>CAXXHF010000002.1:497500-3146469 GCA_963669405.2 Flavobacteriaceae bacterium
GTTCTAGTTCATTGTGCATCAAATATCGCGGTCCTACAACCCCAGCACTGCCGTAACAGCACTGGTTTGGGCTAATTCGCGTTCGCTCGCCGCTACTGACGAAATCACTTTTGTTTTCTCTTCCTCCGGGTACTTAGATGTTTCAGTTCCCCGGGTTCGCCCCTTTCGGTACTATATCTTCAATATAGTGGGTTGCCCCATTCGGAAATTCGCGGATCAATTCGTATGTGCCGATCCCCGCGACTTATCGCAGCTTATCACGTCCTTCATCGCCTCTGAGAGCCTAGGCATTCCCCATACGCCCTTACTTTGCTTATTGTACTTTTTTGCTCTTTAATGAGTTATATTCAATATCGAGCATATCTCGCGATATGCCCTAAAAATTATTGCTTTTCTCGTATTTCTTTTCCCAATATGTCAATGAACTGTCCGGACCCCCGTGGAATCAACTGCCCAAAATAACGGCAGCGAATCAGAAACCAGCGGTTGCTGTCCTTGGTGGAGAATATCGGAGTCGAACCGATGACCTCCTGCGTGCAAGGCAGGCGCTCTAGCCAGCTGAGCTAATTCCCCATTTTAAAATTCAGAATGTCAGAATCCCAATCTTTTCAAATGTCGAACCCCTTCAACCTCCAGAATTTCCTTCAATATATCAATATGAACGTATCGTAGTCTCAGGCAGACTCGAACTGCCGACCTCTACATTATCAGTGTAGCGCTCTAACCAGCTGAGCTATGAGACTGCATATATATAATCAAAATCGACAGCTAAACCAAGAAAGATACAGATTCCCTATCACAGGATCTTTTAGTCGTACCTCGCCCCAATTAAGGGGTTCTCTAGAAAGGAGGTGTTCCAGCCGCACCTTCCGGTACGGCTACCTTGTTACGACTTAGCCCCAGTTACCAGTTTTACCCTAGGCAGCTCCTTGCGGTGACCGACTTCAGGTACCCCCGGCTTCCATGGCTTGACGGGCGGTGTGTACAAGGCCCGGGAACGTATTCACCGGATCATGGCTGATATCCGATTACTAGCGATTCCAGCTTCACGGGGTCGAGTTGCAGACCCCGATCCGAACTGAGACCGGTTTTAAGGATTCGCTCCACCTTGCGGTGTGGCTGCCCTCTGTACCGGCCATTGTAGCACGTGTGTAGCCCAGGACGTAAGGGCCGTGATGATTTGACGTCATCCCCACCTTCCTCGCGGTTTGCACCGGCAGTCTTGTTAGAGTTCCCGACATTACTCGCTGGCAACTAACAACAGGGGTTGCGCTCGTTATAGGACTTAACCTGACACCTCACGGCACGAGCTGACGACAACCATGCAGCACCTTGCAATCAGTCCGAAGAAAAATCTGTTTCCAAATCTGTCCGACTGCATTTAAGCCCTGGTAAGGTTCCTCGCGTATCATCGAATTAAACCACATGCTCCACCGCTTGTGCGGGCCCCCGTCAATTCCTTTGAGTTTCATTCTTGCGAACGTACTCCCCAGGTGGGATACTTATCACTTTCGCTTAGCCACCCAGCCAAAAGGCCGGACAGCTAGTATCCATCGTTTACGGCGTGGACTACCAGGGTATCTAATCCTGTTCGCTCCCCACGCTTTCGTCCCTCAGCGTCAATGTACTGTTAGTGATCTGCCTTCGCAATTGGTATTCTATGTAATATCTATGCATTTCACCGCTACACTACATATTCTAACCACTTCACAGTAATTCAAGACGACCAGTATCAAAGGCAATTTTACGGTTGAGCCGCAAACTTTCACCCCTGACTTAATCGCCCGCCTACGGACCCTTTAAACCCAATGATTCCGGATAACGCTCGGATCCTCCGTATTACCGCGGCTGCTGGCACGGAGTTAGCCGATCCTTATTCTTACGGTACCGTCAAGCCCCCACACGTGGGGGTGTTTCTTCCCGTACAAAAGCAGTTTACAACCCATAGGGCAGTCTTCCTGCACGCGGCATGGCTGGATCAGGGTTGCCCCCATTGTCCAATATTCCTCACTGCTGCCTCCCGTAGGAGTCTGGTCCGTGTCTCAGTACCAGTGTGGGGGATCCCCCTCTCAGGGCCCCTACCTATCGAAGCCTTGGTGTGCCGTTACCACACCAACAAGCTAATAGGACGCATACTCATCTTGTACCGTAACCTTTAATGCGTCCGTGATGCCACGGTCGCATGCCATGGGGTGTTAATCTTCGTTTCCAAAGGCTATCCCCCAGTACAAGGCAGATTGTATACGCGTTACGCACCCGTGCGCCGGTCGTCAGCTGGGTGCAAGCACCCACTGTTACCCCTCGACTTGCATGTGTTAGGCCTGCCGCTAGCGTTCATCCTGAGCCAGGATCAAACTCTTCATCGTATAATCTTAAATAATTTCATACAACCAAAAGCCCTCAAAAAAATCTCAGGTATCTATCTTAGTTTAGTTTATTCTCGTCGAACCACATCCCTTTAAAAAAATGCGGTCCTACGCGCTGTCAATTTCAATATATCAATGAACTTTGTTACTTATCTCAAACTACTCCGAATGAACCTTCATCCGTTTTGCGGGTGCAAATGTACAACAGTTTTTTAAACCTGCAATACTTTTTAAAAAAAATTTCAAATTTATTTAAGAACGTTGTTTTTGCAATTCTTTAAGCGGACATATGTCTCTCTCAAAGCGGGTGCAAAGATAGTCTGGTTTTCTATTTATCCAAATAAAGAATGTACTTTTTTAAAAGTTTTTTTAAGCATTATATCTAACGCTTTGAAAACTCAATGTTTAGATTTTTAAGTATTCAATTCTGCATTTATACCTATATATTATATATTCCGAACAACTTCTCCTCTATTTTGATATAAATCCTAAGGAATACAGCCTCTCTTCTTATTCCTTCAGAAAAAGAAAGCTTCCTGAGAAAGCAAGGCTTCTATATTGTGAAAAGGAGAAACTAGTACTATCTTTGCCGACTAATAATTTATTAATATATGATTGCAATCACCCTACCGGACGGAAGTGTAAAACATTATGATGAAGGAACTACTCCTATGAATGTTGCCAAAAGCATTAGCGAAGGTTTAGCACGCAATGTTATTTCGGCTTCTTTCAATAACACCGTCGTAGAGACCACAACCCCTTTGGACATCGATGGAAGCTTGGTCCTTTATACTTGGAGGGATGATGCAGGAAAAAAAAGCGTTTTGGCATTCCTCTGCTCATATTCTCGCTCAAGCTCTTGAACAATTATATCCAGGTGTTAAGTTATGGGTGGGACCAGCTATTGAAAAAGGGTTCTATTATGATGTGGATTTAGGAGATGACGTTATTTCAGAAAAGGACTTTAAAAACATTGAAAACAAAATGCTTGAAATAGCTAGGGGAAAGCATAATTTTAATATGCGATCTGTTAGTAAAGCAGAAGCTCTAGCGTTTTACCAAGGAAAAAACGAATATAAAGTTGAATTGGTGGAAGGGCTTGAAGATGGCTCCATCACTTTTTGCGACCACGATACCTTTACAGATCTTTGTAGAGGAGGACATATTCCGAACACAGGTATTGTGAAAGCGGCTAAAATACTTAGTGTTGCTGGCGCCTACTATCAAGGTGACGAAAACAATAAACAGCTAACACGAGTGTATGGAATTACCTTTCCCAAACAGAAGGAACTTACGGAGTACTTAACGCTTTTGGAAGAAGCCAAGAAAAGAGATCACCGTAAGCTAGGAAAAGAATTGGGGCTATTTACTTTTTCCCAAAAAGTTGGACAAGGATTGCCATTATGGCTTCCCAAAGGAGCTGCGCTTCGTGAACGATTGGAAAACTTTCTAAAGACAGCTCAGAAAAAGGCTGGATACGAAATGGTCATTTCTCCTCACATTGGACAGAAAGAGCTTTATGTGACTTCTGGGCATTACGCTAAGTATGGAGAAGATAGTTTTCAACCCATAAAGACCCCTAAAGAGGACGAAGAGTTTTTATTGAAACCTATGAATTGTCCACATCATTGTGAAATATACAAGAGCGGACCTTGGTCATACAAGGACCTACCCAAACGATATGCTGAGTTTGGTACTGTATATCGCTATGAACAAAGTGGCGAATTACATGGTTTAACCCGCGTACGGGGCTTTACACAAGATGATGCCCACCTCTTCTGTACTCCAGATCAACTGGATCAGGAATTTAAAAATGTGATCGATTTGGTATTGTATGTTTTTGGATCGCTTGGGTTTGAGAATTTCTCTACTCAGGTATCTATTAGAGATCCCAAAAATCCTGACAAGTATATTGGCGATGTGGATGTTTGGGAGAAAGCAGAACAGGCAATTATAAATGCTGCCAAAGACAAAGGATTGAATTATGTGATAGAAGAAGGGGAAGCTGCATTTTATGGTCCGAAATTAGACTTCATGGTTAAAGATGCACTAGGAAGAAGTTGGCAATTAGGGACCATTCAGGTGGATTATAACCTACCTGAACGATTTGAATTAACCTATAAGGGAAGTGATAATGAGCTTCACAGGCCAGTGATGATCCATAGGGCTCCATTTGGCAGTATGGAACGTTTTGTGGCTATTTTGCTTGAGCATACGGGAGGGAATTTCCCACTATGGCTTATGCCAGAACAAGTTAGCATTTTATGCTTGAGCGAAAAATATGAAAAATACGCTCAAAAAGTTTTAAATTTGTTAGAAAATAACGAAATTCGCGCCCTTGTAGATAACCGCAACGAGACTATAGGAAAGAAAATACGAGAAGCGGAGATGAATAAAATTCCTTATATGATTATTGTAGGGGAGCAAGAAGATAAAGATGGTACAGTTTCTGTAAGGAAACATTCTAAAGGAGATATAGGAACGATGAGTGTTGAGGAATTTGCCACCATCATTGAAAATGAAATAAAAGAAACCGTAAAAGAATTTAACGTTTAACTAAACTTATAAGCCATAGCAATACGAAGAAAAAGAAGCAGAGGCCCAGCCAGAATCATTAAAGAGGATAAACACCTCATTAATGAAAAGATACGCGCTCAAGAAGTACGTCTTGTTGGAGACAACGTAGAAGTGGGGGTATACCCTACAAGAAAAGCATTGGAGATTGCCCGAGAACTTGAAGAAGACTTGGTAGAAATCTCCCCTAACGCTACTCCTCCCGTTTGCAAAATCATGGACTACAAAAAATTTGTCTATGAGCAAAAGAAAAGGGAGAAAGCACTTAAGGCCAAAGCAACTAAGGTTGTGATTAAGGAAATTCGATTTGGTCCGAATACCGATGATCACGATTATGAGTTTAAAAAGAAACATGGTGAAAAGTTCTTAAAAGATGGAGCCAAATTAAAGGCTTATGTTTTCTTTAAAGGACGTTCCATCATTTACAAAGACCAAGGAGAGATTCTATTGTTGCGTTTAGCGCAGGATTTAGAAGACTATGGCAAGGTAGAACAAATGCCAAAACTTGAAGGAAAGCGAATGACTATGTTCATCGCTCCTAAAAAGAAATGATTCTTCGAAAGAAGTTGATATAAAAAGAAAGCGAAATAAGTAAAAATAGGAACAGATGCCTAAACAAAAAACAAAATCCAGTGCCAAGAAGCGATTTAAGCTTACTGGAACTGGTAAAATCAAAAGAAAGCACGCGTTTAAAAGTCATATCTTAACAAAGAAGTCTAAAAAACGTAAGCTTGCCTTGACTCATGATACTACGGTACACAAGAGTGACGAGGACAATGTTAAACAAATGCTTCGTTTGAAGTAATTGGTTAACCGGTTAAACTAAATTTTAATAACCCTGGAGTACGGCCATTATAAATGACAAAGTGTTGAGAAATTAACCGCCTGCTACAAAAAATCTAAAATTATGCCAAGATCAGTAAATTCAGTTGCGAAGAGAGCCCGCAGAAAAAAGGTTCTTAAGCAAGCCAAAGGATACTTTGGAAGACGTAAAAATGTATGGACTGTTGCCAAAAATGCCGTTGATAAGGCAATGCAATACTCGTACAGAGACCGTCGTGCAAAAAAGAGAACATTTCGTGCCTTATGGATTACCCGTATTAATGCAGGTGCCCGTGAGCATGGAATGTCATATTCTCAGTTTATGGGAGCGGTTAAAGCTAATGAAATTGAATTGAACCGTAAGGTTCTTGCAGATTTAGCTATGAACCACCCAGAAGCTTTTGCTGCTATAGTAAACAAAGTAAAATAAGGCGTAAGCCTATATAATAATAACATTATTTCGCTAAAAGGCCTGCTCATGTAGCAGGCCTTTTATTTTTTGAAGGGTTTTCGTATTTTAACATATACATATTATTGTTATATTGTATTTTCAATTGTTCTTAAAAGCATTTCCCCACAATGCTACTACTAACAACAAACCTTCTTTTATGAAAACCCAAACCCCGATTTTTGTTACCATATTATTTTGTCTATTACCCGGGGTTCTTTGGGCCCAACAACATACAGATCACTTCTCTTCGGAAGTTGAAATATTTGGCCTATTAGAGCTTCCATTCTTACTAATTGCCATTGTCTTTAGTTTTTTGACTGCAAGAAATTTGAAAGGCGGTAAGTTTGGAGCTGGCATGAAACTATTAACTTGGGGATTTTTAATTATGGCAGTAGGACATCTTCATATGCAAATTGATCATCTTTTTGAATATAATTTGTTCAACCAATTAATGGGATCAAACATAGGTCGTTATGCATGGTATTTGGCATTGATCCTTACTTGGGGTCTTTCTGCATTTGGGTTTTATAAAATATTCAAGGCAAGTAAAGTTTAACCTTTATGGTAAATCTGAAAAGGTTTCTTAAACGTAAAGTCACACAGCTTCCCAACCCGGAAGATAAAGGCTATGTATTAGATTACATCTGTAAAGATTTATTTCACCAACTAAAATCCTATAAAACAAATTACGAACTCTCTTCAAAGCTTAAAGTTTTTAGGGAATATGATTCCAAAAAAAAGATGGAATTGTTTCCTTCTTTGTATTTGGATATAGAAGATTTCCTCCTACTTCAAAAAGAATATTCATCCAAAGACAAACAAGATTTCAGAGAGGCATTTTTGATGGAATGTCCTAGGATTAGTGACTATCATGAACTTTATGTTGTTTTCCTTCCGTACGAAATACAAAAGGTAGCACTGTCCAGATTGTTTCTAAAAGATGCTCTTGAAGGTGCTAAAAATTTGTTGGGCAACTTCAAGGATCCATACTTAAGCCAAGCCGAAGAACTATTGAGTAGGCCTTTCTCTATAGATAAATACAGCTCCCCAATTGAAATAAACCAAGTAGAAAAAGAGATGTTCGATTATTCTAGTTCTCTACAAGAAAAACTTACAGAAAGTCTTGGTCAAAATGCCATGCTTGCTATTTACAACAATGCTTACAACAAACACTTCAACAGTTACTATTTATTAGAAGCTTTTGCTACCATTATCCATTTAATTCCTGAGGAACTCCTTAAAACAGAAGACTCCAACATGCCTAGTAAAAGGCAAATGCACAAATTATTAAAAACCCAGATTGCTAAGTTAGAGGAGATAAATGTGAAATTGAGTAAAGAAATCTTGGAGCGAAAGCAAATTCAGAAAGAATTGGAGAAGAATGAACGATTGTATTCTGCTGTAATGCACAATTCACTGAATGCAAATATCATTATTGATCAAGCCGGTGAAATTATACGATGGAATGTCAGGGCCGAAACATTATTTGGGAACAGGGATAATCTCTTTAAATTACTTCCGAAGGTTTTTACTATTCCGCTAAAGAACACAATTGGTAGTTCTACCTTAAAAAATATTAAGCAACTGGCCTCCAAAACTTTTGATTTTAATATAGCTGTAGATGGAGAAACCAACTATTTTCAACTTAGAATAAGTCCTATTTTTGTGGACAATGAAACATTGTTTTTCTGTATTGCAAGCAATGTATCCAAAGAAACTTAAAATCTAGATCTTGTCTACTTAGAGAACCAAACAGTCTCTTTTCAAGTTCTCTCAACCATATGATTACTTCACTCAATCACAACTAGTTCTCACGAAGGCATTGTTTCAAACGAAGGTGATGAACCCTACATTCGTTTAAAACTGTCAACAATGAAAGCAATTATACTCTTTATCTTCTTTTTAAGTACAACTCTGGTTTACCCTCAGTTCGAATTAAAAAATCCATACGAAACAAAGATCTCAAGTATCCTTGAAGACACACGTGTAATCACACAAATGGTTAGCAACAAAAAAATCATTGAATCTCAATTAAGGGATATCGAGAAATGGACTGCAACAGGAACTATTTCCGAAATGTCTTACCATCAATTAAAGATGCATTACCAAGAGTATGCCTCCCAAATGAATGAAATTATTGAACAACTATGTTCTGATCTAGGTACTATAGAAAAGTTACGGGGGCTTAAAGGGAAGAAATTAGATTATTTTATTGAAAATTTTGGTCAAAATAATCTTTCACAATTACGAAATGCCAAAGCCATCTATTCAGAAAAATGGGAGCCTTCCCTTGAATTGGCAGCTACGGAAGCAAATAGTAAGGCCATCATTCCGGCCCTGCTCCTTATTTTGGAATTTGGAGATTCTCTGTTTTCTTCCTTAAAAGAGCTGTTTACTTCTGGAACTATTTCCAAAGAGAACAAAAAAGAGTTGTTTTCATTAGGGTTGACATTTGCTGTAAATAGAATTGAAAACAAACTTAAATACCCCAGTTGGTCAGAAATAGTGACTTCAAAACTTACAGACGCCAATCACAGTCTACCAAGTTATAGTACTGAAATGAATAGATCCAATACAATTTCCCCAAGTATTCAGCTGAAATATTTTAACTCTCAGGAATATATCAAACTACAACCCAGCACCAAAAAGATTATTGTAGGTTCTCAAGGCACAACTTCTACAAAAAATTTGTTTGCAACTCAAAATCCAATGGAAAATGGAGACCGGTTTAATGTAGTACTCAATGGCTACGATCATGCATATTTCCTTTACTACGATACGGAAACACAAACCTGGATGGATCCTTTTGGAAAACGCATTATTGTTGGAAAAAACGATACTCATAGACTGAAAGCATTAACGTTACCATCGGAAAATGAATTTTTCGAAATAGAAGGATCTCAGACAGCTGAAGACTTCTTTGTGGTAGTTTCCAATTACTCCATATCTGACAAAGTGAAAATGGAAATGATGAATACCAACAAAAAGGGAGTTTTGTTCTTAGAACATATACAAAAGATTATAGATCTCTATGGCATCACTTCTCAAACTTCAGTAGTAACAACAGACACACAAGGAATTGAACTTCCAAAAAGAAGTCATGATAATCAGTTTATTCCAATCTACATTAAAATCGAAAAACAAACTACCCAAAAAATTTAATCATGAAAATAACCATCAGAAAATTTTTAATGATATGGATCATGACATTAACCTCAACCATGATACTTGCCCAAAACAAAAAGATAACGGTAGGAGCCATAGAAGCTGAATTAAATAGCCCTATAGAAAACAGATATGCATTCATTGTTGGGATAGATCACTACAAGGATCAAGAAATTTCTAATCTTTCCTCTTGCCGACTGGATGCAGTTCGTTTTTCTTCTTTTCTTAAAAGTAATGCCAATTGGAAACTTCCAAAGAATAAGATTGAGCTCTTGTTAGATCCCAATGAAAAGACATTTAAAGAGTCTTTCATCCAACTCTTGAACAATATTGAGAAACCCGATATCAGTACCCTCTATTTTTATTATAGCGGACATGGCATACATGGAGGAATTGTGCCTTCAGACTTTGACAAAACAAAACTTAACCATCTCATTTCATATGACTGGATTAAAGAGGAAATTAGTGTTAGAAACATAAAAGCTGTTGTCTTAGTATTGGATGCTTGCTACTCAGGATCTATCGTGGACACTAAAAATATGGTGCCGTTTGATGAAAATTATTTTGGCGCATTTAATGAAGATAATGAAACAAACAACCATATCATTTTTACAGCAACAAATGCTTATAGGGTTACTTCTGCTGGAAAACATGAAAGTATGTATAGCAGTTATTTTTTGGAGGCCTTAGAAAACTCAAAAGGAGATATTGATGGAAATGGAGTTTTATCCTCTGGAGAACTTTTTAATACTATCAAAAATGATATGGGGAGCACAAATGTGCCACAGTTTTACGGAAATAAAAATTTTCCAATGGCAGCATTTTCAAGTGGTTCGAATACAGTAAATACCATAAATGCTGATGTTTTGGTAAAGACAAACGAACCAACTTATATCAATTCAAACTTTATTTCGTGGAGAAAAAGACTTGACCGAATAAAACCAAACAAGGAGCTTCTTCAAAAAATGATACAATCATTGCGGACGTCTGATAATGCAGAAGCTTCTGCTCGTTTGGGATATTTGTACAGAGAGGGAATAGGATTGAGGAAAAACATAAATCTCGCTATATCACATTTTGTAACTGCGGCAGAACAAGGAAATGCCTTTGCCCAGTATAATTTAGGTTACTTATACGCAAATGGAATTGGGTTTAATAAGGATGAAAAAAAAGCCATTAGATACTACCGGATGGCGGCCACCAAAGGACATCCTTTTGCACTTTACAATATGGGAGCAGCTTTTGCCAAACCTGAAGGAGGCCTTTGCCCTTATGATTTTGAACGTGCCAGAAAATGGTTGGAAAAAGCAGCACTGTATGACATTCCATCAACTTATTTTACCATAGGAACACTTTACAGTCATGAAGCTTCCCAGCAAGAAACAAAAGAACAAGAGAAAAGGCTGAAAAAAGAAGCTTACAAATGGTATTTAAAAGCGGCCACCAACAATCATCCCAGGGCACAGGTTGCCCTCGCTGTTCATTATTCGGAACGTGGAAGAGGTAGGTCTGACTCCTTATTGACTAGACATTGGTTGCGAAAAGCATGTAGAAACAACGAAATGCAGGCATGTCGAAAATTAATTGATTACATGGATACTACATCCCTTACAAGCAATCAACAATAAAAAATCAAGTCTTTTGTTTTTTCTTTTTGGCTGCTGGAAAAAGGACATTGTTCAGGATTAAACGATATCCCGGAGAATTAGGATGCAAAGCTAACTCTGTTTTTGCGTCCCCTACTCTATGTTGATAGTCTTCGGGATCATGACCTCCATAAAAGGTGAAAAAGCCTTTTCCTCTAATGCCATGTATATATCTAGCTTCTCCATTAGTTTTCATTTCACCCATGACCAACACATTAGATTTTACCTCACTTCTTTTAAAAGAAGTGGTCTGTCCCATAAAACCTTTAACCAATGCGGTATGATTTTGCACCAACATACATGGGATTGGATCCCATTTGGCACTATAATCCATCAAGCTGAAATAATCTGTTTCCTTATTTATTTCACGTTTTGTAGTCATGTCTATAGACGAAAATTCATAGACCATAGGACTTCTTTCCAAAATAAAATCTTTGAAGGCAAAAGTCTTGTTGTAATCGATTTTGCTTTGGTAACCAGATTCACTAGGATCACCATCAAACATTGGTTCGCAAATATCTATTCCTTCTGCAGCTAAAGCAATGTCAAAACTATCTGTAGCACTACACATAGCAAACATAAATCCACCACCAATGACATAATCCCTTATTTTTAGGGAGACATCTCTTTTTGCTTCTGAAACTTTACTATATCCCAATTTAGTAGCTAAGGCTTCGGCTTCTTTCTTATTCTTTATATACCAAGGAGCAGCACGATAGGCGCGATAAAACTTTCCATATTGTCCCGTAAAGTCTTCATGATGTAAATGCAACCAATCATAAAGTAATAGCTGATCACTCAAAACCTCTTCATCATATACAACTTCATAAGGTATTTCTGCATAGGTAAGTACCATAGTCACCGCATCATCCCATGGTTGATTTCCTTTAGGTGAATACACCGCAATTTTAGGTGCTTTTTCTAATACAACAGCCTCCATATTTCGGGAAGGACTACTTATTTCTTCTAATATTTTATTTGCTTCCGCATCGCTAATCACTTCAAAAGAAACCCCACGTATTCTACATTCCTTTCTTATAGCATCTGCATCTGGCAATAAAAAGGAACCACCTCTATAGTTAAGCAACCACTTTGTCTTCATTTGCCGTTCCAAGGTCCAATAGGTAATGCCATAGGCCTTTAGATGCTCGGCTTGACTTTCTGCATCCATAGGTATAAGGATGTAAGAAGCAAAGCCTTGAAAGCTTAGGAAAACAAATAACAAAGTAACTAGAACACGCATTCTTAAATAATTGATTTGTGGTTTATCATCTTGGCTAAGATAACTACAAAAGTCGAGCCAGTATGGTTAATATTTTTCATGAGATTTACGATAGAAAATCTTGCTTACCACTTTCCATTCCCCATCTACCTTAAGAAGGTTCATATGATCAATGAAGGAAAAATCCTTGTATCTAATTTCCAATTTGGCATGAGCTGCATGTCCCGAAATATCTACCGATAGAATTTTAGTATCACGATCCTGCTTAGGCCCTGGTTTCATAACGCCTTTAAAGAACTCTATGGCATTTACTTCTTTGTATTCTCCATTGCGAATGTATTTCATGGTCGCAGTATCATGAAAAGCCTTTTTGAGTGTGTCGAAGTCATTATTGGTCCCTCCGTCCAAATAATAGTTTAGGGTTTGTTTTACCAAAGCCTCATCAGGGTTTTGAGCAAAAGTCGAAGAAAATGTACAAAGGGTTATTACGAGTGTTAGGAGTAACTGTTTCATTTTGTTTTGATTTACTGATTGATTGTAATTAGTATACCAATATAGGGACAAAGTGAACAGTAAATTCTAAATAAAGTGCTAAATAAATGCTAATGCTTAAAATGGAATCCCATCATCAGGATCATCATTCATAGAGCTACCAAAGGCCTCATCGGGGGAAGGCAAGTGATCAGGTTTAAAAGTATCATCATTGGCTGCATCATTCATTCGGGAATGAATTTCGGTTGGAAAGTCAAAAGTTTCCAAGTTTTCGAAACGTCCAAGATGTCCTACGAATTTCAATCTAATTTCATCCAAACCACCATTACGGTGCTTGGCAACGATGAATTCTGCCTGTCCTGCGGTTGGAGTACGTTCCTCATCATCCCATTCGTCAATCTTATAATATTCGGGACGGTAAATAAAGGAAACAATATCTGCATCCTGCTCTATCGCTCCAGATTCCCTAAGGTCTGACAACAAAGGACGTTTACTCCCTCCACGAGTTTCCACAGCTCGAGATAGCTGTGATAAGGCAACTACAGGGACATTCAATTCTTTGGCCAAAGCCTTCAAATTTCGGGAAATTGTAGAAATCTCCTGTTCCCTGTTTCCTCCTTTTTGAGAACCTCCTGCGGTCATCAATTGCAGGTAATCAATCATGATCATCTTAATACCAAATTGAGATGCCAAACGACGTGCTTTCGCTCTAAGATCGAATATGGAAAGGGAAGGTGTATCATCAATGTACAAAGGAGCTTTTTCCAGTCCTTTCACCTTCACATTTAGTTGCTCCCATTCATGTTTTTCCAGACTACCGGTTCTTAGTTTTTCTGAAGAAAGGCCCGTCTCGGAAGAAATAAGACGCGTAATAAGCTGTACCGAAGACATCTCCAGAGAGAAAAATGCTACTGGTGTATTGTATTCTACGGCCATATTACGGGCCATAGATAAAGTTAAAGCTGTCTTACCCATACCTGGACGAGCAGCAATAATAATTAAATCACTGGGTTGCCATCCAGACGTTAGTTTATCCACTTGGGTAAATCCAGAAGGAATTCCAGACAAACCTTCTCTATTTGCAATCTCCTCAATCCGTTTCTTTGCCTGAATAACCAAACTCTGAGCTGTTTCTGAAGATCGTTTGATGTTTCCTTGAGTAATTTCATACAATTTGGCTTCCGCATTGTCCAACAAATCAAAAACATCGGTTCCTTCATCATAGGAATCTTCTATAATTTCACTAGAAATCTTGATGAGGCTTCTTTGAATAAACTTTTGAAGAATGATACGGGCATGGAACTCAATATGTGCCGAAGAGGATACTTTTTGAGTCAATTGAATGAGATAGAACTCACCTCCTACCAGCTCTAGCTTTTTTTCCTTTTTAAGGCGTGCCGAAACGGTTAATAAGTCTACAGGTTCACTGTTTTCGAACAAATTGAAAATAGCCTCAAAAATATGTTTGTGTGCTTCTTTGTAAAAAGCATCTGAATGAAGAATATCTATAACCTCATCGACTCCTTTCTTGTCGATCATCATGGCTCCAAGCACAACCTCCTCTAAATCAACTGCTTGCGGAGGTATTTTACCCTTCTCAAGTGAAATTACTTGTGAAGTTCTTGGATTAAATGAAGTGTGAGGTTTAATTTTTTCCATACGACGAATGTAAAAAAATTGTTAAGAGATAGTTCAAAACCAAGCAGCACTAATATCCACTGAGCTTTGTTGAAAACTAAATATAATATGTTAATAAAGGTAGAAAAAATCCGAAGTTTTCACCTCGGATTTTGTAACAGGTTGCTATTGCTGAAACTAGCCTTTGTAGACTCCCATTTCAGAATATTTTTCCATACGTTGGTTAACCAAATCTTTTGGTGATAAGTCTTTTAAATCACCATAAGTCTTGCTAATTGATTTTGCAACTTCCAAATAAGTCTTTTCGCGATTGCTATGTGCTCCTCCCAATGGTTCTTTAACGATCTGATCAATCAGTTTCAGTTTTTTCATATCATTGGCCGTAAGCTTCAATGCTTCTGCTGCTTGTTCTTTGTATTCCCAGCTTCTCCATAAAATAGAAGAACAGCTTTCAGGAGATATTACCGAGTACCATGTATTTTCTAGCATAAGCACACGATCTCCCACTCCTATTCCCAAAGCTCCACCACTAGCTCCTTCCCCAATGATTACCACTATGATGGGAACTTTTAAGCGAGTCATTTCCAAGATATTTCTTGCAATGGCTTCTCCTTGTCCACGTTCTTCTGCTTCCAATCCAGGATATGCTCCGGGAGTATCTATAAGTGTCACTACAGGGACTCCAAACTTCTCAGCCGATTTCATGAGACGAAGGGCTTTCCTGTATCCTTCAGGATTGGCCATTCCAAAGTTTCGGTACTGTCGGGTTTTGGTATTGTACCCCTTTTGCTGACCAATAAACATATAACTTTGGTCTCCTATTTTCCCTAAACCACCAATCATGGCTTTATCATCCTTGAAATTGCGATCTCCATGCAATTCCAAAAAAGAATCCCCACAGATTGCATTAATATAATCCAATGTGTAGGGACGATTAGGGTGACGGGACAACTGTACACGTTGCCAAGGAGTCAAATTCTTATAAATTTCCTTTTTGGTCTCTTCTAGTTTTTTTTCAATTTGCTTACAGGTGTTGCTTACATCAACATCGCTTTCTTCTCCAATCTTGCAAGCTTTCTCATATTGTTCCTGCAACTCCTTTATAGGTAACTCAAATTCAAGATATTCCATACGTTCTGAATATTCTTTGTTTTCTGGTTAGTCCACAAAGATAAAACTTTGTTTTTAGGTGGAAGATATTGTGTTCTTTTTTCTTTGTTTTTTGGTCTTAATTATTCCATTGGCAAGCACCGTTACAAGAATAATCAAGGCTCCATAATAAAATTGCGGATGCATGTATTCACTGTCTTTAAGAATAACCAAGGCTAGTAGAATTCCGTAGACCGGTTCCAGATTTACAGTTAGCATTACAGTATAAGGACTTAACCATTTCATTACGTGCACTGAAGCAATAAATGCGTAAGCGGTACATGCAGAAGCCAATATAAAAAGGTAAAACCAATCCTTTGGGGTTACTGTAAAAAACTCTGAAGTAAAACCATTCGTTGCCAAAAGGTATATTGAAATACATACCACTCCAAAAAACAACTCGTACATAGTAATAGACGAAGCACTGTATTTCTCTGCAAATTTTCCATTCATCACTGAAAACAGAGCTCCCAAAAAAGCCGAAATCAATGCTAATAAAATTCCATAAGAGTATCCTGCCTCTGCCCTAAAAATAATATAGAGCCCAGCAATAACAATTAGACCAAATAGAACTTCATACCAAATAATTTTTCTTCTATAAAAAAGAGGTTCTAAAAAAGCAGTAAAAAATGCTCCAGTAGACATGATAGATAGGGTGATAGAAACATTCGCTGCCTTAATGGCGCCAAAGAATGTAAGCCAATGTACTGCGATTACTGATCCTACAAAAAAGAATCCCAGTATGGTTTTTTTGGAATATCTGAGTCTTTTCTTTGAAAGTAATACAAATGCCAAGACCATTACTGTTGCTAATGACATTCTATACCAGACTAATGGGATAGCATCTAGCGTAATGAGCGCACCCAGTACTGCTGTAAACCCCCAAATGAAAACGATGACATGTAGGTGTAGGTAGTTTAGAAATTTAGCGTTTTGCATTTCTTAACAAGTAAATAGCCAAAATACCAAAAATGAAGTTAGGAAACCATGTTGCTACAAATGGAGAGAAGCTGCTTTGCTCAGCCATGGTGCCAAAAATCTTATCAAAAAAGATAAAAACCATTCCTATACCTATTCCTATGGCAAGGTTTACCCCCATACCACCACGTCTTTTAATAGACGAAACCGCAACAGCGATAATGGTTAAAATATAAGCTGATACAGGTAAACTCCATCGTTTGTATCTAACAACCTCGTATCGGTTTATATAATTGGAACCTTTTTCTTTTTCCCTTCTTATAAACCGGTTGAGTTCATTAAAATTTAAGGTTTCTGCAATATATTCTACTGGGGTCAGGTCTTCGATATCGAAACTAAAAACCGTATCCTTTTTAGCTAAACTTATCAGAGAATCTTCCCGCTCTCCAACAATACGCTTGGTATAATTAAGTAAGGTATAGGTAGAATCTTCGTTGAACTTAATTCGGTTTGCCATGATCTTGAAGGTCATTTTATTGCCTTCAAAATGCTCTAAGGAAAAATGATTGCCTGATTTATCTTTAAGGTTAAACTTACTTACATAAATATATTCCTTATCATTAATTTGACGATATACGTTACCAAGATCCCTGTCCTTTTTTCCTCTTTTCAGGTGTTTGTAAGTAAACTCATTGTATCCTTTACTAGCACTTGGAGCTAGGTAGTTTCCTAAAATAAAGGCGCCAACACAAACGATGGTCGCGCCAATCATATAAGGCCTAAGGAATCTATAATACGAAACCCCACTACTTAAAAAAGCTATAACTTCGGTATTGTTTGCTAGTTTGGAGGTAAACCAAATGACTGATAGGAAAAGAAATAACGGAAATAATAAATTGGCAAAATAGACAGTGAAATCTACATAATAGAGTAAGATTTCCGATAAAGGAACTTCATTGGCCAACATTTTATCAATCTTCTCTGCTAAATTGACCGTAATCCCAATAGGAATGAAAAGCAATAGCAAGAGGATGAATGTCCCCAGATACTTTTTGAGTATGTACTTATCTAGAATACTTAGCATTACAGCCTTTTATCCATTTGAGCAACCATTTGGTTTTTCCAAACCCCAAAGTCACCCGCTAAGATATGTTTTCTCGCTTCACGAACCAACCAAAGATAAAAGCCTAGATTGTGAATGGTTCCAATCTGTCTTCCTAACATTTCATTTACGGTAAACAAATGCCTTAAGTATGCTTTACTATAAGCTGTATCTACCCAAGTGATGTTCATTTCGTCTATGGGGGAGAAATCATCTTCCCATTTTTTGTTCTTGATATTTATAGTACCATGAGCGGTAAAAAGCATTCCGTTTCTTCCATTTCTAGTTGGCATGACACAATCAAACATATCAATTCCCAAAGCAATATTTTCTAGTATATTGATGGGAGTACCCACGCCCATAAGATAACGTGGTTTGTCTTCTGGAAGAATCTCTGTTACAACTTCTGTCATAGCGTACATCTCTTCAGCTGGTTCCCCTACCGATAATCCGCCAATGGCATTTCCTGCAGCCCCAACACTTGCAATATACTCTGCTGATTGTTTTCGCAAATCTTTATAAGTGCTTCCTTGTACAATAGGAAAAAACGTTTGGTTATAATCGTAAGAAAGCGGAGTTTTCTCTAAATGATTGATACAACGATCTAACCAACGATGGGTCATGTACATGGATCGCTTAGCATACTGATAATCACATGGGTACGGCGTGCACTCATCGAACGCCATGATAATATCTGCTCCTATTTTCCGTTGAATTTCCATCACATTTTCTGGAGTAAACACGTGGTAACTCCCATCTATATGTGACTTAAACTTAACTCCTTCTTCTTTAATTTTCCGATTGGCAGATAGTGAATATACTTGATATCCGCCACTATCGGTTAGGATATTGCGATCCCAATTCATGAACTTATGTAGCCCTCCTGCTTTTTCCAAAATATCAATTTGAGGACGTAGGTATAGATGATACGTATTCCCCAAAATAATATCGGGATTAATATCCTCTTCAAGTTCCCTTTGGTGTACCCCTTTTACCGTCCCCACTGTGCCTACAGGCATGAAGATAGGTGTTTCTACAGGTCCGTGATCTAATGTAATGGTTCCAGCCCTAGCTTTAGTAGCTGGGTCTTTTGCGTGTACTTCAAATTTCATTCGCGCATACTTTTCGGCTCGCAAAGATAGGAGGATTTCTATGGAACAATGGTAAATAAATGTTAGACTTTACATCTAAGCTATTTCACTTTTCCTTCAGAATCGTTCTTTCTCATACTGTTAACTAAAACAGTAAAATCGTTAATAAATGCTGTATTTTCTTCTTTGTGTCCCTTTAGGAAAATAGTACTTTTGGCAGCATACAAATTATACATTTATGCCAGATATGAATTACCTTAACGATCTTGTCATTCAGGTTCGTAGGGATATTTTGAGACAGGTGCACAAAGTGAATTCCGGCCATCCTGGCGGTTCTCTTGGTTGCACCGAATTTTTTGTGGCCCTTTTTCAAGAGGTTATGGAGCGTAAGGACGGTTTCCACATGGATGGGAAGGAAGAAGACATTTTCTTCTTATCCAATGGACACATTTCGCCAGTATTTTACAGTGTTTTAGCCCGATCGGGATATTTTCCTGTAGAAGAGCTTAACACCTTCCGCCTAATCAACTCTCGCTTACAGGGACACCCTACAACGCATGAAGGATTACCAGGTATTCGTGTAGCTTCAGGGTCGTTGGGACAAGGTATTTCTGTTGCATTGGGAGCTGCTCAAGCCAAAAAACTAAACAACGATTCTCATATGGTTTATACCCTTTGCGGGGATGGAGAGTTACAGGAAGGCCAAAATTGGGAAGCAATCATGTATGCAGCTGCCAATAAGGTAGACAACATCATTGTAACAGTAGACTACAACAAACAGCAAATAGACGGCTCTTTAGATACTGTATTATCTATGGGAAGTCTAAGAGCAAAATTTGAAGCCTTTGGCTGGGATGTATTGGAAATTGAAGAAGGAAATGATCTGAATTCAGTTATTTCTGGACTCAATGATGCCAAAAGTAAAACCGGAAACGGAAAGCCTATTTGTGTACTCATGCATACTGTTATGGGTAATGGAGTAGACTTTATGATGCATACTCATGCTTGGCATGGTAAAGCACCTAATGACGAACAATTGGAAATTGGGTTATCTCAAAACCCTGAAACTTTAGGTGATTATTAATTCTGAAAACACAACCATGAAAAAATATATTGATACCGGTAAAAAAGACACTCGCTCTGGTTTTGGAGCAGGCCTTACCGAATTGGGTAAAACCAACTCAGATGTAGTGGCACTATGCGCCGACCTTACTGGATCCCTTAAAATGGATGAATTTAAAGCCAATCATCCCGAACGTTTTTTCCAAGTAGGAATTGCAGAAGCCAATATGATGGGATTAGCAGCAGGAATGACCATTGGTGGTAAAATTCCTTTCACAGGAACCTTTGCTAATTTCTCTACGGGTCGGGTTTACGATCAAATCCGTCAGAGTATTGCCTACAGTCATAAAAATGTAAAAATCTGTGCTTCCCATGCAGGAGTTACTCTAGGTGAAGATGGTGCCACACACCAAATCCTTGAAGACTTAGGGCTTATGAAAATGCTCCCGGGGATGACTGTTATTAATACTTGTGATTACAACCAAACCAAGGCAGCCACCTTAGCCATTGCAGCGCACGAAGGCCCTGTTTATTTACGATTTGGACGCCCGAAAGTAGCTAATTTCACTCCTGAAGATCAAACTTTTGAGATTGGTAAAGCAGTGCAATTACAAGAAGGAAATGATGTTACTATTGTGGCAACCGGACATTTAGTTTGGGAAGCATTACAAGCGGCAGAAACATTGCAAGAGCAAGGAATTTCTGCTGATGTAGTTAATATCCATACCATAAAGCCATTAGATCGTGAAGCAATTCTATCCAGCGTTGCTAAAACTGGTTGTGTAGTTACCGCCGAAGAGCATAACTACTTGGGTGGATTGGGCGAAAGCGTTTCCCGTGTGTTGGCAGAAAATCATCCTGCTCCACAAGAATTTGTAGCTACTCAAGATACATTTGGTGAATCTGGAACTCCAGATCAACTTATGGAGAAATATGGTCTTAACGCAGATGCCATTGTAAAAGCTTCCTTAAAAGTGTTAAGCAGAAAAGGAAACGGATAAAGACAAGGAGCAACCAAAATCTTAAACAATAAAAAAGCCTCGTTGATTAACGAGGCTTTTTTTAGGTCTTATTTCTTTTATATACCATCATCTAAATGATCCCAAATTCCATTGTTGTTGGCATCTATATATTCTATTGTAGTCACGGTTATAATACCCGTTTCTTCATCAGTTTCACGACTTGCAATAAATTCATTAGGTAATAAGGATGGGTCTGGATCTCCAGGGTTTAATTCATATTCCCTTTGTTCTACTTCGCCAGAAGTTGGACGTCCGTCGTTATCATCATCAGCATCAAAGAAATTAGGAAGTCCGTCACTATCTGTATCATCATCTTCTTCTAATTGATTTCCATTAAGGTCTTCAAAAATAGAAGGGATTCCGTCATTATCCTGATCTCCTTGTCTTGATTGGTACAGATGGAAGGTAAATATTAATTGTGCATATACGGGTATTCCAGATCCTTGAGGTGTACTAACATAGTACCCTAGTCCTGAAGGCATGAAAACGGCTCCAATTCCTGGTTCGTTTACATCAATAGTTCCATCAGGATTACTTGTAACGCTCTCTGCTACATTAAATTCAATCAAAGCATCTTGAAAACCATTTACCACTCCTGTTAAATCAAAAGTAACGGGTACCACAGAACTATCAAACAATTCTGTATATGCCTGGTTGGAATTTTCTTCATTAAGCCAAATCCCTTCAAAAGTAGCTACCGTGACATCTGGGAATTCAGGACTTACACTTCCTCCACCTTGCGCTACATTTAAATAGTAAAGCTTGTATTCAACACCATCATCTACACGATCTGGAACCATTTTAAAATCCACTTGATCAATCAATGGCGTTTTAGCAGAGTTGTCTCCCGCTATCGTATCGAACTTTATTTTATAATCGAAATCTACGGGAGGGTTCTGGAATTCTTCGTAATTATAGAAGTGTGTTTGCAAATAATCTTCAATAATTGTGGTTGAAGCTGGTGCTTCTTCCCCTCGATCCCGCGCAGGAACAAATTCAATATTCCCGTCGTCATTTCGACAAGAAATAAAAGATATTAATGATAAGGTAAGTAATGCAAGTAATTTTGCTCTCTTCATCTTCAATTTTTTAATGGCGCAAGATACAATTTTCCGCTATTTTTGTCCTTTATTTAACGCACTTTTAAGCCCAATGGTATGAGGATAGATAAATATCTGTGGTGTACCCGATACTTCAAAACCCGAAATCAGGCAGCCATTGCCTGTAAAAAAGGGGCTATACGTATTAATGGGGATATTGTAAAGCCATCCAGGGAAGTCTATCCTGCCGATCAAATTATCGTTCGGAAAAACCAAATTAATTATACGTTAGACGTGATCGAAATTCCTCCCAGCAGGGTGGGTGCCAAATTAGTAGGCCTGTACCGAACGGATACTACACCAAAAGAAGCTTTTGAGAATACAGAGCTTTTAAAATACTCCAAAGATTATTATCGCAAAAAAGGAATGGGTCGTCCTACCAAAAAAGATCGTAGGGATCTGGAAGATTTTACTGAAGACACCACCGATTAGAACCTCATCAAATTTGTATCTTTGAAAAAAATACACACATGCAGCAGGCTACCGTTATTCTTTCTAATAAACAGATTTCACACAAGGTTAAACGTATGGCGTATCAGGTATACGAAACCAATGTGGATGAATCTGAAGTCATTATTGCTGGGATCATGGAAAATGGCTTTTTGCTTGCCAAAAAGCTAAAAAAAGAAATTGAGAACATCTCTCCTATTAAGGTTTCACTTTGCAAAGTATTTGTAGATAAAAAAATGCCCACCAATCCTGTAACCACTTCTCTATCCATGGAAGATATTGAAGGTAAATCCTTGGTATTGGTAGATGATGTGTTGCACTCCGGCACCACTTTAATTTATGGGGTAAAACATTTTTTGGAAGTGCCCCTAAAACAGTTTAAAACGGCTGTATTGGTAGATCGAAATCATAAAAAATACCCCGTAAAGGCAGATTTTAAAGGGATTTCCCTTTCTACTTCCCTAAATGAGAATGTCTCTGTGGTATTTGAAAAGAATAGCTGTACTGCCGTATTAGATTAAAGAAAAAAGGATTTTTTCCACTACCTCTTTTTCGTCTTTTTCATTACAATCAATGATTGTATTTGCTCTATTGTAATAAAAGGCCCGTTCAAACAAATGCTTTCTAATGAAATCATCCAGAAGTTCTTTGGTGTCTAAATGAGCGATCATGGGACGATGCTCTTTTTCTGGAAAAAGCCGTTCTGTTAAAGTATCTATGGAACATTTCAGGTAAACAGCCAGAACTTCTTCATTTTCCAACAAGTCATCCATAATACGGCCGTAACAAGGAGTACCTCCGCCAGTGGCTACAATTTCATCTGTATTGTTAGAAAGGATATCCTTTAAGACAGTGGCTTCTGTCTTCCTGAAATAAATCTCGCCTTTTTCTTCAAAGATTTTGGAAATCTTAGATGCTTCGCGTTTTTCAATTTCGGCATCCAAATCGACAAATCCATATTCCAAGACTTCAGAAAGTCGTTGACCTATGGATGATTTTCCACTTCCCATATAACCAATAAGGACTATTTTCATGCTTGCAAATATCGCAATTATAGCGGGTTAAAAAGGAAGAATAAATATTTATTAAAATTAATCCTTTTTGCTTTGAATAATACATAGAATGATCTTATATTTGCAGCCGCTAACGCAGAAATTGTTTAGCTCTTGAAAGTGGATCACACTGCTTTCATTTTTTAATGACCTGGTAGCTCAGTTGGTAGAGCATCTCCCTTTTAAGGAGAGGGTCCTGGGTTCGAGCCCCAGCCAGGTCACCAAAAGATAAAAAAGTCGATGCGTTTTGCTCGACTTTTTTTGATTAGCATCTACCGAGGTGCTGGAATTGGTAGACAGGCATGGTTGAGGGCCATGTGTCCATTAGGGCGTGTGGGTTCGACTCCCATTCTCGGTACAACGAAAGACTGTTCTGAAAAGGGCGGTCTTTTTTGTTTGGCTGGAATGAGCCCTGATACTCTTAGGGTAGTGAATATTTCTTTTTTGTGCTTTGTACTTTACAAAAAAGAAATATGAAACTGTTTCCCGCTCTGGAGACTCCCATTCTCGACATAATGAAAAACCGTACTAAAATTCAGGGTTTTTCCTGTTGTACATCGTTGTTGTTCAATATACATTTGATTAATTAAATTTTGCTATGTCAATTGCCTCAGACATTACGAACACATATACTGTAAAAGACTACTTAGAAGAACATTTAATTTTCTTTGAAGAGCTTTTTCCAGTCGGATTTGACATACTTATATAGTTTGCCAAAAAAACTACTACCATTTCTGTTAGTAAGCTTACCTATATTTTCTTTGCATTTTTTTTCGTTCCTCTGAAATTGAAACTCAGGATGAAGGACACACTATATGTTACTGAGAACAGGCAGAAGAACCTGAAAGTCATGAAGGTTGATAAAGGAATTTTCCTGTTTAAATAAGTGTATTTTCCTTTTTCATTTTAATGAAGCTCAAATTATCTTTGTTCACAAATAAGGGAAAATGGAACATTTTGAGGAGAGTGAACCATGAATAAGCCATTCGCATGAATGGCTTTCCCTTTTCTATAATTACCCAAAAATCACTCCAAATCCTCTATGTAATCAATTTGCTACTCGGTTCCAGATATCGAGATAGATCTTCCAATCGTCTCCCACTTTTTTCCAAACAATCACATATTTTCCCTTCCAGCGGGATTCCTTCCCATCTTTAAGGGTAGCCCCTTCATAATAACCATAGTCATAGGCTTCATCACCTATGATTTTAATTTCTTCCGGGGTGATTTTATGATAACTAATACGGGTTCCCTCAGGAAGTTTCCAATAGGCTGTAATAGATTCACGGCCATGAATGATATCCCGATTGTTTGGAAATATCTTAGCATCTTCTGTATAAGCAGCACCTATACCTTCGTAGTTGGCCTCCATAACAGCTTGCGAAAAACTTTCAATGTTTTTTAAAATGATATCCATCTCTGCCTCTTCTCCAATTAAATTCTGGGCAGAAACATGGGTTATGGTCAGAAAAAGGAACACAGAAAGTGAAAATTTTGATAGCATGAAGTATGGTATTTAGGATTGACAAATTAGAATCTGATTAAAAGTATGGAAAAATTGTGTTACGATTGGGTAACAATTTGCGTCTAATTGGATATATACACGAACGCACTAATGAAACATAAAGTAAATCCACGATAGTTGGGTCCCTAAAAAGAAACATTGGTCCTAAAACTCAACCTATGACATATTACATTCTTGGTTACAATCATTTTAAGTGATTACAAATTGTTTATAATTTTTGTTAAAAAATTAAACAAATTAATTTTTGGAACACTGTTTTTAGTACCTTTGGTACAAACGAGCTTGCGACAATATGTTGATTAAAACGCAATTCAGTATCAAAGACCTCGAGAATCTTAGCGGGGTTAAGGCACATACCATCAGGATTTGGGAAAAGCGGTACAACTTACTGGAACCCGCCCGGACAGATACCAATATTCGGAAGTACGACCTCATCAACCTAAAGAAATTATTGAATGTAACCCTGCTCTACAATGAGGGTTATAAGATTTCCAAAATAGCAGGATTTAAGGAAGAAGAGATCGCCAAGCTCATCAATAGCCTTTCCGAAAAAAATCAGGAAGATTATTCGCAACAGGCATTTAAAACGGCTATGTTTGATTTTGATCATTCATTGTTTACCAGAACTTATAATCAGTTAGCCAAAACCAAAGACTTTCGCGAAATATTCTACGAGGTATTTCTCCCCCTGCTTAACGAAATAGGACTCTTGTGGCAAACGGGGACCATAGACCCATCTCACGAACGTTTCATTTCAGAGTTGATCAAGCAAAAGATCATTATCAATATTCATAAAGTTCAGGAGGAGAGTTCAGAAAAGAAAGTACCATCTTTTGTTCTTTATCTTCCTTATGAAGAAATCCATGAAATTGGTTTGTTGTTTGCCAATTATGAGATCATTTCATCTGGGTTTGCAACCGTATATCTTGGCACCAATATTCCTATAGACGGATTAAAATATATCTTAAAGCATTACGAAGAAATTACCTTTCTCTCCTATTTTACTGTAAAACCAGATCGAGAGTCTGTATATGATTATGCTTCTCGCTTTCAAAAAATATTGGGCGCAGATAACCCCATGCCTCTTTGGATTATGGGCTATAAAACCATGGATGTCTTAGAAAGCAAACTGCCAGAAAATGTAAAGATTGTAGAAAGTCTTGAAGATCTTCACAAAAAACTTCAGAAAATAAAATTGTCTTAATTTTTTTTGATTTGTTCATTTTTGTTTAAATATTAAGTATATTCGTTAAACAAAATGAAAAAGAAGATAGCTATAATCGGATCTGGGTTTTCCTCCCTTGCGGCTTCTGCCTATTTGGCCAAAGCTGGACACGAAGTAACTATCTATGAAAAAAATACAACCGTTGGTGGCAGAGCGCGTCAACTTAAAAAAGAAGGATTCACCTTCGATATTGGCCCTACTTGGTACTGGATGCCAGACGTTTTTGAACGTTTCTTTGCAGATTTTGGCAAACACCCTTCTGATTATTATGATCTTATAAAATTAAATCCTGCATACTCCGTCTATTTTGGAGAACAGGATTTTATAACTATTGGAGATACCCTAGATAAAATCTGTTTGGCATTTGAAAAAGAAGAATTGGGTAGTTCTAAAAAGTTGAAACAATTCATTGCAGAAGCAAAAGACAACTATGACATTGCCATCAAAGATTTGGTATATCGCCCAGGAGTTTCACCCCTAGAACTGGTAACCCCTGTTACCATGCGAAAATTGGGGCAGTTTTTCAGTACCATTAGTAAAGAAGTGAGGAAGAAATTCAATAACCCGCGTTTGGTTTCCATTCTTGAGTTTCCCGTATTGTTTCTAGGAGCAAAGCCTTCCAATACCCCGGCATTTTATAGTTTTATGAATTATGCCGATTTCGGCCTGGGCACCTTTCATCCCAAAAACGGGATGTACAGTGTAATTCAAGGAATGAAATCACTCTCCGAAAGTTTAGGTGTAACCATCAAAACCAATCAGGCTGTAGAAAAAATACGGGTAGAAGGCAATAAGACGATTGGTCTTTTGGTCAATTCCAAAAAGATTTCTGCAGACATCGTTCTAAGTGGTGCCGATTACCATCATACCGAAACTCTGTTAGATCCTCAATTTCGACAGTATTCTGAATCATATTGGAGCAAAAAGACTTTCGCCCCTTCCTCCCTACTCTTTTATGTAGGATTTAATAAGAAGTTGAAAAATGTAGAACACCATACCTTATTCTTTGATGTTCCCTTTGAGGTTCATGCTAAGGATATTTACGACACTCCAAAATGGCCCAAAGAACCGCTCTTTTATGCTAGTTTTCCTTCCAAAACAGATGCAAATGCTGCACCTCAAAGCCAAGAAGCGGGGATTTTTCTCATCCCCATTGCCCCAGGATTGAAAGACACCCCTGAATTAAGATCCCTATATTTTGATATTATCATGGATCGATTCGAAAAATTGACAAACCAAGAAGCCAAAAAATACGTTATATTTAAAGAGTCTTTTTGTATTAACGACTTTATTGAAGCGTATAACAGTTACAAGGGAAATGCCTACGGATTGGCAAATACATTGCTACAAACAGCCTTTTTACGACCCAAGTTAAAAAGTAAAAAAGTAAAGGGTTTGTTTTTTACAGGACAATTATCAGTTCCTGGTCCTGGCGTACCTCCCTCTCTTATTTCGGGAAAATTGGTTTCAAGTTTAATTCAAAAAGAAATAGCGTCATGAAACAGATTTTCGACAACGTATCTTATAGCTGTAGCAAAGAGGTGACTCAAGCTTACAGTACCTCTTTTTCACTTGCCACAAAAATGCTGGCACCTTCAATTCGTGCAGATATTTATAATATATACGGATTTGTTCGCTTTGCTGATGAAATTGTGGATTCGTTCCATGATTATGATAAGGAAACCCTGTTTCAGCGATTTGAAGAAGATCTGGAAAACGCTCTGAATGATCGAATAAGTCTTAACCCCATCCTTAATTCATTCCAGCATACTGTTCATGCTTATGGCATTGATAAAGAATTGATTGATTCTTTTATGCAAAGCATGCGATTGGACCTTTCTAAGAGTGTATATCAAACCGAAGAAGAATACAAACAATACATCTATGGTTCTGCAGATGTGGTAGGACTCATGTGCCTAAAGGTTTTTGTAAAAGGAAATCAATCTAAATTTGAAGAATTGAAAGAGTCAGCTATGAGTCTTGGTTCTGCTTTTCAGAAAGTAAATTTTTTACGAGACCTTAAAGATGATTTTGAGGGTTTGAGTCGTACCTACTTCCCGAATACCAATTTGGAATCCTTGGATGAAATTTCTAAACAAAAGATTATTGATGACATTGAAAAGGATTTCAAAAAAGGTTATGAAGGAATTTTATTGCTTCCTACAGAGGCTAAGTTTGGAGTATTCATGGCATACCGCTATTACAAACGCCTTCTGAAGAAGTTGAAAAAGACACCAGCACTCGAAATAAAAAATACACGTATTCGGGTACCTAATTATGAAAAATTCGGGCTTTTAACCCGAAGCTATGTTAAATACCAATTAAATTTAGTGCGCTAGATATGGACGCTCTCTTTTGGATACTCATTTTCTTGATCACTTTCTCCATCATGGAATTCATGGCGTGGTTTACTCATAAATACGTCATGCACGGCTTCTTATGGAGTTTACATAAGGATCATCATCATAAAGATCATGGAAGTTGGTGGGAACGCAATGATGCATTTTTTGTATTCTATGCTATTGTAAGTATTGTTTGTTTTATTAGCTGGCAATACTATGGGTTTTGGGCAGGCCTGCCCATTGGTTTAGGTATTTTCGCCTATGGAGTTGCTTATTTTATGGTTCATGATATATTTATCCACCAACGTTTCAAAATGTTCCGAAATGCTAATAATTGGTATGCAAAAGGGATTCGCAGGGCCCATAAGATGCATCACAAACATTTAGGGAAAAAAGATGGTGAGTGCTTTGGGATGCTCTTTCCTCCCTTAAAGTATTTCAAAAAATGAAATACCTCTATCTATGGTTGAATTTGGGCTCATTTGTGATCCCATTTCTATTTAGTTTTCATCCCCGACTTCAGTTTTACAAGAAATGGAAATCGTTTGCCATTGGTGTTTTGGTGATGATGGCCGTTTTTATTCCGTGGGACATTATTTTTACCCAGCATGGCTTTTGGGGATTTAACGATGCATATATCACTGGAATAAAATTCTTAGGATTGCCACTGGAGGAATGGTTGTTTTTTATCTGTATCCCCTATGCCTGTATTTTCACTCACTATTCTTTGCTGGAATTATTCCCCAAGCTTTCTTTTTCAAAGAAATTGGTCAATGTCATTTATATAACCTTGGTATCAACTTTGGTTATTGTGCTCTGGTACTATTACGATCGTTGGTATACGTTTGTGAATTTCTGCTACGCATTGTTGGTTCTTGGAATCATTTATAATTACAACAGAAAATCATTGACCACCTTTTTACCAACCTATTTGGTCATTCTCATTCCGTTTTTTATTGTAAACGGTGTTTTAACAGGTACTGGAATAGAAGATCAAGTGGTTTGGTATAATAACTTTGAAAATATGGGGTTGCGCATAAAAACAATCCCCATAGAAGACACTATTTATAACTTAGGAATGTTGTTAACTGTTTTTGGAGCTATGGAATTCTTAGAGAAAAAATAAGCTATTCTTTAAGTAATTCATCCAATAAGTTCTTTACTCTTGTACTGTCCCAATTAGCCGCACCCGTTTTATCTATCACAATCTTTCCACTTTTAGAAAGCACATAGGTTGTGGGGATAGAGCTCGCTTCCAGCATTCCTGGGGCCTTGTAGCTGTGTACATACACAGGAAAATCATACCCTTTATGAGCCATGAATTTTTTCAATTTCTCTGAACTCTCTGAAGAAACAAAATAGAAATCTACTTGGTCTCCATACTCGTTGTACAGGTTTTGTAATGAAGGCATTTCTGCCACACAAGGGGGACACCAGGTAGCCCATAAATTAATTAAGGCAACTTTCCCTTTTGAAGAAGCTAAATTTGTTTCATTACCCGCTATTGTTTTTAATGTCCATTGATAGTCTTCCAATGTTTCTTGTTTCTCAACAGAAATTTTGGAAGGGCTAAAAGCTATGAGTTTGTTGAAAAACACTTTAATTGGCATCCCTGTTTGTGGAATAAAAAGCAATGCTATGATCGCTACGATCAATATATTACTCCAATGTTTGGTTAAAAATTGTTTAGACCGCATGTAGACTTAGTAGATAAAATTGCTATAAAATTACATTTATTATCAAGATTTTCATACAAAAAAAGTCCCACCAAAAGGCAGGACTTTTTCAACACGAAAATTAAACTATCGAGTCACTGTTCCTGTTGGAAAAGTGCTCAAATTAAGGGCGAAACTATTAAATGCAGGAGCAGTATCATTTCCTGCCTGTGCGGCCAATGGCTTTAGTGTAAATGGCATTGGGCTATTATCTGGTACAGGTTCTACAGTTATGACCACTGTTCTTCCTCGGATATCCAAAGGAAAGGTCTCTCCACTTGGAGCATTATTAAAAAAGTCTTCTCCAGGAATTGGTGGGCCTGCATTTTCGGTGCCTCCAAAACTTGTAGCCAAGCCAGCATTATCATCCATGGTATCTATACTTGAGAAGGTTCCTGTAGAAAGAGGTCCTGATTCACCAATTACCCAACCTTCATAAATCCATCCTGTAGGTAATTCTGGTAATACCAATGTTGCAGCTGGAGGCATACCCGGTTGTCCAAACCATACTCCATACTGATCATTTCCATTGTTTGCACTTCCTGCAGGTTCATCTGTAGGTGTTCTTAAAAAGAAATCACCAGAAGCATTACTAAAATCTCCTACAGCTGGAGCCGTAGCTGTTGATATAGTTGCGCTGTTCCCATTAAAATCTCCAGCAATTAATTTTTGGTCTGAAGGAGCTGGGTCTGAATCTGGATTAGGTTCAATGGTTAAAATGAACTTGGTTGCTGCATCAATTGTTTCGGTAGGCACTTCAAAACTAGTACTAGATAGTTGTCCATTGGCATCCACCGTAAAAAGCCCTGTAGATATTGGCGTTCCGTTTACCAGCAACCAACCTTCATAATTGAAATCGGTTCCTAGGTCTTCTAAGCCATTTAGGTTAAGGGTTAGGTTCGAGGTAGTTTGAGTGTTGTCATCATCATTACTACACGATGTCATCACAAATGCTAGGGAAAGTATCCCTAAAAAAATCTTTTTCATATTCTGTTTAATTTTTAATTACATGACAAAATTAAACAGCGGTATGTTTTCTAAATGTAAGCTAGCTTACATTAGGCAGAAAATTTTAAACGTATTTCGTTTCTGGAAAAATCGATCCTATTGGCTTCCTTAAATCGATTCATAATATTGTTAAAGGTAGGGCGTGTTGTTCCTATAAGACGGGCAATATCTTTTTGTGTATACGGGTGTTTAATCACAGTATCTCCCGTATTGGGGCAACAATAACCATAATCTTCGGCCAATTCTTTCAGAAATTCTTCCACGCGGGTTTCAGCATCCTTAAAAAGAATAAGCTCCAAACGACGCTCCAACTTTTTAATTCTAAATCCAATTAATTTATAAACTCTAAAACTTAATGATCTATTGTCACGCATAAGGTCGTGCATAGTATCTACGGCTACAGGACAAATAGAGGTGGTATTATCTAACGCCATGGCAAATTCATCTCGCTTATCCTCTCCCAAAATTGCCTTTTCTCCAAACAATTCACCTTTCGTTAAAATGGCTTTCACCACTTCCTCTCCACTTTCTGTATAATACCCCAACTTCACTTTGCCTTTTTCAATGAGGTATACTTTATTGGATTGATCTTCTTCAAAGTAAATATAATCCTGCTTCCTATATTGCCTGAAGTGATGGGTAGCCTTATATGCCTTGAATTTATGTGGACAAAGCATATTAAATAAGTTTACATCTTCAAAAAACCAAAAAGTCTCCATGGTTTGTTTCTTTGTTAGTTATCCTTTGTGTCGCGAAAAAAGTTGCGGACTTACAAGAAATCTTCTTGTATGGTATAAAATTATCCTACCATTAAAAAAACTTAAAATTATACTACTTTTAAGCATCAAATCACCAACCTATGAGTTCAAGAAGAAATTTTATCAAACAAACCGCTATAGTGGGTACAGGAATTTCCTTAGCACCACACTTAACATTAGGAAATAATCTTATTTCTGAAAATGACAAATTAAATGTAGGCCTCATTGGGGTAGGCCTTAGAGGAACAAATCATCTATCTAATCTGTTGCAACGTAATGATGTTAATATAACTGCCATTTGCGATATCGATGAACGTAGAAATACTATTGCTTTAGACTTAATTTCGAAAGCAGGATATAAAAAACCCAAAGTATTTGCAAAAAACGAATATGACTATCGAAATCTCTTGGCACTCCAAGAAGTAGATGCCGTTATTATTTCTACGCCATGGCTATGGCATACCCGAATGGCCAAAGATGCTATGCTAGCTGGCAAATATGCAGGCTTGGAAGTATCTGCCGCCAATACCATGGAAGAATGTTGGGACCTAGTAAACACCCATGAAGAAACGGGGACTCACCTAATGATACTGGAAAATGTTTGTTATAGAAGGGATATCCTAGCAGTACTAAACATGGTTAAACAAAACGTATTTGGGGAATTGCTCCATTTTAGATGTGGCTATCAACATGATCTACGCTTTGTGAAACTCAACGATGGAAAAACTGCCTACGGAAAAGGGGTTGAATTTGGTGAAAAGGGAATTTCTGAATCCGCTTGGAGAACCCAGCATTCGCTTTTAAGAGATGCTGATGTATATCCTACACATGGTGTTGGCCCCATTGCTACTATGTGCGATATCAATCGTGGCAATCGTTTTGTTTCTATCTCTTCTATGTCCAGTAAAGGAGTTGGAATTCATAATTATATTGTGAAACATGGAGGGGAAGATCATCCCAATGCAAAATTAAAATTCAAGCAAGGAGATATTATCACTTCTATGATAGAAACATCCAATCAAGAAACCATTATTGTAACACATGATTGCAATTCACCTAGACCTTACTCTCTAGGATTCCGAGTTCAGGGAAGTGAAGGTATTTGGGAAGTGGATGGTAACCGTATCTATATAGAGGATAAAGCAGAAAAGCCCCATCGTTGGGATAATGCTTCACCTTGGTTAGAGCAATATGATCATCCATTATGGAAAAAATACGGAGATTACGCAGCTGGATCAGGTCACGGAGGTATGGACTTTTTTGTATTACAGGCTTTTGTTGAATCAGCCAAACAAAATATTGCGCCCCCAATGGATGCCTACGATGCTGCTGCATGGAGCGCCATTACACCTTTATCGGAAGTTTCTATTGCCAACGGAGGCGAAGTTCAAGATTTTCCAGATTTTACCAGAGGAAATTGGGTAAAACGCAAACCATACAATTGGATAAAAGATACCTACTAGTATTTTGAAACGAGAATTTACCATCATTGCCCCAGGAAGGATTTGCCTTTTTGGGGACCATCAGGACTATTTAGGATTGCCCGTAATTGCATGTGCCATTGACAAAAGTGTTCAACTTACAGCAAGCCCAAACAATTCTGATGTTTTCGATATTCGTATGCCAGATATCCGAAAAAAAAGGAAGATTCCAATTCATATGAGGTTTCACAAGTTGAACCTAAATGATCACTTAGGGGCAGTATTGCGAGTGGTTCCTAGATATGGTTGTATTCCAGATTGTGGTTATGACATTACCATAACCAGCACTATACCCATTAATGCCGGGATTTCAAGTTCTTCTGCCGTAGTAGTTGCTTGGGTTCATTTTCTACTACAAGCATTTGGTTGCAATCGCCCAATTACTCAAGAATTGATTGCTCAAATTGCTTATGAGGCAGAAGTTTTGGAACACAATTCTCCAGGAGGAAAAATGGATCAATATACCATTGGCCTTGGTAATATTGTTCATATAGAAACGGGAGATACGTTCTCGTTTCAAACCATTGGTGATTGTCTTGAAACCTTGATTATTGGTGAATCTGGCATCCCGAAAGAAACCTTAGGATTGTTAGGCACATTACGATCTAAAGCGCAAACTGCAATTAGACAAGTAGCCAAACATATTTCTGATTTTGATCTTACCACTGTGACTTTGGAAGAAGTAGAAGCAATGCAAAATCATGTAGAAACATCTTTACAACCTTATTTCTTTGCCGCAATAAAGAACCATTCCATTACGCAAAATGCTTTAAAAGCTTTCAAAGAGGATTTCTTGGATATCCCTAAAATTGGAGCGCTTATGACTCAGCATCATGAAGTTTTAAAAGATATTTTACAGATTACAGTTCCTACAATAGATTCCATGATAGATGGTGCATTGAATGCAGGAGCATATGGAGCCAAAATTGTAGGATCTGGTGGAGGAGGTTGTATCTGTGCTTTGACTTCTGAAGATAATAAGGGCAAAGTGATACAAGAAATTATAAATGGGGGAGCTAAAAATGCCTATGAAGTAAAGGTAAGCCGTGGAACACATATAAGAGAATGAATACGAATTTGATCATACTGGCTGGCGGGGCTTCTTCCCGAATGAAGAAATCGATGACAGTTGAAGGATTGTCTGAAGCCGAAATAAAAGCAGCCAATACCCAAAGTAAAGCCCTGATGATATATGGCGATGACCAACGCCCCATTTTGGATTTCCTATTATACAATGCAGAAAAAGCAGGCTATAAAAATGTATATCTCATTGTGGGAGAACAACATGATGGATTTAAAGAATACTACGGGGGTCATGAAGTAAATAGTTTTGGTTCTCTTCGGTTGCATTATGCCATTCAGTATATTCCAAAAGATCGAACAAAACCTTATGGAACGGCAGATGCCGTAAGCCATGCATTGAGTCAATACCCACATTTACAGCAAACAGGTTTTACCGTTTGCAATTGTGACAACCTCTATTCTGTGGCTGCATTAAGTGCCTTGGCAAATACGTCTTCACAAAATGCATTTATTGCCTATGATAGGGATGGGTTAGACTTCCCAGTGGAACGTATCATGCGGTTTGCATTGGTACTGTTAAACAAAGACAATCATATTGAAGATATCATCGAAAAGCCTTCCGAAGGACAGCTGGAGCAGTATCGGGATATTGATGGAAAACTTCGTGTAAGCATGAACATCTTCAAATTTCACGGTCCAGCCATCACTCCATTCATCATGGATTGTCCTGTTCACCCAATACGGGATGAAAAAGAATTACCTACTGCTATTCTTAATTATTGCCGGAAACACAATAATAACTTTCTGGGGATTCCCTTTAAGGAGCATGTTCCAGATCTAACTTCCAAGGAAGATATTAAAACCTTTAAGGGGTATCTTAAAAAATACAAGTCATAAAAAAACTCCTGCTAATTGCAGGAGTTTTTGTGAGTTATAAATCGGTTTTCTCCAAATATGTGCCATCCTTCGATACATTTTGCTTCGCAAAACACTCAGGAATCGGCACAATATGTTTTGTTAGCCCGAAGAGGTGATTGAGTGATTTTCGATAGAAAATAGTATCGAAATCACCAATCTAATTAGGCATTCTGCTTTTTAATAAGGTTCAATGCACTTCCTTCTTTATACCATTCAATTTGAGAATCATTATACGTATGATTAGTTACAATGGTATCTTTACTTCCATCTGCATGAACTACTTCAATAGTCAAAGGTTTTCCTGGAGCAAACTGATCTAGATCTAAGAAATTGAAGGTATCATCTTCCTGTATAAGATCGTAATCACTTTCATTGGCAAATGTTAACCCTAACATCCCTTGTTTCTTTAAGTTGGTTTCATGAATTCGTGCAAAAGACTTCACCAATACAGCAACTACACCTAAATGACGTGGTTCCATAGCAGCATGCTCACGTGATGAACCTTCTCCATAGTTATGATCTCCAACTACTAAGGTAGGGATTCCGGCAGCTTTATATTCTCGCTGAGTATCTGGCACTCCTCCGTAATCACCATTTAATTGGTTCTTTACAAAGTTGGTCTTCATGTTATAAGCATTCACAGCACCAATTAAACAGTTGTTGGAAATATTATCCAAATGTCCTCTAAAGCGTAACCAAGGACCAGCCATAGAAATATGATCTGTCGTACATTTTCCATGTGCTTTGATCAATAATTTAGCACCTTGAATTGTATCTCCTATAGGCTGAAATGGAGTTAGTAATTCTAGGCGCTCACTATTTGGATTAACGGTAATTTGAATACCACTACCATCTGCTACAGGCTCTACATATCCATTTTCTTTTACCTCAAAACCTTTTGGCGGTAATTCCCATCCTGTTGGTTCGTCCAACATTACCTCATCTCCATTTTCATTAATCAAGGAATCGGTAAGCGGATTGAAATCCAAACGACCCGCAATAGCGATTGCTGCAGTCAATTCTGGAGAAGCCACAAAGGCATGTGTGTTAGGGTTCCCATCGGCACGCTTTGCAAAATTTCTGTTGAAAGAGTGAACTATACTATTCTTCGGTGCATTCTTAGGGTCTTCATATCGTGCCCATTGGCCAATACATGGTCCGCAAGCATTTGTAAAAATCTTAGCATCTAATTTTTCGAATACATCGAGAATACCATCACGCTCTGCCGTGTAACGTACTTGTTCACTTCCAGGATTAATCCCAAATTCAGCTTTGGTTTTCAACCCTTTGTCCAAGGCTTGTTGTGCAATGGAAGACGCACGGGATAAATCTTCATAAGAAGAGTTGGTACAAGAACCTATCAATCCCCATTCTACAGTTAATGGCCATTCGTTGGCTACTGCCTTATCATACATAGTTCCAACCTCTGTTGCCAAATCTGGTGTAAAAGGACCATTAAGATGTGGTAATAAGGTAGAAAGATCGATATCAATTACCTGATCAAAATATTGTTCTGGATTTGCATATACTTCGGGATCTGCTGTAAGGTGATCTTTTACTGTATTAGCAGCATCGGCTACATCTTCACGATCTGTAGCACGAAGGTAACGCTCCATGGATTCGTCATACCCAAAAGTAGAAGTGGTAGCTCCTATTTCGGCTCCCATATTACAAATAGTCCCTTTTCCTGTACATGACATAGAAATAGCTCCTGGACCAAAGTATTCTACTATAGCACCTGTTCCTCCTTTTACAGTTAGGATCTCGGCCACTTTTAAAATCACATCTTTTGGAGCTGTCCAACCACTCAGTTTTCCTGTAAGGCGTACACCTATCAATTTTGGAAATTTAAGTTCCCAAGCCATTCCAGCCATTACATCAACAGCATCAGCACCTCCTACTCCAATTGCCACCATTCCTAATCCGCCGGCATTTACCGTATGAGAATCAGTACCAATCATCATTCCTCCTGGGAAAGCATAGTTCTCTAATACTACTTGATGGATGATCCCGGCTCCGGGTTCCCAAAATCCAATTCCATATTTGTTGGATACAGATCCCAGAAAATCGAAAACTTCACTACTGGTATCATTGGCTCTCTTTAAATCTTTTGCAGCACCTTCTTTTGCTTGAATCAAGTGATCACAGTGTACCGTGGTAGGAACCCCAGCTTTACTTTTACCTGCTTGCATAAACTGTAGCAATGCCATTTGTGCCGTAGCATCTTGACAAGCTACTCGATCTGGTGCAAAATCTACATAATCTTTTCCGCGATTAAAGGCTTTGGTAGGTGTTCCTTCCCAAAGGTGATTGTATAATATTTTTTCTGAAAGTGTCAAAGGACGCCCTACAATTTCACGTGCTTTATTAACACGTTCTGGCATTTGAGCGTATACCTTTTTAATCATATCAATATCGAAAGCCATACTTGTTTGTTTTGTTTTTTTGAAGTAACGCAAAAGTACAAAAAATCCGAATTTTATAAAAATAATCTAATGAATTTGGATATTTTATAAAAATAATTCATCAAATTGAGTTATTTAACACCTAAAATTAAATATTCCATAAAATTAGATGGCAATAATTATCAATTCTACAATTTATTTTGCCCGAATTTTAGTCGAAAATAATCCCGATCCCGAATATCCATCATAGGTTTCTCGTAAAAACGATAAAACACATACGAAATGAAAATGACCAGCAATACGTAACCGATAGCAAAAGTCCATTTTAAAAATAGAGAAAGTGCTTCCACCTCTACACTATAATTCAACAGAAACAAGATAATTGAATAATGCAGCAGGTACATAGAATAAGAAACTATACTTACAAACGTAATGGGCTTAAGCAATGCATTAGGAGCTCTTTTCAATCTTGAAAAAACTGGTAATGACAATGCAATACTGATAGAACATATGGGCAAATAAAGTACATTAATAAAGAAAGGATGTGTATTGGGCCCTATCTCATTGGCCCCAATGTACATATGTACCCCTACAAACAAAACAATTCCTGACAGAAACGCCAAGGATGTAAATCGCTTCCAACCTTCTGGAAGGGTTAAGGACAAATACGCAGCCAGTACTCCATAATAGATGGCATCTATCCTATAGAGTACCACCGCCTTGAGATGAATGTTCCAGTATTCTAAAGATTCTGGTCCAGTTTGGTGGTTATACAGCCATTTGGTAACAAAGAAGAAAAGCAGGATAGCAACCGTAACAAAAAGGAAAAGTTTCTTTTTTGAAATTCTCCATTTAGGTAATAACACCAAATAGAATAATGCAGGGCCTAATATGTAGGCAAACTCTTCTATGGGTAAACTCCAGGATTCAGTAAAGAAGATATCCATCCCAAAGTTGAAATTCTGTAAAAACCCAAAATATAGCGGTAATGTATCTGGTAATGCTCTTCCAACATAAATCCAGATTCCAATATTTATAAGCAATACCAAATAATAATTGGGTAGCGTTCGGAACCAACGTCTAACCAAAAAATATTTTAAATCTGCCAGTTTAAAGTCCTCATTGGTGAAGATACGGAAGAGAATACGCCCTATTAAAAAACCACTAAGCACAAAAAAAATCTCCACTCCCATTACGCCACAAAGTCTTAAAAGACTTACTCCAGGTCCCTTAGCTTCTGGAAACACCCACAACGTATGTGAACACACTACGAACAAAATGGCCGCAGTACGCATCACATCAAGTCCAAAAATTCGGTTGGAATAATCGATTTTCACCTTTGTCGGTTTCTAGAACAAAACGAAGGTAATAAAAAGAAGTTAGTACAAACTCGTGATAATTTCTTCGAGAGAAAGGCCTTCTGCTTCGGCTTTGTAGTTTTTAATAAGACGGTGACGTAAAATACCAATGGCTACTTTTTGTACATCTTCTATATCTGGAGAGAATTTTCCATGTAAAGCAGCATATGCTTTTGCTCCTAAAATTAAATTTTGAGAAGCCCTTGGACCAGCTCCCCAGTCTATATAACTCTTCACCATTTCTGTAGCTGCCTGGCTTTTAGGTCTCGTTTTACCAACCAAAGTAACTGCGTATTCTATCACATTATCCGCAACAGGGATTTTACGAATAAGCTTCTGAAAATCGATAATCTCTTGAGATGTAAAAAGAGGATTTACTTGAGCCATTTCACCCGAAGTAGTTGTTTTCACTACTTCTACTTCTTCTGAAAATGAAGGATAATCCAAATTAATGGCAAACATAAAACGGTCCAATTGCGCTTCTGGCAACGGATAGGTACCTTCTTGCTCTATGGGGTTTTGGGTTGCCAACACAAAATAAGGAAGATCCAATTTATAATGATGTCCAGCTACAGTAACTGCTCGTTCCTGCATAGCTTCCAAAAGTGCTGCCTGAGTCTTGGGTGGCGTACGGTTAATCTCATCTGCCAAAATAATATTTGCAAAAATGGGACCTTTTATGAATTTAAATTCACGGTTGTGATCCAATATTTCTGATCCTAAAATATCACTAGGCATTAAATCTGGAGTAAACTGTATACGCTTGAATTGCAACCCTAGGGCCTGAGCTACCGTATTTACCAATAATGTCTTAGCCAAACCAGGAACTCCGATAAGCAATGCATGTCCACCTGAAAATATGGAAAGCAATACTTGTTCTACCACTTCATCTTGACCAACGATTACTTTTCTGATTTCTGAACGTAAGGCATTGTACTTGGAGACCAATTGCTCCACGGCGGCTACATCTGACATAGTGTTTGGAAGGCTTAGTTGTTATTTTTTAACCAATTACTGGAAAAGTCACAATTGTTGTAATCATTATTTACATTGACATAGGTGTCCATGATTTTCTTATTCTGCCACTTCTCTATGATTCGGATTTGTTTTTCCTTGAGCGCCAAATCCTTTATTTTCTCATAATCCCTACTAAAATCAGACGGATGCTCTTCATACCGTTTTGTTATCGTTAGTATTTTGAAAGAGCTTTTTCCAGTCCTGTCTCTATCTGTAAACACCTTGGACACTTCGCCTTCTTTTAAATTGTATACTTGAGCGCTAAGTGTTGGATCCATTTTGGTAAGATCAAAACGGGTATCGAAAGTTAATGGGTTTACTAATTGACCTCCATTGTTTCGGGTTTCCTTCTCATCAGAAAACTCACGAGCAGCTTCTTTAAAATCCAGTTCACCAGAAGCTACCTTGGCTCTAATCTCTTCTATTTCTTTTTGTGCTTCATCTATTGATTCTTGTGACACATCAGGGAATAATAAGATATGACGAACGTCTACTTCTTGTCCTCGAATTTGATCTACCATAAGAATATGGTATCCGAATTCTGTTTCGAAAGGCTCACTCACTTCTCCTTCCAATAGGGAAAAGGCAACATCTTTAAATTCTTTTGCAAAGGGAGCATTCTTCTTAATTCCGGTAATAAGCCCTCCTTTTGATGCAGAACCAGGGTCTTTAGAATAGAGTACCGCTCGTGTAGAAAAACTCATTCCATTTTCTACTACATCTCTACGATACACATTTAGCTTATCTACAACATCTTGTTTTGCCTTTTCGGTCACTTCTGGCTCAACCACTATTTGAGCTACTTCCACTTCTGCACTGAAAATGGGTCTTTCATTTTCTGGGATTGAGAAAAAGAATTGACGGACTTCCTCTGGAGTTACCTCTACATCCTGTACAATATTCCGTTGCATTTCAGAAGCTAGCATTAATGTTTTATTGGTTGCAAAAAGATCTTTTCGAAGCTCTTCAATACTCTCTTTCTTATAATACTCTGCTACCCTGTCTTCATCACCTCCAAATTCTCCAATAATATAGTTCATCTGTTGTTCTATACGCTGGGATATTTCTGAATCACTTACAAACAAACTATCTTGTTTGGCATGATGGGCATATAATTTATCTTCCATTAGTTTTCCCAACAGTTGGCAACGGGTTACATCTTCTATAGATATTCCCTGTTCCCTAAGTTCTATATAGCTTTTGTCTATATCACTATCTAAAACAACATATTCACCCACTACAGCAGAAACTCCCTCAGCCTTAAACCTCTTAAATGGCCTTACTGTGTCTTTTTCTACTACCTTAGGTTCTTCTTTCTTTATAACGTTGGTACTATCAATAACCACTTCCTGTGCATGGAGCCCTAAAAAGGCAAATAGCATCAAAAAAGTAAATAGGTGATTAATAGGGGTAGATCTCGAATTTTTTGTCCTTAATTGCATCTTTTGTAATATCCTTTTCTAAATTCTTTATCAGTTCCAGTTTTCTTTTGTTCAAGATTATTTGGTCAATGGTGGGCACAACAAATGAAAGTGGAGCAATATCGTTGCGGTACAACACATCTTCAATTTTCACCAAATATACTCCTAATGAGTCTTGTAACTGTGCAAAATTTGATTTTTTTAACACTTGACTCTCCAACTCCATTATTATAGGTAATTCTTTAAAAAGCACTTCCTTTTTTACCCATATGGAATCGTTAAAGTTATAGGCCTTAAATTGAATGCTCAACTCATTTAGGGAAGCAATGTCATCTTCCTCAAAACGCTTTATTTTTTCTGTTATATCATTTATATCCGCAAAGTTTTCGGGTACATGGATATACCTAAGTTGAACTAAATCGTCATTCAATCGAAAATTATCTTTGTTGGATTCGTAATAGGTTTCTTTTTCTTGGACAGAGATTACACTATCCAATTGCTGGGAAACAATGTTACTCTTATAGGCTTCTGTAAAGAGATCTGTCTTGTATTGGTCTATCAATCGATCGTATTCCTGCAATTCTGGATCTGACAAATTGATCTTTGCCTGATCCATAAGTAGTTGCTGTGTAGCCCATCTATTGATATAGCTGGAAACGAGCAATGCGCTGTCCTCAGAAGAAGTGCTTTCGGAAATTAACTCCTTTATGTCTTCTTCGTATAGATAGGTTTCATTTACGCGGGCAATAGGAGTCCTTGGATCCTCTTGCTTGAAATAATCGCAAGCGGTCGTAAAAAAAGCAAGTATGTAATAAAAGGCAGCCTTTTTCAGCATTTACGAATCAAATTCCTTTTTAAGTCTCTTTAAGGTTTTCTTATTGATTTCCACATTGTATTTAGCACGAAGTGAGTTTATCCATTCGTCTTCTACAAAATTTTGAAAATCACTTAACACTTTTCCTTTTACTTCTTCAAATGTTTTGGGCCCAGCTGGTAATTTGGACTTCACATTCACCACAGTAAAAGAATCGTTATCCTTATAAACCTTAGATATCCCCATTTTAGGCTCAAAACCTTCCGGTAGTTTGGGGCTTCCCAGCTCAAACATACCATCTGTTATAATAACGGTTACTTTTTTGTTTTCTTTTAGCGCTTCTTTTACTTCTTCACCACTCTTCCCTTCTTTTAAAAGAGCTGCTGCCCGATTGGCATAAGATTCTTTATGAGTGTTAAAAATTTCTACTTCTACACGTTGCTTCCATTGATAATTAGTAGCATTTCTATCAAAAAATGCTCTTTGTCTTAAACTATCCTGCTTGGCTTTATCCCAAACATTTTTGGACATGACCTCAAAAATGAGTAGGCCATCTCTATATTCACTTATGATTGATGCGTAATCTTCGTTAGTTTTTTCGAGATTTTTTCTAAAGATATCTTTTAGCTTTTTGGTTTCAAATTCATCAAAATAGGCGGTAAGCAATGTAAATTTCTGAGTATAAGGGCGTGCAAATTTTTGGCGTTCACTCACATAATTTGCAAATTCGTTATAATATACCTTCTTGTCTCCCATGGAGAAAAGCACTTTATTATCAGATTCTGGTACTGGCTTATACTCCCATTTGCGTTCCAAAACTTCGTCTCCAATAAAAGTATCGAAGAACATAAGGTCTCCATCCATCTTATAATTCAACTTCTCCTTTAGAATATTCTTTACGGCATTGGTTACAATCTTGGATCTATCTCCATTTTTTACGCGCTGCTCCAATTCTGCCCTGGCCTCTTCAAAGGTTGGGTGTGTCCCTTTATTATGAAGCTTTATGATATGCCAGCCAAAACTTGTTTTTACGGGCTCTGAAATGTCTCCAGGGTTTTTTAAAGCGTATGCTGCATTCTCAAAAGCAGGTGCCTTAAGGTCTCCTTTTCCGAAAGCTCTTATTTTACCTCCTTTAACCCCTGTAGTACGGTCATCAGAATATTGATTTGCCAAGTCTTCAAACGATTGTCCTTGTTTAACAAGAGAGAGAATGTCCTTTATTTTACCTTCAGCTTTATTAAGGCTATCAAAACGTGTAGAGATCATAATATGCCCAACTTCTATCTTGGGTTGACGTTCTCTACGGTCATGTATTTTTATAATATGATAACCGTATTGTGTTCTAACAACTTCTGAAATTTCACCTACTGGGGTATTGTATGCCATATCTTCAAACGGATACACCATACCAAATGCAGAAAAATAACCCAGTCTTCCCTTGCTTTTTTCAACACCTGGTTCTTCAGATTTCTGCACAATCAATTTATTGAAGTTTTCACCCAGTAATGCTTCAGCCCTAATGGCTTTTGCTTTATTGTAAGCAGCCAAAGTATCTTGAGGAAGTGCATCGAAATTACACAGGATCAATATATGGGATGCATCTATTTCTTCCATAGTGCGCTTGTGGGCTTCCCTAATTAAATCTTCGGTGACCTTATCTTCGTATATATAGTTTCTAGAAAGTTGCTCTTCGTATTTAGAAAAGTCCTTCACATAACTTTCTTTTTCATTCAACTTTTGGTCAAATGCTTCAGCTACTTTCAACTTATAATCCACAAAAAGGTCAAGATACCCTTCAACTGACTTTTGTTTTTCATCCTGAACCAAATCAAGGTTTTTCTTATAAACCCTTTTAAATTCCTGTGCAGTTATAGGGTTTCCATCAATAGTCATTAACACATCTCTCTTCTTTTGTGCTACACTAGAGGAAATTGAAAATAGCAGTGCAAATGCTATAAAAAGTAGTTTATTCATTTCTATTACAATTTTTTGTTGAAGCTTCGCAAAAATATAAAAAAGCTAGGGTTGTGCAAGCACGTTAACAGAACGTTATTAAACCTTTTATTGGTATTCTTTTCATCGTAAATTTTATGTACATTGTCTTTTCTAATCAATTAACCGATGTATTATGAAATATACCTCCGAAATCATAATCAATCTCCCTAGGGAAGAGGTCATAAGAAAACTAGACAACCCAGAAAATATGAAGCATTGGCAACGGGGTTTGGTAAATTACAAACTTCTTGATGGTACTCCCGGCAAAGAAGGTGCCAAAATGGAATTGGAGTACCAGATGGGAAAACGAAATATGGTACTTGTGGAAACCATTACAAAAAATGATTTTCCTGCCGAGTTTCATGCCAATTACGATACCAAGGGTGTTCACAATGTTCAACAAAATTTCTTTCATGAAACACCAGAGGGTGGTACACGCTGGGTAAGCGAAAGTGAGTTTCAGTTTGCAGGTTTTGGTATGAAGCTTATGGGGTTTTTGATGCCTGGAGCCTTCAAAAAACAATCTTTGAAATACTTAAATGATTTTAAGAGCTTTGCCGAAAATGGCACTTCTGTTGAAGGACAATCATAATGGAACGTGTTAAATTGATTTGGGAATTTCGGGGTCCCAATGCCCATCCCACTGCAGAACACCATGTCATTCACCTCAAAGAGTTTGTAACGGCTGAGTCCCTTCTAAATACACTTCACGGAACTGAAAAGGTGTCTGATTTTTTCTCACGCGCATATCTTGTTGTGGAGAAAGAACACATGAATAATCTCCGGGAACGCCTAAAACCACATCGTGGACAACTATATAAAGATTAGCTATTTTAAGGACTTGCCAATCATATTATTCCTTAGGTTAAAATTAAAATCGAGGCTAATTTGGAAAACAAGCTAGTTAACATCTTGATAAAACATTTCTATAAACGCAAATTTTATAGTATCATTGCGGCGAATTTAAACACCTATATCTTATGAAGTTAGTGAGAATTATTTTATTATTCGTATGCGTTAGCGGGTTTGCCCAAACCAAAGTGGGAACCATCGATGTAGACTTTGTGTTAAGCAAAATGCCTGAATTGACAGGTGTACAAAAGCAAGTAGAGGATTACGGAAAAGGACTTGAAGCTGATCTTAATAAAAAAATGGCCGCCTATCAAGCTGAAATTGAAAAATACAAACAAGAGGAAGCGACCTTAACGATTAACCAGCGAAAATCTAAGCAGGATTCTATTATTGCTATGGAAAATGATATTACAAAGTTCCAGCAAAACGGAAATCAACTTATCGTGCTAAAAAGGGAGGAATACATGCAACCACTATATACCAAATTGGGAGCTGCCTTGGAAAAAATTGCACAAGCTGAAAATTATACCCAAGTACTGCTTCGCAACAATGATGTGGTTTATATAGACAACCGATTTGATCTTACCATCGCTGTGCTGAAGGAAATGGGAATTGAAGTAAAAGAAGAGGAATAAAGACTATTCCTATATATCATAAAAAAAGCGGCTTATAGGCCGCTTTTTTTATTTCTCTTTTTCATTTATCTTGAATAATTCGGAGCTTCTTTAGTAATGGTTACATCGTGCGGGTGGCTTTCATGAATACCAGAAGCAGTGATTTTCACAAATCGTCCAGTTTCTTTTAAAGTTTCAATGTCTTTACTTCCGCAGTACCCCATTCCAGCTCGTAATCCTCCTATAAATTGAGTCATACTTTCATTTAATTCTCCTTTGTAAGGAACACGACCTACAATACCTTCTGGTACTAGTTTTTTAATATCATCTTCAACATCTTGGAAATAACGGTCTTTTGAGCCTTTCTTCATGGCTTCCACCGATCCCATTCCTCGATAGCTTTTAAACTTACGCCCTTCGTAAATAATGGTTTCTCCAGGAGATTCTTTGGTACCTGCCAATAACGACCCTAACATCACACTATCGGCTCCAGCTGCAACGGCTTTGGGTATATCACCCGTATAACGAATTCCGCCATCTGCAATAACAGGAACTCCGCTCCCTTTAATAGCAGCAGCAACCTCCAATACAGCTGAAAACTGTGGAAACCCAACTCCTGCCACCACACGTGTAGTACAAATGGAGCCAGGTCCAATTCCTACTTTTACCGCATCTGCTCCTGCTTCTACCAAATATTTGGCTGCATCTGCCGTAGCAATGTTACCAACAACAACATCCAGTTCAGGGAATTTATTTTTTACTTCCTTCAATACAGCAACCACTCCTTGAGTATGTCCATGAGCGGTATCTATAATTACAGCATCTACTTGTGCATTTACCAGTGCTTCTGCCCTCTCTAAGGCATCTCCAGTAACTCCTAGGGCAGCGGCTACTCTAAGGCGACCAAATGTATCTTTATTAGCAATAGGTTTTTGAGTGACCTTTGTAATATCCCTAAAAGTGATCAATCCCAACAAGGTTCCATCTTCTTTTACTACGGGGAGTTTTTCAATTTTATTTTTTTGAAGAATAACCTCAGCTTCTTTCAAAGAAGTACCATTACCAACTGTAACGAGATTTTCGGAAGTCATAACTTCACTTAACTTTCGCTCATAATTTTTTTCAAAACGAAGATCTCTGTTGGTTACAATACCTATCAACTTTCCGGTAGCATCTATAATTGGGATTCCTCCTATGCTATATTCCTTCATGGTATTTTGAGCGTCACCCACCGTAGCATCTTTGGTTAAGGTGACTGGGTCTTGAATCATCCCACTTTCAGCTCGTTTCACTTTCCTCACCTCCATGGCCTGTTGTTGAATGCTCATGTTCTTGTGCAGGACACCAATTCCTCCTTCCCTTGCAATGGCAATAGCCATAGCACTTTCGGTAACGGTATCCATAGCTGCGGATACAATAGGAACATTTAAAGAAATGTTACGGCTAAACTTTGTTTTTATAGATACTTCCCTAGGTAAAACTTCAGAATAAGCTGGCACTAAAAGTACATCGTCGTAAGTAAGGCCTTCTCCTAAGATTTTGTTATTGTGAGCAGTCATTGCAATTAAATTTTAATTCCGAAGTACCGGAAGTGGTTACTATTTAATTGCGTGCAAATATACAATGAAAAGTTGAGATTATTCCTTTTTGAACAGCTGAAATAAAACCAATGTAGCTGCAGCAATAAAAACAAGGGTCATTAAGGTTCCTGATAGCATTACCACCCATTTCATCCAAAGCCAACCTTTCCACAACAAATAAATACCGCCAAAAGTGAGAATGATAGAAATAAAGGGCTCTATCATTAAAAATGCTTTCCATTTTTTTGGCGCAGAAGTTAGAGAAACCAAACCTCCCAAAAGAAAGAAAATAAATGATATGGAGAGGATGTGGGTATGTAAAATAGTAAGCATTTCACGTTCTCCCTTTTTAAATTTCATTACGGCTACCTCTTCAATTTCTTCATTTCCCAAATAGTTTTCTTCAATTCCGCTAGGATGATCACTATCGGTTTGACGAACAAATTGAAGACCTGTAAAATAGCCAATGCTTAAAACAATGACAAATGCCGCAATAAATTGCTTAACATATTTAGGAAATCTATGAATCCGCCCGTGGAACTCCATTTAAAGGGCATTTAGTTTTTGAAGTGTCTCCAAGCTTACGAGCAAATCATTCATAGCTTGTGTCATGGAACGAACCGAAATAGTAGCTCCACTAATTGGAATGATATCTCTTTCGTATTGCAATTCTTGGTTGGCAACCGATTTTCCATTGAATTGTTTTAACCAACGCTTACTTCCAATCTCACCTCCATATTCTTCACGATAAATCAGCACCTTACTTTTGGTGATTATAAAATCCTTATCAAACAATACCAGATAATCGAAAGTTGCCGTTTTACTTGGTGCGTTTCCTATATAGCCGTATCCCAAAAATGATCCATTACTTTCAATCTTGAAAAAATTATCACCATTGAAATGGGAAGGTGTTTGCTCATTAGCAATTTGAGAAACAGAGATGGGCATTTTGGTAAAATCTTCCGTTTCATAAAACTTAGCAATAACCTTATCGGCTTTTTTAGAGATTTTTTCAGGAACTGAAAAAGCCATAAAAAACAATGAAAAAACGGAAAGAAATAGAATTCTATTCATGGGAGTACAAAGGTATAAGTTATTCATTGTAGAAAAAAAGAAATACGCCAAAACCTCCTATATTCAATAGGAGGCTTTTGGACCAATTAAAACACTTCAAATTATAAAACAAACTGTAATTATTAATATTTTAGAACCACACTCCAATACCAAAGTTTAATCTATTATCGACATCTCCATTGTCTACATTATTATCTCTAAACTGGTAATCTCCTTTCAATACTACTCCAGGTGCAATATGGTAACTCAATCCTGTTGTAATATCAGTACGGTTGTAAGCATCGTTTCTTACCAAGTCACCTTCTGTGCTGGCATGGGTGTCATAGTTTTCATATCTAGCGAAAGCAAATAGTTTTTGCTTTGCCGAAACTGGTAATACGTTATACGCTACCTCTCCATAGTAACCCATTAAAGCACTTCCCAAATCCCTACCAGTTAAGGCATTATACTTATCTGTATCGCTTAGGGAGGCATAGATAAATTGACCACGAGCAGTAAACTTTTGAAAAGCATAACGTGCATCAAAACCAACCATGGAAATTCCAATATTGGCACCATCCAATTCTTCTACATCATCTGCAGCTTGGGTTTGACCAAAATATCCAGAAAGCCCCAATCTCAAGCCAGGCAGTCCGTAATATTCAACTTTTGTAGAAAATGTGGGACTGTCCACCGTAGACTTAATTGCTTTTTGACGCCCGCCACGTAAACCATTACTTCCTTTAAGGTATCCAACCACTCCATCTTCACCGTCACTGGCTGTAGATTTAAAACCATTAAAAATATAGGCTTGGTACGAAACGGAAGCATCTGGGAAACGTCCTGTAACCCCAACCCCCAATTCTCTCCAGGTTGTTGGAATAATTACATTATCTACCGCTGGTCTTTCTACACCATTGAATGTGGTGGGTTCATGGTATTCGTTAACAATACCCATGGGTACTAACATTAAACCTCCTCGAAGACTTACATTATCTCCTACATTATAATTTACGAAAGCTTGCTCAACGAACACTTCTTCTACATGTTCCAATTCAACTTCTGTAATGAATTGGGTTTTATCATTAAATCTATATCCAAAAAGTAATACCAAACGTTGTACGTCCAACTCTCCATTATCAGCTTCTGGCTGGTTATACGTCATCTCTCCATAGGCACCAACAGTAACTGCTTTTCCATAATTACCGGAAAGCAATCGCTGGGCAGCATTGATTTGTTTTTGGGGATCGAACTGAATGGAATCCTGAGCGGTCTGCGCGAAGGAAATACATGAAATAAAAAGTACTACTAGGGTGATTAGGTTTTTCATTTATTCTTATTTAGACTGAATACAAATAGGTGATTAATTCAGGTGCAAAAATAAATACCGAAAATCATTCGCGCAAGTTTATTTAGATTAATTTTAAATAAACTTTATGTAAATTTTAATATGTATTGATTATAAACTAGTTAGAAGAAACCTTTAGTTCATTTTGATAGTTTAGTCGTACTAAATCAGCCCATTGTAGTAGTGTACGCTTCTCTTCCTCTGAAAGATTTCCATGTATCCATGTGTAGGAATCTAAAGGCATGTGACCTTCTTTTACCTCTTCAATTAGCTCTTCTAGCTTGTGGTCTTTCTTTTTTAAAGAATATTCTTCCCATTTGGATACATTGAACTCTCCTTTACCATGACGGATATGATCGTCTAACCAAAACGAAATTGGTGCTACTTCGGCATACCAAGGATAAATGGTATGATTACTATGGCAATCATAACAATGTGTTTTTAAAATCCCTACCACCTCCGTGGACGGTTTTGTTTCGGTTTCAAAAGCTCTCATACTCTCGTAGCCTTCATTATTTTTATTAGGTCTAAAAAATTGAATGATGATTAAGGCTAGCAATGCCAGCTTTAAAATCCATTTGATTACTTTTTTCATCTACTTTATACTTTTAAAAAATTCGATCACAGCTTTTCTAATATCAGAAGCAGCTTCTGATTTTTGAGGTTTGTGTATTTTTACAATTCCTTTATTATCTGGCGTAAGGAAGGGAATGTCAAATCCTTTCAACAGAAAATCACTAAAGGCAATAGTATATACGGTTTGATCCTCAATGTCTTTATTGCTTAATAACCATTCGCCTTTTTCGTTTTGCTGAAAACCATAGCGTTGTAAATAGGCTCCTGTTCCTCCTTTGGATTTGCCGTAGCTCAAGACTTGTTTTAACAAGCTTCCAGTTATATCAGCTTTTACCACACTTCCGCCAAAGGGAAGAATCCGAAACACGTCCATACTGGTAATATCTCCAGCCAACATGTCATCTACACGTATGGACCCTCCATTTACAAGAGCACCTTCTGTTGTTTTATGAAAACTACCAGCCATTGCCTGTGCTATATACCCACCTAAATTGGTCTGGACTCCCCTACTGGCACTATCTGTACCATCCAGTGGAGGATCTGCATAAAATACAACCTCATAAGGATCATCAACTACTTCTTTTACCTTTTCATCCAATATAGTGTTCCATTTTTCTACAATAGTTTCTACAGAAGGCTTTGATGCTATTTTTTCATCAATTGGCACTAATTTAGAATCGATTTTCAACACACTGTTTTTAGTATCATACTGAAAACTATGTATATAAATGCTTTTGGCATTGGCATCTGCCTTTGCTACACTACCATATTTTGTGGGCACCAACATATTGTTGTGCTCATGGCCACCCATTATAAGGGAAACACTTGGAAATTTGTTGGCTAGAGCGGTATCCTGTGCAATTGTTAAATGAGTTAGTCCTACAATAATTTCACTTTGTTGAAATTTTAGTTTACTTATCGCACTTTCTGCTTCCAAGGTATGATCGGCATAATGAACAAAGTCTTGTGGATTGGAATTGATCGTTACGCCAAAAATTCCCACATCTATAGCAGTGCCATCTGAATCTGAAATATTTAAAGTATACGTTTCTGGAACTGGAATGGTATCTCCTCCCCTTACAAAATTAAAAGATCTTGGACCGTCTTCTAATTGTTGAAATACATTCGCACTCATCCAATAAAAGTTAGACTCATCCATTCGATTTTGTAATTCTGCTTCTTTCAAATCGAACTCATGGTTTCCAAAAGTGACCAATTCAAAATCCATGGCGTTCATTACCTCTATCATTTGTTTTCCTTGAATGCGCTCGCCATTCAACTTAAGAGTTCCCAACAAGGAAGGGTTTAAAAAATCACCCGCCATAAATAAATAGGTGTTGGGTTCTTCTTTCTTAATAGAATCTACTACATGAGCTACCCGTGCCATTCCTCCATATTTGCCTCCACTCAATGGTGCGATTTCATATACATCATTCAGTTGAACAAACTTGAAACTGATCTTATGATCATCCTTTGCTTTTTCGGGTAATTTATCTGCCGTTTTACAAGATAGAATTAACAAAAGCGATAATAACCCAATGTGTTTTACATACCTCATACTAATGGTATTTGCTGAATATTTTAGTAGCTTCATTGTGGGCACTCTCAAACGACATGGTGTTTATATTGGCATCCACTTTAGCAGCTGTGAAATAACTTAACATCTTTTCGGTAGGCATATTCCCTGTTAATTCATCTTTTGCCATAGGGCAACCGCCAAATCCTTGTATGGCACCATCAAACCTTCTACAGCCACTTTTATAAGCAGCATCTACTTTTTCGTGCCAAGTAGTAGGTGTTGTATGTAAATGTGCACCAAATTCGATCTCTGGATATTTTGGAATAAGATTGGAATACAAATAATCAATTACTTCTGGGGTAGAAGTGCCCACGGTATCACTTAAAGATAAAATTTTAACACCCATAAGCGACAAACGTTCTGCCCAATCTCCTACAATATCTACATTCCAAGGATCTCCATAGGGATTTCCAAACCCCATAGATAAGTAAGTAACTACTTCTTTATTATTAGCTGTGGCTAGTTCCAAGATTTTTTTAAGGACTTCAATGGACTGGTCAATGGTTTTATGGGTATTACGCATCTGAAAATTCTCGGATATAGAGAATGGATACCCTAAATATTGAATTTCTGGATGTACAACGGCATCTTGAGCCCCCCTAACGTTTGCTACAATTGCCAGTAGTTTACTTTCGGTTTGGCCCAAATCTAGAGAAGCCAAGACTTCCTTGGTATCTACCATTTGTGGAATAGCTTTGGGAGATACAAAACTTCCAAAATCTATTGTATCAAAACCACAACGTAACAATGATTGAATGTACTGTACTTTTTTTTCGGTAGGAATCCAATCCTTGATTCCTTGCATGGCATCCCTAGGGCATTCTATAATTTTTACTTTTTGCATTGTACCAAATATACAATATACCCCTCATGATATATGCAATCGGTTTCAAGAAATTTATGGAAGTAAAATGTAAATGGCGATTCCAATAAAAACAATGATTTGCAACCATTTTAAAATGTTCCCAATATGCTTGTTATTCATCAAATAAGTAGAAATCTTTCCTGCTAATAGTGCTACAACACTAAAAGCCATAAAGGAAGTGATCATGAAAACAATTCCTAGAATAAAAAACTGGGATACTGTTTCCGTTTCTGGATTCCATAGAAAACCCGGAAAAAAAGCAAGAAAAAAAATCATCACTTTCGGGTTGAGTAAGTTCATTATCACTCCCGTTTTAAAAAGTTCACCATAACTCTTTTTAGGTACGGTGTTTGTAGATAAAGAAATGGCTGAAGGGCTGTTAAACACTTTATACGCTAAGTAAAATAAGTATAATGCACCTGCAACCTTAATTGCATAAAACAAGGATTCGGAATTGGTGATGATTGCAGAAACCCCAAAAGCTAATAAAGCAGTGTGAACAATACAACCACTTATTAATCCCGCAGTAGTAGCAATTCCACTTTTGGTACCATGTACCAGAGATTGTGCAAGTACGTATATATTGTCTGGTCCTGGAGAGAGTGCCAATGCCAATGTTGCGGGTATAAAAAGATACAGTTGTTCAAACATTTTTTAAAAATATATCTTTTTTGTGTAAGTTGAAATAACATGCAACGACATAAGAATATAAACTAACAATTATGAAAAAGAAATTACTCTTAATAGGAATCTTATTTTTATGTTCAGTAGTTTCATTTGCCCAATCTGAAGCTACTTATTCAGTAACTTTTTTGAGCAACTGGTCACAAGATGCACATCCTCATTCTAGTGGGAGTTTACCTAGTAATGCCCATTGGTCCAAACTAGTGGGAGCCACCCATAATGATGCCGTAACTTTTTGGGAAATGGGAGGGATTGCCACACCGGGTGTTGAAGATATTGCAGAGCTAGGTAGTAACTCCGTTTTTTTTAGTGAGGTAAACAGTGCTATTTCTGCTGGGACATCCAATCAAATTATTGATGGCCCTTCTTTATCTACTGCAGGGGGTCAAGTTACCATTAACAGTATCGTAACTACAGAAGCATATTCTTTACTAACGCTACTTTCCATGATTGCTCCAAGCCCCGATTGGATGATAGCTGTAAACAGTATCGATTTATTGGATAGCAATGGAGATTGGAAAGATGAGATCATTATCGACTTGTACCCATATGATGCAGGTACTGATGGCGGGGTAGACTATAGCTCTGGTGATATGAATACCAATCCACAGGAGCCTATTTCCAGTTTACAGGGAGTAACCCCTTTCTCCTCAGAAATAATTGGAACCCTAACCATTACTTTAGAGTCTGTATTGGGGACCAATGACCTTACCGAAAACAAAACAACTTTGTTTCCTAACCCAGCTCAGGAACAATTTACCGTATCACATACCAACACACTACAAAGTGTTAGCGTGTACAATGTGCTAGGGAGTGAAATATTGAAAAAGGAAAATATAAATGCAAACACACTTGTAGTAGATATAAGTGCAATACCAAGTGGCGCCTATCTTGTAAAAGTTGTGACCGATTCTAAAAACGAATCGGTATCCCGACTTATAAAGCTTTAAGCATTCTCTTATTGATGGCCTTTATCAGAGTAGGGCCTTCATAAATGAAGCCGGTGTATAGTTGAACCAAACTTGCGCCGGCTTCAATTTTTTCTAAAGCATCTTCCACTGTATGAATTCCTCCTACTCCAATGATAGGAAATGCTTTATTACTTTTTTCAGAAAGAAAACGAATCACTTCCGTAGATCTTGATGTAAGTGGTTTTCCGCTAAGTCCCCCCATCTCTTTTTTATTTTCGGAAGTTAGCCCTTCCCTAGAAATGGTAGTGTTTGTGGCAATAACACCATCTATTTGGGTGTCCTTTACAATATCTATGATATCTAAAAGCTGCTCATTGGTAAGGTCTGGAGCAATTTTAAGCAGGATGGGTTTCCTTTCAGGTTTTTTATTGTTCTTTTCTTGAAGGGTATTCAGCAAATCTGTTAATGGCTTCTTATCCTGTAATTCCCTAAGGTTTGGTGTATTTGGAGAACTTACATTCACCACAAAATAATCCACATAATCAAAAAGTGCTTCAAAACAGATCACATAATCGTTTACTGCTTCTTCATTAGGTGTTATTTTGTTTTTCCCTATGTTTCCTCCTATCAGGACATTTTTGTTTTTCTTCAAACGCTCCACGGCTTCTTCTACCCCGCCGTTATTAAAACCCATTCTGTTAATGATGGCACTATCACTTCTTAATCTAAAAAGCCGTTTCTTGGGATTGCCAGCTTGTGGTTTAGGAGTTACGGTTCCTATTTCAATAAAACCAAATCCAAAATTGGAGAGTTCTTTATACAATACGGCATTTTTATCAAATCCTGCCGCCAACCCTACAGGATTAGGAAAAGTAAGACCAAATAATTTTCGTTCCAGGCGTGAATCCTTTACCGTATATACTCTTCGGAAAAGGCCACCCATACCCAAGCGATGACAAAATCGAATAAGAGAAAACGTGAAATAATGTACTTTTTCAGGATCGAAACAAAAAAGTAAGGGCCGAAGTATGGTTTTGTACATAGTTATTGAAAATGTGCTGCAAAAATAGTATTAAAACAGCAGAACTTTTAGGGGGTATTCCTTTAATTTGTAGGATCAAATTTGAAACTATGATAAACAAGCAGCACCTCATTGATAGATTTATAGAATATATAACCATAGATACTGAAAGTGATCCTACCAGTAATACCACGCCCAGTACAGAAAAACAATGGGACTTGGCCAATGCATTGGTTCAAGAACTTAAAGATATTGGAATGGAGGATGTCACTATCGATGAGAATGCCTACATCATGGCAACACTACCTAGTAATATTGACAAAGACGTACCTGTCATAGGTTTTATTTCTCATTTTGATACTACTCCAGATTTTACTGGCGCGAACGTAACACCACAAATCATCGAAAATTATGACGGTGGGGATATTCCTCTAAAAGGAACCGATTTAATGCTATCTCCTTCAGAATTTGAAGACCTCCTTCTATATAAAGGAAAGACCTTGATAACAACTGATGGAACAACGTTGTTAGGAGCAGATGACAAAGCGGGAATTGCGGAGATTGTATCGGCCATGGAGTACCTTATTCAGCATCCCGAAATAAAACATGGGAAAATTCGGGTAGGATTTACTCCAGATGAAGAAATTGGACGTGGAGCTCATAAATTTGATGTAGAAAAATTTGGGGCAGATTGGGCTTATACCATGGATGGGAGTCAAATTGGTGAATTGGAATACGAAAACTTCAATGCTGCCGGGGCCGTTGTAAAGATTAAAGGAAAAATTGTACACCCTGGTTATGCTAAAGGTAAAATGGTAAACAGCATGTACATTGCCACAGAATTCATAAATGCACTTCCTAAAACAGAAACTCCAGAACAAACCGAAGGACGTGAAGGCTTCTACCATTTACATAGTGTAAAAGGAGAAGTAGACAGCACAGAATTGCAGTATATTATTCGGGATCATGACAAGAAGGTTTTTGAATACCGTAAGCAAGAGATGCAACGTATTGCAACAGATATAAATAAGAAATACGAAGGAGATCGTATTAGTATTGAGATAAAAGACCAATATTATAACATGCGGGAAAAAGTGGAACCCGTAATGCATATTGTAGATATTGCAGAAGAAGCTATGAAGCAAGCTGGTATAAAGCCTTTAATTAAACCCATTCGTGGAGGGACTGACGGTTCGCAACTAAGTTTTATGGGGCTTCCTTGCCCAAATATTTTTGCAGGAGGCCATAATTTTCATGGCCGTTATGAATACGTTCCAGTAGAAAGTATGGAAAAAGCGATTGAAGTTATTGTTAACATTGCACAGCTTATTGGTAAAAATTAGTGGAACAGTTCTTGATAAAGTACTTCCTAATAATTTTAAAAAACCAATTTTATGAAAAAGAATCTCCTTACCCTTTTCTTAATGGGCATCACCGTCGTTTCATTTGCTCAAGAAGCCGATAATGAAGACACAACGACGACAACTCGTAAACACGAATTCCGTATAGATGCATTAGAAGGCCTTATTGTTCCTGCTATTGATGTAAGCTATGAATACATCATTAGCAAGTATTCTGGATTTGGAGTCTCTGGTTTTGTTGGATTTGATGACGAACAAACAGACGACTATCAAAAATGGTCCATTACCCCTTATTATCGACAGTACTTTTTCAACAAACAGGATTACGGAGCCAAGGGCTTCTTTGCCGAAGGAGTGCTACAAGTTGGGTCTGGTACCGAAACGGTGTATTTTTCAGATTCCAATAGTAATGTAGAAAATGATTGGACCAAGTTTGGAATTGGTTTTGCAATTGGACAGAAGTGGGTTAGTAGAAACGGATTTGTTGTTGAACTGTCCGTAGGTGGAGGTCGTTACTTTGGTAGTGATGATGAAGGCCCAGGTGGGTTTTTCCGAGGAGGAGCATCGGTTGGGTATCGATTCTAACATATAAAAAAACCTTCAGTAAAAACTGAAGGTTTTTTTATTTTATGCGTCTATCGTAACTACTTAGTAGCAGAATTAAGCTTGGTAGTTTTCTCAACAGAAATGGCTGTTTTATCAAACTTCATCTTACCGGCTCCTGTTTCAATAACACAGGTTCCGTCGTCGTTTAACTCCAAAACCTTTCCGTGAAGTCCACTGCCCATTATAACTTTCATTCCTTTTTTAAGTTCGCTATAGAACTTCTTTTCTTGTTTCATCCGTTTTCTTTGTGGCAGTACCATAAAGAAAATGATAAATACAGTAAATAACAGTAAAGGGCCTAAAAATGCCTGATCCATCTAAAAAAGTATTACGAAACTATTATTATTGAGTTTGGATAGGAGATCCAGCTGCTGCTCCCTCTTTAGGGTTTACAAAAGCTTTAATTTTAATAGTCTCTTTTCCTTTTTCAGTATTTGCAGTAATAGTAACTGTCTTACTTACTTGGTTTTTACCACTTCCGTTGAATTTCACCAACAATTCACCTTCTGCTCCTGGAGCAATTGGTGCTTTTGGATATTCTGGAACAGTACACCCACAGCTACTTTTAGCATCAACAATTACTAAGTCTGCTTCTCCTGTATTGGTAAACTTGAATCTATGTTCTTGAGGAGTTCCTTGTTCTATGGTACCAAAGTCAAACTCAGATTCAGCAAAACTCATTACTGGAAATTTTCCAGCCTCTGCATCACGCTCTGCTGCTGCAGCTACATTTTCTTCACTTACTTTATCAGCTGCATTTTCCTTACATGAAGTAAAAGCAACCATTGCTATCGCCGCTAGTAATAAAATTGATTTTTTCATTATTTTTTATTTAAGTTATAGGAATCGCTAAAGTAATTATTTTTTTATTTCTAACGAAGACCCCGACCCATTTTATTCAAATTACCACTTTTGGTAAATTCCTTTACCAACTTATCTAAAATTCCATTTATAAAAAGACTGCTCTTTGGTGTAGAATATTCTTTTGAAATTTCCAAGTATTCATTAATGGTAACTTTTACGGGAATACTAGGAAAATGAAGGAATTCGGCAATTCCCATCTTTAATATGATCATGTCAATTTCAGCAATACGTTCCTTATCCCAATTGGGTGTTTTTCCATCAATTTGCGCTGATAATTTATCATCGTTCAGTATGACTTTTTGAAGTAATTGCGTACTAAAGTCTCGATCTTCTTCATTTTTGTAAAGTTGAGAAGAGAATACAATCCCTGCCTTTTTTTGTGAGATCTTATCCAACATCTTCATAATAGAAGTATTTACCAATGGATAATCATCCAACCAAGTTAAACGGTGGTCTTCCAGATATTCATAAAGCTTATCATTGGGTGCTATTACTTCTTTGTAAAGCTTACTCACAAAGGTTTGGTCTGACAGGAAATCTTCAAAATTATCTTTTAAATAATCGAGATACCAATCCTTCTCCTTTAATTCATTGAATAAGATAGAAACATACTCATCATCATTTTTCCAATTGTCAAGCTTTTTGTTTTTCAAGTATTGAGACAGTCCTTCATGATTTTTGATGAGTTCAATCACTTTATTCTCAACAAAGGCTCGACTTGGGTTCCTTTCTTCGGAAGTAGCTAAATGTTTCTTTTGTGATTTTTCAAGGTAATTTTCGGCATGATCCCTTATTGCAACCATTAACTGAAGTAATAAAGCATTAAGGTCTTGCATTTGAGAGATGCTATAAGCCAGAAACTTTTTTTGTTTATCGAGGTTGGGATCTTCCGATTGATAAAACGCATATAACGATTGTAAAACCTTTACTCTTATATGTCTTCTGGTCAGCATCATTGAAAAGAACTTGATTTGAATTAAAAATAAAGCGCATCTCCTTTGGAAATGCGCTGTAAAGATAGGGATTCTATCTATAAATTTAGCTTTCTTTTTTTCGAGTATCTATACGGGACTGAGCAATATGCAATGCTGCCTGATGTGTGGTAATATCATTGGTCTCTGCATTTGATAATATCTCCAAAGTAGTGTTGTAGATATTTTCTGTCTTACGCATGATTTCTTGCTTTCCGTAATTTTCCAATTCAGCATATACATTAATGATCCCTCCTGCATTGATTAAGAAATCTGGGGCATACACTATTCCTTTCTCACGTAAAAGTGTTCCATGTACTTGCTCATCTGCCAACTGATTGTTAGCAGCTCCTGCAATCACTTTTGCTTTCAATACATTAATGGTATTATCATTAACTGTAGCTCCTAAAGCACAAGGCGCATAAATGTCCATTTCTTCTGCATAGATATTATCACCTTCATAAATGGATACGTTGTATTTATCCCGAACGTCTTCCATACGCTCTCTGCTAATATCACTAATATATACTTTGGCTCCTTCATTACTTAAATGCTCTACCAAAGCCTCACCAACATTTCCAATTCCTTGTACATAAATTACTTTATCTTCAAGGTTGTCATTCCCAAATTTATATTTAGCAGCCGCTTTCATTCCCATAAACACCCCATAGGCAGTAATTGGTGAAGGATTTCCGGCGCCTCCTTTTTCTTCAGAGATTCCCGTTACATATGGAGTTACGGTTCGTACCAGATCCATATCACTGGTTACCATTCCTACATCTTCTGCAGTAATATATCTTCCTCCCAATGAGTGTACAAATTCTCCAAAACGAAGCATCAACTCAGGAGTTTTTTGGGTTTTGGCATCACCAATAATTACTGCTTTTCCCCCTCCTAGATTAAGTCCGGTTATAGCGCTTTTAAAAGTCATTCCACGAGATAGGCGAAGTACATCATTTAAAGCATCCCATTCAGAATTATATTGCCACATTCGAGTACCTCCCAAGGCAGGTCCCAAAACTGTATTGTGGATACCTATTATTGCTTTTAATCCTGTATCTTTGTCGTTGCAAAAAACAATTTGCTCATGGTTATCGAAAGATAACTGTCCAAAAACAGGATCTAATTTTTGAAGTTCTTTTGCTTTAACTACCTCAGTCACCATACATTAAATTTTTATTAATCCCGTAAAATGGGTGTGCAAAATTAAAGGTTTATTAAAGATTTCGCAAAAAAATATCTAAAATTTAAGAATTTGTTAATAAGTTTTCACTGGTTATTTTTATGATGTAAACCCCATATGAAAGAGCTTCGTTTTCTCAATCAATTCTTTATTAAATACAAATGGCAACTGCTACTTGGGCTTATTATTACAGCTATTGCAACTATTTTCAGGATTGTTGTACCCGCCAAGATTGGAGACTCTATGGATGCCGTACGGAGTAAATTTAATGGAGAGATTACCCAAGAAGTCTTGAACGAAATGCTTCTGGAGAATATTCTTCTCATTATTGGAGCTGCATTGCTTTCAGGGTTTTTTACTTTTCTTATGCGACAAACCATTATTGTGGTATCCCGCTATATAGAATATGATTTGAAAAATGTAGTTTTTGAACAATATGAAAAACTCTCTTTAAGTTTTTACAAAAACAATAGAACGGGAGATCTCATGAATCGTATAAGTGAAGATGTAGGCAAAGTGAGAATGTATGCCGGCCCTGCCTTAATGTACAGTACCACTACTATCACTCTGTTTGTGGTTGCTATAAGCTATATGATTTATACAGCGCCTTTGCTTACTTTATATGCTGTGGCCCCTTTACCTATTCTGTCCGTAAGTATTTACAAACTGAGTATTGCCATTCATAAACGAAGCACCGTAGTACAACAGTACCTCTCTAAACTTACCACATTTACCCAAGAAAACTTTAGCGGTATTGCAGTCATAAAAGCCTACGGTATTGAAGGAAGAACCCAGGTAGATTTTGAAGAGTTAGCCAATGGAAGTAAAGAAAAGAACATAGACCTTACCAAAGTACAGGCATTGTTTTTCCCGCTTATGATCCTTTTGATAGGTTTGAGCAACTTACTTGTGGTATACGTAGGAGGAAATCAGTTTATTGAAGGTAAAATTGAATTTGGAACCATTGTAGAGTTTCTTATATATGTAAATATGCTAACGTGGCCCGTTGCTATTGTTGGATGGGTTTCTTCTATGGTACAACAAGCAGAGGCATCACAAAAAAGAATTAATGAATTTTTGAAGGTTACTCCAGAAATAACCAACACAGCTGCTCACCACACCAAAATTGAAGGTAACATTGAATTCAATAAGGTGCATTTTACCTATCCAGATACTGGTATACATGCACTAAAAGGAATCTCTTTTACTGTAAACCCTGGAGAAACCTTGGCGATTATTGGAAATACTGGATCTGGAAAATCAACCATATTAGAACTTATTGCGCGCTTATATGATATAGGAGACGGTGCATATACACTAGACTCGCATACGGCAAAAGAAATGCATTTAGATGATCTAAGAGGAAGTATAGGATATGTGCCACAAGACGCATTTTTGTTTAGCGATACCATAAAAAACAACATCAAGTTTGGAAATCAAGACGCTACCGATGAAATGGTTGTAGAAGCTGCAAAAAATGCAGCTGTACATTCCAATATTGTAAACTTCACCAATGGATATGATACCATTCTAGGAGAGCGTGGAATTACTTTGAGTGGAGGCCAGAAGCAAAGGGTTTCCATTGCCCGGGCCATTATAAAAGACCCAAAAATATTATTACTGGACGATTGCTTAAGTGCAGTGGATACAGAAACTGAAGAAGAAATTTTACAAAACCTTCAAAAAGTATCCCAAAATAAAACAACCATTATTGTAAGTCACAGGGTTTCATCAGTCAAAAATGCTGATAAAATCATAGTCATGGAAGAAGGGAAAATCATTCAAGAAGGCACACACAATCAGCTTATAAGCATAGATGGATACTACAAAGAGCTTTATAACAAACAACTTCAGGAAAAAGAAATGTAATCTTTCCTTTGTCGATTAGGTTTTTTTTTAGATTTTTGGCTCTATGTTCACAAAAAATTAACCTTTTAGAGACAGTTAAATGATGGAGAAAGAAGAAATATATTCAAAAGTAATGCGAGCGGGAAGACGTACATATTTCTTTGATGTACGCGAAACCAAAGCCGGGGATTATTACTTAACAATTACAGAGAGTAAGAAATTTACCAATGAAGACGGTTCCTTTCACTACAAAAAGCACAAAATCTACTTATACAAAGAAGATTTTGTAGACTTCAGAGATAATCTCAACGAAATGATCCAATATATTTTGGATGAAAAGGGAGAAGAAGTAATTAGTGAGCGCCATCAGAGCGATTACAAAAGAGATGAACAAAACACTGAAACCGTAACTGCAGAAGAGACCACAGAGACTTCTAGTTTTACTGATATCGATTTTGACGATATTTAATGGTAAAAGACTCTTAAAATATAGGAACCGCTTCAATTAATTGAAGCGGTTTTTTTATATTTAGAACTTTACTTTTTATATGAAAAAACTAACCAGTGCTTTCCTGTTCCTTTTAAGCTTCACACTTTTTGCACAGGATTATCAAGTAGACCTCGATTATTACCTCCCTAAGGATGTTTCGTACAATCCCAATATCCCTACCCCAAAAAGTATCATTGGGCACGAGATAGGCGAATGGCATGTTACACATGACAAACTATCTCAATATATGGTAGAACTGGCCAAGGTAAGCGATAGAATCACCATTGAAAATAGAGGGACTACCTTCGAAGGACGCCCCCTATTGTTGTTAACTATTTCTTCTTCGTCCAATTTAGACAATCTGGAAAATATTAGGCAAGCCCACGTAAGCCTTACCGAAGAAAACTCTGGGGGACTGAATACAGCTACTATGCCAGCAGTAGTATATCAAGGCTTTTCTATTCACGGTAATGAACCCAGTGGTTCAAACGCAGCATTGGCAGTGGCGTATTATTTGGCTGCAGCACAAGGCCCAAAAATTGATGCATTGCTTAACAATACAGTGATACTCTTAGATCCTTCCTTTAACCCTGATGGGCTACAACGCTTTGCTTATTGGGCTAATATTCATAAAAGTCAGAATATCAATCCAGATCCCAACGACAGGGAATACGACGAAGTATGGCCTGGAGGGCGTACCAATCATTATTGGTTCGATATGAACAGAGATTGGCTGCCTGTACAATTACCAGAAAGCAGGGCACGTATTAAAAGTTTTCATCATTGGTATCCAAATATCCTTACAGATCATCATGAAATGGGAACCAATGCCAGCTTTTTCTTTCAACCGGGAATCCCTTCCAGAACACATCCCCTCACCCCACAGAAGAATCAAGATTTAACTGGCGCCATTGCTAAGTTTCATGCAAAAGCTTTCAACAAATTGGGGAGTTTTTATTATACCGAAGAAAGCTTTGATGATTTTTATTATGGTAAAGGATCAACTTTCCCCGATATTAATGGAGCCATAGGAATTTTATTTGAGCAGGCATCTTCTAGAGGGCATGCACAGGAAAGCGACAATGGTATTCTTACTTTCCCGTTCACCATTAGAAACCAATTCACAGCTGCTTTATCTACACTGGAAGCTGCTGTAAACATGCGGGAAGATCTCTTAAATTATCAGCGAAGTTTTTATGCCAATGCCCGAAAAGAAGCTTCTAATAGAGGCGCTATTGTTTTTGGAGATGAAAAAGATGCTGCTAAAACTTATCATTTAGCTGAAATACTGAATCGTCATAAAATCAAGTTCCACGAACTGAGAAACGATTTTTCTTCTAATGGAAAAAACTATAAAAAAGGGCATGCCTATATCATTCCCAAAAACCAAAAACAACATCGACTTATCAATGCAATGTTCGAAAAAAGAACGGCATTTAAAGACAGTCTCTTCTATGACGTAAGTGCTTGGACCCTTCCTTTGGCATTCAATTTAGATTTTGAAGATGTGTCTATTTCCCGTGCTGGTAATGAGGTAACATCATTTGCCAAACCCAAAACTCCTACAGTACAGACTTCTCAATACGCTTATTTAATGGAATGGCATGAGTACTACAGCCCCAAAGCATTGAATAAAATCTTAGGAAAGGGACTTCGTGCTAAAGTGGGAATGAAACGCTTTTCCCTAAATGGAAAATCGTATGATTATGGTAGCATCATGATTCCAGTTCAGAATCAGAATCTCAATGCAACCCAATTGAGTGATTTCCTAAAAGGTGTTAGCGAAGAAACTGGCGTAGAGATTATAAGTGTAAGTACTGGACTTACCGAAGGAATCGATCTAGGAAGTAATCAGTTTAGGGCATTAGAGCAACCCAAAGTGGCTTTGGTGGTTGGTGAAGGTATCAGTTCTTATGATGCTGGCGAAATTTGGCATCTCTTCGATACTAGATACGATATGCAAATAACCAAACTCGATACCCGCAATTTTGGACGTACCGATTTAAGCCGTTATACCGATATCATCTTACCCAATAGTTGGGGAAGCGCCCTTGACAAAGATGATGCTGAGACACTGAAAGAATGGGTACAAAATGGAGGTACTTTAATTGGTTATAAAAATGCTGGACGTTGGTTTGACAGTCAAGAACTTTTGAAAATGAAATTCAAAAGTGTAAAAGATACCGCTAAGAACATCTCGTTTGAGAATCGAGGGAATTATCGTGGGGCCAAAGTGATAGGTGGAGCTATTTTTGAGACCCAATTAGATCGTTCTCACCCCATAGCGTTTGGATACAAAAATGACCAACTGCCTATTTTCAGAAATAGCACCATCTTCCTTGAGGCTGATGCACAGAGCTATAACAACCCTATACAATATAGTTCTTCTCCATTACTGAGTGGATATATTTCGAAACCAAATTTAAAGGAATTGGCCAATACCTCTGCTTTCAAAGTAGGACGGAAAGGTGGAGGAAAAGTTATCTATTTTACCGACAACACCAATTTCCGAGCGTTTTGGTATGGCACCAATAAATTGCTAATGAATGCCATCTTTTTTGGAGATGAGATGTAACTCTTCTGCTTAAGGCTAGACTTTGACCAGCCCTATTTAATTTTCAAAATATGCTTTTTATCATATTTTGAGATTTCTAACACCAGTATCTTTCTTCCATATTACCATTGTTTTTAATTATGGGAGAACAAAAAGTAAAGAAGGGTCTTAATCATGAAAGACGAACCCAGTTTATAAAACACCTTCTTAGTGATATTGATGCATTGGAATTGATGCTTGAAAAAGGGCTGATTGAAGACGACATCTATCGCATAGGATCCGAACAAGAGTTTTGTTTAATAACAAAATATTGGAGGCCCTCAGACAAAGCAGAAGAAATTCTAGCCGCTATTAACGATCCTCATTTCACGAATGAACTTGCGCTCTTTAATCTAGAAATTAACCTAGACCCTGTAGAATTGAAAGAGGATTGCTTTTACAAGGTAGAGAAGCAATTGAATACACTTCTTAAAAAAGCAAGTACTGTTGCCGCAAAATATGAAACCCGAGTTCTGCTCACGGGAATCCTTCCCACAATAAGCAAAAATGAACTGGAATTTCAATATATGACACCTCAACCAAGGTATTGGGCGTTGAATGATATGTTAAAAGAATTGAGAGGAGGTGATTTCAGACTTCACATTAAAGGAGTAGATGATCTTACCATAAACCATGATTCCGTATTATTTGAAGCCTGTAACACCAGTTTTCAGATGCACTTGCAAATCCCTCCAAATGATTTTATTTCCAGTTACAATTGGGCGCAGGCAATTTCGGGTCCTATTCTTGGAATTAGCACAAATTCACCACTCCTTTTGGGAAGGGAACTCTGGGATGAAACAAGAATCGCTTTATTCCAGCAAAGCATAGATACGAGACACTCTTCCTATGCCTTAAAAAACCAAGAAGCACGTGTATCTTTCGGAACAGATTGGGAATCTGGTTCTATAGCCGAAATCTTTAAAAATGATATTGCCCAACACAAAGTAATCCTCTCCAAAGAGATTAAGGATGATTCACTCGAAATATTAAAAAAAGGAACCATACCAAAACTTCCTGCAATCAACCTTCACAATGGGACCATCTACAAATGGAACCGACCCTGTTATGGAGTGGGTAATGGTAAACCACATATTCGAATTGAAAATCGGTACATTGCCTCAGGTCCTTCCACACTGGATGAAATGGCGACTTTTGCCTTTTGGGTTGGATTAATGATGGGACGTCCTAAAGTTTTTGATGACATGCCCTCAGTCATGGATTTTAAAGATGCAAAAGCTAACTTTATAAAGGCCGCGCGAACAGGAAAATACTCGGTCTTAAATTGGATGGGAAACCCTATTTCAGTAAAAGATCTAATTCTCACAAAACTACTTCCTATTGCAAAAAAAGGGCTGAAAAAAGCCCAAATAGATCCAGTAGATATAAAAAAATACATGCGTATTATTGAGGAGCGCGCTCATGGAATTACTGGTTCACAGTGGATAGTATCTAATTATAGAGAGTTGCGAAAAATCATGAAAAAGGATGATGCTCTTCGTGTATTGACAAAAACAATGCATCATAATCAAGAATTGGGACTTACACTTAATCAATGGCCAGATATTATTGAAAATAGTGAGCTCCTGTTTGAAGCAGATCTGGTAGGGCATATCATGTCTACCCAATTATTTACGGTAAAAGAAAGCGATATGGCAAGCCTTGCTACAAGGATCATGAAATGGAAGAACATACACCATGTACCAGTGGAAGATAGGTTTGGCAGGCTTTCTGGATTGTTAACCTGGACTCATCTTAAAAAATATCAACGCGAAGAAAATCATACAGGTTTGCAAAAAGTGATAGATATCATGACAAAAGACGTTGTAAGTGTCTCCCCTACTACCACAATTAAAAATGCTATAACAATAATGAAAGAAAATGAATTTGGGTGCTTACCCATAGTAAGGGAAAATGAACTGGTAGGTATCATAACCATAAATGACGTAATACGGTTCGATAATGATTAAACTATATAGCAAACCGCTAGAAAAATCAATAGAATTACATCGAATTATAGGTCATATAAAAGGATCTGATCCCGGACCAACAGTCATATTTTTAGGTGGTATTCATGGCAATGAACCTGCTGGGGTATTTGCCTTACACACTGTAATACAGGAATTAAAAGAAAAGGGAACAACCATTCGGGGTAGTATCTACGCCATTGCAGGAAATCTATGGGCACTACAACGTGGAATCAGATATGAGCAAGAGGATTTAAACAGACTTTGGTCATTACAAGCTGTAAAAAAGCTACAGAACGGGGTTTCTGGGACTGAAAGCAAAGACAAACATGAACAGATAGCTCTTTATCAAACTTTAAAGGAAATTCTAGAACTTGAAACTGGCCCGTACTACTTTTTCGACCTACATACAACATCTAGCAAAACTATACCATTTATCACAGTTAATGATAATTTGTTAAACCGAAAGTTTACCAGTCAATACCCCTTACCCATTGTTCTGGGTATTGAAGAGTATTTACAGGGACCACTACTAAGTTATGTAAACGAATTGGGATATGTTGCTTTTGGGTTTGAAGGCGGACAACATGATGATTTAGATGCAGTTAAAAACCATATTGCCTTTACATATATTAGCCTAGTTTTTTCTCATTCCCTATCTGAAAACGAAATAGATTTTGACCATTATTTTAATTTTTTAAAAAAATCAATACACTTAAATACCGGTTTTTATGAAATATTCAATCATTTTGGTTTAGATGAAAATGATACCTTCAAAATGAATCCAGGGTATATTAATTTTCAAAAAATAAAGAAAAATGAAGTATTGGCCTTACATAATGACAAAACGGTAAAAAGTGCTAAAAACGGCAAGATATTCATGCCATTATATCAAAATAAAGGAACCGATGGTTTCTTTATCATCAAAGGTATTCCCCGTTTCTTTTTAAAATTGTCTGCATTGCTTCGCATCATTAATCTCGATTCATTCTTAACATGGTTGCCTGGAATTCATTGGTATTCTGAAAAAAGAGACACTTTGATGGTCAATTTAAAATTGGCCCCTTTCCTGACCAAGGATTTTTTTCACTTATTGGGATATAGAAGCAAAACAATAGATAAAGATCACCTCATTATGAAAAACCGTGAAGTAGCTTCCCGTAAGCAAGATTATGAAGATACCACATGGTTTAAGAAATAATATTTGGATGATTCTTAATCTCATTGAAAAAGTTACCTTTGCGCCCTTAAAAACAGGGTGCTATGTTACAGAAAACCATCAAGAATTTTACCCAGAATCCTAAGAACGATATTTTATCTGGACTTACCGTGGCCTTGGCCTTGGTGCCAGAAGCCGTAGCTTTTGCCTTTGTAGCCGGTATAGATCCTTTGGTGGGATTGTACGGAGCTTTCATGATGGGGATAGTAACTGCGCTATTTGGTGGTAGACCTGGTATGATAAGTGGTGCTACAGGAGCCATGGCTGTAGTCATGGTACACTTAATCCAAAAAGGAAATGAAGTAGGGCTTGCACTTTCGCACCCTATAGAAAATCTAGGTTTACAGTGGCTATTCATTACACTTTTAATGGTAGGAGGAATTCAAATTCTTGCTGGGGTTCTTCGTCTTGGAAAATTTGTAAGACTCATCCCCCATCCCGTCATGATGGGGTTTGTTAACGGATTGGCTATTGTGATTTTCTTGTCTCAATTAGGTCTTTTTAAAGAAAAGATTAGTGGAGAAATGCAATGGATGCAAGGTTCATCACTATGGTTAATGTTAGGATTAGTTGCTCTTACCATGGGGATCATGTTTGGGCTTCCAAAACTCACCAAAAAAGTTCCTGCTGCTTTAACAGCTATTATCGTTGTTGCTGCGATTGTAATTTTTGGAAAGATGGATGTGAGTACGGTAGGATCCTTTATTAGAGATGGAGGAGGTGAAGGATTACAAGGAAGTCTTCCTACTTTCCAGAGTCAAATATTTGTGCTCTTCCATACTATAGAAGGCCATTTTTGGACCGTGTTGTCCTATGCTGGTATATTAGCTGCTATTGGTCTTATTGAATCTTTAATGACCCTAAACCTTATTGATGAAATGACCGAAACCCGAGGAAGTGGAAACCGCGAATGTGTTGCCCAAGGAAGCGCCAATATTCTTAATGGACTCTTTGGAGGAATGGGTGGTTGTGCCATGATTGGGCAGTCTATCATCAATGTAAACTCAGGAGGACGAGGACGTCTTTCTGGAACCATCGCGGCTATAGCATTACTGTGTTTTGTTTTATTTGGCGCTCCGCTTATTGAGCAGATACCTATTGCAGCTTTAGTTGGTGTTATGTTTATGGTAGTTATAGGAACTTTTGCTTGGAGTAGTTTTAGAATCCTCCATAAAATCCCAAAAAGCGATGCGTTTGTTCTTATCGCTGTTTCTGCCATTACTGTTTGGCAAGATCTAGCTATTGCCGTAGTTGCAGGAGTCATCATGAGCGCATTGACCTTTGCGTGGAAAAACGCTACCAAGATTAGAGCTCGTAAAAGAACCAAAGAAGATGGCACCAAGGTATACGAAATTTGGGGGCCGTTGTTTTTCGGCTCAACCCAGACTTTCAATAGTAAATTTGATATTAAGAACGATCCAAAGAATGTAGAAATAGATTTTATCGAATCGCGAGTTAGTGATCATTCTGGCGTAGAAGCCCTCAGAAATATTGCCAACAAATACATAGCAGAAGGAAAGAAAGTTACCCTAACACATTTAAGTCCCGATTGTAAAACCTTATTAATGAAATGGAGTCCTGAATTCAGTACTATTATTCAGGATAATGTAGATGATCCAAGGTACTATGTAGTTACCGATGTTATGGACAATGAAGTATAAAACAAAAAAGCCTTTCGAAAACGAAAGGCTTTTTTGTTTTGAGAATGGCGATTATTATTTCACCATTAATCTCTGAGCTTTTTTATCATTCACTTTTACAAAGTATACTCCACTATTAAGTGCAGAAATATCCAATGTATGGCTTTGTAATTGGCTAGTAAGATCTACTTGCATAATTCTCTTTCCTAAAATGGAGAAAACCTCCACTTTTTTAACTGGTTCTTCTTCAGAAACAATATTTACTTGTCCTTGAGCAGGGTTTGGATATATAGAAACTGTTGCAGTTTCCAACTCATCCTGTCCTAATACCTCAAAACCAAATACATATACTCCACTACCATCATTTATATAGATATTTCCAGTCTCTGGTGAAGGATATACCCCAAAAGCACCAGCAAAACCTTCTCCAGTTGCAGAACTTGTATCATACTCATCTGCCAAAGCCAATTGAGATGGATCTGATATATCAAATATTTTAAGGCCTGCAGTGTAATATGATGTATATGCATAATCATCAATTACATACATATTATGAGGAGTGGCATTAGGATCAGCTACATTACTAACTCTTACAGGAGCTGCAGGGTTAGAAATGTCCCATACCGAAATATCAGCCTGAGGGTGGTTTCCTAATTCATCACAGATATATAGATAGTTCCCATCAGTAGAAATATCGCCTTGATGGTGGTAAGTAATATCAGAATCGTTAATTGCTGTAATCAATGTAGGATTAGCTGGATCAGCAACATTATACAAGAAGGTTCCTGCATATCCATGACAATCGATCATTAACTCTCCACGAATAGTAACATCATGCCCTTCTGAACCCACAGAGGCAATCTGTTGGGGAGCTAAAGGATTTGCATTAAGGTCATAAATAGTAACTCCTGGAGAGGAAGCATACATATAACCACGTTCTTCTATATAGATATTATGAGATGAAGGGAATGTACCCGCTATAACAGGGTTAGCTGGATCACTTATATCTACAATGGATGCTGTTCCCGATCCACCATTAACACAGTAAACATAGTTTTGCCAAACTTTTACATCAAATCCAGGTACACTCGTAAGGTGTGCGACTTGAGTAGGGTTGGTTGGATCTGTCACGTCTACTACAGACATTCCATTACCACCAACGATGGCATAAACATTCCCAGTAGCATCATCTATATATTCCCAAATATCAGTGCCAGAATTTCCAGAGGTCAAACTACCCTTTAATACAATCTGTGAAAAACAGAAAAAGGGTGCAAGTAATAAAAGAAAAGTAACTTTTTTCATTTTTTGATTTTTTATGGTTTAAGGTAACTCAATCAAATATAGCTATTTATAACTCCTAACGGTGTTAACTAAGAAAATTATGAGATAATTTTAACCTAGACTTCTTAAAAATGTAACCAAAATCTCACTTTTACGACCTATGTTGTACATTCGTAATTAAAATTCTGAATCTCAACAAATATGGCAAGAACCGAATCCAAAATGCTTCCTTTAGGGACGAAAGCACCTAATTTCAAATTGATCGATGCTGTTAGCAACGACCCTTATACTTTAGATGACATTGCTGGTAAGAAAGGTACGGTTGTTATGTTTATTTGCAATCATTGTCCTTTTGTAATTCATGTAAATGAAGAAATTGTGCGGGTTGCCAATGATTACCATGTAACTGGTTTTGGGTTTGTGGCCATAAGCAGTAATGATGTTGAAAACTACCCTCAGGATGGACCAGACAAAATGTGGGAAGTTGCTAGAACCAATCATTATCCTTTTCCTTACCTCTACGATGAAACCCAAGAAGTTGCAAAGGCTTATGATGCTGCTTGCACCCCTGATTTTTTTGTGTTCAATGCCGAACATAAACTCGTATACCGTGGTCAGTTAGACAATTCTAGGCCCGGCAACAGTATTCCTGTTAATGGCCGTGATCTCCGAGAGGCATTAGACAATATCCTTAACAACAGTCCTCAACGAATTGATCAAAAACCCAGTATAGGTTGTAATATAAAGTGGAAGGAATGATCTAATCTTCCTTTTTCTCACTAAATACTCATTTTTAAAAACTCCATAACTCCGTTTTATATCTTTGGTGAAACAAAGTAAAGAAGTTATGAGAAAAATCAATCTGTTTTTATTCCTGCTAATTTCTGCAACAGGTATAGCACAACACACTTTTTCTATTGTTGCTGTAGATGCAACCACTGGAGAAATTGGAAGTGCAGGGGCTACTTGCATAGCCTCCGAAGATGGTGCACAAGATATAAGTGATATTGTTCTAGGTGTGGGAGCCATTCATACCCAATCTTTCTGGAACCCTACCAATCAAGCGAATGCTAGAACAAGAATGGAAGCTGGAGATTCTCCCCAAGAAATTATCGATTGGCTTATTGCCAACGATATTGGCAACGATCCCACTACAAGACAATACAACATAGTAGACCTTAATGGAGGCAATCCTAGGAGCGCGGCATTTACAGGTGAAAACTGCTTTGCAGAATTTATTCATATAACAGGCCCTAATTATGCCATTGCAGGTAACATACTAATTTCAGAAGATGTGGTTAACGATATGGAGACTGCTTTTCTTAATACCAACGGAACACTGGCAGACAAGCTGATGGCTGCATTACAAGGAGCCAAAAGGCCTGGTGCAGATAGTCGTTGCCTTAACGATGGAGTTAGCTCCCTTTCTGCGTTTTTACGAGTAGCAGATCCTACAGATACCGATAGCAGTTACGGAAATTTATCTCTGGATTTGAATGTTTGGGTAACCACAACAGTTTTTGAACCTATCGATGCCCTTCAAGATGCTTATGATGCAACTCTTTCTAATGAAATTTTTAAATCTGTAAAAGTATCTATTGCCCCCAATCCTGCTACTGAACAGGTAACTATTAAAACTGCCAACAATGTGATCACAAAATACAAGATCGTAGATATTACAGGGAGAGTAGTTACGGAACGGGCAATAGGGTCTCCAAAAAACCACATTTATTTTGATGTCTTGAATTACCCAACTGGTATTTATTTCATTTCACTATATCAAGAAAATGGAAACCAATTAACCACAGAAAAATTTATAGTTCAATAGAACTATAAAAAAGTGGGTTAAACACCCACTTTTAGTTTTTCCAAGGCATTCTTTATATGTGCATAATGATGCATACTATGCCAAGAATACATTAGTGCCAATGTTTTCAAATTCATGGTAGCTCCAGTTTCTGGATGTACAAACGTACGTTCCCATTGGTCCTCGTTTAATATTCGAAGTAGATGAACCAATTTATGATGAATCACTTCCAAATGAGTAATGGACCATGCAATGGGAGCCGTATCGTAATCACCAAAAGCCGCCCATGCTTTTTCATCATAAGCTTTTATAGTAGGATTCTCTTCCGTAAGTGTCCACTTAAAACGTATATAGCTGTTATGATGACTATCTGAAATATGGTGTATCAATTGTCTAATGGTCCACCCACCTTCTCTATAAGGGCTTTCTAATTGTTCTTCGGATATACCTTGCAGTAAATTTTTTAAGTTTTCCGGGAAAATTTCCAAAACAGTAATGGCTTCATTCAAAAGGGAGTCGGAAATATGTTCGGGAGCTGCAAACCTCCCAATTGGATATCGCAATTTTTCTAAATTCATAACGTAAAAGGTTTCCGTAAAAATAAAAAACGTCCTCTGAACAAGGACGTTTTCTTTATATTGATATAAACAGTTTATGAACTATTTTACATTCATTAGTTCCACATCAAAAACCAAAGTGGCATTGGGAGGAATTACCCCGCCAGCTCCTCGACTTCCATATGCTAAATGAGAAGGAATTACAAACCGGGCTTTGTCTCCTACCTGTAACAATTGGATACCTTCATCCCATCCAGGAATCACATTTCCCATACCTAACGGAAATTCAATAGGATTTCCACGTTTGTAAGAGTTGTCAAACTCGCCTCCATCAGCAAACATTCCTTTGTAATGTACTGCAACGGTCTTTCCTTGTTCGGCTTTTGCTCCATCACCCTTTTGAATAATTTGATAACGCAATCCACTTTCAGTCTCATCAAAACCTTCTGAAATAGATGTCAGTAATTCTTTCTGTGCTTTTAAGGCAGCGGCCTCTCTTTCGGCTTTAGCTCCATTAAACTGACGAAAAGCTTCTACTGCATTCCAGTTTTGAGCATCTTCACCTACGCGAATCACTTCCACTTTTTGCATGGTATCACCTTGGGCCACACTGTCTACAACAGCCTGCCCTTCTACAACATGTCCAAATACAGTATGTTTGTTATCCAACCAATCAGTAGGTACATGTGTAATGAAAAATTGACTTCCATTGGTTCCTGGTCCTGCATTGGCCATAGAAAGAACTCCTGGCTTGTCGTGTTTTAGTTCTGGATGAAACTCATCTTCAAAGTTATAACCGGGACCACCAGCACCTGTTCCGTTTGGATCTCCTCCTTGAACCATAAAGTCTGGGATTACCCTGTGGAATTTCAAGCCATCATAATAAGGTGTTCCTTGAGGCTTGGCTTCATTTTCCAAGTTTCCTTCTGCCAATCCAACAAAGTTACCTACGGTACCTGGTGTTTTGTCATGAGTTAATTTGATTAGGATTTCTCCTTTTTCGGTAGTGATTTTAGCGTAAATACCGTCTTGCATATTCGTAATTTTTTATGAGCTGCAAAGGTACGGTTTTGAGTAAGAAGGCAGAAATGAAAATTAAAGTTAAATTGCATATCTAACTTAAACCATAATTCATGCTAGGACTAATTCTCATTTACTTTATTGGAAAAAATTTTTATAAACTAGCTGAAGCCCATGGTAAAAGTAAATGGGGATTTGCCATTTTAGGGGTGATCTCTTATTATTTTGGCACTTTTGTTTTTGGGATGATTATTGGAATCATTATAGAATTATGGAGTACTTCTTCTATTGATGATTTTAGTGATATGCAATTAGGGTTTATGGCCTTGCCTTTTGGCATACTTACCTGTGTTGGCTTATACTATCTATTGAAAAGACTTTGGAAAAAGATGAAAAAGTTGATGAAGTCCTAATCGATGATATAGGGAAGTCTTGATTATCTCGTTTTATGCGTAAACTGGAACCATTTTGTCCACCCCTCTTATCACAAACAAAAGTCCTATCCCGAAGTATATACTTAGTAATACCATAAAGATGTTAATAATGAAGTCATACTAGATAAGATTTACATCACATACAATATCCAATAAAGCGGGGCCATCATGATCCCGCAATCGAATCATGGCTGCTTCCAAATCTGCAATATCTTCTACTCGAATTCCCAAAGCACCGCAGTTATTTGCATAATCAGCAAAATTGGGATTGTGCAAACTGGTTTGCCATACGTTTAGCTCGGCCGCTCGTTGCTCCTTCGAAATTTTCCCGAGTTCAGAATTATTCAACAATACATGCTTAATATTCATATTGTATTTTACCAACGTCATCCATTCACCTAAATACTGTCCTAAACCACCGTCTCCTGAAACAGACCAAATAGGTCGCTCCTTTCCTTGTGCTGCCCATGCTCCCATAGCAGCGGGAAGTGCAAAACCTATGGATCCTAAATATCCTGACATAATAATGGATTGGTTTTTTGGTTCAAAATAGCGTCCAAAAGAATACGTATTGTTTCCTACATCAACAGCAATTACTGCGTTTTCTGGTGTAATTCTATTCATGGCATCGAAAACGGCAATAGAACTGATTCCTTCCTTTCCTTGATCTTTTAGTCTACTTTCTTTTTCTGTTTTCCAAATATTCCAACGGTTTGCAATCTCATCGCGTTGGTCTATGGTATTCAATTTATTGTGAGTGGCTTCTTCAATGCGTTTTAATGTTTCGGAAATCTCCCCCCAAAGTGCCGCATCAATCTTATGAAACTTGCTCAATGCCATAGGATCAAAATCTACTTGAATGAGTGGTTTTTTAGGAGTAATTCCTGTATGGTTAGAAAAAGAAGCTCCAAAAACGATCAACAAATCACTTTCGTTCATAAACCAAGAAGCAATGGGAGTTCCGCTTCTGCCCAATACACCACAACCAAGTTCGTGATGATCTGGAATAAGTCCTTTTCCTTTAAAAGTGGTGATCACTGGGCAATTCATTTTTTTGGCAAAGGAAATAATGGCCTCCATATCAAAACGTGCTCCGTGTCCTACAATGATTGCTGGGCGCTTGGAAGCTAAAATCATCTGTGTTGCTTTGTCCAACATCTGTTGAGGTGGTGCAATATTCATAGGGGTTATACGACCATCAGAGGTTTGTGCTTTTTCCCGCTTGGGCTTTGGTGTAAAAGCTACTTCATCAGGAAAAGTTATATGTGAAACATCTCGTTTTACCAAGGCATTTTTAATAGCTAAGGACATTAACTCACTATGACGGGAATGCTCCTGAACGGCATGATTAAAATCTGCCACGGTTTGAAAAGCCTTTACTAGGTCTACTTCTTGAAATGCTCCCGTTCCTAACACATGTGTATTTACCTGCCCAGAAAGTGCTAACATGGGAGCACGATCTACTTTGGCATCCCACATACCAGTAAACATATTAGTGGCTCCAGGTCCAGCAATTCCGAAACACGCTGCTGGTTTTCCTGTTAATTTCGCATATCCTGATGCAGCAAAAGCGGCTGCTCCTTCATGACGGATTCCAAAATACTGGAGTTTTCCTTTTTCTTCTAATCGACGCATAGCATCTGCTACGCCTAAATTGCTATGCCCCACCATTCCAAAAACAGTATCGACACCCCAATTAACCATGGTTTCCATCATAACATCCGAAATAGTATCTACATGAGGAGCTTCTTCTTCTAATGCCACATAAACAGCATCGCTCTCTTCTTTTACTTCGAAAGTTTTTATTCCGTCATCATATCCTCCAGGTGGTAATCCAGTACAAGGATGGAAATCCCAACCGTGCCATGGACAACGTAACATTCCATTTTCAATAGAACCTTCTCCTAGCGGGCCTCCTTGGTGTGGACATTTATTATCTAATGCTGAAAATTTTCCTTCGAAATGAGTTAGACAAATACCATGATGAGCAGCAGTTACCGTCATCACTCTTCCCTCTGGAAGCTCTTTTTTGTTGCTCAATACTTTATGCCACACCTTTTTAGATTGTCCCATGTCTACGCTATTTTATTATTTCAACAGTTTTACAATTAGTTTTTCAATGGTAAGCCCTTGTACAATAATAGAAAACACAACTACTATATATGTAGCAAACAATAGAGTATCTCTAATTTCTCCTTGAGGTAAGCTAAGTGCCAATGCAATAGAGATTCCACCACGCAATCCCGCCCAAGTAAGTATATACATTTGCTTTAGGTTTGAGCGGTGTTTCTTGCCAAGTAAAAAGTTAGCAAAAAACACAGAAATAAAACGAGCAACCAGCACAATTACAATAGATGATATTCCTAAAATAAGATAGTTTAGATTGAAATCCAATGCTATGACTTCTATACCAATAAGTACAAATAAGACTGAATTTAGAATTTCGTCGATTACCTTCCAAAAAACATTCATGTGCACCTGTAGTTCTTTGCAAGCAGACTCTTTGTGTAACGTATTCCCTACCATAAGGCCAGCTACCACCATTGCTAAAGCGCCTGACACATGAAACAGTGAAGACAAGCTATATCCTCCCATAACAATAGCTAGAGAAACATGTACAGCTATAATTGGTTGTTTCCTTAAGTTTTGGATAAGTTTACTTCCTATATATCCCAATACAGCTCCCATGACCAAACCACCACCAGCTTCTTGTAAAAACTCTAACCCTATATGCGATAGATGAAACTCTTCCATCATAGTTGCTAAAGAAACAATGGAAAGGAAAATCACAATTCCTACGCCATCATTGAAAAGGGATTCACCCACTATTTTTATCTCCAAATCCTTGGGAGCTCCTGCTTTTTTTAATAATGCCAGTACCGCAACTGGATCGGTAGGTGAAATGAGTGCCCCAAAAACCAAACAGTATATATAATTGATATCCAATGAAAGCAACATTACAATTGCATAAACGCCTGTACCAATAAGAAAGGTAGATACCAAAACGCCAAAGGACGCATAGGTTATTACTGGTTTCCGTTCTTTAATAAGTGAACCAAGGTTGACATGTATAGCACCGGCAAACAATAAAAATCCCAATAAAAAATCGAAAACTATAGCTTTAAAATCGATCTGCTCCACAAACATGCAAGCATTAAAGAAAGCATCTTTATCTACAAATGAATATGCTCCAAATCCTAATGCCGTTATAATGGCAAGTAGCATAACACCAATGGTGTCTGGCAATTTTAATAGTTTTCTATTAATAATGCTGAAAACAGCCGCTAATGAAATGATTGCTATGAAGAGCTGAAAGGTGTTCATGCTACTCTTTGTTTAGATAGCAAGAAATAGCCTCATTAAAAAAAGAAAGCATCGAGTCTTCGGATAATCCTTGAACTGGTAGCGCAATCCCTTTCCATCCATCAGAATATACCCTTCCTACCTTTAATGGTTTGAAAGAAGCGGTTTCTACAAAATCATGACCGTGATATCCACTTACATATAAATAAAAATCAGGTATCATGGTATCTGGTACGGCCATTCCCAATCCAATTCCCAAAACGTCATTGGCCATTACAAAACCTCCAGAATCAAAATGATGGGGCCAAATCCGCACATCTGAAGAAAGGCCATTTGCAACCAAGGTATTAATCAGTGCATGGTTTACTCGGGTTCGATTTTGAATGAGTTCTTCTAATCGTTCAGGATTTTCAATGGAATAGGTATAATCATCCATAATTGTAGGATATGGCAGCTCATAATGCAACACATAATGATATGGTTTTTTCATACCTTGTTGTTGACTCACTTCTGAAATCCAATCGATAACTTCTCTGTGTGTTTTACCTTCTAAAGCAAAAGAATGTAATATAGCCTCTCCTTGTCTCCATTGGAGTGAAAAGGAATTATAATTAAGTGCTAATGTATCTCCAGATTCGTTAAGTGGGTGTGTTTCCATACCAAGTATGGCATCATTCCAACCTAAATTGGTGTGGCTATCATCTTCCTTCTTATCCAAAAAACTAATTGCTGCAGTCGCTAGATACTGCGCTGCCCTGTGCATGATTTGTTCCATAATTTTATAAAATTACACCCGCGTATTTAATTCCGGTAAGTTTATACATATCCCGGTTAAAAGTGGATAGATCTCCTTTATTGAATTGAGATATATTGTCATAGCCACAGGCTCTTGCAACTACTTTAATGAGATCATTGCTTGCCGAAAAATAATTATATAATTGTTTGGCAGATGAATCTATAATAATACGACTACGTAGAGATTCTTTTTGAGTAGCTATACCTACCGGACAGTTGTTGGTGCCACATGCACGCATACCCAGACATCCAATAGCTTGTAGTGCCGAATTGGAAACGGCAATGGCATCTGCACCCAGCATCATGGCTTTTGCGAAATCTTCGGCAATACGAAGTCCTCCAGTTATAATTAAAGTAACGTCAGTTGCTCCAACCTCATTGAGGTATTTTCGTGCTCGGGCCAAGGCCGGAATGGTAGGCACGTTAATATTGTCTCTTAGAATGGTTGGGGCAGATCCTGTTCCTCCTCCTCGTCCATCTAAAATGATATAATCGACTCCCACGTCTAATGCAAACTGTATGTCTTCTTCAATATGACTTGCTGCAATTTTAAAGCCGACAGGAATCCCGCCTGTACGTTCTCTTACTTTTTCTGCAAATTCCCTGAAGTCTTCAACACCATGAAAGTTGGGGAATGTCGCTGGAGAAATAGCGGTTTCCCCTTCATTTAGCCCTCGGACACTTGCTATTTCTTTACTTACTTTATTTCCAGGCAAATGCCCTCCTGTTCCTGTTTTGGCTCCTTGTCCGCCTTTAAAATGAAAGGCTTGTACATGATCTAACTTATCCCAAGAGAAACCAAACTGAGCAGAAGCCAATTCATAAAAATACCTTGTATTATTTTCTTGTTCTTGTGGTAGCATTCCCCCTTCTCCCGAGCAAATTCCAGTTCCTGCCATTTCAGCTCCTTTAGACAGGGCAATCTTCGCTTCACGAGAAAGAGCTCCAAAACTCATATCACTTACAAATAAAGGAATATCCAAGGCCAAGGGCTTTTTGGCCTTTGGACCAATAACTACCTTAGTAGCCACCTCTTCATGATCTAAAAGTGGTCTTCTAGACAATTGTGCGGGTAAAAACTGAATATCATTCCATTTTGGTAATGTATTTCTATCGACACCCATAGAGGCTGAAAACCCATGATGACCTAATTTAGAGAGTCCATTTTTGGCCAATTCCTTGATATATCCTGTATATGGTTCGGTATCTTCGGGATGGGTATCGGCATAGGTTCCTAAGTATTCATCACGATTAAAGGGTTGTGGGTGTTTTGTTTCAAAGGCTTCTATTTCACTTTTGTCTACCAATAGTGAATCTCCTTCTATGTATTCTTGAAACTTTTGTAGCGCTTCTTCATTGTTGTATTCGCTTACACCCGTATCATAACGATAGTCCCAATAATGTACACCACAAATAAGGTTATGGCCATCTACGTAGCCATCAGACAGCAAGGCTCCTCGATGCAAACACCTTCCATATAGTATGGATACTTCATCTCCATATTTTATGATTACCAAATCGGTATTATTAACTAAGGCGTGTGTGGGTTCTTTTTCTTGGAGTTGGGAAATCTTGGCAATCTCTATAAGATCTTTGGACATATTTTGGTGGTTTAGTGGTTTATTCCAACAAGTTGGAATTGCTTTCTTTGACGTATAAGTTAACCATAAATTACAGACATTGAACAAGATGCAAAACAAGACATCTTGAACAACCCGTAATTACAATACTTCAATAGATATTATTATTTTGATTGAATTAGATTTCGGAAAGGCCAAATTCATTCAAAACAATTTCCCATTCTCCTGTTTCCATAATTTCTAGGATTTTTTGAGAAATCTTCTTTTCTAGATCAGGTCTATTTTTAGAAATTCCAAAGGCATAAAATTGCACATCAAACTTAATAGGAAGTAATTCCACTTTTTCGAATTCAGTATCCGTATAAATACGGTATTTCATAATAGGTTCATCATAAATAAAAGCCTTTATTTCTCCTTCTTTTAATCCCTTAAGACCCAAAACCAGATTCTCATAAGTATGTACATCTTTGAAAAAGCGTTCTTTTAAAAAATCAGCAGTTCCCGAATTGACCATAGTTCCTACTTTGGCATCTTTAAACTCATGAAAACCATCAGGGTTGTTGTTTAATTCATTTACCGTTAGACTAGAGGCAATACTTGCCGTTAAACCGGAAATAAAAAGCAATCCACCAAACATGAGTAAAAGGGCCGTTGCCTTTCCTCGCTTTGACCTGGGTGCCTTATCTCCATACCCTACAGTGGTTAGTGTTACAGCAGACCACCAAACCCCATCCCAAATTCCTCTAGGCCCGTGCCTAAAATGATCTGGGTTTTTGTTCCGCTCAAACAGCCATGCCAATACACCAAAAAGGAAAATAATAAACAACAGCATGAAAAGTCCCCTTAGGAAATTGATATTAAAAAAAGCATTGAAAAAGTCTAGGAACTTTCGTAATGATGACTTTTTTGCTACAGCAACTGTTGAGTTACTGGCAAAGAACGAATGGGTGAACTCCATTGCTTTGCTACGTTCACTAGTAATTGTTAGAGGGTTGATACATACATCTATTTCTCCTTTTTCCAATGCATTTAGCATTTCAGAGAAATTCATCGGAATCATTTCATATGTAATTTTCAAATCCTGAGCTACTCGCTCCCAAAGCCATACATTAACTCCATCTAAATAATCGTCTTGTGATATAATAAAGGGTGGTGCCTGGGTATACCCTACCCGTAAGGTGTCCGTGGTAACTTGTGAAAATGCTTGACAGCAAGAAAACACCCACAAAAACAATAGGAAAAGGTTTCTCATGAAGTGCCTGTATTTAGTTGGCTACTTGGCTAATAAATTTGATACGATAAAGTCTTAGTTCTTCATCATCATAGTCTCCATCAAACTCCTCTAAAGCTTCTTCTATTTTATCCGTTTCTGCTTCCAGAAAATATTCATGGATTTCTTCTTGTTGGTCTTCGTCCAGCACTTCATCAATCCAATAGTCTATATTCAATTTGGTTCCACTATATACTATGGCTTCCATTTCTTTAATGAAATCTGGCATCTCCAAACCTTTTGCATCAGAAATATCAGTTAAAGGCAATTTTCGATCTACGCTCTGAATAATGTACAGTTTCAATGCACTGTTGGATCCTGTAGATTTTACCACAAAATCATCAGGACGGACAATATCATTTTCTTCTACATAATTTTTGATGAGGTCTATAAACGACACACCATACTTCTTAGCTTTCCCTTCTCCTACTCCATGAACATTAGAAAGTTCTTCTAAGCTTATTGGGTACTTAAGTGCCATGTCTTCCAACGAAGGATCTTGAAAGATTACAAACGGTGGCAAACTTAATTTATCGGCAACCTTCTTTCGTTCTGCCTTAAGAAGTGTAAATAGGTTCTGATCTGCCGCATTTCCGTTTCCTTTTTGGTTTACAATAATCGTATCATCGTTTGCTTCTTTAAAACTATGATCTTCGGTCATCATAAACGAAGACGGATTATTTAAAAAACTCAATCCATCTGGGGTAAGTTTAATCACTCCGTAAGTTTCTATATCTTTCTTTAAATAACCAGCCACTAATACTTGTCGCAATAATGCCATCCAATAAGTATCTTCTTTATTACTTCCTACTCCAAAGAATTCTTGTGTATCTGTTCTATGGGATTTTATCATGGCATTTACTTTCCCTATCAATACATTAACGACTTCCTTGGATTTGTACTGCTGGTTGGTATCCTTGATAACCTTAAGTAAGGTAATGGCTTCATCTTTGGCTTCATGCTTCTTTTTGGGGTAGCGCATGTTATCATCCATATCTCCCCCTTCTCCCGTTTTATTGTCGAACTCTTCGCCAAAATAATGAAGGATAAATTTTCTTCTGGAAATAGAGGTCTCGGCAAAAGCAACTACTTCTTGTAATAAAGCATGTCCAATCTCTTGTTCGGCAACTGGTTTGCCACTCATGAACTTCTCCAGTTTTTCAATATCCTTATAGCTGTAGAATGCCAAGCAATGACCTTCTCCTCCATCTCTTCCAGCACGGCCCGTTTCCTGATAATAACTCTCTATACTTTTGGGAATATCATTATGGATTACAAAACGTACATCTGGTTTATCGATTCCCATTCCAAAGGCGATGGTGGCCACTACTACATCGGCGTCTTCCATAAGAAACATATCCTGATGTTTTACCCTAGTTTTGGCATCTAATCCAGCATGGTATGGTACTGCTTTAATTCCATTTACCTGAAGAGTTTGTGCCAATTCTTCTACCCGTTTGCGACTTAAACAATATATAATGCCACTTTTTCCTTCGTTTTGTTTTACAAACCGAGTGATATCCGTATCAACATTTTTTGTTTTGGGACGGATTTCATAATAAAGATTGGGACGGTTAAAAGATGCTTTAAAGGTATTGGCATCTTGAATTCCCAAGTTTTTAAGTATATCTTCTTGCACTTTAGGAGTAGCAGTAGCAGTTAATCCTATGATTGGAATGTTTTCTCCTATTCTTTGAATGATCTTCCTCAGGTTGCGGTATTCAGGCCTAAAATCATGTCCCCATTCGCTAATGCAATGTGCTTCGTCTATAGCAACAAATGAAATAGTTACAGAATTTAGGAAATCTACATTTTCATCTTTGGTCAAAGATTCTGGAGCAACATATAGAAGTTTGGTGATTCCTGATGTGATATCACTCTTCACCTTTTTTATTTCGGTCTTGTTCAGAGAAGAGTTTAATACATGTGCAATACCTTCTTCTGAAGAAAGTGCACGTAGTGCATCCACTTGGTTTTTCATTAATGCAATAAGGGGGGAGACAACAATAGCAGTACCTTCCTTCATTAAAGCAGGCAACTGGTAACAAAGTGATTTCCCTCCGCCAGTTGGCATAATGACAAAGGTGTTTTTGTTAGCCAAGATGCCTTCTATAACATCTTTTTGCAAGCCTTTAAATTGCGTAAACCCAAAGTATTGTTTAAGGGATGCGTATAAGTCTAATTCGCTCACGCTATGTTCGTTTATTTCGATCATTCTGGAGCAAAATTAAAATTGTGTGAACTAGAGAACAATTGTAATTTTGCAACCTATTTGGTCAAGTTGTATCTAATTGTTATTTGGGGGCAAGTAGATTTCCTACTTTGCGTAACTAAATATAATAAAAAGTTATACAGCGACAAAATAAATGTAAAGTGTAAAGTTTTGAATTACAAAGACAAAATAATCTCTGTTGCAAAGCAGACAATTGAAACTGAAGGGAACGCCATTCTAAATCTTTCCAATTTGGTTTCATCGGAGTTTGCGGAAGCAACACAATATATATTTCAATCCAAAGGAAGGGTTATTGTAACTGGAATTGGCAAAAGTGCTAATATCGCTACTAAGATTGTAGCAACACTTAATTCTACCGGAACTCCTTCTATCTTTATGCATGCAGCAGATGCAATTCATGGAGATTTAGGAATCATTCAGGAAAACGATACCGTAATCTGTATATCCAAAAGCGGTAACACTCCCGAAATAAAAGTACTGGTACCTCTTATTAAGGGAAGTGGCAATAAGCTTATTGGAATTACCTCTAATAGGGAATCTTTCTTAGGACAACAGAGTGATTATGTGCTTCATGCTTATGTTGAAAAAGAAGCATGCCCTAATAACTTAGCACCTACCACTAGTACGACTGCTCAATTGGTTATGGGAGATGCATTGGCTATGTCGCTCTTAGAACTTAGGGGATTCTCAAGTCGGGATTTTGCAAAATTCCACCCAGGGGGCTCCTTGGGCAAAAAATTATATTTACGGGTAAGTGATCTTACCTCATTAAATGAAAAGCCCCAAGTATCTCCAGATACTGGTATTAAAAAGGTGATTGTTGAAATCTCTGAAAACTTACTCGGAGTCACCGCAGTGGTGGAAGACAACAGTATTGTTGGAATTATTACGGATGGAGATCTTCGTCGTATGCTTACCAAGGTTGATAATATTGCCGGCCTTACAGCGAAAGATATTATGACACAAAACCCGAAAAAAGTAGATAATGACGCTATGGCTATCGAAGCCATGGAGCTTATGGACAAACATGGCGTTACGCAAATACTGGCTGAAAAAGACGGTAAATATGCTGGGGTAGTCCACATTCACAATCTAAGTAAAGAAGGAATCATTTAATGGCAAAAAACAACATAGGCCCCGGGAAAGAAATGTCCTTCCTTGATCATTTGGAAGAACTGAGATGGCACTTAATCCGCTCTACCATCGCTGTAGTTTTGATAGCGACCTTGGCTTTTGTTTTTAAGAAAATTATTTTCGATGGCATTATTTTTTGGCCCAAAGATGCCGGGTTCCCAACCTACAAACTACTTTGTAAATCTGCTCAATTGCTGGGATTGGACAGCTTTTGTTTTACTGAACTCCCTTTTGCAGTACAAAGTAGAACCATGGCTGGGCAATTTTCGGCACATATATGGACATCTATTACCGCAGGTTTCATAGTAGCCTTTCCGTATGTACTCTATGAATTCTGGAAATTCGTAAGCCCTGGACTTCATACAAATGAACGGAAGTCTGCCAAAGGATTTATTTTTATTGCTTCGCTTCTTTTCTTTATGGGTGTTCTTTTCGGGTACTTTATAGTTACCCCACTCTCTATCAACTTCTTGGGTACTTATCAAATAGCCGAGCAAGTCTTGAACGAATTTGACATAAGCAGTTATATTGGTCTGGTACGTGCCTGTGCCTTGTCCAGTGGAATTATTTTTGAACTCCCCATAATTATATACATCTTAACCAAAATAGGACTGGTTACTCCAGAGTTTTTAAGAAAATACCGGAAATTTGCTTTGGTTATTGTATTGATTCTCTCTGCTATCATTACTCCACCAGATATTGCCAGCCAGGTAATTGTTGCCATACCGGTAATCATTCTATATGAAATAAGTATTTTTATTTCGAAAGCTGTGATTAAAAGACAGAACAAAAAATTGGCCGAAAAACCCTAAGACCATGGGAAACATTGTAGAAGAATTTAATGCATATCGTTCAAAAATGAACGAGAAAATGCTAGAGGATAACAACAAGGTCCTTAAACGTATATTTAATCTTGACACAAACGCCTTCACTGAAGGTGCTTTAGATAAAAAGACCAAAGAATTGCTCGGATTAGGAAATTCACTTGTTCTAAGGTGCGATGATTGTGTACGCTATCATTTAGAAGAATGTCACAAATTGGGTCTTTCCAAAGAAGTTGTTGTAGAGGGAATGAGTATCTCGTTACTAATAGGCGGAACCATTGTAATTCCGCATTTAAGAAGAGCTTACGAATACTGGGAAGCATTGGAAAATCAAGTTTAGGGATTTCTTAAGAAAAGAATCCATCATTTGTTGTAGTATTGCCATAACATGAAATTAAAAGCCGACAATCTTATAAAATCTTACAAAGGACGTAAGGTGGTAAAAGGAATTTCTGTGGAAGTAAACCGCGGGGAAATTGTTGGACTCTTAGGTCCAAATGGTGCAGGAAAAACCACATCATTCTATATGATTGTAGGTTTGATAAAGCCCAATGGAGGACGTATTTATTTAGACAATACTGAAATCACTACATATCCCATGTATAAACGTGCTCAAAATGGAATTGGGTACTTGGCACAAGAAGCTTCTGTATTCCGAAAGCTCAGTATTGAGGATAACATTTTAAGTGTACTACAACTTACCAAGCTTTCTAAGAAAGAGCAACAGATGAAAATGGAATCCCTCATTGAGGAATTTGGTTTGGGTCATATCCGAAAAAACCGAGGAGACCTTCTTAGTGGTGGTGAACGTAGACGAACTGAAATTGCAAGAGCCTTGGCTACAGATCCTAACTTTATTTTATTGGACGAACCTTTTGCTGGAGTAGATCCAGTGGCCGTAGAAGACATTCAACGTATTGTCGCTCAACTAAAGAACAAAAATATCGGAATCCTAATTACAGATCACAATGTACAGGAAACCTTGGCTATTACTGATAGAACCTATCTTATGTTCGAAGGTAGTATTTTAAAACACGGAGAACCCGAAGAATTGGCCAGTGACGAAATGGTCCGTAAGGTTTATCTGGGCCAAAACTTTGAACTTCGTAAGAAGAAATTGGAGTTTTAATGTACCTCCTCTTAATTTAAAAGAGAATCACTTCCATACCAAAGACATCAACAAGTATAGTAAGATCACTATAGGAATTGCTATGAATTGAAATACAATCAACAATACCAGTGCAAGTAGTAAAAAAATATAACGTTTTGCATTCGTCTTAAAATCCCATTGTTTGAATTTGAGTCCGAAAAGGGGAAGCTCAGCATTCAATAAAATAACACTTACCACCGTCAATCCAATCAACAACCACTTATTCAGGATAAAATCTTGCAATGCATCCGTATATTGAAAATGAAGGATAAGCGGTAAACTTAAAACAAGTAAAGTGTTTGCTGGTGTGGGTAACCCAATAAATCCTGTTGTCTGCCGTGTATCTACATTAAATTTGGCCAACCGATAGGCAGATGCAACCGTAATAAGAAGACCTACCAGCGGGAGGTAAGACCCCGTATTGTTCCACGAATTTTCGGTAAAAATCTCTGTAATCACAAAATAGTTACCACTCACCGCCTTACTTATAAGCTGTACCATAATTACTCCAGGAACCAATCCACTGGTAATCATATCTGCAAGGGAGTCCAGCTCCAGTCCTACAGGACTTTCAGCTTTTAATAAGCGAGCTGCCAAACCATCAAAAAAATCGAAAAAGATACCGATGAGTGCAAATAAAGCGGCACTAATAAGATCTCCAGAAAGGGCAAACATTACAGCTACACAGCCTGACAAAAGATTGAGGGAGGTGATAATGTTTGGAATTTGTTTTATCATGAATTTTTTGATTGGTTTTTGTAAAAATAACAAAGTATTTCCGTCTACATCTATACAGATACAATATGTATCTAAAAATATAGTTTACTATTGTGTAAAATAGTGAGATATTTGTTGAAAATTAAACGCTTGAAAAAGACAACTTTTATCGTTTTCTTACTGGTTACCTCTGCCTTATTTGCGCAAACTACTCGTAAATATTCCAATGAATTTATGAATATTGGTGTAGATGCTGCCTCTTTTGGGATGGCTAATGCTGTGGTGGCCTCTACTGGAAATGTAAACTCGGGATATTGGAATCCAGCAGGTTTGTTAAAACTGGAAGACAAGCAACTTTCCTTGATGCATGCTTCTTATTTTGCAAACATTGCCAATTACGATTATGCTGCATTTGCCATGCCACTGGATGATAAAAGTGCCGTAGGACTGTCTGTAATCCGTTTTGGAGTAGATGACATCCTCAATACTACACAACTTATAGATGACCAAGGAAATATTGATTTTAACCGAATTAGTTTATTTTCTACCGCAGATTACGGAGTTACCTTTTCATATGCGCGTCATTTACCATTAGACGGACTAAAACTTGGTGTTAATGCCAAAGTAATTAGAAGAATCATTGGTGACTTTGCTTCCTCTTGGGGATTTGGACTGGATGCTGCCATTCAATTTGAAACCAAAAAGAATTTAATGTTTGGCCTTATGGTGCGTGATATCACCACAACTTTTAATGCATGGGCCATAGACGAAGATGAGTTTGCAACCATTCAAGGTGCTGTTGTAGGGCAAAATCAGGAACTACCAGAAAGTACAGAGATTACTATTCCTAAAATACAATTTGGAATGGCCAAACGATTCAATCTTCATTCCGACTTTTCATTAATGGCCGAAGCTGATCTTAATTTTAGATTTGCCGAAACCAACGACATCGTTTCTACATCTTTTACCAGTATTACTCCTTCATTAGGAATAGAAGCTGGGTACATAGACTTGGTCTACGTAAGAGCTGGTGTAGGCAATTTTCAGAACATTACCCAATTGGACGGAAGTGATTCTATTGGTTTTCAACCAAATCTTGGTGTTGGTTTTAAGTACAAGGGTGTAAAAGTAGACTATGCATTAACAGATATTGGTGATCAAAGCGCTGCTTTGTATTCCAATGTTTTTTCGCTCACTTTAGACTGGTCCTTGTTCAGGTAACATTTATTTTATCTTCAAAAGTTGTGAGTATAGGTTTTAATTCTGAAATTTAGCTACACCAATTTTTCGTTTCGTGAAACATCTTTTTTCTTTCATTTTAGTACTGTTCCTACTTGTTCCTTCAGTTGCAAAATGTCAACTCCCCGCTTTATCCGAAGATTCTGAAATAAGCATTATAACTATTGGCCCAGGCAAGAACCTGTATGACAAATTTGGACATACTGCTATTCGTGTGAAGGATACAGAATTTGACCTTACGTTTAATTATGGTGTTTATGATTTTAGCACTCCTAATTTTTACACCAAGTTTGCTCGTGGAAAATTACTATATCTTTTGGCTGTTAGTAGGTTCGATAATTTTACAGAAAGCTACAAACGTCAAAACCGATGGGTAAAAGAGCAAATACTAAATCTAACGTATCCTGAGAAAAAGGAGTTTTTTGAATTTCTTCAGGATAATGCCAAAAAAGAGAATCGTGCGTATCTCTATGATTTCTTTTTCGATAATTGTGCCACAAGACCTCGTGATGTCTTAAGCGAAGTGTTAGGGGATAAACTGAAATTTGATGATTCCTATTTGGAAGACACTTCCACATTTCGGGAACTTATCCAACAAAATGTACATTTCAATACTTGGGGAAGTCTGGGTATGGATGTTGCTATTGGAGCCGTTACCGATAAAAATGCAACTCCTTGGGAGCATCAGTTCTTGCCCAATTATGTATATCAAGCAGCAGAACATGCGTCTATAGAACGTAATGGCGCTAAGCAACCCTTGGTTAAAGAACATCGAGTCATTTATGAAAGTACGCCCGTTAAAGAATCTGTTTTTTTCTTTACCAGTCCTTTATTTATTTTTGGTTTATTAGGATTGCTTATAATTTGGATTACTTATCGTGACTTCCAAAGATCTACTCGAAGTAGATTTCTTGATGCCATTATTTTTGCAGTAACTGGGCTTATAGGGGTTTTTCTGTTATTGTTATGGTTTGCTACAGATCATTCAACCACGGTCAACAATTACAACTTACTTTGGGCATTTGCCCCTTCTCTATTATTTCTGTTTGCCATTGGTAAAAAACAACCCAGAAAATGGCTTTATCGCTATGTTGTACTGTTAATTTTAATGCTACTCCTCCTTGTTATTCATTCTATTAGTGGCGTACAGCGTTTTGCTATTGGTTTTATTCCATTGTTTATAGCCTTGGGAGTACGCTATGTTTATGTAGCTTCATTCTTGAAGAAAATGCAAATATCTACTGCCCCCTAAAAAAGATAATGGTACTTAATGTTTTAATGACAATACTTATATCCAGAAAAAGACTTCTCTTTTTTATGTAATAAAGATCGTATTGTAACTTCTCCAGAGCATCTGCTTCTGAGGTTCCATAGTCTGCATTTACCTGAGCCCATCCTGTTACACCTGGCTTCACTATATGCCGTATTTCGTAGAAAGGTATACGTTCTGAAAGCTCCTTAACAAAAACCGGCCTTTCTGGGCGAGGCCCAATAACACTCATATCACCTTTCAAGACATTGATGAACTGTGGAATTTCATCAAATCTCGATTTTCGGAGAAACTTACCAAACTTCGTAACTCTGGTATCTTTCTTTTGGGCAAATTGTGCTCCATGCTTTTCGGCATCTGTTACCATGCTTCGAAGCTTATATATTTTGAAATGTTTTCCATTTCTCCCTACCCTTGTTTGTGTGTAAAATACTGGCCCACGATTTCCAAAAATATTTCCAAAAAAGATAATTGGACTTATCAGTAAACCGAAAATTAAACCTATCAGAGAAAACAATAGATCTAAAAGTCTATGAAAAAAAAGGTATAGCTTGTTTTGGTTACTTCTGCTAAATGGAAAATAACGGTAAAAATCCTTTTCTACATGCTGTACAGGCACTCGATGTGTAATCTCCTCATATACTTGGGTATACTCACGAATAGGAACTCCATTCTCCAATAGAGAAATTAATTGATTATAGAGGTGTAGTGTAATCCCCTTGTCTTGAGAAGTAGCTACTACAATTTCCGAAATCTGATTTTCCAATACAGTTTCCGATACGTTTGTAAGTGCGTACTCCGTCAAATTTATCGCTTCGCTTGGTTCGTAAATAGAGTTATCTGTATTAATAAAACCCAATACTTTATAATTGGGGTCGCTTTTTTGAAGGGTAGAAATCACCGCATTAACATCAGAACCACTACTCACCAAAAGGACCCTTTTAAAAAATCGTGGAGCAGAAATCAATACAATATAGGCATACCTCCAAACAAACAGGGAAAGGTTAACCGAAATGTAGAAATACACAATCTGCAAACGATTTTCTGGAAGTTCTGGTGTAAAGAAAGGTGTAAGCAAATAAAATAGTACGGTTACAGAAGAAGTGAGGATAATGTTCTGTACTACAATCTCAAATTTGCTTGCCTTTTGTAGATCGTATAATTCAAATATAGTAGCAAAAACGGTTAGATACAATCCCAATACAATAGACCAAACCCAATGTTGGGAATTGATTAGAAAATAATCGAAATCGAAAAGAAAACCTACCAAATACAATGCTCCCAAGACACTAGCAATATCGAAAATACGCAGTAGTACTTTACGTTCCGAAATATCAAAATGTATACTTGCCTTTTGGGACATGAGGGTTGGTTTCGTGGTTAAAAGTAGCTATTTATTTATTCCTTTAAAAGTTCTCTCCAATCTTGTTTCACTTTTTTCCAATCGAAACCTTCAGATTTACTACGCGCATTTTTTGCTAAGTATTTGACATTATCGGGGCTATTCAATAATTCTAAAATAACCTTAGTAAAACTTTTTTTATCATTAGGAGGAACCAACCTTCCATCCTCTCCATCCTTAATTAGGTAAGGCATCCCTCCCACATCGGTTGAAACTATTGGTAGCCCCAGTGCCATGGCCTCTATTACACTAACCGGGGTATTATCGAAATTAGTGGTATTGATAAATAGGTCATAGTCCTTAGAAAGGTCTCTCCATGCCTCTTTAGTCAGTTTTCCCGGAAAATAAACAGGAAGGTTTTTGACGGTAACATAGTTTTTACATTCCTCAAGACTTCCATCTTTATCGGGACCTACCATGCACAATTCTATATTAGGAATGCTCATTTTTAGGTGTTCAACCACTTCAATAGCCAACATAGGATTGTATATTTTGGCAAAAGACCGCACCCATAACAATTTTGGTCTAATTATTTCCCGTTTCAAAAAAGGATATTCTAAAATTTCAATGGTATTTGGAATATAAGTTATGTTAGTATATCCTTGAGATATAAACTCATGCTTTAGATATGCCGAAGGAGCCACATTGTTTATTGCTCCATTAAACAACTTATAGGCTAAAAACTTATTCTTTTTAAGTCTTAAAGGTAGGTTTCCGCCATGTAAAATTGGGATGTAAGGAACTTTAAACAAACGACACAAATTTGCAACTGCTACGGCATAATAAAAATTCTGGGTGCTGTATGTATCTATAAGCACTCGGGTTACTGTATTACGATGTTTAAAAACGGTGGTCAACATATCCAGAAGTCTAAAAACCTTATTTCTTTTTGAAGATGTAGTCACTACTTGAAAGCCTATTTCCTGTAGTTTTTCAGATAAGGTTTCAATGGTAGTGATATTCGTTTTTTCACCCCGTAAGTTGTTGCCTACGTATAGTATTTTTCTTTCCTTCACTTATAATAGTTAAAAGAGCTAAGCCATAAATAAAGGCTGGAGCTGCCAAACGCATGGACGAATGATTAATGGTTAAGAACCAAAATATAACAAACGAAAATAGAAATAAATTAGATCGATCCCTAAATCGGTTTAATAAAGGTTTAAATAGCAAAATAATCAAAGAAAATAGACCAAATAAACCGTGTTCTGATAACAGTCTACTTACTTCATTATGGGTAGCGTATCCCTTTCCGATGGTTTCCAATCTATATTCTTTAATTTTCCCTACCCCAATTCCAGTTATCGGAAAACTGTAAAAAGCTTCCAGTTCTGAATTAAGTAACTCCATACGTCCAGAGGTAAGATCGCTTTTTTCCCTTCCTAAGGCATCTTGATTGGCATATCGTTTATCAATAAGTCCTCCTGTTGATAATGAGGAATATCCCCAAGCCAAAACCACAGCAAGGGTAATTAATAGTATTTTCGGAATTATAGCCACTCTCGTACTGCCTCTAGAATACCAATAATAAATACCAAAAAATGCAACAGCACAGATTCCTGCAGTTATAACACCTCCCCTGGAAAATGTAACGATAGCTCTATAACTCACTAAAGCCAATAAAATAATATCAATGATATTGAGCAATAAGTTTCGATATTGCAACAACCTCACAAACAGAATAAACATCCCTAATCCTAATATTGTGGCTACTTGGTTGGGTCCAAATCCTCCTGAGGTTTCAAAATTAGATTGTGTACCTACAACAACATCTTTAATGGAAGGTGTATATAGGTAAAGGTACACGGCAGTGGTAACTACAGGAAACAATAAAGCTAAAAGGACATGTTGTAATCTTTCCGAAGAAATTTTACGGTTGTAACAATATAGTGCCGCAATTCCTAAACAAATAGGCCCTGTTAAATTTCCAGCTAATGCTTTCACCAAATTGGTTTCATAATTTAGGTTTATCGCTGAAAATAAAATTCCCGGCACCAAAAAAGTAAGATAAATAACATAGGGCCAAGAGCTTGTTTTAAACCCTCTATAGAACATGCCTATAACCAGAAACCCCATCACAGAATATTTTGCAAAATCGTATGAAATAGCTCCTCCGGTCATACGTGCAAAAACCTCTATTCCTGTCATATAGGCAGCGGCAATCAACACTTCGTCATTTTTATTGTTGGAAGAAAGAATTTTAATCAAAAAATAGACTACAATAGCCAACAAAAGAAACTTGGCAGTAAAACCAAAAAAATAAACCATAAAAGCAAATAGCACGTGTATGGCCAACAGCTGTATATATGTTATTTTTTTTACTCCATTAATCTTCATGTTCCTTCAAATTTGGAACCTCCCAATTGATTGTAGGAGGTGTGTAGGCAAATAATAAACCTTTCGGTTAAGCATTAGTTTGTTGCTCGAAAGATAAGCAAATAGTATCTTAATTAATTTTGTAAATCAATGGATGACATAAAATCCTGATGTTAAAAAATCATTGCGCTTCTTAAAAAATTATACCCCTTCATAGATTTTTATCAGATCTTCTTTTATGGCATGAAATGAATATTCCTTTTTTATATGATCGGTAAACTTTTCAGCATCTTTTTTCGCTTTATCAGGATGCAGCATATAGTCATCCAAAGCATCTGCCAATGCTTGCGCATTTTGCGGAGGGACCAACTTTCCACTTCCTGAAAGCACATAAGCGACCTGCCCTACATCTGTAGCAACTACAGGAAGTCCCGCCATCCCATACTCTAACAAAGCAATGGGAAGTCCTTCCGATTGGGAAGACAAAACACCGATATCATGGTTTTCCACAAAGGAAAGCGCTCCTTTTATACTTCCGTAGAAGTAAACCTTATCCAGCTCATGATCGTTCTTATAGGCCACCAAACTCTCATAATGGGCATCGTTCCATATTTTTCCTGCTAGATGAAGGGAACAATCCCTTCTCCTTTCCTGAAGTATTTGAAAGGCTTTCAAAAGATTGTGATGGTCTTTTTGCGGTCGTAAATTGGCCAAACACACAATCTTGGTCTCCCCGTTACCCCGCACTTCTCCCGTATAGGGAATGGACGATAGATTGGAAACAAAGTTTTTTAAGTAATGGACCGACGAACATTTCAACGTTTTTTCGCTCCATTCTTTCAATATCATATTCACAGCAATGATGGCATCAAATTTTCTTGAACACCTACGTAACCAGCTTGATTTTCGTTCATTCAACAATTCACTATTTCCATAATGATCATGCCAAATAAGTTTAATGCTGGGAATTAAAACTTTAATTCCGTAGGCAAAGAAAAAACTGCTGGAGTGAGCATGTAAAACATCTATTTTCTCCTTTTTTACCCATGATAATAACTTCCGGAAAGCACGTACATCCCATGCCTTTTTTTTGTGTAAAAAAAGATAAGCTACGCTTTCAGACACCAATTCTTTTAATGATCCTTCCTTTCGGGTGGCGCATAAATAGGATTTATATCCCGCTTGGGCCCATTCGTTGGCTAAACTTACGGCCATACGTTCTGCTCCTCCTGCATCTAAGGAATCTATAAGTTGTAATACCTTCATTGCAGTAGTTTTTTAATTTCACTTTCAAAATGATCTAAAGTATAACGATGCGACCACTTCTGTCCAGCCAATGACATATTGGATAGTTGTTCTTCATTTCGCAACAAGTGCTGTAACCGCTCTATATTGTCTTTGTGGTCATTCCCCAACAATACACCCCTTTCACCATTACCCAACATCCAAGGAACACAGGATATCTTGGTGGCAATAGGTATACAACCCCAAAACATAGCTTCTGCAATTACTTTGGGCCATCCTTCAGATTTGGAGGGTAGCATCATAAAATGCGACGTTTTGTAAGCCTTTTCCACTACATCTGAGGTCTGATTTCCGTGAAAGGTCACTTCTTCGCTCAGATTATTCTTCTTCACATACTCCTCTAAGTCATTTCTTTCTATACCATCCCCATAAATATCCAGTCTAACTGAGATTCCCTTATTCTTCAGTTCTTGAATCATTTGCAAAACATAGTTGGGTTGTTTTCCAGGAGATAAAGTACCTACAAACATGAATCGGTATGGTTCTTCATAGGCTCTTGTTATGGTCCCTTCAATTTTTGATTTAGGATAGGTGGCGGTAAAAAAAGGAAGTATATTTTTGGTTTGGTTTGGCCATTCACCATAAACCAAGACCTTCATGTTTCTGGTAAAAAAGGTATTTGACAATAATTTTTTCTGAAGTCTGTAACTAAAAGGCTGTTCGGCTTTGGGATCCCAATTACCAGCATATTTTGCGGTTTTGGGTTTGCTTGGAAATAACATTTGTACAAAGCACCCCATCAACCCCAATGTTCCGGGACAACGCAAATGAATATGGTCTACCCTTCGCATAACACGCCATAACTGAAACAGGATCACAGGTAGATTGATAAGTGTTTTAAGTCCTTTTCCGAAGGATGTAAAGGCCATGCTGGGAACCTGGAAAACCCTTATATCATTATGGTCATAAAGAAGATCGATTTTATTCATTTCACCTTTAGCAATAGGCGCTACTATTTCAAATGAAGAGGCATACTTTCCCCACAGATTCATTTCCCGAACATAAGGTCCATAGCCAGCATACGTATCATTGTACGGTAAGTGGGGAACATGTGTTATTATGGCTACTTTCATTGCCTAACTTAGATAATAAAATATCGTAATAAAGGGTTTAATGCATTGTTTCGGATGGCTCTTGAAAAAACATCTCTTTTCGTAGCAAACTCACTTGGGATGCAAAGCCAATTCTTATTGTTCTTTCTTTCAAAGTTTTCTATATCTACTTTTTGAAGACCCATTCGTTCAATATAAAAACAATGGTAACCTCTCTGTTGAAGATAATCATAAAATTCCTGTATGGTTGTCTGACCCCTCTCTTCCAAAAACCGTTTGTTGACTTCCAGAATTAAAAAAGGTACATGCTTTTTTATGATTTCATTAGCTCCTGCAAGGACCTGGGGCTCAAACCCCTCTACATCTGCAATGATAGCTGCAACTGATTTAGAATGAGACAAAGATTCATCTAAAGTTACTACATCAAACCGCTGGCTTTCTCCATCTTGTCCCGAAGTGATGTGTCCCGATCCTGAACTGTTTTTGGTAGGTACTTTAAAATATGCCTCCCCTTTTGTCTCGGAAACCAATACATCATAAAGTTTCAGGTTCTCTAAATTATTGTCTTTCTTTATTTGTTGTAAACTTTCAAAATTACTCGGCAAGGGTTCAAAAGCATGTACTTCGTTATCGGGGTTTATGTCTGCCAAACCAATAGTCTCTGTTCCTATATTTGCTCCTACTTCAACCAAATCTCCTTTTTTGAAACGGAGTATCTTTTTTGCCAACACCACATTTCGCCAATCAAAATATCCGTGTATTAAAAACTTGAAAGCATGAAAATCATTAGTGTTTCCCTTCAAATAACTACCTGTAAATGACCTTCTTTTAAAAGGAATAGCCATTTTTTCAGCTTTTCTAACAGAAATAAGTCGATCTCTAATGGTCTGGGCCAAAATAGGAGGAAAAACAGCACATATACACCGCACCCAGAATAATTGGTACATAAACTATGAATTAATTTTGTTTGTAAGATAGGAAGCAAATTTATCAACCACACTATGAATCTCAAAACGATCCAAAAATCGTTCATACGCCTTTTCGCCAAAATTTAATGTGGCATTTTCTGTATTTAAAAATTGTAGCATGGCATTACTAAGTGATTCAACATCTCCAGGAATTACCAACAAACCATCTTTACCATCTCTAATAATATCCTTAATACCCCCAGTTCTTGAACCAATAACAGGAGTCCTTACGGAGAATGCTTCAATAACTACAAATCCGAAACCTTCTGATAAAGATGGGGCTACAGAAAAACTAGCTTTCGAAAATAATTCGAGTACCTTCTCTTTGGGTTGTGAACCATAAAACACTGTATTCGATTCGATCTCCAAATCTGCTGCCATCGCTTTGTACTTTTCCACAACATTTTGAGAGCCACCCATAAGATGGAGTTGCATTGTAGGTTTTTCTTTCAGAAGATTCCTGAATGCTTGCAACAATACTTCTGTCCCTTTGTTCTTGGACAAATTTCCTGCATAGGCAATTAAGTTGTCATCTCTTTCATTTGTTATTTCAGGGTCTATCACCCCGTTGGGAAGTACAGTTACTTTTTGTGAAGGGACTCCAAAAACATCTAATAAATCTTCTTTTGTAGCTTCAGAATTGGCAATGATGTCTGTTGCTAAACGGAATATCCATTTTTTTCTCAATACTTTAAATGATGTACTGGCAAAATGACTCGAAATGGTACGGTGTGTCATCAGTCTATGTGGCACTTTATTCAAAAAGCCACACAGGGCAAATAAATTGTTAGCTCCAAAAGTGGATAACATTAATTGGGGGCTATACTTTTTTATATTTTTTTGAAGAAACCGGTAATCCCTAAATTTTGTGGGTCTTGGAGAAGGCCAATATGCAATTTCTATGTGTTCCGAAGGAAACGGAAAAGGTCGATGCCTATCTGAAAAGATGACCACCTTAAAAGACTTTGAAAGTGTTAGGGCCAACTGGCAAAAAAGAGCAGATACTGAAGAACTCCCAATAGTAAAAGCTAAGAATATGGTGGCCTGTTTTTTATCTTCCATCACTCTTTCAAAAGGCTTTTGTAAAAATCCAGGTTTCGCTGCATGATGAAAGAAGGATCGTACTTTCTAGACACCGTATCGTATCCTTTCAATCCCATTTCCTTCGCTTTATCGGGATGCTCAATACACCATAGTATCTTATCTGCTATATCCTTGGGGTTATATACATCACACAAAAGACCATTTTCTTCATGGGTAATGGTTTCGGGACCAGGGCCGTATTTAGAAAAAACCACTGGTTTTGCCAATGCCATAGCTTCTATGGATACCAATCCTTGGGTTTCCATATGTGATGGAAAAACACAAAGGTATGCTTCTGCATATTTTTCATCTAAGGTATGACGTGGTACTGCTCCATGAAAATGTACATTTTCAAAATACGCAGAAGGGAAAATTCCCCGTAGTTCTGCTTCATAGGTAGTTCCATCAGGATAGTACCATTCCCTCCCATACAGATCCAATTGTTTTTCGGGATACTTTTGTCTTACAATTTGAAAAGCTTCTACTAATTCTTTCACGCCCTTCTTTTGGCAAATTGTTCCAGCAAAAAGAATTCGGTCTTCATTTACCTCTCTATCTATAGTCTTTGATGGAATAGCAACGGGTAAATTGATGATTTCCACAGGTTTTCCACGGTAAGACAAGTATTTTTGGGTATGCTCCTTTACGTAATTGGATACCGCAATGAAACCATTTGCTTTCTTAAAAGAACGTTTCTCCAATAGTCCTTTCCGCCAGTTAATGGAACGACGCTCCGCCTCTGCAAAAAAGTGATGTCCCCCATGCAAACGAATTACCTTTTTAGCAGGATGATTTTGGTAAAGGAGTGCCAAGCCTCCTTCAGCAGATTCAATAATGGAAATAGGGTGTTTCCTTTCTATTTCCTTAAGCTTTTTATTGATCTGTTTGGCATTGTGTATAAAATTAGGAAGCCTGCTTGTGTTTTTTGCCAACCGATACAAATGGACCCCTTCATCTTCTATGTACACTTCTTCCCTCTCTTTACCTGGGCCCACCACGGTTACCTTATGCCCTTCCCTTACCAAGGCTCTCCCAAAGGTTTGGATAAAGGTTCCAACACCGCCGGAAGTCCATAATGGATATTCGCCTGATAAAAAAAGGATATGCATTATAGTAGTTCTTTTTTTATGTTTTCTGATGCTGTCTCTGCATGATTTACAACCACATCAAACCATGTTGCAATAGATGTCTTGGGGGTATGCAACGCCTCTTTCACCAATTCGGCGATGGTTTGTCTTTCGTTCCACCAATATACCGTTTTTTTGGAGGGCATACTCCTGAAATGCTGATAGTTATAAATGGTTTTTACTGACCAATTAGGGTCTCTTTTATGATCGTAATTGATATAAATACAGGGTTTTTGAAACATTCCGAAATCGAAAGCCATCGTAGAACCCACATTTACCACTACATCTCCGTAATAAGCTAAACTCACCAATAATTTTACATCCTCATATTGCGGATAAATTGCTGTCCAAACCTGGGTATTAAAGTTCCATAATGGAGGCATGTCTACTATTAATTCAGGGTATTCTTTAAGAACCCAATCGTATCGACCAGAAACGTCTACTGGACATCTTCGGAATACAATTTGGCACTCATTAGTCATACCTGCGTCGGTAATACCTTTCGCCAAATCCCGAAGATAATAAGGGTCGTATGGTGATGTTTTTAGATCATCCCCAGAAAAACAAATGATTTTTTTGGAAGGATTCAATCTATATTGTTTGTAAAAAACGTCCTTTGGAATAATGTTATCGGCATTCTTATAAAACTCGAATTGTGGTGTCCCAGTCACCATAAGTTTTTCTTCAGGAATCTCAGGATAGAACCGCTGCATTTCCTCTTTCATATAATCAGACCAAAGCAGATATTCATCTGCCCGTAATGCCAATCTTGCTTTCGGGATATTATCCCAAGAGTATATAACTGTAACTGTTTTTATGCCCAAATCCCTAGCCGCCTTAAATACCGTTTGGGCTTTTATGGCTCGCTGGTGGGTACAGAACAGTACATCGGGCTGTATTTGCTGGAGATTCTCCTTAATCTGCTTATAGAAGGGGTTTTGGGTAAGGGATTTTTCGAATTTTGCTTCCAATTTCTGGAGGCTTTTCTCCCCTTTACAAACAACGCCCTTGTATTGACTAAGGCAAAAAACAACTTCAGTTTCCACCCCTTATGGCTCTTTTTCCTGAAAGCAAAAATAGTTGGGTTGTTTTCCCGTTTGGCATTTTCTTGAATGCGTACCGCATGTATAAGTTCCCTTATAAACTTTTCTTTAAAGCTCTCTTTGTATTTTGGGATTTCATAATCGGCGTATAATGTTATATTAGAAGTTATCTGTGACAGTGTATCTGCATCAAAATTATGAAACAAGCTTATACGCGCTTCCATATTTTTGAAGACATTGGAATACAGGTAATTTTTAATTCCCGTTCCATCAGGTGTAAAAACAAGTATATGTTTAGGGGTTCCCATTATAATCTACCACTCAAACCGTAACATCCCGTACCAACTTAACAACGCCATGAATGCATAATTGGACGTTACCAAGATATCTGGGATTTTCCGTTGTTCTGAAAGCTTGTAAAAATAGAAAATCGCTGCCATAAAAACAGGTGCCAACCAACGTAATTCTACAAAGGAAATTACGATCAAGGAAAAGACCCCCATCATGGTTGCTACCGCCCAAGGGATATAGGTTCGCGCTGAAATCTTCTGAAATCTCACTACATCTACAAAAAACAAAAACAGTAAATAGGGCAAAATAAGCCCCAATTGACGCACCCCATAGGTTAAGGAATATATAAAATCTTTAAAGAATTCTTTTATGGTTAATACTGGGTTAAAGAGCATTCCCTCTAAAGTAGTTTTGGGTAATGATTCAGCTCCATGTTCTTTTAAGTAGTCATCAGTTTGCTCCCAATTGGGATGGTTGTAATTTGGCAAATTACCTTCGTTTACCCTTAACTGGGCCAAATATTGTCTTTGCGGCCAAGTCGCTTCTATTCCCTCAGGGGGTAATTTTTGATCGTAAGAAATCCCTTTGCTAGCACTCAGCGAAGGTATGTTCAACACTATTCCTAGAATTAGTATCAGAAAAGGCATCATAAGTGTTTTAACCTTTCCCTTTTTATGTTTCCAAAGCAATACCGTAGAAAGCAAAACAACAGGAACATACACTAAAAACAGCTCGCGCGTAAGAAAAGCCACTACCATCGCTATTCCCCATACCATAAGTGAAGACTTTTCTTTTTGGGTTAATAGGGTGTAGGTTTCTGAAATGAAAACGACTAGGGAAACCACAAAAAAAGTATCATTAGTCCCAACCATAAAATAGCCCACTGTACTAAAAAAGAAAAGCAATAAAAGATAGAATTCTATCTTACGTATGTCCAATCGTTTATAGAAATAAAAAAGCAACCCTATAAACAGTAATATGTTGATTCCCCGCAGTGCTATATGAAAATCTAAAGTCCAGGATAATGGATACGCAAGCAACATATAGGGAATGGAGATCCCTTTTTCAATAGCAGCCCACCATCCTTCTGTTTGAATGAGTTGCAGATCTGAAATAAAAAGTCCTTCATCACCCCCTCCTACAGGTCTGCTCAAAAAATAATACCCCGACAAAAGTGTATATATCCCAATGGAAATTCTAAACAAGTACTGTACAATTTTAGCTATCATAGTCCAGAATTGTAGTGATTACCTTTTCAGGGCTCAATTCATAGTATAATGGCAATCGCAATAAGGTTTCTGTATATCGGTCACTATGTGGAAGCTCCCTACCATCATGTTTGTTAGCAAAAAAAGGACTCTTGTGCAAGCTCAAATAGTGGAAAACAGATAATATATCTTTCGATTTAAGATAGGAAATGATAGAAGATCGTTGCTCAATATCCTTGCAAAGTAAATAAAACATATGGCCATTTTGAGTGGCAAAATCTGGAATATTAGGAATCCCAATCCCATGGTTCTCGGCCCAATCCAAAAGTTCATTTTTATATATTTGGCAAAGCTCCATTCTTTTCTTTTGAATGTCCTCCATTTCTTCTAATTGCGCATACAAATAGGCCGCATTCAGCTCGCTTGGTAGGAATGAAGACCCAACATCTACCCAACCATATTTGTCTATTTCACCTCTAAAGAAGGCGCTTCTATTGGTTCCTTTTTCCCAAATAATTTCGGCTCTTGCTGCAAATTGTTCATCGTTAATGACTAACATCCCTCCTTCTCCACATTGAATGTTTTTGGTTTCGTGAAAGGAAAAAGCAGATAGGTGTCCTAAACTTCCAAGTGGTTTTCCCTTATAAAAACTCTGAACTGCCTGTGCTGCATCTTCAACCACAAAAAGACCGTGTTTATTGGCTACTTTCATAATAGCATCCATATCGCAAGCCACTCCTGCATAATGCACCACTACTATTGCTTTGGTTTTTGGAGTAATCAATGATTCGATAGCAGCTTCATCAATCCCTGGATGATCCTTACGGGAATCTGCAAATACAATCTTAGCGCCACGTAATACAAATGCATTGGCTGTAGATACAAAAGTGTATGAAGGAACAATTACCTCATCTCCTTCTTTAATATCCAATAACAATGCAGCCATTTCTAAAGCATCGGTACAACTTGTGGTCAGTAGTACTTTTTTGAATTGAAATTGATCTTCGAAAAAAGACTGGCATTTCTGGGTATAATACCCATTACCCGAAATTTTACCTCGAGAGACAGCATCTTCTATATAGGATAATTCCTTACCCGAAATATATGGTTTGTTAAAGGGAATCACGCCAAAGATGTTTTATGTATTTTGTTTCCATAAGTGAATATCCATTTTTCTTATAAAATTTGCAGGCAATTTCGTTATTTTTTTGAGTTGGAATTACCATGGATTCCATTCCGGACTCGATCACATGATTTTCGGCAGCAGTTAATAATTCTTGACCAATACCTCTTCCTTGATATTGGGGTGATACGGCTATTAAGCCTATAGTGGCATGATCTTGAGAAAACCGATATGTCACCAACCCTGCTGGAATATCCTCAACCAATTTCACCAAAAACCCATCAGAAAAGTTATTATGTAAGGAATTATCTATCCACAATCGGTACAGCGCTTCAAATTGCTCATTTGCCATGTTTGGATCTTGTTTAAAACGACTGAATTTACCACTCTCGTAGGCTAGATCGTACAGTGTGTCAATTTCCAGATCAAGGTCTTGGGCATTGTAAACAGCTTCAATGCTACGATCATTTTTGGCCAAGTCCCGTTTTATAAACAGTGTTTTAACTTCTGAATAGCTTTTGGTAAAATGAGGTATTGAAATATCGCAAAGTGCATCAGAGATTTGGTACACCAACTGAAAGGAATCTAAGTTCGTTTCATCAATAGATTCTTCGTCACATCCTTCCCATTTACCAACCTCGAGTTCAAAAAAATCGGAGTCCCAATCGAGACGTTGCACACTCATACTTTTTCTTTTATGATATACGTTGGACGGTCTTTCACATTTTCGAATATCTTTCCTATATAAAGGCCTGAAACGCCTAAAACCAAAATGATGATTCCGGATAAAAACCAAATACTCAATATTAACGAAGTATATCCTAGTACCTCAATAGTTCCATTGATCCATTTTATGAGGATAATGATTCCAAATATCGATGATAGTCCCACAAAAAGCATCCCGAGTTTTATGGCCAATCGTAAAGGCTTATCCGAATACGAAAGAATGATGTCCAACGCTAGGTTCATTCGCCTTCTGAAATTATAAGAAGAACTCCCTTCTTCCCTACTACTGTGAATAACAGGAATTGCAGTACTCGTGTAACCAACCCATTTAATCATTGATGGAAAAAATCGGTTCTTCTCTGGCAAATTTACAATGGTATCGATCACTTTTCTATGATAGATTCCAAAGTTGGCAATGCTTCTATCGTATCGTGTTCCCGACAGATAGGAAAGCATTCCATAAAACCATGAAGACAATATTTTTTTAAACCAATTGTCTTTGCGTTCGCTTCGTTGCGCCAATACAATTTCGAATCCTTCCTGTGCTTTGTTATATAGCTTTTCAATTTCTTCTGGGACGTCTTGAAGATCTGCATCCATAACAACCACCCAATCCCCTGTTGCATTTGCCAACCCAGCCGAAATGGCATAGTGCTGGCCAAAATTCCTACTTAAATTAAGTCCAACAACCTCTTCATTATCCTGAGCCAATTTTTTGATAACATTCCATGAATTATCAGGACTCGAATCGTTTACCAAAAGTATTTCACCTTCCACATTCAAGTGTTTAAAAGTCTGAAGCAACCTTTCTACTAAAGCAGCCAGTGTGCCTTCATTTCTATATATCGGCAGAACAACACTTATTTTATGGGAAGGATTTTTCAAAATAAAATTCTATTAAGAATAACTATTGGTTAAAATTAGCTTAAAAACATATAACAAGCCAGATAAAAAATGAACTACGAATAATCCGACTATAATCAGCTCTTTTCTGGACCATGAAAATTTAGAAAGAAATTTCGGAACGAAAAAAGCTGCAATACTTAAGAACAAGACATAGCAACAAATTACATTTTGCCAAGTAAAATTACCATGTGCCGCTCTAGGCCCCGTTTCGATAACGAAACCTGATAGTAACAATCCTGCAATCATTAACATGAGCGCATATAAAAAGGGCTTAAATTTTAAAATCTCTCTGTATAATATGATAGAACCGATAGGTAATGCGAACGATAAAACAAAGGAAAAAGGTATGAGCCAGTAGGGTATAAAAAAGGAATAGACTTTAAAAGGAGCACTGAGTGAAACACCGCTTTCCCCTCCCTGAATAGAACCTTGGTTAAGTTTGTAAATAAGATAATATTGAAGCAATATAAGTCCGCCACCAACAATAAGTGGAATAAGCTTTACAAACATTCCTTTTATAGTATCTTTTTTAAATTCCCAAACGATAAAAAGGAAGGTCACGGGTAAGTAACAAAATATAAAAGAGGGTTTAATTGCAATGTTGATTATAACCAATAAAGCAACAATGAAAATCTTCTTGAAATTCAATTTGTTTTCCGAAGAGAACAGTTCCAGTTGTTTCCAAAAAAGAAGTATGGCAAAAGGAAACAATAAGATGGATGTGGAATTATGCCAAACCAAGGGTACTATTTTACCCAAATACATCTTCTTTAAAAAGACCAAAGAAACTGGGTCTGGAATGGCAAAACAAAAGAAAAGGGCTAAGACAATTAGCTTAATTTTTAACTCAAGGGAATTGTCATTCTTTACAATAAAATAGGATTTTATAAACTTTTTGGAAATAGTGTATTTAAAAACAACAGCCAACGATAGCAGTAGGACTGCTGCTGGGTACATAAAAATGATCTTACTACTAAACCCAGATAATAGATTTATTAGGAAATAGAATAAAAAATTGGGCGGATAGGATATTACCCCTGAGTTTATTCTTTTTACAAAATCCAGATGTGCTTGCGTATCTGTTGCAACGTAATTTAAGAGGTATGAAAACAAAAGGGCACTGAATACGAACAAGAAAATAATGTCGAAGTATTTGTAAAGTTTCCCTTTTAAAAAATCCATTGTTTCAATTGGTTAACGATTATGGTTTTATAATTTTCTCACAAGCGCTTCGGCTTTTTTCCAGTCCTTTTGGGTATCTATATTAACATGACGTTCCGGGTCCAATTCAATATACCCCATTCGTTCTCCAAAAAAGGAATTTTCTTCCTGCAAAACTTTTGTCTTAGTAATATATATGGCACCATCTCGAATATAAGCCTTGGGCAATTCCTGACGCCTTTTAATGATCTGTTGCTCCCCCGTTGCAATGCGCAAAACCCCTTCCTTTTCTTCAAAAACCCAATGTGGGTTGTATTGATGGGGAACTTCCTGAACAGAAACCAAACTATCAGAACCCAATTTCAAGAATCTTTCTATGGCCTTATCAATATCCGCTGATGTGCGAAAAGGGGTGGTTACCTGTAATAGACATACGGCATCATAGTTTTCTGGCAAGGTTTCCAATGCATGCTGTACCACTTCTAAAGAACCTGCGGTGTCCGATGCCAAATGATCAGGACGTTTAAAAGGAACTGCTACGCCAAGATTTTCTGCCATCTTCATAAGGTTATCATCTTCGGAAGAAAAAATCACAGATGAAAGCAATTTAGAACCTAAAGCTGCTTCTATCGTATATTGCATAAGGGGTTTGCCTCCTAGCAATTTTTGGTTTTTATGAGGAATCCCTTTACTTCCTGCACGAGCAGGTATGATACCTAAAAGCTTCATCAATAAGTGATGGTTTTATGAAAACGAAGTTCTATATCTGAAAGAATATCTGCTATTTTCTGACCACTATCCCCTTTTCCATAGATCGTACTAGATTCATCTTTTGGAGTTTCTAATTGATGGGTGATAGCGTCAAGTATTTCCTTTTTGTCATAACTAACATCAATGACATTGTCCCCACGCAACCTACGGTTTTGTCGTGTCCCAATATTAACTACTGGCACACCCAAAAAGGAGCATTCCCTAATACCAACACTGCTATTACCTACTAAGCATTTTCCGTTTACCAACAGACGTAAAAAGTCGTTGGGTTCCATATTCTTGAAAAAACGGATGTTTTTAGGATTGTGCTTTTCACGATATGATCTAATCCCATTAGAGGTGCCATCTGCACCGGCATCTACATTAGGCCAAAACCAAAAGGTAGGAACTCCTATTTCATCTATTACCTCCAAGGTTTTGGTAACATCTGTCTTTGCTTGATTGTATTCTGTGGTAACGGGATGTTGCATTACTACGATATAACCTTCTTCTAGTGGAAAAGAGGCTCCAACACCGCCATATTTTTGAAAAGGATCGAAATCCAATTTAGGTTTTTGCTGTACCTGAGCGGCTAAATCTATAGAAGGGCATCCCGTATTGAACACATAGTGTTCGTTCTCCCCCATTTTAATAACACGGTTTTTGGCATCTTCTGAAGTTACGAAATGAATATCTGCCAATTTGGTATTGGCATGGCGTACTTTTTCATCAATATTACCGGTTACCTCTCCTCCTTGTAAATGAATGAGTGGTATATTTTGATACGCCGCTGCAATGGAAGTTGCAATGGTTTCAAAACGATCTGCAATGGTTAAAACTGCATCGGGTTGTAAATTATAAAAGACATTGGCCAATTCCATCACTCCAAGCCCTGTAGTCTTTGCCATGGCTGTTTTGTTTTCCCCTTCCAAAACCATGAATACTTTTTCATTGATGGTAAATCCATCCCTTTCAATAAAATCAACAGCATTACCATAACGATCCAATAAGGCAGAACCAGCAACTACTAATTGTAATTCAAGTTTAGGATGATCTTTAATGGCCTGTAATACTGTTTTCACTCTGCTATAAGAAGGTCTAGCAGTTATTACAGCACATATTTTTCTATGGTTGTTCATCTATTCTATATCATCTTGGGTCAAAAAATCCCATGGTTTCATGGACCTAACTAGTTTCTTTCCAATTACTTCCCGAAAAAGAGCCGCATCAATTCCATGGCCTTTTGGTTTTTTAGATTCTAAATCACCGAAAGTCAACACATGACCTTTAGCCAAAGCTTTATTTACAGAAAGAGATTTTTCAAAAATATCCTTCAAATCTGTAAAAGCGGTATTATCTTTTTTATCAATAGGATGTTTAATTGCCTTGGCAATAGCATTGACGCTCTCCACCAGTTCTTTGGTTTCAGAAATTGTAAGGGATGACGTCACATCTGGGCCGAACATATTTTTATCAAATACCACATGAAATTCCACAATCTCCGCTCCCAATGCAACGGCAGCTATACCAGCAGCTATATTTCCTGAATGATCTGAAAACCCAATAGGAACCTGATAGCGTGATTTCATTTCCTGAATCACATTCAATCCATATTGTTCTGGTTGTGTAGGGTAGCTGGTTGTACATTGTAAGATGGATAGATCTACATCGTATTCCTTTAAAAAGGTAACCGCTCCATCCAATTCTTCATAAGAGCTCATTCCACTGGACAGTATGATGGGCTTTCCTGTTTCTGCTACTTTTTGCAACAATAGGAAATTAGTCACTTCCCCGCTTCCAATTTTATAAACCTCAACACCTGCTTTTTCCAAAATATCTACAGCTGTATTACTAAATGGGCTACATATAAAAGTGAGGCCCAATTCCTTACAGTGCTTTCCAACACCTATCCACTGCTCTTGGGTAAATTCCATGCGTTTCCAATAATCGAAACGTGTTTCGTCCTGTTCAGAAAACTTCACGCGGAATGGTTCATGAATACTGCTTTCTGCAGTTGCTATATGCGCTTGAAATTTAATGGCTGTGGCTCCAGTTTTAGCTACAGCATCTATATAAGCATGCAACATTCCTAAGCTGCCTTCGTGGGCTTGTCCTATTTCAGCAATGGTAGTGATCAAAGAAAAAGTAAAAGTTGATTAGGTTCTCAAAGGTACTATTTTTTGGGAATGCCTTACCAATTGGTTTCTGAATAAAAATACGGCCCTATATTAAAGAAGTCATGAACGTAATGAACTTTAAGTGATGTACTTATTATTTTACCTGCCCAGGTAGAGCCAGACTTATGGGCGCCAGTAATTAATATAGGTTTCTTTTTACCTAATCTCATTAGTACAATTTGGCTTCTTTTTTAGACAACCCTTTTCGTTTCAAAAACCATTTCCAAATAGGTCTTCTAAGCAAAAATTTATGATAAATAAATCTTTGTATGGTATCTAAAAAAGTTCTCTTGGTAGGCTTAGCAAGCTCTGGTTTCACTTTACATTCTCCTGAGTCCAATTCATTTAAGGCTTTTGGCATCCAATCTTCTACTACATTTCCCATATGGTAGGCTAGATTTTTTGCTGTTGCTAACCGCCAGTATCCCCTATCTGAAACGGGTTGGTCTAAAAATGGACGATCGCTTTTTGGATCCAGTTTATATGGAGTATAATGTTCCTTTATGGGAGTAAATACTTCCCTTCTATAAGTTGCCACAAAATGGCCAGCTCCCAACACTGCTTTTACAGAATCTGTTGTTATGGTAAGGTAGTTCTCTAGATGTACTTTTTTATAAAAATTCTCATTTTCTATACTCCTTGCAAAGTCTAAAAGTGCTTGGGGATCTTCTGGGGTTGTGAATTGTAGTTTTCCTGAAAACAAATATTTCATTATAGGGCCATAGGTATGATACTTCAACAATTTAGGAATGGGAACTGGAGAAACAAATCCTGCCTTAGGAAACGCATTGAAAACCCTATAGGTTTCTTCTTGCCATCCTGATAAAAAGAGTACATCTGCATCGGTAATGGTAACTAACGGAAAAGAGTGCCCAGATACTCCTTTAAAAACAGCATTAATCTTTCCTATATTATCTGTGGTAATAAGTTCCTGTAGCTTCCCTTCTTCTTGTAATGATTTTAAAAATTTGGAAACCTCGGTACAGCTCCCATTATCTACTATCGTAAAATAGGTTTTCTCATGACAGGTCCTGAACAAGGATTCTAAACAGAACTTAAAAATGGAAAAGCTATCTTTAAAATATCCTTCTTGGTTAGGTATATATACAGGGATAATGATCTGATGATAGAACGCTTGTTCTTCACTCTTTACATTTTTCTGTGGATTTACCCCTATTCTCATTTACACCTTAAAATAATGACTTAAACAATATTGTGGTCTAATATAAACATCCCAAGAACTAATTTTCTTAGGGTTATCTTGGTATACTAAATTCCAGTTACGAATAGCTTGTCGTAACAAATGTATCGAAATGCGATGTAAGACCCATGGGTTTGCCACTCCCATCTTTTTAAAATTATGAATCATTTTCTCCTCTATGCCTACGTACTTTTTGCGCTGCCTGGACAGTCGAGTAGCATCACTAAATTCTCGATAATAGGCTAAGGTATCGTTTATGTACTCAATTTTTCGTTGATAAAACAAACGTTGATAAAAATCTATGTCTTCTCCTACTTTTATAGTTTCATCAAAACATAAATGAGTACTAAAAACCTTCTTTCTAATCAATGGTGTTGGTGATTTTACTACCCACGTTCCCAATGCATTCCAAAATACATTTCCAGACCTGCTTTGCGCTTTGTTATTTGAAGCTCCAATTATTTTGCCTGTGGGTTTTCCAGATTCATCCACTACCATCGCTGCTGAATGCACTAAATCGATCTCTTTATTTTTTACCAATTGAGCCACTTGCTTTTCCAACTTATCTTCTCGCCAAAAATCATCGTCATCCAAAAAAGCGATATAATCCCCTTTGGCCTTAGACACACCAAAATTACGTGCCGAAGACAATCCTCCATTTTCCTTATAATAATAATTGCATTTTTCAAATCGATCACAAAAATCTTTGGCATAAGGGACTGAAGAACCATCATCCACCACAAGGATTTCAATATGTGTATAGGTTTGATTTACTACACTTTCAATAGCTTGAAGTAAATAAGTGTCTCTATTATAGGTGGGAATAATAACACTTACCAAGGGTTGTTTTTCCATGCAGTGCTATTTAAACAGTTTATGTTTTAAACGCTGTAAGAGTCCTTTGGGTGTTTGCTTTTTTAAAGCAGCAATTTCTATATAGGCTTCTTTTAATGCCTTCATATCTTCAAAATACACCCCATAAAATTCTTTATGCAAACGCTCATCTTCTTCTTTCTTTTGGGCATAAAACTCTGTGGAATTGCTCGTTCCTTGTAAATCGAAAATAACCAAAGGATAGCGTAGGTGCTGAAATTTAAAATGTCCACTTAAAAAACACTTTAAATAGAATGCCCTATCTGCCGAAACTTTGTACGATTCGTCATAGCCTCCCATCATATCAAACACTCTTTTATGAAAAAATGTACTTTGGTGTGGTAATGAGGTTTTCATGAAGTAATACGGGGTAATATGATCTGCGAATATTTTTTCGCCTTTTTCATATTTATAGTCTCCATATACGATATCGCCTTCAAAATTTGGGTGACTTAAAAACTCTTGCAATGATTTTTCATTGTACAATACATCGCCACTATTCAGAAAAAAAAGATATTCTCCATTAGCCTTTTGTATTCCCTTATTCTGGGCATGGAATATCCCATTATCTGGCTCGCTTACCCAATAGGTAATAAGTTCTTCTTTAGATTGAAGAAACTCTTTACCTCCGTCCGTGGACCCTCCATCAATAACTAAAAGTTCATAGTCTTGAAAGGTCTGCTTTTTAACAGAGTCAAGAGTTGCCTGTAACCCGGCAAGGTTATTATAGTTTATAGTGATTATGGATACTTTAGGAGTGCCCATAGTTTAGGTTTGATACCAATCGTACATTTGCTGAATACCTTCTTTTAAAGAAACCGCTGCTTTCCAGCCCATTTCATTAATCTTGGAAACATCGGTTAATTTTCTAAAAGTACCGTCCGGTTTATCTTCATTAAAATAAAAATCGCCTTCAAAGCCTACAATATCTTTTATTAAATACACCAAATCTCTTATGGTAATATCGCTTCCCGTCCCAATGTTTACATGGGTGTTTCGTATTTCTTTTTTTGCGTCTTTTTGAGGTGCTTCGTAATGATCCATGAGAAAAACACAGGCTTTTGCCATATCTTCTACCCATAAAAATTCACGCATGGGTTTTCCCGTTCCCCAAACTTCTACTTGAACACTATCTTGTTTTGAAATACCAAAAGTTGCCAATACATCCAGTATTTGTTTTTCTGAAGCACTTCCATCAACGCCATTGATAGGTAGTTTGTTTAGGTCATTTCTCAAAGAATCCCAATCTCCATGCTGCAATGCATTTCCCAAATGTATTTTACGCAATAAGGCAGGCAATACATGCGCTTTCTCCAAATCGAAATTATCATTTACCCCGTAAAGATTGGTAGGCATGGCAGAGATAAAATTTGTCCCGTATTGTAAATTATAACTTTCGCACAGTTTTATTCCAGCAATCTTAGCAATGGCATAAGGTTCATTGGTATACTCCAACACATCAGTAAGTAAATAATCCTCTCTAATGGGTTGTGGTGCATTTTTAGGGTATATACAGGTACTTCCTAGAAACAATAACTTCTTTGCATGATTAAGATAACTCTGGTGAATGATATTATTCTGTATCATTAAATTATCATACAAAAACTCTCCACGATAGGTATTGTTGGCTCCAATCCCACCAACCTTAGCAGCAGCCACATAAACAAATTCGGGTTTCTCTGCTTGAAAAAAATCGGACACAGCTTTTGCATCACGAAGGTCTAACTCCTTGCTGGTTCTTAGAACTAAATTTTGATAGCCTTCTGCTTTCAGTTGACGAACAATGGCACTTCCCACCAATCCACGATGGCCTGCCACATATATCTTACTATCCTTATTCATACTTTATTCGAAGTAATTTAGTGTATTGTACCCACCTTCTTTAAGATATTGTTCTTTTTGCATGAGTCTGATATCGCTTTCCATCATTTCTTTGACCAAATCTTCAAGTTCATAATGGGTAACCCATCCTAATTTTTCTTTAGCTTTGGTAGCATCTCCTATCAATAGATCCACTTCCGTAGGTCTAAAATAAGCAGGGTCTACTTCCAATACCAGTGTACCAACAGGGAGCGGGAAACGCTCGTCTTTAGCTTCTGCCACATATGCTTTTTCATCTACTCCGCTTCCTTCAAAACGCAAGGTCACTCCTATATGGGAAAATGACATTTTTATAAAATCGCGAACAGTCGTGGTTTTACCGGTGGCTATAACCCAATCCTCTGCTTCATCAGCTTGTAGTATCATCCACATCATACGAACATAGTCCTTGGCATGTCCCCAATCACGTTTAGCATCTAAGTTACCGATGTATAGTTTTTCTTGAAGCCCCAGCGCAATTTTTGCCGTAGCACGGGTTATTTTACGGGTTACAAAAGTTTCTCCACGTACTGGTGATTCATGGTTGAAGAGAATCCCGTTACAAGCAAAAATACCATAGGCTTCTCTATAATTGACAGTGGCCCAATAGGCATAAAGCTTGGCTACACCGTAAGGGCTACGGGGATAGAATGGAGTCTCTTCGGTCTGAGGGATTTCCTGTACTTTACCATATAATTCTGAGGTAGATGCCTGATAAACTTTTGTCTTGCCTTCAAGACCTAAAAACCGAACGGCTTCCAATATTCTAAGAGCACCAATTCCATCTGCATTGGCGGTGTATTCTGGAATCTGAAATGAAACGCCTACATGGCTCATGGCGGCCAAATTATAGATCTCATCTGGTTTAATCTCGTTGATGATTCTGATTAGGTTTGTACTATCGGTCATATCCCCATAGTGTAAAATAAAATTTCTGTCTGAAGTATGAGGATCCTGGTATAAATGGTCAATACGGTCCGTATTAAAAAGGGAGGCCCTTCTTTTAAGTCCATGAACAATGTACCCTTTCTTCAATAAAAACTCACTGAGATAGGCGCCATCCTGACCAGTGATTCCTGTAATAAATGCTACTTTCATAGTTGGTTGTTCTAGTTTCTAGGACTTGGATCCTATCAACTTTGTATATATTTTTTGATATGCCTTGGACTGTAACTCCATGCTAAAGTTTTCTTCGGCATATCTTCTTATTTCATTTGGATTGAATTTCTGTAGGTTATCGAAAAAAGTTTCAATGGCCTGCAATAAACCCTGCTCCGAAACCTCATTGGCCAAAATGCCATTAAAATTGTTTTTAACATGCTCTTTCATCCCCCCTTTTTTGAAACAGATTATTGGGGTTCCAGTAGCCAAAGATTCCAACATGGTATTTGGCAAGTTATCTTCTAGACTGGGCAATATACAAGCGTCTGAAGCTCCATAACATGCTGCTATTTCCTGTGGTTCGGATATAAAGCCCAAAGGTATAATTTTTACAGCTTTGTTGGGTGATTCTACAGTACCTTTTCCTAAAGTCAATATCGTAAGAGGGAAGTCTATACGGGACAAGGCTTCCAGTAATATTGAGAACCCCTTTCTTTCTAAATGCAATGAACCTGCTGCAAAAAGCAATACTTTTTCAGCTTCGCCAATCCCTAATTGTTTTCGCAATTTTCCTGTATTGGGTTTGAAAACGCTTAAATCGATTCCATTGGCAATTACTTGTTTCTCCAAAAATCCATCGAATGCTTTGCTCTCAGAAGCGGTTTGCAATAACCAAGATGAAGGTGTAACCACACCTGCCATTGTACATGCGGACAAGGCATTGTGTTTTATACTTTTTATTTCGGAATTCAATTCCTTTACTGCAATATTTCGATCTTCATCACCTTGGTAGTGAAAAATTCCTGAAAAAGGATTCATATCATGTAAGGTCCACACCACTGGTTTTTTTATTGTTGAAAAAAAACTTTCATAGTCCAAGACACCTGTTACCATATGTAAATTAACCAAATCTGCTTCTTGAACAAACCGATGCTCTTCTAACCTTTTATTACTAAAAGGCCATGAGATCATTTCATAGGATAAATGATTCTTTTCTTTAGCAAAAAAATCCATAAATCGCTGCTTTCTTGATGGAGAAAAAATCCTTTGTAATTTTATCCAAAGACGGTTTAAAAAAAAAGGTTTTTGGTAGGAAAAGAATTCATCTTCTACAATGTCACCATTAAAGTTGATAGATAGGTCCTTGGATAGGTAGGCACTAGAAACCCCAGATTCTCTCAAGGCATGATGCAACCTTAAAGAGGCAATTCCGGCACCTCCTTTACTGGACGTTGTTATCTGCACTACTTTCATGCGGGGGTTTTTCCTATTAATTTATGATACAACTTTCGTGAATATTCTCTAAAATATCTTTTAAAATGGGCGTAAGGATAGCCATAAAACAAATAGTCTGCCACTACAATCCTAAGGTTTTTAAGTAGTTTCACTACTGATTCTTTCTCCTTTTTGTCATTCCAGGAATGATCCCACAAATGAACAGCATAACTATCTTCTGAAATAAATTTACGATAGTCTTCCTTACGATTTTCGTAACGAAATGCATAGAAGGCATCCGGCGCCAAAATCACTTCTCCTTCGTTTAGATTTCCTTCTTGAAATATATCCTTAAAAGTATGGGTAATCACAGGCAAAGAAAAGGGATTAAAAGGGGTCGTATCATAAAATCGCTTCATTTTTTGAAAGAACCGGTGACCTGAAACCCCACCAAATAAACCAAAAGCAGCTCTATCAGATACTTCAAAACCAGTAAAAAATTTCTCTTTCATGAGCGGTGTTATGGGCTTTAAAAGAAGCATATCCATATCTAAATACACCCCTCCAAACTTCTCTAAAACAACCACTCTAATATAATCGGAAACAAAAGCATATTTCTTTTTTCGGTAAGCATCCCTGTAAAACTTGTTTTGAAACTGCTTGGTATTCGATTCGTTCCATTCCTTAAATTCAAAATCGGAACAGTGTTCCTTCCAACTTGCCATACAACGTATAGCCAATTCACTTTTTTCATGAGGGCCAAACCAACAATAATGTATCACTTTTGGAATCATTTGGAGCTGGACTAATCAATATTATTAACACTTTTGCCTTTCATAAGAAATAATAGGACCCGAAGCCATAGCGAATTCAGTTTTCTTCCCACGGCGCTTTTCTCTAGGATCTTAAGGATTTTAAATCTATTGGATTTCAATAACTGTAGTTCTTTATAATCATCATTCAAAAAAGGATATTCCATTTTTAAAACATTTCTACGCTCAGATTTTCTAATATTGGTTCCTTTAGCTGTAGCACTCATTCCATCCAAGTAATAGGTGGTTAAAATACTTGGAACCGATTTATAGGTAGCACCATGCTTAACGATTGCATCTACAAAAAATTTCCAGTCTGCCACAATTTTCAGCGAGGTATCGTAATGTCCCACTTTTTTAAATAAGGCTCTTTTTATAAGTGTAGACTGATGTGCCAAAGTATCATTAAAAAGATAATCAAAAGTCATTTGTTCTGGATGCTCCTTTATCTTCGTTACCTCATCATGTATAGTGTTTATATTAAAACAAATAATATCCTCATCTGCCATATGAGCGAGATGTTCCTGCAAACTGGAGTTGTTGTAAAAATGATCTCCACTATTCAAAAACAAAATATACTCCCCATTGGCCTTTTTAATACCTTTGTTCATAGCATCATAAACACCTTTATCGGGTTCGCTTACCCAAAAGTCTATAATGTCACTATTAGCTTCAATGAACGATACACTGTTATCTTTAGACCCTCCGTCAATAATCACATATTCTACATGTTCCAGTTCTTGTTCACGAACACTCAACAGCGTCCTTTCAAGACCTAAAGCATTGTTATAGTTTATGGTAATAATGGTAAGCTTGGCCATTAAAAGATTGATTAGTTTTTTATTCTATTTTTGAACTCTAATAGGTAAACTTAGTGTTTTTCATGAAACTAGTAAACCTTTACTATTTAAAAAGATTTTATACACAATCAAGCAAATGATCTCCAAAGAAAAAAAATTCATTTTTGTTCACAATTTCAAAACTGGAGGAACGAGTATTGAAAAAAAACTGGGCCATTTTAAAGAGTTGAAAAACGATGTTCAAGACCACAGAACTATAAAGGATTTTGAAGCACTTACGCAACGTAATAGACACCTTAGACTAAGTGCATATGCATTAAAGATTGGGAAACCCAGAGTAGCTATCAAAAAATTTAACACATTTCTCTTTCCTGAATTAACCACTAAGGAATATAACACATATTACAAATTTACATTTGTAAGAAATACGTGGGCCCGCATGTATTCTTGGTATGCCAATATCATGAAAGACCCTACCATGCGTAGTTCTTACGGAATTCATGGTGAAGATTATGGTTTTGAAGCTTTTTTAAAAGAAAAAATAGTTCATCATACATTTTCTCAATTATACTTCATAACCAATCATAAAGGTGAAATACCTATGGACTTTATTGGGCGTTTTGAAAATTTACAAAATGATTTTGACAAAGTCTGCGAGCGACTGAAAATAGAAGATTCTACCCTCCCAAAGCTTTTGGTGAGGAAATACGATCACTACACCAAAAACTATTCAGACACCTCCAAAGAATTGGTTTATCAACTCTATCGAGAAGAAATCGACTATTTTGATTTTAAGTTTGGGGAGTAATTCATTATTCTTTGACATAAAGGGGATCTCCAAAGAATCTATTCTGAAATTTATAAAAATAGTTCTTTAGTTTTTTACTCTTAGGAATGAACATGAGTTTTCGAAACGTTTTCAAATACCAAATTACAAGTTTAGCCGTGAACGGAAGCTTCTCTTGATTTCTTGAGACGGCAAGATTGGTTTCGGCGAGATACTTTTCTTTGTTTTCAGATTGTTGCCCTTCCCTTTTCCTAAAAGCTGCAAATTGCTGTTTCGAAAAATAGAGTTTATCCTGCTTGAAGAAACGTAACCAAAGATCGAAATCTGAAGCCAATGAATAAGACAGGTCCATGCCGTTCCCTACTTTTTCCCAGAGACTTCTTCTCCATACACAAGATTCTTGTTGAATGAATGAAAAACCCCGTAAATGATTATGTAAATAAAAAAAGTAAGGCGAAAACACTTTGGCGCCCTGTCCTTGTAAGATAATTGTCCCCTCTTCATTTATATTAATAGGATATCCCATAATCCAGTTAACGGTTATATTTTCCCGAAATAACTTGGCTATAGTAAACAAAGATTTTTCTGCCAATACATCATCACTGTTTATCCAACACATAATTTCTCCTGAAGATTTTGCAAAACCTTTATTTATGGCATCATACATACCCTTATCGAACTCACTCACATAATATGCCAACCGACCTCTATATTTCTCTATGATTTTCTGGGACCCATCAGTACTTGCACCATCTATAATGATGTACTCCAAGTTTGGATAACCTTGATCTAGCACGGACAGGATTGTCTTTTCAATGAATTTTTTTTGATTGAAATTGGGCGTAACTACTGATATCTTTGGAAAGTCACTCATAAAATCGTTAAAGCCTTCAAATTAAGATTGATGGTATTTTAAGTAGTATTGATAAATGGTTTGGTATACTTTATTTGTCGAAAAATTTTCCTTGTTTGGATACAAACGCTGAATTTGATGCTTTACCTCATACTTTTTTTTGGGTTGAAAAAGGGTTGCCCAACACAGATCAAAAAAGGCTTTTACCGCCATTGTTTTTTTTGATTTCACAGGGTTTTGCATATCTCGAAGGACCGCATCGTATGTATTTAGATACTTGTTGCTTATTTTAAAACCGCGAAAAAGCTTTTCCAAGTAAGGTTTCGTCAATCGATCCTGAGACATATAGTGTCTATATTTTAATCTTTCATCATACCACAGCTTAGTATTCGCCAATAAATACCATTTACAGATCTCAGAATCGCCACCAGACATCAATTCTTTTCCAATTCTATCCGAACAGAAAAATTGAAAATCCAAAGCCAAACATTTTTCCAAAACAACTTTTCTAATAACAAATCCTGCCCCCCACACATAACCTCTAGCTGATATATCACCACTATGTATAGCCTGTACACCACAAGCATAGCTTCCCTGATAGGTGTAAAACCATGATGGGATTTCGCTATCCGAGGTTACTTTACCCTGACCTCCCAATACACCTATTTCTTCATCACTTTCCATGATTTCATACGCTTTTTGAACGTAGTCCGGTGCCAACCAATTATCATCATCACAATATAATACGTAATCATATTGTGTTGTTTTAAGTCCTTTCATTCTGGCATAAGAGAGCCCTGGTTGTTTTTCGGCAACTATCTGAAAAGGGATATGAGTAAAAGAATCGTGCAACTCTTTAGCGATGGAAAGTGTATTGTCTGTACAATTATTATCTACCAAGATAACTTCCCACGACAAGGATTCGACGAGTATTTGATTAAATAAATGTGTTAAGGTTGGGCGAATACGGTCTTCACTATTATAACAACAAAGTACTATGGAGATTCCCTTCTTACTCATTCTTATTTGCTTTTATCGATCCTATAAGCTTTTCTCCAATTATTGTCATTTTATGGACAATTCGCTTTTTTAATCGGTATATCTTTTTGTTATGCTTGTAGACCTTCTTTAAGTGAAGTAACAGTCGACTTTTTTCTTCAATAGAAAGTTTGCTATTTGTAATCGATTTTTCCCACTTACAGTAGCCAAAATGCAAATCTTTCGGTCTATTCCCTAAATACTGCAATACTTTTTTTGAAACGGAAATCCCTTCACTATAAAACAATGGATTTACAAACAAATTATTGGTAGAAGCCCCGTCATGCTGCCGGTAGGATGTAAGTGGTTTATCTACAAATGCCACATTTGATTTACTTAAAATAGAGCTCCACAAATACCAATCACCACAAATTCTATATTGAGTAATGGCATCCAACACTTTTGTTTCTACCAATGATCTTCTAAATATAGCACCACTTGCATTAATGATTAGGTTTCCTGTAATCATGTGCTCTCTCAGTGCCCGCTTACCTTCCAAATTGGGTTCTTCTATAGGTCTATAGACTTCAGAGTCATTACTAGACATTTTTTCAATTCCACTAAACGCTATACCAATGGTTTTATCTTTTTCCATGATGGGTACTAATTCCGCCAAAAATGCATAATCATTTAAGTCATCACTTTCTGCTAGCCATACATAAGTCCCTTTTGCTTTTTCAATTCCCTTTTTCCACTGCACAAAAGGAATTCCAGAGTTTATTTCATTCACTTCAAAACAACCAACTTTTGTATGGTTTTTGTGGGTTTCAAGAATAGAAACACTATGATCGGTAGACGCATCATCTAATAAAAGAACCTCAAAATCTTGAAATGTCTGATTGAATATAGAATCCAGGCGCTCTTTCAAAAAATTGAAATGATTGTAATTGGGTACTATAATAGACACTAAAGGCATCTCAATGGTTTTGTTTTAGAGCATTTTTGGTGGCTTCTAAATATTGTCTCCCATATTTTGAGCAGGGTTCCAAATGATTTCCTTCGGCCCATTCATTCATAGCGTTTATGAAGACAAAGTTTTCATCTTCACTATAGGGTTCAAACTTATCGATAATTTGTTCTAACCAATCTTCATAAACAGCTGGAGAGCTTCCTTTGGCTACAATACCCTTTTCACCTTTTCTGGGAGTATTGTCCCAACAAGGGGTCACACATCTAAACAATTTATAGGAAGGTATCTCACGATTTATACAGGTATCCACTCCTTTTTTGAAATCCCGAAAATCTATATTGGAATTCTTGTTACTGGACCTTAAAAGCTTAGGGAATAGCGTTTTTTCATCTTTTTTTAAAGGATGTTTAATGATTTCATGTGGAGCAAATTCTATAGCGGCATCAAATCCCAATGTTGTAGGATCACTGTAATTATAGAATCCCTGTACAAGACACATGTACAATCCATCATACCCATACTTTGTAGTTGCAATATCCCTCCAGTTTTCCAACGTTTTTAAAATATCGGGGAATAGGTCGTGCCTGTAAATAAGGAAAACAGGTTTGTTATCTACCCTTATGTACCGCTTGTCACTAAAGACGTTCTCGCAAAGCCATGAGATATGATCTTTATCGTCTTCTTCACCATATTCCTGCTTCATTAATACATCCTGTTCCATCCCATCCCATCTGCGTGTCCAATTTTCATTGGCCCAACAGTACATAAAAGGCATGTCTGGTTTTTGCAAACACAACATTTCATCTAAAGGCTCATGAAGCAATCTTTTACCATTAAACCAATAGTGGTAATAACAAAACCCATGAATTCCGTATTCTTTTGCCAAATTTGCCTGGTCTTCTCGGCTTTTGTCCAAGCGTAAATCGTAATAACCCAAATCTGTTGGCAATTGAGGTTGGTAATGCCCATCAAACAAAGGTTTAGCCTTGGCGACATTGGTCCACTCTGTGAATCCCTTTCCCCACCAAAGATCATTTTCTGGTATGGGATGAAACTGGGGCAGTACAAAAGCCAATGCCTTTATATTCTTCATGAGCATTTTTTTGCTATAATAATTTCCCGAAATTCTGCTCGAATTCCCATATCGAGATTGTCTATATAATTAATCTCACAGGGATCACCCGTCACCTTTTCAATAAAGTCTACAATATCGTAACCCCAATGCATAGTCACTGGCGAACCTTTTTTGTCTACTGGGTTTCCGTGCCATTCGGGTTCGAATAAGAATATAGGCTCTCCATCTGCCCCCTTCTCTGCCCATCTTTCAGTCGGTTTGAAACGATTAATCAATGGAACCGAAAATATATGGGCTCCACCGGGTTTTAAGGTTCTGTGTATCTCTTTAAATGCTTTTTCTGGGTCATAGATATGTTCCATAACATCTGAAGTAACTACAAGATCGAAACTTGCGTCTGGAAAGGTTTGGTTTTCCAAATCTTCATTCCGTATCCCATTTACTAGAGATCCTAAGTCTGCCTTTGGAAAGTATTGAGTCACAAGATAGGAACTCGATTTTTTCTTTAAGTTAATACTATGTCCTCTATCTATAGGTGAGGACTCATGGATGTCCAGCTCTGTCCAATTTGGATAATATTCATTTATAGTAGCCATTAAGGCTCTTTCTCTGGGGATTGAACGACACGATCCGCAAAGAAAATGATCACGTAACCAAGGGTTTCTAGCCGTAAAAGTAGCTTGTTTCTCACAACAAGGACAATATCCTTTATGCTTAAAAAAATAGGTCCCTATTTTGGATTCATAAAGCAAAGTTACCTTGGCTTTTATTTTATTGACTATAAATTGTCTCATGCTACTTCAAAAAAGCTTTATTACTCAAATACAATTTTTATGTTGTAAATTTATAATAAAGTAATTATTGCTGTAATATTTTTCGCAAAGCATGAAAGTAAGGTCTTAATACATTTTTCGTGCGCTTCTTTAGACTTACTTTTGCTTTTCTCTTGTCAGGGAAATTTTCCATAAAAACATCAATCTGTTGCTTTAGATTACGCTTGGCACTAGTATCCATAGTAACGTTATCGTATACCAATGAAAAAGTTTTAAGTGTAGCTACCATGTTTTGATACTGTGTTTTCCCAGACCATAACCCTTTATCATGTTTTCTATAAACAGCCATGTTATCTTCTAATTTCATGATCTTCCTTCCTTTAAGTAAAATCATATATAATGCCCAATCTCCAGTAGGAGATTTATAAAACCATTTAGGGATTTTAAAATCATTTTTAAACATCACCGAAGGCGTATGGATGTAATTTCCCTTTGAGAGTTCTTCCACTGATGTCTCTGCTGACACTTTTCTGGTAATGGTGTCTTTTTGGATACTATTGCTTTCTTGTAATAATACTGACACAGCATGGAAACAAATTGCAAAATCTGGATGACCTTCCAGAAATTCCACCTGTTTCTGAAGTTTTTTAGGATCTGTCCAATAATCATCTCCTTCACAAAGAGCAATATACTTACCCTTTGAATTTTTAATATTGCTTACAAAATTAAAGCGACCAGTAACATTACCATCAATATAGATAACGTCTTTCCGACCCCTTAAAAATAAACGGATTTTATCTGGATATTTCGCTGCATAAAATTGGCAAATCTCTCTAGTAGTATCACTACTGTCATCTTCTCCAAGAATAACTTCGAAAGGGAAGTTGGTTTCTTGCATTAAGATACCATCTAGGCATTTTCTGATATAGTTCTCCTGATTATACGCCTGAACACAAACCGAAACCATGGGGGAAAGCTTACTCATGTAAAAACTTTTCTAATTGGGTATTCGCCAAATCCTTTTTAATGTAATTAATAATTTCTAAAGGTAAAGAATGCCAGTGATTATCCTTGATAGTTTTGGTTTTAAAAACCGAATATGGGTCACTTTGGTTTACCGAGGTTGAAGATTTTAGAAAATCTGTGGTTTGTGTTGTTAAGTTTAAATGACAAAAATCAAACAGTTGTTTGGTTACTTCAAGAGGATTTTTGATCAAATCCTCATAGCAAACTAACCTCACATTATTTGGATACTTATTGGCCAACTTTAAAAAGAGAAGTGCCGCTTCTTTCCATTTTGCATACCCATTGTATTCTTCTCTTTTCCCCGCATTCTTGGAAGGCGCATACAACCATTCTTCATCAAATTTCCAACCCAATTCTTTCTTAAACTCTCTAGGCGCATTTTTCCAACTGTAAAGTGTAGCTAAAGGGTTTCTTACTAGAAATATTGCTTTTAAAGTTGGTGTTTTTTCTAATAAATTAGACACAATATGATGGTAGCGTACTTCTTTGTAACTAATAGCAATTAGAGTTTCTTCTTTTTTGAAAACAGGAATTTTTCCTTTCTCTATGTCTTCTTTCTGGTTTATGAAGTCATCATTGGATTGAGATATCTGCTTAAAAAACTCATCTATTCTTGAAGGTGTTGCTTTCTCATCTAAAAAACTTTTGAATGCGTAGGAAAACAATGGTTGATACCGATAAATTACTTGTGGATGGCTATCAAAAATAGCTCCCAACCAAGTTGATCCACTTCTAGGAACACTATGAATAACTATTTTTTGCATCAGATTAAAGAATATTCTTGTAACAATTCCTTTGTTTCAATGATACTATTGAACATTAAAACATCAATGATTGATAATCCTGGTGTAAAAGTATTGTCCCATTGTTTATATGGAGTCAAAGTAGTTTTTAAGAACGACAAGTCTACTCCTTTTTTCTTAAAACTAGTTTTTGTATACAATTCCCTACCTCCTATGGCATTGATGTATTCACTATTTTTGCTTTTTTTACAAATATCAATAATCCTTTCTTCTTTATCAATCCCTTTAGAATCTTCGTACAATTGAGAGCTGACCTGAAAAGTGGTGTCCATGTTTAAATACTTAGCTACATTTTGCACGCTTGATATTGATAATTCAGCAATTGAATTGTATTCAGTTTCAAAAACGTCGTAAATCAAATTATTGATTTCAGAAAAGTATGGTGCCTTGTTATAAGCTTGTTCCAGGGTTTTTAAAAACTTATTCCTCCATCTCGAAATCAATTCATTATTGATCTTTGTTTCATTAATAAGTTTATTCGAACTTTGCTTTTGAAGTGGAATTGAAAACAATTGGGGTTGATTTCCTGATAAAATAGTATTTCTATGAATCCACCCTTGTTTTATGAAGTGAACATCATCATAAAAAACAAATACATCCACTGCATTTACCAATTGAAAATAGCCTACATAAGGGAATACATATGGTTGCATTATAGCTATACTCATGCCAATGAATTTACAATCGAAATAATGTTCTGAGTATCTTCTATAGAAAGTTCGCTATAAATTGGTAAACATAGAATTCTAGATGCAATATCCCTTGACACAGGATTATGGGATTTTTTTACATAAGGCAAGGTGTCTAAACTAGGATAAAAATAGCGTCTAGGAATAATGCCATCTTTTCCCAATAATTCAATAAGATGGAGCACTGTTTCTTCATCTTTAAATATGACTGGGAAATAAGCGTAATTCCATGTGGAGCCTTCTCTTAATTTTATAAAACGTACGATAGCGGGGTCCAATTGTGTTAAATAACTATCTGCAACAGCTTTTCTACCTTCGATAATAGAATCCATATAGGGCAATACCGCAAGTCCCATGGTAGCTTGTAATTCACTCATCTTACCATTAATACCAAGTCCTTGAAAAACCTCTTTCCCCATGTGCCCAAAGTTATGATGGTAAAACAGTGTATTGGTTAATTCAGTATCATTACAAAATATTGCTCCTCCTTCTCCAGTATGAAATAGTTTTGTGGCATGAAAACTACAGGTGCTAATATCTCCATACGAAAAAATGGAATTCCCTTTATGAGTCACACCAAAGCAATGTGCAGCGTCATAAATAACCTTCAGGTTGTGTTTGGAGGCTATATCATTGATGCGCTCTACATGACATGGATTTCCAAATACATGGGTAGCAAGTATAGCTTTAGTGTTTTTTGTTATGGCCGCTTCAATTTTTTCCTCATCAATCGTGAGATAGTCTGGATGAATATCGACAAACACAGGTTGGCAACCTTCCCAAACTATACTTGATAATGTAGCTACATAACTAAATGGTGTTGTAATGATTTCACCCGTTAAGCTCAATGCTTTTATTGCAATTTGCAGTGGCAATGTACCATTGGTCATTGCCAATATATTAGATACCTTTAGGTAATCCTTCAGTTTTTCTTCTAGCTCTTTTACTAAAACCCCTCGATTGGTAATCCAATTTAAATCCCACGCACGTTTAAGAATAGCATTGTATTCCTCTTGAGGCGGTAAGAAAGTTTTAGTTACGTTAATCATTTTTACATCTTTAGCACTTATGTTTTTTTACCAAGCTACTTAGAGCCGATATACAAAATGGATGATTCTCTTAAGCCGAGACGCGTATAAGTGGTTTTACCAAAATCTCTTTTACCTAGCATTTCTAGTTTAAAACCAGCCCCCACGATTCTATTCATAAAGTCCTGTTTAGCAAATAAGCGCAAATGATCTTCTTGCCCATAATGCTTAATTCGTTCTTCTCGTGTGGTATGCGATGGATCTTCCAAGGTTTCTGCAATTTCTGGGTTAACAGGTACCATTAGAATTGCTTTTCCTCCCTTTTTCAATACCCTTAACAACTCTTTTAGGGCAGTATCTGGATTGGTAACGTGTTCTAATACATGGGAGCAAATTAAAAAATCGAAGGAATCATTATCAAATACTTTCATATCCTCTACATCAGATTTCACATCTACATCTTCCATCATAAGGTCTGTAGTGGTTACGCTAAAATATTTTTTTAGAAACCGATTATTTAAGCCCCATGAAGGAGCCACATGCAACAATGTTTTTTCAGAATTTTCTGGGATTTTTAATACTTCCTTAAAATAAGCGGCAAAGAATCGATCCCTATCACTGGCTAAACAATTTGAACATTGATACTGTTCTACATTTAAGTGTTCGTTTTTTCCAAAATGCTCATAGCCAAGCTTCTTACTTTCCTCTTTATAAGATTCGGGCAATGGTAAGTAGGCATTTATGTATGAATTGCAAATAGAGCATTTATACTTTCCCCTTTTACCAAAAGCAGCAGAATATATTTTTTTAATTCCTCGCTTTAGCCTTGATTTCATCTTCAATAGACTTTAATAATTCCAACTTTGACGTTAAATGTTTCATTTTATCTTCAAAAAAGCCTTTGTTCTTTTCCATATTCTCAGCTCTTAATTTTGGAAGTGTATGTTTTTTATACTTTCCAAAATAGTCTTTCCAAGCAGCACGAGTATCAAACTCATAGCCTAAACGACTCATGTTTTCTTTACAAATGGTCTCAACAATTTTAAGGTCTTTTTTACTTAAATGACTTCGATATTTCTTTTTGTTTTCTTTATCTATAGGTTTTGACAGGTTTTTCCACATCAAATTATTTTGCGATTCTTTATTATCGGATCGTGTTTGGTAACAATCTGGATCGATTTCCAACCCTAGAAATTCCAACACCTTTTTCATAGAGGTTTCAGTATCTCCTATTAATTCTTCATAACTGATTTTATGAAAATTCATTTCCATAGATAACTCCCAAATCTTTGTTTGCTCATTATTCCATTTAACCGCGGTGTCATAAGGTGTGTGTAAAAAAAGTGGAGTTTTCATCCAAGACACTACATGATCTCTAGGATCTCGGTATAAATGTATGTAATAAACTTCATTTTCGGCATCCTGAAGCTGGTTCGTTAAATGCGTAAAATTGAACATGTCATTATCCTTTACTACATAATGAACCAAGTCATTCTTTTTTGCTAGTTCTTTATAGATTCCATCAAAAGCAGTTGCAAAGGAATGTACCTGAAAATCCTCGACAATTTTTTGGGGATCGGTGGCCAACTCCCAGTTTGTATATTCATGATTGGCAGAAAGTAAAAAATGTGATATCAATTGTACAGCATTTTCTTTCTTCTTCAGGTCTCCATATAATTCTATAATGTGTTTGAATGTATTAAAAAAATGAACTGCCACAGGTGCGTGCAAATCCTTATGATTTCCAAGAAGAACTCTTAACAAATTTGTGCCGGACCTCTCTGAGGCCAAGATTATAATTATTTTATTCTTCATTTAGTTTTTTTACAAAATTTGTTTTTAAGACAAAAGGAGCCCATATATCTTCTGGATGTACTACCTGAAAAGAAATAAGGTTATTTATACGTAATTTGGGCTCCTTTCTCTCAGGGCCCCTTATTGCAACTGTTATAGAATAGATCCCCTTAGAAAGTTGCAAATGTTCATGTTTTATAACAAACCGCTGCAAGTTATCATTTGTTTTATATGTTGTATGACTTTTTCTTTCTAGCATAGCTACTGCTCGTTGCTCCTTGTCATAAATAAAAAAAGTGAATTCTAGTGTTGTATCAATCAATCCTGTTCTGAAAGACAATTCGAATTGCAAATCCTCATTCCAGTTAATGATTGGTAGTGGTTCATCTAATGATGTTTTAGGAATATCTAACGATATTATTTCTATAGTACCATCATCAAAAACAACACTGCTTTCTATGAGTGCAAATTTGTTATAATATAAATCCACTGCTTTTGACACATTCTTCCCTTGGAAAAAAGAAACCCCTCTTTCCATTAAAATAACTTGATTACACAATCTAGAAACCATAGGCATACTATGAGATACAAATATTACTGATGTTTTGGGTAAAAGAACGTCTATTGTTTTGAAACATTTTAAAACGAATCCCAAATCACCCACTGCCAAGACCTCATCAATAATAAGTATGTCCGGTTCTACTTGCGCAGCAATAGAAAACCCTAAACGAACTTTCATACCACTGCTATAATTCTGTACAGGCATGTCTATAAATTCGCGGATTTCCGAAAAATCGATAATACCTTCAATCTTCTCATCAATTTCTTTGCGAGAAAGCCCTAAAACAGCACCATTGTTATAAATATTTTCCCTTCCGGTCAACAAAGGATTGAAACCTGCTCCCAGTTCTATTAAGGCGCCTATACGTCCTTTCATGGTTATCCTGCCTTCATCGGGATTAATGAGCCCATTCAGCATTTTTAACAAAGTGGATTTTCCTGCTCCGTTATGACCAATCAACCCTAAACATTCTCCTCTTCGCAATTCGAAACTTATATCTTTAACAGCCCAAAACTCTTTCTTTCGAAGAGTTACTTCTTTCTTTTTTGAATTAAAAAACAAGTCCTTTACACCATATTTTAGGCTCTGCTTCAAATCCTTGCAAAACTTCTTCGAGAGTCCTTCTACTTTTACCAATACTTCTCTATCCATATTATGCTTGTAAACGTTCTACAATAATTGGAATAGAAACTCTGTAAAAAATCATTCCGATGAAAAATAAAGGTAAAACTACGGCCATACTAATCAAGAAATACTGTAAGTATTCAAATTCACCTGCAACCAACACATCCCGTGCTACGGTAATGATATAAGTAATGGGATTTAACTCCATAATGGTTTTTAAAACCCCTTCTTTTGGGACTCCATATACTACAGGAGTTGCATACATCAGAAATTGGAGTGAAAAAGTCACTAACTTTTTTATATCTGTATATAGCATCCCCAATGGGGCTAAAAAAAGTCCAATGGTAGTACCGAACAAAATAGAGCTTAACATCACTAACGGAAACAATAACAATATCCAAGTAAAGTTAATTTTATAAACAAAAAGAAAAATAATCAATAGTAATATTTTAAAACTACTATTAAACAATAATTTATAAATACCTGAAACTACCAATGCTTCCTTAGGGAAATTAACTTTGGTCAAAATACTCGAAGCTCCTTGTGTACTTGTAGCAGGTAGATTAATAGATTCAGATATAATGGACCACAAAAGAGTGCCTGTAAAAGCATATACAGGATATGGGACACCAGTGTCAGAAATCTGCACTGTCCCTGATCCATTCAGAAAAATCCAAATAAAGGCTGTAGAAATGGGGCCTAAAAAGTCCCATGCTATCCCTAAATAAGATTTTCTGTATTTGGCTTTAATATCTCGAACCGCAAGTTGTTTGGCCAAAAACCGAGATGCATGAATATCCTTTAAACTTTCTTTAAAAAGCTTAAAAATTCGCATTCCTTCTTTTTTCTCGTAGACCTTAACTTCCAATGAGTCTAGTTTTAATACTGGTTATTTATTAGATGACAATATACCGATATTTGGGGATAGCTCCGAAGCTACTATTTTCTAACTATTAAAGGTTTTCCAAGTAATTTCCAATCCGTCATGTACTGAAAACACAGGATCATACCCCATCAGCTTTTTGGCTTTGGAAATATCTGCCAAGGAATCCCTAACATCTCCTTTTCTTGGGGGACCATAGACCGCTTCCATTTTATTTTCGGAAATATCCTGCAAGTGATTCCACAACGTATTTAAACTAATCCGTTCACCAAAAGCAATATTGTATACTTCATTCGCAGCTTCATCAGATGCGAAAAAAGCCTTAATATTTGCCTGCACAGCGTTTTCAACAAAAGTAAAATCCCTTGTTTGTTCTCCATCGCCATTCATCGTTGGGGGTACTTGATCTTTTGCTGCTTGCATAAACAATGGTATCACAGCCGCATAAGCTCCCTTAGGGCTTTGCTTAGGCCCAAAAACATTAAAATACCGAAGCCCAATGGTGTCCATTCCATACGTTTTATAAAAAACATCTGCATACAACTCATTGACCAATTTGGTCACAGCATACGGAGATAAAGGATTCCCAATATTAGCTTCTACCTTGGGCAATGCAACACTGTCTCCATAGGTAGAACTGGATGCAGCATATACCATCCTTTTTACCGTTTTACTATCTTTCTGGGCTACCAACATATTCAGGAATCCTGAAACATTGACTGCGTTGGATGTAATTGGATCATTGATGGATCTAGGAACTGACCCCAATGCAGCTTGATGGGATACAAAATCAATTCCTTCCATGGCTTGTACACATGTGGATAGATCACGAATATCACCTTCCATAAACTCGAAAGAAGGATGACCTTCGAATTCAGCAAGGTTCGATCTAAATCCTGTAGCTAGGTTATCTAACACCCGTACTTTTTGTGCGCCATGTTTTAATAGATACTGGACAATGTTGGCTCCTATAAAACCTGCACCACCAGTAACTAGAAATCGATACTGAGATAAGTCTTTGTTGTGATATGGGGTCATATACATTTTAGAGTCTTCCGTCTATAGTGTTTTTATCTAAAAACGATTTCACATCAAACAACACCGAATTGCTGTTTCTATATTGATTGAGATCCAGTTTTTTAAATTCTGAATGGGCTACTGCCAATATAACGGCATCATAATCATTTTGTAGGTTACTATCATTTGATATAAGTGATTTACCAAACTCATGTTGAACCTCATCCACATTAGCCCAAGGATCATAAATATCTACTTTCAGATTATACTTTTCCAATTCGGTAATCACATCAATTACTTTACTATTTCGGATATCGGGACAATTCTCTTTAAACGTGATTCCTAGCATCAACACCTTTCCATTCTTCACTTTACATTCCTTCTGAATCATCAACTTCACTACTTCATGGGCCACGTAGCTTCCCATTCCATCGTTCATTCGGCGACCGGCCAAAATAATTTCAGGAGTATAACCTTCTTCCATAGCCTTTTGTGCTAAATAATAAGGATCTACACCTATGCAATGCCCTCCTACCAATCCAGGGGTAAATTTCAGAAAATTCCATTTAGTTCCTGCTGCTTCTAGAACATCTTGAGTATCTATATCTAGAAGGCGGAAAATTTTGGACAATTCATTAACGAAAGCAATGTTGATATCCCGTTGGGAATTCTCAATCACTTTTGCTGCTTCAGCCACCTTAATAGATGGAGCCAAATGGGTTCCTGCTGTAATTACAGAAGCATATAGATCATCAATATAACGAGCTACTTCTGGAGTGGATCCTGAAGTAACTTTCAAAATTTTTGTCACTGTGTGCTCTTTATCTCCCGGATTAATACGTTCTGGAGAATACCCCGCATAAAAACCTTCGTTGAAAGTGAGACCAGATATCTTTTCCAATATAGGCACACACACATCTTCGGTTACGCCTGGATAAACTGTAGACTCATAAACAACGATATCTCCAGTTTTTAAAACCCTCCCTACAGTTTCACTTGCCTTCTCTAGTGGAATCAACACAGGTTGATTGTGTTTATTGGTTGGTGTTGGAACGGTCACGATATATACAGATGCCTGTTCCAATTCTTTCGGATCATCGGTTACTATCAATCCATTTTCTTCTTGGGTTGTCAGTACTTTTTCTAACAGTGGTGTACTAATCTCCAAGGTATGGTCTTTTGCTTGTTTCAAATCTGAAATTCGTTCAGAGTTGATATCAAAACCTATAATTCTATATTTTTCGGCAAATGCTACCGCCAACGGTAATCCTACATAGCCTAATCCTATCACTGCAATTGTTGGTTGTTCTTTCATATTAATTGTTCGTAATGGACTTCCATAAATACTTAATGTCCTTTTGCAAACTCCAATCTTTTACGTATTCTTTATTAATCTTAACTTTATCTGGCCAAATTACCTCATCATTATATTTGATAGGGTTTTCTTGCTGTATTAAGAGTGCATCCTCATTACGGTATTTAATAGTTGCTGGACCTGTAAGTCCTGGTCTTACCGAAAGTATAATTCTGTCTTCTCCTGTAAGCATATCTGCATATCCCGGAACATCTGGTCTAGGTCCAACCCAACTCATTTCACCCTTAATAATATTGAAAAGCTGAGGCAATTCATCTAATTTAGTTCTCCTTAGCCATCTCCCATAGAGTGTCTCATAGTCTTTCATTTCAAAGATATCCGTATGATTTTCACCTTTTAAGGATCGTATTTTATACAATTTAAAGCGATCTCCATGTATACCTATCCTATGCTGAACAAAAAGGCCATTTCTACCCGTAGAGAACCTAGCTATAAGGAGCAGCAAAATTAATGGAAATATCACAAATGGCAGTATGATGATAGAAATAGATAGATCGAAAATTCTTTTTACGATTTTTTGCTGGTATGTGAGCATACAAATATGCTGTTCATTACAAATTGATATTATCTTTTTTTCCTACTTTGAAAAAAATTGAAAAAGCGTTTAAGTAAAGATGGCTTGACTTCTTCTTCATGGTATCCATGTCCATAACCATAGCCATACCCATAGCCGTATCCATAGCCGTATCCATAGCCGTATCCATATTTGGCCTTGCCTTCAAAGAAATTAAGCACAAAACTTATGTTGGAAACTTCTTTATTCTTATACTTTTCATTAATTAACCCGAACATACCTCGTTTCGTATAATTTTGACGAACCATGTAAATGGTAGCATCGGCAAATTCTAATAATTCTAATGAGTCAGACACTAAGCCTAATGGTGGAGAATCCAAAACAATATAATCGTACTTATCTTTCAGCTTGTTCATCAAATCTTCCATTTGCTCACTCATTAAAAGCTCAGAAGGATTTGGAGGTATGGGGCCAGCCGTTATAACATCTAAAGATTGCACCGAAGTACTTTGAATGATCTCATCTACTTCCGCATTACCAATCAGGTAATTCACAACTCCAAAGTCATTATTAATATTAAAATCACCAAAAATTTTGGGTTTTCTTAAATCCAATCCCACCAATATCGTTTTCTTTTCGCTTAGAGCAAATACAGAGGCGATATTGATAGAACAAAACGTTTTTCCTTCTCCACTAATAGAAGAAGTAACCAATACAGTTTTGGCACCTTCTATTCCTTGCTTTTTATAAATGAACTGCAAACTGGAGCGTAAGGCACGGAAAGCTTCCGCAATTGCCGATTTTGGTTTACCTATAACAGCTAAATTCCCATCCAGTCTACTCTTTCCTATAATTCCTAAAATAGGTATTTTGGATAAACGCTCTATATCCTTAACTGTGTGTATTTTCGTATCAAAGAACACGCGAACAAATACAAAAAGAAAAGGGATAAACAATCCGAATAGGAGAGCCATGATATAATTTAAGCGTGTATTGGGCCCTACCTTTCCACCTCCAGTGTCTTTAGCAGAATCAATAACCAATACATCACTTACATTTGCAGCCTTCACAAGATTGGCTTCACTTCTTTTAGATAAAAATAGGTTGTAAGTGTTCTGGCTTAGCTGGTATCTTCGTTCTATTTTTATAAGCTCTTGTTGTTCTTTGGGCAATTTCCTGATCTCAGCTTCGTATTTCCCTATTTCTCCATTAATCCTAGTAAGCTCCTGATTTTTTAAACCTTTACTACTTCGAATGTTTTCTAACAAAACCTTCTTAATTGCATCTATTTGCCGGTCAATATCATTAAAAATAGGAGCGCCTTCTTTATAGGAATACTCCAACGTACTACGTTCTTGTGCCTTGCTTATGATTTGAGCTACGCTTGTACTAATACTACTTTCCGAAATTCCTGCCACAGAGGGAGCTGGCACTTCTTTATAATCAGTACGCGTCACTAAGTAATTTTCCAGAACATTATAGTAATTCAATTCAATATTTACACGTTCTTTTCTAACATCGAGCTGATTTAATTTTGTATTAATCTCTTTCCCTTCATCATTCAAATTGAAGATGGCATTTTTATCCTTAAACTCGTTTAACTCACCCTCTACATCCATCAACTCTTGGGATTTGGCATTCAAGCTACTGTCAATAAACTTAATGGTCTTGGTTGCAAAAAGGTTTTTCCGCTCCAGCATGTCATCACTCAACGTTTGCACCGAGGCATTCAGATAGTCTACAATCTTAATTTTATTGGTTCCTATTTTTTGCATTTTAAGAATAGACGACCCATTAGACTCAGGAGCAACTGCTACTCCTATATTACGTTGTACGGCTCCATTAAAACTGAAAAAATTTAAATAATATGGGTGATTGGGTCTAACCACTTTTGCTGGATCTCTATATACCGTAGCACTAAAGAATGGAAGTTTAATAGGTTCTCCTATCTTAAATTCTTGACTAAATTCTTCAGCTGCAAAAAATCGTTGTATTATTTTCTTTCCAGAATTATAATATTGTAAGTTTCTTGCCTGCCCTTCAGGAAAAGAAATAGAAATATTAAATGTGGTAGTATCCTTAAATTTTAAGGTAATGTGTTTATTGAGTATTTGTGGTTGTGAGGTATCTACCTTTACATAAAACGGTGTTTTTTTATAAGCATCTACTTTTTGGTACTTCCCATCTACCAAATACTTGAGGTAATATTGTAATCGATCGACTACTTTTTCATTGTGAGTCCGTGACTTTAAAGTAATCAAGGCTGTGTTCACCTTATCGGTAGTTCCGCCCCAGTTAAAGGTTAAACTTGTATTGGATGTAAAAAAGGGGTTCTGATCGTCCTTTATGGAAATAACATTACCAATGGAATATATAGGAAGCTTCCTAACATTAATATAATAAGCAATACCAAAGGCAATGGCCAACGATATTAAAAATAACGGCCAATAACTTAAGAGTTTAATCAAAAAACCCTTAAAATCAAATGTAGTTTCTATTTCCTTTATTTCGAAATCTTCCACGATAGTATAGCTATAGCCTAATAAATAATAAAATAGTCGTCGTAAGTGCCGTAATTACAGTTAGTATGGTTGTGAATGATTGCAAACCTGTGGTTCCAGTACCAAGAGTTTTTTGTGGTAATGGATTCACAATAATCTGATCATTAGGCTGAATAAAATAATACGGAGAATTCATAGCATCTATAGAGGTTAGATCTATATGATGTACTTTTTGGCCCAAGGGATATTGTCTTATAATAACAACATCCGTCTTATCTCCCGTAACAGGAATATCACCACTTTGGCCGATGGCTTCCATAATGGTTGCTTGGTCCCTATAAATAATATTGGACCCTGGCCTACCAATTTCACCATTAATAACATATCGTATCCCAGATAGTTTTACTGTAACAAATATATTAGCCTCCTCCTTAAAATAATCTTTCAACAACATTTCTTTAATGGTCTTTCTTACCTCATCTACTGTTAGACCGATAACAGAAATTTCTCCCAATGTTGGGACTCTAATTTTCCCTCGAGCATCTACTCTAAATCCTTCATAATACAGACTCTCTTCTCGTGTTGCATTGGGGTTAGAATCTTCTACTGGGTTAAAAATACTCACCAGTTGATCATCCAATGCTTTTACCCGGATACTAATAAGATCATTAATCTGTAATCGATAGGGTTCTTGTGACTTTCTTACGGGAAGTAAACTATCCTTTTTTTGCTCGTTTTCTTGAAGATAAGTAATCCGTTTTACCGGTATACAGGAAGATAAACAGATCACTACCAAAAAAAAATAAACTAAATACTGGAACTTCATTACAAGATTGGGTTGTGAATGAACAAATATAGCGTAACCTGAGTAATAATGAAATATATTTTACTTTTCCTATCCAAAATGCCTTTAATTTGCACCAAACTGCGAAAATGAATTACCTCTCGGTAGAACAAATAGCGAAATCATATGGAGAAAGAGTCCTATTTACGGACATTTCTTTCGGGATTAATGAAGGCCAAAAAATAGGTTTTGTCGCCAAAAATGGAACTGGAAAAACCTCTCTTTTAAATATCCTTTCCGGAAAAGATAGTCCTGATGAAGGGAAAGTCGTTTTTAGGAAAAACCTTAATGTTGCTTTCCTCTCCCAAGAACCCAATCTAAACCCAAACTTAAGTATTGAAGAGACTATCTTCTCTTCAGAAAAGCCTATATTAAAAGTTATAGCTAACTACGAAAAAGCGCTTAACAATCCTGATGATACTGAACAATATCAGAAAGCATTTGATGCCATGGATGCTGCACAGGCGTGGGATTTTGAAACCACCTACAAACAGATATTATTTAAGCTAAAATTGGAAGACCTCTCCCAAAAGGTATCTAATTTAAGTGGTGGGCAGAAGAAACGTTTAGCATTGGCAAACGCCCTTTTGGCTCAGCCCAATTTACTTATTATGGACGAGCCAACGAACCATTTGGACTTAGACATGATCGAATGGTTGGAAGCTTTTTTTGCCAAGGAAAACATCACCCTTTTTATGGTCACCCACGACCGTTATTTCTTAGAGCGTGTATGCAATGAAATTGTAGAATTAGATCAGGGGAACCTATATAGTTATAAAGGAAATTACAGTTATTACCTAGACAAACGAAATGCTCGGATTGAAAACTTTGAGACGGAAACCGTAAAAGCAAAACAACTTTACAAAAAGGAATTGGACTGGATGCGCCGACAACCTAAAGCCAGAACCACAAAAAGCAAATCCAGAATCGATGATTTTCATGAAATAAAGTCTAGGGCACACCAACGTAGAAAAGACCATGAAGTTCAGCTGGAGTTAAACATGGAGCGCCTCGGAACCAAAGTGGTTGAACTGCATTCTATTTCTAAATCCTTTGGAGATAAAATAATTTTCGACAAATTCGACTACAACTTCATTCGAGGAGAACGTATTGGCATTATTGGAAAAAACGGGACTGGAAAATCAACCTTTCTCAATATCATAACCAATAGCTTACATCCCGATACGGGGAAGGTGGTTATTGGTGAAACGGTGAAGTTTGGATATTATACCCAACAAGGTATTTCTATCAAAGAAGGTCAAAAAGTAATCGACGTTGTTCGGGAATTTGGAGATTACATTCCATTGAAAAAAGGACGACAGATTTCTGCACAACAATTATTGGAACGATTTCTCTTCGACAGGAAGAAACAATACGATTTTGTTGAAAAACTAAGTGGTGGGGAACGCAAACGTCTTTATCTGTGTACCGTTCTTATTAAAAATCCCAATTTTCTCATTTTAGATGAACCAACAAATGATTTAGACATTGTGACCCTCAATGTCCTTGAAAGTTTTCTTTTAGACTTCCCTGGCTGTCTAATTGTTGTGTCTCATGATCGCTATTTCATGGATAAAATTGTAGATCATTTATTTGTTTTTAGAGGAAATGGAATTATTGAAGATTTCCCAGGAAACTATAGTGATTTTAGAACTTACGAGGACAGTGCTCCCAAAGAAAAAGAAGTAACTACTTCCAAACCAAAAAACGAATGGAAGCTAGATAAAAATAAAGCAAAGCTCAGTTATAACGAACAGAAAGAGTACAACAAATTAGAACGGGAAATTGCTACATTGGAAAGAGAAAAAGTGGAATTGCAGGATCAATTCGCTACGGAAGATTGGAATGCAGAAAAAATCAATGAGCAATCTTTGCGTTTAAAAGAGATTATAGATAAGATTGATGAAAAGACCGAACGTTGGTTCGAACTTTCAGCAAAACTGGAATAGTCCATATGTGGTATCTACTCGTATCATACCTGAAATACTTGTCTCGTTCTACCAACCAACACGGGGTTCATTCCCCATTTGTTTATCAGTTAGTAACCCAATGCTTCTATGATAAAAAAAAGCATTCTCAATACAACACCCTAAGGCAGCATAGAAATGCGTTGCTTACAAACAAAGAATCTATTCAGGTTACTGATTTTGGCGCAGGATCTAGAGTGTTCTCTGGAGACTTGAGAAAGATTTCGAAAATTGCAAAAAATGCTGGAATATCCTTCAAAAGACAACAATTACTCTTCCGGATGGTTAACTACCTACAACCCAAGACCATTTTAGAATTGGGGACTTCTGTTGGGTTGGGAACCATGTCTTTGGCGTTGGGTAACCAGAATACAAAAATACAAACTGTGGAAGGCTGTCCAAATACAGCCAATGTGGCTAAAGCAAGTTTCAAGAAGTTTAGCATCGAAAACATTCAGCTAAATGTCAAAACCTTCGATTCTTTTTTTGAAGAGAATACTAAGGCCTTCGACATGGTATACATTGATGGAAACCACAATAAAGAGCATACGTTAAACTATTTTAACCTGCTATTGGATTACGTACACAATGATACCGTACTTATTTTCGACGATATTTATTGGAGCAAAGGAATGACAGATGCTTGGAATAGCATAAGACATCATGAAAAAGTGACCGTAAGCATTGATACTTTTCAATGGGGTATCGTATTTTTCAGAAAAGAACAACCCAAACAACATTTTGTGATTCGTTTGTAACAACTGTGTTATATTTACGTCATACTGAAATCCAACCCAATAGCATAGCCAAGGTATGAGCCTAGTCATTAAAATCAGAAATATTAAACGTGATTTCCCTCTGGGGCAAGAAATTGTAAAAGTTCTGAAGGGAATCGACCTAGATATTGAAAAAGGCGAATACGTAGCACTCATGGGACCTTCAGGCTCAGGTAAATCCACTTTAATGAATTTATTGGGCTGTTTAGACACTCCCACTTCTGGGTCTTATGAACTTAATGGACAAGATGTAAGCAGCATGACAGATGATGAGCTTGCCGAAATCAGAAACAAAGAAATTGGCTTTGTATTTCAAACATTCAACCTACTCCCCAGAACCACTGCTTTAGATAACGTAGCATTACCTATGATTTATGCTGGAGCTTCCAAGAGCATGCGTACTTCCAGAGCCGAAGAAGTACTTAGAGACGTGGGCCTTGCAGATCGTATGGATCACAAACCCAATCAGCTATCTGGTGGACAACGGCAAAGAGTTGCGGTAGGAAGAGCTTTGGTAAATAAACCATCTATCATCTTAGCCGATGAGCCTACCGGAAATCTAGATTCCAAAACGTCTATAGAGATTATGAAACTTTTTGACGAAATTCATGCTGCCGGTAATACTGTAATCTTGGTTACTCATGAAGAAGATATTGCCAAACACGCGCATCGTGTCATACGTCTTATGGATGGTATGGTAGAAAGTGACGTTAGAAGCAAGTAGATTTTCAAACATTGAGTTACCAGACCGTAATTTGGATTTTGAAGCCCTTCCCTTTATCTTAGCATCATGCTAGATAAATTATTATCCAATCCTATTTTTATAGTCCTCGGACTCATGATTTTGGCAGGACTACTTTATTTCTGGAATCGAAAAAACAGTCAGCAAAACCGAGATCGTAGACGGAGAAGCTTTCGACAAAACTACTACGAGCGAAAGAAAAAAAACAAAGAACAATAGTTCCTTTCCTTCCATTTTACACATCCCTTTTTCATAAAAGAAGATCAAAGCTTCCGTAAAGTAATATCGGAATTCACTTCTAACCCTTTCTTTTAAGGTCATTTTGGTACAACGTAAAAATTGATCAACCATATCATTTCTATTTGGTAGATCCCTCCACATATCTAGATATCGTGGAAATGTTGAACTTAAATCATAAACATTATGAAAAAACCGATCATCTTAGCACTAACCGCTTTGCTTTCATTTACTTCTTGTGAAAATTCCAGTTTAGATCTACTGGATGACCCCAACGATATTACCCTGCAAAAAGCAGATTTAAATCGTTTTACCAATCAAATACAATTAGATTTTGCAGAATTTATGCGTCAAATGGGACGAAACGCCGCTCAAATTACCCGAGTAGAATACATGTTTGGAAGAAATTACAACAATGTATTTCAGCCTGCAAGTTTAGATGGAGAATGGACGTTGGCGTACCAAAACATGTTTTCTGATATGGCAGCTGCAGAATCCATTGCCTTGGAAAATGAAGAAAACAAGCATTTAGGAATCATGAAGACGCTAAAGGCTTACACCTTGATTACTTTAGTAGATCATTTTGGAGATGTCCCTTTTAGCGAAACCATTAATTCATCCGAACACCCTTCTCCATCTGCAGATCCGGGAGCAGATGTATATACAGCTGCTATCAATCTTTTAGATGAAGCAATTGGCCATCTAGACGCCTCTGGAAACAATTTGGAAAATGATTTCTACTACAACAACAACTTCAATAAATGGAAGAAACTTGCCAATACCATAAAAATGCAGGCATTTCTAAACTCCAGACTTGTAGATGGCAGTTCTATTACCAAGTTTAATGCTATTGCCAATAATCCGGGGAGTTATATTTCGAATACAGCAGACGATTTTGTGTTCTCCTATGGTACTAATGAATCCAACCCAGATACCCGACACCCTGGCTATAGTGCAGATTACACAGTAAATGGCGTAAGTCGTTACCGTTCTAACTGGCTTATGCATACCATGTTAGAAAATGATGACCCAAGACGTAGATTTTATTTTTACAGGCAGGTAGATTGTACCCCAGGCGCTTCAGGATGCCCAACAGATACAGGAAGGTTACCTTGTTCTGTATCTCCAATCCCTCCCCATTATACTGCAGGAATGGTGTTTTGTTATGTAGAAGATGGATATTGGGGTCGTGATCATGGTAATGCTGAAGGACTTCCTCAAGATGGACTCCAAAAGACAGCAGGAGGTATTTACCCATATGGAGGTCGTTTTGATGGAGATGAGTTTACCTCTGTCTCCATAGGAATAGGCGGTGGTGGAGCAGGAATTCTCCCCATCATGTTAGCATCCTATACAGATCTTATGAGAGCTGAACTTTTTTTAGCTCAAAACAATTCTGGGGGGGCAGCCAATGCATTGAATGCAGCATTGCAAAAATCTACAGAGAAAGTAATCAGCTTTGCGAGTTTGGATCCTGAGGCAAATACTGCCATGATTCCAGATGCTGCTACCATAAGCTCTTTCATCTCTAATGTAACCAGTAATTTCAATAACGCCAACAATGATGGGAAATGGGAAATTCTAGGAAATCAGACTCTTATCACTAATTATGGAAACGGGCATTTGGGTTATAATTTCTATCGAAGAACTGGCTTTCCATACAGAGGTATTGAACCAACACATGCACTACAATTCAATTTAGAGACCAATCCGGGAAGTTTTATAAGATCTTTCCTGTATCCAGCTAATGAAGCAAATGTAAACAGTAACATTACCCAAAAGCCCAATGTGGGTGTGCAGGTATTTTGGGATAATAATCCACCTTCTCCTGCCTTCCCATCTGCAAACTAATTTTGTGAGGTTATAAAGCCTCATTTTGTATGTCTTATAAAGAAATATACATACAAAATGGGGCTTTATACAAATACTACTATATCTAAATCTGTATAGCAATCTTTGTGCTAATCTTGGGGTGTTTGAATTCGGTTACGTAACTTTACCGAACAATGAAATACCATGAAGATATATACAAAAACCGGGGATAAAGGAACTACTGCATTATTTGGTGGAACACGTGTGCCTAAACATCATATAAGAATTGAAAGCTATGGAACCGTAGATGAACTAAACTCCTATATAGGGCTTATTAGGGATCAAAAGATCGATCCTCGTTCCCATGAAATTTTGATCCATGTCCAAGACCGATTATTTACAGTAGGGGCCATATTAGCTACCGATCCTGAAAAAGCCGTTCTTAAAAGCGGGAAGGAACGCTTAAATATTCCGAAAGTAGAAGAAGAAGATATTTCATTATTGGAAAAAGAAATGGACAGCATGAACGATTCCCTTCCTCCAATGACCCATTTCGTTTTACCTGGAGGACATACTACCGTGTCATATTGTCACATTGCGCGCTGTGTATGCCGTCGTGCTGAGCGTTTGGCTACATTATTACATGAGCAGGAACCAACAGATGAACGTGTTTTAATGTATCTAAACCGACTTTCTGACTACCTATTTGTGCTGGCACGGAAATTGTCCCAAGACTTGCAAGCAAATGAAATAAAATGGGTTCCAAAAAAGCTTTAACCATATTTTTTATTGAAATTGCAAAGCACTGAAAAACAAGGTGTTAAAAACGTTCTTTAAAATTAAGCAGAAATAATTTTGTTTTTTCTTGACTTTTTCAGTTAAAAAATTATTTTTGCAAAAAATTAAACCTTGATTCTGTTATGTACTGGACATTAGAATTGGCATCTTATTTAAGTGATGCACCCTGGCCGGCAACGAAAGATGAATTGATAGATTATGCTATCAGAACTGGAGCCCCATTAGAGGTAGTAGAAAACCTTCAAGCTATTGAAGACGAAGGTGACTCCTATGATTCTATAGAAGAAATCTGGCCGGACTATCCCACAGACGAAGATTATCTGTGGAATGAAGATGAGTATTAACAAACCTAGGGACCTAGTTATCAATTAACGACCCTAAACTATAACACTGAAAAAGTCTCAAGTATTTGAGGCTTTTTTTATACATAAAAACAAAGTATTAAAAACCGTAAAAGCCTTGTCTATCTTGAATTTTTACAGTTTTTTTGTGAGGCATATTGCCCGCGTTGTATCCAACGCTTAAAATATAAAATAGAATAAAGAAATGGGACTTTTAGACAGCGTATTAAAAGTATTTGTAGGCGATAAATCCAAAAAGGACATCGGGGAAATTCAACCCTTTGTGGTAGAGGTAAAAAAACATGAAAGTGAAATGTCTGGTTTAACACTGGATGAACTTCGAGGAAAAAGCGATGAGTTCCGAAAGAAAATAAAGGAAGATCAAAAAGAAGTACAGGGAGAAATTGATGCGCTATCGCAACAAGCAGAAAGCGAAGAGGACATTGACAAAAAAGAAGATATCTACAATCAAATAGACCGTCTAAAAGATGATCGCTATAACGTAGAAAAGAAAACCCTAGACGAAATCCTCCCCCAAGCCTTTGCAGTTATTAAGGAAACCGCAACACGTTTTAAAGACAATGAAACCCTTACTGTAAATGCTTCTTCTTATGACAGGGAACTTTCCGGGAAATATGATTACGTAACCCTAGATGGAGATAAAGCTATCTGGAAGAATTCGTGGGACGCTGCAGGGAAAGAAGTTACCTGGGATATGGTTCACTACGACGTACAGCTTATTGGAGGGGTGGCGCTTCATCAAGGAAAAGTTGCTGAGATGCAAACTGGAGAAGGAAAAACATTAGTAGCTACACTCCCCGTTTATCTCAATGCCTTAGCCGGAAATGGAGTACATGTAGTAACAGTAAACGACTACTTGGCAAGAAGGGATAGTGCATGGATGGCACCTATTTTCCAATTCCATGGAATGAGTGTGGATTGTATAGACAATCACCGCCCTAATAGTGAAGAACGCCGTAATGCATATAATTCAGACATCACCTATGGTACCAACAACGAATTCGGTTTCGACTACCTTAGGGACAACATGGCCAACGCCACCAAGGATTTAGTACAAAGACCTCATCACTATGCCATTGTTGATGAGGTAGATAGTGTACTTATTGATGATGCCCGTACGCCTTTGATCATTTCTGGTCCAGTACCACAGGGAGACCGTCATGAGTTCAATGAATTGAAACCAAAGATTGCCGATATTGTTACGGTACAACGTAAATATTTAACTGGTGTTCTTTCCGAAGCCAAGAAATTGATCCAAGAAGGAGATACCAAAGAAGGAGGTTTCCAGTTGCTTCGTGTATACCGAGGGCTTCCTAAAAATAAAGCACTCATTAAGTTTTTGTCTGAGGAAGGTGTAAAACAGATTCTTCAGAAAACGGAAAACTTCTATATGCAAGACAACAATCGGGAAATGCCGAAGGTAGATGCCGAATTGTATTTTGTTATTGAAGAAAAAACCAATCAGATAGAATTAACAGACAAAGGAGTGAACTACCTTTCTGGTTCTGACAATCCAGACTTTTTCGTTATGCCAGACATGGGAACCGAAATTGCTAAGATTGAAGACCAAGGACTTACCCCTGAGGAAGAAGCTGAGCTCAAAGAAGAATTGTTCCGTGATTTTGGAATAAAAAGTGAGCGCATCCATACCATGAACCAATTGTTGAAGGCATACACTTTGTTCGAAAAAGATGATCAATATGTGGTAATGGACAATAAGGTGATGATTGTGGACGAACAAACAGGACGTATCATGGACGGCCGTAGATATAGTGATGGATTGCATCAAGCGATAGAAGCCAAGGAAAATGTGAAGATTGAAGCCATGACGCAAACCTTTGCCACTGTTACATTACAGAACTACTTTAGAATGTACCGTAAATTGTCTGGTATGACGGGTACTGCTGTAACAGAAGCTGGAGAGCTTTGGGAAATCTATGAACTGGATGTAGTGGAAATCCCAACCAATCGTCCTATTGCTAGATATGACCGTGAAGACAAAATTTACAAAACCAAGCGTGAAAAATACAATGCGGTAATTGAAGAAGTTGCCGAATTATCCAAAGCAGGACGTCCCGTCTTAATTGGTACTACTTCGGTAGAAATTAGTGAACTATTAAGCCGTACGTTGAGCATTCGTAACATTCCGCATAACGTCTTGAACGCGAAACTACACAAGAAAGAAGCAGATATCGTTGCAGAAGCAGGTGATGCAGGAGTAGTAACCATAGCTACTAACATGGCTGGTCGTGGAACAGACATTAAGTTAAGTGACCTTGTAAAAGATGCTGGAGGATTAGCTATTATTGGTACAGAACGACATGACTCTCGTCGTGTAGACAGACAGCTACGTGGACGTAGTGGACGTCAGGGAGATCCTGGAAGTTCACAATTCTATGTTTCCCTAGAAGATAACTTGATGCGTTTGTTTGGTAGTGAACGAATTGCCAAAATGATGGACCGTATGGGGCTTAAGGAAGGTGAAGTAATTCAACATTCCATGATTTCCAAATCTATAGAACGAGCACAGAAAAAAGTAGAAGAAAACAACTTTGGTATACGTAAACGTTTATTGGAGTATGACGATGTCATGAATTCTCAAAGGGAAGTAGTTTACAAAAGAAGATACCATGCACTATTTGGAGAACGTCTTCGTGTGGATATTGCCAATATGATCTATGATACTGCCGAGGTTATTGCAGAATCTAACAAACTTGCAGATGACTACAAGAATTTCGAGTTCGAATTGATTCGTTATTTCTCAATGAGTTCACCTGTTACTGAAAGTGCATTCAAAAATGAAAGTGTTCAGGAAGTAGCTGGTAAAATATACAAAGCTGCCTATGCCCATTATCAAGACAAGATGGAACGTAATGCGGCTATGGCATTTCCTGTAATTAAAAATGTTTATGAAACTCAAAGTGATAAATTCAAAAGAATTTTAGTTCCATTTACTGATGGTGTTAAGACACTGAATGTTGCTACCGACCTTGAAGCCGCATATGAAAGTGAAGGAAAGCAGTTGGTACAGGATTTCGAAAAGAACATCACCTTGGCTATTATTGATGATGCTTGGAAAACCCATTTGCGTAAAATGGATGAATTAAAGCAATCGGTACAATTGGCAGTACATGAGCAAAAAGATCCTTTACTGATCTATAAATTTGAAGCTTTCGAACTTTTCAAGGCCATGATAGAAAAGGTAAATAAAGATGTGATCTCATTCCTGTTTAAAGGAGAGCTTCCACAAGAAAACCAACAACAGATTCAAGAAGCCCGTGAAGTTCGTTCCAAACAAAAACTAAACGAGCAAAAAGACGAGATTCCAAATCTGGATGAACGTTCTGCTCAAAGTAGGGCTGCCGGAAACACACAAGCCAATAGACCACAGGTTACCGAAACCATAGTTAGGGAACAACCCAAAATTGGACGTAATGATAAGGTGACCATTAAACATGTCATGAGTGGTGAAAATAAAACTTTGAAATACAAACAAGCATTGCCACTTATAAATAAAGGTGAGTGGGTTCTGATTGAGGAATAAATTTCATAGTGTCAAAACAAAAAAAGCAATGCTTCCCGCATTGCTTTTTTTGTTTCCTGAAAGGTTAAATTTATTCTGAATATTGTCGATTAATCAATGATTTTAGAAAAGGCAATTGAATTAAGAACAACGCCAGCATTCCAATAGCATACAAAGCAGAACGGGAAATTTTAATATCACTAAATGGATTCTTAAAATCTGGAGACTGTACTTGTGGCAGTTCATTTAAATAACTGATCTCCCCCATAGGATAGAAATAGAGCCATCCCATGCTTAACACAAAAATAGCAGCTACCACAAACCATCCTTTTTTACTAATAAGAGGCTTGTATACTGTTTTCTGAGCTGTTTTTTGCTCTACAGCCTGCATAATCCGGTCCGTAAAGGAAGGAGAAGGTGTCTCCAACCCTACTTCGTTCATCCATTTCTGAATGATTTCTTCTTCATTTTTAGAGTGTTGATCCATAATTATTCTAATATTTTAGGTTGTATATAACCTTGTAACAAGGTAAACAATTTTTTCCTGCTCCTATAGAGCTTAATCTTAATATTATCTTCGCTCAAATTTGTTACCTGAGCAATTTCTTTCACACTCTGATCTTCAAAATAATATAATGTGATCAAAGTCGCATCTATCTCAGGCAATTCCATAATACATTGACGAATCTTTTCTTTCCTCTCTTTGGTTTCCATTAATTGCAATGCATTATCAATGGTTCCAGCGTCACTTTCAGTAATCTCTTCCAACAAGCCTGTGGTTTGTTGCCGTTTGTTTTTCCGGACCCTATCCAAAGCTTTCCTATAAGCAATACTATACAACCAACTGGAAAATTTGGATTCACCACGAAAACTATCAAGTGATTCAAAAGCTTTTATAAAAGTATCCTGCGCTATCTCCTCTGCCTCTTCCCTTACCTTTAAAACACGTACCACAATGGTAAACACATAATCTTTATAGCGTTCTACCAACGTCCCAAATGCTTGGGTATCCCCTAGCTTGGTTTGCTGTATTAAATATTGGTCAGTGTTCGTTGTCATTTTATCCTAAGACGTATATATGATAACATCGGTTACAACTAATAACTTAAAAAAAATTTAATAAAAAGTGTAACCGATGTTTTTTTTGTGTCGTCATAGAGGCAAACAAATAATAATCAATTAAAAAACAAGACATATGGAAAATCCAGAAATTATCATTATACCTATTATGTTTGGGGTTATCTTCGGAATATTCTACTTATATATCTCTGCACGTAATAAAGAACGTTTGGCATTGATTGAAAAAGGGGCCGAAGCTTCAATATTCTACGGTAAGAATAAAAGAGTCACCCCAATTTGGAAGGTAATCGTCATTAACCTAGCCTTTTTATTCATGGGTATTGGACTGGGGACCTTAATCGCCGAAGGATTTGTACAAGGTTTAGGTATGGACGAAGAAGTAGCTAGACCCGGTGTTATATTCTTCATGGCTGGATTGGGACTATTTACGGGGTTCTATGTTACCAAAAGATTGAACAAGGACGCTTAATCTATATATTGTGAAACCCAAAACTGCTTTGGAATTCTTTTCTGAAGCAGTTTTTTATTTCCATAAATCATGAAACAAATACATTGGCTTTCTATACTAGAATGGGCACTGCGAATTAATGTCTTTGTCAAACTTTTCTTATACGGTGCTGGAAAGATATTTGGCGGACAGTTTTATTTAAAAGGTCAACTCCCCGAAGAAGTTGGTAAAATCCCATTAGCGGAAATTGGTAGTTTCGATTTGGCCTGGACATTTTTTGGACACTCTAAAGGCTACATTTTATTTATTGGTATCTCACAATTAATAGGTGCAATGCTCTTTCTCATTCCACGAACAAAAATTTTGGGAGGATTCATGCTCATCCCCATATTGCTAAACATTATCGTAGTAGATTATTACTTTGGCGTGGCTTATGGGGCCCTGTTTAGTGCTTGTTTTTATTTGGGAAGTATTCTCTTTGTATTATACAGAAGTAAAGAAGCTATTGGAAAAGCTATAAGAAAGTTGTGGATTACTTCGAAGGACAAAAAAAGCGGAAGGATTTACAAGATAGTTTTTGTCACTTTGGCTTTTGGGGTAGTATTTGGTCTGGAGCTATTCTTTATTAATTTTTTTGGATACAATGCGCGTTAATTATTGAAGGTCACATTACTATAAGATGCATTAATAGTTACAGACCGAGGGCTTCCTTGTGATCCTTTGTATCCTTTTAGCATCGTATGCGATGTGTTCTTATTTTTAGCCGTAATTTCTAAAGAAGCTGGAGTCTCGAAACGAGATTTCTTTCCTGTATACTGAAAAGAAAAAGAACTTTTGGGCAAGTGTAAAAAGGCATCAGTATTCTCCAATACAATATCTATATTCTTAAAATCTGGGTCAATTTTTTTGATATACAGATTACCGAAAGAGCCAGATAGAAACGCCTTGTCTAAAATAGAGTTCATATTAACGTTGCTGGAATTTGCTTCGAGGTTAATAACGTTAACCACATTGAGTTTACAGTCATCAACAAATTTTAAATCCAACATACCATTTACCCAGTTATTTACATACACAGGGGCATAGGAAGCATTGATGAGGGTTTCTCCCCCATCAATGCTATTTGCTGTTAATGTACTATAATCCAAGGTAGCCTTTAGGTTATAGGCATCTGCCATTTTTACCTCACCATGCCGTACATTAATATCGGTACGGGTGTTCTTAGGCATACGAATGATAATAGTTTTCTTAGCCTTTACTGGCTCTTCTAAAAGACCATCTTTATCTCCATTGATAATAAAACTCTTATTTCCATTGGGTGTAGTAATTATCTGGGTGTCATAACCATCAAATTGTTCGGACCATTTTTCGGCATCTTTTTCGAATTGCTCCGCCCATTTCTCGATGTCCTTTCCAAACTCCTCTCCCCATTGCTCCATATCTTCTCCAAATTCTTCTCCCCATTTTTCCATACTCTTGCCAAATTCTTCTCCCCATTTTTCCATTTTCTCTTCGAATTCTGGCCCAAATTGCATTTCAAAGTTTTCTCCAAAATTTTCGCCCCATTCTTCCATAACCTCTTCAATATTATCCTTCCATGCGTCTACCTCTACCAACCAACTGTCCACCTCGCTTACTGTGGCAGTAGCATCAAACTTATCATTGAGCTTATCAACGTATCGTTGCTTATTTTTTTTGTACTCACCTAGATCGAAAGTATAGGATCTTTTATTGTGATCGGAAAAAAAGCTATACTCATCACCATCTTTAAAATTTGGACGTTGACCACTAAAAGGCCACTTAGGCATTTTTTCCAATTCAGGTACTTCTGGCACCACAATATTAAAATCCATATCCTTAAATGCATCCAGCAATGGCATCATTTCAATCTCTTTCAACGCTTCAAGGTGTTTCAAGGACTCTAGGCTTTTAATTCGATCTAATGCTTTAAGGCCACTCATGGATTCTATTCCGCCCCAAAGGCTTCCTTCGTTGGAGTTAATAACCACTTTCTTACTGTTGCCTAGTACTTCCAAATTCCATTTATCGAAAACTATTTTTTTCTCTTCTTCGGAGAGGCTTTCGTCATCAATAAATGCTTCTACTTCGACAACATCTTTGTTCCACGTTTCAAATATGATATTGGTGTGCGATGTATTTACAGAAACCAACGCATCCTTTCCAACATCAAAACGCTCTACAGACCTTGTTTGTGCACTGAGCAATGTTATGCTCAACAGCATCAAAGCTGTAATTAATCTATGTGATATCTTCTTTAAACTGTTCATTTTCTAATTGTTTAAGTTCTTTTAATTTGTTTTTAAGTTTGAACAGCAATTCCAAACGTAATTTCAAATTATCGATAAGAGCATTGATGGTTGCTTCGGTTGGTCCAACTTTATTAAGTTGTTCATTAAGTCTTTTATACTCTGTATCCAACTCGGCCAATCGTTTTTTATATCCGTCAATTAATTCTTTATTATCATTATCTATTTCCAATGAAGCTAATTGGACTTGAATTCCATTTTGGTAAAAATCCTGTACCTTTTTCAATTCGGGAGAAAGATCCCCTAAAGTGATTCCAGATTCTTCGGTATTTTCAACAGGATCAACATCAACAACTTCTGGCCCTACTATTTGGTTGTCCAAATTCACATACCAATACCCCAACCCTAGGAATATAATGACAGCTGCAGCAACCTTCATCCAAAGAAAAAATGATTTTTTCTCCTTTTTTTCAGAAAAGGCTTCTTTTAGTTTCTCTTCGAAACGAGCTTCATGCCCTTTGGATAGTTTTTCACCCTTAGAAGCACTTTGTCTCATCATTTCTCTAATATCCTGTGCCATATTGCAAGTGTTTTAATTGTTCTTTCAATTGTTTTTTACCTCTAAAGAGGTTGGTTCTGGATGCGCTTTCTGATATTCCAAGGATTTCAGAAATTTCCTGATGATCATACCCTTCCAATAAGAATAGTTGAACGACTACTCTGTAAGGATCCTTCAAATTATCAATAGCACGATGTACCTCATCTACCGTTACTTCATCTGCCACACTCCAGTCCTCGTCTTCAGTTAGTGATAATACTTCCTCATTAATAGAAAGTGCTTCCATTTTCTTAGCTTTAATCGCATCGAGGCAAGTATTGATTACAATCCGTTTTAGCCAAGCTCCAAAGGTGACGTCCCCTTTGAACTGATGTAATTTAGAAAACGCCTTTATAAACGCATCCTGCATTGCATCTTCGGCTTGCGCAATGTCCTTTATATATCGTTGTGCTACAATAAACATCCCGTCACAATATTGCTTATAAAGCGCCAGTTGTGCCTTTGGGTTTTGCTCTTTGCATTGTTCAACTAATAACGTTGTGGACAAAATTGATGGTTTTTTTGGTTGCTGTTCGGGTTAAAGACGATAGAAAAATTTGAGCGTTACAAATTTTAGAATTTTTAAATTTACTACCTTTCCTTATGAAAAATCATCCGTCATGAATAAACTTGTTAAAATTTCACTGAAAATTCTTGGAGCCCTTATAGTTATTGCACTTCTTTTCTATTTTGTAATTGGCCCCATTATGAAGACAAGTACAAAAAAACACAGCCCAGAAGTAGTGGAAACCTATGTGGACGATGCCACTAATATTGAGGTTTTTTACTGTAGTCCAGCGAAAAAAAATCGTGTTATTTTCGGAGAATTAGTTCCTTACGGTGAGGTATGGCGTACGGGAGCCAACGAAGCAAGTACCTTTACTACCAACAAAGATCTTACTATAGATGGCAAAGTGCTTCCTGCTGGAAAATACACCTTATGGACCATTCCGGGAGAAGCAACCTGGCAGGTTATTTTTAGTAAAAAAATGTATGGTTGGGGGGTTCGTTTTCAAGATGGCAAAGCGATGCGTGAAGAAAAACACGACGCGTTAGTAGCTACGGCAAAAGTATCTAACAGCATTACGGTACAGGAAAATTTTTCCATTAACGTTATGGAGGCCACTTCAGAAGATTTAATTCTTATGTTCTCTTGGGATACCGTAACAGTACCCCTCACCATGAAAGTAAACTAACCATCAAGAAAGAACCCTTGGCAGCAAAAGAAATAAAAGATGGCGCCCTCAGTGAAAAAGGTGGAATTGACCCACCAAATTCCTTAAGTAAAAGTGCTGCTGAAAAGTTAAAGTCCCATAGAAAAAACATCCCTTCTGTTAAGAAGTTGATAGCGGGTATCCGTTTAGGTGATAAAACGGCCTTGAGTCAGGCAATTACCCGTATAGAAAGTAGAGCTCCCAAACATCAAAAAGAAGCAAAAGAGATTATAGAAGCCTGTTTGCCTTATGCCAACAATGCCGTCCGTATTGGAATTACAGGAGTTCCTGGTGTAGGAAAAAGTACATTTATTGAATCATTTGGTAGTTTATTAACCCAATCTGGACATAAAGTGGCTGTACTGGCAGTAGATCCCAGTAGTAGTTTAAGTGGCGGTAGTATTTTGGGTGACAAAACCCGAATGGAGGAATTGGTAAAAGATCCTAATGCTTTTATACGGCCTTCTGCCAGTGGTGACTCTTTAGGAGGTGTTGCTCGAAAAACAAGGGAAACTGTGATTCTATGTGAAGCAGCAGGATACGATTATATTGTGATAGAGACTGTAGGTGTAGGGCAAAGTGAGACAGCTGTCCATTCTATGACCGATTTCTTTTTACTTTTGAAATTGGCTGGTGCCGGAGATGAATTGCAAGGTATAAAACGTGGCATTATGGAAATGGCCGATGCCATTGTAATCAATAAAGCAGATGGGGAAAACGAAAAAGCTGCCAAACAAGCCAAATTAGAATTTAATAGAGCATTGCATTTATATCCTATTAAAGACAGTTCATGGAGGCCAAAAACACTTACTTGTTCAGCAATTGATCATAAAGGAATTGATACCGTTAAAGATTTAATCTCCGAATACGTAAACCTCGCTAGAGAAAATGGATACTTCCAGTCCAAAAGAATTGAACAGAATAAATTTTGGCTGTTGCAAACTATAGAATCTAAGTTAAAAAGCGATTTTTACAATAACCCAAAGGTGAAGAAGGAGTTAGAAAAACAGCTTCATTTATTAGGGAAAAATAAAACGACTCCTTTTGAAGCGGCTGAAATTCTACTTGAATTGTATTGAAGTGATCATTATTCCTTAAGTATCTTTTTTATTTTCTGACTACCATAAACAGAGGTCAACTGGATAAAATAAATTCCTTGGTTCAGTTTACTCAGATTTAAACTAGTAATATTTTCTCCATCGTATTTTACCAAAACTTCACGACCTATTTCATCAAAAACCTTGATACCCGTGATTTGACTTTCGGATTGAATTTGGATTTCATTATTTGCAGGAATAGGGTAAACTATGAAATTTTCAAGGTTCACGGAGTTTACATTAAGGAATTCGTCATTTTTATATACCGCACCCGTATTAGCGTCTAATACATTGGAAACATATAGAACCCCTAGAGAGTCAATTTCTAGATCAATTCCAGAACTTAAATTATGCCCACCAAAAGGCTCTCCAATTGGATCCCACGAACCACCAAAATAACGACTTACAATCGTTTTCTGCTGTACTGTATCATAGTTGGCAAAAAACAATGTGCCACTATTATTATAACATAGATCGATAGCTCCCGCCGTTGTATTAGGAATTGGCTCACCTAACTGTATCCAATCCTGCCCATCAAACTCATATATCTCCCAAGAAATATTCCCTAGGTTTTCCCTCGCAATTACAGGTTCATTTTCGGGATTTATAGTTAGTGCCGTTCCTGGTTGGGATGGAAATTCGAAAGATGGACCATAGAATTCCCAATCAATACCATCCCAAATTTTCACCCCGCTATCTTGGGTATCGTTGGCGTTATTATAGAATATAAAAACTCGGTCGTTATTATCTACGGCCATAGATATGGCATCTATAAAGGACTGAATAACCCCAATATTTCCACCTAAATCCTGCCAATTAGTACCATCGAACATCTTAACTCTTACATTACTCCCTATGGCGTATCCCATATAGATGTTGTCGGTGGAGTCAATTACCATTTCTAAATTACGGGTGTCAGGGCCTAGAAAATCTGGAGAATCGGGCAGTGATGTCCAATTTGTACCATCATACTTTTTTATTTTAAACCTATGTTCCGGAAAATCGATAAAAATGTAGGAAACAAACAAGTCTCCTAAGCTATTAAATTCCAATGCCACCGTTCCTGTATTAATACCTGGGAAGTCTCCTATTTCAGTCCAAACCCCTCCTTCTAGTTCGAATACCTTAATACCTATACCCGAACTAATAGCTGCATACGGGGTATTTGAGTTACTCATGGCAAGCTGTATATGCCAACCAAAATTTTCAAGGTTATTTCCTACCAAATTCCATTGGGCAAACACTATTCCTGTTTGGAATAGAATTGCAAAAATGACTATCCTTTTTACTATTAAATTCATTTGTAGTCCACAATTAATGGTTGAAGATCAAAAATAACGAAAAACTTATCTAAGACAGGTGAAATTGTATTTTCACCTTCTTGTATTGTAAATTCGTAGGGTTTAAATTCAAATTAGTGATTGGATTAGATGAAATTTGTTCTAAACCACTCCACTTGCGCTTCTAAGCCTTCTCTAAGGCCTGTAGTAGGATTATAGTTAAGTAATTTCCTTGCTTTATCTATATTGGCTTTGGTCCGGGACTGATCTCCAGGACGTGGTGGCTTGTTTGCAATGGTAATTTTTTTATCCAAGATAGCTTCCACCGTTTCAATTCCTGTTGCAGTAGAGTTTTCTTCTTCGGTACCTAAATTGAAAATTTCTCCATTACTTACCTCAGTATGCTCCATAATACTCACAATACCATCTACAATATCCTGAACATAGGTAAAACTACGCAGGTGTTTTTCACTTCCTTCATATAATGGGAAGGGCTTATCATTCAATCCGCAGTCAATCAATCGTGTATAAAGCTTATCTGGGCGCTCTCTAGGGCCGTAAACGGAATATAACCGTAAGGAAGTAGACCGTAACAAACCTCGACGCGCATAGGCCAACACCAGCTGTTCTGCTGCCAATTTGGTAACTCCATACCAGGAAGCAGGCAATGGTGCTTCATTTTCCGTCATGGTTGCATGCAAACCATAAATAGAAGACGTAGCAATATTAATAAAGAAGGGTTTGTGAGTAAATCCTTCAATTACATCCAACATACGCTGGGTTCCCAAAATATTGTTGGTAAAATAATCTGAAAATGTACTGGTAACCGAAATACCTGGCTGTGCCGCGAAATGAAAGATAAAATCTAAGTCTTCCGTTACTACTTGAGAAAGATCATCCTCCCTTATGTCTATTTTTGCAACTTCTATTCCTTTTGCTAGAAGTTCTTTTGCATTTAATTCTTTAAGGGATCGATCATAGTAATCGGAAAAATTATCGATAGCTACGACTTCATGTCCTAACGTATGTAATCTTTCACTGGTATGTGACCCTATAAAACCGGCAGCACCGGTAACCAATACTTTCATATCTATTATTTACCTATGCAAAATAACAGCTTTTTTATGTTTCTATTTTATTCTTGAAAAAAGAAATACTTTTGCAGGAAACGAAATGGAAACCTTCATGTACGATTTCACCATTATTGTTCCGGTCTATAACGAAGAAGACAATCTAGAACGGGTGGAAAAAGAATTGCTTGCCTACACCAAGATTGCATCCAAAAAAACGAGCATTCTCTTTGTGAATGACGGCTCTAAAGACAAAAGTCAAGAATTGATCGAAGACATCTGCTCGCGTAATTCACCCTTTCATTTTATTCAGTTTTCTGAAAATCGAGGTCTAAGTGCCGCCATAAAAGCGGGTTTTGATCATGTAGATTCTGAACTATTGGGATACATAGATAGTGATCTGCAAACGGCTCCTTCAGATTTCAATTTGCTCTTGGAGCATATTGGTGAATACGACTTGGTAACGGGTGTTCGTGCCAATAGAAAAGATTCTTTTGTAAAAAACATGTCTTCCAAAATTGCAAACGGTATTCGTAGGGCATTTACGCATGATGGTATGGACGATACCGGTTGCCCATTAAAAGTCATTAAAACTGACTATGCGAAGCGTATTCCTATGTTTAAGGGTCTCCACCGCTTTCTTCCTGCAATGATCTTATTGCAAAACGGTAAGATCTTACAAGTACCTGTACAGCATTTTCCAAGAATTGCAGGGACAGCTAAATTTGGTCTTTGGAATCGTCTCTTAGGCCCTCTTATGGATTGTTTTGCATACTTATGGATGAAAAAAAAATACATTAACTACCGTGTAAAAAATAAGGGATGAGTGATTGGATGGTCTATGGTATTGGCTTCTTAGCACAAGCACTCTTTTCTGGTCGATTGTTGGTACAATGGATTCTTTCTGAAAAAAACAATCGGATTATTACTCCTTCATTATTCTGGAAATTAAGTTTATTAGCCTCTTTCCTGTTATTTGTCTATGGATATCTCAGGGATGATTTTGCTATTATGCTTGGGCAATCATTAACCTATTTCATTTATATCCGAAATCTGCAATTACAAGGGAAGTGGCAAAAATCACCGTTTTGGTTTCGCTGGTTCTTACTTATATTTCCCATTGTGATCATCATCTACGGATACAATAATGGAGAATACGATATTTATCAGCTATTTAACAATGAAGACATTCCAAACTGGTTGCTAATATTAGGGGTTGTTGCACAAGTCTTGTTTACGTTCCGGTTTATCTATCAGTGGATTTATTCTGAAAAAACAAAAACCTCTCAATTACCCATTGGTTTCTGGAGGTTAAGCGTTCTTGGGGCATCATTAATCCTTACCTATGCCATCTTTAGAAGGGATCCGGTACTCTTTATTGGACATGGTGCTGGCATGATCATTTATATTCGTAATATATTTATTGGAAAAAAGGAACGTAGTGAAGTGGAGCAATAACAAATACCTGATCGGACTGTTGGTAGCTTGCGCAGCTATTTTTCTATCCAATCTATCTGTATTGCATGTCAATATCATGGAAGCACGGAATTTTATCACTGCCCGTGAAATGATTCAGGATGGAAATTGGATATTAACTACTCTAAACGGATATCCGCGCTACCAAAAACCTCCACTACCTACTTGGATTACTGCTTTTTTTGCCATGATCTTTGGTCTTAAAAACCTTGTCATGCTTAGGTTTCCTGCAGCACTCATGGCGGTTTTGTTGATTTTTACCTCTTACAAGTTTGTAAGTAGACTTACTAAAAGCACCCATTTTGGTTTTGTGAGTGCTCTAATTATGGCCACTTCTTTCTATATCGTTTCTGCTGGAAGGGATGCCAATTGGGATATTTACACACATGGATTTATGATGGTAAGCATATACCAACTTTATCTGTTCTTTTCTTCCCCTGAAAAAATGTATCAACGAGCCTTAATTGCTGCTTTTTTCTTTGGATGTTCCTTTATGAGCAAAGGTCCTGTTTCTTTTTATGCATTGTTATTACCGTTTCTAATTTCTTACGGCATTGTTTATAAGTATAAAGATTTCAAAAAACGCATATTACCGCTCACTTTATTCCTCATTATATCCTTACTCTTATCAGGTTGGTGGCATTGGTATACTTATACTTTCGATCCCGAAACCGTAGCCGCAATTACCAAAAAAGAAACAAGTAATTGGACTGGATACAACGTACGCCCATTTTATTATTATTGGAGTTTCTTTACACAAAGTGGCGTTTGGACACTTCCAGCTTTTATTGCACTATTATACCCTTATTTAAAAAATAGGGTGTTCAACAAAAAAGCGTATTTATTCAGCTTTTTATGGACCATGCTTTCTGTCATTTTATTATCTATTATTCCTGAAAAAAAATCCAGATACTTACTTCCTGTCCTTATTCCCATGGCTATAAATACTGGGTTTTATATAGCGTATCTTTTCAGGAGTTTTTCTCAACTGAAAGACAAAAAGGAAACCATTCCTGTATATTTTAATTTTGGTCTCATTGCCTTTATTGGAATTGCTTTCCCAATAGGTGGTTATTTCTTTTTAAAAGAGAACCTTACTGGAAATTGGGTTTGGTTTGTATTGCTTTCCTTGATTTTATGTACGTTGGGGGTATTGATTTTCAAAAACCTAATTAAAAAAAGGATAGCACCTGTTTTTTATCTCACCATTGTCTTTATTGCGTCTATTCTGTGCTTTGGAATGCCTATGGCCAGAGCACTTACTGTAAATCCAGAATTTAAGGGATTGGCAAAACTGAATGATTGGCAAAAGGAAACCAACCTAGAGGTGTATGAATATGCCGGTTTTACACCAGAGCTTATCTGGGACTATGGAAAACCTATTGAAGTTTTGAAGCAAAACAACTCTTTTACGGTTCCTGATGAGAGTTCATTTGGGTTACTGGTACCTGAAGAACACCTCAATAAATTTGAGGCATCTTTCTCCGGTTATTCCATTGAAAAGGTCACTCGTTATGACATGAACCCAAAAGGGCCTGGACAGCGGTCGCATCGTCCTAGGTTATGGAGGGACTTATTTGTTCTTACCAAAAAATGACAACTCTAATCATCATGTACCCATTTGTTTCGAGCCCAGTGTTGGATATTAAAAAATAACCATCCAATACATCCTCCAAAAAACATTCCTGTGATAATATCCAAAGGATAATGTACTCCAAGGTAAATTCTACTGTAGGCAACCGTAACAGCCCAGAGAAGCAGTAAAAAAGGTATGTATTTCCATTTGTCTTTTAAAAGAAGTCCCAAAAACACCGCTGCTGCCATAGAACTAGCTGCATGTGCCGAAAAATAACCGTAGCGCCCACAACCATCAGCTACAAAACGCATACTTTCACGCAATGCTTCTACCCTACATGGCCTTGGTCGTTGAAACAATACATATTTAAACAAATTAGCTAATTGATCGGTTGCAGTAATCATTAAAGCTACACTTACCAAAATAACAAGGGTAGATTTCCAACCCAATCGTCTATAAATGTGGTATAATAAGAACAGGTATAATGGGATTGATGCATATTTTTCGGTAACAACAAGCCAAAAGCCATCCCAAGGCTCACTTCCCAGATTATTTAAGAAGAGAAAAAGTTCCGTATCATATCGCAATAGTTCTTCAATCATCCCCGTATCTAGCTATTTCCCTATCGTAAAATGCACTGGCCTCTTTGATATAGTTTTCCGTTTCCTGTTCCAACTCCTTCTGATCTTGTGAATCAAACTCTTCCAACCATTCTACTTCATCATTTTCAAGATTAATGATAAAACGTGGAAACTCAGTATGAATAACAAAGATGGCATTGGGGAAATCGGTATTGTCTCCTAACAGAAATTTGGGAAGTTCCATGTGCTTCAAATTTAGAATTGCAAGTTACATTTTTTGCTACTTATGAAACACTCTAATTCTATTTTCAAAAAAAATTCCCGGGGGCGATCCCGGGAACACAACAACTAACTAAATCATATATTCAACTTATTGAACTATGATCTTTTTAAAACCAACTAAATCATTAATGTCAATTACTTTGATGATATAGGTGCCTTTTGCCAAAGCCGAAACATCTACAGCTGTGGTTTCAGAAGTTATTTTATCTAATACCTTATTACCAAGCAACGAATACAATTCTACTTTTACAATTTCTGCTTCTGAGGCAATATTAATTTTATCTGTAGCCGGATTTGGAAAAATTGCAAACGATTCTTTGAGGGTTTCAAACACGCCCAGTGTAGGGTCATATTTACTTAATCCTGCAAAAGTTGATATCCATAAATTGCCATCAACATCTTCTATAATGGAGCGCACATGTTCTTCTGGCAATCCGTCTGAAAGTGCAATTGAAGTCCAATCGGTTCCATCAAAAACTGCAATTCCAAAATTGGTTCCAAAATAAAGTATTCCATTACTATCTTCTGCAATGGCATTGGAGTACCTTACATCAACATTATTTATCCCATCAGAAAAAGTGTAATTGGTCACCGTACTTCCATCAAATTTGTCAATTCCTGTACCATTTAGATAACTTGCCACCCATATATTGCCATTACTATCAAAAAATAAAGACCCAGGACGGTCTGTTGAAAATCCATCTGCACTTGTAAAAATTTCCCAATCGGTCCCATCAAATTTTAGTAAACCAAGGCTACTTCCAAACCAAAAATCACCATTGGCATCCTCAACCATTGTTTCAGCAAAAAACGTCTCTCCATTAATGAGATCATAATTTGTGAATGTGGTTCCGTCAAATTTGCTAATTCCAAAACCCGTGAACCATAGATTACCCTGACTATCCTGAAAAGTTTCCCAAATGGAATTTGAAACAAGACCTTCAGCTGTCGTATAATTGGTCCAAGTGGTTCCATCAAATTTGCTAACGCCCATCTCATCGAATGTAGTGAACCAATAATTCCCTTCAGAATCTTGAAAGCTATCGATTACGGAATTGCTAGGAGCTCCATCATCTGTTCCATATCTCACCCAATTAACACCATCGAAACTACAAATACCTGGTGATGTATTAACTGACCAGTCGGTTGTCCATATTTTACCATCACTGTCTTCTATTAATGAAGAAGGGATTCCTTCTATCAATCCATCCGCAGAAGTGTAATGGATCCATGATTGTGAGCTAGCTTGCAGTGCTATAAAAACTGCTAGAAATGTAATGTAGTTTTTCATAAGGATAGTTTTTTGATTTGAGCTCTAAATTAGAGTCAAAACTCCGGCTTATGAAAAAACCCCTCTCTAGGTTCATAAAGTAAGATGAAGTGATTTTATGCAGCTATAAGTTTCTTTGATAGATATTGAAATCTAAAGAATAAAAGAATCGCAGATGTTGTAAGTCCTGCTAACAATCCTATCCAAATACCAGAACTTTTATAATCTGTATGCATGCTTAGGTAATAGGAAATGGGAAAGCCCACAACCCAATAGGCAACAAAGGTAATTAGGGTGGGTATTTTCACATCTTGCATACCTCTTAAAGCTCCTAATACTACAACTTGAACAGCATCGCTTATTTGAAAGATTGCTGCAATAAGTAATAATTTGGATGCAATGGTCAATACCTGAAGGTTATCTGCAAAGTTTTTAGGGTCGGTCTCATCCAAATACATTTTAGGAAGGTCAGCATTGAATAATAGGAATCCAGCAGCAAAAACTGCTGCACACAAACTGGTGAGCAAGAAGATAGAAAAAGCAATCCTACGTAATTCCCTGAACCGTTTTAATCCTTTCTGATTTCCAACCCGAACCATAGCCGCAACACTGAATCCCATTCCTACCATAAAGGTCATAGATGATAAATTAAGTGCTATCTGATTGGCTGCTTGTGGGTTTTTACCAAGGATTCCTGAAAGCCATATAGCAGCCGTAAATATGGCAACTTCAAAAAACATTTGTAACGCAGATGGGAATCCCAAACTCAAAAGTTTTCTAATCATCTTTTTGGTAAGCGTAAAAAACTTTATTCGTAATACATATTCCCTTGCTTTATAATGTTGAGACATAAGATACCAAAGATATCCTACCATAATAAGCCTTGAAGCCAACGTGCCTATAGCAGCTCCAACAATACCTAGCTGCGGAAATCCAAACTTCCCAAAAATGAACAAATAATTGAGAATCACATTTATCACATTGGCAGCAATGGTTGCATACATTGGATACTTTGTGAGAGATAGACCATCACTACATTGCTTAAATGCTTGAAAAACTATTAATGGAACCAGTGAAGCAGCTACAAGTGTGAGATAAGGCATTGCCAAATCCACTACTTCTTCGGGTTGATTCATATAATACAATATGGGCCGGGCAGTAAATACCATCAAGAAAAGTAGAATCCCTAAGACAGTACACAGAAAAAGCCCATGTTTAAAAGCCAGCTTTCCTGATGCTAAATTCCCCTCTCCGTCTGCTTCTGCCACCAAAGGGGTAATGGCGGTGGAAAAACCAATACCCAATGACATAGCAATAAACATAAAACTATTCCCCAAAGAAACAGCTGCCAACTCTGCCGTACCCAATTGCCCCACCATGATATTATCTATAAATGCGACCATGGTATGGCCTAACATTCCTAGGATAACAGGGCTGGCTAATCTAAAGTTATAGGAAAATTCTTTGGTATATTGTTGTAGCAATCGGTTGGTTTTTGACAAAGGTAAGCAAGGGATTTATTATCTCCTGTATGTGTTTTACAAAGTTATGAGCCATTATTTCACAAAAGAAAAAATAAAAACCCGCTCCGAAAAAGTAACGGAACGGGCTAGGTGATTTGTCTGGTAAAAACGAAAAACCAACCAAACTGAAATGAATTAGCCAAACAAATCGTACACCAACTAAACTTATATGAAAAGAACTTAATCTATTAGAATAATTATTGTTGCTTAATCATTCTATAGCTAATCAAGTGGTTTTTGTTAAAAAATAAGGCAATCCCCACCTACTTTACCACATCCGAAGAATATTAACTCATTTTTTACACATTGAGTGAACTGAGGTATTGTGATGGTGTAATGGACAATTGTTTCCTAAAGGATTTGTTGAAAGTAACTTTGTTATTAAAGCCAACTTCGTAAGCAACATCAATAATGTTTAGGTTTTTGTTCTTGTCGTTTTTAAGAATCTCTTTAGCCTCATCAATACGGTACTTATTGATTAGTTCAAAGAAATTAAGACCAAAATGCTCATTGATAACTTGTGAAGCGTTGTGTCTTGTGGTTCCTAGTTTTTCTGAAACAAGGGCAAGACTTATATTATTTTGGCGATAAACTTTATCTTCTTCTAGCAATTTTAACAACTCAATTTTCAATTCAAGCGAATAACTTGGAGTAAGACCAGACTTGGTATATTTCTGTTTCTGCTCCACATAACCACGGGTGATTAAGTTGGGTCTTGCATAGGAAGCATATCCTATATACAATACCGTTAGTGCCATTGAAATAATTTGAAGATTGAGAAAGATATCCATTCTTGGTACCAACCCTGTAATATTAAGGCCATGTACCAAATAGGAAATAACATATATAGAGGTAAGGATAACCAAGTTTCTAATCCATTTTTTAGCATCAGAAGTTATAGCCAACTTTCTTCGGTTCTTCAGGTAACAATACAGAACCATTCCTCCATAGGCAAATAATGAGATGAATTTTGCAAAAACTATAAAGAGACGATAGGGCTCTCTATCAATAACGCCAACACCAAACATGATTCTCGTCTTTTCCATATCTGATAGCGTAAGGATAGGCATCAAAATTATAAGAATAACTACAGTAGGAACAAGATGTAATAAATCTCTTTTCCTAAATTGATAATTGGAAGTCACCCTTTTATAGTAGAAATACATAAGCGGTCCATATAAAAATGCATAAGTAGCCGATACATATAACATATGTGGTGCGTTATACACCAAATTGGTTTCGTAAAGGAAATTGTGAAATATAAATACCGCATTGATCAACATAAAGGTACTGATCAATATTGACGACCATCTATCTTGATTCTTTTTAAGAAGCAAAATGATGCCGATGAAGAATCCTATAATAGATGAAAAAAGATAGAAAAAGTTAGGCCAGTTAAAATTTTGACTGTACTTACTTCTTAATTCACTAAACTCTTTGGATTTGGTATAAGGTTTAAAATAACTATAATCTAAAAACCCAGTTTCACCAGAGTATTTAATATACATTTCTGCATATTTTACCGCAGTAACAGGATCATTATTCTTTGCTGCATAAATGGATTTCTCACGAAATGCTTGAAGTGAATCTAAAGAAAAGTAACGCTGGTCAATTTTTTGATTGAATACCAAAGCGTGATCATCTGCATATATTACTTCTATGCTTTCATCATCTACACCTTCACTCATAGCTCGTAAACCATTATCGGCAGAGCACCATAGAAGTAAAACTATGACCGCAAAAGATCTTCTTATGTATGATAATGTATGCATGGGCTAGTGATCGTTTTACTATTCTAAAGATACAAATAGTTTTGGTAAATGAAAGTCCGCTAGTAATTCCCGATAATAGTTTACTCCTGCTTCCCGATAAATGTTTACTCAAATTTTAACAAATTCCCATCAAAAGCCTTTATTCACACCCCTTTTAGCGGCAAGCCAAAAAATGATACTCAAGGATCTAATCTTTAATGCTTTGTACTGAGGTTTTGATACCATATTTATCAAAAAGATACACTAAACTGGCCATCGTGGCACCTCCCAACTCTAATTCTCGTCTGTTTACGGCATCAAAAGTGTCATTGGCTGCATGATGGTGGTCAAAATAACGTTGAGAGTCTGGTCTAAGTCCAGAAAGTACCACTTTACCATCTTTTAATGGACCTATATCTGCCCCACTTCCACCTTTTTCAAAATAATGAATTAAGTAAGGCTTAAAAAGTGCTTTCCAGCTTTCTACCTGTGCGAAATTCGCTTCATCAGTATCAAATGAAAATCCTCTTGGTGTAAAACCACCTGCATCACTTTCTAAAGCAAAGAGATGCTCTTCTTGTTTCAATTTTGCATCTTCTGCATATTTTCTACCTCCACGTAATCCGTTTTCTTCATTCATGAACAACACAACACGAATAGTATGCCTTGGCTTATAATTTATTTTTTTGAATAAACGCAGTACTTCCATGGATTGCACACAACCAGCACCATCATCATGAGAACCGTCTCCTAAATCCCAAGAATCTAAATGCCCTCCAACAATCATATATTTATCAGGATACACACTACCTGTAATTTCTCCTATCACATTATAAGATTGTACATCGGGATATACTTTACAGTTTTGTTTGAAATAGAACAATAGATCAGATTTCAATGTAAGTGCCCTACTTAGATAGTCTGCATCATTGGTGCTAATAGCACAAGCAGGAATTCGTTTATTAACTGGAGTATCTCCATAACTCATGGATCCTGTATGCGGTAGATCGTCCTGACGTAAATTCATAGAACGGACCACAATACCAACAGCGCCATACTTGGCAGCTTCCATAGCACCAGCATACCTTTGGTCCACACAACCCCCGTAGGCTTGAAATGTGCTAATTAAGTTAGCTTGCATAGGTCTATTGTAAAAAACAATTTTCCCTTCTATTCTTTCTTTACCATAGTTTTTTAGGTCTTCAATACCTCCCACCTCTATAACTTCAGCTTTTAAACCCAACGAAGAGGTAGCTACAGATCCCCCAAGAGCACATATATTAACTTGCTTTGTAATCCCCGGAGCTGTTTCTATATAGGAGTGCTCTGGAAAGCCTCGCGTCCATTTGGGCACCATTACAGGTTGCAACCAAACTTTGTCTAATCCTAACTTTTCTAACTCTTCTTTAGTATACTGTACGGCCTTTTCAGCTTCCAAAGAACCCGAAAGCCTACCTCCTATCTTATTAGACAAATGGTCCAACCATTCATAACTCTGCCCATTTAGGAGTGCCATATCGTATATATTACGCATGGTTAGGGAATCTTGCTCATTTACTTTTTGTGCAGTTCCTACAAAAACAAAAACGAGGGCAAAAAGTCCTAAAAAATTCATTCTTTGTTGCATAGCATTATTCATTTAGCAATTGTTTTTTACATTCTTCAATACTTGCTTTGATCTCAGGATCTAATTCTGGTTCTTTTATGTCGGATTTTTTCTGTAGTTCTTCCAACAATATGGTTGCCACCAATAAACGTGCCGCTGGTTTATTATCTGCAGGGATAGCATACCAAGGTGCATGAGGCTTGGAAGTTCTATTGATTAAATCTTCGTAGCATTCCATATATTGATTCCAAAGTTTTCGCTCTTTGAGATCACCTGGAGAAAACTTCCAGTTCTTTTCTTTCTTTTCAAGTCTTCTTATCAGTCTATTTTTCTGTTCATCTTTGGAAAGGTTGAGAAAAAATTTGAAAACAAGGGTTCCATTTTGTGCTATGGTCTTTTCAAAATTATTTATCTGCTCAAAACGCTTATTCCAAAAACTGTCATTTATATCTTCAAGCGAATGAACATCTGGCAATCCTTCTTCCAAGATATACCCTGGATGTACTCGGGTTACCAAGACATTTTCATAATGTGTCCTATTAAAAACCCCAAACTTACCCCTAGCGGGTAGCGCAATATAATGGCGCCATAAGAAATCGTGCTTACGTTCCAACTCTGTAGGCACTTTAAAACTATGAACCACTACTCCACGTGCGTTGAAATCCTTAAAGACCTCCCGTATAAGACTATCTTTTCCTGCTGTATCCATTCCCTGAAGACACACTAAAACAGCATATTTTCCATGTGCATAGAGTGTATCTTGAAGTTCCCCTAATCTTTCACGGGTTTCTTCCAGTTCTTTTTCCAATTCCTTTTTGGAAGCATCATAATCTTCATAAGTGATACTTTCGTTTATTTGAAAAGGCCCCGTAACTTTGTAATCTGAAATAGTTATCGATTTCATACGTGTTTTTTACAATATGGCTAAATATAGAAAACATTATCTGAAAAGTTGTGATGAAGATTAGCTATAACATTAAAATAACAGATTTCTTCCCAGTGATTATTGCACCAAATATCCCTACAATTTTTTAATAATTTAATTAAACAATATCGTGGCGAATATCAATTTTTTATTGTAAAATTGTTTAACCTACTTAATAACCCCAAATACTATGAGTATAACAACTACCCTAATGGTAGCCGCACTTTCATTGTTTGTTTCTAAAGACGTTACTGATTGTGAAATGGCTTACCAAGATGCCACATCTGGTTACCAACATCTTAAAAAATCCATGCAAGCCAACAATTTGGACCACATTAAACAATATGCGGACCGAGCGAAGTCTTCATTGGAAAAAGCTAATGCAACCCTGAAAAGTTGTGGGTGCACTGAAGCGGAAAATGCCTCTTTCAACACATTGGAACAATTGGAAAAAGCTTTGGAAAAGGAGACCTTTGAAAGAAGTCGTTATCATGTTAGTAAAGCCAAGGTAAGTGCACAGCTCATCATTACATCGCTAGATGTTTGTGGTGAAAATGGGTTGTTATCTACTATTAATGAAGAGGAAGAAACCTTATTAAGCCAAGAGGAAGAATTATTGGCTCAACAACAACGATTACTAGATCAACAAAAAAAGATCGAGGAACAAATTCAAAAACAAAAGCAATTACAGCAGAGGCTTTCAAACGAAAAAAAGCAAAAACTGGCACAACAATTAGCAATTAAACAAGCAGCAGAAACCAGTTTAAGCGAATTAAAATCTGCTATGATGAGCGTGACCAAATCCTTGGAATGTAACACAATCAATTACGACAACCTAGATTCTTTTTACAGAACGGAAGAAATACTCGAAACAGAAACCGTACAAGCCACACGTCTTTTTTATGCTAAAAAAACAGAAGAAATGGTACAGCTGCTTCTCAATACATTAGAAGATTGTGAATGATATAGGAGAGTTTACCGAAATTCGGTAAGTTTCTATTTGGTAGCAAATAATTTTACGTCACCTTCGGTAACTTCTTGGTTTCCAAGTATAATAAGACGTTCCACTACATTTCTTAATTCGCGGATATTTCCAGTCCAATCGTATCCCTGAAGTAGCTTCACTGCTTTTTCTGTGAAGTTCTTTTGGCCAGTACCTTGTTCATCTGCAATCTTTTTACTGAAATGCTGTATTAGTAAAGGAATGTCATCCCTACGATCATTAAGCGCAGGAACCTTAATAAGGATGACTGCCAGACGGTGGTAGAGATCTTCCCTGAATTTACCATCTTTAATTTCTTTTTTTAGATCCTTATTGGTAGCGGCTACCACCCTTACATCTACTTTAATGTCCTTATCGCTCCCTACTCGTTGTACACGGTTTTCCTGAAGGGCTCGAAGCACTTTTGCCTGTGCAGATAGACTCATGTCGCCAACCTCATCTAAAAAGATAGTACCTCCATTGGCCGCTTCAAATTTTCCAGCCCTATCTTTATTGGCACTTGTAAAGGCACCCTTGACATGACCAAACAACTCACTTTCAATAAGCTCACTTGGAATGGCAGCACAGTTCACTTCTATCATTGGACCTTTAGATCGTTCACTTTTCTGATGGAGCCAATGAGCCACCAATTCTTTCCCGGTTCCATTAGGCCCAGTAATTAACACTCGAGCTTCTGTAGGAGCTACCTTTTCAATCATTTCTTTTATTTGAGATATCTCTGGAGAATCACCAATCATCTCATATTTTTTCCCCACTTTTTTCTTTAATCGAGTATTTTCAACGACAAGCTCTTTTCTATCTAGGGCATTTCTAACTGTATTTAGAAGTCTATTGAGATCTGGTGGTTTAGAAATATAATCGAATGCCCCCAAGCGCATGGTGTTTACCGCAGTATCTAAATCCCCGTGTCCAGAAATCATCACAATAGGGACTTCGGGTTTAATTTTTTTAACTGCCTCCAGCACTTCTACCCCATCCATTTTCGGCATTTTAATATCACAAAGAATTAGATCAAAATCTTCCTTTTTAATGATGTCAATTCCAACAAGTCCGTCCTCGGCTTCAGACACTTCGTAGGTATTACTTTCTTCGCTAAGTATCTTTACAAGCACTCTTCTAATGGCTGCTTCATCTTCAATAATAAGTATTCTAGGCATCGTTACAGTTTAAATTTAATTCCTGATCTAAGATAGTAAGTATTTGCTTCATTTATCTTGTATAAACTATTCCTTTTTCCATCCCTAAGTCTAATTTCATTAAACATGGTATATCCTCCATAAACATAGAACAATAGATGTTTTGTAAAGAAATATTCATACCCCAAACCTCCCAAGACCAAGGTCATTGAAATGTTTTCTGCGGTGGTGGATGTGCCATCTGTTTTGGCCACTTCCAGATTATTCTGAATGTTAGAGAAGAAACCATCTAGGGTTACAAATCCCTGAAATGCGTGTTTCTTTCCATGTCTGTATTTAAGATTGGTTTTGGGTGTCCCAACCGAATAAGACCAATTGGGGTGAAACTTCCTATGGTAATTCACTACAGGAATGGGAAATGGTCTTCCTGCATTGGTTGTATAATTAAGTCCCAATATAAGTCTGTCAGGCTTGGCAATGGTATCGCCAGAGCGATCTCTAATAACAAAAACTGCTCCTGTAAAGTTGACATCCCTATTGGTTAACTCACTCTCTTCTAAATTGGAATTCACTTCGGCCCCTACCTTTGCTGCAAAACGCCAATGATCTTTGATCTTGAAAGTATAAGACAATGATCCTCTGAATAATTGAAATCTACCCAGATTGGTCACATCAAAAGGAACCTGATCTTCAAAATCCAAGTCCAGATTACGGTATTCCAAACCTGCCACTAGATAACTTCCTTCCCAATTAAGACGAACAGGTACATTTACAAAAGCCCGAAATCTACTCACGGAGTTCTCAGAATCAGATTGAGGTATATACGTATATTCTACCCGTGCCAAATCTGTACTTTGTGCATATATGCTTGTTCCAAAAGACAGAACAATTGGTAATAGCAACAAAATTATTTTTTTACATAAAATATTCCGAAAGATCAAAAGCGCACTATTTTAAGAGCCATAGCCAGCACGGCAATGTACAATTAATTTGTAGTTGAACAAACTAAAACTCCTAGGAGCTCATAAAATTGTGTCAAGAAAAAGTTTGAATCACTCTTCTCCAGAAAAAGAACCTTCAGTTTTGATGTGAATATCGCGTTGTGGAAATGGAATAGTGATATTGTTTTCTCTAAAAAGAGCATCAATTTTAAAGCGAATATCACTTTTTATATAAGGGTCTATAAAACTATCTGAAACAAAAAAGTTTATTCTGAAGTTAAGGGAAAAATCACCAAAGTCTTCAAAAGAAACAAAGGGTTTAGGCTTTTTCAATATCCTACTATCTTCAGCTACACTCTGCAACAACAATTCTTTTACTTTTTTAGTATCACTTCCATAGGCTACACCTACAGCTACAAATTCCCGAGTGGTTTTATGGTTTTGGGTATAGTTGAGGATAGCATCTGTAATGAACTTATGATTAGGTATAACCAATACTTTATCATCTCTAGTTATAGCTCTTGTAGTACGCAGTTTAATGTCTACCACCCGACCTACGCGGCCTTCCACCTCTACAATATCCCCTACCAATAGCGACTTATCTACTATGATGAGAATTCCTCCTATTACATCCTGAAAAATCTCCTGAAGAGCTAACCCAATACCCACCAATAAAGCAGCAGAAGCAGCCAAAACTGGAGTGACATTAACCCCAGCAAAGCCTAAGATAGCAAAGAAGACTATGATGTAAATTACATATTGTACAAATTTGAAAAAGCTAAAAAACTTCAGGGTATCGGTTTCATCCATCTTCCTAGTGAAGAACCTACGCACCCATTTTAAAAGAAATTTGGTAACGAAAAAAGAAAAGGCGATGAGAAGAAGTAGCCCTATAGTAATATGGACCTGATTTTCATCCTTGCCAAAATGAAAACCAAAATTGAGGATTTCTTTAATATTTCCCCAAATATCTTCTTTTACAACTTCTGAAAGTTTCTCGGTAATATCTTCTTCCTGCACTAATTAGTATTTAAGCCACTTAATAATTTCCTTGTAGCTTGCCTTTTTTCCGTACATTAAAATACCTACCCTGTATATCTTGGAGGCAAACCAAACGGTCCCCATAAAGGTAGCAAATAATATGACTACCGAAAGAATTTGTTGCCAAATAGGGACTCCAAAAGGAATTCGCATCAGCATAACCACAGGTGAGGTAAAGGGTATGTATGAAAAAACCTGAGAGACAGTTCCGTGAGGATCTTCTATTACAGTAAATGCCCCCACATATACAGCCAAAATAAGCGGCACCAAGATAGGAATCATGAATTGTTGCGTATCTGTCTCACTATCTACAGCAGCTCCAATAGCTGCGTACATGGAAGCATACAGCAGGTATCCCCCTATAAAGAACAGCAGAAACATAATCACCAAATTTGCCATAGGTAATTTTTGAAAGGCAACAATAGCTTCCACCATCTTACCATCTATATCTGTACCCGCAGCCGCTTGCATTTGATCTGCCTGTATGGCCGCTGGATCAATGCCAAACACAAGGGTAACCACAAAACTTAGCACACTCAGTAAAACAACCCAAACAGTAAATTGTGTAACACCTGCCAAAGAGGTACCTATAATCTTACCTAGCAATAACTTAATAGGTTTCACAGAACTGATAATAACCTCTATAATTCGACTTGTTTTTTCTTCAATAACACTACGCATAATCATATTACCGTAGATGATGATAAACATAAACAACAAATAACCAGCAATGCCACCAAACATAAGTTTAAGCACTGAATCCAACTCCGAGGTTTCTTCCCCATCAAAAGTTTCCAATTGCGTTTCTACACGTACCCGTAAGGCATCAATTTGACCTGCATTAAACCCACTTTCCTCCAACTTCAAAGAATTTGCCTTCTTCCTTATGGCCCTTTCTATATCGCTTAGCACAGGAAGGGATGGAGAGTCTTCTGAATAGAACGTTATGGACTTTGCCAATTCATCAATGTTCTTATTGTTTGGAATATAAAGCAATCCGTATACTTCATTTTCCTGTGTGTTCTTTTTGGCTTCCTCTAAAGGGATAGCTGACAGCATTTCAAATTTCAAATCGTCATCGTCTTCAAACTGGTTTAGAAAAAGACCGCTTTCATCTAATACAGAAATGGTACGTACTTTATCGTTATTAAGTTGAGACAGGTATGCTACCAAACTGATAAGCGCCACCATAATTAGTGGACTTAAAAAGGTCATGATAATGAACGATTTGTTTTTTACCTTGGTAAGATACTCGCGTTTTATAATGAGGGAAAGATGATTCATGTTTCGAAGTTTTTTAGTGATTCTGAACAGCTTGGATGAAAATATCGTTGGCAGAAGGGATCACTTCTACAAAGTGTGTTACCTGCCCCTTGCTTGCCAAGTATCCCAAAAGATCATTTGCTGCTCCGTTGGAAACCTTGATCGTGTACTGTAATTCGTCATTAATGGTTTTGAAAGTAGCTGGAGTTATTTCGAAACGCTCTTTCAACTCTTTGGAAACTGTTTCTTTAGCATCCGTAACCAGCCCCACTTCATAGGTGTTGGATCTAAACTGCCGCTTGATGTCTATAAGTTTCCCATCCAGAATTTTATTGGATTCATGAATGAGCGCTATATGATCACACATCTCTTCTACCGATTCCATACGGTGTGTGGAAAAGATGACAGTAGCTCCTTCATCGCGGAGTTTTAAAATCTCATCTTTTATTAAATTGGCATTAATGGGATCGAATCCACTAAAAGGTTCGTCAAAAATGAGCAATTTGGGTTGGTGGAGTACCGTGACCACAAACTGAATTTTCTGTGCCATCCCTTTAGATAGTTCCTGAATTTTCTTGTTCCACCAATCACCTATTTCCAATCGCTCAAACCAGTACTTCAACCTTTTTCTGGCTTCAGCCTTAGAAAGGCCTTTTAATTGGGCCAGGTATAGGGCTTGCTCACCAACTTTCATCGACTTATATAAACCCCGTTCTTCGGGCAAATAACCTATTTGCTGTATATGATGTGGCTGTAGGGGTTCACCGTCTAAATAGACCGATCCTGTATCGGGCATAGTGATTTGGTTGATAATACGTATAAAGGTAGTTTTACCAGCCCCATTAGGCCCTAAAAGACCAAATATACTTCCTTTAGGAACTTCAATAGAAACATTGTTCAATGCCCGATAAGCACCATACGATTTAGAAACTTGTTTTGCAGCAAGCAGATTGTCCATAGATAAAATTGTAAAGGGTAAAGATATTTAAACCTTCGATAGTAACAGAAGTTTTAAACGAATCATCTGTATGTAGATCAAATATTAAAAATGTTACGAACTTCCCGATTAAAATTAACCTCGAAATGTTCTTTTAAGAAGGTTTTCCCATAAAAAACAAAACCCACCCTTAGATGACTCAAAGGGTGGGAAAAAAATTGCTATGAAAAAGAAAAATTATCGCTTTTAAGATTAGCGATTTTCAAATATAAGTAAAATAAATTAAAAGTCCTTATTTATGAAAACATATCTTTAACCTTCTCAAAAAAGGACTTATCCTCTTTTTCGGGTTTAGGTTCAAAATGCTCATCGTTGCTCATTTTTTCGAAAAATTCGCGCTGTTCTTTGGTAAGACTCTTTGGCGTCCAAACATTTACGTGAACTAATAAGTCGCCCTTACCATATCCATTAACACTAGGAATTCCTTTATTTCTTAATCGTAAAATTTTACCACTCTGTGCTCCAGATTCGATCTTAATTCTCACTTTCCCAGAGACCGTTTCTATCTCTTTTGATGTCCCTAAAGCAGCTTCAGAAAAGCTTACATAAAGATCATAATGAAGATTATCTCCTTCTCTTTGTAGGTATTGGTGCGGCAACTCTTCAATAGCCACCAAAAGGTCTCCAGCAATTCCATTTCCCGGTGCATCGTTACCTTTGCCGGAAACTTTTAACTGCATTCCATCTACCACCCCTGCAGGAATTTTTATGGAAACCGTTTCTTCCTGAGCAATCATTCCATGTGCATCTGCACCAGAAGGAGCTTTATCTATTGTCTGCCCGGAGCCTTTACAGGTACTACAAGTGGCAGAGGTTTGCATACGTCCTAGTATGGTATTTTGTATTCTGGTAACCTGTCCATGACCATTACAAGTACCACAGGTACTATAGGTAGTTCCTGGTGCAACACGTTTGCGCTTCACCTTTATTTTCTTCTCTACCCCGTTGGCAATCTCTTCTAACGTAAGTTTTACACGAATACGAAGGTTACTTCCCTTCATACGACGTTGACCGCCACCGCCAAAACCACCAAAACCGCCAAAGCCGCCACCGCCGCCGAAAGCGCTTCCAAAAATATCACCAAACTGACTGAAAATGTCATCCATGTTCATACCACCACCACCAAAGCCACCACCTTCAAAGGCTTGATGACCATATTGGTCATATCGTGCTTTTTTATCTGGATCACTCAGGACTTCATAGGCCTCTGCAGCCTTCTTGAACATTTCCTCAGCCTTTGTATCTCCTGGATTTTTGTCAGGATGGTATTCAATTGCTTTTTTACGGTATGCCTTTTTTATTTCGGCTGCCGAAGCACTCTTGGAAATACCCAGTATATCGTAAAAGTCTTCTTTCATATTATTGTCCTATCACCACCTTTGGGTAGCGGATTATCTTTTCACCAAGGGTATATCCCTTTTCAATCACATCAATGATTTTCCCTTTAAGATCATCACTTGGAGCTGGGATTTGCGTTATAGCTTCATGCACATCAGCATTAAAAACATCTCCTATTTGGGTCCCGATCGTCTCCAGTCCTTTTTGCTTGAGGGTTTCCTTTAGCTTATTGCTTATTAATTCAATCCCTTTTAAATGTTCATCGCCCGTTTTCTCAATTTCCTTCAATGCACGATCAAAATCGTCCAACACAGGCAATAGGGAAATCATCACCTCACTACTGGCAGTTTTAAATAGCTCTACTCGTTCCTTTCCGGTTCTTCGCTTGTAATTTTCGAATTCGGCAAACAAACGCAAATAACGGTCCTTTTCTTGCTCCAGCTCTGCTTGTGCTTCTTTTAAAGGGTCTTTCTTTTCTTTTTTGGTTTTCTTTTTAGAAGTCTTTTCTTCTTTGGAAACAACTTCCTCCTTAATGGCTTCTTGGGTGTTATCTTTTTTGCTCATAGATGAGTCGCTCTTTGTATTTTTTTACTTGAGCGAGCAAAAGTACTGCCATTTCCATAAAAAATGCCAAAATGTCACAGTTCATTTTTTTAAAAACTAAAGTTATTGTTGTCTGTAGAGAAGAAGAAAGAAATCCTACAATAGATCGGAAAGTGCATTTTCAAGGTTCACAAACTGAAACATATAGCCGGCATCTTCAATTTTTTCTGAACTTACCAATTGACTTTCCAATACAAGATCGCTCATTTCACCCAACATGAGGCGTAACACAAATGCTGGAACCTTGGGCAACCAGAGCTTCTTTTTAAGTTGAGAAGCAATTAATTGTGTCATTTTCTTTTGTGTGGTTGGACTGGGAGAAACCCCGTTATACACACCAGGCAAACCATTTTTGAGTAAAAACATAAAGATTCCGGCAACATCTTTACGGTGTATCCAAGATTGCCATTGGCGACCACTTGCCAATGGAGCCCCTACTCCCATCTGTATAGGTTTTGCCAATTTGGGGAAGGCACCTTCGGTTTCATCAAGTACGACACCAATTCTTACCTTGGAAACCTTAATATTCAATCGTTCAAAATTATCTGCAGCCTTTTCCCAAGCTACCACCACTTTACCTAAAAAGGAATTGGAGGTGGCAGATTCGTCTTCCATATACAACTTATCAAATGAACTGGGATACAAACTGATACCACTTGCCGATGCATAGTGAGTAACTTGGTGATCTATGGTTGATAAGGTTTCATGTAATAATCTTGCCGTGTCCAATCTACTTTGTAAGATAATATCCTTGTAAGAACGTGTCCATCGTTTAGAAACCGATGCTCCAGCTAAATTAACAATGGCAGTTACTCCGTGAAAGGCATTGGTGTCAATTTCATTTTGAGAAGGATTCCAATAAAACCCTTTTCCGTGTTTTAAAGCGTCTATCTGCTCTTTTCTCGTTGTCAAAAAATGAATCGCAATATCTGCTTCTTCACACTGTTGTATGAGTTCTTTTCCAATTAATCCTGTAGCCCCTGCAATAAGAATCTTCATCTTGTTCAATTTACATAAAGATACGCCTTGCTATGAGGAATGTCTTAACCGTTAACTTAAAATTAGGCATCTTTATCTATACTTTTACTTGCCCTTAACATCTCTCTTTTCCCAGGAGGGCCAGGAAGACGTTCTACCGTAAAGCCAACCGCTTGCATAGCCCTGCGCACACTGCCTTTAGCAGCATAGGTTACGAGAACACCTTGAGGTTTTAAAGCATTGTACATTTTCTGAAAAATAACTTCTGTCCACAATTCAGGTTGTACCCTGGCTCCAAAAGCATCGAAATAGATAAGATGGTAGGCTTCTGTGTCTGATATATCTGAAAAAAACTGCTTGCGTTTGGTCAAAGCAAAACGATCATTCAAATGAAATTTTTGCTCCCATTCATAAGCATGCAATTGATGAAATGTTTCAGGATCACCATTTACCAATTCAGGATAATTTAGTTTTTCAACCTCTTCCAAGGATACTGGATATCCTTCAACACCCACATAGTTGATATTGATAGGGGTTTTTTGAGCATGTAGTAAAGTGAGGTAGGCGTTTAGGCCCGTTCCAAATCCAATTTCCATTAATTGAATTTCGGAAGGTTGTTGTTGGGAAAGTAAAAAATCCAGTCCAGAGGCTATAAACACATGAAGTGCTTCGTTTATAGCTCCGTGTTTGGAATGGTACTGTTCGTTCCAATCGGGCAGATGGATCGTCACCGATCCATCACCCGTAGTAAGGAATTCACGTTTCAAAAGGTTATTTACTGTCCTTCTTGGGAATCAATACCCCAGTAGAAAGGAAGTTATAGGAAAGTTCTGGTTCTGTAATAGCGTCGATCTCTTCTTGTGGTTTGCCAGCATCTTCAGCATAATGCTTTAAATCTTCTACACTGGTTTCTTCTACATAGGCTTTTCCGTTTACTAAAATCTCAGCTCCAGCTAAATCTTTGGGCATAAAGAATCCGTAATCCAAAAATCGCACAAAAGATTCTTCTTCGCCTAAATCCAAGCGCATCCAGCAGCCTTTCTTTTGGCATACACTGTTCACCTTGGCTTTCACTTTCATATCCACAGAGTCCCCCACTTTCATCTCTTTATAGGCGGCCAATAATTCACTGGATGTAACCACATCTTTATCCTCAAAACGGTATCCTTTAAGGTCATACTGTTCGGCCTGTTCTAAAGCCATACTTTTTGAAGTATCGGCATCCTTCTCTTTTGCAGTATTACAAGCAGTAAACAACGTTACTACAACAAGTAAAAACAATAGGTTTTGTTTCATCACATTAAAAATTTGAATAGCTAAAAATATACCACAATTTTATGAAATTTTTACGTTTTTTATGGCATATATTTTACCTAATTTTGCGACAGACACTAAAATTTTATGAGCCTAGCTACAACCCCCATTATTCAAATTGAAAAAGTGACCTCTTCTAGAATTCATGAAGTGGATTTTCAGAACCTGGTTTTTGGAAATGAATTCACGGATCATATGTTTGAGTGTGACTACAAGGATGGCGCTTGGCAAAATCCAACTATAAGACCCTACGGACCTTTAAGCATGTATCCATCATCTAAGGTTTTCCACTACGGGCAAGCTGTTTTTGAGGGCATGAAGGCCTATAAAGATGATGCTGGTACTGTGTTTTTATTCCGGCCGCAGGAAAATCTGGAACGAATCAATAAGTCGTCTCACCGTATGGCCATTCCAGAATTTCCGAAGGAATTGTTTTTTGATGCCATGCATCAATTGCTGGAAATGGACCAAGAATGGGTAAAACCCGGAATGGGCAATTCATTATATATACGTCCTTTTGTCATTGCTACACAGAATGGAGTTTCTGCTTCTCCTTCTACCGAATATAAGTTTATGATCATACTTTCTCCCGCCCAAGCTTATTATAAAGGAGAAGTAAAAGTGATCATTGCCGAAAATTTTAGCCGCGCCGCAGATGGAGGTGTTGGGTACGCTAAGGCTGCTGGTAATTATGGAGCACAATTTTACCCCACCAATTTGGCAAAAGAGCAAGGATTTCAGCAAGTCATCTGGACCGATGCCAACGAACACAAATACTTGGAAGAAGCTGGTACCATGAACGTATTCTTTCGAGTGAACGATACTTTATTAACTGCTCCCAACAATGACCGAATCTTAGACGGAATTACCCGTAAAAGTGTTATTGCTCTAGCAGAAAGGGCTGGTATGGATGTACAGGTACGTCGCGTTGAAGTACAGGAAATTGTAGAGGCCGCCAAAAATGGTTCCCTAAAAGAAATCTTTGGTGCAGGAACGGCAGCCGTAATTAGCCCTGTAAATGCTTTCAGTTATAAGGGGGAAACCTATGAACTACAAGCACAACCAGATTCTTTTGCTAAGCAATTTAAAAAGCAATTGACCGAAATTCAGCACAATCTGGCTGAAGATCCGTTTGGATGGAGATATCCTGTGTTATAATGTAAGGAGGGGCTCCTTAATTTTCCAATATCGCTTTAATATCCGGTTTAAAGTAGTGAGGCCCTTTTAATACTTTTCCGTCCTCACGGTAGATGGGTTTTCCATCTGCTCCCAGCTTACTCATATTACTGCGTTGAATCTCGTTGAAGACTTCTTCTATTTTATGTTGCATACCATGCTCTATGATGGTCCCACAAAGAATGTACAGCATGTCCCCCAAAGCATCTGCCACTTCTATGAGATCATTGTTGGTAGCCGCTTCCAAGTATTCTTCGTTCTCTTCTTTCATAAGGTTAAAGCGAAGTAAGTTTTTGGCCTCGCCCAGATTGGCAGTAGGGTTTTCTTTGATACCCAAGCCAAAAGCAGAGTGAAATTCGTGAACACAGGAGATTTTATTTTTCATAAAAAGTTTTTTTGAAGTCTATCTTTTGATGTTTTAAAAATAAGTAATGTGTTATTTGAAAATACAGGAGGCCTTGGAAAGTTTTCAACCAGATTTGCACAGAATTGGTGTATTTTTGCATTCATAACCACTTGTCTATGCTTTCTACGGGTCAGTTGATTTTTGCCATTTGTTTTGTCATTGTTTTTGTTGTGTTTATGGTGATTAGTTACCGAAAAGACAAAAAACTCCATAGAAAACAATACAAAGGAAGCATCTGGGTGTTGGTGGGCTTTATTGTCTTTTTCTGTTTGTTATTGGCTGCTAAAGTATATTTTGTAGACTAGCGCACTATTCTTAAAATCGTATTAAAGACCTAGGAAGTTTCTAAAAAAGAAACTAATTTCATAATTCGCTAAACCAGCCTATACCCTATTTGGGTCTTACCAGACTTAAATTTCCCCTTTTGCGTATAGAAATTGATATACCCAGTGATGGGTACTATATGTATTGTAACCAATCGATTTTTATATATGATTAAAACCCAGCCAAAGAAAGCCTTCTCCGGTTGATTTTAATGATCCATTGAAATGTACTCTGTTTGATTTATTTGAGCAAAGCAACAGCGAAACCAAGCCTAACTACCTCATTTCTATCCCCGTTTAAGACCTATTTTCCAAATATACCCTGTACTGGGTATATTTTGGGGTAGAGATATTTTAGAGTTTTGGAATATTAAATGTTTAAAACAACAAAAATGGATACTAGTTCTTCATTGAGTTTAACAGCAAATCTACTTCTAGTCATATCTGCATTATTCACGATCGGGCTGTGTTTTCTATACTTAGTACTGAAGAAAAATGTATTTGAAAATTTGAGTGGTATCATCCGTAATGTAGTTGTCTTATCCACAGAAGCAGTCAGAATAGCATTGCTTGGATTTATCGAGCTAAGAGACAATTCAATTTCGGAGTTTACATCAATGATAAAGGCCGGAGACTCTCTAGCTGTTTTCGCAATAGTTTATTTGTTCAATCCTTTAAATTAATTAGAATGATTCCAAAAAAAATACAAGAAGAATACGATAAAATAGTAGGTAATATGGAAAAGCCAAATAGTATCTACGTCTATGCGGCAATCGTAAAAAATAAGTTAAATAAGTGGGATGTAGAATATGGATACAAACCTCATCCACGGAGTAATGGTTTTGAAGTATACAAAACTAACGAAAAGAACACAAGAGCGGATATCGAAAAAACCCAACCATTCTTTATCGATAGCGGAATAGTAGATCCTAATGCTATAAAAAATAAAGAATCCTTTGAAGGAGGCATGCCAACCACCGGAGATGGAGAATTATTATCCATTAACGACCATGTCCATAGAATTCCACGTAAAGAACTCATTTCGCCAATAAAAGGAGGGCTCTCAATAGGCAATTACGGGAAAAAATATAAATCAGGAACTTTAGGAGGATTGTTCACTGTCAATAACAACAACAAAATCTATTTCCTAACATGTTATCATAACTTAACTAATAACGTTTTTAAGATAAACTCGCCTAATCCACCACATAAGTACACCTTAGCTCACCCATCAAATAAAGATTATCATGACATTTACCAAGTCTACAATGCAAAACCTATAGGAAATTGCACCTCAGATACGGCAGCATTCGATGGTTCTATAGACGCCATTATAGGTGAAATGACATCAAAAGATATTTCGGAGGGGGTTCATAACTTTTTATCCAAAATCCCTCAAACTCACAAAGTAAAACACCAAAATATCGGAGACCCGGTAAGAAAACAAGGAAGGTCATCACTTCTGACATCAGGGAAGATATTGAGTGTACAATCAGCAGTTCGGATTAAAAATGAGAACTATTCTGGACAAAAAAACGAATTGCCATATGTCGTTTTTAAAGATCAAATTATGACTGATAAGATGGCTATTGGTGGGGATTCCGGATCATCACTTTTCGTATATAATGGAGAACCTCAACAACCTGCGGAATGGAAAATCGTAGGGCTTACATTTGCGAAAATCGATTTTAAAAAAATTGATCTGGATTTAATTTTAAATCAAAATGTTATAAGTAATAGCCTTAAAGGCCGAACATTCCATAACAAAATAGATAACATAATAAAGAATCAAAAACTTTTTGGGAAACTAAATTTTAAAACTTTTTTATAACTTCAAAATCTTTTAAATATGGCATCAACAATACCAATAATAGAAGGTAGTCAAGCACAACACATTTTAACTTTGGATGGTGCGGGAAACAAGTATTACTTCGAATTTGAATGGTCACATCAAAAATTTCCTGTACAACGTGTGAAAGTAATTCCCTATGGGAGTAGTATAAATCATGTAAAACTTTTAAATACCATTTTATGTCAGGCCCCTCCTGATGAAAAGGATCCATTGGTTGAAAATCATTTAGTCCTTTTTTGTCAAATTGTAGGAGCTAATGGGGATACATCTGCAACTTTCAATGTGAACATAGATAGAACTGATTATTGTAAAAATTGTGGAACTGGAAATAAAGAAAAACAGATTCGATGTGTTGTTATCACTTACGGAACTAAAGAGAAAGTCCCTACAGTTCCCCTTGATTGCAAAGAGTATTATAAAATACGCCGAGAAAATCTGACGGGAACTTCATTAATCCCTGACGTTGATAAAGACGGCAACATAATAATCGATCCATAAATTATTTGAATAGATATACCAAAATACCCATTTTATGCCTTGTGTTCATAATGAACTCAGGGCTTTTTCATGCCCAAGTCAAGTCTTGGAAGGAGCTGGATTTGGCTCTAAAAACTGCTAAATACGATGAAGCTAAATCAATTTTACAAGTAATTGATTCTAACCAATTAAAAGGTCTAGATAAAGGCTTGTATTACTATTATTTCAGTCAACTTCAAGTATACGAGGACAAACACCACGCAGCTTCTGAAAATGGACGTCGAGCTATTCAATTATTTAAAAACAATAAGGAATTATATTGGGAAGGAATGGCTTATTATCATGTTTACAAAGTTTTCACTCATCAACATGGATTAAAAATTGACAAAGATTTTTATCTTAAAGAATTCATAAGCATTGCGAATCATACTCAACATCCCGAATTACTGTCCATTAAACATCTTCGTATCGCAATCAAATTAGCGAAAGCAAGTAAAGGTAATGAAGCCATCGAAGAATACAGAAAGTCCATTTTCTTTGCTGATATAATTTCCAAAGAACTGCTGAAGGCCATTATAATGTCCAATATGGCAACAGCGTTTCAATACACTAAACCTGAACCACAATTAGATTCATCATTAACATATTTAAGAAATTCACTAAAAGTGTTTGAAAAATACGGCCATAAAGATTATATCGCTTACAATTATAATAATCAAATTATTGTTTTAAATAAAATGAATCGATTCAAGGAAGCTGAAATATATTCCGAATTAAGGAAATCAGTAGACTTAGCTGGTAAGGGAAATAAAGCCAAATTTATTTTTATGAACAATGGACTCAAAACGGCAAAAGCTAAAGGAGATTATGAAAAAGCTCTTTATTTTGCAGAAGAAAAGTACAAGTTAGATAGTATCATTGGCAATGAATCTCAAAACAATGCAATTGTTGAGGCGGAAGCAAAATATCAGACCGCTGAAAAAGAAAAACAACTCCTTATCTCAGAACAGCGAACAACCTATAACCGTAACATCGCCCTTGGACTGGGCGGTGGCCTAGCCGCCGTTTCCATCTTCGCCTTCCTCGTCTATAAAAACACCCGCCGTAAACAACGAATTGCCGAACAGGAAAAAGAACTGGAAATTCAGAAAAAGGAAAAGATCCTAAAAGATCAAGAACTGAATGCCATTGATGCGATGATCGAGGGTCAGGAAAAAGAACGACAACGCCTTGCGAGTGACCTACACGACAGTGTAGGTGCTACCCTATCGGCCGCTAAATTACAGTTTGATCATATTGCCAAAAACCGAGACAAATTGGTAGAACTGGAAGAGCTGTTTGAAAAAACAGGTTCCCTTTTGGAAGAAGCCTATACGGAGGTTCGCTCCATGGCGCACCTAAAAAACAGCGGAGTCATTGCCTCAAAAGGATTGTTACCAGCTGTTGAAAAGTTGGCCAAAAACGCTTCCAGCAATAATGGACTCACCATAGAAGTACAGGATTTTGGACTCACCGAAAAGTTGGAAGCTTCTTTGGAGATTGCTATCTTTAGGATGATACAAGAACTCATCACCAACATCATTAAACACGCTGGGGCAACCGAAGCCCATATTTCTATTACACAACATGAAGACACCTTGAATATCATTGTAGAGGATAATGGAAAAGGCTTTAATCCCAGAAAGATGAAAAAAGCAGAGGGAATGGGATTACATAGCATTGAAAAACGGGTGGAGCATCTGGAAGGAAGTTTGGAAATGGATTCCACACCGGGAAGAGGCACCAACATTATAATAGACATACCGCTATGATCACAGTAGCCATAGCCGAAGACCATCAATCGCTCGTAGACGGAATTAATCTTCTTTTACAATACGAAGAGGAATTCTCTATTGTAGGTACTGCCAATGATGGGGAAGCCTTATTGGGTATTGTGCGCTTAAAACAACCCAAAGTGGTGCTTACTGACATTAAAATGCCCAAAATGGATGGCATTACCGCTACCAGAATCATTAAAAAAGAATTTCCTCACATTAAAGTAATTGCCTTTAGCATGTTTGATCAGGAAGAAGCCGTACGGCAGATGGTCGAAGCTGGAGCGTCTGGTTACCTTTTAAAGAATTCTCCTTTAGAAGAAGTTCTAAAAGCGATGGAAACGGTGAGCAAAGGGGAGAATTATTTTGATTCCAATATAGATTTGGGTGAAATACTTCAGGAGAACAATTCCAAAGCAAAGAAGGGACCTCTTTCCAAAAGTGAACGCGAAATTCTAGTGTTGATTGGTCAGGGAAAAACCACCAGTGAAATTGCTGATATCCGTTTTACGGCGGTTTCTACCGTAGAGAAGCATCGTAAAAACATGATCCGTAAGTTGGGACTTTCGGGAAAAGGAGAATTGTTACGGTATGCGCTGGAAAAAAAATATGATTTTTAGGAACGAAATTCCCTACAATGGGTATACCCACTTGAGCTTATCTATCCTACTTTCGGGGTATGCATATCCTACAAAACCTACTTAAAATAATAGATAGTGCTAAAAGGCAACAGATTTCCTTGCCATTGGAGGAAACATTGACTCTTTTTAAAGCCATTAACACCATTTCTGTAGAAAATAGACTGATAGAAAAAGTAATATCCCTCATTTTAGAAACTCAAAAGAAGCATTACAAAATCAAAACATTGAGCCAACGGGAAAATGAAATTTTTCATTGGATTGGATTGGGGTATTCTTCCCGTGAAATTGGCAATGTGCTTGGAATCACAGAATCTACCGTAGGCACCCACCGAAAAAACATTATCAAGAAATTAGGACTCTCCGGATCTGGAAAACTTAAAGAATTAGCATTGCGATTTACCGAAAAGTCCATCTCTTAGCATTTTCAGACATTACACCTATTCCGAATAGGATTCACTTATTTTTTGTAGGTGGCACTTATTGCTTTTCATTAAATATCACGGAGGTGAATCAGTAATTTTGATTTCATCAAACTTCAGAAGAATCAGATTCAAGCTATGAAATCTAAATTCCTATATATCATCAAATCAATCGTATTAATAGTTATACTATGTTCAGGGTATCACTCCAATGCTCAAGTTGGTATTGGGACTACTGCCCCAAATGGAGCGCTGGACATAAATTCAACCACTCAAGGGTTAGTGGTACCAAGAGTTAGCTTAACAGGATCGAATGTGGCGAGTCCTATAATCAACCCAACGGGAGCTCCACTTCTAAATGGAACTTTGGTTTATAATACAGTAACTGCAGGTACCAGTCCAAACAATGTAATTCCAGGTTTCTATTTTTGGGATGGTTCAAAATGGGTATTGCTCAATGTAGAAAAGAGTTGGTCAGTAAACGGAAATTCCGGTACTACTGCAGGAAGCGATTTTATTGGGACTACAGATGCCAAAGATCTTGTTACCAAAACAAACAATACTGAGAGGGTACGGGTTACTTCTTCTGGCAATGTAGGCATTGGAACATCCACCCCAACAGAGACTTTGGATGTTGCTGGTAACTTTAAAATTTCTGGAGCCTTAATGCCAAATAATGATGCCGGTACAGAAGTAAAATTTCTTCAAAGTGCTGGAACAAATTCCCCTCCTGAATGGAAACAGAACAGTTTTTCTGAAGCAGAATTTACCTCTATGAGTATTGCCTCTGGAGATTCAGATACCTTCACAATTGGCATTAGAAATGATTTTGTAGAATATATGCGTATTATTGTTACTTTGAGAAATGCTTGTGGCTTTGGTGCGATGGACGAATACCTAATGACTGGCTCAAATGCAAATAATTCTTGGGCAATTCAACAGATTGCCGGAATTGGGGGTAGACAATCTACCACTACTTTTACTAAAATAAATTTTAAAACCATTGCCGTAACTAGAGGAAACATGCCAAACTGTCAAGATGGAAGCAACAGTACTGGTTTCAACTATACCATAAAGGTGGATTCTGGTGGAAAAATAACGATAACCAATAATGGAAATATTGGTAAAACCTATAATGTTAGAGTTATTACCTATTAAAAAATAAGGACAATGTCTTCATCCAATTCTATGGTTATCATTCATTGTAATTGGCAACTGGTTCTGTATTACAATATAGCTATTGTCGCAATACAATCTTAAGCAACACTCTATTGTTACCTATTTACTATTCTGCGCTAAAATAAAAAGCTTGTAACTCTTTTATGTATATTTCGAAAAGAGCTACAAGCCTTTAATATCTATATCGCTTTGTTCTAAAAGCGCATCCTCATGTTAATTCTCTACTGGCAAGAAACTATAGTCCTTACTGTATTGAAGCATTTGGGTTTCGAAGTTTTCTGGTTGTTCTATCGTGAATCCAGTAATTTCACCTGCATCATCCATAGTAGGAACAATAACTGGGTTTACAAATCCACTATAAGGAGCCGCCTTAAATTTGCTGTTTCGCTCCAACACCTCAGCATGTAGAACTTGGTCTACTTTTACCCCGTAATCCTCTACCAAAGCCTTAGCCGCTTCGTAATCCCCTTCAGAAGTAATACGCTGTGTTTCTTTTAATAACTGTCCGAAAAGATCTCTCAACTTCACATAGTCATTAATGTTATAATAGGTCTTTCCGTCACGTGTTATTTTTTCCACTACATTTTCAGCAGCACCTTTTTCAATAACCCATGCACTCACCCACTGACGGTTACGCATATGCGCTTCTTCTACATCATCCCCAAGCTCTAAACGAACCAATTGGGAAATCATACCGTTTCTAATATATCCATCGTAAGCAGCTTTTCCGGTTTCTTCCCAGTTCTCTACCAAGTTTAATTCCTGAAGTTTTGGATCCATTAAGTAATACAATCCGAATAGATCTGCACGGCCTTCTTCAATAGTAGACTTATAACTCTTCAGGGTTTCCTTGGGGGTTCCTACTCCTTCGTTAATCTGTCCAGAGGCATGTCCAACTACTTCGTGTAATGCCGTATGCAATTTATCAGCCAATTGACCGTATTTCTTCTCTAAACGCACTTCTTCTTCGTCATGCGCGAATTCCTGTAGTCTTCCGCTTCCTCCTGCGTTGTTGTATGCATTAATAATATTTCCTAATGAAACAGACTTACTTCCGTGTGCCTGACGAATCCAGTTATTGTTAGGAAGGTTTACTCCAATAGGCGTGCTTGGGGAAGCATCTCCAGCTTCACCAGCTACAATCACAGTCTTATAAGAAACTCCTTTTACTTCTTTCTTTTTGTGTTCTGGCATCAATGGTGAGTTATCCTCAAACCACTGTGCTTCTTTAGAAAGTACAGCCATCTTTTTAGACATATCGAAATCCTTGATTTCAACGATTGTTTCATAAGATCCTTTATATCCCTTTGGGTCGTTGTATACTTCTATAAATCCATTGATCCAATCAATGTTACCTTCAGTAGAATTAACCCAAGCAATACAGTACTGATCCCAAGTGTTCAAATCACCTGTTTTGTAATATTCAACAAGCAGTCCTAAGGCTTTTGCTTGTGCTTCACTTTCAGCTACTCCACGGGCTTTTTCCAACCACTGAATAATCTCATCGATCGCAGGGCCAAACAGTCCGCCACTTTTGTATACTTTTTCTACCAATTGTCCATTTTCTTTCACCAATCGTGTGTTCAAACCTATTTCAATAGGCTCCTTTGGATCTACATCAATGGCTCCATAAAAACTTTCTACATCGGCCGTTGTTACATCCGGCCCATAAAAGTTAATGGCACTTTCCAAAACGATATCAGCATCCTTACTTAGGTTTACTTTTTTGGAGTCTTCATCATTAAAGATTACTTCTATTGCTTCTCCTGCTAAAGGTGTATTGGTTAGTTTAAGCAATTGATTGAAGTAACCTTTATCAAAATCAGGTTTCATCTTCGCATTGCTATAATGATGGTGGATACCATTGGCAAACCAAACTCTTTTCAAGTATGTTTCGAAGTTTTTCCAATCTTCAGAGGTTTTATCCCCGTCATAGGTCGTATAAATGTTTTCCAGCGCCTTCCTAATTTGAAGGTTGTATCGGTAATTTTGGTCCCACATAATATCTCTACCCGCCAAACCGGCTTGAGTGAGATAGTATACCAATTTTTGCTCCTTCAAAGTAAGATCTTCAAAACCAGGGATCTTGTATCTCAATACTTTAATATCAGCAAATTGATCTACCATGTAATCGAAGGTAGTTTCTTGGGTAGTTTCTGCTACATTATTAGGCTCAGCAGTTCCTTTTTTCTCATCTGCACAGGAAAACAAAAGCATGCTTCCCAAAACCGCAGCGAACAAAGTGTTATGTTTCATGGTTGTTACTAATTGATTTTCTACAAATGTAACAAAATAATAGGTGTAGCGCTGAGCATTGAAAAAGAAGGGGTTGTCAAAATTATTTATCTTAGCGAAACACTAAACAACTTAACCATGAAACTCTTAAAATACCTTTTATACCTACTGCTCATTGTGCTTATTGGAGGTGCCGTATATTTTGGAACACAAGATGGAACCTATGACCTTAGTGAAAGTAAAATCATTAAGGCCCCAACCGGACTAATTTTTAATAAAGTAAACGATCTAAAAACCTGGGAACACTGGGGGCCCTGGAAAAAAGAAGACACAACAATGATGTTTTCTTATGGTGAAAATACAGTAGGTGAAGGCGCTTATTATTCTTGGACAGGTGAAATGGATGGCTCTATGAAAACCACTCAGGTTACACCTAACGAAGAAATTTTACAAGATCTAACATTGATAACTCCAGGAGGTGAACGGAACCCAAAAGTCTATTGGAACTTTGAAGAAGCTAAAGAAGGCACCAAAGTAACTTGGGGAATGAAGGGAGAACACACATTTATGGATAAAGTATATTATGCACTTAGCGGGATGGATTTTGATGGCGATATGAAAAAAATGCATGTAAACGGCCTTAAGGGTATTGCCACTACCATTGAAGAGGACATGAAAAAATATACGATAGATGTAACTGGTATTTCCGAACATGGAGGAGGTTATTATATGTATGTCACCACTTCTTCCCGAAAAGAAGAATTGAAAAATAAAATGGGAAGTATGTTTGGGCAAGTCATGAACTTCATGCAACAAAACAACATATCAATGGCAGGAATGCCTTTTACCATTTACCATGAAACAGATGAAGTAACTGGAAGCATCATTCTATCTGCTGCAATCCCTGTAAGGGAGCGTATTATTACGCCTACCGGAAGTGAGGTATTCTGTGGTTTCATGCAACCTACCTCTGCCGTAAAAACTATACTAAAAGGTAATTACGAAAATTTACCTGAAACTTATGAAAAGGCCCAGTCGTACATTACGGAAAATCACTTAATAACTGATCCTGCTAAAAAAATGTTTGAAGTTTATGCCAACGATCCCAGTGAACTGCTCAATCCTGCAGACTGGATTACCGAAGTGTATATTCCCGTTTTCAAAGATTTAAGAAGCAATCACCCTATTATTACTGAAGAATAGATTTGGGATGAAACAACTTTTATTGGTTTTTTTAGGTGGCGGTGTAGGAAGTACGCTTAGATATGGTTTAGGAAAATACCTAAACAGTTCAGTCACGGGAATTCCCTATGGCACTTTTGCTGCTAATGTACTTGGTAGTCTTTTAATAGGGATCATCTTAGGAATGGCCGCAAAAAATGAATATCTATCTGAAAACACCACATTATTATTGGCGACAGGATTTTGTGGTGGGTTTACAACCTTTTCCACCTTTGCTTATGAAAATCATGTGTTCTTAAAGAATGGAGATCTTCTCAACTTTGCACTATATACCATAGGTAGTTTTATTTTAGGCTTTGTAGCTGTATTTATAGGAATGTGGGTAATCCGCTATTTTTAGTGATCCCCAAAGTCTTTAACCCCAGCTTCAATACGCACTAAAATATCATTCTCTTTAGGAGGTATTGGGCACGAATAATTCTTGCTGTAGGCACAATATGGATTATAGGCTTTATTAAAATCAATGAACATGGTATCTCCCTCAGGGATTCTAGCGTCTAAAAAACGTCCCCCGCCGTAAGAACCATCACCGCTGGTGAGATCTGTAAAAGGCAAAAACAAATAATCTTCATAACCTTCCTGAGAATCGTGATCTGTATTTTGATATAAGTTAAGTATTAACTCCTTTTCATCTATAGTGAAATGCAATTCTCCATACTTTACATATTCCGGAAGTCGCTCCGTAGTTGTTGGCATTAGAAAAGGTTTTTCATCAGGTGTTCTAACAAAATTGGCTTTTACCCTATACTTCAAATTGATTGGGTAAAAATCCAATGCTTCAAAATTTTTGAAATCATTGGGTTCCAAAATAGTAGTTTCTTCATTGCCAAACTTTTCATTTTCTTCTGCTCTATAGGCTTCAATATCTTTTATGATTTCTGAAGAGGTCTGTCCCATTAAAATTTGGACAGATAATAGACAAAACATGAATAATTTTAATTTCATAAGTGTAAAATATACCTGTAAAGGTAATTCAATTAAAAAATTTACTACATTTGATCCTTCCAAAAGGAATACAATGAGAAATCGTACATATATCCAAACTCAAAAGACCACGGTCATCTTCTACCGTGTCCGGATAAGTACGTATTGACAATAACACTATAAACTAATTCAATATAAAAACGTCCGGTAAGCCTACCGGACGTTTTATTTTTATATACCTAACCAATCAAAAAATGAGAACATTATTTTACAGTTATATTAATAACTTCAGAGGCCTTTCCAAAGAAATTTGGCTCCTTTCTTTGGTAACATTCATCAATAGAGCTGGGGCAATGGTTATTCCTTTCTTATCACTTTATCTAGTAAATGAAAGAGGCTTTACATTGCCTCAGGTAGGGTGGATTATGACCAGTTTTGGTGTTGGATCATTATTGGGTACCATGGTTGGAGGAAAACTAACCGATCTTATTGGTTTTTATAAAGTAATTACCATCAGTCTTTTTTTGGGAGGGCTAGGATTTATTGCTGTCAAGTTCCTAGATTCTTTCGCAGAATTATGCATTGGTATTTTTGCCCTCATCTTTGTGGCAGATGCTTATAGGCCTGCCGTTTTTGTAGCCTGTGATGCTTATAGCAAACCGAAAAATGTAACACGTAGCATTGCTCTTATTCGATTGGCAATTAATCTTGGGTTTTCCATAGGACCAATGATTGGTGGACTTATCATTGCACGAATCAATTATGATTCCTTGTTTTGGATTGACGGGCTTTCTTGTATCGTGGCCGCAATGCTGCTCTTTGTATTACTGAAGCCAAAAGAAGCCAAGGAAAAGAATCCAATAATAGATCGCAAAGAAGGTATATCTCCCTACAGAAATAGTATTTATATGCTTCTCATTGTGATCATGGTTTTAAGCAGTATCATGTTTGTACAGTATTTTTCTGTAGTTCCACTGTATTATAAGGAGGTGCATTTACTGTCTGAAGATATCATTGGACTGATCCTATTCTTGAACGGAGTAATCATTGTACTTTTCGAAATGCCTTTGGTGGGTTGGTTAGAACGTATCAACATTTCCAAAACCATGGCTACTTTCTGGGGAATGATATTCTTAGCACTTAGTTTCATAGTTTTAAACCTTTCGTCTTGGGGCGGGGTTCTGATTATTGGAATGGTTTTAATGACCATTGGCGAAATGATTGGTTCTCCTTTTTCCAATTCCTTGGCATTAGAAATGTCTCCCAAAGGACGAAAAGGGGAATACATGGCATTGTACAGTATGAGTTTTTCCGTATCCCATATTATAGGGCATAATGGAGGTATGAACCTGGCAGATCAATTTGGGTTCGATATGACTTGGTATGTTATGTTTATTGTTTTACTAGTGGTATCCCTCATGGTACTTTGGTTGCATAAATTGATCCGAAATAGGTACATTTGAATATGAAAACATTCGCATCCCTAGTCTTTGCTTTGCTTGCTATAGCTTGTCAAAACACTACTGAAAAAGAAGTTGTTTCTGCTCCAGTTGAAAAGAAAGAAAAAACGTTTCCAAAACTGGAACCCAACCGTTACAATGTTGGGTTCCTTATCATGGATGGAGTTTATAATACCGAATTAACAGCTCCGTATGATATCTTTCAACATACCATTTTCCGTAAGAACATAAAACCCATGAATGTTTTTACGGTAGCCGATACTGATGATCCCATAACCTCTTTTGAAGGAATGAAAATCATTCCGGATTTTAATTATACTAAAGACAGTATTCCAAAAATCGATATCCTTGTGGTGCCTAGTGCAGAGCATCACTTGGATACCGACCTGGAAAATGAAGCCATGATCACTTTTGTGAAAAAAATAGACAAAGAAGCTCAGTTTGTGACCTCACATTGCGATGGCGCTTTTGTCTTAGCCAAAGCTGGATTACTTCATGAATCTGTTTCTACTACCTTTCCCAGTGATATAGATGCCATGCGTGATATGTTTCCCGATTTAGACATTCGGAAGGAAGTTCTATTTGTTCATGATGGCAAATACATTACTTCAGCTGGAGGTGCCAAAAGTTTTGAAGCATCCTTATATCTCTGCGAATACTTATATGGAAAGGAAGTTGCACAGTCTTTGGCAGGAGGACTGGTAATTGATTGGAATTTAGATGAAGTTCCACATTTAGTTATAGAAGCAAAAGATTAAAGATGCTTCACGGTATTATTGGAAACTATTTGTGATAGTACAATCTGAGTTTTACACTCTCCATAACTAATGAGTTGATCTATGAACACTTCTAAATGTTTTTGGTTCTTTAAGATCACCTCCATCACTATATTTTCATTACCCGTAACACGGTAACAATTAATGACCTCATTATACGTCTTAACTTTTTCTAGGAAGGGTTTCAGTTTTCCCATAAAAGCCCTTAAGGTAATGATGGCTTTTAATTGATAACCGCTTTCAAAAGGAGAAACATCTGCGTGGTATCCATGAATGAGTCCAGCATCTTCCATTTTTCTAATTCGCTCCGAAACTGCTGGCGAACTAATGCCAACTTTACGTCCAATTTCTGCATTGGATTGTCGGGCATTTTCCTGTAAGCAACTTAGAATTTTCCAGTTGAGTGCATCAATTTTCATTTTTAAAATAATTTAACGCAAATTAACATATTTCTAAATCAAAATAGCATTTATGCTTTAAAACTTAAAGTTTAATCTCCCTTTTTGTCACTAAATTTGATTCAATTGCTAGAAAAAGAATTTGTTAACCATGTTGCCCAACGTTCCAAACCACCTACCACAATCGCCTTTGTATCAAAAGGCTATAGAAATTTTTGCCCTTTCCAGAAGTATTTCACATTATTATGTGGACGATCTTAATCAGCTTCAATCAAACGGCAATGAAAATCCGAACATTTATTTTACTGGAGATATTGTACAACAATCGGTATCATTAGCTCCAGAAATACTGAAAGCGGAAACACACTCACAATCCAAAGATAAGCACAAATACGCGGCTTCCATTACACAATTGACCAATCGCTTGTATAAAAACTGCGAACGATTGGAACGTACACACAGCAATGGAAGGGATTTTTTGCCTATTCTAAGGGCAGAACTCAAGAAATTCAGAAAACTACAGCGTAGTTGGATGTTGAGTCTCTAGTACTATTTCAATTCACTTAAAAATTCGATGAATTCAGGGTCATCCTTATATATCTGGAATGCCTTTTCATTATCAATATATATTCTTCTAGATAAGCCTTTTTCTTTGGCTAGATAAAGATGTTCGAGCATTTTTTCCTTGTTACGTTCTATAGCATAATCTTTGGCCAATAGAAACTGTGGATACACTGCTTCTGGTTGCATGACTTCCAGTAGAAGATGACAATAGAGGGCTCTTTTCATATTTTTATCCCGTATACTTACTTGGGCATTTTCCACAACAGCAACAAATAACATATTTTCTACTCGAGCCCCTAACTCTCTTAATATTAATTCTTCAGACTTGGTATATTTATTCCTGAATTTTTCAAGTTCCTTTTTCCACCACTTGAATTTTGTAGATTGTGATACCGCATTGAGTTCTTTTTTTATCCTATTAAAAAAAACATTTTTCACTTTGTCCTCTTCTTTCTCAATATCAGCTCTCAATCTCTTCTCACTTTTGTAATCTTCTCTATTTTGTATTGATTCAATCTTCGTTGTTATAGAGTCTAATATATGGTACCGTGAAAAATTACGCTTAAGTCGTTCATAAACTTCCACGGCTTTGGTATAATTCCCCATACGTTCGGCTTGTTGTCCTTCTATATACCATTCCTTATATAGTTCTGCAATCAGATCTTCATTTTTGGGTTTTAGGTTTTTCTTATAGGCTTGCAACTCGAGAAAGCCAATGGCTTTTGCTAATTGTTCGGGTTCTGGCCATTTGTGAGGATCTCCATTGGTGAACAATTCATTTTCTATATTAATTTTCCCTAAATACGCTGTAGCATTATACATTTCATGGTAGTTCATATCAAGCGTCCCTACCAATCCTACATAGGAAAACGTATGTGACGGGTTTGGCATTTCTGGGGGATTTGGTGAAAGTCCAGCTCCACAGCCAATGACTCCTTCAATTTGGTTTGTAAGTACTGCAACGGTAGTTGCTAATCTAGATCCTCCTGAAAAACCCGCAGTGTATACTAGCCTTTTGTCAATAGCAAAAGTGTTGAAAACCGAATCGAAGAGTCTATTTATGACATCGAAATTGTCTTTATTAAAATTTTGTGTAAGGTTAGAGCTTACCAAAATATGATTATAGCGTTCCGAAGTTTGTACAAATCGCTCTACCCCAAATTTTCCACGCGCTGCAGGCTCAAAAATAAAGATGATGGATGACAGTTTGTTTGGATCATATGTAGACGGTAAATACAGCGCAAAAGTTTCGTCTGTTCCCGCTACCGAAATGGAATCTATCACTTTTCCTTTTTCAAAAACTGTTTCTTGGGCAAATACGCCCGCCAAGCCCAGAAATAATAGGGCGACTATCATAATTTTCTTCATCAATAGCATAAGACCCAAAGTAGCCCATTTGTAATATAAAAAAATGTTAATTAACTAACTTGTTGGCTTACTTCTTAAATTCAGGATTCGAATTTTCTAATCAACTTCATATACCTTTTAAGCTCCTCCGTAACTTTAGATCTTAACAGGAAAAGACCTATCATATTGGGTACCAACATGGCAAAGATCATGGCATCGCTAAAAAGAGTTACTGAACCCAGCGTAATAGCAGCTCCCAATACCGTAAACATGCAGAAGATAACCTTATAGGTGTATTCCTTTTTCTTACTATTTCCAAATAAATAGCTCCAAGCCTGATACCCGTAATAAGACCATGAAATCATGGAAGAAAAGGCAAAAAGAATGACAGCGACTGATAATACATAGGGAAACCAAGAGACACCACTTTCCAGTGCAGCAGCGGTAAGTAAAACCCCTTCCTCATCACTCAATACAACTCCCGTGGTAATTTGCCCAGTAATGATCAAAGCCAAGGCGGTCATGGTACATACCACTACGGTATCTATAAAAGGCTCTAATAAAGCTACCAAACCTTCACTTGCGGGATATTTGGTTTTTACGGCACTGTGCGCGATCGATGAACTCCCTATCCCAGCTTCATTACTAAAAGCGGCCCTGCGAAAACCCTGAATAAGAACACCTATAAATCCACCAGTAATTCCCTGAGGACTGAATGCTCCGTCCCAAATGGATTTGAAAGCTTGTGGAATTTCATTAAAATTTATACCCAGAATGGTAAGTACCGCCAATAAATAAATGATGACCATAAAGGGAACCACCTTATCGGTTACTTTGGCAATTTTCTTGATCCCGCCAATGATAACAACACCCACCAAAATAGCCATGACCAAACCGAACACCCATCCTTTACCATGAATGAAGCTCCCCTGACCTCCTGTAACGTGTTCAAATAATTTAAATGCCTGATTTACCTGAAACATATTTCCACCCCCAAAGGACCCGCCTATGCACATCACAGAAAACACCAGTGCCAACACCTTGCCCAATCCAGCTAAATTTTTCTCTTTCAGTCCATTTTTTAGGTAGTACATGGGGCCTCCAAAAATAGTTCCATTGGCATCTGCTTCTCGGTACTTTACTCCTAGGGTACATTCCACAAACTTAGAGGCCATTCCCAAAACACCCACCAAGATCATCCATAACGTGGCTCCTGCCCCACCAATGGAAAGTGCAATGGCAACCCCTGCAATGTTACCCAATCCTACAGTAGCAGATACAGCCGCTGTTAACGCTTGAAAATGGCTTACTTCCCCTTCTCCTTCTACCCGGATGGTATCGGGATGATCTCCATCCTTGTAATGGTCTGAAGATGCAACAGTAATTTTCCCATCTTCCTCCAATGCATCATATTTTCCCCGAACTACCTTAATAGCTGTCGCGAATCCTCTAATATTAATGCCTTTAAAGTATAGGGTAAAATAACCTGCTCCCAATAGCAATACTACCAAGACCCATGGAATCCCTGTGGTTTCGGTTAAAGGTATTTCAGCAAAGATGGCATCTGTAAACCAGCTAGTGGCATTGCTAAACTGTTCGTTTATTTTTTGATCGAATGTCTGTTGTAGCGATAAGGAAGTAAGCATGTGATTATTTTCCTCAAAAGTGTATGAAAAACAAAAACCGCAAAAGGTTACACACTACTTAAATATGGAAAGCATTATGGTTAACCATACTGAAAATAAAAGCTTTAAAGGGTAGCATACTGTTCCAAACCATGCTCTTTGGCAAAGGCTATTAGTTGTTCCTTGCCTTGAGAACCACTTATATTCAGAAGTTTTTTGATCTGGTGAATGTGAGTCTGAAGTCCGTCTACGCTAATGTGCATGGCTTCGGCCAGCTCGGTATAGGATTTATCATTTCCATAGGAAGCCAAATTTCCCAAAACCTCTTTTTGACGTAAGGAAAGCTCAATCTTGGAAGCTTCCTGTAAATCTTCCAATTCCTTTTTCAATGTTTTTATGGTGTCCAAATGACTTTCATTGGCCAAATCCATTCTTTCTATGGTATTACCCAATGCTTTATTTTCTTCTTCTAATTGTTGAGCTAAGGATTGTTGCGCTTCTTTTTCGGTAAGGAATTTCCAGCTATACAATAAAATGGAAAACAATAGAATAAACAGAAACTTAAAAGAAATGGCTGTAATGCTTCCTATCTGAGCCCAAAAATTCTGATTGATCACTTCCAGTACCCTATCCTGAGGAATAATACGATGGGTAACGGCTACCAATATTAGTAGGAACAATGCAATGGTGGGTAAATACATAAACCGCATATTTCTAGAGGAAAAAGCATGGTTCAGCTCGTACAATAAGGAAATGGCAACCAAAATAGAGATAGGAATGTCTATGAGCCATATAAAATTATTACTGATGGTTTCATTATCATAGGAAGTGGCTACAAAAACAAAGGCGATCATCCCTAAAACCACCGTATACAGGCCTATAAATTCTTTTACACTAAAACGGTTCACCAAACGCACCAAGGGACTGCGTTTCTTTCCATGTTCTATGGACGGTAACGAAAGGATAATAAACAGCGAATTGGCCAAAGAGATAAACACACCCCAGTAAATGATAAACTTACTAACCACTTGCCATCCCATGCCTATGGTAAGTATGGCATTGACCAAAGCTCCAACTCCCCAAGCAAAAATAGCCAAGCCAAACCACTTAATACCCTGAATCTCAGAGGTAGTTTCCCTGCGTCGTTTTTCTTTGATGAAAATACGTTGAATCACCACTGCAGTGATTAAACAAACCACCGCGGTCACTGTATATTCTATAATGGTATGCACAATTCAATATCTAATCTGATAAAGGTATTGAAAATTTCTTCAGATGGATTTACAGAAAATGAAGGTTGAAAAAGCACTCTATGTTTCGCACATACCATTTAACTCCTTTATATTCATAAAATCAGGAATGGACATGATATTACAAATACAATCATTTACGATAAAAAAGTTTTAAATTTACTCTAAAACAGAAGGATATGTGGAACTTTCCATATATCCATTAGTTAGCCAAAATATAAAAAATGATAGATGAAATAGATGATTATTTTGATTATCAAAGTATGACTTCAGAATTTGACGATTCTGAAATTAAAAAAAGTTACGACAGTCTAAAAAGAAAATTTTCTGCTTTGACCAAAGATTGGAATAAAGACAAAAATTCGAAATGGGTAGCCAGAGATTACATAGCAGTCAAAATGATTCTTTCTTCAAGTGTTTTATTAAGTTCTGTTGAATATGCAAACGAAAAGAACTTAAGAATTGTCGAGCCTTATTTAATTTATTATTCTCTTTTAAGTTGCTCAAGAGCAGTTGTGCTTACCTCACCATTTACAGAATGGAACAATGGGGAATTGTTAACTATGACACACAAAAAGACAATTAATATTGTTGGAGATATAATAGCAAAATATAATAAGGAAAAAGGTGAGGAAATAAAAAAGTATATTGATTGGGCAAGAGAATATCGAGAAGTTTTTTCTTATAAATTCCCTGCAAACGGTTTAACAGCGCATCATCTTTCATTAGTTAAAACAATTGAAGTATGCACATTACTATGTGAAATAGCGCAATTTCAAAGTAAAGTACTAGAAAATTCAAATTTTAAAAATTCAAATGGAGAGTTTGAATTAGATTGGGACACATTAAGTGTTGGATTTACTTACGGAGAAAAAAACTTTCAATTCATTGATAGAGAAGATGGTTATAGATTGGACTATATTACAAGAAAGCAAAAAAGGCCATATAGTTTACATATGACAATGACAGAAGGAATGGTTGAAGATTTCTTTGGAGCTTGGTATCCTGAAGATGACACAAACCTAGAGGAAATATACAATCCAGATGCAAATTGGCAAATAATATTTCCAGTTCCATAAAATACTTTGGCTAACAACATGTATAGTTAATTATTCGTTCAGCTTGCACTCGGGAAATCCTGCGGATTTCCCTAATGGTTCGTTTCCTTTTACTAACTTTAACCTAGCCAACATAACTAACCATACACGAACACGTTGTAGCACATTTGAGAAAAAATGAAACCTGAATTAAAATATATAGAATTAAAAAGTGGATTCGGAGATACCGGACCAGCATGGATTGGAATGGCTGAATTTTCAAAATCCGGACGAACTGTATATTTTAATAGAAAAGCTCTTAAAAACTCAAACGCTCGAGGAATCGCAGGAAATTTCTATGACATAGAGAATGGAGATGAATATTGGGTTTCTGGAATTAAGAAGAACGGAACTGACCGACACTGGACAGGTGGCGGCAAAATAATGATTGACCGAAATGTTGTGGGGCTGTATTTAAGTCTAGTAGACTTCGATGTTTTGGATAAAAATCGATTCGAATTGACCGATATCATCGCAACTGACAAACAGAAGTTTTCTGAAATGGAAAATCAGAAATTGTATTAATAGTATTTTTTTCATAACGTTGAAAACAATGTTGACAACTAACTCACTGATTTATAAAAATTTGAGCATTTTATAAGTAATATTGTTCTATCGAAACGATTATCTACATAATTACTATTATTACTTTTCTCAAAGAATTATTTCTTTTTGCCAAAAGCGGAGAGATTAATTCCCTTTTTAAAAAAACCTATACGCGTTAACAACTTTGTTTTGAGTTTACACCAAATTTTTGTAAACAAAAATCTGAAAAGACGTAAAATACTGATTATCAGGTATTTGAAATTTATTCATTCGATTAAACGCTGTTTTATGTTTTCGGATTTATACACAATCAAAAATCGGTATAATTCAATATCACTGAAAACGTGCTACAACAACGTATAAAATTAATTCCTTGGTACGAGCCTACTTCGGAAAATCCTCGCGGACTTTCTATCTGTGTTTTATCTGCTAACTTTAGTGCTTAAAACACGCAACTAATCATACACAAACACGTTGGGCAACATTAAAGTCCGATATACATTTAAACACAAACTAATAAAAATGTAATTATTTAACCACATAATCGGAAAATATCCGATTATGTGGTTGTTTTTTGACATATAATTGTTAAATTTGAACTAGTTAATCGGAAAATATCCGATTATCATATATAAATATGACAATATGTATTTTAGAACAATGATAAAGGAGTATGCAGAAACTCCTTTATCTAGACATTTAATTTTAGAATTACTTAGAGATTATCAAAGTCCAAATGATAAGATTAGTGAGTTGCTTAAAAGCAAAGAGCTCATTTCTTTAAGAAGAGGGTTATACGTAATTGGTCCTAATATAGATTTACCACAGCCAGAACCATTTCTAATAGCGAATCACCTTAGAGGTCCCAGTTATGTGTCATTAGAATCGGCATTGTCATATTGGAATATGATACCTGAGAGAGTATATGAAATAAGTTCTGTAACCACAAAGACTTCAAAACAATATAAAACTCAAGTTGGACGGTTTAGTTACCAGCAATTAAAAATTCCGTATTACTCCTATGGAATAAAAAACATAGAATATTCGCCAAAGCAAAGAATTTTGATTGCATCGCGTGAAAAAGCCTTGTGTGATAAAATTGTACTAACACCAAAAATAAACCTTAGGAGTATAAAACAAGCGAAAGAATTTTTAATTGAAGACCTTCGTATGGATACTGAGACACTAAGAACATTAGAAACAAAAAATATAGAATATTGGATTAAAGATGCTCCTAAAAAAAATAGTTTAAAGATGCTTATTAAAACCTTAGTAGAGTTATGATAAAAGAATGGATAGCAGAATATAATCCTCAAAATGAAGAAGAAATAATATCAGCATTAAGAGAAATAATGCAAGAAATTACATTAGCAGCTTTATCAAGAACTAATTTTTTTGAGAAAGCAGCATTTTATGGTGGAACTGCTCTCCGAATCTTTTATGGATTGGATAGATATTCTGAAGATTTAGACTTTTCTTTACTTGAATCTGATTCTGATTTTTCAATTGAGCCATACTTTAACGCTGTATTGGATGAATTCAAGTCTTTAGGACTGACTGTCAGTATTAAAGAAAAGAAAAAGACAAACCAAACAGCTATTGATTCTGCATTTCTAAAAGCAGAAACGATATGGCAAGAAATTGTACTCGAGGATATAATCAAGGAAACTGGAGTGCGTTCGAATAAAACTTTGAAAATAAAAATAGAAGTGGATCGACAACCTCCGTTAAATTTTAATACTGAGGAAAAGTTATTAATTCGTCCATTTTCTTTTTACGTGAAATGTTTTACTCAATCAAGTTTGTTTGCTGGTAAAATGCACGCCCTCCTATTTAGAAAGTGGAAAAACAGAGTAAAAGGAAGAGATTGGTATGACCTAGAATGGTATATTAAGAAAGGTATTCCTTTGGATGTAACTCATTTCCTAGCTAGAGCCGTAGATACAAGTGACTGGCAAGAAAAGAGTATTTCGGAAAAACAAATAATGGAACTATTATATACCAAGATTGATTCCGTAGATTTTAGTAGTACTAGAGATGATGTCGTTAAGTTTATTAAAAATGATGATGCTTTAAATATTTGGAGTCCGAAATATTTCAAAGATTTAGTAAAAAAAATGAAATTCGAGAATACTTAATTTTGTCTGAAGAAAAAAGTTTCAGAATTGTTAACGATTGCCCAACAACGTATATAACACATTACCAAAATTTGGCTAACTTTAAACTCTCCCCTACTAATAAACCTCAGTTACGACTGAATAATATAAAACTACTAATATGGCAACGTGCCATATACAAAACCGTTAGCTACAATTTGAAACAAGCATTCATCATACTATTAATATTTAGCATTTCCTCTTGTAAACAGAAAGAAGAATGTTATCCAGAATTTAAAGAAAGTCTAACATACCTCAAGGACTACATCAAACCTGACAATAAAGAAAGATTAGTAATTGAGATTACACGTAACATAGAAGTATTGGAATCTATTTCAGGAATAATGAATCAAGACCAAGGAAACTTTATCGGAAAAATGATGGTACGACAAGCTGATATTGACAAATGGGAAAAGTGGATTTCAGAAAAATGCCCAAAAAACAATTAAATTGAATAGAGTTTTAATCTTGGATTTAGATGGAGTTTTAATAACAAATCCACCTTGGAAAGCTGACCGAATTCACTCGGATGGATATTCTGAATTCAATGAATCTTGCGTTGAAAATTTAAACCGACTTCTCACTCTTGCGGAATTTGACATTTGGTTGAGTTCGACTCGACGAACTGTGAAAACTCTGACTGAATTTAATCTGATTTTTAAAAATCGTGGGATAAAGAAAGACATTATTGGATTTATACCAGAATATCCGGATTGTAGAAATCGGAATAAAAGAAAGGCTGATTTTAACCGAATTAACGAAAGGGTTTAATTCAGAGAAATTGAAAGAAGCGACCGAAAGAATAAAAAACTGTAGCTAACAACACGTATAGTTAATTACTTGGTCATTGCCGACTTACGAAAATTCCGTTGAAATTTTCTATCTGTGATTATTTGCTAACTTTAATACTTAAACACGCAACGACATCATACACAAGACCGTTACCTGCAATTTGAATAATGAGCATAGTAGATAAAATCTATAAGGAAAATATAAACGTAACAGAGGAAGAGTTACTCGAAAAGATCATTGATACAAATGAATTATCTGCTCTAGACTTATGGTTATTACCTCAATATGTTTTTGACGAGTGGAGAAAAAAGCACGATTACCCTAGAATTTTAGACAATTTTAAAAGAAGGCTGCCCAGATTCGAAAAATGGATGAAAACCTTTGAGTTGACTGACGATATATTAATGGATGGATATATAAGTGACTTTTTAAGATTCAAATACACTGATATTAAAAAAGACCATATTTTTCATTTAGTGAAAGTAACTTATAAAGGAAGAACAAAACATCAAGTTTGGTATAGCTACGATAAAAAATCCTTGCACAATGAAGATGAAATATCGTATGAATATGTGCGGAGTTTTCAAAGTTATTTTGAGTGGTGTGAATTAAATAATATTGAACGTTACGAGATTAAAGTTGACAATTATTATCAAGCTTATGAGAATGAAGAGGTCTACTATAATTTTGATTTAAGACTTTTAAAAATGGGTAGAATAGAACCACCCGTGAATGGTATAGGTCAAATATTAAGACAAAAAAAGATTGAATTTGTTAATGTCAGTGGCCTTAAATTAAACGATAAAATAAGTAACAATAGGTCCATAGAATTTATTTTTAGTGTTTGTGATAATATTACCTGTAAACATCTTCACACTCATTTTTTTACGTTCGACAATTCAAGCGTTCGAAATCTAAATATTACAAACTCCGAAATCAGCAATTGGAAATTCATTAACTCAACAACTGATGGCAGGATTAAAGACTCTATGATAAAAAATTCTCGGATTTGGGGCGGAAATTTCACCCCTGTTTTTGAGAACAGTGAACCAGAAAATATCGGAGTTTGGTATAAAAATCTTAAGCATTCACCAAACTTTGATAGAACATATAGAAATCTTTACAAAGCCCATACTGAAATGGGAAATTATAAAGAAGCAAATAAATTTAAAATTCTTGAATTAGATTTTAAAAGAAAACAAACTAAAAAGTTTTTGAATAAGGCAAGTTGGTTGATAGATAAATACTTTTGGGGTTATGGAAGAGAGCCAAAAAGAATAATAATTTTCACTTTCTCAATAATACTCTTGTTCGGAATTATTTTTTCTTTTATGTCTAATCAATTAATCCCACAAGAGATTTATCGAACATTAAACGGAATTGAAAAATTATTATATAGTTTTTATACAAGTGTAGTAACATTTGTAACACTCGGATTTAGTGACGTCTATCCGAATACAGGTTTTGCAAAATTATTGGTCTCAATTGAGGCTATTATTGGAGCACTTTCATTGGGAGCTTTAATTGTAACATTAACAAAAACAAAGGAGTAAAAACTGCAGGTAACAACGTATATAACACATTGCCAAAATTTGGCTAGCTTTAAACTCTCCCCGGAAAATAAAATTACAAATATGGCAACGTGCCATATACAATCTCGTTGGCATAAATATGAGGACAACAAATTTCATTGAAATCTCAAACCATAATCGTTCTCTATCTGTTGGACAATGTCGACAATTCTATGAATCAGCAGAATCCTATATTAAGAACGGAAAAATTGATAAAGTTCTTTCAAGGAAAATATTGGAACAAACAGATTCAGTACTTGTTAAGTTTTTGACGGCGGGTGTCAATCTGGAATTTCTTTGGCAAATAAATCATGAAAAACAGAGAGTTGAGTTGTCAAAAAACGATAGCAAACAAGAATGGCAAAACCATTTATCATTTACAGACTATATTTTTTTCGACAGTTTTATTTTGCAATCAATTTCATTCATCGACCATATCAAAGGGCTAATATTGATATCTTTAGGTGTGACGAGAAAATGGAGAAACAATCAAGATTTTCTAAACATATTATCGAAAATGGAAAATATGAAGGCGGAGCAACTTTCCAAATTGATAATCGGAATATACTCAGAAGGTTCTTGGGCATCAGAGTTGAATGCAATAAAAAATCAGATTGCACATAATAACATTTTTCGAACTGAATCGCAATATAAACCGATGATTTACAATAAAGAATATCAGAGATACTGTCAAGATGCCGAAAATAATATGTTTGAATTCTTACAGAAGATACAGGAAAAATTATTTGATATAAGTTGGATTTCTGGAAAGTACTGACCATACTTTTGCCAACAAAGTATATAAATCTGCCACTATTATTATACTAGACCATTTAGAAAACAATCTTTTTAAATTTAGAAATAAGATAACTACCCACTTACATATTCCTACGGTACTGCCCTCCTACCTCAAACAACGAGTGAGTGATTTGACCCAGTGAGGCATACTTACACACCTCCATCAAGGCTTCAAAAATATTTTCATTGTTTACAGATCTTCGTTGTAGATCCCGCAAGAGTTCCATCACTTTTTCTTCATTACGGGTATTCAAGTTCTCAACTACTTCAATCTGGTATTGTTTCTCCTCTTCGGTAGCACGTATAACCTCAGCCGGCAATACAGTAGGCGAACCTTTACTGCTTAAAAAGGTATTTACTCCAATAATGGGGAATTCTCCTGTATGTTTTAAGGTTTCGTAGTACAAACTCTCTTCTTGTATCTTACTACGTTGGTACATGGTTTCCATGGCTCCCAAAACACCTCCACGTTCCGTAATACGATCGAATTCTTCCAATACCGCTTCTTCTACCAAGTCAGTCAATTCTTCAATAATAAAAGATCCTTGGATTGGGTTTTCGTTTTTGGCAAGACCCAATTCCTTGTTAATGATCAACTGTATGGCCATGGCACGACGTACACTTTCCTCCGTAGGTGTGGTAATGGCTTCATCGTAGGCATTGGTGTGCAGGGAATTACAGTTATCGTAAATAGCATACAATGCCTGTAAGGTGGTTCGGATATCATTAAAGTCGATTTCTTGCGCGTGCAAAGAACGTCCTGAAGTTTGGATATGGTACTTCAGCATTTGTGCTCTTGGATTAGCATTATATTTATGCTTTAACGCCTTGGCCCATATTTTTCGTGCAACGCGGCCAATGACCGAGTATTCTGGATCAATTCCATTACTGAAAAAGAAAGACAGGTTAGGACCAAACTTGTTGATGTCCATTCCCCTACTCAAATAATACTCTACATAGGTAAACCCATTGGCCAAGGTAAATGCCAATTGGGTAATAGGATTGGCACCCGCTTCTGCTATATGATATCCACTAATGGATACGGAATAAAAGTTTCTAACTTGATTATGAATGAAGTAATCCTGTACATCACCCATGAGTCGCAAGGCAAATTCTGTGGAGAAAATACAGGTGTTCTGTGCCTGATCTTCTTTTAGGATATCTGCCTGTACCGTTCCACGTACTTGGGTCAGGGTTTCGGCCTTTATGGTTTCGTACACCTCTTTGGGCAGTACCTGATCTCCCGTTACACCCAATAATAGCAATCCCAAACCATCATTCCCTTCAGGGAGATCTCCTTGGTATTGTGGGCGTGTCTTTCCTTTATACAACTTGGCAATCTTGGCTTCTACTTCAGCTTCCAGTCCATTTTCCTTGATGTACTTTTCGCAATTCTGATCGATAGCCGCATTCATAAAGAACCCAAGCAACATAGGGGCGGGCCCATTAATGGTCATACTTACCGAAGTCATAGCATGGCTTAAATCGAAACCGGAATAGAGTTTTTTGGCATCGTCCAAACAACAGATGGACACTCCTGCATTTCCAATCTTTCCATAGATATCGGGACGGTGTCCAGGGTCATTTCCATATAAGGTCACACTATCAAAGGCTGTGGAAAGTCGTTTGGCTGGCATTCCTAAACTCACATAATGGAAACGTCTATTGGTACGTTCTGGACCACCTTCTCCCGCAAACATACGAGTAGGGTCTTCTCCTGTTCTTTTAAAGGGATACAGTCCGGAAGTATACGGGAACTCGCCCGGTACATTTTCCTGCAGGCTCCAACGTAACAAATCACCCCATGCTTGGTATTTTGGCAAAGCCACTTTCGGTATCTGTGTATGCGAAAGGGATTCGGTATGGGTATCTATCTTAATTTCCTTATCCCGTACTTTGAAACTGTATACTGGATTTTTATAACGGTTTACTTTTTCATCCCAACCCGTGATGATTTCCCAATTGTAGGGATCTAGATTCATCTTAACACGATCGAATTCTTTCTTCAACAGATCGACCAACGTAGTGTTCTCTTCGGTTTGGGCAGCCTCCATAGCTTCTTCATCTATACCATGTTTGGTAAGGGAAAGCTTCGTATCTGTTGCAGATTCTATGGTTTTATAAATTCCGTAGAGTTTTTGAGCTACTTCTACTTGTTCGTTGACTCGTACATCATAGCCACGATTGTTTTCAGATATTTCTGAAAGGTAACGGGTACGAGCTGGTGGAATGACAAAAATCTTTTCACTCATCTCATCCGTAATCTCAAATGTACTGGTAAGGTCTGCACTGGTCTTTTCAACCAACTCATCCATAATGGCTTTGTATAACTGATTCATACCAGGATCGTTGAACTGCGAGGCAATGGTACCATATACTGGCAACTCATCTTGAGGGGTATCCCAAAGCTGATGGTTACGCATGTATTGTTTTTTCACATCACGGAGCGCGTCTAAAGAACCTCTCTTATCAAATTTATTGATGGCTACCAGATCTGCAAAGTCTAACATATCAATCTTTTCCAACTGGGTAGCGGCTCCAAACTCAGGAGTCATCACATACAAGGAAACATCACTATGATCTAGAATTTCGGTATCACTTTGTCCAATTCCGGAAGTTTCTAAAATGATAAGATCGTATTCGGCTGCTTTCAGTACCTCAATAGCTTCTGCCACATATTTAGAAAGTGCCAAATTACTTTGTCTAGTTGCCAAACTACGCATGTAAACACGCGGTGAATTGATGGCATTCATACGAATACGGTCACCCAACAAGGCTCCTCCTGTTTTACGCTTAGAAGGGTCTACCGAAATAAGACCAATGGTCTTTTCTGGAAAATCGATCAGGAACCGGCGAACCAACTCATCCACCAAAGAAGACTTTCCAGCACCCCCTGTCCCTGTAATCCCAAGAACTGGCGTGGTGATTGTTTCATTTTTTTTATGAATGATATCTAATGCTTCCTGTGCTATTTCTGGAAAATTCTCTGCTGAAGAGATGACCCGAGCAATGGCTCCTGGGATCTTTTCGGACAAACGATCTACTTCTCCGTTCATCTGATCTCCGATGGGGAAATCAGATCTTTCCACCAAATCATTGATCATTCCCTGCAATCCCATTTCACGTCCATCATCTGGAGAATAGATACGGGTGATTCCGTAATCCATCAACTCCTTAATTTCGGACGGAAGGATCACTCCGCCTCCACCGCCAAAGATTTTGATATGGGTAGCTCCTTTTTCCTTCAGCAAATCATACATATACTTAAAGTACTCATTATGCCCTCCCTGATACGAAGTCATGGCAATGGCATTGGCATCTTCTTGGATAGCCGTGTTCACCACTTCTTCCACACTCCTGTCATGTCCTAAATGAATTACCTCAACACCTGTAGACTGAATGATACGACGCATGATATTAATGGCTGCATCATGACCATCGAATAGAGAAGCTGCGGTAACGATTCGAACTTTATTTTTGGGAACGTAAGGAGCTTTTTGCTGCATTGATAAAACTGGTTGAATTTTGAAGTGCAAATTTACGAAATTCGCAATGAAATATACGATCTGCTTTCATGTTTCACATGTGCGGTTCGTTTCTAGATTTATAAACACTTAGTATCTTTGATGTAATTTTGAAAAAACATACAGTTATGGCAAAGCACCTATTCCTATTTATCTTTTTGATCTCAATAACATCCTGCAGTACAGATTCGGACAATGATGGCACAAACAATCAAAATCAAAATCCAATTACTATTACAGTATCCGATTTTTCGGTATCAATTGATGAAAATCCTAGCAATGGCCAAGTGATCGGAACTATTAGTGCATCAACAAACCAAGGAAGTTTAAGTTTTTCTATTTCCAATCAAAACCCAGGTGGTGCACTTTCTATAGATGAAAGTTCTGGAAACCTTAGTGTTTCCAATGCTTCTCTTTTCGATTATGAAATACACCCAACTCTATCGGGCACAGTAACTATTACGAACGGAGATGTTTCGGAAAATGCTGCGATTTCAATTACGATCAACGACTTATACGAGCCTGTCATTTTCAATGGAGATGTAGTTTTAGAAACACAACAACAGGTAAATGACTTCGGGAATTTTGGTTATACAGAGATCAATGGGCTTTTGATCATTGGTGGACCGAATGCTGGAGATATAGTTGACTTGACCCCTCTTTCCACCATTCAGATAATTGAAGAAGATTTCTTTATTACTGAAAATAATAATCTCATTAATTTGAACGGGTTAGAATCGATCACCACTGTTAAAGATAAGCTGCTTATTCGGGATAATCCATTATTAACAAATGTCGATGGACTTTCTTCTATTACAACTATAGGGGTGGGTTGGATTGGCAACGGATTATCTATAACTAACAATGATAGCTTAACCAGTTTGGATGGATTTGCGGGATTGGATTTTATTAATGGAGGCTTATTTGTTGTTGGAAATGCAATTTTGCCAAGTTTTCAAGGATTACATAATGTAACTGAATTGAATGGAGGGTTGACTATAAGGGAGAATGATAAATTAATCAATCTTGATGCGCTATCCAACCTTCAAGAACTTCCGCAAGAATTGTCAATTAGCAACAATGATTCATTGCAAAACATAGATGGGTTAAGCCAGTTAACAACTGTTCACAGCTTTGGTATATCAACAAACCCAGTCCTTACCAATCTTGATGGTCTAACAAATATTTCATCGATTGAAGGAGCTTTATACATATTTGGAAACCTATCCCTTACAGACTTTTGTGGTTTACAACTTCTTTTAACCAATAATGGAGTAGGTGATACTTGTACTATAACTCAAAATCAACACAATCCAAGTAAAGAAGACATAATCTCTGGTAATTGTAGTCTCTAAAATTCTATGCATACAGTAAATACTTTAAGTTTCCCTTAAGATATAGCTCCTTTTCAATTAGGGAAAATACATTACATTTGTAGCTAGCATGAATCTCATGTCATTGCTATGGTAAGAAATAAACACCTCATACAGCTGCTTATAGTGCCTTTTATGGCAATGTTGGTGTTGTTCCCTACCCTTACCAGCACCCTTCACGATCACGAAGAAGATGCTGCCCATAAAGATTGTAAGGAAACCACAACTCACATACATGAAGGTCATTTTGAATGCTCGTTGTGTTTTGTGCTTTTAACTCCTAACGTCTATACAGCTTCGGAAGAATTCGATCTTACATTTTTCGATGTAATTTACGATCGTCCCGAAAGCTTTTTTCAAACTGACCGTATTTCATACGTCTTAGGTTATAAGTACCTAAGAGGCCCTCCGGCAATATCTTAAATAATTCGATCGAATCTTGGCCAGGATAGTTCCTATGAGTTGGACTATCGTGTGCCGAGTACTCCCCTTTTTCAACGAAAGAATATTTTAAGAGAATTAATGCGTTTACGAATCATTTTATTTATGTGCGCCCTACCCTATTGGGCACACGCACAAGATTGCGATTTCAGTCTTTATGGCAAGGTAATAGACTTGCATAACAATGCGCCCCATGCAGGTGCTATCCTTTATATAGAAGAGTTAAGCAAATCTGCCACTACCAATGAGGAAGGGTCTTATGAGTTTACAGAATTATGTGAAGGGACTTATACAATTACCGTAATACATCCCGAGTGTAACACCATTACTAGGGAAATTGTGTTGAAGTCCAATACCGAGCGTAATTTTAGGATGGAACACCATCTTGAAGAGCTTAATCAAGTAATTGTTAAGGGGAAATCCCATCACGATAAGCTCACTTCGGTTAAAGAAGTGCAGCTATCTGACGAGGCATTAAACCGAAACAGTGGTAAATCTCTTGGGGATGCATTAAACGAACTCAGTGGGGTATCTTCCCTAAACACAGGGAATACAGTGGTAAAGCCCATAATCAATGGATTGCACAGCAGCCGGGTTACTTTAATAAATAATGGAACCCGTATGGAAGATCAAGAATGGGGTGCCGAACATGCCCCCAATATCGATATCAATAGTTCAGGTTCTGTTACCGTTATAAAAAATGCAGCGGCACTGCAATATAGTGGTGATGCCATTGGCGGAGCTATTATTTTGGAGCCAAGCCGAATTGTTGTAAAAGATACCCTGTACGGAAAGACAAGCTTAACAGCTGCTTCTAATGGAAGAGGCGGGGCCGTCTCATCTCAACTTACCAAAAGTTTTGAAAATGGATTCTTTGGGCAATTACAAGGAACCGTAAAACGTTTTGGTGATTTTGAAGCTCCTGATTATGTGTTGAGTAATACGGGACTTGATGAAAAGAGCCTATTTGCAAGATTTGGAGTCAACCGTTTTGCCTACCGTTTGGAAGGAAGTTATTCCCTGTTTAAGAACACTTTGGGAATTTTAAGGGCTTCCCACTTGGGAGGTGCTCAGGATCAGTTCAGGGCACTTACCAGCGATCGTCCATTGATCGTAGAGGATTTCACTTACGATATTGATGTGCCACGGCAGGAAGTAACCCATCAAGTGTTCAAATTAAAGGGAGATAAGAAGTTTGGAGATCATACACACTTGGAATTCCATTATACCTATCAGCAAAATGATCGGTTCGAATTTGATATTAGACGTGGAGATGATGCTGGAAAGGCTTCTGTGGACTTGAGTTTAAAAACACATACTGCTGCTTTCGATTTCAGAACGGAACTTTCTGAAAATATCAATTTTAAATCGGGTATCTTGGGAACCTATCAGGATAATTTTGCCAATCCTGATACAGGTGTGAGGCGGTTGATCCCTGATTTTGAGAAATACCATTTTGGTGTATACTCCATTGCAGATTTTCAAGTAAATGACACATGGTTGCTGGAAGCAGGACTACGTTTGGATCATATTAATCTGGATGCCCAGAAGTTCTACAGAACTTCGTTTTGGGAATCGAGGGGATATGATGAGTTATTCCCTGATTTGGTGGTGGAAGAATTCGGAAACCAGATTCTTACCAATCCCAAATTGGATTTCACCAACCTTTCGGCTACCGTGGGTGCTTCCTATACAATTTCGGATGGTTTAAAAGGGTATGTTAATTACGCCTTGGCTTCCAGGGCTCCTAACCCATCAGAACTGTTCAGTGAAGGACTGCACCATTCGGCTTCCCGTATAGAATTGGGGGATCTTCGATTTGATTCGGAAACCTCTCATAAGTTTTCCTTGACGCTGGAAGGAACCCTAAAAGGTTTCGAATTTACTGTAAATCCGTATGCCAATAGCATTTCCGATTTTGTGGTGATAGAGCCTACTGGGATTCAGCAAACCACACGGGGGAACTTTCAAGTTTGGGAATACCGACAAACAGATGCCTTTTTTATCGGGGTGGATATAGACGCCACTGTTTCTCTTACAGAACATTTGGATTGGCAAAGTCAACTATCTTTTATCAAAGCTTATGATAATGAGACAGATACTCCATTGATTAACATTCCGTCTGCCAATATTGCCAATCGACTGGTTTATATAAACCCTAAGTTGAAAGGCTTGCAGTTGTCTTTAGGTAGTACGTATGTTTTTCGCCAGAATGAATTTCCGAATAACAATTTTGAAGTATTCATTCCCGAAACCCAAACCACAGAATTGTTAGACATAAGTACGCCTCCAGATGGATACCACCTTCTGGATTTTGGAGCAGAATATCCTTTTTCGTTAGGATCGAAAAGTAAAATAGTAGTGGGGCTGTCTGCAGAAAATCTGCTGAATGCCTCGTACAGAAATTACCTGAATCGTTTCCGTTTTTACGCAGACGATCTGGGGCGCAACATTTTATTAAATATTAGAATTAATTATTAAAAGAAAATTACAAAGATGAAAACCTATAAATTTTTAATCGCTATACTACTTACAGGAACGTTTTTTACAAGCTGTAACAATGATGATGACAGCACACCAGATCCTGTAAACGAAGAGGAAGTAATAACTACCTTGACCGTAACCTTAACACCTACAACCGTTGGGCCCAACATTATATTGCAGACCCAGGATTTGGATGGGGACGGCCCCAATGCACCTGTAGTAACTGTATCTGATGACTTAACAGCAGGGACTACGTATACGGGAACTGTTGTGTTCTTGAACGAAACCGAAACCCCTGCCGAAGACATTACCGAGGAAGTAGAGGAAGAAGCCGAAGAGCACCAAGTATTCTATACCCCTGGAGGGGGATTGGACGTTACCACGGCTTACACCGATACGGATGCTGATGGCAATCCAGTAGGGCTTCAATTTACGCTTACAGCCAATACAGCTGGTTCTGGAAACCTTACAGTTACCTTGAGGCACGAACCCACCAAACCCAACGATGGGACACTTTCTGATGCTGGAGGGGAGACGGACATTTCGGCAACCTTTAATGTAACCATACAGTAGCGTACAGTTTTATCATTATGAAAAACGGTAACCTTTCAATAGGTTGCCGTTTTTTCTTTACCAATAATCGAAAAGGAAGCTTCCTCCTCAATACTACAGAATTGCTTTGGGTTTAAGTTAGTATCTTTGAGAAGTTTAATTCAAAATACTTAAAATCTAAATATATGATCAGGAAATTATTTATTGTGGTCTTGGTATTCATGACCACTTCCTGCGACGAACTTCAAAATGTGGTAAGTACGTTACCGCAAGGCGATGGTGGCATTAGTGATGCTATGATTGGAAACGGGCTTAGGGAGGCTTTGGACTTTGGGATTGATAAACAAGTACAAAAACTAACACAGAAAGATGGTTTTTACAAAAATCAATTGGTAAAGATTCTGCTTCCTGAAGAATTGAAAAAAGTAGACCAAACCCTACGGGACATTGGTTTAAGCAGTTTGGCTGACGACGGTATTAAAATACTGAATCGTGCTGCTGAAGATGCCGTAAAAGAAGCGACTCCTATTTTTGTGAATGCGGTTAAGGGAATTACATTTAACGATGCCAAAAACATTTTGTTGGGTCCCGATAATGCTGCTACCAATTATTTGCAAGGTCGTACCAAAACCGCCTTGTACAATAAGTTTAATCCTGTGATACAAAACTCTTTTGGTAAGGTAGGCGCTGATCAGATTTGGACTAACATCATCAATAAATACAACTCCATTCCTTTTGTAAATAAGGTTAATCCTGATCTTACAGATTATGTAACCAATGAGGCTTTGAAAGGGGTTTACAAAATGATTTCTGTAGAAGAAAAGCAGATTCGCACCAAACTATCCTCTCGAACTACCGATCTATTAAGAAAGGTATTTGCTCTACAGGATTAAGCGTGCAACGTTTTGAAATAAGAAAAGGCATCCTTTAACCGAGAGCCGTACCAGCTAAAATATTCGCCATCTACCAAACGTACGGTGGCGTTTGTTTTTTGTTGAAGTTCTAATACATCCTTCTCTTTAAAGGGATAAGGCTCTGAAGATAAAAGGATGAGATCAACTTCATTCATTTCTGCTTCTGAAACTTCTGGATAACGATCTTCCTTTACGCTGTTTTCATAGTGATTGAAGTGTAAAAGCGTGTCTATGAATGTTCCTTTTCCGGCGGCCATATATGGGCGTTTCCAAATTACATAGATCACTTTTTGAAATGGCCTTCCCTTCATAAAACGATCAAAATCTTCTTTAGCCTTACTAATCTCCTCAATTAATTCTTGAGTTTTTTGGGAAACACCTAAAAGTGTTCCTAAAAGATGCATCATCTTTAAAGCATCTTCAAAAGTAACCATGTCGCTTACCCAAACTGGGGCAATCTTTTCACATGTTTCAACAATCTCCTGGGTATTTTCTTCTTTATTGCAGATAATAATATCTGGCGACAGTGTTGCTATTTTATCAAGATGCACATTCTTCGTACCACCAACTACGGTAACTTCTTTTCTTAATTCAATAGGATGTACGCAAAATTTGGTAATGCCTACAAGACAATCTTTAAGTCCCATAGTTACCAAAAGTTCGGTTTGGGAGGGAACTAAAGAAACGATTCGTTTTGGTGTTTCAGAAAAGTAAAGTTCTCTATGTAATTGGTCCTTAACGTGCATTTAGTAGTTCCTCCATCTGCTCTTGGAGCCCCTTGGCACTAGAACGAGCAGCTTCTGCAAAATCGGGACCATTGGATTTATATATAATTCCTCTGGAAGAGTTGATGAGCAATCCAATATCTTGATTCATTCCATATTTGCAAACTTCACCAAGGCTTCCTCCTTGGGCTCCTACACCCGGCACCAATAAAAATGCATTGGGGATAATTTTACGAATATCTGCCAAGAACTCTGCTTTTGTAGCACCCACTACGTACATAAGGTTTTGAGCATTTTCCCAAGTTGTCGAGGCCTTCAAGACTTTCTTATAGAGTTCTTCGTTTTCTAGCATTTGAGTCTGAAAATCAAACGCTCCAGCATTTGAGGTTAATGCCAATAAAATGGTGTGCTTGTCTTTAAAGCTTAAAAAAGGTTCTACGCTATCTTTCCCCATATATGGAGCTACTGTAATAGAATCGAATGACAAATCTTCAAAAAATGCTTTGGCATACATCTTTGATGTATTTCCTATATCGCCACGTTTTGCATCAGCTATGGTAAAAATTTCGGCGTATTGGTTATTCAAATAATTGATGGTCTTCTCTAAAGACTTCCACCCCTTTAATCCATAAGCTTCATAGAAAGCGGTATTGGGTTTATAAGCGACTGCCAAATCATGTGTAGCATCAATAATAGCTTTATTGAAAGAAAAGATAGGATCTTCTTCTTCCAATAAATGGGCTGGAATTTTATTTATATCTACATCCAAACCTACACATAGGAAGGATTTTTTTCTTTCTATTTCGGCAATAAGTTGATCAGTAGTCATGAATTTCTTGCTTCAAAATTAGAAAGTTTCTCCAGCTTCTTTTAGTTTTTCTGTATTGCTTACCAATTGTAGCTCGTCAATGATTTTTTGAATATCGCCATCTATGATATTTCCTAAATCATACAGTGTAAGGTTAATTCTATGGTCTGTAACCCTTCCTTGTGGATAGTTATAGGTTCTAATCTTAGCACTTCTATCTCCGCTGGTAACCATTGATCCTCTTTTGGCTGCATCTTCTGCCTGTTTCTTGGCTAATTCCAAATCGTATAGTCGGGAACGCAGTACTTTAAAAGCTTTTTCCTTGTTCTTATGTTGAGATTTCTGATCCTGACATTGTGCTACCAAGCCTGTAGGAACGTGCGTTAAACGTACCGCAGAATAGGTAGTGTTTACTGATTGCCCACCTGGTCCGGAAGAACAGAAATAATCGATACGAACCTCTTTAGGGTCTATTTCTACATCAAATTCTTCAGCTTCTGGAAATACCATTACAGTAGCGGCACTGGTATGTACCCGCCCCTGGGTTTCGGTTTGGGGAACCCTTTGTACACGGTGTACGCCGGCTTCGAACTTAAGTACGCCATATACATCATCTCCTTCTATTTCGAACTGAATTTCTTTGAATCCACCACTGGTCCCTTCACTGAAATCGACCACACTCACTTTCCAACCTTTACCTTCGCAATACTTGGTGTACATTCTGTGTAGATCTCCTGCAAAAATACTTGCTTCATCTCCTCCGGTTCCAGCCCTAATTTCCATAACGGCATTTTTTGCATCTTCAGGATCCTTAGGAATGAGTAAAAACTTGATATCATCTTCTAACTGTGGTATGCCTGCTTTGGCTTCTTCCATCTGCATTTTGGCCATCTCTACCATTTCGGCATCACTTCCATCACTCAATATTTCCTCAGCTTCTTTTAGGTTATCTGATAAGGTTAGATAGGCCTCTCGCTTGTCCATAAGAACCCTAAGATCCTTATATTCTTTGTTGAGTTGGATGTAACGCTTTTGGTCACTTATGATATCTGGTTGAATAATTAAATCGCTTACCTCATCGAAGCGTTGTTTTATGATTTGAAGTTTTTCTAGCATAGATCCTTTATAATCGGTCAAATTTACAATAATTTCACCTAAATAGTAGGCAAGAAAGAAGAAGCCTGACAGGAAAAAAATTCAATTATTTAAATAGGGGTTTGAATTGGTCAATTCTAGATAGGAAAACTTAGGCAAAAGATTAAAAGAGCCACTAATGGAAACGATGCGAAGTATTGACCAGTTAATGAAGTTGTAATACACTACACCACTTAATATTTCAATTACAAATCATTTTATACCTAATTGCTCTGCTTTGGTTTTATCGGAAATAGTATGGTTTAGCAACATTGACAATGCCACAATGAGTAAGCCTCTAGCGATATATACAGAAATATCACCATAGGCAAAATCATAATAACCAATGGATCTGAAAACTTCGCCAAAAACCAATGAGAACACAAAAAAGGTAAATAGTAAAGATGCCTTACTGCTGTACTTATGATTGTACAATAGGGACAAAAATCCAACTACAGCAAGACACATGGCTCCTAAAAGGATGAATATATAGTGTAAATTACTTAGGGCTAAATCTTTTATCATCATCACCAATTCATACAATAGATATCCATTAACAGCAATTAATATGGCAAAAACAGCAATGAACAATGAGTTCATCTTTCTAAAATTCACTTTGGATATAAGAGCTACAACCAAAATTATATATGCCACAAAGTTTAAAATCATAGCCCAGGTTGCACAAGTAACATTTTCATACCAAATGGTGAACAAGCTAGAGGCCCCATAAAAAATAAGAAATATAAGAAGCACGCGGTTTGCTTTACCAGATTTGAAATAAAGCAGTAAGCCTAGAAAGAAGAAAATAATAATCCCTCGACTGATTCTATACCAAAAATAATCACCCGTTGTATGAATATAAATACTCACCAGTAAGAAAACAATTCCAAGAATTGTTACTACTCTCTTGTAGTTTTTATCTAAAAATCCCTCTCGCATTTATCATTGAAAAAAAATCACCCATACATCTAAGCCTGAATAATTTCATATTCGGGCGAAAAATAGGAATTTTCTTACAAATATATATACGTGTAGACACCCATTTTTGGATTCAGAGATCTTAGATCAATTTCCGGCCTAAAGATTCCTTTTCAGTCTTCTTTAGTAATACGTAGTGTGTTAAAATTGCTGAGCCAGCAATCAACAGACCTCTTGAAAGATATATTACCAAGCTACCCATTCCAAAATCGTAATAGCCCATAGCGCTAAGTACTTCAGAAAAAATAATACAATAAATAGCTACGGTAAACACAAAGGAATTCTTAGTACTGTATGTATGATTGTACAAAAGGGTTAAAAATCCTGTTGCAATAAAACTCATTGCAAACAAGAGCATAAATATATAGTGTGAATCACTTAACGTAAATTCACCTATCATCCCTATAAAAGTATAAAGCATGTAGACATTTACCAAAATCAAAATAATGGAAACAGCTGCAAAGTAAAAATTCATTTTTTTGAAACTTACTTTCGGGAACAATGCTTTTACAAACATAGCATATGCCACAAAGTTTAAAAACATGGATAGTGTTGCAAAAACATGATTTTCATACCATATAATGACAATTCCTGAAAGTCCGTAAAAAAAGAGGAACAGTGACAATAATGGATTTACTTGCTTTTTACCATAATAATACATCAATCCAAAAAAAGTAAGACAAATGAGTACTCTTGTCATCCTATAATAGGTTGGATCTTCAAAAAAGGCCTCTGTAAAAATACAAAGTGCTAAAAAAATTACCGAAAGAATCTTTAAAACGGGCAAATAGTTTTCTTTCGTAATACTGGGGAGCATATCAAAAAGGTTTAACTAGTTAATATTCAAAAGTACCATATTTAGATTTAATGGTTAATTTCTTTGAATCTGCAGCTTCAACTCTCCCAATAATTTGCGCTTCTATTTCAAATGATTTGGCAATCTCAATAATTTCTGGAGCCATATTTTCGGAAACGTAGATTTCCATTCGATGCCCCATATTAAACACTTGGTACATCTCTTTCCAGTTGGTATTACTCTCTTCCTGAATCAATTTAAACAAAGGAGGTAAATCAAAAAGATTGTCTTTGATTATATGAACATCATCCACAAAGTGCAATACTTTGGTTTGTGCCCCTCCACTGCAATGTACCATTCCATGAATCTGACTTCTATCTAGTTTGGAAAGTATTTCCTTAATAACCGGAGCATATGTACGTGTAGGAGAAAGCACCAGTTTACCTGCGTCTAAAGGACTATGCATTACCGCATCGGTAAGTTTTTTAGAACCGGAATACACCAAATCTTCGGGTACTGCGGCATCAAAACTTTCAGGAAATTTCTCAGCCAATATTTTATGGAATACATCATGTCTAGCAGAAGTAAGTCCATTACTACCCATTCCACCATTGTATTCAGATTCATATGTTGCTTGCCCAAAGGAGGCTAAGCCTACAATAACATCTCCAGGTCTAATATTGGCATTATCAATAACATCTTCCCGTTTCATACGCGCCGTCACAGTTGAGTCCACGATAATAGTTCTTACCAAATCTCCTACATCTGCTGTTTCACCTCCCGTGGCGTGTATTGTTACTCCAAACTTTTTTAAATCTGTTATGAGTTCTTCGGTTCCATTAATGATTGCAGAAATCACATCTCCCGGAACGAGGTTTTATTGCGTCCAATCGTTGAAGAAAGTAAAATATCATCTACAGCGCCAACACATAAAAGGTCATCTATATTCATGATAAGGGCATCTTGTGCGATTCCCTTCCAAACCGAAATATCTCCAGTTTCTTTCCAGTACATATATGCCAAAGAAGACTTTGTGCCAGCACCATCTGCGTGCATAATGAGGCAATGATCCTCACTCCCGGTTAAGTAATCTGGGACAATTTTACAGAACGCTTTTGGAAACAATCCTTTATCTACATTCTTAATGGCATTATGCACATCTTCCTTTCCTGCAGAAACCCCTCTCTGGGCATAACGTTTCGAAATTTCTTGACTCATGGTAGTAAATTAATTCCGCAAAAATACGCAATGAAAAAACGTCCCGAAAATAAGGGACGTTTTTTGTTGGATTCTTATTTCATTATTCCCAATCCGGCATGACGGCATTTGTAAACAACAATTGCCTTAACTGGAGGATATCACTGAAATCGAATTTGTAAATATTTTTCTGAGAAATCCCATCATTGGATGTATTCATAAAGATCACTCCTCCTTCGTCTGGTGAATATTTAGCATCAAGATCATTAGTACCTATAGGTTTATCGGTTGCTAATTCTGTGGTTGTATTATTCGTAAAACTGTATTCAAAAATACGGCTATCTAATTGACGATAGGTAGAGATTTCGAATCCAGATACATCTCTTGTATACAAAAGCTTGGTTCCATCTATTGAATAATCGATTCCACCCACAGCGCCTTCTTCATTTTCAATGACTACTGCCACTTCGGTATTTGTTTCTAGGTCTATTATTACTATTCTGGCATTGAAACCAAAAATATTATTGGTTTTAATAGCAACAAGGTTATTGGCCTCATTTACATCCACTTCTGTAATAAATGTATCATTGGGTGCTACATATTCGGTAATTCTTCCATTACCATCTACTCCTATGGAAAATAGTTTGTTTAGACTGGGATAGTACAACCGTTCTCCATCATTATACCAAGCAAAATCAATTTCATCTTGACGGAATCCCACAACAGGAACCGTAGATGTTACTTGTTGAATATCTGTTCCATCCAGATTCATAACAAAAAGATGAGTGTCTGACCCCACTGTACGTAAAAAAGCAAGTTTTCCGGCATCCGCACTTTTTCTTGGCCTGAAACTGTTTTCTGAAGAAGAAGTCAGCTGAAAAATTCCTTGATCTGGATCTCCATTGGTTTCCATTATATCATCTCCAGAAAAAATAACATTGTTATTTCCTTCTTTTCTTACAAAGAAGAATCTATTATCTACAACACTTACTGTGGTAAAACTACTTAAAGCACTCTCCACCACTGGGTTTACATCATCAGAAGCTGTTACTTGCCAGAAATAATTGGTTCCTACGCTTAATCCTGAAACCGAATAGGTGGTGTCTTCTAAGTTTTCGGCCAACATGATTTCATTGGTTGTTCCATTTCTAAGCTCGAACGTATAGGTTATTGGATCGTCATCAGAATCTGAAGAAAGCCACACAAAATCAAGTGCTGTATTAATTTCTGTTGCATTGTCTTCAGGAAATACCAATACTGGAGTTAGAGGCTCTATATTATTGGTTGAAGAGGCAATCATTTCAAAAACCACGTTGGTTGTACGTCCATCTTGAATATTGGCTGGTTCAAATCCAGTAATGAATTCGTCTACATCAGCTTGTACCGAATAGTCACCTACCAAAACTTCACCTAGGGTGAATTCACCATTTTCATCAGTGAACACTGTATTGGAAGCTGGATTCGTAGTGATTTTTACATTGGCAAGAGGAGTATTAGAGCCTTCTTCTACCACCTTTCCATTTAAAGTACCAGACCCTGTTTCAGAAATACCGTCTTCCGAACAAGAATTCAGAACCATACCGGCACCCAAAATGAGACATACTATATATAAAAACTTTTTCATCGCTAATTAATTATTTGAATTTCCAAATGCTTCAATTTCCAAAGGAGATCTATTCTTCTTTTTACCTAAGGAGAAACTCACTCCTACTCCAAAATTGAAATAATAATCATCTCTCTTTCCTCTTTCCAGTCCATCGACTAAGTCTGTAAACAATAAATCCGATTCAAAAAACCCTTTTACAGCCCATCGATCTGTTATTTGTGCAATGAGACCAGCCCCGCCTTGAACTTTAGGGGAAGGGTCTAATTTCCCAAACTGTTCGCCAGATCCAGAGGGGTCCGTTAAAACACCGCCACCTCCATAAAAGTAAGGTGTAAAATTATCGTAAGGCAATAATAAATACTCCAAGTTTACATCTAAACCTATGTAATTTTTATCGAAATTGAAACTACTTTCAAAATTTTGAAAATTCACATTGGCACTAACATTAAAGTGGTCTGTTAATTTATGAGCATATCCCAAAGAACCTCCATAAGACAAAGGCTTCTTTGAATAATCTCCATTTAATACCGTTGCAAATCCAGTAGCAGTTACCGCTCCAAAATAGTCACGGGGACGTTGTTTCCTAGTGTATAATAGCGTAGATTCTTCCAGTGCCTTCTCCTTCTTATATTCTTCTACCAACAAATTATTTGTTTCTGCTCCATCTTTTGTAGACCATAATTGATCATTAATTCCTTCAATGATAAGTGATTCTACTGCTTTTTCAATGGCATCTTTCATTGCTAATTGTACAGGCTCATTCTTTGTCATTCCTGTTTCTGCTTCTAACAATCGTTGAAAGTTAACATAACGGAACAAGCTGGCGTCTACTGCTTGAGAAAGTATGGTTTTTGAAACATAAACTGTTTTTAATATTTTTCCGTTTGCTGTAGAAACCGCACGAAGATAGATCGTAATCCTATCCTGTCTATATTGCGTAGAGCCCCCAACACCAAAATATCTAGCACCTACCCCACCAGTAACAATATTGGAATCATAGGATACAATTCCTCCTTCCAATAGGATTCCTGCAAATAGTAAGGGAGGTAATTTAGGTTCGTTAGGATTGGTTGTTTTCCGAAATTCATCACGTGTACTACGAATGATATTTCTTTCGTTCAATAAGTTATTAAGGTTTTCCCGCTCTATTGGGGTAAACCATTTGGAGTCTTCTAGTGCTTTAATAAGCATCGTGGTTGCCCCCTGACTTACAGCGGTGCTAAAAGTACTTCCGTTTTCCACACTTTTATATTGTCCTGTCTGATCTTTAAAATTGTACACCCCAACCACAACGGGTTCCTGAGGAAGTGGAAACTCCTCCAATATCTTACTCCTTGGAGTAAGTTCACCTGTGCGTGCCTCCTCCTGTTTATAAGGTTGGTTGAAATAGGTGCCACAAGCAGTAAAAAGTTGACTTGCAACGAGTATATAGAAAAGCTTCTTCATCAAGAAAATATAGGTTGTTAGTTAGGAACTATAATCTGAGTTTGTTCTCCGGTGGTAGTGTCTAAAATATTGATGACCAACCCTTCGCCAGAATCAAAAATTTCCAACTCTAGGCTACCAAAACTAAAGGTACCTTCTTGAAGGCCACTTCCTAGTTGACTCGAAAAAATAGTTCGTTCCAGCTGATTTAGAATTTGCCTGTTAAGATCTTCTGTAAATTCTTGTAGATCGGTTCGGTCATTATTGTCATCAGGGTCTGTAAAGGAATTTTGTGCATTGGCTGCATTTAATAACCACTGATGGTTGAATGTATCCCCTCCAAATGCAGGGTTCACAGGTTTGTATACCAATTGTTGCCCAAAAGCCGCAAAGGAAACAAACAATATGGATAAGGTTAGGATAGTTTTCATAGCTTAAATCTAATACTTTTTAACCAAACTCCTACTTTTACGTAGTTGATTAAAATAACTGTTAGTCCTCCAAATTGCAGATTCTACCATCTGATCTAGGTAATCTGCTCTTGGATTTACAAAAAATTGAAAAATAATAATATCTCCAACTTGTAGCTGAATTTTGGTACTGCTGCCAAGCGCCAATACCTCATTAACCACTACAACTTCTTCTCCTTCAATCTGATCCTGACGGTATTTTTGTGAATAGGAACGATAAAAATCTCTGCCAGGTTTGGTTTTGGTGTTTTCTACAACGATTCCTTTTAATACTACACCATCGGCTCCACTATATACTTTATCTTCAGAAACAGAATTGTTCTTAGCAATCGCTTTTCTTTCATCTTCCTCAATCTTAATATCATTCATAATGATTCGTTCCTTACCTACAATTCTATCATCTTTATCATACAATAATAAAAGAGCGATGGTTCTACTTTCAAGGTTTGCACCTACATTAAGTGTTGGAAGACGCTTTTTCTCACCAGAATTCAAAACAAAACGATCTGTTTTTTCATTCTTGGAAAGATTGTTACCTATAGAGTCATTTTTGAAAATAGTAAATACATACCGCAATGATCTATTACCATCCGTCTTGTTGATTGCGAATCCGGTAACGTCATAAAATTCTCCATTGGAAGCCACATCAATCTTTGCCTCAATTTCAGCATTGTAAATCTGGGCATAGCACCCAACAGAAGAGAGGAGAAAAAATAAAAAGGCAATTAGAATCGTGTTACGATCCATGATTTGCTAGTTGAAGTTTCTAATAACAAGGGACTGGGATTCTCCAGTCATATTGATCTTCATTTTTTCGGAAATGGAATTTTCCCCATGAAGCATGAGTCGTTGCCCATTACCATTCTGAATCAATTGCAGGTTATGAATGCTACTACTATTACTAAAATCTATAAAGCTGTGACGATTTCCATTTTGAACTACCGTTTCCTTAACGGCTTCCGCCTTCACATTTAAATAGATATTATTGTCATCTCCTTTTTGAAGGAAATTAAAAGATATATTATTGGTATTGGCTTTGGCTGTTATTCGATTGCCATCACCAATCTGTTCAATAAAAACACCCGTAGACGCGGTACGCTGTTCTTGCTGTTGCGAAACTGTAGTAGAAACACTCTCCCGCTTTACGCTGTTAATAAGCGCTTCAGAATTATCAGTACGATAGGTTTGCCCAAAAGAGCTACCCGAAACCATCAAGCTTGCAAATAAAAAAAGTGTTGTTAGCTTATTCCACATGTTTATTACTATTGATACGCTTGTTAAATATACAAAATAATTAAAAGGGTAAGGGTGGCAAACCACCCTTACACCTTTTGTTAGGAGTTAAAAGCGACTATTCTTTTTCTTAGTTGCTTTGTGTAACAGTAGAAACATTACTGTTTCCAACTTGCATTACATCACTCATATGCCCCGTTCCAGATTGTAAAACTGAACTAGAGTTAAAGTTTCCGTCTTGCGTTACACAACTAACATTGTCATTTCCAGTTTGTACAACAGAACTAGTATTTAAGAAACCATCCTGGTCTACTTTACTACCGTTGTTGTTACCAGTCTGTACAACACCACTAATGTTATTATCACCATCTTGGTCTACATCACTGTTGTTGTCGTTCCCGAACTGTTTTACATCACTGAAATTTCCAAATCCATCTTGATATACATCACTGTAATTTCTGTTACCGCTCTGTAAAACACTACTGTTGTTCAAGATTCCATTTTGGTCAACATAACTTTCATTTTCATCACCTGTTTGGGCAACTCCAGAAGTATTGTTGTTTCCATCTTGGTCTACATCAGAGAAGTTTTCATTACCAGATTGAATTACCAATGAACCATTGGCTGCTCCAATTTGAAGTACATAAGAATCGTTGTCATCACCATTCTGTGTTACTCCACTTCCATTGAAGTCTCCTTGCTGATCCGTGAAGGCAAAGTTTCTGTTGCCTATTTGGTTAATTGCACTGATGTTGTTGTCTGAATCTCCTCCTGTGGTATACTGATCTGCGTGAGCAATGTTTCTGTTACCAGTTTGGGTAATGGTTCCTGTGTTACCATCATTTCCCGTACTTAGTCCAGAGAAACCTTGATGAGCAAATGCATCGTTGCGATTTCCAGTTTGGGTTACAGTAGACGTGTTATCATCTCCCAATTGCTGAACATCACTATCATTTCTATTCCCATCTTGCAATACCGTAGATCCGTTTTCGGCACCAACTTGAAGGACATCACTGTCGTTTCTGTTTCCAAGCTGATCCACATCGGAGTCATTCATATAACCAGTTTGCGTAACATCGGAATCATTTAAATCCCCATCTTGATACACAGAACTCGTGTTCATTTGTGCATAAGAAGCCGCTCCTACTAGAAGGGCAATAGCACATGTTAAAACTTTTTTCATACTTTAAAATATTGCCCTGTAGATTTTTAGGCCCACAGGGCTATTAAAAATTGATTAGTTACTTTGTGTTACGGTACTGCTGTTGCTGTTACCAAACTGCTGAACATCACTATTGTGACTTGCACCAGTTTGAGTTACAGTACTACCATTCATGTTTCCAACCTGAAGCGTACGGCTAAAGTTGAAAGTACCATCTTGAGTAGTTGAAGCACCGTTCATGTTTCCTTCTTGTCTGTTCTGAGCGTCATTATCGTCTCCAGTCTGATCAATAGAAGCAGTGTTGTCGTTTCCTAATTGGTAGTTACCAAAGAAACCACCGTTAGCAAGGTTACGGTTACCGTTCTGAGAAATAGAAGCAGTGTTTCCGTCTCCATACTGTCCAGTACCAGAGTCGTTATCGTCTCCATCCTGGTCGTTAGAAGCAGTGTTCATGTTACCATCCTGACGGATACCCCATACTAATCCTGGTCCACCACCTTGGTTACGGTTACCATCCTGATCAGAAGTAGCCGTGTTATCATCACCAGTTTGTGTAGTAATGAAGTGGTTTAAAGTTCCTGTTTGGAAAGAGTTAGAGAAGTTCCCGTTACCATACTGTTGTGTAAGGTTGTCGTTGTCATCTCCAATTTGACGAACACCAAAGTTTCCTCCGTTAGCGATGTTAGCATTTCCAGCTTGGTCTATAGTAGACAAGTTACGGTTACCTTCCTGAGAAGTACCAGCGTTGTTGTCATCTCCTACAGATGTAGTTGTAGAAACGTTGTCAGTTCCTAATTGACGTGTTCCCCAAATTAAAGCAGGACCACCACCTAAGTTACGGTTACCATCTTGAAGAACGTCAGAATGGTTATTCGTTCCAACTTGATCAACATCGTAATCGTTATCGTCACCTTCCTGATCTACATCAGAATCGTTTACGACACCACTTTGAGTAACTTCAGAGGCATTTCCATCTCCAGTTTGATCAACATCAGAAAGGTTCATAAAACCTGCCTGGCTTACAGAAGAGCTGTTACCGCTACCTGTTTGAGTAACAGTACTCACATTCATTTGCCCGAAAGCAATTGCAACACAAAAAAGAGCTGCTACAGTTAAAACTAAATTTTTCATAATTAAAAATTGATAAAGGTTAATAAATAATTGTTATACAATAGATTACACATAATTATAAGCCGCTTAAATAGAGCGGTAGAACTTTGTATTATTCACGTATATATACACGAACAACACGGGGGGTGTTTGGGATAAATAATAATGAGGAGAATGCAATTCGTTGAAGGGTTATGACTAGTTGTAATTTTTTCTCAACGATTAATTGCACTTCAAAGATGTGAAAAAAAACCGTAATTAATGTACGTACATATACGTACCCCCTTCCAAGCCAACACCTTATGTAGGAATTTACTTGTTAATGAAAATTTGATTGTCAGATAATGAACATTAAAAAATCGTCAAAAGGATCAAAAGGGGGTAAATTTTGGAAATGTTAATTTTTTGTTAAAATTAATATACTTTTCTTACAAGTGCATAAAACTGCTTTTAACAGCTGAAAATCAACAAAATAAACGAGTTACAAGTTTTTTACTCATTTAAGGAATAGACCAATCGATGTATTTTCCTACACTATATAAAAAAAAGAAAACCCCACAAATACATTGTGGGGTCTTAACATTAATTGGATACAGTTATTAATGTGTAAACAACAGTTCTCTGTATTTGGTCAATGGCCAGATTTCATCATCTACCAACAACTCCAATTTATCACAGTGATATCTTATCTCATCAAAATATGGCTTCACTTTATCACAATAGGCAAAAGCTCGTTTTTCGGCATCTACCAATTTATTGGCTTTTTTACGTTCATTGATCATGTCTGTAATACCCTTGTTTATTTTTGCGATATGTAGGCTTATAGATTCTATCAATTCCATTTGCTCTCCTGCATATTTTTTGAAGTCTTTACCATAGATATCTTTCAAACCTTGTACATTCTCTATCAAAATATTCTGATAGTGAATTCCAGTTGGGATTACATGATTTCTAGCTATATCACCTAAAACACGTCCTTCTATCTGGATACGCATTGCATATTCTTCTACTTCGATCTCGTGACGGGCCTCGATCTCTACCTTGCTCATAATACCCAATCCTTCATACAATGCAATAGTTTCTTTAGACACTTGGGCTTTTAAAGCTTCCGGAGTTGTTTTGTTATTGCTCAACTTTCTTTTCATAGCCTCCTTTTCCCATGCTTCCCCATAACCATCACCTTCAAATCGAATGCGCTTGGAGTCTTTTATATACTCTCTAAGTACATTAAAAATTGCATCATCCTTTTTCATTTTCTTACCCTTTATTAAAGCATCTACCTTACTTTTAAAATCGATAAGCTGTTTTGCCATGATTGCATTTAAAACAGTCATTGGTTTTGCGCAGTTTGCCGTAGACCCAACTGCTCTAAATTCAAACTTGTTTCCTGTAAAGGCAAAAGGTGAGGTTCGGTTTCTATCTGTATTATCTAAAAGGATTTCTGGAATCTTCCCAACCACATTAAGCTTTAATTGGGTTTTATCTTCTGGTGAAAGCTTCCCATTCTTCACTTTTTCCAATTCATCCAAAACAGTTGTTAACTGAGATCCTATGAATACCGAAATTATTGCAGGAGGCGCTTCATTGGCTCCTAAACGGTGATCATTACTTGCACTGGCAATAGCAGAACGCAATAACTCTTCATATTCATTTACTGCTTTTATAGTATTGATGAAAAAAGTTAAAAACTGGAGATTCTTCATAGGAGTACTTCCTGGGCTTAACAAGTTTACTCCCGTATTGGTAGCTAATGACCAGTTATTGTGTTTACCACTTCCATTAATACCTGCAAAAGGTTTTTCATGCAATAAAACCTTAAAGTGATGTCGGTCACCTACTTTGTGCATCACATCCATTAATAATGAATTGTGATCTACAGCTAGATTAACCTCTTCAAAAATTGGTGCCAATTCAAATTGATTGGGAGCTACTTCATTATGTCTGGTTTTCACAGGAATTCCCAATAACATACATTCGTTCTCCAAATCCCTCATATAATCGAGAACTCGTTTAGGGATGGATCCAAAATAATGATCGTCCAATTGCTGTCCTTTGGCCGAAGCATGCCCCAATAAGGTTCTTCCTGCCAAATTAATATCAGGTCTAGACTTGGCCAGCGCCCTATCTATTAAGAAGTATTCTTGCTCCCACCCCAGGGTTGGGTTAACTTTGGTTACACTTTTATCGAAGTACTTAGCTACATCTGTAGCTGCATGATCCACTGCTTGCAATGCTCTAAGTAAAGGAGTTTTGTTATCTAATGCTTCACCGGTATAAGCTACAAAAACAGTAGGTATACAAAGAGTAGTTCCATAGATAAATGCTGGAGATGTAGGATCCCATGCGGTATATCCCCTTGCTTCAAATGTATTTCTAATTCCTCCATTTGGAAAAGAGGAAGCATCTGGTTCTTGTTGTACCAATTGTCCGCCACCAAATTTTTCCAACGCTCCACCATCACCCGTAGTTTCAAAAAAGGCATCATGCTTTTCTGCGGTAGTTCCTGTTAAAGGTTGAAACCAGTGTGTGTAATGGGTTGCTCCTTTAGAAATGGCCCATTCTTTCATCCCTGTCGAAATATGGTCTGCAACGCTACGACTAATCTTGGAGCCATTTTCTATAGCATCCATCACACTATTAAAGGAATCTTTGGTTAGGTATTGACGCATAGCAGCTTCGTTAAATACGTTATTACCAAAAATTGCCGAACGTCTCTCGGCTTCCTTTACTTCTACTGTTGGACGGTTAAGGCTTTCTTTAATTGCCTGAAATCTTAATGTGGACATGTTTTTATGTACTTTTTAAGGGTTTAGTTCTGAAATATTCCAGAAATTTCAATTTAACGAGGCAAAAATATGTTTTTTACAATACATACCCCCTAATTTTTAGGGGTAAGTTATCAAAAAAGTGTTATTTTTTGTTTATAACCCCCTAATTTTGACTGATTGAAGAAGTAAAATGGAGTTTTGAAGATTTTTTAGCTATTAGCCCACAAAAGCTAAGCTTACGAAAACAGCATAAGCAATAACAATAAGCAACCCTTTGTATTTTCCAAGACTAAAACGCTTAGGCAAAAAGGCCAAAGGGATAAGTACTGCCGCAAAACCAATCATCCAAAAGATATCTTGCGAAAGTACTTTACTGGCGTCTTCGGTTAATATACCAGCTTCATCCAACATGGATATAGGCTGTATGATAGCGGTAATACCCAATACTGAAGCAATATTGAAAATATTGGAACCGATTAAATTTCCTAGAGATAACGCTTTTTCTTTTTTGAGGGCAGCAATGATAGAAGCAGCCAATTCTGGAACACTGGTCCCAACAGCAATCATAGTAACGGCAATGACGCGTTCACTCACTCCCATACTCTCAGCAAGATTCACAGCACCTTTTACCAGCAACTCACTACCTCCCCAAAGAGCTACTCCACCAATTACGAGCCATAAGAATATTTTTACACCTGAAACTTGTGCCAAAGCATCATCTACTTCTTCAGTAGTTTCTGCTTTTTTGGACTTTCGGGCACGGACAATCAATATCCATAAATAAACAATAAGAGCTACTATGAGCGCAATCCCTTCTGTAGTGTCAATTTGGTGATCATTACTCAATATAAAATACAGAGCTACAGAAAGCAGCATCATCACTGGCCAATTAAACTTGTAAAAATCTTTATCTATTGCCAAAGGAGCTATAACCGCTGTGATTCCTAAAACCAATCCGATGTTAGCTATATTACTTCCTATAACATTCCCCAATGAGATAGAAGAATGTCCATCCATGGCGGCCTGTACACTTACCAAAAGTTCCGGGGCAGAGGTAGCAAAAGATACTACAGTAAGCCCAATGACCATTTTAGAAAGATTAAACTTGAACGAAAGAGCTACCGAAGCCCTTACCAGAAATTCACCACCTACCACCAATAAGGTAAGTCCCAATAGTATATAAAGTACACTCATAAGTTAGCGCGAAGATATTAATATATATTAGGTAAAGGGTGAATGATCTAAGTATAGATTTCAATTATTTTTTAACAACCACACAATAATACAACTACGTTAACAGTTATTTAACTACAAAAATAGTTGTATAACTATAAAAATAGTTTTAGGTTTGCTTATCAATCACAAACAACAGTTCATGAATAAGGTAATAATACTTCTTATGGCGATGCTTTCTTTCTTTTCCTGTAAGCAGGAAAAGAAGCAACTTTCTAATGTCTCCATCAATAAATTGGATAAAGTAGCTGCTTACCTTCAGGAAATATCATTAGAAGGTTTTTCAGGCACTGTACTTGTAGATTACAAAGGAGAGTTATTTTCTAAAGGATATGGCGAGAATACCCAATCACTTAGAATCCCGAATACTGAAGAGACCGTATACGATATTGGTTCTATTACCAAGCAATTTACTGCGGCAGGTATATTGAAATTGGAAATGATGGGACTTATAAAATTAGACAGTAAGCTTCCCTCCTATTTCAATCATGTGCCAGAAGACAAAAAAGATATAACCATTCATCAATTATTAACACATTCTTCTGGATTAATCGATTGGATTGGTGATGACTACGATGCCATTTCTACAGAAGATTTCCTAAAACAATCCTTTACATCAGACTTGTTACAGGCCCCCGGAAAAAAATATCATTATTCTAATGTAGGATACAGCTTGCTTGCGTTAATTATAGAAAAAGTGTCTGGACAATCCTATGAAGGTTTCCTTTCTGAACAATTTGTTCATTCCTGCCGGAATGAAACATACGGGTTACTCCTTACCGCAATGGGATTCCAAAACGATAGCCACGGGATATCACGACAACAAACCAATGGGCAAACCAAATGAGCAAAACTGGGATGGTGCACAACCCTACTTACACTTGAAAGGGAATGGCGGCATTCTATCTACTGTATCTGATATGCACAAATGGCACCAGGCTCTATTAAACGATGAGATATTAGATGCTTCAGCCAAGAAAAAATATTACCATCCACATATTAAGGAAGACGAATCTGGAAGTTCTTTTTACGGCTATGGATGGGCTATTTTCCCGACCCCTAGAAATACGCAGCTCATTACACATAATGGTGGAAACGGAATCTTTTTTGCTGACTTCCTAAGATATCTCACAGAAGATATTACCATTATTCTATTGTCCAATAAAAGCTCCAATCATACCGAAAGGGTTGCTATGCAAATAGCTGGAGTGCTTTTGGTTGACAATTTTGAACCGCTATTACCTTCAGATATCAAAGAAAATGAGATTGAAGAAGCGCTTATTGACGATTTTGTGCAAGATGCTTTTTTAGCTATACGAGATGGAGGCCCAGAAACTTGGGAATCTCTTTTACAAGAGTACGCTTCTGAAGACTTTCTGAATGCAGCCCCTATGGAAACACACATCTCATTTTTTAGCAAGTTTAAAGAACGTATGCAAGGTGGTAAGCTTTTAGGGGTTTCTGTAGAAAACGATGAAATTATTTCGGATATACAAACACCCGAAGAAACATTTCGTATGATTCTTACGTTACACCCAGAAACTGAGAACGAACTGAAACTAGACGGTATTTTATTGAATTAAACCATTGAAAATGCTACGAAGAACTTTTCAAATACCTCTAATCATAGCCTTTATGGCAATATCATGCTTATCATTACATGCTGGTAATCCCAGCGTGAGAATGGAAGATAAATTGAGAATCCGTGAAGCAATAGAAATTAGGAATACCATTGGAGAATCCATATGGGAGGGAATTAGTAATGTCCCTTTTACCATTTTATTGGTTGCAAAAGATTATGAATATCTTTTTCATCATTCCAATCCCTCCAGTGATTTTATTTTTTTAGAAGAAGATCCCATTACCAGCTCGTCAATTTTTTACAGGGAGACTGTTTTTGCACCCCATTTTGAAGCTACGTTCCCTGCCGTAAATGGTATAAACTGCGTAGTTATTGGATTACCCGAAAACACGCAAAGTCTTTCTACCTCTCGCTGGATTCTTACATTGCTTCATGAAAATTTTCACCAATACCAATCCAGTCATCCCAATCATTACAATGCAACAAATGAATTAGATCTTTCAGGGGGTGATGAAACAGGAATGTGGCAACTTAATTTTCCATTCCCCTATGAAAAGGATCATGTAAATAAAAACTATACAGCTTACACAAGTGCCTTAATAGATTGTCTAAGTCATTTGGACACGAAGGACAATACCAAATACTATCACCTTTTAAAAAAGGAACGGGAGGAATTTAGAAACTCCGTTTCAGAAAAGGAATATACCTATTGGAAATTTCAATTATGGAAGGAAGGAATAGCACGTTATACTGAAGCTCGTTACCTTAAAGCATTAACAAACTACAAGCCCTCCAAAGAGCTAATGAAACTAAAAGATTTCATACCTTTTAGCGAGCTAAAAACCCACTTTTTAAATGAGCAGATGGATAAAATCTCCAAGTGGAAATTAACTGAGGAAAAACGAATTGTGGTTTATGCTTTAGGCATGGGTGAGGGAATGATCATGGATCGTTTTTCACCCAACTGGCAAGAACACTATCTAAAACAAGGAATGAATTTATCGCTTTTTGAATAATACAATGAATATGGAACGACTTACCAATAAAGAAGAAGAAGTAATGCAAGCCCTCTGGGCATTGGAAAAAGCCTTTGTAAAGGAAATTATAGAACGGCTGGATGGTGTTAATCATTACAATACCATTTCAACCATTGTTCGGAATTTGGAAGACAAAGGATTTGTCTCTTACAATGCCTTTGGCAAAACCCATCAATATTATCCTGTGGTAAGCAAAGAAGATTATGCAACTAAGTTCATGAACATTGCATCACAGCGGTTTTTTAACAATAGCTATAAAAGCATGGTTTCTTTCTTTGCTAAGGAAGAAAAAATAAGTGCTGAAGAGCTTCGTGAAATATTAGAAATCATCGAAAAAAAGAAATAACATGGAATTTTTAAACCATCTATGGCAATCAGCAACCGTACTCTCCATGTTCTATCTGGTGTATGTGTTGTTTTTAAGAAAGGACACACTATTTACAGCTAAGCGACATTATTTCCTAAGTGGGATTCTAGTGGCCTTGCTCTTTCCTTTCATTCAAATTACCCAAACTGTTTATAAAGAAGCGCCTATTATGGAACGTGCTGTTTTTTCGGACGAAATAATGCCGATCACCCAGACTGCGGTCTCTAATGAAGTAGTTGAAAACAATATAGACTGGACTATGATTTTTTTAGGCATTTATGCTATCGTGGTCTTCGTGCTCCTTGTTCGCCTAGCCATACAATGCCTCAGTTTGGTGAAGCTAATAAAATCGCACACCATTGAAAAAAGTGGAAAGTACCGTTTTGTCCAAGTTCCCGATAAGTTGGCACCATTCTCTTTTTTCCGATACATTGTGTACAATCCTACCATGCATTCCCAGGAAGAATTGGAAATGATTTTACAGCATGAAAAAGTTCATGTTTCCCAATGGCACTCTATAGACATTCTCTTTGGAAACCTTATTCAAATCATACAATGGGTAAATCCGCTTTCATGGCTTTACAAAAGGAGTATGGAAGAAAATCTGGAGTTCATCGCCGATGGAAAAACGGTGAATCGCGTAGCTTCCAAAACACAATATCAACTTACCATGGTCAAGGCATCCTCAACATGGACAGCCCCATCATTGACCATTCAATTTTATCAATCATTCATCAAAAAACGAATCGTTATGTTAAACAAGCAGCATTCAAAAAAGCGAAATGCTTTAAAAGCTATCATTGTCCTGCCTTTATTGGCCCTATTTTTATGGGGGTTCAATGTAAAACAGGTAATACAATATGAAGAACCAGAAGTGCCTCTCACCATTGAGACCAACACCACTGAAAGCACTACCCCCACCCTTTTGGAAGAAACTGAAGAAGAACCCATTTTGGCAGAAGCTACCGCTTCTGAACCCAACGAGGCCACACCTGCTAATTATTCCAGCGAGGAAGAGCAGGAAAAACGAAATAAACTTTACATAATTAACGGGAAAGAAATTCGAGAAAGTGAATTGCCAGAGGATCAAAAAATGAATATCCAAGGGAAAATTAGTGTCTATGAACCCGAAGAAGCCATTGCAATATATGGAGACAAAGGAAGTGAAGGTGTTGTCACCATAGATGGAAATGTAAAACCACAAATAGCCAATGCTTCTGAAATGCAGACAAGAAAGGAGTTAGTAGCACAATTTCGCTACCGAATTCACAAGAATAGTTCCGATAGTGAATTAAAGCAAATGAAGGATGAACTTAAGAAAGAACATGGCATTGACCTAAGTTATACGGTTGTTCGCAATGAAGGAGGTGAAATAACCACTATAAGTATGAGTTATTCAGGAAATAGACGAAATGGTTCTTATAGTATTTCCGAAGACGATAATGAGCCTATTGATGAGTTCGAATTCTATATGCTAGACGACGGAGAAACTGGGTTCTATTCAGAAGCACAACGGCTAAGGAGGCAAGAACGTATGAAAGGGCGCCTTGCAGAGATGGAGGTACGTCAAAAAGAACGTATTGCAGAACATGAAGAGCGAATGAAAGAACGCATAGCGGTTCAGGAAAGAAGAATGGAAAGACGTAGTGAAGAAATGAAAGAACGTAGAGCGGTACGCAGTGAAGAAATGGAAGAACGTAGAGAAGAAATGAGGGAACACCGTTCAAAAATGAGAGATCGTTTAAAAGAACATGAAATTGAAATTAGAGAACATGAAGATGAAATGGACGATCATGAGATTGAAGTTGTCAGAATAAAAGAGCGTATGGATCGCGAAGGAAGAGGTAGAAATACATTTGTATATAGTGATTCCAATCATAGCGAACATGCCATTATTACAAAAAACACTACGGATGCAGAATTGAAACAAATGAAAAAAGACCTTTCTGCAAAAGGGATAACCATAAATTATAAAAGGGTTAAAAGAAATTCGAGAGGAGAGATTACTTCCATTAAACTAGACGTTAAGGATGGAAAGGGAAGATCCCAGACCTCCATAAGATCTGATACCGACAAAGCCATAGACGATATCATTATTGAAATCTAAACTTTCTTCTCAAAAAAGAAACCCTGCAAATGCAGGGTTTTTTATTTTGTATTTTTGAATATGAAGAAATCTTTTTTTAAAGTACTGGCCAAAGTAAACAAAGCTGTTCTCCCTAGCTTCACAAAACGACGAGTGGATCTCGCCAAGGCCAATAAATTTCAATTGGCTCTTTTCGGATACCGCCTTTGGGTGACCAAAAATGCATTGGATTAATACTGAAGCACTGAGGCAACTTCGTATTTCTTAAGTCGTTCCTTTCCGTCGAGAAAATCCAACTGCATAATAAAATTGCATTGTACAATCTCTCCGCCCAATTTCTCCACCAAATTACATACTGCCTTAGCCGTTCCGCCGGTAGCCAATACATCATCATGAACCAAGATCCGTTCTCCTTTCTGGATAGCGTCTTCATGAATTTCCAAAGCGTCCCATCCATATTCAAGTTCATAGGGTTCTTTTAATGTGGCAGATGGAAGTTTACCAGACTTACGTACCGGGACAAATCCTGCTTCCAATTTCTGTGCTAACAACATCCCAAAAAAGAATCCTCTAGACTCAACTCCTACTACCTTATCTATTTTCACACCCTGAGTTAACTCAAAAAGCTTTTCCAAACAAACCGTGCTGGCTTCATAATCTCCCAAAAGTGGGGTTATATCTTTGAAAACGATCCCAGGTTTTGGAAAATCGGCAATAATTCGAATATAATCTTCTAAATCTAGCATGGTTAAAATTAGGCAATAAAAAATTGTTGGCAATGCAAAGTGCGTCACTTTAAGCAATGCCCAACAATAAATAATTTTTCGAGGATATATCTTTTACCTACGTTCTAACACTATGGCAAGAAAGCCAATGGCAAAACATAGTAGAATAGTCCAGATTACTAAAGCTCCTACTCCCATACCTCCAAAATAGTAAATTATTTTGAATGCAACGGAATCGTTTAATTTTTAAAATTGAAACAAGGTCTCTGCAATTATCCTAGCAGCAAATCTACTTCCCTCTACTGAAGGGTGAAATCCGTCACCTCCGTAATAGCTATAGTCTCCTGTATTATCCTGATAGGCTTTCCATTGAGTCCCTACCGGACACAACAACGAACCTGTCATATTTGCTGCATCGGAATAATTCTGGATAACTCCACCAAAAGTATCATAGTACGAAAGCGAAGGCCAAACCATAAAAAAGGCTAATTGACTTCCATTTGCATCACAGAGCTCTTTGATTCTTTGTCCGTATTCTATTAAAACTGACCGACCATAGGGTTGAGAAGAAGGTCCTTGTTGTACAATCACATAATCATAATTTCCGGTAGCAATAAACGACTGAATCATTCCATCACTCCAATGGTCTACCAGTGCATAATTGGCTAGCGCTACTGTTTTTGTTGTCACATTAATACCACGATTTTCAGCCTCCAAAGCAACTAATAAAGGAAGGGAATTAGAATATGTTAAACTATTACCTATAAATAACAAGGAATAATCGAACACTTGAGAAGTATCTCCAGTTCCTCCCGTCGTACTTCCCGTAGAACGATCTTGCGAATCGTCTGAATAACAAGCAGCCAAAAGAAATAATATCAATATTCGTAGAACAGTCATATGATTTAATTTAGAGAAAAGTATATGTTTCCATGCCTCTTACGCTTTGAATGATAAGAACACGTTATTTTTTGATGTAGGATCATTGAAAACAGTCTCGAATTCATCCTATTTTGTACGTATACTTCTTTTTTGGTATTCAAAAACATATGTATTCACACTAATAATTAATTAATTCATAGTCCGTCAAAAAGCCATTCTCCAATAAATTTTAACTATTTCTAACATAATTGCATTTGTATATTCCACCCTTAGCGAGTAATTTCAACATCTTCAATAACATCTATAGATTCTCATTGAAACACCTAAAAGAATTGACCATCAAAGCTTAGTTTTAAATAAAGCTAAATGTTACACGAGCTAAACGAAATCATAGAAAACGCCAAAGAAGCCAAAAAAAAAGGAATTAAAAGTGCGTTTGTATCTGTTGTTGCCTTGAGCGGTTCTTCTTATAGGAGACCGGGGGTGCGTATGTTGGTTCGAGAGGACGGGATTATGGTTGGTGCTGTAAGTGGTGGCTGTGTAGAAAAGGAAGTGCTAAAGCAATCCCAAAGTGTCTTCACCAACGGAACCCCAAAATTAATGCTCTATGACGGTCGCATAAGACTAGGATGCGAAGGAATTCTTTATATTCTCATTGAACTTTTTGTGCCCGAAGATGGGTTTTTTGAAGCCTTCCAGAAACAGCAGGAAGCAAGAGCGCCATTTATGGTTGAAAGTTTTTATTCTAAAGAAGAAATCCACAGGTTTAGAGGAGGTAGCCAATTCATATTCTCTAATAATCAGACCTATAAAATATCGCCTTTCCAAGAGATCAATAATTTGGAGGTATTCAGCCAAAACATATTGGAAGCCTTCCGACTCATCATTGTAGGAAGTGAACACGATGCCGTACAATTAACAAAATTTGCATCATCTGCAGGTTGGGAAGTCACTATCGTTGCCCCACCAGATGATCCCAAGGCTATAGTAAACTTTCCTGGAGCATCTTCCTATTTGGGGATAGATGAGAAAGCATTTGAACAACTTTCATTCGATACACAAACGGCTGTGGTACTCATGGCCCATAGTTTTGTGAAGGACCTTAAATACCTTTCGGCCATAAAAGATAAAGAGCTCACATATATTGGTTTATTGGGACCGGCAAAAAGAAGGGAGCGTTTGTTAAATGAACTCCTTGATCAATACGGTGATCTAAAAGACCCATTTTTGGATGCCATTTATGGTCCAGCTGGCATCAACATAGGTGCAGAAACTGCCCAAGAAATTGCTATTTCCATTATGGCAGAAATCCTCACCGTTTTCAGAGATCAAAAACCTGTATCTTTAAAGGACAAAACCGGAAGCATCCATTAATCGTGTCTCGTACTGCAATAGTGATTTTAGCTGCAGGGAATTCCTCCAGATTGGGTAGTCCCAAGCAATTGCTAGCTTATAAACAAAACACCCTTATTGGACATACCATAAAACAGCTTATGGAGATTCCTTCTTCAAAAGTATTTGTCGTTTTAGGGGCCTACGCAGATGAAATAGAAAAAGAATTGTATGGGGTTTATAGAGTTTACAATCCTGAATGGCAAAGGGGAATGGGGAAAAGCCTATCTAAAGCAGTAGAAGAGATTACTAAAGAATCTGATTTTGACCAACTTTTAATAACGCTATGTGATCTACCCCTGTTGGAACACAACTACTATCAGGCATTATTGCAGTTTCATCTATTGAATAAAAATAGTATTACCCGCACAGTATATCCCAACGTAAAGGGTGTTCCCGTAATTTTTGATTGTAGCTACTTTTCAGAATTATTGGAGCTTACTTCAGAAGAAGGTGCCAAAACTGTTCTTCAGAAACACACAGAAAGCATTTCAGATTTCCATTGGCCTGAACCTTATTTTGATGTGGACACTTTAGGGTCTTATCAAGAGCTATTGTTAAAGAATAACGCTAAAAAAGATTAATTACCCTTGGACTTCTTGTACCTCTTTACCCATATATTTTATAAAGGGTTGTTGTGTAAGACGTTGTCCCGTAGCAGCTTTTATGGCATTGGCAATCGCTCCTCCAGCTGGCGGCAATCCAGGTTCTCCTAAACCAGTAGGAGAAAGTTCATTTTCAACAAAATGAGTCTCCACTTGAGGCGTTTCCATCATTCTAATAAGTCGATACCCATCAAAATTAGTAGCCATTGGCTTTCCATTTGCAAAGCTGAAATCACTATACATGGCATGGCCCATACCGTCTATAACCCCACCTTCAATTTGGTTTTTGGCACCTGTAGGATTCACAACGATTCCGCAATCTACCGCTACGGTAATTTTCTTAACCACAGGATTACCGTAGGTATCCATCTCAATATCGGCCACTTCGGCCACGTGGGTATTATGACTATAGTAAGCAGCAAATCCTTGATACACCCCCTCGGGTGCTTTCCCCCAGTTCGATTTTTCTGCGGCTAGTTTAATTACTCCTTCCATTCGTTCTCCAGAATACTGTATTTGCTCATCTGTAGTTCCTTTTACATTTTGAAGCAAGTCGATACGCAATTGCACTGGATCTTGTCCTAATTCTGTAGCCAGCTCATCAAAAAAGCTTTGTTCTGCAAAGGCTAAGAAATTTGTGTAGGGTGCCCGCCACGCTCCTACTGTAATATTACTTTGGTAATTGGCACTTTCCACCTTATAGTTCTCTATACATCCCGCCGGGAAAAAGTGAGGAATTAATCCGTACATATTCCTATTAATTGCAGCTTCCTTTAGGTGATACCCTGTTAACTTACCATCTTTTATCGACGCTGCAATTCTATATTTAATGGCGGGTCTATATATTCCAGCAGCCATATCATCTTCCCTTGTATATACGACCTTAACAGGTTTATTGGTCAGACTGGAAATCTCTGCTGCTTCCATCACAAAATCCCCATACAAGCGTCTTCCAAATCCTCCGCCCATTCGTGTCATTTCCAATAAGACTTCGTCTTCGTTTCTTTCTAGCATTTCGGCAACTCTACGAGCTGTTCCTGAAGGGGTTTGTATAGGGCCGACCAAATGTATCTTATCTGGTTTCACATCCGCATAAAAATTCATGGGTTCCATGCAATTGTGAGGAAGGAAAGGAGATTCGTAAGTACGTTCTATCACCTTATCTGCATTGGCAAAGGCTACATCTACATTACCGTCATTCCTTCTTTCATCAAATTTATTGCCATCCAAAATCTCAGTAAGAAGTTTGTCATGATCTTCGGTACTTTCCAACTTGGAATCTTCCTCCCATTCTGCCGTAAGTGCTTTTTTACCTTTAATAGCGGCCCATGTATTATTGGCCAACACAGCTACTTTATCTCCAAATCTGACTACGTCAACGACTCCATTCACTGCTTTGGCAGAAGCATCATCATAACTCAACAATTTCTTTCCAAAAGCTGGAGGTCTCAACACTACAGCATATTTCATCCCTTCAGCTTTATAGTCCAATCCAAACAATGGTTTCCCAGTAATGATTTTATCTATATCTACATTGACTGCATCTGTACCAATGATTTTATAATCTTTAGGTTCCTTGAGTGTTACATTTTCAGGAACTTCCAGCACAGCTGCCTCCTTCACTACATCTCCATATCCTAAAGTCTCTCCATTAGCATTGGTTATAACTCCTTCTGAAGCCGTACAGGTAGAGGCATCTACTCCCCAACGTGCCGCTGCTGCATTTACTAACATTTGTCGAGTTGTAGCTCCCGTTTGTCTAAGGGCGTCCCAACCAAACCGGATGGACTGACTTCCTCCTGCTACTTGTCTTTGGTAGTTTTTGTTATCTAAAATTCCTTGAGCCACATGAACGTGTTCCCAAGGTACATCCAATTCTTCTGCAATGATCATAGGCATGGACGTTTTTACGCCTTGTCCAATTTCTGGATTGGGTGAAAAAATAGTAACCATCCCATTATCCGCAATCTTAATAAAAGCATTAAAATCGTTGAAATTTAGACTGGCAATATTTACAGGCATCTCAACTTCGGACTTACAGGCCGTGAATAAATTGAACCCTATGAGCATTCCACCACTTGCTAATGCTGTGGTTCTTAAAAAGTTTCTTCTACTAAAAGTGAAAGATGTATTTTGAGTTTCCATGTTGCTGAGTTCTTAGTTGGATTTTTCTGCGGCGATTGCTACTGCTTTTTCAATTCTATTGTAGGATGCACATCGGCATATATTGCCATGCATGGCTTCTCGTATCTCTACCTGAGTGGGAGTGGGATTCTCTTTTAAAAACGAAGCGGCAGTCATGATCTGACCGGACTGACAATACCCACACTGTGGCACATCTACTTCCTTCCATGCTTCTTGTAATGGATGAGTTCCGTCCTCGGAAAGCCCTTCAATGGTAGTTACTTCCATGCCTTCTACCGAAGAAATTTGAGTTAAGCAACTTCGGGCTGCAGAACCATCTACATGTACTGTACAGGCTCCACATTGGCCAATACCGCATCCATACTTGGTCCCGACCATGTTGAGTTCGTCACGCAACACCCAAAGAAGTGGAGTGTCCGCATCTGCCGTTATTGTCGTATTTTTTCCATTGATTTTGAGAGAAAAGCTAGGCATAATATGATGATTTAGTAGTCTCTCAAATGTAGCGAAAAATGCCCTTCAAAGCTTCACTTTTAACAGTTTAACCAGAAAATTTAATGGAATTTAAGTTAAAATTTTCAGCTATTTAAAATGACTTTACTTAATTCTAGGTTTTGAAATCTAGAATTGTTAGCTATTCTGACTATTCACAATCCTTCAGAAAAACTTCATGGAAAAATGTTGTGATTAAGATGTTATCTTTCGTACTTGGAGCAAAATGTAAAACCGTCTCCATGAAGAAAAATAAACAATGGATCATTTAAAAAGGAATAAGTCCATCATCAAAGATATTCTCTTTCCTATTCTGGCATGGGGGGTCATCATCATTGTTTTTTTGAACGTAAAAAACATTCCTTATGATTTTTCGGAAAAGAACCATGTTGTTTTGCGATATGCCGCAAAGGTGGTCATGACTATTTTATTTCCATTAATGCTTATTTACTTATTTTACAGGGACAAGCGCAATTTCGGAATCTATTTTCCAAAGCTTAAGGATTCGTTTCAACTTTCATTAAGGGCTTATGCCATTTGTGGCCCAGCGGGTATTACCTTTTTACTTATTGGAATCTTAGGGTGGCAATTTGATTCTTGGCTAGGTTCCATAACCTTAAGTATTGTTTACCTAATAGCATTATATTTTGTGCTGAGATTCACCCAAAAGCTATCCACAAGAGAACCCATATCAAACCCCAATAATACTTTATGGGTTTTTATTCTTCTTAGTGTTGTAACAATGGTAATAGCATTTTTAAGTTACAATAGCTTTCCCATTATTTCGAAAATACCATATTACATATTCATTGTTGGTTTGGGAGAAGAGCTTTTATTTAGGGGGTATATACAATCTTCTTTCAACAACTACTTCGGAAAACCCTTCACAATAGCAAATGTTTCTTTTGGTTGGGGATTGATTCTTGCTGCCATACTATTTGGTCTCATCCATGCTTTGGTATCAGTCCCTCCTAATTGGCCTTGGATGTTGTTTACGTTTGTCTTAGGATTGACTTTGGGGTTTTTACGGGAGAAAGATGGATCTATTTTGAGTGCTGTTTTACTTCATGCCATGATAGATATGCCATTGGCTTTTATTGATTGAAGTTATGGCACTTACTATGACAGTTTTCAGATTAACTAAAACCTCTAAATATTCATCGTCTAGATATTCAAGTATAGACCTCCCTTATCTATTTCTCCAACTCGTATAAAGAAGGGTGGTCAATGATTTATATCATTTTACAAATAGCTGATAAACAGTAAGTTTGATGTTAAGACTACAAACTTAACACAAATGAAAACTATAACTATTTTGCTAATTGCCCTCAATACAATTGTTTCTTTTGGCCAATCGAATAATGAGGGTGATATCTCAATTAATAATGCACAACAAGATGATACGTATCGGGCTGGAGAAACGATAAAAGTAAATGCCGTAATACAGGGAGATTTGGTCATGGCTGGTGGAAATCTCATTGTTAATGATAGTATTAATGGAGACTTGACGGCAGCTGGAGGTGAATTATTTCTGAACAGCTATGTAGCGGATGATGTTCGCATAGCAGTTGGAAGGGTAACCATTGATTCAGAAATTGGAGATGACCTGGTTGTTTTTGGAGGGGAAGTCATCCTTACCGAAAATGCCATAATACAAGGGAACCTTAAATGTTTTGCTGGCAACATTGAAATGAATGGCGAAGTAATTGGAAAACTTGACGTTAAAGGAGGGAATGTTATAGTTGATGGAGAAGTAAGAGAATCCTCAAAAATAATTGGTGAAGAAATTACCATTGGTTCAAATGCTAAATTTTACAATGAAGTTCAATACTGGAATAGTGATGGAGATATAGATTTTAAGGGTTCTCTGGTTAATACGAAGGCGCAATTCAATGAAGAGTTTGAAGCGGATGCATCGCAATTATCTATAAGAAGTTATGGGACTAAGTCACTTAAATTATGGGGAGGCTATATATTGTCTGCCTTTCTGGCTATTCTATTTTTACACACCCTCTTTAGAAATACATTTCCAAATGCAGCAGAAGGCTTAGAAGGAAAATGGCTTAAAAGTTTTGGCTTTGGATTGATCTATCTAGTTGGTATTCCCCTAGCAGTAATTATTGCTTTACTAATTGCTATTGGCATCCCTTTAAGCCTTTTTATAACCGCAATTTTCATATTTAGCCTTCTATTTGGTCATTATATCGCTTCCCTAATGGTGGTTTATTATTTCAAACAAAAAAAAGAAAAGAAATGGGGGTTTTGGAGTATCACCCTGCTGGCATTGGCATGCACAATCCTGCTTCGCTTAATAACGATGATACCTTGGGTAGGTATATTAATTTCTGTTGTTGTTTTGGCAATAACTTATGGAGCATTGACTTTAACAGCATTTCGCACTAAAAAAGAACTGGTAAAAAAATAACATCATGAATAATGAGCATCCGAACATTAGTGTTTTGAAGAGGTTCAACCCTGCAAACCCCAATACTGCAGCCAAGGTGTTAGCCAAGGATTTTGTTTGGCATTATATTAATCCGGAACTGTCTGAGTTAGAAGGAGACTATTTTGGCCTCGCTGGTTTGACGGATTTCTTCAAAAAGTTGTCTGGACGAACCAGTGGTTCCTTTAAAGTAAATCCCATATCTATAACCCCTATGGGAGACGAACTAATCATCACACATGTTAGAGACACGATGGTTCTGGAAGGTAAACCAATGGAGATTGATGCCATTGTAGTGTGGTGTATTATTGATGGTAAGATCAAAGAAGCCTGGGATATACCTATTGTTCACACAGCAAAAATGATAGAAACTGTAAAAGAGAAACTATGAAAATAGTAGAGGTTACACCAGAAAATGCAGTAAAGGAGACTTTCTTCTGTATAAAAGACACGAAAAGACAAGGGTTTCAAGATAAAGTTAGCTGGTTTGAAAAGCGTCATAAAGAAGGCCTAAGAATAAAAATCCTGAAAAACGATGAAGACAAAATGATTGGCTTTATTGAATATGTTCCAGCCAAAAATGCGTGGAGGCCCATAGATGCCGACAATTATATGTTCATTCATTGCACCTACATATATTCTAAAAAAGAAAGAAGTAAGGGTTATGGCTCTATACTTATTGAAGATGCCGAAAAGGAAGCAAAATCCAATGGAATGGATGGGTTATGTGTAATGACGAGCCAAGGTGGTTGGTTAGCTAATAAAACTGTGTTTGAAAAAAATGGCTTCAAACAAATTGAAGCAAAAGACAGGTTTGAGCTACTATCAAAAACATGGAACAACAACTCAAAAAAACCAAAATTTCACAACTGGACCAACCAACAAAAGAAATACAAAGGATGGCACCTACTCTATGCAGACCAGTGCCCTTGGAACGAAAAGTCTGTAACAGCAATATTAAACGTTGCGATGGATCATGGTATAGAATTAAAGGTATCAAAAATTAAGACGGTAAAAGAAGCGAAAATGGCACCTTCTGGGTTTGGTGTTTTTAATCTTTTACATAATGGTAAGTTATTGGACGACCATTATCTGAGCGCAACACGTTTTAGAAATATTTTGAGAAAAGAACTCAACATTTAATCATTAAACTTATGAATAAGCGTGTATTATTAGCCAAAAGGCCGAAGGGATTGCCTGACGAATCAACATGGCAACTAGAAGAGCAGCCTATTCCCACTATTGAGGAAGGTGAAGCCTTGATTAAAACAGAATATATATCCATTGACCCCGCCATGCGTGGCTGGATCACAGATAAGAAATCATATCTGCCTCCAGTACAAGTTGGAGCCGTGATGCGCGCCGCTAGTGTAGGTAAAGTAATTGAGTCTAATAACTCAAATATAAAAGTTGGTGACTATTACGCCGGGTTTAGCGGTGTACATCAATATGTGGTGACAGATGGGACAGGTTGGGTGCAAGTTGACCCAAATCTGGCTCCGCTGCCCAAATACCTTAGTGTATTAGGCTTGACAGGTCGTACAGCATATTTCGGATTGCTAGATATAGGCCATCCAAAAGAAGGAGAGACCGTCTTGGTCTCTGGCGCGGCCGGCGCAGTTGGTAGTGTTGTGGGTCAGATAGCAAAGATCAAAGGCTGCCGTGTTATTGGAATTGCAGGAGGCAAACAAAAATGCGACTACATAGTAAATGAACTTGGCTTTGACGGCGCAATTGATTACAAAAATGAGGATGTAAGAACTCGAATCAAAGAATTATGCCCTGATGGAATTGATATTTATTATGACAATGTAGGCGGTGAAATACTGGATATTGCCCTCGCTCAGATCAATAGAAAGGCGCGCATTGTTATATGTGGTGCAATTTCCCAGTACAATAGCACGAAGTTCGAAGGGCCAGCTAATTATTACCGCTTACTTACTAACAGGGCTAAAATGGAAGGGTTCGTTGTCATAGATTACGCCAAGGACTATCCAACTGCCTTTAAACAAATGGGGCAATGGATGATGGAGGGGAAATTAAAGTCCAAAGAATTCATTGTTGAGGGAATAGAAAATTTTCACGATGCTTTTCTAAGACTATTTTCGGGAGAGAAATTAGGTAAACTGGTTCTGAAAGTCGCATAGTAAACTAAGCTTCACTTAAATGAAAATTATGAAAATCACATTAATTGTTATCAGCTATTACGGAGGCTTTAAAAAAGTAAAGGCTATGGAAGTTAAGATACTATCATAAATAATCTGCAATAAAAAATAGATATTATGTCTTCAACAAATCGTATAACCAAAATTGTTGGAATATTATTTATCACGGCTACGGCTACTTCTTCACTGAGCATCTGGATCACCGAACCCATTTTTGGAGCCACGAATTTACTTGAGGCATTTTCTGACAAATCAAGTCAAATTACAATAGCAGCACTTCTTATGCTTGTAGATGCCATTTCAGTTGCATTTATCGCCATATTATTATTTCCTATTCTTAAACAGAAAAATGAAGGTTTGGCACTGGGGTATGTAGGTATGCGTATTATGGAAGGGCTTCTATTCGCTGCTCATGTTGCGGCATTTTTAGCTGTATTGTCCATAAGCAAGGATTATTCAGTAAGTAGTGTTCAAGATGTAAATAACTTCCAAACCATAGGTCATTCCCTATTGATGCTAGCAGAATCCACATTCGACATTGGACTCGGTATCGTTTTTACTATTTCTGCCCTTATATTGAATTACATGTTATTCCGATTTACACTGGTTCCTAGGTGGTTGTCCGCTTGGGGTTTGCTTGGAGCTCTAGTAACCATGACCATAGTACTATTAAAATATTTTGATATAAAAGTAATAGAAGCCTTAGATTTTATAATAGGAATACAAGAAATGGTGTTTGCAATATGGCTCATTATTAAAGGGTTAAAAGTCCAAGAAAAGAAGAAATTAACATGAAATATTTCATCACTAATTTATCAATCAGCAAAGCTGGTTTGACTGTTGGGATTGCGTTTATTACTTCAATTATATTCGTCACCGCAGTAGATGATTTTATTCTAGCCAATTTCGTCGTGCCAGGAGACACCGCAGCACTTGCCAGAGATATTGAGGTGAATGGAAGGCTTTTTGCTTTTGCAATTATTGGTTATCTCATAGTACTTGTACTTGATTCTATTATTGGCCTCGCACTTTATGTAGTGCTTAAGCCAGCTAACAAAAGACTTGCTTTGATTACCTCGGCTCTCAGATTGCTCTACGTTTTTACAGTGATGATTGGAATGTTTTCTCTGGCATTGCAAATTATCGATGCTTACGGGTATGCAAACCTTAAACTTGTTGGATACCTATTTTTCACCTTACATGTTTTGGTACTTGGGTATTCGGTTTTCAAATCAGGATATATCCCGAAAAGCCTTGGCATATTGTTGATTCTTGCATCGTTCACATATATAGTATTTTTTGTAGATCTTAATCTACCTGAAGCATTAATGACAGTTATAATGTTAATAATGGCTATTGCGGAGCTTTCACTAAGTATCTGGCTGATTGTAAAAAGGAAGATACTACCAAAATAGACTATTACAATGAATAAATCTTGTCACCCTTTTAAGTCAGAAAAGGCAAAAGAAAAATATCTTGCTTTTTACGATGAACATGCTAGACTATGGCCTGTCCCATCAGAGAATAAATATATTGAAACTTCTTATGGTCAAACCTTTGTCCGGATAAGTGGTCCGGAAGATAAACCACCTTTAATTCTTTTGCCTGGAGATACTGAAAATTCACTGTCATGGATACCTCAGATAAAGGATTTTTCAGAACAGTACAGAACCTATGCATTAGACCAAATTTATGATAATGGCCGTAGCATATATTCACGCCCCTTGAAAGAACCGGCAGATTTTGTTAACTGGTTAAATGAATTGTTTAACTCGTTAAACTTGAAAAATGATATCAACCTCTTGGGATTCTCATACGGTGGATGGCTAACCAGTATCTATGCACTCACACATCCCGAAAGACTTAATAAAGTTATACTCATCTCTCCCTCCTCAACGGTGATGCAACCAAGAGTTGGGTACTTAATAATTGCCATAATAACTCATTTCTTCCCAACTTATTTTTTTGTAAGAAGACTGGTGAATTGGGAAAGAAAATGTTTGGTAAAACAAGGAGCAATAGGTCGTGCTAAAGTAAATCAAATGATTGAGGAGGTTGTATTGGCAGGAAAGTGTTTTAAAAAAAGAAAATTTGTCAATTCAACTGTTTTGTCGGATGATGATTTTCAAAATCTGAAAGTTCCTATATTATACCTTATTGGGGATCAAGAAGTTTTGTACGCTCCGAATAAAGTTGTGCAGCGCCTTAATTACGTAGCACCACAAATAAAAACAATGATTATTCCTGATGCCAGTCATGATATAACACATTCCCGGACAGCTTTGGTTAATAGAAAGGTTCTTGAATTTTTACGAGAGAGGTAAGACTTATAAACAAGCTATCTCAATTCAATCAACAAACTGATTTTCATCATTTTATATAATGCCATAAGGAAGTACTTTGTGACTTAAAACAAAAATCATGAAGGCACATTTTTTTTCCATTTGCTTTATCCTTTTTGTGGGATTATGTTTTGGTCAAACCGATAGTTCAACAACCCATGAAACCACAGTCGGATTTGAACTTGATGCAGTACCGTATATTTTCAAGGGATATTATGGCTCGTTCTGGATTGGTCACAAGCATTTCAGATATAGGGCAGTTATTACAAAAATAGAAACACCAGACTTTATCCTAGAAGATGGATTTACCAATAATAATATGAAAGTTTATGCCGCCATTGTGGATTATTTTTTTAAACCAGACTTTAATGGCTGGTGGATAGGACCAGGAATAGAGTATTGGGATGCTGAGATACAAACCAATGCAGAATTGGAAATTTCGGAATACGAAAATTTCATATTCACCCTTGGCGGAGGATATGTCTGGAAGTTCTATAAAAATTTTTATTTGAATCCTTGGGTAGCAGGGCATCTTAGAATAGCCGGCGATAAAGACGTAGGAGTGGACCAAAGCACCTACAAAACACCTTTTTTTACACCCGAAATTTCGCTTAAGCTAGGTTGGCATTTTTAGTCCAACAATGAAGATTTAAAACCATGAAAAGACGAAAATTTATAACCCTTGCAGGGATAGGAGTTGTAGCCATTGGCGGAGCAACCTATTTTATCAATAACAATTACCAAATGAGTAAATACAAGAAGGACGTGGCTACTATTTGGAGCCATTCAAGCAAATTTACTGGGTCAGATGAAGTCGTTACGAAAGAATTGGTTCGATATGCCACTTTAGCAGCTAACAGTCACAATACCCAACCTTGGCTTTTCAAAATAGGAAAACGAAGTATTGCCATATCCCCTGATTTTGACCGCAGATGTCCAGTTGTTGATCCAGATGATCACCATCTGTACGCCAGTCTTGGTTGTGCTACAGAAAACATTGTACACGCCGCCAAAGCCTTTGGGTTAAAAGCCAACGTTTATGTTCAAAATAATACGATTGAAATAGATTTTGAACCTATGTCAATTGAAAACACTCAATTGTTTCAGGCCATACCCAAAAGACAATGTACAAAAGTCACATATAATGGAAAGAAAGTAGCAGGAAATGAGCTAAAGATATTGGAAATGTCCGCTCAAGATGAAGGGATATCCACGCAACTATTTACCGATAAAAAGGATATGGAAACTATTCTGGAATATTTAGTTGAAGGCAATACTGCTCAAATGCGCGATGAAGCTTTTATAAGAGAGCTTAAGGAGTGGATAAGGTACAATGCCTCTTCTGCACGCAAACATGGTGATGGTCTGTTCTCGGCAACAACGGGCAACCCCACGGCACCCAATTGGCTGGGAGACCTGATCTTTAGTATGGCCTTTACCGAAAAAGCGGAGAACGACAAGTATATGGAACAAATGCGAAGCTCTGCAGGTGCAATAGCCTTCATTTCAGACAAGGATACTATAGAACATTGGATCAAGGCAGGAAGAAGTTATCAGCACTTTGCCTTACAAGCTACAGCTTTAGGGCTAAAACATGCCTTTATAAATCAACCTGTTGAAGTACCAGAGGTGAGAGCTCAGTTTGCAGACTATTTGGGCATTGGAGACCGCCGAACGGATCTGCTAGTGCGTTTTGGGTACGGTCCTGAAATGCCAAAAACAATGCGCAGGCCTATAGATCAAGTCATAATTCAAGGATAATGACAATAGTTTGAAGAGTACGATGAAAAAAGCAATGAGCACCTTAGGTTTAATTCAGGCATTTGTAGCCATAGGGGCTATTCCGGCCGGACTTTTTGTAATTATTGACCCCAGCGGCTCAGCTATAGGAGCACCGCTGGAAATGTTACAGCATTCACCTTTCCAAAACTTCCTTATCCCAGGAATTTTCCTATTTACCTTTAATGGTATTTTTCATGCTATTGGTGCCTGGTCTTTGTTTACCAAGAAACCGTATGCTGGAAAGTTGGGTCTTTGGCTAGGATCATTTTTGATAGCCTGGATAGTAGTTCAAGTCTATTTTCTCCATTCAATCCATTATTTACACCTACTCTATTTGGGTATTGGTATTATTGAAACATTCCTTGCTCATAGTATAAAATCATCTTTTTACGTGATGGGCAAAGTCAAAAGAACTAATAAAATCCCAAAGGAATCAGATAATTTCGATTCTTGAACGAATTCAAATCTCATTCAAATAAAAAGTCTGCAAAATTGCAGACTTTTTATTCTTAAGTGACCTCGGCAGGATTATTCCATGATCCTCGCAAAGCTCCGCTTTGAAAATAGTCCAAACAAAAAAACGCTCAAGCAAGCTTGGCGTTTTTTCTTATCGAACTATTTATTCGTGACCTCGGCAGGATTCAAACCTGCAACCTTCTGAGCCGTAATCAGATGCGCTATTCAGTTGCGCCACGAGGCCGTTTTAAGGGCTGCAAATATAAAACTTTTTTATTTATTTTGTAATTATTTAAAATAAAAAACCGCCATCTTACGACGGCGGTTTAAAGGCACAATACTAAGTTTAGGTTTGTTAATACATATTGCCTAAAGCGGTAATATCATTACCATTAAATTCTCCGTCTTCACTGCTGCTAAAACAAGCTAACATAACGGAAGTAGAATCATAACCGGTTGGGGTTCCACTTACGTGAACTGCCCCAATGCTTCCGGAACCTTCATTTACATTTTGGCCACAGCTGGCACGGCTGAACCAATCTGTATGACGGAATCCTACTGAATGCCCAATTTCATGAGTAATTACATGCTCATTTACATTTGTACTGTATCCAGATAGCCCATAGATCTGTACAAATTGATAGGGCAAACCATTGCTGGGAAATCCAGCGCTTCCTCCAGAACCTGACTGATTTGGATTACGGTACACAACCATATCCTTGCTCTGCCAGTTAGTTCCGAATGTAAGGGTGAAGCTGATGGAAACTCCACTTAAACGGTTGTAATTATTTACCGCCCATTGCAATGCTGTACGTTCTTTGTTGGAAAGCCCAAAACCTCCACCCCCGGTATATCCGATGATTGAAATGTTTCTTCCTTGACTCACCAAGTTAAAAGTACGGTACTGACGACCAGTTTGATCTCCTTGATCTTCGGCTGCTTTTGCCAGATCAAAAAGCTCTTTTTCACTTAATACGATGTCCTCTTCAAAAAACAATCTTTCTTCTGAAGATCCATCCGGAAAATAAAATGTATCGTATTTAATGTAATTAGTGTTGAGCTCTAAAATACCCGCGGCATCTACAACTTCTTGGGGAATTTTTTTAGTTAGATTGGCCGTTTCTTGCTCGGTTGCGATTTCCTCATCCTTGGAACAGGAAATCATGATTAAACTTAGGCATAAGATGCCTAAAAATCCATACGTGAATTTTTTCATAGTTGATGGTATTAGTGATTTTTACTAAATTAGGTTTGTTGGCCAAACATAATGATTATTTGAAAAAAAACCAAGTAATGAGTTATTTTTATAAATATAATTCAATGAATTGGCAGTATTAGTAATAAATCATTAATCCATAAAAATGGTAGGGTAAAACCGTAAAGTCATATAATTTCAGCAGATAAACCGGCCTCTAGCAATTTACTACAACGAGGTTTTAGGTCATCATACGATCCGGATTTTACGGTGCATTTTCCTTTGTAATGAACAATAATGGAGCATTGTTCTGCTTGTTCGGGAGTATGATCACAAGCATACATGAGCATATTGATGACATGATCGAAGGTATTTACGTCATCATTATAAAGTACTATCTTATTTTCTTTATCCTCCTGCTCCAAAACCAGGAGTTCTTCTTGCTGTTTTTCTTGGGTGCCCATAGTGACCACTAAAATAAAAATTTTCCCACAAAAAACATAGGATCAAAATGTTAGGATGAAAATTACCTTTTTACAAATTTTGCTGCGACCCAATCATTCTTTTGTTTGTGTTCCCTGTATTCCATTCCCAATTCTTGACAGCATTCTTGTATCACTGGAAGATCTTCTTTATAGAATCCACTTAAATAGAGTTCTCCAAATTGTTTCAGAACCCTTACGTAGGCTTCCATGTCATTCAAGAGAATGTTTCGGTTAATATTGGCTATCACGGTATCATATGTAATCTCCAAAGGCAATAAAGACGCATCACCGAGTTGCACCTTTATAGCTGTACAGTTATTTCTAGAACAGTTCTCTTCACTGTTCTCCACACACCATTCATCAATATCTATTGCATCTAATTGTACAGCTCCTCGTTTCTCAGCCAAAATAGCCAATACTGCGGTACCACACCCCATATCCAACACTTTCTTATTTTCGAAATCATTCTCCAAAATAAACTGAAGGATCATAAAAGTGGTTTCATGATGACCCGTACCAAAAGACATTTTGGGCTCAATAATAATTTCATAAGGAACGTGAAAGGGTTCATGAAATGGAGCTCTAACGGCACAGTTATCATTGACTACAATAGGACTGAAATTACTTTCCCATTCAGCATTCCAATTTACCTGTGCTATTTCATTTTTTACAAAAGTAATTTCAAATTCAGGAGAATTCAATATCTGGATCTCTTCCAATACCTTTTCATGCCATTCTTCTTTTTGTATGTAGGCCTTCACCCCTTTTTCATTTTCTACAAAACTTTCGAATCCAGCATAACCCAATTCGGCTATAAGAATCTCTACTCCAGGCTGCAGTGGTGACACTACAAAATCGTATTCAATATATACAGACACGAAACAGTATTTTAATGAAATGCATTTACTATTTGAGCAAAATCTTCGGCCTTTAAAGATGCGCCTCCTATAAGCCCTCCATCTACATCTGGCTTTCCAAATATTTCGACGGCATTATTCGGTTTTACACTACCGCCGTACAATATAGAAACATCATCAGCTACGGGTGCTGTAAATGCTTCGGCTATGGTTTCTCGTATGAAGCGGTGCATTTCTTGGGCTTGTTCTGGAGTAGCTGTCTCTCCAGTTCCTATAGCCCAAACGGGCTCATAGGCCAATACTATTTGACTCCAAGATGTAGCAGAAATATGAAACAATCCTTCTTCCAATTGTTTTTTTACTACTTCAAAATGATTATTGTCCTTACGTTCTTGCAACTCTTCTCCAAAACAAAATATAATAGTCATACCCTGACTTAAAGCTGACGCAACCTTATGGGCCAATAATGCATTGTCTTCTCCAAAATAGGCCCTTCTTTCGCTATGCCCCAAGATAACTGTTTGTATCCCGATGCTTTTCAGCATTTTCGCAGAAACTTCTCCCGTATATGCACCATTACTTTCTTGATGCATATTTTGAGCCGCTACCTTGATTGATGAAGTTTCCAAAAGGTTATTTGCTGCGTGTAAATTGGTGAAAGGTGGTGTTACAATAACCTCTACTCCCGGATCTAATTCTTGCTCTAATAATTGGGAGATTAAACCTTTGGTTTCAAGAAGGTCACAATTCATTTTCCAGTTCCCAGCTACAATTTTTTTCTCATAATTCAGTTTTTCAGAAATATTAGATTTTCACTTTAGGATCCAACCATCCGTAAAGTACATCTACAATAATATTGATAATAATAAACAGCATGGCTATGATTAACACGGCTCCCATGATTACAGGAAGGTCCAAAGTGTTAAGCGCATCTACAATCTCTTTTCCCAAGCCATTCCATCCAAAAATATATTCTACAAACACGGCTCCTGCCAACATAGAGGCAAACCATCCTGATACGGCAGTTACTACAGGGTTCAATGCATTTTTTAGGGCATGCTTTTTTATAATGGTGAAAAAGGACAATCCTTTTGCCTTTGCAGTACGAATGTAATCCTGCGCCAATACCTCGATTAAGGAGTTACGCATTAATTGACTAACTACTGCCAGGGGTCGTATTCCCATAACAATGGCTGGTAACAACAAATTTTTCCATTGTATATAACTTCCTTCTCCAAAATCATCTACTTCATACCAACTACCCGTCATATTAAGATGGGTATATTCATGCAATACGTAACCAAATAACCAAGCAAAAACGATAGCACTGAAAAACGACGGAACACTCATCCCTAATGTACTGACCAATTGAATCATCTTATCAAGCCAACCATCTTTATGAACTACCGAAAGTATTCCCAAGCCTATTCCTAAAAAAATGGCAATAGATATGGCTGAAACAGCTAAAATAAAGGTATTGGGTAGTGTTTCTCTAATCACGCTACTTACGTTCTTTCCGTTTTTCTGAAAAGACTCTCGCAAATAGGGCCATTTTACCACCGTTTGTGTATTTCCTATAGAAAAAACCGGAGATGCCTGATACTTTCCTTTCCGTAAATAGGTGTAATCACCTTCTGTTTTACTGTGAAATGAGACAGGAGATAAATCATTCAAATAATAGAGATATTGTTTAAAGATAGGCTGATCAAATCCATATTTCTTTTTTACGACCGCCAATTGTTCCTCACTTTCATTTTGCCCCAACATCATTCGGGCAGGATCTCCCGGTAAAATATTGAACAAGAAAAAGATCACCGTTACTACTCCAAACAATGTAAGCATGGCATACCCTATTTTTTGAAGTACGTATCTTATCATTCTAGTTATTTATATCCTCCAAGGTGAGTACTTCGTACTCAAAATCTTCACCAAACAAACGCTTTGCATAGGCTTCTACTGTTTCTGTAAACCCTACTTCTGCACGACGTTCATTAACTGCTTCTGGATTGGCAATAGGCCAAATAAAGCTGTTTCCATCTATACTTTGTCCCTGTGTTCCATATAATTGTGGTTCTCCTTTACCCATAAGGTAACGATCTTCCATCATGGCAACCAATCGCATGGGCAACTCCCCTTTTTCTCCTGCTGCCTTCACTAATGGGAAGTACTTAGGTATCTCCCTGCTATGCTGTAACACATACCATGCGGCACTTTGCGTCTCTTCTCCTACCATCGATTTCCCGGGATATCCCTTTTCATCGAATATTTTAGCAACCAATTCCATGTTGGAATCGTCTATGGCCGACTGTCTGTCCCATAGTGTGTTCATGCTGTAATCGTCTTCTTTGAAACCAGCTTCTTTAGCCATTTGAGCGCGTTCCTCTTCTGAATCGGTTGACATCAACGCTCGATATCGTTGATCTAATACAGAGATACTATCCAAGGTATGTTTTAAATTGAAGTCTAAATTGGGTATTGCTCCATCTAAAGTATTCAATTGCATATCCAAGGCATCGTTCCAATGTAGTTTCTGCATAATGGTTCCCTTTTGCCATTCTAAGATCCCCGGGTTACTTCGCACAATGGTCTTTAGGGTGGTCATATCACAGAAATAAAATTTGAAATTCAGCTTATGTCTCTTTGCCAATGATTCAGTTTCTGGAGTACTGGAAGCAGAAAGTCCTATAACCTTATACCCTTTGCGTAGGGCATCATCGGTAACCGTTTTAATATTGCCATACCCCTCGTGTTCTGTATTGTCTAAATTGTAAGCAATGACCACCATAAGGTTTTCCTCGCCTAAAAACTCGAATGTAAAATCTTCCCCATCACGTTCCATAGAGAAATCATGGATAGGTGGTTCATAAGGCTCACGCAAAAATCTTGTTTCCACTCCAATTCGGGTTCCACCGTCTGGTTTGGGATCTCTTCCCGTGGTGTTAGGAATAACCTCTTTTTTACCATTAATATCATATTCCCACAGGTATTCTATAATAGGTGGCGGTGCATCCTCCGGAACCGTCATTCCTTCTTCAATATTGGCACCAATTTTATAGGGCCTAAAATCTTTTACTGGTAAATGCATGAGTACATGATACCCCAACCACATGCACAAAACCAAGGAAATGAACACTGTAAGGCTACGAGTAAATTTTGAAAAGAAAGGTTGTATGTGTTTTCTTCCGAAGAACAAAATCAAGATCAGTACCAACAATACTATATCTTTCCAGAAAGATTCCCAAGGCGTCAATTTTAAAGCATCGCCAAAACATCCGCAATCCGTCACCTTATTGAAATAGGCCGAGTAAAATGTAAGGAATGTGAAAAACACAATCATCCCAAGCAAACTATACAATGTGAATTTTTTGGCATAGCCAACTATGATCATGACCCCCAGAAGTACCTCGAAAATCACCACAAAGATTGCAATCACCAACGAAAAGGGAACCAAAAATTCCAGGTTGAGCACCTCTGGAGCAAAATAATCCTGAAGCTTAAATGAAAACCCAACGGGGTCATTCAATTTAATGAGCCCGCTAATAATAAATAGTATTCCAACAAAAATTCGGGTAATTCCAACAAGTATTCTCATAGTTGTAATGTATTGGTTTAATTGTTTTTGTTAGTCCATAGATTCGTTAAGATGGATCATAGCAAAAACACTGTAATTGATCATGTCTTGGTAGTTGGCGTCAATTCCTTCGCTCACCAACGTTTTCCCTTGGTTATCTTCTATCTGTTTTACGCGTAACAATTTCTGAAGAATGAGATCTGTCAGGCTACTTACACGCATATCTCTCCAAGCTTCTCCATAATCATGATTTTTATCCATCATCAATTGTTTAGTAACGGCTACTTGCTCATCATACAATTCCGTAGCCTTTTCCAAATCGAGATCAGGTTGTTCTACCACTCCCATTTTAAGCTGTATCAAAGCCATAATAGAATAATTGATGATTCCGATAAACTCGCTCAGCTCCCCTTCATTAACTTTCCGTATCTCATTCTGTTGAAGACTTCTAATTCGTTGTGCTTTGATAAAAATCTGATCGGTAAGGGAAGGCAATCGAAGGATGCGCCAGGCACTTCCATAATCTTTCATTTTATTGATAAACAACGATCTGCATGTGTTTATGACATCATCGTACTGAATAGTGGTATTGGACATAAATATGTGTAAGAATTTGTGTAAATTTCGCTTAAATAAATCAATTTAAAAAATTGTACACCCTCAATTGTAACGGCTCGCTAATAGACCTATCTACACCGAAGGTTATGGGTATTGTGAACGTAACCACAGACTCTTTTTATGAAGGAAGTAGGGCAACTGATATTTCCGAAGTCATTGCAAAAGCTTCCCACATGTTAGATGAAGGTGCCGCATTTTTAGATATTGGAGGGTATAGTACCCGCCCGGGATCACAAGAAGTATCTGAAGAGGAAGAGTTAAACCGGGTTGTTCCTGCCATAAAAGCAATTCATGAACGTTTTCCTGAGGCTATTATTTCAATAGATACCTTTCGGAGTGTTGTTGCCAAAAAAGCAATCGAAGCCGGTGCTTCTATGGTTAACGATATCTCTGGAGGTAAACTGGACCAAGAAATGCTCGCTACCGTGGCCTCCTTACAAGTACCTTATATTATGATGCACATGCGGGGGAATCCGCATACCATGATGGAAAATACGGTCTATGAAAGTTTAACTCATGACATCCTCTATTATTTTTCTGAAAGATTAGCGGCAGCTAGAAGCGCAGGAATAAATGACATCATTGTAGATCCAGGGTTTGGTTTTTCAAAAACCCTTGAACAGAACTTCGAACTGTTTAATGATCTCGAATCATTTCTCGATCTAGACACTCCTATTTTGGTTGGGGTTTCCCGAAAATCCATGATCTACAAAACATTGAAATCTTCTCCTGAAGAAGCCCTCAATGGGAGTACGGCACTACATGCCGTTGCCTTGCAAAAGGGAGCCTCTATTTTAAGAGTACATGATGTAAAAGAAGCCATAGAGTGCGTTACCCTATTTGAAAACCTAAAACAACATTCTTGACATTTCAAAAATTAAGCTACTTTTACAAAAACCCTTTTTGAATTGGAGTATTTTGATTTCCAAGAAATACGAATTATAGATATTATTGACGTCGTTCTCGTTGCGGCCCTTATGTACTACTTGTACAAATTGGTAAAAGGAACGGTTGCTATTAATATTTTTGTTGGAATTGTGATCGTTTATGGTATCTGGAGACTTACTGTTCTCATGGATATGCTACTACTAAGTAAAATACTTGGTGGTTTTCTGGGTGTTGGAATGGTAGCCTTGGTAGTAGTATTTCAACAAGAAATCAGGAAATTCCTGCTCATGGTAGGTTCTACTAATTTTTCAGCCCGAAAGCGTGTTTTGCAGCGTCTCAATCTTTTTTCCGCAGAAGAATCACAAACCAATATTCCTGCAATTATAGGGGCTTGCTCTAAGATGAGCAGAAGTTTTACAGGAGCCATCATTGTATTGAAACGTAACAACAGTTTGGAATTTGTAAAGGCCACAGGCGATAAAATGAACGCTGAAGTAAACCAGCCCATTATTGAAAGTATTTTTTACAAAAACAGCCCTTTGCATGATGGTGCCATCCTTATTGAGGAGAATCTCATCACTGCTACACGAGTTATACTACCCGTATCCAACGAAAAAACAATACCACAACGTTTTGGGTTGCGTCATAGAGCAGCTCTAGGTATTACAGAGAAAAGTGATGCGGTATGTATTGTTGTTTCTGAAGAGAACGGACAGATTTCTTATCTAAAAGAAGGTGATTTCGTGCTGTTTGAGGGACTTGAAGAACTCCAAGAACTATTAGAAAAGGATCTCAGTTTATAGGGTATGAATTGCAAAAACTGTTCTTCTCCTCTAGAAACACACATCAATTTTTGCTCAAATTGTGGTGCCAAAGTCATCCGTAATAGGCTTAATTTTAAAAACCTGTGGGTGGATGCTAGGGAACAGTTTCTAAATTACGACAACAAACTACTTAAAACCTTCCTAACCCTTTTTAGAAAGCCTGAAGACGTAATTGGGTCTTATATTACGGGCACCCGTAAGAAGTATGTAAATGTGTTGAGCTATTTTGCCATTGCCCTAACACTTTCTGGATTTCAACTATTTATTTTGCGAAAGTTTTTTCCAGAATCCATGGATCTCAATTTTATTACTACCAATGAATCCCAAAACATAACAGATATAGATTGGGCTTTTGATTACTACAGTATTTTTGCATTCATCAACCTACCTATGTATGCGTTGATAGGAAAGCTTACATTTCTCGGGCTTAAAAAATTCAACTATACTGAACATCTGGTAATTACCACCTATGCTATAGCGCAATTTTCAATCACCAATTTATTCATAACAACACCAGCTGCCATGTTGGGTGGCAATTTTTTCGTCATAGCTAATATTATGAACCTATTAGTCATGATATACGTGGCTTATATATACAAAAAACTATATCCCCTTACCATAGGGCAAATTATCCTTAGAACGCTACTCTTTTTGGCCATAATAGTAGTCATTTTAATTTTGGTTGGAATTGTTCAATTTGCCTTTCTATACTTTTCAGGAGATTTAGAGGAAATGATCCGAGCCGAAAGGGAGAAAAAAGCTATTTCTTATATAGCTTCCTCAATCATAAACTGGACTTCGTAAAGGTTTTTGTAGAATCCGTTTTCATTTTGTAGCAGCTCTTTGTGCGTTCCCCTTTCCACAATTTTTCCTTGATCCATCACCAAAATCAGATCGGCTTTCTTTATGGTGGCCAATCTATGGGCAATTACAATAGAAGTCCTTCCTTGTGTAATCTTATCGGTGGCATTCTGAATCAATTCTTCAGAATACGTATCTACAGATGAAGTGGCCTCATCTAATACCAAAACACTGGGTTTGCTCACATAAGCCCGTAAAAAGGCTATGAGCTGTCGCTGACCCGAAGAGAGCATACTTCCTCTTTCTTTTACATTATAGTTGTATCCATCAGGAAGGGAAGAAATAAATTTATGCACCCCAATTTCTTTGGCGGCGGCAATTACTTCTGCTTCCGTTATGGAAGTATCTCCCAAGGTAATATTATTGAAGATGGTATCAGCAAATAGAAATACATCTTGCAATACAACTGCAATGTGGTCTCGAAGTGATTTTAACGTATAATCTTCTATAGAAACACCATCGATGGTGATTTCCCCAGCATTGATTTCATAAAAACGAGACAATAAATTGATGATGGTAGATTTTCCAGCTCCAGTAGCTCCCACCAATGCAATGGTTTGTCCAGGTGAAACTGAAAAGGTAATTCCTCTAATAACCTCTTCGTCTTCATTATACCCAAATCGAACCTCTTTAAAATCGATATGACCGTTTACTTGATTCAAAGCTATAGTCCCTTCATCAGAAATATGGGATTTGGTATCCAAAATAGAAAACACCCTATTGGCTGCTACCATCCCCATTTGTAGTGTATTGAATTTGTCTGCTATCTGTCGCAATGGACGAAACAACATTTGGGTAAGTTGAATAAAAGCTGTGATAAGTCCTAAGGTAATAGCGCCACTACCTGCAAATTCTTCGGGCATGGCCTTTAATCCACCATACCAAACTAGAAGACCAATAGCAATGGAACCAGACATTTCAGCAATGGGAAAGAAAATGGAATTGTACCATACGGTTTTAATCCAAGCCTTTCTATGTTTTTTATTGATCTCTTTAAAGGTTTGAAATTCAACCGCTTCCTTAGCAAATACTTGTACGATCTTCATTCCAGATATTCGTTCCTGTACAAAAGAATTGAGATTGGCTACCTGAGCTCTTACCTCTTCGAATGCACCCTTCATAGCACGCTGAAAAACACGGGTTGCATATACAAGAAATGGCATAATACCAAAAGTAATAAGTGCCAGTTTCCAACTCATAGCAAGCATAAAACCAGCAACCACAAGCATCTTCAACAAATCGCTCACAATCATGAACAAACCCTGACTGAAAATGCTGGAAATAGTTTCTATATCATTTACAGCACGTGTTGTGAGTCTTCCCACAGCACTCTTGTCATAGTATTTCATCTTAAAACTCAACATTAATTTGAAGAGTTTTATCCGAATATCCTTGATAACGTGTTGCCCAAGCCAATTCGCATAAAATATAAAGGAGAACTGAAAAATTACCTCAGTTAGCAATATGGCTCCCATGAGGGTAATGTAAAACACCAACCCATCCCAATCTTTTGGTAAGATGGCCAAATCGATAGCATCCTTTAACAAAATAGGACTCAATGCGCCTAACAATGCCATAGCCATAGCTGCAAAAGCCACAAAATAAAAAGTAAAGCGATACTTACGGGTGTATCCCATAAGTCGTCTAAATAATTTGAAATCGAACGCTTTTCCTTTTGCGTCTGCCATAGTTTAATTACAATTTAATAGTATTTGGATATTGCACCTTGGTAAGGTACAATCCATGTGCTGGTGCAGATGCTCCTGCCTTCCCTCTATCCTTACTCTTTATTACATCATGAAGAGAGTCTAAGGTCATCTTACCATATCCAACCTCCAATAGTGTTCCAACAATAGCACGGACCATATTCCGAAGGAATCGATCGGCACTAATAGTGAAAATGAATTGATGGTCTTCTTTTTCCCAGTAAGCCGATTTAATATCACAATGATACGTCTTTACATCGGTTTTTGTTCTGGAAAAGCATTGAAAATCCTGATAGTCCAATAAGACCTTTGCGGCCTCATTCATGAGTTCCATATTGGGCTTTTGATGTACCAAATATGCAAAGCCTTCCAAAAATGGATTCTTTTGTAGAGCAAGGTGGTATTTATATTCCCGCTCAGTAGCATTGAACCGGGCGTGGGCATCTTCCTTAACTGGAAAAATATCCTGTATGGAAATATCTTTGGGAAGAAAGGAGTTTAATCTAAACTTAAAATCTTCCAAATCTTCAAGGGACACAGCATCAAAATGTGCAAACAGTTGTTTTGCATGCACACCTGTATCCGTCCTACCTGCTCCTGTTACTTTTATTTCAGAACGTAATAACGTAGAGATCGCTTTCTCCAACACCTGCTGTACACTTATAGCATCGGGTTGGATTTGCCATCCATGATAGTTCTTTCCGTTGTATGATAGTTCAATAAAATACCGCAAGGGAGTACTTTCAAAATTTCAGTAAAAATACAAAATACACCTTCGGTCTAAAGGTTAATCCTTTCTTAAATAAATTACATTTGCAAAAGCTCACATGATCATTATGACTAAGATTCTTCTTTTAAGTGACACCCACAGTTATATAGATTCTAACATCCTGAAGTATGTTTCTCAGGCTGATGAAGTTTGGCATGCTGGAGATATTGGGGATTTAAAAGTTACTGACACCCTTAAAAAATTAAAACCATTACGGGCTGTCTATGGCAACATTGACGATGCTAAAGCGAGAGCCGAGTTTCCTTTAGACAATCGCTTTATGTGTGAAGATGTAGAGGTATGGATAACGCACATTGGGGGTTACCCCGGAAGATACCATGCTAGGATCCGGGAACAAATTAAACAACACCCACCCCGAATTTTCATTACGGGACATTCTCATATTTTAAAGGTAATGCCAGACCCCAAACTGCATTTATTACACATGAACCCCGGGGCCATTGGTAAACATGGTTTTCAGAAAGTACGAACCATGTTACGTTTTGAAATAGATGGAAAAGAAATTAAGAACTTAGAAGTAATTGAATTTAAAAGATAAATAAAACCCCCGAAGCTGGCATACTTCGGGGGTTTCGCACTAATAATACTAAGCAATAGTTTTAACGTAATCGATCTACAGATTTTACGAGATCCTCGTCCCTTTTGATGGCCTTATTAGCCAACACTAAAAAAACGATAGAAATGATGGGAAGTAGCATCCCAATACCCTTCTCAGAAACCAAAGCTTCTCCGGATAGACTTAGTGATCGATAAACGAAAACTCCCAGTAATACAAAGTTTAATATGATAGATAAGCGATTAAACACAAACTGTTGTTGTCGCTTCTTGAAGTTAAAAATAGCAATTAAAACCAATAATACAATAGCACCCATAAGCCCTAAAACAACAGGGTCATTTTTGGTCAACAGAGCATTGCCTGTTTCATCTTGAAGTGAAGGAAACCAAACATATAGCCCAGCAATTACTAAAGCTGCCAATGCTAAATATAAAGTCTGTATCCGTTGTATCATTATTTTTTAAGTATTGAGGGCAAAAATAAGCTTTCTTTTCAAAAAAATAACTCCAAGTATTAAATTATTGTTGTATAATTGCAATAACAATTCGTAACCAATTCAATAGAGGTTACTTAGTCTTCGACTTGTTTTCAACTAATTTACCTACTCTAATTGATATTCTTATCACAATTAATTTTATTTATCATTTTTTAAATGTTCGAAATTTCAGAATTAAAATCGAAAAAGCTACCTGAACTTCAAGAGCTTGCAAAGACATTAAAAGTCCCAAAATATCGTAGCCTGAAGAAGTTAGACTTGGTGTATCAAATTCTTGATTACCAAGCAGCCAATCCTTCGGCTGTTAAGGCAGTAGTGTCTGTGGAGGAGAAACCTGCAGCACCCAAACAAGAAAATAAAAAAGCCCCGCAAAAAAGTGAGCAAAGGGAACGCAGGCCAAGAGCTCCACGTAATGAAAATCGTGAGCAGCACAGCCCAAAGAACCCACAGGAAAACGCTCCAAAAAAGCAGGAACATCCTTCAAAAAAACAGGAACATCCTCCAAAAAAACAGCACAACGCTCCAAAAAAGCATGCCGATGATGACAAACGGCAAAACAATGGAGAGACAAAAGAACATGCTGGGCAAAAACAAAAGCAACAACATCATAAAAACAACCAACAAAAGCAGAACAATAGCGGAGGAAAAAATGGGAATAAAGATACCCGTAACCGTTACCGTGAACCAGATTTTGAATTTGATGGAATTATAGAAAGTGAAGGGGTTCTGGATATCATGCAAGATGGATATGGATTCTTACGTTCCAGTGATTACAACTACCTATCTTCTCCAGATGATATTTATGTTTCACAATCACAAATACGTTTGTTCGGCCTTAAAACCGGAGATACTGTTTTAGGAGAAGTTCGCCCGCCTAAAGAAGGTGAAAAATACTTCCCTTTAATTAAGGTGAATAAAATCAATGGACTTTCTCCAAATGTAGTGAGAGACCGTGTGTCTTTTGAACACTTGACGCCTCTTTTTCCTCAAGAAAAATTCAATATTGCAGATCGACAAAGCAACGTATCCACACGAATTATTGATCTGTTCTCCCCAATTGGTAAAGGACAAAGAGGGATGATCGTAGCCCAACCAAAAACGGGTAAGACCATGTTGCTTAAAGATATTGCCAACGGCATTGCAGCTAACCATCCAGAAGTATATCAAATCATCCTTCTTATAGATGAACGCCCTGAAGAAGTTACAGACATGCAACGAAACGTTAGCGGTGAAGTTGTAGCTTCTACTTTCGACAAAGAAGCTTCTGAACACGTTCGTATTGCCAATTTGGTGATAGAAAAGGCGAAACGTTTGGTAGAATGCGGACATGATGTCGTGATTCTTTTAGACTCCATTACCCGTTTGGCAAGAGCATATAACACTGTACAGCCTGCCAGTGGTAAAATATTAAGTGGGGGTGTAGATGCCAACGCATTGCACAAACCAAAACGTTTCTTTGGTGCTGCTCGTAATATTGAAAATGGAGGTTCTTTAAGTATTATAGCAACCGCACTTACTGAAACCGGATCCAAAATGGATGAGGTAATTTTTGAAGAATTTAAAGGAACTGGTAATATGGAATTACAATTGGATAGAAAGATATCCAACCGTCGTATTTTCCCAGCCATCGACCTTACGTCATCAAGTACTCGAAGAGACGATCTCTTGTTAGACGAAAACACCATCCAACGTATGTGGGTGATGCGTAAATATCTAGCAGACATGAACCCTGTAGAAGCTATGGAGTTCATTAACGACAGGATTAAGCAGACCCGTAGCAACGAAGAATTTTTGATTTCTATGAATGGCTAATATTCAAAATAGATCATTAAAAAAAGCCCCGCAATGCGGGGCTTTTTATTTTAAGAACGTTGGTTAGATTATTTCTTAACTATTTTTTGACTTAAGGTTCCTTCAGAAGTTTTCATCATCAAAATATAGATTCCCTGTGGTAATAAGGAAACATCCATACTTCCATTTTTATAGATTACTCCCGTATCCATTCCCAATACATTGTATAAAGAAGCGTTTGTAATTTCTATTTCTGAAAGCGCCTCCAGTATCAATTTTTCGTTTACCGGATTAGGGTACACAGAGACTTTTCTTTCTAAATGATCTTCTACACTCAATGGAGTTCCTGGAGCTGAGAACATTCCAAACTCTACATTCAATGCGTCTGTCTGTCCTATAAAAGATGCAAGCCCTGTAGAAGTATTAATACTATAAATTCCACCAGTTCCTCCTCCTTGATAGGCAGCCATGAACAGTTCTCCATTTACATGATCATAGGTAGCATCCTGAGCAAAACTTATATCCACATCCAAAGGTCCTACGGGACTAGCCGTACCTGTGGTTAAATTTACAGAATAGAATAAGTCACTACTTATATCTGCCATCCAAGCATTTCCATCAGTATCAATTTCTAGCCAAATCCCAGTATTATTACCTGTTCCAGTACCAATAGGTGTGAGTACTGCTGTTAATAGATTTAAAGAATATAGTTGAGTGCCACTCCCATTTGTTGACAATGCATATATTTCACCGTCATCAAAATTATAGCTTAATCCAGAAGGAGAATGCCCAGCGGTAAGACCAGCCAAATCATCGATGGTAGAAAAATTACCAGTTATAGGATCTACGGTAACTAGGCTTCCTATTTGAGTTGTAGTGTCATATTGCAATGCATACAATACTCCATTAGCATTAAAATCATCAGCATAGGCAATTAGTCCATTTGTATTTATTACATCAAAATTATCGTAAGGAGGTGTTCCATCCAATGAACCAAAAACCCCATTATTTCTTATATCCAATCCAATAAAAGCATCTGGGACAAAAGACGCATTATTTCCTTGATCTTCATTATTAATAGTTTCAAAATGCGCTAAAAGCAACTGTTGCTCTTCTACATTGAAATGTTGATTTAAAACAGTATTAAAATCCAAAGGACTGTTCTTCAAAGTCTCCAATCTTTGTAACAATGGTTCTAACTGCATGACATCCTGTGCAAATAAAGTAGTCGAGAATAGCAAAAGCACAAGAAGGGTAGTTATCTTTTTCATATTGGTTTTTTTATTAGGTTTAACTCAAAGATAGAAAATACATTAGTTAGTCATACATTTTACTATCAAATCATATGCCTAAAACATAAATAACGACCCTTAAAAACATAAATAAGGATACTTTCATTTTATATATCTTTGAAAAAAGTCGCTTCTCATGAAAAAAAACTTCGCATACCTACTCATTATTTCCCTTCTAGCCTCTTGTGGCTCCAATGAAAAAAACTCAGATTTTGATTTTACCACTCAATTTGAAAAAAGCGATGGAACGGAAACTGCTACCTATGATGAAGTCATTTCTTTTTATGAAAATCTTGCGGAACTCCATACCAGCGTAGCGCTTTATACCATGGGGCCTACAGATAGTGGAAAACCCTTACACTTGGTCACCTTCAACCCTAATAGAACTTTTGAATCAGAATTTTCGGATGAAGCTCGGGAAAACATCATTCTCATCAATAATGGTATTCATCCAGGGGAAAGTGACGGAATCGATGCTTCTATGATGCTTATCCGTGATTTTGCTGAAGGAACATTAAAGGCGCCTGAAAATACAATTGTAGCTGTGATACCCGTATATAATATTGGAGGAGCATTGAACCGAAATTCAGGGACTAGAACCAACCAGAACGGCCCCAAAGAATATGGATTCCGTGGCAATGCCCGCAACTATGACCTCAACAGGGATTTTATTAAAGCCGATACGAAAAATGCTAAATCTTTTGTTGAAATATTTCAAGCTTTAGATCCAGATCTTTTTATTGACAATCATGTAAGCAATGGAGCAGACTATCAATACACCCTAACACACTTATTTACACAGCACAACAAATTGGGAGGCCCATTGGGAAATTATTTGCACACTAGTTTTATGCCTCAATTGGAAGACTCCTTGGCTATTAAGGATTGGGACATCACCCCTTATGTAAATGTCTGGGGAACTACACCAGAAAGTGGGTTTTCACAATTTATGGATTCTCCAAGATATTCCACAGGATATACTACCCTATTCAACACCCTAGGCATGATGGTAGAGACACATATGCTAAAACCTTATAAAGATCGTGTTGAAGGCACTTACGAGCTTATGAAAAGCTTTATTGCCATTGCCGACAATGAAGCAGAAGCCATTAAAGAACTTCGCAAAAATGCCATTACTAATTATAAGGTTGGAAATGAATACCCCCTGTCTTGGAAAGTAGATAGTAGCCAAACATCTACCCTTAGCTTTAAGGGATATGAAGGAAACATGATTCCTAGTAATGTTACTGGTGCTAGTCGATTAAAATATGATTCTAGCCAACCTTTCGTCAAAGATATTACCTATTACAATTATTTTACACCTACAACATCTGTAATAATACCCGAAAAGTACATTATTCCAAAAGGATATTGGAATGTTATGGAACAACTTAAAAACAATGAGATTGATTATTCCCGAGTGAAAAATGACACGACCCTCAGGGTTCAGGTATATAAAATTAAGGATTACAAATCCCGAAGGAGCCCTTATGAAGGTCATTATCTTCATTACAACACCCAAGTTGAAATGACAGAGGAAGATGTCACTATTAAAAAAGGAGATTACATAGTAAACACACAACAGCCGGGAGTTCGTTATCTATTGGAAACCTTAGAGCCCATAGCTCCAGATTCTTTCTTCAATTGGAATTATTTTGACACTATTTTGCAGCAAAAAGAAGGTTTTTCACCTTATGTCTGGGAAGATAAGGCAGAGATATTCCTCAATGAAAACCCTGAAATAAAAACCGAATTTGAAGCAAAAAAAGCAAGTGATGAAAACTTTGCGAATAATTGGTATGGACAATTAGATTGGATTCATAAAAAATCCAACCATTACGAAAAGTCACATTTGAGATACCCGATCGTTCGGGTGGGTGGTTAAGTATTCTTTCGGGAATAACAACTTTATGTTTTCATAGGAATTCTGAAGTGCTTTCTGGCTCTTTCCGAAGTTTTTCCACTTTACTTTCTTGATGCCTTCATTTTTTTGAGGTTTCAAGTCACCATCATATTCAGTATACATTTCATACCAATAAGTAGCTTTTAGCTTAAACTTACCATTTCGCTTAAAGACATGATACGTTTTTTGAAGAAATCGTTTCACTTCCAAATCTTTAACACCTGTCTCCTCCTCTACTTCACGTATAGCAGCAGCTTCATGGCTCTCCCCAGGGTCTAGATGTCCCTTTGGCAAATCCCATTTTTCATTTCTATAGATGAAAAGAATTTCTTTTTTGTTATTGTATACCATTCCACCAGCAGCTTCTACAAAAGGAAGTTTTTTTCTTAGGAATCTTTCAATTTTTTCTTCGTTTTTATGATAAAGATTCACATAAATTAGATTTCCATTATTGATCTTTTTAATGATCTTCTTAAGGCGTGCTAGCTTTAATGGAATTGCTGTGTACTGCTTACCGATTTTTTTCTCAGTAGAGAGAATTATCGGGATGTCTTTCACAAAAACTTTATACATTTGCACAATGGTTTTAAACAAAGAAACTGCTCAAAAAACAGCAGAATTGCTTCTGCAAATTAATGCAATAAAATTGCAACCGCAAAACCCTTTTATATGGGCTTCTGGATGGAAATCGCCAATTTATTGCGATAACAGAATTACGCTATCTTATCCAGTGATTCGAAATTATCTGAGGGAGCATTTGGCCAATCAGATAGAAGAATTATACGGAAAGCCCGATGTTATTGCTGGTGTAGCTACTGGTGCCATTGGAATTGGAATGTTGGTGGCAGATTATATGAATCTTCCTTTTTGTTATGTTCGTCCCGAACCTAAAAAGCATGGAAGGAAAAACCAGATCGAAGGAAGTCTTCAGGAACACCAAACTGTAGTTGTAGTAGAAGACCTTATTAGTACTGGAAAAAGTAGTCTTCTTGCAGTAGATGCCCTTAGGGAAGCCAATGCACAGGTAAAAGGCATGGTTGCTATTTTCTCCTATGGTTTTGATGTGTCTGCCAAAAATTTTGAGAAGGCCAATATTTCACTAAATACCCTGAGCAATTATGACAATTTGCTAGAACAGGCAGAAAAAGCTCAGTACATCACTACAAAAGAAGCAGAAACCTTGGCAGAATGGCGCGTAGACCCAGGAAACTGGAAATAGGCACGCTATTTGCCATAAGCACCTAAACGATGCACCCATTATGGAAATTAAAAGTAAAAAAGTAAGCGTACAGAAATCTGCACAAGAGCTCTGTAATTATTTAAGTGATGTAAAAAACTTTGAAGAGCTTATGCCTGACAACATCGCTAAGTTTGAAGTCATTCGTGAAAATGCTTTTGTTTTTGCACTTAGCGGTATGCCTGAGATTGCTTTGGAAGTGAGAGAAGTCAATGCTCCTTCTAAGGTAGTTCTTGGTGCCATTAGTGACAAGATTCCTTTTTCTTTAACAGGAAACATAACCGAAGTATCCGATAATAGCTCAGAAGCTGAACTCCTTTTCGAAGGAAGTTTCAACCCAATGATGGCTATGATGGTAAAAGGACCTATTACTAAGTTTTTGGAAACCCTTGCCAGTAAAATGGGTGATCTCAATTAAGTAATTTGATTTCCTTGAGGCGATACGATTTCATTGTACCGTCCTCAATTTCCACACGTAACTCTCCGTTACTTTGAACTCCCCGTATGATTCCGTTGAATTGTTCATTCTGATCGGAAAAGACAGACACTTGGTCTTTTCGATACAATGACTCTTCGTACATTTTAAATAGATGGTAATGATCTGCATAGAAATGGTTTAGGCAAAAAACAATTTCCTCTGCAATGGTTGAAAAAACCTCTTCTAGATCAAACGAATTTCCCGCACTGAGTAACATGGAAGTTGCTTTTGGAAGCCCTTTAAATGAACCATTCATTACATTTAGGCCTATTCCAATAACCGAGCCCTTTATTTGGCTACCCTTCAATTGATTCTCCACCAAAATTCCACACAATTTTTTGTCACCTGCCATAATGTCGTTAGGCCATTTTATGGCCAAATCGGGTATGCCAAATTGTTCTAGACAATTCAAAAGCGTTAAGGAGACCTGTACCATAATGGCAAATTGATGATCCACATAGATCCCATCAAATCTCTTAAACACACTAAAGGCAAGGCTTTTCGACGGCTCAAAGAACCAAGTGGCGCCCATTTGTCCACGGCCTTGTGTTTGCTCCTCGGTAAGTACCACGGTGCCATCCTGCAAGTCGGTTTCCTTACACAATGCTTTTAAGTAGTCATTCGTGGAGCCAATGGCACTAAGTTTGATTACATTCACTGGAATTAATATTGTGTTAATGTTGTCTCAGAAATCGGCAGCAAGAAACAAAAAAGTAATAAATTTGTTCCATTAAAACTTTTGAATGGCAAAAAAAGAAGCTAGTACAGATCAACTTGTAACACAAATCATTAAAGGAATTGAAGAGGTAAAGGGACAAAACATTCAGATTCTGGACCTAAGGGAGATAGAAAATACAGTATGTGATTATTTTATTATCTGTAATGGTACTTCGAACACCCAAGTAAATGCCATTGTAAATTCAATTCAAAAAACCGTTAGCAAGGCCCTTAAGGAAAAACCTTGGCATGTAGAAGGAAGTGATAATGCAGAATGGGTCTTAATGGACTTTGTACATGTGGTTGTACATGTGTTTCAAAAGCATATCCGAGAATTTTACGATATTGAAGGACTCTGGGGAGATGCAAAAACGGTTACTATAGAAACTACTTATTAAAAACAAAGAAAGCCCTATGGCCGAAGATAATAATAAACCTGAAGCTAAAAAACCTAAATTCAATGCCTGGTGGATCTACATAGGCATTTTCGCCCTATTTGTGGGAATCCAGTTTTTTGGCGGAGGTAATTTGACCCAACCCAAAGAGACTACCCAAAGGGAGTTTGAAGAATACCTAAAAGCTGGTGATGTAGATAAAATTGAAATTATCAATAAAAACAGAGCTCAGGTATACCTTACTGGTGAAGCCAGACAGAAAGAAGTGCACAAACCTAAGTCTGGCAATTCCTTGTTTAGTCCAGGCGCAAATGATCCTGTGTATGAATTTGAGTTTGGGGACCTTCAAAACTTTGAAAATAATTTTTACAAAATAAAGAACGATAACAACCTTGCTACAGATATTACCTGGGAGACCAATTCTAATGTCTGGGGAGAGTTGTTACTTACCTTGCTTCCTTTTGTTGTCATTATTGGTATTTGGATTTTTATCATGCGCCGTATGTCTGCCGGAGGTGGAGGTGGTGCCGGAGGTCAGATTTTCAATATAGGGAAATCTAAAGCCAAACTTTTTGATGAGAAGACCGATGTAAAGACTTCATTTAAAGATGTTGCCGGTTTGGAAGGTGCCAAAGAAGAAGTACAAGAGATTGTAGATTTCTTAAAAAACCCAACAAAGTATACTTCATTGGGAGGGAAAATTCCAAAAGGAGCCCTCTTGGTAGGTCCTCCAGGAACTGGTAAAACTCTTTTGGCCAAAGCAGTGGCTGGAGAAGCTAAAGTACCTTTCTTCTCTTTATCTGGTTCAGACTTTGTAGAGATGTTTGTAGGAGTGGGAGCTTCTCGAGTGCGTGACTTGTTTAAACAAGCCAAAGAAAAATCCCCTTCCATTATCTTTATAGATGAAATTGACGCTATTGGTCGTGCACGTGGAAAGAATAATTTTTCTGGATCTAACGATGAGCGTGAAAACACTTTGAATCAGTTATTGACTGAAATGGACGGTTTTGGAACTAATACCAATGTCATTGTAGTAGCTGCTACCAACCGTGCAGATATTTTAGATAAAGCATTAATGCGTGCCGGAAGGTTTGACCGTCAGATTTATGTAGACCTTCCTGATGTTCGGGAACGTAAGGAAATCTTCGAGGTACATTTACGCCCTTTAAAAAAGGATGATTCCTTAGATACTGACTTCCTTGCCAAACAAACCCCTGGATTTTCTGGTGCAGATATAGCTAATGTATGTAACGAAGCCGCACTAATTGCTGCCCGTAATGATAAGAAAGCTGTTGGAAAACAAGATTTCTTGGATGCTGTAGACCGAATTGTTGGTGGACTGGAAAAGAAAAACAAGATCATTACACCTGGAGAGAAAAAGGCCATTGCTTTTCATGAGGCAGGTCATGCTACCGTGAGCTGGATGTTGGAGCATGCTGCACCTTTAGTAAAAGTTACCATTGTTCCTCGTGGACAATCCTTAGGAGCTGCATGGTATTTGCCTGAAGAACGCCTCATTGTACGTCCAGAACAAATGTTGGACGAAATGTGTGCCACTATGGGAGGACGTGCTGCCGAAAAAGTAATTTTCGACAAAATATCGACAGGAGCCTTGAGCGATTTGGAAAAAGTAACCAAACAAGCCCGAGCCATGGTAACCATTTACGGATTGAATGATAAAATAGGAAATCTTACCTATTATGATTCTTCGGGACAAACGGATTATAATTTCAGTAAACCCTATAGTGAAAAAACAGCTGAGATGATTGATAAGGAAATCTCAAACATCATTGAAGCTCAGTATCAAAGAGCTATCGATTTGCTTATGAATCACAAGGATAAACTTACTGAATTGGCCAATGAGCTTCTTGAAAAAGAAGTAATATTTAAGGAAAGTTTGGAGCGTATTTTTGGAAAGCGTCCTTTTGACAAGGAAGAAGAGACTCCTGAACCAAAAATTGCAACACCGTAAACCATCAATTTTAACTTTTGAAGTAGGAATGTTTGATTTTTTCTTACAAGACTTCCCTTCTTATTTTATATATTTGATGATTAACGTATAAGAAACTCCTCAATTAGGCCTTTATGAGTCTGTTTAAAAGACTTTTAAAATCGAATGCTAAGTCAGAACAAAAAGTAAAAAGCGCTGACCGTAGCAAGTATTTCCCTGAAGAGAAACTACCTGTAGATGAAAAGTTTACCTACAACTTCAATAAAAATGGAGGTAAATTCTTATACTGTGAAAATTGGCAGGAAATTTCTGAGTCTTTCGATAATATCCTCTTGGAAAATGATTGGTATGAAAAGGATGTGTTTTGCATCAATGAGCAACTTTCCTCAAAATTTGAAGGGTATAACCTCAACTTTGGAAAAAGCTCACAAGCTGCTTTTTTCTTATCCAACTGTGAATCCTTAGTCGCAAATAACGGCTCCATTTTACTTTCTTCCAACCAGATCAAAGAAAAGAAATTACACGAACTGCCTTCCAACTTCATCATTTTTGCAACCACCAGCCAATTGGTAGAAAATATAAGTGAAGGATTACGCATTATCAAAAACCAAAGTCGTAAGAACATTCCCAGTAATATTACAACCATCCAAGACTTTGAAAGCAACAAGGAAAAAGACTTCATGAGTTATGGAAGTAGTACAAAAAACCTATATTTGCTGCTACTTGAAGACCTATAATTTATGAAGGAACTCATCGTTCGCAGCATCTCGGGATTGCTCTATATCTCAATCATATTGTTTTCCATGTTTGCTTCACGAGAGTGGTTTCTTGTCCTGTTTTTCTTATTAGGTGCTATTACCATTTACGAATTCCAAAAACTAGTTCATCTCAAAAGCTACGTTTCTTTTATTATCCTAGGAGCATTATTATATGTTTTAAGTTATATGGTTTGGGATGAAAATGCCATTTACCTTTACGTCATTTTAGGGATTTTTGTTAACCTGTTCCTACTTAAGGATCTATTGGTTGTGAGTAAGATTCCTATGTTTGAAAAGAAAAAATACATTGCAATTATCTTTTACATCATTAGCGGTTTTGTTTTTCTTACCCTTATCCCCTATCATAATGGAACTTATCAGGTATGGCTCATCATAGGGGTTTTTATCCTAATTTGGGCTAATGATAGTTTTGCCTATTTAATAGGAAAAAACTTTGGGAAGCGAAAACTCTTAGAACGCATCTCTCCAAAAAAGACAGTTGAGGGGTTTATAGGTGGTTTCGTTGGTACGTTTTTAGCAGGATTTCTTATCTTTAACTACACTCACTTGCTCAGTTTGGGCACATGGTTCTCACTAGCCATTATTGTCTCGGTGTTGGGCACTTTTGGAGATCTTATACAATCCAAATTTAAACGACAAGCAGGTGTTAAAGACAGTGGGTCGCTTATGCCGGGCCATGGGGGTATCTACGACCGATTGGACAGTATTGTTTTTGTAAGTCCCTTTATTTATGCATTTTTAGAAATAATAGATTATGTTTTCATAAGGAAGGAAATAAAATAATCATCATCACTTTTTTCCTAGTCATAGGTGGTTCCTTGGCAATAAACCAGTTTGTGACTTTAGAATGGCTAAGAATACTCTTGCTATTAACACTTATTGTATTGTTGGTTTTGGTTTTACAGTTCTTTCGGAACCCAAAACGAAACTTTACCCCTAACGCAAGTCAAGTACTTTCTCCGGTAGACGGAAAAGTTGTAGTGATAGAAGAGGTTTTTGAAAAGGAATACTTTAAAGACAAACGCCTTCAGATTTCCGTTTTTATGAACCCTTTAAATGTGCATGTCACTAGGTTCCCTGTTGGTGGTAATGTTACCTTCAGCAAATACCATCCTGGAAAGTACCTTGTGGCCTGGCATCCCAAAGCCAGTGAAGAAAATGAACGCACTACAGTGGTGGTTAAGAGTGAAGAGTTTGGCGAGGTGATGCACCGACAGATAGCTGGGGCTTTAGCCAAAAGGATTGTCAACTATGCAGAAGAAGGTCAGGCCGTAGGCCAAACCAATGACAGTGGTTTCATAAAGTTTGGCTCTCGAGTTGATGTCTTCTTGCCACTGGATGCCAAAGTAAGTGTTTCACTAAATGAAAAAGTAAAAGGGGGACTTAGTATCCTCGCAACCAATTAGCGCATGACGCCTGAAGAATTGGATATCGCATTTACCAATGCTGTGAAAAGCATTAACAATCATACGGACCCGTTTCCTGCAGATGTCCTATTAAAATTGTATGCCTACTATAAGCACGCTACCAACGACCAATCTTCCCCTGGCAGTAGCAATCCACTTATTAATGCCTTTAAAATTAACGCATTGTTCCAATCCCAAGGGCTTAGCCAAGATGAAGCGAAACGTCTTTATATAGAAGCGGTGAATCAATACTTTCTGTATAGAAAATAATAGCTAAATTTCCTGTACCAAAAATTCAACTACTTAGTCATTAAAAAAATGACGGGGTGTTTTTATATATTTGAGGTATGCACATTAAAAAAACTTACACCACCCTTGAAATGGCATGGTGGACGCGTTTCGAAACTTTACTGTTTTTTTTAATTATTGTTCTATGGGTTGCCGCCTACTACTTTTTTGATTTAGCCTGGCTAAAAATACCTTGGACCCCATTGGCATTAATTGGTACCGCTGTCGCCTTTGTTATTGGTTTTCAAAACAATGCATCCTATGGAAGAATTTGGGAAGCACGGAAAATCTGGGGAGGTATCGTAAATACTTCCAGAACCTTTGGAATGTTTGTACAAGACATGATTACCAACGAATATGCACAAACACCTGTTGAAGATACCGTATTGCGTAAAGAGATTAAAACTCTTACTTATCGCCATATTGCTTGGATGACGGCATTACGCTACTCTATGCGAGCATCCAAACCTTGGGAAACCACCGTTAACCACAAGACCAATCAAGAATGGAATGTGCGCCCTCCAGAACACGATTCAACATTAGAAGAAAATATAAAATCATATATCTCTGATAATGATTATGAATACATTATGAGCAAAGGCAATAAACAAACAGCACTTCTATACTTGCAATCCCACCATTTAAGACAACTTAAAGAGCAAGGAGTGATTTGGGAGTTTTCATTTTTGGAATTGGAAGGTGTACTAGAGGAGCTTTTTACCTTACAGGGAAAAAGTGAACGCATTAAAAACTTTCCTTACCCAAGGCATTTTGCAACGCTCAATCACTTTTTCATGTGGATCTTCGTGTTGTTACTTCCATTAGCTTTGGTACCTCAGTTTGCCGAAATTGGAAATGGTCTCATAGATAGTAGCCCCATCATCGGTAAAATATTTGTTTGGCTTGCCATCCCTTTTTACATAATCGTTGCTTGGGTTTTTCATACGATGGAGCGTATAGGAAGAACAGGAGAAAACCCTTTTGAAGGTACCGCTAATGATGTTCCTATATCTACTATTGCCAGAGGGATTGAAATTGACTTGAGACAGAATCTTGGAGAATCCAGTGATGACATTCCAGATCAATTTCCTATAAAACACCATACTCAATTTTAAAAATCTTTAGATTTTTGACAAACCATAAAATACTGATTATAAGACAGATAAATTCTTGTTTCTCAGAAACTTCTTATCTTTATTGAAACGAAATAGCTAAAATTTAGCTTACAAGTTAATTTCCAACAGTTCAAAGCCAACGATATGAAGATTCAACACTTTATCCCCATTATTATAGTTTTTCTATTGGTAGGGTGTAAACGCAAAGAGCCCAAAAATATTGATATCGCCAACCGAACCCCTATAGGCTGTGCTCCTGTTATGTCTGATAAGGATTGGTATAAAATAGACAATAAAGCGCCTATCATTGATGGCCTTGACGTACTAGACTTTCCTATAACCACTACCGATAGTTTGGTTCAAAAGTATTTTAACCAAGGATTAATACTTGCCTATGGTTTTAATCATGCGGAGGCAGCCCGTTCTTTCTATTACGCCACAAAACTGGACCCTAACTGTGCAATGGCCTATTGGGGTTTTGCCTACGTATTGGGCCCCAATTACAATGCTGGGATGGAAAGTGACAACTATTTGAGAGCCTATAAAGCCATTCAAAAGGCAATTGAATTATCCGAAAATGCTACTCCTAAAGAACAAATGTTGATAGCGGCTCTTTCAAAACGATATGTAAAAGAGCCCATAGATGATAGAATCGCTTTAGATGAAGCCTATTCCAATGCATTAAAAGAAGTTTTCGAAACTTATCCAGAAGATATTGAAATTGGGTGTCTTTATGTGGAATCTTTAATGAATTTACACCCTTGGGACTTATGGGACAAAGAAGGCAAACCAAAAACTTGGACGCCTAAAATTTTATCAACTTTCGACCAATTATTTTCCATAGATTCATTGCATCCCGGTACCCACCATTTTTACATACATACCGTGGAAGCTTCTGCAAATCCAGAAAGAGGATTGCGTAGCGCTCAATTGTACGATGAAGATCTTGTACCAGGAGCAGGCCATCTAGTGCATATGCCAGCACATATTTATATTAGAACTGGTGACTATCACAAAGGAACTCTGTCCAATATGCGATCTATAGAAGTTGACAGCTCTTACCTTACTACCTGTCATGCTCAGGGAACGTATCCTTTAACCCTATACCCACACAATTACCATTTCATGGCAGCTACTGCCACACTGGAAGGAAATAGCAAACTGGGTATTTTGGCTGCCAATAAAGTGGCTGAAAATGCTAATAAAGAACTGATGAAAATGGACGGGTGGGGAACCATACAGCATTACTATACCATACCTTACTATGTGAATGTGAAGTTTGGAAAATGGGAAGAAATCCTTAAAATGGACAACGAAGGAGTTTCCTTAAAATACCCAAATGCCATGAGGCATTATGCCAGGGGCTTTGCCTTTATTGGGTTGAATGATATTGATAATGCAAAGAAAGAACTGGTAGCATTGCAAAATTTTTCCGAAGACAAAAACTTGGAGTCAGTAACAATTTGGGATTTCAATAATGTACATCAGTTATTGCAGATAGCAACTAGAGTATTGCAAGGAGAAATATTAGCAAGCGAAGGTAATTATAACGAGAGCATTAAACTCCTAAAAGAAGCTGTAGAATTAGAAGATGCCTTGGTCTATCAAGAACCGCCAGATTGGTTTTTCTCTGTGAGGCACAACCTGGGTGCCATTCAGTTAGAAGCCGAAAAATATGAGGAAGCTATTCGTACCTTCGAAGAAGACTTAAGTACCTATCCAAAAAATGGATGGGCCTTACATGGGTTAAAACAGGCCTATTCTAAATTAAATGAAGCGGATAAGTTAAACGAAATTACAGAAAGATTAGATGTCATTTGGGCAACAGCAGACGTAGAACTTTCCAGTTCCAGAATTAAATAACGTCTTATGCTTTTAACCCTGCCAAACTAGCCTTGATTGTTTCAATCTTGGCCAATGCATCTGCTTCCTTTTGTTTTTCCATGGCAACTACTTTCTCTGGAGCATTGTTTACAAAACGCTCATTTTTCAGTTTACCTTGAACACTTTTTAGGAATCCTTCATTGTATTTTAGTTCTTCAGTAAGTTTCGCAATCTCAGCTTCCACATCGATTGCACCACTCATAGGAACAAAGTATTCATTAGACTTTACACGGAAGGTTAAAGCACCATTCAACTTTTCAGTGATGTAATCCAGATTTTCAATGTTACCCAATTTGGTGATCAATGCATCAAATGAACTGGTTGCATTTTCGGTATTGATAACAGATAAATTAATGGTTTCCTTGAAAGAAATATTCTTTTCCTTACGAATGGTCCTAATACCTGAAACCACTTCTGAAGCAATATCAAAATCCTTAATCAGCTGTGCATCATGAGAGGTAGTTGTTGGCCAAGAAGCCACTATCAATGCTTCTTCAGGGCTACGCTCAGTAATATGTTGCCAAATTTCTTCTGAAATAAACGGCACAAAAGGATGCAAGATTTTCAGGTTTTCTTCCAAAATAGCAATAACATCAGCCTTGGTGTTGGCTGCAATTGGTTGTCCGTAAGCAGGTTTTACCGCTTCCAATAACCAAGAACAGAAATCGTCCCACACCAATTTATACGTAGCCATCAATGCATCACTAATACGATATTTACTATAGTGATCTTCAATCTCTGTCAATACTTTTTGAAACTTGTTACGGTACCATTGTATTGCAATCTTAGCTGCTTCTGTTTCTGGTTGACTATTGGACACTTCCCAACCATCAATAAGACGATAGGCATTCCAAATTTTGTTTACAAAACCACTTCCTTGTTTACATAAATCCTCATCAAACATTAAATCATTTCCAGCTGGTGAACTCAATAACATCCCAACACGAACACCATCAGCTCCATACACCTTCATTAGATCGATCGGATCAGGGGAATTCCCCAATTGTTTACTCATCTTACGGCGTTGCTTATCGCGAACGATCCCTGTAAGGTATACATTGGTAAAAGGCTTTTCATTTCTATACTCAAAACCAGCAATCAACATACGAGCTACCCAGAAAAACAGAATCTCAGGTGCTGTCACCAAATCGTTGGTAGGATAGTAATAATTGATTTCTTTATTGTCAGGATCCAGAATTCCATTGAATACCGTAATAGGCCATAACCAGGAAGAGAACCAAGTATCTACAACATCTGGATCTTGTCTTAAATCTGAAGCTGACAAGCTAGCATTCCCTGTTCGTTCCTTAGCCAAAACAATTGCTTCTTCCAAACTTTCGGCAACTACAAAATCTTCTTTTCCATCGCCGTAGAAATAAGCAGGAATTTGTTGTCCCCACCATAACTGACGGCTAATGTTCCAATCGCGAACATTTTCCATCCAATAACGATAGGTATTTATGAATTTTTCGGGAACCAAGTTTACATCTTTCTCCAAAACCGCGTCTAAAGCTGGTTGTGCCAAGGCTTTCATTTTCAAAAACCACTGATCGCTCAACTTTGGCTCAATAACAGCACCGGTACGTTCACTGGTCCCTACTTTATTAATATGTTGTTCAATTTTAGTAACCGCGCCCATTTCATCCAGTTCCTTGGCAATTTTCTTTCGGGCCTCAAAACGATCCATTCCTTCGTAATGCAATCCAAAACTATTAAGGGTTGCATCATCGTTCAAGACATCCACTACTTCTAGGCTATGTTTATCGCCCAACATTTTATCGTTCTCATCATGAGCAGGCGTTACCTTTAAACATCCAGTACCAAACTCCATGGTTACGTAGTCATCCTCAATAATAGGAATGACACGATTACAGATAGGAACAATTACCTTTTTTCCCTTTAAATGTGTATAACGTTCATCATTTGGGTTGATACAAACAGCGGTATCTCCTAAAATAGTCTCAGGACGTGTGGTTGCAATGGTTACATATTCATCAGAACCCTCAATTTGGTACTTCAAATAGTATAGATTCCCCTGCTTTTCTTCATAGATTACCTCTTCATCGCTCAGGGTAGTTTTAGCTTCTGGGTCCCAATTTACCATGCGATAACCACGGTATATCTGTCCTTTTTTATACAAATCCACGAATACCTTAATCACAGACTTGGATAAATCTTCATCCATGGTAAAAGCAGTACGATCCCAATCACAGGATGCTCCCAGTTTTTTCAACTGTTCAAGAATGATTCCACCGTGCTTATGGGTCCATTCCCAGGCATGTTCTAAAAATGCATCACGGGACAAACTGGACTTCTCAATTCCTTCTTTCTTCAACTTGGCAACAACCTTGGCTTCTGTGGCAATTGAAGCATGATCAGTACCCGGCACCCAACAGGCATTATAGCCTTTGAGACGAGCTCTTCGTATTAATACATCCTGAATGGTATTGTTCAACATATGACCCATATGCAGTACCCCTGTCACATTGGGAGGCGGAATGACAATGGTATAAGGCTCTCTTTCATCTACTTCACTATGGAAATAGTTATGCTCCATCCAGTAGCTATACCACTTATCCTCAACGTTTTGTGCATTATATTTTGCCTCTAAAGCCATTTTTGGTCTGATTTTTGAAATATAGTCTGCAAAAGTAGGTATATCCTAAATATTATAAAATTATTAAAGTGAATAACTTCTTTTGCTGATTGTAGAAAAGTTACCTACTTTAGTAATCCCAAAATTCTAAAATGATGAAAAAATTTATTTTGATGGCAGTTATTACTTTGGTAAGTTTTGCTGCTTATGCACAAGCCAACATTGAGTTTAAAACCGAAACTATTGACTATGGTCAAATTGCCAAAGGAAGCGATGGACTTCGTGTTTTCGAATTCACCAACACAGGAAATGAGCCTCTTATTATAAGTGATGTAAAGTCCAGCTGTGGATGTACTGTTCCTGAAAAGCCAAAAGGGCCTATCCAACCTGGAGAAACCAGTGCTATTAAGGTAAAATATGATACCAAGCGAGTTGGAAAAATAAGAAAAACCATTACCGTATACTCCAATGCTACGGAGCCTATAAAGGCCTTGAAGATTAAAGGAGAAGTATTATCTGATAAGAGCGTACTTGAAAAAACAAAATAATTAATCAGGTTATTAAACTGAACTAAAAAGCCTCCTAGTAAGGGGGCTTTTTTTATAGAACCTCTTTCAAAAAGAACTTCTTCTTTAAAACAGCACCCGCCCTACTAATCACCATCGTAATTTTCCGACCACTTTTAGAAGAAAACAATGCTGTCAGGCTTGCTAAATCATATTTATAAGCCGCCTTGCCATTTACCGATATAAGTTCATCTCCTTTTTCAAATCCGGCCAAATCTGCTGGAGATCCTTTCCTGACTTCCGATACAATAAATTTAGGGGCTAAAAAAAATGAAAATACGGGGTCTAAGTTGAAGCTTACTTTTCCTCCTGTATTGTCGCCAGTTTCATTCGTGCTAAAACTAAAACTTCTCCCAGTTCCTTTTTTTAGTTCTGAAGCAGGCACCAGACCGTCATGTTCTATCACTAGCCCAGCCATGTTATAATGAAAGGGATCACCAAAGAACTTATTCTTTCTAAGAGTCATTTTCCTAGACTTATAATCCATTATCGTGGTAAACCGTTTTAAGATACCAGCTCCAATAGTTCCGTTTCTTTCTTTAAAAGTCCTGAAGCTTTTCAAAGCAATACTATCTGGATAAGACACATTAACTCTCGATAATTCAAAATCGCCCAAATACACTTTGTCCAATTTAGATCGTTTCCCAAACACACTCCCACTTAAACCCAATCCCAAAAAATCTTCAAAATAATTTTTTGGTGTTTCCTCTATTCCCATCGATTCATTGAAAAGCCAAATAGCATCACTAGCTCCAGAATCTACCAATAAAATAGCATCATGAGATTTTCCATTGGACTCCACCTTTTGAGAGATATAGGGTTTCTTCCCTATCATTCGAAGATCCAGTTCCTGACAACTTCTGCACTTTCTGGGAGAATACAACTCAGGATCATAGAAGGTGACGCGTTCCGACACATAATCAGTTTGCACAACAAAATCCTTGAAAAAATCATACCCAATAACTCCGTGAATAGGAATCCCCATTCTAGGAGAAAAATTAATCCGCTCATCAAAAATGACGTAAAAAGTATGATTCTTATCAACCGCGTCTCCAATTTTCACTGAATTATGCACACTTTTTAAAGCATCAATATCTCCCCCACTTCCTAAACCTCGAATTTTTACTGGTGTCACATTATTAATTTGAATGGAATCATTCTCATACAAACTAAAAAGCAATGTATAGTTTACCCCTGTATCCAATAAAAATGACAAAGGCTTGCCATTTACCTCAACCGGAACAACCACCAGATTGTTGATAAACTCAAAAGCAACCTTATCCTTTTTCTGTCCATTGGGAAGCGTAAAACCTTCTTGCCCATACCCAAAAGAGAACAGTAAAAAAAAGAGAATCAGAGTAATCCACATAGGATGATTGGGGTGGTCTGTTTTCATTCATTGAAGAAGATATAAAAAAACACTCAAAATAGAACCAGTACAATGCTTTTTAATAAATATTTTGCAACTTTGTTGTCTCAATTTTTAAATCATGCCAACAGTTTCCAGTAAAGGATTGCAAATGCCGGAATCACCTATCAGAAAGCTGGTTCCCTATGCCGAAAAAGCCCGAAAAGCCAATAAACATATTTATCATTTAAACATAGGCCAACCCGATATAAAATCCCCATCTATTGCCATGGAAGCAGTAGCTAAGCATGGGATTGACGTATTGGCGTATTCACGATCTGAAGGATCTGAGGAATACCGAGAAAAAATTGCGGCCTACTATCATAAAAATGAGATCCCAGTAACAGCAGACGATATTATTGTAACTACAGGAGGTAGTGAAGCGCTGCTTTTTGCTATGGGAAGTATCTGTGATGCTGGAGACGAAGTAATCATTCCTGAACCTTTTTATGCCAATTATAATGGTTTTGCCACCGCATCTGGAGTGAAAATTGTTCCTGTCATCTCCAAGATTGAAGATAATTTTGCCCTCCCTCCTATTTCTGAATTTGAAAAACTCATCACTTCCAGAACCAAGGCAATTTTGATCTGTAACCCTGGAAATCCTACGGGATATCTTTATTCCAAGGAAGAAATACAAACCCTTACCCAGATCGTTAAAAAACATGACCTCTTTTTGGTAGCAGATGAAGTATACCGAGAATTTGTGTATGATGGTTTGGAGCACTATTCTATACTACAAGAAGAGAGTATGGCCGAAAATGGAATTATTATCGATTCGGTTTCTAAACGTTACAGTATGTGTGGTGCCCGAATTGGATGTTTGGTTTCCAAAAACAAGCAGATTATTGCTACAGCACTTAAATTTGCCCAAGCGCGTTTAAGCCCGCCAACCTTTGCCCAATTGGCAAGTGAAGCAGCATTAGGCACTCCACAAAGTTACTTTGACGATGTGATAGAAGAATATGTAGAACGTAGAGACACCTTGGTTTCCGAATTACAAAAGATCCCTGGAGTTACAGTGGGGGTACCTAAAGGAGCCTTTTATTGTATTGCACAATTACCCGTAAAAAATAGCGATCGTTTCGCACAATGGTTATTGGAAGAATACGACCTTAATGGAGAAACTATCATGGTAGCTCCCGCAGCAGGTTTTTATTCTACCCAAGGAGTTGGTCTTAATCAAGTTAGAATTGCTTACGTACTGAAAAAAGAAAGTCTTCTAAAAGCCGTTGATATATTAAGAAATGCTTTAGAGCAATATAAAGATTAATGCAAATTGAAGAATACAAATCCCTAAAACCCTTCAATACGTTTGGGATCGATTGCAGAGCACGTTATTTTGCTTCGGTTTCCTCTGTTTCAGAACTTAAAGAGTTGCTTTCCAAAAAAGTACACCCTTCTCTTTTTGTGTTGGGTGGTGGTAGCAATATGTTACTCACCCAAGATGTGGATGCCATAGTAATCCACGTAAACCTAAAAGGGATTTCTGTGCTTTCCCAAGACAATGGCTATGTTACCTTAGAAGTGAATGCAGGTGAAAATTGGCATGATTTTGTGATGCACTGTGTTTCTAACAATTATGGAGGTGTAGAAAATCTCTCCCTAATCCCCGGTAATATAGGAACTGCTCCTATTCAAAACATTGGCGCTTATGGTGTTGAGTTAAAAGATGTGTTTGTGAGTTGCAAAGCTTTGGAAATTGAGAATCTGGAAGAGCACATTTTTGAGGCTTCCGAATGCAAGTTTGGATATCGGGATTCTATTTTCAAGAAAGAAGCGAAAGGAAAGTATATCATTACCAGCGTCACTTTAAAATTAACCACGAAAAACCACACCCTTAGTACATCCTATGGTGCTATTCAGGATCAGTTAAAAAAAGACGGGGTTATTGCTACACCAACCATCGAAAATATTTCGAATGCCGTTATTGCCATCCGAAAGTCCAAATTACCAGATCCTGCAGAGATAGGAAATAGTGGGAGTTTTTTTAAAAATCCGGTCTTAGGGGTTGAAGATTTTCATACGTTCCGATTGTCTTTTCCCAATGCTCCATTTTATGAAGTTTCGCCTACAGAATTCAAAATTCCAGCGGGCTGGCTTATTGAACAAGCTGGATTTAAAGGGAAGCGTTTCGGCGATGCTGGTGTACACAAAAACCAAGCGTTGGTATTGGTAAATTATGGGAATGCTACTGGGACCGAGTTATGGGAACTTGCGTTAGGGATTCAGAAAAAAGTAAAAGAGGTCTTTGGTATTTATATAGAACCAGAGGTGAATGTTATTTAGCATCAGTATTCAAAACCTTATCCAAAATATGCAATTTTCCATTGGAACCTAGTATGTCGGTTTTTCCCAATGAAGCTTCAATACCCTTAGAATCTTTCACAAAAAGAGCTCCATCTTTCATCGAAACAGTCAAAACAGCTCCTCCCAAGGTTTTCAATTCGTAGTTTTTATTCTTTTTTATCGCTTGCAGGATATCTGCAGAGCTTAAATCAGCTTCCACTACATGGTTTTTTATTAGTAAACTAAAAGTTTCCTTGTTTTCTGGGTTCAGGTAATAATTTAATGTGGATTTCTCCAATTCATTAAAAGCACTACTGGATGGAGCAAATATGGTATAGGGCCCATCACCGTTCAACAAATCTGTAAGTTGTGTTGTTACCAAGGCACTTGTAAACATTTTTGCTTCTGGTGTAGACATTGTTTTAACAAGCAAACTAGTAGTTCCTAAATCCTGTTTTACAGGAATTGAAGTCTCTTCTACAGAAACTCCAGACTCTACTTCTTGTCCTTCATTTTTAACATCAGATTTACAAGAAATCATGAAAGCAAAAACACATAAAATACAAAGGTTCAAACGAATAAATTTCATAACAGATTTATATTATTTCGATGCTAAAAATAGATAAATTCTTACCATTTCCGTAAGAAAGATTGTATTTTTGCATTCTAATTACATTATATGGGAATTCTACTTATCACTCTTGTTCTTTTATTACTTGCTTTTGCAGGAATTGCTATAAAAATATGGGCAAAGAAGGATGGTAAATTTGCAGGAACCTGTGCTAGCCAAAGTCCTTTTTTGAACGAAAACGGTGAAAACTGTAGTTTTTGTGGAAAAACCCCAGATCAATTTTCCACCTGTTCCGAGGAAAAAGAACATAATTAACCTGTAGCCTTCTAAGATGTTGCTACTAGGATTATTCATTGCTGTCGTATTTATAAACACAGCTTTTTTTCTCCTTTTTTCCAAGTTTACTTTTTTGCAACCTACTCCATTGGAAAAAAAGACATCTTTCCCTATTTCTATTATTGTCTGTGCTAAAAATGAAGCAGAAAACCTCCGAAAAAATATTCCGCTTTGGTTGCAACAGGATTACCCTAATTTTGAACTCATTTTAATAAATGATGCTTCTACAGATGACACGCAGGAAATCATAGAGTCTTTTGCTGAAAAAGATCCACGAATTCATACCGTGAACATTAAAAACAATGAAGCCTTTTGGTCTAACAAAAAATACTCCCTCACCCTTGGAATAAAACGGGCGGTGAACAAAAGGATGCTTTTTACAGATGCAGATTGCAAACCAGCAAGCAACCAATGGCTTTCTTACATGACCCACAAACTTTCTGAGGAAACACAGTTGGTCTTGGGGTATGGAGCACATCAAAAAAGAAAAGGACTGTTAAACCGTTTGGTTCGTTATGAAACCTTAATGACGGCCATTCAGTATTTCTCATATGCCAGAGCAGGAATTCCTTATATGGGTGTTGGCAGGAACCTGTCCTACACCAGTAAGCTGTTTTATGACAATCGTGGCTTTATGTCCCATATGGATATTCCTTCGGGTGATGATGACCTTTTTGTAAACGAGGCAGCCAATAAACATAATACTTCCATTTGTTTCCACGAAGATGCATTTACCTATTCTGAACCCAAGCAATCTTTTGGTCAGTGGTTCACTCAAAAAAGAAGACATATTACAACGGCAACACATTACAAACCCAGAGAGCGTTTTTTATTAGCCACTTACTACTTGTCTACCTTTTTGTTTTGGGTATTAAGTGCTTTATGTTTTGTATTTGTTGATTGGAAAATGACCTTGGGTATTTTTATCTTCAGAATTCTATTGCAATATATATTTATAGGCAATGGAGCCAAAACATTAAAAGAAAAAGATCTTACCCCTTACCTCCCTTTTCTAGAATTATTTTTAGTCTTATTTCAATTAACTATCTTTATTTCTAATTCTATTTCAAAACCGAAACGGTGGAAATAAACAAAGCCGAGGTAAAAGTACAAATTGAAAAAGCCAAAGAAGGAAGTCAAAGTGCTTTCAGTTTTCTACTGGATCGATTTTGGAACACCGTATATGGTTACCAGTTAAAGCGGGTTCAGAATGAATACGATGCTGAGGATATCACTATTGAAACTTTTTCCAAAGCCTTCGATAAGATTTCCAGTTTCAATCCAAAATATAGTTTTAGTACTTGGTTGGTTACCATTTCCAAAAACATCCAGATCGATAAAAGTAGAAAAAAGAATGCTTCCATACATTCACAAACTACCGATGCAACAGACGAGCAAGTGCAGAAGATTGCAGACAAAACACCTTCTCCGGAAGATCGATTGATTACGGAACAACACCTTGCAGAATTGCTGCGGTATATCAAAGAATTAAAACCCGATTATCAGGAAATCATCAATCTTCGATACTTTCAGGAAATGAGCTATAATGAGATTTCCGATACTTTGAAAGAACCCTTAAGCAATGTAAAAGTTAGATTACTACGCGCCCGTAAACTACTACTTGAAATAATAACCAAAAACCGAACCAGTTGAAAGAAACCCTGAAAAAGCTTGGGCCCGGATTTTTATTCGCTGGAGCTGCTATTGGAGTATCCCATCTTGTTCAGTCTACACGAGCAGGGGCAGATTTTGGATTTGGATTGTTATGGGCGTTATTATTAATCAATGTGGTAAAGTATCCTTTTTTTGAATTTGGACCCCGCTACGCAAGTGCTACTGGTGAAAGCCTCTTAAAAGGTTACGAAAAAATGGGCAGAGGCGTATTAATTACGTATTTCGTAGTAACTTTTGCCACCATGTTTACCATACAGACTGCTGTAACTATCGTTACTGCTGGAATTGCATCTTCATTATTTGGAGGCAGCCCAAAGATATGGACCGCTATAATCATAGGTATTTGTTTCACCATTTTACTATTAGGAAGGTATAAAGTGCTGGACAGCCTCATGAAGGTTATCGTTATTGGTCTAACTATAAGTACCATCATGGCAGTCTCATTGGCGTTTCAAGAAGTTGAGAGCATTAGTTTTGCACAAGTTATTCCAGATAATGCTGTTTCTATTGGTTTCTTAATTGCTTTTATGGGTTGGATGCCAGCTCCTTTAGACATTTCTATTTGGCAAAGCATCTGGACGGTAGAGAAGAAAAAAATTGATCCTAGTATTACCCCATCGCAATCCCGCTTTGATTTCAATGTTGGGTACATTGCAACGACAATATTGGCTATAGGCTTTGTGACTTTAGGAGCATTGATCATGTTTAATAGCGGTAGTCAATTTTCTTCCAATGGTACTGAATTTGCCAATCAGTTGGTAGCTATGTATACATCAAGCCTGGGTGATTGGGCAAAAGCCATCATAGGTGTTGCTGCATTAACAACTATGTTTAGCACATCACTTACCACGTTGGACGCTTCGCCAAGGGTGATGCATAGAACCAGCGAGATATTTATGAAACGTTCACTAACCAAAGGATATCTTATATGGCTTTTGGTTCTTGTATTTGGGACTTTATTCATTTTTTTCTTTTTCATTGCCGAAATGGGACTCCTTATAAAAATAGCCACAGTACTTTCCTTTTTAACGGCACCCTTCTACGCCATTATTAATTATAGGCTCATTACTGGAAAACACACCCCTTCTGCAGCTAGACCAAACCTTAAATTCAAATTATACAGCCTTATTTCTATTGTTATTTTAATAGGTTTTAGTGTTTGGTACCTGTATATGATTTAAGATTGAATATTTTCTATTGATTTTTCAAAATAGGACAGTTGGATTTTGGGGTTTTTAAGTAGTATCTTTGCACAGCTATGGAAACAACATCCCTAGAAATACAAAAACCTACTCCAAAGCCAAAATGGCTTAGGGTGAAATTGCCTACGGGTAAAAAATACACGGAGCTTCGTGGTTTGGTAGACAAATACAACCTCCACACCATATGTACTTCTGGAAGCTGTCCCAATATGGGAGAATGCTGGACAGAGGGTACTGCAACGTTCATGATTTTGGGGAATATCTGTACCCGTTCCTGCGGGTTTTGTGGTGTAAAAACCGGTAGACCCGAGTCGGTGGACTGGGATGAACCTGAAAAAGTAGCTCGTTCTATTAAATTGATGGACATTAAGCATGCCGTCGTTACTTCGGTAGATCGGGATGATCTTAAGGATATGGGGTCCATTATATGGGCAGAAACAGTAAAAGCTATCCGAAGGATGAACCCTGAAACTACTTTGGAAACACTTATTCCAGATTTTCAAGGTAACACCCGTAATATTGATAGAATTATAGCAGTAGCCCCCGAGGTGGTTTCACATAATATGGAAACTGTAAAAAGGCTCACTAGAGAAGTACGGATTCAGGCCAAATATGAACGCAGTCTTGAAGTACTTCGATACCTGAAACAACAAGGCATCAATAGAACTAAAAGTGGAATTATGCTTGGTTTGGGAGAAACGGAAGCCGAAGTGTTACAAACCATGGAAGATTTGCGAAATGTAGACTTAGATATTGTTACGATAGGACAATACCTTCAGCCTTCCAAAAAACATTTGCCCGTAAAAGAGTTTATTACCCCAGAACAGTTCAAAAAATATGAAGAAATCGGATTGGAGATGGGCTTTCGTCATGTAGAAAGCGGTGCTTTGGTGCGATCTTCATACAAAGCACAAAAACATCTTACTTAATCCTTTTTTATGAAAAGCCCTATAACGATTGGTATTAACGGTTTTGGGCGCATTGGACGAAATCTATTTCGACTCCTTATAGACCATCCTTTTATTAAGGTTGTAGCCATAAATGATATTTCCGATGCACGAACGTTAAGTCATCTTCTTAAATACGATAGCATTCATGGGGTATTGGACCATGATGTACATTATACTGACCATACCATTGAAGTTCATGGACAGACTGTTCAGTTTTCTTCAGAAAAAGATATAGCATCTATTCCTTGGGGTAATATCGATATTGTCATTGAATCAACAGGAAAGTTCAAAGATAGAACTGCTTTGGAAAAGCATCTGGAAGCAGGTGCCAAAAAAGTGATTTTATCAGTTCCTCCTACAGATGATAGCATTAAGACATTGGTGTTAGGCATAAATGACGATATATTGCAAGAAGACGATAAGATAATTTCTAACGCTTCCTGTACCACGAACAATGCTGCACCTATGTTGAAGATCATTAATGATCTTTGCGGAATTGAACAAGCATATATTACAACGGTGCATTCATACACCACCGATCAAAGTTTACACGACCAGCCGCATAGGGATTTGAGACGCGCCCGTGCCGCTGGACAATCCATCGTACCAACAACCACTGGAGCTGCTAAAGCATTGACCAAAATTTTTCCAGATTTGGCAGATGTTATTGGAGGATGCGGTATTCGTGTACCTGTCCCAAATGGCTCATTAACCGATATTACCTTTAATGTTTCAAAAAATACCAGTATTCAAGAAATAAACAATGCTTTTAAGCTAGCCGCCGAAAACGAATTAAAAGGTATAGTACAATACACGGAAGACCCTATTGTTTCTATTGATATCGTGGGAAACCCCCATTCTTGTATTTTTGATTCTGAAATGACATCAGTAATAGGAAAAATGGTGAAAATTATTGGCTGGTATGATAATGAGATAGGATATTCGTCGAGAATTGTAGATTTAATCTTACAATTATCGAGGAAATAACTATATTTATCGGCGAAGTACATAGAAATTAATGCTTTACATTCGAAGTACATACCTACAGATTACCCTCTTTTTTGCCCTCCTACTTAGCCCCCTAAGTATGCTATGCCAACAAAAGGAGCAAGATACGTTGTCACTAATCAACAAGTATCATCAAGACGCTATGTCAGCACTTTCTGTGCAAAGCTTCGACAAAACCATCATAAACCTAAATAAAGCCTATAAACTATCTAATTCTGTCAATTACAGCGATCAACGAATCGAGATTCTATTCAGTATAGCACAAGTAAATTACTTTATTCAGAATTATGAAAAGGCAGCACTTGAGACACAAAAGATCATCACACTATTAGAAAAAACTGAAGACCAACAGGCCCTTGCCGAAGCGCACACCTTAATGGGACTTATTAGTACAAGAACTGGTGAGTTTGATAAATCTGAAAGGTTTTTGCGTAAAGCAGATGACTGGTTTACCTCTACGAATGATGAAAAAAATAGAGCTAGTGTCCTTTTGGGTTTTGGGGTATTGGAATTGAAAAAAGAATTTTATAAAAACGCTGTTAATTATTTTGATGCAGCTTTGCCCCAATTTGAAGAACCAAAATCCAAATATCAAAAAGCATTTACCCTGCTCAACAAGTCAGAAGCCCTATTCTATTTAAGTGACTCTGATGTAGAAAATAGTGTTGGGAAATCGAAAAAGGCCATGGAGGAGGCTCTTGTCCTTATAGAAGAAAACAACTATACCAAACTCGAGATAGATAGTTATAAGATTAGATCCTATATCGCTCTTAAAGAGAACAATTATACCCTAGCACAGGAAAATATGCAGATCTACGAAAGTAGAAATGACTCTCTGTATAGAGTCTATCTGAATGCCATCTCTAAAGGGATTGATGCTGAAACCAACGTGGGTGATCTTAATGAAATCATTGCCAACCAACAGGACAACATAGATAAACAACAGCGCTCCATTAATTTTGGAAAGATGACCACAGGGCTTAGTATAGCTCTTATTGTCATCCTTTCTCTTCTTACGCTCTCGTTGTACAAGAACAATAATCTTCGTGCCAAGGCTAATGAACTGTTGCAGGACAAGAATAATGAACTTCAATTGGCCAAAGAAAAAGCAGAAAAAGCTTCCTTGGCAAAAGCGCAGTTCCTTTCTACCATTACCCATGAGCTTAGAACACCTTTGTATGCTGTAACAGGACTTACCCACTTATTACTGGAAGAAGATCCAAAACCGCACCAAAAAGAACATCTTAATTCGTTGAAATTTTCTGGGGAATACCTGCTATCCCTCATCAATAATATTCTAGACCTCAACAAGCTCGAAGCAAATAAAGTTGAAGTAGAAAAAACCTCTTTCAATCTTAAGAAACGTACCAATGATGTATTGGTAGCTCTTAAAAAATCTGCAGATGACAGGAAGAACAACCTGCATTTTGAATTTGATGAGAGCATTCCAGAAAAGTTAATGGGAGATCCCCTGAAGCTTTCCCAAATCCTTATCAACCTTATTGGAAACTCCTTAAAATTTACCCAGAATGGTGATGTACATGTTCGCATTCAGAAAATAGGTGAAACCAAGGATCGGGTATCGCTTCGTTTCGAAATTGAGGATAATGGAGTAGGAATTTCCAAAAAGAAGCAGAAGAGTATTTTCGAGACTTTCTCACAAGCATCTTTACAAATAAATAGGAAGTTTGGTGGAACCGGTTTAGGGCTTTCTATTGTAAAGAACTTACTAGAACTTATGGGTAGTAAGATCCAATTGGAAAGTCAACTTGGTAAGGGATCCAAATTTTGGTTTGATATCAATTTTGCAGGTATCGAGGAAATTCAGGAAAACAAGAACCCGCAAAGCATTATCTATGACGTAGATTATGTTGCCCTTGAAAACAGAAATATCTTAGTGGTAGAGGACAACAAAATCAACCAGATGATCACCAAGAAGATTCTTGAGAAGAATAAGATGAAGTGTTTGGTGGCAGACAACGGGTCTGATGCTGTGGCTCTTGTGAAAGAAAACAACTTTGATGTCGTACTTATGGACATTCATATGCCGGGTATTAGTGGAATTGAAGCCACTCAGGAAATACGAAAATTCAATAAGGAATTGCCCATTATTGCGCTAACAGCTGTTACTATTGATGAAAACCTAGACGATTTCTATCGTGCCGGATTCAACGAAATCATTCCAAAGCCTTTTAAGACAGAAGAATTCTTCGAAAAGATTTATCGTACTCTCGAAAATAAAAACTTACTAGTAAACAATTAGGGAGTCCCAAACTTCTCGACAGCTTCCATAATACGTTGATTTAACGAAAATGCCTGATCATTCAGTATTTCTGTAGTAATGGGTAAGTAATACAACGCAAATTTATTCAATTTGGGTTGTAATCTCATATAATCTTTTTCCGTCGTTAAAATGATCTCCTTTTTCTTCAAGCTTTCAATTTCCGTTGCGGTAAAATGATGATGGTCCTGAAATTTTAGATGTTCAAAACTAAACTGACGCTTTTTCAAATAATTTATCAATGGACTTGGGTTTGCAATTCCTGTGACCAATGAAAAAGGCTTATCCATTAAATACTCCAAAGGGAGTTCCTCGGCCTTTCCTTTGATGAATTTCCCGTATCCTATCCTTGAAAAATAAACATTTTGATTTGGAGTAAGGTTCATACGATACTGAATATCCTGTAAGGTAGCATACGGGACATCTTGTGGGCACTTAGTGACAATAATAATATCCGCTCGTTTTATGCCTGCTCTGGATTCTCGAAGATTTCCTGCAGGAAGTAAATAATCATCAAGATAGAGATCATCAAAACGGGTTAATAGGATAGAAAATGATGGATGTACACGTCTATGCTGGAAAGCGTCATCCAATAAAATGATTCCTGCTTTTTCTTTTAATTGTTCAATTCCCTCACGTCTATCTGCGCAAACCGCTACGGTAACCTCTGGGAACTTTTTTTTGAATTGCAAAGGTTCATCCCCTGCTTCTTCGGCTGTGTTCTCTACAGTTACTTCTAGGTAGCCAGTTGTTTTTCGTTTATATCCTCTACTAAGGACCGCCACATTGTATTTCTCCTTTAGAAACTGAATCAAATATTCAATCATGGGAGACTTTCCGGTACCTCCAACAGACAGATTCCCCACACAAATAATTGGGATATCATAGGCTTTACTTTCCTTCCATCCCAAATCATAAGCATGATTCCGTAAACTAGTCACACCATCATATAAAATGGAAAAAGGAAAAAGGAGTTTCCGAAAGTTCATATAACGAAATTATACTTTTTTATCTTTACCGTAAAATATGCACCTATGAAGGTTAAAGATGTAATTCATCAATTGGAAGAACTAGCTCCACTAGCCTATTCCGAAGATTTCGACAATACAGGACTATTGGTGGGTGATTCCCAAGCCGAAGTATCTGGGATTCTGGTTACTTTGGACACATTGGAAGCTGTTGTGGACGAAGCCATTGAAAACAACTGCAACCTCATTGTAAGTTTTCACCCTATAATTTTTAAAGGATTAAAACGAATTACCGGACAAACCTATGTAGAACGGGTCGTCCTAAAAGCCATTGCCAACAATATCGCCATCTTTGCCATTCATACTGCTTTAGACAATGCCTGGAATGGTGTGAATGCCATGATGTGTAAAAAATTAGGATTACAACACAGACAAATCCTCATTCCACAATCAGGTACCATCCACAAATTAATCACTTTTGCGCCTCACAAAGATGCTACCAACATTCGGGAAGCTCTGTTTAAGGCTGGTGCAGGAAATATTGGCAATTATAGTAATTGTAGCTTTAACAATGCCGGAATGGGTAGTTTCATGGGTAATGAGGACTCCAATCCCATAGTTGGCAACAAGGGAGAGACCCATTTCGAACCCGAGGTTCAAATAGGAGTTACCTTTCAAAAACATATAGAATCCCAAGTTTTAAAAGCACTTTTTGATACACATCCTTATGAAGAGGTAGCCTATGAGGTTACAACGCTTAACAACACCAATCAACACATAGGCATGGGTATGGTTGGTGAATTGGAAGAACCCCTCTCTGAAGAAGACTTTCTGAAATATGCCAAAGAAGTATTTGGTACTGGATGTATAAAGCACAGTAAACTACTGGGGAAAAAGATTAAAAAAGTGGCTGTTTTAGGGGGAAGTGGAAGTTTTGCCATAAATGCAGCAATACGTAAAGGCGCCGATGCATTTATCACGGCAGACCTAAAATACCATGATTTTTTTAGTGCAGAAAATCGTATTCTTTTAACAGATGTGGGGCATTACGAAAGCGAGCAGTATACAAAAGAGTTATTAGTTGCTCACCTTAGCAAAAAAATTACTAATTTTGCAGTCGTTTTATCACAAGTAAACACCAATCCTATTACTTATTATTAAGATTATGGCAAAGAAAAAAGAAAGCACTGTAGAAGAGAAGTTAAGAGCATTGTTTGATTTACAATTAATCGATTCTCGAGTGGACGAAATTAGAAATGTTCGTGGCGAGCTACCTTTGGAAGTGCAGGATTTGGAAGATGAAGTTGCCGGAATGAATACCCGTTTGGAAAAAATGAATGCAGATCTTTCGGTAATCGAAGAAAGCATTAAGGACAAGAAAAACCTCATTGAAGAAGCCAAAGGGTTAATTAAGAAATATACTTCTCAGCAAGACAACGTACGTAACAACCGTGAGTACAACAGTTTGAGCAAAGAAATTGAATACCAAGAATTGGAAATTCAATTGGCCGATAAACACATCAAGGAATTCAAAGCTCAGATTGAACAAAAGAACGAAGTCATTGAGACCACAAAAGAGCGTCTAAAAGAACGTGAGACTCACCTAAAGCACAAACAAGGGGAATTAAATGAGATTTTGGCAGAAACCGAAAAAGAAGAAGAAGCTTTGCTTAAAGAATCTGCCAAATACGAAAAAAACATTGAAGATCGCCTAGTAAACGCTTACAAGAGAATCCGCACCAATGTAAAGAACGGACTTGCCGTAGTTCCTGTAGAGAGAGGAGCTTCTGGAGGATCTTTCTTCACCATTCCACCACAAGTACAAATGGAGATTGCTTCTCGCAAAAAAATAATTACCGATGAGCACAGTGGACGTATTTTGGTAGACCCAGCCCTTGCTGAAGAAGAAAGGGAAAAAATGAACAAACTATTCAATAAGTTGAAATAAGACACAACAAACAAGATATAACAAAGCCTTCACAAAATTGTGAGGGCTTTTTTGTTTCTTTAGGTAAGGTTTCTTGGATTATGCGACCTATACATACAAATAAACCATATTACAAAACCATGAAAAAAATTGCATTTTTAACCCTCTCATTCGTATTATTGGGTTCTAACGTATCCTGCCAGGATATGAGCCAAAAGCACAAGGAAGATGAGGCGTTGGCTCAAAAAGAACAAACTCCAATTGAAATAAAGAGTACAGACGGATATGAACGTGCCTATTTTGCCAGTGGTTGTTTTTGGTGTGTAGAAGCCGTGTATGAAAGTGTAAAAGGAGTTAAGGAATCTATTTCTGGATATAGTGGTGGCCATACCAAAAACCCCACCTACGAATCCAGCAATACAGGCCGTACAGGACATGCTGAAGCAGTCGAAATTATCTACGACTCGTCTAAGATTACCTTTAGCGATTTGGTAGACGTTTATTTCGGTTCACAAAATGTGACCCAGGTGAACGGACAGGGGCCCGATCATGGATCGCAATACCGTTCCATTATTTTTTACCAGAATGATGAGCAAAAAAGGATCATTGATGAAAAAGTAAAAGAACAAGAACAGATTTATGGAGAAGGAAAAGTAGCAGCCCAAATATTGCCCTTTCAAAAGTTTTGGGTGGGAGAAGATTACCATCAGGATTATGAAAAGAACCATCCATACAATTCATACATCTTAGGAGTATCCCTCCCAAGATTGATCAAGTTTCAACAAAAGTTCCCTCATTTATTGAAAGAAGACCAAAAACATTAAGAAATAAATGTAACTTGAAGAGCGACTTAAATAAGTCGCTTTTTTTATACACTATGGCGAAAGAATTCAGCATTTTCAAATCCTATAAAAATATGGAGCTGGCCCAAGAACTCACGGCCCTCCTTCATGAACATTCCATTGAAACCGAAATTGCAGACAATTCAGCTCCTGTGGATTCTAACTTTGGCGGAAGTCCGCTTCAATATAATATTGAAGTTAGGATCCCTGTGGATGATTTTGAAAAAGCTGAACAAATACTTAAAAAAGAGGCTGAATCCTTAATTGATAATATAGACAAAGACTATTACCTCTTTTCTTTTGAAGACGACGAACTCTATGATATTTTGTTGAAACCAGACGAATGGAATGAATTCGACTATGCACTCTCTCAACAAATCCTAAAGCAACGTGGAAAAAAAGTAGATCAAGAATTACTGAATTCACTAAAGAAGCAGCGACTGGAAGATCTCTCCAAACCTGAAGGCAACCAAACGGCATGGATCATGGCGGGGTATTTTTTTGCTTTTATGGGTGGATTCTTAGGCTTAGTCATTGGTTACCTACTTTGGAAATCTAAAAAAACCTTACCTAACGGCCAAAAGGTCTTCTCTTATGAAGGAAAAGATAGGGTTCACGGAAAATATATCTTTTATATTAGTCTTATCATATTCCCAGTACTTTTGTTAACAAGAGCATTCCAATTTTTTCAATAAAACCTAGCCTTTTCTAGCCTTTATTTCAAACAATAAGGGGTACAGCTTTTCTTTTAATTCGTAAAGACCGTCTCCATTCTTCAACAAATCCGGAAATACATCGTAAGGTGAAGCATCCATTTCATTAATGGACTCAATAGTAAGACCAGCTTCAATCAACGAAGTCAGTACCTCGCTCATAGAATGGTTCCATCCATATTCCTTACTGACCATTTTTGTTTCCCCATCTTCTGCATAAGTACCTTCATATTCTTCGTAGATCGCCTCTTTTTGGTGGTAGCCATATTTCATTTCGGGAGGCGTAACCGTATAATCAAACATCCAAGCAATAGGATGAAACTCTACAATGTAAAAAACACCTCCGGGTTTTAGTCGCTCCGCAATCATCTGCGCCCAGGGTTTTAGATCAGGCAACCAACCAATTGTACCATAACTGGTAAAAACAATATCAAACTGTTCCGAAACATATTGGGACGTATCTAGTACATTACAACACACAAATTTAGCTTCTTGACCTAGTTCTTCATTCAGTTGTTTGGCCAGTTTTATGGCTTCATCAGATAGGTCTACTCCCGTACACTGCGCTCCCATTCGGCTCCAACTCAAAGTATCTTGCCCAAAGTGACACTGCAAGTGCAGTAAGCTTTTGCCAGACACATCTCCCAAGGCCTGTAATTCATAAGAATTAAGGGAGGACTTTCCATTTTTGAAACCTTCCATGGCATAGAACTCACTGGCGGCATGAACCCCCACTTTTTTATTCCATGTTTCTTTATTTACTTCAAATGCTTTTTGTAAGTCCATCGCTTCAAAATTTCGCTAAAAATAGAAAATGCAAAACGAATACTTTGCGTATTTTTACTGAAAACACCAAAACCATGAACAAATCCCTTTGGGTGCTATCTTTAATCTTGGTTCTTTTTGCTTGTAAAGAGTCTTCTTCCCATACGGCAGAAGATGATTCTACTACCATAGAAACTGTCCAAGAAAACAACAAAAAGCTAACTACAGCCGAAACCATTGCCTATAAAAGTGGATTGGAACAATGGAAAGAGGTCAATGAAATTTCATTCACCTTTAATGTAGATCAGGGCGAAAAACATTTTGAGCGTTCCTTTACCTGGTATCCCAAAACTCAAAAGGTTATATATATGAATAGCCAAGATACCATTGCCTACCAACGAGGAAGCGAATTGGATTCTTTGCAAACCAATGCAGATCAAGCATTCATTAATGATAAATACTGGCTGCTAACACCCTTTCAATTGGTATGGGACGAAGGAACCTCTTTTTCAGAAAAAGAAAATCAGGTGGCACCAATTTCAAAAGACACCCTTTCCATGCTTACCATAACATATGGTACTGAAGGGGGATACACTCCGGGTGATGCCTATGATTTATATTACGGCAATGACTTTCTTATTAGAGAATGGGTTTTCCGTGAAGGAAATAGTGACACCCCTTCTATGGTAAATACTTTTGAAGACTACGAAGATTTCAATGGACTCAAAATAGCTAAAACCCATAAAGACAGTACAGGAATTTTTAATTTGCATTTTACCAATATTTCAGTGAAGTAAGTAACAAGCTTTGCAAAACCAAGACACGTATTAAAACAAAAATCGACACATTGACCTACCAAAACAACCTTGCATTTGCAAAAGAATGTGATGCAAACGATCCTTTGGCCCGTTTTAGGGAAGAATTTCTATTTCCAACAGATCAAAATGGAAATCCATTGATCTATCTATGCGGAAACTCATTAGGATTACAACCCAAGCGCACAAAGTCCTATATAGAACAAGAACTAAAAGATTGGGCAGCCTATGGTGTAGAAGGCCATACGGATGCCACACACCCATGGCTCCCGTATCATGAATTCCTTACCGAAAACATGGCCAGTCTGGTGGGTGCCAAACCCAGTGAAGTGGTAGTGATGAATACCCTAACCACCAATCTTCATTTGTTGATGGTTTCCTTTTACCAACCCACAAAAACGAAATATAAGATTGTGGTTGAAAGTGATGCTTTTCCCAGTGACAAATATGCTGTAGAAAGTCAATTACAGTTTCATGGATTTGATCCCGCAGAAGGGTTACTATTATGGAAACCCAGAGAAGGAGAAGAACTTTGTAGATTTGAGGACCTAGAAGCTATCATGGAAGAGCAGGGAGATGAAATTGCACTGCTCATGATTGGTAGCACCAATTACTATAGCGGGCAACATTTTCCATTGCAAAAAATTACTGAGCTTGGACACAAGCATGGTTGTCTAGTTGGTTTTGATCTTGCACACGGAGCAGGGAATATTGCACCCAACCTCCATGAAACAGGCGCAGACTTTGCTGTTTGGTGTAGTTACAAATACTTGAACAGTGGCCCTGGAAGCTTAGGAGCCCTTTTTGTACACGAACGCCATGCCCACAACCCAAAGCTAAAACGTTTTGCAGGATGGTGGGGACATAACAAACAAACCAGATTTAACATGCGCCATGATTTTGATGTACTTCCTGGTGCCGAAGGTTGGCAATTGAGCAACCCACCCATTTTAAGTATGGCAGCTATCCGTGCTAGTTTAAATGTGTTTATTGAAGCAGGATTTGAAAACCTTAGAAAAAAATCTAGGAGACTCACAGGGTACTTGGAGTTTTTAATAGATGACTTAAACGATTCCCGAATTCATATCATCACACCTAGAAACCCAGAAGAAAGAGGGTGCCAATTAAGCATTCAAGTAAAAAGTGCTGACAAAGCCATGCATACCCAATTAACAGAAGCGGGAGTGATTAGTGATTGGAGAGAACCCGATGTCATTCGGGTGGCTCCTACTCCACTCTATAATAGTTTTGAAGATGTTTATGAATTTGTACAACGATTGAAAAGTATACTACATTGAAAGAAAAAGATACCATACTCATTATAGGAGCCGGACTCTGCGGTAGTTTATTGGCTTTACGAATGGCCCAACGTGGGTATAACATAAAACTAGTAGAAAAGCGTCCCGATCTCCGTAAAATAGAACAAGATGCAGGACGCTCTATTAATTTGGCCTTGAGTGACCGCGGATTGAAAGGTTTACGCTTGGCCGGAGTAGAAGAAATGGCCAAAAAATTATGCATCCCTATGACGGGACGTATGATACATGACACCCAAGGCAACACTTTTTTAAGCAAGTACAGCGGCAGGGATAATGAGTATATCAATTCCATTTCACGCCCAGGACTCAATATGTTATTACTGGACGAAGCAGAGAAGCTACCCAATGTGGAGATTATCTTTAACAAAGGATGTAAGACAGTAGATTTGGAAGAAGGTACCGCTACCTTTCATGATTACGAAACCAAAGAGGAAGTATCCTATTCTGGTGATATTATTTTAGGAACCGATGGAGCTGGGTCTGCGGTGCGAAAAAGTATGTTCGATCATAAAAAATTCCTGTTCAGTTTCTCTCAAGAATGGCTTACACATGGTTATAAAGAAATAACGATCCCCACCGCCGAAGATGGTGGTTTCAGAACCTATAAAAATGCCTTGCACATTTGGCCTCGTGGTGAAGATATGCTTATTGCACTTCCCAATTTAGACGGAAGTTTTACAGTAACACTCTTCCTCCCGTATGCCAATAGTGACTTCGGGTTCGATAACTTAGATACTCCAGAAAAAGTGTTGGAGTATTTCAATAAGGAATATCCAGATGCTGTGGAGTTAATGCCCAACTTGGTCGAGGAGTTTTTCGAAAATCCTACAGGTCCTTTGGGAACCATTAAATGTTCTCCTTGGAACAGCTATGGCAAATCATTGGTTCTTGGAGATGCAGCCCATGCCATTGTTCCGTTTTACGGACAAGGAATGAATGCTTCTTTTGAAGACGTAGTGGTATTCGATGAAATCCTGAACAAACATGAAGGTGATTGGAGCACTGTTTTCAACGCTTATGAAAAAGCACGTAAAAAGGATACAGATGCCATTGCAGATTTGGCCGTGGACAACTTCTATGAAATGAAGGAACATACCGCCAGTCCCTTATTTCAGAAAAAGCGAAAACTGGAAATAGCCCTAGAAACAGAATTCCCGAACGAGTACTCTAGTAAATACTCTTTGGTTACCTTTAACGAGGATATCCCCTATTCTGAAGCCATGAAAAGAGGGAGGGCACAAGACAAGGCCATTCTCAATCTATTGGATGACGGGAAATTGACAGACCACCAATCCTTACAGGAAAAATTGGAACTGGTCCAAAAAACAACACAAGAAATACTTCATGATGATGAAGTAGCATATAACCTATCATAGCATGAGCAATAATAGTAGATTAGTAGAAGGAAAAGCCACACCCCGTGGTGCTTATCCACATGTAAAACGTGTGGGTGACTTTATTTTTATAAGTGGTACCAGCTCGCGGTTACCCGACAACACCTTTGCTGGGGTACATCAAGTAGACGAAATGGGTTCCATGCATTTGGATATCAAAGAACAGACCCGTGCCGTATTGGAGAATATCAAGGATTATTTGGCTACCGAAGGTGCCACAATGGAAGACGTAGTAGACGTTACTAGTTTTTTGGTGAATATGAATGACTTTGCAGGGTACAATGAAGTCTATGCTCAGTATTTTAATAAAGAAACAGGACCTGCAAGAACTACCGTTGCTGTGCATCAATTACCACACCCTAACCTAGTGGTAGAAATTAAAGCGATGGCGTACAAACCTTTGTAAGATGAATATATCAAGGTATTTACTGATTGTTGTTTTTGTTTGTAGCACTTCCCTTTTTGCGCAAACCAAGGAAGCACCAAGCATTATTTCCAAAGCTCCTTTTTCTATTGGGGAGTCGGTCACGCTATTTTCGGAAAGCCTTCAAGAAAACCGCACTTTAAACATTTACCTTCCACATGGATATGCCGAAAGCAAGGATAAAAAGTATCCCGTTATTTATTTACTTGACGGCTCTACAGACGAAGATTTTATTCACATTGCGGGATTGGTTCAATTTGCTTCTTTTCCCTGGATAAAAACCATTCCTGAAAGTATTATTGTAGGAATTGCCAATGTAGACCGTAAGCGTGATTTTACCTACCCTACCAACAATGCCAAGGACAAAGCAGATTTTCCAACTACAGGGCATTCAGAAACATTTATCCATTTTCTGGAAAAGGAAGTACAGCCCTTCGTTACTTCCCAGTACCGTGTTTCTGAAGACAAAACCCTTATAGGTCAATCTTTGGGCGGACTGCTGGCAACCGAAATTTTATTTGAGAAACCGCATTTATTTAACAATTTTATCATTGTAAGTCCCAGCCTATGGTGGGATGACGAATCACTACTAGAAAAGGAGCCTAAGGATTTCTCTTCAGAAAGAAAGATATACATTGCTGTAGGGAAGGAAGGTCCTATTATGGAACGAGTAGCCCATGAATTATACAATAAATTATCTCAAATAAATCTTGAACACAAAGCTATACACTTTAAGTATTTGGAAGCCCAAGATCATGGTGATGCTTTGCATTTGGCAGTCTATAATGCGTTCGAAACGTTATTTCAGAAAGAAAAAGAAGAGTAATGCAACAAATTCTCAATTATATAAACGGTAGTTACTGCGATCCTTTAGAGGATGCTTGGTTAGACAACTACAACCCGAGCACAGGAGAGGTCTATTCACAAATTGCGGCAAGTACTTCCAAAGATGTACAGGCCGCTTACGAGGCAGCGAAAGAGGCTTTTCCTTCTTGGTCTCAAACACCCATCGAGGAACGTAGCAGGATCCTTCTAAAAATAGCAGACCTTATCGAGGCCAATCTGGATAGCTTGGCAGCAGCCGAATCTAAGGACAATGGAAAACCACTATCCCTAGCAACATCGGTAGATATTCCGCGTGCCAGTGCTAACTTCCGTTTCTTTGGCAATGCCATTACCCAATTTGCTAGCGAAGCACATGAAAGCGTTGGCAGAAATACTATGAATTTTACATTGCGGCAACCCATTGGCGTGGTGGGTTGTATTTCGCCTTGGAATTTACCTCTATACTTGTTTACCTGGAAAGTAGCTCCAGCCATTGCGGCCGGAAACTGTGTGGTAGCTAAACCCAGTGAAGTAACCCCAATGACCGCCTATCTTTTGGGAGACATCCTTACCCAAGCTGGCTTGCCTAAAGGAGTGCTTAATATAGTACACGGCCTTGGCCCTAGTGCAGGACAGGCCATTGTAGAACACCCTAACATAAAAGCCATTTCCTTTACGGGTGGCACCAAAACAGGTGAACATTTGGCAAGGACTGCCGCACCTATGTTTAAAAAATTATCCTTGGAGTTGGGTGGTAAAAATCCCAACCTCATCTTTGCAGATTGCAATTACGAGAAGATGCTGGCTGTTACCGTTCGCTCTTCATTTGCCAACCAAGGACAGATTTGCCTGTGTGGAAGCCGGATTTATGTAGAGGAATCTATTGCTGCACAATTCAAAAAAGATTTTGTAGCCAAGGTGTCCCAACTCAAAGTGGGAAACCCTATGGATACTAACACCAAGATGGGTGCGTTGGTATCCAAACCCCATATGGAGAAAGTCTTGTCATATATAAAGATTGCTAAAGAAGAAGGAGGTGAAATTCTGTACGGCGGTAACAAAGTAACAGTTTCCGGACATGAAAACGGATATTATCTAGAACCTACGGTAATTGCGGTAGATTCTAACGATTGTACCATACAGAAAGAAGAAGTCTTTGGCCCCGTAGTGACCATTGCAACCTTTTCCAGTGAAGAAGAGGCTATTGCCATGGCCAATGATGTAAAATATGGACTATCGGCAACTTTATGGAGTAAGGATTTAGATAGAACCATGCGCGTTTCCAAAAAAATAGAAGCTGGAATTGTTTGGGTCAACACTTGGCTCAATAGAGACCTTCGCACTCCATTTGGCGGTGTAAAAGCCAGCGGTGTTGGCAGGGAAGGTGGATTTGAAGCCTTGCGCTTTTTTACCGAGCCCAAAAACGTTTGCATTACCTACAGTGAATCATAAAAACTAACAGCATTAAGATAAACCACAATGAACTTAGATCTAACCCATAAAAATGCATTGGTCTGCGGAAGCAGTGCCGGGATTGGTAAAGCTTCGGCTATGCAACTAGCCCATTTGGGAGCTACCATTACCTTGGTAGCCAGAAATGAAGAGAAATTAAAAAGTGTCTTAGCTGAACTTCCCACTCCACAAGACCAACAACATGACTATTTGGTGGCAGACTTTAACGAACCAGCCCAGTTAAAAGAAACCTTACTGAGTAAGACCCTTCAGAAAAACTATCACATCCTTATCAATAATACAGGAGGCCCAAAAGGAGGTTCCATATATGCTGCCGAAGTCACCGAATTTGAAAATGCGTTTAGAATGCACCTGGTCTGCAACCAGATACTGGTACAGAGTGTAGTTCCCGGCATGCAACAGGAAGGATATGGCAGGATCATTAACGTAATATCCACCTCCGTAAAACAACCCATAGAAGGTTTGGGGGTGAGTAATACCATAAGAGGTGCCGTGGCCAATTGGAGTAAAACCTTGTCTGCTGAATTAGGTCCTCATGGCATCACCGTAAATAATGTATTACCAGGATTTACAGCAACCGATCGTTTAGATGACATTGTAGCCAATGCCGCTCGTAAAATGAACAAGACTGAAGACGAAGCAATTGCCTTCATGAAAAAACTAGTTCCTGCCAGACGGTTTGCCCAGCCTGAAGAAGTAGCCAATGCTGTTACCTTTTTATCAAGTCCTGCAGCGGGATACATTAACGGAATTAACTTACCAGTAGATGGTGGTCGTACCAAAAGTTTGTAACTTTAGGCAAACACAACCACCAAGAACACCCACAACGTAACAAACTTACATTCATGGCCAAACGCAAACTACGAATTAACGGGCACTCTCACCTACTCCCCTATCCTGAGCAAATTCCTCAGTTTATGCAGGACAAAGAGATTTTTTGGGTAGACAAAGACCGAAAATTCATGCTTCAAAAAGATTGGAGCCGTCCTGTAACGGATTCCAGTTTCTTTTTGGACGAGAAATTGGAATGGATGGAAAAGTATGACTTAGACCATGCGGTAGTACTTAACCTTTCACAACTGTACGGTAATGGCCTACGCTTGGAGGAGATGAAACAAGCCCTTCGTTTTCAGAACGATTTTAATGCAGGTATTCAACAGGATCATCCATCAAAATTTACCTGTGGTTTTGTGGTACACCCAGGTTTTGTAAGGGGAGCCTTGTGGGAAATTGAACGCTGTGTGGAACAACTGGGTATGAGCCTGCTTTGCCTGCCCACTCACTATATGGACACCATTGGTACCTGGCGTTGTATTTTTGATGAAGAAAACGAGCCCATTTTTGAGCTGGCCAGCAAATACAACCTTGCCGTAGAGATTCATCCCTACGATGGCGAAAAGTTCATTAAGCTGGAAAATACTGCTTGGCGCTTTCATCTTATCTGGATGTTGGCACAATGCGCAGATGCTTATCACTTCTTAACCCTGAATGGCTATCCAGACAAATACCCCAATATGCGTACTTGCTTTGCGCATGGCGGACAATTGGCCCAGATCAATCTAGGACGCCGTATTCAAGGGTTTGATGGAAGACCTGATTTATTTGAAGGCAAATCACACCCCAGAAGTGCGGTAGGACATAAAAACATTTTCTTTGATACGCTGGTACATGATACGGGTTCTTTACAATTATTGATAGAAAACCAAGGTACAGAGCAGGTACTTATGGGCTTGGATGATCCGTATCCCTTGGGCGAAATGGAAAGTGCTCCACAATCTTCTTATCCCGGAAAAATACTGGATCTTGCCAAAGAACGAGGTATTGTAACACAGGCTGACTGCGATGCCATGTGGGAAGACAATGTACTGCAATGGTTGCACGGTGATAATGAGGCTGCCAAGGAAAAAATGCGTCAACGCATTTTGGGCACCTAACCCTTTCTTTAATTTTCCTATCTTTAAATCCTAACCAAACTAAAGGATTATGAGAAAATTAGGAATGTACATGGCCCTCTTTGGGGTACTCGCTATTGTTTTAAACTTTTTAGACAGGGTTCCCACCCTTCTTGCGTGGATTTATGATTGGGGCGAAGGTGTTGCTTGGGGAATTAAAATAGGATTGGTAGTTGTAGGAGCCGTCCTCTTCTTTATGGGCAAATCTGCTGAAGAAGCTGCGGGTGCTGAGGCCGTTGGAGCGGAAGCTTCTGGTGCTGAAGCTAGCAGAGGAGCTGAAGGCGGTGCAGAACAATAGCTTCCTTATCATTATAAACTCAAAAAGCTCCGCAATTTTTAGTAACATTGTGGAGCTTATTTTTTACTATGAATTTCCTACCTGAAAATATTGACCAATACGCCGTAAACCACTCCCAACCAGAGCCTGAACTACTACAGGAACTCACTCGGGAAACCTGGCAAAAGGTACTGGCCCCCAGAATGCTGAGCGGGCATTTTCAAGGGCGGGTACTAAGTATGATCTCAAAATTAGTACGCCCCAAAAACATCTTGGAAATAGGTACTTATACGGGTTATTCTGCCCTGTGTTTGGCCGAAGGTATGACCCAAGATGGAACCCTACACACCATAGATATTAATGAAGAACTCTACGACCTGCAACGCACTTATTTTGATAGGTCTGGTTATGGCCCACAAATCATACAACATCTAGGTAATGCCCTAGAGATCATCCCTACGCTAGACATGGCTTTTGATCTGGTCTTTATAGATGCCGATAAACACAACTACCTCAACTATTTGGAACTCCTGTTACCTATACTACCCTCAGGAGCTGTGATTTTAAGTGATAATGTCCTGTGGAGTGGTAAGGTAGTAGAGAAAGTAGCTCCGGACGATGTGGATACGCAAGTGTTGTTGGAGTATAACAAAGCGCTTAATGAAAACCCCAAACTGGAAACCGTCTTATTACCCATACGGGATGGGTTGACTGTGACGCGGGTGAAGTAGGATTGGTAAGTTGGAAACTTACGGTTTTATATATGGTTTTTGGTGTTATCACTAAGGAAGGAAGATAAGCCTATTGTTCATTGCCTTTTGGGCAAGTTATTTTTTATAAAATTAAAAGCATTGGGAGCGCCTGACCTATTATTGCATAGAATAACTACAAATAAATCGGAATCTGGAAAAAAATGCAATTCAGAAGTGTTTCCAACAGCAACACCTCCATGACCAATATTTAGCACTGGTTCGTAATTTACCTTTAACCCTACGGATTGATAATTGAAGCCATATCTTTTTACTAAGGGAGCAAATAGTAATGCTTTGTAGGGACTGTCTAATATAATATCTGTGTTCTTAATAAGCTTGAATAAATTAGTAAGATCACCTATAGTGCTTTTCAATTGAGCGGCACCGCTAACTCTTCCAAAAAAAGGAGGATAATCACTATAATTCTTTAGGCCTTTATTTTTTAAACTATAGCGATAAGGTTGCGCCATATTCTCATTTGAAAATGAGGTATTGGTCATTTTAGCAATATTGAAAATATTCTTTTTTACATATTCCTCATAGGATCTTTGAGTGATATTTTCAATGATTATTCCTAATAAGTCATATCCTTGGTTTGAGTAGTTCCATTTTTCGGATACTTTAAAACTCGTAAACTTATCCCACTTCGGAAGGTGTTTAAGGTGTATTTGATATACTTCACTTAAAGAATTTGTTTTTGCTATATCTTCTCTAAATCCATCTATGTCTTTCAACTTATAACCGGAGGTATGAGTTAATAATTGGAAGATCGTTATGTTAGTTGCAATATTTTTTGGTAATTCTGGGAGATACTTATCAATAGAAGTATATAAATCAAGTAAGCCTTTCTGAGCCAATTGTAAAATTGCAATGGCAGTTATTAGCTTTGTTAACGACGCAATATCAAACCGTGTAGTAGGATCATTGTATAAATTCTTTTCAATGTTTTTTAGTCCATAGCCTTTATTTATAATAATTTTTCCATTTTGTAAGACCAATACAGCTCCTTGAAATAATCCTTGTTGTTCATTTTCTGTAAGGTATTTGTTAAGTCTTAGGTAGAATTCTTTGTTGGATGAAGCAAAGTCAGTAGTGCTTTCAGGTTGGTCACCCAATAACAAACCAGCCGCCTTTATCTTTTTAGTTTCTTTATTTAGAATAAATTCGGGGGCAAACCAAGCTTTACTTACAGTACCTTGAAGCCATATCTCTAGATCATAGGGTTTGTTTATTGATAAAGAATGTGGTCTTGCTTTACCAAACCTATAAAATATGTCCATCCAGTATTCAATTAACTCATTGAGCTTAGCATCGGATAGATTATCGTAATTCTTTATTATAAAAGATTCAATCTCTGAAGGTGCTCCTGTATTATATGCTTTCAGAAAGTCCTTGAAGATATAGCCACTGGGTGATTCGGGCCATTTAAAACTAGATTGTGCAAAACTTATATGTATAACTGAAAGACCAACCAATATGGTTAGGATAAAAACAAAATGCCTCATTTCTTTTTATTGAAGACTTATCATTTTGTAAATGGTTACAATTCTTCAATAATAATATGCTACAACTCATTTGCGTATGTAATTACATACAATGTTAACTACAGTCCTTTAGATTATTAATTTTTTGGTAATGATTCCCTTATCGGTCTCTAGGGACAGCAGATAGAACCCTGTGGAAAGTCTTGAGACGTCGATCTGAGAAACCTCCCTGCTGTGCATGAGTATTTGTCCTAGTTGGTTGTATAACTTTATTTGTTTTAGTTCAATCCCTTCCAGTGCTTCTATGTAGAGCATATCCTGAACAGGGTTTGGGTAAACATGTACATTTTGTACAAGAAAATCCTCAACCCCAAACGAGCAGTCGTCTGTGATAAGGGGGTTGCTGTCATTATTTTCTATAGTCCAGTTGTCATAAGGAGGAGTGGTACCAGCTATCACTGCCGCAGGATCGTCTACCTGTATACAGATGAGGTTGGGATTGTTACTTATATGTAGAAAACCCATAGATTCGTTATTGCCATTAGCTACATTGATAGCCTGGATTTCTGGCATGAACCTTAGACTTACTAAATCAAGATTTGGGTTATTGGATAGGTCTAGGAACAGAAGTTTCCCAATATTAATCCCCACATCAGTCAATGCTATATTCTGTGTGAGGTCTAATTCTGATAAATCACTGGAATAATTACCACCAGTAACATCTAAACCTATATTCAAATCTCTAAGGTTGATGTTGTTGGTTAAATCCAGACTCTCCAATGCCAGGTCATCTATGGATAGATCTTCTAAATTCAGGTTTTGGGAAAGGTCGACCTGAGGTAAATTCATATCGGTCATAAAGAGATGTTCCAAACTGGTAAAATCCTGTATACCCGTCAGATCGTTTATCGAGAAATCGGCCCCCAAGATCAATTCTGTTTCATCTTCAATATCTGCCGTTAGCACCTGCCCGTTTACCGTTCCGTCGGTATCGATCCCTTCATTGATCAAGTGATTCTCAAAACCAGAATCAGGGATCAGGGTTATCTGTGCCTGCACAGCACCGCTAACCAATAACATTAATATGCAAAATTGTTTTGCCACCCTATTAAGTGAATTTTATTGTTTTGCTTCTTATGGCCGAAAGCTACTAGTATTTACTTACTTTTTTGGTAACGGTTCCCTTATCGGTCTGTAAGGACAGTAGGTAGAAACCTGTGGTAAGTCTTGAAACATCGATCTGGGAAACCTCCCTGCTGTGCATGAGTATTTGTCCAAGTTGGTTGTATAACTTTATTTGTTTTAGTTCAATCCCCTCCAGTGCTTCTATGTAGAGCATATCCTGAACAGGGTTTGGGTAAACATGTACGTTTTGCACAAGAAAATCCTCAACCCCAAACGAACAATCGTCTGTGATAAGAGGATCACTGTCATTGTTTTCTATAAACCAATTATCGTAAGGAGGGGTAGTTCCTGCAATAACCGCTGCGGGATCATCCACCTGTATACAGATAAGGTTGGAGTTGAACCGAATATCCAAAAAGTTTATAGACTCATTATTCCCGTTGGCTAGATTGATAGCCTGAATTTCTGGCATAAAGCTGAGGCTTACTAAATCAAGATTTGGGTTATTGGATAGATCTAGGAACAGAAGTTTTCCAATAGAAATACCCACATCCTCCAAAGCTACATTTTGGGAAAGATCCAGTTCTGACAAATCACTGGAATACATCCCCGCAGGATTATCAAGTCCAATCCCCAAATTTTGAAGATTGATGTTATTGGTTAAATCCAGACTTTCCAATGTCAGGTCGTCTATCTGTAAGTCTTTTAAATTCAGGTTTTGGGAAAGGTCGACCTGAGGTAAATTCATATCGGTCATAAAGAGATGTTCCAAACTGGTAAAGTCCTGTATGCCCGTCAGATCGTTTATCGAGAAATCGGCCCCCAAGATCAATTCTATTTCATCTTCAATATCTGCCGTTAACACCTGCCCGTTTACCGTTCCGTCGGTATCGATCCCTTCATTGATCAAGTGATTCTCAAAACCAGAATCGGGGATCAGGGTTATCTGTGCCTGCACAGCACCGCTAACCAATAGTATTAATATGTAATAATATTTCATCACTCTATAAAGTTAGTTATTTTCTTTCAGTATCATTTGTTCCTGCGAGGTTCCGTCGTTGTAATTCTTTTGGATGTTATACAATCCAGGATCGAGGTTGGGCAACAAGTTGGGGTTGTTAATCTGAAGGGAGTCCTGCGCCGTAATGGTAACATTGGCATTGGGTACTCCATCCAAAAAATGAATTACCGATCCATCTTTGGGTTTACGGTTATTGTTATTATAGCACTTACGGGGTTGGGTGTCATCTACTTGGTTAATGATGATAGCCGTATGGTTTATATGTTCAATGTCTTGGTTGTAGGTATTGGAGTAAGACAGTACAGCTTGCCCGTACGGAAATGAGATATCGTCGTACTCTGATGGTTGATTGTATGTCTGGGCTTGGCTACAATCCACAAACTTATAATCAAACCCATGTTGAAAGAGCGGTGGTTTATCTGTAGCGGGTCCCGCTAGGTAGTACTCCCCGCGGTAGGGTTCATAGAGTACCGATACCGGATAGTTGTCGATAAACAAGATACCGTCGGGGTGATCTTTTAGATGATCTATTTGAGCCCGCATCACGGCTATTTGCCCTGCACTGAAACGATCCCGACACTCTCTTGAATAGCTCATGTAGTTGGTTATTTCTGGTTCATAGTCTGAATAAGGGCGTCCTGTTGCATCTATGTGATTTCCCGTATACAAACAAGTGTCCTCATCATAATCACCAAGATCGGGGGTCAAGCCCTTCTGGGGTGGCAAAAGTGTCTATGATCTGATCCCCCGCCACATCGGCATTGAAATTGGGTTCCCCCTCACGGGCTACATTTTCAATACAACCGTTGGATAAACAAGTTTCAAAGGTATGATCAAGGCTAAAACAGTGCCCTACCTCATGAGCCCACAACTGTTCATTGTTGAACAGGTCGGTTTCTATGACCACTCCAAAAAACTGTCCTTGGGTGTCATCAAAAAGCGCCGCGCCATTAATAGGAGAAATTTGCTCAAGGGCAAACATATTCAAAAACCCAGATATGTAATAGTTGTTATCCCTTAAAAATTCTAAAAATGCGCTTCGCTCACCATTATAGTCAAAAATTTCATGCCATGTGCTTGACGGAACAAAAGAGCTTCCGTCCAACTTAAAAAACACATTGAAATGGTTAAACCTCCTATTGAGACCCGCAACGGCATCCAGCATCATGGCTTCAGTTACAGGTTGTTCATTGGTATTATCATCTTCGGTAAAATCCCAAAAATGCACTTTTATCACATAAGGTGTATCATCTTCAAATGATCCCGCGGTTACGTCTTGGTTTACATCTTGAGGGGTCAGTCCTGTATCTGGATAGGTACTCATATCGGTACCGCATTCTTCTTGCCCAAAGGATATAACACAAATAAAGAGGAAGAATAAAAGAAATCTGGTTTTTGTCATCATTAAGTTGTTTAGTTGTTAAGTAAAATTGCTTCCATATTATGTATTTCAAGGTACTTATTCCTCCCCAAACCCCATTACGGTTTTCCCGCAATCCTAGGTATAAAATGATAAAATTATTGTCATCATATCCTTATTGGTAAAATAATTGTCATAACATAGGGTCTGTATAAAAAGGTCCATTGCTCGTGCTTGCCAGAAGCAACGGGCATAACTTGGTATTACGGATATACTATTTGGAACTACAGTATTAGCCAATAATCAACGCCTATCCTACTATTACTGTGCTTATAAGCAACTTTAAAATTTAGTACCTTGTAATAAGAATCACAGTAATGAAACGAGTCTTTGTATATCTGTTTTTATTGGGTTTTCTCCAGTTATATGGACAAACCAAAGCAGATAGTATTTTAAGGGTTTTGCCAACACTCAAAGAAGACAGTACCAAGGTTAAAGCCTACCTCGATCTATCTTATGCCTATTTCAGAAAAGATTTTAATGCTTCTTTAAACTATGCAATAAAAGCAGAGGAACTTGCAGAAAAACAGTCCTTAATAACATTGCTGGGAAAGGCAAAACTTAGAAAAGGAAACGTATATGCAACCTCCAGCCGTTACCCATTGGCCAATAAAGCCCATGCAGAAGCCTTATCCATTTTTACCCAACTGGAAGATCCTAAAGGAATTTCGGACGTAAAGATTGAAATGGGACGGGTGGCTCAATATGAAGGAAAAAACGAAATAGCCATCAACCTTCTTTTAGAGACCATTACCCTAGCCCATGATACCGGTGACAAAAACAAAGAAGCAAGGGCCTATAATTATATGGGGGCTTTGTATAAAGTGCAAAAGCAATATGATAAATCCATTGCAAGCTATCAAGAAGCTCTTTCTTTGGTTCAGGAACTTAATTTTAACCCAGGGATTTCTGCTTGTCTTACCAATTTGGCAGCCATATTCAATCTCACAGAAGATTACGATAAAGCCATAACCCACAATTTGGAAGCATTGCAGATAAAAAGAGACATGGGTGATAAGTTGGGGACGGCTCGGGTTTTAAATAATCTGGGTATTGTACATAATAATATAGAAGCATACGGCCAAGCAAAGCAATATTTTGAAGAAGCACTTACACTGGCAGAAGTCATAGATGACAAAAGATTATTTACCTTTATTAAGTATGGCCTTGCAGTATCCTCCTTTGGTGAAGGGCGTTATGAACAAACCGTCACTATGGCCAAAGACGTGCTCATAGCCCTAGATTCCATTCCCAGTATTGAAACAGAGATTAAAGTTCACAATCTGTTATCTAAAGCCCATAACAAATTGGGAGATTATGAAAATGCGTATTTGGAAGCACATCTATACAACACCCTTTCAGACAGTCTCTACAATGAAAAGGTAGTGGCCATTACCAATGACTTGGAAGAGAAATATAAAAATGAACAAAAGACCAAGGAAATTGCCTTGTTAGAAAAGGACAATGACCTCCAAGCGCTAAGGTTAAAACAACAACGTACTAGCAGGAATGTCATTATTATTTTTGCCTTGATCCTATTATTAATTGCTGGCTTGCTGTACAATCAATTCAGGATAAAACAAAAAGCCAACAAGGAGCTTCAGGAACTGGATCGTATAAAGTCTAATTTCTTTGCAAACATTTCCCATGAATTTAGAACCCCTCTTACCCTAATTAGAGGCCCTATAGAACATCTTGAGCAAAACCCCGATGAACGCTTGAGCATGGAAAACGTTAAGATGATACGGCGCAACTCTAACAGGGTGCTCAATTTAGTTAACCAGTTATTGGAGTTGTCTAAAATTGATGAAGGAAATTTGAAGCTAGAAACTACCGAAGGTGACGTATTTAAAATCCTGAGAGCAGCAGCCTCATCATTTAGTTCGCATGCCGCACAACGACACATAGACTATAAACTTGAGATTCCTAAGAAAACCGTTTGGGCGTCTTTTGATAGAGATAAATTGGAGAAAATAGTGTACAATTTATTGAGCAATGCCTTTAAATTCAGTGAAGACAATTCGATGATAGCCTTTAGAGCCACTCATGAAAATGAACGTCTTATCATGCATATTTCAGACTCTGGAAAGGGCATTCCTGAAGATCAGCTACCTTATATTTTCGATCGGTTTTATCAGGTAGATACCGGAAACACTAAGGAGTATGAAGGATCTGGCATTGGGCTTTCCCTTTCTAAAGATCTTGTAGAGCTCATGGATGGAACCATCACTGTTTCCAGCGAGTTACATAAAGGAAGCTTTTTCACCATACACTTACCTCTGCAAGAGATCCAAACCCGAATAGAAAAATCTACAGTGGATTCATCAAGCCTTGAAAAGGGTGATATAAAAAAGCCATTCACCATTTCTAAAGAAGACCATAGAAACCTCCCTACGGTTTTATTGGTAGAGGATAATGCAGATATGAGGCATTTTATTAAGGAACAACTGGTCAATGACTATCGGATTCTGGAAGCGCTCCATGGAGAGGCTGGTTTAAGTATGGCTATTACACATACCCCAGAACTTATTATTACCGATCTCATGATGCCGAAAATGGACGGAATAGAACTTTGCAAGCAGCTTAAAACTAACCTCAGCACCAGTCATATTCCTATAATCATGCTAACAGCCAAAGCGGGAATAGCCAATAAGATTGAAGGGTTGGAAACCGGTGCAGATGATTACCTCACCAAACCCTTTGATGTGGGCGAACTATCAGTTAGGGTTAAAAACCTTGTGGAACAACGCCAGAAACTCCGGGAATTTTTTACGCATAGGAATGAGACCATAGATCCTAAAAAAATAACCGTGACCTCTCTGGATCAGAAATTTCTTGAACAAGTATTAAGCTTGTTAGAAGAAAAATTTTCCACACCAGACTTCGGGGTTCCACAAATGCAAGAGGCTCTTGCAATGAGTAAAACACAATTGCATCGTAAACTAAAAGCACTTACCAATGAAGCTCCTGGGGAGTTGCTCCGTAATTTTAGGTTGAAACGTGCTGCCCAATTACTATCTCAGGAAGCCGATAGTGTTACCCAAATTGCCTATGCCGTAGGTTTTAACAATCTTTCCTATTTCGCCAAATGTTTTAAAGAACTTTACGGCACTTCTCCTTCTTCTTATAAGGGGTAAACCCTGTTACTGCCAGGTTTATACCCTTAATATTCAACGTCTATTTTTTATTTGAAACTATCGTGTTAGTATCTGGAACTCAGGTCTTAGCAAAGGTTTAGTACGGCATCTACTTTTGACTTCACAATTCAGAATAAAAACGAGATAACATGAAACTATTTAATGACAATGAACTAAAGGTTTATAAAAAATGGGGATGGTTAATGATCCTTGTAATTGTTATTTTACTATTTGTAAGTTGTAACAAAGACGATGATAGCACGAACTTCACTATCTCTATTACCAACTCCACCTTTACAACAACAGGAATAAACAACTGTACAGTAACCATTGGTACTGGGACCATTCTTCTGGTAGAAACCCCCTATGAAGCATCTGATGAACAAACTATAGAACAACTATTGGTCAAGACCACAGTTAGCAATGGTGAGACCGAAGATAATGTAGTCACCACTTTTCAAGATGACGGAAGCGCTATTGTTATCGCCAATTGTTTTCACTTTGGAAGTCAGGACTGGGTAGAATTTGAGATTCGTCTAGAATCCAATCAAGGAGCTGTAAGCAATGCATCTACCATAAGAATTGATAGACCTACCGGCGCAGAATAACCCAATTATAGAAATTATGAAACCGAAAATAAACGGAAACCGTTCAACCAAATACAATCCTATGAGCAAGGTACTTCTAACTCTTTTGTTCTTCGGAAGTATCACTTATAGCTTGGCACAAGCGCCAGCCATTGAATGGCAAAAGTCCTTGGGCGGAAGTGAATTTGATGCTGCAAAAGACATTGGTCAAACTGCCGATGGAGGTTATATAGTCTCTGGAGCTACAAACTCCAACAATGGAGACATTAGTGGAAATCATGGGGATTATGATTTTTGGGTTGCAAAACTAAATAGTTCCGGCACCATGCAATGGCAACGTTCCTCTGGAAGTGGTGGTCGTGAATGGCTACGGAGTACGCTATTAACCCCTGATGGAGGGTGTATTTCTGTAGGGGATTCTAATGCAAACGGAGGAGATGTAACTGGAAATCATGGAGATGCTGATGTTTGGGTCATAAAACTGGATGCTACCGGTTTTTTACAATGGTCAAAATCATTGGGAGGCAGTAGTGTAGATATTGCTTACGCTATAAATGAAGCCACAGATGGTGGTTATATTATTGCTGGTTCAACGGCTTCTACAGATGGTGATGTTACTTCAAACCAAGGAATGACAGACGTATGGGTGGTTAAAATTGATCTTACCGGAGCATTGCAATGGCAAAAAACTTTTGGAGGCAGCGGTACCGATACTGCCAAGAGCATTGAACCCACCATAGATGGGGGTTATATTTTAACGGGTAGCACCAATTCTAATGATGGAGATATAAGTTCCAATAATGGAGCTCAGGATGTTTGGGTGGTTAAAATTGATGTGAATGGCAACCTGATCTGGGAAGATACCTTTGGAGGTAGCTCCAACGACGCAGCAGAAAGCATTAAAGAAACAGCAGACGGAGGATATATAGTTTGTGGCTCTACCCTATCTAATGATGGGGATGTAACTGGTAATAACGGGTCTATAGATTCCTGGTTGGTTAAATTGAATATAATCGGGACACTTCAGTGGCAAAAAACCATAGGAGGCAGTGAATTTGATGCCCTTGAAGATGTTCAATTAACTCCAAACGGCAAATATGTGGTAACAGGCACCTCTCAGTCCATTGATGGGGACATTACCGGAAATCATGGTTTATTTGATGTTTGGACGGCATTAATAAGTAACACAGGGAACTTGCAATGGCAAAGATCATTAGGAGGAAGCAATAATGATCTTGGGTCTAGTATTAGAATCACTTCAGATGGAGGTTATATCATGGCTGGGGAGTCTTCCTCAAACAATGGCGACGTAAGTGGAAATCATGGAATGAGTGATTTTTGGGTGGTTAAATTGGCTCCAGATCCCTTAACGGTAACCGATTTTAATACTACAGAAATCATACTATATCCCAATCCAGTTTCTAGCATGCTCCATATTGAAGGGCAAGAAAATATTGAAAACATCCAAGTCTTCAATCTGTTTGGGCAGCAATTAATGGAACAATCTGTAAATACCTTAAACACTACGCTAAATATGTCGAGTTTCTCAGCGGGAATGTATATGGTGCATATTGTTTCAAACCATCAAACTCAAACCTATAGAATAGTAAAACACTGAATGTATTTCAGTAACAAAAAAACAAAATCATGGCAATACCTATTAGCAACACAACAAAGCACTATAATCTAGGCAAACAACTACTAGTCCTTATGTTCTTAGGAAGCATGAATCTACTCATGGCTCAAGCACCTTTATTAGAATGGCAAGGTACCTACGGGGGCACAGGACCAGATGTGGCTATCGAAATTCAACCCACAACAGATGGAGGTTATATAGTTACGGGATATTCTAACTCAGACAATAATGGAGACGTTACCGGAAATCATGGAGTCACAGATTTTTGGGTAGTGAAGATAGATAATACAGGAACTATACAATGGCAAAAATCCTTGGGAGGATCTGGACAGGATCATGGTCAGAGTGGACAGCAAACAGCAGACGGAGGATATATCATAGGAGGCTATACCACATCAAACGACGGAGATGTCATTGGTTTTAACGGAGGTCACGATTTTTGGGCAGTCAAGTTGGACAGCAACGGAAATATTGAATGGCAAAACCCCTTAGGCGGCAGCGTTGATGACTATGGACGCGAAATCAAGCAAACGGCAGACGGAGGTTATATCATGATTGGTTTTACGTATTCTAACAACGGTGATGTCTCTGGAAATCATGGTGAAGCTGACTATTGGGTAGTTAAACTGGATGCTTCTGGAGCGATACAATGGGAAAAAACACTGGGGGGAACTTCAACGGATGAAGGTGACAGTATTCAACAAACTGCAGATGGGGGTTATATTGCTACAGGTCATTCTTTTTCTAGTGATGGGGATGTTACTTCAGGAAACCAAGGTCTTCGCGATTATTGGGTGGTAAAGCTTGATAGCAACGGAACTATAGAATGGGAAAACTCCATGGGAGGTAGTGCCACAGATTATGGCTGGCATATCATACAAACAACCGATGGAGGGTATATTGTAGCAGGAGATACTTCTTCTGATGATGGAGATGTAACTGGGCATCAGGGAATATCAGATTATTGGGTAGTAAAGCTAAATAGTACAGGTGATATACAATGGGAAAAAACCTTAGGCGGAAGCTTAGATGACGAAGCAAAGAGTATAAGACAGGATACAGATGGCGGATACTTGGTTGCTGGTATTTCAGGTTCCATGGATGGAGATGTTAGTGGGAATATTGGCGGCCCGGATTTTTGGGTTGTAAAATTAGATCCAAACGGAAACCTCCTTTGGGAAAAATCACTGGGAGGTAGTTCTAATGAAGGTGCCGAGGGCATCCAGTTAACTTCAGATGGCGGATACATTGTAGCAGGTTACACAGCATCTAACGATGGAGATGTTAGCGGAAATCATGGAAATTTAGATTTTTGGGTAACTAAACTTTCTGGATCACTGGGAAGTCCAGAAAACGAACTATCCGCAAGTGTAACCTTGTACCCCAACCCAGCAAAGGAAAAGCTTACCATACACAGCCAAACTCCTTTGACCATATGTAAAGTTTATGATACAACTGGAAAACTAATTCGTTTGTTTTCGTTAGAAGACTCGTTTTTCAACACTATAGATGTTTCTCGGCTTCATGGAGGGTTCTATTTTTTGGAATTGAATACCGTAGCAAATCGAAAACTAGTAAGACCCTTTGTTAAGCTATAATTATTGTTGTTCTGATAAGATACCTTAAAGACTATCTAACAAAGCGCACATTGGTTATGAGTCCCTTTTCAACTTTATAGATAGAAACATATTTGGTCTCTTTATCATCATAGGTAACCAATTCGTGATTAATAACATAAGAGCCATTGTGCATTTGATTGACAATTGTGACGGATACCAGCTTATTTTCAAAGTCAGATTTAAAGATAGAAGCAAGTCTGTTAGCCCCTGTACCAATTAATTGCTCAGGATAGGTATATATTTTTACATTTTTATGGTAAAGTTTTATGAATTCATCGAAATTGTTTTCATTGAATAAAGCCATCCGTTTATTAACCACTTCCAAAGGCGTTAAACTTTCATCTCCTTTTGAAACAGTAGCTGAACTATTGTTAGAGTCATTACATGCTATTGAAAAAATAACCAATAGGACTAAAATTGCAGTGTTTTTCATTGTATTAGTTTTTTTAATTGTTAGGTAAAGTTTGTTGTTCTTACTTTTCATTTATGTATGTTGAACGAAGCAATATTCGATAACAAATGAATGGAAAGCTTTAAAAAACACGTTTCCTTTAATGAAAAAAACCGTTCGTGCTCTGTTTTCTGAAAATTGATGGTGTTACTCCCGTTTTTTTCTTAAAAGCAATGTTGAAGGAAGTGACATTGCCAAAACCAGATTCGTAAGCAATTGTGGCAATTTTTTCTTGCTCATATCTTGAATCCCTTAATAAAGTTTCTGCTTTTTCAATTCTGTATTTATTCACAAACTCATAGAAGTTTTGTTGGGTGTTTTCATTTATAGCCTGGGATACTTCCCTAGGTTTTATATCCAATTTTTCAGATACTACATTTAGGGTAAGGCGATCATCTAAAAAAACACTTTCAACTTCAAATAGTTTTTCAATCTTTCTAAACAATTTCCTAGAACTACCCACATCCAAATTTGAACTGCTATATTTCTGTAAATTAAACCTATGCCTATTTAAAAACAGATAACTGAAAGCATATATTAGGAATGTATAAAAAATAGGGCCTCTTATATAGTAAAATGTAAAATCGAAAAGATTTCCCACGTAATGAAGCCAAATGATTGTGCATCCAATTACTATGTTTCGAAACCAATTAAATATACCTTTTGATGTATTCCTCCTATGTTTATACAAATTAGACCAAGACAATATTAAATAAAATAACAAATGGAAAACTACAATGCCATAGTTCCAAAAAGATTCAAAATTTCCATTTCTCGGTACAAATGGAATCAATACAACAAAAAAAACAAAAGGTGCAAAATGCAGATACTCTTTTAGGGTAAAGGATTTACTTTTATTAAAAAGCGTGATACTATAAAACCATAAGGAAGGCGCCGCAAACAAAATACCTGAAACACCAATATTACCTAACCAATTGGGTATTTGTAAATAATAATTCAGTACCGATTTGCCAACTCTAATAGTTATCCCTAATAAGAAAAGTGCTAAAAATATGTTTGAAGCCTTATTCCCTTTTTTAATCGTTAATAGGTAAAAACTTAAAAAAAGACCTTGAGCAAGACCAACAGATGCCAAAATTAATATGATCCCTGTAGTTAGCATTTATACTTATCCATGAATATTGTCTATGATTATTATACGATCGTATTTATGTTTTGTTACAAATAGTTACTTGAAAATCCGGAATGGATGAACTTGCCGTACATAGTTCAATTCCTTTAACGATGGGCTTGAAATAGTCTTGTGTATGAAAGGTAGTGGGTCCACATTCATGGAAGATAATTGGTGAAACAACAGTTAATGTTTTTTGGAGGCTATTGGTTTTTTATTTCAAAAACAATATTTTCTACATTATCTGGGTCTTTTTTACCTTCAACTACAATAAATCCGTTCTTTTCCAATAATTTTTTAGAGCTTTTATTCTGTATTTGGGTATAGGCTTCGATGGTTGTTAGATGCAGGGTTTTAAACCCGAATTCCAGAATACCTTTTAGAGACTCACTCATCATCCCCTGTCCTTGGTATGTTGGGCTTAGGTCATACCCTATCTCTGCGGTTTTACGGTCTTCTGAAAAATTCCACAGACAGATACTGCCAATCATGACATCCTTATCTTTTTCAGTGATGGCCCAGTAATACAGGGCAGCACTGTCTATTCCGCTATGGATTTTGGAGATAAACCCCAGGGCCTTTTCTTTGGTGGGAGCGCTCGGTCTTTTTACAAACAGATTTACTTCTGGATCTGAGCGCAGGTAGGAAATCATTTCCCAATCAGCGGGTTTTAATTTCCGCAATACCAATCGTTGAGTTGTAAGGGTTGTAAAATGGTTTTGCTGCATGCTTTTTTGGGTCTAGGAATCAGGGTAAGTTTAATTACCTGAGGTAACTTTAAATTCACTTTTAAAGGTAAAAGGGGTTTTTAAAATGAGTTGAGAGCTTTCTTTCCTTTTGGTTTCCTGTAAGCCAGTAAAGTCCTGCGTCATGTCTGAACTAATAATCCATCCAGTTTTAGAATCTACCACTATGGTTGATTTCATGGTTCCGTTCATGGTAACCCTTGTCAACTCTCCTTTTAATTTAATGAATGGATTGTTTTCATCTGATTTGGTTTTTGAGTTCAACTCAATGGTGGTGGTGTCTTTATTGTAATCTTTTAACTGAAATATATTTATCATATCTGCTCCCATAAATGTTTCGAGCCTTACCTGGTTGGTCCATTCTTTGGATACACCGATGGGTTCTTCTGGAAAAATTGCCGTGATCATTTCAATACTACCTTTTAAGGCTTTTTCTCCAAATGATTGTTTTAATTGATAAATGATACGGTGTTTTTCTATTTCTGGTATTTCTTGGAAAGAGTTGAAAAGATTATCATAAAGATCTCCTAGATTAATATGGGTAACTCTACCAGATTTGGTCATTGTTGCCTTAAAAGTTGAGCGGGTCATTTCTTTCAACATCTTATCGTAAAGATTATCGCTATCCACATTTTTAGAACTCACATTCAGTTCAATATGATCAGATTGCATGGACATAAAGATGGAAAGCATCTGTATTTCCATGTTATATTCATTCGGTTTTTTATCAAGAACCTTAAAACTCATCTCTCCTCCTAGGCTCACTTCATTTTGGTTTATGGTGCCGAGATATTCTTGCTCAGAGAGAGTGCTGCTTATGCTCTTATGATAGTATGTCTTTCCTACTTCTAGATTTAATTGAAGGGTTTGGCTTATGCTTACCTGTATTGTAAATAAGAGGAGGACAATGGTGTATGTTAATCTAATCAACTTTCTTTTGTTTATTGTGGATCATACTTATGTAATGGGCTCAACCATGATTCCTGTACCGTCATTATTAAGTCCAAAGCCCTAAAATACATTTTTTAACAAAGAAACAGTGTTTTATATATAAAGGTGGAAGCTTTACAAGCTAGGAGTACCATAAAATCTAAAAATTAGGCAAACCTGTAAGCATTTCTCCCGTCTGCAGATAATGATTCATGGCTTTTTCCCAAGAGTCCATCATGATATCGTAGTTCTCCTTGGTGAAGTCTGTTAGGATATTGTCTCCTGTTTCACTTAAAGATGTCTTACTATAGGTAATTACCGCTTGGGTCTTATTTTGAGTTATGGGGGTGGTTTGTATTTCCAATTGGGTTACCAATACCCCTGGAACATGATAGATCATTTTTACATATCCTGCCTCTACATTGTAGTCCGTTACCATCCAGACGATATCCAGATCGCCTTCTGTGGTAATAAAAATACAGTCTTCTTCTACTAGGCCTGAGTTGCTGTATACTACTTTGGGATTCCAATTTTCGCACCAATCCACTTCCCTAACCGGACAATACAATGGCATGATTTCTTGAATAGTTCCATGAATAGTTTGCTGGTAGGTATGCGAAATCCTACGTGGTTTTTTAATTTCCATAGTGTGATTGCTTTTTGAGTTTTACATGATTAGAATGACTTACCATGCAAAGCTAAAGGGCGACTATGGGTATTTCATTTACAAATGTTGAGAAAAACGCTTACGGGTCCTGCTTAATTGAGTGGGAGTCATGCCTAGAAAATTGGCAATGAAGTAATGAGGTATTCTATTGAGTAGATTTGGGTATTCTGATAAGAACCATTGGTATTTGGTCATGGCGTCGCCATCTATAAGGGCTTCTATCCTAGAATTGTTTTGTTTGTTAAGCTTCTGAAAGTTGCCAAGAATGACATTGGTTAGCGTAGTATCTGAATTTACATGCGAAAAAACCTCTTTGTAGTTGGCTGCCGAAATATGACAATCTTCCAAGGCTTGGATATTCATGGTTGCCGGAATGTTGGGAATGTAGTTTCCAGAAATAAGATCGCCCTCCATAAAAAAATGGGTGGTAATCTCTTCGCCATCATTATTTAAGGTGAATCCCCTAAGCACTCCCTTTATAACCTTTCCTATCCTGAAATTCTGCTGTCCATTCTTTACAAAGAATTCTCCTTTGGGTAGGTTGACATCAGTATGTAGGGATTCGTTATTCATTTTTTTAATTGGCTTTGTTGTCTCTGTTCTATTTACTAAACAAACATTATTGTCTGTTGGGGATGTATGCTTTAAAAGAATGCATTCAGATAATTACAATTGAGGACAGGTTTTGCAATACTCCTTGTCCTTAAAAAAATGATTCCATTCTTCCTCAGTAAAATTTGAAAGAAGTCTTTCACATACTGCATTAATAAGTGCTTCACCTTCTAACTTGGTTGTATTCAATTCATTCTGCCAAATATTAGAAACGTCCCAACCCAAAAGATGTCCGTTCATATCTATTCCAAAAAGAATCCTATCAAAGGAGTCAAAATATAGTTTTATGATTTCTGTAGGGTATAATATTCTAAAAACTTCTTTGACTTCTGAATTAATAGTATACATCTGCATAAAATGTACTGCATTTTCACCCCCTTTCATTGAAGAGAAGTAAATTTCACTGTCAAGTATCCCAAATCCAATATTTGCAATTCCAAGACTGTAGGCAAAGGTTTGCTGTTTTTTATTTGAAAACATAAAGGAAAAGGGTCTATCAAAATACATTTTATTTATCCCTTTCCCTAGGCTTAATCCCTCCATATCAGTTCCGTTTACCAAAAAATTACCACCCGAAGAGTATTTCATATTAGAAAACAAATCATAAGGGAGATAAATCTTATCTTTTTCTTTTCCTATGGTTTTATCTAAGTTAAATTTTTGGATGGTATCTCCTTTCCATAAAGCAATTTCATCTGTTATACGAGGAAAAGAAGAAGTTAACTCAGCTCGGGTTTTGTTAATTGCGAAGTCGTTCAATTCTTTTTCTGTAAAAACAACTTTCTTTTGCTTCAAATCATAACACAAAAAATTTCCACTATAATCTAATACGTACAGATATAAGTTTTTATCATCAAAATCCAACTTCTTACATCTTATAGGCAATAAGAAAGAATCTTTTGTTTGCTTTTTATGATTGTATACTGTGATTTGGGATTGATTCGGAATGTTGGAAACGATTAATAATTCATCACTATTTAAGAAGTATAACCTTGATGCATGAGGAATATTAAGCAGTTTTTTTAGTTGTAGGGTTTTATTCTTTAGTGATACATATATATCTCCATTTTCTAATAAAACTGCAAAATAATTTTCATAAAATGAGGAAAAAGACATTGTGACATCTCTTACTTTATCATTAAATATTCTTTTAACTTTTTGCGCTCCTAAAAATGAGACTCCTTGATTAAGTATTTGTTCAGCATCTTTATTTTTATTGATCTTATAAGATTCTATGGCCAGTAACATTCTCCTATTAATATTAAAAGGATTGAACGAATATGAAAAGACATCATTATTGGCCAGTTCTTCATTCTTTAACAACCCTATTAAATTTGATGCATACAAGGTGTTAGCAGAATCATTTAATCTCTTTAACAGTAATTTAGATTGATCCAAATCATTGTTTAAATCTGAAATGGAAAGATCCAGTTCTGTTATCTTATAATTACGTTCGGAAATTGAATCCATTTGAGTATCAATCAAATCTTTTTGAATGTTAATGGAATCCTTTTGAATACTAATGGAGTCTGCTAAATCGCTCTTTTGAATTTCTAAATCATTTTTTTGATTTGCCAGTATTTTTTTATCAGTCTGTAAGTTATCTATATCTTTTTTGAGCAAGTATGAATATATCATTCCAAATGATATTCCTGCAATAATTAAGGTCGTGATTATTGTGCCAACAGTTTTAAGGACTTTAAGTCTTTTTCTATAAATAAAAGATCCAATAATACGGTCAATGATTTTCTTGGAGGGTTTTGAATTTTGCCAAGCATCTGTTTTTTCGGTAGTAATGGCTAATCCTTTTAAAGCTTCTTCATACACACCAAGTTCCTTAATGTGTTCTATTTTTATAGGTATTATTAACCTTCCCGTTTTTTTAAATTCAATAACCTCCTGAAACATTGCTTTGGACTGAAATGCCTTTGGAGAAAGAATAATAACCATGGCAGAACAACTTTTTAAAGCATTGATGAGCTCTTCAGGAATTTTCTCTCCCGGATGATTATGAAATTGATCTAAGTAGCAGAAATACTGTTTTGAAGATAATTGGTTAGCCATAAAAAGGGCATAGTCCAAAGAATCTGCCCTAGAATAAGACACAAAAATATCATTGCCTTTTATTCTTTTAATCTGTGCGCTAAAGCTTTTAAACATAGTATTTAGCCTCTACTAAATAATTATTAGAAAAAAGTATTAAAAATTAATACTCTAAATATCTATTAAAAATCTCAGTATAGCACAAGGAAGGTTTCCGAAAATTAAATGACATTCTTGAAAAAGGAAAAAGTCTGATATATAATTGATTTAAAACCTGAATAACCCTGAACTCTAATTTCGGCTAATACTAGTTATTTCACTATACCCAGTTAGCTTTCCTTTTTTGTTAAAGGATTCGGTTCTAACCACGCCGATATTAGGGGAATACCATTCTTTGGATTTTGCCCGAACGTTCATAACAACTTTTGTACTCACATCTTGAGTAAGCACCAAACAGTTAAAATCACCTGCGGAAGTCGTTATGGTTTCCTTTGCCTCCACTATTCTATTGGTTATATCTATCGTTATATTAATACCTATGGGGCCTCCTGTGGTGGTTATTTTTAGATTACCGTCTTCTAGTGATGTACCTGCGGCTGCATCCATACTGGGTATTTCATATCGGGAGGCATCTACATCTACGTCCATGTTTTGGTAGGGCCCCATGGAGGCTCCATCCATCTTCATAGCCATATCAAACTCAAATTGTCCGTCAATACACTTGGCTTCAAATGTATTTACAAGGAGTTCCTTTCCTTTTTTATCGAATGCTTTCGTTTGTACGGTAAAAATAATCTCATTACCATTAGAGACTTTGTCCAACAACTCATAACTGGTTTTGCCTTGGTTTTTACCCTTGGCATTGTAATGAGTCATTTCCCATTGGGTACCTACATCTACAGGAAGATAGGGTTCACAATCGGACTGAGCGAAAGTAATATATGGAAGAACTGTAAAGAGCAGGATGATCGTTATTTTTTTCATGTTATTGATATTTAAGAGGTTAGATACATTTTAAAAATAAATATTGAATGTGTTTATCTATGAAGCCAATGTTATTATCATGGCTTTTAATAGTAAGTATGTTTTCAAATAGGTTTTGTAACTACTTCGTATGAAATAGTTAGGAATCTAAGGCACAAATATTTTGTTCTTTATAGCATAGATAACCAATCCTGTACGATTTCGTAAGTTCAGTTTTTCGAAGATAGCATTTCTATAACCTTCAATAGTTTTAGGGCTTAAGTACATGACATCGGCAATTTCTTTGTAGGTCATTTCGGTACAGGCGTGTTTAATAAATTCTATTTCGCGTTCTTTCAACACACTTTGTGGGGATTCTTTTCCTGATAATGAATCTACCAGAACTTTGGTCACGGTATTGGTATGATGAAACCCTTTCTCCATAACTTCCAAAAGGGCTTGTTGTAATTCAAATTTCTTCACATCCTTCATTAGATATCCCTTGGCACCAGACCGTAGCATCTTTAAAATGGTACTCTCATCTTCTTCTATGGACAATGCCAATACCTTTACATGTGGAAAATGCTCGTGTAAATGGGCGGTAGTTTCTATCCCATTCAAAATAGGCATGTTTACATCCATAAGGACAATATCTGGAATGTTCTTTGGATTTTTAAACTTGTCTAATAGCTCTTGTCCATTCTTGCAGGTATACAACACCTCAAATTGTTCAAACCCATCTACCAAACCACCTATGGCTTGGGACAGTAGATTATGATCGTCTACTACTACTACAGAATAATTCATAATACTGTGTTTTTATAGGTTAAATTTAATTGTGTACCCGCTCCTTCCTGTGATACAATTTCGGTATTTGCATTTATAAGTGCTGCCCGGCTTTTTATATTGCTAAGCCCTATTCCTTTTTTAGAACCCAAAGCTGACACATTGAACCCAATTCCATTATCCTTAGCTGTAATGAAAAGGGTATCTTCTGCATAATTTACGGTTACCTTAAGTTTTGTTGCCTTGGAGTGTTTTATTGTGTTGGTAAAAAACTCCTGCAGTATCCTGAAAAAAATAACCTCTACCTTATGATCCAGCTCAAAAGACTCCTTAGAGAACTTAAGACTGGCCTCTAAATATTGCATACGATTAAAGCGTTCGATCTCCAATTTTAAAGCCTCTACCAAAGATAAACTATTAAACGTATCTGGATTTATCAGTTTAGACAAACTCCGTAATTCGGTTAAGCTCTTACCAATGGTTTCAGCGGCTTCATGAACACTAGGTGACACATCGTCTGTGTTTTGCAACTGTATTTTGGCCAGTGTCAGCATCTGGCCTATATTGTCGTGCAATTCCCAGCTAATGTTCCGTAAAGTCTCTTCACGGATCTCCACCTGCGTTTCTATAATCTCCTCTTTAAATCTACTTTCGGCTTCTTGTTGTTCTCGTAATAATTTATTTTTTCGTTTCTGAAAGATGGCAAAAAGTATAATTACTGTAAGTGCCAAACAAAAGGTAATGATCGAAAAAATAATTAGAAACGATTGTACTCCTTCCTCGTCCATAAAAATCCTATAATATAACAGCCATAAAGAATTAAATTTAAACTAATTAAGATAATGAAGTAACTTAAGTATTTTACCATATTATATTCAATCAAGAATATAAGGGGGATCATTCCCATATAAAATAATAATAAAGCTGTTGATATCCAAAAACTTAGCTTATACTTAACAATGAGTACTTCATTGCTGTTTAACAGTTGATAGAAATGAAATAGGGTTAATACCAATAAAAAGATAGCTCCTGTAAAGAACGTATAAGTATGGTATGCTTCCCAACTTTGCACAAACAAACTAATAAGCGCCACAATCCCGAAAATGACCGTAAAAGGAATTACGGCTTTTTTAAAATTGGGGCGCTTTAATATGTTGTAATACCAGTTAAAATAAAACAGAAAACTGATAATAATGAAACTGTTATAGACCCATGCGTTGTTAATTTCAAAAACATCTGCCAAAAGGGCTCCCGAGGCATCTACCAATACGGTAAACCATAAGAAGTACACAAAGTATTTTTCATGTGAGTTGGCATATTTCTTATAACTAAAGGTGGCAACAATGGCCGCAATCAATTGTAAAACATTAGTAATATAGGCGAGGTCTACAAGCTGCATTTTATAAATCTTTTGGCGGCTTTCCTCCGTGACCAAAGTTCAATGAATTAATACTATCTATAGGCTCATCATCTGGCTCAATGGGAAAGAATCCTTTTTGTATTCCGGTATCATAATTAGGTGCCGTAGGTACCAAAACTACCGTAGCATAAGGATAGCGATCATTATCCTGAGGTTCTGAATAAGCCGCAAAGTGAATGCGGATACCTAGATCCTCCAAACCTCGTTTCTTTGCTTCGTATTCTACGTATTCAATGTATCTCTTGATCGTGTCCAGCGAGAACCAAAAATCTCTAGTATCCTGAAAACCTAAAGCCTCGTCGAGAATAACCGATCTTGTATCTATAAATTCTCTTTGTAGTGCTTTTGCTTCTCTAAAGCTAATGGACTGTGCCGGTGGATCTACTGGTTTTTCACACGAAGCAAAAAACAGTATTGAAAAAAATGAAAGTAGTACTACTACTGCTAAAGGGGTTCTTGATTTCATAATTACTGGTGTTAAAGTTTTTCATAAAATTAGATATAAAATACTGAAAAACAGCAGGACAAACCTTGTATAGTTATACAATGTTTACTATATTACATTGATTTCTAGTAATTTATACCCCCTCTCAATCTACAAAAAGGTGAAAAAGACCTATGGGTAAGGGGATTTTCCCCTACACGGTATAAGAAAACAACTTATTAAAATTGCGGTAATACCTTACTATTAGTAGGGAATAACCTTTGCAAAAACACAGTACATAACACCTTCATTAATAGCTTTTTAACTCTTGATGAAGCCGTACCGACTCCTCATCTTTGTCACTGTGATTTCGAAACGCATATTCATTTTTTTAAATGATATCATTAAACACAAACATTAAATATGAAAACTATGAAAACAATCTATGTACTACTGTTAACGGTAGCCATTATTGGAACCGCCCAGGCCCAAAGTTTGAGCCAAACGGTTATGGCCAATTCTGGTGCTACTATTAGCGGTACTTCCAACACCCTTAGTTTTACCTTGGGAGAGCCTGTAATTGGGGCTATTTCTAACGGAGCGGCTTTGGGTCAGGGATTTTGGTTGGGTGCTATAGAAGGAGTCGTTTTAAGTAACGAAGATTTTTCCTTCGAAGTTAGCACTGCAGTTTACCCCAACCCCGTAAGCAACTACCTAAACATTTCTTTTACTGAGATGTTGGGTGAAACTTTTGAAGTAATGCTTTTCGATATGCAAGGAAAACAGCTACTTCAACAAGAAATTGAGGCCAGCAATGCTGCCCACACCCTATCCCTAAGTGCACTTAGTACAGGAAACTATGTGCTAAAAGTGGTTCAGGATTCCACCAAAAAATCCAAATCATTCAAAATCATAAAAAATTAAAAAACCACAATCATGAAAGCTAGAATTACATACATTACAATAATGACCTTTATAATGGTCACTGCAATCTCTTTTGGACAAAACTTAGAAGGGGTTAGCACTACAGCTACAACTACTCACGATAACTCTGATAAAGTCATAGCTACCCAAAAAGGAGACAATAATGATAGCAGAAATTTTGCTGCTGCAGAGTTGATTAACTATCAAGCCGTAGCAAGAGACGCTTCAGGAGTACTTATTACCAACACCGCTGTCACAGTAGATTTTGAAATTCGTGACGGAGCTGGTGGAGGAGCTGTTTTCACCGAAACACAAAATCCAACTACCGATGCCAATGGAGTTTTCTCAGTACAAGTAGGAAGTGTGAACCCACTGGACAATGTTAACTGGTTGGATATTGAAGCTTGGCTACATGTTACCTTAGATGGAACTGCGGTAGGTGAAACTGCCATAGGAAGTGTTGCTACAGCTTTACACAGTAAGCAGAGTGCTCAAGTAATGATCTACGGATCTGGTACTACTAACGCTGACAAAATGATTGCACAGCACTCTCCTGCTTTCCCAGGATGGGGTATTGGATATTCCGATGCAAGTGATGATGTTATCTTCATGGCAGGTGGTACTACCAACATGAGTATTGATTTGGCTACGGGAAACACCACAACCGATGGATACTATGAAAGTACCCAAACCACTACATCACCAGCAGCCAACAGAATTTATGGAAACAGTACCGCTATTGCATATGGAAGTATTGATTCTGTAGGTGGTATCTCTACAGGTTATGGTATTGCTTCAGTTACCAATTCTGCTACAGGTGTATACGATGTAGTTCTAGACTTAGATTCTAATCCTGCCAATACAATTGTAACTATTACTCCATTTACTATTGGTTTTGGTGTACCAGAAATTGCTGGTTACGAATCTACAGGAGCTAATACTTTTACAATTCGTATTCAGGATGCTACAGGAACAGCAAGAGACAGTGCGTTCTCTTTTGTAGTGTATCCACAATAATATATACAAAGGGGTCCAACTCAAGACGTAGTCGACTTGGGAAGGATTCCTTTTCAAAAATAAATTTCATATAGATAATTCGAGAAGTCGAGTACTATGAAAAGGCCTAGGAAAGAGGAGATCCTGGGTCTTTTTTCTTTGTATATGTATAGATCTTGTAAGATAGAATAGCCATGATAGTCCCTACCAACGCTCCTATTAAAATATCAGAGGGATAGTGAACTCCTACATAAATTCGGCTTCCGCAAAACAAGAAGGGCCACAAATACGCCAAATAAATCCATTTGCTAAAAGGACGTATTACAAACATTAAGAAAGTGGTTATGGCAAAACTAGTGGACGCATGACCGGAAAAGAAACTAAACGAATCCGGATGTTGGAGTACACGAACTTGCAATATCAAATCTGCTACATTATTTGGCCGTAGGCGTTCCACAAGTATTTTGGTCACGTCTGTAAGCAACAAGGTAAGCGCAAAGGTTAATACAGTCCATAAAAACACCTTAACCCCTTGTTTACGGCGATAAAAATAAAAGACAAGTATGGTGAAAAAAATGAATAAAGGAGTCCAACTTTCGATTTTTGTCACAAAAACCCAAAAACCATCAAAAGTGTTGTTTCCTAAATTATTGAGAAAAATTAATAGATCCCTATCCCATTGCCTGAGTGTCTCCAGCATTTAGAAGTTACGTTTGATAGGTCCTGTTATATCACTCACGTCCTCTTTTACCTTATCAATTTCTTTTTTAACATCCTTGGTAATGTCTATATCCAATCCTTGCTTTTCGGCACTCTTGGTGATTTCGGACTTAATATCATTTGTAGCATCTTTTATTTGTCGCATTCCTTTACCCAAACCACGGGCAATCTCTGGCACCTTATCGGCTCCAAAAACCATTAGGACAATAAACAAAATGAATGCTATCTCGGCACCACTAATAAATAGAGGAAGTGTCATAGGGCAAAGATACAAATTTAGGAATGGAGTTATATTAAAAAAGCCCTTTCCAAAAGGAAAGGGCTTTTAAAACTATCTTTAAAAGACTATTGTCCTTTTACTTTGTTTTTAAATTGGTTGAACTCACCCAATTTTTTCTTTTTCGGCCAAGTATTGTTGGACGTATCTATATCTGCAGTTTCTTCATCTGGATCAACCACAATCTTAGTAATTTCTTTTTCAGAAGCAATGACTTTTCCTACAGAGGCATCGTCTTTTCTCCAGATTTGTGCTGGATAAGTTACACGCTCAGTAGAACCATCACTATAGGTATACTCTGCTATAATTGGCATTGGGATACCTCCTGGCTTTTCGAAAGTAACTTCATAGAAGTATTTCGGGCTTTTTAGGTTAGCTCTATCTGCAGGATCTATATTATCCATGATATATTCTTGAAGCGTAGTCACATCTTCCAAAGTAGCATCTTTCATACTTTCTTCGTAATCTTCACTTCCTTCTTCAACCAAGTATACAAGTGGAGGAAGGTCACTTTCTTTAAGTCCACGCGCCTCCATCATTTCACGGATCTCCTTGTTCATTTTAGAAGTTACATAGAATTTCTTCACATCAGTAACACCAATGTCTGTATAATCTGTGGTAAAGAACCATGCTCTCCAGAACCAATCCAAATCTACGGCAGAAGCATCTTCCATAGAACGGAAGAAATCTTCTGGGGTTGGGTGTTTAAACATCCAACGTTGCGAATAGGTTTTAAATGCATAGTCAAACAACTCACGTCCCATAATAGTTTCGCGAAGAATATTCAACCCTACAGCTGGTTTGGAATATGCGTTAGATCCAAAGCTATATGTATTTAATCCCTTGGTCATAATAGGCGCCATACGATCCTGGTTTCCTGCCATATAATCTACAATGGTCTTAGCTGGACCTCTACGTGAAGGGTATTGTTTGTTAGGAGCAATAGCTTCTGGGTATTTCTCACCAAAATCCTGTTCTGCCACATACTGTACAAAGGTGTTGATCCCTTCATCCATCCATGTCCACTGACGCTCATCACTGTTTACAATCATTGGATAGTAGTTATGCCCAACTTCATGAATAATTACACCAAACATTCCATATTTGGTACGATCACTATAATTACCATCCTTATCTGGACGACCGTAGTTCCAACAAATCATTGGATACTCCATCCCTTGATTCTTTGCGTGAACCGAAATAGCTTTATGGTAAGGATAATCGAAAGCCATACGGGAATATGTTTCTAAGGTACTTGCTACTACTTTGGTAGACCAGTCTTCCCATAATGGGTTTCCTTCTGGAGGATATACAGAAACAGCCATTACGTCTCTATTTCCAATTTTCACGGCCATCATATCCCAAATATATCTACGAGAAGATGCAAAACCATAATCACGTACATTCTCTGCACGGAACTTCCAAGTTTTGGAGTTGGTACTAAAACCTTTGGAAGCAGCTTCAGCTTCTTCTTGGCTCACAATAATTACAGGTTCTTTGTAGCTCTTTTTCGCTTTTTCGTAACGCTTCATCATCTCTTTGCTGAAGACTTCTTTACGGTTTAGTAGTTTTCCTGTAGCATCTAATACGTGATCTGCAGGAACGGTAATGGTTACATCAAAATTTCCGAAAGGAAGTGCAAACTCATCACGACCCCAGAATTGACTGTTTTGCCATCCTTCTACATCACTATATACAGCCATACGAGGATAAAACTGTGCAATTACATATCCTCTATTTCCATCATCGAAAGTTTCATAACCGCTACGTGCACGATCTACAGTATGTTCTGGAATGTTATACCACCACTTGATAGAGAAGACAAATTTTTCACCAGTTTTAAGGTCTTTTGGCATCTCTACGCGCATCATGGTTCTGTTAACCATATAAGGAAGTGGTTTTCCTTTTCCGTCTTTTACCCAATCAATCTTAAATCCTCCGTCAAAACCTTCTCCCATATATTTGTTAATGAAGGAACCGGTCATCTCTGCTGGAAAAGCACCACTGGGTTCAATTAATGGAGATTTAGAATCCCTTGCTCTAACGTTTTGATCTAATTGTACCCAAAGATATTCTAAAGCGTCTGGGGAATTGTTGGTATAGGTAATGGTTTCTTCTCCGAAAAGCTTTGTATTCTTATCATCCAAAGTAAGATCCATTACATAATCAGCCTGTTGCTGATAGTAATTTGGTCCTGGCGCACCATTACCAGAACGGTACATATTAGGCGTAGAAAACTCTTCGTACAATTGCTTAAAGCGGTTGTCGTTGTAATGCCCAGGTTTGCGCTCTTCTTTTTCGGTATCCTCCTGCGCGTAAGACATTCCTGCTACTAAAAACAGGGCGACCAGGGGTAGGTATTTAACTAGTCTCATAATTATTATTTGATTGTTGATTATTATAAAGCCTTTAAAAATAGTCTTTCTCAGTGGTTTTGGTGATTCACTATCCGAAGTTTAACGTTCCTTTAGGATTATCTCTATCCAACACTAAGCTTTTTCTCTTTTTACCTTTTTTTACGTGTATTATATTTTGCTGTTCATCGAACAATTCCATTAACATCTTGTTTTCCACCATGATAGAATTCAATTCTGAAATCTCCGATACTTCTATATAAACTTTTATAATATCATTTTCATATTCGTGTCCTAATATTTCATACTTCATAGGAACCTTATTTACTTCTACATCAAACTTTTGAAGCACGTATTTCTTCACAAATTCTATCTCTTTCGTAGTTTCTGATTCTGGCCCAAGCACTAATGTTTTATCATAACGCTCTTGCAAGACATCTTCTATATCATCAATAAAAATCTTGGTAATAATCTGAAGGGATTGCTCTTCTTCGGCAAATTCAATTTTGGTAATACTCACATAGAATTTGTGAGCCGTGAATGAAGCCAATACTGGAATAAGTAGGGCAATTAAGGCAATTCGGAGAAATTTCATTTTAAAATTAATTCTAAAGTTAATAAGACGCTCATTATAAAGGGATGTTACAAATTTTATTCCTTTTTTTCAGAAAGGCGATTTCGGTACTCTGCAGCACGTTCTTCAAAAGTGTTCATTACCAGTGCATGGTTTCCTTCTTCAAAATGTTCTTGCATATTACTGGTTTCTACGCAATACAACAAAAAATCATAGGTGAGCTCTTCAGGAATTTGGTACGCTTCATTGAAAAAACCATATGGATAATGATATAGCAACAGGGATACAAGTACGTTTTGAGCTTCCCATTTTCGGCGTATTTTAAGCTTTTTATAATACCCGCTAATGTATTTGTACAATCCTTCAATGTTTACCGAGAGAGGCGTAATAACCTCACCGACAAGATTAGGGATTTTCTCCTCAGGTTTGCCTTTGAAACCTGGGATTCCCACATCATCAAAATTAATAGGATCATCTACTTTTATATTTTTAAGATCACGCTCCAAATCTCCCGATAACCTAGGCCCAAGGTATACTTCATCCAATTCGTTAACCAAATCCTTTAAGGTAATAGAGAGATACCCCAAGTCATATATTTCTTGAGTAATCACAATCTGTTCAGGGATATATGCTATAGAAGAAATTAATAAGGTGTCTAAAGGTTTTGCCGAAATATAAAACTCTCCCAACTGATTTGTTACCGAATTGTAACGGGAGGATGTATTAAGGATATGAATGCCTTCAACATCTTTTTGGTTTTCTATTTTACCATCCAGTCTCTTTTGCTGCCCAAAAAGCAACATAGGAATTAGCAAAAATATCCAAAGGAGCCTAGCTCTTAGATTACTTACGGTCTTTGTAATTCTCACTTAAATTGGTTAAAAAGGCGATTAGCTTCATTTCATTTTCCACATTTAACAACGAGTAGTCTTTCATATTGTCTTCAACAAAATAGATAAAGTCATCTACGTTGGTATCGGGAATCTTAAAATTATCTACAAAAAATTTGACACTATACCTACTTTTAAGAATGTCATAAACTCTCTTGGGTTCTTTAAATTCTTGAAATTCAGATTTTTTCTTTTTAGGAAAAGCAAGCTTTGCCAATTTTATGAAATCAATACCCAACAATGGCCCACTATTTTGGCCTAATGCTTCTTTGGCTGCATTTCCCGTTACTGCGGATTGCGCATCCCTTTCAAAATCATAAGCGGTTATTGCTTCTAGGGAGACATCAATTTCGGGTACTACAAAAACCGGAATGTTTTTAACATCTGTTTCTAAATGTCCCGTAAGATCTACGTTGCGAAGCAACACCTCTTCCAGTTCGTTTACATATGGGTTTAGATAAATCTCTATTTTACCTGCCGCAATAGCTTCGGCACTTACCACTACAACAAAAGTGGCATATTGCAATGATGTTACTTGCAGACGATCGTTTTCGGCTACGGATATCTTAAATTTTCCTTGGGCATCTGTAACGGAACCCTGTTGGGCAGAAATGTTGTAAATATGGATTCCTTCTAACTCTTCTCCTTTCTCTGTTCGTACTTCTCCATCTACCCTCAATCTTTTGTACTCTTGCGCAAACCCCTCAGAAAAGATCAATAAGAGTACGGTACAAATGAGGTAGTTAGTTTTCATAGGATAAAAGTAGGTGTTCAATTCTTAGTAAAATCCTAATACACCCGCCAAGGTTTTGTTAAATTTGAAAAAGTAAAACACTGTATGAAAAATTTAATCATTGCCAGCACCTCTACCGTTTATGGAAGTGGATATCTGGAATATATAATACCAGAGCTAACTCAATTATTTTCAGAAACAGAAGAAATCCTGTTCATTCCATACGCAAGACCCGGAGGCATTACGCACGAAGATTATACAGCTGTGGCTCAAAAAGCGTTTTCGAAAATTAAAAAAAAGGTTGTCGGATTGCACGAATTTGATAACCCAGTAATTGCCATTAAAAATGCAAAAGGCATCTTTACGGGGGGTGGAAACACCTTTGTACTAGTTTCGCAATTGTATAGGCATGGAGTTATGGAACCTTTACGGCAAGCCATTTATTTGGGGACTCCATATTTGGGCACCAGTGCAGGAAGTAACATTTGTGGGCTTACCATGCAAACCACTAATGACATGCCAATTGTATACCCTCCTTCGTTCAAAACCTTGGGTATTGTACCTTTCAATATCAACCCTCATTATTTAGATCCCATAGAAGGTAGTACCCATATGGGGGAAACCCGTGAAACGCGTATTCAAGAATTCCATACCCAAAATACAGTTCCGGTAGTAGGCCTTCGTGAAGGAAGTTGGTTACAAGTAAACGGAGAAGCCATTATTTTAAAAGGAACACTATCTGCCAGAGTATTTGAGCAGGATAAATCACCATACGAAACACCCACAAATACTTCTCTAGAATATCTTACTTAGTGATATCTTTTACAAAATGATATCCTTTGGCAACAAAGCCTTGATTGTAATAAAACTTATGAGAAGGAAAATTATGGACATAGGTATTTAGCTCCACCCAACGACATCCTTTCTTTGAAGCATAATCATATACAAACCGCATCATTTTATCTCCAATACCCTGCCCACGGTACGATTCGTCTATAACTACATGGTCTACTTCACAGCTTTTACCAGCATAGTGTCTTGTCTGAAACCACATTCCACAGACACCAATGAGTTGCTTTTCATCATAAATACCTAAACACTCATACTGTTGGCCAGCCATTTCCAAGATACGTTCTTTTAAAACGGTTTCAGAAATTCGGCCTTCATTCAGTTTATAAACATGTGGTAAAATATCCAAAATATTTTCTGAAGGGATGATGCGAAAATCGATAGGCATAAATCGTAAATTAATAGTACTTTTAGAGAACACTAAAATAAGAAATGAATCGAAAGGATTTTATAAAAACAACATTTATTGGCGCCGTAGGATGGGGATTACTAACCTCCTTAACTGATTCTGTTTTTCAGGAGCCATTTACAAGAGAACAACTCATTGGCAAAGGAAATCCCGATATTTCGGGAGATAGCTATACATCTACCATGCACAAGGATACAGCCAAAGCACTTCAACAATTAAAAGAAGCTGCCAAATCTGAAGGAATTAATATAGAAGTGGTATCTGCCTATCGTAGTTTTCAAAGGCAAAAGGAAATATTTGAAGCTAAATACAATCTGTTTACATCACAGGGAGATTCCCCAACGGAAGCTATTGAAAGGATCATAGAATATTCTACTATTCCGGGAACTTCACGCCATCACTGGGGGACTGATTTAGACCTTATCGATGCTAGTGCCCCCAGACCCAAAAGTGTTTTACAAGCTGATCATTTTCATGGCAAAGGCCCCTTTTGCAAATTCAAGGAATGGATGGATAAACATGCCGAATCCTTTGGGTTTTATGAAGTCTACACCAACAATGCACAACGAAAAGGATTTGCCTATGAACCTTGGCACTTCAGTTATGCCCCTGTTTCTAAGCCCATGTTAACAGCTTACAAGAAACTGGATGTAAAGGCTATCCTTACCGAGGAAAAAATTCTGGGACATGAGCATTTTACCGATGATTTTATAGCCAAATATCGAAAAGAAAACATTTTAGACATCAACCCAAGCTTACTTTCGTAAATTTATACAACACTAAAAATAGACTGTCATGAGAGGAAACTGGAAAATTCGAATCATCATAGGTTTAGCCATAGCTGCTTTTGCATTTTTTAAGTATTGCAATAGTAAGGAAGAGAATCCTTATACGGGAAGAGTTCAAGCTATTGCTTTAGATCCCGATCAAGAAATAGCCATGGGATTGCAAACAGCTCCACAAATGGCGCAACAACATGGCGGACTACATCCAGACCAAGCTGCACAAGCCACCGTAGACCGAGTAGGAAATCGGTTGGTAAGTAACAGCGTAGCAGGAACCAGTGACTACAAAGATGATTTCGATTTCCATTTATTGGCAGATGATCAAACCATTAATGCTTTTGCTCTTCCGGGTGGGCAAGTTTTTATCACTGCTGCATTGTATTCTAAACTGGAGAACGAAGATCAATTAGCAGGAGTATTAGGTCATGAAATCGGTCATGTATTAGGCCGGCATTCCAGTGAACGCATTGCAGAAGCTGGACTTTGGGAAGGACTTTCACAAGCGGGTTCTGTTGGAGCCAATGCTGGAGATCTCATTGCTGGCATTGGTCAAAACAAATTATTGACCAACGGTCGTGGTGACGAACTGGAAAGCGATGATCTAGGAGTTCGTTTCATGATTAAAGCAGGTTACGATCCTTATGAAATGATTGATGTTATGCAAATACTAAAAGCCGCTGCGGGTCCCAACCGTGTTCCAGAGCATAAAAGCACACATCCCGATCCAGAGAACCGAATAGAGCAAATAAAGGCTTCCATCAAAAAATATGGAAAATAGTAAGACAATAAAGTGCAAACTCAGTTATAAACCTGAATTTGATCTTACTATCTTTGTTTCATGAACAAAAAAGTCCTCCTACTCATCCTAGATGGATGGGGTATTACGCAAGATCCTAACGTTTCCGCTATTGCCAAAGGGAATACTCCTTTTATGGATTCCCTTCCCCATAAATATCCCAATGCACAACTCCTTACCCATGGAATGAATGTTGGTTTGCCCGATGGCCAAATGGGAAATAGTGAAGTAGGACATATGAATTTAGGAGCGGGACGCATTGTCTATCAAGATCTAGCCAAAATAAATTTAGCTGTTGAAAACAACACCTTGAAAGACGAGAAGATCATTCAAGAAACGTTTCAATATGCCAAAACACATCATAAAAAAGTACACTTACTCGGCTTATTATCTAATGGTGGTGTGCATTCACATATTGATCACGTAAAAGGGCTTCTTAATGTAGCTCATGATTATGAATTGAAAGATGTATTTGTACATGCCTTTACTGATGGCCGTGATGTAGATCCTAAAAGTGCATGTGGGTTTGTAAGTCACTTACAAACCCACATGCACAAAACCACGGGGAAATTAGCCTCTGTCATTGGGCGTTATTTTGCTATGGACCGTGATAAAAGATGGGAACGCGTAAAAAAAGCATACGACCTCTTGGTGCATGGTAAGGGAGTACATACAACAAATCCTTCAAAAAGTATTGAAGCTAGTTATGAAGATGGGATCACAGATGAATTCATAGAACCGTTAACAGTTGTAGAGAATGATTCTCCCGTAGCTACCATAGCTAATGATGATATTGTATTATTCTTCAACTTCAGAACTGATCGAGGAAGGGAGTTAACCCAAGTATTGAGTCAGGAAGATTTTCCAGATTTTCAGATGAAAAAACTTTCCTTGTACTATGTCACTATGACCAATTATGATGAAACCTTTCAAAACATCAAAGTTGTCTACGACAAGGAAAACATAAAAGATACACTTGGAGAAATTTTAGCAAAAGCTGGAAAAACCCAAATACGAATTGCTGAAACCGAGAAATATCCACACGTTACATTCTTCTTCAATGGAGGTAGAGAAGAACCTTACAAAGGAGAGAAACGCATCTTATGCCCTTCTCCAAAAGTAGCCACTTACGATCTAAAACCAGAGATGAGTGCTTACGATATTAGAGATAAAATTTTGCCCGAAATACAGGAAAAAACAGCAGACTTCATCTGCCTAAACTTTGCCAATCCTGATATGGTAGGACATACAGGTGTTATGGAAGCAGCAGCAAAAGCTTGCGAAGTTGTTGATGAATGCTCCAAAGAAATTGTGGAAACCGCTTTATCCAATGGATATACAACACTCATTATTGCAGATCATGGCAATAGCGAGACCATGAAAAATCCAGATGGTTCACCCAATACTGCACATACTACGAATCCTGTACCTTTAATACTCGTAGACAACGAAATTAAATTTATAAAAAACGGAGTTTTGGGCGATATTGCACCTACTATACTAAAGCTTATGGATGTTGCAAAACCAGAAGCCATGACTCAAGAATCCTTAATTTAAAAACCATGAAAAAAATGAAATACATTCTTGTTTGTTTAGTGCTTATTTCACTTACAGCATGTAAATCCAATGCAGAAAAAGAAACTATCGAAGAAGTCACTCAAGAAGAAATAACCCATGACGTTACAGAAGATGGTCTAAATGTTAGGGTCCCAGACGAAGAAGATGGTGGAGAAATGTTATTGGGAAAAATTAATTGCAAAGGCCTTCAAGAAGAACCTTTTAAAGAATGGTTTACAGAAAGCTACAACCAACATGTATTGGACTCTACAGTGATTGATAGCTTAAAACCCTTATTAAAAGACATCAAAATAAAAACCTTTATGGGTACTTGGTGTGAAGATAGCCAACGAGAAGTTCCCGCTTTGTTTAAGGTATTAGATCAATTGGAATTTGGAGATGAAAATGTGAGCCTTATTGCTATGAATCATGAAAAGACAACACCTCAGGAGTTTGAGAAAGATTTGAATATTGAATATGTGCCTACCATTATTTTCTATAAGGATGGAAAAGAGATGAATAGAATTGTGGAATATCCACAACTCACATTAGAAAAGGATATGTATACTATTCTTAAAGAGGAGGCTTACAAACACGCTTACCAAGAATAAGTTTATAAACGTAATTTTTCTTTGTAATTTTGTGGCATCCAACAAAGCCCTATATGATCAAAGAGACCTTTACAATTGCTGTAGATTTTGATGGCACCATTGTAGAAGACGATTACCCCAATATTGGCAAACAACATTTATTTGCCTTCGAAACACTTAAAAAGCTTCAAGATAATGGACATCGACTCATACTATGGACCTATCGTCATGGAAAAGCCTTAGATGACGCCGTTGCGTTTTGCAAAGAAAACGGAATCACTTTTTACGCAGTAAACAAAAGCTTTCCTGAAGAAGAATACGACAGGAAGTACAGTAGAAAGATTAATGCCGATTTATTTATTGATGACCGAAACTTTGGCGGTATGGTAAGCTGGGGGGAAATCTATCAGAAAATTATTGGTGAAACAAAACCTATACCTCAAAAAAGAAAAAAAAACTGGTTCGGCTTTTAACATATGATTATACCCAAAACAAGAGAAGAGATTGAATTGATGCGCGAAAGCGCCCTTGTAGTATCTAGAACACTGGGCATGCTTGCCAAGGAAGTTAAGCCAGGTGTTACTACAAATCATTTAGATAAGATTGCTGAAGAGTTTATTCGTGACCAAGGTGCTATTCCTGGTTTTTTAGGACTTTATGGTTGTCCCTCAACACTACTCACCAGTGTTAATGAAGCTGTAGTTCATGGTCTTCCAACAGACAAACCTTTAGAAGAAGGTGATATTGTTGCTATTGATTGTGGTGCTATTAAAAACGAATTTTATGGAGATCACGCATATACCTTTGAGGTAGGAGAGGTAGATGCCGAAACTAAAAAATTACTTCAGGTTACCAAAGAATCCTTGTATATAGGTATTCGTGAGTTGAAGGTAAACAATCGTGTAGGTGATGTAGGTTATGCCATTCAGAATTATTGTGAATCTTTTGGTTATGGAGTTGTCCGTGAATTGGTGGGACATGGCTTGGGAAAGAAACTTCATGAAGATCCTGAAATGCCCAACTATGGAAGAAGAGGACGCGGAAAGAAATTCCTTGAAGGAATGACTGTTGCCATAGAACCCATGATTAATATGGGTACCCACAGAGTGAGTCAATTAAAAGATGGTTGGACCATTGTAACAAAAGATGGTAAACCCAGCGCTCATTTTGAGCACAATATTGCTATTGTGGATGGCAAACCCGAATTGCTTTCTACTTTTGGATACGTATATGAAGCTTTGGGAATTGAAAGTGACGAAGAAAAAGAATTTCGTCAAAACGAACTTGTTCTATAGCCAACCTTATGCAGCGTATTGCAAAGTTCTTCCTTAATCTTGTACCTAGGCCATTACTCATTAGGGTAAGTTATTTAATTCGTCCCTTGGTAGCACTGTTTTTGCGAGGGAGTAAGCATACAGACCCTATCGACGAAAATTCATATAGAAAGTTTCTTCCTTACGGCTATGAAAATGTTAGGGAAAATGTATTGGCCCCAGGCACATTTTCTTTGGAGCGTCACCGTTTGTTTTGGTTGTACTTAAAGAACGAGACTCCCTTTTTTTCTAAGAAACTAAAAGTTTTACACTTTGCCCCAGAACAAGCTTTTTTGAAACGTTTTAAAAAACTTCAGAATCTGACATATACTACTACTGATCTATACTCTCCTATTGCTGATGTAAAAGCAGATATCTGCAATCTTCCTTTTGAAGATAACAGCTATGACTTTATAATTTGTAATCACGTATTGGAACATATTCCTGACGACAAAAAAGCAATGGAGGAGCTTTATAGAGTTCTTTCTCCTGGAGGCTGTGCAATTGTACAAGTACCTTATGAAAAGGAACGGAACACTACTTTTGAAGATGATTCTATTACCGACCCTAAAGAACGTGCTAAAATATTTGGGCAATACGATCACGTTCGCGTTTACGGTATGGATTATTTTGACAAATTGCGTGCTGTAGGCTTTAAGGTAGATGCAGTTGATTACACCACGGAATTTTCAGACGCTCTCATTGAAAAATACCGTCTTCCCAAAGGGGAATTACTCCCGGTATGTTATAAATAGATTTTCTACTTTGTGTTTTTCAGGAATTTGAGAAACCCACCAGACATAAAACTCTGAGATTCTCCTTTAGAATTAATATAGGTAAAACGGGCTTCTATATCCACCTCTTCCTTTAACAACCTTCTAGCTTTAGATAAGCCCATAGCCATAAATGCTGTAGCATAAGCATCTGCTTCTGCACAAGTAGGTGCTAACACCGTGGAACTGGTAATGGATAATTGTTCCGCTTTCCCTGTGAGTGGATTGATGGTGTGTACGTATTTCTTTCCAGTTGCAGAATCTATACGAAACTTCCGATAATTTCCGGAAGAAGCCATGGACATATCCTTTAGGTTAATCATGGTATCATATGTACGGTCTTCCAAGTCAGAATCCACACTTTCTATCCCAGCTACCCAAGGTTCTTGTTTTATGATATGGGTACCTTTAGCTCTAAGTTCCCCGCCCAATTCAATAATATAATTTTGTACTCCCTTAGATTCTAGGTATTTGCCCAAAAGATCAATGCCATAGCCTTTGGCTACAGCATTAAAGTCAAAATAGATATTTGAATTCAATTTCTTAATGGTTCCTTTTTCGGTAAGTTCCACTTTGTTAAAACCTACAAAGTTCATGAGGGAGTCCAACGTGAGACTATCCATATTTTTCAACGGTTTTTCATCCCAAAACCATAGGCATTGCGAAGTACTCCAATGGTAGGATCGAAATAACCGTCAGATTCTTTGTATACATATTCAGAAAGTTCATAAACGTCTTTAAAAATTTCATCTACCACAATAGTGGAATCTCCAGTATTGATTTTAGAAATATCGCTGTTGGGCATATAAGTACTCACTGATTTATTTACAGCATAGAAAATAGAGTCTGTCCCTTTTTCAATATCAAACTCCATATCAGAAAAATACTGGATAGAAAAAGTGGTGCCAAAAGCGTTGCCCTGCAAGGTTTTTAGTTCTGGTCCTTTTTCCTCGCAAGAGAAAAAAACAACCATAAGAACACTAAAAAAAAGTTTTTTCATAACTATTTAATTTCTTGTATACCGTTGTACAGCAATGTATAATCTTCGTCTTTTATAACTGGTTTTGCATAATCACTTCCATGCCCCAATCCAACTCCAGCATAATATGTTTTGGCTTCAAATTTAGTAGCATGTTCCTTTATGGTCTGCATCAATACAGGATCATAAACATTGGCATCTTGGGGATAAGAAATAGCTCTTACTATAACAAAATGTAAGTCTTTGTTTTTTAAAGCCACAAATTGAGGGTCTTTTTTCAATTTTGAATTGACTCCCAAAAATTCGAAACCTTGGGATTCAAGATCTTTTCCCACAATATTCATGGCTAAGTTGTGCAACTCTTGTTCGGTAAGTGGTTTACTCATTATTTAAATCGGACCAGCTGGACATTATCAAAATAATAGGTGGGAATTTCCAGACGATCTCCTATAGTAATTTCATACCAAGGACTCAATGAAGTGTCATTCGGGTTTTTTAAAACATGAACACTCTGTGCTGGGGTATTCCCTTGTGCAAAAATAAATATTTTTTTACCGTTTTCATGCACTGCTATATCAGCAACAAGAATGACATGCCCGGGACTTCCAGGATAAATAAGAAGATCTCCAACCTCAATAGCATCAATAGTGCTTACCTTGGGCAATTCATGGTACAAAGAAAGAGTTCCTGCGTAAGTAAAAATTAGATTCAAATACTTGTAAAAGTTTTCTTTGGAAGTGTCTGGACGGGCCGTTTTATGAAAACTGACTTTGTTTCCATCTATCTTAGGACGATAGCCTTCGGCATATTTCTTCCATGAACAATAATGCCCTGAAGTGAAATTAAAACCAATTTCACTCTTTCTATTTTGTTCCCAAAGGTATTCAGCCCTTAAACGAATTAATGCATCTGCGCATTGTTGAAGTCCATTGTTTGGAACCGAAAGATTGAAAACCCCAACATGCCCTCCCTGATAAATATAGGGCTCCCCATTGTAGTTGATTACCTGTGCTCCAAACTCCTTTAAAGGATAATTTTGAACATATTTTTGAAAACTCCCTTCTTCATAGCTCGTCCTAACATAACCCTCCGGTAAGGTTATCCTGTCAGATACCGTAAGTCCTGTCTTGTTCAAATAGCTAGTCTTCACAACATAACTTACAGCAACATCCTTCACCATTTCTCCTTTATCAGAAAAAAAGAAAAAGTAAACTAATGCCAATACCGAAATAGTAAGTAATACTTTTTTCATAGTATTAAAAACTCCCGCTGCCAAAAAATATTTCGAAAGATTGTATAAAAAATGCCCCGATGGTTATCGGGGCATTATATTTTATAAAAATTCAATTACTTTTTAATCACTCTTTTAGTAAGAATACCTTGGTCTGTGGTCAGGGTCACAAAGTATATAGAGTTCTGCAATGATGAAAGATCCAATTTCAACGAAGTAGCGTTATTACCCTCTACTGTTGATACCAATCTACCCATTAGATCATGAATCTCCACTTTCTGAAGAGACACTTCTGGTGAAATAATGTTCAATTCACCCGTAGTTGGGTTTGGTAATAGTGCAATACGATCTAACAATACATCCTCTGTTCCCAGAACTCGTCCAAAATGCAATGTAAAACGATTGTTGAAAGTACCCATTTCACTAGTAAAGCTATAGGAATCTGCCCTTAGATCCTGAACTGCACCTGTAAGGTGATCTACCAAGTAGACATCCACTTCAGAGAGTTGAGCTCCTTCTATATTCGAAATCGACACCTTGTACTGTAAGCTTTCATCTAACAATGTTGAGAATCCCATTGGGATGGTTATGGCTTCATCAAAAGCTTCCCGAGTTTGTATACCCAGTTCTTGAGTTCCATCATCAAGGTGTGAATACAAGGAAACCACGGTTGCCAGTCTTCTACTATCGTAACCTGGATCCATTCCTTCTGTAGCTACTGAATTAAAGGCTACTAAAGTTTGCTTCTGCATTCCGTGTTCTTGGTTGGTAACTTGCAACCAAATACGTTCCAAATCATCTTGCAATCTAAGCGTTGTGTTTCCAGAAGTTCTTCTCATAGCATTGGTAAATGTAGCTGTACCTGCAGCACTGGCTTTAATACCAAATCCTTGTCCGGTAGAAATAATTCCATTGGGCTCTGTAGAAGTTCCGGGATCACTCGCAGCAGCCGTTCCTCCAGAAAGATTGTACATAGAGATATCCTCCATGGAGAAGTTCATGTTGTTTGCTCCTGGCAAAGTTGTACTAGGAGGTGTTAAATGCTCCCAAAAATATACCTCATCAATCATCGCATTTCCGTTGATCAAATCATCTGCAGAAATAGCCGATGGGTATGGGTTAGACAACACATTAGGGCTGGCATTTTTGTTGTCAGCCGGTGTTGGCCCAGGAGTATTTTGTACCACTGTGAAAGATACGTCACCAGTATTTAGGGTTCCACCATCATAGGTGTAGTTAAACACACCTCCAGGCTGACCATAGCCTGCCTGTGGTCTAACTATATATCCTGTTCCAGGGACAAGTGCACCACTATGTGGATTCCAGAAATCACCGTTGTCATCTGCAAAGTTTTCCGCTCCAGGGAATTGGATAGCAACATCTGGATGGGGAACGAAGTTAGCCGTGGTCGCACCAATAACTAAAAACGCCGAACTCCACACACTCTCACGAGTCTCACCACTCATAGGGCTACCTAGCACCATGAAGTCACGAGAGGCTAGATTGGGTGTCGTTAGGTTTACATTGACCGTTCCGTTATTAGTAGCAACACCTAAATCATTGGTTTGCACAACACTACCTGTGTGTTCTACCGTAAGATTACCTCCACTGTTAACAAGTACGTCTGTTTGAACATTCAGATAATCTCCTGCGGCAACAGTAAGATCACCTCCAGAGTTTATTTCACACAAACAAGCATCTATACTACTATTTCCTGGATCTGAGGTATCATAGGCATCACTAAAAACAGCTACTGCATTGATTGTAGGGGTTCCATTATCCCAAGCTCCACCAGTATATGTAGTCAATGTGTTTCCTAAAACATTTACGTTGAAGGAACAACTTTCAGTACTAACTCCATCTGTAGTTTCAAAGGTATTAACCGTGGTACCTAATGGGTATGTTTCTCCAGGAGGAAGACCTGCAGTCTGAGTTGTTGTTAAACTATCACTTTCTGTTCCCTGTACTTGAACAAGTACCGCATTTTCTCCAAGATTAGCTGCAGTTAGGTCTGAGTAGGCCAATCCACCAGTACAACTGGTATAAGCAGTTGCTGTAGCATCAGGAACATTATTAATTCCAGAATCGTTATACCCAATCATGAAATCTTGAGTAGATGGAGAAACTACCTCTACTGTAAAGGCTGTACCTGCCGGCAAGAATACATCGAAGGGTACTGTATGCACAAAGCCTGCCCCTGCTGGAACAGCACTCACTGCAGTGGCATACGGTGTTACTGTATTAGAAATTGGCACCGTATAAGTAGTAATGGCATTATCTATGGTATTATCCAAATAGATATTAACCGTAATGTTAGCTCCAGTAGTCGAATTAATCCCTACATCAATTCCGGTGATAAGGTAATCCCTTGTTACTCCTTCGGTTGTTAAATTGAATCTACGTAAGTGACCTGAAGTATCTCCAGCACAATCCACTCCATTATTGATGGTTTCGTTATTGTTTTGAGAAATTCTATTGCTGGTTCTTCCAAAACAGCCATCACTTGGCCTAGGATATTCGTATTCAATATCTGGATAGCAGGTAGTGATATCTGTAGGACAGATTATACTCAATGCGCTATTTCCAATAGTAATAGTATCTGTATCTACTTCCATAGTACTAGTACATAAATTAGTAATAGTATATGAAATTATTACATTACCTACACCATTTACCGTTGGGTCAAAAGTAAACGTAGTTCCATTCCCATCATCGGTAACTCCAATACCACTATAAACCCCTCCAGTTGGTGTTCCACCACCTAGTGTCTGTATTCCACTGGTAAGACATAATGAACTCACAGTGTCTAGGGTAGGTGATCCTAATCCTGGTGGCAAATCGAAAGCTTCCGTACCATCTGCAATGCTTGTGGAGCTTCCTTGGCTTGCACTAAACCCTAAACCTCTTCTGGCAAAAGCTTCCCAGATTATGCAATTGTAAGCTCCCCCATATATAGCAGCATCTGCGGCAATGATAGCATCTCTTCCATCTACAAACCCTGGACTACATGGTTGTAATTTCATTCCTTCTGTTACAAGATTCAGTGCAATGTTATTACCGCCTGTTCCATTATAAAAATCGGCATCAAAGCCTTGATCATCAATTAAGTCCCAAGTAAGTTCCCACAACATCGTTGCCCAAACATAACCAACGCCATGTGGTACTACAGAAGATGGTAATGCACTATATGTGGTTCCATTTACACCAAAATCTGTACTGTATGGCGTAGGTCTAATCCCTGGTCCATTGGCAGCTTGTCCTACCAACCAAGTTCCTATACCTCTTGAATCTGTTCGAGAATCCCCTACCTCCATGGTTAATAACAAACCATAAAAATCACTCCATCCTTCTCCCATTTGTTCTGGGTGTGTAAATCTATTTAGGCAATTGGCATTACCAGCACCTCCCGTCAATCGGTTTGAAATACCGTGTCCATACTCATGGGCTATTACTCCGTTGTCAAAGTCACCATCCCGAGTGTTACACACATACATCTGCATTCTTCCCCTGCCTCCATCTGCTGGAGTTGAAAAGTTTGCATTACAGGTTCCAGAACCATCTTGCGCTTCTGATCGTACAGAATCATTTCCAATACCACCATTACCATAGTTATTGACTTGAAAATTTCCTGCAGCTTCATCGAAACCATATTGGTAGGTAACATCATGTATGATATTAGCCCAATAAAATAAATTGGTAACAGCTGCAAAAATACTTCCGTTTGTTCCTGGTGCGGTAACATCTGTATTAAATGGATCGTTGAATACAAGCGCTGGTCCTACACCTCCGTAAGCACGTTCTGTATCATCACCATCTCCAGTACCTGTAACTGTACTTGTTCTATCATCATATGCATCTGTATTATTACCAATGGTATAATTAGATTCTGCTCCTGCAACACCATCGGTATCATGCCATCCAAAAGGAGACGCGGTTGTATCATGCGGATCTACCAATACTTGTCTACCCATGGATCCATGTTGTGGAGATTCATCGGGCATTGCAATTACATTATAGCTATTTGGCAATAATGCTGGATTGTTAGGCACTGTATATAATAGTGGCTTATTGGTATCTGATTCTTTTATTTCAGTATCTATTGTATCATGATTATGCTCATGATCATGTCCTTCATTAAAACAAGAAACGGTATAGTTTACCTGACTTATAATAGCTCCTGTGCTGGCATTTATCAAAAATTCCCACCAATCTGAAGAGTCAATTTCTTCAATAGAAAGTTGCCAAACCATTGTGGTTCCCATTCCTTCTTGGTAAAAGTATGCTAACTCTACTGGAATATTGGAAACCGAAATCCCAGCTTTATTGTATATCGTTTTTTGGTTAACTGTTCCTATTCGTTCAATTTCTTGAAGACCGGATATTGCATATCCCATTTGTTGTGCAACTGAATTGATAGCGTCTGAAGCTGAAAGATTGGGTGTACTTGATCTAACTGTAGATTGGATATCTTTTACAAAGTTGTTATGTTGCTTTATAATGTTTCCGTTACGGTCTTTATGAATACTAGATTCTGTGCCTATAATTCCAATACCATTAGCAGCCTGCCGTAAGTATATATGTTCTATGCCACTAACACGACTGGTATGCCTTGCTGTAACTATAAAATTAGGTGAATCTTCATTTTCAACAAATTCTTTAATGGAAACAGCTTTTGATTCCGATTCATCGGAAGAGCTTTCTTTCTGAATAGTTGTCTTTGATTGAAACTTTTTATTCTGAGCAGTTAAGGTAACTGCACAAAGAAAAAATAGTGCATACAAAAGGGGTTTGATTGCGAACGGCGTAGTCTTTCTTTTCATAATGAATTTGTATTTATTGATGGTCTTAAAATGATGGTATAATTTAACAAATTTTGTCTTTTAATCCTATAACTTATAATTCAAATGTTTTTAAATATAAGAACACCTCTATTTTAAAAGCAAAAGCTCAAATTGAACGTGTTTTTTCTTTTTTAACAACAAAAGCCAAAAATAACATTTAATCGAAAAAAAACAACTTTTCAACGGTTATTTACATGTTCTGTAAAAGAAACGCCTCATTTTTTTTGAGGCGTTTTTTTATATGTTTCATAATGAATTACTTCCTAATAATTCGTTTTGTCAGTGTTCCTTGGTCAGTAGTAATAGTAATGAAGTATATAGAACTTGGAAGTCCTGAAAAATCCAATTGAGAGGATGTATTTCCTTGCTCAAGAAGTTCTGTTACTTTTCTGCCCATAATATCATGTACTTCTACCTTTTCAATAGCTGTATTTGGTGATACAATATTCACCTGACCCTTAGTTGGGTTCGGGAACAAAGCAATACTTTCAAGCAATTCACTTGCTGTACTCAATACGCTACTGAAGTGTAATGTGAAACGATTGTTGAACGTTCCCATACCACTGGTAAAACTATAAGAGTCTGCTCTAAGGTCATGTAAAGTTCCTGTAATATTGTCAACAAGATACACCTCAGATTCGCTTAATAGCGCTCCTTCAATATCACCTATAGAAATTTTATATTCTACATCTGTATCAATCAAAGTAGAGAAACCAACAGGAACCGTCATGGTATTTTCAAAGGCGCCTAGTGTCTGAATACCTAATTGCTGACTTCCATCCTGCAGATGAGTGTACAATGAAACTACCGTAGCTAGTCTTCGACTGTCATAACCAGCATCCATTGCCTCAGTAGCATTAGCATTGAAAGCTAAAAGGGCTTGCTTATGCATATTGTGTTCTTGGCTACTTACCTTAAGCCAAATACGATCTCGTTCCACTTCCTGAAAACGCAATGTATTATTGTTACCTGTACGCCTCATAGCATTGGTAAAAACTGCCGTACCTGCAGCAGTAGCCTTGATTCCGAATCCTTGACCTGTCGAAATGTATCCGTTGGGCTCTGTTGAAGTCCCTGGATCACTTGCAGCAGCCGTCCCTCCAGAAAGGTTATACATAGAGATGTCCTCCATGGAGAAATTCATGTTGTTATACCCTGGAAGGCTTGTGCTAGGAGGTGTAAGATGTTCCCATAGATAAATTTCGTCAATCATTGCATTTGCATTAATGAAGTCATCCGCAAAAATTGCTGAAGGATATGGATTGGCCAATACATTAGGGCTAGCATTTTTATTGTCAGATGCAGTGGGACCGGGAGTGTTCTGAACCACCGTAAAAGATATGTTTCCAGTATTAAGTGTTCCGTCATCATAGGTATAGTTGAACACACCTCCAGGTTGGCCATACCCAGCTTGTGGACGAACAATATACCCTGTACCCGGTAAAAGTGCACCACTATGTGGGTTCCAGAAATCACCATTGTCATCAGCAAAATTCTCCGCTCCGGGAAACTGTGCAGCAACATCTGGGTGAGGGACAAAATTGGCTGTCGTTGCTCCGATTACCAAAAAGGCACTACTCCAAACGCTCTCACGCGTCTCTCCACTCATGGGACTACCCATCACCATGAAATCACGGGAAGCCAAGTTGGGGGTTGTAATATTTACGTTTACTGTACCATTATTTTGAACAGAAGGGTTTGTATTGGTTTGCACAACACTTCCTTCGTGTTCAACAATGAGGGTCCCGTCTATCACAATATCACCTGCAACACTAGAATACGTTCCTCCAGGAACCGTAAGGGTAAACCCTGTATTAATTGTTAATTTACAAGCGTTAAGATTGCCATGTGTATTGGTATTGTAGTTACCCGCCAGCACTACTTCATTGGTAGCGTCTGGAGCTCCTAGCGGACTCCAAATAGTACCATTCCACGTTTTCGTAACACCAGAACATGAAACAAAGGTTCCTGCTGAACCAAAATAGTAATTCCCATCCAGTCCGGTAAATGTTCCCGTAAAGGTCACATTAGTACCAAAACTACCTATTGTAAGTGCTGAAGTTTCAGTTATAGTTGATGCTGAACCGCGTGCAGCCACCAAACTTCCTCGTAACTGCCCTGTGGCTAGTTCCCAACCAGCAACCTCGGCTTCTGTAAAGTAGAAAGTTACATTAGTATTCCCAGATACTGTTGTATTGGCAGGACTGATTGTAAATGTCTTGTCGGTCACTAAATTTGGAGATAAGCTTCCATTGTAGGATTGTGCACTTGTTCCAGCACGCGAAACATAAGTATCTACACAACCATAGTCAAAACTATTATTATTGATAATGCTAGCCATGACATCTCCAGAGGAACTATCTTGTGCGTATCTTGTTCCTGTTCCGTTGATTTCCATTTGATCTTGTGTGGCTGAATTTTCCGCAGTTTGCACATTTGTAGAAACCGTAGCAGTAACAGAGACATCATCTAGCATAAAGACAAAGGCATCTGAAGACACAACATGAAAAGCAACATAAATGTTTTGCCCGTCATAACTGGACAGGTCATAAGTATACTCAGTCCAAACAATCGGTGCTTCTTCATACGGACTAGATGTTAAATAAGTAAAACTTCCAGGATTGGTATCTGTATTCGAAATACCTACCTGAAAACGTTCCAATCCATATTGATCTGTCAAGGATTTTGCCCAAAATTTCAATTCACTATTAGTTCCATTTAAAGATATCTGCGGTGTGAAGATATAATCATCATTAGCAAAGGGAGCTTGGTTTTCATTGAAACAATAATATCCTTTATCTCCAGAATGTGGATCGAATGTGGTCCCTGCTGCTGAAGGTGTCGTTTGGCTTGGATTAAAAACAATAAAAGTCCCCGTATATCCTTCATTTGTGAAATCATATGCAGTTGACCCATAGGTGGTATCTCCATCTCCATCCAACATGGTCCAACCCCCTACCGGAGTAATGTCAAAATCACTATAAGTTTCAAAGCCTTCAGAAAACAAAGTTGCTGTCTGAGTAGAAAGTGGAGCTATATCTGGACTGGAAATAGTAAGGGTATAAGAATCAGCACTTGTATTGGCTGTAGCATCTCCTCCATTAGCATTTACCGTGAAGTCTACAGTAACAGTTTCATCACTTTCTACCAAACCATCATGATACACACGTAAAACCATATTTTGTGAGACAGAACTTCCAGAAGTGAAAGTAACATTAGGTGTGAGTAGATCAAAATCCACTCCCGTGGTTGCTGTAGAACTTCCATTTATTACAAAGGTAACGTCTGCATTTGCAGATGGGGCCAATGCAATATCCAGAGGAACGTTAATATCAGTAAAGCAAAGATCTGCATCCTCGGTTGTTGTTGCTGCCGTGCTAGAGAAACTGATCTCCGGCGCGTCTGGTGCCAGTTTAAAGGAATACACCCTTACCTGCCTTTCATTGGTTCCGCCATCTCCAGAATACTCTGAAGTCACCCAAAATGTTTTGTCATCGCTAGGATCTCTTACTGCCTGTCCGTAGTCACCATACCGATCGTTCCCTGTTACGGAATTGGTCCCCGCAATCACAAGATTTTCACCAAAGGTCATATCACCTGCTGCATCACTAGCCAATCGACCTGTATAATAAAGCGATGGGAAAGTAGAAGATCCTGTTTTAGTGTATCCCAAACCTATGTTTCCTTGATCGTCCATAGACATACAACCCATAAACACAGACTCCTTTAGGGCTACGGTTGTCTGAGTAGGATCTGTAAAAGTTCCTTCCTGATGGACGCTCCAGTTAGCACCACTATCCGTACTCCGTAGTTCGACCCAACGGATTCCCGATTTTTGGGTTCCGTTCTGGATTTCAACAACCCAATTTAAAAGTATGGTTTCGTGAGTTGGAAATTTATACCAATGACACATATTCATTACTGCTCCTACAATGGCATCAATCCGCTGACCAGTACCAGGTTGCTGCAAGTTGGCGAAACCACCTGCAATAGCAGCATCAAAGGCAGAAGTTGGAATTTCAATTTTCCCAGAAATGGTAGAGTTGGAAATCGTCGTAGCATTCGTCCAATCCATATCTATATTCCATAATCCAATATGATCTGAAGTCACTCCAGAAAATGCATCGTCTTGATAAAATAATATTTTAGCATCTCCTGTAGCGGCTCCTGCTGCTTCGGAATGTGCTGGAATAGGAGCAGCAAAACCTGCTGAACCTAGTCCAGAAGGAGAGAAACCAGCGATCTCTGCAGTACCATCTCCTGCTAGCATCTTATTCCTATTAAAAGTATAAACTTTCTGCGCTCCAGTAAAATTACCAGCCGTAACATATGAGTCTCCCCAAACTCCATAGTGCGGATAGTCATTACCAGCGGTTAGTTCATATTCGTATACATTGTACGCACCCGTAGGGTCTGGAGTCGTGGAAACACCTATAAGAAAAACGTCATCGCTTAGCGAAGGGTTTCCCGATAACTGAAACTGGGATAAGAACCATCTGTCTGCTTCTCTATCATACATAACCACAGGATCACCTGCATTGTCCGAATGGGTAGGTCCTGATAATGGGTCCGTTAGCAATTTAGGAAAACCAGCTGCTATAACCCCAGTTTTATCATATACCGCCCACTGTCCATTTTCCATAGTAACCACATGATTGGGCCCTACAGCCATGGATGGGTCTGGAGGCGAAACATCAAGTCCTATACTTTCAAAACTCACTATGGGTGCTCTGGTTGAGGAAGAACGAAAATGTCCTTCTGGACCCTGCATTATAGGATCTATAGAAGAACTCCCATTACCTGCAGTGTTTAAATGTGCCAATTTTCTCTTTCTCTTCTCGCTCATTTCACTTGATGTATTTACACCGTCCTTCGGCACAAAATAGCCATCAAACGTAGTAAGGTCATCACAAACTGGCATATCTCTGACGGGTTTGGAAACGTAGAAGTTTTTGGGATAAAATATTTTTGTGGGATTCTTACTGGAAACGTAAGTGTTATTACTGTTAATTTTGTTTGTCTTTTCTTGACCAAACATTGGTGCAACTAACATTATCAATAACAATAAGATAGGGGAACTCTTAGTCATGTTTTGATTTTAATAGTATGGTTGATATGTTCCAAAAATACGCTTTTACCGTAAAAAAGCAACATTTTATCGATAAAATGTAAATTATAATTCACAAAAAAAGCTTCATGTTTCCATGAAGCTTTTTCTATTGTTTTTTGAAGATTATCCTCCGAAATCGTCGAATCTAATGTTCTCGTCAGGGATACCAAAATCTTCTCCCATTTTCTGAACAGCCTGGTTCATTAATGGTGGTCCACAGAAGTACAATTCTATGTCCTCTGGCGACTCATGAAGGTTTAAATAATTATCAATTACTACTTGGTGAATAAAGCCTACAAAGCCATCCCCTTCTCCTTCAATTCCGTCTTTTACCTTCCAATTATCTTCTGGAAGTGGTTCAGACAATGCCATGTAGAATTTAAAGTTCGGGAAATCTCTCTCAAGTGCTCTAAAATGTTCTATATAGAATAATTCACGTTTGGAACGACCTCCGTACCAATAGGTTACTTTACGACCTGTTTCCAATGTTTTGAAAAGGTGGTATAAATGTGAACGCATAGGTGCCATTCCTGCTCCACCTCCCACATATAGCATTTCTGCCTCTGAAGGATTGATGAAGAATTCACCATAAGGTCCAGAGATTACCACTTTGTCCCCTGGTTTTTGTCCAAAGATATAGGAAGAAGCAATTCCTGGGTTAACCTGCATCCATTGGTTTTTGGCACGATCCCATGGCGGAGTGGCTATACGTACATTAAGCATGATCTCACGTCCTTCAGCAGGGTATGAAGCCATAGAGTAGGCTCTTTCTACTGTTTCGTTGTTCTTCATTACTAATGGCCAAAGACCAAACTTGTCCCACTCTGCTTGAAACTTGTCAGGTGTTTCATGCTCTTCAGGGTGTGCGGTAATATCGATATCGCTATACTTGATTTCACATGGGGGAATTTCAATCTGAATATACCCTCCAGCTTTATAGTTCATATCTTCTGGAATTTCTACTACAAATTCCTTGATAAATGATGCTACGTTATAGTTTCTAACTACTGTAGCGTCCCATTTCTTAATTCCGAAGACTTCTTCAGGAATGTGAATATTCATGTCCTGCTTTACTTTTACCTGACAGGATAAACGAGCGCCATCTTTTAATTCTTTTCTGGTAAAGTGAGGGGTTTCTGTTGGTAAAGCCTCACCACCACCTTCTAAGACGTGGCATTCACATTGAATACAAGTTCCACCACCACCACAGGCAGAGGGTAAAAATATTTTTTGATTTCCTAAGGTAGAAAGTAAGGTTCCTCCTGAAGGAACTTCTATCTTCTTTTCGTCATTAATAGTAATGGTAACAGGACCTGATGGCGAAAGTTTCTGTTTGGTGAATAGTAAAAGTGCTACCAGAAGGAGTACCAAGACTAAAAATGCAACCACGGTGGCTACCACTACACCCAATGTACTTGCTAAAATCATAGTTTACTTATTTTTTTCTGAAACTACCGCTTGTGCAGTTTCGGTCTCTTTTTCAATTACTTTTTCTACTTGTGCTGCTGGTGTGTCTCCGTTTTCAGCTTCCTCATCACCTCCAGTTAACATACCTCCAAAACTCATAAAACCAATGGCCATAAGACCTGTAATAATAAAGGTAATTCCCAATCCTCTTAAAGGTGCCGGGACATTGGAGTAACGTATTTTTTCACGAATGGCAGCAATGGCTAGGATAGCCAAGAACCATCCAATACCAGAACTAATTCCATAATTCAATGCCAAACCGAAAGATTCAATTTCTCTGGATTGCATGAATAAGGATCCTCCCAAAATTGCACAGTTTACTGCAATCAAGGGCAAGAATATTCCCAAAGAATTATACAGAGAAGGTGAGAATCGCTCTACAACAATCTCTACCAACTGTACCATGGTGGCAATAGTTGCAATAAAGAGGATGAACGAAAGGAAGCTTAAGTCGTAATCCGCATATTCTGGACCTAACCAGGTTAAAGCTCCTTCTTGCAAAATATATTGATCTAACAACCAGTTGATGGGAACGGTCACTGCCAATACAAAGATAACGGCTGCACCCAGTCCTACTGCGGTACTTACTTTTTTGGATACGGCTAGGTACGAGCACATTCCAAGGAATGTTGCAAATACCATGTTATCCACAAAGATCGATTTAAAAAATAACTCAAGATGTTCCATATCTATATCGTTTCGGTCTTAGACCTACTAGTTTTCTTCGATTAATGCTTTATTTCTACTACGTTGTACCCAAATAAGGATCCCTACCACAATCAATGCCATAGGTGCTAAAAGCATAAATCCGTTATTTTCGTATCCTGTACTATACAATCCTGTTTTAGCAATAGGGTCACCTAGAACTTTAAATCCTAACAACGTACCCGATCCTAATAATTCTCTGAAAAATCCAACTATAATTAATATTACTCCATACCCCAAGGCATTACCAATACCATCTAAGAATGATCTCCAAGGACCATTTCCCAATGCAAAGGCTTCAAAACGTCCCATGATGATACAGTTAGTAATAATCAATCCAATAAATGCTCCTAATTCCTTACTTAACTGATATGAAAATGCTTTCAACACTTGATCAACGATAATCACCAAAGTAGCAACTACAACCAGCTGCACAATGATTCGTATCTTGGATGGAATAATATTTCGCATCAAGGAAATAACCACGTTTCCAATACCCAAAACAAAAATTACGGATATGGCCATTACAATAGAGGCCTTTAGCTGTGCGGTAATAGCAAGGGCCGAACAGATACCCAAAACCTGAATGGTAATAGGGTTGTTATCCGCTAACGGATCTAAAATTAGTTTGCTATCTTTTTTCGATAATAGTCCCATATTCTAGTTCGTTTTTTTAAGATTTTTGAAATAAGGCACATACAACCTCAAGTCCTTCTTTAGCATAGCCGCAACTCCATCTCCTGTAATGGTTGCGCCAGCAATAGCATCTACCTCATTATCACTCTTATCTTTGTTAAGAGGATCTGAATTACTTTTTGAAATATTGATTCCAACAAAATTTCCAGAGGCATCCAATAAGTGCTCACCTATGAAATCATCCATAAAAAAGCGTTCTTTAATATTGGCTCCAAGACCTGCTGTTTCTCCCTGATGATCAAAATAAGCGCCTTGAACAATCATATTTTCATCCATTGCTACATAAGCCCAAACTGCATCCCAAAGTCCTTTACCTCTAATGGGAGCTATGTAATATTTCTTACCTTCTTTTTCTCCAATGAATAATGGTAAACGACGTTCATCACCAGATTTTGCTTTTGCTTGTTCTTTTTTAACATCAATCAAGTAAGCATTATCATCTGGAGTCACTTCAGAACCATTGGTAATAACCAATTGCTCTACTATATACTGTTCAAACAATTCTGGGGCCTTTGCTTCGGCAACAAAATTGGCAGCACCTTCTGTATTTTCATTTACCCCCATGGAGTAAAGAATATTTTGCTGCTTTTCAATCCTTTTATTTTCTGTAATGGTTGGTTTTAATGTTTGGGCAATAAATGCTAACAAAGCACCTACAACAACCACCATTGCAACTGAAAATATAATGGTATAACTATTTTTTTCTGTATTGATCGCCATAATTAAGCAGTTTTAACTTTAAGACGTTTTGCTCTTCTCTTGATGTTCCCTTGTAATACGTAATGATCAATAGTTGGTGCAAAAACATTCATCAATAGAATAGCCAACATAACTCCTTCTGGATAAGCTGGATTAAACACACGAATCATTACAGAGATGAATCCTATGAGGAATCCATAAATCCATTTTCCTTTGTTGGTTTGTGATGCCGTTACTGGGTCTGTGGCCATGTATACAATCCCGAAGGCCAAACCTCCAATGAGAAGATGCTGCCAGAATTCGGTATTCATCAAACTGAAAAACTTACTCCCTTCACCAATCCATCCTTGATCTACCACTCCGTTGAAAATAAGTCCCATAGCTAAGGCTCCTACTATAGCAGAAACCATAATACGCCAACTTCCAATTTTGGTAAAAATGAGGAACAGGCCTCCTAAAAGGATCAATAGCGTAGAAGTTTCTCCTACAGATCCTGGTATTAATCCGTAGAACATATCCATGATATCAAAATCGAATGCTTTGTTCTGTGCCAAACTTCCTAAGATCGTTTCTCCAGAAATGGCATCTACATTTGTAGCTCCAGCAGCTATTTGATCTGCTGCATCTCTAGCACCATGCACCCAAACCTTATCTCCACTCATCCAAGTTGGATAGGCAAAGAACAAGAAGGCACGTATCGTAAGGGCTGGATTTAAGATATTCATTCCGGTTCCACCAAATACTTCTTTTCCGATGACTACACCAAAAACAATAGCAACCGTTAACATCCATAATGGAATATCTACAGGTACAATTAGCGGCACTAACATTCCTGTTACCAAGTATCCTTCTTCTACTTCGTGTCCTTTTATAACCGCGAAAAGGAATTCTACAGCCAATCCTACTACATAAGAAACTACCACTAGCGGTAATACCTTCCATGCTCCAATACTAAAATTGGCCATGTTCCAAAATTCCGTAGAAAAGAAGCCAGCTGCTTTAGAAACTTCATTTAGTTCCAAATTATGCTGATATCCTGCATTAAAAATTCCAAAAATTAAACACGGAACCAACGCCATGATCACTGTGTTCATGGTTCGTTTTAAATCGTCTGCACCCTTCACGTGTGTCCCGTTATGGGTTATCTCGTTGGGTAAGTATAAAAAGGTATGGATTGCATTAAATGCAGGAGCCATTTTTTTCCCTTTATACTTCTCTTTTAGCTTATGTAAATTTTGTTTCAATCCCATAGCACTATCCTATTTCTTTATACATTAGATCCAAACCATCTCTAATGATTTGTTGGTGGGGCTGTTTTGACACACAGATGAATTCCGTTAATGAAAAATCTTCTGGCGACACTTCATACATACCCAACGCTTCCATTTGATCCAAATCCTTCACCATACAAGCTTTCAAAATCTGTAGTGGGTAAATATCCAAAGGAAAAACCTCTTCGTAATTACCGGTCACCACAAATGCTCTATGCTCTCCATTGGTATTGGTATTAAGATCATATTTCTTTTTAGGCATCATCCAAGAAAAGGTCAATGCTCTAGAAGGTGATATTTTATTAAAAATGGGTTTATTCCATCCAAAAAGTTCGTAATCGTCTCCTTCAGGTATCACAGTCACTGTATTGGAGTAATATCCTAAATGTCCTTTGGGTGAAATCCTTGTTCCAGTCAATACATCACCACTAATGATTCTTGAATTATCTTCCGAAAGACCTGAATCGTATATAAATGTAGAAACCTCAGCTCCTATTTTAGTAGTGTAATATCTTGGGTTTTTTACTGAAGAGCCTGCCAACGCAATTACTCTTTCTGCATTAAACTTACCAGTGGTAATCAATTCACCAATAATAACTAGATCCTGAGCAGCAACGGTCCAAACTACCTCCCCTTTGTTTACAGGATTTATTTTGGCAATTTGAGTACCCACATTTCCTGCTGGATGTGGCCCACTTATTTTATGAATAGTAACGTCCTTTAATCCATCGAAAGGAGAAACTCCAGATTTTCCAACAGACACATGTACTTGCCCTTCGGTTAATATACTGAGTGCCGTAAGCGCAGCTTGCAATTCTGTTTCTTTTCCTTTTAATGTGAAATCCAGATCCGCTGCCAAAGGAGCAGTACTGTATCCAGACACAAAAATTGCTTTGGGGCTGGTTTCAGGATTAGCAATTACATCATAAGGGCGCTGTTTTATAAAAGGCCAACATCCTGAAGACAACAAATGCTGCTTTAAATCTTCAGGTTTCATAGAATCGGGATTAATAATCCCAAAATCCTTGTAACTGTCCTGTTGGTCTCCTTCTATGGTAATTTTGGTAATTACCCTTTTTGCACCTCTTTCAATCTCCGTCAATGTCCCACTCACTGGCGATACAAACTTGATCTCCTCTTTGGACTTACTGTAAAATACAGTGTCACCAGCCTGAACTTTGGCTCCTTCTTTGAGTATCATTTTAGGGGTAACGAGATGAAAATCTTGAGGTCTTATAGCAAATGTACGGGAGCGTGGTGCTTTGGAGAGTGTTTTGTCCGCTTCGCCTTTTAAATTAATGGTAAGACCTTTTCTAATCTTAATGTCTTTGGACATAGGATATATGTGTTAAAGTTCTCGTAAAAACCTGGAATATAGATTGCCCAGATTTTGCGACGGCAAATTTACGAACTTCAAGCTGCTTTTCATAGCGAATTAGGAATAATTTTCCTTAACACCCATCCATGCCCCATCAGGGAATTATTTTTTTGAAATCATATTGTTTTGAAAGGAATCATCTTGAAAACCTAAAGAACAAATTTCTATTGGTTCCCGCACACTCTTCTAAGTACCTCCTAGCAAAGCTCATCACAGATCGTATTTTAATAGCGGCGATTGAAATAATTAGGCACAAAATTTGTTTACCTTTATCAACAAAATATAATACTCTATGCTACAAAAGGCGTTATTGTTTTTTTGTTTTTTGGGAATATCACTTAATCTGAACTCTCAGATTATAGAAAAAATTGAACCTGAATACATACGCACTATACAATTTAGGGGGAATTCACAATTCAGCCAACTACCAGTTATCCGCCTTGGGGAAAACCTTCAGCTTTCTTTTGATGACATTAATGGAACTGAAGAGGATTACTACTACACCATCACCCATCACAATTTTGATTGGTCTGAAAGTGACCTTTCTAAAGGAGAATACATGGACGGTTTTGATGATGTTCGGATAGAAACCTACGAAAACTCACTCAATTCGCTTCAACTATATTCTCATTACACACTTACCATCCCCAACAGGGAGACAAGAAGGCTTAAAAAAAGTGGCAATTACTTGCTCAGCATATATGACTATGATGGAGAACTGGTATTTACCAGAAAGTTTATGATTATGGAACAGACCGTTAAGGTGGCAGTAGATGTAAAACGATCCCGTGATATTCAATACATAGACACCAAACAGAGTGTTCAATTTACCATAGATTCTCCAACCAAACCACTTATAAACCCCAAACAAAACGTAAAGACATTAGTACTGCAAAACAGCAACTTGAAATCTGCCATTAGAAATCTGAAACCTCAATACACCATTGGAAGTGAGCTCATCTATAGGTATGATCAAGAAAGTGCATTTTGGGCAGGCAACGAGTTTTTAAATTTTGACAGCAAGGAAGTACGAGGTGCCAACAATAGCATTAGACGTATTGAACTCAATGATCTTTTTGATCATTATCTGTACACCAAACTCTCGCGAGCAGATAGACCCTACACCTATTTCCCGGATATCAATGGGAACTTTGTAGTTAGAACTTTTGGAATTGATGAAGACCGAAACCCTAACATAGAAGCAGAATACATAAGAATGCATTTTGCCCTTCAGTATTATGAAGACATTGGCGATAAGGAGATTCATCTTTACGGAAATTTCAACAATTGGTCTATTGATGAGAGCACGTACATGAAATACGATGAAGCTACAGACTCCTATAGAAACACCCGTTTATACAAACAGGGATTTTATAATTACCGCTTTGTATTGGTAGATAGGGACGGCTCTGTAGATCAAGGAGCTATTGGCGGGAATTTCTGGCAAACCGAAAATGATTATACGGTATTGGTATATTACCGTGGACCTGGTGAGCGATTCGACAGGATTATTGGTTATGGAAAAGCCAACTCCAACATCATAAACAACAACTAATTTTCACCTCATTTAACCACTTTTGTTGATTTCAAAAAATGATTTTTGAAACCTATTTGGGCTTCAATGACTACTCGTATTGCTACTGTCGTGAAGTTTTTTAACTTTACGTTATGACTAACCAACTCCCTACCAAGCAAAAAGGCCGAAAAGCAACTAAATTTAGGGGAGCCAATTGCTTAAACTGTAACACTCCATTGGATTTGAGCGATGTGTATTGTTCGTATTGTGGACAACTAAACACAACAAAGAGCTTATCATTAAAGGATTTTTTTGGTGAATTTATTGGCAGCATCATCACTTACGACTCTAGGTTTCGCTACACTTTAAAAGACTTACTGTTTAAACCCGGAGTCATTTCACGTAAATATGTAGATGGACAGCGGCTCAAATATGCCAACCCTTTCCGGTTCTTTTTAAGCGTTTCCATTATTTATTTTTTAATTCAAAGCATTATAGCATCTGTTACGGGGACCAACAGTTTTATTAACGATACCAGTAAAAAAGGGCCCAACTTTGAATTGACTTCTGATGGTAAAAATTTAAAATTGGTACCCGTTATCCCAGACAGCATTAAGCTAGATTCGATTTTAACGGAACAAGGGATTCCCCTAGGTGAAATACCCTTAGACTCTATTCTTAATGCCAATGAAATACCTGACACACAAAAACTCGATTCTTTAATAAGAGAAGAATTTCCAATAACCAATAAAAAAGATAGTGTTAAGACATACAATTATATTTCTGAAGAACATCTGGACACCTTGAGCAAACTTAATAGAATTGGTAAACGATTAAACCTTTATTACGATTTTTACCAAGCAACTGGTATTGAAGACCCCATAGTGGCTCTGGACAGTCTTAAGCACGAGAACAATGCCTACAATCGCTGGGCATACAACAAAAATGAAGTCTTCGAGCAAATTAAAGAAAGACCTACAGAGTTTGCTACCTATTTATTTGAAAAGACCCCATTCTTTGTATTCTTCTTCACCCCTTTTTATGCATTATTCTTTTGGTTAATTTATTCTAAGAAGAAATACACTTATATGGAACACATGATCTTTATCTTCCATATATTCAGTTTTATATTTTTAGCGATGCTAATCTCCATTTTGCCAGATCTTTTAATTGGAGAAGATGTTTTTGTAGTAATACTATTTGTATTGATTGGCCCATTTTATTTTTACAAGGCTTTACGTAATTTTTACAAACAAAACCGATTCATTACCATAATAAAATTTATTTTCCTAAATTTCGTTTTCGGGATAAGCGCCACAATAAGTGCTATTTTGTTTTTTGCTGTTACAGCAGCTATGTACTAATATGATTCAATTAACAACACAAGGAATAAGAGTTTCCGTAGAAAGTCAATTCGAAGATGCTTTTTATCATAAGCAACAGAAGCATTTTGCGTTTTCATATCAAATCACGATCAAAAACAACAGTGATGAATCCATTCAACTTATTTCTAGGTATTGGCTTATTAAAGACGCTCTTAATCACACATCTGTTGTAGAGGGAGAGGGTGTCATAGGACAACAACCAGTTATAGCTCCTGGAAAATCACACACCTACAATAGTGGTTGCATGCTTATTTCCCCTTTTGGATCTATGCAAGGACATTATAACATGGTCACAAGTACTAAAAAGATAAAAGTTGGAATTCCTTTATTTAAGCTGACCGTACCTTTCGCGATGAATTAAATGCTGCATAGGCTCCAGCTCCATCAAATCTGATTTTCTTTCCCTTCTGGATTACATGACAAAAAGCACAGTGCGAATCATAAGTAAACTGAAATGATTCAGAAATATCAAATGTTTCCGAAATATACACCCCATCATAATCTATTTGAAGAAGGTCATTATAACGACGTATCCTGAAATGAAATTTCGGTAAATCATCATCTAAAACCAATTCAAACCAAGCATTACTCCCAATTCCAGATAATTTTTGGGCTTTTCCAGGAGGAGAAAGCACCGCTTTATTTTGATGGGAATATGGTTTTTTTCTATCGAAGTAATTTTTAAGGTTTTCTTTAAGAGCAGACCCTTGAAAGGGCTTCACCTGTCCATCGTATACTTCAAAAAGAGGACTTGTTGCTGCCTTTTCTACATTACCCACCGTACTAGGGGTAAACTTTTTATTAAATTTTAAGGACCGTATGATTTTTTGATCTATCGTTGCAGCCAAAATGGTATCTGTTACAAAGCGCGAACAGTTACTCCCATCTTTATTGAATGCCCCATAAGGAATACTCCCCCTGCCTTGAAGCTGGTCAATGTAGTTTTTTGCCTTTTGAAAATCGATACTATGGCAAACAGATGCTAAGAGCCTTCCTTCACCATGGGTTTTCTGAGGATTGGCATCCAACCACAACAATAATTCTTCAACATTTTTCAATTTTCCTTTACTGCAAAAAGCAGCTCTTATGGACACCTCTAGCTCTGCATCGGTATTAGCTCCTCTAACCCGACCGTGACCTTTAGGTGTAATGTATCTTCCAAAATCGAAATAGCTTACATCCCCAGTTCTATTCTCAATAAGCATTAAAGCAGCATGGCCAGCTTTAATATATTCACGTGTACCAAGGCCAACCAGAGGCAATAAATTACAAATCCACTCATCACTCATAGTAACAAAAGTGTCCGGATAAGCTAATACCAATATGGTTCCTGTATGCTTCAAAATGCAATCTTTTTTAATTCCTGGGTTTGTAGATCTTCGTATACAAAAGTACCAAGATCGTTATTTTTTTCGATCTGACTAATACTCTTAGTCTTAACAAACCCCCTATCCATTACAAGATTGGTGTGTGGATTTCCCTCTCCTGCTGTTTTATGAAAATTCAGCAACCTATTTTTATCAATTTCAAGGTCGTCATTCAACAGGGTAGAAAACCATTGTTCCCTTTTCTTTTTAACTGCTAATGGATACAACAAAGAAGAAGACCATATATGGGGTTGCACGGGTTTATCTGAAAAATGACTAGTACGTCCATCCCATACCAATTCATAAATCTTTAAAGAAAGATTCCAATCTACCATAACGACTGTAAAAGGCTCTATACCAAAAAAATCAAAATGGGTAATTTCGTTAATCGCATTTTCAACAGTTAAAAGGGAAGTCACAATAATTCCGCGACTCATTCTATAGCTTTCCTCGCGTTCGTGGGGTTCAAAACCTCCATTTAAAAGACAGACCAACCTACTTTTGTTGCTAACGCCCAACCAAGTGCCTCCAGCAACTTCATCCTTTGGAAAGATCAGTCTTGTATCATTTATACTGTATTCTTGAGGTGGCAATGTACTCCTATGGGGAGATTCATCCCTATTGGATGTTAGAATGAAACCCGATTCTTCTGTTGGAACAAAACTAAGTGTACACATGTCTTTTTTAAAGTTATCCAAGAGCAAACACAACACACAAAAATAATGATATCTACCGTAAGATTACCTTTTCAAAATTGCAGCAGCAAGATACCACTGTATATGCAATTTGCATCTGCTAAATTTGTACCTTTGCATCTCTAAATTTAAAAACCAAAATTGTATACCATGGGAAAAGGATTTTTTGAAGTTCCAATAGCTGTAAACGAACCTGTTTTAGGTTATGCACCAGGCTCTCCAGAACGGGAAGCTGTTTCGAAAACCTATAAGGAAATGTACAACAGTTCCATCGATGTACCTCTATATATTAATGGAGAACATGTGTCTACTGGAAATACCGCAACCATGTCTCCTCCACATGACCATCAACACATTTTGGGGAGCTACCATAAAGCAGAAAAAACTCATATAGATCAGGCCATTGCTACCGCTTTGGAGGCAAGAAAAAAATGGTCTCAAATGCCTTGGGAGCAACGTGCTGGGATTTTCTTAAGAGCTGCCGAGCTCATTGCAGGTCCTTATCGTGCAAAGATTAACGCAGCTACTATGTTGGCCCAATCCAAAACGGTGCACCAAGCAGAGATTGATGCCGCTTGTGAGCTGATCGATTTCTTACGATTCAATGTACAGTTTATGACAGAAATCTATCATGAACAACCTGAATCCACTTCGGGAGCATGGAATCGTTTAGAGTATCGTCCACTGGAAGGATTTATATATGCCATTACACCTTTTAATTTTACTGCAATTGCTGCCAATCTCCCGGCCAGTGCCGCATTAATGGGAAATGTGGTTATTTGGAAGCCTAGTGACAGCCAAGTATATTCAGCGAAAGTGATTCTGGATGTATTTAAAGAAGCTGGAGTGCCACCAGGTGTTATCAACATGGTTATGGGAGATCCCGTCATGATTACTGACACTGTATTGGCAAGTCCTGATTTTAGCGGATTGCATTTTACAGGTTCTACACATGTGTTTAAAGATATTTGGCAAAAAATCGGAACCAATATCCACAACTACAAAACCTATCCTAGAATTGTAGGTGAAACCGGAGGGAAAGATTTTATTGTTGCACATAATACTTCAAACCCAAAACAAGTAGCTACTGCCATTGCAAGAGGTGCTTTCGAATTCCAAGGTCAAAAATGTAGCGCTGCTAGCCGTTGCTATATTGCAAAAAGCATTTGGAATGATGTTGAAACCCATTTAAAAGCAGATTTAGCATCCTTTAAAATAGGATCACCAGAAGATATGGGCAATTTTATAACTGCCGTTATCCATGAAGGTTCTTTCAACAAACTAGCTAGTTATATAGATAACGCCAAAGCCGATAGCAATGCTGAAATTATTGCTGGGGGCGAATACGACAAGAGTAAAGGATACTTTATAGAACCCACAGTTATTAAAACTTCCGATCCAAAATACACTACTATGTGTACGGAACTGTTTGGCCCCGTGGTAACCATTTATGTTTTTGAAGATGATGCATGGGAAGAGACACTTCACTTGGTTGACGAAACCAGCGAATATGCCCTTACAGGAGCCGTATTCAGTGAAGATAGATACGCATTGGAAGTAGGTGTTAAAATCCTTGAAAATGCTGCGGGTAACTTCTATGTAAACGACAAGCCTACCGGTGCTGTTGTAGGACAGCAACCTTTTGGTGGTGCTAGAGCAAGTGGAACTAATGATAAAGCAGGAAGTAAACTAAACCTGTATCGTTGGGTATCACCAAGAATGATTAAGGAAACATTTGTTACACCTACGGATTACAGATATCCATTTTTAGGATAATTAAAAAATGAAAAAAAAGCGCTATCTAGTATAGCGCTTTTTTTATCCTTTATATTTCATGGGAAGATGCACCACACTTTTAGTGTCGAAGAAACCTTCTTTGAAGTAAGCTGAAAGTGGATAAATTTTTGCAGTTCGATAGTTGGCCAATTCTTCGGTTAAATCACCCCCTTTTAGGTATAGGATTCCGTTTTTAAGTTCATGTTGACTGTTCTTTAGAATTTTTCCTTTCACCCAACGCACAAAGGTTTCCATTTGTGCAACCGCACGACTTACAATAAAATCATATTGATCCGTAACGGTTTCCACCCTAGCATTGGTCACTTTTACATTTTCCAAGCCCAAACCATCACGAACTTCTTCGACCACCTTTATTTTCTTTCCAATACTATCTACCAAATGAAATTGGACTTCTGGAAAAAGAATAGCCAGAGGAATCCCTGGAAATCCCCCACCTGTACCTACATCCAAGATTTTTGCGCCAGGTAAAAAAGCCTGAACCTTTGCAATTCCTAAAGAATGTAACACATGTCTTATATAAATCTCATCAATGTCTTTACGGGAGACTACATTTATTTTTAGGTTCCAATCCTTGTATAGATGTTCAAGCTTCTCAAATTGAGCTATTTGAGTCTCTGAAAGACTCGGAAAGTAAGATCGAATTAGTTTCATAGTAAGTTATCAACCGCAAAAGTAGCACTTCCTTAATAAATTTTAAGATATCATCCCATACTATCTAAGTTAAGATGCGTATTTTAGTGGCCTAATTTTTGGGCACCCCCAAATGAATATATTTTACTGTGACTGAGAAACAAATAAAATTTCCCAGAGTTGATTCAGCTAAGTTTTTTAGAACACTCAACAAACGTGTAAACAATTATTTCAAAGAGAATAATATTGCTCGAACCGGGAATTGGAAATTACACATAAAGACTTTTGTTATGTTCGCCCTGTATTTGGGGCCATATTTTTTATTATTATCCATGGAATTGCCTTGGTATCTTCTTCTAGCTGCCAGTATAATTATGGGTATTGGTATGGCAGGAGTTGGAATGAATGTTATGCATGATGCCAACCATGGCTCCTATTCTTCAAAAAAATGGGTGAACAAACTCATGGGTAGTAGCATGTATATTCTTGCTGGTAATGTGTACAATTGGCAAGTACAGCATAATGTTTTGCACCACACATACACCAACATTCATGGACATGATGAAGATTTGGAAGCAGGACGAATCCTTCGTTTTACAGAACATTCCAGATGGAGACGGTTTCATAAATTTCAGCATGTATATAGCATTTTCCTCTATGGTTTGCTTACCATTAACTGGGTTTTAACCGCCGACTTTTTACAAACCAAACGATACTTGGCTAGAAAACTTTCCTATGGAAAATTGCCAAAGCCTTTGGCACAATGGAGTATTTTAATTTCTACCAAAGCATTGTACACCATTGTTTGGCTTGTTATCCCAATGATTTTCTTCCCCATTGCATGGTGGCAAGTTTTAATTGGCTTTTTTATTATGCATTATGTGGCAGGGGTTATTCTTAGCGTGGTATTTCAATTAGCGCACGTAGTTGGAGATACAGAGATGCCTTTACCTGATGCTACTGGTAACATGAAGAATACATGGGCCATTCATCAATTATTTACAACTGTTAATTTTTCTACTAAAAATAGAATTGTGAATTGGTTTACAGGAGGATTGAATCACCAAGTGGAACATCATATTTTCCCAAACATCAGCCATGTACATTACACGAAGATTTCTGAAATCGTCAAAAATACGGCTAGGGAGTTCAATTTGCCTTACCACGAATATGAAACCACCCGAAAAGCAATCATTGCACATTTTAGATATTTAAAACAAATGGGCATGAATCCTGCCCTCACCACCTAGTACTACTATGAATCCAAAACTATCTGACCGTGTCAATCAAATGGCCACCTCAGCCACACTAGCCATGGCTGCCAAGGCACGAGAATTAAGAGAACAAGGAAAAGACATTATAGGCTTAAGCTTGGGAGAACCTGATTTTACAGTTCCGGATTTTGTAAAAGAAGCTGCCATACAAGCAGTAAAGGATGATTACCACTCCTATACTCCTGTAGATGGTTATGGCGAATTAAAGCAAGCCATTATTACCAAGTTTAAAAGGGATAATAACCTTACCTATAACCCTTCACAAATTGTGGTATCAACAGGTGCCAAACAATCACTTGCCAATTTGGCTCAGGTTATTTTAAATCCAGGTGACGAAGTATTATTACCCGCACCCTTCTGGGTCAGTTATAGCGATATAAGTAAAGTAGCGGGGGGAATACCTGTAGAAATACCAACTTCTATTGATAGTGATTTTAAAGTCACTCCAGATGCACTGGAAGCTGCCATTACTCCGAAAACTAAATTGATGATCTATAGTTCTCCTTGCAACCCAAGTGGTTCTGTATACTCAAAGGAAGAGCTTAGAGCTTTGGCAGATGTTTTGGTAAAATACCCAAATATAGTTGTGATAAGTGATGAAATTTACGAGCATATCAATTTTACAGGGCCACATGTTTCTATGGCTAGTTTTGAAGATATGTATGACCGCACAGTCACTGTAAATGGAGTTTCGAAGGCATTTTCTATGACAGGATGGAGAATTGGCTACATAGGTGCTCCTGAGTATATTGCACGTGCCTGCAATAAAATGCAAGGACAGGTAACCAGTGGCGCCAATTGTATTGCCCAACGAGCTACCATTTCTGCTTTGGAAACCCCTCCAAGCGCCATACAGTACATGATAGATGCTTTTAAGGGACGTAGAAAACTCATTTTGGGATTATTGAAGGAGATTCCCGGGTTTAAAACCAATGAACCCGAAGGTGCCTTTTACGTGTTTCCAGATATTTCCTATTATTTTGGGAAGACCCTACATGGAAAAACCATTGAGAACGCAAGTGATTTTGCATTGTTTCTATTAGAAGAAGCCAATGTTGCTACAGTAACAGGACAGGCTTTTGGAGATCCAAACTGCATTCGAATTTCCTATGCAGCTTCCGAAGATGATATTAAAGAAGCCATCTCAAGGATAAAACAAGCCGTATCATAATACAGGGATAATTCCTATCACATTTATTTTTATTGAATTAAGCCTTTAAAAAATACAAAAAGAACTTATTTTTAAGGGATAAAAACTATTGTGCCTTGAAAACAACGTTCTTTTTGTTGCTCTTTACAAGCTCATTCTTAATGGCCCAAGAAAGTGAGAAGAAATTCTCATTGTTCTACGCCAATGACCTATACGAACTTACTGAAGAACACCATATCTTATTAGACAGTCTAAAGAAACTGCCAAACAAAGATTCCCTGGATGTACATATCAAAGGATATACCAATAGTGTAGGTGGCGAAAATTACAATTTGGAGCTTTCTAGAAGACGTGCTGAAAATGTAAAGAAGGAGCTTAGGCAATTCACAATCATTTCTTCGCAAGGATATGGTGAATTGGGAAGTACTGCTGCAGACAATAGAAGGGTTGATATTTTGATACACTTTAAAAGAGATCATGTTGCTGTTGTTGGTGAAATTGTAGAAGCCCCTATCACCGAAAAAGAAACTGAAATCGTATCCTTTTCAAACCCCAAGAAAGGTGATAAAATCACGTTACGTGGTATCCGCTTTTATCCTGATCGTGATGTTATCATGGATGAAAGTAAAGAGGCTCTCAACGAGCTGGTTACATTTTTAAAGAACAACCGAAAAGTTAAATTTAAACTCATAGGACATATTTGTTGTGGCGATCCTATGAAACCCTACAAGGATGTAAAAAACGTACGGACAGGAAAAGACAACCTTTCAGAAGCAAGAGCCCAAGCCCTTCATAATTACCTAGTAAAGAAAGGAATTAACAAACGTAGAATTCGGTACTTAGGGATGGCATTTAGACAACCAACCGGTAAAGGTGATGAATTTGACAGAAGGGTTGAAATAGAAATCACCTCAGTAGATTAACACAAAATAACATGTTCACTTCATTTAAAAATAGTCCTCCCATAGCATTATTACCTGGGTTTACTGCCCGCTTTATCCATACAGAAACTCAGACATTTTCACTGGTTGAAATAGAGGAAGGCGGTGTATTGCCCGAACATTTTCATGAAAACGAACAATTCTCTCAGATATTAGAAGGCTCTTTTGAGCTTACAGTAGATGGTAAAACCGCTATTTGCAAGGCAGGAGATGTAGCTTTAATTAAATCTAATGTACCTCATTCAGGTCGTGCCTTAACAGCCTGTAAAATTTTTGATGTATTTAATCCTGCTAGGGAAGATTACAGAAAATTATCGATTACGCCAAAAGAAGGGGGTAATTAAGATGAGTACAGTAAACAATTCCAACCTACCTATAAGCATTAAAAACGAAGACCACCATTTTGCTGGGGCCGATAAGGAAGCATAATTATTCGCGGGGCCCAGATCTCCCAATGCAGGTCCTACATTACCCAAACTAGAAGCTGCACCTCCTAAAGCCGTTTCAAAATCCAATCCTAATACAGAAAAAACCAATACTCCTACAATAAAGGAAAGCATGTACAATATGAAAAAAGCCAGAATATTAAATACAATAGGCTGCTGTACCCCTCTTGTATTGTACCGCACTGGGAGAATTGCACGAGGGTGAAGCGTCCGCTTAAACTCCAAAAGTCCGTTCTTGATCAAGATAAGATGGCGCACTATTTTTACACCTCCAGCGGTAGATCCTGCTGAACCTCCTAAAAACATCAACCCAAAAAAGAAGATGGTTAGAAACGGGGTCCACGCAGTAAAATCAGCCGTAACAAAGCCTGTTGTGGTAACCACTGCCAACACTTGAAACAATCCATGTCTAAATGCACTTTCAAAAGCACCAAACACCATAGGATGATTTACTGAAGAGGTTGAGACATCAGATTTATAATAAATAAATAATACAACCGTCAAGGTGAGTCCTACAATAAAAAAACAATACGCTTTAAATTCTTCGTCCTTGAATATTTTACTGAATCTTGTTTTAAAGGCGAAATAACTCAATACAAAATTAGTTCCGGCCAAAAACATGAAGGCCATGATGATATATTGTATCAATGGTTGATCGTTCCAATACGCCACACTATCATTCTTCGTAGAAAACCCGCCCGTACTCAAGGTACTTAAGGAATGATTTATAGCATCAAAAAAGCTCATTCCAGCTACTTTCAACAAAATAGTTTCTGCTATAGTATACCCCACATAAATGAGCCATAACCGCTTTGCAGTATCCGTTATCCGAGGGTGTAATTTGTCCCCTCCAGGACCTGGGGCTTCTGCAGCGAACAACTGCATTCCTCCAATCCCTAATAATGGTAGGATGGCTATGGCCAATACAATAATCCCCATACCCCCTATCCAATGAGTAATGCTACGCCAAAAAAGCACACTTTCTGGAAGGCTTTCAATATCGTTAAGAATAGAAGCTCCCGTGGTGGTATAACCACTCATAGTTTCAAAAAAGGCATTAGTAAAACCTGGAATTGCTCCTGTAATGATATAAGGTAGAGTGCCTACTAAAGACATAGATATCCAACCAAAAGTTACAATTACATATCCATCCCTCTTATGCAATTCTTTCCTATGATCTCTCGTTGACAACATAAGAAGCCCCCAATAAGAAGGGTTATAACGCCAGACATTACCATTTCAAAGCCTACACCATCGTCATAAATAAAACTGAATATGGACGCTATCAACATAAATCCTCCATTGAATAACAATAGAAGTCCCATGAGGTGAAAAATAATCTTGTAATTAAGCTTGGAAACCGAACTCATTATACAAAAAGTTTTTCTACTTTTTTAATGGACTGAGGTAGTGAGCAAACCACAATACGATCCCCGCTTTGAATTTTAAAATCTCCAAGTGCAATCATTCCTATACCCTCCCTAACAACGCCACCTATAATTGCCGATCTAGGAAAATCGATTTCGCGGATAACCTTATCGCAAACCTTTGAAGACTGGGAAACAATAAACTCCAGCAATTCTGCATTCATATTATTGAGCATGGTCATGGCTACGATTTCCCCTTTTCTAACATGGCGGAAGATATTATTTGCCGCTAAGAGTTTTTTATTGATAAGCGTATCAATTCCTATAGAATGTGAAAGTTGAAAATAGTCCATATTCTCTACCAAGGCAATTGTTTTCTTAACTCCTTTAGATTTTGCCACCAAGCAGGACATAATATTGGTTTCACTATTTCCTGTTACTGAAATAAACGCATCCATATCTTGGATGGATTCTTCCTGAAGTAATTCTACATTACGTCCATCTCCATGAATGACCAAACAACTGGGGATATCATCGGCAATTTCAAATGCCTTTTCCTTACTGTTTTCAATAAGCTTTACATTAAATTTACCCTTACAAAGATCATTGGCCGTTTTGTAGCCAATCTTACTACCTCCCAATATCATAACATTCTTAATGGGTTCCTTTACCTTTCCTGTAAGCTTATAAATCTGTTCTACTCCTTCTTGGGTCGTTGTAAAATAGACTTGGTCCCCTTCTTTAAACTTAGTATCTCCTCTTGGGATAAGGGTATATTGAGTTCCGTATCTCTGAATGGCTATAGGAACATAATCCAATTCTGGGTATTGAACACCTACTTCCTTTACTGTTTTACCCACAAATGCAGCAGTCCGAGATAGGTGCAATCCAATCATCATCAAGGCTCCATCTTCAAATTCATAAGTATCGTTAAATCCACTTTGGTTGAGTAAGAGTTCAATTTCTGAAGAAGCTAATGATTCTGGAGAAATCAATTCATCAATTCCAAATTTGGTAAACTGAACCTCATCCCTATTCTCCAAGAACTCCGTATTGGAAATTCTTGCAATGGTTCTTTTTGCTCCCAATTGTTTTGCCAGCACACAAACCGTAATATTGGTAGTTTCTGAAGAGGTAACAGCAATGACCAGATCGGTGCCGTTTACCCGAGCATCTTTAAGTACCGAAATAGAAGTAGCATCACCACGTATAACCCGAATATCCAAATGCGCATCAGCATAGGCTAACGACTCACGATTGGTATCGATAAGGGTAATATCTTGGGACTCGAAAGAAAGGAGTTTTGCTAAATGAAATCCTACTTCACCGGCACCGGCAATAATAATTTTCATAAATAACCATAAGGGATAAGTACGGCAAAGGTACGAATTTACCATTATTAGACAGACAGCTTGTTAAGCATAAGTTAGATGCCGCTCTTTTTTCAGATTATTTAAAATAAAACCTTATTCTAAAAAGTATCTGAAAAGTACGTAGCTTTGCATCCGTTTTAAGCAATGAGCAAGAATATAAAACCATACAAAGACTCCAAAGACAGTAAGAAACAGCAGGTAGAGAACATGTTCGATACTATTTCTGGCAATTACGATGGGCTAAATAGGGTAATATCTCTAGGGACCGATGTGAAATGGAGAAAAAAAGTAGTTCAAATTATTGCAGACTGCCACCCCAAATCTATTCTTGACATTGCAACGGGGACGGGTGATTTGGCTCTCCAGTTTTCAGAAAAAATTCCAGAGGCCAAAGTAGTAGGGCTGGATCTAAGTGAAGGTATGCTTAGTGTTGCCAGAAAAAAAGCTACCAAAGCGTCTATGGACATATCTTTTGTAAAAGGAGATAGTGAAGCCCTTCCGTTTCAGGATAACTCATTCGATGCCATTACAGTTTCTTTCGGAATTCGAAATTTTGAAAACCTAGAAAAAGGACTATCAGAAATACACCGCGTGCTTGCTCCAGGTGGACAATTTGTTATTCTTGAGACTAGCGTTCCGACCCGATTCCCTTGGAAGCAAGGGTATTACGTATATAACAAAGCTATTTTGCCAATAATTGGTAAATTGTTCTCCCGGGACAAGGTTGCGTATCGCTATTTAAGTGAAAGCGCATCTGTTTTTCCGTTTGGAGAAAAACTCAACAATATTTTAAGGAAAATTGGGTTTATAGAGGTTGATAATAAACCACAAACATTGGGTGTAGCCACTATTTATTTAGCTACTAAATGATGAGACATGTTTTTTTAATTATTGGTTTTCTTTTACTGGGGCAGAGTTCCTATGCACAATTATTCAGTAAAGAACGCCTTAGCAATATCGAAAATTTCGATAAAAAATTCCTTTCGTGGGGATACTTCTTAGGATTTAACAGCTACGATTTTAAATTTGAATACAACAATCAGGTTTCAGATGCCTTAACTGATGTATCTGTGGAAGGCCAAACGGGTTTCAATGTAGGTTTAATTGGAGATATGCGTATTAATCAATACATCAACCTTCGGTTGGAACCTGGATTATATTTTACACAAAGAAATCTTCGTTTTCCAAATTTCATTGAAGAAAATAACGCTTTAAGGGAAGTAAAATCTACTTACATCCATGTTCCCTTCTTAGTTAAATTTTCTACTAAGAGATTGAATAATTTTAGACCTTTTGTAGTCGCAGGGGTATCTCAATCCATAAACTTGAGTAGTAATGAGAAGAACCCAGAGGACAATAGTGTAGGACAGTTTAGAATGACACGGAGCACAAGTTATTATGAACTCGGTTTCGGAATTGATTTTTACTTATACTTTTTCAAATTTACACCTTCCATTAGAGGTGTTTTCGCTTTGAGCAATGAATTAGTGGCAGATGATGATCCCGATAGTCCTTGGACCTCTAATATTGCCACTATGGGTACTAGAGGAATATTTATCAACTTTACTTTTCAATAGTTCTTCGAAATTCATTCAGAAGAATTCCGGTTGCCGTGGCTACATTTAGGCTTTCTGCAGTATCTGGATTGCCAAAATGCGGAATGGTAATTCGCTCGTTTACCAGAGATTCAATCTCAGGAGATATACCATTGGCTTCATTACCCATTACCAATAATACATTTTCAGGAAGGTCTTTTTTGTAAACAGATGTACCATTCATAACTGCAGCATATACGGGTAGCTCACTATTCTTTAAAAAAGTAGCTACTTCTTGGTAATGAACCTGAACTCTTGCAATAGACCCCATAGTAGCCTGAATGACTTTTGGGTTATAACAATCTACGGTATCTACCGAACAAACAAGCTGAGATACCCCAAACCAGTCGCACAAACGAATAATTGTACCCAAATTACCAGGATCACGTACCGAATCTAAAACCAAAGTGAGTCCATTATTGGTAATTTCACTTGTCTCCGGAATGTAAAAAACAGCTAGCATGGTATTTGCTGTTGTTAGAGCACTAATTTTTTGCAGCTCAATGTTTGTAACTATTTCAAAATCAGCAGAAATATGAGATGCATCTTCAATTGAGAAGAAAGAATGCAATCTAATTCCAGCAACGAGTAAGTCTTTTATAATCTTAGGGCCTTCAGCAATAAAAAGCCCTTGTTTATTTCGGTACTTTTTTTGATGGAGACTCGTTATTAATTTAATTTGATTTTTGCTTATCAAAATATAGTATTTTTGAACTTGAGAAACCTGAACTCTTTGACTCAAACCCTCACAAAAATATCACTAATTTTAGGAACTGTGGTGCTAGTCACCTCCTGTAACACAGTAAAACATGTTAAGGACAATGAACTGTTGCTCACCGAAAACTCTATAGAGGTAGATGGTGAAAAGGTAACAGATTCAGAACTAAACAGTTTACTTATTCAAAAACCCAATCCTAAAATTCCCGTCTTAGGAATTCCATTTGGGCTTCATTTTTACAATATTGCCGAAGAAAAACCAGATTCTACCTTCCAAGATTGGTTACACAGGAAGCCCAAACGCTTGGCACGTTGGAGTCGATTAATTTCTAGAAAACAAATTGAAGGGATTGGAAGAAGCAAAGTTAATTTTCATGAATGGGTAAAACGTACAGGAAGTGCTCCCGTAATAATCAATGAAGCTAAAAGCCGAAAATCTTTACGACAGTTAAAACGATACTACTTTACACAAGGATGGTTTAATGTTGAGGGGGATTATAAAGTTGTGAGTGATTCCACCAAAGAAAAATACGGAAGCATTGCCTATACCATTAAAAGGCATAAGCCCTATGAGATTGACTCCATTTCAGAAAAGATAAGTTCACCCATTGTAGATTCCCTTTTTCAACTTACAAAGAAAAACACCTTCATCATTCCGGGCAAACAATACAATGCTAATGATTTTGAAAACGAAAGGGATCGCCTTACCATTCAACTTCGAAATTCGGGATTGTATTATTTTGATCAAGATTATATAGGTTTTGATGCAGACACTAACAGCACAGGGCATAAAGTACATATAGACTACATTATTCCCAACCGAAGGATTTCACAGGGAGACACCACTGCAAGTGTTCCTTTTCAAATTCATAAAATAAATGAAGTTCGTATTGTTACAGACTATTCTTATGCAAACAGGAACAACTCCATAAAGGATTCTACCACATATTTAGGATATAAACTGTACGGGTATGATGAATTAAAATACCGCCCTAAAGCTATTACCAATGCCGTTTCCATTACTCCGGGAGAAATTTTTAGGGATATTGACAGGACCTTAACGTACAACCAGTTAAGTGAGCTTCGTAATTTCCGATATCCTAACATCAGTTATCTCGAAGACCCAAACGATTCTACTGGCACGGGGCTTATTGCAAATATTCTCTTAACACCCAAGAAAAAGTATACTGCCAGTGTGGATTTTGATGCCTACACCTCTACCATTCAACAATTCGGGATAGGGTTTAGTGGTACTTTTCTTATTCGAAACGTATTTAAAGGAGCAGAAAATTTGGAGATTTCCGGTTCTGGAAGTGTGGGTGCTTCCAAAGATAATTCTGATAGTGACAGTAGTTTTTTTAATACTTCAGATGTAGGGGCCGATGTTAAACTTACGTTTCCGTCCATATTATTCCCCATAAACACTAATAAGATCATTCCTAAATACATGTCACCCTTTACAAGCATTAGTTTGGGATTGAATGCACAAAGTAATATTGGTCTGGACCGCCAAAACTTTAATGGGATCTTCAGTTATCGATGGAAACCACAAACTATTCGCACCAACCAATTTGATTTAATGAACATTCAATATGTTCGCAACTTAAACACTAATAATTACTTTAATGTTTACCAAACTTCTTATGATCGGTTAAACGAAATCGCACTAACTACTGGATATCAATTCCAAAACAATGATAATACATTGGGTATTCCTGAAGAAGCCGATCAATTCATTGAATTGGTTTTTACTGAAAATAATGGATTGGATCTTACTCCAGAAACCCTAGACGAAGTTATTAGCATTGCTCAACGAAAAATTCGCTTAACAGAAAACAACCTAATATTTGCTTCTATATTTAATTGGACGCGAGACAGTAGAGAGAATATCTATGACAATAGTTTTTCTCGATTTCGATGGAAAGTTGAAGCAGCCGGAAATTTGTTATCTACTATTGCCTCTACCATTGGCCTGGAGAAAGATGATGACAACAATTTTGAAACTTTTGGGGTAGTTTTCTCGCAATATGTAAAATTTGAAACAGACTTTATCCGTCACTGGGAACTTAACAACAATTCCATTTTTGCCATGAGGGCATTTGGGGGTATTGCCATTCCATATGGAAACAGTAATAGCATCCCTTTTACCCGAAGTTACTTTGCGGGAGGCGCCAATGACAATAGAGGTTGGAGGGCATATGATTTAGGTCCTGGTAGTAGTGGCGGTATATTGGACTTTAATGAAGCAAATTTTAAACTAGCCTTTAATGCCGAATACAGATACACCATCCTAGGAAGTTTTAAAGGTGCCTTTTTTGTGGATGCCGGGAATATTTGGAATGTGATGGATGATATTGATATTCCAGAGTTTCGTTTTGATGGACTCCAGGATCTTTCTGAACTCGCTGTTGCCTCTGGAATGGGACTACGATACGACTTCGGATTCTTTGTTTTACGCTTCGACATAGGCTTTAAAACCTACGACCCCGCTAGAGTAGAAGGACAAAGATGGTTTAAGGATTACAACTTCAAAAATTCGGTATTGAATATTGGTATCAACTATCCGTTTTAAACCACCATTTTTTTTTATTTTTACCCCCTTAAATACAATTACATATGAGCTACGATATAAAACCCGGTGTGGCTACTGGAAAAGATGTTCAAAAAATACATCAATTAGCAAAGGAAAAAGGATTTGCTATGCCTGCGGTTAATGTAGTGGGCTCTAACAGTATCAATACTGTTTTGGAAACTGCCAAAGAGTTGAATTCACCTGTGATCGTTCAGTTTTCAAATGGAGGCGCTCATTTTAATGCTGGAAAAGGACTTTCTAACGAAGGACAAAAAGCAGCTATAGCAGGAGGTGTTGCTGGTGCTTACCACGTTCATGAAATGGCAAAAGCCTATGGAGCTAGTGTCATTTTACATACTGACCACTGTGCCAAAAAACTATTACCATGGATTGATGGACTGTTGGACGCTGGAGAAACTTATTTTAACAAAACAGGAGCCTCTTTGTACAGTTCTCACATGATTGATTTATCTGAAGAACCTCTGGAGGAAAACATTGAAATCTGTAAAAGATACCTAGAACGCATGTCCAAAATGGATATGACCCTAGAAATAGAATTGGGAATTACCGGAGGAGAAGAAGATGGAGTAGACAATACCGATGTAGATAGCTCCAAATTATATACCCAACCCGAAGAAGTAGCTTATGCCTACGAAGAATTAAAAAAGGTGAGTGATCAATTTACAATTGCGGCTGCTTTCGGGAATGTACATGGTGTTTACAAGCCTGGAAATGTAAAATTAACTCCAAAAATTCTTAGAAATTCACAAACGCACGTTCAAGATAAATATGGTACCGGACCAAATCCAATTGATTTCGTATTCCACGGAGGAAGTGGTTCTACTTTAGAAGAAATTCGCGAAGCAATTGGTTACGGGGTTGTAAAAATGAATATAGATACAGATCTTCAATTTGCTTTCAATGAAGGGATTCGTGATTATATGAATGGGAATATTGATTACCTTAGAACTCAAATTGGTAATCCCGATGGAAATGATCTTCCTAACAAAAAATATTACGACCCTCGAAAATGGTTACGCGAAGGCGAACTTACCTTTAAAAAGCGTTTGATCCAAGCTTTCGAAGACCTTAACAACGTTAACACACTTTCATAAAGACTCTAACACCTCCTCAATATGGCTTGGTTTAAAAGAACAAAAAAGGGGATTCAAACCCCTACCGAAGAAAAAAAAGACGTTCCTAAAGGGCTTTGGTATAAATCACCAACAGGAAAAATTGTAGATGCCGAAGAACTCGAAAAAAACTTCTATGTAAGTCCAGAAGACGGATATCACGTCCGTATAGGAAGTAAAGAATACTTTGAGATTCTATTTGACAATAATGAGTTTAAGGAATTAGATCCAAATCTTACCTCCAAAGATCCATTGAAATTTGAAGACAGTAAAAAATATACCGATCGTTTAAAAGCCGCACAAGAAAAAACAGGACTTAAAGACGCTGTTAGAACTGCTGTAGGAAAATCTATGGGCAATGATTTAGTGATTGCCTGTATGGACTTCAGCTTTATTGGGGGTTCTATGGGTAGTGTTGTAGGTGAAAAAATTGCACGTGCAGCCGATTATGCTCTTAAAAAGAAACTTCCATTTTTATTGATCTCCAAGAGTGGAGGTGCACGTATGATGGAAGCAGCTTTATCACTTATGCAATTGGCAAAGACCAGTGCAAAACTAGCACAATTAGCAGAAGCAAAACTTCCATACATCTCTTTGTGTACTGACCCTACTACAGGAGGAACTACTGCCTCTTTCGCTATGTTGGGAGATATTAATATTAGTGAACCGGGTGCTTTGATTGGTTTTGCAGGACCCCGCGTAGTTAAAGATACTACAGGAAAAGAATTGCCCGAAGGGTTTCAAAGTGCAGAATTTGTCCAAGATCATGGTTTCTTAGACTTTATATCTCACCGTAAAGACTTAAAACGCAAAGTAAATCAATACCTCGATCTAGTTCTAAACAGACCTTTGAGAGAAATTATAGCATAAAAAAAGGCGCTTATAATAAGCGCCTTTTTTTATTTATTCTTTAAGAACCCTGAGTGTTTTTGTGCCGCCTCCTTCTAAATTCACTTTCACTAAATAATTACCTGCTGCCAAGGTAGAAACTTCTATTGTTTTTGAAGTTCCACGTGTTTTGGTTTCCAACAACTTTTGACCTAGCATTGAATACACCTCAATGCTAGAGAGCAAGGATGACGATTCTATATGTATTTCATTCCTTGCAGGATTCGGAAATACAATTACTTCTAACTCTGAAAAATTGAATTCACCAATTTCAAGCACATCTACAAAAGTAGTTGTCACATAATTTGTAAATATAGGAGCGTTCAAATCCATATGTATACTACTGCTACTGGTTACAGTGTCTCCTACATCAACGCCATTTATGGGTTTTACCCTATACATTACATATCCCTCACCTCCTACCTGCAATCCATCAAAGGCTGGTAAATTAATACCATCAAACCAGAAATTTATCTCCCCATCATACATATTAAACCGTACAGGGTGGCTTGAGCTAATAATTTGAATAGAGTTACTATCAAGATTAGCATCTAGTATAGTATTCACTAAAACATTTGAAATTTCTTCACCCGTATCGTTCTGAAAATTTATTACATAATTTAGATAATCTGTAGCATTATCTATATGTACTTCCGGTCCTTGTACTACAGTCAAGTTTTCGTTGTAAGGTGTTAATTCTACCACATCTACTATGGTAAAAACATTATCACCTGGAGTTTCATCACCAGCAATGGGTTCTATACTTGCAGATAAAACCAGATCATCCCCTGGCTCATTTATAGGTACATCTGCAATACTTAAATACAACTTCAACAACACCTGTTGTTAAAACACCAAGAGTACCAAGATCCCAAGTAATAGAACTACCTGTCTGAGAAGTTGGGTCTGGATCTGAAAATACAAACGACATTTTACTAGCATCAAAATCATGGTCACTTCTCCATTCAATGTTGTTGTTCCAGCATTTTGATATACAATGTTATATTCACCAAAACCTCCTGGCACAGAAGAAAATTGCGGGTTTATGGAAACATTCAAATCATTAGCAACAGTTGCTGCTTGAATACAGAAGTCTTGTTGCTCGGTTTGCCCAAAACCAACAAATGTATCCACTGCTTCGTTGGGAGTTACACTAAAGTAACTGGGCAATCCTACTACTGAAGTGGTATAGGTGTTTTCTGAAACATTTAAATTATAGTCTCCACTGGGTTCACTTGCTGAAGCAAAATTATGGGTGCCATCTGTGGTATTCACAATAATTCCTTCCAAAGGAATCGCTCCTGAACCACAATCGTTTCCATTAGCATCAAATGAAATTGTTCCTTCAATTTGGTTTAAATCGCTACCCGTAATGGTGCAATCTTCTACATAGGTAATCCAAGGAGAAATAAAGGCAAATTATCTGCAGCAAATTGAGCGTCGTCTACACAAATAAAATACAAATTTGGATTATGCCTTACCGATAATGCGCTAGTCGTATTACCGCAAGTATTTCCAGCCTCTAAAGCTGCTGTATTTCCATTCTTTACGTTTAAAGAAGTAAGTGCCGTATTATATCTAAGAAATACACGACATAAACTATCTAAAAGCTAAAATCCAAAGACTCGAATGAAGTGTAGTAAAACCACACGGCTAATAAATAATTATTAGAAGGATAAGTTATAGAAGTAAGATCTGGACCTCCTATCGTTAGATCGCTTAAAGCTACTATATTGGATAAGTCTACTGTGCTAAAAGTATTGTACCAGAGTGTTATTTCATCCAATGCAGTATTTTGGCTAAGATCAATGCCAGAAATAGTTAAGCCAGTTAAATAAAGGTATGTAAGTAAGGTGTTTTGGCTTGTATCAAGGTTGTCAATAGGGTACCTCCCTTAAAGTTAAACGTTCTAAAGAAGTATTTTGATTAAGATCCAAATTTGTTATTTGGGTTTGAAATATTACAAGTCCGTGAGTTGATCATTCTGGGATAAATCCAAAGAAGAAAAGTTTTCTCCATCATCAACACTCAAATATTGAAGAAGTACATTGTTTGTAATATCTACCGAAGAAAACGGAACTTGCCTTAGTGTTAAAGAAGTAAGACTTGTATTTGCTGTAATATCTAGATTATTGAAACTAATTTGATTAATCCTTAAGATTTCGAGGTTGGTATTGTTTGAAAGGTCTAAACTTGTAATTGGCGAAACAGAATCAATATTACCAACAGCAAAATTTATCAAATTGCTATTATTAGTAAGATCAATATCCGCAATAGGTGTATCATTGATAAATAATAATTCTAAATCCAATTGACCAGAAACGTCCAGACTGGTAATGGGATTTTTTGGATATGTTTATAGTTGTTAGGGCCAAATTATTAGATATATCAATTGATGAAATGTTATTTTCACCTATTGTGTAAGTAGTCTAAATTCGGAAAATTGGACAAATCAAGTTCCGTTAATGAATTAGCCCAAATATCAATACGTTCCATACTTGAAGTATTTGGTAATTCTATATTTTCCAATTCTCCAATGGTAAGAAACAATTCTTTTAGTTGGGTGTTTTGACTTAAATCTACACTTGTAAAAAAGAATCGCTGTATTAATAACTCTTCAAGGTTTATAAAAGCTTCTATTCCTGTTAAGTCCATAAATATTAGTTGGCGACATAAGAATTTGTGTCGTGACTTCTGCTTCACTAACCTGAATCTCACCATCGCCATTAGTATCAATCACTGGGTTGGAATGATTGACTAGCCTCATTTTAAAATCTGGATCCGGAATAGTAACTATTTGCCCATAAATACTGTTGAAACAAAAAAGAATTGTAGATAATAATAATATCCTCATAATCTATGAATTGCATTTTACACGAAAAGGCAAAGCTAAGGCAATCCAATCAGCTATTTATTATCGAGCAGTCTTCATTCTTTAATAATTAATAAAATCGGCTCCTTACGGAGCCGATTCCATCAAAAAACCACCAACTTAACAACTATCAATCTAGGATGATAGTATACTCTACGCCGTTCACTGTAAGGATCGCTAGATTATCACAAGTACCGTCTCCAAAATCGAGGATTCCCGTACCATTGTTTCGGGTAATTTCTACCGTACCACTTACAAAATGCGGACAGCTAACTTCTTTACGTAATGGGTCAATTACAATAGCATAGTGTGAAAAACCAGTACTAAAATCGATATCCCGGTTTCCAGTAACCAAAAACACATTGTCTGACCAAGTACCACTGCCTACTCCTTCAATCCATTCTGAAACACGGGTACCATCTATATCCACAACCAAACCGTTAGGGAAAGTCACTTCCAATTCATGATTTACGGTATGCTGCGGATTACCATTGGCATTATTTCGCTCTCTAAACAAAGAGCCACCTCCAGCAATAAATTTGTTGTTATGAGCAAAATTCTCAAGATCGTAGGTAATGGTTATTGTACCAGATTGCGAAGGATTGTAGGTAAGGTATATCTTTCCTGAAACCACAGCTCCATTTTGAAGTTGGCACCCTTGTCCAAAATCGAGGGTAACGAATTTCACACCGTTTTGCATACTCACTGTAATTGTTACACAGCTGGGAAAGAAGCTAACCAGTCTTCCAGCTTCTTCTTCCTGTTCTGCATAGGCAATATCCATTAGGTTAAAGAGGCCATCAGTAGCCACTTCGGCCTCGGTTGCCTGTTGTGTGCTTTCGGCAGTAATCTCTGCAGTTACAGTTTCTTCGGTGGTTTCTGATTCATCCTTACTACAAGAAGTAAAAATTAGCCCAACCCCCATAAGGAGCAACATTCCTTTTTTTAATACTTTCGTTCTCATAATGTTTTCTATTTAAGAGTTTTACGCCCTTATGACCATTCAAAATGAAAAAGGTTTAATTTTTCCAACTCAAAAAAATTATTTTAAACATAAGTCTTTGCGATACAGGCAAAAATGGTATCTTTGCACCTTGATTACGAGAAACGTAATTATGTACATAAAAATCATTTAAATAATATTGGCATGTATTTAGCACCAGAAAAAAAAGAAGAAATTTTTGCAAAACACGGAAAAGGTAAAGCTGACACCGGTTCTGCAGAAGGACAAATTGCTTTGTTCACATACAGAATTGAGCATTTAACGGAGCATTTAAAGAAAAACCACAAGGACTTCAATACGGAGCGTTCTTTGGTAAAGTTGGTAGGAAAGCGTCGTTCATTATTGAACTATTTAATGAAGAAGGACATTATGAGATACCGTGCGATCGTTAAAGAATTAGGATTGCGTAAATAAGACAGATAGAGGGAGCCGTTTGCTCCCTCTTTTTTTAATATTCCCTAGGGTGTTTTACCCTAATACATACTGAAAAAGCTACCCTTAGTTTTTCATTGGTCAGACCACAACAACACAACAACACTTAGTTCGAAAATCGAACTTTGACCAAATTAAACTGCGTGATTTCATGTTGCGCAAAATGAAAAACAAAATGATACCACAAGTATTTAAAGAGGTCATTGACCTCGGTGATGGTAGAGAAATCTCTATCGAAACCGGAAAATTAGCAAAACAGGCACATGGCTCTGTTGTTGTTCAATCTGGAAAATGTATGATGCTTTGTACTGTAGTTTCCAACTACAAACAGAGTGATGTAGATTTTTCTCCCATTAACGGTAGACTACCGTGAAAAATTTGCTGCTGCGGGTCGTTACCCTGGTGGATTCTTTAAAAGAGAAGCAAGACCCAGTGATGGAGAAGTATTAACTATGCGTTTGGTAGACCGCGTATTACGCCCTCTATTCCCTAAAGATTATCACTCTGAGACTCAGGTAATGATTCAGTTGATGTCTCATGACGAAGATGTAATGCCAGATGCTATGGCCGGATTGGCTGCTTCTGCTGCTATTCAGTTATCGGACTTTCCTTTTGAATGTGCCATTTCTGAAGTGCGCGTAGGACGTATTGACGGACAATTATCATCAACCCAAGTAGAGCGCAATTAGCAGAAAGTGATATCGATATGATGATCGGTGCTTCTGCAGATTCCGTAATGATGGTTGAAGGTGAAATGGACGAAATTTCTGAAGAAGAAATGACCGAAGCTATCAAAGCTGCCCATGAAGCCATCAAGATTCAATGTGCTGCACAAATTTCGTTTGGCAGAAGCTTTCGGAAAGAAAGAAGTACGTGAGTACGAAGGAGAAAGAGAAGATGAAGATCTTGAGAAAAAGGTATACGACATGGCATATGATAAAGTATATGCTGTAGCCAAAGCGGGTTCTTCCAAAAAAGAAAGAGGGCTTAGCGTTTTCTGAAATCAAGGAAGAGATTGCAGCTACTTTTACAGAAGAAGAACTAGAAGATATTGGTGATCTTGTTTCTAAATATTATAGAAAAGCAGAGAAAGCTGCCATTCGTGACCTTACATTAAATGAAGGTTTGCGATTGGACGGTAGACAAACAACAGATATTCGCCCTATCTGGTGTGAAGTGGATTATCTTCCATCTACACATGGGTCATCTGTATTTACACGAGGAGAAACACAAGCTTTAGCCACTGTAACTTTGGGAACTTCCAGAGAAGCAAATCAAATTGACATGCCTTCTTTTGAAGGAGAAGAAACATTCTACCTTCACTATAACTTCCCTCCTTTCTGTACTGGAGAAGCTAGACCTATTAGAGGTACTTCCCGTAGAGAAGTAGGACATGGTAACCTTGCACAACGAGCGTTGAAAGGTATGATCCCAGAAGACTGCCCTTATACTGTAAGAGTTGTTTCTGAAGTACTAGAAAGTAATGGATCTTCTTCTATGGCTACCGTATGTAGCGGTACCATGGCATTGATGGATGCAGGTGTACAATTAAAGAAGCCAGTTTCTGGAATTGCCATGGGATTGATCTCTGATGGAGACTCTGGAAAATATGCTGTACTAAGTGATATCCTAGGAGATGAAGATCACTTGGGTGATATGGACTTTAAAGTAACCGGAACAGCAGATGGTATTACTGCCTGCCAAATGGATATCAAAGTAAAAGGACTAAGCTATGAAATCTTGGTTAACGCTTTGAAGCAAGCTCGTGACGGAAGACTTCATATCCTTGAAAAGCTTACTGATACGATTGCTGAGCCAAATGCAGATGTAAAAGCACATGCTCCAAAAATGGTGACTACTACTATTCCAAATGAGTATATCGGTGCTTTAATTGGACCTGGTGGAAAAGTAATCCAAGAACTTCAGAAAGAAACCAAGACCACTATTGTAATCAACGAAGATCCTGTAACCGAAGAGGGAATTGTAGAAATCTTAGGTACAGATCAAGACGGTATCGATGCGGTATTGGCCAAGATCGATTCCATTACTTTTAAGCCAGAAGTAGGAAGTGTATATGAAGTGAAAGTAATCAAGATGTTAGATTTTGGAGCTGTTGTGGAATATATAGAAGCTCCAGGAAATGAAGTGCTATTACATGTTTCTGAATTGGCTTGGGAACGCACAGAGAATGTATCTGATGTGGTAAACATGGGAGATGTATTTGATGTGAAGTACTTTGGACTTGACAAGAGAACCCGTAAGGAAAAAGTTTCCCGTAAGGCACTATTGCCTAAGCCTGAAGGTTATGTAGAACGCCCAAAGCGTGATGATAACCGAAATGGTGGAAACCGAGGTAGAGACAATCGCAATCGTGATAACAGAAACCGAGGAAACTACAAGAAAGACTAAATCTGTCTTTCCTTAATAAATATAAAAGCCTTCCATTTTTGGAAGGCTTTTTTTGTCTGTATAGAAAGTGATATTTGTAAAGATGTGAGTTTTTTAAAGTCCTTCACGCAACTTTTTCTTTTCTTACAGACTATCTAGTATAGAAATTTCTACAAAACGATCTGCTGTTGGAACTCAGAGAATTAATTAAAAAAGCAAAAAAAAATAATCGAGAGGCTCAAGCCGAATTGTTCAAGAGGTACAAAGACACGCTTTATTTTTTATCAATAAAGTACTGTCACAACCAAGAAGATGCTGAGGATAATTTACAAGATGCTTTCGTTACTATCTTTTCTAAAATAAACCAATACAACGGAAAGGGTTCTTTTGAAGGTTGGATGAAGCGGATCACTATATACAAGGCCATAGATAGATACAAACAAAAAAACAGTCATGAAATTCCCATTTCACAAACGCATATTCATGAAGCCATAGATACAGAAATAAAAAGTGACCTACGGCACATTCCACTGTCTACCGTAATCAAGTGTATTCAGGAATTGCCACACCAATATAGGATGGTCTTTAACCTTTATCAAATGGACAATCATTCACATAAAGAGATTGCAAAATTGTTGTCCATTTCAGAAAGCACATCAAAATCCAATTATCACAGAGCCAAATTATTGTTAAAGGAAAGACTATCTCAAGGAAAATCGGAAACCCCCAAATAAGAAACAATGAAAGAAAAGGAAGACATAGGAAAAATAATAGCCCGGCGATTAGAACAGGAGTCGATGGTCGCCGATGAAATGCTATGGCAGTCCATAGAAGCAAGTTTGGATAAGAAACGAAAAAAAAGAAGATGGTTTTTATGGAGTATTTTACTACTATTTGTAGGAGGATTTGGTTCTGTCCTTACTTTTTTACCTTCAGAAAAACACACTACCGAAACGCTAACAGCTCCAGAAAGCCATTCAGTAGAAACATCTTCACAAACTATTGAGGTTCCGATAACAATCTCAAAAGAAGAGTTAGCCAACAGCACTGCAAACAAAGATGATAAGACCACAGACAATCACATAATTGCAGTGCAAGAGCAACCAAAAAAAGAAAATAGAACAAAAAGAGTCAACACTACCAAACCAGACACCACCACAGTTGTAACCACTACGTACCATTATTATAACAATAGTACTGGAGAAATGATGAATACCCATAAAAAGGAAACTATAGATAGTATTCTAAATTCAGAAAAAAATGTATTAGATAATGGAAAAATTAAAGACTCTGTACAAAAAAAGAAAAGTGAAAATCGGCCATGATTCATATATGACGACTCCTTTTTCTTTTAACAGAAGCTATCAAATTTTAGATTTACGTTTCACAAAATTCAATTGCTATGAAAAAGATCATCTTTATACTTTCTACCTTGTTGTTTACTTCCCTGAATGCTCAAATAGTGGACATTCCAGATTCAAATTTCAAGGATGCCTTGGTTAATGACGATGTAGCTATGCTTTTCAGTGATCCTGGGGTTCTTCAAGATGTAGACACAAATGATGATGGAGAGATTCAGGTTTCTGAGGCTGAAGATATTTCGTTTCTCGATGTAACGGAAAAGAACATAGCCTCGATGGAAGGAATCCAAAGTTTTGTAGCGCTTCAGTATTTAACATGTGAGGACAATCAATTAACCGTTTTGGATGTTACCCAAAACGTTAACCTAATAAATTTATCATGCCCCGAAAACCAATTAACAAGCATTGATGTTTCTCAAAATAGCGAACTGATTTTCCTAAACTGTACCAATAATCAATTAACTCAAATAGATATTTCCCAAAACCTTAATTTAGAAATCATATGGGTTTCGGTCAACAATCTTACTGAACTCGATGTATCCCAGAACACAGCGCTTACTTGGGTTTCCTGCATGTTTAATTTGATAACAAATTTGGATTTATCTCAAAACATAAACCTTGATTCTTTTGCTGCTAGGGACAATCAATTAATCAGTTTGGATATTAAAAACGGTAATAATCATAATATGGGAAGAATGTGGGCCGAAAATAACCCAGATCTCCAATGCATTACGGTGGATGATGTAGATTTCTCCAATGCTCAACTTTGTGCTCCAGATGGTTGGTGCAAAGACCCTTGGACAGAGTATAATATTGACTGTTCATTGGGAATTAATGATATATCATCAGAGACCATATCTCTTTCTCCAAATCCAGCTGGGAATTTTTTAATTGTTAACACAAAATTCCCTCTAGATCATATACGGATATACTCTATACACGGTAGTTTAATAAAAAAGTCTTCAAGCTCTACTACAATTGATGTAAGTGATTTAAAAGCTGGACTGTACCTTTTAGAGACAACCATTGACAGTAAGACAATTATCAAAAAATTTATAAAATCTTAGTTTTTCTATCCTAACACATTACAAATGAGAATAAGGCGTCTATCGTAATTCAAGTATTACGACTCCCTTTCCTTTTAATAAGAGGCATCAAACTCTAGATTTATATTCTATAAAAAAATAAGTATGAAAAAATTAATTCCAATCATTATAGCCATTCTAAGTATTGCAACGATAAGCTGTGAAAGTGAACCTATTGGAAAAACCAACATAAACCGTGATACCATTGAAGTAGATTCTGATCTCTATGCGCTTTTGGAGCGTACACCCGGAGAGGAAGCAGCAGAACCTTTGGAATGTATCGACTTTAATTACGCATTTGTCTTATTTGTATTCGATGAAGCTCTTGAATTCATAGAGCCTATATCCATCCAAGACAATGAACAATTTATCACGTTGCTAGAGAGTCTTCCAGACCCCTATTCCATAAGTATTAGCTATCCAATAACGGGAACTCTTTCCAATGGAGAGCTTCTGGAAATCAACAATAATGAAGAGTTGAAAGAAGCATTGGAAACATGTGAAAAAGATGAAGAACGTAATTTTTGTAGTGGGTCTATCCGCTCGTGTTATTGGCAAATTGACAAATGGGATGAATTCCCCAATGAGTATGAAGGAGATTATATTGCCGTTAATGATAACGACCTTTTACAATTGCACACTGGCCAAGAAATCTATTTTGGTTCTTGGGTCACTTTCCATATTGGAGATGAGTTGCATATGAACATCAGCTTTATTACTGAAGATGATAATGAAATTGGAGCCTTTTGGAACAAGGACTGGAAAGTAATTTCGCTCTCCAGCAACCTTATAGAATTAGAGTATGGCCCCACTAGAATGCGAATTGTACAAAACTGTGATTGGAATTGTGACACACAAGTATATCAGGTATGTGAAGAAGTAGACAACCCAGGGTTTGCCGTATTGGACCTAAAAAATTATAGCTTGTGTACAGAAATCCCTTTTACACATGACCAATCAAGTACGTTAACACTGTCCTATTTTGAGACCGAACAGGATGCAATTGACGACACAAACGAGATTGATCCTACAGAATATACCAATCTCTCCAATCCACAAACCATGTATATGAGAATTGAATTAGTAGAGACTGAAGAGCTTTTGGAAGTGGTTTCTTTTGACATTGAAGCGATCCCTTGTGATCCATAGACTGGAATCCAGCACACTAAAAGGTATAAGATAATCTAGGAATAAGCGCCATTCCCCCAATATTTTCCTGAAGGGCCCCTTCCATCTTATACGAAGTAATCTGTACATCTAACCCTAGGGTGAAAGTAGCATTCCTAGCAAAAGTATGAGAAAACTCCAGACCTGGAATGAGTAGAAAGGATGTTACAAACTCATATTTGCTCTCACCCTCTTCACCAGAATAGAATGGATTTCGCGCATCTGTTGTAATAGATGAGCCTCCAATACCAAGTCCTATATTAAATTGAGAAGGATGCTGATGTTGTATCAAATTTTTCTTGAATCGAAAAAAGTAATTCACAACCATCTTACTTTTCACATTCAATGTATCAGGAATTCGAGCGTATTGAAAACGTTCTTGCTGCTGAGGGGCCACAAATTGCAGAACGCCATCTATCGATTTATTACGGTGGTGAAACATCCCAAAATTCACTTCCACTACAGGAGACGGTCCAATATAATTGGCCAATCTTCCTTGAGGTATAAGCACTCCTCCTCCAATCTTCAACTCAAATCCAACTTCCGTAGTTGGGTAATTATTAACGTTGTATGAATTGTTTGGCAAGGTGTCTTTTTGTTGAACTGCTCGTTGAGCATTTACGTGGACTCCTAAAAACATTAAAAAAAGTAAAGCAACGTATTTCATGATTGTATGGTTTAAAAATTCAAATCAAAAATATTGCTATAATCACATTTTAATAATTACTTATTGCATATCAAACAACTATTTTTTGTGATTATCACAAAAAATGATATATTTAACCATGTTTCAAAAGGAATTTTTAGATCGGATTAAAAAAAGACTACCACCCAACAGCTCGGTAATTGAAGAAATTTCAGAAGTCCTAAACATTAGTTATGATGCAGCCCACCGGCGTACCAGTCTAAAAAGTAAATTGTCCTTATCTGAAAGCATGGTATTAGCGAGAAGATTTAATATCTCTTTGGACGGTTTGCAGGAGACTTCTGCCATTGACATTGTAGCTGTATACAAAACAGCTTCCATAAGAAACGAAATAGATTTACAAAAATATTTTGAACGGTCATACAATTCTTTAGTTTCCTTATCCTCTACTAAAGACGGCCGCCTATTGTACTCAGCAAAAGACATTCCTATATTCTACTTACTAGAAGGAAACCTCCTTACCCGCTTTAAATGTTATGTGTGGCTGAAATTATTGAATCCAGATTTTTCAGATAAAAAATTTTCAAATTTTCATCCCAGTTTATCTCTGCTAACCTCAGCAAAACAATTGGCAAGTATTTACAATTCTATACATTTAACTGAAATATGGGACATTACTACTGTTAATAGTACTTTAAAACAAATTCATTTCTATTTTGAAGCTGGATTATTATCCATAGAAGATGCCTTAGCTCTTTGCACCCATGTAGAAGAACTTATGATAGGTGTAGCAAAGAAAGTATCTAAAAATGATGAAACGTTTCAATTATTCTACAATGAATTGTTACTCATGAACAACCAGGTTTTGGTGCGTTCTGGGAAACAACAATCGCTCTATGTACCTTTTTCAATGCTTTCCTATTATTTAACAAGTGATCCGCATACCTGTGAACAAGCACATGCATATTTTCAAAAACAACTGGAACATTCCAAATTATTGAATACAGCAGGTGAAAAAGCACAAAACACATTCTTCAATAAGATATTTTCAAAAATCAATGCCTTGAAACAATTACTTTCAGCGTCCCGAATTCTGGATTTTGAATGATTTTGCAAGGCACTCAAATTGAGTGTTTTATCGATAATTTTTGTAATTAAACCGAAAAACATTTACAATAATGTAACATTTCGGTAATCTTTTGCGTATAACCCATTACGAAAGGAAAATAACTTAAAGCGACATTACCTTACATGAGACAACTTAAAATTACAAAGCAGGTTACCAATAGGGAAACTGCATCTTTGGACAAGTACCTACAGGAAATTGGAAAAGTTGACTTAATTACCGCAGACGAAGAAGTAGAGTTGGCACAACGTATAAAAGCGGGTGACCAACGTGCTTTGGAGAAATTGACAAAAGCGAATCTTCGTTTTGTGGTTTCGGTAGCAAAACAGTATCAAAATCAGGGATTAACCCTTCCCGATCTTATCAACGAAGGGAACCTGGGGCTTATAAAAGCAGCACAACGTTTTGACGAAACCCGTGGATTTAAATTCATTTCTTATGCTGTATGGTGGATTCGCCAATCCATCCTACAAGCCTTGGCTGAACAATCTCGTATTGTTCGTTTGCCATTGAACAAAATTGGTAGTATTAACAAAATCAATAAGACGTATGCCTTCCTAGAGCAGGCACACGAGCGTCCACCTTCTGCAGAAGAAATTGCAAAAGAGTTGGATATGACTATAAATGATGTGAAAGAGTCCATGAAAAACTCAGGACGTCACGTCTCTATGGATGCTCCTTTAGTAGAAGGAGAAGATTCTAACCTTTATGATGTTTTAAGGAGTGGAGAATCTCCTAATCCAGACCGTACTTTATTACACGAGTCTTTGCGTACAGAAATTGAGCGTGCTTTAGAAACACTGACTCCTCGTGAAGCTGATGTAATTAGATTGTATTTTGGATTGGGGAACCAACACCCTATGACTCTTGAAGAAATTGGAGAAACTTTTGATCTTACACGTGAAAGAGTTCGCCAGATCAAGGAAAAAGCAATACGAAGATTAAAACATACATCTAGGAGTAAAATCCTAAAGACCTATTTGGGGTAATTCCCAATAACAGCAACAACAGTTACAAAACATAACTGTTCGTTTTTTGATTGATGAATGACCTCCGGAGTGATTACCGGAGGTTTTTTTATTGTGTACCCCAACCCCAAGCCATGGCTTTTTGGCAACTTAATAAAACGGCATTCTGGTTTTATATTCTCATTATCCTTACTTTTGCCCAAACCAACAATCCTATGAGCAAAACACTTATTGCACCTTCAATCCTAGCAGCCGATTTTGCAAACTTACAGCGCGATGTAGAAATGATCAATGAAAGTCAGGCAGACTGGTTTCATATAGACATCATGGATGGAGTATTTGTCCCAAATATTTCTTTCGGAATGCCTGTATTAAGGGATATTGTGAAACATGCTCAGAAAACGATTGATGTCCATTTAATGATTGTAGAACCCGATCGTTATATAAAAAACTTCGCAAACTTAGGTGCTAATATCCTAACCGTACACTATGAAGCTTGTACTCACCTACATAGAACATTGCAAGCTATAAAGGCTGAAGGAATGCAAGCAGGAGTCGCTTTAAATCCACATACCAACATTCAATTGTTGGAAGATGTTATTCAAGACATAGACTTGGTTTGCCTTATGAGTGTAAACCCAGGTTTTGGAGGGCAGAGCTTTATTGAAAACACCTACCATAAAGTAAAGGCTTTACGCAAGCTTATTAATGAGAAAGGAGCTAATACCAAAATTGAAATAGATGGAGGGGTGACCAATAAAAATGCACTTCAGTTAAAAGAAGCTGGTGCAGATGTTTTGGTGGCCGGGAGTTATGTGTTTAAATCTGAAGATCCTATACAAACTGTTGCAGGGCTCAAAGAATTGACTAAATAAAAGTCTAATCTTATAACTTTTTACCCCTTAGAGGGTAAATGTTGTATCTTGAAATTAAAATTGGAGAGATGCAAACCACACCTTCATTAGACACCTGGACTTCAGGGTTTTTACTGGCTGTAGCCTTAGGATTATTCTTATTTGTGCTACTGCTAACCAGTCAAAAAAAGAAGAACTTACCTATTGCTTTTTTAATTTTAGCATTTTCAGCCATTCTTTTTCAATACGTCCTATTTTGGACCCGATATGAAACTATATTCCCATACTTGGTATTACTTCCTCCCTTCTGTTATTATTTAACAGGCCCCCTACTCTATTTGTATCTATTAAAGCTCTACAAAAAAGAAGTCTCTTTTAATTACGGGTTGCATTTTTTACCTGCAGCCATTATGATCATTCCCAATGTGGTGCTTTGGATGAAATACCTAGGCCTTACCGAAAGTAGAATTGTCTTCTTAAAACTTGCCCAACAACACTGGCTCATTGCAGGGCATATGCTTATTTACACTTTCTTGTTTTTTAGATTGGTGTATAAAAATACGGATATGAATTCTGAATTTTCCAAAGTACGAAATCGCTGGACACGTATTCTCTCTGGGCTTTATTTCCTATTTGTATTGGCTTACATTTCATATTATGTCCTAGTTAATTTTTCTTTTTTTAATGACCAATGGGATTATATGATTTCAATTATGATGAGTCTTAGCATATACACCATAGGATATTTCATATTCATGCAGCCCCAGATTTTTAATGGAGAGTTATATTCACATTTATTTCTTCCCATAAAAAACAAAAAGGAATCTTTTGAATCTTCCTTAATGAGTGAGCTTTTTGAAAAACTAACCCAACACATGGAAAGGGAGAAGCCTTTTATAGACAATGAACTTCGCTTAGTTCACCTTGCAGATCAATTGGGGTTTTCTACCCATTTACTATCCAAAGTCATCAACAAAAAAGCGGGCAAGAATTTTAATCAATTTGTAAACGAATACAGATTACTGGAAGCTCAAAGGTTGTTAAGCGAAGAGGATGATTACAGTGTAAAAAGCATCTATTTTGATGTGGGTTTCAACAACAAAGCGACCTTTTATAATGCCTTCAAGAAAAAGTTCAACTGCACCCCTACTCAATATCGAAATGCACAAACAGAAGGTCTTAAAACTTAAATAAAGGGTTTACTATTATAAAATTGAACGGGTCATTTCATAGGAATACGGTACTTCGCCAGTATAAACTTTAAATCTAATCCTATGAAAAATTTAAAACTATTCTTTACACTTGCCCTTCTGTGCATCGTTAGCCCCTTCTTTGCGCAACAAGACTTTATTTATGTTAGTGATGCTGGTGGGTTTAATGCTCAGCCATGGCAAATTATACGATATGATATTGACGGCAGCAATCCTTTAACTATTGTAGACAATGATTTTTTTGTAGATAATGGTGTAGGTTGGCCACAGGATATCGTTTTTCTGGAAAGCGACAACGTGATGCTTGTCTCTTGCTTGGTAGGTAACAGAATTACCAAGCATGATGCCAATACTGGTGCTTATCTTGGTGACTTCGCCACTGTGGCTGGTGGTCCAACACGTATGAAGATTGGCCCCGACGATAAGCTATATGTAATTCAATGGAGTAATTCTATTAATCAAGTATTACGATTCGAATTAGATGGTACTCCACTCGGTGAATATACTACAGAAGGGGTAACCCAAAGTATTGGTCTTGACTGGGATAGTGCTGGAAACATGTATGTTTCTTCTTATAACGGAGATAAAGTACATCAATACGATCCTTCAGGAAATTATATCGGGGAATATGTAAATACAGAATTGACCGGCCCTACGAACATTTGGTTTGATGATAATGACAATTTATTAGTGCTGGACTGGAGCGCAGGAAATATTGAACAATTTGACGATACTCCCACTTATGTTGGTGAGTTTGCTGGTGGATTGCCTCAAGTAGAAGGCATTGCTATATTACCTAATGGTAACATTTTGGTAGGACATGGTGGTAATGCGAGTATTGATCAATTTCAACCGGATGGAACTTCCCTAGGAAGTCTAGTTCCAAGTGGTTCCGGTGGGTTACAACAGCCTAATGCCGTTATTATTAGAGAAAATGTTATTGCTGGTATAGAAGATGTAGAACTAAAAAAAGTAAAAGTAGCCCCAACCATGGGAAACGAATTCCAGATAAGAACTGAAAATGCTCCAATTAAAAAGATGGAGATTATCAGTATGGAAGGAAAGAAAATAACAGAACTACCTATTTCAGATACCATAACTTGGAATGCATCTTCTGTAGCAGAAGGAATCTATTTCTTAGTGTTTACTTTAGAAAGCAACAAAAAAGGAACTCGAAAAATTGTTGTAAAAAGATAAACTGACAGTAGCATATATCCATTTAAAGTTGTGTTATATGTTCCTGTAAGACATTGTCGGGTTTACCTCTTGTTTCTTGAAGAAGTTTTACATTGATGCTCACTTAAGAACTAAAAAACCATGCTATGAAAAAGATTACTTTACTAATATTCTTATGTTGCATCTGTCTACCTGTTTTTTCACAAATAGAGGTAGAAGTATATGCCAGTGATAGAGGAAACAATGCAGTGAATAAATACGACATCGATGGAAACTTTATCGAAGTATTTATAGATTCCAATTCTGGGGGGCTTTCCAACCCCCAGGATATAGTTTTTCATCCAGATGGGACTGTACTTATCTCTGGCTTTTTAAACAATGCTATTCTACAATACCATGGTGAAACCGGTGATTATTTGGGAGAGTTTTCTACAGGATACAGTATCCAAGGAGCCACACGGATGGAATTGAAGGAAGATAACCTTATTTACGTATTACAATGGAGTGGTAATTTTAAAACCCTTCGGTTTGACCTTAACGGAAATTTTGTGGATGAATACACCAATGTTGGAGTTTTTCAATCCATAGGGATTGACTGGGACACCAACGATAATATGTATGTATCTACATGGGCCAATGGCTCTAACGGAAATGTACAGGTATTCGATGCAAATGGTGATATCATGGGTATTTTTGGAGATACGGCCCTATTGGCAGGCCCTACCAATATTTGGTTTACCGATGACAATGAATTATGGGTACTGGACTATAATGCAAATAGGGTATCCCGTTTTGACGAAAACGGAGCACTCATCGACCATATCATTACAGGGGTGGCAAATCCAGAAGGTTTTGATTACCTACCCAATGGTAATTTGTTGATTTCTGAAAGAGGCGGTAATAAGATTACTGAATTTACTGCTGATGGCACCCTCATTGGAAGATGGGATAATGGAGGTAGTTTGAATACTCCTAATTTTGTTAGGGTTAGGGAACCCATTTTAGGAGTCACAGATAATTCTTTGCTAGCTCAGATTTTGGTTCCAACAGCTGGGACTCATTTTCAGATATCACCTAAGATTGCAGAAAAATTCCAGAAACTCTCAGTATTTTCTATAAGTGGAACCTTGATAGACACCATAGACCCCTCTAAATCAGCATTATGGAATGCATCTAGTCTCGCCAAAGGAATGTATGTTGTTAAGGCTGTCAACTCTGAAGGAACTGTATTAACTCAAAAACTATTGGTAAACTGATTCCAGATTACTAAGTTTTTGTTTATGTGTGCCCATTACTGCATAGCAGTAATGGGCTTATTCTTTTTAGACACTTATAAATCTTGCAAAATCTCAAGGCAAAACCTTATTTTTAGGCATGCAAAAAAAATTGGATGTAGTAATCGTTGGTGGTGGTCCTATTGGGATTGCCTGTGCGTTAGAATGCAAAAAGAAGAATCTCAACTACGTGGTTCTAGAAAAGGGAGCCCTTTGCAATTCGTTATACAATTATCCGCTGAATATGACCTTTTTTTCTACTTCAGAGAAATTAGAAATAGACAACATTCCTTTCATAAGTCATCAAGCAAAACCTAACAGAAATGAAGCGTTGGAGTATTACCGAAGGGTAGCAACTTCAAATAACCTTCGCATCCATTTATTTGAAAAAGTAACAACTGTAAAAAAGGAAGGCGAGCTTTTTTATATTCAATCAAATAAAGACCAATACATTGCCTCAAACCTAATAATTTGTACTGGTTTCTATGACATTCCTAAACTATTGAATGTTCCAGGGGAAGAGCTACCCAAGGTCTCTCACTATTTTAAAGAAGCACATCCATATGTCATGAAGAAAACAATGGTAGTTGGCGCCAGCAATAGTGCTGTAGATGCAGCACTGGAAATCTGGAGAAAAGGTGGTGATGTCACTATGATAGTACGAGGACCTCAAATAGGTGAAAGGGTTAAATACTGGGTACGGCCAGATATTGACAATAGAATAAAAGAAGGAAGTATCAAAGCTCTTTTTAATACCGAAATCACTTCTATTAAAGAGCAACAAGTTACCCTAAAGACCCCAGGAGGTTTATTAGAATTGGAGAATGACTTTGTCCTAGCGTTAACCGGTTATCTGCCAAATTTCAAATTTCTGGAATCGTTGGGTGTAGAATTGAAAGGTGAAAAGAATGTCCCTAACTACAACGAAAACACTATGGAAAGCAATGTAAAGGGATTATATCTTGCAGGTGTAGTTTGTGGTGGTACTGAGACTCATAAATGGTTTATTGAAAACTCAAGAATACATGCCAAAATAATCACCAATGCTATTGTTGAAGGAGCTTAGTAACCTGCAAACCTAAAGTTCAATAGCTTTTGTGTATAAGAGTATAGCTGCGGAAAATGCTTTTTGAACTCATTAGGGGATTCTATAAAATACTCTGAAAGAACCGCCATAAATTCGTATTGATTGGTAAAAGCGTATGATCTAAAATAACGGGTATCATCCAATTTCTCCTTTACCTCTTTTTGAGTAAGACGTCTCAATATATTCTGGAATTGTTTGGCAAATCGAGTAGAGTCCAAATCCCTGCTTTTTCTTGCTTCCAACTGCATGGCGTGCATAAACTCATGAATACCCAAATTACGATTATCATTAGGGATTTTATGCCCTTGCTCAAAATCTTCCCATGATAACACCAAAGCTTTCCCTTTAGGGTTGAATTCACCTATATGCATGGCATCGTTCATGGTGCTGTAAAACTCACCTGGATAGATTAGAATATGCTGAATGAGTCCATAATCGAAGTTTTTTCTTCCAAAACTCAGCATACAACCTACTGCAGAAATAAGTAATTTCATTCTATCGGTTACTTCCAAGCCATCCCGCCCCACAAAATTCTTTTCCTTTATGAAAGCTGCAATCCTATGTTGAAACTGTCTTTTCTCTTTTTTGGAGAGTCTATTGTAGAATGAAAATTCCTTTTCAAGAATAGTTTCTTGAGATGGTTTCAACTTCCTGTAAATAAAATAATGTCTATACAAAGGCCTGTCATAGGCACTAGCGTACCAATTTTCGAACACTCTAAATAAGAAAAACACAAACCCAAGCAATACTATGGCATATGCATAAGGAGCCAACCACGGAGCATTTTCTTCGGCTTGTAGTAGTAACATCTTCTCGATTTGGAAGGGGAAGATAGCGATTATTTTACTAAACCCCAGTAATTTAGTATAGTTAACGAAAGAAGATGCATTAAAGTATACGAACTAACTAATCACTATTAAGTATGCTTAAAACATACCAAAAAAGTAACATTAAGGATGCAAAAAGACCTAAAGAAGCTGCTACATATTGATCTTCTTCGTACTTGTGTATCATGTTTGATGTTTGGTACAAAATAGATCCTCCGGCCAATACAACCATTCCAACACTAAAAATCAATCCTAAATTAAATCCAAAAAGTGTTCCTGCTATAATGAGACCAATAGCTATAAAACCACCTATCATTAAAGCCGACTTTAGAAAGGAGAAATCTTTCTTTGTGATAAAAACAATGGCAGACAATCCCATAAATAAAGACAACGTAATAATGGCAGCTTGGTTTATAATTCCAAATCCTCCTTCACCGGCATATGCCATAGCAATAAAAATGAGTGGAATAAAAATAAAAGCCTCTGCAATTACATAAAGCAATAGCCCTATGTATTGTTGATTTTTATCATGAGACTTCATTGCCATTTTTTCTGCATAGTTCGTCATTAACATAAATCCACCCAATGTAAGCAACCACAGAGATCCTTGCGTTAAGGATAAGGCAAATTCTACCACCACAGGGATTCTAAAAAATATTGTTTCTACTACTATAAACAATAATACTGCCAAGGCCAAATGGGTATAGGTCTTACGATAAAAGGAAGCTCTGGCCTCGGTATGTAGTTCTCCAACTTTAGGTATTTCTGTGGATTGTATTTCGTTCATATTTGAAAATTTTTGGTGAATTTTTGTCTTTTAAAACTACAATTATTTTTTGGAAGATTCTCCTTTAAAATGTTGGGAAGTATTCTTAAACAATACATTGAATGTTGTTAAACTCCCATAACAACGAGTAATGTACTGTTGTAGATCTATCTTATCCTGATCATCTAAAACTTTACTAGAATTTATCTTTTGTTCCATAACTCGCAGACGATCCCGTAACATCACAATTTTATGAAAAAAAGTGTCAATAGGGATTTCCTTATTAGTCAAATTAGAATCTTTGGGCTGCAAGATGATGGTTCCTCCTTTATACTTATCTGCAATTGGAACAATTTCACTAGCATCGCTCCATTTTTTAAGAATGGACCGGAGACTACTTTCTACTTCGAAAAAACTTACGGTGTCCAGATCGTCATCAGAAGCCTCAATAACTTCAAAATCATCATTCAACTCAATAGTCTCCAACCCACTATCTATGAATGTAACCCAATACATTTTGGAGTCTACATTGGTAACAACACCTTTACCATATTCAGGGTGATTTATTCTAGAGCCTATTCCTAATATCTTATCCATAAGTGCTAAAATTTTTTGGAAAGATACTAAGTAATTGGATTTTGATTGCAATGAAAAAATGAAATCCAACAAAAATATTGAAGAAAAATTCAGTTGGATTTTTTAAATGCCCGTAGGCTAAAAAATGGGCTTTACGTCTCTTACATATAAAATCAATAGTACTTTCAATTCCTATCTAGCAATCACTACAGTTCGTGTCATCATCCAAAATAATCAATGGCTGGCCATCATCTAAATTAGAAGTTTGCGTACCATCCGGCGAGGATACAAAGAGGCTAAACAAGGTGTACAGTAAAACTAAAACGGGTCCAAACATAATGATCTTTTATTTATCTAAGTTTTTCAATTTTCTTTCTTCATTTATTTCTCCTTCAATATTGTAATATGCAATGATTCTCTTAATTAAATTATCCTTAAACAGATACCATTCACTAACCTCCAAACGGAACTCTCCCTTAATTCCTGTATACCGAACACAGGCACTATCTTCACTAAATAATTCTTCATGAATATCGAAACGATGCCCCAAGAACTTATCTTTGTTCGTTTCAACTAAATTTAGATAAGTTTCTTTTCCGTTAATGGTTCCATAGGGACTAACATGTACAAAATCTTCTGTAACAGGAATGTTGTGAAAATCTCCCTCTTCCCATACTTTAAACCATTTTTTTACAATTTCCTGAGGTTTCAAGATTGATTTTTTTATCGTTTGAATTCTAATTAAATATAGGAATTCTAACTGAACTCACCTTCGGCAATTCTAAGAATCATGGGGTATTCTCATTACAACCATCTTTGTAAATAGAAAATCACAAATGCCTATATGTTTCCCCTGTAAAATAAAAAATCCACACCTATGTGTGGATTTTCTTCTTGTAGTGACCCCGGGAGGATTCGAACCCCCAACCCTCAGAGCCGAAATCTGATATTCTATCCAGTTGAACTACGGGGCCTATATATTGGCTTATGCCAATCTTTGTTTTACTATTGTGGAGATCGTTTTTCCGTCCGCCTTACCCATCAATTTCCCATTGGCCATTCCCATCACTTTCCCCATATCTTTCATAGAAGAAGCTCCAGTTTCAGCAATAATAGCATCTACTACTTTTGCAACTTCATCTTCGCTTAATTGTTCTGGTAAAAATTGTTCAATGATGGCTGCTTGTGCTACCTCGGGACCTGCTAGATCTTCACGTCCTTGCTCTGTAAAAATAGTAGCACTATCCTTACGTTGCTTTACCAATTTCTGTAACAATTTAATTTCTTGATCTTCTGAAAGTTCGGTTTTAGCTCCACTTTCTGTCTGAGCCAACAATAATGCGCTTTTTACAGCACGCAGGGATTCCAAGGCCGTTGCATCCTTCTCTTTCATAGCCGTCTTCATGGCTTCCATAATCTGCTGTTGTAGACTCATATTTACTAAATTAAAACAGACCGCGAAGATACAATATATTTTGCTTTTTCCTTTAAAACAATTATCTCAAATAAATTGAACTTGGATTGAATTGTTTACTTTTTAATCCATATTTTAGACTTCAAAATCATCTATAATGCGTTTTTATTTTTTAATTGTTTTTTTTGTCCTCACTACGGTTTCTATCAAAAGTCAATCATTAGAACTTCTTAACCCACTTCCCAGCTTCCATACGGGTCATGATGTTCATTTTACATCTAGCTCTCATGGTTTTGTAGTAAATAACCAAGAGCTTATTGAAACCACAGATGCTGGAGAAACGTGGACTATAAAACAAAATATTGACAGCGGAGTTGAAATAGAATTCCATAACGACAAAGGTTTTATTGTTGGTGAAAATGGATATGTTTTACAATCAAATGATTCTGGGAATAATTGGACATCTATTGATATTGGGGCAAGTACCTTCCTTAACTCCATTAATTTTATTAATGAGGATATCATAATCATATCTGGGGAGACTGAACTATTTAAAACTGTGGATGGGGGGCAAAACTGGTCAGCTCTTATTGCTCCTACGGAAATAATGACTAAAACATTTTTTACTTCAGAATTGGTAGGACATGCGGCTTGTAAGGATGGATTTGTATTTAAAACTGTGGACGGTGGTCAAAATTGGTACATCACAAATTCCTCAACTACTAGTCCTTCTGATTATTTCACCATTTATTTTTTATAACTCTCAAATTGGTTACGCAAGTCGTGAACATAGTGAGTTTTATAAGACAACAGATGGAGGGGAAACGTGGGTAGAAGACCCAAATATAATTGATGGTATCTTGGATATTGAATTTGCTACGGAAGATTTAGGATATATTGTGGGAGAAGGAGGGGCAATGTTCCGAACCTCCAATGGAGGTGACACATGGACTTGGAATAGTGTAGTACCCGTACGTAAGGGTTTTTCGGACGTACTTGGCATACACCTTATAGATAATAATACAGGATATGTAACAGGACAACGAGGCCGTATTGCCAAGAAAACAAATGCTACTGGGTGGAACTCCTACTCTCCTACTTACGACCCAATTAGAAAACTACAGTTTGTCAGTGGAAATGTAGCCTATGCTGTAAATTATGATAAGTTTATTAAGACAACTGATGGCGGACAAAGTTGGTTTAATATTGGATTCATTGTTCCTTCTGTTCATATAAATCATTTTGAGTTCTTAACTGAAAATATTGGTTACGCCGTTTTATCCAGATCTGTTTTTAAAACTACTGATGGAGGGCTTACATGGATCGAAACAAACAACGGCAATCAAGTATTATTAGACGATATTTCATCAATAGATTTTATTGATGAAAACACTGGGTATGTGACTGCTTCATCCGGATTAGAAAAATTGATGAAGACAACCGATGGTGGGAACACCTATGAACAAATTAACAGTGATGGATTTCATCGTATTCAATTTATCAATAACTCTATAGGATTTGCTCACAAGGATTATGGCAACAACACACTCTATAAAACAGTAGATGGAGGGGTTACTTGGGAGGAAATGACCTCCACAGGTTCTTTTCTAAATATATTTTATTTTGTAGATGAAAATATAGGATTCTACGGAGGAGACAACAACCTTATTGGACGCACTTTAGATGGTGGGGAAACATGGCAAGGCCTTGGTGGATTACCGAGTACAGATATTGAAAATATAAGATTCTTTAATGAAAACGAAGGATATGTTTCTGATGACTATGGATGGCTTTACAAAACTACAAACGGTGGTCAAAATTGGGAGCAGTTAGTAACTATTGGTGATATAAATAGCATTGATTTATTTGGCACAAATGTATATATAGCAGGAGCTTGGGGAAGAATTATGGGGACTACCAACCCATTAAGCACTCTTGATATACAACACTCCGGAAACGAGGTAATCCTTTACCCAAACCCTGCTAGTTCTATAGTTAAATTACAATCCGTTACAAACAACCTCATACAAAATGTAACTTTCTTCGATATAGCTGGTAAAGAAATACAAAGCTTCAGCAATAAAACCAACGTATCAATAATTGAAATTCCTATAGATAAACTAAGTAACCAATTGTTATTGGTGAAAATTCAGTTGGATAATGGAACAATCCTTTATCAGAAACTTATGGTGAATTAAAAACCAATACCAGATTAGGGAAACATCTAAAAGCCTTATTTTTTTAATATTTACATATCAGGAAACACATCCAATCCTTTAGAATGTTTGTAGTTGGCAGGAACATTATGCCGTACGTCATAATTAACCTCCATAAGGTCTACGATTTTATGCCTACCCGCTTTACTGGTATCCGTACTAATGCCAGTAATACAGTCCAACATGTTTTTAGCCCCAGGGCATCCTCCATATGTGGATTTGAATGAATAAGATAGTGATTTATCGAAAGTAAAAGCATCTTTCTCCCTGCTTGCATACCAAGTAGTATAATCAGTAAGTTCATAGCTAGTAGCATCGTATTCAAAAATCTTCATCCCTGGGTTGTTACTATGATTAACAGTAACACCAGGTGTTGAAATACAAAGCTCAATCAACTCATTGTTCTCATTAAATACCCGCTTTAGCTCATCCATATGAGTATGACTGGTTAATATTCCTGTGATTTCATCCTTATAGGTGTCTACCAGCGTAACAAATGCATTTACATAGGTATGCCCATTTTTAAGCGTATCTGCTGGGTTATTACGCCAAAACATATCGGTTCCAGAATAGGCGTCCAAACCTGGTGGTATATGCATTCCTATTATTATTTTCTCTTTATTGGTTTTAGCTGTAGCCAATTGTGTACCCATCCAATCAAATTGATCTTGGGCAGCAGTATACTTATCTATATGATCTTGACTTGAATATCGTTCCGAAAGAATTACTGTATTAAGCATAAGCACTTTAAGATTGGAAGTCCTTGTGGTATCCTTGCCCAACGGATAGGCAGAATAATATCCCAATGTAGCATTACCCTCCTCCTGAAAATAGGAAGCTGATCTGGATCCTTTAATAATGGGCCAATCCTTTGTCCCAATAGTATCAAGTGTAAATGGTGTAATGGTATCTTTGGTTTGTATGTATGAAAAAGATGCATAATCTCCTCCATAGCCATCATTATTCCCAGGGAGATACAATAAAGGTACATTGGTAGAGTCTGCTAGAGTCCGCAAACGGCTCAATACAGATCCTATGTCTCCATGAATTTTGTCCGGTATAGATGCCTTGGGCACTATACTATCTAAACAATGATCTCCATGATGCACAGGTAAATCTCCTAAATAAACAATAAAACCGGGGTTCTTTTCTTTTATAAGGGAAACGAATTTACTTTGTGCTGCTTTCCAAAGCGCAGTTCCAGTATCGCAGCCATAGTCAACTTCGGTTATAGCATCGTCCAAATGAATATCTGAAATGCTCATAAAAGTAGGATTTGCTGTAACAAGTTCCTTTTCATCTAATTTAGCGTCAGAGGATTCACTTTCGGAATCAGAAGATTCCCCTTTCCCCTTGCAAGAAAAAAAGAGGATTCCAATGGTAATAAGAAAACTGATACGGGTTAGGGCATACGTGCTGTTTTTCATGATAAATTTGTTAGTGTTTACACAACTGTAAAGCTAACTATCTCATTCATAAACCTTAATACGTATTAATACTTAAAAGCCGAATGCTTGTGCATTCGGCTTTTAAGGAAATATAGATTGGGTTTCTGTTCAAGAAAAAACCTTCCAAGTTATAAACCTGAAAGGTCCGCAGACATCGCGGTCTTGAGGAGGTAAACCGTTAGTCTACATTATCGTGTAAAAAAGAATTATTGGTCTTTAAGTCGATATCATCGTCATCGGTACTTACCGAAGTCCTAGAGATGGATGAATCATCAGAATCAACATCTTCCAATTCTATTCCTGCTCTTTTATAGGCAGGTTGTTTTTCTATGTCGTCAATTTTTGAAGCACTGTTCCTAAACTTATAATTGAACTCCTTCATTTTTCGTTTACGCTCTTCGGTTCTGTCCTTAAGCAATTTTGAAATGGGTGAGTTCAAAGGATCTACCTCTTCACCTTCTTCCGATTCAGTTTCGGGAACTTCTATGGTCTTTGTTTCAAAAGCAACTTCCTCTTCTTGGACGGAATTTGGCTTTGCACCTAACAATTCATCTTCTTTTTCTTGGTAATCGTCCAAACTGTATCTTTTAATACCATCCTCGGTCACTTCAGTAACAGGAATCACTTCTATCGGATCTTTTACTTCGATATCCTCAATTCGTTTTACCAATAATTCAGGTTCTTCCTCTTCAATTTTACTTTCTGTGGCCGGAATTTTCTTTTCTGGTGTTGTATTAATAGGCAGATCGAACATAAGCATCTGCTCTTCGATCTCATTTTGTTCACTACGGGTAGCCTCCACCTCTATCATTGGCTCATCTTCCGTGTCAGTAGATACAATAACAAAATCATTTACATCAATCTGATTGATTTGAATCTGCTCGAATTCGGCTAAATAATGAATGTCTATTAAAGTAGATTCAACTTCAATATTTTTAATCAACTCTGATGTCTCTACATAGCCTTCAAACGGAAGTTCTTTCTGGGCTGTTTTCTTTGCAACGGGCTTGTCTTCTTCCTCTTCGTCCAAAAACAAGGTATGACGTATTACCGGAGCTTCTTCCTTCTTCTGAACCGGCACTTCTATAGCACTTGGTTTTGACATAAGATTGTGCTCCGCCTTTTGCTCTTCTTCTAGGGTATGGATTATTTTTTTAGGATCGGTATTGACAATATCATCTTGTTGCTCTGCATTAAACCCTGTTGCAATCACTGTAATAGAAATAGCTCCTTCTAAAGTTTCATCTTCACCTACTCCCATGATAATGTTAGCACTGTGACCTGCTTCTGTCTGGATATGATCACTGATTTCACCAATCTCATCAATGGTTATCTCCTCAGTTCCTGAAACAATAAGCAGCAATACGTTCTTTGCTCCCTTAATTTTATTGTCGTTAAGTAACGGAGAATCCAATGCCTTACTAATCGCTTCTTGGGCTCGATTGGCACCACTGGCAGAGGAACTTCCCATAATAGCCGTCCCACTATTGGCTAATACGGTTTTAGCATCACGTAAGTCAATGTTTTGGGTATAGTGATGTGTTATTACTTCTGCTATCCCACGGGCTGCGGTTGCCAACACTTCATCTGCTTTTGAGAAGCCTGCTTTAAAACCTAGGTTTCCGTATACTTCTCTTAATTTATTGTTGTTGATAACAATCAAGGAATCAACACTTTGACGTAGTTTCTCAACTCCAATCTGCGCTTGTTCGTTTCTTATCTTTCCTTCAAACTGAAATGGTATCGTTACAATTCCAACAGTAAGGATATCCAATTCTTTTGCCATTTTCGCTATAATGGGAGCGGCTCCGGTTCCGGTACCTCCACCCATCCCGGCAGTAATGAATATCATTTTGGTGTGAGTCATCAACATATTCTTGATGTCCTCTACACTCTCTACAGCAGACTGCTCCCCAATGATAGGGTTAGCTCCTGCTCCCAATCCTTCAGTAAGGGAAACCCCTAATTGAATCTTATTGGGTACAGGGCTGTTTTCCAAAGCCTGGGCATCGGTATTGCAAATCACAAAATCCACACCTTTAATCCCTTGACTAAACATGTGGTTGATGGCATTGCTTCCACCACCCCCAACACCAATTACCTTGATGACGTTGGATTGGTTTTTGGGCAGGTCGAACGAAATATTATCAAATTCTGAGTTACTGCTCATATAGTTCTTTTTGTGAGGTTATCCCTTTATAGGGTCTTATTTAATTAGTTGTGTTGTTTTAAATTTTTATTCGGCGTTATCCAAAAATTCTTTGAATTTTTCAGCCCATTTATCGAAAAATCGTTTACGCTCTTTCGGCGTTTCATCTATTACTTCATTTTCTTCAAGATCAGGTTCTGCCTCAGATATTGAAGCGTTAACAGCTTCTTGTGTCGTTTTGGATTGCTCAATTTGTTTGCTTCGCTCACTGGTTTCCAAACTATTCATGACTAAACCAACGGCTGTAGCATACATAGGACTTGTGGTCTCGCTATCACTATCTCCAGCTAAATGCTCATTGGGGTAACCAACACGAGTATCCATTCCAGTTATGTACTCTACCAATTGCTTAAGATGCCGTAATTGCGATCCTCCTCCTGTTAGAACAATACCTGCTATCAATTTCTTCTTCTGCTCCTCATGTCCATAATTTTTGATTTCCAAGTATACTTGCTCTACTATCTCTACAACGCGTGCATGTATAATCTTTGAGAGGTTTTTTAGCGTAATCTCTTTAGGTTCACGTCCTCGTAAGCCCGGTATGGAAACAATTTCATTGTCTTTATTTTCTCCCGGCCAAGCAGAGCCGAACTTTATTTTCAATAGTTCTGCTTGTTTTTCAATAATAGAACAACCTTCTTTGATGTCTTCGGTAATTACATTTCCACCAAAAGGAATCACTGCGGTATGCCGAATAATTCCATCTTTAAAAATTGCTAGATCCGTAGTTCCACCTCCAATATCAATAAGCGCCACTCCTGCTTCTTTTTCCTCTTGACTTAACACTGCATTTGCTGAAGCCAATGGTTCTAAAGTGATTCCTGAAAGATTGATTCCTGCGCTTTTTACGCAACGGCCAATATTACGGATAGATGAAACCTGACCTACAACCACATGAAAATTGGCTTCCAATCTGCCACCATACATTCCAATGGGTTCTTTTACTTCGGCTTGCCCATCTACTTTAAAATCTTGAGGCAATACATGTATAATTTCTTCTCCGGGAAGCATCACCAACTTGTGTACCTGATTGCAAAGACGGTCTATATCTTCTTCATCTATAACCACTTCACTATCGGATCTGGTTATATAATCACTATGCTGTAGGCTTCGTATATGTTGTCCTGCAATCCCTACTACCACATCTTCTATCTTCATTCCTGAAGAAGTTTCCGCATCTTGAATTGCTTGCTGAATGGATTGAATGGTTTGAGTAATGTTATTCACCACTCCACGGTGTACTCCTAAGCTTTTGGATTTTCCAATACCCAAAATCTCCATTTTTCCGTAGTCGTTCTTCCTACCGATCATGGCCACAATTTTTGTGGTTCCAATATCCAATCCTACCGCAATCCTGTTGTTTTCCATGACTTAATTTTTTGTCGCTACCACTTGATTTCCAAATTGCAAATCCACCAATCGATAACTTGTAAGCTTATTGTCCCGCTTTGCTTTTTGATAAAAAGCTTTAAAATTTTGAAACTTCCTTTCAATTTCTTCCATTTTACCCAAACGAACATTAAAATCCATTTTCCGCATCTCAAAATCAATAATTCCAGCCTTACTTTTGTGAATTCCAACAACACTCTTCTTCATGAATTCATCGTTGCGAATTTTAAGTAACAATGGAGTCAATTCGGTAAAATTCGTTTTAGACAACCCTGTTATTATGGGAACCCTTGCAGCATACACTTTAGAAAGTGGCATCTTTTCCCCGTCTTCATCTACATAGTAACTGGGGTTATCGGCCACCCGAGCGATAGGGTTACGCTGTTCTATCTTTGCCCCCAATTTTCCATCAACCGTTACAAACACCTGAGCGTCACGCACCATAGGATTTTGCAACAATCTGGATTCCATCTCTTTCAAAACTAAAGTTTCTTTAGTGATGCTCGTAACACTGTCGCTATTTTGTATTAACAATTTATTAACCGTAGAAAGCGTAATAAATGGACTGTTTTCATCTGTAAAATGCACTTCTAATCCGGTTAGTTTTCTGCCCTCGTTTCTTTGACGGGTAAAACCGTAGAGAACCCCTACCAACACAAGCAAAAGCAACACCCGTATAACGCTCCAATTACCTTTCATCTTGTATATATTTTGTTACTTTTTCTACTTCAGCTCCAATATCACCAGCGCCAACCAGCAACTTCACTTTGCATGAAGATTGGTGAACATATTCTGGCAGTTCTTTTTTCGTGATTAACTTTGCTCTATTAGACGCTATTTTATTACATAACCATTGGGAATTCACTCCAGAAATAGGAGCTTCCCTTGCTGGATAAATGTCTAATAATACAATCTCGTCGAACCTTCCAAGGCTTTCTGCAAAACCATCTACAAAATCCCGAGTCCTACTGAATAAATGAGGTTGAAAAACAATAAGTATTTGTTCTTCTGGATACATTTCTGAAACTGCTTGATGTAGTGCATTGATTTCAGTAGGGTGATGTGCATAATCATCAATAAGAACTAAATCTGGGCGACGGATTTTGTACGTAAATCTTCGTTCTACTCCTTTAAAACTAAATAAAGCTTTGGGCAGGCAGGAAGTTGGGGTTCCGGCGAAGATGGCCATGCCCAAAGCTGTTACCGCATTGTGTAGGTTATGATGTCCAGGGAGTAAAAAGGTTAAATTTCTTATGAGCTCTTTAGGGGTTTTTAAATCGAAAATATAGGCGCCGTTTTCTATTCGAATATTTTGGGCTTCAAAATCTGCTGCTTCATTAAGCGCCACCGAATTTCCTTCTAACGGCAGTCCTTTTTTGAACAATAGTTTTTCTTTGTTAGGAAGTAAACCTGCAAATTCCTTAAAAGAAGCCTCTATAGAATCAGAATTTCCATAGATATCCAGATGATCGGCATCCATGGAGGTTACACAAGCAATATCTGGGCTTAATTGCAGGAAGGACCTATCAAACTCATCTGCTTCAACTACAGTGATTTCGGTTCCTTTACTAATAAAATTGGAATGATAATTTTCGGAAATGCCTCCAAGAAATGCCGTAACTGGCATATTGCATTCTGCCAGTAAATGCCCCAATATTGCAGACGTAGTAGTCTTGCCATGAGTACCCGCTACTGCCAAGCAAAGTGTATCTTTGGTTACTTCTCCTAAAAATCGCGCACGCTTCATCACATCATACCCATGATCTTTGAAATAATTTAAAATCTGATTGTCTTTTGGAATCGCTGGTGTGTAGACCACCAATGTATCATCAGGCTTTAATGCAACCAAATCCAATTCTGATAACGCATCCATAAAAGTAACTTCCATGCCTTCAGCGATAAGTTCATTGGTAAGCTTGGTAGGTGTTTTATCATATCCCAAAACCGTCTTTCCTAATCGCAGTACATAACGTGCCAAGGCACTCATCCCGATACCACCGATACCGACAAAATAAATGTGTGTTATGTCCTTTAGTTCCTTCAAGCGTTCAACAGTTTTTCAATTTCTTCTACAATGTCTATTGTTGCATTGGGCTTTGCCATTTTCTTTATGTTTTCTGAAAGATTTTGGTGCATTTCACTATTCTTTAAAATTTCTGAAAATGCCTCTTCAAATCCAGTTTCCAACTCGCTTTCCTTCAACATGAGCGCTGCTTTCTTTTCAACAATTGCCCGTGCGTTCTTAGTTTGATGGTCTTCAGAAACATTGGGTGACGGAATGAAAATAACTGGTTTGCCAACCAAGCACAATTCAGATACCGAAAGGGCTCCTGCACGCGATATAATGATATCAGCAGCAGCGTAGGCCAAATCCATTCGGTTCAAAAAGGCATGTACTTGTACATTTTCATTTGTGTTTACCTGGTACTTCTCGAAATAAAACTTTCCGCATTGCCAAATTAGCTGGACCTCATTTGCCTTAAAAAAGTCTAGCTTACCATAAACCAATTCATTGATCTTTCCCGCCCCTAAGCTCCCACCCAAAATGAGTAAAGTCTTTTTTGCAGGATTTAATCCAAAGAATGCCATGGCTTCTTCCTTTTTGGAAGAAACATCCAATAGATCTTGTCTCACTGGATTTCCGGTGAAAACAATTTTTTTACTTGGAAAGAATCGCTCCATACCCTCATAAGCAGTACAGATTTTCTTCACTTTCCCGCTCAACCATTTATTGGTAATTCCTGCATGACTGTTTTGTTCTTGGATTAAGCTTGGAATCCCTTTTTTAGAAGCAATCCGTAAGAGAGGGGCACTGGCATAGCCTCCTGTCCCGATGGCTACGTCTGGTTTGAACTTTTTTATAATGGCTTTTGATTTCCACAAACTGGAAATCAGTTTGAAAGGAAATAGCAGGTTCTTGAAGTTTATGCTTCGTTGAATCCCTGAGATCCACAAGCCTACAATTTTGTAACCAGCCTGTGGTACTTTCTCCATTTCCATACGGTCCTTAGCTCCTACAAATAGAAATTCTGAATTAGGATATCGTGATTTCAATTCGTTGGCAATGGCAATTGCTGGATAGATATGTCCTCCGGTTCCTCCGCCACTAATAATAAATCGATATGTTTGGTCTACTCTCAAATAGTTTCACTTAAAATATCCAATGGATTTTCTTCTTCTGTTTCCTTAATCTGCACCTCTCTTTTAGCACTTACACTCAGAACCATTCCCATAGCCAGACAAGTCATCCAAATCGAGGTTCCCCCACTACTTATCAAGGGCAAGGTTTGCCCCGTAACTGGAAAAAGTTCTACGGCCACTCCCATATTAATCAATGCCTGAAATATAATGGGCAGCCCTACTCCTATCACTAATAATTTCCCAAAGAGGGAATCACATTTATGAACAACCACCACTAATCGAAATAGAAGTAACAGATACAGCAACAATAAAAACAGACCTCCTGCCATTCCAAATTCCTCCACGATAATGGCATAAATAAAATCTGAAGAAGACTGGGGCAAAAAGTTTTTCTGAATGCTTTTACCTGGACCCAAACCTGTAACGCCTCCTGAAGCAATAGCTATTTTAGCTTTTTCTATCTGATAATCAGCTTCTGTATCTTCACTATCTGCAAAACTTTCAACCCTACTTATCCATGTATCTACACGGTTTGGGAACACCCCCGGAAAAGCTTTTGCCGTGAGTACAAAAAGTGTTAGCATAATGAGTCCAGAACCCAACACAATCATAAGATACCGAAGTGGATATCCTCCAATAAAAACCAACACTACCACCATAGAAAAAATAATGGCTGTTGTAGAAAAATTTGCTGGTAAGATTAGGGCCAAAATCAAAAACACCGGAAGCCATAAAGGCAATAGTGTTTCCTTGAAGGTAATTGCTTTGCCCTTGATCTTGGAAAGGTATCGTGCTACATAGGTCATTAAAACCACAGCTGCCAATGTTGACGTTTGGAAAGTAACCCCCACAAAAGGAACTCGTATCCATCGACTTGCATTAGCCCCTTCTATAGTAGCTCCCTGGCTTAGAGTTATCAGTAGTAAAATTACAATGACAGGCAAGGCAATAATGGAAAGTCCTTTAAAATAATTATAGGGTATTCTATGCACTCCATACAGTATGGCAAAACCCAATAGTAAATGCGCAAAATGTTTCAGTAAAAATTTAAGGGTATTACCATCCCCGTACAAATAAGCCAAATTACTACTGGCACTGTACACAGGAAGAAAGGAAAACAAGGCTAAGAGCGCCACAACTGCCCAAATTGCTTTATCCCCTTTTATGTTACTGAAAATGGTTCGCATTCTCTTCTTATAAGTTTCTTACTTCTTCTTTAAACTGCCTTCCCCTATCTTCATAATTATTGAATAAATCAAAGCTTGCACAGGCTGGAGAAAGCAATACATTTTCTCCTCGCTCTGCCAATCTATAGGCAACTTGTACAGCATCTTTCATGCTCCCTGTTTCTACCATCATATCTACTACATTACCGAAGGATGCAATGATCTTCTCATTATCCACACCTAGACAAATAATGGCCTTGACTTTCTCATTTACCAATGGCAACAATTCACTATAATCATTTCCTTTATCTACTCCGCCAACAATCCACACAGTTGGTGACTCCATACTATCTAACGCATAGAAGGTTGCATTTACGTTTGTAGCTTTAGAATCGTTGATATACAAGACCTTATTTATTTTCAACACCTTCTCCAAACGGTGCTCCACCCCTTGAAAATGCTCAAGAGACTGCCTAATGGTTTCTTTTCGAATACCCAATAATGTGGCAACTGTTGAAGCCGCCATGGCATTCTTGACGTTGTGTTTTCCTTGTAATCCTAATGTGGCGATTGGCATAGTGTGTATTTTGTTATTTATGGTTATTATTATGTTTTTATCTTTTATATAAGCTCCATTTTCTATATTCTTGATTAGTGAAAAGGGAAGTTTCTTAGCTTTTATGGGGTGTTGCTCTAACCACTTCAAAATCTCTTCATCATCTCCATCATAAATGAAATAGTCATCCTCTTTTTGATTCATTGTAATCCGAAATTTGGAAGCGATATAATTTTCATATTTCCCTTCGTATCGATCTAAATGATCTGGACTTAGATTGGTTAGCACAGCAATATGAGGAGCAAAACTCTCGATACCATCCAATTGAAAACTGCTTAATTCCAAGACATAATGCTCAAAATCCCCTTCAACTATTTGTTGTGCAAAGCTTTCTCCAATATTGCCACCCAGCGCAACATTTAATCCTCCATCAACAAGTAATTGATGTGTTAAAGTTGCTGTTGTGGTTTTTCCATTGCTTCCGGTAATTCCTACCAAATTGGCGGTCGTAAACTGAGCTGCAAACTCAATCTCTGAAACCACCGAGATTCCTTTTTCCTTCAATTCCTTTACCACAGGAACATTATCTGGTATACCAGGGCTTTTCATTACCACATCTGCTTTCAAAATCTCTTCAAGCGTATGCTTTCCTTCTTCCCAAACTATTTCATGATGTATAAGAACTTGTTTATAGGTTTCCTTTATTTTTCCGAAGTCTGAAACAAATACTTCGTATGCTTCTTTTTTACCCAATAGAGCACTTCCAACTCCGCTTTCTCCTGCTCCCAACACCACCAATCGTTTCATTTTTAACGGATTTTTAGTGTTACAATCGTTAGCACAGCCAATACAATTCCTACAATCCAGAATCGTGTTACAATCTTACTTTCATGGTATCCCTTCATTTGAAAATGATGGTGCAATGGAGACATCTTAAAAATCCTTCTCCCTTCACCATATTTCTTTCGTGTATATTTAAACCAACTTACCTGTAGAACTACCGATAAGTTTTCGATAAGGAAAATCCCGCATAGAATAGGAATGAGCCATTCTTTCCGTATAGCAATTGCTATAACTGCAATGATTCCTCCTATGGTTAGGCTTCCGGTATCTCCCATGAATACTTGTGCTGGAAAGGCATTGTACCACAAAAAGCCAATGAGCGCTCCTACAAATGCCATGATAAAAATTGTGAGTTCCCCAATGTTCGGGATGTACATTACATTGAGATAATCTGAGAAAATAACATTACCAGAAACCCATGCAAATATGGCTAGTGTCACTCCAATAATAGCCGAAGTTCCTGCAGCAAGGCCGTCAATTCCATCGGTAAGATTAGCTCCATTGGAAACTGCTGTAATAATGAAAATAACGATGGGGATAAAAATGAGCCAAGCATATTTTTTATAGTCTTCTCCTGCCCAAGTCACCAGCTTTTCATAATTAATCTCATTGCGGCTAACAAAAGGCATGGTTGTCATCAGAGTCTTCTCGGCTTCGTTAAACTCATCTGATTCTCCTTCTGCTACAATCTCCTCATTGTTAACAGGATTCACTTTCTCTGTCTTTACCGTGATCCCAGGGTGAAAAAACATAGTTGCACCTACAATGATCCCTAATCCAACCTGACCAATTACTTTGAATTTACCAGGCAATCCTGCCTTATCATTTTTAAATTTCTTTAAATAATCGTCTAAAAAACCAATGGCACCCATCCAAAGAGTTGTCACCAAAAGCATAATCACATAAATGTTCTCTAGTTTTGCGAAAAGGAGTACTGGTATTATGATTGCCAAAATAATGATGACCCCTCCCATGGTAGGGGTTCCTGCTTTTTCTACTTGTCCTTCCAATCCCAGATCGCGTATAGTCTCTCCCATTTGTTTTCGTTGCAGAAAACGAATGATCTTTTTCCCATATACAGTAGCAATTACTAAAGATAAAATGGCCGCCATAGCTGCACGAAATGTGATAAACTGAAACAGTCCTGCTCCTGGGAGATCATATGTTTTATCCAAAAAATCGAACAAATAGTATAGCATAGTTATTTATTGAGTGCGGTTAGTAGTTCGTTCACTATTTTGAAATCATCGAAATCCTTTCGTTCCCCATTAATTTCCTGATAGGTTTCGTGTCCTTTGCCAGCCACTAAAATGATATCTCCTTCCTCTGCTATCTGGCAAGCGGTCTTTATGGCTTGTTTTCGGTCTACTATGGAAAGTGTTTTTTTGAAATGCTCTGGAGAAACTCCAGATTCCATTTGCTCAATAATACTTTCTGGATCTTCACTGCGTGGATTATCACTGGTAAAAATGACCTTGTTGCTTAACTGGGTGGCAATATTTGCCATTTTGGGTCGCTTGGCAGCATCACGATCTCCCCCACAACCTACTACCGTGATTAAAACCTCATTCCCTGTACGAATGGTATTGATGGTTTCCAATACATTCTTAAGTGCATCCGGGGTATGCGCATAATCTACAATGGAGGTAACTTTCTGATCTGAAACAGCATATTGAAACCTTCCATCTACACTTTCTAAAACACTCATCAACTGAAGGGTCTCCATCGATTCAAGACCCAAAAGATCTGCAGTTCCGTAGATAGCCAACAAATTGTAGGCATTGAAATAGCCAATTAATTTCACCCACAATTCATTGTTATTAATCTTAAGCAGAAGCCCTGAAAATTGATTTTCCAATATCTGAGCCTTATAATCTGCTAAGGTTTTTAGTGCATAACTGTACTTCTTAGCTTTAGTATTCTGAAGCATGAACACCCCATTCTTATCATCGATATTGGTTAAGGCAAAAGCAGTTTTTGGCAACTGATCGAAAAAAGATTTTTTAACATCACGATACTCTTTAAAATCTTTGTGATAATCTAAATGGTCATGCGATAGATTGGTGAAAATCCCTCCCGTAAAATAAAGTCCTTCCGTCCTTTTTTGATGAATTCCATGAGAACTTACTTCCATAAAGCAAAACTCTACTCCAGCATCAACCATTTCCTTCAAATATCTATTAATGGTCAAACTATCCGGTGTTGTATGGGTCGCTTTATATTCTTTGGATCCCACCAATATTTTTACGGTAGACAACAAGCCCACTTCATACCCAGCGCCAACAAAAAGATTGTACAACAATGTAGAAATGGTCGTTTTCCCATTAGTCCCCGTAACTCCTATTAGTTTTAAGTTTTCTGATGGATTTTCATAAAAATTTGCAGCTATTAAAGCCAACGCTTGCTGACTATCCCGTACTTGTACATAGGTGATCCCGTTTATAAAATCTTGAGGTAACTCTTCACAAATAATTGCAATGGCGCCTTTTTCGCAGGCCATTTTAATATATTCATGACCGTCAGAAAGCGTACCTCGAATGGCCACAAAGACATCATTCAATCCCACTTTTCTTGAGTCGAACTGAATTTCGGTAATTGGCACAACAGTGTTTCCCACTACTTTTTCAATAGTTACCTTATATAATATGTCCCGTAACAATATCATTTAAGTCTCAATGTTATTTGTTGTCCATTTTTAAATTGTTCTCCTTTCTTTAGTGATTGAGAAATCACTGAACCATTTCCTACCAAGCGTACTTTCAATCCTGAATTCTCAAGCAAGGAAACTGCATCCATTCCAGCCATTCCCATGACATTTGGAATCTGTTGATATTGGTTTTGTATATTTTCATAAAACCGTTGGTAATCTTTACCCAACTCTGGATCATTCTCATCAGGATCAATCACATAATCTATTAATGGACTGTCTGTAAATATCTTCTGGGCTATACGCTTAAATACTGGCCCTGTAACATCGGCCCCGTAATACCCTTTTTTAATACTGGGTTTATGAATGACCACAATACAGGAATATTTAGGATTATCTGCTGGAAAATAGCCCGCAAAAGAAGAGATGTATCTTTTGTTTTCTGCCCAATCTGCTGCTGCATATTCAGTCCTTGCTGTTCCCGTTTTGCCCGCCATGGAAAAATATTTGGAGTACAGGGATTCTCCAGTTCCTCTCTTCACTACATTTTTAAGGATATCCTTGATTTGGCTAAGTGTTTCGTCTGAGCAGATTTTGTAGTTTAGGATTTCTGTTCCAAAATTATCCACTTCTATGTTCATTCTACGGATCTCCTTAATGAACCGAGGCTTTACCATGATCCCGTTATTGGCTATGGCATTGTAAAATGTAAGTGTTTGCAAAGGGGTGAGTTGCAGGTTATAACCATAAGCCATAGAAGGAAGTGCATTTCTACTCCAAATTCCATCACCAGGTTCTGGAATAATGGGCTTTCCTTCTCCCAAAATCGGGATTACCAATCGCTCATTCAGTTTCCATTTTTTGAGCCTATCTACAAATTTTTGCGGATTCTTGGAATATCCCTCATCAATAATAGTTGCCAAACCAATATTGGAGGACACTTCCAAAGTTCTAGCAGCTGAAATCTTTCCGTAGCCTCCATGCTTGGAATCATTAATGGTACGACCATAAAACCGCTTGGCTCCATTTTTTGTGTCTACTACGGTCGATGTGTCAATCACCTTATCTTCCAGAGCCGCCATCATGGCCATTACTTTAAAAGTAGAACCGGGCTCATGGCTTTCGCCAACAGCATAATTCAGTTTTTCATAATATTTCCCTTCTGAAGTTCTTCCAAGGTTGGAGACGGCTTTTACCTCTCCCGTTTTTACCTCCATCACAATCACACTTCCGTGTTCTGCTTCATAATACTCCATCTGCTTTAACAAGGCGTGATGGGCAATATCCTGAATGTTTACATTAATGGTTGATATGATATCATAACCATCTTCAGGTTCAATTTCGTTGTCATCATATACTGGTTTCCATTGTCCCTTGGCAATCTTTTGTTTTAAACGCTGCCCGTTTTTTCCTTTTAAATACTGATCAAAAGCCCCTTCAAATCCTACTTCGTAGACTCCGGGTTGATTTCGCATTTCGTTACCAATAAGACGCTCTCCTATTTTTCCTAAAGGATGTTCCCGAACGGTTCTTTGCTCTACAATAATGCCTCCTTTATAAGGTCCTTTTTTAAACAAAGGCATGCTCTTTACCTTTACGTAATCCGAATAACCCAAGCCCCTTGCCACCAACAGGTATCTATTTTTGTTGGCTCGGGCTTTTCTAAAAATATTCTCGTAGTAAGAAGCAGGTTTACGGAAAAGTTTCCCCAACTCTTTAGAAAGAGGGGCAAGATGCTCCTTGAAATCTTCTGAAGAAACGGTGACCGCATCAAACCGTATATCATATTTAGGCACTGAGGTTGCCAACAAACTACCATCATCTGCATACACATTGCCTCTATTTGCGGGAATGGTGAAATTTTTGGTGGTATTCTTTTCTGCTAAATCCCGATACTTATCTCCATTTATAAATTGAATACTTATCAATTTAAACGTAATAAGCGCCGCGAAGATGAACATACCTCCGGCGATAAAGTAGAAACGGTTTAATATGCTCTTTTCTTCTACTGACATCTTTACCTATCTGCCTTTATTACCACTTTACTGGGCGGGGTTTCTGAAGGGAACAACCCTCTTCGTTCCATAGCCCTAATTATTTTGCTTTCCATCTTGGCTTGCATCAATTGCATCCTCACATCTACATATTCACTTTTCAATTCTTTTACCTCATTGTTAAGTCTTGCAATTTCATGCACTTTCCTGTCGGCACTATGAGAGCTCCCAATCATAACCAAGGCCAGAAGAGAAAGAAAGATGATGAAGCGCCAATTCTTAAAAGCATCATCGCTCACCAAAAACCGCCCTTTAACAATATTGTAAAAGCTTTTTTTCATTTATAGTTTTTCGGCAATCCGCAACTTAGCGCTACGTGCCCGATTGTTTTCTTTGATTTCTTCTTCTGAAGGAGCAACAAACTTCCCTACTGGTTTCAAGGGCACCTCAACCCTTCCAAAAACATCCTTCTCTGGCTCCCCCTCAAACATTCCGTTTCTCATAAATCGTTTTACCAACCTATCTTCTAAAGAGTGATAAGAAATGAGACTTAGCCTACCTCCTGGTTTTAAGACCTCAATGGTCTGCATTAAAAATTCTTTCAACGCCTCCAATTCTTGATTCACTTCAATACGAATGGCTTGGTAGACCTGTGCCAAAATTTTGTTTTCTTTATGTTTTGGAAGAAACCTACCTAAGGCTGTTTTTAATTGATTGCTGGTTTTTATCGTCTCCAGACCTCTAGCTTCAACAATTACCCTAGCCATACCAGCGGCAGCCCGTAATTCTCCATACTGAAATAAGATTCGTCGTATATCGCTCTCACTGTATTTATTAATTACCTGAAAGGCAGATAATTCATCTTCCTGATTCATACGCATGTCCAACTCTGATTCGAATCTTGTTGAAAATCCGCGTTCCGGCGCATCGAATTGATGTGACGAGACTCCAAAGTCTCCAAGGATTCCATCCACTTCCTTATGGCCGTAAAAGCGAAGAAATCGTTTAAGATATCTGAAGTTCTCGTTGATGAGCAAGAAACGCGGATCATCGATAGCATTTTCCAGTGCGTCTTTATCTTGATCGAAGGCGATAAGTTTACCATCACCTCCTAAATGTTTTAAAATTTCCCTAGAGTGACCTCCGCCACCAAATGTTACATCCACATAAACCCCATTGGGCTTTATGTCCAATCCAGTCACGGTTTCGTGTAACAAAACAGGATTATGATATTCCATCAGTATCATTTGCATCCCCCATTACTTCTTCGGCCAAATCAGCAAAATCGTTAGCCGCATCATCAATGGCTTGTTCGTATTTTTGTTTATCCCAGATCTCTACTATATTAATTGCAGAAGAGACCACCAACTCTTTACCTATTCCCGCAAAAGACATGAGGTCTTTTGGAATATTGATTCTCCCTGCAGCATCCATCTCCAAGGTTCTTACTCCTGCTGTGAAGCGACGGATGAAATCATTGTTCTTTCGGTTAAAGCGATTAAGCCCACTTATTTTCTCCATCAACCTCTTCCATTCTTCCATGGGATACATCTCCAAACATGGCTGAAAAACAGCACGTTTAATAACAAATCCAGCCCCTGAAACAGGAGCCAATTGTTTTTTTAAATCAGCAGGCACCATCACCCTTCCCTTCACATCTGCCTTGCATTCGTATGTCCCAATAAGATTGAGCACTTGGTCTTAATTTTTCGAATTCGTTGAATCAAATATAATTAAGTTTTACCACATTTTACCACATTTTACCACATTGTTGATAAGTTTTACCACCCCTACACTATAAAAACGTCATTCAAATAGTATTTATTCTGAAAATCAACTATTTATGAAAATTTTAAAATGTAAGTTTTCAACATCGTATTACGACTGAAACTTTCATTAAAATTTATGTACTTTTGCTTTGTAATTCGCTAACCCAAAATGACGCATCCTCTTAAGAAAGAAGGCAAGTTTTCATATTTAGAACTAGGTGAAGGAACCCCTATTGTTATCATGCATGGACTTATGGGAGGTCTAAGCAATTTTGACGGGGTCCTTAATTTCTTTCCCGAAAAAGGATACAAAGTGGTTATCCCTGAATTACCTATTTATAGCATGCCCATTCTAAAAACCAACGTAAAAAATATTGCCATTTACGTTTCAGATTTTATTGAACACAAAGGATATAAAGAAGTGATTTTATTAGGCAATTCACTTGGCGGGCATATTGGACTCATGGTTACCAAATTATTCCCAAAAAAAGTAAAAGCACTGGTTATTACTGGAAGTTCTGGTCTTTACGAGAGTGCTATGGGAGAAACGTATCCTAAGCGTGGTGATTATGACTACATAAAGAAAAAAGCAGAAAATGTCTTCTACGATCCAACGATTGCTACTAAGGAAATTGTAGACGAAGTGTACGAATCTGTTAATGATAGAAACAAACTTATAAGAACCTTATCTATAGCCAAAAGTGCTATTCGTCATAATATGGCTAAGGACTTACCTCATATGCCAAATCCAACGTGCATTATTTGGGGAAAAAACGACCATGTAACCCCTCCTGAGGTGGCAGAGGAATTTCATGAGCTATTACCAGATTCAGATCTTTACTGGATCGATAAATGTGGACATGCTGCTATGATGGAGCATCCAGACACCTTTAACGAGCTCTTTTACGCTTGGCTTCAGAAACGAGGGATTTAATATCCAGAAAACATGAAAATAGCTTCGGCAGAATTTGTAATGAGCAACAGCGATGTTGCCAAATGTCCTAAGAATTCCTTGCCAGAATACGCCTTTATTGGTCGCAGTAATGTTGGGAAATCTTCGCTTATCAATATGCTGATGCAGCGTAAGAACCTTGCAAAAACATCAGGGCGACCTGGCAAGACACAGCTCATAAATCATTTCATCATTAACAAAAACTGGTATTTGGTAGATTTACCAGGATATGGATATGCTCGAGTTTCAAAATCTACCAAAAAGGTCTTTCAAAAATTTATCACCCAATACTTCGAAAAACGACAACAATTGGTGTTGGCTTTTGTATTGATAGATTGTAGACATGAACCGCAAAAAGTAGACTTGGAATTCATGCAATGGATGGGAGAAAGTCAAATTCCATTCACGATCATCTTCACAAAAGCAGACAAGCTAAAACCCAACGCAATTATCAGGAATATTGAAGTTTATTCAGAAAAAATGCTGGAAACCTGGGAAGAAATGCCACCCTACTTCATTACCTCGTCCAGCAAAGGAATAGGTAGGGACGAAGTTTTGAATTACATAGAATCCATCAATAATCAATTGTAGATTACTGATTTCTTTTATTGATTTCTTCAATTAATTCTTCTGAAGATGTCAATCCATTCAAGGTTTTGCTATCCATAAAAACATCCAGACTTGTGTTGGATTCGGAAAGTACCAGTGGAAAATCAAATTTGGGCAACCATTTAGATTTATAGGTTTTCAAAAACTCATCCTTATGATAAAAAGTCATAGGGGTTTTAGAAGATTCACGATACGATTTCCACAATTCATCCTCTGTAAATTTTCCATGTGTAATAGTACATAAGTTACAGTCATATGTAGAGGGACTTATTATTTTATGAACGTTGTCCAATAGTTTATCGACAAATCCAGATTCGGCGTTATATACAAAAATCAGTTTCATTGTTTGCTTCATGGATATTTCAAAAATACTATTATATAAGTAAAGGGGCAAAGCACAAAGGCTTTACCCCTTTACGACAACGTAACTAACAAAAAATTTATCTCTTTATCAATTGTTTTGTGGTGTTGCTTCCTGTTTCACTGTCCTGAATCTGTACTAAATATGTTCCACTTTGCAATGCAGAGACATTTAAAGTGATTTCGGATTGTGTCCCAAATTCACTATTTACAACCAAACGACCAGTGACATCATAGACAGCAACCTTTGCACTAACGCTTTGTCCTCCTAAGTAGGAAATACTTACAGTATTATCTGAAGGATTTGGGAACATGGCAAATTCAAAGCTATCCTGAAATTCACCTACCGAAAGAATATCGCAATCGGCTCCTGTAAGTCGGATTACTTCCACAAAATCTTCTGAAATATCGCTACAATCTTCTGCTTGTAGATCTGCTAATGGAGCACCGACAAAATCATCCTGATTCAGTCCTCTATAACTCCATCCCCAAATACGGCATACTCCTGCTCCTGCTCCATCTAAGTCGATTTCAGAAGAACTTGAAAAGGCAAGGATGGTATTATCTGCATCACTATCTGTAATTACATATCTATAGGTGAGATTTAATGCGGTATTGGTATGTATTACGGTAACTGGGCTTGGAATACCGTCTCCAGCACAAATGGTTGCTTCTGTATCTCCATTTTCCAAACTTACAGTCCCTCCATCTGCTTCTTCACGAATTACATCTATTGGTATATCTGAAATATCTGAACAATCTTCTGCTTGCAGATCTGCCAAAGGCAATCCAACAAAATCATCCTGATTCAGGCCTCGGTAAGACCAACCCCAAATACGACAGGTTCCAATTCCAGCTCCATCCAGATCAATGGAATTGCTATTAAAAAAAGCCAAAATGGTATGATCTGAACTATCGTCGGTCACTACGTAACGATATGTTAGATTAACGGCAGTATTGGTGTGAGATACCACCAAAGGATCCATGCGTCCATCCACACAGATTACAGCAGTGAGTCCATCGGTTGAGATAGATGTAGTTCCATTAGGGTTACCTGTGGCAGCTATATCAATTTCAACACTTCCTCCGTCAGCTTCTTCCCGAATAACTTCAATGGCATTGGAAAGATTGAAACAACCATCTAAACCGGTAATATTAGATCCTACTTCTTTTCCTGTTAGACCATCTTCATATCGAATGTACCATATATCACAAACTCCAACTCCAGCTCCATCCAAATTGAAAGGAGGTGCAGATGGCAAGGCTAAGATCTGGCCTGTATTCTGATCTGTAATTATCCATCCAGCATTAGTCCCTACAGCACCCGGGTCTCTATTTACATTGAGAGGATCTGCATTACCGTCTACACAAATACTTACAGAAGCTTCACCTCCATCAAAGGAAATATTGGGGGCATAGACTGTATCAGAAATCCAAGCTTCCACAGAACCTCCAACTGATGTTGAATAGGGCGCGGGACAATTGATGAATTCATTTACATCATTCCATCTACCAGCAGTAACCGCTTGTCCTGATCGCGGTTGGTTTGGCGCACCCCATTGTACGAAATCCAGCAAAATATTGGGGTCTGAAGAACCAAAGTTATTGGTAGAAAACAAACTAAGGCCATCTGAAACAGGGTCTACATTAAAAGTAAGCTGTAGGGTGCCACCAGCAGCGATAACAGCTGAACCTCCATTTAAATTACCAACATTAGCATAATTACCAGGACCAAGACAAAGCCAATAGGCCGACACATCCAGTGAACTGGAATCGAAATTGGTTAGCGTAACCTGATCGGTAGTGGGAACCACTTCAGTAATTCGGGTTCCTGATTGTGCAAAAAGCCCAAAAGAGGCTGTTAGCAGTACAAAATGAATGAGCCAATTTCGCCCAGCATTTTCAATAAATAATTTCTTTTTCATTTTTCTGTTTTTTTAAATTAATAGTCCAAAAGTATAGGCCGAGAAAAAACAGAAATGTAAGCTGCTTTACATTAGAGGGTTAAGACCTTGTTAAGTAGCATTCAAAAAAGTTCAATAAAGCATTAAAAAAGTTCAGAAGGATATTTTACCTGTATTCATTGGGTAGTATTCCGTATTTTCTTAGGAATTGTTTACGAAATGTGGCAGGATTATGGAAACCACTTTTTTTAGAGATTTGATGTATTTTATATTTTCCTTGTTTTAATAATCTTTCGGCGTATTGCAATCGTTTTTCTTTGATCCATCTCGCTGGGGTTTCTTGGTACAGGCTTTTAAATTTTCGTTTAAAACTGGAGACACTCATATGACATAAAAATGCCAATTCCTCTATACTCAAGTTATTCAGATAATTTTTGGCTACCACCTGACGCAGGTGATAGGAATCATCTGCCACAACAGGTTTCAGCATACTATGAATTTCTCCCTGAAAATCGTTCATTGACAAATAGTGAAGTAGTTCTCTGGATTTTATGTCTATAAGATCCTTATACACCCCGTTCTTGGAATACTCATTAAAAATAAGAGAGATACTACCTATAAAGGGTTTTAAAAATGGAGCTTGTTCTAGTAAGAGCACTTTTTTTTGAGAAGAATCATCATTAGTTTCTGCTAGAAGGGAATTCATGTAGAACTCTTCAAGAACTTCTTCTGAAAGGAATATAATATAGGCCTTAAACTGACTGTGTACGCCAGACAAGCTTTCGGACATGACATAAGGTCCTTTATTTATTATTGCAGAATGACCTTCGGAAACATAAAAAACACCTTCAGGGGATTGTAGTTTCACCACACCTTCAATAACATACAAAAAGAACAGCTGTTCTATATTGAGCAAAACATCTTTAACAGAGTCCAATTGATGGAAATACTCAATTACTTTACCAGCTCTTCCTTCCAAAACATTGAATTTAGGATTTTTATTAAAATATTCTGGGAACTTCATCGCATTATTTACTTATAAGAAAAGAGGCAAGGCATTAAAGCCTCACCTCTTTTAGACAACGTAACTAACAAAAAAAACATTTTTATCTATTATCTTTTTATCAACTGTTTTGTCGTGTTACCACCTGTTTCATTGTCTTGAATTTTTACCAAATAAGTACCACTGTTCAAAGCTGATACATCCAAGCTAATTTCAGACTGAGTTATAATCTCGCTATCTATTACTAATCGGCCGGTAATATCATAAATAGACACCTGTGCATCTACCGTTTGCCCTCCTAAATAGAGAATACTTACAGTATTGTTGACAGGATTTGGAAACAATGCAAACTCAAAGCTATTTTGAAATTCTCCAACAGAAAGGATATCACAATCATCTCCTGTAAGGCGGGTTACCGTTATAGGATTTGAGAAATCGAAACACCCGTCTAAATCAGCAACATTTTGACCTGTTTCCAGTCCAATAAGTCCATCTGCATATCGAATGTACCAAATGTCACACACTCCAGCTCCAGCTCCTTCTAGATCGAAAGGTGGCGCTGCCGGTAATCCCAGAATTTCTCCTGTTGCATTGTTGGTTATTACCCAGCCACTATTGGCTCCAACACCAGCCCCTACAACTTCTACATCGATAGGATCTGCCTCTCCATCTCCAGCACAGATAAAAATTTCGGTATCTACGGTTCCTGCAATTTGAATAGCTGCTCCGTCTACTCCTTCTCTGTTTACTGTAATTGCATTGGATAAATCATAACATCCTACCAAATCACCTACATTTTCGCCAACATTCAAGCCCATAAGACCTGATTCATAACGTATATACCAAATATCACACACTCCAGCTCCAGCACCTTCTAAGTTAAATGGAGGTCCAGGAGGCAGTCCTAAAATGGCGCCAGATACGTTATCAGTAATAACCCATCCACTAAAACTTCCTTGACCATCTCCCAAGACAGTTACTTCTATGGGATCATCCACACCATCACCAGCACAAATATCAATCTCTGTGGCTCCGCCACTACCTGTAATTTCAATATCTCCTGCATTCACACCTAATCTATTTACAGTTACTGGGTTGGAAAGATCAAAACATCCATCTAAATCTGCTACGTTTTCACCTACTTCAAGACCAGAAAGTCCTCCAGCATAACGTATATACCAGATTTGGCATACGCCATCTCCAGCTCCTTCCAAATTAAATGGAGGGGCAGCAGGAAGTCCTAATATGGTACCTGTAGCTTCATCTGTGATGACCCAACCATTATTGGCTCCAACACCAGTACCATCTACTGTTATATTAATTGGATTATCTATTCCATCTCCCGCACAAATCGTGATTTCGGTATTACCGGCAGATCCAGTAACAAAAATTGGAGCAGCACTCACTCCCTCTCGGTTTACCGTGATTGGATTTGAAAGATCGTAACAACCACTTAAATCGGTTACATTTTGACCTGTACTCAATCCGGTTAACCCATCTTCATAACGGATGTACCAGATATCACAAACACCGTCTCCAGCACCTTCCAAATCGAACGGTGGTGCGGCAGGTAAGCCAAGGATGGTACCCGTGGCATTATCGGTTATGACCCAACCGCTGTTGGCACCCACTCCTGTCCCAACTACGGTAACATCAATGGGGTCCCCCACACCGTCTCCGGCGCAGATCTCTATATCGGTGGCTCCCGTCCCAGTGATCTCAATGGCAGCGGCATCGGGGTCGTTCCTTGTAACGGAAATCGAATTGGAAAGGTCATAGCAACCTACCAATCCCGATACGTTCTGCCCTGTCATCAGTCCTGTCAACCCATCTTCATAACGGATGTACCAGATATCACAAACACCGTCACCTGCTCCGTCCAGATCGAACGGTGGTGCGGCAGGTAAGCCAAGGATGGTACCCGTGGCATTATCGGTTATAACCCAACCACTGTTGGCCCCCACTCCGGTTCCCACCACGGTAACATCGATGGGGTCCCCCACACCGTCTCCGGCACAGATCTCTATATCGGTGGCTCCCGTCCCAGTGATCTCAATGGCAGCGGCATCAGGGTCGTTCCTCGTAACGGAAATCGCATTGGAAAGATCAAAACATCCAGTCAATCCCGATACGTTCTGTCCCGTCATCAGTCCTGTCAACCCATCCTCATAACGGATGTACCAGATATCACAAACACCGTCCCCTGCTCCGTCCAGATCGAACGGTGGTGCGGCAGGTAAGCCAAGGATGGTACCCGTGGCATTATCGGTTATGACCCAACCACTGTTGGCCCCCACTCCGGTTCCCACCACGGTAACATCGATGGGGTCCCCCACACCGTCTCCGGCACAAATATCAATAGAAGTAGCTCCAGATCCTGTTATTTCGATAGCAGCAGCATCGGGGTCGTTCCTTGTAACGGAAATCGCATTGGAAAGGTCATAGCAACCTACCAATCCCGATATGTTCTGCCCCGTCATCAGTCCTGTCAACCCATCTTCATAACGGATGTACCAGATATCGCAAACACCGTCACCTGCCCCGTCCAGATCGAACGGTGGTGCGGGTGGCAAGGCAAGGATGGTGCCCGTGGCATTATCGGTTATGACCCAACCGCTGTTGGCACCCACTCCGGTTCCCACCACGGTAACATCGATGGGGTCCCCCACACCGTCCCCAGCACAAATATCAATAGAAGTAGTTCCAGATCCTGTTATTTCGATAGCAGCGGCATCGGGGTCGTTCCTCGTAACGGAAATCGCATTGGAAAGGTCATAGCAACCTACCAATCCCGATACGTTCTGTCCCGTCATCAGTCCGGTCAACCCATCCTCGTAGCGGATGTACCAGATATCACAAACACCGTCACCTGCCCCGTCCAGATCGAACGGTGGTGCGGCAGGTAAGCCAAGGATGGTACCCGTGGCATTATCGGTTATAACCCAACCACTGTTGGCCCCCACTCCGGTACCAACTACGGTAACATCGATGGGGTCCCCCACACCGTCTCCGGCACAGATCTCGATATCGGTGGCTCCCGTCCCAGTGATCTCAATGGCAGCAGCATCTGCCAAACATTGCGCAGATACAGTAACACTCAAAAAAAAGAAAAACAGGAAAGCTCCTATTATCTTATTTGTTGTTTTGTTAAGAAATAATTTTTCTTTCATCGCTTATATTTTTTGTTAATACAACAAACTTATAAACGACTTCATTGAAGAAATGTAAGCTAGCTTACATTACAAAAAAATCCATAATTTTTTAATAAGCTATTTTTCTGTAAGATCTAGTTTTTCAGCAAAGTAATCACAAAAATCACGCATTGTATCGCTCATTTTGTCATCACCTGTAGCTCGTTGGAAAGTATCTGCCATAGCAGTAAGTGTTTGATGAAAAAAGACTTTCATTTCATCTAAAGGCATATCCTTTGTCCAAAGATCGATTCTCAATGCTTCTTTTGCCTTATGATCCCATACGGAAAGGAGCATTGCCTTTGACTCTTGGTTTTCTACTCCACCATCAGGAGCTGACCAATGTAATTTTTCTGGGATTTTATTTTCGTCTAAGCCAACGTTAATCGTTATTTTGGAAGTATGTGCACTCATTTTTTTGGTTTGTATTTAGAATTTTTAAAAAGTTCCTCAGGTTCCATTTTAAGCATCTCTTGCAATGAAACTTCATTATTTTCCATAAAAGCCCTTATTATTTGCCATCCCAAATAACGCCCCACCATTCCAGGTGACTCATTGTCCAATTCTAAATTGAACTTTGAAAAAGGGGCTGGATTTATAAATCGTGACGGTAATTTGGCATCGGTACTATAAAGCAATTCATTTTCCACAAAATATCTCCAAATATCGGCTTCATTATCTTGAGCCCAAGACAACTCTTCTTGCGTATATCCAATTTTTCTATGATCATCTGAAGCAGACATCCATAAATCTTTTAGATACAATTCCTTTCCAAAGTACAACATTTGAGCTAACAGGGAACGTTGTTTTGGGATAGCAACGTACCGTCTTGTGTATGCTGTTGCCACATCTGAAATAATCATGTTAGGTTCCATGTTTTTTGAAATGAATTTTGCTATTCCTTCATAAAATGGATGCTCTGAACCCAGATATGTATCTAATTCTATCAACAATAAACTGTCCCTTGCAATTACCTTAGTTCTATAGTCTACGTCTGAAGTTATCGTATATACTCTAGGAATCGTAAACTCTGGATGATAATATTTAATATGTTTAAACAATTCTTCAAGTTCTTCTCCTAAGTCTACTTCATTAGGGAAAGCTGTTTTCACAGCATCATTAAGTTGTTGTTGCAAGGTGTCTTGTATTCGACCTTCCCATATACTATCATGGTATTGTTTTGGAAAAAATTGTGGAAATTGGTTTTTTAAATGTGGCAGATCATTTACACTAGCTTCACTAAAGATTTTATCAAATCGTGTTAATTCGACATCAACTGGAATCTTAGCAATTTCTTTTTCAGTTTTGGATTTGGAATTGCATCCAAACACTAAACTCAACATAAAAATACCCCAAAGAATTTTCCTCATGTGTTGTTTTTTTACAAGATTGTAACGGTCGTACCTTTTATAAATTTTGCTTTTCACTTACTTTTGTAGTGCAAAGGTATTACTATTCATTATTAAACCCTTATAAAATGCACATTGAAAAAGTCACCCATTATATTGTAGATTGGCTAAAGAACTACGCTGTTAATGCCAATATGGATGGATTTGTAGTTGGAGTTAGTGGCGGTATCGATTCTGGTGTAACCTCTACCCTTTGTGCCATGACAGGGCTAAAAAACTCTTTGTGTAGAATTGCCAATTCATCAAGCTATTTCTCAAGTAAATCGTGCACAAGAACACATTGCACAATTAAAGGAACGTTTTAACAATGTAAGTGATGTACGAGTAGATTTAACTCCCGTTTTTGAAGAATTTAAATCTCAAGTTCCTGATACCTCTTTAGAAACTTTAGATCTAAGTCTCGCAAACACACGTGCTCGATTACGTATGACTACATTATACTATTTTGCTGGATTGCATCGGTATCTTGTTGCTGGAACTGGTAATAAAGTGGAGGATTTTGGAGTTGGATTTTTCACTAAATATGGAGATGGCGGAGTAGACCTCAGCCCAATTGCGGATCTTATGAAAAGTGAAGTATATAAAATTGGCGATTTTGTAAAAGTTCCTGAATCTATTTTAAATGCTGTTCCTACTGACGGACTTTTTGGTGATAGTCGTAGCGATGAAGACCAGATAGGTGCTAGTTATGATGAGTTGGAATGGGCTATGGATATGCAGGATAAGAAGAAAACCCCTACAGACTTTAACGGGCGTAAAAAGGAGGTATTTGAAATCTATCTAAGGCTAAACAAAGCCAATCAACACAAAATGAACCCAATACCTGTGTGTGAAATCCCACAAGAATTTAAATAATTTTTGCTTTTAACGAGTTTTCTTGACGTTGAACGAAAAATCGCTCAAACGCTATTTTCTTTTTATAGTTTTGAATTTGTAGTACAAGTATTACAAATAACCTCACACAATAAAACTATTATCCCCGTTTTTGATAAAACGTAAAAGACGGACTATAAAATGAAAAGAATCGTTATAGCAGATCATCACCCGGTGACCCGAAAGGGAATAGCATGTATGCTCAAAAAAAATGATAATTATTCCATTGTTGGGAAAGCCAATAATGGAGATGAGTTATTCAAAAGTTTAAAAGAGCTACAGCCCGACATCTTGATCATGGAGATTGATATGCCACAGATTAATGGCATTAATGCATTAAGAAACATCAAGACAGAATTTCCAGAAACACGGGTACTTATTTATTCTACACATCCTGAAGAAATTTACGCACTTCGTTCTATTAAGTCCGGAGCCGCAGGCTATGTTCCTAAAACAGCTTCTACCAAAGTATTCCTGAAAGCATTGAAACAAATTGCAAAAGGAGGAATCTTCCTTAACGAAGAGCTCACTTCTACTTTTACCAGTAGAAATGTAGGTGAAGCAAGTGCCATAAGCCGTTATAAAAAACTTTCTTCCCGTGAAATTGAAGTTCTTAACTTACTCTCAAGCGGAAAAAGGAATAAGGATATAGCCAACGCTCTCAATATTAATGAGAAAACGGTAAGTACTTATAAGACAAGATTGTTGAAAAAGCTTAAAGTGGACAACTTGGCGGATTTGATTCACCAATCGCGTATGTTTCAATTTGGATAGGCTACACTACCCTTCTTAATTTTTCAGACAACACCATTCGTAAAGTGTTGTAATCCTGAACATCTTGTAGAATGTTCTGCCGTTCATTTTCTTCTTTTTCGGAAATGGCATCGGCCAATTCTGCAATTTTCATAGTTACAAAATGGCGCCTTAAATTAAGAATAGTCTCCATAACCATTTGTGGTATGGAATATTCTTTAAGTTTCACATAAATTTCTTTGCTGTCCCAAGATGCCAACTGGTATTTCTCATCATCCATTAAAATATGGGTAACTGCTTCTGCTGAATTAGGAGATAACTGGTTTACAAACGTCTCCATCTTGATTTCCTGTTGTTGGTTCAAGATATTGATGATATCAAAATAGAGTTCCTTAAAACTATCATTGGCAAATTCAATTTCATCTTCTTGCAAATCCAAGTATACCTTCTCAAACACCCTAGATTTTACCTTTTCAGGCTTAAAAGCAATGGTTCCATCCTCAGAAGCTTCCAAAATAAGGTCTTCAAAATCCTCCTCTACATGACCATATAACAACAACAATTCTATGATCTTTCGTTCCAACTCATATTGAACATCTACTTTTTGAACGGGGGCTTTTGTTTCAGAAACCACCTCCATAGATTGTGGAGCATCTTGTTTGGCTCTTTTTGAAGCATCACGTTTATCCTTCTGTAGTATTTGCGCCAATGTACTGAAAAGGACCTCCTCACTTATATCCATGATTCGGCCACATTCTTTGATGTACACTTCCTGCTTTATAACATCTGGAATTTTCGAAATACTGGTAATCATATCCCGAATGGTTTCTGCCTTTTTAATAGGATCATTTTTGGCCTCGGAAGCCAATAGAGAAGCCTTAAAGTTTATGAAATCCTGGGCATTCTCTTCCAAGTAAAGGGTTAACGCTTCTAAAGAATTGTTCTTGGAAAATGTATCTGGATCTTCTCCTTCTGGAAAAGTACAGATCTTAACATTCATTCCTTGTTCCAAAATAAGATCTACACCTCGTAAAGAAGCACGTAATCCAGCAGCATCGCCATCAAAAAGCAATGTGATGTTTTTGGTGAGACGATTAACAAGCCTGATCTGCTCTGGAGTTAAGGCAGTTCCTGAAGAAGAGACCACATTCTTGATTCCCCGTTGGTACATTTGGATAACATCTGTGTATCCTTCTACCAAATAACAGTTATCTTCTTTGGCAATGGTCTGCTTTGCATGGTAAATACCGTAAAGTACTTTGCTTTTATGGTAAATATCACTTTCAGGTGAATTAAGGTATTTAGCTGCTTTTTTATCGTTCGTTAAAATTCGACCACCAAATCCCAACACACGACCACTCATACTCAGGATAGGAAACATGACCCGCCCTTTAAAACGATCGAACTGTTTTTCTCCTTTTACAATGGTCAATCCTGTTTTCTCCAAATAGCTTAGCTGATATCCATTTTTAAGGGCATGTGAGGTAAAAGCATCCCATTCATCTGGAGAATACCCTAAATCGAATTTCTGAATGGTTTCTTCAGTAAAGCCACGTTCTTTAAAATAGGTTTTGCCGATGGCTTTCCCTTTTTCACTATTTAATAATGTATCATTAAAATACCCTTTGGCAAATTCGCTAATTAAATAAAGACTTTCCCGTTCATTGGCTTGTTCCTTCTGCTCATCGGTCTGTTCAGTTTCCTCTATTTCAATGCCGTATTTCTTAGCAAGGTATTTAATGGCTTCAGGGTAAGAAAAATGTTCGTGTTCCATTAAAAAAGCTACTACATTCCCTCCTTTTCCACTAGAAAAATCTTTCCATATCTGTTTTACGGGAGATACCATAAAACTTGGGGTACGTTCATCACTGAAAGGGCTTAGCCCTTTAAAATTACTTCCCGCTTTTTTTAATTGTACAAAATCACCGATAACCTCCTCCACACGAGCGGTATCAAAAACTTGGTCTATAGTGGTTCGTGAAATCAAATGGGTTGTGATTAACGCGTGTTAGCTATAACAAATATACTTTTTCTAATGCACCAAAATACGAAATACAAAAACAAAAAAGACCCCTAAAAGAGGTCTTTTCAATTAAAGAATTGGGTTAATTAAATAACCTAAAGCGAAAACTAATCCATATCGAAACGCAGTCCTAAGGAAAGGTTACGTTGCTCTACAGGATTATCCTTAAAAATTGGGTTAAGGTCATACTTAACGTACAACGCGGCATCCCGCCAACCTAAGTAAGCGCTTACCCCATAAATGAAGTTATTAGTGTTTAAATTTCCTTTTTGTTTTTGTTTTAAATCTTCTACCCCATCATTGAATTTCAATTTCTGACGTGTTGCCAAACGCAACCCAGCATATCCTCCAAATCCAAGCTTTACTTTATTATGTGTAGAATACCTGAAGTATTCCTTACGTTCAATTTTGTTAGAAGGCCCCACTTCGAAATGCACAGGGAATACTAAGTTATCTATCCTAAATTTAGATTTATCCAGATCACGTTCAAAAACCTGCAATTCGGTTTGAGATCCTGTATCTACAAAATACCGGTTATCTGTAGGCTTCAAACCATTGAATTGAAATGAAAAACCATATTTAATCCGTAACCAATTGGTCTCTTTAAAAACCCTTGTCTTCCATGCCCACCCAATTTCGGCAAAACGGCTTCCAGCTATTTTAAAATCACTGTCCTCTAAAGATTCTCCATCTGTAACTACATTATTCAACCCAAAGGCAAATACCAAATCACTAGTTGTTCTACGGTCGTATTTTCGTTTTTTGGGAGTATACTCGAATCCAATAATCCCCCCGTCGTTAAAAAATTTAAACTCTATTTTATCTGTTTCAAGTATCTCATCTCCTCCGCCATTCCGCTTTAAAAGGGCTATCTTATTATCTACAATAGCCAATCTGTTTTCTATATTAAGCGCTCTTCGCTCTGCCGCTTCTTTTTTAAGTTTTTCAGCTTCTTCTTCAGTGATTGAACCATTATCCAAACGATCGTTAATGATTTCTACTTCTCTTTTCAAAGAGTCCTTTTCATCATTAATGATTCCTTCCTTACTCTTTTCCAACACCTCGATTCTTGTTATACCGGGGTCATCTTCTTGTGCGTGACACTGGGCCATACCCAAGACCCACATCACTAATGCGATGCAATATGTAATTATTCTCATGTTTGTTCGATTTTTTTTTTGCTTTAAAAAGCAGCGATTGATGAATTATTAGTTGTTTCGTTCCGCTACTGCGGTCCTCACTTTGTTGAATCCTTCACCCAAGGCATCAAAGACTTTATCACGGAAGCCGCGTTCCAATTCGGTCTCTACATCCATCAATAAAGCTTGCGCATTTACTTTATGATGGTTTGAGTTTAAGATTCGTTTAGTAGCAATATCACGTTGCGCCTTGGCCAAGAGCGCATCGACTTCTGCCATGCTTACTGTATTATTTTTTTCTTGGATCTTCTTTACTTCTTGCAATACTTCATCTACTTTTTGCTGAATGAAATTTTCTTCTTCCAACTTAGCTATGGTAGCTTCATTTTCCATTTTATGCACATCAGTTTTCTGATAGGTAATTGCTTCTTCTGCATCCTTTCTTTCGCGAAGTATCTGATCTGTTGATTTTTCATGGTTGATTTTTTCTTGACCGGGGTTTTCCTTGGACAATGCTACAGATTTTGATTTCTGGATTGGTGTTACTTTCAAATCTTTAGGGGAAACTAGATTCGTTTCATCTTTTAAAGACTCAATAGAGGTTTCCTTTTCAGTTTCTGAAATTGCATCATCTTCCTTGGTTAAAATAGGAGCTATATCCTCATTTGGTTTTTCCTGAAAAATTTCTTCTTGGTAGGTTTCAATCTGATCCTCATTTACCAACTGATTTGTAACTGTGTCTTTTTTGAAAAAGAACCAACTTCCTACCAACAACATTCCTATAAAGCTGGCTGCAATAGCCATCCAAAAATAGGTTGGTTTCTTTTGTTGAGGAGTCTCCCCCAATTGCATCTCTAGTTTCTTCCATGCACCTTCACTTGGTTGAATTTCTCGCTCCTGCAACTTTTCCCGTATGTTCTCTTCAAATTTAATGGGTGCCATAACTCAATGTATTATTTTGTTTGTTTACTGCTTTCTGAAGCATTTTCCGTGCTTTAAAAAGCTGTGTTTTTGAAGTACTTTCCGATATTTGAAGCAGTTCTGCTATCTCGCTGTGTTTGTACCCTTCTACAGCATATAAAACAAATACGGTTTTGTACCCTTCTGGTAAAGTATCGATCATCTTCTGAATGTCCGCTACTTCCAATTCAGTTTCTATATATGCTACATGATCTATGGAATTTTCAATAGTAGCATCGTCATTAAAACTCAACTTCTTTCCTTTTCTAAGTTGTGAAATGGATTCGTTTACCATGATACGTCTAATCCAGCCTTCAAAACTTCCTTCACCTTTATAGGATTCTAATCGTGTAAACACCTTTAAAAATCCATTTAGCATCACTTCTTCTGCCAGCTCTTGCTTTTTTAAGTATTGCCTACAAACGCTCATCATCTTTGGAGCAAATAGCTCGAATAATTCGTGCTGCGCCTTTCGGTTTCCCTTTTTGGCTTTACCGATAAGTTTCACATAATTTTTATGTAACGATATAACTCGCATAGATTGTTTTACAACGCTTCTATTTTTATAGACGTAGGTTTTTTAAAAAAGGTTGTTCGGGGTTCGGAAAAAAATTATTTTTTTCGGTCGATTACGTAATTCACCATCAATTCTAATGCTGTTTTATAAGGAGATTCAGGATAAACCTTCAGTATTTCTAAAGCGCGTTGTTGATAGTCTTTCATTTGGGCAATGGCATACTCCAAACCACCATGATCCTTTACATAGGTAATGATTTGCTTGACCCTTTTTTTATCTTTATTGTGGTTCTTTACTGAATTGATAAGCCAAGCCCTGTCTTTTGAAGAGGCATGATTCAGGGCATAAATAAGAGGAAGTGTCATTTTCTTTTCTTTGATATCAATCCCTGTGGGTTTTCCTATTTGCTCTTCTCCATAATCGAAAAGGTCATCCTTAATCTGAAATGCAATTCCTATCAATTCACCAAAAAGCCTCAGTTTCTCTACTTCTTCAGAAGAAGCATTTACCGATTTTGCTCCCATAGCACAACAAGCCGCAATAAGAGTAGCTGTTTTTTGTCGAATGATTTCAAAATATACTTCTTCAGTAATGTCAAGTCGACGTGCCTTCTCAATTTGAAGAAGCTCCCCTTCACTCATCTCTCTAACGGCCACGGAAATGATCTTAAGCAAATCGAAATCGTCATTATCTATAGAAAGTAATAATCCCTTAGACAAGAGATAATCTCCAACCAATACGGCAATCTTATTTTTCCAAAGGGCATTGATGGAAAAAAAAGCCCCGTCTACGATTACTGTCATCTACCACATCATCATGCACCAAAGTCGCTGTATGTATAAGTTCTATAACCGATGCCCCTCGATAGGTCCTCTCATTTATCTCTCCATTATTACACATCTTGGCAATAAGAAACACGAACATAGGACGCATTTGTTTCCCTTTACGATTCACTACATAGTGTGTAATACGATTTAAAAGGGAAACTTGAGAGGACATGGAATTGGAAAACTTCTTTTCGAAGTGTTCCATCTCTTCCTCAATAGGGGACTTTATTTGGGAAACAACTTTCATTTAGCCCCTCAAAAATACAGAAAACGTCCTAATAAATGGTACAATCACTTTTTGTATGACTATTTTTTTTGAGGTTTCCACTCTACAACTCATCAAGACTAAATGTTAGATTTTCTATTTATTCTGCATTTTTTCTCATAAAATGCAAAAATTACTGTTAAACCTTATCCGCACGTACCTTAACTCTCTCATTTATGCTTAATATTGTTGTATAAATAATTAAATGACTTATACTATGAAAAAAATTACATTACTAGTAGCTGTGTTTGCCACTTTTACTGCTAGTGCCCAGATCTTTTCTGATGATTTTGAAGGTGAAACCGTAGATGCTACAACATTTACCAATTGGACCTCTGTTGATTTTGACAACGACACTGAATTTTTTGAAGTTGCAGATATTTCTGCTTCTGATGTTTCTGCATCTCCTTTAGAAGGATTGGTTGCAGATTCTGATTCTTGGGAAAGTGGAAACCCAAACAGCCCAATGACTCCAGACAATTTTCTAATTACAAATGACCCAATCGATCTAACTGGTGTTAGCGATGGTGTTTTAAGTTTTACATTTGGAACTTACCAAACCAATGGTACTTTCTTGGAAGACCGTTTAGCTGTTTATGTATCTACATCTAACGATCCTGCAACTATTATTACAGAAACTGCAGTATTCGACGATCAGATTGGAAACCAAGTTGCAGCAGATGATGGTGGTGCAAACTCAGCAATAAATATTGATGTAGACCTTGCTGCCTTTTCTGGTATGCAGGTATATGTTGCCTTTAGACACTTTGACACTTTTGACCACAACTCTGTACTTATTGACAACGTAGTTGTAGACAGCGCACTTGGTGTGAATGATGGTAGTGCAATTTCTACTTTGTCTCACTATGTTTCTGCTAATGAAATTGCTTTACGATCTGCATTCCCTATCCAAAATGTTGAAATTTTCAATGTATTGGGACAGAATGTTATTTCTCAAAAGCTTTCTAACACGAATGAAGTGGTAAGTATTGCAAGTCTAAACCGAGGTATTTATATTGCTAAGGTAACTGTTGAAGGACAATCTAAATCCTTCAAAATTGTAAAAAGATAAGCTTTAAAATATATTTGAATAAAAAAGGGTCTTGAAAATCAAGACCCTTTTTTTATTGCTTGTTTGCTAACTGCCCACAAGCAGCATCAATGTCTTTACCCCTACTTCTTCTCACCGTAACCGGAATCCTGTTTCTTTCCAATTGTTCAATATAATGATCTATAGCAGCATCAGGAGCTTGTTGAAACTCACCATCATCAATAGGGTTGTACTCAATTAGGTTCACTTTGGATGGAACATATTTACAAAATTGAACCAATGCTTTTATATCCTCGGCTTTGTCATTTACATCTTTCCAAACTACGTACTCATAAGTAATCATTCGCTTAGTTTTGGCATACCAATATTCTAAGGAATCCTTTAGATCATCCAATGTGAAATTCTTAGCAAAAGGCATAATACTTTCACGGGTTTCCTGAATGGCAGAATGTAATGAAACAGCTAAATTAAAACGCACCCCATCATCTGCCAGTTTCCGAATCATCTTGGGTACTCCAGAAGTGGACAAAGTGATTCTTTTCGGGGACATTCCCAAACCTTCGTCGCTTGTAATTTTATCTATGGATAACAATACATTTTTATAATTCATGAGGGGTTCTCCCATACCCATAAATACAATGTTAGAAAGTGGTCTATTATGATACAACATGCTCTCTCTATGGATGGCCACCACTTGATCATAAATTTCGTCTGGGTTTAAGTTCCGCATTCGCTTAAGCCGCGCTGTTGCGCAAAACTTGCAATCCAAACTACACCCTACTTGTGAAGACACACAAGCTGTAGTACGATTTTGGGTTGGTATTAAAACCGATTCTACCACCAAACCATCAAACAACTTTACAGCATTTTTAACGGTCCCGTCCTTGCTTCGTTGCAAATGATCCACCTTAATATGGTTTATGGCAAAATTTGCTTCTAATTGAGCTCTGGTTTCTTTGGAGATATTCGTCATTTCTTCAAAAGAATGAGCCCCTTTACTCCATAGCCATTCATATACTTGGTTTCCTCGGAACGCTTTATCACCCATGGATACGAAAAAGTCTCGCAATTCTTCTTTGGATAATGCCCTTATGTCTCTTTTTTCTTGCTGCATTGGCCACAAAATTACCATATATTTATGAAGCGCTGTACAAAAAAACCTCTTTCGTACGAAAGAGGTTTTCCATCATTGCCAATTTTGGTTGGTTTTTAGTTATCGACAATGATTTTCTTTGTAATATCATTTTGGGAGTTCTCATCTACCAGATGGAGGAAATAGATCCCTTCTTGAAGTCCTGAGACATTTATCCTGTTTTCTGAACTAGATGCGTTACCAGATAGCATTTCTTGCCCTAATAGGTTATAGAGTCGATAACTCAGATTTGGGAAACGCGTATTCATAATTGCTATGTAACTGGACGCTGGATTGGGGTAGACACGTAAAAGCCCTGTCAATTCAAAATCAGGCGTATTCAGTGCGTTGGATAGGTTATCTATGGCGTATTGTCCTGTTCCTATAGGGTCCAGCCAATCCATTAATCGTGTTTCGGGAGTTGTTCCGTTATCCCACGATACTGCAAATCTTCCATAAACGTCGTAATCTCCATTATTTTCGGTACCATTACAAAAGGACTGACCAGCATAAAGCTGTCCAATAACCCTTCCATCTTGATTAAATAAAGGAGAGCCTGACGAACCACTTTCTGTGGTTCCTATTTCCCATCCGTTACCATTTCCTGCAGAAACACCTTTAATAAGCCATACATCGGTTCCATTGGCATTTTCTTTTTCAGCTGGGTCATCATCTCTACAAATCTTCATGATATCGCCATTTGGGTGATGAATTCCCACTTGGAACTCTGGAAGGTCATCAGATCGATCCCACCCTGCAAAAGCTACATCCCAAGAAGAAGGTATTTCATTCACTAATTCTACCAAAGCAAAATCGCTTCCTGCATTACTGGCACGAAGCTCTGCACCACTCATGGTAAAGTTAGTTTGCACATCCAAACTTTCATCTTCTCCTGCACAAATTGGTACTGGGCTCACCCAATTAAAACGTACAGACCAAAGTAAAGGATCTGAATTTTCCAAACAGTGGTTTCCAGTTAATAGATAAGGTGTTTTGTCAGATCGTGTGTTATTCATTAAAGCAGCGGAGCACAAATATCCATTACCCAAATTAAGAAGTGCTACTGCTTTTTTAAGTAAATCTTTTTTATCATCAAAATCATCTCCTACAGGACAATTTACATCATAGTTACAATCACCAGAATCATTCAATCCTCTTCCTTGTCCATTCCCGTTAATAAGGTCATCTACCCTACCCAATCGATATCCATGAATTATACTGGCCACCTCCAATTCTAAAGGCCCTTCTGTTCCTTCAGACTGATAATATTCTATATAAATAGTGTCTCCATTGATGTACCAGGTTCCCAGTTTATTTGACTCTCTATTACTGTCATGGGAGTAGGTTACGGAAACGTCTGATCTGTCATAATTGTGAAATAACAATCTACCACCATTGGGTAGCAAAAAGTCATTGAAATTTATACTCATGTTTATGGCATCAGGAGATTTAATGGCAGCTCTCCATATCCTGTCACCGTTTTCCAAAACAGTCCATTCACCGTCAGTTTCAAGATTTACAACAATTGGACGACTAACGCCGTAACGCCAAGGCAAACTCTTATCCAGATCATTGATACTATCTTCCAATCTGATTGCCTCTAAATCTATGGGGGGAAGTTCTATTGGAGTAACTCCTCGAAGGTTTAATTCCCAACTAACAGGCTTATCCCCTTCTCTTTCCTGCGCATATGCAGAAAGCAAGGGAAGCATAAAAAGCAACAACACAAAACGTAATGTTTTCACCTATTATTAGATTGATTAAACGGTTATAACACACTAAAATACAGCTTTATTCTTAGATAGAAAAATAAATATGAGCGTAAAAAAAGCCCCAATTCAAACGAAAAGGGGCTTAACAGATTTTAAAATATCTCTATTTAGATGATGAGCATTGCATCTCCATAGGTATAAAAACGATACTTTTCTTTAATGGCTTCCGCATATGCTTCTTTTACAAATTCATGACCTGCAAAGGCCGAAACCATCATTAATAATGTAGATTTTGGAGTATGGAAATTAGTCACCATACAATTGGCAATACTAAAGTCGTAGGGTGGGAAAATAAACTTATTGGTCCATCCAGCATACGAATTCAGGCTATTGTTAGATGACACTGAACTCTCCAAAGAACGCATTACTGTGGTTCCTACAGCACACACTTTTCGTTTTCTATTAATTCCATCATTAATTACATCAACTGCATGTTCACCAATGATAATTTCTTCACTGTCCATTTTATGTTTGGAAAGATCTTCAACCTCCACTGGGCTAAAGGTTCCCAATCCTACATGTAATGTAACTTCTGCAAAGTTGACTCCTTTTATTTCTAAACGCTTCAAGAGATGCTTTGAAAAATGAAGCCCTGCTGTAGGAGCAGCTACAGCACCTTCATTCTTGGCAAAAATGGTCTGATATCTTTCAGCATCTTCTGGTTCTACCTCCCTTTTTATGTATTTAGGAAGTGGCGTTTCACCTAGTTCTGTCAATTTACTACGAAATTCTTCGTATGAACCATCAAAAAGGAAACGCAATGTTCTTCCTCTAGAAGTTGTGTTATCAATAACCTCGGCAACCAATGATTCATCATCACCAAAATACAGTTTATTTCCAATTCGGATCTTACGTGCTGGATCTACCAACACATCCCAAAGTCGGGTTTCACTATTCAACTCACGAAGTAAAAATACTTCTATTCTAGCTCCGGTTTTTTCTTTATTTCCAAATAAACGTGCTGGAAACACCTTAGTATTGTTAAGCACTAAGACATCATCCTCTTCAAAATAATCTATCAGATCCTTGAACATCTTATGCTCAATTGTTTGTTCTTTTCGATTAAGAACCATTAACCTAGCCTCATCCCTATTAGGGGCCGGATATTCGGCAAGTAGTTCTTGAGGCAGTTCAAAGTTGAAGTTGGATAATTTCATTCCCATAATGCGTATCGTTTTATTTTAAGAGAGCGCAAATATACGATCTGGAAATAGGGGTTGTCAAGTAATTATGGTTTTATTCTTCCAAATACACCTGAAAACCTAATTTTGAAAGGTCTTCCCAAAAGGTGGGAAAGGATTTGCTTACTACTCCACTATCTAATATCGTGATAGGGGCTTTTAACGCCAAAGGAGCAAATGCCATTGCCATTCTATGGTCATGGTATGTTTCAATTGCCATGTTTTCCTTCAATTCTTTTCTGGGCGAAAGTAAAAGTGAATCATTGGTGACTTCAATGTGGGCTCCCAATTTCTCCAATTCATTTTTAAGCGCTACCAACCGATCTGTTTCCTTTATTTTTAGGGTGTGAAGCCCCGTTAGCTCACAACCTATCCCCATACCATAACATGTCACCGCTATGGTTTGAGCTATATCTGGTGTATTCACTAAGTTGAATGAGACAGATGAAGGTAGATTGATATTTTCTTTGGCAATAGTAATAGCCGATGCCTCAGTGTCAAAACTTGTACTAACTCCAAAGGAACGATACAATTCTGCTAAAGCTGAATCTCCCTGCAAACTGTCCTGTTTATAACTGTACAAGGTTATTGAAAGTTCTTTGGAAAGAGCCACAATACTATAAAAATAAGATACAGAACTCCAATCGCTTTCTACAGTGATCGTTGTCTCTCTCGTATTTTTTATGGGCAAAATAGAAATGGTATTTTCAGAAAAGCTCCCCGTCACTCCTAATTGATGCAATAACGAAAGTGTCATTTTAATATAAGGAATGGAGGTAACCTCTCCTTCCAAATAGATTTTCAAACCATTTGCCAGAGAAGGTGCTATTAACATTAAAGCAGAAATATATTGACTACTTACATTTGCCTTAATACTTACTTTATCCTCAGTTAGTTTTTTCCCAACGATTCTAAGTGGTGGAAATCCTTCATTTTTAGTGTATTCAATCTCAGCGCCTAATTCCCGTAATGCATTTACCAATACACCAATGGGCCGTTCTTGCATTCTTTCACTTCCGGTTAAGAGAATTTCTTTTCCTTCTTGTGATGCAAAATAGGCCGCTAAAAACCGCATGGCAGTTCCTGCGTGATGCACATCTACAACGCCTTTATCTACAACAACTCCCTTGCTAAGTGCTATAGTATCATCACTATGTGATAGGTTTTCTATTTGAAGCCAAGGAAATAGTGTCTGAAGTATCAACAAACGATTTGACTCACTCTTGGAGCCAGTAACTTTTATGACCGCCTTATCTTGTAGATTTTTAGATCGAAGTAGATTTGCTTTCATTTACGTTGGTCTTGCCTTTTCAACCTTGCCCAAAACTTACCGTAACTCACCATAAAACCTGCAATAAACCCAGCAAAAGGTACTAACCAGATTTTTTTAGAATGTAAAAGGATGTTTATAAAGTCTGATGAAAAACCTGTGGAGAACCATTGTACCACCAGTAAGATGAGTAAGTACATAGCACTCAAGAAAAAAACCGACTTCCAAAATCCAGCGTGGGTAACTATCCTTTTGAACATCATTTTAGCTTTTCATTGTTATGGTGGCGATCATGATCCCTCTTGGTTTTCTTGTCCATTTTTTTATCGAAGGCTTCTTGTAGATCCACTCCAGTCTGGTTTGCCAGACAGAGCACCACAAAAACCACGTCGGCCAGTTCTTCTCCCAAATCCTTGTCTTTATCACTCTCCTTTTCACTTTGTTCACCATAGCGCCTTGCTATAATTCGGGCCACCTCTCCTACTTCTTCAGTAAGTTGGGCCATATTAGTGAGTTCATTGAAGTAACGCACCCCATGCTCTTTAATCCATTTATCCACAATTGATTGGGCATTCTGAAGATCCATTTTTATTCTTTTGAGAGGACAATTTTTGAATTCGAAATTTCGGTGTATTTAGCAAAAAGTTCTTTTACAGTTGGATAATAATCTACTGGAATAATTCCTTGATTAATATCTACATTCAAAGATACTTCAATTTGAGTTCCATTCAATATACAATTAAAACTTAATGATGCTAAATTATCGGGAGTTGAGACAGCCATTGGATCTGGTAAGCTTTGTACTTTATACCCCTCCGGGATTTTAAAATTTACTTTGACCTTTTTAGCTGAAGGAAAACCAAAATCGAGAGGATAAATTCGTGTTTCCTGTTTAAGTGTATTCTCCTCCAATCCAAAATACAGCAGGGGTTCAAAATAAAGGTCCCCATTTATTTCTTCAACACATTCTTCCCAATCGAAGCTATAGAACATACTCAACGGGCGGTCTGGGTTATTCATCTCCTTAACTACATAGTTATTGATAGAAAGGAAATTATGGGACTCTTCTACGTCTTCTTTAAAGTTTGTCATTTCTTCAGGATCTCCATAATCATCACGATGGTCCCATGCTAAGTGACCCGAAAGACGTTTTTTTACACTTCCCCTTACTCCTAAATCTTCGGGATCTATATCCGCATCAATTACCCATAAACTTTGAGATTTCACCTTGGATTGCGTTGAGACTAAAGCATAACCTCTACCTTCATATAATAACAATGCATCACCATTTATAAAATGAATGGGAAGCTCTCCAAAGCCTGCATTTTTCCTTGAAGCATCTAAAAGGTAGAATTCACCATCAATATTTATATGGACGGCGATGTAATTAAATAGGTTTTTAGTTATAAAATGAATAAACCCCCTATCCTTGGAAGCCATCATTACCATATTTGCATCCAGCCCAGCTTCTCTCAACATAATTGCCAAAAGCACATTAATGACTCCGGCACTTCCTTTTTTCGTTTTAAAATTCTTCTTGATAGAAAAACCAAAATCCCTATAATAGCCATTCCATTCCATTCTATCCCGTATATAGGAAAATATTTTAATGGCCTTTTGCAAAGGATCGGTTTCTTCTCCTACCACGCGAACTGTTTCACTCCGAAGGAAATTTCTTTTGGACAATAAGTCTTTAAAGTTTCCTCCTCCCCACGATATAGTATTAAAATATTTGGCCACATCGCCCCAATCTTTTATTTTATACCTACGATAATTTAACAATATCTCAATAAAAAGGCGCCCCCGATAATTGTTGTAACTACCCAGATATGCTTCATCTTTAAGAGGAGGGATATTTTTGCCTGTGTAATAAAGAAATCCTTTTTTTCTGGTTACTTCCAATTCTATAGGAGAATAGCCATTGCGCGAAAGGGTTAACTCTACTGGAGTGGGATTGGTGAATGCCAAATGAAAATGTTCCAAGGGCAAAATACTTTGATAATACAAGACCCACATCCCTATGTCTTTTACTACATAGGATATCTCGATGATGGAACCTTCTTTTACATTCGGGAAGGGAATGATGTATTCTATATTGTCCTCAGATACTTCATTTTCTATAATCTCTTTTTTCTGAACTTCAGTAACTACAATTTTCCCGTCCTTTAAATTATAGGTCTTTGCCTCTAAAATTTCTGCATTTTCATAAGGGATTTCGAAATCTGAATATTCCAATCCTTCATTCGTATAGATCTTTCTTGCTTCCCGTACTTTAAGGACATCTCCAAATTCTAAGAAAATATCACGATAAATAATCTTGGCTGAAGCATCCTTAAAAACATCGTCCTGTTTCTCCAATAATTGTTCTTTCGTAATTTCTGGCATTTCTTTGTGCTGAGACCACAAAAATGAGGAACAGAAAAAAAGGAGTACAACAGATATGTTTTTAAATGGACGTGAAACCAAAATTTCTTATGCTTTAGACAAAACGACTTTCTCGGTTTCCTTATCCATTCTCGCCTTAAAGAACTCTTTTAAGCTATCATAAACATCATAAGGCATTAATGGCGTGTTGATTTGGAATGCACATTGCACCTGGATATTGGGGCCTGAGGCAGAAATTCTATAAATGAAAGATCCCATATTATCTGGCAACGAAAACTTAATGGCTTCTGGCAGGGATTCTACTTGATATCCTTCTGGAATTTTAATGCTAATCATGGTTTGATTTTTCAGTAAATACTCAAAATCTATGGAGTATTTACGCTCTTCTTTTTGAAAAGGGTTTTCTGAAAGTGAGGTGAAAAGCAACGGTGAGAAATATAGTTTTCCATCAATTTCATCTACGCCATTTTCCATTTCAAATTCAAAGGATACATCTACTGCATCTACTTTTTTAGCATTGGCCTTTACTTCACTTACTTCAAACCCATCTGCATCATAATCCAATATGGTTTCTAATTTGTTTTCACCTAAGTCTTTAATCTCAGCGTTTTTTTGAATACCATAATATCCGCTATGTCGTTCCTTTACAGTTCCTGAGATCATTAGGTCTTCGTCTATAGAAACCTGTCCTATGACATTTTTAGCAGACATATTGGTGTTTACTAGATCTACCCAATCAAAACTATTGTCCTGAAAAATTCGTAATCCTTGCCAATTCAGGAAATGTGAAGCTACATAATCGAAACTGGAGTTTTTATGGGCCGCATCAAACAAGTAGGTTTTTTGTGCAATTATAGCAGAGGCCAACAACCCGTTAAAAGCACTGCTACTGGCACTTAAAGGTATTCCATTTCTTTTGGTTGAAACCAAGACCGGAGATGCGTTTATCCCAACACTTTGCAGCATAGAAACAAGCAACATATTTATATCATCCAAATTCCCTTCTCCTTTCTTATAGGTCTCCCTAACAGATTGGTCAGGGATATACCCATATTTTTTGGTCCATTTTACCTTTTCTCTAACCAAATCATAAATAATCCGAGCTTTTTTAAGTTGATCTATTTCTCCTCCAAGAGCATTTTCTACATCCTCTTTGTAAAACTTCTTCGGCTTCATCCCCATTGAAAATTCATCTACTCCTAGTACTTTTCCTGCTAAAGATTTCCAATTATTGAATTTGAATGAGTCTCCCAAAGTGGTAAGATTCATACGAAGGTAAGAACGGTATACACCCATATCATACACGTAGTTTTCCGACTCCAACGCTGGAACATTATTGGCTATAAAGTTGGTGGTTTTTCCTTCCTCTACTCGTGCTACAGACAAAAAGGCTCTTGGATTTTGTAGAATTTCTACTCCCGCACCGGTATTGTTGGTCACATACACTTTTTCCTTTTTTATTGGGATGTCGTATTGAAGATCGATATCACTCCATGTTCCCTTGTCGGTTCTATAGGTTAATTCCAATACAGAACCTGGATTTACATTGGGAAAGGAAAACTTCTTTATTTTAACTCCCTTTATTTCTTCATCGGTAAAGATTATGTTTTTGTCCAACTCCGTTTTTTCCACTGCTCCGTTAACTAAATTATAGGTGGCGCCTTTTACCCTTTTTACATCTGGATACGGAATTCGTATGGTTGCATGCTCATACCCTTCTTCATTAAAAATCTTGATTCGTTCATATACTTCAACTTCGGATCCTAAAAAGGCTTTCACCTCACGATATAAAACAATAGCATTAACATCTGGAAAACGGATATCTTCTGTCATTAAAACATCTTTCTTTACGTCTTTTCCAAATTTATAGTCCTGTGCATGTACCGTAGTAAGCATAGTTAGGGTACAAATAATTAGACAAAGGATGGTTTTCTTCATAATCTATATTTTGGTTAGGATAATTTTTTGGTTATCGTGTCTAGCAACTTTCTTGAGGAATTTTCGATAGTTTTCGTATTCCTCCTTTGGAAATTCTCCTTCATGGATTTCAAACTTTCGTTTATAAAGAAATTTCCCAGGTGACTCTTCTTGAATTTCTGAAGTATAAATCCCAAATTTTGTTTCTAGGGATATGGGTTCTGGAATAGATGTTACGCCAAATCCCGTTGGAAGTGCTATTGTTATTTCATCTTCATCTACAAAGCCTCTAGAAATATGAAGAGGAAGTTTACGATTCTTATATCGTTTAGGAATGTAGGTATATCTATTAAGGACATTTACAGGAAAAATAAGGTTTTCCCCAGCTGCACTGGTATAGGATCTAGCATTGAATTTGATGCTCTCGGTAAGTTTAACATCCTTTTTGTTATTATCAAACTGAATGGATTTTAAAGAGATATTGTCTACATAATCCCAATATTCCTTGTAATGTTCTTCTTTTTCATCCTTGGCCTTACTCTCTATATCGTATCGCTGGCTGTACTGAGTTCCTTCAGATTCCATCACCACATCAACGATAATATTCCCTTCTACACTCAAAACACATGTCCCAGTTGTCTTCAACGTATTTTCATGATATGGATATGATTTGGTATGATTCATTTTACCTCCTTCTGGCGTAACCATTAATACATCCCTGTCATCCGTAAAATTGGCAATGAACCCAAATGGTGCTATTTGACTTGTACATTCCAACCATATCGTTTCATCCTCATTGGGAACGGCTAGGATGATATGATTTCCTTGTATGGAAGTAAAATCTGAAGCAATATCTCTTTTTGCATAATCCCCATACACTACCGTATAATAGGAAGGTACCCCTGCAACCGCTAGCAAGGATTTGGTATAATTGGTCAAGGCCTTACAATCGCCATACCCTAATTTATCAACCTCAGCTGCAGACATTGGCTTCCACCCTCCAATCCCTATCTGTACACTGATATAGCGTGTATTATCTTGCACATATTCATACACAATTCTGGCTTTTTCCTCTAGGGTAGTTGCCCCTGTTACCAAGTTCTTAATTTTGATTTTGGTGGCCTCTGGTAATTCCTGTACATCTTGCAATAATTTTGTATTCATCCACTTGCCAAATTCCATCCAGTTTTTCCCATTCCCCTGTACACCTTCCAGATAGAAAGTATCCATGGCAAAAAAGGTAGATGGTATGTAACTTTCCATACTTGGGCCATGGTGTTCTGGTTCCATGACGGGAAGGTTCTTGCAAGTCAAGAAAATACTCCCAGGTTGTTCGTTCATCTCAATATCTCCAGTGGTGTCTGACACTTTATATTTTATTTGCACCCCATCACCATAGGTAATAGAATGGGTGCTTTCTATAACACTACTATAGTAATGTTCTAATGGAATAAATGGTTGTATAAAAGCTGTGGTATTGGTTTCCCTAGTATATTCAAATGAAATAGTATAAGGATATTCCTCAGGAGTATAATCGAATACAAGCATTCTACTGTCCGAATACAATGTGCCTCCAGATACGGCACTTACATCAAAAAATTCTTTTTTCTTAATCTTTTCGATCTCTTTTCCGTTAGCATCAAAAATCCTTGCTTCAGCACTTTTTATCTTTGAAGAATTATCATAATGAACCGAATGCCTTATATGTCTATTTCCATTCTTGTTAAGAATGGTAATCACCTTTTTGGAATGCACCGTCATTTTTTTTGGACTGGGAATATCTATGGTCACCGCTTCTTTACGAATAACACTATTGGCATTTTCTCTTAGATCTGCTGGTATGGTTGAGACGTCATACAGATTTTGAGAAAAGCACGCAATAGATACCAAGCCAAGAAATAACGAGAGTCTAAATTTCATAAAATAAGCTGCATTTTAATAGAGGGAAGTGGCGCTAAACTATAAAAAACAGCTATAAGAAAAAAGCTATTCTTTATTTTTTGTATCAATAATTATGGTGACTGGCCCGTCATTAATTAAAAATACGTCCATCATAGCTCCAAATTGACCAGTTTGCACTTCTTTTCCCAGTTGCTTCCTAAGTTCAGCAACAAATGATTCATATAATGGTATGGCCAATTCTGGTCTGGCTGCTTTTATAAAAGAGGGACGCTTTCCTTTTTTGGTGTTGGCATGAAGGGTAAACTGGCTTACTACTATAACATCTCCATTGGTATCCATAATGGATAGATTCATAGCACCATTTTCATCTCCAAAAATACGTAACCCTGCAATCTTAGCAGCTAACCAATTTATGTCTTCTTGATCATCTTCTGTTTCAATACCCAAAAGAATTAAATATCCCAAACCAATCTTGGAAATGACTTTTCCTTCAACCGATACAGAAGCTTCCTTTACTCTTTGAATGACAGCTCTCAACCTTATTTCCTTTTATGATTCATCCCCATAAATATCTTTTCTGTATTGTTCTTCTTCCCCTTCCAAAATTTGAAGGTAGCTTTTGTATCTGGACCAAGCAAGATCTCCCATTTCCAAAGCTTCTTTCACAGCGCACTTTGGTTCTTCCAGATGAAGGCAATTATTGAATTTACAACCTTCTTTCAGCTTAAAAAATTCAGGAAAATAATCACCCAATTCTTCCTTGTCCATTTCCACCACCCCAAAGCCTTTAATTCCGGGAGTATCTATAATCTGAGCGCCAAAAGAAAGGTCGTACATTTCGGCAAAAGTAGTAGTATGTTGCCCTTGATGGTGCTGCTCACTTATCGAAGCTGTTTTTAGACCTAAGCCTGGTTCCAAGGCATTTACTAACGTTGATTTACCAACGCCACTATGACCTGAAAACATACATACTTTGTCTTCCATTAACAACTTAATCTTTTCAATATTTTTCTTTTCAGTTGCAGAAACACCAATACAGGTATATCCAATCCTTCGGTACAAATCTGCCAAGTATTTTATCTCTACAAGTTCTTCTTGTGAATAAGCATCACTTTTATTGAAAAGCAATACAGCTTCTATATCATAGGCCTCGGCAGTTACCAAAAACCGATCGATAAATGTGGTGAATGTGGGTGGGTTATTTAAAGTAATAAGTAAAAAAGCAATATCTATATTAGCAGCAATAATGTGCGTTTGTTTTGAGAGATTGACACTTTTACGGATAATATAATTTTCACGCTCTTCAATTCTATGAATGATACCAACAGTTTCATCGCCTTTGGTCTCTACTTCAAATTGAACATGATCTCCAACAGCAATAGGATTGGTACTCTTAATTCCCTGCATACGGAACTTACCCTTAATACGGCATTCATAGAATATACCGTTCTCTGCCTTTACATTGTACCAGCTTCCAGTTGATTTATAGACGGTTCCTCTCATAATTTTCTAACAAAAACAAAAGTAACCACTTTTGGCAAGAAAATTGAAATTAGATTTGCATAACCTTTAAAATCACAACTAATGAAGAGAACATTTCTAACGCTAGCATTAATGGGACTCATGGCCTTTGCTGTGAATGCCCAAGAGTATGAAGTAAAAGTAGTAACCAGTGTTGAGTCTATTGTCCCTAATGGATTGGGAAGATCCCGACTTATTTCTGCCAACGCAGATCGGAATTTTGAAGAATTCACATCTACCCAAACCGAAGATGACAACAAGCGGAACAAATCCAAAAGAAAAAACATCCGCGTAAAGGATTTTGACGAAACCAAACTACTTAACTTTTACAATCTTGGTGGAATTCGTTTTCAAAACATTGCCGCCAACGATGCACTCATTGAATCTAAAATAAATTCCATGCTGGCTGATGGATGGGATTTGGCACATGTAACCAGTGCTGTGGAAAGTGACGCTGGAGAAGGTGACAATCAAGGAATTTTTATTACCCGTTATATATTTAAAAGAAAACGGCAATAAACCAAAAAAAGGCCTCAATATGAGGCCTTTTTTATTATTTACTAATTACTTTCTTCTGGTGGTTTATCGATTCTTGGTGAATGGCTTTAAACACCTTGAGAATAAATTCTTCGCTCAACTCCTGTTCCTCTCCTTGTAAAATCATCTTTCCCAAAATCTCATTCCATCGTTTGGTTTGTAGAATAGCTACATTGTTCTTTTTCTTCAATGCCCCTATTTCATCACTTATTCGCATGCGCTTTCCTAACATTTCGATTAACTGATGATCTACCACATCAATTTTAGTACGGGCTGTCGCCAATTTATTCCGAAACTCAACCGCTTCCCCTTCTTCCTCGCGTATCCTAAGATCTACGGTCATTTGGTCCAAAGTTGTGGGCATAATTTGTTGCTTCGCATCACTCCATGCATTATCAGGATCATGGTGTGTCTCTACCATAAGGCCATCATAATTAAGATCCAGTGCTGTTTGGCAGAGATCAAAAATAATATCCCTTCTTCCTGCAATGTGGGAAGGATCTAAAATTAATGGCAAATCTGGAAAACGGTTTTGTAAATCGATAGGGATTTGCCACTCAGGGTTGTTTCGATAACGGGTTTTTTCGTATGTAGAAAACCCTCTATGAATCACTCCTAAGTTTTTGATATCTGCACTATAAAGACGTTCAACGGCTCCTAACCACAACGCTAAATCTGGATTTACGGGGTTTTTAACCAATACTGGCCTATCTGTCCCTTTTAATGCTTCTGCAATTTCCTGAACAATAAAAGGAGAGACTGTGGTCCTTGCACCAATCCAAAGAATATCAACATCATGTTTTAATGCCAAATCTACATGGTGTGCATTCGCCACCTCTGTAGTGGTCATCATACCCGTTTCTTCCTTAGCTTTCTGCAACCACTTTAACCCAAGTGCTCCTACTCCTTCAAAATTTCCTGGACGTGTTCTGGGTTTCCAGATTCCCGCCCTTAAAACCGTTGCATCAGTATCTTTAAGCTGGTGTGCAATGGTTAACACTTGTTCTTCTGTTTCTGCACTACATGGGCCGGCAATTACTAAAGGATGTGCCAGTTCCATAGCATTAAGCCAGTTTCGTAATTCTTTCTTATTTTCCATGTTCTAATACATTTGTCAATTCACTAGGTACATTGTTCGTGTTTTGTGTATAGGTACCAATGATCTTTAATTCTTTCACCACAGTTTCCAATTCATCCATGGCTGTGTAAAATTGCTGGGGAGTTTCAAAAACAACATCCGCAAAGAAAGCATATTTCCAAGGAGTTCCCAAGAGGGGAAGAGATTGTATTTTGGTTAAGTTTAGTTGATGTCCAGCTAAAATATTAAGTGCGCTACTCAGTGTTCCTACTTCACTTCCCAACACAAATCTCATACTAGCTTTATTGGGTGTTTTTTTACTGAATGTTTCTCCTTTTTTACCAATAAGTACAAATCGAGTTTGGTTCTCCTTAATATCTTGGATATTGCTGTCCAGAATTTTCAACCCATAACGATCTGCTACTTGTTTACCCGCAATGGCAGCAACTCCTCTTAGGTTATTTTCTTTAATACGTTTGGCTTCACTAGCCGTATCTTTTCCTTCAATAATTTTGAATTGCGGTGGAAATTTTCGGAGATAATCCTTGCACTGCAATAAAGCAACAGGATGCGAATGCACTTCGAAAACATCGATAATGGATTCGCTCTCCAATGCCATTAAGTACATTTGGATATTCAAGAATACTTCGTCGTAAATCTCGAAACCTCCTGCTTCAATTAAATTATAATTGGGTAAAATAGAACCCGCAATACTATTCTCTATTGCCAGTACTCCTAGGCTTGCCTTACCGTGTTTTACATTTTGACTAACAGCATCGAAACTATCGCATTTTACCAGCTCAATGTGTTCATTTGGAAAGAGCTTTTTCACAGCTTCGTCGTGGAAGGACCCTTCTATTCCCTGAATCGCAATTTTCATAATCTTATCATTTTAGTTGAAAGCATAAAAAAACCCGGAACATTTGTCCGGGTTTTTAATTAATATATCGTTTTAGATTAATCACATAACAACCCGGCTATCTCCGTAGAAATAGAAAAACCAAAAGTTGAAAAATGTAAAAAATCGTTTCATTGCTCGTTTGTAAATGCTAATGTACACATTGTTTTATAACATGCAATATTTTTTTACGTTTTTCTAAATATCTAGCATTATCTTCGTAGCCTATGTCCATAGAAGTTGCCAATATTACCAAATATTACGGATCGCAAAAGGCGCTCAACGAAATCTCATTTTCCATTAACAAAGGAGAAATAGTTGGGTTTCTAGGACCCAATGGAGCCGGAAAATCTACCTTAATGAAAATTCTGACTACCTACTTAAAAGCGTCAGATGGAAAGGCTTCAGTAAATGGGTTTTCCGTTTCTAAAGAAGATAAACAAGTACAGAAAAGTATTGGGTATCTCCCAGAACACAATCCTTTGTATTTAGAAATGTATGTAAGGGAGTATTTAAACTTCAATGCTAATGTGTATGGAATTCCGACAACGGAAGTAGAAAAGGTGATTGAACAAACCGGGCTTTCTCCCGAAGCACATAAAAGAATAGAACAGCTTTCTAAAGGATACCGACAACGTGTAGGGTTGGCCAATGCCCTTCTACATAATCCCGAAGTACTTATTTTGGATGAACCAACCACTGGTTTGGATCCTAATCAACTTATAGAAATACGAGAATTGATTAAGGATGTAGGTAAAGAGAAAACCGTATTGCTTTCTACACACATTATGCAAGAAGTAGAAGCTATTTGCGATCGGGTAATCATTATTGATAAGGGTTCCATTGTGCTAGACAAGACACTGCATGAACTTAAAGAAGGAAAACAGCAAATTGTAGAAGTTGAATTTGATTACCGTGTTGAAGAAGTTGCCTTAGCAAGATTAGGTCACATAGACAAAGTAGAAAACAAAGAAGGGTTTGTTTATCACCTATATTTTAATACACAAGAAGACATGCGGGGAAAGGTGTTCGATTTTGCACATGACAATGGGTTGAAAATTCTTCAACTACATCAAAAAAATACTACGTTGGAAAAGCTTTTTGTAGAACTAACTAGTCCTCAATAATCAACCTTCCCGTATAAAATTCCTCTACAAGAACAATTAAAGGTCGGTTTTTTGCAATGACATCTCCTAAACTTCTAATTTCTCCCTGAATGGAATTAATGGGATGGACAATCATTTTTTGGGTGCTTCGATGAAATACGGTAAGATCATTAACCAATAGATTCTCTGCCTCCACACGGCTATCTCCATCAAACAACTGGAAATTTGCTTCTTCTGCTGTTCCGCTTAAATAGTAATTGGAGATTCCACTGGATGCTATGGTCAAAACACCTCCTTCAAACTGAATGTCAAAGTCTCCATCAATATGGAATTCATCTTCGTTATCCTGATCTTCTGAAATTAAAGTGAGTTCTGGGTATGTAAGCACACCATCGCTTACTACTGCTAGACCTGAGCTATTTCTAATTTCCGAAATATTGGGTGCTGTAACGTAGACTTTGGTAATACCGTAATCACGAACCAAATTACAGCCATTATCATTCTTTATGCTAAGGGCATTGTTTAGGGACTTCACAACGATATCATTCATCAAATTCTCACCTGTTTCTACAATCACTTTCTGAAAAGGACCTTCCTTCAGTATTAATTGTACACGTTCCCGCACCAATATCTTTTCGAAAGGTAGTACCTCAAACTCTTGTTGTACTATATTTCCTGAACTCTGAAAACAGTTTAGTCCTTCTTCGCTATCACAGCTCCAAAAAAGAACGACTACTAGTATGTACCCTAAAAATTTTCTCATAACCGTACTCCTATTCCAAATTCAACACCTTCTGCCTTGGCCCAATGAGCCTTTACCGTTACTGCTGCAAAAATTCTGTCTTTGTAGAAATAACGTTTCAACCCTAAGCGGTTGTACCATCTGTTTTCAAAATCATAGGGCCAATATACGTAGTACCCTATTTGGGAAACAAATCCTATTTTATAAAAGCGTAATTCATGACCCACGAATACCCCAACTCGTCTATAGTCTTCATTGCCCGTTAAGTTATCTTCTGGAAATGCTACTGTACGATAACGGATAAACTCTTCCAAGAATTTGGAATCGAAATAATCTGCTCCTAACTGCAAAGTGCTTTTATAATTGATTCGCTTGTCTGCAAAAGCAGAAACATTATAAAACGGAAACTGTCCTTGTCCTACAACATCACTCTCATTCCATCCAAACCGAAAAACCAAATTATACTTAATGCGTTCTGCATGGCTTTTACTAGGAGGATCTTCTTCCTCTATATATTCTGGAAAGTTTTCATGGTCAAACAAATAACTTAATCCAGCATTAAAAGCCCAGGTATTGGTACTATTATTAGGTGCTCTAAAATTGGCATTACTGTAATGAATGATACTGAAACCTGCATGAACTCCCAGTCCTTGCCATAGGTTTTCTTTTACATAGTTTAATTTAAGGAATGTTGTACTTAATACATCTGAACCAAAAGCATTATTCAAAAAATTCGTTTCTGGATCATAAGGGTTGGTTGCATAGGCAACTCCCTGCCCCATTCTAAAAACCAGATTCCTATTGAGGAAATACCAATTCATATGGGCATATACACTATAATTTTCGCCTAAAATAGGATTATTAAAGTCTTGGTAAGCCAATGTAAAACCCCAATCGGGATAATTATATCTTCTCTCCGCTTCCCTAAAACCATATGTTTTTCTATTATAGCTTAGCCATAATCCCTTGGGATGTTGTGTAATTAAATGAGCAATATCGGGATTGTGTTCCAGAATACTTCCGTAGAACACATCTGCTTCAATCTCGAATGGTCTTTGTGGTTTCTCTTGTGAATATGCCATCGCTCCCAGCAACACAAAAGCTATAAAGAAAAAGGTGTTTCTCATAATGATTCGAATGGCGCAAATATACACTAATCTTGAAAAATTAAGCGACCTGTATAAATTTCTTCAACATCAACAATAGGAGGTCTATTTAATGAAATAACATCTCCTGTACTCAGAATATTTCCTCTAATTCTTTCTTGAGGGTTTACAATCATTTTATTGGCGCTTCTATGAAAAACCCTAAGGTCATTAACAATAAGATTGGGGCCTTCAAAACGAGGTGTCTCATCTTGAAATGTAATATTAGCTTTATCAGCAAAACCATCTATATAAAACCCACTGAAGCCATTGGCATCAACAAGGAAGAAATCACAATCTACTGTAAGCGTAAAATCCCCACTTTTTCTGGAATTTTCAACTCCGCCAGAGGTATTACTCACCAATTCTAATATTGGAAATCGCAATACGCCCTCGCCAACTACATGGAATTCACTACTATTTCTTATTTCGGTAAGAATAGGAGTAGTGACTATGGCTTTGGTAATTCCAAAATCCCGCACAAAATTGCAACGGTTATCGTCTCTAATTACCAATGTTTCCCCCTCTACTGTTACCGAAACATCATTCAGTAAATTTTCGCCAGTTTCAATAAGTACTTCTCGCGTATCACCATGACGAATTACCAAAGAAACATCATCTTCAATTCTAATTTTTGAAAAGACAGGAACGGAAACTTGGGTAACAACTGTATTTCCTTGTGTCTGAAAACAGTCCAAAGTATCTTCGCTATTGCAAGCCAAGCATAATAACAGTATTAAAAAAACAACAAATTTTCTCATCTATAATCGTATTCCTATTCCAAATTCTATAGCCTCCGCATTAGCAGCATGTGTTTTTACAGTAGCTACTCCAAACCATTTATTGGAGATATAATATTTTACGCCAATTCTGGAGTATACCCTTAATTCATACTCATAGGGCCAATACAAATAATAACCCAATTGTGTGGGTATGGCCATTTTGCCTAATCTAAATTCGTGTCCAGCAAACACACCTACCCTTTTATAATCTTCATTACCTGAAAGCCCACTACTACTGAATGATATAGCACGATATTCTATTTCCTCTTTTAAAAACTTTGAAAAGAAAGCTTCTACACCTAATTGAAGGGTGCTTTTATAATTCAATCGCTTATCGGCAAAAGCAGTTAATACCACAAATGGTTGTTGTCCTAACCCAATAATATCCCCTTCGTTCAGTCCTCCACGGATCACGAAGTTATAGGTGATTTTTTCAGAAAAATCAATCTCGGGATTCTCTTCAGAATAATTTTCTACTATTTCTGAATTAAAATTATAGGTAAGTCCTGCATTAAGCGCTACTATATTGGTTCCCGTATTAGGTGCTTTAAAACTCCCGTTGGAATGATGTACAAAAACAAAGCCGGCCTGAAAGCCTAACCCTTCAAAAACATTCTGCTTTTGGAAATTCAACAGAACATAGGATGAAGCTACTAAGGAACTACCATAGGAAGTATTTTTAAAATTAGTGTCCAGATCAAAAGGATGGGTATTATAAGCTATCCCTTCGCCCAATCGAAGTTGAAGGTTTCTATTAAAAAAATAGAAATTATAATGACCATAGAGCCCAAAATTTTTACCCAATACATCATTATTGAAATCTTGATAAATAAATGAGAAACCCCAATCTGGATAATTGTAGGCCTCTTGCCAATATTTTTCGCCGAAGGTTTTTTGGTTGTATGAAAGGATCAATCCATTAGGATGATCCGTAACAAGGTGTGCAACGTTCTTATTATGACGCAACATAGAGCCATAATAATAATGAGCATCCCAGTAGCTCTTACCCCATACGTTTTCTTGTGAAAATAGTGCCCCGGGGAAAAGACACAGTATCATCACATACCGCAACATGCGGTCAAAAATAAGGATTTAAAAAATCTGAGAGGCTATAGCTCGAATATTATCACTTTTTCCCATGGAATAGTAGTGCAGTACAGGCACTCCAGCAGCAATCAATTCTTTGCTTTGAGCTACACACCAATCTACCCCAACTTGTCTTACTTCTTTATTATCCTTACATTTCACTACTTCCATTATGAGATCATCTGGCAGCTCCAAGCTAAAACGATGCGGGATTAAATTCAATTGTTTTTTGGTTGCAATAGGTTTGAGCCCTGGAATAATTGGGACAGTGATCCCTTCAGAACGGCATTTATCCACAAACTCGAAATATTTTTTATTATCGAAAAACATTTGTGTTACCACATATGTGGCTCCTTTTTTTATCTTCTTTTTCAAGAAGTGAATATCGCTATCCAAACTAGGGGCTTCCATATGTTTTTCAGGATAACCAGCCACTCCAATGCAGAAATCGGTTTGTGCCTGATTCTGTATTTCTTCATCAAGATATACCCCTTTGTTTAGATCGGTAATTTGATTTACCAAATCACTGGCATAACTATTTCCTTCTTTTTCGGGGGTAAAATACGTTTCGCTCTTCACTGCGTCTCCACGTAAAGCCATCACATTATCTATTCCCAAAAAGTTCAGGTCAATCAGAAAGTTTTCAGTATCCTCTTTCGTAAATCCTCCACACAGAATATGTGGAATGGCGTCTACATTGTATCTATTCTGAATAGCTGCACAAATCCCAACCGTTCCTGGTCTTTTCCGAACTACTTTCTTTTGTAGGAGCCCATCACCTATTTCCTTATAAACATATTCTTCCCTGTGATAGGTTACATCTATAAAAGGAGGGTTAAACTCCATTAGGGGATCAATATTTTCGAAAATAGATGTAATGTTCTGACCTTTAAGAGGAGGAAGTATTTCGAAAGAAAACTGAGTACTTCCATTCGCTTTTTCTATGTGTTCTGTGACTTTCATTTAATCTGCAATATTAGTTCGAAGCCATTTGGTGGCTTCTGCAACCGAAATGCCTTTCCGGTTGGCAAAATCGGCTACTTGATCTTCTTTTATTTTACCCAATCCAAAGTATCTGGATTCTGGATTCCCAAAATAATACCCAGATACTGAGGCGGCAGGCCACATGGCCAAACTTTCGGTAAGCTTTACCCCTATGGTTTCTTCCACTTTCAATAGTTGCCAAATGGTTTCTTTTTCTAAATGATCTGGGCAAGCAGGATATCCCGGGGCAGGACGAATTCCTTTATATTCTTCTTTGATGAGGGATTCATTGGAAAGGCTTTCACCTATTGCATATCCCCAATGCTCCTTCCTTACTTGTTCGTGCAAGTATTCAGCAAAGGCTTCTGCCAAACGATCGGCCAAAGCCTTTACCATAATACTGTTGTAATCATCATTCTCTTTTTCATAGGATTGGGCAAGTTCTTCTGTTCCAAAACCAGTAGTAACACAGAAACAACCCATATAATCTTGTCGTCCAGAAGTTAAGGGAGCTATAAAATCAGCCAATGCTAAATTGGGTCTTCCTTGGGCCTTTTTACTTTGTTGTCGTAATGTCCTGAAGTGATATTCTTTAGATTCTTTATCTGAAAATTCCTGTACAATACGTATATCGTCATCATCTACTGTATTGGCCTTAAACAATCCAAAGATGGCTTTAGCTCTCAATAATTTTTCATCTATCATTTTTTGAAGCATTTTTTGTGCTTCTTCGTAAAGATCCGTAGCCTGTTTCCCAACAACTTCATCCTTCAGAATATTTGGAAAACGCCCGTGTAAATCCCAACTTCTAAAAAAAGGAGTCCAGTCTATATAAGGTTTCAACAATTCGAGATTGAAGTCATCAATTGTATGAATACCCAATTTATTAGGTTTTACAATCTCAGCTTTTTCCCAAACTATAGGGTATTTATTATTCCTAGCATCTGTTATGGATATGTAGGTTTTTGTTTTTTGACGATTCAAAAACCCTTCCCTAAAAATGGCATAATCATCCTTTACAGAAGTTTTATAAGCATCTTTTCTATCTTTCTGAAGTAAATCACCCACTACTGTTACCGCACGAGAAGCATCATTTACATGCACTACGGCATGCTTGTACTGGGGATCTATCTTAACCGCTGTATGGGCTTTGCTCGTAGTAGCCCCTCCAATAAGTAAGGGAACCTCAAAATCTTGACGTTGCATTTCCTTAGCCAGATACACCATTTCATCCAATGATGGGGTAATGAGTCCACTCAAGCCTATAACATCTACTTTGTGCTCTTTGGCTTCTGCTATGATTTTTTCTGGAGGTACCATAACACCCAAATCTACAATCTCATAATTGTTACAAGCCAGTACTACAGACACTATGTTTTTGCCTATATCATGTACGTCTCCTTTTACGGTAGCCATCAACACCTTTCCAGCAGAAGAAGTTTTACCATCTTTTTCTTCTGTTATATATGGCTCTAAATAAGCAACGGCTTTTTTCATGACCCGTGCAGATTTCACTACTTGGGGAAGGAACATTTTCCCACTTCCAAAAAGATCACCTACAACATTCATCCCTATCATCAATGCGCCTTCAATTACTTCAATAGGTTTGCTGGCTGCCAAGCGGGCCTCTTCAATATCTTCTAAAATAAACTCATCAATTCCTTTTACCAAAGCTCTAGTAATACGGTCTTGCAACGGATCCTTTCGCCATGACAAGTCTACTGTCTTTTCTTTCTTTACTCCTTTTACTGTTTCAGCTAACTCTAACAATCGTTCGGTAGCATCATCACGTCTATCTAAAAGCACATCTTCTACATGCTCTAGGAGATCCTTAGGAATATCGTCATACACTTCTAGCATCGCAGGGTTTACAATCCCCATATTCATTCCAGCTTCGATAGCATGATATAGAAATGCCGAATGCATTGCTTCCCGTACTGCATTATTTCCCCTAAAGCTAAAAGACACATTACTTACACCTCCGCTCACACTGCAATGTGGCAAATGCTGTCGTACCCAGCGAGTACTTTCAATAAAGTCCAGGGCATTCTTTCGGTGTTCATCCATCCCTGTCGCTACTGGAAAAATGTTAAGGTCGAAAATAATATCTTCGGGAGGGAATTTTACGCGGTCAACCAAAATCCGATAACTTCGCTCTGCTATCTCTATTCTCCTATCATAAGTATCTGCTTGCCCTACTTCATCAAATGCCATGACAATAACGGCAGCACCATATCGCCTAATAAGTTTTGCCTGACGAATAAACTCTTCTTCTCCCTCTTTAAGGCTAATGGAATTTACCACACACTTTCCTTGGACTACTTGAAGTCCCGCCTCTATGATCTCCCATTTAGAACTATCTATCATAATGGGTACACGGGCGATATCTGGTTCTGCTACCAAAAGGTTCAGGAATTTAACCATAACCTCTTTTCCATCAATAAGACCATCGTCCATGTTTACATCAATGATCTGTGCACCTCCCTCTACTTGATGTCTTGCAATGCTTAAAGCTTCTTCGAAATTTTCTTCCTTGATTAAACGAAGAAACTTCCTAGATCCTGCCACATTGGTTCGTTCCCCCACATTTATAAAATTACTTTCTGGGGTAATAATCAAGGGTTCGAGTCCCGATAGTTTTAAATATTTTCTTTCTTCTATCATAATATGCCTTAGCCATAACCTTACGGAAAACTTGTCTAAGGGTGTGTTTTAATTCATTGAAAAGGAATATTCTTTAGGTCTACATTACCACCAGAAAGAATGATTCCCACCTTTTGGTTTTTAAATTGTTCCTTTTCTCGCAATAACGCCGCAAAAGGAACTGCACTAGAGGGCTCAACAACAATTTTGAGACGTTCCCATATCAGTCTGAGTGCTTCTATAATTTCTTGTTCTTCTACTCTAATAATTTCTGAAACCAATGTTTTAATGATTGGGAAATTCTTATCTCCCAAATTTGTTCTTAAACCATCTGCTATCGTATTGGCAGTTTCGTTAGTTTCAATTTTTCCAGATTGCAAGGATCTATATGCATCATCTGCATTAAAAGGCTCTCCTCCAACAACTTTGCAATCACTTCCGAAGTAATGGGCTGCCAATGCAGTTCCCGCAATTAAACCTCCTCCCCCAACCGGTGTTATTATGATGTCTAAATTGGGGTGATCTTTTAGTAATTCCACTCCTGAGGTTGCATTCCCCAAGATGACATCAATATCATTGGATGGGTGTAAAAAGGTAGCTCCTGTTTCTTGAACAATTTTTTGGGCTGCAGCTTGACGACCGACTAAATTGGATTCGCATTCTGTAATAATACCTTCATAGCCTTTTACGGCTGCTTTCTTAACCTCCGGAGCATTTTCTGGCATTACAATGTAGGCTGTTACCCCTAATTTTTTAGCTGCTAAAGCAACCGCTTGTCCAAAATTACCTGAAGAGTGTGTTACCACTCCGTTTCTTCGTTGTTCTTCAGATAAATTGCTAATAGCATGAAGTGCGCCTCGCATTTTAAAGGCTCCCATTTTTTGAAAGTTTTCGCACTTAAAAAACACTTCACATCCTGTAAGGTCATTCAATAATGAAGATTGCAATACCGGTGTGCGGTGTGCAAATGACCATACTAGCCTACAAGCTGCTTCTATGTCTTTCTTTTGGGGAATCATACTGTAAATTGAGCTAATGATCTAGGGTTGTATTCCTTTGCTAAGTCTGCAATGGCTTTTATATGAGGTGGAGTGGTACCACAACATCCACCAATAATATTGATTAATTTTTTATCAAGATACTCTTTAACTTGAGCGGCCATTTGTTCTGGGCTTTCGTCATATTCTCCAAAAGCATTGGGTAATCCCGCGTTAGGATAGGCAGAAATTGCATAAGGAGTTCTATTTGCTACTACCTCCAAATGAGGAGTGAGCTGCTTAGCTCCCAAGGCACAATTAAATCCGACACTCAAAATAGGAATATGCGAAACAGAAATTAAAAAAGCTTCTGCTGTTTGCCCCGAAAGGGTTCTGCCTGAGGCATCTGTTATTGTTCCACTCACCATGACCGGAATTTCAATACCTCGTTCATCCTTTACTTCTTCTATGGCAAATAGCGCAGCTTTTGCATTCAGGGTATCAAAAATAGTTTCCACCAATAGAAGATCAGCTCCTCCATCCAACAAAGCTTCTGCTTGTTGCTTGTATGCGAGACGAAGCTCATCAAAAGAAATGGCGCGAAAACCGGGGTCATTAACATCTGGAGATAGGCTTGCTGTCTTGTTGGTAGGCCCCATGGCTCCAGCAACAAAACGAGGTTTTTCAGGCTCTCTTTCTGTAAATTCCAGCGCTACTTTTTTTGCAATTTTGGCGCTTTCAAAATTAAGTTCATACACCAAATCTTCCATATCATAGTCAGCCATAGCAATGGTTGTCCCAGAAAAGGTATTGGTCTCTACAATATCTGCTCCTGCTTCAAAATACTTAGCATGTACTTCTGCAATTGCATTGGGTTGTGTAATGGATAGGAGATCGTTATTTCCTTTAACAGAGGTATGGAAATCCTTAAACCGTTCTCCACGAAAATCGGCTTCGGTAAATTCATACCGTTGCAACATGGTACCCATGGCACCATCCAAAATTAGGATTCGTTCTTCTAGGGCTTTGTATAATTTTTCTTTCATAGCAATTTTTGATTTTGGGAAATACCCAATATCATATAATAAAGCTATCAAGAAAAATGAAAGAAATTCTATATACGTTATCTATACCAACAAATTTGGATAGAATGTAGCACCTTCTTCGCATAGAACGAAGGGTTGCTAAGGTTTCACAGGGTCTATTCCCTCCACCTTTCTTGATAACACTTCAATTTATAAATGAACTGAGGCAAAGTAACGTTATAAAATTTTTATACGCAACTGTAATTCTATTAATTTCCCAGATGAATCCCGCACTCTCTATGTTGTAGTGCTTTCACGGGATCAAAATAATCAAACTCAACAGGAAGGTTATGCTTCTTCATATAACCAATGAGCGCTTCATCATCATAATGATAAAATGGGCTTACTTTTAACACTCCGTCTTTAGTAAGACTTAAAATATCCAGCGAATCACGGTGTTTGGTTTGTCCTTTCCTAAGGTTTGAAAACCAAACATCTGGTTGGTGTTTTTGGAACGCCCTTTTAAAAGGTTCCAATTTTACTTTTTCAGAAAACTGGTCATGATTGGGATTATTCACTTCGGGTCTCCCCAGAGTACTATCTAAAAAAGCAGTGGTTAACTTAGGGATGAAAATATCAAGGTTAAGTTGTAATCGTTTTGATAGTTCCTGTACATGTTTATAAGTAGCTTGGGTATTGTATCCTGTATCACACCAAATCACTGGAATATCTTGTTGCACCTTGGTAATTGCATATAAAATAGCTGCAGAATAGGTTCCAAAACTAGTGGTTACAATAGGTTTTTTTGAGATTTCAAGAGCGAAGGAAATAATTTCTTCAGGGGATTCATAACGCAAACTACGGTTGAACAATGCGATATTTTGGTTTGTAACTTTTCTCATTTAACGTAATTCCTATAGATTTAGTAGGATAAACAAAAATACGATCTTAAAATGGAACCACCATAGATCTTAATCAATTCTCTGCAACAAAATCTCTAAGGGTTGTATTTTCTAAGATAGAAAGCGTGTTATCTCTTACCTGAACCATGAGTCTATGAACACTGCATTGATGCTCGTCTGGACAATCGTCACACTTTTCATAGAAATTGAGGCTCACACATGGAACCATGGCAATTGGACCTTCCAAAATACGGTATACAGCAGCAATTGGAATTTCTTCCGGGTTTTTAAGAAGGTAATACCCTCCACCTTTGCCTTTTTTAGAGCCTAAAAAACCTGTTTTTCGAAGGCTTAATAAAATACTTTCTAAAAACTTTTGAGAAATATTTTCTGCCTCTGAAATTACCGATATTTGAACTGGTTTTTCACCTCCTTCCCTAGCTAAATAACTAAGAGCTTTAAGACCATATTTTGTTTTACGAGATAACATACTTTACTCTATTTACTCGATAAATATACTAGAAAACTAAGCAGATTGCCCGTTTATGAGAATTTCGTGAGAAACCTTTACACAGTTTTCTAGAGTAATTGACACCGAACAATATTTATCGAAACTTAATTGACCTGCTCGCTTTGCTTTTTTAGGATCTATATTTCCTTCCAGAAATACCTTAATCAAAATTTCCTCGAAAGGTTTGGCTTGCTTTACTTCTTTTCGGAATCCTTCGACTTCTATGTGAAACTTTGTGATTTCTTGTTTTTGTTTCTTGAGAATAGCAATGATATCTATGGCACTGCATCCGCCTACTCCCATCAACAACAATTCCATTGGGCTTGCTCCCGTTGCTCCTTCTTCAGAAGTATTATCTATTAATACGGAAGCGCCTGTTTTACTTTTTCCTTCAAACAAATAATTATCATTAATTCGATCCAATTCTACTTTCATGATTCTTTATTTTTCAATTTTTTCATAGGACGCAACTATCCCTTTTATCAATGCTGAGCTAAATCCATTGTGTTCCATTTCATTCAAACCAGCAATGGTACAACCTCTTGGAGTAGTGACTTTATCAATTTCAAATTCTGGATGCTGTCCGTTTTGTATCAACAACTCAGCTGCACCTTTTACGGTCTGATTAACAATCTTACCTGCAATTTCTGCACTAAATCCTATTTGTATTCCACCTTGTACCATTGCTCTCATAAACCGCAATACAAAGGCAATACCACAGGCACCTAAAACAGTAGCCGATTCCATTAAATCTTCATTAATGAATACGGTTTCCCCCAACTCATCAAATAGTTCGGTAACCACCTGCTTTTTCTCAAAAGTCTCCGTATTACCACAAACACAGGTTATCGATTCTAAGATCGTTGTTGCTGTATTGGGCATGGCTCTATAAAGAACCCTAGGTTCCTTTAGTGCTGTTTGCAATTGTTCTAGCGTAATTCCTGTTGCTAAAGAAATAATAATATGATCCTCTGTAAAGGATTTATGAAACTCTTCCAGGAAAGGTATCATTTGATGTGGCTTTAAGGCCAAAACTACAATTGCCGAAGCCTTAATGGCGCTTTCATTATCTGATGTAATGGTGACTCCTTTGGCCTCGTACTCTTTAAGTCCATCCAAATTTCGTTTGGTAGCTATTAGATTTTGGGCTTCGAATTTGCTTCCCTCCAACAAACCATTAACTATGGATTTGCCAAGGTTTCCACATCCTATGATGGCAACTTTTCCTGAATTTTTGTTCATTTAATTTAATTTATCACTCAATCGTAAAATATCACCAAAGACACCTCTGGCCGTAACTTCGGCTCCTGCACCTGCACCTTGGATAACAATTGGACTTGCACCGTAGTTTTCAGTATAAATCTCGAACAGGGAATCACTCCCCTTTAATTGTCCTAAAACCGAATTCTTAGGAACCGAAACCAATTGGACATCTAATTTTGCCCCATCTTCTTTAGACAAATCCCCATGCAAATCACCTACATAACGGAGTACATGATCTTTGGCTTGATTCTTTTTCTTTATATGAAATGGAACATCCAAATCTCCTATTTCCTCTAAAAAAGTTTCCCTAGAAACATTTCTTAGCTCTTTTGGAATTAAATTCTGAATGGAAACATCTTCCAACTCATTATGGAGATCTAATTCACGTGCTAAAATTAGCAATTTTCTTCCCACATCATTCCCACAAAGATCCTCTCTTGGATCAGGCTCTGTAAGTCCATTAGAAATGGCACTTTGTATAACCTTGCTAAAAGGTACTTCTTCTTGGGAAAAAATATTAAAAATATAACTCAAGGAACCAGAGAAAACCCCTTTAATTCGAGTAATGTTCTCTCCAGACAAATGTAGTAGCTTTATGGTATCAATCAAAGGAAGTCCTGCCCCAACATTGGTTTCGTACAAATATTCTTTGTCGTATCGGGTTAATTCTTTTCGTAAATTATGATAGAATCCCAAAGATTTGGTATTCCCTATTTTATTGGATGATACCAGATGAAACCCATTTTGAATCAATAAAGGGTAGTTCTCCACAAATTCCTTACTGGGTGTATTGTCTACAGCTACCAAGTTTTCTAAGGAATGTTCTTGGGCGAAATTGATGATTTTGGAAATAGGATATTCCTCTCCTTTTTCCAATTTGTCATATTTCCATTGAGAAGTAACTCCTTCTTTTTGAAGCAATGCTGTTGAAGAATTAGCCACTGCAAAAACATTAATTTCTAAATTCCTGCGCTTAGAAATTTCTTCTTTTTCCTCAATAATCTGATCAATTAGTTTACCCCCTACATTTCCATGTCCAAAAATGGCGATGTTAACCTTCTTTTTCTGAATCTTCTTCAAATCTATTTTCGGCTTTATTGCCGCTACTGATTGTGTACTCATGATCCAAAAAAATTAAACGATTTCTAGTTGTTTTGATCTGGAGGCTCTTTTAAAAGCGTTTTCCAAATCTTCAATAAGATCAGAGGCTTCCTCAATTCCGCAGGACAATCTAATAAGTGAGTCCTTAATTCCAGCTTCTAATCTTCGTTCTCTTGGCACTGAAGCATGTGTCATTTGTGGAGGATGGCACAACAAGCTTTTTACCCCTCCTAAACTTTCGGCCAATTTGAAATATTGAGTCGAAGTAACAAATGCATTAGCAGCTGCTACGGTATCATCTTTCAACGTAAAGGACACAATTCCTCCAAACAAACCATTTTGTTGTCTTTTGGCAATTTCATGGTTTTTATGAGAAACCAATCCTGGAAAATATACGTCACCAACTGCCTCGTGTTGTTGAAGGTACTCAGCTACTTTTTGAGCATTTTCACACTGTCGCTTGTATCTGATTTCTAGAGTTTCGATCCCACGAATGGTTAAGAAACAATCCCAAGGACCTAAAATTCCTCCAGAGGCATTTTGTATGAATTTTATCTTCTCTGAAAGCTCTGGGGTTTTAGTCACTACCAATCCAGCCACTAAATCACTATGACCTCCAATGTATTTGGTTCCGCTATGAATAACAATATCAGCTCCTAATGATAATGGCTGCTGTGCTATAGGACTTGCGAAGGTATTGTCTACCACCAAAAGGGCATTTACGCTCTCGGCTACTTTAGAAATCGCAACGATATCGGAAACTTTCAATGTTGGGTTGGTTGGGGATTCTATCCAGATGAATTTTGTTTTACTACTCACTGTATTGGCCACATTCGCTACTTCGGTTGTGTCTACATATTTAATATGGATTCCCAGTTTTTCATACACATGGGTAAACAAACGATACGCACCACCATAGATATCATCTACAGCAACAATTTCGTCTCCGGCAGACAGTTGTTTTAATACAGCATCAATAGCTGCCAAGCCTGTAGCAAAGGCAAAGGCTCCATCACCGCCTTCTAACTGAGCTACAATCTTTTCAAGAGTAGCTCTAGTTGGGTTATTGCTTCTTGCATAGTCATAGCCCTTGTTTACACCAGGAGCTTCCTGAATAAAAGTGGATGTTTGGTAAACAGGTACGCTAATAGCCCCAGTTAAAGGATCGCTAGGGATGGAATGAATAATTTTTGTTGCACTCATTTTTCTAATTTTTTTGAGTTAATAAATTGATTAAACCAAAAAGTCAAAAGGCGTCTTTCGACGAACTTTAATAGAAAAATGTTATTAAGAAATTGACACCCAATCCTGAAGGAAATGGGTTGGTCGTTATCTATCTCCAGCTTATGCCGGTGTAGAATGTAGCACCTTCTTCGTATAGAACGAAGGGTTGCTAAGGTTTCACAGGGTCTATTCCCTCCACCTTTCTTGATAACATTTCAATAAAGATTTGAACTTTGTGTGTACAAAGATTGCAACACAAAATTTAATTCTCCAAATTTTTTTCAAGATTTATTTTAAAGCCAAGGATTTTTCACGGATAATCTCAGGGATGGATTTCCCCGTAATGTGGCTCTCCAACCATGATAAAATATCCAAATAAAGGAAGCTACGCCGTTCATAAGGATCATTTTCATAAGGCTTTAATTGATCGTATAATTTTTGGAATTCATTCTTTAATTGATGAGGGTAAATATCACCCAATCCTTTCAAGAAACGTATCATTTCCTTCTGAACCTGATACAAATCTTCCATTTTGATCAAAAATTTATAGGTACTTTTTATGAGTCGTTCTAGGTGGTAATCTTCTCCAGCTTCGTAATGTGCCACCAAATTTAGGATTCTAGAAAAGCATAGAAGATCTTCCCGCATTTGGAGGGATTTGTTACAAATGATTTTCTGAAGGTATTCTATACACATCTTATTACGCCCAGCACCAAAATACAGACAGGCGATCTTGTAATACAAGATCATAATATGGTGTTCGTCTATAGTATCTCTATGATCTTTAATACCTTCTAATACCTCTTTTACCATAGGCAGCCCTTCTTCAAAGCGTCCTCCCATGAAGTGCAAATTGATTTTATGGGAATAGAGATGCAAGAAAACCAAACTTTCAATATTTTCACTTTTAGGAAAGGAATCTGAAGCAACGGTAGTTTCCAGCTTTTCCAAAGTTTCTTTAAACCGGTCTATATCCTTTATATAAAACAACGCCTCCAATAGATATTGCATACCGCGTAGATAAAATACCGGGTTCAAGGCAATCATATCTGGATGCTCATAGAAAAGATCAGTCCACTTCAACGCATATTTATAACAAGACCTGAAATCCTGAATTAGAAAACTATACCACAAATAGGCCTTGTTTAACCACAGTTTTTCTCGAAAACCCAAACTTTCTACTTCTATCTTAGGCATACGATCGTGGAAATATTGAGTAATGACTTGATACTCTTCATCATTCTTCACATAACCTTTCTTCAGGAAAATTCCATATAACTGAAGTGATAGATTACTCAACTTACTGGCAATAACATTCAATTGGCTAACATCCTTGGCTTCTATAGTTAGTTGATCTGCTCTATTACTGATACTACGAGTAATGTATTGAGATTCAATCACCTTTTCCAATTCAATGATTTCGTAGGCAATGTTTTTCTCTTCATTTTGGAGCGCTAGATTTTTGGCCCGATCTAAAATTTTTAAGCTCTGATTATAAAGACCCTTATGATATAAAATCGTAGCAAAATCTAATTGTTCCCTTAGGTGAATACGAACATTCTGATGCGAAGGATTTAAACGCAAGCTCACCAAAATTTGTTTGTAAAGGTGTGCCTTTAAGTTAGAAAGTTGGTTTTTGGTAATGATTCCACTCTTCAGAATTTGAGCTTCATTGTAAGTGGGTTGTTTTTCTAGGATGTGGAAAAGTCGCATAAACTTGGCGTCCTCATTTACACCCAATCGCCCTACATAGAGTTTGAATTGCCGCTTTTCAGATTTAGACAAGGATTTTACCAGGTCGAACAAATTATCTTTTTGGGTTTTGGGCATAGCAAAAAAATATAATGCAACTAATTTATTTTCAGTTATTTATAAAATATTATTGTGCTTTTAACACCGTAAACTGAAACCGTAAAAATCCCGCCTTCAGTAATCCAAAATATAAATTCGTAGTACAAATAGAAAATTATCTTTCAAAAATGTCGAAACAACAAGTTCAAATTTTCGATACAACACTTCGCGACGGAGAACAAGTTCCCGGTTGCAAGCTTAATACTGACCAAAAAATAATTATCGCTCAACAGCTTGATTTGCTTGGAGTAGATGTTATAGAAGCTGGGTTTCCTATTTCCAGCCCAGGTGATTTTAAAAGCGTTCAAGCAGTTTCTGAAGTCGTAAAAAATGCGACTGTTTGCGGATTGACCCGTGCCGTAGAAAAAGACATTGAAACGGCTGCTGAAGCATTAAAGAATGCCAAAAGACCTAGGATACATACCGGGATTGGCACTTCCGATTCGCACATAAAACACAAATTCAATTCTAATCGGGGAGAAATTATAGAAAGAGCCTACAAAGCAGTAAGCTATGCCAAAACTTTTGTTGAAGATGTAGAGTTTTATGCTGAGGACGCTGGCCGAACCGATAATGAATACCTAGCAAGGGTTTGCGAAGCAGCAATTAAAGGAGGAGCCACTGTTTTAAATATTCCCGACACTACTGGTTATTGTCTTCCGAGTGAATATGGTGCCAAAATTAAGTTCCTCAAGGAAAATGTAAAGGGTATTGAAAAAGCAATCCTTTCTTGTCATTGCCATAATGATTTAGGCTTGGCTACTGCAAACTCCGTAGAAGGTGCCATCCATGGAGCACGTCAAATAGAATGCACCATAAACGGAATTGGAGAACGTGCCGGAAATACTGCATTAGAAGAAGTGGTGATGGTTTTAAAACAACATCCCTATCTCAATCTTCATACAAACGTCAACACACAACTTTTATATGAAACCAGTCAAATGGTTTCTAAACACATGGGTATTTACACTCAGCCCAATAAAGCTATTGTAGGATCTAATGCTTTTGCGCATAGTTCTGGAATACATCAAGACGGGGTGATTAAAAATCGTGAAACCTATGAAATCATAGACCCAAAAAGTGTGGGGGTTACCGAATCTGCCATAGTCCTCACTGCCAGAAGCGGTCGTGCTGCACTAGCTTATCGCGCCCGAAAAGTGGGATACGAACTTACCAAATTACAATTGGACGAAGTATATGTTCAGTTTTTGAATTTTGCCGATCGTAAAAAGGAAATTGCCGATAACGACATTCATGAAATCATTGAAACATCTAGTATTTTCCAAGAAATTAGTGCTTAAAAGTGCTTTAAGCTAAGTTATATGAAGAAAACATTGTTCGATAAGGTCTGGGACGTCCATGTGGTAGATACCATTGAAAATGGCCCCCAGATACTATATATAGATAAACACCTTATTCATGAGGTTACCAGCCCACAGGCATTTCAAGCACTGGAAGAACGAAATATTCCAATACTAAGGCCTCAGCAAATTGTTGCAACAGCAGACCATAACACACCTACCTTAGATCAAGATAAACCCGTAAAGGATCCTCTATCTCGGCACCAGTTGGAACAGTTGTCCAAAAACTGCACAAAGAATGGGATAACGCTCTATGAGTTGGGACATCAATACAACGGGATTGTCCATGTCATGGCACCTGAATTGGGTATTACTCAACCTGGAATGACCATGGTATGTGGAGACAGCCATACTTCAACGCATGGAGCCTTTGGAAGTATTGCCTTTGGTATTGGAACCAGTCAGGTTGCACAAGTTTTTGCCAGTCAGTGCTTGTTGTTGAAGAAACCGAAGAAAATGCGTGTCACCGTAAATGGTACTCTGCAAAATGGGGTATTACCCAAAGACGTGATCCTTTACATTATTTCACAAATAGGCACAAATGCTGGAACAGGTTATTTCTGTGAATACGCAGGAGAAGTATTCGAAAAGATGAGTATGGAGGGTCGAATGACCGTATGTAATATGAGTATTGAAATGGGGGCACGTGGAGGAATAATAGCTCCTGACGACACTACTTTTGAATATGTGAAGGGACGAAAATTTGCTCCTAAAGAAGGTTCTGAATTCGATGCCAAAGTAGCGTATTGGAACACCTTGAAAACGGATAAAGGAGCCGTATTTGATAAAGAATATGTGTTCAATGCAGAAGACATTCACCCTATGATTACCTACGGAACCAATCCAGGTATGGGGATTAAAATTAATGGGCATATTCCAGAACAAGGAAGCGCTTCCTTCCAAAAGTCCTTAGCCTATATGGGATTTGAAGCGGGAGGACAGCTTTTGGATACCCCTATAAATTTTGTATTCATAGGCAGCTGTACCAATTCACGTATTGAAGATTTTCGTGTGGCAGCTTCTTATGTAAAAGGAAAACAAAAAGCTGAGAATGTAACCGCTTGGTTGGTCCCGGGCAGCAAACAGGTAGAAGCTCAGATTATAGATGAAGGACTACAGGACATTTTTGAAAACGCTGGCTTTCAGTTACGACAACCGGGGTGTTCGGCTTGCCTAGCCATGAATGACGACAAAATCCCTTCAGGGGAATATTGTGTGTCTACTTCGAACAGAAATTTTGAAGGTAGACAGGGTCAAGGAGCCAGAACCATTTTGGCCAGTCCACTGGTTGCAGCTGCTACTGCCATTGAAGGAAGAATTATAGACATTACAAAACATTTGAACTGATGGAAAAATTCAATACACTCATAGCAACCGCCATTCCTTTGGAAATTGAACATGTGGATACCGATCAGATTATTCCTGCCCGTTTTTTGAAAGCTACAGATAAAAAGGGCTTTGGCGACAATGTATTTAGAGACTGGCGTTTCAACAAAGATGGAAGCCCTAACAAATCCTTTGTGCTAAACAACCCGAAACATTCGGGTAGCATTCTTGTAGCAGGCACCAATTTTGGTTGTGGTTCAAGTAGAGAACACGCTGCTTGGGCATTGGTAGGATATGGATTCAAGGTTGTAGTATCTAGTTTCTTTGCAGATATATTTAAAGGAAACGCACTTAACAACGGACTTCTTCCTGTTCAGGTTTCTGAAGAATTTCTCCAAGAAATGCTAAATATCATTAAAGAGAAACCAGATACCCAAATTACTGTAAACCTAGAAGACCAAATCATTACTATTGAAGATGGTTTAGAAGAAACTTTCGACATAGATCCCTATAAAAAAACGTGTTTGTTGAATGGATACGATGATATTGATTTTCTATTGAGCAAATTAGACAACATAAAAGAATTTGAAGCCGCAAAGGCCTAAACAACATAAAAGAATTATATGAAATTGAACATTGCTGTATTATCGGGAGATGGAATTGGTCCCGAAGTTACTGAACAAGCCATGAAAGCCATGAGGGCAATTTCCGTGGCTTTCGACCATGAATTTGTATTTAGATCAGCACCCGTAGGAGCCATTGCCATTGACAAAACGGGTTCTCCTCTTCCCGACGAAACTTTAGCCCTATGTAGAGCAAGTGATGCTATCTTATTTGGAGCAATTGGAGACCCTAAATATGACAACGACCCTACAGCTCCTGTTAGACCAGAACAAGGATTGCTAAAACTAAGAAAAGAATTAGGCCTTTTTGCAAACATTCGTCCTGTAAAAGCCTACACTACCCTATTGGATAAATCTCCACTTAAAGTGGAAAATATCAAAGGAACAGACATAAGTATTTATCGTGAACTAACTGGCGGTATTTATTTTGGTGAGAAAAAATTGAATAAAGAAGGAACTGAGGCTTCCGATCTTTGTTTGTACACCAAAGAAGAAATAGAACGAATCACCCATCTGGCTTTTAAAGCTGCCCAAAGTAGAAAAAAGAAGGTCACTTTGGTAGATAAAGCCAACGTATTGGAAAGTTCCCGTTTGTGGCGTAAGGTAGTCACCGAAATTGGAACCCAATATCCCGAAGTGGAGCTGGATTTTCTTTTTGTGGACAATGCAGCCATGCAGCTTATTTTGAATCCAAAACAGTTTGATGTAATTCTTACTGAAAATATGTTTGGAGATATTATTAGTGATGAAGCCAGTGTTATTGGTGGATCCATTGGCCTATTGGCCTCTGCTTCCATTGGAGGAGATATAGGTTTGTTTGAACCTATTCATGGTTCCTTTCCACAAGGAGCTGGAAAAGGAATTGCCAATCCTATCGCCTCCATTTTAAGTGCAGGAATGCTATTGGAGCACTTTGGATTGCATGAAGAAGCTAGTTTAATAACAGATGCAGTGGAAAAAGCACTGGAGTTGGACATCACTACTCCAGACTTGAACCCAGGCAATGTAAACATTACCACCGAACGCGTAGGCGATTTCATCGAGGATTTCATTATGAATCCTGATGATTCCAACCTAAATTTTACTAACATTCATTTAGGGCAGTCTACGATAATTTGAAATAGTTAAGTTAAGTTTTGTTAGCTGGTTAATAGCCAACTTTTTAATTGTAAATAGGTCGAGAGTTTCTCGGCCTTTTTTGTTTTGTGCAAAATTTCCTCAATCACTTGAGGTAATTGGATTTGAGATACTACATCTTCGGGTATAACATCCAAAAATTTCACAGGATGAGCAGTCTCCAAAAATACACCTAATGTCTCACCATCACTTTGCTTCTGGTATTCCTTCAGTGCCAAATAACCAATAGCACCATGTGGGTCTGCAATGTAATCCATGTGTTTGAAAAGAAACTGCATCGCTTCCCGAGTTTCATCATCAGAATAACTATACCCAGTAAGGTTAGATCGTAATTTGGCAAGGTCATTATTGTATATCTCCTGGATCCTGATGAAATTACTAGGAGCTCCTACATCCATAGCATTAGAAATGGTTGCCACAGAAGGTTGTGTGATATAATCTCCCGTTTTTAAATAATGAGGAACAATGTTATTGGCATTGGTTCCTGTTACGAAATGATGTATTGGAAGCCCTAATTTTTGGGCCATCATTCCAGCACAAATATTTCCAAAATTCCCACTGGGTACGGAAAAAACAATTTTCTTCCCTTGAGCCTTTAATGCTTTGTAAGCAAAGAAATAATAGAACATCTGCGGAAGCCAACGAGCCACATTGATAGAATTGGCTGAAGTAAGCGTTCGTTTGCCTTTAAAATCTCCATCTAAAAAAGCCGTTTTTACCATAGCTTGACAATCATCAAAGGTTCCTTCAACTTCAATCGCGGAAATATTCTTTCCCAAGGTAGTAAGCTGCTTCTCTTGAATATCGCTTACTTTTCCGCTAGGATAAAGAATGACGACATCTACACCATTCACTTCATAAAATCCATTGGCAACAGCACCTCCAGTATCTCCAGAGGTAGCCACCAAAACAGTCACCTTTTCTTGCGTAATTTTATTTCGGTTAAAGTAGCCTAAACACCTTGCCATGAATCGGGCACCTACATCCTTAAATGCCAATGTAGGGCCATGGTACAATTCTAAGGCGTGGATTCCTTCTTCAACTGGTATCAAAGGAAAATCGAAAGAAAGTACTTCCTGTAAATTCTCTTTCAGGTCAACTTCCGGAATGTCATCACCAACAAATTGCTTGATAGCTTCAAAAGCAATAGTGATGTTATCCAAATCCTCTATTTGGTCAAAAAAAGAATTGGGTAATGGTTTTATCCCTGAAGGGAAATACAATCCTTTATCTGGTGCCAATCCGTTAACAACGGCTTCCCGAAAAGACACATGTGGCGCATTATGGTTTAGGCTATAGTAGATCATAAAGTGATTATTCTGGTTCCTTGTTCTCCAATTTTGGAAACATATATATTGTATTCAATTCCTTTGTCTTTGTATACCTCATCCATAAAATGAGCAGTCTTTTGGGCTTGTGGTTTCCCTTTGGATAAAGCAAAGATAGAAGGCCCTGATCCTGATATTCCTGCCCCCACAGCTCCACTAACAATGGCCTGTTCCTTGACCACATCAAAATGAGGTATAAATATTTTACGGGCAGGTTCTACGATGATATCTTGCAATGAACGACCTATCAATCCATAGTCACTAGTGTGTAACCCACTAATCAACCCCCCCACATTAGACCACTGTTTCACAGCGTCTTTTAAAGGCACTTTTTTTGGCAAAACATTTCTTCCATCTTCCGTTTTTAGTTCAATTTGAGGATGCAAAACGGTCACATACAAGTCGTCTGGTGTAGGAATGGAAACAATCTCCAATGGATTATAGCTCCTAATTAAAACAAAACCACCATATAGAGCAGCTGAAACATTATCTGCAATTTGTGAACCACAAGCTACCTCTTCTCCCAGCATGGCATATTTTACTAACTCTAAGAGTGTAAATTTTTCGTTCAGAAATTGATTCACGGCATAGGCGGCACCAGCACTACTTGCTGCACTACTCCCTAAACCGCTACCAGGTTTGTATTTTTTTACGATTTCGATTTCCAATCCAAAATCTGCTTGGGTATCTTCTAACATTTTTTGAGTCACAAATCCCGCTGCATTTTTTTGAACGTCGTAAGGCAATTTGGCTCCTTCAATTTTTGTGATAACCACCTTACCCCTCTCAGCAGTTTTCTGAAAAGTCATTTCATCTCCCAATTGTTCTAATGCAAATCCCATAGCATCAAATCCACATGAGACATTGGCTACCGTTGCCGGTGAAAATATGTGTAATCTATCCATGCTATTTCTTTCCTAAACTTATAATATCCCCAAACAACCCTGACGCCGTTACATCTGCTCCCGCTCCCGCTCCTTTTATAATGAGCGGTTGATCTGTATAACGTTCTGTATAGAACAGCACAATATTATCCTTTCCGTCCAAATTATAAAAAGGGTCTGCTGGTTTCACTTCCTGTAATCCTACTTTGGCTTTACCGTCATTGAATTGAGCTACATATTTTAACCGATTCCCGTTAGCATTCGCCTTTTGGAACATGGTATGGAAATGGGCAGCTTCCGCTTTCAAGGTTTCATAAAAATCATCTACTGAATCTGCATCTTGAGAAGCCTTTGGAAGGAAAGATACATTATCGATGTCTTCCATGTCTATTTTGTTTCCACTTTCCCGAGCCAAAATCAATATTTTTCTAGCCACATCTACACCACTTAGATCAATCCGTGGATCAGGTTCTGTATACCCTTCTGTCTGTGCCTGTTTAACAACATCATAAAAAGTGTTTTCTGAACAAAAATTATTGAATACAAAGTTGAGACTTCCTGATAAAACGGCTTTAATAGACCTGATTTTATCTCCAGAATTAATGAGGTTCTTCAACGTATTGATAATGGGTAATCCCGCTCCTACATTAGTTTCAAAAAGGAAAGGCGCGTTGTATTTTCTTGAAAGCTCCTTCAATTCTTTATATTTCGAAAATTCTGAAGAACAGGCAATCTTATTACAGGCCACAATGGCAATACTTTCTTTTAAATAAAAATCATAGCTAGAAGCAACTTCAGCATTGGCCGTAATATCTACAAAGACACTGTTTCTCAAATTCAATCCTTTAATCTTACTTTGCCAAGCTTCCTCACTTTTTGTTTCTCCTAGATCCAACAATGACTTCCATTGAGAAAGGTCAATTCCACCTTCATCAAAAATCATTTGCCGTGAATTACTAAGGCCAACTACCTTTAGATTTAGGAATAGGTTTTCATGCAAATATTCCTGTTGTTGCTTTATCTGAGATAATAAGCGATGACCTACATTCCCTACTCCAACAATGAATAGATTTAATGTCTTTACTTGGCGTTCAAAGAAACGATAATGGAGTGTATTTAAAGCTTTTTTTACATCTCGTTGTGCAATAACGGCCGAAATATTCCTTTCGGAAGCTCCTTGGGCTATGGCCCGAATATTCACATTGTTTTTGCCTAATGAACTGAACATTTTACCACTTACGCCTTGGTAGTTTTTGAGCCCATCACCAATGACAGAGATGATGGCTAAATCATCTTCAGAAATTGTGGGATCTATAGTTCCCAATGAGATTTCATAGGCAAATTCGGTATCAATTGCGTGGGTGGCCTTAGACACATCTTCGCTTTTAATTCCTACACAAATGGAATGTTCTGAAGAAGCCTGGGTAATCATAATTACATTTACTTTCTCTGAAAAAAGTGCTTCAAAAAGACGCCTGGAAATGCCTGGAATGCCAACCATGCCATTACCTTCCAGTGTAATCAAAGCAATTTCTGGCAAATGACTAATACCTTTTACTGGGCCATTCTCCGTATAAACTTCGTCATGAATAAAGGTCCCCTTTGCTTTAGGTTGGAACGTGTTTTTTATAAGGATCGGTATTTTTTTATCCAATACGGGTCTAATGGTAGGTGGGTATAGGACTTTGGCGCCAAAATGAGAAAGCTCCATGGCTTCTTGATAAGACAATTTTTCTATTGGAAAAGCTTGTCTTACCCATTTGGGATTGGCAGTGAACATTCCACTTACATCTGTCCAGATTTCCAATACGGATGCGTTTAAAGCCGATGCTAATATAGCAGCCGTATAATCTGAGCCTCCTCGCCCTAAGGTAGTAGCGTCGCCTGCTTCGTTTTTAGAAACAAATCCAGGCATTACAGTTACCTTGACATCATTCGATTTAAAAAAATGCTGAATGTTCTTTTCTGTAACTTCAGAGAGTACTTGAGCATGTGTATAATTGGAATTGGTTATAATGAGTTCCCTACTATCTTTTAATTGTGATTGGGAAACTTCACTTTTCAATGCTTCTGAAATTATATAGGATGAAAGCACTTCTCCAAAACTTAAAACCTTATCACGTGTTTTATTGGAAAATTCATTGATGAGATAAACCCCGTGAACAATGGTTTCTAATTCATTCAATTTTTCCTGTAATTGTTCTTGTACATCATAGCTTAATCCCAGTTCATTGGCAGTACGAAGGTGACGTTCTTTAATCTCTTTCAAGACTTCTTTATAGTCTTCATCTTTGGCATTGGCTTTTTCTCCTGCTTGCAATAAGGTATCTGTGACTCCTCCCAAAGCTGAAACTACTACAATGAGATTTTTGTTCTTGCTTTTTGTCTCCAAGATGGAGATTACCTTCTGTATGTTTTCTGCATTGGCGACTGAAGTCCCCCCAAACTTTAGTACTTCCATAGCTGTATTCTTTGCTGATTCATTATTTAGTTTCTTTTAAGGCATAAAAAAAGACCTTCCATTTTGGGAAGGTCTTTTATGTATAGATTACTACAATACCATCCCTGCCGTCAGCTAGTGCCGGTAGTTGTTGTTGTGGTATTTGTAATTATGTTTCTCATTGTTACGTACAAATGTTTGAAAAGTATTTTAGAAATCAAAATTTAATATCCAGTTTTTACAATAAAGGCCTTTTAAATTCTTGAAGTCATACTAAAAACTGAAATAATTCTGGTTTATCATTGAGGTAATCCTGATAAAAATGAAAAGCTTTCATCCGTGTGACCAGTGACTCAAAGTCTTCGGGATATTTCAACTCCAATCCTACCACTGCCGATCCTGTAGATCGATTGGTTTTTTTAGTGTATTCAAAATAAGTGATATCATCTTCAGCTCCCAAAACTTGGGTTAGGAATTGCCTTAATGCGCCCGCTCGTTGTGGAAATTTTATAATGAAATAGTGTTTTACATTGGCATACAACAATGCTCTTTCTTTGATTTCGGCAGTACGGGTAATATCATTATTGCTACCACTTACCACACAGGCAACCGTTTTTCCTTTAAGTTCTTCTGAGAACTGATCTAAGACAGCAATACTCAAAGCCCCAGCGGGTTCTACCACAAGTGCATCTTTGTTATACAATTCTAAGAGTGTTTCACATATTTTACCTTCGGGAACTGTAATTACAGCATCTAAAGTATCGCGGCATATCTGAAAATTACGCCGTCCTACTTGTTTCACAGCTGCCCCATCTACAAACTTTTCTATTTCGTGCAATACTACATTTTTTCCTTCTTCTAAAGAACGTTTCATTGCCGGAGCGCCTTCAGGTTCTACACCAATGATCTTCGTTTGTGGAGATAATTGCTTAAACACACTGCTTAAGCCAGCCGCCAACCCACCGCCTCCAATGGGAACAAAAACATAATCCAAAGGTTTGTCACTCTGTTCTAAAATTTCCAATCCAATGGTTCCTTGTCCTTCAATTACTTTTTCATCATCAAAAGGGTGAATAAACTCCTTTCCAGTCATTTTTGATTCTAAAATAGCTACATCATAGGCATCATCAAACGTATCACCTTGCAAGCATATTTCAACAAAACCATTCCCAAAATGCTTTACTTGTTCTATTTTTTGATGCGGTGTCGTTGAAGGCATGAATATCGTCCCTTGAACCTTCAATAGCTTACAAGACATAGCAACTCCTTGGGCATGATTCCCTGCGCTGGCACAGACAACACCTTGCTCCTTCTGTAACTCATTAAGTGAAGCCATTTTGTGATAAGCACCTCGAATTTTATAGGACCGGACAGGCTGTAAATCCTCTCGTTTTAGATACAGATCACAATCAAAAAAACGAGAATATCGGGTGTTTCTGTCTAAAGGAGTTTTGGTTATGATTCCTTCAAGACAAGTAGCGGCAGCCTTAATGCTGGCAACACTTGGTAAATACGTGGATAAAACTTCCATCGCTAAACAGCTACCAATTCATCTTTCTTAGCTACGCTAATGGTTTTCATGGCGGTCATAGCTTTGCGAAGTCTTTTCCCAACTTCTTCAATTTTATGAGAGGCGATAGCTTCATTAACACGAATGAGCTCTACGTTGTCAATATTTTCAGAGGATCGGTTTCCGCCAATATCTTCTAAAGTAATTTGCTCTATGAAATCTTTCAACAAAGGCTTCGCAGCATGATCAAACAAGTAACAGCCATATTCTGCAGTATCGGAGATAATTCGGTTCATCTCGTATAATTTTTTACGGGCAATGGTATTGGCAATCAATGGTAATTCATGCAATGATTCATAATAGGCAGATTCTTCAATTATACCGGAAACCACCATCGTGTCAAACGCCAACTCCACCCCTGCTTTTACAAAGGCTACCATCAAGGTGCCATAGTCAAAATAGGTCTGCTCTGAAATATGTTCGGCTGTAATTTCTGTTTTCTCAAAAGCTGTTTCTGCTGTAGCTTGCCGCCAACGCAATAGATCTTCGTCTCCTTTTGCCCAATCTAACATCATTCCTTTTGAAAATTGGCCACTCATGATATCATCCATGTGTTTTTCGAACAATGGTTTAAGAATGGTTTTCAATTCTTCCGAAAGTTGATAGGCTCTGGTTTTAGCTCCATTGGACAATCTATCCATCATGTGCGTAATGCCACCATGCTTTAATGCTTCGGTGATAGTCTCCCATCCATATTGAATCAGTTTTGCTGCATAGTCTTTTTCTATCCCCAATGTGGTCATTTTATCAAAACATAAAATTGAGGCTGTTTGCAGTACGCCGCATAAAATGGTTTGCTCTCCCATAAGATCACTTTTCACTTCAGCCACAAAAGAAGATTCCAGAACACCAGCTCGGTGTCCTCCTGTGGCATAGGCATAGGCCTTAGCTTGGCCCCATCCTTTACCTTCGGGATCATTTTGTGGATGCACTGCTATTAATGTTGGAACTCCAAAACCTCGTTTGTATTCTTCTCGAACTTCTGTCCCTGGACATTTGGGAGCCACCATAATAACCGTGATATCTTCCCGAACCTGCATCCCTTCTTCTACAATATTGAAGCCGTGTGAGTATGAAAGTGTTGCTCCTTTTTTCATTAAGGGCATTACCGCTTGCACTACCGAAGTATGCTGTTTATCTGGTGTTAGATTACAGACCAGATCAGCCGTAGGAATCAATGCTTCATAAGTTCCTACTTTAAAACCATTTGCAATGGCATTTTGGTAGGAAGGTCGCTTTTCTGCTATGGAAATTTGGCGTAGGGCGTACGAAACATCCAATCCTGAATCTCTCATATTCATCCCTTGGTTGAGTCCTTGGGCTCCACATCCTACAATGACCACTTTTTTATTTTCCAGTGCTTTAATTCCTTCCTGAAATTCGGAAGCGTTCATAAAACGGCATTGTCCCAATTGCTCTAATTTTTCGCGTAGTGACAGGGTGTTGAAATAATTTTCCATAATATATATTAGGGTATTGCTTTAAAAGGCAGTTAATAATGATGATATGTTTAAAGGTTCTTTGGTCACTGCAATTCGGCCAGAGCGTACAAATTGCATGATCCCAAAAGGTTTTAATTGTTGATGCAAGACTTCGATCTCACTTTTACGTCCGGACTTTTCGAGCACAAAAAACTCTCTATCTACAGTGACAATTCGAACATGGGTTTCTTTAATGATTTTCTGAATAGCTATATCTTCAAAAAAAAGATCGCTTTTAATTTTAAACAAACAGGATTCCTGATAAATGGTTTCTTCATCAGTATGGTAATAGGCTTTTATGACATCTACCTGTTTTTCAATTTGACCAAGTATCTTCTTTATTTGTTCTTCGGCAACAGCAACAACGATAGTCCATCTGGAAACCCCTTCAATTTCTGAAATGGAAGTGTTGATACTTTCTATATTGATATGCCTTCGCTGAAAAATAGCCGAAATTCGGTTTAACAACCCTATGTTGTTTTCGGTATAAATGGAAACCGTGAATAGTTTCTTTTCTGAACTCATAATTCTTTTATTTACTGGTTTGAATTATTCCAAGCGGATGTCTGATACTGAAGCTCCCGTTGGAATCATAGGAAATACATTGTCTTCTTTTTCTACACATACTTCCAAAAAATACGGCCCTTCATGTTGTACCATAGTTTGAACAGCTTCTTTTAAATTCTTTCTTTCGGTCACCCGATGAGCTTCGATAAAATATCCTTTTGCTATACTTACAAAATCTGGGTTTGTTAGTTCTGTAGAAGCGTATCTCTTGTCAAAAAACAATTGTTGCCACTGTCGTACCATTCCTAAAAATCCATTATTAAGTACTACAATTTTTACAGGCGTTTTAGTTTGGAAAATAGTCCCTAGCTCCTGAATGGTCATTTGATAGCCTCCATCTCCAATGACAGCAATTACTTCCCGATGTGGTGCCGCCATTTTGGCTCCTATGGCCGCCGGCAAAGCAAATCCCATAGTGCCGAGACCTCCAGAGGTGATGTTACTTCGTGTTTCCTGAAATTCGGCATATCTACAAGCAATCATTTGATGTTGTCCAACATCACTTACAATAGCTGCCTTCCCTTTAGTTTCGTTATTTATTGCAGCGATGACTTCTCCCATGGTCAAACCTTCTTTATCTGGGTGCAAATCACCTTTAATCACTTTTTCAAACTCTACTGTATCCAGTGCCCTGAATTCCTGCAACCATTCATCATGACTATTCGTATTTAATAAAGGAAGTAACTGGGAAAGGGTTGTATGAGCATCACCTAAAACTGCCACATCTGCGTGAACATTTTTATTCACCTCAGCTGGGTCAATTTCAAAATGAATAACCTTGGCCTGTTTTGCATAGGTCTCCAAATTTCCGGTTACACGATCATCAAATCGCATTCCAATGGCAATGAGTACGTCGCACTCATTGGTTAATTTATTGGGAGCATAATTACCATGCATTCCTACCATTCCTACATTTAAGGGATGCGAGGTTGGGATGGCTGAAGCACCTAATATGGTCCAAGCGGCTGGAATTCCTGCTTTCTCAACAACTTCTTTCAAAATTGTTTCTGCTTTACCCAAAAGAACTCCTTGTCCCCAAACAATCAAGGGTTTTTTGGCTCCATTAATGAGGTTTGCAGCTGCCTTAATGGCCTTGGGTTCACATTTAGGAACTGGATAATAGCTGCGAATCGCCTTGCATTTTTCATAAGAAAAATCAAAGCTTTCAAACTGTGCATTTTTTGTAATATCTATTAAAACTGGGCCTGGTCTGCCACTCTGGGCAATGTAAAATGCCTTGGCCATTACTTCTGGAATTTCAGAAGCTTTGGTAATCTGGTAATTCCATTTGGTCACTGGTGTAGAAATGCCTACGATATCTGTTTCCTGAAAGGCATCGCTACCCAACAAATGAGCTCCTACTTGACCGGTAATACATACCATAGGTGTAGAGTCTATTTGGGCATCGGCAATCCCTGTGATAAGATTAGTTGCTCCTGGACCAGAGGTAGCAATGGCTACTCCTACTTTTCCCGAAATTCTAGCATAACCTTGTGCAGCATGGGTGGCTCCTTGTTCATGTCTAGTTAGGACATGCTGTAATTGGTCTTGGTATTTATAAAACTCATCATATACTGGCATAATGGCTCCTCCGGGATATCCGTATACTGTTTCTACACCTTCAGCTAACAGACAACGAATGACGGCTTCGCTACCCGTGATGTGTTCTGTAGCGGTAGATGTCGTTTTAGGTTTCGGTAATGTTTGTATTTCCATGGATTCCATATTTCTATTTGTTGTGTAGATTAAAACTCATCGGTTACGCATCCTTTAGAAGCCGACGATACTGTTTTGGCATATTTATATAAGACACCTCTTTCAAATTTAAGTGGGGGAGCTATCCATTGTTCTTTTCGAGCTTTTAACTCGGCTGCACTCACCTCTAACTGAATGGTATTCTGTTCAGCATCTATAGTGATTGTATCTCCATTTTCTATCAGAGCGATCGTTCCTCCTTCTTGGGCTTCGGGCGTAATGTGTCCCACTACAAATCCATGGGTTCCCCCAGAGAAACGTCCATCGGTTATAAGCGCTACTTCTTTTCCTAATCCTGCTCCCATGATGGCAGCTGTAGGTTTCAACATTTCAGGCATTCCTGGACCACCTTTAGGGCCTTCGTAGCGGATAACCACTACATCTCCTTTTTCTACTTCACCATTTGAAATTCCATCATTTACCGCATATTCACTATCGAATACCTTAGCTTTTCCTGTAAACTGCAATCCTTCCTTACCCGTTATTTTTGCCACACAACCTTCTTCAGCCAAGTTTCCAAAGAGTATTTGAAGGTGACCGGAAGATTTAATAGGTTTTTCTAATGGACGAATTACATCTTGACCTTCGGGAAAGTTAGGGGCATCGATTACATTTTCTGCCAATGTTTTTCCAGTAACGGTGAGACAATCATCATGCAACAATCCTTTTCTAAGCAAATACTTAAGTACTGCCGGAATTCCTCCCAAAGCATGAATGTCTTCCATGAGGTATTTCCCGCTGGGTTTTAGGTCTGCCAGAAATGGTGTATTATCACTTATTGCTTGAAAATCCTTTAATGAAAAAGGAATATTAGCAGCTCTGGCAATGGCCAAAAAGTGTAGTACTGCATTGGTAGACCCTCCGAGTACTGTGATTAACCGAATGGCATTTTCCAGTGACTTACGGGTTATAATGTCGCTGGGCTTGATGTCTTTTTCCAAAAGTCCTCGCATGACTTGCCCAGCTCTGATGGATTCTTCCTTCTTTTCATTACTCAAAGCGGGGTTAGAGGCATTGTAAGGTAATGCCATACCCAAGGCCTCAATAGCCGAAGCTATGGTATTAGCTGTGTACATACCACCACAAGCACCTGCTCCTGGACATGCTTTTTCTACTACTTGTTGGTATTCAGTTTCAGTCATGGTTCCAGCTACTTTACTTCCCCAAGCTTCGAAAGCGGAAACCACATCCAGTTTTTTTCCATTGTGACAACCAGAGTCTATAGTTCCTCCGTAGACCAAAACAGAAGGTCTATTTAAACGAATCATAGCCATTAAAGCGCCTGGCATGTTCTTATCACATCCAACTACGGTTATAAGTCCATCATAGCTTAAGGCTTGAACCACTGTTTCCATAGAGTCTGCAATAATATCCCGAGAGGGTAAAGAATAACGCATCCCTGGTGTTCCCATAGAAATACCATCGCTCACGCCTATGGTATTAAAAATGAGTCCTACCAATCCAGCTTCTTGGGTTCCTTCTTTAGCAAGTTTTGCCAAATCATTCAAATGCATATTGCACGGGTTTCCTTCGTAGCCCGTACTGGCAATACCCACAAAAGGTTTGTTGAAATCTTCCCTGGTAAGGCCAATGGCATGCAGCATAGCTTGAGCCGCTGGTTGGGATGGATCTTGTGTTACCGTTTTACTGTATTTGTTCAGTTCCATTAATACGCAGGTTCAAAAAAGTTAGTTGTATGTTGATGTACCCATTTTTGATACATTTCTGAAAGTTGATATCCCAATGTCTCTTTCCATGGTTTGTTAAAACTGTTACCATCCAAAGACTGTATGGGTGCTATTTCGGCTGCAGTTCCAGTAAAAAAGGCGCCATCTGCTTTGTAAACATCGCTAGGTGTAAAGTTTTTTTCCAGAATAACAATTTCCAGTTCCTGAGCCATTTCAAATACGGTTTGCCTAGTAATTCCGGAAAGGATATTTCCCAATGGACAGGTATACAGTACTCCACTTTTTTCGTAAAAAAAGTTGGCGCCTGGGCCTTCTGCCACATAACCATACTGATCTAATAGAAGGGCTTCATCAAATCCTTTGGATTTTGCTTCTGTAGTGGCCAAAATGGAATTGGTATAATGACCCACAACCTTCGCTTGTATATGAGTGGATTTAGGGTTAGGTCTTTGATAGGATGAAGTCATCACCCTAATTTCCTGAGACCCCAAGTACTTACCCCATTCCCATGCACAAAGCATTAGATGAGATGTTTCTGCAGGTTGCAAAGACATTTTCTCTCCTTGATAAAGTAAGGGACGGATGTAGGCATTTTCCAAATTATTTTTCTCCAACAGCTCATAACTCAACTGTATCAATTCATCTACCGAATAGTGACAAGGAATGTGCATCACTTTTGCAGAATACAAAAAGCGCTCATAGTGTTCTTTGGCCTTAAAAATTTGCGGTCCATCATTGGTTTGGTAAGCACGTATTCCTTCAAAGACTCCATTCCCATAATGAAGGGTTTGAGCATAAAGGCCTGTTTGCGCTTCGTTGGCTTTTAGCCAATCTCCGTCTAAATACAGTTGTGTTTCCTGATCGTAATACATAACATTCTTAAATTAGTTCGAAAGTAGATCATCCGTTGAGCTATGGAATTCTGTTATTTACGCTTTGCGAGATGCCTAATTTCAATTGATTTTGATTTATTTTATTGATTTACAGCTACTTATATATATTTTGATTCCGATGTCCATGGATGAATATTCTGCATAAAAAAAGACCTGTATCGCATTGATACAGGTCTTTTTATAGGTCATGACTGTCTGTATCAACGCCGGATGGGCGAGACAATAATAATGACAGTAATGACGATGTTATGCTTCATGTTTATTCCATAAAAAAAAGCCTTCCAAATTTAGGAAGGCTTTCAATGTTGTTTTACATATATTGAATACCGTCCCTCATCGTCATGGAATGACAATGTTGTTAATAACGGTAATGACTTTTTTCGTATTCATCTCTACAAATGTTCCGAAAAGAATTTTAGAAATCAAAATTTAAAGCCCTATTTTTAATTTTATCAACACAAATTTATGAAATCACTCCTCCTTCTTTTTTTATTATTATTAAATGGATTATGGGTCCAAGCCCAAGAAACGCTACAATTTCCAGATGATTTCTTAGGAATCTACAAGGGCTCACTTCAAATTTATACTGAAAAGGGAAAACAGCACATCCCCATGGAGTTTCATCTTACTGAAACCGATTCTATTGGTGCCTACAACTACATTTTGGTGTATGGTGAAGGTGAAAAACGACAGGAACGGAACTACACCTTGATTGAAAAAGATAAAGAAAAAGGATTATATATAGTAGATGAAAACAATGGAATTGTATTGGATGACAAAGTGATTGACAACAAAATGTATGCGCTTTTTGAAGTGGGCGAAAATTTGCTCACCACCTTTATTACGTTCGAAAAAGATCATATGGTATTTGAGATTGTCTTCGCTCCAAAGGATCGAAAAAATGTTACTTATGTCGAAGATGATGATAAAACAAAGGTCATTTCTTATCCCATTACCACAGTGCAACGAGCGATACTTCAGAAACAGTAAAAACCTTTTGTAGTTTTTTGAGAATGCGTACATTTGCCGTCAGAATTGAGGAAAGATTTGACTGATTGCAACCTCACGAAAAAAATGCTAAAGGCAGTGTTAACTTCCTGAGACGCTTACGTCAAATCTACTTCTAAATAGAAATCATTTTAAAACCATTTTATGGCTTACTTATTTACTTCAGAAAGTGTTTCTGAAGGACACCCAGATAAAGTTGCAGATCAGATTAGTGACGCATTGATCGATAATTTTTTAGCCTTTGACCCACAGTCCAAAGTGGCTTGTGAAACATTGGTTACTACTGGACAGGTTGTATTGGCTGGTGAGGTAAAGTCTAATGTTTACCTAGATGTTCAGAAAATAGCTAGAGATGTTATCAATACTATTGGATATACTAAAGGTGAATATCAATTTGATGGAAATAGTTGTGGAGTTCTCTCTGCTATTCATGAACAAAGTGATGATATTAACCGAGGTGTAGACAGAGCCAATAAAGAAGAGCAAGGAGCTGGTGACCAAGGAATGATGTTTGGATACGCTACACGCGAAACCGACAACTACATGCCGTTAGCATTAGACCTTTCGCACCGAATCTTAAAGGAATTGGCTGCCATGCGGCATGATGGAAGTGAAATTAATTACTTACGCCCTGATTCTAAAAGTCAGGTAACTATAGAATACAGTGACGATAATAAGCCCGTTCGTATTGATTCCATTGTGGTTTCTACACAACATGATGAATTTGATACCGACGATGAAAGAATGTTGGCAAAAATAAAGGATGATATCATCAACATCTTAATTCCGAAAATAAAAGCACAATCCAAGCCAGAGATTCAAGCCTTATTCAACAACGACATTACCTACCATATTAACCCTACAGGGAAATTTGTGATTGGCGGACCTCATGGAGATACTGGATTAACAGGACGTAAGATCATTGTAGACACCTACGGTGGTAAAGGTGCTCACGGAGGTGGAGCCTTTAGTGGAAAAGATCCTAGTAAAGTAGATCGTTCTGCAGCTTACGCAACCAGACATATAGCTAAAAACTTAGTAGCTGCAGGATTGTGTGATGAAGTTTTGGTGCAGGTAAGCTATGCTATTGGCGTAGTTGAACCTATGGGGATCTTTGTAGACACTTACGGAACCTCCAAAATAGATTTGACCGATGGAGAAATTGCTAAAAAAGTATCTGATATTTTCGATATGCGCCCAGCATCTATTGAGGAGCGTTTAAAACTGCGCCAACCTATGTATTCTGAAACGGCTGCTTACGGTCATATGGGACGTACAAATGAAGTAGTGACCAAAACATTTACGACTCCTTATGGAGAAAACAAGACTGTAGAAGTGGAATTGTTTACTTGGGAGAAATTGGATTATATAAATAAAGTGAAGGAAGCTTTTCAACTATAAAAGCTACTCTAGATAGTAACAAACCCTCTGTTTTCAGGGGGTTTATTGTTTATATAATGTTATGGTTTTTGGCCTTTTGAACGGCTTCAATTTTGCAACCACCCAACAAGGCATACAATGTGTCAATTGTCGTATTATGAGAAAGAGATATGAGGAAGCTGAGCCTGGATATACCCTATCTTTTCTTTTAGATTGGCTAAAAAAGCTTGATGTTCTGGACTTTCAGGGTAAAAGGGTTTGTGGGCCAAGCCTTTTTGAATCACATCGATTTCTTTTTGAAGAGATGCCGTTTCAGGAGCTATCCAAACAGTTTTGAATTTTTCCCAGATGATCTGAATAGCAGTTTCATTGGGATGGATCATATCTTTTTCATAAAAACGATAATCCCGTAATTCGTCCATCATGACTTCATATGAAGGAAAGTAATGGGTAGCCTCTGTAGATGCAACTATTTCATGAATAGCTGCAATTAGATGTGATTTGCTCAAGTTATTGGCTACTAACCCCTCCTTTATATGACGTACGGGAGATACCGTAAAAAGAAAGGAAACTTCTGGATTTACTCGCTTTATAGAAGTAATCATATCCCGCACAACCTTCGAAATATCATCTACGGAAAGCAATTCCTTGGAAAATTCCTTTTGTGGTATTTTATGGCAATTGGCTACAATTTCACGGCTAGCCAAGTAACGATGTACCCAGGCCGTTCCATAACTGAAGATGATATGCGTACTATCTTTTAATTGTTGTTTGAACCCACGCAACGTTGCATTCAAAAGTTGCAGATAACGTTCTTTATCACTGTCGAATATAAGAGAATGCACTTCGAAACTATGCCAAGCACTTCCTTTTTCAAAAATATCCTTTTCAGTAAAAAAATCATCTGTTAATGCTCTGATCACCAATTTCGAAATAGAAACTGGATTGAATAGGATTCCGAAAGGATTCTGAGAGTTTCTAAATTTGAAATACTCCAGCTGCGCTCCAATATGTTCCGTAAAACAGGACCCTAACAAAAGCAGTTGAGAATCATAGGTAATCTGATTCCTCTCTGGTACTAACTGTATCTGGGTCTGTAAGTCCAAATCAATTTAAAAATGATTTTGCTGCTTCTAAAGCTATTGGAATTCCTGCTGGGTTTTTTCCACCTGCCGTAGCAAAGAACGGCTGTCCACCACCACCACCTTGGATGTGTTTTCCAAGTTCGCGCACAATTTGTCCTGCGTTCAAGTCTTTGCTCGTAGCCAACTCCTTAGATATATAACAGGTAAGTAATGCCTTACCTCCTGCGCTTGAACCAAAAATGATAAATAGGTTGTCTATTTCCCCTCCCAATTCATACGCTAAGTCTTTTAAACCTCCCGCATCTAGGTCCAATTCCTTTGCTAAGAAATTTATACTGTTCAATTCTGTAATTTCAGCTTTCAAATCACCTTTTAAGTTCTTTGCCTTGTCCTTCAACAATTGCTGAATTTGTTTCTGAAGCTCACTGTTTTCGTCTTGCAGTTTCTGAATGGAAGTCACTGGATCTTTAGCGTTATTCAATACTTTCTGAACACCTTTCAAGCTTTCGCTTCGGTTCATAAAATATTCTTTAGCAGCATCGCCCGTAATGGCCTCGATACGGCGAATTCCACTAGCCACAGCACCTTCAGAGGTAATGATAAAATGCCAAATATCTTGTGTACAGTCTACATGGGTTCCTCCACAAAGTTCCATGGATTTCCCAAACTTAATAGCTCTAACTGTATCTCCGTATTTTTCACCAAACAAAGCAAGGACACCTTCATCAATAGCCTGTTGATAGGGTATATTTCGCCTTTCTTCTAACAGAATACCTTCTCGGATTCTAGCGTTTACAAAATCCTCTACCTGTCTTAGCTCTTCATCAGTTACCTTTCCAAAATGTGAAAAATCGAAACGCATGTTTCTACTATGCACCATAGATCCTTTTTGGGTCACATGATCACCCAATATATTACGCAGTGCCTGATGTAATAAATGAGTGGCCGTATGATTGGAAGCCGTTCTAAATCGTTGCTTCTTATCTACCACTGCTTTAAAGGTTTCTTCGGGATGACGTGGAAGGTTCTTTGCAAAATGTACTATAAGATTGTTCTCTTTTTTGGTATCTACAATATAGACCACTTCTCCATTGGAAGCTTCTAGGTATCCTTTGTCTCCTACCTGCCCTCCTCCTTCGGGATAGAAAGGAGTGATATTAAATACCAATTGGAACAATTCACCATCTTTTTTGCTCTCTACCCTTCGGTAACGGGTAATTTTAACGTCGGTTTCCAACAAATCATAGCCTACAAACTCTTCTTCAGCATCATCTTTTAGTGTCACCCAATCTCCCGTTTCTACCTTCGTTGCCGCACGAGAACGTTCTTTTTGTTTTTGAAGTTCTGCCTTAAAACCAGCTTCATCCAAATCATAACCACGTTCTCTAAGAATCAACGCAGTTAAATCTATAGGAAATCCATAGGTGTCGTATAATTCGAAAGCCTTTTCACCAGAGACCTCTTTGCCTTGGGTATTGTTTATTACATTTTCAAGCAATACCAATCCTTGGTCCAGTGTTCTTAAAAAAGATACTTCTTCTTCACGAATAACATTGGTAATTAGATTCTTTTCCGAAACTAGTTCTGGAAATGCTTTTCCCATTTGTTTTACCAGCGTAGGCACCAATTTGTGTATGAAAGGTTCCTTTGTATTTAGAAACGTAAATCCATAACGAATCGCTCTTCTTAAATTCGTCGAATTACATATCCCGCTCCAGAATTACTAGGCAATTGTCCATCGGCAATAGAAAAAGCAACCGCTCTAACATGGTCACTAATAACGCGTATGGCAATATCAATTTTCTCGTCCTTTCCATAAGTAGCTTTGGCAACTGCTTCTACTTCACGGATTAGCGGTGTAAACACATCAGTATCGTAATTACTTTGTTTGCCTTGCAATACCATACAAAGACGCTCAAAACCCATCCCGGTATCTACATGCTGCTCAGGAAGTTTTTCCAAACTTTTGTTTGCCAAACGATTGAACTGCATGAATACCAAATTCCAGATCTCTACTACTTGCGGATGATCTTTATTCACCAAAGTTGCTCCATCTAATTTGGCTTTATCTTCTTTGGAACGAATATCTACATGAATCTCAGAACAGGGACCACACGGACCTTGTTCACCCATTTCCCAGAAATTGTCATGCTTGCTACCATTTAAGATACGGTCTTCTGCAATGTGTTCTTTCCAGAAATCATAAGCTTCTGTATCCCGTTCTAAACCTTCGGCAGCATCTCCTTCAAATATGGTTACATAAATAATGTCCTTATCTACACCAAACACTTCGGTCAATAATTCCCACGCCCAAGCAATGGCTTCCTTTTTGAAATAATTTCCAAAACTCCAATTCCCCAGCATTTCGAACATTGTGTGGTGGTAGGTATCCATACCTACTTCTTCCAAATCATTATGCTTACCGCTAACACGGAGACATTTTTGAGTGTCTGCCACCCTTTTGTTTTTGGCTTCTTTATTCCCGAGGAAAAATTCTTTAAACTGATTCATCCCCGCATTGGTAAACATCAATGTAGGATCGTCCTTAACCACCATAGGGGCAGAAGGCACAATTGCATGTGTTTTCGACTCGAAAAATTTCAAAAATTGGCTTCGTATTTCGGAAGAAGTCATAAAAATCGATTAATTGAATTTACGTATATTGTGGAGCCAAACAATTTCTATATTTGCTCAGCGTTACAAAATGGTAAGCACTTACCATCAACCGCAAAAATAGGACTTTTTATTTATGTCAAAGGTAAAATATTACTACGATAGCGATACGCTTTCCTATCGAAAAATCGAACCTAAAAAAGGTAGGAAATTTGGTATTTTTCTTCTATCCCTTATAGCAATGCTGCTAAGCGGATTCCTCCTACTTATATTGTACCTCAATATCCCAGGAATTGAGACTCCTAAGGAAAAGACCATGAAACGCGAATTGGCCAATATGGAATTTCAATACGAAATTCTGAATCGGAAAATGGAACAGGCAGAAACTGTTTTGGAAGATCTGGCCAATAGGGATAACAATCTATACCGTGTTTATTTTGAAGCCAACCCAATACCCGATGAACAAAGAAAAGCAGGTTTTGGTGGTATTAACCGTTATAAGGAATTGGAGGGATATGACAACTCGGCCCTCATTATAAATTCCAGCCAACGACTGGATATATTAACCAAACAGATTGTAGTACAGTCCAGATCTTTGGACGAGGTAAGTCAACTAGCAGAAGAGAAAGAAAAGTTATTGGAAGCCATTCCAGCTATACAGCCTGTAAACAATGAAGACCTTACCCGTATGGCTTCTGGATACGGTTATCGTACCGATCCATTTACCAAAGCCCGAAAATTTCACTGGGGAATGGACTTCACCTCCCCGCGAGGGACTCCTGTATATGCTTCAGGAAATGGAGTGATCATTAGAGCAGATAATGCTGCATCTGGGTATGGAAAACACATTCGAATTGATCATGGTTTTGGATACCAAAGCCTATATGCTCACTTGTATAAATACAATGTGAAAAAAGGACAAAAAGTAAAAAGAGGTGACCTTATTGGTTTTGTAGGAAGTACTGGACGAAGTGAAGCTCCTCATTTGCATTATGAAATTTTCAAGGACAACGAACGAATCAACCCCATTAATTTTTACTACGGAAACTTAAGTGCCGAGGAGTTTGCAGAGCTACTCAAGAAATCCCAACAAGAAAATCAATCTTTAGATTAATGCATGTAGACCTCCCCGAGAAACGATATTATAGTATTGGCGAAGTGGCCAATGCATTTGAGGTGAATACCTCTTTAATACGTTTTTGGGAAAAGGAGTTCGATGTACTGCAACCCAAGAAGAATGCCAAGGGAAACCGAAAATTTACCCCAGATGACATTAAGAACCTTGAGCTCATATACCATTTGGTCAAGGAACGTGGGTTTACGTTGGACGGAGCAAAAACGCACTTGAAAGAAAACAAAAAGGAAACCCTTAACAACTTTGAGATAATTCGTAAATTGGAAACAGTAAAAGCTGAATTACTGAAAATTAAAGACCATCTATAAATCTTTCCAATTATGAAAAAAGGTATTTTTGTCTTATTGGCAATCATTGTGCTATTAGCCATATTAGGTTTCGCTATTGGACCTCCCTTTTACAACAAAGCCATTGACTTACAGGAAAATGCTACCGCCCAATGGGCCAATGTAGAAAGTTCCTATCAACGTAGGGCAGATCTTATTCCCAATATTGTGAATACTGCTAAAGGCTATGCCGAGTTTGAACAAGAAACACTTATTAAGGTTACGGAAGCGAGGAGTAAAGCAACATCTGTTACTATAGATCCCAGCAATATTACTCCAGAACAATTGGCACAATTTCAGGAAGTACAAAGCGGGCTTACTTCTGCCCTTGCAAGATTATTGGCTGTTTTTGAAAGGTATCCTGATTTAAAGGCTAATGAAAATTTCAAGGAATTGATCAATGAACTAGAACGCACTGAAAACCGAATCAATGTAGAGCGGAACCGATTCAATGAAACGGTACGCCCTTTCAACAAACATCTCAAAAAATTCCCGAACAACGTTATTAATAATTTCGTGGGTAAATTTTCAGAAATGGATTACTTCGAAGCCAATGAAGGAACCGATCAAGCTCCCCAAGTAGAGTTCGATTTTGGAAATTGACAACAGAGAAAAATCATTTCTCAAACCGTTTCTATGGAACGTACCATACACTGTCGACTCTGTGAGCATCAAATTTTTTCCTTTGAAGAAGGCACTGTTTGTGGATTAACCCATCGAAAACCTGATTTCCAAAGAGTCTGTAACAAAATTGAATTTGGAGAGACTTTTAAAGAGAAGATTACCGAAGCCAACGTTGCCTACAAAGAAGTAACCCAAAACAAAACAAAGGTCTATCGTTTTTTTACAACCCATATTCTTTTAGGTATAGGTGTACTCATAGCTATTTATTTTGGAATGGATTATCTAATGGGGTTTTGGGACCAAATACATGGAAAAGCTATTTTGGTATATGCTTTCCCGTTTGTTTTTTTAGGATTCGCTTTCAAATATTTCATGGAAGCTACCAAAGCCTTGGCTGCTTACAAAAATGAGCTCAAAAAGGCTCTTTACAAAAAGAACCAAGTAGATACAATTGCAGAATTATACCATAAACCTTATACCATAGACATTACTTTTGAAGAAGAGCCCAATGGAGATCTTACTCCAAACATAAATTTAGAAATCAAAGACATTCGTTAACAGATATAGAGAATATGTCCCAAGTAGAAGCTTTTTTAACCCCTTCAGAAGAATCTGAAATCATAACAGCCATTCGTGAGGCCGAAATACAGACCTCAGGGGAAATCCGTGTTCATATGGAAGCTCATGTAAACACAGATCATTTTAAAAGAGCCACAGAAGTTTTTCATTTTTTGCATATGGATAATACCAAAAATGCCAATGGCGTCCTTATTTATATTGCTGTGGAAGACAAAAAACTTGTCATTTTGGGAGACAAAGGCATCAATAATGCTGTCTCTTCTGCCTTTTGGGAAAGCACCAAGGAAATTATGTTGGATCATTTTAAAAATGGAAACGTTAAGCAAGGTTTGATAACTGGTATCTTGGAAGCTGGAAAACAATTGAAAAAATATTTTCCTTATGACTTGAACGACCAGAACGAACTACCCAATGAAATTTCTAAGAACTAGTGAAGTGGCCCTTTAAAACATATCGCTTATTCTTTTTAGCCTTTATTGGTGTCTTCTATACTATCTCATCCTATGCGCAATTCAATATTCCACCAAAACCCCCACAAGAAGAACAAACAGCTGTTTATGACTATATAAATCTTCTAAATTCCCGCCAGCAAAATGCTTTGAAACAAAAGCTTTTAGGATATGCCGACACCACTTCCACACAAATTGTCATTGCTATTATAAGTACCACCCAAGGAGAAGACATTTCGTTTTTGGGTGCCCAATGGGGTCATGCTTGGGGTATAGGACAAGCAGATAAGGATAATGGAATTTTTATTTTATTGGCCAAAGACGACCGCAAAGTCGATATCAATACTGGATATGGTATAGAACACCTAATTAGCGACCGTGATGCTGAAAAGATCATTAACCGGATCATGATTCCTCAATTTAAAAGTGGAAATTTTTACGAAGGGCTTGACCAAGCAACCGATGCTATGTTTGCCTACCTAAATGGCGCTTACACTGAAGACCGGGATTTTAGTGTAAAAGAATTCCCGGTAGAACTTATCATCATCCTCGTTTTCATCATTTTGTTCATTGCCCTAAGCTCCAAGAAAAACGGGCGTGGCGGAAATGGCGGTGGAGGCGGAAGCTTGTTAGATGTCATCATTTTAAGCAATATGGGACGTACAGGTGGCTGGGGTAGCGGAAGTTCTTCTGGCGGTGGTTGGAGTTCTGGTGGAGGTAGTTTTGGTGGCGGCAGCTTTGGAGGCGGTTTTGGTGGCGGTGGCTTTGGTGGTGGTGGTGCTTCTGGAGGTTGGTAATAAGGAATCTCAAAGCCCAATTAGCTTTTTACTCAAAAAGAATTGATTTTTCACTTACAACATAAACAACTTACCCTCAATAACTTAAAAAACCTAACAACACGAAATTCGTAAATCCTCAGTACTACCTGTATTTCTCACCAAATAATTAAGTTGTTATTTAATAGTTTTGACTGTCCTTTCATTAGGATATTATCTCCCCTCTAAAATACCCTTCCACGAGAAGGAAAAAATAAATTCAGGTTGTCCTTACAACAACCAAAACCAGTATTGTATAAACTTTAATCGCTAGTCAGATGAAACACATCCTTGCTCTATGCCTATACTTCATAGGCGCAATGTCCTATGCACAAGACGGAAACGTCCAAAACTCCAACAGCTTTTCCGAACAATTTGCCAAGATTGTAAGCGTACCTAACTCTCCAGAGGCAGAGGCTTTCACCAAATATGGCGATGTAGGAACTAACCTATTTACAGGTACGCCCAGTATTTCTATCCCCTTATATACCATTTCCGGAGTAGAAATGAGCCTTCCTATTTCGTTAACCTATGACGCTTCGGGTATTAAGGTAAAGCAAATTGCATCCAATGTAGGATTGGGTTGGAACCTAAACGTTGGGGGGCGTGTTTCCAGACAGACGCGGGGCTTGCCAGATCACGGGGTAGAAACCCCTAACCTTACCGATCCCAACATACGCCAAAAAGTCATGGATTATAAAGTTTATGATGGTACCAATGCTACTCTTGTCTTCGATGATCTAGATTTCAATGAGGTTCGCAACAATGTGCTCAACTACTTTACCTTCTTAGATGATGTCAGCAAAAGCAAAGTAGACATAGAACAGGATTATTACAGCGTTAATATCATGGGGCTTAGTGAAACCATTTGGATGAACACCTCAAACTATGAACCCAAACCCTTAAGTAATCCAAATCTGGATATAGTAAGCCCTACCTATCCTGTAACAGATCCAGACTATTGGGAAATACGTGACCCAGAAGGTAATACCTTTATTTTTGGTAAGGATATATCTGGAAATACACCATACAACGTAAACACTGAAAGCAACCCCATTGAGGAGGTTAAAAGGATTAATAATCTGGACACCGACAACAACGGGGAGAATTTTGAAGTCACTTACAACAGTTCATGGCTCATTAGTAAAATTGTCTCTAAAAACGGAAAGGATGTATTCCACTTTAAATATACAACACACGAAGAATTTGCCAATCCAGAAAGTGCCGAACTCATCAACCAATCTACGGCACATTCAGCTATAGATATTGGCGGTGGAACACCCGAATATGCTGGAGCAGGCTCCTACCCTCTGGATAACAGGATATCCAATGTGAAATCGCAATACACCCAACAATTTTTACAATCCATCTACCATAACGGAAAGGAAGTGGTACGGTTTGAGTTTGTGAACAGAGACGATGTGGAAAATCCAATCAGTCAAGCTATTAAAGGATTTAAGGTGTCTCCAGATTTTGGGGCAACAACCCCAATCATTATTAAAGATGTGCAACTGGACTATTCTTACTTTGGAGATGCAGACAATACCAACAGCCATTATGTGAAAAGATTAAAACTGGATAAAGTTTCTGTGGGATTGAATGATCCTGAAAACTACTATTCATTCCATTATAACACACCCAATGATGTCCCCAGCAGACTGGACAACAACTTTGACACGATGGGATATATAAACAACAGTACCAACCCTACTCCTTTTGCAGAATGGCCAAGAGATGACAGCACCATAGAATTACCGGGGGCGGATCGATCCATTTCACCATCAGCCTCTAAAACCGGGAATTTGTCACAAATTATTTACCCTACGGGTGGGTCTACTGTTTTTGAATACGAAAACCACAATGATGGAGAAGAACTGTATCCAGGACTTCGTATAAAAAGCATTAAAAATTATACAGGCCACGACGTACTGGCTTCCCACAAAGAATATACCTACCCTGTCATGGTAGAAAACTTTACTCCAATCTTGGAGGTAGAACAACTATCTGAGGCAAGTCCCTGTCAAGATGCATCCTTCAACATTACGCCTAGTACCCTGCATCGATATGTCATGCCACCCAACACCGATAGCGGCCCGCACATTAGCTATAGTGAAGTAATAGAACACCTCTACGAAAACGAACAGCCAACGGGATACACCAAATATCAATTCAAAACAGGAACGGGTGATTGGTACACGTACGATTTGCCGCCTTTTAGTAAAAATTATAGCTCTGGAAACAACGTAGGAAGTCCGTTGCTAACGGAGCTTTATGATGAAGACGATAAAAAATTACAAGGTACCACAAACCTGTACAATGACCCATTAAACAGCAATCTCTATTATGAAGACCATGCCATCACCGTAAAACAAAACCCTTTAAAAAGTAATTCCTTTGTTAAGGTCGTAAAAAACAATGGTCAGGTAACCCTATATACACAAGGTGGTGCCTCTTGTGGCGGCATAAGCAGTGCCGGATTGGGTATTGATGGTAATGTTGCCCAACTGGACCCAGGTTATTGCCAAAACAATGGTAGTGAAGCTTGTTTCCCCACTACGGGATGGGCTAGTTTAGAACTGGAGCCCGTATCTATTTATGCTTACATTGGCAACCTGGTCTCGGTAAATAAAACGGAGTATCTAGGAACCCTATCAGTAAGTACAGACGTAACCAACGAGTACAATGGGAGTTATCTCTTAAGTGCTTCCAATACTTCTACCGATAATGGCGATGAAATAAGAACTGAATATACCTATGTACAGGATCTTGCCAACCCAACCGCTGCCGAGAGTCAATTACTTGCAGAAAATAAAAAAACCACACCCATTATCACAAAATCCAAACGGATCTATGGAGATGGAACCACACCTACTTTACTGTTATCTACCCAAAAAACGGAATACAACCTCTGGACCTTTGGAACAGAAAGTCTATCACTTCCCAAAAACATCCAGTTTGAGAAGGCAGGCAACGGAACCAACCTAGAGAATCGGATTATATACCACGAGTATGATGAAACTGGAAAACCCATAGATGCTTCCCTTGCAGAAGGTGCTCACGAAAGTTATGTTTGGGGTTATGACGGAAACTATCTGGTAGCCAAGATAAGCAATGTACCCTATGCCAACCTGGACAATAACCTTGTAAGTGAGGTGCATACCAAATCAAGCACAGGAACTGAAAGCGAACTGCTCACCGCCCTGTCTAATCTTAGAAATGATGTAAACGCTTTGGGTGGTCTCATGACTTCCTATACCTACATTCCTATGGTGGGTGTAAGTACCATAACAGATCCTAGAGGAAATACCGTACAGTATGTGTACAACAACCAGAACAAGCTGGAATATGTACTGGACAGTGATGACAAGGTACTTTCTAAAAACGACTACCAATATAGAACCAAAGAAACCCTTACCGTGGGAGATATTAGTGTAATAGACCAAGATGTAACACTCAGTGGTGAGCACTATGTTGAGTTTAGAGTCAAACCAAGTGATATCATACCCAGTGGGCTTAACTATACTTACCATTGGCAAACCGAAAACGGCACCATTATTCCTGCTGAAAACGGAAACAACACAATCAAAGTGTATTTTACCTGTGGGTCACTATCTGGTGATTCTTTAACGGTAAGCTGTACCATAGGAGACCAGGGAGACCAGTACTATCCCATAAAGATAAGTGCCTTAAAAAAACCGAACCTATGCATCCTAACCGGAAACATCACTGCAACCGAAAAAATAGCCGCCAATAACGATACTTATATCGAGTTCAAGCTCGAAAATGTGAACGGCGGAAATGGAGGGCCCTATACCACTAACTGGAATTTGAAATCCTACCAATCCGGATTGGAAATTAGCAGTCCAGATGCTAATACCTTCCACGTTACTTACGAATGTGATCAGATGCTGGATTTCATAAAGGTAGACTGTCATGTGGACGATGGTGCCGGGACCAGCGCCCTGTTCCTCAAAGAAGCTGCTCCTTGCGAGATAGAAATGGACCCCTTAAATGCCATAAGCATTGATGCCCATGATGAAATATATGATATACTAACCTTTAAGGCGAACACTATAGGAGGGCATCCCGACGGATTCTTGTACTACAACTGGCAGATCGTGAGTGCTACCCCGGCAGATGCAGTAGAAACCATTGTGTTTGATGGAGTTCCTCTTCCCTATAACGACAATCAGGGAAAGTTCTATATCAAATATAAGTGCGATAGCAATCAAAATATCAGCTTGACACTTAGGGTAACTACAGCACACCTAAACGGTACTGGAGTCACCTCTAATGATATATCATTTGACAACATTGTAAACACCTGTACTCCACAATAAAAAAAACACCGATGAAAAACATACTATATACCGCCCTTCTTTTATCCGTGGCCGGTTTTGGGCAGACCCAGCCCACCTCGAACCAGAACTACGTACAGCAGACCTCCTATCCCCATGGAATGGACCGGGCTGCCGTGGAGAACCTGGCCAATGACGCCAGTACCAACGACCTCAAAATAGAATCCATCGTCTATTACGATGGCTTGGGGCGCCCCCTGCAACAGGTGGGCGTACGGGCAGGCGGCAGTGGCCAGGACATCATCACCCCTAGCCAGTACGACGCCCTGGGCAGGCAGGCCCTGCAGCACCTGCCCTATCCCGCCTTGGGCAACCAGGGGGGCTACGAGCTGGACCCACTGGTGCCGCAGCACCAATACTACCTCAGCAACTATGTGGACGACAGCGACGGAAACGGGGCCATCAATGCCTATTCGCAGACCGTTTACGAAAACTCCCCCCTTAACCGGGTACAGAAACAGGCCGCCCCCGGGATGGACTGGAAAGTGGACACCCTTGGCAACGGTGACCATACCATACGGTACAGTTACCTCACCAACGGGGGGGGCATCCACAACTTCAGGGTTACCTTCCCCAACGGTACCCCGGGGGCACCACAGCTCAATCATCTGGGACACTACCCCAGTGGTTCGCTGTTCGTGACCGAGACCAGGGACGAGAACTGGGAAACCGCAGACGGGATACACGGGCGCACCAAGGAATACACCAACAGATCCGGGCAGATCATCCTGAAGCGCAACACGGTGGCAGACCCCGGCAAGTCCCCCGCCCTGCCCAACAACCACGATACCTACTATATCTATGACGATTTTGGGAACCTGACCTATGTACTCCCGCCCAAAGCTTCCGAAGGCATACTGGACACCCAGAACAACAATGCCATTGTAACCAGTGTACTGGACGGCCTTGGTTACCAGTACCGCTACGATTACCGAAACCGCCTTGTGGAAAAGAAAATACCGGGCAAGGGCGTGGAATACATCCTCTACGACAAACTGGACCGCCCCGTGCTTACCCAAGATGCCAACATGCGGGCCGACAGCAACAAATGGCTCTTTACCAAATACGATGCCCTGGGGCGGGTGGCCTATACGGGCATCTATACGCCCCCTGCCGGTTTCTCAAAAACACAGCTGGAGAACGACCTGCTCATACCACAGTACTGGAACGAAGAACCCACCACCACCCCAACGCAGGTGGGCGATGTGGCCCTGTACTATACCAGCCAGGCCTATCCGCTGACGGGTATGGAGGTACTTACCATAAACTACTACGACCGCTATGTGGACCACAGCCCCACGGTACTGCCAACCACGGTCTACGGACAGGCGGTGGCCACGGCCGTAAACGGCTTGCCCACCGTGACCAGGGTACGCACTTTGGGAACCGGAGACTGGGCCACCTCGCTCACGGCCTACGACGGTAAGGGAAGGGGTATTTATGCAGACTCCTACAACACCACCCTACAGAGCCGCGATATCGCAAAAAGCCTGTTGGATTTTGTGGGGAAAACACTGGAGACCGAGACCCAGCACCTCAAAAGCGGCAACCCCAACATCATTGCGCATGATTACTTTACCTATGACCCACAGGGCAGGATCCTGACCCACAAACAACAGATAGGCGACGAGGCACCGGAACTCATAGCACACAACACCTACGACGCCCTTGGGCAACTGGTACGGAAGGGGGTGGGCGGCACGGCCCTCCTGGACGGGTATACGGACCTCACCGAGGTGGATATCTCACCCACCGGGGTCATCACCAGTACCAACACCAACGGGTGGAACCCCGCTTGGGCCTCCTACCTCAAAACCCGTGGGGAGATCCCCCCGGCGAGCGATGGCGGGATCGATTTCACGGTACCCCAGACCGACCACCACATACGGGGCGGGTTGGTAACCCCAGCCAACGCCAACCAAACGGGTGGGTATTTTGACTACGGCATACAGCTCCACTATGACGACACAGACCCTGCCAACCCCCTGGTACGGGTAAGGACCGTGGTCAAGGGGACCACGGGGGTGGACTCGGGCCGCACCTATGCCGCCGGGGACCTGTTCCGTGTACAGAGGGACGGCAGCGAGATAGGGTTCTGGCACAACAACACCAAGTTCAAGACCGTGACGGAGGCCTTTGAGGGCGAGCTCCTGGACCTGGCCTTTTGTGGGCAAGGTGAACTTCAGCGGACCATCCGGGGGGAGCGTGGAGAACCTCGGCTTCTTTGCCACCCAGACCAACAACCGCCTGCAGACCGTGGACTACGCCTACAACATACGGGGGTGGCTCACCGACATCAACGATATCACCTACGAGGCCAAGAAGGAGGAGTTCGGGCCACAGACCGAATCCTACAAACGACCTGTTCAGCTTCAGGATAAACTACAACCGCGTGGAGGGTGCCACGGGGACACCCCTGTACAACGGCAACATTGCACAGACCCTCTGGAAGACGGATAACGAAGACAAGGACCTAAGGGCCTACGTGTACAGCTACGACGACCTGAACCGCATCCTGGGTGCTGTGGGGCACAAGGGGGACAAGCTTGCCAACCTGGCCCCCTACAGCTTCCACGACGTGGGCAACATTGCCTATGACCCCAACGGGAACATCCTATCGCTGGACCGTATGGGGACCAACGTGAACCATGATACCCCGGGGCTGTGGGACTCCCTGGCCTATGAATACACGGGCAACCAACTGGACAACGTGCTGGAAAAGAGCAACAGCAGCACCTATATGGGTTTTGGCTTCGTGGACGGGAACGTGGCCAGCAACACCCAGTTGGACGACTACGGCTACGATGCCAACGGGAACATGGTCATGGACCGCAACAAGGGCATCTCCACCCAGATTGCCTACAACCACCTCAACCTCCCCGTAACGGTCCCCGTGAACAATGGGGCAACCTCCGGGACAATTACGTACCTTTACGATGCCGTGGGCACCAAACTGAAGAAGAGCGTGGCCATAAACGGTACGACCGAAATCACCGAATACGTGGGCAACTACATATACAGCAACGAGTCCGGCAGCCTGAAACTGCAGTTCTTCAACCAACCGGAGGGTTATACAGAACCCGTGGCGGGGACCGCGGGGTCCGTGAAGGCCTTCACCGCCACCACGGGGCAGACCTCCTACAGTGGCTATAAGTATGTGTACCGGTACAGGGACCACCTGGGCAACGTACGGCTCACCTACTCGGACAGTGACGGGAACGGGTCCGTGGACCCCGGCAGCGAGATCATCGAGGAATCCAACTACTACCCATTCGGGCTGAGGCACTCGGGCTACAACGTCAACACGTCCAGCAACAGCAACAGCCTGGCTCAGAAATTTAAGTTTGGAGGAAAAGAGTTTAATGACGAACTTGGGCTCGAATGGTATGATTTTGGAGCAAGGAATTATGACGCAGCATTAGGGCGCTGGATGAACCTTGACCCGCTTGCTGAGGAGATGAGAAGGCACAGCCCGTATAACTATGCTTTTGACAACCCAATCTTTTTCTTTGATCCTGATGGTATGAAACCCTGTCCCCAAGGAAACTGTGATGACCCACCAGTTAGCACAGTTGAAGATGAACCGGAACCTGACACTAATGAGGGCGGAAATCAAGAATCTACCCCTTGGTATTTGAATGATACTGGAAGTGGAAAACCAGTTTTGACAGGGGGGCTTCATAATATCAAACTTCCTATTGTTGAAAGAAACCCAAATCCAGCTGCCTTTGCAGAAAACACAGGGGCTGCTATATACAATAACGTTGCAACGACTTGGAATGAGGCAATGGAAGGGAAAGATATGGGGCAGATGACAGATGAAGGTTTGGCGGCTATGGGTGAGACCGTGAAGCGAATCGAAGATGGCGAAGGAACGATGGAAGATAGTGAGAATATGACGGCAGGAATTGTAATGTTCGCAGTAACAAAAAAAGCCAATGGTAAAAAACCAAGTATAAAACAACAAGCCCTTGATGTAAAAACAAAGCTTAATAATAATAAAAATACCGTCATTATTAAAACCTCTAATGGAAACATCAGATATGACTTAGATGGGAAAGCTCATGGAAAAACTGAGACTCCACATAAAATGACATATCAGAATAATTATGTTAACGGAAGAGTTAGAAGTGTTAGTAAAACGAGTAAACGAGCTACCTCAATGTCTCAGCAGGATCTTAGAATTGTAAGAAAAACTTTAGAAAAAAGAAAAAAGAAAGAATAGTATGATATTGGACATAACAAATTCAGAATTATTTGATAGTCTTTTAGAGATTAGTTACGAAAATTGCGAATATGACCTTCATAATGACTTTTCCTTGAAATATATTGACTTTAACAAAGCGGAAGCCTTATTGAAATTTGATTTTCACGAAATAGATGGTAAAAAGTCAATTCATTTAATCTTTAAGAATGTTGATCCGATTATCTTGAAATTACCTTTTCAAGAAGATACGACGATAGATAATTTTCATAGAGGCAGATATGAGTATCAAGGTCAGTTATACGATGAATTCGAAGGAAAACGTTGTTTTTACATGGAGTTCTATGATTCTGGAGATTGTATAATATTGTGTTCTGAAGCTATTTTCAAAATAGATAGCAAAACCAAAGTACTAAATTTAAAACAATGAAACATTCTTCGGGTAATGGTACAGATTAGTTGATAGAAAATATATGAAATGTACATATTGTAAGGTACTAGCTATGAAAAATGACAAACAGAACAATGGTAAACAACGTTACTGTTGCAAAATTTGTAGATGTTGTTTTCAAAGAAGTTATAGTTGTAAAGCATATAAAACTGATACCAATAAAAACATCTATGGTTCTGTCGCATCTATATAAATTAATTAAGGGAAACTATACCTTTGGAATAAAATATCATGTTCAAAGGCCACTGTTTTCCGAAGTCAATCATAATTCAAGCCGTATACTTCAAGTTTAGGTTTGGACTCAGTTATCGTGAGATTGAAGAATTAATGGCCATTCGTGGTGTTAAAGTTGACCATGCGACGATTCAACGTTGGGTTTTTAAGTTTACACCTTTACTTGAAAAGGAGTTTAGAAAGCGTAAGAAGATTGTTGGCAGAAGATGGAGAATGGATGAGACCTATGTTAAAGTTCGAGGTCAATGGTGTTATTTATATCGAGCGGTTGATAAACAGGGAAACACTATTGATTTCTTACTAACCAAGAGAAGAAAGAGAATGAGTGCTCAATCCTTTCTCATTAAGGCAATTGAGAATAATGGTAAACCTGAGTTGATCAATATCGATAAAAGTGGTTCTAACAAACATGCTATTCGAATCTATAATAAACGATCCTGCTCCAAAATTGAGATTCGCCAATGTAAATACTTGAATAACATTGTCGAACAGGATCATCGGTTTGTGAAGAAACGGATAATTAAGGGGCTTGGATTTAAAGAATTTGAATCCGCCAAAGGAACACTATCCGGGATCGAAATAGTACATATGATTCGAAAAGGGCAGTTGATTTCAAACAGGAAATCTATGTTTTCATCATTTTATTCTTTGGCCAGTTAAAAACCACAAATACTGATTATCCTAGAATTAAGTTCAATAGATGCGACAAATACCTTCATTGGAATTTGCAAAATGACAGTTCACCAACAAAGGCATTGAAATACCATCCAATAGTCTGATGAGAATGACTTTGGAATCGGGGTACTTGGATAACTCATTGGGAGAGTTAGTGGCATAAACATTTGAGAAAAAACAAAATACGGGGTAACATTTGGCCTTGTCGCGACACAGTATACTAAACGTTGCCATGCAATGTGCGAACATTGGAATACATGGAACAACGGAATAGTAACCTTAAAACAATGTAAATATGAAATTCAAATTGTTAATTCTCGCCCTAATTCTCTTTGCTTCCTGTTCAAAAGAACAGACATCCGATGAGAACGTATTGAATAGTGATTCAAAAGAAATTAGTCTTGATGACTTTAAAGATGTACAAGAACAATCCGACGATAAAAGAGGCAGGGGGAACTGTTTGGACAACTGTTTTGCACCTGGTTTTGATTTTTGGAGTTCTACCAACGCAGCACTGGCGCAAGTATCATTTAATTGGCAATATAGCCCTTCGATTGTCTTGAATCCTAGCGCATGCAATACTACAGTATATCTTCAAATAAGAGCGATTGAAGACCAAACGTTCTGTGGAGATGATGTCGCATTTTATGACGAAGAATTTAATGTAGATATAACTGACGAATTTTTAACGGGTTCACCCGGCCAAATTGTTATGAATATAGTAGGCCCAGGTGCTGATATTGAAAATTATGAACTTACTTATAAACTCTATGAATACAGAGTAATTATTAATGCCAGTTGCGGGCTTTTCACCTGTTGTCAAGACACAGACTGGGAATGCTTTGTACTTTAGCAGAATTAAAATATTGGTTTGTCACCCTGCTAGCGCCCGTCTTCGACGGGCGTTTTTTATGAAGATTGGTTATATTAGTTTCGAATAACCAATAATAGTTCCATCCTGTTTGCAACAAGCTGAAAAGAGTAAAATGATCGAAAACCGGTTCTGTCGCATCTATATTAATTAATTAAGGGAAACTATACCTTTGGAATAAAATATCATGTTCAAAGGCCACTGTTTTCCAAAGCATATAATCGTTCAAGCTGTTTACTTCAAATTTAGATTTGGATTAAGCTATCGAGAGATCGAAGAGTTAATGGCTATTCGCGGAGTAAATGTAGACCATGCTACTATTCAGCGATGGGTTTTTAAGTTTACACCTTTACTTGAAAAGGAGTTTAGAAAGCGTAAGAAGATTGTTGGCAGAAGATGGAGAATGGATGAGACCTATGTTAAAGTTCGAGGTCAATGGTGTTATTTATATCGAGCGGTTGATAAACAGGGAAACACTATTGATTTCTTACTAACCAAGAGAAGAAAGAGAATGAGTGCTCAATCCTTTCTTATCAAAGCTATTGAAAATAATGGTAAGCCTGAGTTAATCAACATTGATAAGAGTGGTTCTAACAAACATGCTATTCGAATCTATAATAAACGATCCTGCTCCAAAATTGAGATTCGCCAATGTAAATACTTGAATAACACTGTCGAACAGGATCATCGGTTTGTGAAGAAACGGATAATTAAGGGGCTTGGATTTAAAGAATTTGAATCCGCCAAAAGAACACTATCCGGGATCGAAATAGTACATATGATTCGAAAAGGGCAGTTGATTTCAAACAGGAAATCCATGTTTTCATCATTTTATTCTTTGGCCAGTTAAAAACCACAAATACTGATTATCCTAGAATTGAGTTCAATAGATGCGACAAATACAATTTTTTTTCTGATTGTCCATCACTTGTTAAAAAAATAAAGAATAAGGAATATACCTATAAGAATACCATTGAAGCTATTGTGTTTTACAACTTAAAGTGCTTTTAAATAATTTTTACCGAATTTCCTGAAATAGTAATTGATCAAATTAGTAGTGTCCTAAACTAGGGCATAGATAGATATAAACCTTAAAATAGCTAAAAGGTCAAAAAAACGACCTAGGGTATTATCCCTTATTTGAGAGGTAACCACAAAATTTAACCATATACCGTAAAGACAATTGTGATGAGAATGAATCGATAAAAGCCAGTAGTAATTGAATAATATAACTACTGGCTTTAAAATTCTAATAAATAATTTAGGAGTATCCTACATCTAACACAGAATCTAAAGAATACTCTCTAGCCTCTTCAGTTGGAAAACAATGACCCTTAAACATGAAGTTTAACTCAAAAATATAATTCCCTTAAATGAGTTGATATGGATGCGACAGAACCGTTTGGGGCATCATTAAAAAACTTGGCCGCTTCCGGATTCTTGAGTCTTACCAAAAAGCATTTAACAATTTCATAGGAATATACGCCTGAAAAGGGAATGTGGTCATTTTCTGACCCATTCGAATTTAGGGTTATTATTTTCATCACAAGGTCGGCAATCCACAAATAACCTAGACACATTCATTGTACAATCTGTTCCATCAATTCTAATAGTTTTTCCACCGGCACCTGAATTTGGGCATTCTTCACTAGGGTCGTCGCACGCTATACATATTTCCTGTCCAGAAAACACATTCAAGCCGGCGCAGTCATCTCCTCTTACCCAATTAACTGTATAGTAGCAATAACTATCTAAACGGGTGATATTCCTACTGGAAAAATCGATTTCTTTAATAACAACAGTGTTTTGATCTTCTGAATCTTCACTGCACGATATCGAGAAAGAAAGAATAAAAATGGATACTAGGAAAAATTTACCAATAAATAAAATTGAGTTTTTCATTTTAATTTGAGTTTAAAGATTAATAAAAAATGCGTTCTAGTATATAATGGGTATACTTCAAGCCGAGACAAGAAATACACCGTGGGTTATTTTGACCGAACGAGCATATCTCTAAATCGGTTTGGGTCTTTATAGATAATGCTGGAGTCGCAGGGAGATGAAGAGTTGAAAATGTTCAGATCTATCTGTATGCCTGGTTCGATCCCTGAGAGTACATCGAGTACAAAAACCAAGCAGTTGGTTCCAACAGCGCAGTAAGTAGTATCCCGATACGAATCGATGATCCCGATAATATGGTCAATATTGGTTACCTCGAAGGATCTCGATGAAAGTAGGCAGTAGCTCGAGGCGAGATGTGAATTATCGTATATATCGCCGGTTCCATAAAGACAGAGTGTTGGTTTTGGCCAACTGGGACCAAATCCTATGTAGACCGTTTTACAGTTCGTTGCCGATATAGAAATAAAAACATGGGGTTTGGGCCAACATGTAAAATGGGCTTCAAGGTAACATCTTCTTTATCTTCAAAACAACCTAAGGTGGTGTGAATATCGTCTATAAGTAATCTATTACTAAATGCCTGAAATGGGACACATTGCTCTATGGGCCCTCTAGAGAGGAATGCTTCGGAAGTATTATTCTGGGAGGTTATTTGCGGTTCTTCTTCACAGCTGGTCAGAAAAACAAAAATGCAGAAAAGAACAAAAGGGTAAAATTGTTTGATGGTTGTCATGGTGCTAAAAATTTGTTCCGCAAGTTTACAGAGGGCTCACCAAAGACGTGTCCTGTTTGTATAGAAAGTTAAAAATTCAGGACATATTCAGTTATTTTCTTTTTTCTTTCTGTATTCTGAAGGGGTCATTTGGGTGAATTTTTTAAAGGAAACATAAAAGTTCGATTTGCTCTGAAACCCTGATTCCAAGGCAATAGCATCTATTGTATAATTAGCATACTCCTTGTCCAGTAACATTCGTTTCCCTTCTTCTACCCGCAAACCATTGATAAGGTCGTTAAATCCCCCCTGACGATTTTGATTGATAAGTTGTGAAAGATACCCACTGCTAATGGAAAATTGTTCGGCAATTTTTTTGGCATTGAGCTCAGGGTCTAAATACATTTTTTGTGCCGAAATGTGTTCTTCAATGGCCTCAAGCAATGCTATTTTTTTGCTCCCTTCTTCTACCTTCCGAAAAATATAGGTTTCATTTGAGGTCTGGTTCTTTTTTCTGATATTGATTCGGTCCTTGTATAGCTGAAATTCGAAAATACCTTTGTATCCCGCCCAATAAATTACTGCTGAAATGGCAATCCATAAAGGATAATAGAAGGTATTATTGTTTAAAATCCCTCGATAGGCAACAAAGATCACCAGGATCCATAGGCCGAACAAGACCATCCCAAAGAGAATGCTCAATTTTAACCATCGGGTATGAATTCGGATCTTCCCAGAGGAAGGTTGTTTTTCGTAAGTATAGATTGCTCTAATAACAAGGATTATAAGGCTCAAGGAATACAAAATGGTAATAGATTCTGCAATTATATATGATCGTGTAGCATTGGTGTGTAATGCGGGGATCAGTTGGGTTATCAGAAGAGAGATTGTTCCCAAAACGAAAGGAGTCAACACCAGCAACACCAGATTTCGGGTTACTTCTTTTTGAAGATAGCTCCGGGAAAAAAGATAAAAAAAAGGAACGATAAGTAATTCGAACTGAATGTAGATATAGTTGGGAATATGATACAAGCTTTTCACTCCCACATCGATAAGCCAGTACTGCAGGTTGCTCAGTGTCATACAGAGTACCACCAGAATTAAATAGTTGGTTGCTCTGGAATTATACGATTTATTACTTAGAAAAGAAAAGCTGAAGATAAACCCGTAAACGATTCCTGCGAAAATAAGTATGTTGTAAAAATTAAAATTTAATGTATTCCCCATTACAATAAAATTCAAGCATGTGTTTCTGCAAAAAGCATCTCGGTATCGCTATGGTGAAACTCGAAATGGTGTGTTATGGTATACGAAACACTCTTTAAATGTACTGTAAAGTCTCTATATAATAAAGCTCTTGGCAAAGATGGGTAGTGTAGTAAAATAGGGTATTGACCAATTAAAGATCCTAAATAATTGATAGCCAGTAGTTCTTAAAATATAAGGTTGCAGGATTTTAATTTTCTTTGATATATACGGGACACAGAAATGTTCTTAAATCACATGAAATAAAGGTCTAATATACCAACACGTAGTAAATTAGGACATGGGTAAATGCTCAAAAACCCTAAAAAATTAGGTGTAGTTACTATCGCTTTTGTCCATTTTTTAAACTTTGATGTCGGGTTCTGTCACATCTGTATTATAAAGGCCTTCTCTTAATGAGTAAGGAACTAAGGTGAAATAGCAAAGTGCTGATATTCAACATCTGCTTGTTTTTAAAATTTACCATGTTAAGGTTAATTTCAACAAATACGGCAGAACCCTACCCTAAAACTATAACTTCAGTAGTTTCTTGGTGATAACTGTCATTTCAGAAGAAATTTCTACCACATACAAACCACTTTCTAAAGTACTCATATTCAATTCCTTTCCTGAAAGAATACTATCATGAGAAATATTATCTAGCGAAGAAACTGTTTTTCCTGCAGTGTCCATTATTCTTATGGTGTATGTGCCGTCCGAAGGAGATAAAAGCTTAAGGGTTACAATCCCATGGGTGGGGTTAGGAAAAATGGAAAGATTATTTCTAATTAATTCATTATCGGTAATGGATAATGGAATTCCAGAGATGATTCGAAGATTCCTTGTCCCGGAATCTGTTACATACATTACATCCCCTGTATTATTGAATGCGATCCCACTAGGATAGCTAAATGTTGCTTCAGAAATATCCCCATCCAAACTCCCTTCATCATTCCCGGCAAAATAGGTAATATCGTCAATGCCATCTGGGTTAATGCTATAAATTTCATGGGAATCCAGCATGGTTCCCCACAGGTTCCCTTGAGAATAGGTAATAAATCCTAAGAATGGGCCTCCCCCGTTTGCAACCACTTCGGCTACATACTCCATATCTCCACTTGATAATATCCTGTAGATCTTTGCATCATTAAAGTTCCCTGCATATAGAGACCCTTCATCATCGAATGCTAATCCTACCGGACCGTTAAGGTCTCCTCCAGAAGCTATTTGCGTAATGGCACCATCTGTTGCCAATCTATAAATGCTGTTTCCGTCATAGGTACAGAATATCATATCGTCACTATCAAAATCCCGAATAATCCCTGAAGCATTTCCTGCAACAGGGTAAGAGTCCAATTGGTTTCCGTCACTATCATACTTAACGACAGCTTGCCCTAAATAATCACATACAAATAAATTGTCATTAGAGTCAAAAGCCAGTCCATTGCACGAAGTTAATCCTTCTATAAAAACAGTCATCTCCCCAGAAGTGGAGTACTTAAGTACCTTTCCGGCGCCAAATTCAGATAAATATATGTTCCCGTTACTGTCTAAGGCAATTCCATCATCGGGGTTTTCATCGGTTACCGTTGTTACTGTTTGTGATATCGATGTTAATGAAACAAGCATTGCAATAATGAGTAATTGTAAATTCATTTTTTCAAAAATTTTATGTGAAACTAATTTTGATGGAACTTTGGGAAACCAATTTTTATAGAAATTCTGCAACTTTTTTCGATCCCTTCAGGATCAATCGCATTGGTTTTTAATGACAGCTTCACTTAAAATAAAAGCACTGTTTCATTACCAAAGAACTCATCGATTTATTTGCTGTGCAAGTTATAAAATGGCTTCAATGATTCCTGTACAATGAAGCGAACGGCCTGATTTACATTAAGTTCGACCCAAAGTTTAGGTTGAAGTGAATGTATTCTGATGTGAATGAATATTGGAGTTGCTGAAAGATCGATTACAATTCTTAACATTGCTGATGAACCCAACTCGTGGTTTGCTATCTCGGAAAACTGAAAGGGAATTAGGGATAAAGATGCCTATATTTATATACAATCATAACTTATTTGGAAATTAAAAAACAAATGAAAAATCGATTATTTCTTATACTATTTCTATTCTCATTTTTATATCACGGTGTGGACACCTTAAAAAACATGATGTATAAGTTGAATGGACTTCGCTTCAAAAATTCGACATGGCTAAAACTCATATTCGATTCCTTCGTGGTAGAGATATTCTTCGGGGTCTTACTTATCCTATTTCAAATTTTTATTACCAAAAAATTGTTCAGAAAATCGTTTAATTGGTTACGATTCTTTGCAATACATGTTCTATTTAGTGTTGTTTCGTTGTTTGTGGTTTATTTGCTTTACGATGCCTACATCCTATCGGTAAATGGAATCCCTTCCAATTATACAATAAAGGGCCATTTAATTGGTCTCATGGGATACGTTAATGTTCATTTTTTAATTTATTTCAGTAATGTGTTTATCATATATACATTTTATCACAGAAAGGAAATATCTACGATCGAACTTAACAGAAGTAATCTTAGGGAGCAATTGGTCAAGGCAAAAATTAATATTCTAAAATATCAATTGCACCCACATTTTTTCTTTAATACACTCAACACAATTACCAATCTTATAGACGTAGATGCTCGATTAGCTCAAAAAACACTCGTAAATTTTAGTGGACTCTTAAGGGATATTCTCTTCTTAAAAAACGTAAACTTGATTCCCCTAGAGAAGGAACTTACGATTTTAAATAAATACCTCGATATCCTTAGTATAAGGTTTTCAGATGACCTTACCATTGCAATCACTCTAGAAGAAGGTTTGGGGCATGTAAAAATTCCCAGTCTAATACTACAACCAATAATAGAAAACGCGATAACCCATGGCTATTCAAAAGAACACATTGCCCTTAGGGTTGAAATTAGGATTGTGAAAGAAAACAACAATCTTCTTTGTGAAGTTGTGAATAATGGTAAACCACTTACAAACAATGAGGTCCAATATGGGAATGGCCTTCAGAATACAGTGGATAGGTTGAGTTTAATTTATGATACGGAGTATCAATTTTCATTAAAAAATTTACCGGGAGAATCTGGGGTGGTCACAAAACTCAATATCCCTTTAATTTATATGAGAGGAGAGGGTGTTATAGCCTAAATGTGTCCTGAAAAAGTTTCTTATAGCTCTTGCTAACTTTAAACTTAGCTCCATCTATCATTATTACCAAAATACCGCCATTACTTGTCATCTCCAACTCTTTAATATGGTTATTACTTATGATGGCAGATCTATGAATTCTAGTGAATCCTGAATTGAGTTTACTCGCTAAATTGGTTAAGGATTCTCTATGTAGGTATTTTTTTTCAATGGTATGAATTTCAACATAATAACCCGAAGCTTCTATATACTTGATAGTGTCTTGATCTATGAACTCAATCTTAGGGCCAACGCGCATAGGTAATTTTCTTTCATCTTCAAGCTTGCTTTCGCTTTGTTTATTTATATAGTCTAAAAGTTTATTTACTTTATTTTGGTTTAAGGCTAGCTTGTTAGAGTTAATATACTGTTTTGCCCTGTTTAAGGATAATCGAAACCTCGACTCCTCAAAAGGTTTAAGTAAATAATCCAAGGCAAAAAAATTGAACGCATGTAGCGCGTATTCATCATAGGCCGTCACAAAAATTATTGTAGGAAAAGGCACTGGGTTTATCCCCTTGAGAATATCAAACCCCGTCATATCCTTTAATCTAATATCTAAAAAAACAAGATCGGGAGAAAATTTATTTATACTATTAATAGCTTGCTTACCGTTGCTGCAATCGTCAATTATGACAATATCGTCATCCTCGCTTAGAAGTAATTTTATCCTTTCCCTAGAATGACTTTCGTCATCAATTATAATGACCCGAAGTCTGCTTTCCATTGATTTTGGGAGTGTTTATAATACAAAAATCCGAAGATATGAAAATTTGGATAAGTTCAATATGAGAATTAGTTTTCTAATAAAGACACCAGGCGTTAATGGGATGTCTTCGATATAGAATAAAATGTTCTTTGAAACACCTAGCGATTAAGACTGGTTGGGTTCTCGATAAGGGATCAAAAGTCTAAAAATCAGGGGTAGTTATTACCCCTTATTTAAAAGGCAATCGGAAAGTTTAACCACTTTCAATAAAACCAGTGGATGCCACTCTTTTCTCTGTGTCCAGTTTATTGTTGCGGGTCCACGGATAATCGTATATTGTCATTTAGATATAATACGTTGGCTATAATACCTTATTAAAAAAGATATGAAAAAAACCTATTTGCTAATCCTTATTTTGATTGTCTGGAATACTAATTATGGACAAAACCCAATTGAATTGTCTGAACCTTCACAATTTACTGAATGGATAGGATTTGGTGATGGCTATGAAGTATGTTCATTATCTCCTGAAAAAATTATAATGGCATATTCCAGAGGAAATTTTTGGGATGGAAGATTAAAAGTGGGAGTAATCCAAAATAATAATACTATTGAGTATGGAGAAGTCACAATATTCAGCCAAGTTAGTGGTCTTCGTATTGAATTAACGGCTTTATCGGACAATAAGTTTCTTCTTATGTATAAAGAAAATACCCAATTATTTGTTAGAGCAGGGAAAGTAATAAATGAAAACCAAATAATTTTAGGAAATGTGATCCCAATAGACCCTGGAGAACAGATTGGGGATACTTCTATTACAACATTACATGGTGATACAGCAATAATGGCTTATCATGACTCAGACCGAGGAGTATTAAGAGTTTTAGAAACCGATGAAAATCTAGAAATAACAATTGGTTCAGATTTTTACTTTTCAGATTTTACGTTAAGTAACACAGACTCAATTTCTGTTGATGCTTTATCAGATTCGACTTTTGTACTCTCATATTTGCATTTTTGGGGAGTGGTAAAAATTGGTACGGTAGATGAAAATAATCAGATAACTAATTTGACTCCTTCTACGATATTTAACGAAGAAGAAGTATATGATATTGACGTTGTTGGGCTTCAAGAAAATAATTTGCGATCGCATTTCAGGATGAATACAATGTTTTCAGAGGATCGCTTATTATTGGTACTAAAGACTCAAACAATCAAGTTACTTTTTCTAATAAATATATATTTTATGAAGAAGTCGCATTTGCCATATCGGCATTGAAACTGAATGCCAATGAAATTGTGATTGGGTATACCAAATCTGACCCCGTTGACGGTCTAACAGGTCATCTTTTTAGCGCACATATTAACAATAATGATGTGCAATTTAGTGAGCCTGTATTATTTAATGAGAATGCTACAAATGGGGGTGTTACACCTTTGACACATCTGGTTGATCAAAAATTTATAGTTCAATATGCAGATTATGATAACTTTCCTGGTTTTCTAAGAATTGGTGAAGCAGATCATCTTTTAGATACAACTACCAATGAGTATCATCCAGATTATGCCATTTATACAAACCCTCATAAAAATCAATTAATTGTTGAGGCATTAAAAACAAACTTTGCATTTAGTTTGGAATTATTTGATATAAACGGACGCCTGATAGATAAAAGTGAATACAATAATAAAAGTAATGCTTCCTTAGATCTAAATAAATTTCATAGCGGAGTATATATTGTTCGACTCAAAGATGAAAAGAATATAATTACTAAAAGAATTTTAATTAAATAGTATGTTTTTGGTAATGTTCCAAATTAGGACATAGTCTTTTGGTAAGTTATAAATAATTGAAAGACAACTAACAATCTCTTATTTGTTTTCTGTCTTTTCACGTTCTTTGAAACACCAAAACTCACTTTAAAAGGCCAAAAGCCCTAAAAAATTAAGGATAGTTGTCACCCCTTATTTGAAAGGAAATCAGAAAGTTTAACCACTTTCAATAAACCCGTAGCATAAAACTCTTTTCTATTTGTCCAGTTTTTGTTACAAGTCTATGTTCCGAGGTGAAACCAAGGGGACACCTGGAAAAAGGGTTCTTTTTGTGGTTCTTTTTTGCTTCTCCAAAAAGAACAAAACGTTAGGATTGAATGGCTTGTGAGAGCTCTTGGCGTTCGCCAAATCTTCCGCAGATATGTCCTGACGGATACCTGACGCATGAACTTACTACCACAAAAAATCAAAAAAACGCCCCGTTTATAAATCGAGGACCTTAAGTCTTGCCTCATTAACAAGAAACTCTCAAATTTGAGGGTCGTGTCTATGAAAATTATCTCGAGAATGTCTTATCTTTTAGTTCCTTAAGCAGTACGTACATTACAACTATCCCTAAAATGTGAATCGAAAGCCTACAACACTAGTTAGTTTTAATCAAAAAAAGTTCCTTATGAAAAGATTTTACATAATTCCATCAATCCTATTCTTTGTAATTCAATTTGGCCATTCTCAAACAGAAATGAATCAATTTGTACATCAGCATTTTAATGAGCTCCCTGAAAACAGCCCTCTTACGAGCACCGATCTTGCCGAATGGGAAATAACCAACATCATTCCCTCCCTAAATCCTGACGTGAAACATGTCTATATACAACAAAAGTATAAGGGCGTCGCTATTCAAGGAGCCACCTACAAACTAAATCTTAAAAACGGTAAAATCACCTGGCATTACGATCACTTTATACCACAGCTGGATAGCAAGGTCGTTTCAGGTGTGGCCTCGGTAACTCCGGAAATGGCCATTGCCAACAGCGCTCGCTATCACGGTTGGCAAACACCCAATTTGAGCCATAAAAGACAACTTGATGACTGGCTAATCTACGATGATCCGGACGTTAGTGACCAACCTATTTCGGTTCAACCGCTGTATGTTTTTGTCGAAGATCAATTGCGCCTCATTTGGAATGTAAGTGTCCTTCTCAGAGACAAGAGTCATTGGTGGATGGATAGTGTGGACGCCGCCACAGGAGAGATCATACGCAGTGATGATAAAATTATATCGTGCCAGTTTGGCGCCGATGCTGCTGCTGCATCCAACTTTTTAAATAAAACACCCTTTTATGGACCACTAACCGAAGAAAATTCCAAGCCCTTGGATGAAGTCTATTCGTCCATGGTCTATGACGCCATCTATTACGTCTATAAAAGCCCTATAGAAAGTCCATATGTAGGTTCTCAAACAAACGTAGTAGACCCACATGATGATGATGCTTCCCCTTTTGGTTGGCATGATACCAACGGCGCTTCCGGAAATGAATATCCCTATACCCGGGGGAACAACGTGTGGGTAAAGGAAGATCTGGACGGCAATGATACTGGAGACGTACATACTGGTGGCCCTGGAGATTCTCCCCATGGATCTCAGACAGGAGGGTTAATTTTCAACTTTCCACATAATGAGAATGGCCCCTACAATAGCCAAGCTAATATGGATGCTTCAATTGTCAATGTCTTTTATTGGGCGAACCTTGTCCATGATGTAACTTATCATTATGGATTTGATGAGCCCAGCGGAAATTTTCAAGAGACACACTATAATAACGCTTTGGGTGCCGCCGGAGATTTTTTATACGTAGATGTATTGGACCGATTTTTTTACCCTACGGGTCCAAGGGCTAGGTTCATACCTGCCATAGATGGTGCGAGTCCGTCTATGGAATTCTATGACACCAGCACAGTGAATCATGCTTTGGACAACCTTGCGGCTGTGCATGAGTATGCCCATGGCATTTCCACCAGACTGGTAGGAGGATCAGGTAATATAGATTTTCCATCCGTAAGCCAGGAACAAATGGGAGAAGGATGGAGTGATTGGCTTGGGCTGATGTTTACCATCGAGCCCGGTGATTCTGGAACTGATTCCCGCCCTGTGGGACAATACATTTATGGACAAGGACCCAATGGACCCGGTGCCCTTGATCGCCCAACTCATTACTCCACCGATACTTCCATTAATGGCACTACCTATGATGATGTGCAAAATCTGGCCTTCAATCATGGCGTAGGATATGCATGGGCTACTATTTTATGGGATCTAAGCTGGGCATTAATGGATGAGCTAGGATATGATGAAAACTTGCATACAGGAAATGGTGGAAATAACAGGGCAATGGCATTGATCATAGAAGGGATGAAAAATACACCCATAAACATGGGGTTTGTATCCGGACGAGATGCGATCCTACAAGCCGATGAAGACCTGTATGACGGTAGGTATAGTTGCCTTATCTGGAAAGTATTTGCAGCTCGGGGCGTAGGCGTCAACGCAGTGGAAAATAACAATGGGGGCAGCAATGATTTAAACGATCAAACCTCTTCATTTGACACCCCCTGCATCACAGAGGATTGTAACGATCCCGAATCGCTTCCGTATAGTGAAGGTTTTGAAACTTCCATAGGATTATGGACACAAGATAGTAACGATGATTTGGATTGGATCAGAGATTCACTTGGCACCCCTTCTGCGAATACTGGTCCGTCCACTGGAGCCAACAGTGTTTGGTATATGTATGTGGAAGCCACTGGGAGCGGAACACCCCATAAAGTAGCCAATCTAATCTCGCCTTGTCTCGATTTAAGTAACCAGGCAAATGTGAGTTTTAGTTTTGATTATCATATGAAGGGAACCAATCCTTTAGGACGGCTTGATCTAGATGTAAGTACTAATGGTGGGTTAAGTTGGGAAAATATATGGGGATTGCGAGGACACCAGGGGAACAATTGGATTAATCAAACTTTAAGTCTAGACAACTTCATAGATGACACCATACAAGTTCGGTTTAGGAGAACCACACACACCAGTGAAATTGCAGATGTTGCCATCGATAACATCAACATAACGAGCACGACACCTCCTACTCCCGAATATTGTGAGCTGATCCCAATTAATTATGGACTCAACCCCTACATCTATATTAACAGGGTAGAAATTGGTTCTATCAATAATACATCCGGGTTTACGCCAATTTCCTATCAGGATTTTACTGCGATGTCTACGAGCCTAAGCCCTTTATTCAATACTTTGAAAATCAACGCAATTAATCCATTAGGCACCGATGTCCATCCCACGGCCTATATAGACTGGAATGCAGATGGTGATTTTGATGACCCTTCTGAAAATCTAAATTTCCCGTCGGGAACCTCCGGAAACGACATCACCCTTAATTTTGGTCTGCCAAGCAATGCAGTTTCTGGACCTACGCGAATGAGACTTTTTGCCAACAACATTTTTGGCCCCTGCGGAAGGCGTAATACCGGACTTTATTTTGAGGAAGCAGAAGAGTATACGGTCATCATTCCTAATGGTTTTGTTAACGTACCGCTCCTTACTGAAAAATTTGGTGCTTCGGCTACCTTTCGATTGTTTCCAAATCCAGTAAACGATGACCAACTCAACATCCAGATTTTTGGTGTCAAACCTGAAACATATCAAATTTATAACCTCATGGGGCAACGCGTGATGAGTGATCACTTCAATAACACCATAGATGTTTCTAAATTGGCCAATGGATTATACCTAATTGAAATTAGTACCGATGATCAGAAACTAGTAGGTAAGTTTGTGAAAAATTGATTTCAAATTTTACGTGCTTGCTCGTTTCCCCCGCTAGCATCAGTCACAGACTGGTGTCTTCCAGACCAATGAGTAAATTAGAGCCCGTGACCTAAAAAGTTGCGGGTTTGTTTTTGTAGAAGGGATAGTAATTAGGAATTGAAGATTCTTATTGTATTGAATCATTCTTTGAAAATAATGATGTTGTAAGAGAGAAACGGGCCTCAAAAAAATTCTAAAAGTCCTAAAAAATTAGGTGTAGTTGTTCTCCCTTATTTGAAAGGCAACTACAAAGTTTAACCAAGTAGTATAAAGCTCTTTTCTAATTGTCCAGTTTATCACATCTAAAAGATCGATTGGAATTACTTTTGCGTGATACTTGTATTTGAAAAATTGTATCTAATTCGAATTAGCTTGTTTTAAATTAAGTGAAAAATGATTATTTCCTCTTAAAGTGTGTTGTCAGGGGGCTTGCTCAAGGATATTCCACTAACCAGTTCATATCCTCCAAATCTTGTAGCGTCAAATCAAATCTAGCCAGTACCAGGTTTTGTTCTGCGATTTGTTCCCATGGAACTTCTAAAATTGTTTGTTTTGAAAAAATAAAAATTTTAACCTCTTTAGTAGGGTTAAGCTCAAAAAAATGAATAAAGCCTCCCAGTTCCGCCAACCTGTCATTGGGCATGATTATCCGTTCAGAAATATTGTGAGATCCTAAAGGAAAATCGATATCTGCCACCAGAGTGTCATTTATTTCATTAAGTTCTAGTTTTACTACAATATCCTCATCTGAGTTATTGAATACCGTAACTTCCGAATCTATGATTTCATCTTTATCAGGACACCCCAAGCACAAAAACAATGTACTTAAAACCAAAATTTTGAACCGTTTTTTCATTTTCTGAGATTTATAGTTTAACGATGAGCCCTGCATTTAAACCTGTTAGTTGTTCAGAGTGATTTTGAGTAAAACGGGGTTTCCATAAATATCCATTCCTTCAGCTATAACAGCCTGATTATTTAGGTTTATTTCATCCCAATAATAAACGGCAGATGCTTTTGAGCTGGACCATCTGGATTGTGAGCTTGCACCATTTAGCGTATTCATCGTTATTAGGTTACTTAAAGGCCCGTCATCGATTTCATCCTTGCTATCTAGGTCGTAATGGGTTAGGAAATATAATTTCCCCGAATCGTATAGGTTGATAAATGAAAATTTTCCAATTTTTTTCTTTCCCCAACCCCAACAGGAAAACTGTTTTTTGTTAAGAATCCTCATCCAGGATAGCTTACCGTGTTTATCGAATTTGGCCGAAAGGGAATTCTCAACATGCAAACAGGCATTGTTGTTCCCCCCTGTAAAATAAACTTCAGAATTGAATATAAGGTCCCCGTTTTCCACGAAGACATTTTTAAGGGCCAAATCAGTGTGGATGGTTTTAACGGGTTCCCCCTGCTTGTTCTTTAAAAAATCCCTGAAGTAGTATTTATCGTATTGGTTAACCTTATTGTTTTCTGAATTGATCTCGGACCTGAATATTCCCATAAAATTACCCGATTTAAATTGGGAGCCTTCTTCATCTGAAAAATACCCAAAAACATATATATTGCCGTTGGTAGTGGTTAGGTATGCAAAACCACTGGAGAATTCCTGTTTATTGAAATCGACCTCATTAAATTCCCCATTGACCAATCGGTGAAGATGGATTTTATGGTTGTTTACAAATGGAATTATCCTGGATACAGGAAGGTTTTTCCTGTACTCTCTCCCCAGAAAATAAACGACGCCTTCATTCGTAATAGCCACATCGTTTATTAATAGTTTTCCCTTTATTTTTTCTTCGTAGGTATCTGAGCTGATCAACTCAAAATTTTCATTGAAAATCAGGAATAGATTTTGGGCAGATTTACTTTTCTTTAGCCGTAAGGAATAACAATGGTATTTCCCATTTTCTGACGACACCAGTATCCCTCCCGGATTATATTCTTCCTTGTGCGGATAACTGGATTTTTCACGATGGCCAAACTTTTCGTACTTATCCACCTTATCCCTTTTTATGGTATAGAGGTTCGACTTCTCGAAATTGAACGAGTCTTTCCCTGAAGACAGTAAATTGATTTTGTAGGCTTTCTCTACGGCAGAATATTCGTATTGCACCAGAAAAATACGGGTTTTGTTCACAAACATCCCCCGTAATTCGTTATTCCTGGATTCGATCATGACCCTTTCCTCAAATTCCATATTCCTCGAAAATCGTTTGATGTGATACCCTTTTGGAGTTGAGGAGCTTTTAAATACTTTTTGAGCCGTAAATATTTTACCCACACTATCCTCTTTTGCAAACAAAAGTGACTCAGTAAATGTATGGTCAATACTTTCAGTAGATTTATCTATCGTTAGCTCAATTCCTTGAGCTGGAAGGGTGTTGTTTACTAATACAATGCTTATGAATGCAATGATCAATCTGGTTATGTTCTTCATGAAACGGTATTTATGAATACTTTCTCTGTGGTTTATTCACTCCTTTTTGTCAATTCTATACCAAATAATCATTTCGCTTGCATTTAATCTTGAAGTTAAATGAATTTAGGTAAGAGGCTACATCTCTTTTTTGAGAAAGAAGAGTGGTAATGGTTATATTGATTAGTGTTATCTTAAATTTGGCATTATTAGTATTATCAGCTTATTGTAGCACATGGGCTTAATAATCAATTACTTGTACTTATTATTGAGCATAGCTTTTTTTATTCCCATGAGATTTGTTCAGATGTTGAAGATAAAATTTCTCCATTGGATTTTTCAATTTCAATTGTAAATTTTTGATTTTCGTTATTTTCGGGTCTCATTGATAGATACATATAACCGAGATTAACTTTAGAAGGTATAAAATCACTAATTTTTCCAAGTACGTATTCTCCGTTAGAATTCGTTCCACGAATTGAAATTAATTCATTCAATTCCGTATTTGCGGGAAAATCAGAGTTAAAATTAGAATCACTCGTTATTGTTATTCGAGTTAATGGATATTTGTCTCCGCCATAACCTTTATCGCAGTCAACAGCGGCATAAAGGCTATTTCCAAAATTAAAATTCAACTTTGTCATTGACAAGAATTCTGTATCTACATAATTTACCCCGAATGATAAACTGTCATTTGATGTTACAAAAGGATTTTGAACTACAATTTTAATATCTCTATAATCAAAAAACTTATAGTTTTTGCAATGCTCAAAACAACTTATAAAACTTATAAGATTTAAAGTCAGAAATGTCATTAATATCTTTTTTCTCATTTTTTTTCAAATTACACACAACTACTATATAAATTAAGTTTTAAACAAATAAAAGTCTAGTGTCTATATACGATCCAATATAGCAACTCCAATTAAATTTATTGATAATATAAAGCTGTGACAAATAATAAATGCAAACAAGAAATATGCCTGATCTGTTGAAGTAAATGTATAATCCGTATGGTTTTGTGGATAAATAGGTTTGTCTACAGGAAAAGATTATCGTTAATGTAGATTCTAAAACGATAAGTTAAAGCCATCAAGAAAATACCTTTTTGAGAACATATTCCTTGCGTTCCCTAGAAACGGGGATTTTGGTGTTTTCGGGTAAAACGAAAAACCCCCTTTTATTGTATTTTACGATATGCTTTGTATTAACAATGTAAGATCGGTGGCAACGGATAAAAGATTCCTCAGGGAGCCATTCTTCTACGATCTTAATATACTTTGAAACAATGATCTTTTCGGTATCTATTAAATGAATGGCGGTATAGTTTCCGTCAGATTCACAATATAAGATGTCATCTTCTTTTATCGAGCGAATCTCCTCGGTAGTGTTTACAATGATCCTTTTTTTACTGGTACCCAAATAATATTCGTTAGCAATCTTGAGTTGTTCGCTGTGCATGGCTTGTTTCTTGCGGATTTGGATTGCTTTGTCCATGGCTTTTAAAAATTCTTCCTTTTCGAAAGGCTTGACAAGATAGTCCAATGCACCCGCCTTTATAGCCCGAATTGCATGATGATCGAAAGCAGTGATGAAAATCACATAAAAGTCGCTAAAAGTACTTTTAGAGAGGATGTCGAAACCTGTACCATCGGGAAAATTTATGTCTAAAAGAAGTAAGTTTGGTTTGAATTTTTGAATGGCCAACAAACCTTTTTCAACAGTATCTGCAGTAGCAACCATGGCCACCTCACCATTATAGTGTTCTAAGATCATTTCCTGAAGATCATCCCTTATATGGGCTTCATCATCTAATATAATAGCTCTAATCATTTCCGGAGAGTGTATAGGGTATCAATAAGTTAACGGCTACACCAGTCTCAGAAGTATCGCTGTCCGATTTATTGATAAATTCAATTTTTGAGTTTGTTGTTTTTTCAAGGAAATCGGAAATCAATCCAATAGAACCTTTCCTTCGCATTTCACCATTTAATCCTATTCCATTATCCTCTATGGTACAATGGAGGTATTTTTTGTGTTTTTTAGAGATATGGATTTTTATCTCCCCCTTTCGGTTTATATCCAAAAAGCCATGTTTAATACAATTTTCGACAATGGGTTGCAATAACATTGGTGGGATGAACAAAAAGTCAGTTTCTGTAAGATATGTAAACTCAATTTGATACGTAAAAGATTGTGGAAAACGATAAAGCTGTAGATCCATGTATTTCCTAAGAGCTTCTATTTCTTTACCGAAAAGGACATTGTTGAACATGGAGTTTTCCATTACGATTCGAAGATGACGGGAAAACTTCGATAGGTGAATGACCCCTGTTTCTGGGTTTTGTTTGATCTGTTTTTTAATTGCGGATAAACTGTTGAATGTAAAGTGGGGGTTCATTTGAGATCGCAACAACCGTTGCTGCATCTGTATATTCTGTCTTTCAAAACGCAATCTACGTTGTCGGAAAAGTACGATTCCCAAAAGGGTTATTAATAGCAATATAATGGTAAGGGATATAAAAACGGTTTCGTTTTTCTTGAGGTTTGTGTTTTTAATTTCAACAGCTTGCTTCTGAACCAACAATTTCTTTTCCCTTGTATTGGCCAATTCTAAGGCTGCCAATTCTTCATTCATCTTAGTTTCGAATACTATGTTTTGATATTCGGAAAGGCTATCAAAATCGGCAAGTACTTGTTCTATGCTCCTCCTTTTTGAATAGTTGAGGCGTATTTGCTCTTTCATAAGAAAAGTCTTTTGTGAAATCGCTGGTTGTGGAGAATACCGCCATGCAGAATCCAAGTATACTTGGGCTGTTATGGGTTTATCCAGCATCCTGTAAGCCTCTGCGATATTGCCATAACAATCTGCAAGGTATGTATAGTGTAGGTTTGAAAATATGGAATCTTTTTTTAAATACCATAATGATCGTTGATAACTCTGTATTGCAGTTTGATAATCGCCTGTATAGAACCGTAAAACGCCATCCTGTAAAAAAACCTGTCTATTGATAAAGGCGATATTATCATTGCTATGTAACTTTAGGCTATCGAGGATATGAAAGGATTGGGCTGTGTCGTTTTTGTGGGTAAAGAGTAGGCGAGCCAAATAAGAAAGGTTGATGGTAGTCATCTCCTTATTCCCTGCCAACTTGGACATTTCCAGGGATTTGTTATGGTATTCAAAAGCCAAGGGGATATTTAGGCTTTCCGAAGTATATATTCGTGTGAGTTGATTATAAGCATACACCAGTTCAGTATAATCCTCATCTTTATCCAATAATGTTAAATACTTGTCAACCAGGTTTTTACTATTGATGTCTTGATTTTGTTCAAAATAAAGCTCCCATGCATTTCGGAAATAGGTGAGGTCTCTTTTTCGGGTATTGGTACTGTCGATAAGATCAATGGTCTTTTGAAAATAATGTATTGCGGAATCAATATTTTTGATCCTTTCGTAATAATCCCCTTTTTGAAAAGTGTTTTCTATCAATAGGGAATCTGGAGGGTTATCAATGGATCCTATAAATCCCCTTGCCTTTTCAAGTGAGGTTAGAACAGTATCATTGATAACCCCTATCGCTCCTTCATGCCTTCTATGGATTTCAGAAAGTTTATACGCTAAGGACAGTTCATTTTTTTTGGAGGAGCAGCTTGTAAAAAAAACGAATGTAGCAATGAAAAGAAAAAGGTGTTTTAGCATAGGCTTCAAAAATAATTAAAAATGGTTCCTTGATTCTGTCATATCTAATTAAAATTTAAGAGTTCTATTTTTGAAATTAATATATTCTTAAATTTTTTACCTACAAGAATAAACTTTAAATATCCAACACCTTACAAGATTAAATATTATATAGTAAAGCTAAATTCGGTAATTTTAGAATTTGATTCAGTTCATTGAAATGACCCCTTACCTAAAGAAAGCACAAGGGGTCAAAAATACTCAAAAGCCAAAAAAAACCTTGGGGAGTTACTATCCCTTCGGGCTGCTCCAGAGCGGGTATAACGTCAACACCTCCTCCACCGCAAACGCACTGGCGCAGAACTTTAAGTACAATGGTAAAGAACTAAATAGTAAACTGGGATTGGAATGGTATGATTATCGCCCCTTTGACCTTCTTTTATCCCGATGAGCCCAATACAGGCCTTTTACTCCAGCAACCCAATCATCGTACATGAAAATGAGGGTGATTTCCTCAATAGTTTCCAAAACCCCAATGATAAGCATGAAATAAAATAACCAGTAGAGTGGTCCGAAGAACAATAAATGTAAGATAAAAACACCTTGAATTAAGGCAGATAATTTTGCTAAATATGTGTGAAATGCCGTTGCTTTTCCATATTTTCTATACGCCAAAATCATTTGAATCATATATGGGATAAAGACTATGAGGATCAATGTAAAATGCTCTATCATAAAAGCCTTTTCAAAGAAAAAAAGTCCTATTATCCCAACAACAAGTGTGATTTGATCTCCCATGGAATCAAGTTGTGATCCTCTGGCACTAGTGATTCTCAATTTTCTGGCTAAAAACCCATCAATGGCATCAGTAATAAAACTAAATAGTAAAAACCATGTGAAGGCTACCCTAGCATCTAGAAATATTAGAACCAATAAAAATGGAGTTGCAGCAATTCGATAGAAAGAAAACCAATCGGCAATATTGTAGTTTTTAAAAGTGAGCATTTTTGAAAAGATTTCCAAGACCTCCAAAATTTATACCAGTATAAAATTACATCCTTTCACTACTGTAAAAAATGACATATATCATTGTAAAAGAATGACTTACATTAGTTTTAATCTCTCTGTTTTTACACCTTTATTGTTTCATCTATTTGAATCAACTGTCCATAGAAAGGATGACAAATCTCATTTTATTTCTTCAGCATGAAGGCTACATTTAGTTCATTATTTCAAACATTTTAAAAGATGAAAATTTCCAATATATTACTCGTTGTATTCAGTCTCATCTCATTAACAGTTGGGGCTCAAGAACTGCAAAATCTGAATCAGGTATCACCTTTTCATGAGGGCTTAGCTGCTATTAAAAAAGACAATCAATGGGCCTTTATTAATACAGATGGAGAAATAGTGATCAATTTTAGAAACGACTTGGTGCCTGGTCAATGCAATATGGACTGTTGTATTGAAGATCCTTCTGTAACGTATCCATTCTTTAAAGATGGTCGGGCCCTTATAAAAGAAAATAGGGATGGGATTATTCATTATGGTTATATCAATACTAGTGGTGAGATAGCAATTAAACCCGATTTCATCAATGCTACACATTTTAGCAAGAATTTAGCTATTGTGCTCAAAGTATATAAAGAGAACTTAGGGAAAAACGAATTGCTAGGAAAAAACATGGTTTCATACAGCTACAACAAAGTAATCATCGATATCAATGGGGAAGTTAAGACTCATCTATCCGGGCCTTTCAACCTAATCTATTCCAAGGACAAATTAAAAACCCCTCCATTGATTGCTTCCAAGGTATTAAACAATAATCTGGTTGCTACTAAAACCAAAGCAAATACTTGGAATATAAAAGTCATAGACCAATAACATACTTGAAATGGTTCGATATATTATTTGGATATCACTTGTCTTGTCTTTACTGTCCTGTAGTAAAAAGGAAGAAAAGGTCAGACCAGAGATAAAAGCTATCACTGAATCTGTTTATTCTTCTGTCACCATTCAACCCGATAGTGTATATCAGGCCTATGCATCGATCAATGGGATACTTGACAAAAACCTAATAGAAGAAGGAGATTTAGTTCAAAAAGGGGACGTTTTACTTCAGGTGATAAATACAAATCCAAAGATCAATGCAGAAAACGCTCGGCTATCATTGGACCTAGCCCAAAGAAATTTTAACGGTAACTCTACTATATTACAAGACATAGAAAAACAAATTAGAGCTGCAGCCCTTACAAATTCTAATGATTCGATCAATTATTACCGGCAAAAAAACCTGTGGAATCAACAAATTGGTTCCAAAATTGAGTTTGACACTAAAAAGTTAAAATACGATCTCTCAAAAAATACTTTAATCCAGCTTCAGGACAGATACCAACGTACAAAAGATGAGTTACTGACACAATTAAAGCAAGCTCAGAACCACTATACATCTTCTTTGATCAATTCGGGAGATTTTAGTATCAAAAGCAGGATAAATGGGAAAGTATATGCACTTTATAAGAACCCAGGAGAAATCGTTAATACATTAGAACCCCTTGCTCTAATAGGAAGTGCTTCCGTTTTTGTAATTGAAATGTTGGTAGACGAGGTAGATATTGTAAAGATAAGAGAAGAACAAGATGTAGTCGTTACACTTGATGCTTATAATGGAAATGTTTTTAAGGCTAAAGTCTATAAAATCTATCCAAAGAAGGATGAAAGAAATCAGACTTTCGTAGTTGAAGCTATATTTGAATCTGCTCCAGAGGTGTTGTACCCAGGATTAGCCGGAGAGGCAAACATTATAATTTCCCAAAAGAAAAATGCTTTGACTATTCCAAAACAATATTTAATCGATGAAAATAAGGTTCTTACTTCCAAGGGTATTGTTACCATCGAGATAGGGCTAGAAAGCCTGGATAGGGTTGAAGTTCTTTCCGGAATTACCGATTCAACCATAATTCATAACCCTGAAAAATGATTAACTGGCCTGTCATACTGAGTATAGCCAAAACACATTTGCTCACCAAAATTAAGCAAACAGCAACTGCAGCTTTGGGAGTTACCTTCGGAATTGGCGCCTATATCACCTTAGTATGTTTTATGACAGGTCTCAACGGAATGTTGGATGACTTAATTCTGAACCAAACCCCCCATGTCCATGTTTTTAATGAAATAGAACCTTCAAAAAAACAACCTGTTGACCTATACAATAATCTGGAGAATGCAATTAACGTAGTGCATTCCATTAAACCGAAACAAAGACAGAAAAGAATTCACAACGGACTTCCTATTATCAATTATTTAAATGAAGATCCAAATGTTCGTGGAGCGATTCCACAGATAAAAACACAGGTTTTTTATGTTGCTGGGACCATAGAATTAGGTGGAAGTATTACCGGTATAGATATTATGGAAGAAGTAAGGTTGTTTAATTTTAAGGACTATATCGTGAAGGGAACGCCACAGGACTTGAAGAACAATGACAATGGTATTTTATTGGGTGCCGGAATCGCTGATAAGATGTCTTTAGATCTAGGAGACCGTATACAAATAAGTAATATAAATGGAGAGGTATTTCCACTAAAAATAGTTGGAATTTTTCAAAGCGGAATTGCTGATTTAGATGATATACAGAGTTTTGCAAACCTCAAAACAGTACAACGTATTTTAGGGAAATCTGAAAACTACATTACCGATATCAATATAAAATTATATAATATTGACGAGGCAATTTCACTTTCAAAAAAAATAGAGCAATTATTTAAACTCAAAGCTATTGACATCAATACCGCCAATGCCCAGTTTGAAACAGGAACAACCATACGAAACCTTATTACCTATGCTGTTTCGATAACTCTTCTGATTGTTGCCGGATTTGGAATTTATAACATTTTGAATATGCTCATTTATGAAAAGATGAACGATATTGCTATCTTGAAAGCTACCGGATTCTCCGGCAAGGACGTTCAAATGATTTTTATGAGTCAGGCGATGATCATTGGTCTCGTTGGAGGCATTTTAGGATTGATCCTAGGATTTGTTCTTTCTTCCGTAATTGATCGTCTACCGTTCGACACTGAGGCATTACCCACCATAACTACTTATCCAATTAATCATGATCCAATTTTTTATGTTATTGGGTTTGTATTTGCCATGCTCTCCACTTTTCTGTCTGGTTATTTACCCTCTCGAAAAGCTAAAAAAATAGATCCGGTTAGAATTATTAGAGGTCAATAAAATGGAAATTGTCTTACAAACAAAAAATATCAATAAACACTTTAAAAAGCCAGTACCGTTTCATGTACTCAAGGACATTAATTTCCAGATTAAAAAAGGGGAGTTTTCTTCTATCATGGGAAAATCCGGTTGTGGCAAATCTACTTTACTGTACATTTTATCTACAATGGATACAGATTATGAAGGTGAACTGTATTTAAACAATGAACTCATCACTGGCCAAAACCACCAAAGACTTTCTTATATACGAAATAGAGATATTGGGTTCGTGTTTCAGTTTCACTATTTATTATCAGAGTTTTCAGTTTTAGAAAATGTAATGCTCCCAGCTAAAAAACTAGCTGCCAAAACATTGCAGGAAATCAAATATGATGCGATGCAAAAATTAATCATATTAGAAATTGATCATTTGGCAAAGAAACGGGCTTCTAGAATCTCAGGAGGTGAAAAGCAACGAGTCGCTATTGCAAGAGCCTTAATAAACAATCCTTCTATCATAATGGGGGATGAACCCACAGGTAACTTAGATAGCTATAACGCTGATAATGTATTCAACATATTTAAAAAATTGAGTGATGAAGAAGATCTTTCATTGCTCATTGTAACCCATGATAAAGACTTTGCAGATCGAACAGATCGAATTGTAGAAATGAGTGATGGAAGAATTATTCTATAACCCAAAAAAAGAAGGCATTGTTTGTGTTAAACAGTCCTTCAGGCATCATCATGGAAGTAGATCCTAACAGATTTCCTGCATTGATAAAAATTGCTGGCCTTTCATTTAAAGGTTATTTTCTCTTTACAGAAGATAACTTGTAAAGACGTTTAAAGCGAAAAGGTATGAGATACTAGTTTACAGTACTTGTAGGTTAGGATAGAGTGTAATATTTAACGTCACAGCTGCGAATTTATAGGATTAATGAAGCTTAATAGCCTACCCTTTTCCTTGTGTTAGGCAATTCCCATTTAATCATCTCTTTCAAAAATTCATCTACTTTTTCAACAATTAGCTTTTCATCAATCTCTATAGGGTTAAAGAGACCTATTTCCAAGGTTCCATTCTCTTGAACAAGGCCTTCTATCACAGGGAACATGATGAAAACGTATACATCACCGCTATAACTTTGTGAAAACACCAATGCTCCTCCAGGAATAAATCGATACTCAGGAATTTTGTTTGTACAATCTATCAATTCTGGAGGAAAAGATTCGAACGTGATATTAATTGCTGAGTTATTGTAAATCCAATTGAGCTCCTGTGTTTTCCATCCAATTTTATATTGCTCCACAATACTATTCAATGTTTTTAACAGTAATGGACGTGTTATTGAATTCCATTGAGTTTTTTTATCGACTACGGTTTCAATTGAATTTCTGTAGTCTACCACCCGCTCTTCTAAGTGTTCTATTTTCATGATTCAAGTTTTAATCTTGTTTCTTTCTTTCTTGCCTTTCGAGTTTTCTAAAGTATCCTCTAAACAAAAAATTATGTTTGAGAGCTTCCATGTTTTCATTGAACTTTTGAGTACTCTCTTTGATATTCGTTATGGTAGAATCAATATTCTTGACAAGTGTTTCATCAGTACTGAGGTAATTAAGTGCTCCTTTTCCATTTTCAATATCATCCAATACCTTTCCGAGACTCTCGGTAATATCGACGATTTCAATACTAGATTCTTCCAAATTAGCCACTATATTCTCCATCTTAAGCCCTGAAATGCTATCTGTTAACAGGATATTTGCAACACTTTTTTTCTCACTTAGGGTGGAAATGTAATCGTTAAGTTCTTTTACGGTTTGAGATGCCCTAGTACTTGTCATTTTAAGCTGAAAAATTGTTTGCTTTAAATCGTTTGCCATAATGGAGTCTGTAATGAGCATTCCTAGGGTCCCTTTACCATCAATTATTTTTGAAGTAATTTTGAGTAATTCTGCCGTCAACAAAGCTGCATTTTCATTGGTAACATTCAACGTAGTGAGCATGTCATCGGTTCGAATACGACTATAGGTGCTAATGGTATCTCCGGAAATTACGGTTGGTGATTTCCCTTCTCTAGGAACAATATTGATGATCATATTCCCTACCAAGCCATCTGAACCAATAGTGGCGATTGCATCTTTTCTAATATGTGAACGGATGTCCTCTTTGATAAGCATTTCTACCAAAATTACAGTATCACTTTCCATTTTTATTTTACTTACTGTTCCAATATCAATACCTGAGTAACGCACATTATTTCCTAGCTGCAGCCCATTTACATTAGAAAACAAAGCATTTAATTTTATATTTCTTCCAAAAAGATTCTGACGATTTCCAATAGAATAAAGAGCAGCTATTAGAAGTAAGGTTCCTAGAATGATGAAGATTCCAAGTTTTAGTTTTTGTGACGCTGTTTTTTTCATGGCTTGGTCTCTTTATTGTTTAAAAAATGCTCTAACCTTTGGATCATTAGATTTTACTAATTCTGGGTAAGTACCTTCAGCATAGTTAACACCTCCTACAAGAAGTATAATACGATTGGAGATTACGCGAGCACAATCCACATCGTGGGTAATAATTAACGAAGAGGTCTTATATTTTTTCTGAATTCTTCTCATTAACTGAATAATTTCTTTCGCTGTAATAGGGTCTAGTCCAGTAGTAGGTTCGTCATATAAAATAATCTTTGGCTTTAAGATCAAGGCCCTGGCAAGCGCAACCCTTCTTTTCATTCCTCCCGAAAGTTCAGCTGGCATCAGATCAATAGCATCAATCAAACCAACATTTTCTAGAGCTTCTACCACAAGGGCTTCTGTGGTTTCTTTCATTTTGAGCTTCTTTTTATGCCTACGCAATGGAAATTCCAAATTCTCCCTAACGGTCATCGAATCGTATAGGGCACTTCCTTGAAAGAGAAAGCCAATTTCAGTTCTCAACAAATCCATTTCAACTTGTCCAAGAATGCTTATGTCATTATCCTTAATTCTAATACTTCCACTATCGGCCTGTATTAGTCCAACAAGGCATTTTATCATTACTGATTTCCCAGAACCAGATTTCCCCATAACAACCAAATTCTCTCCTTCAAAAAGCTGGAGGTTAAAGCCTTTAAGAACTTCGTTATTCCCAAAAGATTTTTTCAGATTCTTAATCTCCAGTACAGATGGTATGTTCTCAATTAAAGCCATTAGATTTCAAAAAATATGTCTGAAACGAAAACAGCAATGAAATCAATCACAAATAACAGTAAGGAGCTGTACACTACTGCAGAGTTAGAGGCTTCACCTACGCCTACGGTTCCTTTCTTACAAAAATATCCTTTATAACAACCAACCAAGCCTATAGCAAATCCAAAGAAAAAGGACTTTATGGTAGCCGGTAGAACATCACTAAAAGACAGGGCGTCAAAAACCTTATTAAAATAGAGTTGAAAAGAGACTCCTCCTTTAAGGTTTTCCACAATGGCTGAACCCACCATGGCAATGGCATCCCCAAATATAATAAGTAGAGGGAGCATCAAAGTCGCAGCTGTAATTCTTGTAACAACTAAATATTTAAAGGGATTTGTTCCAGAGACTTCCATAGCATCTATTTGCTCAGTAACCCGCATTGATCCTAACTCAGCTCCAATCCCTGAACCAATACGGCCAGCACAAATTAAAGCAGTAATAACTGGCCCTATTTCTCTAACAATGGATATACTAACCATAGACGGCATCCAAGACTCCGCTCCAAATTCCATGAGCGTTGGTCTTGATTGGAGCGTAAAAACCAATCCTAATATAAAACCGGTAACACCAACCAAAAGCAACGATTTATTCCCAATGTTATAACATTGACGTAGAAGCTCTTTGAACTCAAATGGAAATGTAAATACTTCCTTGAAGTAGCGCCCTGCAAAGAAAGATATATCGCCAACTTCTATAAAGAAGGTTTGCATCCTCTCTGTAATATGGACTGGTCTATTCATAGAACATCTATCTATTATCCAAATATAGATTCGACCTCAAGCATTAAAAATGACTTTCATCACTTTTATTGAAAGCCCATCGCATCATTATTTTCAAACCTAAAATCCATTATTGTTCTTGTGAAGAATGAGTTACACCATACATTTTCAACACTTTATCTACCAAAGTTGATACTTCTCATTTTTTAATAATAGCCCTCCCCTTATCTTAGACAAGATCAATAAATTAAGCCCAAATGAAAAAAATACAAATCCTGTCTATACTAGTATTTGTGTTAACTGGGTGCTCAAGTGTAAAGTTTGTGGACAGCTGGAAAAATGAGCAATCCCCAGTGTTTAAGCCTCAAAAATTGCTCGTGGTAGGAGTAACAGACAACCTTACCGCACGCAAAATCTTTGAATCGACCTTAAAAAGTGAATTTTTAATGAGAAATATTGAGACCCATGAAAGTTCGGTGGTCTTCAATTCTTCATTTTCTGACGACAATAAAACGGAAAAGGAAATAAATGATATGATTGTGGGCCTTTCAGAGAAAGGATTTGATGCAGTTATTATTTCTGCCGTCAAAGGGGTCGATGACAGAAAGAACTATACCAAGGGATATTATACAATTAACACTCGCTTAAGGAGGTTTGGGCGTTACTATTATTACTATCAGGATATTTATCATAATCCGGGGTACTATAATGAGTATAAAGTCTACCATGTGGAAACATCAATTTATAATTTAACTGAAGAAGACGATAGGTCTCTGATTTGGGTTGGTGCAATCGATATTGTAGACCCCAAAGACATTTCAAAAACTGTAAATGAATACGTTAATGCCATTATTACAAGGCTGGAGAAGGATGGAATAATTAGGATTGTAAATTAGATATGAACTAATCTCAGACTACCCAGCGTATATTTTTGAATATTATGAAGGCAATTAAAGTTATACTCATCATAGGGCACGGCCTAATTCACATTTTGGGATTTGCCAAGACCTTTGGCGGATATACAAATGTAATTTCTTCCAAGATCAGTAGTTTCTCAAGGTTGTTTTGGCTAATAGCTTCTATCCTTTTTTTGGTTTCGGCTATTTTATACACCTTCAATAAATCCTATTGGTATATTGTTTTACTGTTTATATTAATTCTTTCTCAAACTTTAATTATTACCTACTGGAATGATGCCAAATGGGGTACAATACTCAACCTATTCATGTTGTTATTGGTTGCCACTCATTATGGGAATGCTCAATTTGAAAGGAATATCGAGAAAGAATCCCAACATATTCTCAACGCAGACAAATCAGAAGCTCTAGAGTTGTTAGATCAACAAAAGTTAAAAGAGCTTCCCGTTGCAGTTAGAAATTGGCTCATTGCATCCAACGCACTTGACGTACATAAAACTCGGAATGTGAGACTGAAACAAATTGGACAAATGAAGACCAAACCCAATGGCAAGTGGATTGATTTTAGAGCACAGCAATATTTTACAACCTCACCCCCAGCCTTTCTTTGGACTGCCAAAGTAGATGCTACCCCATTTCTAAAATTAAGTGCTCGAGATCTATTTATGGAAGGAGCCGGAAAAATGAATATTCAACTGGGAGGATTAATCCCCATTGTAGATGAAGGCCCCAATACCAAGATTAACTCTGGCACCATGCTCAGGTTTCTTGCTGAAATATGCTGGTTTCCCACAGCAGCATATTCCGATTATATCACTTGGGAATCTGTAGATAATATAACAGCCATTGCCACATTCAATATGGGAGAAACCAGTGTTACTGGTAAATTTAATTTTACAGAAAAAGGAGAGTTCAAATCTTTTGAAGCACAACGCTACTACGGTTCTGGTAAACAATCAATGTTAGAGGATTGGTTGATCGAAGTAATGGCATATGATGAATTTGATGGAGTTGTAATACCAAGCAAGGCAAAAGTTACCTGGAATTTACAGGAGGGTGCTTTCACTTGGATAATGTTAGAGGTAATGGAATTGGAATACAATACATATAAACCGTATGAACAACTCTAAAAATAGAAGTGTTCATCGTACAATTCAATAAAAATCATGGAAACAATTGGATTTATAGGAGCTTTTGTAATGGGGATCACCCTCGGCCTCATAGGGGGAGGTGGTTCTATACTAACAGTTCCCATATTCGTATACCTAATGCATATTAACCCTATAACAGCTACAGCCTATTCCCTATTTGTTGTTGGGGTTACGGCTGCCGTAGGTGCCTTTCAGAATATGAAAAAGGGATTGGTCGATTGGAAAACAGCCTTGGTATTCTCAATTCCCGCCTTCATAGCAGTTTATACGATGCGTAAATACATACTCCCTGTGATCCCCGAAAAACTATTTTCGATTGGAGAAATTCCTATTGATAAAAATATGGGGATCATGCTGTTTTTTGCCATTATTATGTTCCTTGCCGCCATTTCAATGATTCGTTCTCGGAATAGTGATAAGACTGAAGAAACCGAATCGAAATTGAGCAGTATCCCTTTGATTGTATTAGAAGGATTAGGTGTAGGACTAATCACAGGTGCTGTAGGTGCAGGAGGCGGTTTCCTTATCATACCGGCACTTGTCCTATTGGCTAAATTACCCATGAAAAAAGCGGTTGCCACATCACTACTAATTATAGCCGTGAAGTCTCTTATTGGATTCATAGGAGATGTTGAAAACCTTGAAATGGACTGGAACTTCCTATTGTTGTTTACTGGAATATCTATCATTGGGGTTTTTATCGGGATTTGGTTATCCCGTTATATACCTGGACAAAAGCTCAAAAAAGGGTTTGGATGGTTCGTTCTTTTTATGGGGATTTTTATTGTTATTCGAGAATATATGGGTGCTTAATTAAAAGGATGTGTCAACGCCAAAAAAATGATTCAGTATTAGAAAATATTTGGGTTCAAAAATGCCCGATAGCATAAAATAATATAAATTAAAATACCAGAGTTATGAAAATCGAACAAATTTATACAGGGTGCCTAGCACAAGGAGCATACTACATTGAGAGTAATGGTGAAGCTGCTATTATAGACCCTCTTAGGGAAATAAAACCCTACATGGAAAAAGCAAAAAATGACAATGCAAGAATCAAATATGTTTTTGAAACCCATTTTCATGCTGATTTTGTCAGTGGACACCTAACATTGTCAAAAGAAACAGGTGCCCCTATCGTCTATGGGCCAACGGCAGATCCTAGTTTTGATGCCGTCATTGCTTCGGACGGACAGGAATTTATCATTGGAGATATAACCATAATTGCAATGCATACCCCTGGACATACTATGGAAAGCACTACCTATCTTCTTAGGGACCAAAATGGAAAAGATCATGCCATTTTTACGGGGGATACATTGTTTTTAGGAGATGTAGGGAGGCCCGACCTTGCACAGAAAGCTGCAGATATGACGCAGGAAGAGTTGGCCGAAACCCTTTACGATAGCCTCAGGGATAAAATAATGCCCCTCTCAGACGACATAATCGTCTATCCTGCTCACGGAGCAGGGTCAGCATGTGGAAAAAACATGATGAAGGAGACGGTAGATACTCTAGGTAACCAGAAAAAACTCAACTATGCCTTACGCAAAGATATGTCCAAGGAAGAGTTTGTAGAAGAAGTTACTCGCGGGTTAATGCCACCTCCCAAATATTTTCCCTTAAATGTTAAAATGAACAAGGAGGGGTATGAAGATATTGATGTTGTTCTTGAGCGTGGTTCTGTTTCCATGGATCCCATTGCATTCGAGACTGCTGCAAACGAAACGGGAGCATTGGTTCTAGATGTACGTTCTCAAGAAGATTTTGCCAAAGGTCATATCCCCCGTTCTATATTCATTGGCTTGGACGGCATGTTCGCTCCTTGGGTAGGTGATCTTGTTGCCGATGTACAACAACCTTTACTTTTGGTAATACCTGATGGAAGAGAAGAAGAAACGATAACCCGCTTATCACGAGTTGGGTTCGATAATGTATTAGGATATTTAAAGGGAGGTTTTGCGAACTGGAAAAATTCTTCCATGGAGTACGATACTGTAACTTCTATATCAGCAAAAGAGTTCGGCACCATATTGGAAAACGAGAATGAAAAAGCCAAACCCTATGTTTTTGACGTGAGAAGGGAAGGGGAATTTAATGCAGAGCACATTTTAGGCGCGAACCACTCACCGTTAGAAAACCTAAACAATTATTTGAATGAATTTCCAGATACAGATACTTTTTATGTACACTGTGCAGGAGGATATCGCAGTATGATTGCCGCTTCCATATTGAAAAGCAGGGGAATTCATAATTTAATAGACATTGCGGGTGGTTTTGGTGCAATAAAGAACACAGGCATTTCCCTTTCCAACTATGTATGCCCTACAAAATTGGAATAGGAAACATACCGCCTTATTTGGCTTTCTTTTGATTAACTGGTGAATGAAACCCCTTGAACCTTTCGAATTGGTTTTTGAACTCGATGATTTCTTTTTGAATTTTATTAACCTGTCGAATTAATTCAATGAGATTCTCGACGGTTCTGTCTCATTAATTCTACTTTTTCAGATATATGTAAGTATGAGATTTCTAAAGTAGTTCTATGCAAAAACATCATCGATATCCTCATACCATTATTTAACAACCGGTATATTTCAAATTTCAATTTAGTTTAAGCTACTGCTAGTAACTGAATAATTATTGTTGAACGACCATAGATTTGTGAAGAAATGGATCATTAGAGGCCTAGGGTTTAAAGAATTTGAATCGGCCAGAAGAACACTATCTTGAATTGAGATGATACATATGATTAGGAAAGGGCAGTCGATTTTGAACAGATGAAATAGACCCATTTTCCAATATCATAACAAAAATGCAGTTTAGACGTAGTCTAAATAGCTGAAAAGATACAATGGTTACAGAATGCTTTTTTCAGTTTGGCATCAATAATTATGATTCATAGATTCCTTATAAATAAAGGAAATAGGAAAATATGAACTTTTACGAGGCATAAAAACACAACCCTCTAATGTTATTAAATTTTTAAAATTACAATAGGATTCCAAAGTTTTTAATAAGCTTGGCATAGTCTGCATAACCCTTTAATTACATTTCTTTTAAATAGAGATTAACGTTTCGTAACACGATCAATCTAGTTTTGGGTATCTAAAAATTTAACTCGTAAACCAAAAAACGAAACGATGAAACGTACTTTACTTTTTTTATTATTTATTGTCATTGGTGTTAATGCAACTGCACAGAATGACTTTCCCTCTCGAGTGGTAGAAGTAGATTGGGAAGCTACCGAAGTAGTAATCCCTCCTTCTCCTTTTCAATACCAAATCCTTTTCATAGGAGGAGAAGATATGGTGCAGACCGGAGTAAATGAAGAGGTTCCTGCCAAACAATGGCATGACTTTATAGGGTTTACCCCTCTTACCTCCGAAGACTGTGTAGACGATCCCAATGCCATTGGTTGGGTGTCCATTAACCACGAAAGAATACAAGCAGATGATAAAATTGGAGATGGAGGGGGAATGACTTCTTTTTTAATGGGAAGACAACCTGGAGATGACCTGCTGTATGTAATCCCTCAAAAACTTACCGATGGACGTGAAGGTGACTTCTTCAATGTAGATTTTTCTGGGGTAGGAGAAACTGGAATGAACTGTGGAGGTATTAACTCTATCGTAGATGGTCGTATTTGGACCGCAGAAGAATGGTTTAGAACTGATAATGCAAGTATCTTCCAAGATGGTAATGGAGTACGTGATATCTCTGACTACACTATTAAGTATACCGAGTTTGATATGGTCAATTTCCAAACCATCCCTAAATACCAAAATTTCAACTGGATGGTGGAGATCGACCCAAGACAAGCCAAAGCAGTACGTAAGCAGTACAATTGGGGACGCCAGCCTTTTGAAGGAGGAACTATAGCTGCCGATAACAAAACCGTTTATATTGGCGCAGATGCCACTCCTGGTTTCTTAACCAAATTCGTAGCAGAAACCGAAGGAGACTTTACTGTTGGGACAACATATGTGTACAAGCATGATGCTGCCGGTGAGCCATGGGTAGAAATCGACAATGAAGATTTTACTAAAATGTTGAACTATAAGGACGAGGCAGTTGCCGCTGGAGCTACCATGTTCAATCGTTTGGAATGGGTAACCATTAACAAGAATACAGGGAAGATATACATGACCGAAACCGGTCGTGACAACCCTGGAGACCGTTGGAATGATGAAGCGGTTGAAGGAGCAGTCTATGCACCTCATCACATTCAGAGAGCAGTAGACCAAGGAGTAACAGGCCCTGGTGATGAAAACTATTGGGATTACTACGGTAGAATTTTAGAATATGATCCCACTACAGGAGACACAAGTATTTACGTAGAAGCTGGCCCTTTCTTTGCCGTAAGTCCAGATGTAAATAACTATCCTGCTAAACACCTGTCTAACCCTGATGGTTTAAACATGCTATATGTCAACGTTGCAGGAGAAAACAAAACCTATATGCTTATTAACGAAGACCTTAACGGAACTTCTTTTGGTCGTACCCCATTGGAATATCCAGATGATAGAATGTGCGAGATGTATCTTTTAGATATGGAGGTTGAAAACCCAACTATAGACGATTTAATTCGTTTAACCCAAACTCCAAGAGGTGCTGAAATCACAGGGGCTTGTGCAACTCTTGATGGAAAATCTGTTTTGGTGAACTCACAACACCCCGACGGGTCCAACCCCTTTCCTTACAATAACTCCTTAACATTTGCCATTACTGGATTTGATGATTCCGGGGCTATCGAAACATTGAGCGCTCCAGATTTTCAAGGAGCTTCAGCCAATAGTTTTGTGATCTATCCAAACCCAACCGAGCGTATTGTGTATTTCAATAAAATGACCGATGTTGCTTTATACGATATCACTGGAAAACGTATTGCTGTATACCGTAATGTTAAATCTATTGATATAGCAGGATTGGCACAGGGCACCTACTTGCTGAAAACCAAGGATGGTAATTCAAAAAAACTTTTGGTTAAGTAATTTTTTTCATTTCGATTAGAAAAACCGAGCGTCCAAAAACGCTCGGTTTTTTACCAATTATATATCCCAATAATTATGAAAACCGATACTTTTTTTGTCATAGGCAGCTTCTTTTTGGCAGGGTTACTTATTCTGGCTAGTAAGCCCCAACAGCTTCAATCTCATTATACAGACAAAGCGATAGGAAAGATTAATGAAAAATTTCAGGAAGATCTTTCTACGTTTTATGAAACTACCTTACAGTTTCATAAAGCCACCAATAGTTTTCAACAAGAAAAAATATCTGAAAATATACTTCAACAAGAATATACAACACTTAGAAAAAGCTTCAAGAAGATAGAGTTTTTTGTAGAGTATTTGGATAAAGAGGCTTTCGATAAAACCTTGAACGGCCCACCTCTACCAAAACTGGAAAAGAAAGTGGCAGACGTAAATATTCTGAGCCCAAAAGGGCTACAGGTCATAGACGAACTCATAGGATCTGGATTTCCTACTCATTCTGAAAAAAAGGAGCTTGTAGAGAATGCATATAAGCTGAAAAATGATCTTAAAAAAATCAAACGATTTCTGGGTGTTCGTAGGGTCACCGATCGTCAATTTTTTGAAGCTTCCAGACAAGCCATGATACGATTGGCAACCTTGGGCATTACAGGTTTCGATACACCTGGAACACAATCTGGCATTAAAGATGTTGCCACCGTTCTTAATACACAACGGACATATCTTCAATTCTACAATAAGGAATTACATAATGTAAATGCCGAAAACCTCTTAGCTCAATTTCAGAAAATAACTGCGCAGGGAATTGTACAAACAGAAAAAGAAGAGTTCGATTGTTTTAATCGTCTCTCCTTCATTAAAAATGTAGTGAACCCTCTTTATAAAAACCTTAAAGACATCCATCTTTCATTGGATTATGAAACCATAGAGGAAGTTTCTAGATATCCATTGGCTGTAAATTACAATGCCGATCATCTTTTTGAAAAAGATTTTCTGAACAAGTTTTACTATGTAAGTATCGTCAACGACTCCAATTTCAACAAAATAGCATCATTGGGAAAATTGCTTTTTTACGATCCCGTACTTTCCCAAAATAATAGAGTGTCCTGTTCCAGTTGTCATGCTCCCGATAAAGCCTTTACAGATGGTTTAGTCACCAGCAACTCTAATACAGGAACTCCTCTGAAGCGTAATTCTATGACACTTAATTACTCTGTTTTTGCATCTTCTTATTTCCATGACATGCGGGCAAAAAGACTGGAAGACCAATTTGAACACGTAGTACTTAACAAAGACGAATTCAACTCTTCCTATCCAGAAATAGTTGAAAAATTGCGCACAAGCCCAACATATACTGAATTATTCGTGAAAGCATTTCCTGCTTACGATAAACCTATAAAACCAAACAATATTGACTACGCGTTGGCTGCATATGTCATGCAGTTTAATACTTTCGATAGTCCTGTTGATATCTATTTTCAGGAAGACAATGTATCCCTTTCTCAAGAGGTGAAGAATGGATTCAACCTTTTTACGGGAAAAGCCAATTGTGCCACCTGTCATTTCTTACCCACTTTTTCTGGGTTGGTTCCTCCTCTATATAAGGAGTCTGAGGCCGAAGTGTTGGGAGTACCAGAAAAGAACCAAGAGCCATGGGTGTTGGACGATGATATAGGAAGGCTGGGAAATGGAGTTACGCAAGAAGTTGCAGACTTTTATGCCAATGCATTTAAAACCCCTACCGTTCGTAATATAGAAAAAACAGGGCCTTATATGCATAATGGAGTTTATAACAAATTAGAAGAAGTAATGGAATTTTATATTGAGGGAGGAGGAGCTGGCCTTGGTTTCGGGATAGACCATCAGACGCTGGCTCCGGATCCCCTCAATCTTTCTGAAACAGAAAAAGAAGATATCATAACTTTTATGAAATCCTTGAACGATCGTAAAGAGTTTCAATTTCCTTCTGAACTGCCAAGAGATTTTTCCGAGAAAAAACTAAATAATCGTGAATTGATAAAATAAGCTATAGGGTTCTGTTGTCTTTAGATTTAGATGCGACAGAACCTTATCGGCTAGATAGAAAGCCATAATTACTGGCTTTCTTAGAATCAGGTTTAACAGATGTGATAGAAACCCTAAAAGATCTCCTTGATAATTCTTATCTACCATCTTCCAATAATTTTCGTTTCTTCAAAACCTTTAAAAATAGATAGACGATACTGCTTATGATCGCTGCATAAAACCAAAAACCAAATTCTAAATAAGCTATTCCATGCTGCATGGCGCCAGATGACCACTGGAACAACCAAAAAAGCAAAAAGATGGCTGCGATTCCGTTTTTTTCCTTTTTTAGTACTTTCTTCCAGCTGAAGGAATACCCAGGTTTTCTGTAGTTTTTAAAATTAGGGATAAACGCTGGGGTATCTTTAGACCAATCTGTATATCTACTCCCAAACTTCTTAATGAGATAGCTTTCTTCGGCATACATGATACGCTCATAATACAAACCATATAAAAAGACAAACGATACAACAAACCATAGATTTGCCGTTAACATTGCAACACCAAGCCACATAAAGAAATTGCCCAAATACAATGGATGCCTAATCAAAGAATACATACCTCTGGTATTCAATTCATCAGCAATCTGGCCTTCTTTGGTATTACGGCCTGAAGTATTCTTGGGTGTGTATCCAATGGTGCTACAGCGGACAAAAAAACCAATCAAGCTTACACCAAGGCATATAAATTCATAATGATCCATGAACCAGCTCTGATCAGTATCCACTTTCATATATTCTTTACGTAAATAAACCACCATTCCTACAACAATAAACAGTAACGGGAAATAACTCCTGTGCTTGAACAAGTAGTTCCCTTGATCTCTAATTTCTTTTCTCAGTGCCATAATTAAAAGTTGAATGTAAATCCTATTAAATGGGTACTTCCCTGTACCGAATAAGAAAGATTGAAATGTTCTTGTTGATACGGTGTTGTGAACAAATACGTCGAGCCAATACCAACAATAGCACCCGCAAGAACGTCCCAAGGATCGTGTCTATCATTGATTCCTTCTATCCTACTATACCCAACAAATACAGCCATTGTATAAGCAGGAACCCCATACTTCCAGCCATAGCGCCGTTGTATAAATGATGCCCCCTGAAAAGCAAAAGAAGTATGTCCAGAAGGAAAGGCTTTTCCATCAGTAGCTCCATCAGGACGGGGTTTGTCTATGGTATATTTCAATAAATAGGTTGCCCCAAGATTTGCACTAAAGGATTTTAAGAACTGCCAACCTCCATCTTTATCTCCGGTTATGATAATAGCGGCAACAGAAGCTGCTGTAGGAATGAATTGAACAACATCACCAGCATGTTCAATATCCCTTTCAAAACGGACCTCCCTTAGTGTTTCATCTGGGTCTATTTGTTGGGCACCCACACCCCATATGATTAAGAAGAAAAAAGTTGCGTAAAGGAAAACAGTTTTTATCATTGTGCTTGAACTTAAAATGTATATCTGAAACCAAAGAAGAATTCATTATTGTCACTATGAAAGGTTAATTCCATATGCTCCCTTTGATATTCTGTAGTGAACAAGTAAGTACTCACTATGCCAATAGTGGCTCCTGCCAAAACATCCAGTATATCATGTTTATCTGTCTCTATTCTGCTGTACCCAGTAAAACCGGCAATGACATATGCCGGAATACCATAGGGCCAACCATATCGTTTTTGGATGAAGGATGCACTGTGAAAAGTGGTTGATGTATGTCCTGAAGGAAAGGCATTGTTATCTTCTCCATTGGGCCTTGGTTTATTAATGCCCCATTTAAGCCCAAAGGTGACCGCTTGGTTTAGCAAAAATCCTTTGGTAAACTGCCAGCTGCCTTCCTCATCTCCTATGAGCAATGATGTACCCAACGCCGTTGCTGGCAGTGCGATTAACAAAACATCACCTGTAGTCTCTAAAGCTTGGTTCTGTGCGTTTAATCTTAAGATCATTCCCAAACCAATGATCAAAAAAAAGACACTTATCCTGTGAATGCTATGGCGCATATCTATTTAAATGAATGTTGCGTAGAAGTAGATCGTATAGGAAGTTTTTTAAATTCCATACTAAATTGAGAATCGATTCTAAAAACATTTTTAAGTAATTCTAAAGGGATTCTAAAGCGTTGGAATACCTACGATTTAATTGAATCTTCCATTACAAAAAGAGCGTTAGGAGATGTAGCAGGAAAGCAGTAATTTGCATAGAACAACCCAAAATGTGGTAGTCCCTATGGATTTTGTTAAGTATCCCCTTCTAATGGTCGCCTATACCATTTTCCTTTTCGGTTCGGCCAAGACCCTTGGGCAGTCTGGAAACCTACAAGGGGTCATTATAGATACGGATGGTATTCATATTCCAGGTGCAACCCTTAGTATAGAAGAGCTTAATCGTGTGGCAGTTTCTGATTTTGATGGAAAATTCACCCTTTTAAACCTTCCTGAGGGTAACCATACCCTTGTGATAGCATATCTAGGGTATACCAATATTGAAAAAGAGGTAACCATTTACGATAAGGAAACCAGTCAAATCGAAATTGTGCTTCAATCAGAAAGTATTCGTCTGGATGATGTTACCATCATTGCTTATCCCAACACATCGCAGGTACGTGCCCTGAACACCCAAAAAAGCAATATTAATATTACCAATGTCATCTCAACAGACCAGATTGGAAAGTTCCCTGATGCCAATATTGGTGATGCCATAAAACGGATATCGGGGATAACCATTCAGGTAAATCAGGGTGAGGCAAGGGATATGATTGTCCGTGGACTTTCTCCTCAATTAAATTCGGTAACTATCAATGGGAGCCGCATCCCTTCGGCCAAAGGTGATAATCGAAACATACAGTTGGATTTAATCCCGTCTGACATGATACAGACCATTGAGGTGAGTAAGGCACTTACCCCTGATATGGATGCCGATGCATTGGGAGCTTCCGTCAATCTGATGACCCTTACACCAACACATGGTTTTCGGTTTTCAACTACTCTAGGTTCTGGAATAAATTTCATAACAGAAGAGAAGATATGGAATGGTTCTTTTTTAATTGGGGATCGTACCAAAGAAGGAAATTTTGGATGGATGCTTTCGGCTTCTATCTACAACAATAATTTCGGATCGCATAACTTGGAAGGTGAATGGGCTGACTCCTTTAGCTTTAATACTGGAGAGGTTACTGAAGAAGAAGAACCCATTATTGAAGAAATATCAGTGACTCCTTACACCAGCGTTTTAGAACAACAAACACATTTCATACAGCGTGTAAGAAGGAGTTTTGCTGCAAATCTTGATTATAGGTTGAACAATGAACATAGTTTTTTTCTAAAGTCGATATACAATTGGCGGGACGACCGGGAAAACAGATATGTTTTTGAAAACGAAGTCTTAGCGGGTGAAGATATTGAAAGGAGCGATTTTGAAATTGAAAATAACAGGTTGGTCAGCTTTCCTGTAGAAGTAAGCCGACAGGTGCGTGGAGGGATAGATAATGACAGGAACCAGAATACCCGTTTGGAAGACCAACGTATGCAAAATTACGCCTTAGGGGGAGAACACTTATTGGGCAATGTTAGCATAGATTGGTTGGGTTCTTTTTCCAAAGCATCTGAAAAAAGTGGGAAGGAACGAATCATAGAATTCAAATCCGAATACACTGTTATTAATGATAATTCGAATCCCGAGTTGCCTTTTTTTAGGCCCATAAACGCCAATGACCCCAATGCGCTTGATGATTTTTTGTACGAAGAGATCACCGAGGAAAACAGGTATACAGAAGAAGAGGATTTCAATTTTTTTCTGAATGTTGAAATACCCCTAAAGATTTTCGATGAGCGGGATGGAAACCTGAAAATGGGAGGTCGAGGTAGATTGAAAACAAAATTCAGGAACAATGATTTTTTAGTCTTCGATTTAAGCGAGCAATTTCCTACACTAGCAGATGTTCCAACAAAGGATTATTCTGATCCCAATTTTCTTGTTGGAAGTCAGTACCAAGCTGGATTCTTTACAGATGAACAATGGCTGGGAGGGCTTGAATTAGAAGGTGGTGAATTGGTGCCAGAGGATTTTCTGGGTCAAAATTATGAAGTGAGCGAAGACGTATGGGCTGGATATGCCATGTCTCAACAGCAACTATCGGATAAACTCACCCTCCTTGCAGGAGTTAGATTAGAATATACCTCAGTTTCTGCTACAGGGAACGATATTCAACAAGGGGGAATTCTAGTGGGACAACTAAAAGAGCAACAATCGTATGTAAACATTCTTCCCGGGATTCATTTTAAGTATACTCTTTCTGATGCTACCCTTCTCCGTTTGGCATGGACCAACACCATTGCCCGACCCAATTATGTAGATCTAGCGCCTACCCGTGAAATTGTGTTCGAGGACAGAGAGGTAGTGGTGGGCAACCCATCACTAAAAACCACTAATTCAATGAATTTTGACATCATGGGGGAGCACTATTTCAAATCTGTTGGGACCATTTCCGGAGGGATTTTCTACAAAGAGATCGATGATTTTATCTATACCTTCAGGAGCAGAACCATAGATGACCGTTTTGGTAAGGGCACCACAGGGTTCACCCTTTTTCAACCCTTAAATGGAGACGGGGCTGCGCTTTTTGGTGTGGAATTGGTTTTTCAACGACAACTTGACTTCCTGCCTGGTTTTGGCAAAAATCTGAGCATAGATATCAACTATACACATTTGGCATCTAAGGCAAAAGGCATTCGGGATATTAACGGAGTAGAAAGGAACGATTTGGATTTACCCGATACCTCCCCACATCTATTCAATATTTCGCTGGGATATAAGGATAGAAAAATAAGTGCCCGGATTTCCACTAATTTTTCAGATGGATATGTAGATGAAATTGGCAGTACTTCTTTCAACGACATTTATTATGACGACCAGTTCTTTTTAGATTTTAACGCCAATTATAACATACACAAAAACTGGAACATTTATGTTGGTCTAAATAATATTACCAACCAACCCCTAAGGCTTTATCAGGGGACCAAAAGTAGAACTTCCCAGATAGAATTTTACGGGCGTAAATTGACTCTTGGCATTAAATACAACCTATTCCAGAGTAAAAATTCTCCTTAATCATTGGGATCATCGTTCTCTTCGTCTTCGTCCTCGGTATCTTTTTTGGAAAGTATGGTTCCTGAAGAATCCAGAATGACTTCTAAGACTTCACCCGAAGTCTCGAGTTCCATTTCATAATGTACACCCTTTGGGCTCTCCATCAGCTCTACTTCATCTATATCCGCATTTGGGTAGATTGATTTAATGGAATTATACACTTCATTAGGAATCTCATTTTTACCAATTTCATGTTCTGTCTCTTTCCAGATACCATCAGAAGAGAAAAGTGCCGAATACTCCATACCATTGAACTTAAAATCAACTTCCCACTCATTGTCACTTTCCTTGTCCCATCCCAGTGCTTTGGCTTCTGGGAAGTGCTCCGCAAAAGCATCCTGTACAGATTGGGGAGCCTTTTTTTGGCAACCCACAAAGGAGAACATCAGGAAGCCGACCATAAAAATTATTAGTATCCTCATTATTAGCTATTTATCTTATAATGTAAAGATACTGGATAATTCTAAAGTTTGTTTAAAGGAAATCTAAAGTAAGCGTTTATGAGAACCGAACCGTAAACCAATGTCGGTCCAAATCGAAATGATAGGAAATAGTAAAACCATATAGATCACAAATCTTTTTAACAATGGCCAGCCCGAGTCCAGTGGATTTTTGTCCTTCATTTTCCTTATAAAATCGTAGGAATAATTTATCCGGGTTTTTTATGGACTGAATCCCAGGATTGGATACCTCCAATTCGTTGGTGCTAAGTCTAACCTGGATATCGCCTTTTCCTTCTTGATGCTTGAGGGCATTGGATAAGAGATTGTCTAATAGGACCTCGGTTAAATATTCGTCCATAGCCACTTTAACAGACTCTATTTCGAGTATTTGAAATGGATTGGAGGCAATTTCTTCAAAACTCTCAATCCTATCTTTTAGAATGGTTGAGATATCCAAAGGCTTCACATTCTTGAATTGATTGTTGTTCAGCTTTGCAATGAGGATAAGCCGCTTATTAAGTTGTTTTAATCGGTACACTTCCTTCTGTACGGAAGTAATCTGTTCAAACTGCTCATCGCTAATGGAATTGGCATTAATAAATGTATCTATCTTTGCTTGGATAATTGCAAGGGGCGTCTGTATTTCGTGGGAAATGTCTTCGGTAAATTGTTTTAGGTTTTGGTAGTCGAAACTAATTTTATCGGTAAGGGTCTTAACTTCTTTGTTCAGCTCATCGAATTCCTCGATCCCAGAATCTTCAAGATCCAATTGACTCTGTGACTTAAGCGAAAATCCCTTGATTCGTTCCAGATTGGTAAAGAATGGGGCCCAAAGCTTAGCATTCCGAGATTTATTCACATAGAAAAGAAATACAAAGGATGCTAATAGAATCACCATAAAGGACAGGATAATGGCGATCAAGAAATCGTCAGTATCTATAACCATGGCTCGTGATGTAACTTTATAAAAAATCCCTTGACTTTCAACATATTCGGTATACTCCTGAAAGCGTTCCATTTCTTCCTGAAAAGGATCAAAAATCAGAGTATCTTTCCTCACGGGAGCCAACAAGTTTGGGACCGAGCTAACACTTAGGGTGGGGTGAACCACCAATAATTCTCCTGTAAGGTTAAGGTGTTCGATAGCACGTGCATTAGTGGATTCGAGTTGTTCCTGTAATTCTGCTTTTAGAAGGTATTGGGTGTAAAAAAACAAAATTACGGTCGCGCAAATCATTAAAGCCCCACTGGTTTTCAGAAAGGTTTTAGAGGTTTTATAGAGTAACTTGTATGTCTTTCTTTCTTGTGCCATTTAATCCTCCATAAATTTATATCCACTTCCGTAAGCAGTTTTTATATACTTAGCGCCTTCGGCAGTAAGCTTTTTACGTAGATTGTTGATATGAACATATATAAAGTCAAAATTGTCCATTAAATCACTGTGATCGCCCCAAAGATGTTCTGCAATGATCTCCTTGGAAAGTACCCTATCCTTGTTGGATACAAAAAAGAGTAATAGATCAAACTCCTTCTTGGTTAACGCAATGCTTTTGTCATTGATGTATGCCGTACGGGAAACCGTGTTTATTTTTATCTCGTTAAAGGTTATGGTGTCGTTACCACCATATTTACCTCGCCTAAGTACCGCATTTACCCTAGAGTTCAATTCTGCCAAATGAAAAGGCTTGGTAATATAGTCATCGGCTCCCAAATCTAAGCCTTTCAGTTTATCTTCAAGGGAATTATTGGCGGAACAGATAATGATCCCGGTTTCTTTCTTGTGATCCTTTAACGCTCTAAGAATGTCCAAACCACTTCCTGTGACTAAGTTAATGTCCAAAACAACGACATCGTAATCGTATATCACCACCTTATCGTAGGCTTCTTCAAAGTCGGAAGCTGTTTCGCACAAGTGACCATCCCTTTCAAGATACATTTGAATGGAATGTTGAAGTTCGATCTCGTCCTCAGCAATCAGGATTTTCATACAAGCAGTGTGTATTACAAATGTAGCCCATAAATCTAAACGAAATTTAAAGACCGAAAACAGTCAGAATTCGGTCATATCATTCAAATGAACCTCCTAAATATTACAGATGCTTTTTAAAAACTAGAAAGATCTAATATTTGTGCCTGACCTTGGAATGAAATTCACAAACGTTTTCAATATTGTACTAACAAAATTGAACGAATGAATTTAAACTTACGGACACATAATAAGAGATTAAGTAGAAAACTACTAAGGTAAAAACACAAAACTCTGATATTCAACGCCAACTTGTTTCTAAAATCTACCCAGTTTAATAGTATTTATTCAATGATCAACATTTCAAAAAAAACACCTTCCTCTGTCGATAATTTCAGCACATAAAACCCACTTCCCAGTTGATAGTCTCGAAGGGAAAATGAAATTCTTTTCGTGGTGGTTGTTCCTTCCAATAATGTAGTTATCTTTTTTCCGGTAATATCGTAGACCTCCAGTTTTTCCATGATGGATGCATCCAACTGAATAGTTAAGTCATTTGATAGTGCCAAAGGATTAGGAACAATAGAGAAACCTCCATGTTTGTGTGTATCTACCCCAAGTGTGGAATTATCATAAAAAAGAACGTCTGTGAACATGGGTATGGCAATGATATCGGTTGCTTGGTTATAGCCTATATCCGCAGGAAAGTTTAACGCGGGGGTAGGAACCACTTCGCTGGAGGAAAAATTGTTACTGTATTTGGTTATTTGAGCGGGGTTCCATGAGGAAACATAGTAGTTGCCCTCGGCATCATCATCTATTCCATCTAAATTGGTAATGCCTGTATTTAATATTAAGGATACAGTTTGTGTTGCGATATCCACAGCGCGAATGGCCGCATTTGTGCCCCAGCATACATAGATCAACCTATCATTGGCTTCGTCAAAAACAATTCCATTTGGGGCATTAATGGTGTCTGAAACAAATTCAGTATAAACGGGGTTGGAAATATCGGAAATATCGACCGCATAGATTACCCTATCTGTAAAGTCAGTAACGTATAAAGTGGTATTACCATCATTGGTCAATCCATTCAAAAAAGGAGCTCCACTAATGGTTAACCGCATAACTTCATTGGTAGTGGCTAGATCATAACCAACGATGTCCATACCATCCACGGCGTACAAAACTCCGTTTAGCACCTCTATACCGGTATTGGCAGAAGCTGTACCAAAAAAGCTCAGATTTCCTTCACCATCATCTGCTATGATGTTGGTTCCGTTAGAAACCAGCCATTGATTATTCACAGGATCGTATTCTGCACTCTCAGCATTCTCATAGGTTTGTCCTTTGAGGAAAAAGGAAACCATAAGCATAAATAAAGCAAATGTCAGTTTCATAATTAAGTGTTTGATGTATCGAATATATAGAATAATCCCTGTATTTTTCTCCACATTTATAAATACGGAGAAGAAAAACCCGTCCATAACTTTACATAGATATAACTACCTTTGATTTACTGCAAATCCATGACCGACATGGAGTTTGAATAGTTCTGTCTTATCTATGTGATAACGACTATTTTTTAACTAGAAACCACTAGGGAAAACCATAAAATTCTGATATTAAACACCCATTTAGGTTTAGAACAACAAACGCAATAGAGCTGTTGAGATAGTGCACAGCATTAGCAGGGAAAATTGATTTCGAACCGAAAATCAATATTTATGTCATTTTATTCATTGACAAATTAGTAAACCTAAGTTAATGATTATCTTAGAATCAAGTATATGGTAGCTACAACAGAATCATATTTAAATTGCTTTTAACACCTATGAATTGTTTATTTGCACCAATGAAATTTCATTTTCGGCAAATATTCGTTCTCATATATCTTATAGCACACACAGCTATTACTGCTCAAACTAATAGCTATGCACAAGATAGTTTAAAAGTTGAAGGACTTTTGCTGAATATGGAGACTTATTACAATGAGTCAGAACTTTTTAAGAAAAACTTTTCGATTGCACTTGACATCATTGAAAACAAATTGATACCAGCGAAAGATAGCCCCTATTTCAAGTTAAAAAAAGGGGCAATTAGGGACCGACAATCTGCTTTGCTAAAAATAGAAGCAAGATATGATGAAGCTTTATCAATGCTATTGGAGAATGTTAACTATAAAGAAGATATTGGTGATTTTAAAACACTTGCTTACACTTATCGATTAATTGCCAGTATTTTTATTTGGCAAGAAAATCACGATAAAGCCGAATTTTACTATAAAACCGGACTAGAATTAGCAAGGCTACACGATAATAAAAAGGAAGAAGTAGAATCTTTACTGTCCTTAAGCCGTCTTCATCTCATTCTTGAAGATACACAAAAAGCCAAAGTAATAATAGATAGTGCCAACACAAAATTGCAAACCTTTAACTACCCTAAAGGTTTATCGCGTTTATATACTTCTTATGTAACAATCTTTAGACAGGAGAAAAGATTTGAAGAGGCCATTTCATATTCACAAAGACATATTGAAACCCTAAATCAAGAAAAAGATTCTACAAATTTGGGTTTTGCTTTTTTTAATCTAGGTCTCACTTATTATCAGGCAAAAAGATTTGATGAAGCAATTGAATCCTTAGAAAAATCTATTAAAATTGAAGGAGATTCTGTCGCGCCCGGTAGAATAAAAGATAGGTATAAGATTTTGAGCAATTCATACATAGCCACAAATGATTATAAAAATGGTTATCTATATGCTTCCAAATATATTGAGGCAAATGAAAATGAATTAAAGGTAAAATCCTATCAGAGAACGATAGAGCAAGAAGCAAGATACAAATACCAACGCAAGAAGGTATTAGATAGTTTGCAAATCATTCAGAACAAAAAAGAACTCGCAGCCTCTATCAAGCGAAAAGCAAATAATCGCTTCTGGATGGTTGTTAGTACTTTAATAACTATACTTTTAATTTCATGGTTTTTGTATTACAAGCGTAAACAAAAAATAATTACTACGGAATTAAAGAACAAACTGCTTCGTGCAGAAATTAAATCCAAAAAGAAAGATTTATCCGAGTTTGCTCTTAATCTTACACACGACAAAGAATGGACAAAAAAGCTTTTTAAGCAATTCGAAAAATACAAGCACGCTAGAAAAGAGGAAAAGGAAACAGAAATCGCTCTTCTGGAAAAAGAGATTTTGGATAAACTAAGCTACGATGATATTACCAAAGAGTTTAACAAACGTCTTGATGGTTTGAGCAACACATTCTATGACAACTTAAAAACTGAATACCCAACTCTTACCAAAAATGATATACGTCTTTGCACCCTCATAAAACTGAAAATTGATACTCCTGAGATTGCAAAACTCCACAATATTAGTATTGCATCCGTAAATACTAGTCGATATCGCTTGAGAAAAAAGTTGAACTTAACTGCTTCTCAAGAACTTGATCATTTTATTGACACTTTTGTATAGCACTGATTATTAATCAATTACATTTTCTGTCTATTGATAATCTATTGATTGTCTAACTGTTGTCTATAGGTATTATAATAAGGCAAGCATCTGTCCTGAATACATTTGAGGAAATTAAAAATCAAATAAAGATGAAAAAGATTATTTTTTTACTCACAATGTCGATCGCTACGACTTGTTTTGCCCAAGTACCTACACTAGTTTTTGATGAGGGTCAATTTAGAGATTATGCTGGTACAATTATTTCAGAGGATTTTGATGGTGGACCTGGTGCTGGAAATAACATCTGTGGTCCTATAATTAGTTCTGCTGGTGATGGATGTTTCCCTTCTGATGAAATTGAAGAAGAATTCAATGTTACAGCTTCCAACAATTCTGATCTAAGCCTATTAGACATTGGCTTTCTTTCAAATCAAACTATTAACCTAGTAGGAGCCAGCAACAGCAATGAATCTACAATCATCAACTTTTCAGAACCTGTATTTGCTGTTGGTTTTACACTGTATAACGCTACTGGTGAGTTTATAACTATCACTATTTATGATACCAATGGCAATACCATAGGCGGTGATGTTAGCATATGGACAGATTTTAATGAAGAGTCTTTTACGGGAATAATAACGACTGAGGCTATAAGTCATATTGAAATAGATGGTGATGAAAATAGCAAGGAATATTTTGGCTCCCTTTTATTTACGGCACAAAATGGGCCTGGTGATGGTAGTTCAGCCTGCGATGAAGCTATTTCAAGTAATAATTTTGAGAATGGTTACCCATATTGGGAAGGTATATTTAATGGTATACTAAATGATATAACTGTTGGAGCTAATGAAGATTTTGAACTCAATACAATCAGGTATAACAGTTACCACATAAATGGGGAAACTATCCAAAGTGTCGATGTAAACTATTATGCATTTGCTGGAGGGCTCCCTGGTGTTTTAATTGGATCTCAACCTGGAGTAGTTCCTACATCTCAAACATTATTGGGTAATGATAGCGCAAGTGGTTTTGATGTAAGTGAAATTGTGCTAGACGTTAATCCTATCTTATTTGAAGGAAGAGCAAATATTACTACCACTTATTGGGTAGAACTTACCAATGGTGTATCCAGTGGAGGAGGTGAACTTTATTGGGAGATTTCGTCAAATGAAATGAACGGGAATCCCATGGCCATCTATGATTATGATGCACAAGTTTTCTATATTCCGCCACCTGCTAACTTTGATGGTGTTTATGCTTGGGGCGGAAATTGTACAGTATTGGGAATTTCTGAAGACGAAATAGAAGGTTTTAGATACTATCCAAATCCAGCAACAAATGAACTTAATTTGGCAGCTTTCGAGCCAATTGAAAATGCATCAATATATAACCTATTAGGACAAAAGGTGATGGATAGAAGTATTGGGCACAACAATTCCAAACTCGACATATCACAACTGTCTAACGGAACTTATATCTTAAAAATTCAAGTAGGAACTCAAATAGGTACTTATAAAATTTTAAAACAGTAATGATTATCTAGGGATCTGTAGTATTTGTTTTTATGAAGCTAAACTGGGTAAATTTCAGCAACAAATAGGTATTGAATATCAATACTTTGTAATTCTACCTTACTTGTTTTTAGTTAAAAAATGGTTTTTATTACACAGATGCTACAGAGCCCAAAGTAAAGTTACATTGAGGGCTTCCAGTTAAATTTAAAAAATCAGTCCTTGCTGTTTTCTTCCAAAAACCTATTTCTATAAATCGCTTTTTTCTTGGTTTCCCTATCGCGAACAGACTTTTTCTTGTACTCACTGCGCTCACGTATTTGTTGCATCTGTTTAACATTCCTATGCTTTCTTTTGTAGCGTTTCAGTGCTTTTTCGATATTTTCTCCTTCGCGTAGTATTATTTTCAGCATATGTGGTTGATTTTATCTTAAATATTTTTTAATAGATTTCTATGTTCCCTTGAGTGTTAAATAGCTTCCTTTTGCAGTTCAGGTACTTTCCTTGAAGGGAAGTAGAAAATTGACAAATAGTTTGTTCATTGAAATGACTATACTATTCAAGAAAGCAAGAGGTTTAAAAATAAAAAAAGCCCCAACCTAAAATAGGTAAGGGCTTTTTGCAAGTCATTAATCGATCAGTGCAACCCGAACTGCATTCAGTCCCTTTTGGCCTTGCTCTGTTTCGAACTGTACCTTGTCGTCTTCACGAACATCATCAATGAGACCACTCTGGTGCACAAAGATATCTTGGTTGGAATCTTCTGGTGTGATAAATCCAAATCCTTTGGAGTTATTAAAAAATTTAATTGTTCCTTTTTTCATGGTATTAAGTTTATTATTTATAAATCTGTTCTTTATTGTTTTAAATATTTTCATTGTTTGTTATTTAAAAAGTTTATGCTATAATTATCATCATTCTACTCCCAATCTGCGTAGCATTCTCGTATGGTCCAGAAGTGCGGCCCCAAAAGTCGGTTTTACATGATAGGGCATTTCAAATTCTTCGGCCGTGGCCTTTACGATCTTGGATAATTTCCTATAATGAACGTGACAAACGTTAGGTAGTAGGTGATGTTCTACCTGATAGTTCAATCCGCCAATCCACCAAGAAAGCAATCTGTTTTTAGGTGAAAAATTACAGGTTGTTGCCAATTGATGCTTGTACCAGTCTCCCTCTATGATCCCTTGGTCATCAGGTACGGGATAAGCTGTGTCGGGCATGACATGTGCCACTTGAAATACAATGCTTATTAAAAACCCCGTGACCATATGCATGGCCAAAAACGCCAAAAAGACCCACCATGGTGCCAAAGGAACCACAATGATTGGTAGTATTAACGCGTAGGTGAAATATAAAAGCTTCCATAGGGCGATCTTCAGAATCTCGATTGTAAAATTTTCATTCTCTGGGGTCAACCCCAATTTTCGAAATCGATTGAACCTTACAAAATCCTTGCTGGTAACCCAGAAAAATGTTGAAAGGGCATAGAAAAACCAGACGTAGATGAACTGGAACCTATGCAGCCAATATCGCTTGGCATTGGGTGAGAACCTTAAGAAGAATGGTGCATTGATGTCATCGTCAGCCTCCTCAATATTGGTAAAAGTATGGTGCAGAACATTATGTTGAATCCTCCACACCTTGTTATTTGCACCGATCAAGTTCAAGGTATACCCCATAACCTTGTTTATAGGTTTACTTTTGGAGTATGAACCGTGAATGGCGTCGTGCATAATCCCCATCCCAATTCCTGCCATTCCAAGTCCGCTCAAAATATACAAGGGAAAAAGCAAAGCTAGGTTTGTAACCAATCCAGTATTAACAATTACCAATGGAGTAAAAAACAACAACAACATAAATACGGTCTTAAAGACCATATTGGCATTTGCTTTTTTACTAAGGTTATTATTTTTGAAATACTGATTTACGCGTTTACGCAAGGTACGGGCAAATGGGGTGCTCTGGTAATGAGAGAATTTTGGATTTTTGATAATTTATGATTTGTTTATATCCTAGTAACGGTACTCCAATTCTTCGAATTTGAATACAAAGCTTTTGATTATTAAGGGCGGAAGAAAAAAATTGATTTAAAAGAAGAAAAGACTAATTGAAAATTAAAGTAATGCTTACTTGGTTATCCTTAAGGTCACCTACAATATAAATGTTATTGTTGTTATATTATTTTGAAGAAAGCAAGGATGAGCGAAGAAATTGTTCTAAACTGAACGAGGCTGTCTTATTGAATTAGAGGCAAATGTAGTGTTAATAACCTGGGCAATACCCAATCATATGTTAAATCTTCATTGTGCTTTCCATATCACAATCGTTGCTTTTAGCATTCATCCTTTCATAAACTATCCCAAATAAGTTATCAAAAGTTCTTTCCGAGAGCCCTGCCCAAGGCGTCTAATAGCACTTTCTTTTATTTGTCTAACTCGTTCAGTGGTAATCCCAAAAGTCCCACTAATTTCTTCTAAGCTTATTGGGTCATATTCTCCAATACCGTAAAACATACGAATAATTTCCTCTTCCCTTGGTTCCAAAGTGTCGAGTGCCCTCCCAACTTCAGTTGTTAATGATTCATCGATCAGCCCACGGTCAGGGATGGGAGAATCTCTGGACTCAATAAGGTCGTAAAGATTAGAAGCTTCACCTTCCTTGATGGGTGCATCCATGGACAGATATCTGCCCGTGTTCTTCAGGGAGTTTTTAACATCCGAAACGGTCATATTCAGTTCTTCGGCAATTTCTTCTACACTGGGGGGGCGTTCATGGATCTGTTCCAGAAATGGGAACAATTTATTGATCCGGCTAATGCTCCCTACCCTATTTAATGGCAGACGTACAATACGAACCTGCTGTGTGAGTGCCATCACAATAGCCTGACGAATCCACCACACGGCATAAGAAATAAATTTGAATCCACGGGTTTCATCAAAGCGTTTCGCTGCCTGTATCAAGCCAACATTTCCTTCATTAATCAAATCATGAAGTTTTAGTCCTTGATTCTGATATTGCTTAGCTACAGACACAACAAACCTTAGGTTTGCTTTTATCAAAACATTCAGCGCAAGCTGGTTTCCATTGCGAATCAGTGGGGCCAGCTCTACTTCCTTTTCGGCAGTAATCATGGGCAACTTGCTAATTTCCTGCAGATAGACATCAAGGGATCTCGATTCCTTATTGGTAATCTGTTTTATTATTTTTAGTTGACGCATGTAAATGACAATATTAGTTTTTGGTAACGTACCACTTCTAATTGAATATCCAATAAATAAAAGGAGTTTGTTTTGCTTTTAAGACAGTCATAATTGAAAACAAGTATTCTAACCCCAAAAGAATAATAATAAACCCTGAGCTAGAGTAGATTTATTGACTACCTTGGGTGTTGTTCAATCCCACCAAAACTCTTTCTCAGAACAAGGACTTAATGCAGTATAAGGGTCTGAGGTTGTTTAACCCTTAATTGACAACACCACACAATGACAAATGATATTATATATTAAATACATGGTCAGCCTTCGCTGTAAAATACTTGTAAAAAAGGAGCTAAAGAAATTAGGGATAAATTATGTTACATTGGACCTAGGAATGGTAGAAACCTCGGAGGATATTGGTGAAGAAAGGTTGATTCAATTCCGGAACAATCTCATCGTGTCCGGACTGGAATTATTGGATGATAAGAAGAGTATCTTAATAGAAAGAATCAAGAACACAATTATCCAAATAATCCATTATTCTGATGATGTTCCAAGAACCAATTATTCCGACCATATTAGTGAAGAGCTTGGTTATAACTATACATATCTGGCCAATACTTTTTCTGAAGTAACCGGAATCACCATACAACATTATATCATTAGCCATAAAATTGAAAGAGTAAAAGAATTACTGTTATATGATGAACTTAATCTAAGTGAGATTGCCCATAAACTTCATTATAGCAGTGCTGCCCATTTATCCAATCAATTCAAAAAAGTCACTGGTCTCACTCCATCATTCTATAAAAAACTACGGTCAAAAAGAATGAAAAACCTAGAAAACCTGTGATATGTGTAAGGTTTGTGAATATATGTGTAGTAAACTTTCCATTGTTCTTCCTCACCTTTGTGTTCTAATATATTTGAAACAAACACATAGATATATTGAAAAAAAGCAAATAGGATTCTTGAAAAAACAACTATTTTTTATTTCCCCTTAATAGAAGATTTAAAATTAAGATGGATTAATCTCAAGAAATGATTAGTATAATATAGCAAGTGATTTCATAGTTATTCTAAAGAAGTATTCCATTGTTTTTAGTTAAGTTCAAAAATAGAACAGAAATTAAAAAACTCTGTTCTATTTTTATGTAAGTGTCCATTACTTTTCATATAAAACTTACCTGAATTATTTATTAAACATTAGGTGCTAATGGACCTAATCACTTAATTCCAAAAATTTCCCTTATCCGGTCATAATAAAGACTATAACTAGCTTTTGATTTAACAATAATAAAGTATCATAAAACAACATCCTATGTCTAAAGAAAAAGAAGGGAAATCAAAATCAGGAAAAACTGCTCCCTCACGAACCCCGAAAGAGAAAAAAGCAGCTAAAAGAGCAAAGCGAAATGAAAAAAACGAATGGAGAACAGGGACAAAGGAATAGAAAACAGGAAGGACTCTAAGCGATGAAAAATGACGAGTTTGAAAAATCGATTACATTTAATTTAGTAGATCTATTGAATTATAGTTCCAATGCTATTGAGGTAAATAACATCCTGGTAGAAAATGCATGTGTTATACAAGCTTTGGCTTTTGATTTTGGCAAAGTCCAATTATATAAAAAATCTCCATTTTCTCGATTCATTCATATTATTGAAGGGAAAGCCGAAGTGGTTATCAATGATAATTCTACCTTTCTGCAAATGGGTGATTCAATCCTAATTCCCGGAACGGTTAGCAGTTCAATTGAAGCCAACCATGCATTCAAGATGATCTGTACAACAATAAAAGAAGAAAGATAATTTCTCGCAAACAGACAGAATCAAAGTATATATTATGGAAAATAGATTTAAAATAGGGGATTTTGTATTTGCCAAGGTTAGACCTTCGGTGCCACTTGTTGTTAGATTATATGAACGGAGGATCTATTATTGCAATGTTAAGATGGACCCCTCTGCAAAAGAATTGGTTTATTTTGAAAGGGAACTGATGCCATATTTGGACGATCAATTGGATTCTAATAATTCAAAAATAAACAACCATGGGAACTGATGTATTGGTTCCATCTTGAAACAAGAAATGTCCATTTACATGCCTCTTTTAGATGCTGAAAAACCAACTATTAAAAATTACTAATAAATAATTCAAAAGCTGTACAATAACTAATCGTCCTAGGTTCTCCTTCCAAAATTGCGGGGCGACTTGTAGTCCTTACCGAAATATTCCTGTCTGCCAGTAAGAGATCATCACTGGTTCTTTGTACTATAACATTAATTATCTCACCATCCTCAACATTGATGTTCAGAAATGCTCCCTGCTCGCTTAGAATGTCAACATTTGCTTGTACATCCCTATAGCTTATTATGAAGGTAATGTCTACTGGATTTAAGATCGTGCACCCGCTTAGACCTGAATTATTATTGAGCGTAAGCAGGACCGTTGTTCTATCTGGTTCTTCATCTGTAGTTTCTTCATCCTCGCTACAAGAAAAAGCATAGGAAAAAACGATGACCAAAGCGAAAATATAGTTTTGTAATTTCATAATTGTGTTTTATAAAAATTAGATTTAAAACTCGCACTCCATAAACCCAGAAATGGTCTCTTCAATCCCAGTTAAAGTACTTGTCACAGTACCACTAAATTCGATACTTGTAAGATTTCCAGAGTCGGTTACATTCACTGTTCCTGTAGTCCCATAGTAGTTTTCTATGGCAACGCCGTCTTCTGCTACCTGAATGATAAAAAAGCTATTCCCGGCTTGATCAACGTCATCCCTTAGATTAAAGCTTGCTGTTCTACAAAGACCCAAATGACTTACCGCAATGGTATAGCTCAATCCACCATTAAGATAGCCTCCCCCATAAACACATATAAATTCGGTACCCGAAGTAGATTCTTGATTGCACCCTCCACTGGCTTCATTTCTAACACCTAAAAATTCAATGAAATTCTCGTTAATAGTCCCTTCTGGTGTTACAGAATCATCTTCGCTACAGCCATTGCTCTGAAGAAAAAGAAAAAGTGGAATAAAAAATAAACTCAGTTTCATTTTAATAGGGTTTAAAGTTCATTTTCAAATGTATTTGTAACTGGAATAAAGCTCAATACCTAACACTAGGTATATGGTGTAGAAAAAAGGATCTTACATTTGTTATGAAATATAAGGCCATTAGCTAATGCGCTAATTTTAAATTAATTAGTACATTTAAAATATCTCGTCTTAACATTATTATGAAACAACTATCCTTAATCTTGCTATTAACTAGCTCCATCCTTTGTTCTCAAAATCCTAAAATAGATAGTTTAACTACCCTACTTAACTCGACTCAGGATCCCTTCAAAGTTTCCAGCTATCAATTACAGCTAGCTGCCTTGTACGAGCGAGTAGATCTTGCCAAAGGAAAAGAATTGGCTTATAAGGCGCTTAGGTTTACGGATAATGATTCTCTTTCGGCGGAGATAAACAATCAACTTGGGCGATTTCATTTTTTTACTGCTAAATTGGATTCGGCAGCCTATTATTTTGAAAATACCATAACGCTTCTTGAGAAATTGAATAAGCCTGAACGTGTAGCAGCTGTTAATATTAGTCTTGGAGCCATTCAGTTAAGGCAGGGTGATTATAACCAAACCATAAAAACCTTAACCGAAAGCGCCACTTTTTTCGAAAAGGTGTCAGACTCAATCAATATGGCGAAATGTTATAGCAATATTGCCAGCGCTTTTGCCGAGTTGGAACGGTATCCAAAAGCAATTGAATATTCAGAAAAAGCACTTATTATTTTTCGGAACACCAATCAGACCCCCTTTGAATTAATCACCTTACCCAATCTAGCTACTCAATACTACAAAAACGGAGATACTATTAATTCTATTAAATATAATGACGAAGCAGTGGCTCTGGCCACCAAGGTTGGAGACAAACGCTCATTGTCTATTACCTATAATAATCTTGGAGACATCTACTTGGAAAAGGATCCTGAGAAAGCTAAATCCTATCTAGAACAGACACTGCAACTTAAAAATGAATTAAACCTAAAAAAAGGAATAGAAATCACTCAAAGCAATCTAGGATATATTCATTTAAAAAATAAGGAGTACAATACCGCTATTGAATACTTTGACAAAGCTGCTAAACAAATAAAAGGGCGCCAACTGGTACTGGTTTATACCAATATGAAAGAAGCGTACCAAGGCAAGGGAAATATGCAAAAAGCATTGTTTTTTTCTGAAAAGGCTCGGTTGCTCAACGATAGTATTCTTAGTACAGAAGGTGAAAACAGCTATCTCGAACTACAAACCAAATACGAGTCTGAGAAGAAAGAAAGGGAGATCCTGTCTTTACAAACCGTAAATCAAGAAACAGATTACAAACGAAAACAAAACCAAAACTTCTTAATTGCCGCCCTCGCGGCATTGGCTCTTACACTCGTGCTCTTGTATTTATTAATTAAGAATTTCAAAAGAAAACAAGTAATAGCCTCCCAAAATGCGCTTATTGAAAAGCAAGAATTTGAACAGGTACTTAAAAATCAAGAATTAAATGGTATCGATGAAATTTTAAATGCTCAAGAAAAAGAACGTAGTAAAATTGCAGCTGACCTTCATGATAATTTGGGAAGTAAAGTGGCCACTCTCAAGTTATATTTAGATAGTTTTAATGACAAAGATGGTTTCGACAAGTTCTACAATAAACTCAAGACAATTGTGGATAACACCTATCAGGATATTAGAAAAATAGGTTCGAACAAGAATTTTGGTGCTTTGATCAATAAAGGATTAATTCCTTCTACATTGGCCATTGCCGATCAAATTTCAGATTCAAAAAAAGTCGCAATTAAAGTCATTAATGTAGATGTAAATAAGCGTATTGAAAACACTATTGAAATTCAAATCTTTAGAGTGATTCAGGAGCTATTAACTAATATCATTAAGCATTCTCAGGCTACTGAAGCCGTTATTCAATTTTCTGAGCACGAAAACATCCTTAATATCATTGTAGAGGATAACGGTATAGGTTTCAAAAAAGAGACTCCGCGTAATGGTGTAGGCCTTTCCAACATTCAAAAAAGAATTGAAAGAATTAATGGCGAAATGGTCATAGATTCCACCCTCGGACATGGAACCACCGTAATTTTAAATATTCCCTTATGATCATAGATATTGTAATTGCAGACGATCATCAGCTTTTTATAGATGGAATAAAATCTATTCTTTCTGAAGAAATCGGTATTTCAATAATTGGTGAAGCCAATAATGGATTGGAGTTAATTCAATTAATAGAAAATGGCATAAAGCCTCACATCATACTTACAGACATAAGGATGCCCATTTTAGACGGAATTACCGCCACAAGAATGCTATCCAAAAGTCACCCAAAAATTCATATCCTCGCATTGAGCATGTACGATCAAAGCATAGATGTAATTGAAATGCTTGAAGCTGGAGCTAAAGGATATGTCACCAAAAATGTAGAAAGAAAAGAACTTGTTTTAGCCATACATACCCTGATAAAAGGAGAGTATTATTTTAGTAAGAACCTGCCAAAAGATATTAAAGCATGGTTTGAGAGAGAGAATAATCCCAAAGAAAAAAACCTAACTCGAAGGGAAAAAGAGATCCTGCTTCTTTTGGCAAAAGGTAGGACCAGTACTGAAATGGCAACCGAATTGAAAATTAGCAAATACACTATTGACACCCATAGAAAGAACATTCATAAAAAACTAGGTATTAAGAGTAATACAGGTCTGGTTAATTACGTATTGACTAATTTGTAATAAGCCTTTTTTCACCATAAAAAATACCTATATACCTACAATTAGGTATATCGCCTCGCTTTCACAGCATTTACATTTGTTTTATCTAATATTAATTGCTCAATCGTGCTATCCAATAGGATATTGCACTTTAAGCGTAATCTCATCTGAAATGAAAAAACCACTACGATTCTCCCTAAAAAAAGGCATTATTATTTTGGCACTACTATCCTTTGCTTTGCCACAGAATACGTATTCTCTTGATTTTGGAAAAAAGAAGATTGAATTAAGTGTTTCAGAGCAAGATGCAGATATCATCGTAGATGGAAAAGTATTGGGAAAAGGAAGCCTAACTGTTACAGTACCTAAGAATAGTTGTGTAAACGTTAAGGTGGTAAAAATTGGGTTTCTACGTTATGAAGTAGAGTTCTGCAATAGAAAAGATCTTTCAAAACCACCCAAGAAGTACTTTGTTGAAATGAAAAGGGATGATGCCTATGACGCTTCTGTTAGAACAGACATCGCAAATATTGATATAGAAATAAAAACAAGCAAAGGAAAAGATCAGGCTTGGAAGCTAATTAACCAAATTGTACTTTCCTATACCGATGTTATTGAAATAACCGATAAGGAAACCGGCTATATTAGAACCGCTTGGCAACTTAAGACTTTTAAACAAAATACTATTAGAACACGCATCATTGTAAAACAATCCAGTGACGATCCCTTAGCCTTCAAAATAAAATTAGTAAGTGAGGAATCCCAAAGACCCGTTACTAGTGTAAAATCTGATGAACTTTACAGAGAATGGGATCGTGTTCTTAGAAAATATAAAGACTTTGTCTCCGAAGCGCAATCGCGTCTACAATAAAAGAGGTGTCTTCAATATTAAAAAGACAATCCTGGAGTCACTAAATATTGACTCTCTACCACATTCAAATGACAATAAACAGACTCTCCATTTTTCAAGATAAAATGCAGTAGGAAGCCTAACAAGCTTCACAATCCTTCTCAAGGTCGCCTTTCGGTGGCTTTTTGTTTTTCAATGATTGTTATCCTTGGCAACAGTTAGATGAAAAACACATGCAGTTATACAAAAGTGATTGCTTTAACAGCCCATAATTTTCAAATTGCTCTTACAAGGCGGAAACCGAAAAGCCTAGAAAGAGTAGGTATTATTTAAATATGTTATTATGAAAAAAATAAGTTTTTACTTAATACTGTTAGCATTTTCCACAAGTTCTCTTTCCGGGCAAAATTTAGTAAATGGAAATTTCGAAAATGGTAACCCAGGACAATATGCCTTCTGCATAATAGACAATGTTACAAATTGGCTTCCCTCCCACGGAACACCTAGTTTAGGTAGTTCACCATCACAACATGCTGGAATGTGGTCTAGAAATTTTAAAGGGGAAGGTATTTTTGCAAATTACGATTTTCAAGATGGAAACACATACGAAGTGAAATGCGATCTAAAATTCTGGAATTCAGGCAATCCCGAAATAAACAGTATAGCAAAACTATACATTTTAGCAGCCACAGATTTACAAAGAGCTATCTGTACTGCTCCTAATGGCCCTCTTGGGGAACCTGTCCCTTCTGTTGAAAATAAACAGATCATAATTACTGATACCTTTTCAAATTTCACTGTCGACAATAATTGGTATTCCTATACCTTTCATTTTACTGCCGATGGAAATTACAACCAATTTTGGGTATACCCTGATCTTTCATTAACTACAAGTTCTCAAGCAGAATTATCTATAGACAATATTGAAATAGAGGTTATTTGCACCTCTACACCTCAAGCTATCTACCATTTTGAAAATGAAAAAGGAGATCCACAAGATGAATTCTGTTTGGGAGAAATGATTTACTTGAATGGGTCAGCATCAGAAGGCGAAGATGAATATAAATTGAATGTAAGTCGTACAAACCTTAACACAAATACACAAGAAGATTTTAGCACTATAGGTTGGTTTTCTGGAACGGTTGAAACTATTAATTTAACAACATTATTCCTACAGGAATCCATCCCACTGGACCAAGGATATGAATATGATGTAAGCTTAACGGTAAGAAACAGTATTTGTGTAGAAGAAGACTTTGTTACCCATTCATTTGAAATTTTACCCTCAGTAGGAACAGCAGCTTTTCATTTTGAAAATGAGCTGGGAATTCAACAAAACGAATTCTGTTTGGGTGAAACCATCTACTTAGACGGATCTGCTTCTGAAGGGGAAGATGAATACAGGTTAGATGTAAGTCGTACTAATTTGATCACAGGTGCTCAAGATGATTTCAGCACAGGAGGCTGGATGTCCGGAACAATTGAAACCATCAATCTAACTATGCTTTTTGACAACTTTATCATTCCGTTGGAATTGGATCATGAATATTTTGTAACCCTAACTATTAGAAACTTACCTTGCCTAGAAGAAACACTTGTCACCCATTCTTTCACCTTATTACCTACCGAAGGAATAGCGGCTTTTCATTTTGAAGACGAGCAGGGAAATCAACAAGACGAATTCTGTGTAAATGATGCTGTATATTTAAATGGAAATGCTAGTGTGGGAGATGAAGAATACCTATTAGGCGTTAGTACATACAATACAGTAACGGGTATTACCATAGATTACAGTAATATAGGCTGGAATCAGGGGCCTGTTGGGGTTTTCAATTTAACCGATCTATTAAACCTCAATGAAGTACCTTTAGAACAAGGGCTTCGCTATGATATTACTTTGAGTATAAGAGACCTTCCTTGTATTGAACAGGCTTCTATACAGCATTCATTTGTTTTTACAGGAGGACCTTCAGCTGCCTTTCATTTTGAAAATGCATTGGGAGAACCTCAAGAAGTTTTTTGTTTTGGGGAGGATATCTACCTTAATGGAGAAGCTTCAGAAGATGAACAATATTTTACCATCTTAGCTTCACGCAGGGAAATTAATACTTCAGGAAACTTTGATCTTGTTAGCACCCTTCCTGCAACACAGGGTATGGTAGCAACCCTTAATATTTCAGATCTTTTTGCCAATTTTGGTATTCCAAATCATTCTTTTGAGGCGGGATACGAATACGAAATTGAGTTGATCGTTGGCAATGAATGTGGATCTGCATCGGTAAGCCATAGATTCTCCTTACTAAGTAATGCATCTCTAGACTCCTCATTTTCGTTAACGCCATCTGCTGGACAAGCTCCAGGAATACCAGTAACTGCCACTCAATATGAACTTTATGAAGATGAAATGGCAGTACACGATTGGTATGTTTTTTATACTCCCAATAATGGCAGTGGCCCCTATACATTAGAACGGTTTTTATTGGATGAACCTTCTATTCTTTTTCGTCCTCCTTGGGTTGGTTTCTACATTGTAATTCATAAAGTAACAAACCCATGTGGCGAAGAATCTTGTTATGGTCAAGTTCTCCATATTGGAGATCCATGGGAACAATTCAATTGTGAGGCTGTAGCCGTGTGCAACGATGTAGATTGTAGCATTATAGAATCTTTAATAGAACAAGGTCCTTGTCAAGGAGATGAATGTGGCAAATTGGTGGAAATTTCACCAAACCCAAGTAATGGGTTTCTAAATATAAAAGTTTCCAATGCTGATACATATGAAATAGAAATTTTGGATATCTATGGAACTAGATTACTCAACCACAAGTTCCAAAACAATGGAGGGCAAATTGATTTGCAACACCTCAACACAGGAATGTATTTTGTTCGTGTATTTGAACAAGGAAAGTTATTAGCTGTAAAAACCTGGATTAAAGAGTAACACTATAGTAAAAATAAAAAGAAGCTGCCTTAAAAAGCAGCTTCTTTTGTTTCTAAACCAAAATTAAAATTGGTTTTTGTAGCACTCCATCATGACTATTAGATAGCTACAAATAAAATTTTAGTCTTGTTAAGCTTACAGTTTTATAAACTTCTTTTTGATGGAGCTATTATTAATTGTGAAAGAAGCGAAATAAAGCCCGGAAGGTAATCCCGACACCTCTATTTCCATATCAGAAGTTTGTATCACTCGTTGACCCTGCAATGAATATATTTCTATGTTATGAACACTCGTATCAGATTTAATTATTAGGGTGTTTTGAACAGGATTGGGGTAAAGCGTAAAATCAATATTGTCAAAATCATCAATACTGAAAATACATTTTTCACTATAACTTGCTGTATCATCCTTACACCAACCCAAATTGGTATCTAAATCACATTCAGGATAGGTAGCTGTTTCGTCATCTACCTGAATACAACTAAGGTTTGGATTGTTGTATGCAAGCATTGTAACCATATTGATGTTATTACCGTTTTTTACATTTAAACTCGTTAATTGATTATCCCTACACGATAAGTCTGATAAATTTGGGTTTTGAGACAGATCGAGATCTGTTAATTCATTCATCCAGCAATAAAGTCCTGTAAGACTAGGGTTTTGAGTTTCTAGACTGGTCAGATTATTAGCTGCACATGTTAGTATTTCAAGATCTGGATTTTGAGTTACGTTGAGAGCCGTTAAGTTGTTGGCTCCACAAGAAAGCCTTCTAAGAACGGCGTTTTGAGACGTATCCAAACCGGTTAGCTGGTTAGAAGCACACCATAACTCTTCAAGATTTGAGCTTTGTGTTATATCCAAACTAGTTAATTGGTTCGAATTACACACCAAAATAGTGAGGTTTGGGCTCTGGGTAACATCTAATTGTGTCAATTGGTTATAATCACAAAAAAGCAATTCGAGATTCACAAAACTTTCTATTCCAGCCATAGAGGCTATGTTTTGAGAGGAAACATACAGCCTTATTACCAACTGTGCTTCTGATTCCTGTATTTCGCCATCATCATTGATATCTGCATCAGCATCTGGTATATTATTCCCATCAGTATCTACACAATGTGTGTTTGTCAAAGCATTTTTAAAATTGGCATCTGGAATATCCACAATCTGAGCTTGTACTAAAGAACCGGATATTAAAAACAAGAGGAGGTATAGGTTTTTCATTGGTTAATTATTTAAGATTAATATGCGAGATTGAAAGCAATCGATAGCACAATTTTAGTGAAGTAATAACACAAATGAAACAAACTGAAAACCAGATTTATAAACTGAGATACACCGATAATTGGGAGCTTTTATAATTCAGTACTCCCCTATTTTAAAACCAAAAAACACAAAACTGCTAAGTCATCGTGTATTATAAATATAGGTCTATAAAATCAAAACCATTTTTCCTCTCATCTCAAAAAAATGGGACTTAAAACAACAAAGACTAGTGTTTAGCGGCATTAGATCTAAACTGTGATGGTGTGGTATGGGTTCTCTTTTTAAAGGCATAATTAAAAGCAGATTTGGAATTGAAACCTACCTCGTAATAAATTTCCTTAATGCTTAAGTCAGATTCTTTCAGGAACACCTTTGCTTCTTCTATCCTATAATCATTCACCCAATCATTAAAATTTTTCTTAAACCTACTGTTTATTATTTCTGAAACCTGATGCATACTTACTCCTGTTTCAGCAGCAATCATATTGCGTGTTAAACCTGGATCTTTATATTTCTCTTGATCTATGACATAAGATTGTATTATATCCAGTTCTGTACTATTATCACTGGAAACATCATTACTATAGGGTATCCTTATCTTCATATTGGAAAAAGATTCTGGGTTTGTAATGATTTGCCGAATGGCAATTAGTAAAAAAATAAAGCAAAAAACATTGTATATAGAAGTACTTGTCCTAATAACAATTTCCCTAGCAGATAGATTGAAATTAATTAAAATAGCTTCCAAAACATACAAAAGCACCAACACTCCAAATCCTATCCCAATGGTCTTCATCCATGCATTATTTTTTTTAATAGGATGGAATAATCTAATACGTAACGTAGCCATAAAATAAATAAGCAGTACGCCAGAATAGTAAGAACTGAGAATCCATTCGGGTACTGGTAATATTCCATTTCTTGCTATGAAGAAGATACTCCATAGCCCCACTAAGAGCGGTGTCAAGTGCCAAATGAACCTTCGGGTTGTTAATCCATGAAACTTTCGAGTATAATAATAAATAGAAGGTCCATAAGCAACCACAAAACTTAAAGCAAAGACAGCATAGGTCCTAATACCAAAAACGTTTTGAATCATCAACAACTCTGCAATGAGGTGTAAAGCAAGACAAATAAGCAACACAAGCAGGTACTGATTTCTATTTCGAGTACTGGCAGGAATAATATTCAGTATAAACAGAAAAATCAATGTTACCGCAAGCGTGAAAATAGTAATAAGATTTGCCAACATCTGGTTATTAGAATTTGGGTAAAGCCCTTAAAATATATTCCAACGATTGGAACTTGGTACTGATTCATAAATCAACACTTCAAATTAGATAATTTCTAATTCATTTGAGAAAAATAATCATTTTGAAAGTTATGAAAAAGAAGATTTTACCTTGTATCGTATTACTGCTATCTTATATAGTTGGAAATGCACAACTAGTAGAAACCCTAGTAACGCACCCCAAAATAAAGGATGGAATGCATGTAGATGCATTGGGGCATATTTATACCACTTCCGGAGGACTTCAAAACGGAACCGAAATTGGCAAATACGATGTCTTTAATAATACTTATGATTTCGATTTTCAAACGGGGTTTTTTGGCCCGATTGATATTGATGAACTAGCAAATGGAGATTTCGTGGTAACCAATTACGATAACAATACCGTTTTTACGATAGATATAGACACAGGACAACTATCTGTAATTGCAGGTGGATTGGATGGACCTGCAGGAATTGCTATTGATGAAAATGATACTATCTATATTTCAAATTTTGGAGCACCACCTACATATTCTGGGCATCAAATTCATAAGATAACACCAGACGGAACGGTGAGTGTGTTGGCAGATTCCCCTTTATTGTTCAGATTTCAGGCGTTGGTTTTTAATGGAGATGGTGAATTGATTGTGTCATCACAAAATGAACTCTACAAAGTAGATACAGAAACTGGGGAACTAGAGTTATGGGTAGATCTGGGGAGTTTTGGTTTTGGCCATATGATTTATAGATCATTAGATTCCAGCATCTATGGTACGGCTACTGGGGAAAGTAAAATTTATAAAGTAGATAGTTTGGGTGTGGTAAGTGTATATGCAGGTTCTGTTCCTGGATATCAGGACGGTATTTTAAGTGAAGCATTATTTAATACTCCTTTGGGCCTAGCCATTTCTCCAGACGAAAACATTTTATATGTCGGTGATTCTAATCATTTGCGAAAGATTACTATAGACATAACCCTAGGCAATGAAGAAGCTGGTTTAGATACACTAATTGTTCATCCAAACCCCACCCATGGTATATTCCACCTAACCAACAAAAACAATCTTTCATTAGCTACGGAATTATATGACAGTACTGGAAGAATCATATTCAAAATGGAAACGGACGATTCAAACATATCATACGACATGAGCCCATATGCGCTAGGGGTTTATTATCTAACAATACAAAGCGGTAATCAAAAAACTGTGAAAAAGATTGTGAAACATAAATGATACCTACATAATAGATATTAAATCAATCAAGCATTATTAATTATCTTTTAATAATAAAACCATAATAAACTTTGTTCAAGGGCTTATAACTATATAAGCCCTTGAAGTATTATTTATTTTCTACTTCTTCAAATAAAACAAACACCTATTAAGATAGTTGCATAAGTGAAAAAGTTAGTTCATCTAGAATTGAGTTATAATACATTTTAACATAATTCTATGAAGCTGACTATACGAAACTGAAACAATTTCTCGTTTTTTAAGTATTGAGACATGCGTCTATTTTTATTCAAATAATGAATTCTTAATTTTAAGTAATTCAAAGAGAAGCAACTAACTTGAGTTTGGGGAGAAATTCAAGAAAAGCGTGTTATTCTAAGGAATTATTAATTACTTTAGAACTCTCCCCACGAGCCATATTTTGATATGGTTCATAAGTAGTTTCCCCAAGAGACTTTACAACCAAATATCTGTTTTTTCTATAAAAAACAGCAAGCATTTTACTGTCAAAACTTTTCAAAATAGTTTTTGAAGTTTGGATGCTATTTATGGAAGTGTCAACAGCAATTAAAAATTAAATTTAAAGAATAGATGTATTTTTTTATTGATCCAGCAAATTTAACATCTCAAACAATTGATGACGCCTACGGCCCATTAAGTACAGATGCAACTAATATATATAATATAACCTCGAGGTTTCAATTAACAGATGAGGCCAAAGCATTTGCATGTCGAAGTGGGATGATGATAGTGCAACAGTCTGAAAATGACACTTCCCTTGTAAATCTTATCATTAGACCTGACAATAACTCAGATGTGCCAATAGATGTAGAATATTATGTTTATAGAGGCATCCTTAAAAATTCCCTTATTGTTGATGATGGAACCAATTGTAATATTCAAACATATGATGCTGCTACCAGTAATGATCTTATAACAAGAATAAGGCAAAATACTCTTGTTACTGACTTTACATGTAAGCAAATAGGATACGATAACACATTACAAGATATAGATCTAATAGATGACTTTTTTAGTTATAAAAATATTCAAATATCTCCAGTTTGGGTCAAAGAAGGTGAATGGATAGGTACCTTTACAAATGTAAATACTCATAAGATTGGTTTCGAAATTATACTTAAAAGCGATTTCAACAATTTCAATATGGGTTATTTAAGAGCTGCAAATCACCTAATTAATGTCACCGGTCTTACAGGATTTGAACAAAGATTAAAACGTGAAGAAATTTTAAAATTTATTGATCCTGCTGCTTTTTTTGGAATGTACCATTCGGAAACTATGGATTATTATGCCAGTGGCGCTACCAATGATACAGAAACCACAACCGAAAATGCTACTGGAACCAATAGTGATCGATTTATATATACTAAGCTCTTAGAAAATTTTCATACTCGAAATAAGGTGTATGTAGATATTAGAAGTGAAAAGGGATATTCTTACAACTTTTATCAAAATTATAGAGTTGATGACGATGATGACGATAATATTCAGGTAAGACCCGAACCTGGTGCTGGCGAGTTGGATCCTCAAGAATACCATACAAATAACTGGCCCATTTTAATTGTTGAAAGTGATCACAATAGTGGAAACACCAATAAATTAAGGCTGAAATTACGTATTGGAGCTAACGATAATCCCAAGCCAATTCTATACACTAAGACGGAATTAAGGAAATCTTTATCGAATAATAGAGCCCTAACTTCAAAATATATAAAAACCCGTGAATTAATTGACAATGATACCGATCCAGATCATACTGATTGGACCAATGAGTTTAGAATATTTTTCCCCAACACGCAATATGATAACGATGCGACCAGTTCGAGAAATTATATCAGTAATTATGTAAGACTACATTACTTTAGAACCAAACACATTGTCAACAATACCAATTTAAGTGTACTGCAAAATGTCCACTATTACGACTCTGCTTTTTGTTCTATTGATAATCCGGAATTTAGTTTGCCAGATAATCTAGACGTTGGGTATTTAGAAAGTGCCAATCCTATTTATGTTAGAGAACCTTTACATCATGATGCGGACCATCCGAACTATGATGCTAATTACAACATTGAAGGAACTGGAAACTTTGAATTAAACATGATTAATGGTGTTTACTGGGGAGATAGCCGCGTACTTATGTATGCTAGAATAGAATATGAAAATTCGGCTAAAGTTTCGGGAAAAGAGTATTTAAACACTTATGATCAGGACTTATCGTCTTTCACTCAAAGTTATGGGTATCGACTGGTTCGAGAACGTTTAAAATATATCTGTAGAGAATATGATATTACAGGAAATAGTGGTGATACTAAAATCCCTGGCATCAATTTTTTCCGGAGCGATGATTTAGCTGATTCTGGGAGAAACTACAAGGAAAATTGTATGCTTTTGGGGCTTACGATAGATGAGATGATCTCTATTAAAGGGGATACTCAGCTAAGTAATGGACATCATAGGTATATTCATTTGGAACCTTTAGCTGGTAATCCACAGGAAGACAATAATGACAATAGATATTTCGCATATACCATAAGACTTCAAGGTTTTGATGCGAATCAGCATGCCACTATTGTTACGCCCCAACATGATGGTAGCAATATTGTTGTTTATAGTAGGGACAATCAGTTTTTTAGCTCCTATGCTTTCTCAGAAGATGAGACGGTGACAACAGGAGAAAATAGAACAGAATTTCATATTTACAATGACGGGGTTATTAGGATTAATGATAACACCGATTTTGCGATATTAATAAACAGAGATGTAAATGGTGACAATACAACTAACATATATTATAAGTACTATGATGTAGCTTATAATGCTGAAAATATCCAAGACGATCAGATCACAGATATATGTAATCTAGGATTCTTAATTGCAAATAAAATGAATGTAGGTGTTTATTACAATGCTACGGTTCATGGAGCTGCGACCACATTTACCCTTAATCACATAAATCATCATCAAGAAGCAATTGATGCAGGAATAAATAACGTAAATGCGGATGATTCTTTTGAAAATGCGGATGGAGATGTTTGGACAGATGGATATTTTGATCATGACAGAGATAACATCCAAACATATTTAATTAGGTTTTATGAAAATAATAACCAAAAGACCTTTTTAGTTCATTTTGTTGCAGCGACGGTTAATGCCTCACCACTTACAATTGATTTCACATATGTTGAAACATTACGTCATTATGTGAGGCCAGATATTGCAGCTGGTGTTATAGGTGCCTTAATTGATATTGGTGATGATGGTATAAACAGTGCGGGCTTTTCGTACGGAAATTCTTCTTCTTACCCAAGTACAAGACATGTAAACGGAGAAGCTATAGATACCAGTTATGAACCAGGAAATAACGATCAAGAAAGAGTCGCTAACAATCAACCAATTGTAAATGCTTATCACAAGTTTGGATTTAGAGAGATCCTAAGGGGAACCAATACACATTGGTCAAGTGGATTAAATCATGCGGTAAATGGCGGCGGCCTACATAACAACCATTTGCATTCGCACGAATTTTTAATTAGGGAAACACCGATAGAGGATGATGAATAAAGTATTGCTTGTTCTTCTGATGTTTCTTGGGACACTGTTTTTTTCTTGCAAGGAGAATAAAGAAAGTTCCGTAAAGAAAAATAATGTCCTAAAAAAGGATTCGATTGTAGCTCTAGTGGAAAAAGTAAAGATTCCGTCTGATATAAAATTTTTCCTATCCGAAGAGCAAATAAATCGTGTGAAATCAGACAGTTCCAAATATTGGGAAAAGTATAAAAAGACAGCACAAATCAGAAAGGATAGTCTAACAAAGCTTAGTGCACTAAGATCCGATGAAATGATAGAAATGATTAAGGACAGTTCACGTTTCTGGCAAATAAATAAAGCGTTGGCAATAAAAAGGAGAAATCAAGAAAATGACAGAATGGACAGCATTCAAAATGCTCTTCGTCCCATTGATTCTATGTTGCCTTTTGGATCCAAACCTTTGGGTGAATTAATAAAAGAAAATAGAAATGACTTAGGTTTTTCGGTTAAAAGAGGAAGTTCTTTAACTATTGAAGAAAAAAGCAAAAGGAAGGATTTGTACAACATATGGAAGTATTTTTTAAAACTTCATCCAAATAGTGAGGTTTATGATAATGGAGGGTATTACGAACAAATGCTTCCAACTATCAATACCTATGAATACATAGATGATGAAAAATATAAGTTCAACCCAATCAATGGCAACTTTGTATTGCGATTATCTAATATTAACAAATATGAATTGTACTACTCGACCACTAGCTCGGATTACCCTTCCAGTTGCAATCCTTATTACATCAAAGAGGAAAATTGTTGTTTTCTAAATGAGGGGTACAATTGCGACAGCAATGGCTTTCTTATTCTATATGAAAGAGAAAAGAAACATAGTACGGTGATACCCGTTTTTAAGCTTCAAAATTCAAGTTATGGTTTCCTGCTTCGTTTTTCTTATGTAGAAAAGAATACTATTCATGTTTTCGATGGCAATTCAATTTATGATTGGTTCATAGATGAAAAAGGAGAAGTAGATAAATACCGAACGAACGAAGATGGAAGTACAACCAATGCAACAGGTTACAAATCTGTGAGACTTGCTAAAACTTATGAAATTGAAGTTTTAGATAATGGAGAAGTTAAAAAAAATAAAATAACATATTAGATTATGCCAAGATATCTGCCACCATTATCATTATTAATATCTGTGGATAATTTGCCTCCTAGCTTAGGCTTTCTTGAAAATGGTTTGAATACTGTTTTTTCGAGCCTTTACTTTAAGGATCTATATTCCAAACGGAGTCAACATAGACAAGAGGTTTATTACAATATAACTATAGTCACCTATGAACAACTAGATCTTAACCTTGGTGGTGATGAAGGTTTTGCATTAGCTCTGAACCCTAGTTTTGTAGACGGTGATACCTCAGAATTTCCAATGTCAGTATCCTATAGTTGGCCACTTTTAAGACACATTGATGTATTTGATATCGATTCATTCGACTTTTCCATTGAAGCGATTTTTAATTTATTGCTAGAAATTGCAAGTATTGATGATGCTCAACTTATTAGCATGGTCATAGACACATTTTATCCCTATTATTCTGAAGATGAAAATGAAGAACCTTTCGAAAAATTTGTAAATGACTTTAACGCAAATAACAACCCACCTACTCCAATTGTTTATAATGTATTAGGAAGTCAAATTGAAATCATTGAAGATTTAATAACACAACTTTCTACCAATGGTAACGACTATACTATTTTTGATTTAGTCATAAATGATTATCTAGCAATTGATGATGATTTTGGAACCGTTGGCAAGAAATTGGAACGATTATTTTCTAGTGTATTTGGTAGTTTTACAGTTGATAATTTTCAAAATTTTCTCTTACCAAAATTTTCGGCATCTCTCGATAATTTAAATATAGCCCTTAAATTTCCCAGAACCTGGCTAAAACCAGTTGATCCTTCTACTTTAGAAGTCATCGAAGATGAGGATATAAGATCAATGCTTATTTATAATGTGGGAAGCTTGTATTACTCATCTGAAAGCGGTTTTGAGTTTAATCAGGCAGATTCGTTTGACCTAACTCCTTCCCAGATAGGTAACACTGGACTAATCATTGAAATAGATGAATTAAAATTCGATTTTAGGAGTGACCGAAATATTCCAGAGGCAACTGCAGATGGGAGGCCCGATTCTTTTAAAGGAATATATGCCGATAAGATTGGGATTACTTTACCCAAAAAATGGTTCAATAATGTAGACAACACTACCCTACAAATAGCTGGTAATAACATGCTTATTGGCACGGGCGGGGTGTCTGGAACAATTGCAATAGAAGCTATAGACGGAACTCCAAATAACGGTCTCGATTATATGTCTGTCAATATTGGCAATTGGGAATTAGGCTTTAACCATTTTGATATCACTTTTAAGCAGAATGCCATTATAGAAAGTAATATCGCTGGGCTTCTTAAAATCCCAAAACTAAAGGACGGTGCAGGAAATGACGCTGAAATCTTAATAAATGGGCACCTCAACGAAGAAGGCGACTTTAATTTAATTGCTTCAGAACCAGACGGTATACCACGTACTTTCTTCGATTTTGTTACCATTAATTTCTTGACCCTTGAATTAGGAAGTGAAAATGACAATTTCTATATAGGAACTTCCTGTGAAATTTGGTTTGACAACCCCATCATGGACAAACTCCTGAATGGGCAAAAAATATCGATTCCACGACTTCGTGTCTACGATAATGGAAGAATGGAAATTGTAGGTGGAAATAGTTTTATACCTACCAATATAGCCCTCAATTTAGGGCCAATTGAAATTGCAGTTACCGGGATCCATTTCGGATCGCACCAGCAAGAGCATGGAGGAGTCATGCGAAAATATAACTACTGGGGCTTTGATGGTGCCATTAGCTTAGATCCATTGGGGATCGATGCTCGTGGGGAGGGAATTAAATACTACTATACGGTAGATAATGATGAAATGGCTCAACAACATGGTGGGGACGAAGATAATTACAAACATAGTTTCCTACGTATCCAGACCATCGAGGTAGATTTAATCATCCCAGGAACCGCTAGTCCGGAGTCGGCTGTTGCTATCATACATGGTATGGTTTCTATCCCAGAACCAGGAGTATCACCAGAATACATTGGTGAAGTATCCCTAAAATTACCCAAAGCAAAAATAGCAGGAGGGGCAGCTATGCGCCTGCAACCCAAACACCCTGCCTTTTTGGTAGATGCCTATGTAGACTTACCAGCACCTATTCCACTCGGACCACTAGGAATCTATGGATTTAGAGGGCTGTTAGGCTTCCGCTATGTTGCCGAGAAAGAAGCCGTTGGTTTAGTCTCTGGAGAAGATTCTTGGTATGACTATTATACCTATCCACCCAAAGGAGTGCATATCTCTAAATTTAGTGGACCAGAACGAACTGAAGCGTACGACTTCCCGTTTTCTATTGGAGCTGGAGCCGTATTAGGTACCAGTTTTGATAGTGGAACCATACTTTCCATGCGAATGATGATGCTTTTATCAATGCCAACCATGTTCTTGTTGGATGGAAAAGCTTCTATCCTTAGTGCAAGATTGGGCTTAGATGATAACCGGGAACCACCATTCTTCTTCTTTACCATCTTGGGAGATGACTCCCTTGAATTTGGTATGGGTGCCGATTTCCAACTTCCGCAGAATAATGGATGGATCATAGACCTATATGCAGAAGTACAGGCTGGATTCTTCTTTAATAACCCGCAAGCATGGTACGTTAATTTCGGAACTCGGAATAATCCAATAACAGCAAGGATTTTAACCATTGTTACCGCACAATCATACTTAATGCTATCAGCATCAGGTATAGAAGCTGGTGCACGCGTAGAATTTGATATTAGAAAACGTTTTGGCCCAGCCCGAGTACGCATTTATGCATATTTGGAAATGGGAGGGTTCATTAGTTTTGAACGTCCGCAAATTGGAGGTTATATCGCCCTTGGTGGAATGATCGATATCAACATATGGATTGTGGGAGTAACCATAGGATTAGATGCTTTGTTCTCTGTAGAAGCGGCGAAACCCTTCTTAATTTATGCAGAAATACGCTTAAGAGTATGTGTAAGAATTATATTCAAAGTTTGTAAAAGCTTTACCGTTAAACTCAAGTGGGAGAAAAACAAGCAAGTTGATCGCAACCCTATTCCTGCATTACCATATGAAGACGGAGAATACCAAACAGACAGAACCAAGGAGCTTGTACAAGCCGTGCACATGTTAACCAATGAATCTTTTGAATTGACTCATGAAGTTAATTGGGTTAAAAAAGATCAAGGTACAACCATATGGGAGCCACTCCATACTGATATAAATAATATCATCCCATTAGATACTTATATCGATATAAAAACCGTGAAAGGCCTTATTCCAGGTGCTATTACGGCAAAAATAGGAGGTCATACAGGAGGCGCAGATAACTATACCGACCTCATTCCACCACAGCGTGTGGTACGAGGTGGACGTGAAATACGTCAAGTAAAGCACAAATATTCTATAGAGGATATTGTGATTAAAGCATGGACTCCAAACGGATGGATGGATTATCATCCGTTTGAAGCAATTGTAAAACCTGAAGATCGTGATTTGGTAGACCACCTCCGTATTGGATATTGGCAACGGTCTGGAGATCAATATGATGCTGTTCGACTATTAGCAACCAATCCCTTTTCTTATACAGAAGCTGGGGAACCTGGATGGATGATTCCAGAACAATACGGTATTACACCATCTGAATTATTCTGTGCAGGTATACGAAGGGAATATGACTGTTCCAATGTTCTTAATAAAGTCCTAGGGACCATTTATTACCCCCCTACACAATATACTGGGCATTATATTAATGGAGCCTATTTCACATTGGAAGGGTTTTATGCAACCACGGTTACCATAAATCCTGATGGGACTCAAACCATTACCATTAGTGAGGATAATTTTAGAGTAAGTGATGCACCAAACAATTTCGACTTTGCCAAATCTTTGGAATTCGATAATGGCAATAGCCTAATCATCATTTTGGAAGAACCTTCTGTTGAGGTTAAGTTAAAATTAACCACTTTCGCTCCGGGTGTAACCATTAGTTATTATAAATCTAATGGTATAGAAAATTACAATCCCGTTTACGAAGAAATTCACCAAGAATACAAGACGGCCTCTCAATTACAAGAAGAAGTAATCTATGTAAACGAAACCGATTACATAGCCAAAGTTGTAATTAATCCTGATGAATTAAACCAAGGTTTAAATCCGATTCCACTAAAGGAAAAAACTGTTTCCAAATTAGAAACAGAGGTAGCCCCAGCTATAGATACCTCAGGACCTGTTAGTGAACCCAAAGAAGTGGCCATATTGGATATCAAAGGAGATACTCCAACGATTTCAAAGGAATCGGTTCCATTAGATGAATCACAAACCAAAGGATCAAAAGGAAATGATGATTGTGCCGGTGAAAGTTTCAATGTTTTATTGAATAGAGAAATTGATTATGGCATAGGCAATTCTATTAACATCCCAAAACAAGAGTTGTTGGTAAACGATTCCGACACTTTATCCAGTTTGTATAAAAACTTCCAGTTAGGGAATACTCCCAAGGTAGATTTTAACAGCAGTTCCATTATTTTCATTTCATTCGGAAAGCAAACCGAAAGCACGCTTGCATTAGCCAAACTCAATAAAATATGCCATAACAACAACAAGCTTTCGTTGAATATTTACAGAACCCATCCGCCTGAAAGTCCACCACCACGCGAAGGGGTTTTTGGAGAATTTTTGGTTGTAGAAATAGCAAAAGTATTGGAGGCAGAAATTGAGTTAAATGTTTTCAATAAGTTCTACAATCACATCCATAATATCTATACCATTTCAGACAAGGACGAGCGGTTCTGTGATATGTATTACACACTGCAACTTGCACTTACCGGATGCATCAATGAGCAAAAACCTTCTGATGATTATTTTGTTTTTCAACATTGCTTCGACGCATTTATAAATGCAATCAAGGTCTACGATATGGCATATAGTGATATCGATTTAATAAGCCTATTGCAACCCGCTTATAATGACTTAATCCTATATCCTACCACAGCAAGACCACCCTTATTATCAGGTGCATTGGTATTTGCGAATGCTATTTTAGACATTTTAAAAGAATTAGGAGATTGTTGTTGCAATGATACAGGAACAACAGGTAGATATACTACCTCGTTACAGGAAATCTGTTGGATGACATTAGAGAATTATGAATTCAATTTAACAATCCCGGGTCAAGACGCTGTAGAACAAGAGCAACAAGATATGGTAGATGCCATACAGAAAACGGTACAACCTATATGGAGGCCCAATACCAAGTATTATGTACGCTTTAGGCTAAAAGATGAAGTGGATAATGGTGAAAACGAAGGGTTGTTCGATTATTATTATGGATTTAAAACGGTAGGACCTGTAGGTCATTACCATAAGCATCCAAGTGTGGATTACGTACCTACAGATGCTAATCCGGATCAATATCCATTAACATCATTACGTCAATATATTGATTATAATCGCTCCTACCCGAATGCGGATGGCAGTTTATTACTTTCAAAACCGTTGTTTTATGGTCATGACCAATGTAAAATCACTATTTACTTTAGCAAACCCCTAGCCTATCACATGCTTAATAAGTGGTATACTTACAATGACATGCCAGAATTACCTGGAAGTATGCATATTGCTATTAAGGACCCAATAACTGAAGCCGTTGTACCTTATCCATTGCCTGCAGATTATGACGAGGAGACTGTACCTACTGGACAAACTTTTGCAACATGGCTAGAGTTTGACAGCACAGAAGAATTAGACAATCTCCCAGATTCAGTTACCGTATTAGATTCTAGTAACCAAGAAATAGGATTGTATTCTATTTTAAAGTGGGAGTATCTTCATGTATCCAACAAATACCATGTAAGAATTGATGACGATGCCGTACTATCTGAAAATCCTAGTTTGGTTGGAGGCAAAATACAATGGACAGACAATGGAACAACAATAGAGTTCGAAATAACTGCAATTGGAGTTGAAGATGCCACCTGGAATGTAGACAATGATCCTAGGATTCCAGTGCATTTGCAACTGCTCAATAACATGATAGACTATATAAATGCAAATAGTGATGCTATTGAATGCGAATTAACTTTAGGAGATCCAATAGTGCCCAATAGTTATGCCTACTCCATTACATTGACCAATTTAAAACCACGCAAGTTATACACTGCGCTCTTATACAATGCTTTTGATGTAAATAGTAATAGTTCATTAGAGGAAACAGAAAGTGAAGAAGTACATCAGTTTGTCTTCCAAACTTCAAGGTATCAGAATTTTGAGGAGCAGGTTAACAGTTATTGGTTACGTGAATTGGATACTGAAGGAACCATCCTGAATGAACGTCAGGCTGTTTTTGAAATTCCGCTATCGCTTTCAACAGCCGAAATTGATACCGCTTATAATATTGTGGAAGGTATTTCCGATCCAGATAGCGATGCCTTAGAACAGCAATACTATAACCTGTTCGATAGAGCTACAGAAGGAGTATTAGGATTTAACCCCGTAGACCCTTCCGAGAATACCGAGTTTAATCTATTAAAAGACACGAATACAGATAAGATTATTGGTATTCTAATTCGAAACCCAGAACCCTTCAACATCCCCAAGATTCCTTTAGAAGATATCGAAGAATCTATTGCTGTGGTATTTGCCACATCTGGGAATGTAAATAATGCCTATAAAGTATTGTATTCCAAAGATTATTCGCAAGCTCTCATCATGCATAGTAGCAAAGAGATTACAGCCGATACACTAAACTTTAGATTTCAATATAAAACCTGGAATGGTTCGGAATATGAGATAACCGATACCGTGATTGTTGAAAATATTCTGATAACCCAATAAAATTAGAAAAGCACAATGAGTTTTTATGCTATAAAATATAACTACGAAACCACCAAATTGATTGAGGGTTTTCATAATGTTGCCGAAATAGGAGGTTACACCTATTTCGTTGGCAGAATATTTAATGACGATATTGACAGACAATCCCTATGTATATCCAAAAGGGATTTAAATGGAAATATAATTTGGGAAAGACAATACTTTATAGGAACCTATACATTTTTGTCTTCCAGCTTGAACAGGAGACTTTTCCAACTGGATAATGGAAATCTATCCTTGTTCTTTTGGAATGATGATATGCTGCTAAGCATGAATATAGATGAGAATGGAAATTTCCTGTCCACCAAAAAATACTATGATAAGGATGATACCCCTACAAGCCACGACTTATATGTAAAGTTCACCATAGCTAAAAAGATTTCTGATGGCAATATATTCATAACCATTAATGAAAGACATGTTGACAGTTTTGTTACGGTTGAAAGCGGGATAAGGTTCTTGAAAATACAATTAAGCACAGGAAATGTTTTAGTGGCTAAGAAGCACAGCACTACAGTTACCGATAGCGTTCTTTCACTGGAGCAAGTATCATTCAACAATGACAAGATCGTTTGTGTTGGGGTATACAACCAATCAGATTTCAAGAAACTTTGTGTAATTACATTAAACAATGATCTGGACTTACTGGATTCCTATAGATTCGAATTCAATTATCCATCCTCCCCTGCTCGTCTTAGTGGCGATAATGAGGCAATAAGTAACATTATCGATAATAAAGTATACCTCCTTGCAGCTTCAGGTGTTGGGAGCACATCGGTAGTCCATCTTATTCAAGTAGATCTAAATACAGCTCAGGTATTAAGATCCAAGTCCTTTTCTGTCCAACCTTGGACAGGTTATTACTCTCGAAGTTTATGGCAAGATACAGATGGTGTATACATAACAAGTGGATTTAATATATATAAGTTTTCGCTTTTAGATCTTGAGATTCTATGGGGAAAGAAAATTGTAAACATATACGATTTAAATGTCCACAACATTGATAAAAATGTCATTTACGCAGACTATCGAAGAAGAGAGTCTGCAGATGGTACAATTGTGGAGAATTCACACACCGTGTATAGATCAAACAAAGAATTGGAAATCTGTCATACGGTTCCTTTAATTATACCTGGGAATATAGATAGTCCAGTCTCTACAATACCAATATCAATTACTTTGGTAAATGATGGTGAAATAAGTTATCCATCATTTTCCGTAAGTGATTCGGTAGTTCTAAACACTACTACGGAAGAACTCTGTCCTCCAACTGGCGGTGAATACGACTTAGAGCAAAGTACGATTACTGCGGTTCCAAGCACAATTAATGCCGATGGTATTCAAACCTCGCTCGTCACAGTACAATTAAAAGATGCTGCTGGCAACGACATTACTGTAGGAGGGGAAACAGTTGTTATTTTTACTTCTTCGGGAATGATAAGCGGCGTTACCGATAACAATGATGGTTCCTACATTGCCCTACTCTCCTCCACAATTACAGGAAGTGCTGTATTAACATTTTCAGTTAATGGACAAAATGCTACCAACACAACTGGGGTAAAGTTTATTGAAGGAAGTGGTATCCCCATCACAGAGGTTACCTCTTTACAATCACCCAATTTTTATTTACAATCAGTTGGGTCTTTAGGCTTAGAGAGCGCTAAAGGGATGCACCTACGATGGATTTTTGGTGGGGCTTTAGGTGAAAAGCATTTACCAAAACGTGATTATGCTGCTACGACCCATAATTTTAATAAACCCAACGATGTTGTAACTGTTTATAGAACGCCGTATCAGAAAGTTCAATTTACATTGAATCTTTTTGAACGTCCAAACGAACTGGACGATGCAAACAGGCTTTGGATTTATAATTTTGTTAATGAACGGAAGATTCTGGTTTATTTCAGAAATGCAAGCAAATACGATCAAGTAAGGACTACAATTAACCCATTACTGAATCCTTCTGGTTTTATAGAAAGCTATGGCAGTGAGCTTATAGAGGTAGAAAACAGAGAAGAGTTGTTTTTTGCCGCAGAGTTAAAAGCCGTTAATACTGGTTTTAATAGCTCAGTTCAGACAGAAAGTTTATCTGTACCACAAAACACTCCCGTTGCTATTAAGGTTGTTTCGTCAAGGCAAACCTTTTCCAGTTCGGAGTTAAATGCAATACGCTTGGTATGTGAAAATGGAAGAAGTATTCGGTTTAAACCAGCAAACTGTCAGGTATCAGAAATACGGTTTGAATTTTATGGAGATTTTATCGCTACTGTAAATAAAGCAAATGGATGGCAGACCTTAGGAGATTATGCCTTGACACTTGAAAACAACATTGCATTTTCAATGTTAGAACCCGCTCCGGGATTGGTACATGGACATTGGCAACGTTTTAATAATGATGCCTACGTTAACGTTCAAAATTATAAAACCAAATGGGAGCACCCTACCGAACCTTGGGATCGGGATATTAAGCAAATCGTTAAAAACTATATTCTGTTAAGTGATGTTGCATCCAATCCTACGGCTATTGAGTCGGTTCCTTTTGAAAATGATGATGATGAACCTTTGGAAATTTCAAATTTAGACCAACTAAATTTTGCAGCTTATGATTATCATATTGCTCGAATGCTGGGACTGGGAACTTTAGATGTGGATACTGTCATAAATGATGGGTCCTATGTCTATGTTGCCGAATACACTACGTTCGGAGATTTAGAAGACGGTCAAGGTAAACGGGAAGTACATCATTTATCTATGGGCTTGCCCACATCTATAAATGACCAACGGTTGCCCTTACCTGTAGATATTAGGACTATAACACCCGGAGCTTTCTTTGGAAATGAAGGAGAACCTGTAAACCTCACCGAAGAAGATGGTTATACGCACAATGGGGAAGCCCGTTATGTTACTCTTTATACTGAAAATCAGCCAGTAGATTTAATTGGAGTACCCTTTTATATTACCGCTAATGAGTTTTCCTTAGATCGTTTTACATATCCCGTCTATTCTGGAGTAGAGTATCAACAAAGCAATGCAATTATTAATGTGCCAGATAATGTATGGCAAAAACCGGAACTTCCCAATGACCCAGAATATTTAAATGCGGTTCCTTCAGGAGAAACCGCACATTATGAAAGTCGGGTTTTACAAATTCCAGATACAAATCAGCCATTTTATGTTCATAAACAGAATATAAATGGATGGCATTATTATAGTTCTTACGGTATTAATTGGTTTTCTAGGTCAACTTCGAGTACCATTGTTCGGTCTATTCAAACCCAATTACAGCCCAAAAATCCATTATTACCGCCATCTAATATTAGCCCTTTGCTAATCCGTAAGGAGAGTCCACTCTTTTTAACCTCTCAGGAAGAGCAAGATCGGTTATATGCCATAGATCCTAATCATGACGATGAAATTGCTGTAGATGAAACATTAATTAGGATTACGTTCGATTATAATACGCAGCAAGAACTTATTGTTAGAAAAATGCCTTTGGATTCAGCAATTACCAATGTGCAAATATTGGATCCAGCAAATGCACATAATCCAGCAGTCCTTTACCCAGACAATGAGGAAATTTTAGCAGAAGAAGTAGACATCTTTTTCAGACCAGAAGTTCCTAATAATATTTCGGGGCAGGTACTTTCTGTAACTGACGATAATACCAGTGAATTATTATCTGTAGTACAAACAGGAGACTATTATATATCAAGTGTAGACCAAACCGTATCTCCTATTTTAATTCCTGGAACAGAAGACAATTATATAGGAGGTGCATTTCTTTTGGGAAATCAACGACATGTTATTCACAGTGTGGTACAAGGAACGGATGGACCTATATTTTCGGTCTATAAAAAAGAAATTAGTGATGCTATCATTAATGATATTCCTTCTGCAGATGCCGATAATTTACAACCCATCGAAATTACAGGAGATGGTTTCTTTATGGCTGTAGAGAATATGCAAACTGCCTCTAGTTGGGGGACACCTAGTCCATTATCATTAAATGTAAATGTAGCTGTAAACTCAGAAATCCATAGAGAAATATTGGAAATTCCTGATGATGATGGAAATATAGAACGTCAGGTAGAAAAATCCAGAGGAATTTGGTCAGATGCCAATCTTGGTGACGCTTTAGTAGAAGAAGTACTTGAACCTGTAGCACAATTGGATTCTGATGGAAATCCCATTTTTGATTCAGATGGCAATGTAGTAACTACCAATGTGCACAATGGTACTTATAAGGTCACTTTCAATGGGATACAGCTTCCACAACATACTCAGCATAATGATAATGATGTTTCCGTAGAATGGTATAGAGGAGTTGCACGGTTGTTCACTGTAGGAAGTATTGTTGGAAGTACACCCATAAAAACCCGTAAAGTTCTACCAGTAATAAAGATTGAAGAGATAGGAACAACAAACGATCTTGTAATCTATATAAACGATCCTAGTTTTAGCTCAGATAGTGATTATGATGCTATCCAGACTGGAAACAATGTTTCCGTAAACTTCTATCCAGGATACAAAGTATATCTATATCATGATGACACCTTTGGGCTGAACGAACCCAATATCCTTCCCGAACAAGGAGAAGGTACGCGTTATTCAATTTTTGGATTGCGAAGCAGAGATCTAAACTTGCAACAATATGCTTCTAAAATTAGCATACCAAGTTTAATGTTTGCTCACGAAATGATAGAAGCTTTGCCTCCTGAGCAACCCGAGGGAGCTTTATATGCAACCCGACCAGATTTCTTTGGTCGCTCTACCTATACCCTTACCACAAAGTATCAGCATCAACCACACGGAGTTCTTTTTTACAGGGCAAATGATGAAGCGTTGCTAAATGTCCTCTATAAAAAAACAACGATTAGGGACATCCGAGAAATTCTTAAAGGCTTAGGTGGCAATGAAGAGTCTTATTTCACCAATCGTTGGCAAAACTTCTTGAATTTTAGCGAACTGATGGACAATGGAGATTATACCAAATATCCTCCAGAGGATATTGATCCAGATAACAGTTATAAATTTCCAAATCCTGATAAGCTGGCGTTCTTCGAATTTGCAAACGAGATTATTGATAGGTTAAACAGTAGTCTTATTGATCCTCCAAGTCCGCCCATCCCATTGTTCAATGTGGACGAAAGCGATCCGGATACAGACATAGGGGCTATTGCAGCGGGAGATCCCAGAATCTTCAGCTTTGTAAAAGGAGCTATTTATAATGCTTTTGTTCCTCTTACGGAAGTTCCCATCGTTTACCAGTTCATAAAGGACAATAGTTATACTCCTATTAATAAAAAACAGATTGTTCGAGATCGAAATGGTTATGTATTATCACCTACCCATGAAGACTTCGAAATGGCACCAATGATGAAGACCATTGGTACAAATCCGCATGAAACCCAGTTTACAGATTTCAATCTGGATGGAACTTCCAACAACATCTATTTTTATGGAGTAAGGGAAGTGAGTTCACAAATGAAAATGGGAGCATATAGTCCGTTTTTAGGGCCTATAAAATTGGTCAACACCAATGCACCAGAAGCGCCTGAAGTAAAGCGTATTATGCCAGTCTTGGAAAATGTGGTTTTAGAAACACCTCCTTCCATTCAATTGGAGATTAATGCCTATCCAGAAATTCAGAACATTAAAAAGTTGACAGTATATCGTTCCTTTAATAAACTGGATGCCCAATCTATTCGCACCATGCAACTTGTAAAGGTGGTCGATTTGGAAACAGAAGGTATTATTAATGAAGCAATATGGAGGGTTCACGATCTCTTTGAAGATCTAGCAGAAGTCCCATTTGGCGAAGGATTCTTCTATCGTATTACGGTATCCAGAAAAGTTGAGTATGCTGACAAGGATGGCAATGTGATTATAGAGTACCAACCTTCACAAGCGTCCAAAATAGTCGCCTCCATGATGGTTGAAGTCGCCAATCCGCCAGCTCCAATTTTAAGCTTTATCTCTGATCCTATAGCGCCTAATCAACAAGATTTACCCAATGTTGTTTTACAATGGCAGAAAACCTGCTATAACGGTAAGTATCATTTATATAAAATGAATTCTCAAGGAAATTGGGTGAAAATACATGAATTGAACAGCAATCAAGATACCATTTCATTACCACTTGCGGATACAGATTTAAATTCTGGAACCTTACAAGTTCGAAATGATGAATATGACTCTACATACCATCATTTTAAAGTAGTTGCCGAAAATACTTCCGGTATGTTTAGTACAGAAGAACATATTTTAACCATTCTTGAAAATATAGATGATTTAGGAATTGGAACTATGATCATAGGATCTTCCTTCATTGTGAAATAATAAAAAAATTAAAATCGAAACAAAATGAAACAAACACGAGATATATTAAAAACATACTTTGAAACTGGAGATCAACCTACAGAATCACAGTTTGCCCAATTAATAGATTCCTATGCACACTTAGATGAGTTTAATTTTGGCATATCCGTAAAATCTTCTGGAACCTATAATAGTGCATTTTATCATTTTTATAGAGCGCTAAATGTTAGAGATTCTGGTGCGGGTCATAAAATTGTGGAAGCGGCACAGGGAAGTACACCCCAAACCATTGGTGGTTATAATCATATTTTAAGTAGGACGGTTTTATACAAGACTCTTGAAGTTACCTTGGTAGGTGGTATTGATATTACAAAGCATCAGCCCAAATTAATTATAGAACGCTATAGACAAAGAAAAAAATACCCCAGTGGATACACAAGACCTGCAGGGTTTTATAAGGAGAACACTTGGGATGCACAAGCATGGGGCAGAGAGTCTGAATATTCAGTTACAGCTAATAAAATGAATATAGACTTAAAACCTATAAACTATTTTAGACCAGGAACTGTAAGTGCTAACTATGAAGAGTTTTTACCTTCTGGTGTTTTAGGCACCAATATTAGACCCGGTTCATTTAAATTTAAAAGGCACGCAAAACCCTATCTTCCTATTCGATTAAAATTGCAGATAACCATCGATGGAATACCATATATATCGCATCCTCTTGACTTAAAAATTATTCTTGGTACTTCAGGTCAAGAAGATGCCATAAATTTTGTTTTTGATTAAATAATAGCTTATTTTTATAATACCTTAATTAGGTGGGATGTTCTTAGTGTGAGAAACCCTAATAAACCATTAATTTGGTTTATATGTGGGATTTTCCTTTTGAGAAAAACTCTGATTATGAAGTTGCTACGGCAACTTCCGTGAGATTTTCCTTTTGTGAGCAACCCTCTAATTAAGGTTTTTGTATTTAATTCAAATAGCAGCCTAAAAACATATTTGAATGAATTAGAATAACATTAACCTCCTACATTTTTTAAGAAAAAAGTACACAGTTCTTTACCATGAAGATTCCCTGGATCGAGATTGGGTAATATAAAGCTCGTAAATAGTCTAGGCCCATCTACTGGTAAAACAAGGGTTTCAAACACCTTTTCATCAGGTCCGCCAGTATCCCGCATAATCATAAACGAATACAAAGGTTCTGCTTTATCAGTGTTATCTGTATAGATTGGATCTCCTTCAATGGCTTTAACAATCCGTTCCATTTCTGCTCCACTTGCTGCAAATGAAGCAAAAGGGAAATCATCATTTAGATAATTTAAATCGCTTCTTCTATAGGGAGTAAATGAAGTCATATTTGTTGGGGACGAACCAAATACCACAGAAGTTATGGGTGAAGTTTGCGTCCCCGTAAAGGTAAACTTCATCTGGTAATTGTCATAATCTGAACTTGTTGTTGAAACAATATCGCCAAAGCTTGTCCTTTTATCATCCTTACAGGATTCACAAGAAACAATTGAAAAAAGAAACAGTGCGGATAAGAGTACGATTATTGATTTATGCATGGTTTTCTTCAGTATCATCGTTGTTATATTTTTGTTTAGTCAGGGCAATGTCGTTCACCATCTTCATTAATATGATTTTCTTCAAATAGATCTACTGCTTGTGTAAAATCTGAAGAAGGAGGATCTAACGTAGCATCAGACGTTGAATTGCTATCACCTGTAGTGGGTCCTGCATTGGTCTGTGTATATTCCCAAGTAGCACAACCGTAAACAGTACCTACATCAGCCCCTTCGGCACAACTAGCACACACTTCAATCTTAAGTACCACCCTGGTCTTGCCTGCAGGAAAAGTCCCTGAACTTAACCACGGATAGTCAAATGTAGTAGAGGGAGTTGTACCTGTATCGTCTCTTTTTCCAGCGGTTCCCAAATCTTCAAGAGAACCCGCTTCCCTACCCGTTCTTGCATCTCTGTCCTCACCGTTTATTTCTGGATCTTCTGATGTAGAAGCATGATCTACAAATGTGCCATTGGAAAGAGCATCATCATCTCGATAATCCCAATAACTCACAATATCACTGGGTTTTGGATTGACATCCGCTCCATTTTTAAAAGTAATCTGAGCCGTTTGGGTTAGGACAATGCGTTTGCAGTTGACACGATTTGTAGGATGAAATTCCATTTTCATACCTCTACCGTCTTCTATAAGTTTCATCTCTCCAAAATCATTGGAAGGATTATTTGAAACCTGAAAAAATGCCATCCCAAAACTAACTATAGCGATAATGAGTATTATTTTTGAAAGCACCGATCTACTGTTTTTTTTATTTATAAAAATCCTCATAAAGTCCTAATTTTAGTTACAAGGTACTTGTCTTCCCCTAAAATAATTTACGATACCTTCCGTATTGGTGCGTACCTCTTCTATCTGATAACATCTATTGATTTCTTCTCCATTCCTACAAATGATGTGAATTTTATCTCCATTGGAAAGATCGAAAGGAGCATAGCCTCTATTGACACCTCGCTGTCGCCAACGCCAAACACCATCATCTCCTACTCTGCCAGACATTGCAGAGCGTTTGGGTGGATTGCCCTTCCATAAATAAATAGTAACACGTTTATTGCGAAGCCGTTCCCCATTGATCTTTATCCACCAATTTCCATTTTCGGGTAAAGGGCTATTGTGCTTTTTTAGATCTTCAATGTCTTGAACAGACATTTCTTGAAATTCAATTACTTCCTGATCTGATTGTGCCCTAATCTGAGCTGTCGAGAATCCAAAAATGAATATGGATATCAGAATTAATTTTGAGAACATAGGAATATTTTGGAATGCATTGTTTCTACACTCGATCCATCCTAATACCAAAATTCACTAATCCTTTATTTCAATTTTTCCAATATGAATTTTTAGCATGTAACGCTTGAATTGATCTAATGTATGAAAACAAGTAAGCTGGTTAATTATCAGTTAAAGTACAGATTTTTAGGGAGATAGGCAAATAAAATTGATCATTTGTCAGCAAAAGATATTGAGAAAACTATCTCAGATTCTTGTATATATCTCAAATTTCAGCAAAGAATATTTGGCTTCAAATCAACATAAACTCTTATCTTCGCATATAACATTAGACAAGTATGGATGTTCTAATCCGTAAACTAATAGAAGTTATATTGTGATCCTTTCCAATTACATATCAACAACAAGTATTTGCACTACAGCAAACTATCTGAATATAAAATCCCCTTTTTCATAACAACTTGGTTTTCTTTTTTATAATTAGATGAATAATCGTTTCATCAAATTCCTATTTTCCTATTTTTTACTCACCTACTGAAAACAACGTATATGAACAGAGAAGAACTATTAGCAGCTATAGATAAAAAGTATAAAGACATGGGGCAAAACCCCGATGTACATTTATCAGGTTTACTACATGCCGAGTCTACAAAATACTGGGACTACATTCAACTGGACGCTTTATTGGGACTACAAACCAAACTCACCGAACTTCCCGATGAGATGGTATTTATCATGTATCATCAGATAAACGAATTGTTATTTAAGATGATTCTTTGGGAAATGAATCAAATTTCCCAAACAGAAAATATAGATCCAAAAAAATTCGAAATGCACCTCATGCGGGTAAGTAGGTATTTCGATATGCTTTCCAACTCCTTCGACATTATGGGAGAAGGTATGGAAATAGAGCAATACATGAAGTTTAGGGATACCTTAACCCCTGCCAGCGGATTTCAATCAGTTCAATACCGGAAAATTGAAATTGCCTCTACAGAATTGATCAACCTTATCGATTATAGATTCAGAAAAACCATAAACAGAGATACACCCTACGAACATGCTTTCAACAATATGTATTGGCAAGCAGCTGGGAAAAATCATAAAACAGGTGGGAAAAGTAAGTTGATGGTAAACTTTGAAGAAAAGTACAAGAAAGAACTTATTCAATGGATGAAGGATTACAATACTGTTAATCTATGGACAAAATTTAAGGAATTACCTAAAGAGTATCGAGAGGATAAGGACCTAATAAATGCCATGCGTCATTATGACCATACAGTAAATGTAGATTGGGTAATGCATCACTATCATGCAGCTGCCAAGTATTTAGATTCTGGTAAGGAAAGTGCAGAAGCCACTGGAGGAAGTGATTGGCATAAGTATATGCATCCCAAATACCAAAAGCGTATATTTTTCCCAGAATTATGGAGTGAACAAGAACTTGAAAATTGGGGAATATCTAACCTTGAGGGTTATAAAAAGATAGTCTAGATTTAGAAAAGATTCGTATTATTTCTTTCGGAAATAAATAGTAAGCGGCACCCCTGTATAGTCAAAATGCTCCCGTAATTGATTTTCAATAAATCGTTTGTATGGATCCCTGATATACTGAGGGAGATTACAGAAAAACGCAAAACAGGGATGCGGTGTTGGTAATTGTGTACAGAACTTGATCTTTACATATTTACCCTTATAAGCAGGCGGCGGTGTTGCTTGGATAATAGGCAACATAGTATCATTAAGTAGCGAAGTTTTCACCTTCTTACTTCTATTTTTATGTACTCCCACAGCCGTTTCTATCGCTTTATAAATTCGCTGTTTGGTCAATGCAGACATAAATACAATAGGAACATCTGTAAAGGGTTCGCATTGTTTTCTAATGTAATCTTCAAACTCTTTAACGGTTTGGGTTTCTTTTTCTACCAAATCCCATTTGTTGGCTAAGATCACTACGCCTTTATTATTACGTTGGGCCAACCAAAAGATATTCTGAACCTGTCCGTCAAAGCCACGAGTAGCATCAAAAACCACGATCACTACATCACAGTGCTCAATGGCACGTACACTTCGCATTACCGAATAAAACTCAAGATCTTCCTTTACCTTACTTTTCTTTCTAATTCCAGCCGTATCCACCAAGTTGAACTCAAACCCGAAACGGTTGTATTTGGTATCAATACTATCACGGGTAGTACCCGCTATGTCGGTAACCACAAAACGATCTTCCCCAATCAATGCATTAATAAATGAGGACTTTCCTGCATTGGGACGTCCTACTACTGCAAAACGTGGAAGTTCTTCATCTTCTTTTTCAGGCTCATCTGGCAATACTTTTACCAAATCATCCAGCAGATCCCCACTTCCACTTCCATTAATACTGGAAATAGTATAGTATCGCTCTACTCCAAGGGAATAAAACTCTACTGCATCATTCTGCCTATTGGCACTATCTACTTTGTTAACGGCAAGAAAAAATGGTTTTTTGCTCTTTCGTAGTAATTGAGCAACCTCCTCATCCATTCCTGTTACTCCCGTTTCCACATCGACCATAAAAATGATGGCGTCCGCTTCATCAATAGCCAATTCTACTTGCTTATCAATTTCGGCTTCAAAAATGTCGTCACTCCCAACCACATAACCTCCTGTATCGATAAGGGAAAATTCTTTTCCGTTCCAATCACTCTTTCCATAATGTCTATCTCGAGTCACCCCACTTACCGAATCCACAATAGCCTCCCGGCGTTGGATTAAACGATTAAAAAATGTGGATTTTCCGACATTAGGCCTTCCTACAATGGCTACAATACTCATAATGCAATAATTGACTGCAAAAATAGTATTTCCTAAACAGCTTCTTCCCTTTTGCTCAAAAATATTACAAATGTGATTTTTATCATTTTTGGCCTTTCCTCTTGTCCATATCTTGATCGCATGACCCAACCCAAAGAAATTGTAAACGAAATCGTATTAAGGCCTCGTTTTAAAATCGAACTGGATTACCCTATACACATTGCTTTGGGTTTGTTTGATGAAGCCAAAAAAAATACAGAAAAATTCATTGTACAATGCATCGACGATCATGTGTTCATTAAAATTCCAAAAGAAAAACAACACTTCTGGTCTCCACAATTGGATTTAGAAATCATTGACAAATTGGATCGCACTTGCGTAGTTCATGGACTTTTTGGGCCCAAACCCAGTGTTTGGACTTTATTTATGTTCATCCATTTTTTGGTAGCCACTTTATTTATTGGAATGGGGGTTTGGGCTTACAGTAACTTATCACTAAACAATCCTTATGCACTACAAGTCACCATTATGGGATTGATGATATTGATTTGGGTTGTACTTTATTTTGCAGGTAGGATGGGAAAGGAAGCTGGTAGAAAAGAAATGATACAGCTTCATAATTTTATGAAAAGTACTTTAAAAATCTAATTATTATATCCAAAACGTCGCAACTGCTTATCATTGCTTCGCCAGTTTTTATTCACCTTTACATAAAGTTCTAGATGGATCTGCTTACCAAAGAATTTTTCCAAGTCTTTACGAGCTTCAACTCCAACCCGTTTTAGCGCACTTCCTTTGTGCCCAATAATGATCCCCTTTTGGGTTTCTCTTTCTACCATGATCACTGAGCGAATACGAATGATTTTATCATCTTCGTGAAACTCTTCGGTGTCGATCTCTACCGCATAGGGAATCTCCTTTTTATAATGCATCAAGATTTTTTCCCGTATGGTTTCGTTCACAAAAAACCGTTCTGGCTTGTCGGTTAACTGATCTTTAGGATAAAACGGAGGTGATTCTGGCAGCAATTCTATGATGCGTTGAAACACCTGTGAAACTCCAAAGTTTTCTAGCGCTGAAATAGCAAAAACCTCAGCATTGGGAACCTTCTCTTGCCAAAGTTTCACGGCTTCCATTAATCGTTCTTCATTGCCCTTATCAATCTTGTTAACAAGTAATAAAACAGGAATATTGGAGTGGGTAATTTTTTTGAAGAAAGCTTCATCTTTTAAATCTTTCTCGCCCAACTCTACTAAATACAAAAGTACATCGGCATCATCAAAAGCCGATTTTACAAAATCCATCATGCTCTCCTGAAGCTGATATGCAGGTTTTATGATTCCTGGAGTATCACTTAAAACTACCTGAAAATCATCTCCATTTACAATTCCCAAAATACGATGACGTGTGGTTTGGGCTTTGGAGGTAATAATGGAAAGTCGTTCCCCTACAAAGGCATTCATAAGGGTGCTTTTCCCCACATTGGGATTCCCAATAATATTTACAAAACCAGCTTTATGTGGCATAAAAAATCTTTTTGCAAAGGTACGTGATTATAAATCAATAAGAGTCTCCTATTAAACTGCAAATTCATTTTAAAGAACCCATTTTTTTGATCTCAAATTTTGGAAAACCACATCACTTATAATGCTCTGATTTTTTTATTTAGAGAGCAATACATTCACTCAATAAAAATTTCACAATTAATGCTTTATTCTTACAAAATCATTGAAAATTATCGACATAAAGGTATTATTATCGATTAAATACATAAAAAATGAAAAATACAGGTAAGAATTTTCTTATTTCAAATGATTTTTTTTTAAATTGCTAGCCACCAACCCCTTATCATTATTATTTTGAATATGGTATAACATTTTTAAAATGGGATTGAAAAATTAGAACTAACCTACTAAAACACACTGCCATGAAAAAAATTATCATTCTGGCTGCATTGCTACTAGCAATTCCCCCACTTAAAGCGCAAAAACAGGAAATTAAGAAAGCTGAACAAGCTGTAAATTCTGGTAATATATCAGTAGCCTTTTCTTATTTGGAACAGGCAAAACAAATTTTTGCTGCTGCCGATAGCGAAACACGTGCTCATTACTATGTAGTAGAAGCTGAAATGAAGCTTGCTAATAAGGAGATGGATATGGAGCGAATGGAGTCAATTTCCAACTCTCTTGAACGTGCCTCTGGATACGATCTGAATTCATCACTGAAAAATAGAATTGTAAATGTTAGATCAAAACTCAGAAATATGTCAGCCAGAGCTGCTGTAGGAGAATTTAAGAAAGAAAATTTCTCTGCCGCAGCTACGCTATATAACCTAGCCTACCAATCTACTAAAGATACCACCCATTATTTCATGGTAGCCAAAAGTCATCTGCTAGCCAAAGAGTACGAAGAAGCCTTCAGGGGATACAAACACCTTTTCGATATTGGTTTCACAGATTCTAAAGTACGCTATGTAGCCACCAATGTAAAAACTAGAAAAAAAGAAGCTTTTGCTTCCGCTTCTGTAAGAAATAATGCCATAGAAGAAGGTACACACAAAAACCCTGAAATTGTAAGGTCAAGATCCAAAGTTCCTGAACTATTAAGAGGCATCACAACTACGGCCATTGAACTTAATCAAAAAAATGCTGCGGTATTGGTCATAGACAAGACATTGGCCAAATCACCAAATGACAGGAAATTATTAAATCAGGTATTCTACCTATATCGTCAACTAGGAGCTAAGGATAAATACAATAAAATTATTGATTTACTTATCGCAGAATCACCAAATGATCCTAATCTATATTACAACTTTGGTGTCTCTAGTGCTCAAAGCAATGATATTGATAAGGCAAAAGAGTTTTATAAAAAAACCCTAGAGTTGGATCCAAAACACGTAAATGCCAAAATAAATCTATCTACCTTAATTTTGAGTCAGGAAACAGCTATCCTGGATGAAATGAATAGTTTAGGGATGTCTGAGGCTGAAGATAAACGTTATGAAGAATTAAAATTGAAACGATTTAACTTGTATACACAAGCCCTCCCTTATTTGGAAAGTATTGTAGAATTACAGCCCGAAAATAGAGAGACTGTTAAGACACTTCTAAATGCTTATAGCATCATAGGGCAAGATACAAAGTATGCTGTGTTAAAAGAAAAGCTGGATGACTAGAGCGAACAACATCGCTTAGCACTAATTTTCCAGCAACCACTCCCAGGGGTATCACTTTTTGATGTCCCAAGTATTTATTTTGGGCAAAGGGAATGATTCCTATCGGTACCTCCTACAATCTAGCAAAGGCTATTTCCGCATAGGAATCAATTACCTTATCTGCCAAAGAATAGTTTTGTAATGTAGAATGTTGGCTCCGGTATGCTACGCAGTAGATCCCTGCAGATTTTGCCGCTTTAATACCGTTGGTTGCATCTTCAATCACCATACAGTATTCTTTCGGTACCTCAGCAAGCAATGCTGCCTTTTCAAATATTTCTGGATGTGGTTTAGATTGCTCTAGGTCAGCTCCACTTACCTTTGCCTTGAAATAGGTGTTCAAACCAAATCTGTCAAAGACCCTATTGATGTTTTCCATAGAAGCAGAAGACGCTACCACCAAAACAAGGCCGTTGGAAACATAATCCTGAATAAGAGCTAGAACTCCTGGTATTAATTGCAAACTTGTATCGGTTTGAAACAATCCCTTAAAATGATCCCGTTTAATTTGAACCAACTGCTGTGGTTCAAAGTTCAATTGAAATTCTTCACATAACCTTTTGCAAATGGGAAGGGTAGCCATTCCTGTAAAACTTGAATAAAGTTCTTCAGGCACTTTTATTCCTACCTCATCAAACATGCTGAAATAGGCCTTTTTGTGAAGGGGTTCTGTATCAATAATTACCCCATCCATATCAAACAAAACGGCTTTTACCATCTAACATTAATTTTTGCGAAGATATTGAAAAGTACTACTACCAAGATTATAAAAACGTAAGATTGCCTTAAAGAAAAAGAAAAATTATTTTATACTATTCCTGAAAAGAATTGGCGTCATTCCAGTATGCTTTTTGAAATATTTTACAAAATAGGAAGCATCTTCAAAGCCTATTTTAAAAGCTACTTCTCCCACTTGAAGCGAAGTAAATTTCAACAGGCGTTTTGCTGCAAGGATAACCCGCTCAGATATTAGTATAGATGAAGGTTTCCCCACTATGCTTTGAGTGATTGTAGTAAGGGTTTTCGAAGAAATATGAAGCAATTTGGCATATTCTTGTACCGAAAGACCTTTCATGTAATGTATTTCCAACAATTCTTTGAATTGATAATACTGAAGCTCATACGTACTGTTAAGTGCAATTTTTTTTGAAGCATCACCACGATGTTCTCGCTCTAATGTAATTAAGAATGACTTCAGTAAAAACCGTATCACATCCTCCGTTCCAAAGGCATCCCGATGCTGTAGTTCTTTTTCAATCAATTGCAGATAGGAAGTGGCAATTGCAATTTTATCTGAAGGTAATGCATAACAAGGATTCTGTGTGCTTCTAAAAAGTTGATACTTCAGAAAAATATCCACATCATTATGCATAAAAAAACTCTCATTAAAATGGATAAGCCGTCCTTCAACAGATAAATTTTCATCAAAAGCATGGATCTGATCTTTAGAAATGAACAGAAGGGTATTCTTTTTAATATCGAAACATTTAAAATCAACTACATGCGACCCCCCTTCCTTATAAAACCAAATAATCTGATAATAACTATGAGAATGGGGATGAGAAGCCATCTCTCCACTTCTCTTTCGGTATTCGTTTAGATCATATACTTCAAACTGTAATTTTTCGGGATGGGCTTTATGAAGATGATATGTAGCTAACTTCTCTTGTTTCACGATGGATTAAAGATAACTATTCTGTATGCTTCAATAATCTTTTGGCTGAAAGTATTCCGCTCCTAATAGCGCCATCCATATAACCCCCATATACCGTAGATGTCTCTGCTCCTGAAAAAAACAATGTACCTTGCATGTAGGACTTCTGAAATTCGGGTTTTCCGTATTGCGGACTTATGTACACAGAATGTAACTTTTCGCAAGAGGTGTCATGATCCCGATACCAGTCTTTTTCTTCATAAGTTGTGTAAGAATACACTTCTTCTCCTAAAAATTTGGAAATATAATCGAGTATACGCTCTTTACGCTTTTTAGGACTGAGTTCACGAAGCCCTTCATTTATGAACCCCATGAGGTTGTAGTTTTTGCCATCATTACAAGTGTGATCATACAATTCGGTAACGGCTCCTCCTTGTCCAATCATCATTCCTGAAAGTCCTTTTTTTCGCCAAAAAGGATGCTCAAATTGCATTCCTACTTTAATAGCATTACTCATCCATGTATGTGTGGTCTGCATCGCCTCTATCATAGTCTCAGGTAACGCAGGTTCAAAAGTAATCCCTGTAGCCAAACGAGGCGGAATGGTTATGATTACTTTTTCCGCTTCATACTCACCCTTTGAAGTTATGACCTTCACTCCTTTTTTGCTTTTTCGTATTTCAGAAACCGTGGTATTTGTAAAGATTTTATCTGAAATAGGTTTCTGTAACGCACTAACAAGTGCTGAGGAACCTCCTTTAATCCGATAAGCCGCAGGAGCATTAGGGTCACTCACAAAATAATGTGCAGGAGCCATACTGCTATAGACCAATATGCTCTGCCCTAGACTATACTGATGAAACTTTTCCACTTCTAATTCATCCAACATTGCCAATACGACCTCATGGTGATTTTGAAACCAGGTAGCGCCAAAATCGATTCCATTTTTTGTAAGTATTCTGCCTCCTGCCCTATCCCGTGATTCCAAAATAACAAAACGGGACTCTCCAGTTTTATGTAATGTATGTGCTGCACTTAAACCGGAAAGTCCTGCTCCAATAATGATGTATTTTGAAAATACATTCTTCATTTAATCTCTATTTGTTATCGAAAATTGAATACCGTTAATTTCTTCCTGCCATCACCCCTCCATCGGCATCCCAAATTGCTCCAGTTACCCAGTCTGCTTTATCAGACAGTAGAAAGGTAATTGTATTGGCTACATCTTTGGCTTTTCCATTTCTTCCCAGTGGATGGAACCCGTGAAAATTTTGCAATGCATCATGAGCCTCTTGTTTTCCGCCAAAAACACTTTCATACACAGGGGTTTCTACTACTGCTGGGGAAACAGCGTTCACCCTAATTTTATGATCTGCCAACTCCATAGCCAAGTGTTGGGTTAGTGAATGCAATCCTGCTTTTTGCATGGAATAGGCTGAAGAAGGAGTGGCCTTAACTGCTTGTTTTGCCCACATAGATCCTACATTTACAATAGAACCTCCATTGGTTAAGCTCATTTTCTTAGCTGCTGCCTGCGTAATGAAGAAAAATCCACGGTTTAAGTCTTGATACGAATCGTAATCAGAAACTGTATGGTCCAAAAAGGCTTTAGGTCCAAAAATCCCTGAAGCATTTACCAAATAATCCAGATTATCCCAAGCTTCAATCTGTTCATTCAAAGTAGCTACCGCAACCAAATCGGTAATATCTACTTTATGGATATGAAGGTTTTCTCCCATCGTATTTTTAAATGCCTCCAATTTAGTATTATTGGTGCCCACTACATGTACCTCTATTCCTTCATCCAACAAATTTTCTGCGGTAGCTCTACCAATACCGCTACTGCCTCCTATAATTAATGCTCTTTTACTCATAACTATTTTAGTTTTTTAATTATTACGGAACAAAAGTAGTTGTGACCTCTTAGAGAAAATAGTAGGAAATAGAGAATGAATGGTAGTTTTGGGAAAGAAGAGAAAAAGACAAGTTGCTTTTTAGTTTCTTATCTTCTCACCACGAGCGGGCAGATGTTTATTTTTATAAGTTCCATTTACCACGCGTTCAAACTTGAGTGTTTCTATTTCGTCGTCTTCAATGAGCAATAGTATAAGCATTTTTGTAAGGTTTGTTTTAAATTTATTAAAATTCCCTATAATATGCCTTGCGTAAAAACTCTTCGTTAAAAATAGCAATTTGTGTAGACGAATGGATTTCTACAATTACTAATCGAAATCTTAGACATAGTATGGAGTATATGACATGTATTGACGTAATTTTTAAATATCACTGAATGAGAGTTGATTGGAAAAGTAAATTAAATAGGATATCTACTGAGTTGAGCAAATTGATTAAAGGTCAAGTTAACTGGACTTCTGATCAATTAATAGATCTGGAAGAAGATTTAATTATTGGTTTTTACATTATTAGAAAATTAATTGATGGTAATCAACTAACTAATGAATTAGTTTCCACTAGATTGCTGGCTAAACGCTATCCTAATTTAGCAAGTGATGTAAATATTCTAAACATTCATCTTTTACACCGACATTATGATTTTCAAAAACCTAAAGAACAAAAATTAACAATTGGTTTTCTCATTAATCAATTTATTCACAGCTACATATTTCATCCAGTATTAGAATTACCCCATAACAAATTAAAATTTACAGACTTGGCAAGTCAAGATGTTAGTGATGATGAGTTCCTTATATATTACGAAAATTCAAAAATGAATTTGTATTCCATCCTTATTAATTCAGATAGAAATCGAAATTTATATATTTATGAAGTCCCAATTACTTTAATCGTGGATTTATTCAAAAGAGTCGCTGAATGTAATCCAAATACGACAGAGTATATATATAATCAACAAAAAAAAGACTTTGTTGTCAAGAGGTCAAATGACGACAGTTTTTTTGATGATATAGATTTTTAAAATAAAAAAAGCCTTCACAGAAATGTGAAGGCCTAATTTTCCTAGTAGCGGGAACTGGACTCGAACCAGTGACCTTCGGGTTATGAGCCCGACGAGCTACCTACTGCTCTATCCCGCGATGTGGACGGCAAAGATACAACAGAGTTTTAAATACGGCAAGAACTGTTTAAAATAAATTTAAAATAGCTTCTCACGATCCTGTTCGGCAATCCAGGCTATAGCATCCATTCGCTTTTCGGTAGTAAAATTCTTGATGTTCAGGTTTGAAATAAGCGTATCAATATTCCCCAAGAGATGAATCCACTTCCTATTGGTAACCAGCGCAATCTTATTAAACTTATCAGAATGTTCAACAGGAAAAAGAGTTGCAATAAACACTGCATTTAAGGAAAAACTCTCAATACCTGCATCTTCTAAATACAGGTTGATCTTGTCATGCTTTTTAAACTTTTCTAGAATTTCTGCCCTTAGGTTATTGATAGCAGGAGTATTCATCTTACCATCTATAATATAGCCAATTGTATCTTGAGCAAAACTAAAGCCTGATAGCATTTTTTGAAGGGGGTTTTTGCAAAGACAAGTTACGAAAATAACAGCTTTGCGATACTACCCATATGTGTTATTTAACGAAAAGAAAATACTTCTTAATGAAAATATCTGACAACCAAATAATTACTCTTTTTTTGATATCCAATCAATGGCTTTCATTCGGTCTTCAATCTTGAAATTTCGAATCTCCGTATCTACAAAGAAGTTATTCAATCCAGAAATTAAATGGACCCACGATCTATTGGTAACCATAGCAGTTTTACGAATCCTTCTTCTATGCTTATGTGGGAAAAGTGTTGTAGTAACAATAGAATTTAAGGAAAAACGCTCCACTCCACCATCTTCCAAATAAATACTAATGGTTTCGTGTACCTCCAAGCGATTCAAAATCTCATCTCTTAGATACTCTATTGCTTGGGTATCCATGACCCCATCTACAATATATCCAACAACATCATCTCCTAGATTGAAGTTTAAAAACACTGAAAATTTGTTAGGGTTTGTTATCTGTAAAGATAAAGATTACTGTTGAATACTTTGCGCACTAAAGCCAGCAAGTTCTCCATCTCTGAAATTTACAGCAATCTGAATAGGGTTGCAGCACACTTCACAATCTTCAATATACGTTGTACTTACTGAAGAATCTAATAGCATCGAAATCTGCTCCCAACAATGAGGGCATTGAAAAAAATGCTCGATCATGCTTCTCTTTTTATTCCAATAAATCAAAGTTACGTAAAGAATCCTTCAACCCTTTTGCCACAGTTTTATATCCACGCTTTTTCAAAAAAAAGAAATTAGCCAATCCTCCTACAAAGTTGTTTCCAATTAATCCCTTCGCTATTTTCCCAATTCTATTTTTGATTCCTTTTTTGTATTTCTTTTCAAATGAAGCAAAAGAAAGCTTTGGATACGGGAGTAGTTTTATAAAGGCATCTGTTCCGTATTCATTCATATTCAACTGTTCGTCAAAATTTTTAAGCACTCTCATATCTGGTATGATAGGGATAAACTTTTCTCCATTTGGATCCTTGGGTGGATTTGCAAATTCAAAACGTTCTTTGGCTTCTGTGGTAATTGTTTCAGATAAGCGACTCTCTACTTTATCTTCAGGAACCGCAAAGTAATACCTTAAAAACGACTGACAATTCCTTCTTCCCAATTGAAAATCATGAGCTCTGAAATCTTTACTCAAAAAACCAGCAAATCCACTTATGGGAGCTGCTGCAAGGTCGCTCTTAGCACGAACCCATTTCCCTTCTTCATTTTGAACCTTCCGTATTGGTTCTACCAAAAACTTGGTTCTATCTTCCAAGGCCAACGCATCAATAATTCCATCTTGATTGAACATGACCTGATTTCGTAACGCTTTGAACATTCCACCAGCAATTTTTAGAATACTATTTCCCGTTTCTTCCACATCTTGGTCCTTGTTAGGGAACGGGTCTATCATTAAAACTGCATATTTACCATGCTCAAAATGATGGGGATTTTTTTCTTTTAGAACTTTTAATCCAATACCATAAGGCTCATTGTTAATGAGTCCTCCATCTACTGAGTTAAATGTATAACTCTCACCATCTGGTATGATAGGCGTTATACCTTCTGAAGTACCAAACAAATATTTAGGATATCGTTTTACATACTCATTGGAAATACTAATTTCTCTGGATTTTAGCCCAATGGGGAATGCAGCGGTGCTCAGAGTAGCATCTTTCAAATACTGCATATCCTTTTCTTCGTTAAAATCCAGTACGTAATAAAGATCATCTCCATTTCCAGATCCCTGAGGAGGAATTCCCGGCGGAAAATTTTCATTGGTCAATTTATATCTGAAAAACCCTCCATGATTGGTAATTACCGTACCCCCAGAAGAAGTGCCAGAATTACCATCAAAGTCTACCCGAAAATTAAGCCCTCTTAAATTGGTTGTAGTAAGAATGAGATCCAAACTTTTGGAAGCATAATTAGGAACCGAACGTTGTGAATCTATGGCTAATGCTTTGTTTGCTATCACTTCTATAGCATTGGTATTAAGCAAAGACCGCACTTCTTTGTGTTCTTCTAAATCTTTTAGGTTTAAGAGTTTCTCTAGTGTATCACTTTCGGCATCATCTGCCATTTCTACCCAACTGTTATAAAAAACATTATGATCTCCCTTTGGGTTATTTCTGCCGTATCCTTTATGATTTTTATTGGATAATGCAAGCATGGTTAGGGTTCCGGATATACCTCCAGCCGAAGAACCGCTTATAACATCTATCTCCACCTCATGCATTGGGATGGACTTGTCATAATTGGGGTGATCCTTACCTAGTTTTCTATTATTTTCTTTTGCCTTCTCCCATAACTCCAGTGTTTCCAATAAATAATCTAACACACCTGCCGTATAGCCGCCAGCAGATACAGCTCCGGCCATAGTGATGCATAGCTTAAATTTTTTAGTATCGCTCATAACCCTAAGTTTTTCTCTAACAAATTAGTTTACAGAAATGTATCTCTAAAAATTTAAAAAAAACAGAGGGAAAACCCCTTTTTTTATGAGTGCATTTCTATGGATTCTTGAATGGATTCCCACTGCGACATAAGTTCATCCAACTCTTTCTTTTTGGATTGATAGTCATCAAAAAAGTTAGGTTTTGCAATGGTTTCTTCGTAGTTAATGGAAAGTTCCACATCAATCTCTTTAATCTCTTTTTCAAGCTGGCTAATTGCCGCCTCTACTTTACTCAATCGATTTTGAAGGGATTTTATCTTTTTCTGCTGTTCATAGCTTTGTTTTCCAGATACCTCCTTTGCTTCTTCCTTGCTTTTTTCGATTACCGTACGCTTTTCTGCCTCTCTTAAATTCTGAAGGTTTCGCTCTTCCAAAAAGAAATCGATATCTCCTAAGTATTCCTTAATCTTTCTATCCTTAAACTCGTATACCTTGTTGCTCAATCCCTGAAGAAAATCACGATCATGAGAAACTACGATAAGTGTTCCCTGGAAATTTTTCAATGCGTCTTTCAGTACATTCTTAGACTTAATATCCAAATGGTTGGTAGGCTCATCCATAACCAACATATTGAAAGGCTGAAGTAATAATTTGGCCAACGCCAAGCGATTACGCTCTCCTCCGGAAAGCACCCTGACGTACTTATCTACTTCTTCTCCTCGAAACAAAAACGCGCCTAAAATATCACGAACCCTCGGCCTTGTTTTTTCATCGGCAGCATCCAACATGACATCTTCTACTGTTTTAGAACCATCTAGATAATCTGCCTGATTTTGGGCAAAATAGCCTATTTGCACATTATGTCCCAATTGTACTTTTCCGTCATAATCAACCTCTCCAACAATCATTTTAGCCAAAGTGGATTTCCCCTGTCCATTCTGCCCCACAAATGCAATCTTGCTATCCCGTTCTACCAAAATATCTATGTCTTTCAACACTTGATTGTCGCCATAGTTCTTTGAAGCTTTTTCAGCAGTAACCACTACCTTCCCAGGTGTAACTGAAACGGGAAACCGAAGACTCATGACAGCATTATCATCTTCATCTACCTCTATCCTGTCCAATCTATCAAGTTTCTTTATAAGAGATTGAGCCATAGTAGCTTTTGCTGCTTTTGCTCTAAATTTCTCAATAAGTTTTTCAGTATGCTCTATATGTTTTTGCTGGTTTTTCTGGGCAGCCAACTGTTGTTCTCGAAGTTCATTTCGAGATTCAAGATATTTAGAATAGGGTTTGGGGTAATCATAAATTTTTCCAAGGGAAATCTCTATGGTTCTATTGGTTACGTTATCTAAGAACATCTTGTCATGTGATACCAACATCACAGCTCCAGAATAGGATCTTAGAAAATCTTCCAACCACAATATGGATTCTATATCTAAATGATTGGTGGGCTCATCCAGCAGCAGAATGTCGTGATTTTGCAGTAAAAGTTTTGCAAGCTCGATCCGCATACGCCATCCTCCAGAAAACGTTTCGGTTAACTTATTAAAATCCTCTCGCTGAAACCCCAACCCTTGAAGAATACGCTCTGTTTCCCCTTGATAATGGTATCCTCCATGGATTTCATATTGGTGTTGTACATCATTAAGATCTATGAGTAACTGATTGTAGGATTCACTTTCGTAGTCCGTACGTTCTGCCAACTGAGTGTTGATCTCTTCTAACTTACTTTCCAAATCCTTGATTAGTGCAAAAGCTTGATACGATTCTTCCAAAACCGTCCTTCCTTTGGTAAAATCGATATCCTGTTTTAAAAAACCAATGGAGACTTCCTTATCTGTTGCAATAGATCCTTCATCATATTCTTGTTCGCCAGATATGATTCTGAGTAAGGTAGACTTCCCCGCTCCATTTTTTCCAACCAATCCTACCCTATTTCCTGGAGTAAGCATGAAGGTAATACCATGAAACAAATATTCTCCTTGGAATGAAACTGATATATTGTGAATGTTTAGCATTCTTATAACCTAAATTTTGTGCAAAGATGCTTAATTTTGCAGTAGTAAAAAAACGCTCATGCCATTCTTAAAAAGCACCAAGCTTTACAGTATTTTTACTGGAAAGTGCCCTGTTTGCCATCAAGGAAAAATGTATCAAAATTCCAACGCTTATAATCTCTCACAAACCCTGAAAATGAATGAGCGTTGCCCACACTGCGACACAAAATTTAAAATAGAGCCTTCTTTTTTTTATGGCGCTATGTATGTAAGTTATGCCGTGGGTATTGTTTTTGCGATTGCTGCTTTTATTGTTTCTTATTTTATTCTGAATCTAGATCGTTTTCAGTCGTTTCTTACTATTGTGGGCACGTTGATAGTCTTCTTGCCAGTAATATTGAGGCTTTCAAGAAATATCTGGATCAATTTCTTCTTCAAGTTTGATAAGAAGAAAACCTCTTAATATCAATTTCTGAAAGCAACGGAATTCCGTGTTCTACATACTCAAAAAGCATTTTTGAGAGTAAGGGAGCCATTAATAATCCTCTGGTTCCCAGGCCATTAAAAAACTGAATTCTTTTATGAGAGATATTGCCTATTATGGGCCGTCTATCCTTAACCGTAGGACGCATTCCTGCTTCTTGGTTCACAACTTCAAACGGACAACTTATCATTTTCTTCACAGCTGAAATAAGCTGCTCTCTTCCTTTTTCTGTAGTAGCATAAGTATCATCTCCATGCGCAAAAGTTGCTCCAATTTTGTATAAATGCCCTCCCAAAGGAATTATAAAAAAAGGCCCTTTAACTACTTGATCCAATTGCAACTCTACCGATTTAATTGTAATGTACTCACCTTTCTTAGGAATAATTGCAGTATTCTGGAAATATGGATTTTTAATTATAGCAGCTCCTTCTGAAAAAACAATGTACTTAGATTTAATATCGCCATAATGCACATTTTCATCATCTATTTTTAAGGTATTATACTGAAAAAACTTGGATACAAGCTTTCCATGTGCTTCCATAAAGGCTCTATATGTCTCTAAAAAGGCCTTTGTGTCAATTTGTAGCGCCTTATTCATAATTCCAAGGCCTAGTGGTGCAATGAGTCCATTATGAGCGTTAGATGTGATCTCTGGCAACAGAAAAGCAGATAACTTACTTGTATCACTGGCTACCAACCAATCATTTTGCTCTTGTACGTTGTTAAAGATTCTGGATATTTTGATATGGACACAAATATCACTTTTCAATCTTTTATTTAACTGTTCGTAAAATGGAACGGCCTCACTTAAGAATTCAACTGCATTCCAAGCTTGTGTAACTCTCTTTAATACTAAAGGGTTTACAATCCCGCCAGCTACACGAGTGGCTGATGTATCCGGCACATCGAATACCACAAATTCCTTCTTAGACTGCATGAGTCGTTCACAGAATGAAACCCCAGCAATCCCCAATCCAACAACAATGTAGTCAACCTCTTTCATAAAAAAGCCCTCCAAAGCTACGCAATGGAGGGCAATATATCATCTAATAGAAACTATTAATAGTTCCACATATCGATTTCGATATTACGAATTTGTTCTTTGATTCGATCAGACTCTAACAACTGCATCAATGCATTGTCATTAATGTAGTCTGCTACACCACGATCTCCCTGAACGTTGTCTTCTCTGTAAACAACTCCATGGAATCTTCTGGAATTAAGAAGGTGATCATAGGATATAGGCTGGGACGTATTCTTACGGTTAAATGCTTTTGCTTTGTGCAAAATATTTCTTGCCGCAGGGAACCATACCCAGAACAAATCTACAGAAGCATCTATCCCTTCATCATCAAAAGCTTTGGAACGAGCTTCATTTGCGACAGGACATAGACCCAACATACGGTATCTTAACTCTCCTTGGCGCTTATCCAGGTACCAGTAACCTCTTACTTTCCAGGCTTGAATATCTCCAGCATCCAACGTAAATTGACGGATATATTCTGGATCTACTATACCTTCAGCGTTGTACTGCTCAATACCCAAATCTGTAGTATCACTGTACACCAAAGAAGCTCCTAGATCTTGCAAGGTTCTTTTTTCGGTAAAATAAGAGTCCGCATATACGTGCTCTATTTCTCCGGTTCTGATCCCTTTTACCAAAACGTCATACAATGAACGTCTTTCTGCACCAATGTTGTTGGTATCGATTGGGTAATATAATGGGAAATTAACTCTCTCATCAAGATCTATATACTCCCAAGTGGTTTTAGACCAAAGTACATCACGCTCATCTACGTAACCGTATGGTAACGGTTCATCATTATCATAAGTGATTTGTTCTTCTGTCTTTACCCCAATCTCATCGGGAGTCTTGGCATTAAGGATATTAATTTGTGCCATTGCACTAACACCCATTAATAGGCCAATTCCACTTAAAACAACATGTCTCAAATTCATAAAAACGAAATTTTACTTTTTAGTTTGTCAACTCAATACATACTGGAGAAATCTTCTTCAGTTTGTATCCTGAGTTATTTGCAATTCTTGCGTTGATGTCGAAAATTTGAACAGTCTCACCACGCTTTGCTCTACGCAATGCGTTTTTGGCTGGTCCGTCTAATTTTCTTCCATTTACTGCAACAGTTGGCTGTCCAGAAACTTTAAACTTAAATCCAGTAACGTTAAGATTAAGATCGAAATCGAAATCTTCTAACATAGCACCTACACTTGAAATTTCAAGGCCTTGACGTTGCATACGTACACATCCTCCATCTCCTGTTTCCCCACGAATGGTTCCTGTTGGACGAGGAATATCTTTAATTCTGAATTCTGATGTAGTATTTACTACTTGACCATCTGGCAAAGTACCTCTAGCATTAATGCTTACAGTTCTACCTTGAGCTGGTCTCATAGTATATTTACTTCCAGAAGCTTTACTTAAACCTGTAGCAGATGCACTTACTTTGTTATCTGGAATTCCAGGGATAGAAATCGTCATTGGATTATCTACTCCACGGTATACCACATTCATTTTATCAGCAGAAATTACAGCAGCATTAGGCTTGGAAATAGTAGCGAAACCAGTTTTTACCGGAACTTCTACTTCTTCTCCTCCTTCACCGTAGTAAAGGAAACCTTCAATCTTGTGATCTCCAGGAGCACCAGCACCAACTTTTAGTTTGATAGCACCACCTTCAATGGTATAATCTCTATCTCTTTCTAAAGCACGACCATCTAAGGTTAGGGCTTCTCGTTGTGGTTGTGTACTCGCATCTGTACGACCTAACATAATTGCTCCATCAAAAACTTCACCTGAATAGAATGCAGATTTAGAAGCATTCATGATGGTAGAATAGTTGCTGAAAGATAATGCAGCAGCTTGTTTACCAGAAAGCATTTTTGATAATAGTTCGCTCTTGGTCGTTTTAATATCCGCTTGAAATTGTGTCAATTTAGTTAAAGAAGCAACTAATGGGAAACCTTCGTAGTGGTAACGTAACCAATCTCTGTTTGTTCCATCACTTGCCTTTACCTTATCTGAAGCATTGAAGTTTTCATCAATGGATCTCTTAATGTCATCCAGATTGTTAATTTGCGTTGATAATGCAGAATCTGCTTCGATAGAAGCAAACAAAGCATCCATTTTGGTACGGTATTCATTAATTTTATTAACAAATTCCTGTCCTTCTGGCTTGTATTTGTCTGCATTAAAGAAACGTCGATCAAAGAAATCTGCTTTATCCATTATCTCATAGTCTTCTGGATCTTCCAAATCTTTGATAGCTTCACTTTTTAAGGTGGTTAAATAACCATCTAGTTCATTGGAAATAGCGTCTACTTCTTTTGCCTTTTCCAATACGGCTCCGTATTGCTCAGGCTCATCTGTTGCTTTTGTAGCAAGGTTATCCATAAAAGCAAGGTTTCTTGCTGAAGTATCCGTATTTGCTTTTTCAATTTTCTTGTTCAATATTCCAAAGGCAGATAATACTTCTTTGGACATATTCAATGCCAACATAGCGATGAAAACCAAGTACATTAGGTTAATCATCTTTTGCCGCGGGGATAGTTTTCCTCCTGCCATTTTTTCTCTTTTTAAAGATTAATAATACAGTTAAAAAACTAATTAGTTTTTATTGCTCATGGCAGATAACATTCCTCCATAAACTCCATTCAATGAAGAAAGGTTGGTTGCTAAGTGCTCCATTTGAGCTTTCAACTGAGCAGCGTTTTCAACAACTTGCTCATTTACTTCGGCCTGACGGCTTGTAGATTCTACCTGTACTTTATAAAGGCTGTTTAAAGATTCCATTTGCGCAGCAGCTAAAGCCATTTCTTCACTGTACTTTTTAGTAGAGTTCATTGCTTCTGCAGTAGGAGCCATTCCTTTGGCAGCACCTTCAAAAGAACGAATGCTATCACTTAAACTATTCATTAACTCACCATCAATTTTAGCACCTTTAAGCATTTCGTCTAGTTTCTTAGACAATAATCCTTGTGCATCTTCTGGTTGTTTTTTGTCTTTTCCTTTTCCTCCAGCTAGTTCTGGGTATACTAAAGACCAATCTAAATCGTCATCTACTGGCTCGAAAGCAGAGATTGCAAAAATGATTGCTTCAGTAATCAATCCAATAGCTAAAAGAAGCCCACCATTAAGTGGTCCCAACTCCCAGTGAAGGATCTTAAATAGGGCTCCTAAAATTACAATAGAAGCTCCCAGCCCGTAGGCCATGTTAAATAATTTCTTAGATGATTTTGATTGTGCCATAATACAATTTTTAAGTTAAGTTAAGTTTTAAAATTTAGGTTAAGATTCAAGATTTTATAAGACTAACGAGCGTCTCCGAAGTTTTTGTTCAATGTAACATCGGTACCCATATAATCTTGTACGGTTCTAAAGCCAATATAACTTCTTGCTGAATCTGCATACTCATAATCACGAGTACTAACTTGCAGGAAGTATGCAACATCTTTCCAAGATCCTCCACGGACCACCTTTCTCATGTTCTTATCGTCATTTACATTAGGGTTCATGGTTGAAGAATACTCGTAAGAATCTGGGTCGTAAGAAGAAGCTACCCACTCACTCACGTTTCCAGCCATGTTGTATAAGTTATAGTCGTTAGGCTCATAAGCATCGGCCTCAACTGTATATAATGCTTGGTCTGCTGCATAATCTCCACGCAAAGGCTTGAAGTTTGCCATAAAACATCCTCGATCATTCTTAGCATAAGGCCCTCCCCATGGGAATGTAGCAGATTCTAGACCACCTCGGGCAGCATATTCCCACTCGGCTTCTCCAGGAAGTCTAAAAGAATTTACATGCTGACGGCTTCTAGATTTTTGGTATGCATTTTTATACAAGGTTCTCCAAGCACAAAATGCTTTAGCTTGTTTCCAGCTTACTCCTACCACAGGATAATCTCCATACGCCTCATGCCAAAAATAGTCATTGTGCATAGGCTCATTATATGAATAATTGAAATCTTTGATCCATACGGTAGTATCTGGATAAATAGATACTGTATCTTTTCTAATAAAGTCTTTTCTTCTTTGGTCTTTAGCTCTGGCTGCCGCTTGAATATCCATATGGGTGTACTGGAACAACAATTTTGAAACATCTATCGTTCTTTGTCCATTGTAAGCTTCTTCAGCTGGGATATACATAGTGTCCATCACTTCTGTATAGTACTCATCAGGGTATTCTCCTGTCTCCCAAATAAGGTCGACCTCATTATTTACTTTACGACCGGCATAGAAATCTTCACCCATACCATAATAATTGTCGTACATATATTGTTCATAAGGAGTCATTTCTTCGTTCTCCTGATCTACAAAAGCAAATTCACCAATACCTCCGTCTCCAGGTGTGGCCCCTACTTCATCAGCAAGAATTGCCAATTTCAATCGAACTGTAGAGTCACGAACCCATTCAACAAATTGTCTATACTCAGAATTGGTTATTTCGGTTTCGTCCATGTAGAAGGAACGCACCGTAACTGTTCTTGTAGGAGCATCGTTTACTGCTACAAAATCATCGTCTGCCTTACCCATGATGAAAGAACCACCGGGGATAAGTGTCATACCATAAGGCTTTTGAGGGTACCATTTCTTACCTTTTGTTCCGACAAGTTCTCCTCTGTCTCCAGAGTTACAACTAAACAAAAAGGCTACCATCGCAGTGAATGCAATTAACTTCTTCATAGGTATTTAGGTTAAATTATGTAAGATTTAAGGGCGTAAACCTATCTATAAAATTTCAAAAAAACAACAATTTTTTCAAAAAACCCTTAAACCCCGTTTTCTTAGTTTGTTTGATTATACTTCATTTTTCCGGCGGGCTTTAAACCACCTTTCAGGAATTTCCTGATTTATTGCACTCAAATATTCGCCATAAGTGCAAGGTAATAACGTATGTCTTTTTAATTTATTATTAACATTTGAAAAAAAAGGTAATTCTATCCACCAACGACCTGTTTTATGGCTCTTTTTGAACACTAAAACTTCGTCCCCAATGGGCACTTTATAGGTGGTATAGTTTATTTCACTGTCAAAATCCTCATCATCTATCCTAAAATTCACCCCTTCTATAAAGTACCAAATCATCTGCGCAATTAGTAAGGAGGAACTCTCTGATGTTTCAAAATTCTTCAATTCATACAAACCAAAAGAAGACACCTTATTGCTTATGCCTGCATATCTTGCAATAGCACAGATTTCTCTGCTGTCAAATCCATTAGGACCCGAACTAGTATTATAACTCAATTCCGAAGCTTTTATTGCTGTCACATCGATTGCCACCAGATCAGCATCCCGCATAATGGGCTCTACCAAAGTAATGTCCCCGGTCACCTTGCCCAACCTATAGGCATCAAAATACAACTTCTCCATTAATGCAATCTCAGCTGGAGGATTATCATAAGACTGATACCCAAGTACACTATAATTAAATAGATTATACGGCTTGTCAATTATAATTTTTCCGATATAAGATATATTGGAAATAGGTTGCTCTGCATCTCCCAAATCGAAACGATGATCTACATTAACCATATTGATCATCTTTTTGTGAGCATCATAGGCTCTGTAGTGGGCATATAATGAATCTTGGCTTCCTCCCAAAATTATAGGTAAAATCCCTTTGGAAAGAATAGCTTCTATAACGGTTCTGAATGCAAAGTAGGTATCTTCTACCGTAGCGCCCTTTTCAATATCACCAAGATCTACTATGGGATATGACCAATTTCCGGGGTATAATGAATACAGGGCTTTTCGAATAGCATCAAAAGAAACATCTTCACCAATAAAATTGATATCATTCCTATTTTCCCGAACTCCTAAAATCGCAAAACGGACTCCCTTCAAGGATGGAAGGTTTCCTTTGGTGTGATGAATTTCTATTTCCTTACCCAAAACTCCAAGAGGTAATATTTCCCTATGGGCTACTACTTTTTTGGAGACTGGGGAGAGAAATTCTATCATTTACTTTTTCTTGGCTGTCGCTTTCTTTTTTCTTGTAGTTTTCTTTGGCGCATTCTTTTCCAGCAATTCCTGGGCTTGCTCCAAAGTCATTTTATCGGCTTTGGTAGTTTTTGGAAGCTCTACCTTGGTTTTTCCTTTAATAAGGTTAAAACGCCCCCAACGAGCTTTCTCCAACCGAATACCTTCTTCTGGCCATTCGTTGATCAACTTGTCGATCTCTTTTTGTTTCTTGTCTTCTATAAGCTGAACAATATCTGCATCGGAAAGATTATCGAAATCATATTTCTTATTTACATTTATGAACATGTTGTTCCATTTAATAAATGGACCAAACCTCCCTTTTCCTTTTTGCACGGGCATATCTTCATAAATGTATATAGGAGCATCTGCTTTTTTCTTTTCCTCTATTAACCCAGCAGCAGTTTCCATAGTAACATCTAACGGATCCATTCCTTTTGGCAAAGAAATAAACTTGGAGCCAAACCGAATGTAAGGCCCATAACGGCCATTAGCTACTTCTACTTCTTGAGCATCATATACTCCCAAGGATTTTGGAAGTTTGAATAAATCCATCACTTCCTCGAATGTTACCAAATGCAACTGTTGATCTGGACGTAAGCTCGCAAATTTCTTTTCCTCATCATCTGGACCACCTATTTGAGCCATAGGACCAAATTTTCCCAATCGAACCAAAACGGGTTTACCAGTTTCAGGATCTTCTCCCAAAATACGCTCTCCGCTCTCACGTTCTGCATTTTCTTGTACATCTTCTACATGCGGATGGAATTTTGCATAGAAATCCTTCATCATAGAAGTCCATTCTTCTTTACCTTCGGCAATGGCATCGAAATCTTCTTCTACCTTCGCCGTAAAGTTATAATCAAGAATATCGTCAAAATGCCCCACTAAGAAATCATTCACGATCATTCCTATATCTGTAGGCACCATTTTTCCTTTATCGCTCCCTATGGTTTCAGACAACTTTTTGTCTTCAATAGTATCTTGCTTTAATTGAAGTTGAGCATAGGTTCGCTCTATCCCTTCCACAGTACCCTTTTCTACATAGTTTCTATTTACAATAGTAGAAATGGTAGGGGCATAAGTAGATGGTCTTCCAATCCCTAATTCTTCCAATTGCTTCACCAAAGAAGCTTCTGTATATCGATATGGAGGACGTGTGAAGCGCTCCGTTGCTGTAATGTAATTATTTCCAAGAACGTCACTTACTTGAAGCTTTGGCAACATTCCGTCCTGCTCTTCCTCTTCAAAATCGGTCCCTTCCAAATACACTTTTAGGAATCCATCGAATTTTATCATTTCCCCATTCGCAGAAAATTGTTCGCTCACAGATTGAGCACTCAACACATCTATCTTTACATTGGTACGCTCCAATTGAGCATCACTCATTTGAGAAGCTATTGTACGTTTCCATATAAGATGGTACAAGCGCTCCTGATCGTAATCACCACTAATGGTATGCCTAGACATATCGGTTGGACGAATGGCCTCGTGAGCCTCTTGTGCTCCTTTTGCCTTTCCTTTATAATTTCTAGGCTGGCTGTAATTTGCCCCAAAGGAGCTTGCAATTTCTTCTTGCGCAGCATTCCTAGCATCCTGAGAAAGATTCACACTATCCGTTCTCATATATGTAATTAATCCCGCCTCATACAAACGTTGTGCGATGGTCATGGTCTTACTTACCGAGAAATAAAGCTTACGAGAGGCTTCCTGTTGGAGTGTTGAAGTTGTAAATGGTGGTGCAGGGGATTTCTTTGCTGGCTTTTTTACAAGATCGGCTACTTTATAATTAGCACCTATATTCTTTTGAAGAAACGCCCTTGCTTCTGCTTCTGTTGTAAAATTCTTCGGAAGCTTCGCTTTAAACTTATTTCCGTTTTCAGTAGTAAACTCTGCATCGACTCTATAGGAAGCAACTGGGTTGAACTTTTCGATTTCACGTTCACGCTCCACAATAAGGCGAACTGCAACAGATTGCACCCTACCTGCAGAAAGACCTCCTTTTACTTTTTTCCAAAGTACCGGAGACAATTCATAACCCACCAGACGATCTAATACACGTCTTGCTTGTTGGGCATTTACCAAGTTGTAATCTATTTGTCGTGGATTTTCAATAGCCTTAAGAATGGCCGATTTTGTAATCTCGTGAAAAACGATTCGTCTTGTCTTCTCTTTTTCCAGTTTTAGCGATTCTGCCAAGTGCCAAGCAATGGCTTCTCCTTCCCGGTCCTCATCACTAGCCAGCCAAACCATTTCTGCTTTTTTGGCCAGTGCCTTGAGCTCTTTAACCAAGCTCTTCTTGTCACTGGAGATTATATATTTTGGAGCAAACCCTTTTTCTACATCCACCCCCAACTCTTTGGCTGGAAGGTCTGCAATGTGTCCAAAACTTGAGGTTACCTTAAAATCTTTCCCAAGAAATTTTTCAATGGTTTTGGCTTTTGCCGGCGACTCCACAATCACTAAATTCTTTGCCATAGTCCGTAAATTTGGAGTACAAAAGTATATGAATTTTTTAATACGCTCAGAAACACCCCAAGTTTTAAGCTTCCCTTAACATCAAAAAAAGAGTCAAGGGAAAAAAATCCTTGACTCTAATTATACTTAAAAAGTGGTATTTATGAATTCAATTAAATCTCTTCACTCTGTCCAATATTGGAAATAGAATCTGTATCGTCAAAGCCAACCGTTTCCTTATATATGTAATACAGAACTATATAGGTAAAAAAGACCGTCGCAATCATTCCAATATAACAAAGAATTGCACCAAGAGAACCTAACAATCCAGCAACAAACAAAAGCCCAAATATGACAAACCAATATTTGTTACCAAGTTTAAAAGCAGCCTTAACAATATCTCCCACACTCATTTCTTCATTGAAAACAAAAATAGGGAGTATCAATTGCAATGGAACAATAGCATAAAGCAATGGAATGTAACAAAGCAATGCAGCCAATAAGGCAATCCCCATTGTTGCCAGCGTAAGCATCACCAACTTACTAAAGTGTTTTTTGAAAATGGCAAAATAACCACCTGTATCTTCAGTGATCCCTAAATCTTCATTTTTAAGCACCTTCATAAAATTACCATAGATGGAATAGTTAACTGCCTGCATTATAAACGAAAGGACCAGTATAAAAAGAATCCAAACTATCAAGATTATAGGTGAATATTGATCAAATGGAGAATTGGAATAATAAGGGTCATAACCTCCTGATAATGCATCCATATAAAACGGCATTAATGGGATATAGACTACTAAAATAAAAGGAATTACCACCACCAAACTCACCAGCACATGTATCAACCCTTGGGTAAACACTTTCTTGTACATTTCAAAACTTTTATTAAAAATGTCTCCAAAGTCTGGAGCCTTAGAGTTTTCAATCTTTTTAAAAATAGGATGTTCCATAAATGAATTGTTTTGGTTAGTTAATAATACTTGTAAATGTAATAAAAAGAAAACTGCCACTTTGTCATAAACCTCATTTTATTCCTATCTTTGCATGTTCATTGCTATGTAAACGAAGACGGAGAGTAAGAAACTATGGAAGAAAAAATTATAGACGAAAACAAACAGGGAGAGGCATTGGTTTTAAAGCCCAAAAACAATAATTCTCGTAAACTATATATAGAAAGTTATGGCTGTCAGATGAATTTCAGTGACAGTGAAATTGTGGCTTCCATTTTGGCAGATCAAGGTTTCAATACCACGCAACAAATGGAGGAAGCAGATCTGGTATTGGTAAACACATGCTCCATTCGGGATAAGGCAGAACAAACAGTTCGTAAGCGATTGGAAAAATACAATGCCGTAAAAAGAATAAATCCTAAAATGAAGGTTGGTGTTTTGGGTTGTATGGCCGAACGACTAAAAAGCAAATTTCTTGAAGAAGAGAAGATTGTAGATATGGTAGTTGGCCCCGATGCCTATAAAGATCTTCCCAACCTATTAAAAGAAGTAGAAGAAGGGCGTGATGCCGTAAATGTCATTCTTTCCAAAGATGAAACCTATGGGGATATTTCCCCCGTTCGTTTGGGTGGAAATGGAGTGACTGCCTTTGTGAGCATCACTAGAGGTTGCGATAATATGTGTACGTTTTGTGTGGTTCCCTTTACTAGAGGTAGGGAACGCAGCAGAAACCCACAAAGTATTATTGAAGAAGTAAATGACCTTGCCGTTAAAGGGTATAAAGAAATCACCCTTTTGGGGCAGAATGTGGATAGTTATTTATGGTATGGCGGTGGACTGAAAAAGGATTTCAAAAACGCAACCGAAATACAGAAAGCAACTGCCACAAATTTTGCACAACTACTGGAAATGGCAGCACTGGCCCAACCAAAAATGCGTATACGGTTCTCTACCAGCAACCCCCAAGACATGACAGAAGATGTATTGCATGCCATGGCAAAATACGACAACATCTGCAATTACATTCACTTGCCCGTTCAAAGTGGCAGCACCCGTATTCTTAAAGAAATGAATCGTCAACATACCCGCGAGGAATATTTTGAATTAATTGATACGGTAAGAAGGATTATTCCAGATTGTGGTATCTCACAGGATATGATTACCGGTTTCCCTACCGAAACCGAGGAAGACCACCAAGACACCCTTTCCTTAATGGAATATGTAAAATATGACTTTGGATTTATGTTCGTGTATTCTGAAAGACCAGGAACTATGGCTGCCAGAAAATTGGAGGATGACATTCCTATGGAAGTTAAGAAGCGTAGGCTTACGGAAATTGTAGATCTTCAACAAAAACACAGTGCATATCGTACAAAACAATTTGTAGGAAAAACTGTAGAAGTGCTCATAGAGAAAGAGTCTCGAAAAAGCAATGCACAATGGAGCGGACGTACGCAACAAAATACCGTAGCCGTATTTCCAAAAGAGAATTACAAAGTAGGTGACTTTGTCATGGTAAAAATTGAAGATTGCACCAGCGCTACCTTAATTGGTAATGCTATTGGATTTTCTAATAATAATTAAAACAACTCCTTGCATGAAAAAACTATTTGGCTTTCTTTTTACAGCTCTGCTCCTTTTGGGGTGTTCTAGTGATGATTCCTCAAACAACAACAATGAAGACAACGGAGGAGATCAAAATACAGTTTTAAACATCAAAAAATTAACAACTGTAAACTCACTTACCGATTATACATCTGTTACATATTTTAATGAAAACGGAACTGTTCAGAGAAGATTGGGGTTTAATACAGGGCAAAATGAAAGCACCAGTTCCTATGAGTTATATGAATACAACTCTGGGCAAAATCTAATATCCATAAAATTGTACGATGCCAATGGTCAATTCATTAGAGATTGGAGATTATACACATATGACTCTCAGGAAAGGCTCTCTGCTATAACCGATTATGGAGATGGCTCTCACCTACCCTATCATACCTCCTTTATGTATGAAACCAATCGAGTAGATTTTTTAGAAAACGAAACCAACAAATCCGGCTATGTAGTTTTTGATTCGCAGCAAAGAATAATTGAAACGGCACATGATGATACAGGGTTAGGAACTTTTCAGCAACATAGTTTTATCTATGAAAACGGAAAAGTAATTGAAATATCCAAAGGAGACGGTACAATTTACAATAATACTATAGACGCTAATACGAACCCTCTTTTTAGAGATTTTATAGCAAACCCTATGCAGTATATGCTTATAGACCAGTATTTATATGATATAGATTTCACTTTTCATTATTCTTATTTACAGAACAATACTGAAAGGGTTACAAGCACAACAAATAGCGTAGTATTCGAATTAGAAGAAACTACCTATGTATACAATTCAGACAATTATCCATTAAGTTCCAGTACAACACGTCATGATGGCGCTGTTATTACAAGAGCTTTCGAATATCATTAAAACTAAGGCTAAGACCCTATTATAAAACCATGGAAAACGTACAAGCCGTTAAACAACGATTTGGAATTATAGGCAACGACTCGGTATTGAACCGTGCCGTAGAAAAAGCCGTTCAGGTAGCCCCTACTGATATTTCCGTATTGGTTACCGGTGAAAGTGGTGTGGGAAAAGAAAGCATACCCAAAATCATTCACTCCCTCTCCCATAGAAAACATGGCAAGTACATTGCCGTAAACTGTGGAGCTATTCCTGAAGGAACCATAGACAGTGAACTTTTTGGACATGAAAAAGGTGCTTTTACTGGTGCTACGGCTACCCGTAGTGGTTATTTTGAAGTGGCCGATGGCGGAACAATCTTCCTTGATGAAGTGGGAGAACTTCCCTTGCCTACCCAAGTGCGTTTGTTGCGCGTATTGGAGAACGGGGAATTCCTAAAAGTAGGTTCTTCCAAAGCACAAAAGACTGATGTTCGTATTGTAGCTGCCACTAACGTAAAGATGGCCGAAGCCATTGAAAAAGGAAAATTTCGTGAAGATCTTTATTACAGATTAAGCACCGTAGAGATCGCTTTACCTCCACTCAGGAAAAGACACGAAGACATTCATTTGTTATTTCGAAAATTTGCAGCAGATTTCGCCCAGAAATACAAAATGCCAACCATCCGTTTGGAAGATTCAGCCGTAAGTCTATTGCTACAATATAAATGGGGCGGAAATATCCGTCAGTTACGAAATGTTGCAGAGCAGATATCTGTGCTTGAACAGAAAAGAACCATTTCTTATGAGACATTAAAAGGCTACCTTCCAGATGTAGGAAGCAACCTTCCTGCGGTAATCAACACTAAGAAACCTGAGAGTGATTTCAGCAATGAAAGAGAAATCCTATATAAGGTTTTGTTTGATATGCAACGAGATATCAACGACTTGAAAAAACTGACCATGGAGTTGATGAAAAGCGGTAATTCTGCAGAGGTGCGTGAAGAAAACTCTACCCTTATCAACAAGATTTATTCTGAAGAAACCGATCGGGAAGCACAATTAGCAGCTATTGTAGAAGAAGAAACACCTCAATCTTATGATGTGGAATTAGTAACCCCTACTGAGGAAGCACTCCCTGAAACGCAAGAAGACAAATATCATTTTGCCGAAGAAATTCAAGAGGAAGAAAACCTTTCCCTACATGAAAAAGAATTGGAACTCATTCGGAAATCTTTAGAAAAATACGGTGGTAAACGAAAAGATGCCGCCAAAGAATTGGGTATTAGTGAACGAACTCTATACCGTAAAATTAAACAATTTAATTTGTAGCTTTCCGCTCTTTATATGACTAAACTATTTCGAATCGTTGTCTGCCTAAGCATTGTGGTCCTTTTTCAAGGATGCAAGGTAAAGTACTCTTTTTCTGGGGCCAATATTGGTAATGCAAAAACTTTTCAGGTTAACAATTTTGTAAACAATGCTGCTCTGGTAGAACCTCGTGTAGCTCGGGATTTCACCTTGGCTTTACAAGACATTATACTCACCCAAACAAGTTTGAGCCTTACCCCTAGCAATGGCGATTTGCTTTACGAAGGCGAAATCACTCAATATTATGTGTCTCCTATTACAGCTACTTCACAAAGTACCGCAGCTCAAAACAGATTAACCATTGGCGTAAATGTTCGTTATTACAATACGCTGGAACCGGAAAAAGATTTTGAGGAAAAATTTTCGTTTTACTTCGATTATGATGGTGGCGCACAACTTATAGGATCACAATTGGATGAAGCACTGGAGGTTGTTTTTGAACGTTTAACACAAGATATTTTCAATAGATCCTTAGCAGATTGGTAATATGAACACTAGCACCTATACATATCTTTTGGCGAATCCGCAGACGATCCATCCAGATCAGGTAAAGGAGCTAGATACCCTATTGGCAAAGTATCCATATTTTCAGAGCGCGCGTGCAATACAACTCAAAGGCCTAAAAAATCAGAATAGTTATCTATACAATGATGCTTTAAAACTAGCCGCCGCACATACTACAGATAGAGACATTCTTTTTGAGTACATTACTTCCAAAGATTTTGTTCAGAATAATATTTCAGAAATCATCCTTCAACAAAGTGATGTCGTAAAAGAAATCGAAGTAGTGTCTGAAGATATTTCTGAAAAAGTAAGTCGTGAGATTCACGAACAACTGCAGTCAGAAATGAAAAAGGCTGAAGCTATTCTAAATCCAGATCTCTTTGAGCGTAAATCAACTCCTATAGAAGTAGCACCTCCCAAAGAAAAAGAAGAAGCTCTCCCGCCAGAAAAACCCCTTGAGGTAGATACACCACTTTCTTTTACAAAAAGTGATACACATTCTTTTGGCGAATGGCTAAAATTAACACAGGCCAACCCCATAGAACGGGAAGAAAAAAATGAAGAAGAATCGCAAACAGATACCCAAAAGGACCGAGAGCGAAAGTTTCAGCTCATAGAAAAGTTTATTCAAGAGCGGCCCAAAATTGAACCCAAAGAAACAGTTGCAAAAAACAAAAACCTGGCAAAGCCATACACACAGGCTCCTGAACAGTTAATGACAGAAACTTTAGCTAAGGTTTATTTGCAACAAAAGAACTATAAAAAAGCTATTCAAGCTTATAAAATTTTAATTTTGAAAAATCCCGAAAAAAGTGGTTTCTTTGCAGACCAAATTCGGGCGATAAAAAAATTGATTAAAACAGAAGAACAATGACGCAATTTACCATATTTTTAGTCCTAATCGTTTTCGTAGCATTCTTGCTAGTGGTGGTTATCATGGTACAGAACCCTAAAGGAGGCGGATTGTCATCTACTTTTGGTGGTGGCGGTGGTCAGCAATTGGGAGGTGTAAAGAAAACAACAGACTTTCTAGATAAGAGTACTTGGACCTTAGCAGTTATCCTATTGGCTTTAATCTTGTTATCCAATATTTCTTTATTTGACGGACAAGGAAGTGGAGATTTCCTTCAGGATGAAATTCAAAACGTAGAACTTCCAGATACTAATTCAGGAAATACTAACGGAGGAGCTGGAAACGGTAATTAAGAAAAACCAACATACGATATAAAAAATGCCAGCTTGTGACAAGTTGGCATTTTTTGTTTCATTTTGACAGAAATTCCCAAATGGCACAATTTCTGAAAATACGCAAAGCGTAATTGAATAATCATATAAATTAACTTCATAAAATATTATTGAAAATGGCATTGAAAATCCAACCACTTTCAGATCGCGTTTTGGTAGAACCTCAAGCTGCCGAAACCCAAACTGCTTCTGGAATCTACATTCCAGACTCTGCTAAAGAAAAACCACAACAAGGAAAAGTTGTAGCTGTTGGCAAGGGTAAAAAAGACCACGATATGACCGTAAAGGTGGGTGACACTGTTTTGTACGGAAAATACTCGGGTAGTGAGCTCAAGTTCGATGGAAAAGACTATTTAATCATGCGTGAGGATGACATTCTCGCCATTATCTAATTCCAAACAATAAAAAATCAATCTAACAAAAGCCAAAAGCTTACAGTATAAAGCCAATGGCATAAAGTTTATATAAAATGGCAAAAGATATAAAATTTGATGTGGAAGCACGGGACGCAATTAAGCGTGGTGTAGACGCATTGGCTAACGCAGTAAAAGTAACGTTGGGCCCTAAGGGAAGAAATGTAATTATTAGCAAATCCTTTGGAGCACCTCAAGTAACCAAAGACGGAGTTTCTGTTGCTAAAGAAATAGAATTGGAAGATGCCCTTGAAAACATGGGGGCTCAAATGGTAAAGGAAGTGGCTTCCAAAACTAATGACCTTGCAGGTGACGGTACAACAACCGCAACCGTATTAGCACAAGCTATTGTAAAAGAAGGATTGAAAAACGTGGCTGCTGGTGCAAACCCAATGGACTTAAAACGCGGTATCGACACTGCTGTTGAGGCTATTGTTGCTGATCTAGAAAAACAATCTACCAAAGTAGGAAACTCTTCAGAAAAGATTCAACAAGTAGCTTCTATTTCTGCCAATAACGATCTACAAATTGGAGATCTCATTGCCAAAGCATTCGGCAAAGTTGGAAAAGAAGGAGTTATCACTGTGGAGGAAGCTAAAGGAACCGAAACCTATGTAGATGTTGTAGAAGGAATGCAGTTTGATCGTGGATACCTATCTCCTTACTTTGTAACCGACAGCGATAAAATGCAAACCGAATTGGAAGGCCCTATGATCTTGTTGTACGACAAGAAAATTTCTAATATGAAGGATTTACTTCCTGTATTAGAACCTGTAGCCCAACAAGGAAAATCATTATTAATCATTGCCGAAGACGTAGAAGGCGAAGCCTTAGCCACTTTGGTGGTTAACAAATTACGCGGTGCTCTTAAAATTGCTGCCGTTAAAGCTCCAGGATTTGGAGACCGTCGTAAGGCCATGCTAGAAGACATTGCCATACTTACTGGTGGTACCGTAATCTCAGAAGAAAGAGGATTTACCTTAGAAAATGCTACTGTTGAAATGTTGGGAACTGCCGAAACAGTAACCATTGATAAAGACAATACTACCATTGTAAACGGTGCTGGAAACAAAAGCGACATCAAGGCACGTGTAGGACAGATCAAAGCTCAAATTGAAACCACAACTAGCGATTACGATAAAGAAAAACTACAAGAGCGTTTGGCTAAATTGGCTGGAGGAGTTGCAGTATTGTATGTAGGTGCTGCTTCTGAAGTAGAAATGAAAGAAAAGAAAGATCGTGTAGATGATGCACTTCATGCAACCAGAGCTGCGGTTGAGGAAGGAATCGTTGCCGGAGGTGGAGTTGCTTTGGTTCGTGCCAAAAAGGTATTGGAAAAATTGACAACAGAAACCATGGACGAGACCACGGGAATTCAGATTGTAGCCCGTGCCATCGAATCACCTTTGCGTACCATTGTTGAAAATGCCGGAGGAGAAGGTTCTGTCGTAACCAATAAAGTCATTGAAGGCAAGAAAAACTTTGGTTACAACGCTAAGAATGATCAATACGTTGACATGCTGAAAGAAGGAATCATCGATCCTAAAAAAGTAACACGTATTGCATTGGAAAATGCAGCTTCTGTAGCAGGAATGATCTTGACTACCGAGTGTGCCTTGGTAGATATTAAAGAAGATGCTCCTGCCATGCCTCCAATGGGCGGCGGCGGAATGCCCGGTATGATGTAATGCGCAGCGCGTATATGTAAAAAATAGATTTTGGTTCGTTCTGAATCTAGAAAACCCTCGCTTTTAGCGGGGGTTTTTGCGTAAGAAAGGAAAGCGGTATTTTAGTAGTACCTATGGAACAAAAGAAATTACTTTTACTGGGGACAACTGCTGAAATCTAAAAACGAAACAAACTATGAAAATAGGCATCATGAGTGCCATGTTGGAAGAAATGGAATCCTTACTCCAGGCATTGAAAATCGATTCCATACAGGAAACAGGAAACCGCAAATACTATACTGGCACATTATGGGGCAAAGAGGTTGTGTTGGTCTTTTCTCGTTGGGGAAAAGTGGCCTCGGCTACTACAGCCACACATCTTATTTTAGATTATAAAGTAGATCGTATGCTGTTTTCAGGAGTAGCGGGAGCATTAGACCCATCATTGAAGGTTGGGGATATCGTAATAGGCACCAAACTCTACCAACACGATATGGACGCAAGACCCATTTTTTCACAATTTGAAATACCTTTAGTAAATACTTCCTATTTCGAAACAGACACAACCATTCGTACTGATTTGAAAAAAGCTGCAACTTCCTTCTTAGAAAATCACAATATCCCCGAAACCACTCAAAAAGCATTTCATATCCACGATCCCAAAGTAATGGTAGGCGCTATTGCAAGTGGCGATCGATTTATTTCTGATTTAGATGATGCCCAAAACATAAAAAATCTTCTTCCCGAAGTATTATGTGTAGAAATGGAAGGAGCTGCTGTGGCTCAAGTTTGTGCTGATTACGATATTCCGTTTGCCCTCATACGAACTATTTCTGATGAGGCCAACCATAATGCTACTATCGATTTTCAGGAATTTGTAAAGGAAGTAGCAACAGTTTACACTTATGGAATTTTAAAGGTATTTATAAATAACTGAAGTATTACCCAACAACGAAACTACTCCATCACCACATCATAAAAATACTCAGCCCTTAGCTGTTGCCTATTCAACAAGGAGTCTACAAAATAACTTTTACGATGTTTATTGAAAAGTAATCCTTTGTAGTGTTGAAACTCTAAATTCTCAATAAGACTGTAACGTCCGTTATGCAGGACACGATTAGCCACACAACGATTTCTTTCATCAAAATAAAACCACCAAACATCTTCAGAATTGGGATAGACAACCTTTACTTCTGAAACAGGAACCGTGTCAAATAATATTTTTTTGCCAACATATTCCATTTCCGCACCTGCATCCTTCAATTTAAAGGGTTGAAAGAACACAAATTCAGCTGATTGAATGGTCTTTAGTGATTTTTGTATCGTAATAGAATCTCGAATAATAGAATCGTTCACAGTGGTGAACACCTCATTTCCATCATAGGAAACCTCCCTAACCGTACCATCCCATAAACCATGGATCTTGACCTTATATCTGGGATGATACGAAAATGTTTGATATTGCCGCTCCTGAGATTCCAAATGACCTTCTTCATCAAACAATTTTACGATCTTTCTAAATTCGATGACGTCCAAATTTTCATAAGCCTGCCATCCTCCATGAGCAAGAATACTGTTTCCAATAATTTCTTGTGGAGTGGGCTCCACCTCTTTGTTACAACTGTACAATACAATGACAAAACAGAAAAGGGTTAGATAGCGCATGATTTAGAATTAGAAATCCGAAATTACAAAAAAGCCCATAAGATTGACATCTTACGGGCTGTTATATTAGGAATGAATTTTTCAGTTAACGACCTCCATCACCGTCATCATCAGCATGTTGTTTGTGGTCACCCTGTACTTTTTCGTCACGGTACTTGCAACAATCATGAACAGAATTATAGGCCTCTTCTGTAGCCTTCACAGCTTTAGTATCGTGTCCTACGGCTGCAATATTTTCCTGAATTATATTCAGGTCTGTCTTTCGCTCATCAAAAATAAGACTGAGCTCATGGGTTTTTACATTCCAAACGGCAGATTTCACCCCTTTCGTGTTTAGAGAGGCTTTCTCAATACGTTGCTTACACATCATACAAACTCCATCCACCTCCATAGTGGCTCTCGCGTTCTTGTTCTGGGCCCAAAGCCCCATACTTACAAACAATAAAGTAACTACTACTATTTTTTTCATCTTATTCAATTTTATAGCGCAATCCTGCATAATACATACTTCCAAAAATCGGACCATAAACAAAAGTTGTATCAAAATAGGTTGCGAAAGGGTTTTCTGCGTTTACAATGGGCTGGTCCTGTCTAACATTTGTCATGTTCTCGCCTCCCAAATATACTTCAAATCGAGGAGAAAACACTTTAGTAACTTGTGCATTCAATGTACCAATGGATGGTGTTCGTTCTTCTAGCTGAAAAAATTCTGGATTGGTCTCTGTTGAAGGGTACCGTTGAGAATCTAACCAGTTATACGTAACATCAAATTTCCACTGTGCTCCATTTTCTTTTTCGTGGGTTTCATAGCTTGCATTGGCAAATATCCTATTCTTAGGAGTTAACGGGCGTTCTAATTTACCAGACAGGTAATCTGTCTGAATATCATAATATTTATACGCCATCCTAAGGTCTACATGTTCTAAAAGATTGTAATTGAACTCTACCTGAAAAGAATTAGCATAGCTCTCCCCTCTCAAATTATAGAAACGGACATTTTGTGGGTTTTCCCAATCAACCACCACTTGGTTCTGAAAATCAGTTCGGTAAAAGTCGAAAGTAATATCCGCCTTTCTTCCCAAAAGATTGAATCCTTGTAAATAGGAAAATCCATAATTCCAAGCTACTTCAGGATCCAAACCATAGACCTTTCCATCCTTATCCAAAATACTGATGTTCCTACTACTGGAAAACAATTTCTGATTTTCAGTAAAGATATTTGCGCTTCTTCTTCCACTACCAACAGAAAATCGGAAGGCCGATTTCTCCCAAGGAGTATACTTTACATGCAAACGAGGTGTTACAAAGAAGCCCAAACGATTGTGATTATCTACACGAACTCCAGCAGTTAAGGTTAATGCATCCAGGTTATTATAGGAATACTCAAAAAAGGCCCCTACTGAATTTTCGGTACGTTCATAAGTCGTTTCGTTAACATCTTCATCATAATGATCATACGTGAAACTAACTCCCGCTTTCACTTTGTGCCTAGAATCACTAATGATGGAATTATACAGAGCATTGCCATAAAAACTCTTATGAATGATATTATAGGTGTTCAATCCAAAAAAAGACTCCTGCTCATGAAAGGTAAAGGCAGACTGTATTCCTACACTTTGGTAAGGGATTTCTGGATTAACCCATCCCAGTTTATTGGAGCCATCAAAACGACGTGTTTTGATTTCGCTACCCCAAAAGGGAGACGACAATGGATCTGATCCTTCTACAAACTTTACTTGTCCAGCCTGTTTTACATCATCCATATACCGAAGGTTTATAAAGCTTACCCATCCCTTTTCAGGATTGGTATATTGCCATCTGTTCATCACATTTACTTGTTTTGCCAACGGTAAATCCAAAAAGGTATCATCGTTTTTATCGAATTTCTTGTTCCGTAAGTTACCATGAATGTAAGCGCCTGTAGCCCATTTATCGCCTATATCGGTATTGAAATGGGTATTGAGCTCTTTCCTGCCATTGAGGCCAACATACATATTGTGATAAAAAGAAAAGTCCTTGGTGGGCTTCTGCAGCTCTGCATTGATTTGTCCCGCTATACTTTCGAACCCATTTACCACACTTCCTGCTCCTTTGGTAATCTGAATACTCTCTACCCAAGTACCCGGAATAAAACTTAACCCATAAGCTTGTGAAGCTCCTCTAATGGAGGGAATGTTCTCAGTTGCAATTAAGATATTGGGGCTTTCTAACCCTAACATTCTAATTTGTCGCGTACCGGTTACGGCATCGGCAAAATTAACATCAATCGAAGGATTGGTTTCAAAACTTTCAGATAGATTGCAACAAGCAGCTTTCAGCAATTCGTCACTACTTACCAAAATCGTATTCTGTGCCTGTAAGTAGGATCTAGCTGATGCTTTCTTTCTAGCGGAAACAGTTACCTCATCTAAATTGGCACTAGCTTTTAGTGTATGCTCTATGCGTTGGTTTTGAGATACCGAAATGGTATCAGTCACATAACCAACATAACTAACTACCAATTGAGAATATGAAGTATCATATGGAATACTGAAACCTCCATCAATATCCGTTACAACACCAATGCTTGTATTGAGCCAAACTACATTGGCTCCAAAAAGGCCTTCATTGGAACTACTGGCACCATCTAAGATTGTACCTTCCAATTGATCCTGTGCCATCATAGTCCAAGGCAACAAAATCATTATAAATATGAACTTTTTCATATTGCTTTGGGGTTTAATAACATAAATCCCAATACTATTTCTAATTTTTTTTGAACGGTATTCTGACAACTCGTAAAAGCCATTCCAGATACCGAATATGTTTTTGTAATCATGATTTTTATTTGATGTTAGGTTAATTCCATTACAAACTAGCCCTAAAGGGGCAATGGGAATCTTAGAAATCCCTTGGAATTACATCAAATTAGAAAAGTTTCGTACAGCACACAGAGATCTTCTCCCAAAGGAGGCGGGCTGTAGTCCTTGAAATGATCATTATTGGCATTGAAGACAACTGCTTCATGTAAGAGAAATACGGAAACGAAAGAGGCCACAAATACGGGGCTCAATTGAACATCGGAGGAGGCATCTGCAAAATTATCGTCGGTGTCTATCTGGGTATATTTATTATCACAACAGTCGTGATCTTCTGCTGACTCATCCTCGCAATCCGGATCGTTCATAGTCACCATACCACAGGATAATACCTCCTGCCCCAGAGTTACTTTTGCCATCATTTCGTAGTCCCCACAAAAATGTTGGGCATATGTTATCCCACTGCTACTTAATAGCAATAAAAGGGACATAAACATGGAAATAATGTGTTTCACAGTACAAAACTAAATCAAAAACTTATTTATACAGGTAAAAATTCGTTAAAAATCACTTGATTTCATTGGAAACCCGTCCACATTTCAACATCACATCACCAAAATATGGATTCCGAATTTCTTTGGTGTTACTTAACCAATATCCACCAGTATTGTTAAAAGCCATAGGACAATATTGCTTGTAAACAGCCCCAGAAGTTAATGCTCCTTCTAGTAGTTTTTCCACATCCGCGGAGACATCTGAAAACGACTGTCGCTGCACTTTTATATCATCACTTTCAGAAATTGCTTGAGCTGCTTTAAAAACCTCGTCTTCTACACCCATGTTAGAATAAGCCGTTAACAAATGAGATGCTTTTTCTTTTGCCATTGTAGCATCTGTATTTACCAAAGCAGTCTTTAACAAATTATATGCTTGGTAAACTTCGGCCACTTTAGGATCATTAAATGTTGCTTCTAAAGGAGAAGATGTATAGACTTCTTTGGCTGTTTCAACTTCTACGGTTTCAATTTCTGAGGATTGTTTTTCGTTCTTACACGATAAAGAAACCACAAACAACACTAACAATAGGGTAACTATTCGCACTTTCATGAAGATAAATTTAAGTACTACAAAGATACACCACTAGAGGTTTTTCTGAAAGTAAAAAGCAGGAATTAACAGCAATAGGAATACCGGTTGAATAAGAAATCTCCTTACGTAAAAAAGTGCCATATGCCCTCCAGCTTTATCAGACCCTAACAAGAACCAAAAGAAAATTAACAGCAATACATACACACACAGATACAGAAGCACTGATACTTTTATGATGTCTTTCCTTCTAAAAATAACCCAAAGTATCAGCAATGAAATGCTGGTATTCAATAAGAATCGAAGAGAAGTATGCCCCAACAATTTGGTTAGATCCATTTTTGGGAGTACATCGGTGCTATGAGTTGTTTTAAAAAATTGGATCAATGGGTCGTAAAAAAGATCTGAAGCATAGGCCCTTACCAGAATCAAAATTCCGAACAAGATAACAACCCATATCCATGTCATCCATTTTTTCATGCCCCAACTTTCTTTTTATGTTTCAGTCCCCTTACCCATAACATCCAAAGCAGAAAGACCATGCCATATATGATTCCCGGAAAAACCACTCCATGTAAAAGTTCATCGTACTGAGGAAATTCAAACAAAGCCATGGCAAGAATAGCAATACGAATAATGTTTACACCATAAATCAATACCGTACCTGCCAAAACAAACAAAAGGGTTTTTTTGAGTTTTTGTGCAAAAGCAATAACAAAAGCCACAAATAGAATAATGATACTAATAGCATTGCATCCCTCAATAATTCTGGCAAGGTATTTACCATTTACAAAGAGTTTCATGGTTGGTTGCGAATCATGCGGAGTCACCATGGCTTCGTACCCCAATCCATTTAAAACATCACTGCTTTGCCTGGCAACTAAATGGGTAACAAAATCTGGAGGATATATTGAATCTTTAGAACTGTGAAGGTACCAAGAGTATAAAAACGTTAACACGAGATAGGTTCCCAAAAAGAGAACGACAAATCGAATGACCGATTTATATTTGTTAAGTATGTCTTTCAAATTCGTGTATTAGTTCTTGGTAACACACAAAAATATAGAAATAGATCTTGGGAGATAAAACGTTTTTAAAATACCTTTACCAAAAAATTGATTTCAATGCCTTTTGAAGCTCTAAAACCCTCCATTGAGACCGCATTATCGACTTCGGAAAGTTCGGTAAATGATAAACTCACCAAAGTTTGTGAAATAATACAAAATGCCCTTCCGGCCTATGATTGGGTAGGGTTTTATTTTGCCAATGAAGCAGAAAGAACGCTTCATTTAAAGGCTTTTGCGGGTGAACCAACTGATCATACAGTGATTCCCTTTGGAAAAGGAATCTGCGGTCAAGTAGCGGAAAGCAATGCCAATTTTGTAGTCCCAGATGTAAAAGCACAGGACAACTATATTGCATGTAGTATTTATGTGAAAGCGGAAATTGTAATCCCTCTATTTAAGGATGGAAAAAATATTGGTCAAATAGATATTGATTCACACACTCCAAATCCTTTTACCGAAGCCGATGAGCGTTTTCTGGAATGGGTAAACGAGAAAGTATCTAAGATTCTTATCACACCCCTGTTCTAATAGCATCTACTGGATTTAATCTAGAAGCTGAATAAGCTGGAACAATTCCTGAAATCAACCCTATTATTGCTGAAATTAAGGTTCCTAAAAACATGTTCCAGGGCGAAAGTACAAATTGGAAATCTCCTGTTTGGGAAGAGGCAATCAACGAGCCAATAAAAACTAAAAACAACCCTACAAGCCCACCAATGATTGCCAAAATCATGGCTTCAAATAAAAATTGAAGGAGTATAAACTTGTTTTTGGCTCCCAAGGACTTTTGAATTCCTATTAGATTGGTTCGTTCCTTTACACTTACAAACATGATGTTGGCAATCCCGAAGCCACCAACCAACAAAGAGAATAAACTGATTACCCCGCCTATCTTATTCATGGTGCCTGTCATATTATTAATGGCATCGGTAAATCCTTGTAACTGATTGACAAAGAAATCATCCATTTGTTCTGGTTTAAGCCCACGGATAATTCTCATTTTTGATGTTAACAATGCAATAAACTCTTCATTGTCTACTCCTTTTTCGGGTTTTATAAGGATAAATGGAAATGTAGCTTTGTTATTATCTCCATAAATCCTACGCATGAAATTAACTGGTAAAAAAGTAGCTACATCTTTACTATCGCCAAAAATACCACTACCCTCTTTTTCCATTATTCCTATCACTGTAAGCTTACGTCCATATACACGTAACTTTTTCCCTATGGCGTTTTGTGCAGAACCAAACAAGCTCTGTGCAATTTCATCACCAATAACAATTACGGTTGCACCGCGATTGGATTCCGATTCGTTAAAAAACCTTCCATAGGACAATTTTACATCTTCAATATTGGTTTGTTCGTGGGTCACTGCAATCATCTCTACATTTTCAACAGACTTATCCTCAAATTTCACTGTTTCCCGTTGTACATTTAATTGATAAGAAATCCCCTTCATATCTGGCATCATTTTCTTTACCAGCATATATTCATCATAGTTTACATCGGGGAATTGATCCCTTTTCCATTCGGGAACTTCGGTTGGGCCAAACGAAAATCGACAAAGAAAAATAGTGCTATTATCCAGTCCACTAATGCTCCCTTCAATTTCCTTTTTTAACGAATCTACCGAGGCAAGAACAGCAATAATGGAAAATATCCCAATGGTCACTCCCAATAGCGAGAGAAAAGTGCGTAACTTATTATTAATAAGTGCACTAATAGCAAAATTAAAGCTCTCTTTCAGTACCCGTAAATAGATAACCATAGTCCAAGTTTAAGGATTTTTATAACTCCTTTTTCAAATTCCTCTTTTCAAATTGAAAATAAGACGTTTTACATTGTGATAAGTTACAAAATTAGGCCTCAATTATGTATTTTTGCGACTTTAAATCTAGCAACAAACTTTCAATGGCAGACTCAAAGAAAATCGCTTCGGCACTTATCTCGGTATTTCACAAAGATGGATTGGCTCCTATCGTTAAAAAACTGGACGAATTGGGAGTGGCTATTTACTCTACAGGAGGAACTGAAAAATTCATAAACGATCTTGGAATAAAAGTAATTCCTGTAGAAAGCGTAACCGACTACCCTTCCATTCTAGGAGGGCGTGTAAAAACGCTTCACCCTAAAGTTTTTGGAGGAATTTTAAATCGCCAGGATAATGAAAGCGATGTTGCCCAAATGAAAGAATATGAGATCCCGCAATTGGATTTGGTCATTGTAGATCTTTATCCTTTTGAAAAGACAGTAGCTTCTGGTGCTTCAGAGCAGGATATTATTGAAAAAATAGACATTGGAGGCATTTCATTGATCCGTGCCGCAGCAAAAAACTTTAAGGATACTCTCTGTGTTTCCTCTATGGAAGACTATGGAGAAGTTCTGGATATGATTACTGAAGGAAATGGAACCACTACCTTAGCACAACGAAAGCATTTTGCAGCAAAATCCTTCAATATTTCCTCTCACTACGACACAGCGATTTTCAATTACTTTAATTCTGGTCACGAAATTTCCAGCCTCAAAATAAGTGAAACACAAGGAAAAGTTCTTCGCTATGGAGAAAATCCACACCAAAAAGGGTTCTTTTTTGGGGATTTCGATGCCATGTTCAATAAGCTACATGGTAAAGAACTAAGTTATAACAATCTACTGGATGTAGACGCTGCGGTTAATTTAATGAATGAATTTGCTGGAGAGGCACCTACGTTTGCCATTCTAAAGCATAACAATGCTTGTGGACTTTCCCAAAGAGATACTGTTTTACAGGCTTACAAAGATGCTCTGGCTGGCGATCCTGTTTCTGCTTTTGGTGGTATTTTGATTTCTAATGTTGAAATCGATGCCCCAACAGCTGCAGAAATCCACAAATTATTCTGTGAGGTTGTGATTGCACCTTCTTTTAGTGAAGATGCAATAGAGATACTGAAAGGAAAGAAAAACAGAATTCTTTTAGTTCAGAAATTATACAATCTCCCAAAGACCCTTACCCGAAGTTGCTTGAATGGTGCTTTGGTTCAGGATAAGGATCATATAACTGACTCCAAAGATATGCTTAGCGATGCTACGCATAATAAACCTTCTGAAAAGGAATTGGAAGACCTGCTTTTTGCATCCAAAATCTGCAAGCATACCAAATCCAATACTATCGTGTTGGCAAAAGGAAAACAGCTTTGTGCCAGTGGAACAGGACAGACTTCACGTGTGGATGCATTGCGTCAAGCTATTGAAAAAGCAACATCTTTCAATTTTGACTTACAAGGAGCTGTGATGGCAAGTGATGCATTTTTCCCATTCCCAGATTGCGTGGAGATTGCAGATAATGCCGGAATCACTGCTGTCATACAACCAGGAGGCTCAATAAAAGACGAATTAAGTATTGAATATTGCAATGAAAATGGACTTTCCATGGTATTTACCGGGGTACGTCATTTTAAGCATTAAATTTTGTTACATTTGTAGGAATAGCAAACCACAACCGTATAATCTACATCACATCTACTACTTATGGGATTTTTTGATTTCCTAACTGAAGAAATAGCTATCGACCTTGGAACCGCAAATACTTTAATCATTCATAATGATAAAGTAGTTGTGGATGCCCCTTCCATAGTTGCTAGAGACCGTACTACCGGAAAAATAATCGCTGTAGGGCGAGAAGCTGCTCGTATGCAGGGAAAAACACACGAAAACATTAAAACCATTCGCCCGCTTAAAGATGGGGTGATTGCGGATTTTGATGCCAGTGAAAAGATGATCAATATGTTCATCAAGGATATTCCTGCCCTTAAGAAAAAACTTTTGACCCCTTCTTTGCGAATGGTTATCTGTATACCCAGTGGTATTACTGAAGTAGAGATGCGAGCGGTAAAGGAAAGTGCAGAACGTGTAAATGGTAAAGAAGTTTATCTTATTCATGAACCCATGGCTGCAGCTATTGGTATAGGGGTAGACATCATGCAACCCAAAGGAAATATGGTTGTGGATATTGGAGGAGGTACCACAGAAATTGCTGTTATTGCTCTTGGAGGTATCGTTTGCGACAAATCGGTAAAGATTGCCGGAGATGTATTTACCAATGATATTATCTACTACATGCGCACCCAACACAATCTCTATATTGGGGAACGCACCGCAGAAAAAATTAAAATTCAAATTGGAGCTGCAACAGAAGATCTAGAATTGCCCCCAGATGAAATGGCAGTTCAGGGACGGGATCTGCTAACAGGAAAACCAAAACAGATTCAAACTTCCTATCGAGAAATTGCCAAGGCATTGGATAAGTCCATTTTAAGAATAGAAGACTCTGTTATGGAAACCCTATCCCAAACTCCGCCAGAATTGGCAGCAGATATATACAATACTGGGATTTACCTAGCTGGTGGGGGGTCTATGCTACGAGGGTTGGATAAGCGCTTGTCCCAAAAAACCGATTTACCCGTGTACATTGCAGAAGACCCATTAAGAGCTGTAGTAAGGGGAACTGGAATTTGTTTAAAAAACCTCAACAAGTACAAAAGTGTATTGATAAAATAACAAATAGAGACTCATGCAACAGATCCTATTTTTCTTTCTTCGGAATAAAAACTTCCTGTTGTTCCTACTTCTGTTCGTTATTTCTCTTGGACTTACCATAAATTCTCATTCTTATCATAAGAACAAGTTTGTCACTTCAGCAAACTTTCTTTCAGGAGGCGTGTATTCTTTTAAAAGTGGCATTACAGATTACTTCGATCTAGAAACACAGAACGAAATCCTAACTAAGGAAAATGAACGTTTGCGGGCTATTGTAGCTAACATGGAAATGGAGACTTTCGATACGTTGTCTATAAATACCAATTATAATTTTATAACGGCTAAGGTTATAAATAACAACTATGGACATTCTAAAAACTATTTAACCTTAAATAAGGGATATAACGATAGTCTAAAAGTGGATATGGGTGTTATCTCATCACAAGGCGTAGTAGGAATTGTAAATGCTGTTTCAAATAATTACGCCTCTGTTCAATCCATCTTAAATACCAATAGCCAAGTAGTTGCAAAATTCAAAAAATCAGACCATTTCGGTTACTTGGAGTGGAACACCAATGAAGCAAATGTGGTTCAGCTTACCGAAATCCCAAGATTAGCTCCTGTAGCTATAGGTGACACCATAGTGACATATGGTAAATCGACTATTTTTCCGGAAGGGATTCTAATAGGTACTGTGGCAAACTTTAAAAGAGAACCAGATCAAGATTATTATAACATCGATGTGCAATTATTTACCGATATGACCAGCCTAAAACATGTGTATGTCATTTCGCATCGAGATGCCAAAGAAATAAAGCAGTTGGAAAAGGAAGTTGAAGATGCAGAATAATACCACGCTTGTAAATATCGTACGATTTGTTACCTTGGTTTTGGTACAGGTATTCATTTTAAATCATGTAAATCTTGCCGGTTATATCAATCCGTATTTATATCCACTTTTTATTCTTGTCTATCCGCTTACTGGCAATAAGAGTTTACTCATTTTCATTGCCTTTATTTTAGGATTAACCATTGATATGTTTGGTGATTCTGGAGGAATTCATGCCGCTGCTTGTGTATTTATTGCATGGATACGGCCCGTTGCCCTAAAGTATTCTTTTGGAGTAAGTTATCAATTAAATACACTCAAAATAAGTACCGCCCCTTTTTCCCAACAACTCGTGTATATTTTCAGTATGGCCATGCTGCATCATTTGATGTTGTTCTCTATGGAAATTTTTAACGCAAATCAGATAATTTTAATTTTAAAGTCAACGTTATTTACAGGAATATTTAGTGCTGTATTAATGGTCTGTTCCGTTTTATTGTTCAGTAGAAAAAGCTCGTGAGGAAATTTTTACTCTTATTCATTGTTCTTATAACCGGTGTCGTTTTCGCGGGAAGGCTTTTTTATCTTCAAATTTACGATACATCTTTTCAACGATTGTCCGAAAATAATGCTATAAAAGTAATATACGATTACCCACAGCGAGGCTATATTTTTGATAGAAATGGAACACTCTTGGTTTCCAATCAACCATCTTATGATGTCATGGTTATCCCAAAAGATGTAAAGACCTTGGATACCTTAGAGTTCTGTGACTTACTTAAAATTTCTAAGGAGGACTTCGTTACTACCATGAAGAAAGCCCGAGTCTATTCCCCAAGGTTACCTTCGGTTGTGATTCCTCAATTGACAAAAACAGAATACGCTTCCCTTTCTGAAAAGATGTATAAATACGAAGGGTTTTACATCCAGAAAAGATCATTACGGGACTATCAAGTAAATCATTCGGCCAATGTTTTAGGCAATATTTCTGAAGTAAACGAACGCATCATAAAAGCCAATCCCTATTACCAAATGGGTGAATTGATTGGGGTTGGAGGGGTAGAACAGCAATATGAAACCTTTTTAAGGGGACATAAGGGTGTAAAGTACATTCAGAAGGACAAATTTAACCGTGATATTGGCCCATATAAGAATAAAAGGTTTGATACCCTACCCGTCAGAGGAAAAGACGTCACCTTGACCATAGATGCTGTTCTTCAACAATACGGTGAGGAATTGATGGTCCATAAAAGAGGAGGTATTGTAGCTTTAGAACCTTCTACGGGAGAAATTCTAGCTTTGGTTGCTGCTCCTAATTTTGATCCTGCTTTATTGGTAGGAAGAGAGCGCTCCAAAAACTTCACTAAGCTCTATTATGATACCATTGCCAAACCTCTTTTTGATCGAGTGCTTCAAGGAGAATATCCTCCGGGATCTCCTTTTAAGGCACTTACTTCCTTAATTGGATTACAGGAAGGAGTTATTGACCTGGAAGAAAGGATTTCTTGCCGTGGGGGATACAATTATGGAGGAAAAAAACCTTTGGGCTGTCACCATCACAAAAGTCCATTGGCTATGATAGATGGTATTGCCAATTCTTGCAACAGTTACTTTGCCACGGTATACCGCAGAACGATAGACAAATACCCTACGGCTCAGGAAGGTATTGATAGTTGGCGCAAACATTTGGTAAGTTTTGGATTGGGAAATTATCTTGGGTATGATCTTCCCGTAGGGAAAAAAGGATTGATTCCAAATTCCGAGTATTACAATCGGTTTTACCAGTATCCCAAATACAATTGGTACACCCCTGCAACAATTTCTAATGCCATTGGGCAAGGAGAAGTACTTATGACACCCATGCAAATGGTTAATTTTACGGCCGCCATTGCCAACAGAGGATATTACTACAAGCCTCATATCATTAAAAAAATATCTGGAATGGACACCATTCCCAATCAATATACACAACGTAACGAGACTACAATTAACCCTGCAAATTTTGAACCTGTAATTGAAGGGCTTTTCAATGTATATAATTATGGTACTGCGTCTCATCTTAAAATTCCCGGGATTGAAATTTGCGGAAAAACAGGAACTGCAGAAAATTATACCAAAATAAACGGTGAACGTATGCAACTTACCGATCACTCTGTTTTTGTAGCCTTTGCACCCAAGGACAACCCTAAAATTGCGATTGCTGTTTTTGTTGAAAATGGATATTGGGGCTCTAGATGGGCAGGACGCATTGCTAGCCTTATGATTGAAAAATATATAAAGGGTGAAATAACCCGAACCGATTTGGAAAAATTCATTTTAGAAGGAAGTCTCGAAGAAGAATATGCAAAACCATATACGGGTGAACCTTTTACCATTAATCAATAAATGAATTCAACAACCCGATATGTAAAATTCGATTGGTTAACCATCTTGCTATATGCATTATTGGTAGGTTTTGGGTGGATCAACATTTACTCTGCTTCGCTGGATGATAGCGCTACTCACTTTTTTGATTTTAGCCAAGTATACGCTAAACAACTCCTATGGATAGGGCTTAGCGTATTAATCATCATTTTTGTTCTGGCGTTGGATTCTAAGTTTTATGAACGTTTCTCCAGTATTATCTATCTGGTTTCGTTACTATCTCTTGTAGGCCTCTTTGTCCTTGGGAAGAATATAAATGGAGCCACGTCTTGGTATGCTTTTGGAAGCATGAGTCTACAGCCCAGTGAATTTGCCAAAGCTGCCACGGCATTGGCCTTGGGAAAATACATTAGTGATATCCAAACCAATATGAAAACGTTTGGGCATCAATTAAAAGCCTTTTTAATTATTGCAATTCCAGCTCTGATTATAATACCTCAGCCAGACCCTGGAAGCGCCTTAGTATATGCAGCATTCATTTTTCCGATGTATCGCGAAGGGCTGCACTTTATCTTTTTACTTTTGGGTTTCTTTGCCGCAGCACTCTTTGTAGGCACCTTATTATTAGGTGTTCCTGGTATGGCTGTCGCTATCATTCTTACAGCATTGTTACTATTTTTATACAACAAACGAAAACGAAAAACCCGTTGGGCTCCATACACAATTGCTATAGTGACTTGTATTGCATTTACATTATCAGTAGACTATGTATTCAATAATGTGTTTGAACAACGCCATCGGGATCGTTTCAATATTGTTTTGGGAAAGGAAGCTGACACCCAAGGAATTGGATACAATACCAACCAAAGTGAAATTGCTATTGGTAGTGGTGGATGGACCGGAAAAGGTTGGACACAGGGAACGCAAACCAAGGGGAATTTTGTCCCTGAACAACAAACTGATTACATTTTCACTACCGTAGGAGAAGAATGGGGGTTTTTAGGCTCTATCTTGGTCGTTATTCTATTTGTGTTTCTAATCATTCGGCTTATCATTCTTGCCGAACGCCAAAAATCACAATTTAGTCGGGTATATGGATACAGCGTAGCTGCTATTCTCTTTATTCACTTTGCAGTAAATATTGGCATGGTAACAGGATTATTACCTACTGTAGGTATTCCGTTGCCATTCTTTAGTTATGGAGGTTCTGGATTGTGGGGTTTCACTATTTTGCTTTTCATATTTGTTAGGTTGGATGGGGCTAATTACTATTATACCTAATCCAAACCCTCCAACATAAAATAAATTAAGAGTTTCATGAGTTATCTACTGAAACCTTCTTATCAATGCATTTTTGTTTCAAACCCCACCTTTTACAACTATTTCTATTGCTCTTTTTTCATTCCAGTATAGCACAGACCAGTACAAATGAAGAAGCTTTCATAATATTCAGGAATTATTTACATGCAGCCGAAGATTATGCAGCATGTAGAAGTCTAAACCCAAATGAAGATCAGGGATTTCAGGAAAAAATCATAGCTCTTGAGAAACTAACAGGGATTGCTTCTTACGATGATGGTTCTTGCTGGACAAATTACACTAGAATTCCCGTTACTTATAATATTGTCGATTGGCACCAATGGTTTCAACTGAATAAAGCACAACTTATATTAGATGAAGAGAAAGGGATTTTGAAAACTGCCAACGCCCCCATACCTATAAACAAAAACCCTCAAACTTATTTTCTCCATTTATTATCAGATATGGAAGAGATGTTTGCAAATGATGATTTTACAATCTCTAAATTTTACTATATCATCATAACATTAGATGCTGTTACTGATTTTAGAAAGACGCACCACCGTCTTCGATGTTCTTGTGTGGAAACTGAACAGTCAGTGGCTTTTGTATCACCTCATCATATTACTATTATAAAAGAATGGTATACAAACAACGCACACAAACTATATTGGGATACCGAAGAACAAAGATTGGGAGTGACTCCCTAGACTATACAATTCATTTATTTTTTACCCCAAGCCTCAACATTGATACTACGTTCTAGAGGTTGTTCTATGGTATTGGGGAGGCCTTCTAAAAAATCAATCCCTGTTTTAGCTTCTATAGCGTCTATGGTCGTGACAAAATCAAAGTAGGATTGACTGGTATCTTTATTAGGAATTAAGAAAGCAATAGCTTTAGGTTGATTTCCAGAATTATCGACTATGATTTTATAGAATTCTTCCGGTACTGAAACATGTTCATCACCAATTCCTTTCAAGCCATTTTTAAGCACCCCTCCTGTTATAACATATACACCATCATACTGCTTTGCCCAACGGCGTACTTTTTGTTCGAGACGGTTCCATATTCCCGAATTAAAGCCATGATCCTGTGGACTGATATTACTGGTAAGGAAGGTTTCATGATAGGCATCATAGGTAAACCGACGAGCACCCGCAGGACATAAATGTCCACGATCGTATCCCGATTTTTTATAGTTACGCCAATCTGCAGAACCACTTTTCACCTCCTTATCTTCAATAAAATAAGGGCGTTCAAATTCATTTTGAGAAAGGTGATCTTTCTCAATTTCGTAGGCTACCCATTCTGCCTGTTCGTGTTTTTCAGAATACGAAAGTGTATAGTACACATGTTCTACAATGGCTCCGGTAGTAGATGATGGTAAATACTTCTCTCCAAACTCTGAAGACTCAGTCCTTGATTCATTTGTCATTTCTGGATAGTTTTCTTGAGATTTATCTACGTATTTCTCAAGAAAGAAAAGACCTGTTGTTACCAAAAGCACTAGAAGGATGTAGGTATATTTTCGGTTCATGCAGACAATGTACTATTTTTAGTATTTTTATAGTGAATATAAATTTTAATTCAATGAAAAAAATAATTTTATGCATCTTACTAGTGATGGGAGCTATTGCTTTTAATGCATGCACTCCAGAATCATTATCTTCTACAGAAGTCAGTCCTGACACTGAAGTAGACAAGCCACCACCACCGCCAGAAGACCCACCATTTGGAGGCTGAGAACCTACTGCAGAACAAATAGTAAACAACATCGTAGACTATTTGGTTTTTGATAATTGCATGGAATTCTATTTCCCTAATGGATTAAATTTCAGCTATAAAACCTCTAGTATTACCAGTACGGCTCACCCACTTACCACAGGAATCCAATAATGGAATCTTACGTATTTATGATCCTATTATAAACGAAGATTATCCACTTGGAGTAAACACCTTTCCAAAAACAGTGGATGATGCATACGCATTTGAAGGACATATGATCATCATGGCAAGACCTTACAGAATTAATACAGGTCCTATTGCACATCCTTGTTATTACGCGGAGTATCCAGATGTAGACTTTACGCTTTTCTTAGACTAGAAGAGCGGCTTTAATAAATGAAAAAGGTCGCCCAAAAGGGCGACCTTTTTCATTTATTAATCACGATACTATCAATTCTCGTTTTTTATGAATTGTAAGAACTAATAGCCCTCTACAATGAAGGTGCGTTAATGTTTTTGTTAAATTTGATTAATGCGAAGAATCACCGCTATCATCTTATGCTTACTATTTTTATCCATTAGCTGTCAAAAGAAAGAAAGTTTATGGTCTGTAGAAAAGGTAAATTCCATTCACAAAAAAATAGATTCCTTAAGTTCAGACTCTTCCCATTATTACCTAAAACAGATAGAGCACGAGATCTCTAAAAATCCTCTATTGGATTCCCTGTCCCTAAAAAACGATTATCTATTAGGTAATTATTTTTCTGCCCAAGGAGTATTGGATAGTGCTGCTTATTACTACCAACGTACCGTAGATAAAGTATCAGATCCCCTCGATTATAGCAAAGGGTATTACTATTTTTTTAGCGCGCATGAATCTTATGTAAGATTAGGTAAATATGGTGATTGTATCACCATAGGCAAGAGTTTTTTAAATAGAATAGATAGTTCCAATTTTAGAGCAAAAGCACTGGGGAACTTAATACTTTCCCAAGCTTATAAAAAATTAGGGGACAATGAGAAATCCTTTTTTCATAATGAGCAAAGAATCCGGATGCACCTATTAACAAAAGACACAAGTGCTCTATTTGGGACATTAATCAATAAAGCAGATAAATTATATTATTATAAAAAGAACATTAAAGAATCTTTTCAATTATTAGATAGCCTCATTGATCACGAGGAGAACATGAGTTTATACCATAAACGCCAATTGTACAACAATTATGGTGTCTATCAATTTTTAGAAGGAAATTTCAATAAAGCATTAGACCACTATAAAAAATCATTGAATTTCAAAAAACAAATGAATAATCCTCTGGATAAAAAATCATTGTTCGCAACATCCTACGCAAATCTAGCCGAGGTTTCCATTGAATTAAAACAGTATTCCAATGCTCGTAAATATCTAGATACCATAAAGCTTCTAGGCATTCATAATATTCCAAGACATCTAAGGAAAAGTGTATTACGTTATGAATTGAAATTGGCCAATGCTACCAATTCGAATATCACCTCCCTTTACGATCATTTAGATACCATTGCCAAGTATCAAGAACAATCTTATAATGAAAAAATAGAAAATGAATTGGTAGAACTCACCAAAGCCAATGAAAAGGAGAAACAAATCTTGCAGGAGAAACTGGAAACTGAAATAGCCAATGCCAACCTTAAAACATCACTTTTGTTTGGCGGGGTCATTACCAGTTTATTATTCAGTTTTGGGCTGTTGTTCTATTTCAGACGAAAACTGAAATTTGAACGCAATAGCCTCCAAATGCAGCAACGTTTATTGCGCTCACAAATGAATCCACACTTTACGTTTAACACGCTCTACGCTATTCAAAACCAAATAAAAAAGGAGCCCGAAAAAGCCACCAATTATTTATTGAAATTTTCTCGTTTACTACGATTGTTTCTTGAAAATTCTATGGGTGATTATATCCCCTTAGAGAAAGAGATAGACTCGCTTAAAAAATACATGGATTTACAACTACTTAGAATGCAGAACACGTTTACTTATGAATTTCATTATGAAAACATGGAAGAAGACGAGTTTTTATTTATTCCTCCTATGTTGCTTCAACCCTTTGTTGAAAATAGTATTGAGCATGGTTTTTCTGATATAGACTGGCCAGGGAAGATCATAATTACTCTTGCATTGCAGGATAAGCACATTGCTTGTACCATAGAGGACAATGGAAAAGGATTAACTTTTTCTAAAAATCACAACAAACAATCGGCTTCTACTCAGTTAATTGATAGTTTCTTAAAAAAATCTACCAAGCAAGGACTGGAAATCATTGACAGAAAAAGTATAAATACAGAACACACAGGCACCTTAATTCGTTTTTCCATTCCCTATACTCTTACTGAAGAAGGGTAGAATTTAATATTTCATGAATCTAGCGAAAGATTGTTGCGTACTGTAAAAACGAATATGAAATAAAGCAATACGAATATGAATTAAAGCAAGGCATATATATAGGAGTACTACCCTATTTCAAGAATTAAGACTACTATTGTATCATTATTAACATAAAACCCTATTCTTATGAAGTACAAAAAAAAATGGCTATTGCTGCTCTTAGGAGTCTTGCTCTGGTCTTGTACAGGGGATGAAGTTCAAGAACTTCCCTCACAAGCACAAGACACTTCCATTGATCTAAAGACAACTGTAGCAGATCCCACAGGAGAGGTAAGTGATCCTTTCTATCTTGAAAATTATTCGCAATGGGCTGCTTTTACTACCAGTTGGTTATTGCGTTATTCACCTGAAGCTAGATCTTTGTTTCAGCATAATATGAGTGCTGAAAATACGGTAAGTTTCGATGATGTTTTTGGACCTTCCGTCTCAGAACCCGGTTACAATTTTGCCGAAGAATTTAAAGGTCGTTTAAGGTTGTACATCGATTGCTGTCCAGATCCAGACACTGAAGATGAGAAACCGCCACCACCACCGCCAGGAGATCCACCATTTGGAGGTGGAGAACCTACTGCAGAAGAAATAGTAAACAACATCGTAGACTATTTGGTTTTTGATAATTGCATGGAATTCTATTTCCCTAACGGATTAAATTTCAGCTATAAAACCTCTAGTATTACCAGTACGGCTCACCCACTTACCACAGTGGAATCCAATAACGGAATCTTACGTATTTATGATCCTATTATAAACGAAGATTATCCACTTGGAATAAGCACCTTTCCAAAAACAGTGGATGATGCATATGCACTTGAAGGACATATGATCATCATGGCAAGACCTTACAGAATTAATACAGGTCCTATTGCACATCCTTGTTATTACACAGAGTATTCAGGTGTAGACTTTACGCTTTTCTTAGACTAAAAGAGCGGCTTATATACAGAAAAGGTCGCCTAAAAAGGCGGCCTTTTTCATTTATAAATCACGATACTATCAATTCTCGTTTTTTATGAATTGTAAGAACTAATAACCCTCTACAATAGGGCGTGCGTTAATGTTTTTGTTAAATTTGACCAATGCGAAGATCTTTCCCGATTATCTTATGTTCCGTTCTCTGTTTTCTTGGATGCCAACAAAAAAAGAACGAAACCCTCTCGATAGATGAAATCCATTCCATACACCAACGGATTGATTCTATTTCGGAAGACTCCGTGTACCCTATTTTAAAGAATCTAGAGCAAACGTACCTTGGTGAACCTTCCTATCCAGATTCCCTTAGAGCAGAAAATCAATATTTATTGGGACTTCATTTTAAGAACAAAGCTCAATTAGATAGTGCCGCCACCTATTTTTATAATGCTATAGAATATATAAAGGACAGCGTAGCCACAGATAGGCAAGCCGCATACTTTTCTAGCACCTATGACACATATGCCGCCTTAGGCCTATATGCAGACTGCCTCACTATTGGAGAGAAATTCGAAAATTTACTTAACCCAGAGGTAGACCATAAGGCATATACATGGGCCTATCATTGGCAAAAAACAGCTTACCTCGCTCGAGGAAAATACAAAGAAGCATCAGAAGTAGTAAATAAACAGATTGAACACGTTCGTAAAAACAACAAAGAAGATTTACCCTATGCACTAAATGTATTGGCCGAAATAAAATACTACTACTTAAAAGATAAAAAGGGAGCTTTTGAAACCTTGGAAGAAGTCTTGAAAAATGAAGACAGTTTAACTTTTAACTTTAAGCAGCAAACCCATACCAACTATGGTGTTTACCAGTATTTTGAAGGAGATTTCAACAAAGCACTTTTTCATTATCTGAAAGCCTTAGAGGCTGGAAAACAAAATCTTGTTCACCCAGACTATACCAATGCGCTTGCAGACAATTATAACAATATTGGAGAAGTATATATTGACCTTAAACAATACAATATGGCACGGGTCTATTTGGACTCTGTTCAAAATTTGGGAATACAGAATTTAGCTAGAGATAGACAAAAAGCACTTCTAAATTATGAACTAAGATTGGCCATAGAAGGTGGTAGTGGAAGTCAGAAAATATCCTCCCTAATGTCTCAAATCTATGAATACCAAGATGAAGTATATGAAGACAAAGCGGAAAAAGAACTTACTGCTTTAACGAAAGCCAATGAAAAAGAAAAAGTACTATTGCTTGAAAAGCAAGCTACAGAAATTAAAAACATACAATTACAAAACCGCTCCATCCTCTTACTGATTTCTATAGCGCTTTTAAGTATCATTGGGTTCCTGTTCTACCAGAGTCGCCGATTGAAATTTGAAAAGCAAAGCCTTCAGAATCAACAACGGTTGTTGCGTTCACAAATGAATCCGCACTTTACCTTCAATACACTATATGCAATCCAAAATCAGATAAAAAAAGAACCCGAAAAGGCCACCAATTATTTATTGAAATTTTCACGATTGCTACGTCTCTTCCTTGAAAATTCTATGGGAGATTATATTGCATTAGAAAAAGAAGTGGAATCCCTTAAGAAATATATGGATCTTCAACTTCTGCGTACTTCCAATCCTTTCGAATACAAATTCCACTACGAAAATATGGAAGAAGACGAATTGGTGTTCATTCCTCCTATGCTCCTTCAACCCTTTGTAGAAAACTCTATAGAACACGGTTTTTCTGGTATTGAACGCACTGGGAAAATAACCATTACCCTGACCTTGGAAGATAAGTTTATTTCCTGTGTCATTGAAGACAATGGTAAAGGACTATCCCAAAAAGGTCATAATGGAAAACAATCTGCTTCAACCCAACTCATTTCCAACTTCCTTAAAAAATCTACCAAAAGAGACCTCGAAATCATAGATAAGGGAACAATAAATCCTGAAGAAAGTGGTTTATTGATCCGATTCCTAATCCCATTTAAATTTACAGAACATGATTAAAGCGATACTTATTGACGACGAGGGCTTTGTGCGGGAAGAAATTCGCGAAAAGCTTCAAAATTATTTTAATTCAGACATTCTTATTGTCGCTGAAGCCAACAGTGTAGAAGAGGGTCTTGCAGCCATTCAAAACAATGATCCTGACTTGTTATTTTTAGATGTAAACATGGGAGATGGAACTGGTTTCGACCTCTTGAAGAAATGTGATACCAAGAACTTTGATGTCATTTTTGTTACAGGGTTTGATCAACATGCCATAAAAGCTATCAAAGTAGGTGCATTGGATTATATCTTGAAACCCATAGATGATGATGAATTTAAAATTGCTGTTCAAAAAGCCATTGATAACTATGAGAAGGAAAACAATCTAGAAAAGCTGATTGAAATTTCCAGTGAATATTTCCGTGGAGTTGAAAAGAAACGGGTTATTCTTAAAACTGCAGATACGGTATATGCTATCTATGAAGACGACATCATCTACTGCAGATCTGATGGAAACTATACAACGTTCTACACTCAGCAAATGGAAAAAATAGTAGTCTCCAAGCCTCTTAAACAAGTGGAAGAAATCTTATCTGAAGAGGTATTTATTCGCTGTCACCAATCTTATATTGTAAATAAAAAGCATGTACTTAAATATAGTAGGCAGGGTGTATTGGTAGTACATCTAGACTTTAAGGTCCCTGTTTCTAGTAGACGAAAGGATTATGCCCTAAAAAGAATCTTTGACTAAAAACGAATTTGAAAAAACCAATAACGAATTTGCAAGGGAGTGCTTCATATATATAAGTCCCCTTTAAACTTTCAAGAATCTAGACTACTATTGTACCAGTATTAATCTAAAAAATGTATATTATGAAAAAGACATTCTTCCCCTTTGTAACTTTTCTCCTGTTAAGTTTAATTTTTGTATCGTGTGAAAAAGAAGCGATCGACACAACTGACACTCAGCAAATTAATTTAACCAGTTCGGTAGATTCTCAGACCCCTCCATGTTTGACTGGAGAATATGATTTATTCGAAAGACAACTACAATGGTTGTCATATATTGCTGGTGAAACTCTCAGTGGTAGTAGTACAGCGCAGAGTGAATTAGTTAATTATTTTAATAACCAAAGAAGCAACAGTATTGATGCTGAAGATTTAGTTGGACCTAATGCGGTGTTATCTACTTTTAGTAGTGATTTCCATGATTTCCTTATTTGGCATATCGAAAACCCATATGGATGGCCTTCTAATCAGACCACACCCACTCCTCCTGTTAATATAGGCGGAACTCCTATTGGCACTCCTGCTGAAGCATTGGCTACTATGTTTTATGACAATATGCTAGTCAACAATTGTGTAGAAATTTATCTTCCTGTTGGCTTGAACTTTGTAGCTGCAAATAGTACCGTGACCGCTACATCTCATCCATTAACCAATGCAACTTGTAATGAAGGTATAGAATGGATTACAACACCATTGGCAGGATCGCAATCCTTTGGAGTAACTGTAGATCAAGGTTATTTAAGTGATCATGTAAATGTTCTTGTTACAAGACCCGTAAGATCAGATCTCGATACCATTCCTAGTGATCCATGTGTATACTCTCAATATCCAGGAGTTGACTTTACAGTTTTCTTGGACTAAATGGAATAAGAAAACAAATTGTTATGAAACTGAAGCCGCCCAAATTTGGGCGGTTTTTTTATACACTAAATAGCACATTTATGTCAAAGTGTGACGTATATGAAATAGCCCATAGCGATTCTACATCTTGTATTGCAATCATGGCATAATTGATAGAATTTAGAGTAAGATTAATTTTTTCAATCCTTAAACACCTGATATTATGAAGCATTTATTCCTACTCTTATTATTAACCACATCCCTGGTTATGGGACAAAAAGGTCCGGATAAACCCGCCTGTGTTATCGAAGGTCCCATTGTGGATGGTAATCTTTATACTTTTTCTATTTCTAACAGTTTAGCCCAATGTATTGACTGTCATGATTGGGATATTACTGGTTTCTCAACCCCTGGAGGAGGGCCAGTTATTCAACATAGTGCTTCTGATGAAAAAAATGAATTTACTGTAGAAGCCATTAGTTCCGGAACTTTTACTTTACAAGTCACATATTTCAATGAAACAGGGTGTCATACCTGTCAAAAAAACATCACTGTAACCATTACTGAACCATGTATTGAACCTGAAATTGGAGGGAAACTATATTGCTTACAGAATCCTCCAATAGGAACTGTGTATCTAGACCCAAATTCAGTAGATATAAGTAATATAAACAACATAACCTGGATATTTGACCCAAATGACAATCCAGGAAATTATAACGGGTTCAAATTTTTAGGCAACAATCAAACATTCATTCAATCGTTTAACAAGGCCAGTAATTTTTCGGAAGATTTCACTATGATAAGTGGATGTCCATCAAACAGATATCTATGTCTTGATTATAACATCGAATTTGAAGATCCGACGACCTGTGGAGCGGGATATATTGTAGGCAGCGTATGTGGATATTTATTAGATCCATCCCCTTTTACCACTATTTTTCCAAATCCTGCCGATAAGGAAATAACGGTTTCTCTTTCCAATCTAAAAGATAAAACCGTAACTCTTGAAGTGTATAATGCAAGTGGAGCTAAAGTGAATTCTAAAAAAGTAATCATTACTTCCAATGAATATTTACAGCAAATTGACCTGTCTAAATCTTCAGGGAAATTATTGCTCTTAAAAGTGGTTGAAAACGGAAAAGTGATAGATACAAAAAAGATATTGCGTTAGTTTTGCAATAAGTTGGTTAGGTTGACAAAACCGCTCAGATTTGGGCGGTTTTGTTTATTTAACAATCAAGACTTTACATCCAATACGTCCCGTAATGCATTACCCATGAGCATAAAGGCAGTTACCAAACTCATAATGGCCAATCCCGGAATGATGGCCAAGTAGGGTTTCCCTAAAATAATGTAAGCATAATGGTCTTTTATAATCCCGCCCCAACTAGGCATAGGAGGCTGTGCTCCAATCCCTAAAAAGCTCAATCCGCTTTCAATAAGGATAGCACCCGCAAAATTGGCTGCAGAAATGATAATTACTGGCGCTAGGCTATTTGGTAAAATATGTTTGGTAATGATTCGCCAATGATTATAGCCCAAGGCTTTGGCTGCGGTAACATATTGTCGTTCTTTCACACTCAATACTTGCCCTCGGACCACCCGAGCTACTTCAACCCACATAGTGAGCCCTACTGCTATAAAAACCTGCCAAAATCCTTTCCCTAAAGCTAAAGTAATGGCTATGACCAACAATAGTGTAGGGATGGACCAAGTAACATTAATGAGCCACATGATGGCTGCATCTATCTTGCCTCCAAAATACCCTGCTAAGGCCCCAAAGAAAATACCAATAACCAAGGAAATAAATACGGCTACAAAACCAATGGCTAATGATACTCTAATCCCAATAAGCATTCGGCTCAACAAATCCCTTCCATACTTATCGGTTCCGAGTAAGAATTTTTTCTTTGTTATGTATTTAGATTCTATCTCCTGTACAGAAGTCACTCCAGAAAAAGCAGAAAGGTCATACAATTTGGACAATCCTGCCGTCCCATCTGGAGTATAAGCAACGATTTCTATACCTTCTTTTACTTTTCGATAACTAGAGATAGGAACCTCAGTCGTTGTTGTCTTTTTTCCAAAGAAAAAGATGGACAAACCATTCTGTTGTTGCTCCTCAGAAGGAATGGTTAGCATTTGCACTGTAAAACCCGGTGGTTTGGAATGAATGGACAAGTGCATCTGATTTGCATTTTGTGAATTGTCTGGGGCCAATGCATAAGCAAAAATGGCAATGAAAGTGCAGAGTAACAGAAATATAAAACTAAAAACGCCCCAAAAGTTTCTTTTGAACTTTTGGAGCGCCAGTTTACTTAATGAGGTTGAAGCTTTCACATGGTAAATGTAGCTAAAATTAGTTTTTAATTTCTGCTACTTTACCGCTTCTTATATTGTTCATTTTTAAGTCCTGTAATACATTCACTGCTTCTTCTACATAAATATCACCTGCTAAATTCTTATGCCATCTTTTACGTTTTTCACGCAAGGTGGTGTCCTGCTTCATCAGTGCAATTTCACTAGGAAGTGATCGATAACTCAATTTGTTATCATACTCACTAATATTTTCAAATTTCTTGGTCTCCTCTTTTCTTCTCTCGATATCTGCAAGGTATTTATCGAAATTAAGGTTTACTTCGTTCTCATCACGGCTCTTTTTAATCCAACGAGCATTTTCTTCAATCAACTGCAGTTGTTGGCTTTTGGCCATCCGTTCTTTACTTCTTCGTATGGTTCCTTCATAATCAATATAACCATCCCAAAGATCGTATTCAGCAGGAGAAATCTTATCGTATGGTAATGGATTGTCATAATCACGCTCTCCTATATCGATATAGCTGTAACGATCTGGCATAACCACATCACTCTTAACGCCCTCTAACTGGGTAGAGCCTCCATTAACACGGTAAAACTTTTGTGTGGTTAATTTTAAGGCTCCCATATCTCCCATATCATTTTTACGCAACCATTGGTTTAGATCAATCATGTTCTGAACCGTTCCTTTTCCATAAGACTGCTCACTACCTATAATGATCCCTCTTTTATAATCTTGCATAGCCGCTGCCAAAATTTCGGAAGCTGATGCAGAAAGTTCGTTCACCAAGATTACCAAAGGTCCATCCCAAACTACATCATCATTTTTGTCCTCTAGTACTTCTTTACGTTTTCCTCCAGATGCTACTTGTACCACAGGCCCTTCTTTAATGAATAATCCAGCAATATCTACGGCAGTTTTTAAGGAACCACCTCCGTTACCTCTTAGATCCAACACTAGACCTTCCATGCCCTCTTCTTTGAGGCTTTCAATTTCTTTCCTTACATCGCTTGCTGCATTGCGCTCTCCGTAGTCTTTCATATCGAAGTAAAATGCCGGAAGATTGACCAATCCAAACTTCTTCTCTTCTTTCTCAATCAAGGTAGACTTGGCATAGGTTTCTTCTAATTCTACTACATCCCGAGTAATGGTTTCCTCTTCAATAGCTCCATCTACACGCTTTACAGTTAGGGTTACTTTAGTTCCTTTAGGGCCTTTAATCAACTTTACAGCATCATCTACACGCATTCCCACCAAGCTTACAGATTCTTCTTCTCCTTCTTGTTGTACTTTCATTAAAAGGTCTCCAACTTCTAAGTGTTCTCCTCTCCAAACGGGACCTCCACTAATGACTTCTACCACTTTGATGTAATCATTTTTCTTTTGAAGTCTCGCCCCAATACCTTCTAATTTTCCACTCATTCGAAGATCGAAACGATCACGATCTGGTGGGGCAAAGTAATTGGTATGTGGATCAAATTCTTCAACCACAACATTCAGAAATTGAGCAAAATAATCTTTGCGCTCCAAATCTTCTACAAATTCATAATAGTCGTCCAAAGAAGTCATAGCTGTTTTACGGGCTTTGTCTTCCATTTCAGAACGCGTAAGTTTTGCATTGTCACTTTCTACATATTCCTCATCATTTTCGGAAGCTTCTTTTTTGTTCTTTTCAGAATTCTTTTTCTCTTCAACTAAATCATAGTAATTAGAAATAGCAGAAAACTTAAGCTGCTTTCTCCAACGTTCTCTAATTTCTTTTTTGTTTTTAGCATATTCCAAAGCTTCATAATCCACATTTATGGTTTCATTTTTAGAATAATCAAATGGAGATCCTAGAATATCTTTATAAAACTTTTTAGACTCTTCAAGTCGCTCTATATAACGATCGTACACCAAATTGAAAAAGGTGAGTTCTTTATTTCGAATCTGATCATCTATTTCAGTTTCATAGACACTAAAATCCTTCAGGTCTGAAGCAAGAAAATATCGTTTCAGGGGATCCATGGTATTGATAAAATCTTTGTATACCCCAGCCGAAAAAACATTGTCCATGTCCTTGGGATCATAATGACCTTTATCTAACACATAGGTAATAAGGTCTATCAGTAATTTATCTTTATCTGGATCGTTAAATTCTTTGGTCGTAAAACTGCAAGAAGCTGCAGCTACAAAAACAGAAAGTAATAAAACTTTGAGATTCTTTTTCATTAATCGCATATCAACATTTTTATGAGCTCCTAAATTATATAAAAAACCGTGCCAACTAGGTATAATGATACTAATTTTTTGTTAAACAGCTAAGGATCAAATTGAATTTCTCCCATGATCAAAATCCTAATTAATAAATGTATTTTTGTTTTATAGAAAATAATCTAAATGCCAAACGAAAAACCCCTTATACTTATTACCAATGATGATGGAATTACAGCTCCAGGAATTAGGACCCTCATTGAAGTCATGAAAGAACTGGGCGATGTTTGTGTGGTAGCACCTAATTCCCCCCAAAGTGGAATGGGACATGCCATTACTGTAAATGATACATTGTATTGCGATGAAGTGATCATAGATAAAAGCAGTACACAAAAAGAATATAGTTGTAGTGGCACCCCGGCTGATTGTGTAAAGCTAGCAGTAAATGAAATCCTAAAACGCAAACCAGATCTTTGTGTGAGTGGTATTAACCACGGAAGTAATTCTTCCATAAATGTCATTTATAGTGGTACCATGAGCGCTGCCGTAGAAGCGGGGACCCAAGGAATTCCTTCTATTGGCTTTTCACTTCTGGATTATTCGCTAACTGCCAATTTTGACCCCGTAAAAAGCTTTGTAAAAACCTTAGCAGAACAAGCTCTCATAAATGGTATGCCCAAAGGGGTGGTACTTAATGTGAACTTTCCTAAATTAGAAGCTGAAGAGATAAAAGGGATGAAAGTTTGCCGACAGGCAAATGCCCATTGGGTCGAGAATTTTGACAAACGCACGAATCCATTAGGACGTGATTATTATTGGCTCTCTGGTGAATTTGTTAATGAAGATAAGGGTGAAGATACTGATGAATGGGCTCTAGAAAACGGGTATGTGTCGGTAGTTCCTGTTCAATTTGACCTCACAGCACACCATGCTATCTCTGACATTAATACTTGGGATTTATAATGAAAAAGGAAATTATCATTGGGGTTTTGGTAGGGATCATTAGTAATGTGATTGGAGTCATTATCTGTACCATCATTGTTTCTAAGGCAAAAGGTTTGGATTTTGAAAGCACTTTTAAACTATATAACGAATCCGGCAACCTTTGGATGCTACTTACCCTAGGTGCATTGCCAAATTTGGCCGTATTTTTTGGGTTTTTGAAAATTAATAGAGAATATCGAGCTAGAGGTGTATTATTGGCTACGTTTTTAACAGCCATTACCTCTTATTTAATTTATTTCTTCTAATATGAAGTACTACCTAATTGCAGGGGAAGCTTCGGGAGATTTACACGGAGCTAATCTTATGGAAGCCATCAAATTGAAAGATGCAGACGCAACTTTCCGATTTTGGGGTGGTGATCTTATGGCTCAAGAGGGTGGTTCTCCCATAAAACATTATAAGGAACTTGCGTTTATGGGGTTCATAGAGGTATTATTTAACCTAAGAACCATCCTAAAGAACATTGCATTTTGTAAAAAAGACATTGAAGCATTTCAGCCCGATGCTATTATTTTTATCGACTATCCTGGATTTAATCTTCGTATCGCCAAATGGGCAAAAAAGAAAGGTTTCAAAACCCTGTATTATATTTCTCCACAAATATGGGCTTGGAAAGAAGGTAGAATTAAGGCCATAAAAAGAGACGTGGACGAAATGTATGTTATCCTTCCTTTTGAAAAGGATTTCTACGAAAAGAAACATCAATATCCTGTGCATTTTGTGGGTCATCCATTAATAGATGCTATTTCAAAGCGTCAACAAATAGACCCAGACACATTTAGAAAAGAAAATAAACTGGACGATCGTCCAATTGTCGCTTTACTTCCGGGAAGCAGGAAACAAGAGATATCAAAAATGCTCAAAGTAATGCTTTCAATAACCGAAGACTTTCCTGAATACCAATTTGTTATTGCTGGCGCACCAAGTCAAGAAGTTGAATTTTACAGGCAATTTACTAGTGAATCTCAAGTGACACTTATTCAAAACAAAACCTATGACCTTTTAAGCCTCTCTACCGCAGCCTTGGTAACTTCGGGTACTGCAACCTTAGAAACTGGCTTGTATAAAGTGCCTCAAGTTGTTTGCTATAAAGGAAATAGAATATCCTATGAGATTGCCAAAAGAGTGATCAATCTGAAGTATATTTCATTGGTAAATCTCATTTTAGATAAACCTTCTGTAAAAGAATTGATACAAACAGAATTCAATTCAAAACAACTCAAAGAAGAACTTTCCAAAATATTGGACGACTATCATAGAGCCGTGCTTTTCTTAGACTATTACGATCTGGAAAATGCATTGGGTGGAAAGGGTGCCAGTGAAAAAACGGCTGAGTTCATTGTGAATGCCTTGAAATGATATTTGTTTTTTCATACTTTTATCAGAACCAAATCTGATTTCTTTCATGAAAAAACTATTCCTTCTCTGCTTACTTTCCTTACTTCTAGCCTCTTGTGGATCTTCTCGAAGAACTACTGACACAGTGGTAATTGGCAAAGGAACTACCACCGTATCCAACAAACGGATTTCCAAAGTTGTAAAACATGCACAAACATTTGAAGGGACCCGTTATAAATTTGGTGGGACCGATAAACGGGGCATGGACTGTTCTGGTCTGGTATACACCTCCTACAGAAGTGAAAATATTGAATTGCCCCGTGTATCCCGTGACATGGCAAAAAAAGGAGTCCGAATTACACTAAAAGAAACACAAAAGGGGGACTTGGTGTTTTTTAGGACCAATAAAAATAGAAAAGTCATTAACCATGTGGGATTGGTAGTTGAAAGTAAGAAAGGTGATATTAGGTTTATACACTCTACTTCCTCACGCGGTGTCATCGTTTCCTCCCTCGACGAAAAATATTGGAAAAATGCTTTTGTAGAGGTACGTAGAATCATATAATTATATTATTTTTAAATCTCCCCTCTAATGTAACAGCACAGTCTTAGGTGCTTGAAGTATGAGGTTTATTAATTTTCTGGTCGTAAAACTGGCGGCCTGTATTTCCTTTGGGATTGTATTAAGTAACTTTTTTTCAACGTCCATTGAACTTGGAATCACTGTATTCATTGGGTTCTTGCTACTTCTTACAATCTTTTGGTTTTCTGGACAAAAAAGATTGAAACAGGGATCATTATTTGGAATCACCACATTTTTAATATTCATAGCTCTTGGATATTTGAATGTACAATTCCATCAACCACACTTTCAAACCCAGCATTATACGCAGCTACAAAACTTTAATGAACCACATTTATTACAGGTGAAAGTTCGGGAAGTATTAAAACCCGACAGATTTTATCAAAATTATTTGGTAGAGGTATTTCAGTTGAAAGATCAGTCTGTGCAAGGAACCTTATTACTCAATGTTAGAAAAGAAACTGAGCTAATTCCTTTTAAGATTGACGAATTGGTCTTGTTGTCTTCTACAATAAAAGAGATCCCAATGACTTTAAATCCCCATCAATTCGATTACAAAAATTATTTAGAAAAACTTGGGGCATATCATAAAATCACCATCTCACAAAGGGATATTTTAAAAGTACAGCTTGGTAATACTACCATAAAAGGGTTTTCCGAACGTATACGAAACAGTATTATTAAAAAATTAAAAGAAGCCCCTATAAGTACAGATGCAAAGGCCATAACCCAAGCATTGGTGCTTGGTCAAAGAAGGGAAATAAGTAAAGAGCTATATACTAATTATGCTGCTGCAGGAGTCATACACATCCTAGCAGTTTCTGGATTGCACTTAGGTATTCTCTTCTTGTTTTTTTCTTGGCTTTTAAAGCCTTTGGAATATCTACGTCATGGCAAATTATTTAAAATCATTTTCATCGTAAGTTTTCTTTGGGGATTTGCTTTCTTAGCTGGATTGTCCCCTTCTGTAGTGCGCGCCGTCACCATGTTCTCATTCTTTGCATTGGCAGGCATGTTAAACCGTCCTACTAATAGTTTTAACACACTCTTCTTATCCTATTTGGTGCTATTACTCGTAAGACCACAATGGCTATTTCATGTAGGATTCCAATTGAGTTATCTGGCCGTATTTTTCATACTATGGTTACAGCCCCAATTATATAAAATATATAGTCCCAGAACCATCGTGGACAGATACCTTTGGGGAATTATTTCGGTCACTCTTTCTGCACAACTTGGAGTAGCTCCTTTAAGTCTATACTATTTTCATCAATTCCCTGGCTTATTTCTTCTTACAAACCTTGTAGTGTTACCTTTTCTTGGAATTATATTGGGCTTTGGAATACTCATCGTGATTTTATTATTACTAGATAATTTCCCTAGTTTTTTGGCAAGAACCTACAGCTGGACTATTCAACTATTGAATGATTTTGTGGGTTGGGTTGCCTCCTTAGAATCTTTTTTGGTAAGTGATATCTCATGTTCCCTCCTTAAAATGATTTCTATCTATTGTGTTATCATTTCATCAACAATCCTTTGGACAAGGAAAAAGAAACGTAACATATTTACCACATTGGCATCTATACTTTTTCTATTTGGAGTCATTGGTTGGGAACAAGTGATCTCCTCTAATGAACAGCTTATCATTTTTCACAGCTCCTCAAGGAGCCAAATGGGCTACAAAAGTGGAAGGGAATTAACTGTATTTAGCAACGACACCGTGAATTGGAAAAATAAATACCCTATTAAAGGGTACAGAATAGGAGAGCATATCTCCAAATATATTTCAAAAGAAATTCCAGATATCATTCAGTTTAAAGGTGAAAAAATCCTGCGACTAGACAGCTTGGGAGTAATTCCAAATCGAAAATTGAGTGTTATCTGGTTATCTGAAAGCCCAAAAATTAATTTGGAGCGACTTATAGATAGTGTCCAACCAAAACTAATCATAGCAGATGGAAGCAATTATAGAAGTTATGTAAAACGGTGGAAACAGACCTGTAGAAAACAAAAACTCCCATTTCACGATACACGTACTATGGGAGCATATATTTTTAAATAGCTTATTGTTCTTTATTCGAAAGTGTGTTTAAAATTATCCCGATAGGCTTCCCAAGTTTCGGTGGTCGTTAATTTTTTATAATCATCGTTTGCGATCATCTTTAGAAATATTTCTAGATCCCTAGGTGTTTTATACCCAGGCACAGCCTGAATTAGACTTCCATCTTCTTCAAAAAACACAAGACTAGGGTAACCCCTAAGTTTTAAAGCATCTGCAAAGAAATGTGTCGCATTGCGTCCTTTTCTTTCAGACTGATAGTTGGGATTGGTATATGTAAAATCCTGATAGGTAATCTCTTCGGTTCCTTCTGCATTAAACTTCACCGGATAATAATGCTTATTTACAAATGCAATTACATTTTTATCGCTAAATGTATTTTTATCTAAAAGTTTGCAAGGACCACACCACTTGGTGTAAACGTCCATAAAGATCTTTTTAGGTTCTTTCTTTTGAGCTTCCAAAGCTTCGTTCATGGTCATCCATTCTATTTTTTGGGCAGTTATGGCACCAATAGAAAATAGGGCAATGAGGAGGGCAATTTTTTTCATAGCATTACTGGTTATACTTTAAACTCAGGTTTAAAGTTTTTGAAATATTCGTCAAATTTTTCCTGTGTGGTAATCTCTCTCCATAAATCGGTTCCAAAAAGCTTAAGGTACAACTCCATCTGTTGTGGTTTCTTATAACTTTTTACTCGATTTATAAGGTTTCCTTGTTCATCTAAAAACAAAACGGTAGGATAAGCCCGCACCCCCATAAAACGTGCAAATTGGTGTTGACTATTCCTTCTTTTGGCTTTTGCAGGATCATACCCAGGATTGGTATAATCCTTATTTTGGTAACTAACGGTTTCGTTTCCTTCTGCATTGAACTTTACGGCATAAAAATGTGTGTTGATGTAGTTGATAACGTCTTTATTGCTAAAAGTATCCCTATCCAACATTTTGCAGGGACCACACCAACTGGTATACATATCTACAAAAATCTTCTTGGGTTTTTTGGCTTGAGCAGCGAGTGCTTCATCCATCGTCATCCAATTAATCTTTTGTGCAGAGGCTACTCCAACCATTAGTAAAGAAAGTAGCAGGATAATTTTTTTCATGAAAATCTATTATAATATGTTGTAATATACCAAAAAACGTTCCACAATGGGAACGTTTTTTAGTCGTATTTGTTGTTTTTATCTTACCCCGTGCATTAATCTTTTAAGTAGTGGATTTAAAACAATTGATATTAATCCAACGAAAATAGGGATCAAGGTAAAGATTAAGAAAAAGGTTCCCATAGAGTACTTTTCGGAAATCTTATCGATCATTCCTCCCATAGTCCCTGCTGCCTTCTGTCCTACTGCAATAGCAAGATACCATACCCCAAACATAAAACCAATCATTCTTGCTGGCACTAATTTACTTAGATAAGATAGGCCCACTGGGGATATACATAATTCTCCCATGGTGTGAAATAAATACGCAAGTATTAAAAAGATCATGCTTACGGAGGCTGTTTTTGCACCCGGTGGAATATTCATAGAACCATAACTTAGAATAGCAAAACCTAATCCCAAAAGGATAAGACCAATACCATACTTCATGGCAGCACTAGGGTTGTATTTACTTTCCCACCATCTCGAAAATAATGGAGCAAGTGTAATGATGAAGAATGAATTTAATATCCCAAACCATGTTGCTTCTATTTCTGTCCCGGCTTCCGAAAATTTATTTATCAATCTAAATATCACTAAAAACCATAGTCCTCCAAAAGCTATTGCCAAAACAATATTGGACATACCTATACGAGAAAAGGTCTTCTTTGCCAATAATATTAAGACCCAAGTAATAATAATCAATGGAACTGTGGTTAATATCGCATCTATAACCTTAAAAATAGTCGCTGCACTTCCATCCAACGACCTATCGGTATAATCTCTTGCAAACAACGTCATAGAACCTAGAGACTGTTCGAAAAAAGAAAAGAAAAATACCGTAAACAATCCGAAAATTGAAACAGCTATAATTCGGTCTCTAACTATAGGAATATATCTAGAGATTCTAGTAATCAGTAAAATTAAAAATAAGATAAGTCCAAAAAGAACAACGACATTTGACCCGTTGAGCCCTCCTATTTCAAAAGGTAGCAAATTGATATCTCCAATTTTTTCCAAAGGATCATTGAAAAGATATAGCAATCCTCCAACCGCAGCTAAAATCATTAATATTTTATCAAAACCGGTGAATGGGTTTAGTTTTTCACCTTCAGCAGGGACCTCTTGAGTAGCTGGGCTTTCTTCATTAATATTTTGAGGCAATTCTACTTCATAAACTTTTGTTGGTTTCCCTCCTACACTACCAAATAAATTTTTCGCCAATAAGAACTGGAGCATTCCCAAAAACATAAAGATACCTGCTAAACCAAATCCCCAAGACCATCCGTAGTTTTCAGCCAAGTACCCGCATAACATCATTCCGAAGAAAGCACCGGCATTTACACCCATGTAGAAAATGGTATAGGCTCCATCTTTTTTAGAGTCTTTGCCTTTATACATTTCTGAAATAATGGAGGTAATATTCGGCTTAAAAAAACCAGTTCCAATCACCAAAAGTGCCAAACCAATATAAAAAGATGCGGTAGTCTCTAACGCCATAGAACCATGACCTAAGGCCATAATTACACAACCAATTACTACAGCCATTCTATATCCTGTTATTTTATCGGCTATCCAACCACCAATTATTGGAGTTAAGTAAAGTAAGGAAGCATAGGTTCCAATAAGAGCCAATGCATTTTCCCTTGGCCATTCCCATCCAGGGTTGTCACTTAAAATAGGCGCCGTTAAAAACAACACCAAAAGAATACGCATTCCATAAAAGGAGAAGCGCTCCCACATTTCTGTAAAGAACAACACAAACAATCCGGCCGGGTGGCCTATCACTTTATCTTTAAACAGGTTTTCGATATCTGTACTCATAAAAATTGGATTTAGTTGAAGTATAAAAACAACAAAGCCCTTAACAATCATGCTAAGGGCTTTGTAAATATATTTTTAGTTATCTGCTAACTCGAAGCCTTCTGCTTCTTCATTACGTAAATCTCTTTCGTCATCTTCGGCACCATGAGTGAGTTTCTCTAACTTCTTTCTAAATACCATTACTAGAAGTCCAAAAGCTACACAGAACACAGCAATTCCCGTGAAAATTGTAAACTCTCCTAAAGATTCTGATGCCTCCCCAAGAAGTCCTGCTAATTTATTTCCAAAACCAGTCATGGCAAAATAAACACCCATCATAAGTGATGCGTATTTTAATGGTGCCAACTTGGTAATATAGGACAGTGCAACCGGAGAAATACACAATTCTCCAACAGTATGAAATAAATAAGCCAATACCAACCAGTACATAGCAGAAGAACCATTGCTTTCATATTGTCCAGAAGCAGCTGTCATGAAGAAGAATCCTGCTCCCATAATGATAAGTCCAACAATCATCTTAAATAATGATGTAGAAACTTTACCCTTTAGCTTACGCATTGCCCAATAGGCTGCCACTGAAGTTCCTAGGAATATAATGAACATGGCATTCAATGATTGAAACCAAGATGCTGGAACTTCCCAACCCATTAGCATTCTATTTGTTTTTTCGGAAGCATAAATATTCATTAGTCCTCCAGCTTGCTCAAAAGCTCCCCAGAAAACAATCACCAATAAGAAAGAAATAAATAGAACCACAATTCTATCTTTTTCAATTTTGGTTAGTGGTTTCTTCATTGCTTCTTTTTCTTCTTTATTTTCAGAAGTTCCTAAGAAGTTACCTACTAATTTTAAATGTTTCTGTCCTGCTAGGTATTGAATAAGCCCCAAAGCCATTCCAATTCCGGCTAAACCAAATCCATAGTGCCATCCATGAACTTCACCAACATATCCTACAATTAAAGCTGCTAAAAAGGCTCCAATATTAATACCGATGTAGAATATAGTAAATCCTTTATCTCTTCTAATATCACCTTGCTGATAAAGGCCACCAACCATAGTTGAAATGTTTGGCTTCAATAAACCAACTCCAGCAATAATAAGCCCAAGACCAGAATAGAATGCCCACATCTGCTCTACAGCCAAAATACTATGACCTGCAACAAGTAAAATTCCTCCGTATAAAACTGCTTTCTTCTGACCTAAAAATTTATCAGCTATCCAACCCCCAGGAATTGATGCTACATAAACTAGCATCGTATACCAGCCATATAATGCTAGTGCTTCTCCATTGGTCCATCCTAAACCAACGTTATCGCCGGTTGTTTCAGCAACAAGATATAATACTAGGATAGCTCGCATTCCATAATAGGAAAAACGTTCCCACATTTCGGTAAAAAACAGCACATATAACCCTACTGGGTGTCCAAATAATTGCTTTTGGTTTTGGAGAGTAGTTGACATAAAATTGAGTATTGGTTATTATTAATTGGTTAGTCTCTTATTTCAAGAAGAGTATTCTTAGGCTTTCCTAAAGATTCCCTTATAAATTGAGTCATTTTATTATATAAATGTAGTCTGGTATATCCTCCATAAATACCGTGGTTCTTGTCTGGGTACATCAACCAATCGAAGTCTTTATTGGCTTGAACCAAAGCTTCTACCAAACGCATTGAGTTTTGTGCATGAACATTATCATCTGCCGTTCCGTGCACTAACAAGAAATCACCTTGTAATTTATCTACATGGCTAATGGGAGAATTGTTATCATATCCACTAGCATTTTCTTGAGGCGTTTGCATGTAACGCTCCGTATAAATTGTATCATAAAAACGCCAGCTACTCACAGGAGCTACAGCAATAGCCATAGCAAAAGTATCGGCTCCCTGGAAAAGACAGTTACTAGACATAAATCCACCGTAACTCCATCCCCAAATACCAATTCTATCTGCATCTATATAAGGCAATTTACCCAATTCTTTAGCTGCGGCAATCTGATCTTCCACTTCATATTTACCCAATTCTTTTTGAGTCATTTTCTTGAAATCACGTCCTTTTAATCCCGTCCCTCTTCCATCTACACAAGCAACAATATAGCCCTCTTGTGCCAACATCTGATGCCAATAATCATTAGACCCACCCCAACGGTTGGCCACACTCTGTGAACCTGGCCCAGAATACTGATACATGAACAATGGGTATTTTTTATTGGGATCAAAATCTTTAGGTTTGATCATATACATATTCAAATCTTCACCATTGATGTTGATGGTTGAAAACTCTTTTTCAGATATTTTATACTGTCCCACTTTATCCTTGAGGGTCTTATTATCCTTGATCTCACGTACTTGATTTCCAGAAAGTGCTTCCCGCAAAGAGAACACATATGGAGTTTGAGTATCAGAAAAAGTATTGATGAAGTACGTATAATCAGCACTAAAAGCAGCACTATTACTTCCCATTTGTTGTGTTAAACGAACTTTATTTTTTCCAGAACTGGTAATGGAATATACGTCACGATTAATACTTCCATTTTCTGTACTTTGATAATAGATGCGTCCTGTTTTTGTATCGAAGCCATAATAGTTGGTGACTTCCCAATCTCCTTTAGTAATTTGATTGATCAGTTTTCCCTTTTTGCTATAGTGATAGATGTGGTTCCACCCATCTTTTTCACTGGTCCAGATAAAACTATTATCATTAAGAAAAGTAAGATTATCGGTCACATCTATATATGCATCATCCTTTTCCTGATAAATTAATGATGCTTCTCCTGAACTTGCATCTACAAAGACCAAATCCAAAATGTTTTGATGTCTATTGGTGAGTTGTACACTTAACACTTCAGCATCATTGGTCCATTTAATTCGAGGAATGTAATAGCTGTTGAATTTGGACACATCAACCTGAGACGATTTGCCTGAATTTACATTGTATAAATGAAGGGAAACCTTGGCATTTGCTTCTCCAGCCTTAGGATATTTAAAAACCTGCTGAGTTTGGTATAAATCTTCACCGTAGATATCCATAGAGAATTCTGGAACTTCAGACTCATCAAATCGAATATAGGCTATATATGCCCCGTCCTTACTCCAATCGAAAGCGCGAACAAAAGCAAATTCTTCTTCATATACCCAATCTGTGATACCATTGATTATTTTATTCTTAACTCCATCCGTAGTTACTTGGGTTACCTTTCCACTTGCCAGATTCTTAATATAAAGATTGTTATTAAAGCCATACGCCACTTTGGTACCATCAGCATTAAATGTAGGCTCCTGTACTTTGTCTTTAGAAAGTAACGTAAGTGATTTAGCATTTACATCATACACGTAGTAGGTTCCTAAAGCAGATCTCCTAAAGACCTGTTGCAACTGAGTAGCCAACAAGATTTTGGATTCATCACCATTAAATTCATAGGAGATAAAACGACTAATGTCATCCAAGTTTTCACTATCCAACAAAGTTTTTACTTTTTTGCCACTTTTATAGTCGTACACATCAATTGAAGAAGTTCCTTTGGACCTATTAAAATTAAGCACCGAATATTCCTTTCCATTTTTAAGGGATCGCAACACATCCATGCGTTCTGTACGGAATGCTCCGCCCCAAATTTCCTCAAGTGTAATGTTTTTTTCTTGTGCTGTGAGTGTAGAAGTGAACGTTATTAGAAACGCAAGTACAGCAAGTGAAATAATTCTTTTCAAACTGTTAAAATTTTGTTACGCCAAGTTTACTAAAATTTCCTGAAATTACCCTTGTTTTTTGTGTTAAATACCACTCCAACTTCCTTAAAACAGGCATAAAAACACATACTGAATGTACCTTTGCATTCAGAAGCACAACTTCACGAATGAAGATTTTAACACTATCTTTGCCTTCAAAATATGCATACCATGTCGAACCCTGTTTCAGGATTTTCAAAAAAAACCAAAGAAGAAAAAATAAAATGGCTTACTTCTCACTATCTAAATGATGACTCCCAAGCTGTTTCCATTTTGAAAAATTACTGGAATGACGACTCAAATCTTCAAAAACTTCATGACGATTTCATTGAAAACACCCTAACAAACTACTACTTGCCTTTTGGTATAGCCCCTAACTTCCTTATTAATGGAAAATTATTTGCGTTGCCCATGGTCATTGAAGAAAGTTCTGTGGTCGCAGCAGCAAGTAATGCAGCTAAATTTTGGTTGGATAAGGGAGGGTTTAAAGCCGAAATTCTAGGAACTCAAAAAAACGGGCAGGTCTATTTTAATTTTTTCGGCAATTATGAAAACCTACAAACATTCCTTCAAATAATCCGTCCAGAATTAGAGAAGAGCATTTCAGGCATTGAAAAGAACATGAAAAAGCGCGGTGGTGGACTGTTGGGTATAGAGTTGATAGATAGCAGCAAAAAATTGGATGGTTTTTACCAATTGCATTGTTCGTTTGAAACACTAGATGCTATGGGTGCTAACTTCATAAACAGCTGCCTAGAAGCTATTGCCCATACTTTTGAAAAAGAAGCACAAAACTATCCTGCATTTAAGGAAGAGGGAAATTTTCCTGAAGTAGTCATGAGTATTCTTTCTAATTATGTTCCAGAATGTTTGGTCCGTGCCACAGTAAGCTGTGACGTTTTGGATTTAGATCCCAATCCAAAAAAGGCCAAGGAATTTGCCAAACGTTTTGTAAGAGCTGTTAAAATTGCACAAACTGAACCTCGTAGGGCGGTAACCCACAACAAAGGTGTTATGAACGGTATCGATGCCGTAATATTGGCCACAGGCAATGACTTTAGGGCCGTTGAAGCAGGAATACATGCTTATGCAGCCAGAGAGGGTCAATACACCAGCCTTACGTATGCATCTATAGAAGATGAAATCTTCCGTTTCGGGATCGATATTCCTTTGGCACTGGGAACTGTAGGGGGTCTCACTTCAATACATCCACTTGTAAAATTGGCTTTTCAAATTTTGCAAAAGCCGAATGCTCAAGAGCTCATGCAAATTGTTGCTGTAGCTGGATTAGCACAGAATTTTGCAGCACTTAGGTCTTTAGTAACCACTGGGATTCAAAAAGGTCATATGAAAATGCATTTGATGAATATCCTGAATCAAATGAAAGCCAATATAGAAGAAAAGAAAAAGGCTGTGGATTATTTTAAAGTGCAAACCGTTTCGCATAATGCAGTTGTTGAATTTATAGAAAATCTCCGTTCCTAGTTTTGACCTCAACATTCCATAGTCCGGGCAAATTACTCCTTACGGGGGAATATGTGGTTTTGGATGGCGCAAAAGCGTTAGCCATTCCTACATCTTACGGACAATCTATGGAAGTAAGCCCCACTTCTTCAGGAAATGTAGAATGGTACAGTAAGGATAAAAATGGAAACATCTGGTTTGAAGCAGTCTTCGATATTCTTAATCTCAACTATTTTGGGGTAAAAAATGCAATAGCAGAAACCCTTCAAGAAATTTTACGGGAAGCTCGAAAACTGAATCCCAGTTTTCTTACTAAATCGGAAGGATACTTGGTAAATACGCAGCTCAGTTTTCCGAGAGATTGGGGATTGGGGACTTCCTCTACCTTAATCAATAATATTGCACAATGGGCACAAGTAAATGCCCATGAGCTACTCACCAAAAGTTTTGGGGGAAGTGGTTATGATATTGCCGTAGCACAATACCGTAAACCCATCATCTACCAACTAAGGGATGGCAATCCCCAAACAAAGGCTATTTTACTTCCCTGGAAATTTACTGATCATTTGTTTTTTATTTATCTAAACCAAAAGCAGGATAGCAAGAAAGGGATTTCGCATTATCAAAATACAGCACAAGACAAAACAACGAATCTAGATCTTATTTCTGAAATCACACAAGAGATTTCTCAGTGCAATTCCCTAAACAGATTTACCGAGCTCCTATCATTACATGAAAATATCATTTCTTCAATTATTAAGCTTCCCACTATTAAGGAGCAACTATTTTCAGATTTTAAGGGAACTATAAAAAGCTTAGGCGCATGGGGAGGGGATTTTGCATTAGTAGCTGTAGACAAAACCGAAGATCTCTCTTATTTTAAAGATAAAGGATATCACACTATCATCCCTTTTCATGAAATGATTCCATAAAAAAACCCTTAAGTTTCCTTAAGGGTTTTGTTTTTAAGCTTTATCTACTAGTAGAATTTTGCTCTATTATCTTCTATATCTGCTGCATTCTTTAATGCTTCAAATATTCTATTGTTAATAGCTCCACTTGCTTGTGAATTTAACTGATTGGCGAAAGAAGCATAGTTATCTAGCTCCGGTGCTTTGTTTACAGTCAATACTCTTACCATGTACACCCCATTATCACCATCAAGTAATTGGGTAGTTTCTCCGGCGTTTTTTCCAAAAGCAGCTCCAACTACAGCTGGTTCTGTTCCTGCTCCAGCAATGGTAGGGTTGGAACGAGTAAGCGCATTAGCGGTTTTTACAGTCACGTTCTGACTTGTAGCAACTTCTTGTAGGGTAGTTCCTGAAATACCTTCACGAATTTTCTGTGCTTTCTTTTCGCTTTTTAAGATGGGTGTTACAATTGCAGAAGCTTCTGCAACACTTTGCAATGCTTTTTTATCACTCTTTCTGGTTAATTGCACAACTACATATGAGTCATTTACATCGAAACGCCTAACGTCTCCTACTTTACTCTCTTCTTCGAAAGCCCAGTTAACAATACTTCTATTATCTCCTACACCGGGGATATTAGCATCTAATTCACCAACTTTATTTACAGGATTTGCAGACAATCCACTCTCTTCTGCCAACGCATTGAAATCACCATTACGGGCACCTTCTTCAAACTTAGCAGCTTTAGAGAAAATATCACTTAAAGTTCTATCACTTACTCCTATGTTTTGTGTCACAGTCGCCACTTTTAAAACTGTCTGTGGATTTTTCTGTCCTTCAATCTCGATAACGTGGTAACCAAACTGAGTTTCAACAACTCCTAGATCACCTGTTTTACCTTCAAAAGTAAAATCACGGAAAGGCGCTACCATTCTGTTGTAAGCATACCAATCATACTTTCCTCCATTTTCTATACTTCCAACATCTGAAGAGAATTGTGTTACCATATCCTCAAACTTAGATTTATTGGCCTTTACAACCGTTAAGATACTATCGGCTAAGATCTTTGCCTGTTCAGGAGTACGTGAAACACTATCGGTTCTACTCAATCCAATAGGAATTAGAATATGTCTTGCTTTTGCAGAATCTGGCAATTTTCTGGTTTCAACAATCTTGGAAAGGTTAAACGTATTATCTACCTGATAAGGTCCATAAACGCTTCCTTCTGGTAATTTAAGAATAGTGTCCTTAATAGCTGCAGGAAGATTGTTTTCATATACCCAAGAATCATTGTATCCCGCATCTGAGTTATTAGTCACAAATGTAGCTACGTCTTCTGTTGTATCAAATGGACTCACAAATGCAGTTACCTTAGCTTTTGCAGCTTCAATATCATCTGCAGATGGTTCTTCATTGAAAGTTACATATTGAATATCCACCAAAGGATCTACTTCAAACTGTTTTGGGTTTGCCTTAATGTATTCAGCAATTTCTCCTTCGGACACTGTTACATCTTCATCTGCAATCTTAGTGTAAGGCACATATACGTATTCGATATTGATTTTGTCATTTTCGAAACGATATTGCTGCTCACCTTCTGCAATGGTAGAAGCTAACCCACCACGAACCATATTCATGTAATTTCCTTGAAGAATACTTAGACGGGTGCTTTCAATAAAATCATCCCAAGCTTGTTTTTGTTGTCTGGAAGCTTGATCATTACCTTGAATACTTGCAACATACTCGATCATCTTTGCTTCACTGTAGAGTCCATTTTCATCCTGAAATGTAGGATTGTTAGCCAATACTAGGCTTAACTGCTCATTAATCTCTTCTTGACTTACGGTCATTCCTAAAGCTTCAACCTGCTGCTCCATAAGTACGCTTCGTAATTCACGATCCCATACCATTTGTACAGCTTGAGCAGTATTGGAGTTAGGGCCAAGAGATCTTTGCTGGCTCTCTACCTTACCCATGAAGTCTTCTCTGCTAAGCTCTTTTCCATTAATTACCGCCACTGTATTCTCAATATCGCCACCGCTTCCGGTCTTGCTATTTATCACTCCATCCAACACAAAAGCAAAAAGTGCCAATGCTATGATAATGATAAGGAATACACCTCTTTTTCTAATACTGTTTAATATTGCCATCGCTATAGAAATTTAATAGTGGGCGAAAATACCATTTTCCCTTGATTTATAAAAAGGTTCGGATTAAAAAAACGGAGGAATTTTGAAAATTATTCCTCGTTATTCTTACGTATTTCTACCAATTCTATCTTGGTATTGGAAACTTCAACGATACGGATGGTGAAATTTTCAATTTCCAGAGTCTCATCCTGTTGCGGAATTTCTTCAGTGAAGTTAACAATCATCCCACCTAAAGTTTCATAAGTATCTCTTTCAGGGAGATCCAATTTATATGTCTCATTTAGATGATCTACCTCCAGACGCGCAGAAAATCGATAGTGATTTTCCGCCAACTGAATCTCGATGAGAGCAACAGAATCATGCTCATCTTCAATTTCCCCGAAAAGCTCTTCTATAATATCTTCCACGGTTATAATTCCAGAAGTTCCTCCATATTCATCTATGACCACTGCAATGCTTTTCCTCTTTTTACTCAAAATATTGAGTACGTCCTTAGCCAACATAGTCTCCGGCACAAAAACCACAGGCATTAAAATCTTTTTAAGTACTGGAGGTTTCTTAAAAAGTTCGAATGAATGAACATACCCAAGAATATCGTCAATACTATCATTGTATACCAAAATCTTGGAAAGCCCCATCTCTGTGAACAATTTCCCCAATTCCTTTGGTGTAGTATGAATTTCTACCGCAATTACTTCGGTCCGGGGAATCATAACCTCTCTTGCTTTTACCTCAGAAAATTCCAAGGCGTTCTGAAAAATTTGGATCTCACTATCTATTTCGTCTTTCTGCTCCAAGGTTTCCATCTGCTCACTGATGTAATTGCCCAATTCTACTTTACTGAAACTAAGCTGCACAGCATCTCCCTCAGTTTTAAAAAACACTTTTAACACCAAATCCGAAATCCAGATAATGAATTCAGAAACGATGGAAAACAACAAGTAAAATAGGTATGCTGGGAAAGCAAAAACCTTCACCAATTTATTGGCATAAATCTGAAAGAATACTTTGGGGAGAAACTCTGCCGTTAATAAGATGATCAACGTAGATATTACAGTTTGTGTAAGCAAGCTCAATTCTCCTAAAGCATAATTGACCACTACATAATCTGAAGGTAAATATGATTGGAACCAGCTCACCAACAGTTCACCCATAAAAAGCCCATACACCACCAGTGCGATATTATTACCCACCAACATGGTCGCAATAAATTTAGACGGGCGTCTGGTTATTCGTTGTAATATTTGGGCTAGGAAATTGCTTTGCTTCTTTTCAATTTCTAAATGGATCTTATTAGCCGAAACAAAGGCTATTTCCATACCTGAAAAGAAAGCAGAAAGTATTAGGGATAGGACAATAATCAGAATTTGAAATTCCATTTACTGATCTTCATTACGCTGCTCTAATCGCTTCCTAAACCTTCTTTTGAAAATGAACATAAAAATAGCCACTACTCCAAAAAAGCCAAACAAATAAGCTCTGCCTCTATCGGATTCCCAGCTGGTTATTACAATGTACACTGAAAGGGCCGCCATAATGATATAGGCATATTCAAAGAGTTGATAGATTTTACTGCTCATCAGGTTTTTGGTTTTGGTCGATCATTTGAATACCGTCGTTCTTACGGGATAAAAATACGGTAAAATCTTCATTTGCATCAAAACGGGCTCCATCATTATAGGAACCATCATTAAAAGTAATACGATATGGCTTATCGGTAAAGACCCATTTATTGTTTTGGTCCCAGTAGAGTTGTTCAGCATTCAGTACGTTTCCGTCTGAAGTGACCAACACCACATTCTTTCGTAAATCTACAATTCCAGTTAATGGATATCGAACCGCATACTCTGAAGTAACCGTGCTCTTTTCCCCATTTTCGTAAAAGTTAACTTCTACTCCTTCTGGAAATTCCTCATACCCAAAATCCATATTTCCATAGTTGAGCAATTTTTGGGTATCCATGGTAGAAACTACCCTTCCTGAATCTGTATACACCATTTTTATGCCCAAACCTTCACCAGCCGGCAGTCCATCTTCTTGAATTAGTTTCTGGACGTTTTTATAATTTCCTTCACAAGAAAAAAACGTGATGGTTGCAAAAACAACCACCACGTTTCTTAACATGTATTTTATAGTTAACATTCTTATAGACTAGGAACTCTAACGCTTCCTCCTACCCAACAACTAAAGCTTACGGTTTTACCCGCCATACCTTCGCTAAAGATGTCACTCTTACTAGGAGCACGTTGTCTATAACTACTGGCAGCACTTCTAGCAGAACCTGCAATAGAAGGATCTACACGAGCAGCCTTATCGGCCATTTGCGCAGCAAGCCAGTTAATAGCTCTCTTTTCAAAAACAGTATTTCCACAATTGTTAGCACTCTTAGCATACATACCTGCAATCTTTAAGTAAGCAGATCCTGCATTAGGCTTTATCTCTAACATATTTCTGTAGTACTTTCTCGCTTGGCCATAACTACCTTTTTTACGGTAGTTCTCAGCCAAACTATAGTAGTATTTTACTTTTTGGTTTGGATCAGTCTCTAAGCTAATCGCTTGGTTATAGTAATCCAAAGCCTCACTTGCTTTTCCATCTTTTTCAGCCAATCTACCTAGGTAGAATGCAGAAGCAGCAGATGGTTGTAGCGTGTGTAATTGTTGTACCATTTGAAAGAACAACGGGGTATCACAATCTCTAGAATTTAATTTCCCAGCTGCACTCTTCAACCAGTTTACGTCATTTTTCTTCTCTTCCCACAATCTCTCATACAAAGGAATAAGATTAGTACAATCTGCAATAGAACCTAATTTGGTATCTATACTCCCTTTGATCTTTCCATAGCTCTCTAAGTTCTTTTCGTATCCTTTTACTTTTTTAGTTTCTTTGGATGACAAAGCAGTACCAGATTCTTCTTTTTCGATCAATTTTGCAAGTCTCCCTGCATACTTTACCTCTTCCTTACTTATTTTGTTCTGAACAACATCATATAAGTCAAATACTTCTTGGATGTCTTTATTGCCATCTTCAAAAAGGTCTTTCGCTAAAGAAAAATACGTATATAAACTCTTAGGACTGGTGAATGTAGCTTCATCTTTTTTATAAGCATTATCAAAAGCATTGAATTGTTCCATTTTGGTACCAATGCCATTATCGAACTTAATTTGAGAAATCTTAGCCAATTCTTTACCTACTTTAGTCTTAGCAGGGTAATTGGTCTTCATAAGGTTGAAGTTACTCTCATAGTTAGCTATCTTCGTCTTATCACCTTGCTTAATAAAGTGTTCGAACATTTTTGCTCCATACTGATAGGTAGCCAAACTGTAAGTAGGACATTCTTTTACAACTTTATCATAATGTGGTAAAGCTGCATCGTAATTTTTAGCCTTGGCAGGCTCTATGAACAAGGAGGCAGTAACTACGCACTCATCCATCTGCGCTAGCATGTTACTGCTAAAAGTAAAAGTTAAAACTGCTACTAATAAAATAACTTTCGTTTTCATCGTGTTAGTATTTTTGTAATTAATCAAAATATCTTTTTTCAAACCATTTGGCGTTTAACGACAAACTTATGAATGCATTGAAAAAGGTTTCTTTTACCAAACCTGCATTTTTTGTTCCTCTTTGTCCGAACTCAAATCCTAGGTTTAAATTAGAGAATCTTCTCCCTACAGGTAATCCCATACCAAAAGATATGCCAAATTCATTTATCGATTCATTATTAATGTTAATTCCAGTCTCTTCAAAACGCACTCCAGCTCTATAAACCACTCGTTTAAAGTAACTTCCGAATGCATTATAATTAGGAATATAAAAACCTCCCAATCGTACTTTAGAAGCATCTTCAAAAATCACATTGGCGAGATCGAAAGATCTATTGGTAAAGTTACTCGTTTTTTGCGAAGTAAATTCCCCACCTAGAAACCATTTTTTTGGTTTTCCAATACCAGATCCCAACGTAAATTGCGAAGCGAACGCAAGATCGGTATCTTCTACAGCAATTTCTCGAATATCTAAAGGTCTTATAGCCCCATTGGGCAGCTCCTGAATACTAGCTACCACACGTTCATTTTCGGAAGTAAGATCGGTTTCGGGAGTATATGTTGCACTGGCAGTCCATTCCAGATTTTCAGTGATCATGGTTTTGTACAATGCCCCAAAATTAAAATTGAATCCATATAAGGTAGACTTATTGATTTCCTGACTACCTAATTCAACACCTTCTTGGGTGTTGGTGGCGATATTTTCAATATTTCCAAAATTGTAGTTGGCATCCACACCAATACTCAACTTAGGAGTAACTTGATATCCCAGCGCAAGGAATGCTTTGTTAAGCCCTCCATTACCTTCAAATTGAGTAATACTCCCTCCAACTTCATTCTGGATTTTATATCCTGTAGAAGTTAAAGGAACCATCCCAAAGTTAGCACCAAATTTCCCCATAGGGATACCGATGGCCAAATAATCCAACGTGGTGGTGGTCGCATTTTGAGAATCTTGTTCTGTAGCTAATTTATTATACTGATGACTTCCAGCAATTGAAAAGTTAACCAAACGCAATCCTGCAGCACCGGCAGGGTTCTGTAAATTAAGGTGGATACTGTCTGAATAAACGCCCAGACCGCCCATTCCTCTGTTCTCCACGGTTCCCTTAAATTTTAGTGAACCAACTCCGAAAAATGAATACGGTGATGTGGTACCTTCTTGCGCAACAGCTAATCCGCTGATAAGCAATAATGTGATGATAAAAAGACGTTTCAGCATGAATCCTTATTATATTCCAATATGTAGTTTAAACCTTCCAACAGAAAATTTGAGTTGGCAAAGATGTCATTTTTTATGCGATCTCGCAAAAAATGAGTATCCCCGCCTGTTAAAATCACTGTTAAATCCTCAAATTCTTTTTTATATTGATGGATAAAGCCATCTATTTCGTGTGCTAATCCTTGAACTACCCCAATATGCATAGAGTCATTTGTAGACCCTCCTATCCAATTTTCGGGGGTTCCTGTTTCCAATAACGGAAGGTTGGCTGTAAAAGTGTTCAAGCTTTTATAACGCATTCGTAATCCTGTGGAAATAGCTCCTCCTATATATTCATTTGCATTATTCAAAAAATCATAGGTAACACAGCTTCCGGCATCAACTACCAACACATTTTTGTCTGGAAATTGACTTGCCGCTGCGCTTACTAAAGCAATACGATCCACCCCAAGGGTAGTTGGGGTACCATAGTTATTCTGAAAAGGAACTTGGGTGGTATGATCCAGTTCAATAACAGTAAACTTCTCTTCCAATTGTTGGCGTTGATCTTTAGCAAATCCTCCTACCGAAGAAATTATACAGTATTTTATTGTAGAGTAAGTAGCCTCCAGCTTTTCTAGATCTTTAGAAAAGCTGTTGACATTAGATATAATTTTCTCTCGAAGTAGGCTTTTAGCAAAGACTGCCAACTTAATTGACGTATTTCCTACATCTATGATTAGATTCATATTGTAAAGTGAAGCCCTAAAAATACGATTTCAAGCGAATGGTCTTTGTTAATACACTATTAAAGTAAAGAAAAAACGGAATGTATTTTTTTACGATATATGTTTTGCAAAAGCCAAAATAGGATTATATTTGCACCCGCATTAGCGAGGTACCTTAGCTCAGTTGGTAGAGCAACGGACTGAAAATCCGTGTGTCCCTGGTTCGATTCCTGGAGGTACCACATTAAAACCCGAAGCGAAAGTTTCGGGTTTTTTGTTTTGAAAATTTACAATAAGCCCACCTTCCTAAATATTCTAGAAACAAAAATCATCTACCATGGATGGAAAATTTTCGTTAGAGACTTACATAATCATTTACAGGGTAAAAGAATCTTATTATGCTTCCACAATTAGAAAAAGGAAGAATTATCACCTTTTTATTTGACAAACAATTTATTTACATTCAAATCAAATTTCAAGATCCTTTTAATAGCTGCTAAAATTTTCTTAGGCTTTTTAGCCTTTTTTACTTTTTTGACTCTAGCTAATTCTTGCTCTTTCCAAATGTCCAGATATTTAGTAAGCACTTCTTGCTTGTAGTTCTTGATCTTTTCAATTGTCTCTACTAATGACTCCTCATTATGAATGTCATTCATAATGGCTTGGTTGCTTTTCCCTATAATAAGAGACTGATCCATCTCAAACTTTTTCTCCAGAGCCTCGTCATACAATCCTTTGGGAGCAATTATTTTAACAAATACAGGAGCTGTTTCTATAACTATAAAAAGTAACATAATGGCAATATTAATCCAAAACATGGTGTTGTCTGGCTCTTTAACAACATTGCCTTCTTCGTCCTTTTCTGTTGATTGGTATTTTGTAAGTTTACCCAAAGCTTCTAGCTGCGACACAAAGTTTTCGGAAAAGGAACGCTTGGCTATGGAATCTGTCGCAGCACTACCTTGCCCCCACTGGGATGTGCGACTTTTCACCACGCTATCTTGTATACTCCTTGAAACATTAAGATCTGATAGTTTTGTCTCAATAGAGTTTTGATAGTTAAGAATCTCTTGAGCAATTCCAACTTCAACATCTCTTTGCTGCTGTTCTATTTGTGGAATCAGATCACGCAGATTATCTCTCTTCTTAACCGTACTTGCAATTCTAGACCAAGCTCCCGATGGTAAATGTTGTCTTTTAGTAGCTCTTTTTTGCACTAATTGCCCATCCGTCATTTCCGAATAGGTATATTGATTGAAAAATTGTGAAATCTTTTGCTGAGCCTGATTTTTTTGGGAAATGGCATTGGCTAAGTCGACCTTTAGCTGCTTTTGCTGGGCAATTAAATTACGATACTGTACCGTTTTTGGCAATTCGTTGAGTTGTTTGGTTGAATTGACAATTAATGTATCCAAAATACCTAAATCCGATTTGACTTCGCCTATTTGATAAATTTGACTCAAGCGATCTCTGTTATCTATTTGTTGCTGCAACTCCTGATCACTGATAACGCTCGCAATTCGATCTGAAAAAATTCTGACTTCCAACGGTTTGGCTACCACCACTGAAATAATTAGTGCCAATATAATTCTTGGGATTGCCATGACAAGCTCTTTTCTTTTATTCTCTCTTTTTTTTAAGCTCATCACAATAAATCGATCCAAATTAAAAATCAAGAGACCCCATATAATGCCTAAAAATACAGCAGCAAAATAGCTGTCAAAAATCTTAAAAATGGCATATCCCCCTGAAAGAGTTGCAAAAATTCCAGTGAATAACACGGTAGCACCCACAGAGCAATATTTAGATATCTCTATTGGGTATTGTACAATGAGTTCCAAATTAACTCCTGCACAACGACATAAAAATTTCTCAAACTGTCTCACAATAATTTAATTTTTTTGATTCGCTATTCTTGACATAATGTGAACTCTCGGTTTTAAAACAACTAGTTTTTTTGTCACCTGTGTCTGGAACCCAAAATGATTTTCGGCTATTAATACAAAATCACGAGATTCCTTTGGTGTATATTGTTTTTGCCCTTTGTAAATACTGATTTCTTTTCCATCAATCCATAGTTTTTCGGCCTCACTTACCTCCCAAATTAGTAACGTACTTTGTCCCGATCTAATCAAAGGGCGAACAAGACTAAACATAGTAACTTTAGGACCAATTCGAGAAACCTTTAATTTAAAAGTCTCTTTGCTTTCTATCCCAAAAAGAGAAGTGGCAACCAAAGTGTATTTCGTATCTTTTGTAGGGAAAAGTTCTAATGCGCCTTTGGTTTCCAGTTTTTTGTTATCTGGCAATATTACTACTTGAGAGGCTTCAGAAGTTTCCCATTGAACTGTGATAGGGTTCTGATCCTTTCGGGTTTTGGACGATCTTTTAATATATTGTATTGTTGGTGGTTCTTTAGAGACTAATACTTGAAGCGATTGTTGCTGCGATACCCCAAACAAACTTGTTGCTTTTAAGCTATAAACAGTATCTTTTTTGGGATATACACTCAGCGTTCCTTGGCTTTTTAAGCGTTTCCCATCGGGCATTAAAACAACATCTGCTGCGCCCTTTACTTCCCATGTTAATTGTAGAGGGTTTGCATCGGTTCGTATTCCAGGATTGCAGTCGAATAAAATAATTTCAGGACGCTTTTTTGAAGTGGTAATCTCAATAGTTTCAGAATGTTTAACTCCAAATAGCGAGAATGCTGTTAACTCATAGGTTGTATCTGATTTTGGAAAAACATCTTTAGAATCCTTAGGCCCCAACTTTATATCTCCCGGATTTAAAACCACCTTCTTAGCATTTTTAGTGCTCCAACTTAATGTCACTGGCTTGAGATCGGTTCGCTCTAATGGGTCTGCTTTTATTTCAATAAAAGAAGGCCTAACCTTGGAGACTTGCACGTTGATCTCAGCCATGCTAGAAGTTCCAAAAAATGAGATTGCCTGCAAGGTGTATGTTGTGTCCTTCTTCGGAAAAGCCTCATAACTTTGGGTTTCAGTCACATCAATTTTCCCTGGATTTAAAAGTAACTTTGATGCTCTCAAAACTTTCCAACTTAGCACGACTGGTTCATGATCCAGTCGTGCTGGCTTATTTTTAGAAAAACTGAGAATTTCCGGTGGCGTCAGATTAACTGTGATGCTTACAGTTTTAGTGGTATAAGCCCCAAAGGAATTGACCGCCATTAAAGTTACTTTAGTATTGGTTTTTGGAGTTATTCTAAATTCTTTTGAATTACCTACCAACTTGTCCTCGATAAAAATTTTAACCGCATCCTTGACGCTCCAAGTGAAGACTACTTCTCCTTGGTCCTCTAGCTCATAAACATTTGGCTCAAAAAACTCGATCACAGGAGGACTACTCATTTGTTCAAAAGCTTGAAGCCACCTAACAAAAGAGTAGCGCTTTGATGTGTCAAAATATCCTTTGTTGAACGTTTCCTCAAATGCTTCTTTAATCGTGGATGGAACCTCCTTGTTATAATATTTCGAGAAACTCAACACTTGGTTCTTATGAGCATCATTGAAGTATTCCTTCTCCATATTCACATTGGGCCATTCCGAATCTTTTAAGTAGGTTCTAACAATAGAATCGGTAATTCTATTTAAAAAGAAAAACGGATCTCTACCACATAAAATGTAATAAAATGCTCGTGCAACAGACCAATAATCCCCTTCTTTAGTGACCTTAATTTGTTGGGAGTTTGCACCATCGATAAGTCTTAAAATTTCTGGAGCCAACCATGGTGTTGTTTTGGTTCCAGGAGTCGTTGTTTGATATGGGCCATTTTTGGTCTTACCAAAAGCACCACTATCAAAATCAATAATGGCCATTGTATTGAGATCTGGGCCAACAAAAAATGCTTCTTCTTTTATATCTGCATGGACAAAATTGAAGGATGATAACAGTCCAAAAGCATGTATTAATTGATAGCCAATGGTGAGTCTATTGTTAAGGTTCTTCTTACTATAAAAAACAGCCCGTACCGATTGCTCCGAAGGAAGTATCAATTGATCTTTAAACTCGCCATAATCCATAGCATTTAGGTCGTAGGCACAATAACCATATACATCCTCGTCATCAAGTGTTCCATGGAAACTATATAAGGGTACGGCAATTAATGCAGGATATTCATCAAAAAGAGAAGTCCCTTGTTTTTCTAATTCTTTATGTTTCTTTGCTAACTTTTTCTGAAGCTTTTGAACGGTCTCAAAATTTTGATCGACCGATTTAAGCAACACTTTTAGCGCTAATGGTTTTGCGATATGAATGCCATTAACTGAACGACACTGATATATGTGGCCAAAAGACCCAGATTTCGGATCGTTTTCATTAAATTCAAGCGTGGCTATCTTTTTAAATCCTTTATCTAAATGAGTACTTATACCAGATATGACCTTAATTTGCTTCATAAATCTGTTAATCGATTTTGGTATGCTTGGGCCTCTTTAGTGACTAATATGCCTAGAGAACAGTCATCAGTCATCAAATTTTTTGAGTTTTTGATGCGATGCAGATAGGACATTATAGAGTGATGAAGACCCTGGTCGTCAAAGGCATCCTCTTCTAAGAAACGCTTTAGGTTTTGCAACAACATTTGAAGTGTGGTTGAACATGGAAGCCAAAATTTCCCTTTGGGATCCTTAGAAACCAAAACCTGATCTTTAGAGTAAATTCCATCGGTACAGATAATTAAAACGTCTCCAGAGGATTCCTTGTCTTTACTAATCTCTATTATTGTTGGAGTTACCTTGTTTAGTTCTACTCCCTTGGCAAAAAACTTATCGAGTACTTCCTTCCCGTTAATGGGAACTGAGTGTGGATTTAAATAATTGGAATACACCCAAGGTAAAAAATATATGTTTTTATTGAACTCGGTAATGTTCCCTTTTAGGTGTAAGATCCCTCCATTACCCACATATGCAAATTGAAATTTATCATCTCTCTCAATTCCTATTATCAAGGTAGTCGCAAACGAACCATCTAAAGCTGTTGGATGCTCTTTATTTACAAAAGCATCTAAATCCTCCTGAATCTTTTTAAAGAGTTCCTTTAAATCAACCTCATTGGGTGAGATCTCACCCAATCTCGCTTTGGCAAATTCGATCACCTTTTGCGACCCTAATCTTGCATGTTCTGAAGAACCTACACCGTCTGCAACCATCATTATATTGTAGGATTCGGTTAACGTTCCTACGCTATCTTGATTCTCTTCTTTGTTGGACAAAGAACCAACAGCCATTAAACTTTGCAACTTTGATTTATTTTCCATTAGTTCATTCTTAAAGAAGAGGCGATAAAGAATTGCCGTATAGATTCTTCGTCATATGTAGTTTTATATTCTAGCGCAGAATCCTTAACCATTTGTTTCATTAGATTTTCTGCTCCTTTCTTTTCGTTACCTGGTGTACTTAAAAAAGTAGTACAAAGTGTGATCAGTTTGTTGGAACGCAATCGACGCGCAACCTCGAGTGTTTTAGATGGATTGTGGCACTCGCCATCTGATAGTAACACTACGACAACCGATCGTTTTAAATCATCGGGCTTTTGTCCCTTTAAAAACTTCAATGCAATGGATTCGGCCTTTTCCAACCCTTTATAGATTAGTGTTCCTTTATTATGACCTTTGGTAGAATCAAATTCCATATTGCGAGAAATTTTAGTCACCTTAGTTTTCTTTAACATTGTGTCAGCTTCCTCGCCAAAGTTTACTACGCTGAAGGAGAAATTTTCCTTTATAGTACTATCGTCCTGTATATAGCCTATGATTCCCTGCATCGCGAGATTGAGTGCTTCCTTCTTTGGACGATTATCGCGGTCCAAAGAATTCATGGAATGACTACCATCTAAAACAAATATCCCTAATTGATCAAAAAGTTGAGGCGAAGCAATGACTTGATCCAAATCATTGTATTCACCAGAGTCTTCCTCAAAATCACCCTCAATTTCTGAATACGAAACCTCTACAGATGGAGTTGTTGGTTTGGTCTCACTCGAAGTTTTAGAGAGCTTTTTAGTAGAAATCCGAATCGTTTCCTTCGGTTGAATCCCTAAATCTCGAAAGGTTTTATCAACAGCTAGTTCATTATTCTCGCTTTGGTAAAAAAATACGGGTTCATTAGCAATTAGATTGCCCTCTTTAAGTTGATCATTAATACTTGCCAAAGTATCACTGTATTCCACATCTCCAGATTCTTGGACTCCAGTATCTAAATTCTTAAAAGTTATTGGTAGTAACATCTATATAAGTTTTAGTTATTATTATTTTCTTTTTTCGTCTTTATTTATAGAAACCGTCTCATCGTCTTGTACTTTTTGGTCAGAATCTGGAAAGAGTAGCACCTCATTCTCTAATGAGGCCAAAGCAGCCTTAAACTTCTCTGGATTTTGCATATACTCCAAACTGGGGTCGTCTATAAGCGCTACAAGACTTTTACCGCGCTCCAACTGCTTCTCCAAAAGCAAATCTCTGAGTTCTTTTTGAATCTTAAGCCTCTTATCCCGTTCGTGAATCCAATCTTGTTGTTCAGGCGTTAGTTCTATTTTCCAACTTTCACTTATGAGAATATCCAGACCAAACTCTTTTTGTATAATTTCTATACCAGACATTAAATACCCTCTAATAATATCTTTCAATACATCAGCTGACTCTTGTTCATCTTGCTGATTTACTGGTGTTGCTTCCAATACTTGTGTATCATCTTCAACCTCATTAGCTTTAGGTAAGTTGTGTTTTTGTTCGTCTAATCTACCTTGAACATAATCTTTTAACCTTATGCAAACCTGTCTTAGTAATTCGATAGATTCCTTTTTTCCCAAGGCATCCATCTTGGCTTTAAAAATATGCCAGCGTTCATTGTTTACTTTTTGCACATCGACAGGAATTACATATTTAAAACGATGTAATTTGCTCTCAATCACTAGCGGTACAGATACTCCGTAGATATCGCTAAACTTTTTGGCTAAATCCGTGGCAAGTGGCTTACATAAAATCTCCACATTGGAAACCCCAAAGTCATCTTTAAGACCTTCTCTTATTCGCTCCTGCAACTTGTCTGAAAGAGATTGTTCTCCTGGTAGGTCGGTAAAATCGAACTTCATGTAAAACTCTTCTGGTTCAGTATTGTGAATAAGCCTTTTAACCATAATCAGCACGCGCTCTTTGATCTTGTTTATGATGCTTTCCTTGGTAATATTAGGGCTCAACAACCAAGTGATTTTTGAGATATCGTTTACACGTCCCATTACCACTATATTCAGTTTTATCTTTAGTTCGTCCTGTCGAGTGGCGAATTCTTCTTCCCCTCCAATTTCAAACTCTATATATTCTGGTATGATACGTTGGAGATCGGGAATTGTAATAAGCTGTTTGACTTTATACCCAATGCGTCCAACTTCTTTTTTCATTCCTTCTTTAATCTCAACATCATCAAAATTGATTGCTAGATCGGTGAAGTTTTTTTCAAATATAAAGTCGTTGGTTAAGCGTTGTAGTTCGTTCTCGACCCATTGATCCAAATCGTCTATTCCTGAGGAAAAGAATTTACCAAGATCATCAAGGGTTAAAATCAATCGATGATTTACTGTTACTTTTTGATTATTTTTTGTGAAACATTCAACACTACAGTTAATCTCTTTTCGAACCACCGGTTTCAATCCAAAATCCACATTCAATTCGACAAAAACAATAAACAGACCATCTTCTTCTAAAATGGGGTTTAAGTACTCTTCTAAGGTTTGTCGTACTGTAGCATTCAATTCAAAATAGAGACTGTGTAAGGTAGTCGATGCACCCGTACTTAAATACTCCCGAATGGACTTGTTTATTTTACGCTCAAAGGCTTGCTGCGAAGAATATGCCATAAGAGCTTCTGTCTTATGCTCTTCCATGGCTTCTAAGTCCAATCGATATCCCAGCTTTATTTTTCCATGATAGTCCCTTACTCGTAACGGGAAACTCCCTTCAATAGTCTTAGAGTCCAGAACGTCTTGATCTTTATAACTTAACACAAGCTCTAACTGAATCCCCAGATTCTTGGCTCGATATACCAATTGTTGCCCTACCCTACTTTGATCTTCTACAAAATCCCGAATACCGTCATCATTGTTATTAACATATTCATCAACCCAAGAAAAAAGAATATCTTCCATCGCTTTTTCCTGAGACTCGTTCGAATCTATCAATTTTGCCAAGACCTCTAAATCGACCTTCTCTAACAACTGAAATTTAAGGTGGAACAATACAGAAATGGACAAAGATCTATCTAAGCTTTCCAAGTGTTTTTCCACATCCTTTAGCTCGTAAATCTTCTCACGACTGTAAGCAAAAGATTGCCAGTCGCGTTTAGAAGACGACAAAAAAGGTCTTTTGTACACGATCTCCTTATTTTGTTGATCTTGATAAAAAAACACTTTCGTTCTTTTTTGGGATTTCTCCTTCCGATAATTCCCTTACAATTTGGGGACTACGTTTAATTTTAAATGCCATGAGAAGTTGATGTTAGTTGATTGGACAATTTTATTACGGTTTCCTTTTTTGCCAGATATAGCTTTAAATACATAGGATCACTTTTGTTATCTTTGCGACTAAGACGTCCTATCTCGCTGTGATAATGTTTTAGCCAGAAGGCGAATCCTTTTAATAACAATAGACGTTGTTTGGGTGTTAATACCTGACTAATAGCTTCAAATAGAATTTGATTCAATTCTTCTTTTTCTTCAACAATTGTCTCATGTTGAAAACCATTAATAATCAGCAGCCAAGATTCGATGATAAAAGCCCTTTGCTTCATCAATTCTTGGCCCACATCTTTCTTTATAGACTCCAACTCTTTACCTTCTTTTTTTTGAATTAACTATTTCTAAAGCGTAAATATTTAAAGCATGTGGATTGAACAACCAATTCAGCAAAAATTTAAAATGATCAAGGGCTTTCTCATTATTCCCAATAGGGCGTATCACCGAAAACTTAGGGGGATATTCACCATACAACCTAAGTGGAAAGCCACTTTTAATAGGATCTGCCAATTGTAGCATAATCAATGCGGCATAGCTCTGTTTTAAGGTGTATTTTTTGGTTCTAAAATCCTCAGGCATCCAGGAATAAATTTGCTGTAATTTTGTCTTGGCACTTCCTTCCCACTTACGACTATCGCCTAATAGAATCGTGATCAATTCGGACAAATATTTATCCCCGTTACGCTTGATAAGGATTTTTTCAATCCATAGGATAGGATCCACCAATTGTTGGTGAGAGTATTCTTTGATAAAAAGGATAAGATGATCTATGAGTCCTATGCTTAATAGCTCATCAAAAAACAAATTAATTTTTGGCGCTAAGGTTTCTGTACGATTCAACATAATTCGGATGAGTTCCAAAAGCCTCTTAAATCCAACCTCCAATTCAAAGTTTTTATATTTTCGTAGCCGATCCAACTCCTCCGGATTCAGCTTAGATTGTGTCTCAAAGCTAATCTCACGATCCAAGAAAAGTTTAAAATAGATTTGTCTTAGCAATGGATGGACATAAGTGTCTGGATCGTAAGTAGCTACCTCAACCATAAGCTCCATCATATTTTTAATCAAGAGTTTAGAGGTACCTGTGTCAAAAAAATAACCAGAATCCAAAAGACGTTCGTATTGAGCAAATAAATACATGGAATGGTGTGCCACAAAGTATTCGTCTATGCCATCATCTACACCCAATTCTACAAAATCATAGCTAATTTTACCATTTTGTAATCTTCTGGTTTGTATTCCAGACTTTAACAATACAATATCCCCCTCTTGCCGCCATAACTCAGATAGAGATTGCGTACTTACCACGTTTTGTTTTTTAGATTTTTTGCCTTCAGTCTTTAGCATCTCAACAACCACTTTAACCTCTCGTCCATCTATTAGTTCCTCCACCAGCATTCTAAAATCTGAAGCACTCACATCTGGAAAAAAAGTAGCAATAAACATAGCCGTGCGATTGGGTTCCTTAGAAAAAGGCAGCTCTTCGATCATACTGATCTTATTGTGTTGATAATTGGGATCAGCCTTTTTTTCAACTTCAGCTTTAATTCTGTCCTTATCACCTCCTAGGGAGTCGATTAGCATATTTCGTAGCTCGGTCTGCGATTTGCGCTTCCCCCAAAGTCCATTCTTAAACTGACTGTAGATTTCTTGGTTGATCACAATACTCTCGTCCTCACCGAATAAATGTTGGATGAAATAGTTAACAAATGCAATGTTATAGTAAGGAACCTTGCCTAGCTCACTTAAGTTTTTTTGAGAGATTTTATCATGATTACTATTCTGTTGATCCATCTCTAAAAAAGTAGTACGGTCGATCACACAAAACATAAAAATATTGTTCTGCTTTAACCTATGCACTACAGTATTATACCATTCCTGATCTGTGATATACAGAGAATTCAGTAGTGACATTTTATTGACCTTTGCCTTCAGATAGGTAAGTGATTCTTGTTCAAAACTCCCATGGGTAAAATCGCCTATTTTAATAGGTTTATCTCCTGCCTTTGAGTTGGAATCTTCAAAATGATTGAAATATACTTTTTTGCTAAACTCCTGATCTTTGTTTCCTTTTTGCAATTCTAGGACTATGCGAGAAATAAGTTGCTCCAGATAGGGTTCATCAGAGCAATGTAGCAAGAGCAACCTTGACTGAATTATTTGATTGACTAACCTTAACGCTAAAGAGGTATCGATTGGAGGTAAATAACCTAACTCCTCTGCCTCCTGCCAATCCTCCAGACGGATTGAAATTGGAGAATTACTTTGAGCAATGTAATCACCATTCACTTGTAATACATTAGCATCTACCATTTCTTTTATTAATATCGATTTATCTAAACCACCCACGGAAATCCCAGCATGAGAATCTGTATCATCGTCGGCACTTGTACCTTGGCCTGCCTTTTCAGTTGGCTGGGAGCCCACTTGAGACTCTACTCCCTTCTCACTTTTTGACTTCGTTTCGTCCTGAGATTGCTCCTTAAGGTCACGAATCACTTCCTGTGATTCCTGTTGGTCTTCTAACCGTTTTTCCTCAATTTCTTGGAAATCTTTGACAGGAAGGCTTTCAGACGAAATCTCCCCTTCTGTTGGTTCCTCCAATACTTCTGTTTCAGTTTCTGGTTCTTTAGGAACATCTAGATCACCTTGTTCTTCTCTAACTGAATCCTCAAGCTCTTTCGGGGATGGATTGATCTCTTTTTGAGTTTCATTTTCAGACATTTCCTGTTCAGTTAAAGGAGTAAGATCTGAAACTTCGTGAGCTTGTTGATGGTCAGTTTTGTTAGCTTGTTTTAAAGACTCCTCGCTGTTGTTATTTTGCTCATCCATAACCTATTATTTCCCTTTAGAGCCGTTTTGTGTAATTGTTGAATGCTTAGAGATTCCGACAAAAATGCTATTTGTAACATCACCAGTTTCTATTTGTGCTGTGTCTCCTGTACTAAGAGGTGTCTCATTTGCAGCTTTTTGTTCTTCTGACTGATGCAGTGCATTGAGTTTTGACTTGATTATGGCTTGAGCTACTTGGGTGGCCACCTCTTTGGGATCGTTGTTCCATTCTAAGTAAATAATGTTACTACTTAAACCCTCCACGGAGGTCTGGTCAAGTCGTAGAGGTAAAATATAAGAGTGATCATCTCGTTGGGTTGTTTGCGCAATCTGTCGTTCTAGATCTGACCATTTTTTCCTAACGTAATGTTCCGAGACAATCATAAGTACAATCAATGATTCTTCTCGATACACACGCCATGACTCTTCTAGTAAATCTTTACCTAGATTGTTCTGCTCAGGATAATAGTAACATTCGATCTCTAAGCTCTTAAGCTCTTGATAAATTGACTCTGCAATGGATAAATCTTCTGTCGCAAACGAAAGCGCAATATCATATTTGTAGTTCTTTTGCATAATTCTCTGATTTGACAGTAAAATTATAACTGCCTAATCAGGGAAAAAACATTGGTTTTTGTGAGTGTTCCCTCCTCAGAAATAAGGAGGCACCGGTAAAAGAATCTATGTGCATATTGCAAAAACGGTAGAGATTCTCTATAATTCAACAAAATACTAAGAAAAATAAAGTGATTTCTACAAACCCAAATCAACTATGCGTATCCCTGCTCTATAGCAAACCTTACCAATCCTTTGGTGTTAGGGACACCCGTTTTGTCGATAAGGTTTCTACGATGGGTTTCGACCGTAGTTTTAGCAATGGAAAGTTCTTCAGAAATTTGTGCAGATGTTAGTCCATCGGCAATTAACTTTAGCACGTCTTTTTCTCTCTTAGTGAGTCTAACCTCACCCGCCATATTTTTTTGTTTCATACTTGAAAACAAAGTCTTAGAAACTTCTTCTCCAAAATATTCTTCTCCATGGTACACCGCAAGAATTGCTGATACCAATTCTTCTCCTCCTTTATTTTTAAGTATATAACCATGCGCCCCAGCCTCTGCAATTTTTCGAATAAAACCGATCGTATTATACATGGTTAGAATGACTATTTTAACGTCAGGATATTGTTGTCGAATGAAGCGAGTTGTTTCAACCCCATCCATTTCTGGCATTTCAATATCCAAAACCACTACATCAACCACATTCTTACTAAGGACATCCAAGACTTCCTTACCGTTCAAAGCCTTACCTACAACTTCAATATTGTTTTGGTTTTCAATCATAAATGCTAGTCCTTCTAAAACAATTTTATGATCATCTGCTAGTACTGTTTTAATCATTCGGAGATTTCTTTAAGGGGTATATCTATCGTAACTGTTGTCCCGTTTCCAAGACTAGTATCAATATTCAGTAAGCCATAAAGTTTATCTACTCTATGAGCCACATTGTTTAATCCCATTCCTGTATTTTCCTGACTTTTTAGATCAAATCCAACACCATCGTCTTCTACCATTATGTTTAGGCCTTTTTCACTTTGGAGAAGTTGTACCGTTATTTCATTTGCAGAAGCATGCTTCAGAATATTATTAATCAATTCTTGTACAATTCGGAATATAGTGACTTCGGTTTCTGCATTCAAACGATCATCCAATCCATGTGCATTAAAGTCTACAGAAATCTGATTTGTATTGTTCAAAGTGGCTGCCAAATCTTCCAATGCAGCCACCAATCCAAATTTAGACAATACTCCTGAATTTAGATCGTTGGCTATTTTCCGAACTTCTTCACAGGCTTCATCTAACATTGAATTGGCTTTTTGGTATTGTATTTTATTTGATTTTCGCAATTGCTCAATATGCTCCTCTACCGATTTGTAATGCACTTTAATCATAGAAAGCATACTTCCGAGTCGATCATGTAATTCTTTCGCAATTCGAGTACGTTCTTTTTCTTGTCCTTCTAGGCGGGCTTGGTTAAACTTTATTTCTTGTCTATTTAGTAATTCTTGAACATTTTTCTGTTCAATCTGTCTGTTCTTCTCAGCTAATTGCGCTTTTTGCTTTTGTTGATTACCTCGTAATATGGAAAAAAATAATAATAGGGCTAATAAAAGCCCGAAACCCAATGCATAAATCAATGTATTCTTGAACTTATTATGCGATCTGGCTATTTCACTATTTTTTTGTAATAGTTCTACCTCTTTTTGCTTCTTGTCATATTCTATCCTAATATTTGTCGCATCTATAAATTTTGTTTCAATACTATCCTTTAACCTAATATAACTCCTACTATACGCAAGAGCTTTATCGTACTCATCTAATTTTGAATAACTTAAAGCCAATCCGTCAAGAATTTTAAGACGAGCCACATCTTTGGAGGATCGTTCTGCCAACTCTAGTACTTCTTCATATATTTTGATTGCTTTCTTATACTCTCCTGTGCGATATATTACATCTGCCACATTTGTCTTACTATCAATAAGGAGTACGTCCTCATCCATACTTTCTTGGATTGAAATACTCTTCTCATAATAATTCAAAGCAACCGGAAAATTATTAGCTCTATGGTATAAAGCGCCAAGGTTATGATAGGTACTTGAATCAGTATCTCCTAAACCATACTTCTTTTTGATAAAAAGTGCTTTTTCATAGAACTCTAAGGCTTTTATGTCATCTTCAAGGCCGTAATAGGCATTCCCAAGGTTATTATACACTTTTGCAAGTTGATATTCATCTTGCAATTCAAGATACAGCGCTTCAGATTGTAATAAATATCTAATCGCTTCTTTAAAATTTTCAGATACATTATAAAAGCCTCCAAGATTTAAAAAAGAAGAGGCCATTCCTTTTTTAGATTCTAAATTTTTCCAAATAGAAGAACTCTCTAAAAAATATTCAAGCGCCTTATCATAATTTCCCATTCTCCTGTACACTGCTCCCAGGTTATTAGCTACTTGAGCTACTTGACGCACTTTATTAAGATCTTCAAAAATATCTAAACCGGCTTGGTAATGTATCAATGATTTTGGCAAATCCCCTAAATTCTTATAAATAATCCCCAATTGATTTTCTGCTCTAGCAATACCGTAAAGATTCTGCTCTATTTTTTCTTTTTCCAGAATATCCAAATAGATACGCTCAGCTTGAATAAACTTCTTTTGGTAGATAGCAATCATTCCTAAACGGTTAAGACCTGTGAGTGTTCCTGTTGAAAAGGAAAGGGAACTACTTAGTCTTAAGGCTCCATTTGCATAATCTGTTGCCTTTTTAGGGTTTGTTTTTCTATATTCCCATGCCAACTCATTCAAAGTATGTACCTTGGAGGTGTCATTCTCTTGCACCTCCAATAAAGTTTCTAAACTATCTATAACTGCCTTATTCTGCCCCGTACAAAAGTAGGCTGTTAAAAAAACAATAATTAATAAATTCATTTTCACTAACCGTTTAACCAATATCTTTGAATCATGAAACATAAAAAAGGCTTTATCATAATAAAGATAATAAAGCCTTTAACGCCTTGAAAATAAATCCCTTTTATCTTTGTTTCTTTCGATTTTTTTCAAATTTACCTGCTGGCTTGATCACCTCATCATCGTCATCATTTGTTGTTGGAGGATCATCTGCAGAAGAAGTCGGGTTATTGTTTCCTGTCTCATCGTTTTCATCCATAAATGAAATTTGTAAATAATCTTCTAGTAAATCTTTCATAATTTTATGATTTATGGTTATGGAACAAATTTCCACCTCGTACCTCATATATACTTCCTTGTAACTACCGTTTTTTATGTCCTCACTTTTAAGGAGATAAAAATCCCTTTTTTAAAGGTGAAATGGCAAAGAACTCATATAGAACTTTGAAAGGATCAAAGTAAAATGCAACGATTAAGTAACTAATTAGTAAAAAATAACCATGGATAGAAAAGCACTTATTATTGGAATCGATCATTATCAACATATTTCAAGTCTAAAGGGATGTGTTAATGATGCAAAGAAGGTAAAAAGAGTCTTAACCCAACATACTACCCTTGACGAAGAAAGGAACTTTGATGTTGAAATTATAACAACTACCGAACTCAAGGGAATATCCAGAGGTCAATTAAGAGACAAAATTGAAGCATTGTTTAGAGATAAACGAGGACTATCACTTTTGTACTGTTCATGTCATGGACATATAGAGAATACAGGAGGGTATCTAGTAACTTCAGAATGTAAGCGTGGAGATGATGGAGTCTCTATGAATGAGATTCTATATATGGCAAATCAATCACCTGCTGATAACCGAATGATTATCCTTGATTGTTGCCATGCTGGAGGTTTGGGCCGAGATAGTCTCAACAACAATATCAGTGCAATAAGTGAAGGAGTAACTATTATGGCTGCCTCAGCAAGTAATCAATATTCTATAGAAAAAAACGGAGCTGGACTATTTACAAATCTTTTCATTCATGCACTTGAAGGAGGTGCTGCGAATATTCTTGGTGAAATTACGGCAAGTAGTGTATACAGTTATATAGACAAGGCGATGGGGTCTAAGGGGCAGCGTCCAATTTTTATGACCAATGTGAGACGATATGCTATTCTTAGAAAAGTAGATTCCCAGCTTAAAAGAGCAATTCTAAGAAAAATTACCCATTTATTTAACAAAGGACCTAACGTACCATTTCATTTAGACTCATCGTATGAACCCACAAGCGATCATCCAGATCCGGAAAACGTAAAAAAGTTTGAAATTTTACAACAATTGAATAGGGTAAACTTAGTAATTCCTTTAGAAGGAGCTTCTCATATGTATTATGCTGCTATGGAAGAAAAGTCTTGTGGTCTAACTACTTTAGGTAAGTCATATTGGATTCTAGTAAAAAATGAGATCATTTAAATCTAAATTAGATTTTTAGAGTAAAATATATAAAATTGAAAATATTATAGTCCTATTAATGTTTTTTACCGCAACTGATATTATGTGAAATTAGTTTTAGTAATTACTGGACCAAATAAAAAACTCCCGTCTGACAACGGGAGTTTAAAATTTTCAAAATAATTGTGCTATTGCTGGACGCAAACTCCAAAAATGACCACCCCGCAAATAGCTCCTAAACAATTATTTGTTCTAACTTGACAAGGCCCTAGACACACAAACGGAAACGGAGAACTATCCGGCCCAGAAGTACAGTATGTAACAGTCATAGCATCTAAATTGGAAAAATCGATATAACTGTAAGTCTCATTAATCACGTCAGATTCATTTATTTTAAGGATCTCAACTTTCTCCTTACCATCCTTCTCCCCCATAACAGTATAGTAATACCCAAACTTGTCACTATACTGGGCATCAACTTGGTTTATCTCATCGAATAGGGTAATAAAATTTGTCTCCAAAGAAGCATGTAACGATTCGTTATTCATCGTTTTTACAAAATCCCTCTTTAAGACTTCAACATATTCTGGCGCCAAGTCTTCTGGATATATATCCTTTGAGGAATTGGTGAAACTGTAAACGGTTAAAACTAATACCGCTAGTGCTAATACATAAATGAATTTTTTCATAATAATTACGTTTTAAAGGTTTGTTGGTATGAAGGTAAAGAAGATCCTTTTCTTTTGTGTATTGGTTATCCACATATAAAAGGGACTTAAACCATAAGTTAATGTAGCAAGCAGGACATATTGCCCCATTGGAAGAACACCCAAACACAATTTCACCAGTCTCCGTATCACCTCAAAATAACTATCTTTATTCGCTTTCAAGATAGCTCACTATGAAATTCACTATTCTTCTACTTACTCTATTTGTCTCCTTCATTATAAATGCACAAGAAAAGGATTATTGGCACATCAATAGCAATCAAGGTGTTTCTTGGAACCTTTTAGAAGAAGACCGATTGCCACACGAGGAAAATATTGAAATGTCAGGAAAGAGGATATCGGCTATTATTTACTACAACATTAATGAAGACAAAGAAGTATCGATTTCGCGAGACATCATTTTTCCGCAACTAAGAACCTATAATAAATTTTGGGAGCCCGATTGGAAAAAATACCGAGCCTATTTTAGAAGAACCATTACCGATAGTCATACTCCTAGTCTTAACATTGAAAATAAAACACTTAAGCCTACCAAGGTAGATTCCATTTCCATTCATGGGAATATCGTTTTTCATCATACCCCCATGAACAATCTTCAAGTAACCCGTACCCTTTACCCTTCTATGGAAGATCGGTTTTTGGTAGAAGAATGGAAATTAACCAACTTGGGCAACCAGTCCTTGGACATTGAAATAGCCAATGTGGTTTCATCACAAGAGGAAAAAGGATATAAGGGACTGTATGCCGTAGAAGTCTTCAGTAATGCTGAAAACAAGGTTTCCTTAGCACCCGGAAATTCATATACTTTTCCTGTGTACTATGGGGCGACCTTAAACGATGAAAGCAAAACAGCTTTCAATTTCGAGAAAGCAAAACAGCAACGACAGGCCTTCCTTACTACCATGAGCGAAAATCTGGTTTTGAAGACTCCAGATACAGTAATCAATCAGTTATTTTATTTTTCGAAAATACGAGCTTCAGAAAGCATCTTTCAATCTTCTAAAATGGGACTGCTACATTCTCCCGGAGGAGGAAACTACTATTTAGGCATCTGGGCTAATGACCAAGTAGAATACAGCGGTCCTTTCTTTCCGTATTTAGGATATTCCAATGGAACGGAAGCAGCCTACAACACCTACAAATGGTTCTTAAAGAATATACCCGAGGATGGTTCCCATATTCCGTATGCATTTGAAGTAGACGGTAATTTTCCGATGAAACATTTGGATCGCGGAGATGCAGCCATGATTGCCTACGGGACTTCCCACTATGCGCTTTCTACAGGAGATAAAAAAGTAGCACAGGAACTTTGGCCTCTGATTGAATGGAGCCTTGCTTTTTGCCACAACCATAGAAATGAACAAGGTGCCGTATTATCAGAATCTGACGAAATGGAAGGGCGTATAGAAACTGGCACTGCCAACCTTTCTACCTCATCCCTTTATTATGGGGGGCTAAAGTATAGCATTCAATTGGCAAATAGTCTTGGAATGAAGGACAAAGCAGCAGTATATCAAAAAAGGATGCATGTAATGAAGAAGGTTATAAACACCTACTTTGCCGCCCAAATTGAAGGAGTTGATACGTATAAATATTTTGAAGAAAACAAATTCTTACGTCATTGGATTTGCCTTCCTCTATGTATGGACATTACTGAACGAAAGGAAGGTACCCTCGATGCACTTTTTAATAAACTATGGACGGAAAATGGCATTTTAGTTGAATTAAAACCTAAAGAAGACAATGAGGTACAAACCTTTTGGGATCGAGCTACTTTGTATGCATTACGAGGTGCTTTTAAAGTAGGCGCTACCAATAGAGGCTTTCAAAAGCTAAAGGATTTTTCTAAAAAACGACTATTAGGAGACCACGTTCCTTATGTGATTGAAGCTTATCCTGAAAACAATAAAAAACACCTTTCTGCAGAAAGCGCCCTGTACTGTCGTATTTTCACAGAAGGAATACTTGGAATAGAACCTTTAAGTTTCAATACACTAAAGCTTAAGCCATCCCTTCCAGATCATTGGGATTATTTGGAACTAAAAAACGCACAGATTTTTGGGAAGAAAACAGATATCTCTATCCAAAGAAAAAACAAAAAACTACTTGTAGAGATACGGAGCGATGGCAAAGTATCTTATCTAGGAAAGATTGAGAACAATAAATCTATTACTGTAAATCTAGAGATTTAGCAGGCTTGAAATCTCTTGTGAAGTGACTTCACAATTGGCCCCACTTTTTGAAGCTACCATAGCACCCATAGCACAAGCCCTTTGCAATGCCGTTTCAGCATTGTTCTTTTTCAGAAAAAGAGAATCTATTAATACTGCTAAAAAGCTATCCCCTGCTCCTACGGTATCTGCTACCTCAACCACAATTCCGGGATTATGGTATATTTTCTTATTGTACAACAACGAAGCTCCATTAGGGCCTTTGGTCACACAAATAGTTGAAGTTTGGGTAACTCTTTCCAACCAATGCAACTGTGCTTCTATTTCTTCTTCCTGACAGCCCAATCCATCACAAATTTCAACCAGTTCTTCATCATTTAGTTTAATGACATTGGCTAGTTGCATCAATTCATATATCATGGACAGATCATAATGGGGAGCACGGAGGTTTACATCGAATATTTTTGTGTTGGATTCGGAAAGGAGTATTTGTAACGTATTTCTATTGAAAGCATTTCTTACCGCCAAACTCCCAAAAATGAAATAAAGGGTTTTCTTTACCACTTCTACAATTTCTGGAGCAGGAGGAATAGCATCCCATGCTACGGGTTCTAAAATGGTATAACGGGCACTGCCGCTTTCATCCAAGGTAACCAATACTTCTCCGGTGATTAATTCCCGGTGACTGGCAATAAAATCTGTATTTACCTTATGTTTTTGAATATACCGTATGGCAGCTTCTCCAAGATCATCCCGGCCAACACAACTTATCATGGCGGTTTCAACTCCCAAAGACCTTAAGCGAAGAGCAACGTTTAACGGAGCACCTCCTATAGTTTTACTTTCAGGAAAAACATCCCAAAGGATTTCACCAAAACAAACTACTGAGAGTTTATGAGTCATGATCTGTCAACTGCTTTTCAAGTTCCTCCAAGGAAACCCCTTTGGTTTCAGGCATTTTGAATAATGCCCAAAGCAATTGAAGCACCATCATACCCGCAAAGAAGTAGTAAATAATTTGCATGGAATCATTAAAGATCCCTTCATCTTTATCTATAAAAAACGGAGTGATCAAGGTAATGATAGCAGCAAACACCCAATGTGTTCCTGTTCCCCAACTTTGTCCGTAAGAACGAACCCGATTTGGGAAAATCTCAGATATGAATACCCAAATCACTGCTCCTTGCCCAATAGCGTGAGAAGCTACAAACAAACACATGAAGGTAAGGATGGATACAGAACCTAACTCAAATTGATTACTAATTCCTAGCATTACCAGACTGAAAATATATCCAAATGATCCTATAATAATTAGTTGACGTCTACCAAGTTTGTCAATGAGTCGCACCCCGACTAAGGTGAATAAGAGGTTCACAATTCCAATGGCAATGGAATTAAACAAAGAATCTGATCCTCCCAGTCCAGCTTTTTCTAGTATTTCGGGAGCATAATACAGTACAAAGTTTATCCCCGATAATTGATTGAAAAAAGCGATCAAAAACCCCAGCCATAAAACACGATTGTATTTTTTTTGAAATAACCCTCCTCGTTCAGCTGTTTCCATCAAATCTTCCTTAATTTCACTAAGCTTCTCTTTGGCAAGATCTACGTTATTGTAAATAATTTGAAGTATGGATAGTGCTGCTTCATCATTCCCCTTCTGAAGTACCAACCATCGTGGACTATTTGGTACTCGAAGTACCATGAGTGTATATGCCAATGCTGGAATAGCTTCTACACCCAACATCCAACGCCAATCATTTTCTCCCCCTACTCCTTTTAAAGCCCAATTGGACACAAAAGCAATCATAATACCGAATACCAAACAAAATTGATACAAGGCTCCCAATCTACCTCTCTTTTCAGAAGAAGTAATTTCTGATATATATATTGGTGCAGCCACCGAAGAAACACCTACACCAACTCCTCCAATAAATCTAGAAATGGAAAAAATATAGGGATCTTGTGCCAAAGCACTTCCTATGGCCGACACAAAGAACAAAACCCCAATCCAAAACAATGTTTTTTTACGACCCCATATTTTTGTAGGAAACCCACCCAACAACGAGCCTAAAACCGTTCCCCACAAAGCCATACTCATAATAAAAGTACCATGAAACAGTGGAGAGGTATCCCATAGTTCCTTTAGTGGTTGATTTGCACCACTTATTACTACAGTATCAAAGCCAAAAAGAAATCCTGCCAACGCGACGGTGACGGACCAAGTAAATATTTTGTTCATATTAATTCCAGATTGGAGTTATTTTATCTCAAAAATTATAAAGGATATTATAAAGAACTCTTCTTATAAACACGAAAGCAGTTCCATTGTCCAAGAAGGTCTCAAAAATCATTACCGTGTAGTTTAATCCTGCTAAATATAGAAAGAAAAAATATTAATGAGCCACCTAGCTCTATATAAGGATTGAGGTCTTGGACAACTATTTTGTAGAATTACGCTTAATTACAAAAGTGTCTAGTGTTTTTATCTTAGGGGGAAATGGCTTTCCTTCTTTTTTGGCCTTCATTTCCTTGTACAGCTGCTTGAAGGTCCTTTTTCCCATTTCATAACCGGGTTGGTCTATAGTACTCAAGGAAGGGGTAATGGCCTGTGACACAAACCAATTACTAAAGCCCATGATGGAAATATCTTCAGGAACCTTAACGCCCCGTTCATTAAACACGGCAATGGCACCTACGGCCACCAAATCTGTAATTGTGAAGATTCCATCTACGTCGTCATGCTCCTTCAGTAATTTATCGGCGGCTTCACGTCCTTCTTCATAATTTACATTCTCACATATATATATTAAGGACGGATCATAGGTAAGACCGTGGTCTTCCAGCGCTTTTTTATACCCCAGAAAGCGATCTATAGAATTTTGAGGTAATAGAGCTCCCCGAAAATGGGCAATTCGTTTACATCCACTATCAATAAGATGCTTGGTTGCCTCATATGCCGCCTTGCGGTCATCTATAATAATTTTGGAACAAGGGATGAGCTTCGATATTTTATCGAACATGACAAGAGGAATATCCAAACTCTGCACTTCTTGCAAATGCGAAATATCTACCGTAGTGCTAGCCAATGAAATCATGATACCATCCACTCGCTTACTTATAAGAAGATCTATTTGGCGTTTTTCAAGTTTATAAGACTCATTAGATTGTAATATAATTACAAGATATCCTTTCTTCTCTGCCTGTTCAATTATTCCATTAATCACACTCGAAAAAAAATGATGTACTACCTCAGGAATAATAAGTCCTACTGTTCTAGATTGCTTGGTACGTAAATTAACTGCAAACACATTGGGCTTGTATTGCAATTTTTTTGCTTCTTCCTTTACCAATGCCTTTGTTTTTTTACTTACATCGGGATAGTTTTTCAAAGCTTTTGAAACCGTAGTAATCGAAATCCCAAGGTTTTCCGCAATCTGTTTCAAAGTCACCTGTTTCATAGAAAGAATTCTTAGTAGTACAGAACTACGATATTAAGCAAAAAATAAGAGAATGTTAAAAAATCCGCTATAATTTCGAAAATAAAAATCGAAAACGTTTTCGGTTAAGAAAATGGTGTTTTTGGATGGGTTTTTTTATAAAATTAAAAAAATTAATTGAAATTAGTACCTAACAACTTTTGTTAGAAGAATAGCAAAATTAGTTTCATAATTAATTAAGTGTTTGATATTCTGACAATTACCAACCTTAAAAATTAACTATTTGGCTCCTATTAGGCTCATGTTTGATTTCGCATCTTCAGACTTACCACCTCTGAATACAAAGCTTATTATTAAACTTAGATCCTTTATTTCGGAACTTAAATTTGATTTAATTAAATGGACAGGTACTGTTAGAATAAAAGTGAATCAATCCCCTAGAATGATTTTAAGTGCCATACATAATGGAATTACATTGGGCATCCAGTACAGTTCGGTAAAGGGCAAAGGAATTAGCCATAATGGATTGGGGATTGATTTTCTTAACTCATCAAAACAAAACTTACAATACAAATTAATTTACGCAAACAATTAACAGCGTAGCATTTAACTCATAATGAGGTACTTATATGATGAAAATATTGTATATTCCAGTTAACAGGTCGGACATAAGGGAAAAGAACTAAAATCAACATACAATCACTGAATTATTAACAACAAACAATTATTAGCAATTATTGAAATTTAACTTTAAACCGAAAACTATATGAAAAACAAATTACTAACTAAACTTTTGTTGCTCCCCATTCTTTTAGTAATGGGTGGTTCGGCTTACGCTCAGCTTACCGTAAGCGGAACGGTTTCCGACTCTAGTGGACCGGTCCCTGGAGTAAACATTATTGTAAAAGGAACCTCTAACGGAGCACAATCAGACTTTGATGGTAATTATACACTTAACGAAGTAGCCAATGATGCGATACTGGTATTCAGTTATCTGGGTTATGCTACCCAAGAAGTTAGTGTAGGCGGTCAAAGCACGATAAATGTAACTCTTCAGGAAGATATCGAATCTTTAAGTGAAGTTGTGGTAATAGGTTACGGTACAACTACCGTAAAGGATGCCACTGGTGCAGTAAGCGCTGTAACTTCCGAAGATTTTAACCAAGGGGTTATTTCTTCTCCAGAACAATTAATACAAGGTAAAACCGCAGGGGTTCAGATTACTGAAACCTCAGGTGAACCTGGCTCTGGAATAGACTTTAGAATTCGTGGTTCTAACTCCATTCGTTCTAATAATAATCCACTTTTCGTAATCGATGGTGTCCCATTAGGTGGCGGAGGTGCTCCAGCTTCTGGAGACTTAGCCTTTGGTGCCGGAGCACAACGTAACCCATTAAGCTTCTTAAATCCTAGTGATATAGAAAGCATCAGTATCCTTAAAGATGCTTCTGCTACTGCAATCTATGGGTCTCGTGGAGCGAATGGTGTTGTAATTATAAAAACCAAAAGTGGGAGAGGAAACTCCAGAGGAGTATGGGAAGTAAGTAGCTCTATAAGCGCTTCCAGTCCAGCTAATGAATACGACCTTCTAGGTAGAAATGATTACCTTCAAGCATTAGAAGACTTTGGGAACGACCCAGATGCTTTGAATTTTGGAGAGAATAATGATTTCCAAGATTTCTATACGCGATCTACTGCTTCTACACGTAATAATGTAAGCTACGCTAAAAGTTATGCTACAGGTAATGTGCGAACTTCTTTTGGGTATAGCAAGCAATTTGGTGTTGTTAAAAACACAGATCAAGAAAGAATTGTAGGCCGTATCAATGCTGAACAAAGATTGTTCAACGATAAATTGACATTATCACTTCAAGGGTCTGCTTCTAGAGTAAATGATCAGAACGCACCCATTAGTGGTTCTGCAGGTTCTACAGGAGATTTAATTGGTGCTTCTATCACTGCCAATCCAACTTGGCCAATCAGCGCAGGATTTAATCCAGGAAGTAACTTATTAAACCCTGCTAACTTATTGGCACATTATCAGAGTCTTTCTCATACCAACAGGTATTTGGTAAACCTTTCAGCTGCTTATGACATAACTTCAGAGCTTACGGCAAAATTAACTGGAGGATATGACTATAGTGATGCTGAAACCACAGCGTTATTTGCTCCAGAAGTAGCTGGTCTAGACCAAGTATCTGGAAGAGGTCGTGGTTCTTTCAATACTCTTGAAAATCAGAACACCCTTTTTGAAGCTACCTTAAATTACAAGAAAGAATTCGGAAATATAGAGTTAGATCTTTTAGGAGGATACTCTTATCAGAAATTTGATCGTAGTGGCGTGAATGCTGGTGCATCAGGTTTACAAACTGGTAGGTCATTGAATGAATTGGCAGACAACATCAGAGATACTTATGATCGTGTAGATAGACTTGTTAGCGGTGACTATCAGCAATTCGCATATGATAGTGGTAAAGCCTACATAACGAGATTATTCCCAGATGCTCCATTTGGAGAGCAAACAGTTGTAGATGACTTAACTGGAATCTTTAATAGAACCATAGATTCTTACTTTGCAGATCAATTTGACAACTTTGACGAATTGCAATCATATTTTGTTCGAGCAAATGTAAACATCTCTGATAAATATTTATTTACTGGGACTTTTAGAGCGGATGGTTCTTCTACGTTTGGTGAAGACAATCAGTACGGATACTTTCCTTCAGGTGCTTTTGCATGGAAACTTTCTGAAGAAGATTTTGTAGGTGACAATGTTTCTACTTTAAAATTAAGAGTGGGTGCTGGTATCGTAGGTAACCAAGAAGGTTTAGGATATGCAAATTTCTTATTAAGGACCCGTTTTGGTGAAATCTCATTTAATGGTGACGGAACCGTTACCGATCCAGGAACTGTATTTGTAGGTAACGATAACTCAGAATTGAAATGGGAAGAAACTCTTGATTTGAATTTCGGTGTTGATTTTGGATTTAATGACGATCGTTTTAGTGGATCTTTAAACGTATATCGTAAAGAGACTTCAGATCTTCTTTTAAGAAGAACTCTTGCAGCTCCTCAAACTTCAGGGATTCCAACCATCTTTAGTAACTTAACTGATGGTGTGGTAATTAACCAAGGGATTGAATTGGCCTTGGATTATGACATCGTAGATACTGAAGATTTCGGATTTAGTGCTTCCTTTAATGTAGCCTATAACCAAAATGAAGTGGAAGACACGAACCAAGTAATCGATACAGGGCCAATTAATGGTAATGGTCTTACCGGTGCTTTTGCACAGCGACTTCAAGCGGGAGAGCCTTTGTTCTCTTTCTATGTTGCTGAATTTACTGGATTTGATGACCTAGGATTTCCAACCTACCGTGATGTTAACGGTGATGGTGTAGGAGACCCAGATAGTGATAAGACGTTTGTTGGAAAAGATGCGATTCCAGATGTTACTGGAGGACTTTCACTTAATTTCCGATATAAAAACTTTGACCTTTCCACCTTCCTCAATGGTCAGTTTGGATTCCACGTATATAACGCTACAGATAACGCCTTCTTTACGGCAGGTGGTATTACCATTGGTAAGAACGTAACCCAGGCGGCTATTTCCAGTGGAGAGGATGGAGCAGCTAGTACAGCAGTATCAGACAGATTTTTAGAAGCTGGGGACTTTGTTCGATTACAAAATGCTACTTTGGGATATAACTTCCCATTGAAAGACGAAAATAGCTTCTTCGATTCATTGAGATTATCCATCACAGGACAGAATCTTTTCTTAATCACAGATTATAGCGGACTTGATCCAGAGGTATCATCCAATACAGGAACGGTAAATGATTCTGAAATCCCAACTGCAGGGATTGACTATGCATCGTATCCAAGGCCACGTACGATTACTTTAGGGTTAAACGCTAAATTTTAAAAAAGCAACTATGAAAAGCATTAAGTTAAAACACAGTATTCGCCTCTTTGCAGGTGTATTGACATTGACTTTCCTTCTGGGTTCCTGTACGGATCTTGAAGTGGAAGAGACAGATTCTATTAATGACCCAGGTTTTGTTGGTATTGCAGATCCTGCAACCTTTATAGATGGTATCTATAATGGATTAAACGGTCGTGTTGGAGATCAAGCAAATCTATTTGCTATAAGTGAGGTTACCACAGATGAATTCTTGATTCCTACAAGAGGTTCTGACTGGGGTGACAATGGTATCTGGAGACAGCTACACCAACATAATTGGCAAACTGACCATGCGTTTATTACCAACACATGGAACCAGTGGAACCAAACCCAGTTTTCGGCTACTCAATTGTTGTCTCCGTTAACTACGCTTTCTGGTGGGCAACAACAAGGAGATGCTCATTTCTTACGTGCATTGGGATATTGGGTAATTTTAGACAACTTTGGTCAGGTTCCAATTAGGGATCCTGAAGCTTCTCTATTTGAAGATCCTGAGGTAATCCGTGGAGAAGTAGCAGTAAATGCTATCATTTCTGATCTTGAAGCGGCCATTAGCAACCTTTCTTCAGGTGGACCTGGAACTACTAACGATCGTGCTACTAAAGCAGCTGCTCGTTATTTATTAGCCAAGGTACTATTAAACAAACACATTTATATAGGTGGCAGCCCAAATGGGTCTGACATGAATAGAGTAGTGAGTTTGGTAGATGAAATTGCAGCAGAAGGTTATGCCTTACAATCTGGATACTTTGACATTTTTAGAGAAACATCTGATAATGAAACTATTTGGTACCTTCCTACATCTGTAGGTAACCGTATCTGGAATGGTTTACACTACAATCAAGCTCCAGAAATTACTGGAGGTGGATGGAATGGATTCTCTACCCTCGCAGAGTTTTATGACCTTTTTGAAGGAGATCCAAATATTAACGAACCTGGAAGTGGTCAAGAAGAAAGACGTGGATTCGTTCCAACCGAAGGTGTCGCATTTACTGGAGAAGCAGGGACAGTAGAATCTGAAGACTTCCCTGGATTTGTAGAAGGATCTAATGTAGGTTTCGGTTTCCTTATTGGTCAGCAGTACGAAATCAATGGAAATCCATTGAATGAAAGAGGGGGAGCTCCACTTACTTTTAAACGTGATTTTACAGATGGTGATGGGAACGCTAGTCTTATCAATAATGACGAAACCACTGGTATCCGTGTCATGAAGTACAACCCTCGTTATGGAGAAGGATTTGCTAATCATGAAGTGTTTTTCCGTTATGCTGACGCACACTTAATGAAAGCAGAAGCGATCATGAGAAGTGGAGGAGATCCAACACAATTGGTAAACGAGTTACGTGTACTACGAGGTGCTACTCCTCTTGGAAATGTTTCCGACCAAGATCTATTGGACGAAAGAGGACGTGAACTATATGCAGAATTCTGGAGAAGAAACGATATGATTCGTTTTGGACAATACACCAGAAACTGGGCTCTTAAAGATCCAGCTGCTGTAGGTGACACCAACTTGAACTTGTTCCCAATTCCTGCAAGTCAGATTATCCTTAACCCTAACTTGGAACAAAACCCAGGTTACTAGGATATTCAAAATAATATTTTTCATAAAAGAGGATTAGACACTAATCCTCTTTTATATTTATATTACAGTTCAACAAACGTAAATTTTAAGTGAATCGATTTCTTTTCCCCATATTATCTTTATTAACTCTACTCACCTCCTGTTCTACAGAAACAGAAGAAAAACGTTTTGTCTTAAGAAAGAATACGGGAATCGATTTCAGTAATACATTAGAAAACACTACTTCCCTCAATATCCTTAATTATCTGTATTTCTATAATGGTGCTGGAGTAGCACTAGCAGATTTCAACAATGATGGCTTATTGGACATTTATTTTACTTCCAATCAAGCAGAAGATAAACTTTATGTTAATGAAGGAAGGTTTACTTTTCAAGATATCACTCAACAGGCTCATATAAAAAATGATTCAGGATGGACCACAGGAGTCACTACCGTTGACATTAATGCTGATGGGCTCATGGACATTTATGTTTCTAAAGTTAGTGGTTACTTACATCTTCAAGGAGAAAATCTTTTATATGTAAACCAAGGAGAAAAAGAAGGCATTCCATACTTTCAGGAGCAAGCTGCAGATTATGGATTGAATGTCTCCGGATTAGCCACACAAACCGCATTTTTCGATTACGATTTAGATGGTGATCTCGATGCGTATATCATGAACCATACATTAAACCCCAACAAGAACTTTGGAAGAGGAACGCTACGGAATCAAACCGACTCCATTATTGGGGATAAACTATTGCAAAATCAGAACGGAACCTTTATTGACGTATCTCAACAAGCTAATATTTTTCAAAACCACATAAGTTTTGGATTAGGACTTGCCATTAGCGACCTTAACAATGATGGATATCCAGATATTTACGTGGGAAATGATTTTTTTGAAAATGATTATTACTACGTAAACCAAAAAGATGGAACCTTTAAAGAGCTAAATTCATCCCAATCTGTTTTAGGGCACACCACTCACTTTTCTATGGGAAATGATATTGCCGATATTGACAACAACGGATGGCCAGACATTGTCTCAGTAGATATGCTACCTGAAAATTTAGAAACCCTTAAATCTGCCGGGACTGAATACAATTACCCCATTTATCAAAATCAGTTACGGTATGGTTACGAGCCACAGTATATGCAAAACACCCTGCATCTTAATTTTGGAGATCATTTATTTTCAGAAAATGCCTTCCTTTATGATATTGCTGCTACCGAATGGTCATGGTCTCCTTTATTAGCAGACTTTGATAATGACGGAAAAAAAGACCTTTATATTACCAATGGTATTTTAGGAGCTACCAACGACATGGATTTTGTCAATTTTATAGCCAATGACAATATTCAGGAGCGATTGGGAGAAGGCATGACTGAAGAAGAATTAAAATTCATTGAAATAATTCCTCAGAAAAAAAACATCAATTATTTCTTCAGGAATGAAGGAGGCAAATTCAAAAATACTACTAGCACATGGTTTCAAGAAACCCCTTCATTTAGCAATGGGGCGGTTTATGGCGATTTGGATAATGACGGTGATCTGGATTTGGTGGTAAACAACGTAAACGAACCCGCTTTTGTACTTGAGAATACCTCACAGAAAAATGACGGAACTGCCAATTTTATAACAGTTAGTTTTAAAGGAAGCACTAAAAACCCTTTTGGTATAGGTGCCAAAATTAAAGTCTTCAGTAAAGAAGGGATACAATATTTAGAAAACTACACCTCTCGTGGTTATCTGTCTTCAATAGCACCTCAACTTTTTGTAGGATTGGGAAAACTTACTGTTGTGGATTCACTTAAGGTCATTTGGCCAAATGGATCTTTCCAAACTATTAAAAACCCTACCATCAATACTTCTATTTCTGTAAAAGTAGAAGATGCCACTGGAGATTATTACAAATTCCCTCATTCAAGTTCCAATCGTTTTATTAGTAACACTACGAGTCCTATCACTTTTAAACACAAAGACAATATTTCTATAGAATTCAGTAGAGATCCTCTTATTCCATTTGCAAGCACCAATGACAGTGGCTCTATACACAAGGGAGATTTAAATGATGATGAACTGGAAGACCTTATCACTTTAGGTGGAAAGTTTCAAGCCACAAAAATCTGGTATCAACAGGAAAGTGGCGACTTCTTAGAAACCACTCTAGTCGATGCTGAGAAAACAGCCATTAATGAAGATACCCATGCTGTTGTTTTCGATGCCAACGGAGATTTATTAAATGACCTATTGATTGTAAGTGGAGGTAATGAATTTAAAAATGGAGAAGCAATCCAACCGCGTTTATATCTTCAAAAAGAAGGTGAAATGGTACGGGACACCATACAATTTAAAGGAATTATGGTGCATGCTTCTAAAGTAAAAACCGTTGACATTGATAATGATAATGATTTAGATATCTGTATTACTTCAAATATTGCTGCTCATCAATTTGGAGCTACACCTAAACAATATATTTTCATAAATGACGGTCATGGTAAGTTTTCTGATAAAACGGAACAGATCTCAAAGGAATTTCAGCAAATAGGGAATGTAAAAGATCTTCAATGGGTAGATATAGATGGCAATGGCTATAAAGATGCTATCGTAGGAGGCTACTGGATGCCTATCACTATCTTTATGAATGACGGGGCAATATTGACGACTCCTTCAAAAAGTACAGGAATGGAACAAAGTCATGGCTGGTGGAATTCCATAAATGTAGCTGATTTTGACAAGGATGGCGATTATGATATCATTGCAGGAAACTGGGGCTACAACTCGAGATTACAAGCCTCCAAAGAAGAGCCCATTACACTGTATATGGACGACTTCGACAAAAATGGAAAGATAGACCCTATTCTTACTTACTACTATCAAGGAAAAGAAACCACATTGGCAACGAAGGATGAACTTGCGAAACAACTCCCTATGCTCAATAAAAAATACCTCTCGTATCAAGATTTTGCCAAAGCAGATGTTCATGATTTATTACCACTAAAAAGCACCCCAGAAAACACTATAAAAAAAGTGTTTCAATTAGGTTCTACATATTTTGAAAACCAAGGGGATAATACTTATATTTCGCATATACTTCCTACCGAAGCCCAAATTTCTACAGTGAATGATGTAATGGTAGATGATATAAACAAAGATGGTTATCTAGATGTACTTTTGGTAGGCAACAATTATGAACTTAGCACCCAGATTGGCAGATTGGATGCTTCTCATGGAGTACTTTTATTAAACGATACCAAAAGTATCTTCACTCCTGTAAAGGTCCAAAGTTTTTCCAGCAATGGCGCCTGTAGAAGTATTGATAAAATAACAATTAGAGACGAACAATTTTATATAGTGGGCAGGAACAACAATACGCCCCTATTTCTAAAAAAAGAACAATAATCTATGTGTTTGTACAACATCCCCAACAAAGGAGTTTACCTTATCGTATTGTTTCTATTTACTTTGGTTTCCTGTGGCGAATCAGATTCGACCAAAACGGAAGCTACAAATGAAAACAGTGATACTTTATTTACTTTATTATCTGGAACCGAAACTGGGGTTTCTTTCCTGAATTTTGTAGAAAATCAAAAAAACTTCAACATTTTCAAATACCGAAATTTCTATAATGGTGGTGGGGTGGCTATTGGCGACATTAACAATGATGGCCTTTCAGACATCTACTTTACTGCCAATATGGGTCCCAACAAATTGTACCTAAACGAAGGTAATTGGAAATTTAAAGACATTTCAGAAACTGCTGGAATCGAGGGAGACAAACCATGGTCTACGGGAGTTGTCATGGCAGATATAAATGCTGATGGCCTATTAGACATCTATGTGAGTAATGCCGGAAATATGGAAGGCAATAACCACGACAATGATCTTTACATCAATAACGGAGATTTAACTTTTACTGAAAAAGCAAAAGAATTCAACTTAGCTGAAACTGGATTTTCAACACACGCTTCCTTTTTCGATTACGATAAAGACGGAGACCTCGATGCCTATATTTTAAATAACAGTAACATTCCTGTAAGTAGTTTGGGGTATGCAGAACAACGAGAAAAAAGAGCTCAAGATTGGGAAAATGTTCCCCATATTTTTAGAGGAGTTGGAGATCTACTCATGAGAAATGACAATGGTACTTTCACTAATGTAAGTGAAGAGGCTGGCATCTATGGAAGCCTTATTGGATTTGGCCTTGGAGTGATGATTACCGACATAAATCATGACCTGTATCCAGATATCTACGTATCCAATGATTTTTATGAAAGAGACTACCTCTATATTAACAATCAAGATGGAACTTTTACCGAAGACATTAAGAACTGGACTTCACGACTGTGCCTATCAGCTATGGGTGTAGACATCTCAGACATTAATAATGACGGTCTTCAGGATATTTTCATTACCGACATGCTTCCTGAAGAAGAAGAGCGCGTAAAATCGGTTATGGAATTTGATGGATATAACGTCTTTAAATTAAAACAGAGCAAGGATTTTTATCAACAGTATATTCAAAATACATTACAAATAAACAATGGAAATGGTTCCTTTTCTGAAGTAGCCTATCATAGTGGTGTGGAAGCTACTGACTGGAGTTGGGCAGGATTAATGTTTGATATGGACAATGACGGATATCGCGACATCTATGTAACCAACGGAATAAATCATGACCTAACCGATCTTGATTTTGTAGATTTCTTTGCCAATGAGATCATTCAGAAAATGGCATTGACCGGAAAAAAGCAGGCTATAGATTCCATTATTGACAAAATGCCTGTAAAGCCTTTACCAAACTATGCCTTCCACAACAACAAGGATATCACTTTTACAGATTTGGCTGGAGACTGGGGATTGGGAACACCCAGCATGTCCAATGGAGCTGCCTATGGAGATTTAGATAATGATGGAGACTTGGACTTGGTTGTAAATAATGTAAACATGGAGGCCTTCCTCTATAGAAACAACACCAGTGAAACTACACAAAACAATTACATAAAACTAGCTTTCAAAGGAGGCAAGCAAAACCCTTTTGCCGTTGGAACCAAGATAGAACTATATTATTCTGATGAAATAGTAACCCAAGAACTAGTTCCATCAAGAGGGTTTCAATCCTCTATGGAATATGATATGACTATTGGATTGGGAACCACCACCACGATCGATTCTTTACGAGTAATATGGCCCAATGACAAAACCGAAATTAGAGAGAACGTAAAAGCCAATCAACTATTAACACTCAAACAAGACAATGCGGTTGATACCTATCTGCCACAAAAAAATAATCAAAAGACCTTATTGAAAGAAGTTTCCAATACCCTAACTGCTCATAAAGAAAATTCATATAACGATTTCGACTATGAAGGGCTCATTGCTCAAAAGCTTTCTGAAGAAGGCCCAGCACTTGCCATCGGGGATGTAAATGGAGATGGAAATGATGATGTGTTCATAGGGGGAGCCCAAGGGCAATCTGCCACTTTATACTTACATCAAGGCCATGGAAGCTTAAAAGCCGTACCTCAAAGCGCGTTCAATACAGATGCACCCTATGAAGATGTAGCTTCTGCACTTTTTGATGCAGATAGCGATGGAGATTTAGACCTAATTGTTGGTACAGCAGGAAACCAAGTTGGCTCAGAAAACCAATATGTACCCCGCCTCTACATGAATGACGGTAGAGGGAACTTTTCAAAATCACAAAATACCCTGCCTGCTACCTTCCAAAATATAGCTACCATTGCGCCTGAAGATTTTGATGATGACGGCGATGTAGATCTATTCATTGGTTCCCGAAGCGTGGTTGGAATTTATGGAGTCACACCTAAACACCTGTTTTTGGAAAACAATGGAGATGGCACCTTTACAGATGCTACACAGCGATTGGCCTACGCAACCAAAGACCTGGGTATGGTGACCGATGCCGAATGGATTGATGTAGATGGGGACAATAAAAAAGACTTAGTGACTACTACTGACTGGGGAGGCATCAAAATTTTCAAAAATTCGGGAAGGCGTTTAAGCCCCAAAGTAACACTACTTGATAGTCTTAATGGCTGGTGGAAAACCGTGGCGGCTTCAGATTTGGATCAAGATGGAGACTTGGATCTCATTCTAGGTAATGAAGGGAACAACATTCATTACCTGCCTTCAGAAGAAACCCCTATGAAGCTATTCATCAACGATTTTGACAACAACGGAACTATAGAACAGATTACTACCCTTCAAAAAAATGGAAAGGATTATCCCATCCATCAGAAAAAGGAATTGACCTCCCAAATGGTTTCTTTGAAAAAGCAAAACCTCAAAGCACGAGAATATTCTAAAAGAGCTATTGATGAATTGTTTCCAAAAGAGATCATAGCACGTTCTATTATTAGAGAAGTGAAAACCCCAGAATCTGTCATTGCCATCAATGATGGTACTGGTAATTTCAGTATCAAAAAATTACCTGCTCGAGTTCAACTTTCCTGTGTTTGCGGAATTGCTTGCGCAGATGTAAACAATGACGGCTTAATAGATCTTATTATGGGTGGTAACAACTTTGAGTTTAAACCTCAATACTCCCAACTCGATGCTAGCTATGGAAATGTCCTTATCAATAAGCGTGATTTCAATTTTGAATGGCAAGATTATGATGCAAGTGGTTTTTTTGTGAAAGGGGAAATGAAGTATCTCGCAGAATTTAAAGACAACAATGGAGACAGTTTCTTCATTACTGCCATAAACAATGGAACACCCAAAATTTTCACTTATAATGATTAGAAAACTGCTTCTTTTTTGGGGATTGCTCTCTCTGGTTGGATGTAAAAAAGAAGGAACGCTGTTCAAAACCTTAGATGCGAATACAACAGGGCTATCTTTTACAAATACCATTACAGAAACAGATGATCTTAACATTATCGATTATCTGTATTTTTACAATGGAGGCGGTGTAGCTGTAGGGGATATTAATGGAGATGGCCTACCAGATATCTTTCTTTCCGGAAATCAAGTAAAAAACAAATTATACCTAAACAAAGGCAACTTTGAGTTTGAAGATATTACCCAACAAGCAGGGGTAGCAGGAAACAGCACTTGGAATACCGGTACTGTTATGGGCGATGTAAATGGTGACGGTTTGCTAGACATTTACGTATGTGCCGTAGTAGGTATTTTAGGATTCGATGGGCACAACGAACTCTATATAAACAACGGAGATAATACATTTACTGAAAGTGCCGCCGCTTATGGATTGGATCAAGATTCTTACAGTTCCAACGCAGCATTTCTAGATTATGATCTAGATGGAGACTTGGATATCTATTTGCTAAATCATGCCGTACATACACAAGAATCTTTTGGCAAAGCAGATTTAAGAAACAAAAGAAGCTATGAAACTGGAGATAAATTACTTCGTAACGATGGAAACACCTTTACCGATGTAAGTGAAACTGCAGGAATTTATGGGGGTATTAATAGCTATGGTTTGGGGATAGCTGTTTCTGATTTTAATCAGGATGGATGGCCAGATCTTTATATTGGAAATGATTTTCACGAAGATGATTATTACTATCTAAACAATCAAGATGGTACGTTTTCTGAAAAAATGAAAGAGTACTTTGGACACACCTCGCGATTTTCTATGGGAAATGACGTAGCAGACATTAACCACGACGGATGGCCAGATCTAATTTCTTTGGATATGCTTGCCGAAAATGAAAAAGTCTTAAAATCTTCGGAAGGTGACGATAATTTTCAAATTCTGAAATTGCGTACTGAACAATACGGCTATCATTATCAATATACCCGAAACATGTTATTTGTAAATCAACAAGGGTATGATTATACCGAAACCGCCCCATTAAGTGGAGTGGCTGCTACAGATTGGAGTTGGAGCGCTTTATTTGCCGATTTTGACCAGGATTCAGAACAAGACCTTTTCATTTCTAACGGAATTGCAAAAAGGCCCAACGATTTGGATTACATCAATTTTGTATCTAACGAGCAAATTCAGAAAAAGATGGAATCTACTCGACTTATGGATAAGGAAGCCTTAGAACTTATGCCTACGGGTAACGTTCCTAATTATGTTTTCAAAGGTTTGGGAGGTTTATCATTTCAGGATCAATCTGAAAGCTGGATCCGAAAGGATTCTCTCATCTCTGGCGCTTCGGCTTTGGCCGATTTTGATGGAGACGGTGATATGGACATCATTACCCACAATCTGGACAAAAGTCCTGTTATCTACGAAAACAAAATCAACGAAAAGGCAAATTACCTAAAGATAGCGTTTAACTACTCTAAAAAGAACAAATTAGGAATAGGCACCAAGGTTTTTTCGTACCACGATGGAATTCAACAATATAAAGAACTATATACGGTCCGTGGATTTCAGGCGTCTTCCGAACCGATAATTCATTTTGGGTATGGCACCCATACAAAAGTGGATTCTCTAAAAGTTATTTGGCCTAACGGAACTTATCAAATCCTAAACAATATTGATACCAACCAAAAACTGGAAATAACACCAAAGGATACAAAGTCTTTTGATTACACCTCCCTTTACCCAACCCATAAAACATTATTTAAAAAGGCGGAAAACAATCTTTATCTGGATTATACCCATGAAGAAGATCCATACATCGATTTTCATCGGGAAAAGCTAATGCCCTATCAAGTATCAGATCGAGGCCCAGCTACAGCAATTGGTGATTTAAACAATGATGGAGTCGATGATGTTTTCTTTGGAGGTTCTAAATTCAAGAGCGGACAATTTTATGTACAAAATGACACTGCCTTTGTTCCTAGCAATACTCCCTTTTTAACCGAAAATAGAATTACAGAAGATGTAGACGCTATCATTCAGGATTTTAACAAGGATGGAAAAAATGATCTTTATATTGGGACAGGTGGTGGAGATTTCTCTAAAAAAGCATCTGCCCTACTCGATGTCTTTTACATACAGAATGATACCACATTTGTAAAATCTATTTTACCAGAAATACACCAAAATGCCTCTGTGGTTGCTGCCGAAGATTACGATAATGATGGAGATATCGACTTATTTGTAGGGAACCAGTCCATCACCAATAATTTTGGGGAAATTCCCGAATCCTATTTTCTTAAAAATGAAGATGGAACTTTTCAGATAGACACAAACAATGCGCCTAGAAATATAGGCATGGTCACCGATGCCATTTGGGTCGATTTTAATATAGATGGAGCCAAAGACCTCATTGTTGTTGGTGAATGGATGTCACCTGTATTCTTTCAGAATGAAAATGGACATATGGTCCAAAAGGAGGTTTTAAATGGTAAACTTAAGGGGCTTTGGCAGACTATTACTGCTTTTGACATTGATGAAGATGGAGATCAGGATTTCCTTTTAGGGAATTGGGGTGAAAATTCGAAATTCATAGCTTCCGAAAAAGCTCCCATGCTTATGTACCTAAACGATTTTGATAAGAATGGGCGTACCGAAACCATTATAGCTACTCAAAAAGAAGGAACATATTATCCATTGGAAGATTTTGATGAACTTGCTTCACAACTGGTATTTCTAAAAAAGAAGTTTCCAAACTATAAATCATTTGCCGGACAACCCATGAATGCAGTTTTTGAGAAGGAACAGCTCTCAGAAAGTTCCTTGTTAGAAGTCCATAACTTACAATCGGGATACCTGAAAAATAACTCTGGAACCTTCGAATTTGTCCCTTTTGACAACCGTTTACAAGTCTCCCCTATCCTCTCTTTTTGTATTTTTGATTTTGACAATGACAACAAAGATGAGGTGTTGGCAGCTGGCAATTATTTTGGAGTAAAACCCTATCATGGCAGATTAGATTCCTTTTCAGGAGCTTTAATAGAAAACGAGTCCCCTCCTATCCTAGGTCATTATCTAGGATTGGATCTAGCCCAGAAATCTGTAAGGGATTTAACCATAATTCAACACCAAAACCCCCCCTACTTGTTAGTAACCTTCAACAATGAAAAAGCACAAGTATACCAAATCAACAAATAAAGAAAACATGTCTAAGATGATGATCCGTTTTATAAGCACTTCCCTACTATCCCTAGTCTTATTAGGCTCATGTAGCGAACCCACAGAACCCATTTCAGTAAGCCCAGACCATTTTCACAATTCGGTAAATAAAGTGACCGAAATAATGATCCATGATATTTTCTCCCCTCCTGTAGCCAGTAGAATCTATGCATATCCCAATGTTGCTGCCTATGAAATCTTAGCCAGTCAATCTGATAATTTCAACTCTTTGGCAGGACAAATCACGGATTTCGAAGCAATTCCCAAAGCCACCGATGCCAATGTCAATTATGAATTAGCGGCCCTAATTGCTCATATGGATGTGAGTAAACGACTCATTTTTTCGGAAGAACGTATCGAATCGTATCAGGATAGCCTCTACGGTATTTGGAGCAAGGCAAATGACACCGAATTTTTGGCTTCCAAAAAATATGGATTGGAAGTAGCAGAGCATATTGCAGCATGGTTGGATAAGGATAACTACAAACAGACCCGAACTATGCCAAAGTTCACTGTGCAAACAGACGATCCTTCCCGTTGGCAACCCACACCTCCATCGTATATGGATGGCATAGAACCGCACTGGAACAAAATCCGCCCATTTTTATTAGACTCTGCTTCGCAGTTTAAGCCTTTACCACCACCCGTGTTCTCTATGGATAAAGACAGTGACTTTTATAAAGAACTGCAAGAGGTTTATGATGTAACTCAGGAAATCACTAAAAATGGAGATGATAGTGAAGAAGTTGAAATTGCACAATTCTGGGATTGTAACCCATATGTTTCAGTAACCCGAGGTCATTTGATGTTTGCAACCAAAAAAATCACTCCCGGAGCACATTGGATCGGTATTGCAAAAATTGCATCTAAAAAGGCCGAACACGATGTTATCAATACAGTGTATACCTACACTCATACATCCTTAGCAATTGCAGATGCATTTATTAGCTGTTGGGACGAAAAATACCGAAGTAACCTTATTCGTCCCGAAACCCTGATCAATCAACATTTTGATGATGGTTGGCAACCTATCTTGCAAACACCTCCGTTTCCAGAATACGTTAGTGGACACTCCGTAGTATCAGGAGCTGCCTCTGAGGTATTGACTGGGATTTTTGGAGATAATTTTTCCTTTAATGACGATACTGAAGTCCCTTATGGCCTTCCCATCCGTAATTTCAAGTCTTTCCGCCTTGCGGCAGCCGAAGCTGCTGTAAGTAGACTCTATGGCGGAATTCACTACCGTGCAGCTATTGATAATGGTTTGGATCAGGGAAAAGCCTTGGGTCAATATTTTATTGAAAACCTTGAAATGAGAAAAAACTAATTTCTAAAACAAAATGATTTCTACCGTGAAAAAGGTTCTATTTGCTCTTTTCGGATTAGCTATTTTATTGATTATCTGGTATTTATTTATTAAAACCTATGACTATCAGGTTAATTTCAAGGCGCCTACTACAGTAGGAACGGTAAATCAATCTATTAAATCGTGGAATTCATCCCTTACAAACCCACAGCCCATTGTTCAGAAAAATTTAGGTGAAATCATCCAAACCATTCAAAATGGAGATACCGTAAGAACCTATGTTTGGAATATAAAAAAAGTGAACCCTTCCGAAGTCAAAGTGAGTGTTGGTATCATAGACGAAGAAAACGGTTTGAAGTATAGAACAGAAATTCCTTTTGCCGATACTTCTTTTGAAAAGGAGTCTAAAGAAAAGGTTCAGGAGTTCTTCAAACGCCTTAATGATCACCTTGAAAAAATCAAGGTAACTATAGAAGGAGAACATGAAACCCAAGCTAATTTCTGTGCCTATATTCCATTGAAAGGACTACAAATAGAAAAGGCAAAGGGAATGATGAGTACCTACAACGCACTCACTAATTTTATGATCACGGGCAATATAGAACCTCGAGGCACTCCTTTTGTGGAAATAACAAGTTGGAATAAGGAGAATGATAGTATCGCTTACAATTTTTGTTTCCCAATTGTTAGAAGTGAACAACTACCAGAACATCCCGAAATAAAATACAAAAGACTATTTTCAAAAAAAGCTTTGAAAGCTACTTATAATGGGAATTATATTACTTCAGATCGGGCTTGGTATGCATTGGAAGAATATGCAAAAGAAAACAATATTGAGGTAGAACTTACCCCCTTGGAGGTATTTTATAACAATCCTAATATGGGAGGAGACGAATTGAATTGGAAAGCTGAAATTTTCCTTCCAATAAAAGAATAGTTATTTAATTTACAGTCTCTTAGAGCAACATTTTTATCTTTAATTGAAACCATTTCAATCATGTCTCAGAGCTTTTCTCAACTTTATGATAATGCTATTACGCTATTACATGAGCTCTGTACAGATAATGGCATACTAGCCAGCACGATAGAAGCTGATAATTACAAGAGAATATGGGCAAGGGATAGTGTAATATGTGGTATAGCAGGTCTAAAAATTGGAGACAAGACGATAACCGAAGGACTTAAAAAGTCACTTATTACATTGGCGAATCATCAAAATTTCATAGGTATGATTCCATCCAACGTACTGCCCAATAACAAGGATGTTTCTTTTGGAAGTTTGGTTGGCAGGATCGATGCCCACACTTGGTTTATCTTGGGTAGTTGTCTATACTATCTATACACAAAGGATACAGAAACTTGGGGATTTCTAAAACCTAAAGTATCCCTTTGCAGATCCTTTTTAAAAGCGCTTGAATTCAACAACAAAGATTGGTTGTATACCCCTTTAAGCGGTAATTGGGCTGACGAATATCCTATACACGGTTACACTTTGTACGATAACATGCTCCGTATTTGGGGTGAAACCTGCTGGAATGAAATTGAAGGAATTGATACGATCGTAGATGAAAGATTCTTTCAAAATTTTTGGCCATGTGTAGGAATAGATGAGGCGTATATCTATCAGAAAAGTGCGTTTCAAAAACTGAATCTCGATGCAATATCACATTATATTGCCTTCATCTTACCGGGTAAATACGACACTCGGTTTGACGCCGCTGGAAATGCCTTAGCATTACTTCAAAAAGAGTTGAGTGTAGATCAAAAAGAAAAACTTTCCCAATACATAGAAACATTGGAAACTGATGTAGGGAAAGGACTAATTCCTGCCTTTTGGCCAATGATAAATGCTCAAAGTGAGGACTGGAATTTACTGGAAGGGAATTTTTCCTATAATTTTAAAAACCATCCAGGCGCATTTCATAATGGCGGGATTTGGCCCGTATGGATGGGGCTTTTTACACTAGGACTGGCTAAGAATAATATGCTTGAAGAAGCAAAAAAAATCATTCATGTTTTTACTGAAACCGTAAATCAAGATTCAAATTGGAATTTTCAGGAATATCTTCATGCCAAAACATTCCGATATGAAGGAAAAACGAAAATGGGGTACACCGCATCAGGTATTGTTTTCATGAAATTGGCCCTCGAATTAGACATTTAAAAACTATTTTCCCGCTGTTATCATGTATTGATAAACCGTGATTAAAATTGAATTAATTAAAAAACGATAACGATTTCGTTACGAAATTCGCTGATTATTGAAGGAACTTTCACCATTTTATTAAAAAATACAGATATTAGAGTGTCTATGAAGGCTAGGTGTCGGGACTCAGGATTATGAGGATAGGTCGAGATCTAAACAACATCAATGAATTCAACAATAGGGTTCTTGAGAAAGAACACCAAATCATAAAAATGCATAGCGAATTGGCTGGTTTTATAATCTCCAATTCGCTTCAACTAACAAGATAAGACCCAATTTATGATTAAAAAACCTAAACTCTCCTTTTGGCAAATTTGGAATATGAATGTGGGGTTTTTCGGAATCCAATTCAGTTTTGGATTACAACAAACTGCAGTTAACCCTATATTTTCATTCTTAGGCGCAGACCATGGAGACCTTCCGTTATTGAATTTGGCCGGACCAGTTACCGGATTACTTATTCAACCCATTATTGGAGCAATAAGTGATAAAACCTGGTTGCCAAAATGGGGAGGAAGAAGAAAACCCTTTTTTCTTATTGGCGCCATCTTTGGCAGTCTTTGTCTATTAGCCTTTCCATTTAGTTCGCATTTATGGTTTGCCGTAGGATTACTTTGGATTTTAGATGCAGCCAACAATACTGCTATGGAACCCTATAGGGCGTTTGTGGGTGATAAGTTGAATGATGATCAGCTCACTTATGGATACCAAATGCAGAGTCTTTTTGTAGGGGCTGGTATTACTATCGCAAACTTTTCACTCTTTTTATTTCAAGATTGGTTTAGTGTCCCTATAGAAGAAAGTACGGCCCTTTGTAGTACAGCAACTGAAACGGTATCAGCCATTCCGAAGTGGGTTTACTACTCGTTCTTTCTTGGGGCTTTTGCTTCGGTAGCTACTATTGCTTGGTCAGTTTGGAAAACACCCGAAATTCCTCCAAGTGATGAAGAACTTACAAAACTGAAAAAGGAAAAGGAAGAAAAATCATTTATCCAACGTGTTTTTGAACCCTTTGTGGAAATTGCTCAAGCTATTGGCCTTATGCCAAAAATGATGTGGAAGTTAGCCGGTGTTTACTTTTTTCAATGGTATGCACTATTCGTCTATTGGCAATTTATAACACCCATGTTACGATCTAGTTTTCTAGGTATTACGGATGCTGATCAGGAAAAGTTTGATGGCATCATGGAAGCCTGTAAAGCTGGGGAAACCATTAGTGCTGTTGACACTTCCTTTGCACAAAATATTCAATTATTATCAGAACAAGCACTCGCTCAAACGGGGCTCATGAACGGAACCTATAATTTGGTCACCATGTTGGTGGCTTTGGCGCTTGTGCCTTTTGCCAAAAAGTATGGATCACGCTTGGTTTACGTAAGTTGTCTTTTCCTATCGGCAATAGCCATGTTAAGTATGCCATTCATTACTGACAAATATGCATTATTGGCACCAATGATACTATTTGGTATTGGCTGGGCTGCAATGATGGGAATCCCTTACTCAATGGTATCTAAAGTGATTCCTGAAGATCGTCGGGGAGTCTATATGGGAATTGTGAATATGATGATTGTAATCCCCATGTTAATACAAACTGTAACCTTTGGTCCAATCATAAAGAACCTTTTAGGAAATAATGCAGTGAATGCCATAATTTTTGGAGGGGTATTCTTTGCAATAGCAGCACTATTGGCACTACGATTAGGTGGATCTAAAACAGAATAACTTATGAAAAACATAGGTATAAAACTTTCCTTATTTATTATCTACTTTGTGTTTGCTGCATTGCTAAACAGTGTTGGCTATTTAGTAGAACGCTCGCAAGAAGTATATGGAGTATTAAAGCAAGATGCTGCCTATTTAGAACTTTTCAAGGACCTTTCCATTGCCTTGGTTTCTTTCATAATTGGTTCATTCTTGCCTAAGTTAGGCTATAAAAAAGGAATGCTCTTAAGTTTAGCATTGGTGTTTTTTGGGTGTATAGGAATGTACTATGGCAATTCCTTTTGGGCCGTAAAAATACTGTTCGCTATTACAGGTATGACCTTCGCCATTGCCAAAGTTGCTGTGTATGCACTTATAGGACAAGTAACAGATACCAAGGAGGGGCATAGCCAATTAATGAGCTATATAGAAACTGTATTTATGTTAGGGATTATCTTCATGTACTTGGTAATGCCTACATTTATTGATGAGAACGATCCAAATGCTTGGCTGCAAGGTTATTTATTAATGGCTGTACTCATTGCGGTTTCATTCTTTATTATCCTCTTCTCAAAATTCAATCTACAGGCAGAAACAAAAACCACCTCGATAGGTGAAGATTTTAATGCCATGATCCATCTTTTTAAAAATCCCTTGATTTGGATTTTTGCACTTTTCGCCTTCTTCTATGTAATGACCGAACAAGGCATAATGACATGGTTACCTACTTTCAACAAGGAAACACTTCATTTAGATTCTAAATTGGCCAATCAAATGGCAGTGATTCTTATGGGATCTATAGCATTAGGACGATTTATATCAGGCTCATTAGTAAAAAAAATCAAATGGGTTTATCTTACGGTTACTGGAATTTTATTGGCTGCATTGTTAGTCCTTTTAGTATTGCCTATGGCTAGTAATGTGCCCAATCAACAAGTAAGTTCTATAGGAGATCTCCCACTGGTATCTTTCCTTTTCCCTATGATAGGTTTATTTCTGGCGCCCTTATATCCGCTTATCAGCTCAACAGTTCTTTCAAATACAGAGAAGAGCCAACACAGCTCTTTGGCTGGGATTCTTACATTTTTTTCTGCAATAGGAGGAACATTAGGTTCAGTCATTATTGGAAACCTATTCGACATTTTAGGTGGAAACAAAGTTTTCTATTTATCACTCATTCCAATGGCCATCATACTAATAACATTATTCCGACTTAATAAATTGACCAAGTCTTAATGATTATGGATATTAAGGTAGATATTGATCATACCATTCAACGCTTATTAGCTCAGGAGGATACCGATGGTGATAAAAAAATTACTGTTGAAGACCAAGGCCCCAAAACGTTTACCATAACTTCAGGGTCACTTTCCTATACCATAAAAGGAACCTACCATCTTTCTAACTTACTTCAAGAATTGGTCATTGCAAAAAATGACGGAGAAGAGGAACTCGTTCTAGACACTTCAAAAATTGAAGAGCTTCCAGTAAACAGGATATCACGAATGATCCGAGAATACTATTGGAATGGATTGACCAGAACTATGGATGTCCATGGTATTAAAGCACTTCTATCTGACACAAAGAACGAAACCATTGAAAACAAACAGCTTACTGTCTATATACCACATGGAGACCATTTGGCTTTTAGGTATTATTCTGAATTGCAACACCAATTGCCATTGCAAATAATGTTGCTTCCAGAACACGTCACCCCAGAATTTGTAAAAACATTAAACAACAATAGCGGTATTCTTTCCTTGAGACTTTCTGAAAAAAACGGAGCAATTAAAGGAGAGCCTTTTGTAGTTCCAGGAGGAAGGTTCAATGAAATGTACGGTTGGGATAGTTATTTTGAATCTGTGGGATTGCTTTTAGACAAAAGATTAGATCTTGCCATTGGTATGGCTAATAATTTTCAATATCAAATTAAACATTACGGAAAGATCCTAAATGCCAATAGATCATACTACCTTACCCGTACTCAACCTCCTTTTTACAGCAGTATGATTGCTGAAATATTTGAGTACAAGCATGATAAAGAGTGGTTGAAGTCTCATTTGGAAACCGCGATCCTAGAATATGAAACCGTTTGGATGGTCCAGGGAAAGCGTCTCACTTCCAATGGGTTGAATCGTTACGCAGCCGATGGAATTGGTAGACCTCCTGAAGCAGAAGAAGGTCACTTTCATCACGAAATAAGCATACATGCCTATAAGGCAGGAATGGAGGTATCCACTTATGAGAAAGGCTATACAGAGGGCACCATAAAAAATGCTGAATTAGACACCTATTTCGTGCATGACCGAACAGTACGCGAATCGGGGCATGATACTTCTTATAGATTGGAGGGTATTTGTGCCAACCTCAACTTGGTCGAACTCAATGCCATGCTCTACAAGTATGAAACTGACTTTGCTCAATTAATAGACAATCACTTTAATAATGCTTTCGAAGTAGCAGGGAAAATTTATACTTCCTCATATTGGACACAAAAAGCCGAAGAGCGAAAATCTAAAGTCAATACATACCTTTGGAATGAGGAACATGGCATGTATTTCGATTATGACTTCATAAAGCAAGAGCCCATTATTTTTTACTCAGCCACCGGACTTACCCCTCTATGGGCTGGTCTCTGCTCTCAAGAGCAAGCACAAAAACTGATTACCAATCTACTACCCAAACTAAAAGAAAAAGGAGGAATTGCATCTTGCAATAAAATAAGCCGTGGTGAAATATCTAAAGAACGTCCACAAAAGCAATGGGATTATCCCAATGGCTGGGCTCCACATCAGATGATGATTTGGAAAGGACTTAGTAAGTACCAATTTTACGAAGAACAGCAAGAGTTAATATACCGATGGCTTTATATGATTACTCGAAATGCTGTAGACTACAATGGCACCATTCCGGAAAAATATGATGTTGTAAGCGCAACTCATAAAGTGTTTGCCGAATATGGAAATGTGGGTACTGAATTCGAATACATCACTACTGAAGGTTTTGGTTGGATGAATGCTTCGTTCCAATATGGTGTGTCCCTTCTGAATGAAAATTATTTAAGCAAACTTAACAACTTAGTTCCCCCCAAGGACCTGTTTCCCAATACATGAAAGACAGCTCAAGAGACATAGATATACTCTGCATAGGAGAAACCTTGATCGATTTTATCGGTACTCAAGTAGAAAAACCCATTAAAGAAACCAAAGACTATCACAGATATTTAGGTGGTTCCCCTACCAATGTGGCTATGAATATGGCACGTTTGGGGCTACAAGTAAAAATGGTTGCCACTATAGGCAACGATGGTTTTGGAGATTATATATTGAAACGATTCCGTGAGGTAGAAATTGACACCTCAGATATCCGAGAAATGGACGGTGTCCCTTCTACAGTCATTTTTGTGAATCGTACTACCGGAACTCCAGAGTTTATACCCATGCGTGGTGCAGATCGACATATAGAGAAAGGGCAAATTACCCTTAGTTCTTTAGAAAGGACAAAAATATATCATACCAGTTGTTTTGCACTAAGTCAAGAGCCCGCAAGAAATACCATTTTAGAGATAGCTAAGAAAGCCCATAGTGTAGGATGTCAACTCAGCATAGACATTAATTATTCTAAAAAAATATGGCCAAACACCGTCGAAGCTTTAGAAACAATTAAAGAATATTGCGCGCTACAACCTTTGGTTAAAGTAAGTCAGGATGACATAGATCGCCTCTTTGGTAGTGGAATGAGCCACGAAGAAATTTTCAGTAACTTACACGGTTTAGGTGCTAAATTAGTGTGTTTGACTCTTGGAAAAAATGGAGCTAAACTGAGTGAGAAAGGAAAACCCGTTTTGGAACTTTCAGCATTAAAAGTTGAAAAAATCATGGATGCTACAGGAGCGGGTGATGCCTTTTGGAGTGGTTTTTTGTTTGCTTGGGTTAAAGGAAAGCCCAATGAAATATGTATTGAAACGGCTTTGAAAATGGCAGCAATTAAATTACAAAACGTAGGTAGAATTCCAGATTATGCGCTTATCATATCAAGTATTTTGAATAACTAACAACACCATATTATGACAATTATTTCCTTTTTAGCATTTACACTTCTTGTCGCGGTCATTTCATATTTCGCCACTCGAAAAACCAATGAAGCTACATCTGATGGGTATTTTCTAGGGGGTAGAAGTTTAACCGCGGGAGTCATTGCGGGATCACTTTTGCTTACCAACCTTTCCACTGAACAGATCGTTGGTCTCAATGGATCAGCTTATGAGAGTGGACTGTCGGTAATGGCATGGGAAACCTTGGCAGCAATTGCTATGGTGGTCACTGCATTATTTCTGTTGCCACGCTACCTGAAAGGTGGACTAACAACCGTACCACAATTCCTGGCTAAACGTTTTGATGTCTCTACCAAAACTATCACATCTGCACTGTTTCTTACAGGGTATGTTGTGGTTCTATTGCCCGTAATTCTATATTCTGGATCCGTAGCAGTAAGCGGAATGTTCAACATTCCTGAGGTCTTTAATATTACAGAAACACAATCTATTTGGCTTTGTGTATGGGCTATAGGAATCATTGGATCTATTTATGCGGTCTTTGGAGGATTAAAAGCTGTGGCCGTTTCAGATTCAATAAATGCCATAGGATTATTAATAGGAGGACTTTTAATTCCTGTTTTTGGTCTTATGTTGATTGGTGATGGCAGTGTTATGGATGGAATCAATATACTCACAACAGAAAACCCTGATAAGTTTAAATCCATAGGTAAGCCTTCTGACCCTGTTCCTTTCCATACCATATTTACGGGAATGATGTTGGTTCAGTTATTCTATTGGGGGACCAACCAACAAATTATTCAACGGGCTTTAGCAGCTAAAAACCTTGTAGAAGGACAAAAGGGATTACTCTTAGGCTCATTCATTAAAATTTTAGGACCCATCATTGTAGTTTTACCTGGAATTATTGCCTATCATGTTTTTAGTGGTGGTTTAGATAGTGTAGATCAAGCCTATCCAAGATTGGTAGCAGAAGTATTACCCCCTGCTTTTTTAGGCTTTTTCGCAGCAGTAATGTTTGGTGCCATTTTGAGTTCCTTTAATAGTGTCCTTAATAGTTCGGTTACATTATTTGGTATAGATATCTACAAACAGCACCTAAACCCAAAAGCAGATGAAAAATTAGTAGTAAAACAAGGAAAGCGTTTTGGCCTCTTATTAGCTTTAGCCTCTATGTTTATTGCTCCTTTAATTGCTAATGCAGGTAGTCTTTTTGATTATCTTCAAGAAATTAATGGAATTTATAGTATTCCCATTTTAACAATTATTATTGTTGGATACCTAACCAAGAGGGTTCCTGCCATAGCAGCAAAAATTGGATTGCTATCTGGTTCCATTTTATATATCCTAAGTCAATTTGTATTACAGCCACAAATGGTAAGTAAAGCGATTGCAGAAGCTAAAGAAAAAGGTATTACAGATGTTGCAGAACTTGCCGCCATTGAATCTCAGGCTTATTTCGGATTACATTATCTAGATGTAATGGCCATACTTTTTGCATTCAATGTCATCATCATGCTAATCATTGGAAAATTTAGGCCTAGAAAAGAGGCTTATGTTCAGGAGTACACAGAACAAGTAGATATCACTCCTTGGAAATTTGCAAAACCAGTAGGTATTGCCATAATTGTAATTGTAGCAAGTGTCTATATATACTTTAGATAAATTATAAAAAAAAATCCCTTGATTTTCATCAAGGGATTTTTTTTAAGCAGCTTGACGCCCCTTAAGACGTTTTTCTATTTTTTGTTTTATCACCGTTAATCTTTTCATTAAATCCATTAACTGTGCGTCTTTTGTTTTCTTATATACTTCGTTTACTCCTAGAATTAATCTTTTGGCTTCACGAGAAGCTTCTATACGCTCACTTGTAGTTTTAAACGTCATTTTGCGTTGCTCGAACTCCAAGGCTTGATCTAGTATATCCATGCAATCGTATTTGAAATAGTTAAACTTAGAGAAAATACATCCTCGTTCGCGGCAAATATACATTCTAGATACCTCATTTCCTTTTGTTTAAACAGAAATTTAACATAGATCAACGAAAAAGTATTATCTGTAGCTAAAAAATGTATATTTAAACAAACTAACTACCATGAAAACAGCACTTTTTCTTGCTTTCTGGTTATTTTCCATTTCAACCTTTTCACAAATTTTAAATGCAGAATCCCTGCGAAAGGTAACCGATACTTCAGGCTGGTCTGGATCAGTGAGTACTCACTTTGCATTGAAACGAAAAGTAAATGATTTTGTGATTCTAGGAAGTGATGTTCATTTACAATATAAGAAGAGGAAACATTTATTTATATTTAAAAATGACATCAACTTTCAGAAAATCGAGGGAAATAAGTTCGAGAATAATGGCATTACCCATATTCGGCATAACTACCGCTTTCACCCCAGAATAGCTTGGGAAATCTTCGGGCAAGGGCAATATAACAAGGTCAGCTTAATTGATTTTAGAGGGTTGTTGGGTACAGGAACCCGTTTTAAACTCACCAAATCCGAAAATTATAAATTCTATCTAGGAACGCTTCTTATGTATGAACATGAAGAGATTTCAGATAATTTTACGCCCATACAACGAGACCTTCGGGGAAGTACCTACCTTTCTTTCAGTATCTACCCAAGTGATAGAGTTTCTATCATAAGCACCACTTATTATCAACCGCTCTTAAAGAAAATTTCAGATTATCGAATTTCAAGTCAAAGTTCCCTTGCGGTAGAGCTTTTTGGTGGATTCGACTTAAAGGTTACTTATACTTTTGTTTACGATGCAGTACCCGCTTTAGAGATCCCTAACTCACAGTATGATTTTAGGACAGGTATCAGCTATTCGTTTAATTGATTTTTGTGAAAAGTTTCGTAAGGGTAGCCCCACAAATAAGACTACTTCCCTATCTTTACCCCGTACAATTGAGCCTACTGTTTTTAGTGTAAGGCAGTTAAATAAAAAAATATGTCATATTACGATCCCAAAGATCTCAGAAAATTTGGAAAAATTACCGAATGGAGTGAAGAATTGGGAACCAAATTTTTCGATTATTACGGTAAAGTCTTCGAAGAAGGAGCCCTTACCGCTAGAGAAAAATCTCTTATTGCATTAGCTGTCGCTCATACAGAACAATGTCCTTATTGTATAGACGCTTATACCAAAGATGGCTTGCAACGAGGAGTTACCAAAGAGGAAATGATGGAAGCAGTGCATGTTGGAGCTGCTATAAAAAGTGGTGCTACATTGGTACATGGCGTAATGATGATGAATAAAGTGAATAAACTGGACGGATAGTCTGGAATTTTAGCCGAAATCACAGTATGACCAAAATAAAAACTCAATCCCTTAAAAAAAGGGAAAGCGAACTGGCCGAAGCGAATAGACAATTGGAAATCTTATCCAATGGAATTTTCCAAGATGGGGAACTTCCTACATTTGCTCAAAAAATAAAGGAAACTCAGCAATTTCCACTACGACCCAAAAAATTGGAGATTTTACAAATCAATGTAGGGTATATGTGCAATCAGGTTTGCGAACATTGCCATGTAGATGCCGGTCCAGATAGAAAAGAAATCATGACCCAAGAAACCATGGAGCAATGTTTGGAAGTGATCCGTAATACTGGAGCTCATACCTTAGATCTTACTGGGGGTGCTCCAGAAATGAACCCTCATTTTAGATGGTTTGTTGAAGAAGCTAGTAAGGCTGGGATTAAAGATTTCATAGTACGTAGTAACTTAACAATTATTAGAGCCAATAAAAAGTACTATGACCTGCCAGAGTTCTTTAAAAAACACAATGTACATGTTGTGAGTTCCATGCCGCATTGGACTCGTGGAAAAACTGATAAACAACGAGGAGATGGTGTTTTTGATGCTTCCATTAAAGCCCTTCAGGAATTAAACGCTGTAGGTTATGGTATGCCCGACAGTGATCTTCGGTTGGATTTGGTATACAATCCCAGTGGTGCTTTCCTTCCAGGAGATCAAGCCAGTATGGAAAAGGATTTCAAAAAAGCACTTATGGAAGACTTTGGGATTCAGTTCCACAATTTGTTTGCCATTACCAACCTTCCTATTTCTCGTTTTTTAGACTATCTAATAGCAAGTGATAATTACGAAGATTATATGTATTCATTGGTAGATGCATTCAACCCTTCTGCAGTAGCTAATGTTATGTGTACCAATACCATTTCAATAAGCTGGGATGGTTGGTTGTATGATTGTGATTTTAACCAAATGTTGGGGTTAAAAGTGGCTAGTAAAGTAAAGCATATTAGTGAATACAACGAAACGCTCTTAAATGACCGTAACATTATCATCTCGCAACACTGTTATGGCTGTACTGCCGGTGCAGGAAGTAGTTGTCAGGGGACTGTTGCGTAGCTTTTAAGTAAAGATCACTATTCATGAAGTACCTCCTATTTTTATTCGTGTTTTTTTGCTGCTCTCTCTGTATTGCCCAAAAGAGTTTGGATAAGGTATTAGATATTTATAATACCCACAGCATTCCGTATATTTCAGTAGAAGAATTAAGGATGTTGCAGACTCAAGGTGAAGTTGTGATTTTGGATTCTAGAGAGCGTATGGAGTATGAGGTAAGCCACATAAAGAATGCAGAGTATATAGGTTACACTGAATTTTCAGCTTTGGAAGTGTCTGAAAAAATAAAGGACAAAAATACTGTTGTAGTTGTATATTGCTCTTTAGGGGTTAGATCTGAAGAAGTTGGTGAAAAATTAAAAAAAGTAGGATTCACAAATATTAAAAACCTCTATGGAGGTATTCTTGAATGGAAAAACAAAGAATTCCCTGTTGTGAACCAGTTTAACAAAGAAACTGATAGTGTCCATACCAGCAACAAGTATTGGAGTAAATGGTTGAAGAATGGAATAAAAGTATATGACTAAAGATCTCCTGCTCATTTTTACCCGTAATCCCGAATTAGGAAAGTGCAAAACCCGTTTAGCATCTACAATTGGTGATTCTTCCGCATTAGAAGTGTATAAGTTCCTTTTGAAACACACCGTTTCCGTTACCCAAAATCTCAATGTTTGTAAACAGGTACATTATTCTGTTAAAGTAAGAGAAAATGATCTCTGGCATGAATCTGTTTTTCAAAAAAAACAACAACAAGGTGAAGATCTAGGACAGCGTATGAAGTATGCTTTTGAACAAGGGTTTAGTGAAGGTTTTGAACGTATCATTATTATTGGAAGTGATCTCTATGATCTATCACAAGAAGATCTGCAAAGAGCCTTTCAGCAATTGAGAGATCATGACTATGTCATAGGGCCTGCCGAAGACGGCGGATATTATTTATTGGGTATGAAACAAACCAACCCCCTACTTTTCGAAAATAAAAATTGGGGTACGCCAACGGTTTTAAAAGATACTTTAGCTAATTTAGAACATGAAAAAGTATATCTACTTCCTGCCAGGAACGATGTAGATTATTATGAAGATATTAAAGATATTGAGGCTTTCCAGCCATTTTTAAAACATTTGAAAGACATATGAAGAAATACATAGAAGAGTCAGCTCAATTTTTGATTTCCAGAGGGTTTGATTCACCCGAAATTGGAATTATTTTGGGTACTGGTCTAGGACAGATCGTGGAAAATGTAGATATCATTGCCGAAGTTAGTTACAACCACATTCCTAACTTCCCTACAGCCACTGTAGAATTTCACAAAGGGAAATTAATTTATGGAAACCTATCCGGAAAACGGGTAATTCTTATGCAAGGTCGCTTTCATTTATATGAAGGGTATTCATTAAACGACGTCACATTTCCGGTTCGAGTAATGCACGAATTGGGTATTAAAAAATTGTTGGTAAGCAATGCTTCTGGTGCTATTAACCTCAACTTCAAGAAAGGGGAAATCATGCTTATAGATGATCATATAAACCTACAGGGAGGATCCCCACTAGCATTTAAGGGCGTAGAAGAATTAGGAGAAAGATTTGTAGACATGAGTGCTCCTTATGATCTTGCCATGAACACCAAAATTGAACAGATTGCATCAGAAAAAGGAATTACACTTCATAAAGGAGTGTATGCAAGTGTTGTTGGCCCACAACTAGAAACTCGAGCAGAATACAGATATTTGAAAATTATAGGTGCTGATGCCGTAGGAATGAGTACTGTTCCAGAGATCATCGTTGCCAATCATTTGGGGCTTCCCGTATCAGCCGTTTCTATATTGACAGATGAATGTGACCCTGACAATCTACAGCCTGTTGATATACCCGAAATTATTGCGATGGCAGGTAAGGCAGAACCCAACTTGATCACGATCTTTTCTGAATTAATAAAACAATTGTAAATTTCCGTAAAGAATTGTGGTTTGTTCCGACAAATTCTCTTATTCTTGAAGATTAAATAATATATATGAGTTACTTAGAAACTACGATAGATGTATACAAAGAGGCCGCTTTAACCCCAGATGTGGGTCTTTGTTGTACAACCAACCCTATTTGGGAGCTTCCGGGATTAAAAATCCCAAAGATCATGCAGGAAATGAACTATGGATGTGGAAGTACAGTACATGCAAGAGATCTTATCAATAATCCTAAGGTATTGTATGTAGGTGTTGGCGGTGGTATGGAATTACTCCAGTTTTCATATTTCTCTAGACAAAAAGGCGGTGTTATAGGTGTAGATGTTGTTGACGAAATGCTTGAAGCCTCCCGTAAAAATTTTAGTGAAGCAGAAGCACAAAACGATTGGTTTAAAAGTGAATTTGTAGACCTTAAAAAAGGAGATGCCATGAATCTTCCAGTGGAAGATAACAGCATTGATGTGGCGGCTCAAAATTGCCTTTTCAACATATTTAAAGAAGATGACCTTAAACGTGCCATCGAAGAAATGTATCGGGTTCTTAAACCTCATGGCCGCTTGGTTATGAGTGACCCTACTTGTGAGCAACCCATGAACGAAACGCTTCGTAATGATGAACGTCTCCGTGCATTGTGTCTAAGTGGAAGTCTTTCCATTAAGGATTATGTCAAGGCCTTAACCGATGTTGGTTTTGGAACTATCGAGATTAGAGCCCGAAAGCCATATCGAATTTTAGATCCCAAAAACTATCCAACTGATGAATTGATCTACATTGAGTCAATTGAAGTAGCAGCTATTAAAGACCCCATGCCAGAAGATGGCCCCTGTGTATTTACGGGCAAAGCAGCCATTTATTTTGGTGAAGATGAGTATCTAGACGATCAAAATGGACATATCTTATTGAAAAACCAACCCATTGCTATTTGTGATAAAACTGCAGCTAACCTTGCAGCACTTGGCAGGGATGATATTCATATTAGTGAGTCCACATTCCACTATGATGGTGGAGGATGTTGCTAGGATCATTTCCGGAAATTTTTGCCCCCATTAAGGTGTAGAATTAATACTCCTTTATCCTTTTTTGAACTAATACTTTAGAATATGACAATGATATTATTGTTTATAGGTGCATGCTTTTTGGCTTATACGAATGGTGCTAATGATAATTTTAAAGGGGTCGCTACACTCTTCGGGAGTGGTACTACTAATTACAAAAAAGCTATCAATTGGGCTACCTTAACTACATTTGCAGGATCTGTTGCAGCTATTTTTTTGGCAGGAGAACTGGTTAAAAACTTCTCTGGAAAAGGCCTTGTTCCCAATGAACTTATTCAAGATCCTACATTTGCTATATCAATAGCATTAGGTGCAGCAATCACAGTGTTCCTTGCTACAAAAATTGGAATGCCTATTTCTACTACGCATAGTTTGGTAGGTGCACTCTTTGGTGCTGGCGTCATGGCAATAGGAGTTGATTTTAATTTCGCAAAACTTGGAAAAACTTTCTTAATGCCATTAATTGTTAGTCCGTTAATGGCTGCACTAGCTAGTTTTATATTGTATTTAATTTTTCGTTATTTCAGAAAAAAACTCAAAATAACAACCAAAAGTTGTTTGTGTATCACTGAAACCAATACTGCTTCACAAACAGCAAACTTGGATCTTTCTGTGACTGCAGATTCTTCTGTAAAAGTAACGGCTTGCGTCAACGGATGTACGGACACCTACGAAGGAAATCTCTTAGGGGTTTCTGCCCAAAAAGTATTAGACAGCCTACACTATGTTAGTTCAGGAATCGTAAGCTTTGCTAGAGGTCTAAACGACACCCCAAAGATTGTGGGTCTTTTGGTTATAATAAACACAATGGATATTAAATGGGGTATGATTGCGGTTGCAATAACCATGGCGCTTGGAGGATTGTTAAACGCAAAAAAAGTAGGTATTACCATGAGTAAAAAAATCACCCCTATGAATGCTGGACAAGGATTCACAGCCAATATCATTACTGGTTTATTGGTAACTACAGCAAGTGTTCACGGCTTACCTGTATCAACTACACATGTATCAGTAGGTTCCATTTTTGGTATTGGTACAGTTACTAAAAAGGCCAATGTAAAAATGGTTTCCAAAATCCTATTGTCTTGGTTACTCACTCTGCCCATTGCTGCTATAGCAAGTGGGCTCCTATTTAAATTACTCCAAGTTTTTTGATAGAAAAATTCAGATCAAAAAGGATTGCTCATCAAACAGTAGAAAACAAAAAAGGAACGATATAATCGTTCCTTTTTTTTAAGAGGAGTATATTTCAATTATCCTTTTCGCATATAGATATTTCCGGAAACTGTAGTTAGTACGACTAATTCACTTCCTCCATTAACGCTTCCTATCACCTTATTACCCCCATATGAATGCTTGTCTTTGTTTCTTCGTTCAATATCCAAATCAGAATAAATAGTTCCAGTTACTGTTTTAGCGTCAATACGGGCTCTATTCATAGTTACATCCAAATCGCCACTTACAGTTTTCAACCGTAAATCTCCGCTGTATTTTTTTATAGTCACATCTCCTGAAACCAGATCGGTGCGTAATGTGCCATTGTACAGATCAGATGCTACACTTCCAGAAATACTCTTTACTTCTACCTCTGTATTTTTAGGGACATACACCACATAGTTAATTTCTGTTTCGTGATTACACCAGTTGTCTTTATGTTGCTTCTTTTTGAAATAATCTCCAAAGTCAGAGTATATCTTAAGTTCAGAGCCCATTTTCTTTGTTTTCAAACTAAAAGATTCATTTCCTTCACCATCATCAATGTTTACTGATGCCTCTACTTTGGCCTCATTTCTATCCCATTGTACAAGTTTAATATCTTTAGCAAACTTAAAGTGCAAGAACAGTTCTTGGTTGCTGGAGACCTTTTCAGTTAAATCTACCGCCTTTTGTGCAAGCAGTTGGCTTCCTCCCAACAAAAGGAGCGCGCATATAATTACTTTGTTCATGATTGACTGTTTTTTTTGATTATTTTTTTCTCAGGTAAATATTTCCAGTAGAGGAAACCATACGGATATCCACACCTCCGTTGTTAAGCTGTCCTTTAATTTTTCGCATAGCTCCAACTACTTTAAGCCCATCCTCACGATCTGGGACTAGGTCAAAATTACTGTACACATTTCCCATTGTGGATCGCATCTCTACATCTGCCTTGGTATTGGTAGGCAAACTTACGTCTATAGATCCTGTAGCCGTTGTTAAAGAAATAGGAGCGCTTTGATTTACGCTTGTAAATACCACATCGATAGCTCCGGTACTGGAATTTGCCGTAATAGGCCCAGTAACATTCATCAACTTAATGTGTCCTACATTACTTTCAATTTCCAGCTCAGCAGAAAAGTTCTCAATATTCACACTTCCCAAATTTCCAGAATCAAGTGTTAAATCCACATTTTTGGGCAATACAAGGGTAAAGCCATTGCGTTGTGTAAACGGCTTCAAATCTTTTAATTTCAAAGTACTACCATCTCTTTCTGATGCCATTCCAAATCCTGTATTATCTACCCCACCGGCATACAAGGCTGTAAGACCTTTTGCTTTCTCATCTACTCCATTTTCTTCATGTCCATCATCTGAGTAATGACCATGGTCATCACAGTTCTCACAATCGGTTCCATTTTTAAGAATGAGTTCTCCACTAGAGCCTATTTTCACATCGACCGTGGTATTGGTTTCCAGCACTACTTTGTTAATCCCACTTAAGGAGACTTTGTATTCTTTTTGTCCCCATACCATCAGGGTAAAGAGTAGTGCGATACTTGTTATAGATATTCGTTTCATAATTGATGTCTTTTTGTTCTACATTAAGGTTATTAATCCATCATTCACCTGGTCTTTTACAAAGCTTGGGGTTTCAGAATGCTCCAATAGTTTTTGCATTGGAACTCGTGCACGTTTTTCCTGAACCTCGACCAAAAATTGTATCACTGCTATTTGAATGTTTGGGTTTTTTTCATTGGTTAGTGATTTTATAAAGGCATTTTTTACTTTTTCGTTTTTAGAATATTTTGAGAGTGCTTCTACAGCAGCCAAACGCACATTCACATTACCATCAAAATGCATTCTATCTATCAAAGCTTCCATTACATCGCTATCGGGCATTGCAATATCTTCTGTATAGTTTACTGCTTGGATTCGTTTGCTAGCAGATCGATTGTCTAACATGGCTAGCATCATATCTTGTTTAAGTTGAGAAGTCTCATCTATGAGTTTTGCAATCTCTACATTACTTTTAGATGCTTTGTGAAAACTTCCCATGGTATATCCACCTATTAGCAATAAAATGGAAGCCGCAATTTGGAAGGCTGTTTTCCAAGGGAATTCTTTCGTTTCTTTTTTACCAATTGTAAATCGTTGCAGGTTTTTCTCTTCCTCTAGGAGCTCTAAAAAGCCTTGGCGTACTTTACCACTGGGTTTGTGAGGGGCTACTTCTCCAAAAACCTTCAACATAGATTTTGTCTCATCCATCAATTTCCGGCAGCTATCACAGGTCTCAATATGATCCTTTACTTCTGCAGATAGTCGTGGCTCCATATCATCTTCAATAAAAGCTACAATATTCTCTTCTACTATGTTACACTTCATGATATCTGATTTTCGAAATACAATGATTTCATTTTTTTTATAACTCGGTGTATCCTTGTTTTTACGGCTGTTTCATTACTTCCTATTACTTCAGCAATTTGCTGGTATTTCATGCCTTGAAAACGGCTCATAACGATCAACTCCTTTTCGTCATCTTTAAGTTTATTGAGTACCGCGTGCAATCGTTTTACTTCATCTGAAAGATCTTCACGACTATCTTCATCTACAATTGCCAAATTATCCAGCGACACATTAGACCTTCGTTTTTCTTTTTCAATTTGATCGTGAAAAAGGTTTCTTGCTATGGTAAATATCCAAGAGGCAAACTTTCCTCCACTGTAAGAGGATCTATATCGCAATGCTTTATAAAATACATTTTGGGTTAAATCTTCACAAAAAGGAGCATCTGGCTTCATTTTGTATAAGAAGTTATAGATCCATTCGTGGTACCGATCGAAAAGAATCGTCATGGCATCCAAATTTCCATTGGCTACACTTTGCATTATTATTTCATCGCTTTGATCTTTCAAGGCTTTGTTGGTTAGTATCGATATGAAGACCGCAGTTAATAAAAAAGGTTACATTTTCTACTTTATTTTCTAAAATTTTTCTTCAAGTTACTGAAAGTTTAATACTAAAATCCTACTAATTACAAGGGTTTGCTTATTTTAGTTTCTATGGAAAAGTACACAGATATCTTTAAAGACTCTTATACAGGATACTTTCGCTATCTCATGAATGAGATCACACACTTCCACTGGGAAAACTACTTTTACGGGCTTATCGCAGTTTCCATAATTGTTTGGTGTTTGGAGATACTGTTTCCCTGGAGAAAGGACCAGAAGAAAATTAGAAAGGATTTTTGGTTGGACACTTTCTATATGTTTTTTAATTTCTTTTTATTAAACCTTATAGTTCTTATTGCCCTTTCCAACACAGCTGCTGCATTTTTTGATGAAATTCTTACGGTTTTTGGTGTTTCTATAGGTTCTTTTCAACTATTCGAAGTAAATGCATTGCCTTATGGCATTGGGTTATTGGTCTTTTTTGTGGTTTCAGATTTTGTACAATGGAACACACATCGACTGCTACATAGAGTTCCATTTCTCTGGAATTTTCATAAAGTACACCATAGTGTGAAAGAAATGGGGTTCGCAGCCCATCTTAGATATCATTGGATGGAACCTGTAGTCTATAAATCCATGTTATATATTCCTTTAGCACTCATTGGAGGGTTCGATGTTCAGGATGTAGCAATTGTCCATTTCTTTGCACTAAGTATAGGCCATCTTAACCACGCCAATCTGGGCTGGGATTACGGAATTCTTAAGTATTTATTGAACAATCCCAAGATGCACATCTGGCATCATGCTAAAAAACTTCCCGAAACTGTAAAGTACGGGGTCAACTTTGGACTAACGTTAAGTATTTGGGATTATCTCTTTAAAACCAGTCATATTCCACACAATGGAAGAGATATTGAGCTGGGGTTTGAAGGCGATGAAAACTTCCCAAAAGGATTTTTGGAACAGGAATTGTATCCTATAAAAACCAAAAAGTAAGTTTTTGCGTACTTATTAAAAACAAACAGATGATAAAAAAGACCCTCTACCTACTTACGTTACTCATTTTTATGGCCGCTTGTGGTGGAAGTAAAAAAGTAGTTGCAACGACACCCAAAAAGGATGTTCAAGTAGCCACAAAAGACTCTGTTGTGATAGTACAGGAAGCTCACAAGGATTCTTCCCAAACCATCACTGTAAAAGACCCTGATATAAAAGTAATGGATACCATAGATTCAAAGAAAATAGAGGTTATAGAAGCTTTTAATCACTCTATCTGGAATTCCTTGTTAAAGGAAAATGTATCTAATAAAGGAAATGTAAACTACGAAGGTTTTCGACAACAAAAGCAGGCTATACGGGAGTATATAACATCACTAGGAGCACAAATGCCAGAAGAAAGTTGGTCACTAGAAGACCAATTAGCCTATTGGATGAACGCATATAACGCAATGACAGTTGATCTCATTCTACGCAATCTTCCCTTAAAAAGTATTAAGGATATTGACAAACCCTGGAATCAACGTTTATGGAAATTGGGTAGCAAATGGTATAATTTAGATGAAATTGAACATCAGATTCTCCGTAAAATGAACGATCCCCGTATTCATTTTGGAATCAATTGTGCTTCTTTTTCATGCCCACCTTTGCTAAATGAAGCGTTTACTGCCCAGAAAGTTGATGAGCAATTAGATGCTTTGGCAAAACAGTTTGTAAATGATCCATTAAGAAATACTATTACTTCAGACCGAATCCAAATTTCAAAAATCTTTAGTTGGTTTGCTAAGGATTTCAAAAAAGAAGGAAGCTTGATCGATTTTCTCAACAAATATTCAGAAACACCTATTAACTCTAATGCCCGAAAAAGCTTTAAAGACTATGATTGGGCACTAAACCAATAATATGAAGGTATTTGCAAAAATTATCGGGATTTTCCTTTTATTCATTACATTACAAAGCTGTGCATTATTTTCTGCAGCAGGATTAAGCACCCAAGGCCAACCCATAAAACAAGTAGAACCGCCATTAAAATCTGCCACAAGTTCCATAATGGATCATACTATTTGGAACCAAATGTTGCGAAAACACGTTACCAAAGAAGGATATGTAGATTATGGAGGTTTCATGAAAGAGAAAGATCGTTTAAGCGATTATTTAAAGATCTTATCTATAAATAATCCAAAAAAACATTGGCCTGTTCAGGAATTATTGGCCTATTACATAAACCTATACAATGCTCATACGGTAAAACTGATTATAGATAATTACCCCACAGAAAGCATCAAAAATATTAATGGTCCTTGGACCCGTGGTATTGTTTCTATTGGTGACCGAAAACTTTCTTTGGGTGGAATTGAAAATAGTATCCTTCGCAAAATGAACGAACCCCGGATTCACTTTGCCATTAACTGTGCCTCCATTTCCTGTCCCAAATTATTGAATGAAGCATATACTGCAGATCATATTGAAGAACAGCTGGATAAGGTTACCAAAGCATTTATCAATGGCCCTAAAAATGAACTTTCTATAGACTATCCCAAGCTTTCCTCTATTTTCGATTGGTATGCAAAAGATTTTCAAGTTAATGGGAAGCAGGATGTTATCGGCTATATAAATCGGTACACTTCCGTGCAGATTCAATCTAATGCCCCTATAGAATATTTGGAATACAATTGGAATTTGAACAAGCAATAATATATTTGTTCTATGATTTCGATCATTATTCCGGTCCTAAATGAAGCTGATGTTATAAAGCATCAATTAACGTATTTGTTGAATTCGGTTACCCCGGAAAACATTTCCGACATTATCGTAATAGATGGTGGAAGTACAGATGGAACAAAAGAAATTGTTTCTAAATTCATTCTTCAAAACAACACTTTAGAAATTACAATCACGCTTCTTTCGTCCGAGAAGGGACGTGCTAAACAAATGAATGTAGGTGCCAAAAAAGCACAAGGAAGTATCTTTTATTTTTTACACGCTGATTCATTTCCTCCCAAAGATTTTGACAATTTCATCTTAGAGCAAGTAGCCAATGGAAATCGTGCAGGTTGTTTCCAGATGAAATTTGACAGCAATCACTGGTGGCTTCGCCTAGCCGGATGGTTAACCCGCTTTCGTTGGCGTGCATGCCGTGGAGGAGATCAAAGCCAATACATTACCGAGGAGTTATTCAATGACATTGGAGGTTTTGACGAACGTTATACCATCTATGAAGACAACATCCTTATTAACGAACTCTATCGTCGCAAAGAATTTGTAGTAATCCGTAATTCCTTAACCACTTCTTGCAGACTGTATCAAAAGAAAGGGGTCTGGCGTTTACAATATCATTTCTGGGCTATTTACGTAAAAAAGATCTTTGGGGCAGATGCAGATGAATTGTACCGCTACTACAAAAAGAATATTGCTTCTTAATACTACCTACTTCTTCATTTTTATGGAAGATTGGTTTTCTTAAAAATACTGCCCTACTCCAAAAACCAATCCATGGGTAGCATCTCTAGTAATTCCATATCCATAATCAATCCTAAAAACCGTATTAAAAATACGTTTATGAATAAACCGTGCGCCTAATCCTGGATATACTCGAAGGTTTTGGTTTTTTCCAAAGTCTCCAAAATCACCTCCCGGGTTTCTCCAACTCCCTGCATCTATAAAGGCATTTCCCTGCAAAACAAACCAATCTTTTTCATAGAGGGTATGTCGATATTCGGTATTCAAGATAACAACTCCCGTACCTCGATCAATTGTGTTTCCTACTCCTCTAATATTAAGGTTATTATCTACTGAAAAAGGAGCAAAAGGCGAATCGTCATTAGAGGCCAATCCCAGTCGTAAACGGGAAGCCCAGTTCCCTTTTTCACCCACTCGCAGGTAGTACACAAAGTCATTCCACCATATCAAGAACTCAGGAAGTGCTTCGTCTCTTGAAGTTACGTACTGAAAATTTAGTGTACTCTTAAATCCATTTACATACTGATAGTAGACATCTACCTTGTTGTATTGATACAGAAATTTGTACAATAGTTTCTTTACTTCTAAGTTTTGAGGAACATCGGGACTGGTTGCTCCTTCTTTATATTCATAGGTTTCGGTAAAATAATTGACACCCCCTTCAAACCAATGATTAAATGTAAGCTCATACAAGAGTAAAGCTTCCATTGATCTGTTGTTATACTTATAATCTGCAGTTGTATTATTGAAGAAAACAGGTTCTTGGGTAGTGAGATCCTGATAATTAAGGGTTAACCCTAGTTTGTTGGTGAACAAATACGGAGCCTTAAAATTGATTCCAAATGAATTGTATATGTCCTTTTGGAAAAACCCCCCAAAGGTAATATTCCTTCCTAATCCATTGAATTCATACAAACCTAATCGATAAGCAAATTCATCATCGTTAGTCGTATATACATTTGCAGAAGGGATAATAGTGAAATTCTCCTCTACTCCATATATCACTTGATAGGTTCCGTCTTCTTTAGTATGTACTTGGTAGTAGGCATGTGCTATCCCGGGAAGGCGTTTTAACCGGACAATATCTGATTCTATTTTTGTGGAATCCAAGGTAGCACCTTCTTTTATCTTGACTAATCGCCTAATAAAGGATTCCTTGGTTTTTTTATTGTCTTGTATAACCAACTCACTAATTTGTTGTGCCATTCCAGACCCACAGACCATAAACAATAATAAGAATGCTACTTTTTTCAAAACGAAAACCCTTTTTGTGCTATTAAATTCACCCAATTATCTTCACTTACGCCTAGGACTGTAAAATTGTAATCCATATCCATAACAAGCTCTGGTGGTGTTCCCTCTGTAATGTTCAGCACCACATTATCTGTTTTATAGTATTGGAAAATTGCTTCAGAAGTATATGTGCCAGAGAGCAGCTCGTCATTGGCATCAGAAACCACCTGAAAGTAAATCGCATCAAATGGTGTTGCAATATTTCCCCATGAAAACAAGGGCATTCCTGTGGATATAGAACCAATATGTATGGCACTTCTAAATTGTGTATTCTGTGTAAGATGTTTTAACCGTATGGGATTGGATACTTGCAATACTCCATCTTCTTCAAAAGTTACAAGCACCCATTTTTCTTGATCTAACTGTCTCTTTATTTGCATTAAATACCCATTGAAGTAATCCATACCACTCACCTCAACCTCTTCATAATTTTCATAGTCTGTAGGATTCACTTCAGTTGTAGCTGTTTCAAAATAACGAATGTTGGTTACTCCAGGGCGTGGATAAACATATACAATCACTTCATTTTCGTTTTCTGATCCTGAAGCACAGGAAATAACGCTTTCAAATTCAACAGGCCCTTCGGCAATCATTTCTGCTAAAGTCTGTGGTTCGTTAACCGTTTCTGTGTCATCATTTTCGGAACAAGCCACTAAAGCGACCAGTATCAAAAAATAGCTAGTTATTGTTTTCATAATAGTTTTTTATCACCAGTTCTACTGGTTTGTTCTGCGGTGTAAATTGTGAATTTTCAGTTCCACCAGACTTCGCATAATCAATAAACCATTTCCAAATAAATCCACCTTTAAACCATTCCTTTTCATACATCACTTCATACAGTGCTTTCGTAAGATGGGTCTGTGCATCTAAATTTACCTGTGTCATGCTTCGGTCACTTCGCCAAGGCTCTTTCCCTGCATAATCCACACTTCTGTATCCATATTCCGTAAACAGAATAGGCCTTTCATTTTCCATTGATACCTTTTCCATTTCTTCCAACCAAGGTTTCCAACCTTCTTTCGCTTCTTCTAAAGTAGGTGTTGTGCTTTCCGAAACTGGAAAATAAGCATCTACACCTATGTAATCCAATGCTTTCCAGAATGGCACTCTTTTATATTCGTCCCAATTGGCAGCATACGTAAGTTCTCCTTTATAGATCTGCTTTATTTCTGCAATCAATCCACTCCAATAGTCGGGACGATTTACTATAAATTGTTCCAATTCTGTTCCAACACAAAACAAAGCAACTCGCTTTTCTTGTGCCAAACGAGCGAAGTCCAAAATGAAGGTTCGGTAAGAATCTTCTAAGGCTTTCCAGTCCTCTTCGCTTGACATTTTTAGATAACCCGTAAACTCGCCACGCCAGATCCAAATCTGTGGTTTCAACATCACCTTTATGCCGTTGGATTTCAATATATCAATGTACTGTGCGGCTCCATCTCTTGTTTCTCCAAACCATTGCCGCTGGGTATTGTAAATAATCTCTGGAGATTCCAGATTACGTATAAAACCAAAAGGCATAACAGCTGCATAATTGGCTTTTACATTGACCACCGCATTTACATTTTCTTGGGTGGCTTCTTTAGGCGAAGCCACAAAACTCACTCCATTAATTCGAGAATTTTGTGCTTCGCAACTTTGTAACAAAACAAGTAGCAGTAGAATTTTCAGAAATCGCATATAGATTCAATTTTACTGCTACAAATTAGCCTTTTTCTAAAAGACAGCTCTTAAACCTATATTAAATGTTTCTCCCAAACCAGTGTCATTTCCACGAACAAAATTGGTATACAATGCTTCTATATTCAACTCATCTGTTAGTTGATACTTTGCACCACCACCCACAGCTGTAAAATCTTGGGAAAATTCATTGCCAAGATCTATCAACTGAGAATGTTGAGCCAATGCCAATATGGTAAACTTTGAAGAAGGAAAATAGCTGAAGAACAATCCCGGGGTTAACCGAAGGCTGTTATTAGCAAAACTTTCTGCCTCGTCCCCAAAGTTGAATTCACTATTGATTTCAGAAAACACCTGAAATTTATCCCCTGGGAAGGTGTAGTCATAGAAAAAACGGTTTTGCCATGTAAATCCGTTTTGATCCAAGAATACCCCTTGTTCTGTTTCATTATCTACCAATGGAATAAAGAAGGAACTTTGTATAGAGAAATTGTTTACATTTTTAAAAGGAACAAACTTCACCGAAGGTGCAATGGAAGTAAAACCACTCCTTGCCGTACCGCGTTCTCCATCAAAACTGAAAACATCCAGGGCGCTTCTATCGGCTATTACGTTACTTCTAAATTCGAGAATCAAACCTACGTTTACACGTTTGTTTTCTCCCACCCCAGTATATCCTTCTAATGTAGAAGTGAAAAATGTTTGTCTAGGTTCTTTCCCGTCAGAAAAAGTACTTTCCGTTTGGGTATAAAGATTATTGAACCATTTAATATCGAACTGTCCTTTTCCAATTAATTTGGAAGGTGTCAAGGTTTGAATTACAGATCCTCCCGTATCATCTTCATCCTCCTGTGCTATGGTAAAGGCAAAGACAAAGCATAATAATATGGTAGCAATAATTTTTTTTGAAATTTTCATCGTTTTATTTTTTGGTGTTATTAATTTTTGGGAATTGTGCTTCCGCTGCTTGCCGAACCTTGGGGATTGCTTCGACAAGCGGGAAGACTGATAGAAATATTATTTTGAATTGATACGCCAGTCGTAAGAATAATACGTGACCTTAGCGTTCTCAGGTACTTTTTCTTTTCGGTATTTGTTCAAGTAGTCAATCTCGTTGCTACCTTTCGTGACAAAATCCTCTTTATACCATTTAAAGATTTCAGAGAAAGCAACTTTCTTTCCGGAAACCCTGATAAAAGAACTGTCGTTAAGTGCTTTTATTGTCTGCTGTTCCAACAAATTTTCGAGATTGGAAGGTGTATAGGCTTTTGCTATTAATGGAGGACAACCATTGGCACCACAAACCAATACAAAATGAAACCTAGCATCCTTAAATTTTGGTCTTAAATTCTTATGCTCAATATCATTTAAAGTAATAGGGGTGCCTGCTAAGTCATACTTGGTTTTATCAAAGAATCCCTTTTTATCCAGTGGGGATTTAATTCCATAATTGTCAATTATTCCCTTGATGACAGAAAGATTATAAGCATTAATCCAAAAGGCTTGATATTCTTTAGGTCGCGATGTAGAAACCGAAGCTTCTTTTGCCAATTGCAACAATTCATCCAGAGAAGAAATATTACCCTTAATGCCTTTATAGTCTACTTTCCCTTGAGAAACATAGGTGCTTAAAAAAGCATCCGTCTTTGTAAAAAACTCATCCAAGGATTGTGCACTTGTAGTCGTAGCTGTAAGTGTTAAAAATGCAGTTATTGCGATAATCAGATTTTTCATTTTTTCATTTTTTGATGTCGCCTCAGTCGAACACCTTTCCCAAATGCTTACAAACTTTTTCATTTTTTTTCTGAACTAGAAATCTGAAAACCTTACACTTAATCTGAAATTTATTTCCATTCCAAATAAGATGTTCTATGTAATGTACTTAACTTTAAACACGACATACTTTCCAACCAATTGAAATTATATGGAACACATTGTAATTATCGGTAATGGTATTTCGGGGGTAACTGCTGCAAGGCATATAAGGAAACTCTCCAATAAAAAAATCACCATTGTCTCAGCAGAAACCGATCACTTTTTTTCCCGCACAGCACTCATGTATGTATATATGGGACATATGAATTTTGAACACACCAAACCATATGAAGATTACTTCTGGAAAAAAAACCGCATCGACCTAAAAAGAGGATTTGTAGAGAAAGTAGATCACGCAAACAAGGTGCTAAAATTTGCTGACAATTCCCTTTTAGATTATGACAAGTTAATACTCGCAGTAGGATCTAAACCCAATAAATTTGGTTGGCCTGGCCAAGATCTAGAAGGAGTGCAAGGTTTGTATTCCTATCAAGATCTCGAAAAACTAGAAAAAAACGCACCTAACAATAAGATATGTAAACATGCTGTCATTGTTGGCGGAGGACTTATAGGAATAGAATTAGCTGAAATGCTCGCTTCCCGAGCTATCCCTGTTACTTTTCTGGTTCGGGAAAGTAGTTTCTGGAATGGTGTACTTCCTGAGGGTGAAAGTGCTATGATTAATAGACACATTAAAAATCACCATATCGATTTACGTCTTGCTTCCAATTTAAAAGAGATTATTGCCGATGAAAATGGTAAAGCCAAAGCCGCAGTGATTGCTGAAACTGGTGAAGAAATCGCTTGCGATATTGTAGGACTTACAGCCGGTGTATCTCCTAATGTTGATTTTCTAAAAGATAGTGGTATCGAATTGGGAAGGGGTATTAAAGTAAACCGTATGCTCGAAACCAATATAAAAGATATCTACGCTATTGGTGACTGTGCAGAACAACATGAACCTATTGGCAACCGCAGACCTATTGAAGCTGTTTGGTATACTGGAAGAATGATGGGGGAAACTGTTGCACAGACCCTATGTGGAAACCCTACCCAATACAAACCTGGACACTGGTTTAACAGTGCCAAGTTTTTTGATATTGAATATCAAACCTACGGATGGGTATTTGCGAAACCTAGGGAAAATGAAACACATTTCCATTGGAAACATGAAGACGATACCAAATGTATTACAGTATGTACCGAAACATCCACTGGAAAATTTTTAGGTATCAATACTTTTGGTATCCGAATGCGCCACGAGATTTTCGATCGTTGGTTAACCGAAGAGCGAAGTACCGATTATGTAATGCAACATCTTCGTGATGCTAATTTTGACCCAGAGTTTTATAAAAGATTTGAATCCCAGGTACTATCTGCCTATACCCATCAATCAACCGTTAACGCATAAATCATGAGTACGATACAACGAAATATGTCACTTACAGGTGATGCCTCCAATTATTTAAATCCAACCCAAAAGATAGCAACTGTTATTGGCTTGGCTGGATTGGCAATTATTATTCTTTCACTTTTCAATGACTTTTCCAATAAAGGCTTATGGCTCACATTATCTTTAGTAGCTATTGCTGGAGGAATCATTTTATTTGCTAAAGGCTCTTACAACGGAAAACTAGAAGGCATCAAAAATCATGGGGTTTGGATAAAGAGTATTTCCAGCCGTGGTTTTTGGGGATGGGTAGCAGGAATATCATTAACAGGATTTTACGTCATCTTATATTTTTACGAAGGGCTTTTGGGTGCCAACCCAGATGGTAATACGGGAATTGTTGGTCTGTTCGATCCTTTGAGCCGAATATTAAGTGGAAATCCAGCAAGCCAGTGGTTTGTTTATGGAACCTTGTATACGGTAGCCATCTTGGCTTTTGGAATTAAATTCATTTGGAAATACCGCCACAACCGTTACGAACAATTACGTACCCTAAGTGTGATGTTTTTTCAAACTGCTTTTGCCTTTTTAATTCCTGAATTGATGGCGCGACTAAATAGCGATAGTTTCTCGTTGCCTTACAATGACCTTAAAAATATGTGGCCATTAAACTACTATGCTTTTGATGGTTGGAGGATTGATCAATTTATCAATGCTGAAACCATAGGATTGGCTTTTTTAATATTTGCAATCTTATCAGTCTTTGTCATCTCCCCTATCCTTACCTATAAATATGGTAAGCGATGGTATTGTTCTTGGGTTTGTGGTTGTGGTGGATTGGCAGAAACTGCGGGAGATTCTTTCCGCCAGTTGAGTGACAAACGCATGGTTGCTTGGAAAGTAGAACGATGGGTAATTCACTCCGTTCTGGTCTTTTCTGTGGTAATGACAACAGCCGTGGTTAGTACGTACTTAGGATATGATTCTGAAAAATACTGGCTTACCAAGGATATGTTCCTTATTGGTGTAGCTGTTTTCTTAGGATTGTTATTTGCTGTTATATGGTATTTCAAAAAAGAACAATTGGCTAAGGATGCTCGCTATGGCGCCATAGGATATCTGGTTATTGTCTTAGGATTAATTGCCATTCACTACTTTTCAAACAATACATTATTCTTATTTGAAGCGGGAGACTTGAGATCTTCTTATGGATTCCTCATTGGAGCCGTATTTAGTGGGGTTATCGGAACTGGTTTTTATCCCATCTTCGGGAACCGTGTTTGGTGCCGTATGGGATGTCCTATGGCAGGGATTTTAGGAATACAACAACGTTTGTTCTCTAAATTTAGAATTACGACTAATGGCGGACAGTGTATTTCTTGCGGTAACTGTTCTACTTATTGTGAAATGGGAATCGACGTACGAAGTTATGCTCAAAAAGGAGAGAATATTGTACGAGCCAGCTGTGTAGGTTGCGGTATTTGCTCTGCTGTTTGTCCACGTGGTGTTTTGAAATTGGAAAATGGACCGTTGGAAGGACGTATTGATGGCAATCAGGTATTGTTAGGAAATGACGTAGACTTAATGAGCTTGGTAAATGGCAAATAATCTATAGAACAATTCTTTATAATATTGAAAAACCACCTTTACAGGTGGTTTTTCAGCTTCATAAGATCTGCTGTTTCTTACTTTGTCAAATATTCTTCCCGAATTTCATTGAGTAAAACTATCAGATTGTCAATGTGTTTTTCATTGGTATTATAATTGGTAACACAAGCCCTTATGGTAGCAAACTCCTCATAGGGGTAATTGATTATCCATGCATTCCCTTTTTCCAAGGTCCTGTCATAAACAAATTTTGAAAAAGCACTTTCGTGCTGCAAAATCTCATCTGTAAAACAAATAATAGGAAGTTGAGTATGGTTATATATTTTCCAGCCATTATTGTGAAGCTGCTTTCGTAAGTAATTGCCCATTTCTATCTGATGAAGGATGGTCTTTTCATATCCTTGCCACCCAAAAACAAGTAGAGGCAGATAAAGTTTTAAGCCAATAAATCTTCTTGACCATTGAATGGAATGTGTGTAGGATCCCAATCGATCGATTTCATCTTCCTCTTCAGGCATGAAATTAGCGCTTATACTAAAGGTCTTGCCCAACGCATACCTGTGTTTAGTTATAAATAAGCTTGCTGCCATGGGTACCGAAAGCCATTTATGTGCATCAAAAGTAATGGAATCTGCGTCTTCAATTCCATCAAGAAGCTGAGCATACTCATTAGTTAATCGCACTGCTCCTCCATAGGCGGCATCTGCATGTACCCATAGATTAAACTCTTTAGCTACACTATTAATTTCTTGGATGGGATCTATAGCTCCAGAGCCGGTAGTTCCCATGGTTGCGAACACAAAGAAAGGCTGTAACCCCTGTTCAAGATCTTCATTAATTTGAAGTTTCAGTTGGGCAACATCCATTTGCTGTTTGCTATCTACTCCAATATATTTTACAGAACTTCCTCCCAATCCACATACTCGAGCAGCTTTTATCGTAGCATGATGACTGGCACTAGAACAATATATCACAGGCAGTTTTTCTAATCCTCTAATTCCCGAAGTAGCAAAATCAGGATATTTTTCATGCAATGCACATAGCAATCCCGTAATATGAGCTTCTTGACCTCCTGTGGCAAAAACTCCATCAATATTAGGTGATCTGTATCCAAATTTCTTCCCTATTTCTTGAATAAGCATGTGCTCAACCTCAACGGCATAAGGGGCATGCCCCCAAGCAGCAAGTTGAGGGTTGTACACAGCCGAAATCACATCTGCTAAAATGGAAGGGAAATTAGACCTGGGATTGAACATTCCGAAATATTGCGGATGCGGCGTATGGACAGCATACTTTGACAAACCACTTATAACTTGCTGAATTGCCTCTTCTGTAGATCTTTGATTTTCAAAATTTGACGATAATGAATGGATTACTTCTTCTCGGGTAGGATATATAGCTGTCTTTTGTTTTTCAGTATGGGTATAATAATCTTCGAGTTGATTTAGAAGAAAACTCCAAGTGTCGGTTCTTTCTTTAGAACTAAGGTCAAAATTCATAAGGATTCGTTTTAAAGTTGCACACGATAAAAGTAACTATCCTTTGAGTTTCAAAAAATTAATATATTTGGAATTTATATATTATTACCTTATATTATTATATATTTATTTCATACAACCTAATAAATGAAATTAGATAATTTAAATTGGCTTATTTTAAAACAGCTTCAAGAGAATGCTCGTAGGCCCCTTACTGAAATTGCTAAGAATGTTGGTATCTCATCTCCATCGGTTTCAGAAAGGATTCAGAAATTGGAAGAAGCAGGGATTATAAGTGGCTATCATGCGCATCTCAATATAAAAGCTTTAGGATATACCCTATGTGTGTACATTTCCATAAAGATTCGTTTTGGGCAGGTAGAACGATTTGAAGAATATGTTCAAACCGTAGACGAAGTCTGTGAGTGTTTAAAACTAACTGGCAATGACTGTATGCTTATGAAAGCTTTTGTAAGAGATACGGAACATTTGGAGGCATTGAACAAGAGACTTTCGCAATACGGCGAACTCACCACCTCACTATTACTCTCTAAAATAGTTGACCGCACCGTTTTCTCGCAAGAAATTTGAAGATTGCGTTAGGATCGCTTTGTTTTTTCGACATAGCTATCATGAAAACACCCATATTCATTATATTTTTTTGGATCCTGTCCCTAGGAATAGGAACTTTTTCGATACAGGCGAATGACTTTTTGGAAACTTCAGAAAAAACCTATGCCAAGGAATATTATAATAATGGACAATTAAAAGCTGAGGGATGGCAATATGGGGATTTAAAAACAGATTTTTGGATATTCTACTATCCCAATGGCACTATTGCTTCTAAGGGTCATTTTTCAGAAAATGCCAAAAATGGGTACTGGCATTACTACAATGAAGATGGAAGAAAGGAAAAGGAAGGACACTATGTGAAGGGTAGTGCTGAGAATTGGTGGATTTTTTACGATATTGCGAACCAGAAAACCAGTAAATTTCAATTCAAAAACAACAAAAAAAACGGGTTCAGTTTGCGATACGAAAAGAAGAAGTTAATCAAAGCTGAGAAATACACGAACAATATAAAGGAAGACGAATGGACTTCTATTATAGCTTTTAGACGTGACAATCCCGGTGTTTCCCTTAGATGAATACCAACATATCTGTAATCATTCCAGCCTATAACGAAGAGGGTTCCATTTATAAAGTAATTGGAGATATCCCGAAGCAGGTTTCCGAAATCATTGTAGTCAATAATAATTCTACTGATAGCACTGCTGCAGTTGCTAAAAATGCAGGTGCAACAGTTTTAAAAGAAGAACGAAAGGGCTATGGATATGCTTGCCTAAAAGGCTTGGAGTATATAGCTACCAAAGAAACAACACCAGATATTGTTGTTTTTTTAGATGGAGATTATAGCGACTATCCAGAGCAATTAACAGATATTGTAAAACCCATTTTAGAAGAGGACATGGATTTAGTGATTGGTGCAAGAGTAAAATCCCTTAGGGAAGCTGGATCTATGACCGTTCCGCAAAAGTTTGGAAATTGGTTAGCTACTTCTTTAATGCGGTTATTTTTTGGATCTAAATTTACAGACTTGGGGCCTTTTCGAGCCATTAAGTATGATAAATTATTGTCCTTGGAAATGGAAGATAAAACCTATGGCTGGACCGTAGAGATGCAATTAAAGGCATTGAAAAAGAAATTTTCTTATATAGAAGTCCCTGTAAAATACAGAAATAGAATTGGAGTATCAAAAGTTTCAGGAACCGTAAAAGGTGCTATCTTTGCAGGCGTAAAAATCTTAGGTTGGATTTTTAAATACAGTGTGAAATAATGTTCTGGGAAACCATCACCATAACCATATATTCGATCGCCCTTCTGCTTATATTCTTGTATGCGTTGGCCCAACTCAATCTGCTCTTCAATTATTTAAGGGCTAGAAAGAAAAAGGATAGTTGTCCAAAATTCAATTTTTCGAACTCTGATGAAATTCCGAAAGTAACCATTCAACTCCCTGTGTTTAATGAGCTATATGTTATGGAACGCTTATTGGACAACATTGCAGAAATAGACTACCCAAAAGACAAGCTGGAAATTCAGGTGCTGGATGATTCTACCGATGAATCCTTTGCTAGTACTGCAAACCACATCAAAAAACTTCAAGAAACGGGATTAGACATACAACACGTGACCCGTAAAGATCGTGTTGGTTTTAAAGCGGGGGCTTTAAAAGAAGGATTAAAGACAGCCAAAGGAGAATTCATTGCGATTTTCGATGCCGATTTTCTTCCTAAAAAAGATTGGCTCCTCAGAACTGTACCATATTTCAAAAATCCTGAAATAGGAGTGGTACAAACAAGATGGGGACATATAAATCGTGAATATTCCATACTTACAAGAGTACAGGCATTTGCTTTAGATGCACACTTTACCCTTGAACAAGTAGGTAGGAATAGCGAAGGACATTTTATCAATTTTAATGGCACTGCTGGGGTATGGCGAAAGGAATGTATTATTGATGCTGGAAATTGGGAAGGCGATACACTTACTGAAGATCTTGATTTAAGTTATAGAGCGCAGCTTAAGAATTGGAAATTCAAATATTTGGAGGAAGTAGAAACTCCTGCAGAGCTTCCGGTTGTTATTAGCGCAGCCCGCTCACAACAATTTAGATGGAATAAGGGAGGGGCCGAAAACTTTCAGAAAATGCTTTGGAAGGTTCTCAAAAACAAAAATGCTTCCTTTAAAACCAAAATTCATGGTATCCTGCATTTGCTAAATAGCACTATGTTTCTCAATATCCTGATTGTTGCGATATTAAGTATTCCTATGTTATATATAAAGAACGAATACGCCCACTTAAAGACGTACTTTATCGTTATGAGCTTTTTCGTTATAAGTACAATTATCTTCTTTATCTGTTATTGGTATACCTATAAAAGCATTTATGGCGGGGGCCTCTCACGGTTTTTTGAATATGTAGGTATGTTTTTTGTCTTTTTCTCTATTGCCATGGGCTTTTCAGTCCATAACTCATTGGCCGTATTAGAAGGTCATCTTGGCAAAAAAAGTGAATTTATTAGAACCCCTAAATTCAATATTAAAAACTTGAAGGATGGATGGAAAGGTAACAAATACCTAAAAAAGAGAATTTCTCCCAATGTCATTATTGAAGGGCTCTTGATGGCTTATTTTGCATTCGGAATGTACTCCGCTTTTGTTGTAGGTGATCAAGGAGGTGATTTCGGATTGTTTCCATTCCACTTAATGCTTTTTATAGGGTTTGGATTTGTCTTCTTTAAGAGTATCGTTTCCAAGGCATAACCCATTTTTAACAACAGTTGCTATGAAATTTATAGTAACTTTCCCTCTGAACTAAAATCGTCCCCTGTATCGATTTATTAATACGCAGCTTACAGTGAAACCTTTATGGGTTTATATGATGGTACTGTCCTGTTTTTTTCAAGGACTGGGTCAGGAATTACCTGCCCCCAAAGCCCCTCGTATTTACAAAAATGCTTTTGAGTTGCGTCATGACAATGACTTCTTGCTTTTTACCGATCGTTATTACACCACTGGCACCTTTATAGGAATTAGATCTAATGCAGATAAATGGAACGATTCCATTAATAAGTGGCAATATCGCCTTTTTATTCAGCAAGAAATTTACACCCCTTCAGATCTCTTAGAGGACCGTATTCGCCTGCTGGACCGCCCTTATGCAGGGTTTTTTGGTGTTTCCAATGGACTTATGTTCACCAACAACAAACTCATGTACGACGCCAGTTTTTTGTTTGGTTTTTCGGGACCACTTTCCGGCGCAGAACGTCTTCAGAATTATTTTCATGAATCAGCTTCAGAGGGATCTAGAGTAGCGGTTTGGGAAGGGCAGATAAAAAACAGTTTGCATGCCAATGCCTATTTTCAATTTGTAAGGGAATGGAAACTAGAACCCAATCCTTTTAGTGTACATTTCGCTTTCAATCCTTCGGGTTCATTAGGGACAAAAGACATTTACCTTCAAAATGATGTTGCCTTTTATTTTGGAAAAAGGAATCCCATGAATTCTTCTTTTGCTTATCACCAACTAGGAGACTACCCCAAAGAATGGTTTTTTTCAGTACGATTTGGGTATCGATACATCATCCATGATGCCCTTTTGGAGGGAAACATCATTGATGACTCTTCCATTTTTTTAAAAGAACCCTATCAAAACCTCTTCCTCTACAATTTCGAAATGTTCCACCACAACAAAAGGAACAATTATAAACTTAGCTACAATTTTGCCACTCCACAAACCAACGATACCAAGCCTCATTTGTACATGGTTTTTTCCTTTATGCGAAATTTTTGAAATAGTGTACATTTAGGTAAATTTTAATTCTTTGGACATACCTTTCGAGCCAACCTTTTTTGGGATACAATGGAACATACATCTTATACTAGAATATCTAGCTTTTATAGTTGCATTTCGCTATTATGTCTATTTAAGAAAGAATTCCAAAGACCCTATCTCGTATTCAAATAGACTCTCGATTATCTTAGGAGCTACTTTAGGTGCATTAATAGGATCGCGTTTGGTTGGGTGGCTGGAATATCCTTTCATGGAATTTTCAGATAATCTATGGTACCAACTGCTCAATACAAAAACGATCATGGGAGGTCTTTTTGGTGGTTTATTGGGTGTAGAACTCACCAAAAAATGGATTGGTGAAACACAATCATCCGGAGATCTATTTACACTTCCCATCATTGTTGGAATCTTCATTGGACGGGTTGGCTGTTTCTTATCAGGAACCAATGAATTTACTTACGGTTCTACAACTAACTCTTTTTTAGGAATGAATTTAGGTGACGGCTTGAGCCGACACCCCATTGCTCTTTACGAATTGGTATTTTTAGTCTTGTTATTTGTTTTTTTAAAACGATTGTATAAAAAAACAATACTGCCTAGTGGGCGGCTATTTGCATACTTCATGATTGCATACTTTACCTTTCGGTTTTTTATAGAATTTTTGAAACCCAATGAATTCCTGATTTTTGGACTCAGCAGTATTCAATATTTATCCATCATCTGCCTCATTTACTATAGAAAAACTATCTTGTCTATTAAAAGCTGAACATTACATGCCCGTTAGAAAATATACCTATTATGATTTCACCTTAAGTCTTTGTCCAGAATGCCTTAGGCGTGTAGATGCCAAAATTGTTTTTGAGAAAGGCAATGTTTATATGCTAAAAAGATGTAAGGAACACGGTCATTCTAAAGTTCTTATTGCAGACGACATTGAATACTATAAAAATCTTCGTAATTATAATAAACCTTCAGAAACTCCTTATAAATTCAACACCAAAACTCATTATGGCTGTCCTTATGACTGTGGGTTGTGTACTGACCATGAGCAACATTCTTGCCTTACCATTGTAGAAATAACCGATCGTTGTAATCTTACGTGCCCCACTTGTTATGCAGGCTCCTCGCCTACCTATGGACGTCACCGTACTTTGGAAGAGGTAAAAAAGATGTTAGATGCCATTGTTCTCCATGAAAAAGAACCCGACGTGGTACAAATAAGTGGCGGTGAACCCACATTACACCCACATTTTTTTGAGATATTGGATTATGCCAAATCCCTTCCCATAAGACACTTAATGGTAAACACTAATGGAATTCGGATTGCTAAAGAGAAAGCGTTTGTAAAACGATTGAAGACTTATACCCCTGACTTTGAAATCTATCTTCAATTTGATTCATTTGAAAATAGTGTGTTACAGAAAATGCGAGGTGCTGATTTACTAAGCATTAGAGAAGCCGCTATCCAAAATTTGAATGAAGTAAACCTATCTACCACCTTGGTAGTCACCCTTCAGAAAGGGGAAAACGATCATGAAATGGGAGCCATTATTGAATATGGTTTAAAACAAAAATGTGTTCGTGGCGTCACATTTCAACCCACACAAATAGCAGGAAGATTGGAAAATTTTGAAGCCGCTACAGATCGGATTACATTAACAGAAGTTCGCAGAAAGATTCTTGAACAATATCCTATTTTTAATGCAGATGACCTTATTCCCGTCCCCTGCAATCCCGATGCTTTGGTGATGGGCTATGCTTTGAAACTTGGTGAAGAAGTATTTCCCTTAACTCGCTACATTAATCCGAATGATTTATTGGACAACAGCAAGAATACGATTGTGTACGAACAGGATGAAGCATTGCATGGCAAATTGATAGCGTTATTCAGTACTGGAAATTCTGTAGAAACTGCCGAAGAAAATTTGAAATCCATCATGTGCTGTTTACCACAAATTGATGCCCCAACACTAGGGTATGATAATTTATTTAGGGTTATCGTCATGCAGTTTATAGATGCTCATAATTTTGATGTCCGAGCTATAAAAAAATCTTGTGTTCATATTGTAGATAAGGATTGCAATATCATTCCCTTTGAAACGATGAATTTATTTTATCGGGATGAAAAAAGAGCGTATCTTACTACTCTACAAGAAGAAATGGAATGAGTTTATTAATTCTAGAAGGTAATATGGATGGTTTGGGGATATTGGTGTTTACCATCTTCTTTATAGGATTTGGAATTCCTATTATACTAGCTATAATAGGTGGTGTGATGCGTTCTAAGGGTAAAAAGAATGCGGCTAAAGTCCTTTGGATTATTAGCGGCATCTATCTACTCATAAGTTTGGGTATATGCGGAAGCTTATTGGGAGCTTTTTAAAATTCTACCTCTACTTCTATCATATCACCATTTCGATCTACAACCACTTTGGTTTTTTGTCCATTTTCAAAAGTAGCCAACACTTTCATATAACTCATAAGATCTACCACGGTACTATCTCCCATTTTAACTACAACATCGCCTTTTATCAATCCTGCTTTTTGTGCAGGTTTGTCTTCACTCACGCCATCAATCCGCATACCTTTTCCCGTAAATAAGTAATCGGGGACAACCCCTAGCCCTACCTTAAAGGCAGGAACTTCTTCGCTTTCATTTTTAGTCTTTCTAAAGGCTAATTTACCGTGATCATCCAAATCTATAATAATATCATACACAAAACTTAGCACCTTATCCATTCCTTCATAATTCAGTTTTTCTGCATCATCACTGGGTTTATGATAATCTTCATGCTGCCCCGTAAAGAAACCCAAAACAGGAAGATCGAACACATAAAAGGACGTAAAATCACTTGGACCAATCCCACTTTCAAATTCTGAAATGGTCAATCCTTCATTATTTGAAAAAAGGGTTTGCTTAAAAATAGGGGAAGTCCCTACTCCATGAACTGCCAGTGTATTCTCGTCATTCAACCGGCCCACCATGTCCAGATTGATCATATAATTTGTTTTACTAATGTCTAACGTCGCATTCTTTACCCAGTAAGCAGATCCTAACAGCCCCATTTCCTCTCCAGAAAAAGCAATAAATACATAATTATTCTCTTCTTTCACCTCATTAGTTTTTAACTCTTGTGCCAAACGCAATAGCATAGCCACTCCACTAGCATTATCATCTGCCCCATTGTGTATGGCCTCCCCCTCACGATATAAAGAACCCATACCTCCCATTCCCAAATGATCGTAATGAGCCCCCAAAACAACGGTTCTATCTCCGCCATTATCCAAATAAGCCACTACATTTCTACCTGTCACCGTACTATCAGTACTTCTTTCGGCAAGAAATTCAGTTTCTTCATGAGGATTGCTACTAGGTTTAAAAGTAAAATCCTGGAAAAAACCTTGGCTTCCTTTTGGCTCTAGTCCATTTTCAGCAAATCGTTTTGCAATATAATCGGCAGCCTTTAACTCTCCTGCTGTCCCCGTTTCACGACCCGTAAAATCATCACTGGAAAGTATCAATACGTCATCCCGCATAGAAACTGAATTTTTCTGCTCTTCTGCACATGAAAAGAGAATAAGGAAACATAATAGTGTAAGAATTAAACGCATATCTGTATTTTTGTACAAAATTAAGCTTATTATGAGACTTATAGCTGGTTTGCTATTATTTGCAACTTTTATTTCCTGTAAAAACACTTCTGAAAACAAAGAAGTCAATCCTGAAAAAGAGAGGGTTACTAATGAAATAGAAACGGTAAAAGATTCCCTTATTTATCCTGAAGAAAAGCATTTTAAATCAATACGGCAGGTCACTTTTGGAGGAGACAATGCAGAGGCCTATTGGAGTTTTGATGACAAGCAATTGATTTTTCAATCCAATTTTTCTGAATGGGGTTTAGCGTGTGACCAAATGTTCTTAATGAATTCCAATGAAACTTTTAATGGTACGCAACCACCTATGATCTCTACAGGTAAAGGGCGAACTACCTGTGCGTATTTCTTGCCAGATAACAAATATTTTGTCTATGGCAGCACTCATTTGAAAGATGAGAACTGCCCAGAGGTTCCGCTTCGGAAAAATGGAAAATATGTATGGCCTGTATATGATTCTTTCGACATTTTCGTGGCTGACCTAGAAGGAAATATCACGGGACAACTTACCAATGAGCCGGGTTATGATGCAGAAGCTACGGTATCTCCCAAAGGTGATAAAATTGTCTTCACTTCTATGAGAAGCGGTGATTTGGAACTATACACCATGAATTTAGATGGAAGTGACGTGAAGCAAATCACAGATGAATTAGGTTATGACGGAGGCGCTTTTTTCTCACCAGATGGCACAAAACTAATCTTTCGGGCTTCCAGACCTAAAACCGAAGAAGAAGTTAAAGAATATAAGGATTTACTTGCCCAAGGTTTGGTACAACCTACCGAAATGGAACTTTTCATTTGCAATGCAGATGGTAGTGATTTAAGACAACTCACCAACCTTGGAAATGCCAACTGGAGTCCTTTCTTTCACCCTAGTGGAGAAAAGATATTGTTCAGTAGTAATTTTGAAGCTGAGAAAGGATTTCCTTTTAATTTGTATTTAATTGATATTGATGGAAAGAATTTGGAAAGGGTAACCCACGGTGAAACCTTTGATGCATTTCCTGTATTCTCCAATAGTGGAAAATACCTTGCATTCTCTTCAAATAGAAATAATGGGGGTACCCGAGATACCAATCTATTTATAGCCGAGTGGCAAGACTAATGTCTTTCTCTTTAGCAAATAGTATTCAACAACATAAATTTGCGATTCTTTTCGCTCTTACTATAGGGTTCTTGTACGGCACCTTTGCCTATGAATTGGAAAGAAGCGACTTTATAAGATTGATTTCCCTTTTTGCTGGACTTTTTATCATTACCTACCAACTCATAAAAATATACGGTTGGAATTTTTGGTTGTTGTCAGGATTAGGCTTGTTTTTTCGTTTTATTTTCCTTCCTACTATTCCTAATTTATCACAAGATTTTTATCGTTTTCTATGGGATGGACGGTTGCTTATACAAGGATTGAATCCCTATTTATTTACCCCAGAGCAATTACTGAGTGGCTCCATAGATGCGTCAGGAATTACGGTACAACAAGCTCAGGAACTATATAATGGCATGGGACCACTCAATGGAAGCCATTATAGCAATTATCCTCCTGTAAATCAATTTTGCTTTGCTATTGCTGCCTTATTTTCTGGAAAAAGCATCATAGGGTCTGCTATGGTGTTACGCTTATTAATCATTTTAGCAGATATCGGCATTCTCTATTTTGGAAGAAAACTCTTAAAAGCCCTTCAACTAAATGATAAAAACATCTTTTGGTATTTCCTGAATCCCTTCATTATCATTGAAATGACTGGAAATCTTCATTTTGAAGGTGTCATGCTTTTCTTTGTGGTTTGGAGTCTTTATTTATTGCATCGCGGCAAATGGCATTGGGCTGCTGTATTGCTTGGGCTTTCTATTTCTGTTAAGTTATTGCCTCTCTTGTTTCTACCACTTTTCTTTAGATATACCTTCCATAAAAAAGGGGTTTTCAACACTTCAAGACTCACAAGACTTATCCTATTTTATATCATTAGCCTAGCAACGGTTATAATCACTTTTGCTCCATTTTTATCTAATGCTTTTATTGAAAATTTCATGGCAACCATTGGACTCTGGTTTCAGAATTTCGAATTCAATGCCAGTATTTACTATATCATCCGTTGGATTGGGTTTCAGACTATAGGATGGAACATTATTGAAACGGTTGGGAAGATTCTACCGCTGGTTGTGATTCTGTTTTTACTTCTACTTGCGTTCTTTCGCGAAAATTCAGAAACAAAATCTTTAATTACTGCTATTCTTTTTGGCGCATCTTTCTATTTCTTACTCTCTACCACTATACATCCTTGGTATGTGGCAACTCCATTGGTCCTTTCATTATTTACAAAATATAGATTCCCAATTGTTTGGAGTGCTTTTGTTATGCTAAGTTATTCGGCTTATGGAGCAGAAGGTTTTTCAGAAAACCTATGGCTCGTTGCCTTAGAATATGTTGTGGTTATAGCATTCCTTATTTGGGAATTGTCTCAAAAAGGAGCGCCAAGCTAGAAGCTACAATCGATTGAAGATTGTTAATTCCTCTTCGGTAAGGAAACGATAACGTCCTCTTGGTAGGTCCTTTTTTGTTAATGGTCCTAAAGCAACGCAGTCTACTTTTACCACATCATATCCCAAATGTTCAAAAATGGTTCTGATAATGCTATTTCCAGTGTGCTTTATCTTTAGGCCAACTTCCTTTTTAGGTGCCTTCTGAACATAGCTTACTTCTTCTACCTTAATTTCTTTTCCTTCTATTTTAAGCCCTTCCAAAATTTGCTGAAGATGTTCTTGTTTCAAATTCCTGTCCAATTCAATATGGAACAATCTATCAATTCCTTTTTTACTGAACTTCTGACGGAATTCGTCATCATTGGTAAACAGAAGTAATCCTGTAGCGTTTCTGCCTAAACGGCCAAATGGTTTAATTTTTGAATTTGTAGCACCAGCTACAATATCCATAACCGTTAACCCTTTGGTTTCGCTAGTTGTTGTGGCAACACCTTTTGGCTTGTTCAGTAAAACAAATGTGGGTGGTTCTGGTGAGATCCTACGTCCGTCAAATTTCACTTCATCAGAAGTCAAAACCCGGTATCCCATTTCGTTAACCACTTTTCCGTTAACCATTACCTGTCCTGTAGCAATATACATATCGGCTTCACGACGGGAACATATACCACTATTGGCTATGTATTTGTTAAGTCGGATTCCAGGAAGTTTAGTAACTTTTTTCTGAGAATTCGATGACTTCTTTCTAGAGAAATTCCCTGAAGTTTTATGGGTATTTTTGCGCTGGTTATTTCCTTTACCAGAGTTTTTATCTTTTCTACTACTGTCTTGTCTTCCCATCCTGAAAATTTTTGCAAAGATACAAGAAGGATTGCGCTTTATACGCTAAAAGTCAAGTTTATTCTTTGATTTTCAAGGTAGACTGCCTCTCTCTATTTACTACTAGTTGCGTAACATCAGGACGAGAATAGTGACCTACTGGATCAAAATTTTGTCGTTCTTGCAATACGCGATCAAAGTTCAAAGTGCAATAAATATTACCTTCTTTGTGAAGTACTGGCTCTATAATCCATTCTCCATCCGGGCCTGCAATACAGCTTCCCCCATTAGCCAATACTTTAGGAGCCTTTTCAAATATTTTCTCTAAATGAGGGGTATTTGGCGGAAAATCTTCCAATCGCATTAAGGAGGAAACCGACAATACATAACTACGGCTCTCTCTTGCAATGAAGCGGGTGATGTCTTTTGTGTTGTGGTCGCTGCCGGGCCATACAGCCACGTGCAGGTCTTCGCCCTGCGCGTAGAGCGAAGCTCTTGGCAGCGGCATCCAATTTTCCCAGCAATTAAGTCCTCCTACGGTAAATTTCCCAAGTGGATGAACCCGCAATCCATTACCATCTCCTGGGGACCAAGTAAGGCGCTCATCATAGGTAGGCTGTAATTTTCTATGAACAGATTGAATCTGCCCTGTTTTATCAATGTATACCAAAGAAGCATAAATACTCTTTCCTCCACGATCTAATGGACGTTCTATAATTCCGAGATAGATTGCTAATTCGTGTTTTTTAGCCAGTTCGCATACCAAATCAAGATCTCCCTCTTCTATGGTAACTGCATTTGCAACATAATGAGCATGAAGTTCCTTATTCACCTCAGTATTCCATTCGGCACCTCCGGTAAGGGCCAGCCAAAAAGGATATCCCGGAAGCAATCCTTCCCCAAAAACTATGAGGTCAGATTCATTTTTACCAGCTTCTATAATTTGCTCTTCTATTTTTTGAAGTGTGGCTTTCTTATTCAGCCATACAGGTGCAATTTGAGCAAGAGCTACATTAAGTTGGTTTGTTTGTTTCATAGTCTAAAGATATAATAATCTGTCGGCGATTACCTAAAACCTTTCAATCCCAAAAAAGAAAGCTAAACGTACATAAAAAACCGATTCAGCAAAAGATCTATATCCAATAACACAATACTGAATACCCCTACAACAATGATAAACTTTAAAATATTATGCAAAATAACGTAATGAAGTTTTCGGGAAGCCTTCCATAGTATCAATACGAAGATAATAAGCACGAAAATACTGCCATAGAAATAGAAATGCATATACCCCAAGTAGAATTTAAATATCAATAAAAAAGCAGGGATTAATGTAAGTACTGCAAGAATGGTAAGCATGATTTTGGATATTCTTACCCCATGAACCACTGGCAACGTTTTATAATCCTGAGCCAAGTCACCTTTTAGATTCTCCAAATCTTTTACTATTTCACGCATCGAGATCAACAAAAACAAAAAGGTGGCATGTACAAATATGACCAGATCGAAATTCTTATAATAGATAAATACTGCAAAAAATGGAACCACGGAGAGAACCGCCGAAGTAAGATTGCCCAAAAAGAGGTATTTTTTCAACTTGTGTGAATAAAACCAAATGGCAAAAATGTAGAGGGAAAAGAAAACCACAGCCCTAAAAGAGACATAGCTTGCAAAAATGACTGATAAGAAATTAAGCACAAAATAGCCAGAAAGCTTTGTGTTCTGACTTACCAAACGATCTAAGCGGGTTTTATTGGGCCTATTGATAAGGTCTTTTTCACTATCGTAAAAGCTATTAATAATGTACCCTCCCGCTATGGCAGCAGCCGAAGCCAATACCAACATCAATAAATTGATATCTAAAACAACTTTTTTTACCGGAAGGTGGGGAGCCAAAATGTAAATGGAAGTAAGGTACTGAGCCAGAATGATCACTAAAATATTATAGCCTCGTACTACAGAGAACAAGCTGAAAAATTTCAAAAGAAAATGTTTCTGCTTGCGATTGAGCATACCCTACAATTTGGGAATTATTTAAAAGTTATAAACTACTTCTAACTTATAGCCTTTTAGCGCATGTTGTGCTTTCTCATAGTCTTCGGTAAAGCCAAGCATATAGCCTCCCCCACCAGAACCACATAATTTTAAGTAATATGCGTTGGTTTCTATCCCTTTCTTCCATAGTGTATGGAATTCCTTAGGAATCATAGGCTTAAAGTTGTCTAGCACAACCTTGGATAACTGTTTTATATTTCCGAAAAGTGACTTCACATCACCTTTCAGAAAATCTTCTACACAAGCATCAGTATGCTTCACAAACTGTTCTTTCAACATATTGCGAAACCCTTCTTGCTTCATATTTTCCATGAAGATATGTACCATAGGTGCTGTTTCACCTGTCTGTCCACTATCTAATAAAAACACCGCTCTTTTCCCACTTTCAGTTTGGGAAGGAATCCCTGCGGGTTCTATATGATCTTTGGAATTGATTAAAATAGGAAGACTCAAATAACTGTTTAAAGGATCCAACCCAGAGGATTTACCATGGAAAAAGGATTCCATTTCTCCAAATATCTCCTTTAACTTCAATAGCTTTTCCCTGGTAAGGTTTTCTAATACCGTAATCTTATTGAATGCATATTGATCATAAATAGCAGCTACTAATGCGCCACTACTTCCAACACCATATCCTTGTGGGATACTGGAATCAAAATACAATCCATTTGCAACCTCCTTTTTCAATTTATCAAAATCAAAGGTTACCAATGCTGGTTTGTCTTCCTGTAATTTTTCCAAGTAAGTAGTAAAACGGCGTAATGCATCATTAGAATTATGGGTTGCCGTTGTTTTATGCTCATCGATCTTTAAAGCACCTTTGTAAAAATTATAAGGGATGGAAAGGCCTTTGGAATCTTTTATAATACCATATTCTCCAAAGAGTAATATTTTTGAATAGAAAAGGGGACCGCGCATTAATTATTCAGGTTTAATTTGATAAAGATACTATATTTGGCTCAACAAATACATTTTCGTTACAAAGATAGGACATAATTACACGGTAATTAAAACAACAATCTATTCTTTTTCAACTACTTGAAAAGCTCCTAATCCTACTTCATCTTCTATAAATTCGCCATTTTTACAGAATGGGACTAATTTACGCTTAATGAATTTCAACACTTTTTGTTTTTCAAAACTAGGAAATAGCACATGTACATTAGCTCCAGCATCTAAGGTAAAGCAAACCTTGGTGCCTGTTTCTGTTCTATAACTTCTAATCTGCTCAATGATTTCGAGGGTATGGGGTTTCATAAGCAGATAATTTGGGGTAGATGTCATCATCATTGCATGTAATGATAGTGCTTCAGATTCCACAATATCTATAAATGCATCCAAATTACCGGTTTCAAACACCGAAATGAGTTCTCCAAGCTGATCATTGGCTTGCTGAAAACGCTGCTCTGCAAATGGATGATTATGCATCAGGTTATGCCCCACCGTACTACTTACTTGCTTCTCCCCTTTGTCTACTAACAAAATAACATCTTGAAAATTGGTGAAGTCAGGATGCACCGTGTAGGGATATGTAACTCCAAAAAGTTGAGAACTTCCATCAATTTTTTCATGAGTACCCCAAACCACAAGAGGGCCTTCTATACTCCTACTAGCACTCCCTGATCCCAATCGTGCTAAAAAGGAGGCTTTTCTAATAAAGTAAGCTTCATCCACAGGTCCATTGATCATTTGTTTTTCCATAGCTATCAAACACATAGCCAATGCACTCATTCCACTTGCGGAGGAAGCTATTCCACTGCTATGGGGGAAACTATTGGAAGTTTCAATACGGAATGTATATTCTTTTACAAATGGTACATATTTTTCTATCCGTTCTAAAAATTTTTGAATCTTAGGTTCAAAACTTGACTCCCGTACTCCATCTAAATACACCTCAAAAGAGAATTCATTCTCAGATTGTTTATCAAAATGTAGGGTTGTAAGTGTATGGCATTCACTTAAGGTAAAGCTTATAGAGGCGTTTTTAGGAAGCTGTTCCCCATATTTTCCCCAATATTTCACCAATGCAATATTACTGGGTGATCTAAAAGAAACATTTCCCTTTTCAAGGGAGTCATTATATGTAGAGGGAATGAAATCCTGTTCGGTCATGGTTCAATTTTCAGAAGCAAATATAACCAATTAGGATGTGGGTGTTATCAAAAAAAGAGAAAGCCGACCCCGAAGGGTGCGGCCTCCCCAAGTGTTGAAAAATGTTCTTACAATAAGATGTTCCATTTTTTCAGTTTTATTACCCAACATATTTCAAAAAAATTTGAATTACTTGATCTTCAGTTGATGACAAACAAAAAATCCCTCGATGTAAGAGCAGAAAGAAACGATTAAAGGAAATAAAAAATCAGTAACTTTCACCTATCGTCAATTTAAGATGGGGGAAGTCAAACACATAGATCAACAATTAGCTTTGGTCAAAGCTATTAAGTCCAATGATGAAATAGTACTCAAAAAACTATATCAGGACAACTATCGGAAGATCGAAGTGCATATTTTGAACAATAAAGGATCCATGCCCCAAGCAAAAGATATTTATCAGGAGGCCTTTTTAGCCATGTACCAAAACATCAAGGAAGACAAATTCGTCCCTAAAAATGAGACAGCCTTGCAGGGTTATCTTTTTCAAATTTCAAAAAATAAATGGATCGACTTTCTGCGCTCCTCACAATTCAAAAAAACCACCCAAATTCCAGAAGGTTTTCAAATAAAAGAAGAGTTTTCTTTAAATGGGCACGAAACAAAGCAAGAGAATTCTAAAATATATGAAGGTGCTTTAAAAGCCTTTCAACAAATGGGAACCGAATGCAAGAAATTACTGGAAGTTTTTTACTTCCAGAAGAAGTCATTAAGAGAAATAGCGAGTCAGTTTGATATTGGAGAAGCTTCTGCCCGAAATAAAAAATACCGTTGTATCCAAAAATTAAGGGCCTTGGTCCTATCCAAAAATCCTTAGTGTATTGAGTGCCGAAAAAGAAATATCGCAAGAACTTTTTGAAACCATCGAGGGGTACCTTAATGGTTCACTTCCTAATTCGGAAAGATTGGATTTTGAAATTCTGTTGAAAGACGATCCAGCACTCCAACAAAAAGTAGCAGATATAAAAAACTTGCTCTCTGGACTGGAAACAGCCGTACTTAAGGAAAAAATGAATGCCTTTCATGAAGATTTTTCTCAGAGTCTTAAAATTACTCCTACACAACAAAAAAAGAAACCTAGAAAGCAATGGTATTATTATATTGGAGTGGCAGCATCCATAACATTGTTGGCAGTATTATATTTTGGCTCTTTGCAGAATAATTTGGCTGAAAAACTATTTGAAACCCATTTTCAACCAGATCCCGGACTTCCTACCACCATGGGGTCTACTAATGACTTTTCATTCTATGAAGCCATGGTCCATTATAAAAAAGGAGACTTTAAGTTGGCTATTGCAAAATGGGAAACACTTTCCCAAACTACCAAAGGAGATACTCTCACTTATTTTATTGGAGTTGCACACTTAGCAAATGCCAACGAAAACCTTGCAATTAAATATCTAAAACCGCTGTCTCAAAAACCCAGCAATCCCTTTGCACAAGAAACCGATTACTATCTGGGTCTTGCCTACTTAAAAAGCAATGATATTTCCAATGCCAAGAAACTGCTTGCTTCCAGCGGCACTAAAGAGGCTCTGGAAATACTTGCCAAACTAAATGACTAAAAAATGAAATACCCAAACCAAAGTACCTCATGGTTATTTGTATTACTATTGTCATGGGGTGTCTCTATTTGTTCTTTTGGTCAGGACATTTCAGAGAAGACCTATCAATTGGGGATTGAGGCCCGAGATCTAGGAGATTACGCTAAAGCCATCAAACTTTTTAAACAAGCATTGACCTCTAAGGATACACTTACTTTTAAAAAACAATATGAAATCTATAATGAGATAGGTATTGCCAAACAAAAGGTGTTAGAACTGGATAGCTCTTCCTATTATTTTCGTAATGCATTATCCTTTTTAAATAAAGCAACTAAAACACCACAAAATCAATACTATCTTCCTGGCATCCTGAAGAACCGCATTGGACTCAACGAATTCAATACTGGAAAAATGCAAGCTTCCATTTTAAGTATGAAAGAAGCCATTACCTCGTTTCAGAAATACGTAAATGAGGTTTCCGATGAAAAGGAAAAACAAAATGGTTTAAAAAAGCAATATGCCAGTGTAGATAATTTGGGAGGTTTCTATCGTGGTCTTGGTGAAAATGAACGGGGTTTGGATTTGGCCAAGTATTCTTACCAACAAAAACTTTCTTTTTTGGAAGAAGATGACCCAAATATTACCATTTCACGTCTCATATTGGGCCACATAAACCTGATTTCCAGAAATCATGAAGAAGCTGGAGCATACCTTGATCAAGGACTAGAACATATTGAAAAGGTTCCATACCTAAAAACGTATGCCCTTATGGTTCGAGCTTCGATTTATGAAAATGTAAATGACTTCCAAAATGCACAGCAAACTTATGAGGAATGTGAGCGCGTCTATCGGGAGAGTGCTAACGGTAACTATTCATTGGTTTTTCTGGATGCCTTGATAGAAATGTCCCGTTTCTATGCTAAAATAGGCCATCGGGAAAAAGCCATTGCATTAGCAGAAGAAGGTTATCAGTTTACGCAAAGTGAAACCTTTACCAACGAACTAATCGCATTTTACCATATCCAGAATTTATCCCAAGTACATTTCACATTAAAAAACTACGAAGAAGCGCTAAATTATAGTAATGAAGCATTGCAATATTTTTCCAGTGAAGGTATGGATAGAACCCAAACACAGTTGGACTCTATTCGAAATGAAATAAGAAAACCCAGTGTGCTTTACCTAAAAACCAAATCTTCCTATTTTTTGAACAAATCAAAAGATCCTACAGAATTAGAATCACTTCTGAAGGAAACTAAAGAAGCGCTCTCTATTTTGGAGCGACAAAAAACCAACATCAATACCGAAGAGGATTTGGCTACCCTCCTTGCAGACAATAGTGATTTAATAGATTTTACCAAACAGCTTTATTGGAACCTTTATGAACTTACAGGAAAGGAAGAATATCTCGACCATTTAATTTCCCTGCATGAATCTGCCATTTACACCCGAATTAGATCCCGTCTAAATCTGAAAAAGGTAGAATTTGCAAGCATTCCCGAAAACGTACTGAATAGAGAGTCTGAATTGAAGAAATCTCTAATTTCTTCTTTAGATAATTCAGGACATTTAGATGATTTCTTTCTTGCACAGGCCCAATGGAATTCTTTTTTAGATTCCCTTAAAACAAATTACCCAGCATACCATCATATGCGCTATGCCAGCATACAGGAACCTGTTGATGGAATTAGAGAACAATTAGATCCAGAAGTTACCGTAGTACGCTATTTATTTATTGAAGAGGCTCTTTTTGCCTTTGTACTTACACCAGAAATTAAAACCTTAATCCCAATTAAGCAGCACCCTGACCTTTCTAAGGCAATTCAAAAGATTAATAGCTCTACTACAAATTTCAATTCGGTAGCAAGTGCTATTTCAGAACTTTACGACACCCTTTGGAAACCTCTAACCCATCTCATTACCACCGAAAATATTATCATTATTCCAGATGGCGTACTTTTCAATTTAAGTTTTGATCTACTAACCCCTTCACTCATAGGATCGTATCAAGAACTTGGCAATAACAGCCTTTTGGCCCATCACAACATCTCTTATAATTATAGCTTGTTCTTGGTAAACAATGAAACAGAAACTTCTTCCTTAAAGGATAATTTTGTGTCTTTTGCACCCGAATTCAATGCCGAAATGAAAAACGCCTATCGTAAAACCGTATTAGATTCTGTCAACATTGACAATACCTACCTATCACTACTCCCTCAACCTTTCAGTGTAGAAATTGTAAAGAAATTTGCATCCAAATTTAACGGGACTACATATCTTAATGAATCCTCAACAAAAAGAGCTTTTACGGAAAATGCGCAAAGCCATAAGATCATCCATATTGCTACCCATGCAGAATCAAACAACCTAAATCCTGAATTCTCTAGATTGATCTTTGCCAAAGACGCCGCAGACTCACTATCCAACAATTATTTACACACTTACGAAATCTACAACCATAACCTTTCTTCCTTATTAACCACATTAACAGCTTGCGAAACGGGAAAGCCTAGCTTTCAGCCAGGCGAAGGAATGATCTCCTTGGCACATGCCTTCAATTACGCAGGAAGCCAAAGTATCTTGACCAGTCTTTGGAAAATAGACGAACAATCAAGTACTGAAATTGTGGAGTTATTTTATAGCAACTTAGCCAGTGGATTGAATAAAGACAATGCCTTAAGAAAAGCAAAATTGGAATACCTCGCCAACGCTCAGGGAAGAACACAAGCACCATTTTATTGGTCAGGACTCATATTGATGGGCGACACATATTCCATCCCCTTGCAATCTAATTTATCCATTTGGGCTTGGGCCGTATTTATTTTAGTTGGACTTCTACTTCTTTGGGCCCTATTCAAAAGAAAAAAGAATTATTCATGATGACATCTTAAAATAGGTACGATGTATTCTAAAGAGAATACCAATTTAGCACCTATTAATCATGAAAAAAGTTTTACTATCAATTGCAATTGTTTGTTGTGTCTTTTCAGCGTTAGCACAAGGAATCCCTCCTAGAGAAGAGGTAAATTTAGATGATGTTTATTCACAATATGGCCTTACTGGTGAAAATGTAGTAGTGGTCATTATAGATCGTGGTATTGACTACCGCCATCCCGATTTCTTGGATGAAAATGGAAACACCCGTCTGGCTTATGTATATGACATGTTAGATCCATCTGGTGCTGGAGATCCAGACAATCCTTATGGGGTGGGTACTATTTTTACGCAAACCGAAATAGATCAAGCATTAGATAACAATGACCCTCCACTTTCTACAGATCGCTATGGTCATGGTACTGCTACTACAGGAATTGCTGCGGGGAATGGTACAGGAACCGCATCTGGTGATTTTCAAGGAGTAGCTCCTATGGCTACCCTTATCAGCATTAAAATTACACACGATCCATTTCCTCCATTTGGAAGTGAGCCAGGCCAAACCGGATTCTTTGACCCAACCTACATTCCTATTGCGTTTCAATTTGCTGAAGATAAAATAGCAGAATTAGGCCTCCCCTCCGTTACCCTAATGAATATTGGTTCTATAGGTGGTCCTACAGATGGCACCAGCACTATTTGCCGAGCCATAGATGATTTTGTAATGGCAGGAAATCCGTTTGTCTGTGGTGTAGGTGATGATGGTGGTAATGACAACCATGCATCTGGCTCCATAAATCAAGGACAAACCATTGAGTTGGAAATTCAAAAAGGAGAAACTGGAAATCTGCGTTTAGATTTATGGTATAGCGAGGACGATCGTTTTACCGTAAGCATTGAACGTCCAAACGGAACCGTAGAAGGTCCTTTTTTGGCTCCTTCTGAACCCGATGCTTCCGTAGATCAAAATCTGGGAGATATGTTTATGTTCCATCGCGGAGCTAATACTGAATTTTTTGGAGCCACTTCCAACCGCAGGGAACTTTTAATTGACTTTACTGGAAACACAGGAACCTATAAAGTGATCTTAGAAGGTGCTCAAATTTCAGATGGAGACTTTCACGCTACCCTAAATCCCTCAACCTACTCCAATAACAATCGCTTCTTAAATTTCGTAGTACAAGGTTATAGCATTAATGACTATGCCAGTTCCAATTTGGGCATTACCCCAACAGATTATGTAGTACAAAATACATGGACAGATATTGACGGAATGCCAAGAGGAATCACGGGTCAAGGTGATCCCGGCGAACTTTGGATAGGATCTAGCAGTAGTCCTACACATGATGGGCGTTTAGGAGTAGACTTTGCTACTCCTGGAGAAGTATGTCATGCGGCTTATGCAGATAATACCTATTACGAAAACTTCTCCTTTAACGTACTGCAAAACAGCAATGGGCTTTACGGAATTCAGAATGCTGTAAGTGCTGCCGCACCATTATCTACAGGGGTCATTGCTTTGATGTTAGAGGTAAACCCCAACCTCACTCCTGCTGAGATTAAGACTTTATTACAAGAATCCAGTAGACAGGATTCAGATACTGGGACCATTCCCAACGATGATTGGGGATATGGTAAATTAGATGCCCTTCAAGTTATTGAAGATACTTATGAAACCCTAGGCACAACAGATTTCATTGTTGAAAACAACATTGCAATCTACCCTAATCCAACTCAAGGAAGGTTAACTATTGTGACAAAACAAATACACTCCAAAATTTCAGTCAGTATTGTAAATCTATTAGGTCAAGTACTTTTAACCAAAAGTACGCAGTATACAAAAAGTCTGAATCTGGATTTTAATGCTTCTAAAGGAATGTATTTTGTCACTGTGAGTACCCCAAAAGGAAAGAAAACATTGAAAGTGCTGAAGTACTAATATTAGAGAGGTAAAGCTTTTACAAGCTCCAGTATTTTGGTGAGTGTTCGGTAATTTCTGGCAGTTGCTGGCACTCCCAATTTTTTCTCAAACCAATTATTACTAAGCTTGGCCTTACCGTATCCGGTACTGCAATAGAAATAGATGCATTGAGGGGAGATATGAAATTCTTCATTGGGATACGAAATCTGTGAAGCTATTTCAATATTCTCTTGAGAAGGAACCGTATACAGTAAGCTAAAATAGCTTTTCACTTTTTTATCATCGTCAAAAGGACATTGAGATAGAACGTCTTCAATTTCTGATGGGGTTCTTACAAAAACAGGTACTTCCCAACCATAGGAATCTAAAATTGCTTTTTCAATTTTTGAAGCGAATACTTCTCCTTCTGAAGTAAAAACCACATTTCCGCTTTGTATATAGCTTTGTACATTTTGAAAGCCCAAGGATTCAAATAACTCCCGGAGGTCAACCATCTTTATTTTCTTCTGGCCTCCTACATTAATTCCTCTAAGAAAAGCAATGTATGTTTTCATAGTCTATCGAGTTAATGATTGTGCAACCATATATCCTCCTGTCCAGGCATTCTGAAAGTTGAACCCTCCTGTTATGGCATCTACATTAAGGATTTCTCCTGCAAAAAAAAGATCTGGAAGCAATTTGCTTTCAAAGCTCTTAAAATTAACTTCCTTTAGGTCAATACCTCCTGCCGTAACAAACTCTTCTTTAAAAGTGCTCTTCCCATCTACCTGAAAAGTGCACTCCGTAAGTTGCTCAGCCAATTCCAGTAATTTCTTTTTAGAAATATCTGCCCAGATTTCAGAAGTGTCTATTCCAGATACCTCAACCAAGCGTTGCCAAAGCCGTTTAGGGACTTCAAACTGCGGATATTTAGCGATTGTTTGTTTCGGATTTTTTTGTTTCAACAGCATCAAATCCTCCAAGGCTTCTTCTTTCAAAGTACCATTCAGCCAATTTACAAGAATGGAAAACCTATACTTCATAGGTTCTAAAAGACGTGCCCCCCAAGCAGATAATTTTAAAATAGCGGGGCCGCTCATACCCCAATGGGTAATTAAAAGTGGGCCTTCGCTTTCTAAAAGCACCTTGTTGGTATCTGAAAGTACTTTTACAGTAGCCTCTTTACTGAGTCCTTGTAAGTTGGAAATCCGTTCATCTTTTATATTGAATGTAAACAACGATGGAACCGGAGTAATGATATGATGTCCCAGCTCTTTCAACAATCCCCAAATCTTAGGATTGCTGCCCGTAGCCAACACCAATTTTTTGGCAAAGAATTTGTCAGATTGAGTAGTAACCTGCCAACCTTCTTCCGTTTGAGTAATTTCCTTAACAGAATGATTCTTAAGGATAGACACCCCCAATCGTTTGGCTTCAGAAAGAAAACAATCTATAATGGTCTGCGAACTATCTGAAACCGGGAACATTCTGCCGTCTTCTTCCATCTTAAGTTCTATCCCTCTTTGTTCAAACCAAGCTATCGTATCTCCTGTCATAAACGTATGAAAAGGACCCAACAATTCCTTTTCACCGCGAGGATAGTTTCTGGATAATTCTTGAGGCATGAATTCTGCATGGGTTACATTGCAACGCCCCCCGCCAGAAACCTTCACTTTGGTAAGGACTTCTTTTCCCCGTTCTAAAATAGCAATAGTAAGTTGCGGTGCATTTTCGGCAGCATTAATAGCCGTAAAAAAACCTGCAGCGCCTCCACCTATTACAAGTATATCAAAAGATGTTTCCACAGATCAAAAGTAGCTATATTTTTAAGTGGAGACACGTACATAAAAATATTTTGTAAATTTCCTCATACTAACAACAAAACCAATTAGTTATGTTTTCAAAAGCAAATCTCATTAGCACCATTGTAACTGCCATTTGGGGCATGGGTGGTGGATTCCTTTTATGGGGAATTATTGCAGAACCTCTTATGGCAGACAATATGCTCATACCAAACCTCGTAAAAGAACAACCTGACATGGTATTTCTCGCCTTGGGGTGTTTAATCCAAGCCTTCGGGTTTTCTAGTATCTACCGCAAATTTGGCATGGATAATTATGGTACTGCTAGCGGACTCAATATGGGTATCCTCACCGGGATAATGATAGGTCTGGGTGAAAAATTAATTGACTACGCTACTGCAAATATGATGGATATGCAGGGAACGCTTATCAATTTTGTAATCTATATCGTCTTCTTTGGGGTTACAGGACTACTGGCCGGACTCATTTATAAAAAAATGGCATAAAACAGATCATAAATAAGAAAGCCTCAGCAATGCTGGGGCTTTTTTTATATCCGCTGTGACTACGTAAAAAATTATAAGAATAAAGTGTCATATTTGAGAAGCTTTGGTAACTAAAATAGTAGAGAGACGCTTTAACCATGACAAAAGAACGTGAAACCATATTTCTTAATGCCTTAGAAGAAAATCAGGAGAAGCTGTATAGAATTTGCTCCATTTATTCTGAAGACAGTGAAGACGCCAAAGACCTTTTTCAAGAGGTTCTGATCCATGTTTGGAAGTCAATGAACACATTTAAGGGCAATTCTACGATAGGCACATGGATGTTTAGAGTTGCCTTAAATGTTTGCCTTCGTTTCAAATCTAAAAACACCAAGCATCAGAGTCGTCTAATAAAGTTAGATAGTATTACTATTTCCCATTTTAGGTCAGCAGCAGATAACGAAGAGGGAAACGAAAAACTAAAAGCACTAAGAAGGTGTATCAAAAAATTGAGTGAAAGTGATAAGGCGTTGGTAGCACTTTATTTAGAGGGCCTTGCTTATAAGGAAATTTCAAGTATTCTGGGATTGTCTGAAAACCATATCGCAGTAAAGGTGAAGCGAATTAAATTAAAATTGTTGAATTGTATAAATGAAATAGTATGATAGAAGATGAATTGATTAGAATCTGGCAATCGTCAAGCAATCAAGAACGTATAAAATTCGAAAAATCGAAATTGATGATAGAATTGCAATCAAGTTTAGTGAGGTTACATAGATGGTGGAAATATCTAGAACTTGTGGAGGTGATTTCTGCAATTATTGGTATTCTGGCATTTGGTTTCATAGTTTATTGGGTTCCTTTTACTACTACTAAAATTGCATCTGTCTTACTCATAATCTTTTTGAGTAATATATTAATTCAGCTGTTTGGCTTAAAAAAGAACAAACCCAATGATCTGGATGAAAACTACCTTGAATATCTTAAAAAGACTAGGAAGTATCTTGAAGCCCAAAAGAGATTGCTTGAAACTTCCGTTTATTGGGTAGTATTACCCATTTATCCCATATTGCTGCTCTTTTTTATGGGTTTTTGGCATATCCCTGAAAAACGCTTTATAATAGTCATTACTTATTTGGTGGCCATAGGAATGGGCGTTTACGGATATTTTTTAAATAAAAGAAGAGTGAAAAATGAAATCGCTCCAAGAATAGATAGGGTTGATGAATTGATAAGGGAACTAAAGGGTTAGAGTCAAAGCTCACACAACCGCCCGTTTTAATTGTGCTTATACCTTGCTGCCACTGGTGTTTTCTCTTAACATGAAACACCCATTATTTCATCATTGACATTGCTAAGTCAGGATATTGATTAAGCAAAAAATATTTAATCCACCCAACACTATTTCGGTAACCAATCCTTGAATTATCAATTTATTTGGCTTGCCGTCAATACCAAGACTGAGTAACCTTCCTATGGCATAACCTCCAAAAATTAAGACTGCAACAACAAATGAAGTAAGTGTTAATCGTGGAACTATAGTCCCCAACAGAACAATTATTCCTCCAATCATCATAACAGAGCTCATTCCCCTAACTTCACTTAAAGTGTTTACTTCGTTTTCAAGTTTAATTCCAGAATTCTTTAAATAGTTTTTTATGGGGTTACTGAGTCTTAATAACCCTGCTGCGACAAATAATAACAGTCCTGAAATGGATAGTACTATGATGTTAAAAATTTCCATTTTGTTTGCTTTTTTAATGTTTATGATGCAAACATACATGGGGGGTGCGACAGAAGTGTGTCAGGGGTATTTTAGGTCTTCACATATTTTTCAAAATACTTTTGCATGGTCATGTCATGCTGCGTAAATGTATCGCCTTGAACAACCAATTTTTCTATATAATCAATTCGAAATACTCGAAAATCTTCTCTCAACCTGCAAAAGGCAATAAGCAAAAAGTTTCCATTGGTGCTGTATATGGCAAAAGGTTCAATATCCCTGGTGCTCCGCTCACCTTTGGAGGAAACATATTCTACCCTTAAGACTTGGAAATTGATAATAGCAGACTGGATCTTCATTAAATTATTACTCGACCTTTCCCGGTTGTGATTACCGCCAAAGGAAACTCTATCTGACAGTAGGTCTGCATTTCCTTTTTGTGAATACCTTAAAATGGACTTTATTTTCTCAATGGCACTGGATACATTTTCGCTAAATGATTGGTCTTTATTAATAAGAGCCAGTTGCTCCACGGTAATTAGGGCATTGGCTTCATCTTCTGTAAATAAAACAGGGGGCAGATGGTAACCCTCCATGATAGAATAGCCTTTGCCTTCTTCCGTTACTATGGGGATTCCAGATTTTTCGAGCGTGCGAATATCACGGTAAATAGTCCGTACACTCACATGGTGTTTTTCTGCTAAGTAGTTTGCGGTGATCAATCTTTTAGATTGTAACTGAGTAATAATAGCAGTTAATCTTGCAAGTCTTGGCTTTTCTTCCATTTTGGTCTCGTATAACTGTCAGTTATGGTTTTTTGAGTTAAGCACTGGCTTTAGCAAGCCTGAGTGCATTTAAACGTCGTTATTTCTTCTTTCCAATAAACAGTAATGAATCTCCATCTTCAAACTCTTGGTATTCTTCCAGAAGTAAAATTTCAAAATAGGGCTGAAACAACATTCTTACGCTTTCATTTGTCTGGTAGTTAACAAGTAACCCTTTAAATATCTCATCTCCTTCACCTTTCCAAAAGGAATGGCAAATTATTCCATTAGCATTCAATAAATCTACTTGTCTTAGAATGGATTTCCTTACTTCTTCGTCTGATAAATGTTGCAGGACTTTATTTGAATATATGCCATCAAATTTCTTGTCAGTCCTTAGTGTTATTGCATCTAGATGTAAAAATTCATCTTTTACGTTGTTACTAATTAATCGGTTTAGAAATTCTGATGAAAAATCTGACCCAACAACTCTATACTCTTTCTTCAATATTTTAAAATCAGTTCCAGGTCCAGAACCAATCTCAAGCAGCATTGAATTAGATGGCAAGTAATGATGCAACTTCTTAATCAATTGCCCTCCATGAACATCCTTAGCCAATTTAATATATTCTTCTACAGACTCTTTTGTCTTGTAATACTGGTCTTTCATGTTTTCAGATTCTAAATACCGGTTTTGTCCTGCTCTATACAAGTTTGCCTCATCAGTCTACAACGATTTATTATTGTATAAAACCCGAGGAGCTATATAAAGTTAGTTTATTTCTACAAATAGCAGGAGTGGTTTGTCGTAAAACCTACTTATAAAGCCTATAAAAAGGGATAGAAGCCAATGGTCTTGGCTATGATTTCGTTGTGGAAAATTCCGCATAATTCCTTTCCGGTGTAGCTGAAAGAAAGCAAACTTGCGTTAAATTATAGCCGTTGCTGGTTGTAGTTTTTTAATTAGTTAAGTTCAATATATTTATTGACAAAACCGAAAAAGAATGCACTATTTTGGTTCTAAATGTAAATCGTGTGTATTTTGTTCCATCCAGACTTTCCAAGATATTTGAAGACCAAGACCCAAGTTCACCATTCCTAATATCAAATAGTAATTCATGAGCAAGTTTGTTCCTTAACTTGTTTAATTCTGTCAGCGAACTGATTACTATTTTTTTATTCTTGTTGTTATCAAAGTTGATTTTATTTAAAACAGAAATTTTTCTATAAAAAGAAAAATTCTCATAATTTTTAATATTATTTCTTTCAAGTAAAATATCCAAAACCTTTTCTAAAAGTAAGTGTCCTTTTAGTAGAATAAGCTCTAAATCAGTTTTACTATCAAGGTGTCCCCAAACTGCCCATTCCACCAAAGGGTCAATCTTCTTTTCCAATTAACTTTAATTAGATGTATTTGATTCTATGTAACCTAGATTGTCATTCATAGTGTCAAGTTTGTCTCAAATTTTCTCAAGTTTATCTTCTACATTGTATAAACTTGTTTCACTTGGGATGTTAGAATAAATTGAACCTAATTCACTAACAATTTCTTTAAATAATTTTTCACTTATAATTTTAATATTTCCAAAATTAAAATCAAATAGTATACCTTTGAATTCTTTCATTTCTATTTTTCACTAAATCATAAACTCTAATTCCATTAGCAATAGCGTAGTCTGAAAGACTTGAATCTGATGTGATTAAAAGTTCACATTCTGATGAATATTCTAACAAAAGTGAATCGGTTAAGCCCAAATCAAAAAAACCATAACTTTTTGTAGCTGTTTCAGATTCTAAAAATTTTTCAGTTGTTAGTTTTATTATATTCGTTAGCTCTTCCACATATTTGTCCTTGTGACTTTTGTTAAAGCCATTTAACAAATTATCCACTTCTGTCCAAACATTTGGTAAAACCACAAGATGTTGAATATCGCCAATAAAAGAAATAAGGTCATGAAAATCTTGTTCCTCATAAATTGAAGTTCTTTTATGGGTTTTAAATAAATTAGGGTCGACTACTCCAATTAAAAGTATGATTAGTGCATTAGTATCAATTAGTTTCATTCTTTCTCATAGATGTAGAAGCCGATAACATTTTTTTCTTCATCTATTTTTAGTCTTTTGTAAATTCTAAAATATTGAAATTCAGCAGTTATTGCAGCTAATGGTGATGCTTTTTTGTTAGTGTTTTCAACTAAATAAGACACCACTATATCCCAAATTTTATCTCTATTTAAATATTCGGCCTGTTCCAATCGAAAATCTGGATTTTTTAGTGGTGACAAATCTCTTAATTGAGTTTTAGCTATTTTAAGTAGTTCTCTTAATTCCATTTTTTTTTAATATACAGCAACGATCTCGTGCATTAAACGTAAAGTATAAAAGATGTTAACATCCCAGTTTATCAAATACCATTGATTTATATTATATACTTTCACTTTAGTATCTTCTCCCTATGTTTCATATACATCTTTACCTGCTGGCTTTCCTAATGCATATAAATGTTTCTTATATTCAATAAATTCTTTGTCTTTAGGGTTTATTGTCAATAAATAGTTGATTTTTCCGATCAGATGCTTAAGGTAATTATGTCGGGTTTCATTTATTCTTTCTAAATGACTTTCCAAGCTAAATTTTTGAATATAGAACATTTCGTTTCTAATTTTATTTCTTTTAACTTTCGGTATTTGTGCTTTTTTATTCACGACTATTCCAGAAATAATTTGTGGTTGATTTTGTTTCATTAAATTGATTTTTTCATTATTCAATTTCAACCCTAATTTCTTAAGTTCTGTTCTAACTAATTTAATTAATACAGTTTTTTTAATATCACCAGAAAAGGCCAAATCATCAGCATATCTAGTGTATTTCAAGTCGTTTTCAGCACAGTACTTTGATATTTTATTATCAAAACCTATTAGTATTATGTTAGAAATACAAGGGCTAGTAGGTGCTCCCTGGGGCAGTTCCCCTTCTAAGAAACATAATTTTGTTAAAAGATTAGAGATTAGTTTTGAATATCCAATTTCCAAAAAAATATTCTCAACAAGATTAAACGAAATTGTATTAAAAAACTTCTTGATATCAAGTGTCAGAACCATTTTTTCATTTGTATGATATCTAACGTGATCTTTTATACTTCTATTAGGAACATAACCTTTTGCATATCTACTAACTTTATGTTTATATAAAATATTGGTTAATATCCAATTTTGGATTTCTTTTAAACTTGGAAGTGGTTCTAATAGAATTCTAGTGCCTCCATTTTTTTTAGTAATGGTAAACTCTCGATAAAAATGTTTAGAATATAGAACAGCTCTTTTTAAGTAAGTTTTGTTGTAGCCAACTAGAGAGCTTAAATGAGAGGTGTTGTAAATTATTGGGAATCCTTTAGATAAAATCGGTTCAGCATATTTTAGACACTTCTGAATGTTATCTTCTGAATAGCCACTATCAATTGCCTTTTCAGTAAATCGTTTGCTATACTTGTTAAAATTACTCTCCATTTAATAAATCCTTATGAGCGGGGGACTACTCAGAGCCCCCGTTCGGAATAAAGCAGATTTTAAAATTTAAATATTCGAGGGTTTTCGGAGAAAATCCCGAGGATTTTAAATTTTAAAAGCTGCTTAAGCTTGAAATTATGTTCGCAATAAGGGTAAGTGACGTCACCACCCAATTTCATATGGATTCAAAAATGAATTTCATTTTGATTAGGCAAAAATATAAAATCTTTTTCCAGTTTAGGAATTTTACTTTTATTTTCTCCTTCTATCCATAAGTTCTTTTGTTGCTTTTTTATTAGTATTCTACCATCGTTTAAATATTTATTACCTGATTCGGTTAGCTTTATTTTTAGTTCATCATAAATAATTAATTCTTCGCGGACAAGTATATCAAGTAATTCTGAAATGTTTTTATACGTTAGACCTTCTCGGGTTAACTGTTTTATGTTTCCTTTGCTTTTAATTAAATGAAGTAGCAATATTTTATTTTTCATACTCATAATTCAATAGTTTCTTCTCTTGAAAATGGGGCTTCAAATTTTTGAGTTCCTTTTTTATATTCTTTCCAAAAAATCGGAAATGTATTATCGGGAGTTCTTGCCAAAGTAATCAAAGCCTCTGACGAATTATACCCGAAACTGAAGTGACTACCTCCAGGTATCATTTTTTCTATTTCCAACATTATTGTTATTTTTTCCTCTAATAAAGGAGATTCACTATAATCACTTATTCCTTTTGGAGAATGAAAATCTGAATAGATTGAAATTCCTTCTTTACTTATATTATCAGCTGTTTCTTTTTGTATTGCTAACGTTACAATATTTAATTGATCATTATTAATTTTTGGGTTTGTTTGTATTACTTCAAGACAAGCATTTAAAGTTTCTCCAGAACCTATATAATCATCAATTAGAAAAATTGATTCATTTGGCTTTAATTTAAAATTAGGATCAATCAGAGTCTCAAATTTTGAAGTATACCTAAATGTTATCTTTTTATATTTTTTTAAATGCCTTTTAAAAGCTTTGATTTGATACATCAAGAAATGTCCACTCTTAAATCCTCCTTCATCCTCAGGTTTAATTACAGGGAACAGATATATATTCTTCAGACTATTAAGTTTCTCAATCTCAATGCTTTCTAGAGTAGCTAATATTTTTTCAGGATATTCAGCAAATGAAATCCATTTATATCTCTCGACTAATTCAATTATTAGTTTTCGCTGTTCTTCATTTAGATTATCCAGTAATTTACAAAAGTTATCAAAAACAAATTCGTCAATATCTCTTTCAGACCAATTATTTGTCTTAAATATTTTGTTTAGTTGTGATATTGATTCTATTGTTGTCATTTTTTCAACTTACAGCTAACTCATTTATATATAGTACTTCTATCTATATGCCTCTTTTATCTGGTTATAAAGAACTCTGGTTCAAAACCAAAACTCTTCTATATCCTTTTAAAAAGTCTATAGAACATTTAAGGAGGTTATTTCTTACCATAAGAAACTACCTTCCTAATACTGGAAAAAAAGCCGGGGAGAGCTATAAAGTTAATTTTTTTCTGCAAATAACCATAGCGGTTTGCCGTAAAACTACCTGCCAAAGCTCATATATAGGATCAAGAAGCCTATTAATAGGGTTGTACACTTCATTAAAAGGATAAGGAAGTAAGTGAAAAGGGTACCATACCCTATTAAAAGGGTCATGAAGCAAGCAAAAAGGGTACGGTACTAAGCAAAAAGGGTACGGTACTAAGCGAAAAGGGTGTGGTACCCAATTAATGGGGTTCTGTATGGTTTTAATTAGGTAATGAACCCTTTTAAAAGGGTTTGAGACGGTATTAAAAGGGTTCTGGACGGTTTTAATGGGCTTCCCAACGGTTTTAATGCGCTGAGAAACCCTTTTACTTCACTATAATGGGACTTATCACAGTTGGCCAGAGCCATCCTTCTCGGTTTCTCCACCTCCAATAGGGCCAAAGTTGCCACGGCCTGCAAAAAACTGTTTCAGCTCCGTTACCTTGGTCTCGTACCCCGCAACCGAAGTAGAGTTCTTATACTTGGCAAAATCATAATCCAGTAAACTGGCGCGGTAGTTATCCCAATCATGTAAGATCTTGGCATTGTTAAGGCCTGTATGCATGCTCATTAGGCGGCGCAAGACAGACTCCAAAAAAGCCCGTGAATGGAAATCCTTGTTAAATTCCTCCCAGTCCACATCAGGACTACGAAGGGCAGGTTCTGCTTCACTATACTCCTTTACTTTGTTTACAATAAGCTTGTTCTGCTCTGCAATGCTACCAAACTGTTTGCGTTCCTCTGGAGACAGATTGGCCATTTTACCAACCAATAGGTTCTCTACTCCAGAAAGAACCTCATTGATCTGGTTTTCTTCTTCTGCCGTAAAGTGACGGCTTTCAAAATTGTTAAAAGGCATAATTCAAAAAAATAAAAGGTTTATACTACTGGGAAGTGTTACTAAACTACAATACGCCTTTTAACTATGCTGGTGAAATGTAATAAGCAGTTACTATGCCTAATAAGTGTACATAGTCATGTAATAAGTGATTAGGACACTACTCCATAATGTCCCTTCATAGCACCGTACAAGAATGACAAAATTATTGTCATTTGTAAAAATTTTTGTCATTGCGGTTGCGGGTCGTTATCTGTTGGGTCACCTCGATACGATCCTTCGGATCACTCGGCGACCATACATGCCCGGACACTGAGTGCTTCGAACAAGGTGAGAAGTGTACCGAAGTGCCCGAAAGTGACGCTCCTCAATCTGGATATCATCTGTTGGGTCACCTCGATACGATCCTTCGGATCACTCGGTGACCATATGCTCCCGGACACTGAGTGCTTCGAACAAAGTGAGAGGTGTACCGAAGTGCCCGAAAGTGACGCTCCTCAATCTGGATATCATCTGTTGGGTCACCTCGATACGATCCTTCGGATCACTCGGTGACCATATGCTCCCGGACACTGAGTGCTTCGAATAAAGTAAGAAGTGTATCGAAGTGCCCGAAAGTGGCGCTCCTCAATCTGGATATCATCTGTTGGGGTCACCTCGATACGATCCTTCGGATCACTCGGCGACCATATGCTCCCGGACACTGAGTGCTTCAAACAAAGTGAGAAGTGTATCGAAGTGCCCGAAAATGGCGCTCCTCAATCTGGATACCATCTGTTGGGTCACCTCGATACGATCCTTCGGATCACTCGGTGACCATATGCTCCCGAACACTGAGTGCTTCGGGTCATAATCACTAAGAGAACGATACTATTATTTATACAAATCGCCATGAAGATACCGTAACCCAGAATCTATAATAACGGTTACTATCTTTTTCCCAGGGCCCAATATTTTTGCCCGTTGCATGGCTGCCCAAACATTGGCTCCAGAAGTATAGCCACCAAAGATCCCTTCCATTTTGGCCTGTCTATTGGCGGTTTCATGCGCATCTTCATCCTTTACAGGAATGATTTCATCTACCAAATCTTCCCTAAAGATGGAAGGCTTAAAGGAGAGCCCTATTCCTTCCAGTTTATGGGTGCCAGAAGTGTCCCCGCCAGAAATATTACGTACGTTGTAGGGTTCTACCGCAATGGTTTTTAAAGTAGGTATGTGCTCTTTTAGAATTTCTGAATTCCCAGAAATACATCCGCCGCCGCCTACTGCCATGACAAACTCATCTATATCGGTTCCCAATTGGTCCATGATTTCCTGAGCCATGGCATGATACCCCTTTTTATTGTCCGGGTTGTTTACCTGATCTGGCCAAAATGTATTGGGCTCCCCAATCAATTCCTTGGCCCTAGCTATCATCTTATCTATTACCCCCGCTGTAAGTATGCCTCCTTCGGCATGAATAATCTCTACGGTTGCCCCAAAGGCCCGCATGGTTTGCAGCTTCTCTTCAGAAAACCCATTAGATGATACAAAGTGAGCCTTATAGCCACGTGTGGCACATACCATGGCCAAGGAACTTCCTGTGCTTCCGCCTGTATATTCTACCACTTTCCCACCGGGTTTTAACTCGCCTCTCTTCTCAGCACCCTCTATCATAGAAAGTGCCATCCTATCCTTCATGCTTCCTGTTGGGTTGGCACCTTCAAACTTCACATAGATATCAGCACAGTCATTACCAACTATGTGTTCCAGTTTTATCAGTGGGGTTTTCCCAATGGTTACCATTGTCTATTCTTTTTAATCTACAAAATACCAAGACCGGGTTATTTTTCCATTCTTGATTTCGAAAGTACCCAGTGCTGAGGAATACACCCGCTTTCCTTCTTTATTAAGATAACTTACTTCTTCTTTAAAACTAATCTTATTGCCTACCACTTCATAACTTATAATCTTAGAGGTTACCTCGTACCCCGAACCAAAATAAGCTTCCATGCTCTGTCTAAACTTCTCCTTTCCTGCTGCCTCCAGAACCAGCTCATTAGATGTAATGTAAAAGTATTTAAAATCTTCGGAAACATTTTCTACAAGACGACCCACATCCTTTTTATTGAATGCTTCTATCTGATCATTGAACAGGTTTACCATGGCATCTCCATCTTGTGCCCATGCCCCGTTTATTCCTAACAGGAGCAAGAAAATCACAGCTTTGTATATTTTCATCGTGTCTTTTATTTATATGTGGTTATTGTACTCAAGCAGTTTTGGCCAATATGGCTCCCCTTAGTTCCCTGATTTTAGCCACCAGCTTTTCAATATCATCCATGGTTGTATTGGGACTCATAAAAACCAGCCGTAAATACCTCTTTCCCCTAAATAGGGCCGTAGTAAAATAATAACTGCCCTCTATGGTTATGGCGTTTCTAATGTTCATCTGTATGTCATCATCTCCTTTAATCTTAAAACATAGGATATTGCTTTGTGGGCGTACGGGACATTCAAAATCCTCCAATGGGTTTATGTAATGGTATACTTTGAGCGTTAGCTCATATTGTTTATCTATAAACTTGGCCAACCCTTTTTCGCCTATGGCGCCCAAAACAAAAAACAGCTTTTCTCCCAATCCAGATTTGGTGGTTTCTATGGTTCTTTGAATGAAATCGAATCCGGGTTGTACTTTTTCATGAAACAAATAGCTCGCTTCTTGATGGATACCCTTGTCCAGATACTTATGATCTTTCACCAACAAAGCAGCACATAAAGATGGTGTCTGAAGTAATTTATGAGCATCCCAGGTTACAGAATCTGCTTTCTTTATTCCCTTATAAAGTCCTTTGTATTTATCTGAAAGCAACACACTGGCTCCATGGGCTCCGTCTACATGCAACCAAATATTGTGTTCATTGCAAAAATCGGCTATCTCATCTATAGGGTCATAGATCCCTACAGAAGTACTACAGGCATTGGCAACTAAGGCAATGGGAGTCTTCTTGTCATTAACCAATCTCTTATAAACTTTGGGAAGTTTGTCTGGTATAATGGCACCATTAGCATCTACCTCTAATGAATACATGGAGTTAGCCCCTATGCCTAAAATCCCTGCCGATTTGGATGCTGAATAATGGGTTTCATAGGGTAACATGATAGCAAGTCCTTCTGGGTTTCCATGTTCCCATACATGGGGAGCTATCTTGCTTCTGGCTATTATTAATGCCGTAAGATTGGCAATAGAACCACCATCTACCAGTACTCCGCCTCCAAAATCCAACCCAAAATTATCTTTGGTCATGGTTAAAGGGGCCTTTTCCCAACCTACTTTTTCTAACATCCAATTAATAATAAAGTATTCTATGCTTGCTGAGGCAGGCCCCATTTCATATACATTGCCAATATTGTTTATAAAACCATTGGCAAATGTTCCTAACGCACTTGAGTAGTGTGGTGCGGCACATTGATGCCCCAAGTAATTGGGATGATGCAATCGTGTAGCATAGGAGAGGTATTTTTTTATGAAAACCTCAAGGTTTTTTCCGCTTAATCCTCCATGGGTTGCAAAGTTCTCCAAATCAAGATCTGAAACAATACCAGGAAGGGTTTCTTGGTTTATCACCCTCTTCTTAGCCAAAACGGAATCATTTTGAAATTCATTTAAAGCTGTTGCTACTATATGTAAATCTGAAATAAATGACACTTATCTTTAATTTTTAAACCCTTATGTAGTGACTCGTTTTTTGAACCATCCTATATTAACAGAGATTGCACCTGTTGGGTATTGCTATAAGCTTGTAAAGAACTACAAGCGCTGAGACTATGACTATATTTTTAAAAATGTATTGCCCCACAAGACTAAACCCGAAAGGGGAATGATGGAAAGAGAGTTCGGGAAATAAAAATAGTGGCGTAAAGGTACATACCATGTGTACCAAAGCAGCCTGAATTGCTTTGCTTCTGAAAAGATTAAAAACCAATAGCAACCCTACAACTGTTTCCCATATTGCCAACAGAATGATAGATACCTCTTGTGAAATAAGTCCTAGCGTAAGGGAGTTGATTGTTTTGGTAGCTAATTCATCAGCCGGGCTTACCCCTGGAAAAAACTTCAGGACTCCAAACCAGATATAGACTAACCCAATGCTAATAGCCAATAAATCATCTGGACATATTTTGAAGGTTTTATTTGGTTTCATTGGATATACTTTACACTTAGACTAAAAAACTACTTCCATTCTTCTTTTGCGCTAGCTAGGTCTTTCTGAAATTTTGGATTGCCCCACATTTCCGTCAACATACTATGAGCCAACACCCTAGCAGCTTCTTCGTCACTGGGATAATGAATTCCCATAATTTCCCTGGACTCCCCTACTTCATAAGCTACTTCCAAAAACTCGTCTCTTTTGTCAGGTATCAATTCACTCCACGTAAATGCTTGTATGTATGCCCATAGTGTATGCCCGCTTGCAAAAGCAGGAGTGCTCATAAGTGACATGGGGTCCAGCTCATCTCTTAATTGATAGGGTCTTGGCCGTAGTAAGTGATACTTTACGGTAAACTCCATAATACGCATGTCTTTGGTAACGCCTTCAAGTAATTTTCGGGTGGCTGGATAGTTTTCTGCGGTACAATGATTGCCCATGACGGTTCTTCCTTCATAAAACAAATGCTCAAGATTCCTTTGGTATCTAGCATGTGTTGGAACTTTTGCCACATGAGGCCAATACCCAATAGGAGCCAGAAAATCATGAGCCCTGCTTTCCTGTTCCTTGGTTCTCTTGTTTTGCCATTCCATGAGAAAATCCAATTCGGCCTTTACCTGATCTGAACTGTTTGCTGGGGGCTTAACGGTTAGCTTTAATTCGTTTACCTGTTTTTGGGTTAAGTACACAGGGGAGGCCATTAGATAGACTAGCGATCCACTATTGTAGCGATCTGAAGGGTATTGAATATTATCCAGCTGACTTCGCTGCGGATTGGGCGCTGCACTTATCTTCATTAATTCTTTATAGTGCTTCTTTGCAGGTTCTAGAGGATGTAGTTCCTGTGCTACACTAGCACAACTGCCAAACAAAAGGACAGCTATTAGAAGGATCGCGTTTTTAACCATAGTATTTGTCTTTAATAGGATTGCAGAAATTATAATTATCGTATATCGTTAATATACGATGTAAATGTATATATTATTTCACAAACAAAAAAATATGCTTACTAAGATTGCTTAGAAGTATTGGTTGAATTCCCTGAGAAGTTCCTTGTTTAGGGTATAGAAAGTGAATTTATCTTTGTTTTCAGTCAGGAACAGTCCGCATTCCTTTAAGATCTTAACATGTTGTGACATCGTAGATTGAGAATAGTCGAACATTTCTACCAGATCTTTATTGCAAGTAACATTATCTACCCCTTTGCCGCTATTCTTTGTTCCCAAATACCGAACCAGAGCCACCCTAAGGGGATGCGCCAAGGCATTGGCAATTTTGGCCACCTTGTGATCCTCTTTTGTAATATACTTGCTGGAAATTTCGGTTCGAATTCTCATAATCAGATCGTTTACCGCAAATATACAATAATCCTTTACCCAGAGTTATCCTTTATGGACTCCCCTATCTTATCATTGGATGAATCACAGTAAATAAAGCCCCCAATTTCTTGGAGGCTTTATTTTGTATAATGGTTGGAGGTTCCTTTACTTTTGTATAATCAATCGCCTTGTTTCCTTTACATTTCCCGCTGTAAAGACATAGAAATAAATACCGCTATTTAGATGTTCTCCATTAAAAACAACTTCGTATTCACCCGGTTCCTGGGTTTCATTGGTAAGGGTTGAAATTTCCCTGCCCAAAACATCATATACCTTAAGGTTTACCAAAGTTTCTTCTTGTATTCTATAACTTATAGTACTCGTAGAAGAAAATGGATTGGGGTAATTTTGATATAAATACGCAGAGGAGTCCGCTATATCATCTGTAGACAGTATTCCAAAATCTACATCGCTGGTGGAGTAAAAGGCCTCTGGACTATCTGAACGCTGCCAAATACTATATATAACATGCTTCCCCGTTCTTTCGGGCAGTGTTACAGGTATGTCAACAACATCAGCAGCCGGACTGGGAGGAGTCCGTACAAGAAGCTCGAGGCTATCCCATGTTAAGGGTTGGTCTGGTGTCCAATCTTCTACGGTAATATAAACATCATAATAAGCCGTAGCATGGGGAGCGGTAACTGTCCAAGTCACCGTAAATGGGCCGGGGGTAACGGGTGTTGCCACCCAATCTGAGGTTACTTGGTCCATTCCTCCATACTTCTCTGGTCTTCCACCACTGGCTAAATTGCCGTCCATTACATATAGCATATGCTGGCCATCTGCTTCGGCTTGATTAATTTCATTCCAATCGTATAACGGCTGCGTACCATGAGAGGCAACTGCTGCAATACAGGGCGGAGAATCTGGGTTTTCAGGGTTCTCCAGATAGCATGCATAGACACGGCTTGGAGGGCTTGTCACCGTACCATGGGGAGTAAGTGTTTGCACTATAGACATAAACAAGACAGTGCATAGCAGTTTTGACCAATTCCATGTTTCTACATTGAAATGAGTCCTTTCATTAAAGGTTTTTGTAATCATAATATTGGGGTTTTAGGTTTGTTACTTCATTTAGGAATTGAGTGGGGTCAATTCCACAAATGATTGGGTATCATAAATATACCAACAGTATTTAGCCCAACAAAATGCACTATGTTAATTTTTGGGTGATTGATTCATTAAGATGAAAGAAGGAATTTTGCAATGTGTTGGGGTATGAATATGATTTCAATATATCTACCTTGTCATTACCTACGCAGGATAGAAATTTAGAAAATAAAAAGCCCCTGATTTCTCAGAGGCTTTGTGCGGCTGAAGGGAGTCGAACCCCCACGCCTTGCGGCACTAGATCCTAAGTCTAGCATGTCTACCAATTCCATCACAGCCGCGTGATAAAAAGATATTACTTCTTAGGGACGGCAAATATAAGGAAGATTTACAATTAACAAACAAACTTTTCTTCAAAAATTACATCTTTTCGTACCTTCGTCATTCAACAAATTATAACTGTACTTCCTGTATAGTTACTTTATATTATTAAGTCCATGAATAGTGCAAAAGCCTACGTAAACGAACATAAAGACCGATTCATTAATGAGCTTATAGAATTGCTCAAAATTCCTTCCATCAGTGCTGATTCGGCTTATAAAAATGATGTGATAAAAACTTCTGAAGCAATCAAAGAAAGTCTTGAAAAAGCAGGTTGTGATCACGTCGAAATTTGTGAAACCCCTGGCTACCCTATTGTTTATGGAGAAAAAACCATTGACCCCAATTTACCTACAGTATTGGTATATGGACACTATGATGTACAACCTCCAGATCCTATGGACCTTTGGGACAGCCCACCATTTGAACCGGTTATAAAGGCTACGGAACTACATCCTGACGGAGCCATTTTTGCCCGTGGAAGTTGTGATGACAAAGGACAAATGTATATGCATGTTAAGGCTTTGGAGTATATGACAACTACCGGACAGCTTCCTTGCAATGTAAAGTTCATGATAGAAGGTGAAGAAGAGGTAGGAAGTGAAAGTTTAGGGTGGTTTGTAGAACGCAATCAGGAAAAATTGGCCAATGATGTTATTTTAATCAGTGACACAGGAATGATTGCCAAGGATGTTCCGTCTATCACTACGGGCCTTCGTGGATTGAGTTATGTGGAAGTGGAAGTTACTGGACCCAATCGTGATTTGCATAGTGGATTGTATGGAGGAGCCGTTGCCAACCCCATCAATGTACTCACTAAAATGATTGCTTCATTGCATGATGAAAATAAACACATCACTATCCCAGGGTTTTATGACGAAGTGGAGGAACTATCCCGAGAAGAGCGTGATAAAATGGCCGAAGCTCCTTTTAGTAAAGAAGCCTATTTGAAAGCTTTGGATATTGAAGATGTTTATGGAGAAAAAGGATATACCACCAACGAACGTAATTCTATTAGACCTACATTAGATGTGAATGGAATTTGGGGAGGTTATATTGGAGAAGGCGCCAAAACAGTAATTGCTAGTAAAGCTTATGCAAAGATTTCTATGCGTTTGGTCCCCAACCAAAATTGGGAACAAATCACAGAACTTTTCAAAAACCATTTTGAGAGCATAGCACCCAAAGGCGTTACTGTAAAAGTAACTCCACATCATGGCGGACAAGCTTACGTAACTCCTATAGATAGCATTGGATACCAAGCCGCTTCTAAGGCTTATGAGGCAACTTTTGGTAAAACTCCAATCCCGCAACGTAGTGGAGGGAGTATTCCTATTGTAGCTTTATTTGAAAAAGAACTGAAAAGTAAAACCATATTGATGGGCTTTGGCCTGGACAGCGATGCTATCCATTCACCCAATGAGCATTTTGGGATCTGGAACTATTTAAAAGGAATTGAAACCATTCCTCAATTCTACCATTATTTTACAGAAATGAGCAAATAAAGGATGGCCATTGCGCATATCTATCAGCCTTGGCGCATTGCAGCAGCTATTACCTTTATCGGGATCATGTTCCGTTTATTGCATATTCCCTACGCATCGGAAATTCTTCTTGTTGGGCTAGCAGGTATTGTGATCCTATATCCAATTCATTTTTGGAAAAAGAAGAAAAAGGAATTCTTAGATTATGCAAAACTGTTCTTTGTAATATTCGCCACGCTACATTATACCTTTAGTGTCTTTCATTGGAATCATGGCTTTCTCTTTACCCGATTAGCTCAGTTATCATTACTTATTTTAATCATTGCTTATTTAAATGATAAATATTATGCAGATGACAAGGCATCAAAAACAGAGCGTTGGGAAACTTTGCTTTATGTTTTGGCTGGAGTGGGTATTATACTGGGGGTCATTCTTAAAATTCTACATTGGCCTTATGGTAATATTTTGATGATTTCTGGATTGATCACAGCAGCTATATCTGTAGTCCTTGGCAGTATATCTTCCAAAAAATAGAATGCAACCTCTTTCCTGATTAGATAATAATAACTATTTAAATCTGCCGCTCTTCTCCATCATGGAGATTACATTTTCATTGATCGAAAGAAAATAACCATTGGTCGCCACTTTGGAAGGTGCTATCTATAATCTCGCCAGAAATAGTCTCTCCATTTCTACTTTTACCCCAGAAAATAGAAACCATGACAAAAAATTCCTTTTCATTTCAAATTATAACTGCACTGCTATTAACTTGTAGTATTGGTATGGCTCAAGAGATTCCATTTAATTGTGACTACAGTGCCTATTTATTTCAAAACAACGATGTATTTGCTATAGACTTAGCTTCTGGAAGTTCATTTCAGGTAGCAACAGATGTAACTGCAGGAAATATAAATGCTACAGGTTACAACCCAGCAGATGGTTATATATGGGGATCTCTTAGTTCCCCTTCAAAGACCCTTGTTAGAATTGGTAAAAACTTTGAAACAACAACTTTCACAATCCCAGAATTATCAGAATCCAATCGTTTTGTTGGAGATGTTTCGGCTAATGGAATTTATTATTTAAAACAAGGGTCTGCCTCATATGCCTTAGTAGATATAGATCCTTTATCTTCTGGTTATGGTAGCTACATCGGATCTGGAAATTTATCCACTGGTTTAACTATACATGATTGGGCATTTAATGCAGTGGATGGAAATCTATATACAGTAGAAAAAAACAGCAATCAACTATACAGGATTGATCCCAGCAATGGGATTGTTACAGATTTAGGGGTTGTTCCTATCTTATCAGGATATAATTATACATACGGAGCTGTATACTTTGATGCTTCCGGAAGATTCTATGTTTCTGCCAACCAAACAGGTACCATTTTTGTAATTCAGGGTGTTCAAAATCTTAACCCTGGAGACTCTATGGATTCTAACCTTTTTGCATATGGCCCTTCTAGTTCCAGTAATGATGGTGCTAGATGCCCTACAGCTCCTGTGCCACAAGAAATATGCGACAATGGAATTGATGATGATGGTGATGGCTTAATAGACTGTGATGACCCCTCCTGCTCTGGAGTCTCAGATTGCCCTGAATTAGGAGCCACCAGTGGAAGTGATGGTGGTCTGGAAAGCAACAATAGACTTTCACAAAAAGTAAATAAACGAAATTATCGCCGCGCAACAACCAATTATTCTTTTCAAAAAGGAGAGGCGAGAAGGCTAAACAAAACTGCCCAATACGGTATTGCAAATAGAAACCCCAATTTTAATCTTGAAAGCTTTGTGCCATTAGAAATTTTAGAAGACACTGAGGCTATTGAATCAACACCAACAGATCTATTAAATATTACCAATGCTACAGAAATATTATCAGTTGATTACAATAGAGACAATGAAACAATTTCTTCATTAATGATTTTAAAAACCGAAAATGGCGTCTATGAACACACTAAATATATTTGTGATAGACTTTTGGGAGCTGCATTGATTTCTATTTCAACTATTGAAATAAATGGACAAGGTTTCATTAAATCAATCATTAAAAACCCAGATGGAAAAATTGAATTCGCATTAAGTTTTTCTGCAAAACTATCAGATCAAGAAACAAATTTCATCATAGACAGCCATTGGAATCTAGATTCATACGAACCCAATGCATCTTACTATAATTTCCAGATATGGTCTAACTCTGTTGACGACTTATTACGATTAGGACAAGAAGTATTAAATCTAATTGAAGCACAAAGGGATATCGCCGCTTATAATATAAGTGATCCTCCACCTGTTTTTGTGAAAAGTGGAAGCTATACTAATGGAAATTTAATCTTGGAGGTTGTAAATACCAACAATACTGAACAAGTATATGTTGATGGAGGCTTTACCACCACAGAAACTCAAACTACAGAATATTTATCTGTTCAGAAGCCTTTGGAAAATCAATTTATAAATAGTCTTACTATTGAAACCGGGCCTATTTTCGATATTGGTTTTAGAGTAAGAAGTACTCCAGGAGAAACACCTGACGACATATTTTTATCAGACGGGCCTTGGGGTGTAGATGATTTTGCCGAAAGCACTACTATTAACTCATTTGAAGTAACCCAAAACGAAACTTCTGCACAAGAAAACAGCAAACTGATAGAGCGAAATATAAAGCTATCTGCCAATACACAAGAGTATGTTTCGGTTTACAGGGCATTTACACCAAAATTTCAACCTGTTGATCTCAGTGCTTTTAATCTTTTAGAGTTCAATGCTAGTGGTACCGGTACTTTAGAGATAACACTTGTAAAAAAGGATATTTCAATCTGGGAAAACCACTTTAAAACCACCATCCAATTAGAGGAGGCTATGACCAACTATAAAGTCCCTGTTGTTAATTTCGAATCTACTATCTCTGAACAGATTACTTTAAATAATATAACGACAATAGTCTTTTCTATGGTTTCTGAAAATGGAAATATGACAACAAAGGAACTAGAATTACAGGAAGTCATTTTTTTAAATGTGCCTGATAATGAGTTAGCTGTATTGCAAACTGAGAATGCAGTAATATTAGCTCCCAACCCTTTAACAAATCTTTCAAAATTAAATTTTTATTCAAAGGAGAATACGGCTCTACAATTAATTATCTATGACATCACTGGAAAAGCTGTACATAAAGAAACCATCATCGCAACAAGTGGAATTAACAATCATAAACTGCCTACGATCTCTCTTAGTTCAGGCATATATATTTATCGGTTATTTGGTGAATCTGTAAATTATTCACCGGAGAAAATGATTGTAAAATAAGGTCGGGACTTTGACTAACATACTAGTCCCGATTTTGTTGTGGAAAATTGAAATTATATTTTTTTTACGTAGTCGGTAATAATTACAATTTGTTGCCCATCTACTTTGCCTTCAATATATTTTTCATTTTCGTGATCCAGTGAGATTCTCCTTACAGCAGTTCCTTGTTTGGCTACCATACTGGACCCTTTCACTTTTAAATCTTTGATCAGGACTACATTATCCCCAGCTTGTAATACGACTCCATTACTGTCTCTATGTACTAAGGCGTTACTGTTGTCTTCTGCATCACCAGCCGCAGCGGCCCATTCCAATTGCTGTTCTTCCATATACATCATATCCAGCAAATCTTGTGGCCATCCTTCCTTCTTTAAACGATGAAGCATGCGCCAGGCCATCACTTGTACGGGAGCCGCTGGACTCCACATACTATCATTGAGGCAACGCCAGTGATTCACATCTCTTTCTTCAGCATCAAACTGAGAAGTACAGGTAGTGCATGCATATATAGCTCCTTCTGCTCCTTTTATATATTCAGGTGTTTTTGGCACTTCATACAAAGACAAATGTTCTTCATGACCACATAATTCGCATATGTCTTCTGCGCGTTTTTTTACTTCTCTTTCAATACTCATAAAAGGTAGGATTTTTGGCAAAGGTAGTAGAATAACTCAAACATTTTTTATCTCTACATTTGTAGAATTAAAATATTTGTTCTACATTTGTAGAGTTAATTCTAAAACCGTAGAACAAAATGCAGTTATCCAACGCCGAAGAGCAGCTCATGCAGATCCTCTGGAAAAAGAAAAAAGCTTTTATGAAAGATCTCATTGAAGCCTATCCAGAACCCAGACCTGCTACCACAACAGTTGCCACCTTATTAAAAAGGATGCAGGACAAAAATTTTGTCGACTATAAGCAATTGGGTCGCTCTAGGGAATATTTTACGTTGGTAAAAAAGAAGGATTACTTCTCAAAGCATGTAAACGGACTCATTAAAAACTTTTTTAATGATAGTGCTAGTCAGTTCGCTTCCTTTTTCACAGAAGCAACGGATCTCAGTAAAGAAGAACTTGAAGATTTAAGAAGTCTTATTGATAAAGAAATTAAAAAGAAGTAACCATGGAAATTTATCTATTAAAATCAGTGGGGTGCTTGGTGGTTTTCTTTGCTTTCTACAAGTTGTTTTTGGAACGAGAAAACATGCACACTTTTAAACGATTCTACTTATTGGGAAGCATCTTGGCCTCTTTTGGTATTCCATTTATTACATTCACGAAATATATAGAACCTACAGAACCTCTGGTTTCTATTCTTACCACCGAATCAACTTCCATCGTTACTCAAACTGAGGTTGCTTTTAATTATATGCCTATCATTTGGACCATTTATGGTCTAGGGGTTTTATTTTTTGCATGGAAATTTGGAAAGAATCTTCGTTCCATGATTCAGAAAATCCGAAAAAACCCACATTATAAAAACAAGAACCTATTTCATGTACTACTGCAAACACCCACAACGCCTCATACGTTTTTCAGTTACATTTTCTTGAACAAAAAAAACTTTGAAACCAATGCTATTCCTCAAGAAGTACTGGATCATGAAGAAGTTCACGCCAAGCAATGGCATAGTCTGGACATTCTGTTTATTGAAATATTACAGGTTATATTTTGGTTCAATCCTCTATTCTATACTATAAAGCATAGTATTAAACTTAATCACGAATTTTTAGCAGACCGAGCTGTATTAAAAAGTGGAATCGATACAGCGGTCTATCAAAAAACAATTTTGGCATTCTCATCAAGTGCCTGTTCGCCATCATTGGCAAATTCAATCAATTATTCATTCATCAAAAAACGATTTACAGTTATGAAAAAACACACATCCAAAAACTCTGTTTGGTTACGGAGTTTCATTTTATTGCCCTTGATTGCAATTGCTATTTACGGATTTAGCAATAAAGAAATCCTAGAAAAAGACATCCCTTCTTTAGAGGTCGAAGAAATAGATACAACAAAGGAATTCGAAAAAGACATTCCTTCTTTAGAGATTGAAGAAATAGAGACGCCAAAGGAGTTTGAAAAAGATATCCCTTCTTTAGAAATTGAAGATATAGTGGCTACAAAAAAGGCAGAAAAAGAAATTTCTTTTAAGATCCATAAAGATCAAATTATTATAAATAACAAAGCTACCTCGCTAAAGAACTTCGCAAACACATTAGATGCTATTACTAAAGGGTGGAGCCGAAAAGAATTAGCCAATTGTCTTTTAGACATACAAGTGTATCAAGGTGACAAGAAGTTCATGGAAAAATTGGAGAAGGAATATAGAAAAACCCAACTTTATAAAGTGAAAGGAAACCGTTTTGTCCCTCCACCACCTCCACCTCCTGCTCCTCCAAAGGCTACATCTGCACCAAAGGTTATTAAAAAAGGGGTAAATGATGTAGGCCCTAATGTCCCGCCACCGCCACCGCCAGCAACCAAAGTAGACGGAACCACCCCGGTTCCACCGCCACCTCCAACCCCAGAAAGCCCAATGGACCATATTGTGTCAATGGCAAAAAAGGGAGCTACCTTTTATCATGAGGAGGAAAAAATAAGTTCAGACAGGGCTATTGAATTGCTAAAAAAATACAAACACTTAAATATCCAAACCACTGGGCATAATTCTAAGAATCCCAAAGTAACACTCTCAAAGCACCCGTATACTTATGAGATGCAGAGAAATCATAATGTGAATTTAAACTCACAAGTGAACACGAATGTGAGCCAAAACTTGAACTCGAATACGAACCTAGACATAACTCTTGCTCAAGAGTCACTAATAGATCTTACCGATGTCATTAAACAGGGAGCTACCTTCTTTTACGATGACAAAAAAATTAGTACAAAAAAAGCCCTGGAGTTAACCAAAAACACAGATGCTATTGAAAGGGTGCAAGTCGTTAAAGGAAAGGACGACAAGCCCGTTGTCTACTTCTGGTCCAAAAGTTAAAGAAACTACAACAAAAGCCCTTAATCTTGTTAAGGGCTTTTTTAATTGTAACATTTTCCACTATTACACGTTCTAACTAACTCATTCATCTTTTATCCAACTAGTTATGTTACAACGATTCTTTATCTTTTGTTCGGGTGCAGACACCGATATTTTGGAAGAATGCTCCCCAGGAGAACAAACCAAATATGCAGGAATTGGAGCCACCGTATTCTTTACAGCGGTTATGGCCACGATTGCAGCTTCTTATGCCCTTTATACCGTTTTCGATACGTTCTTACCATCTATATTCTTTGGTGTTATTTGGGGAATGCTCATCTTTAATCTGGATCGTTTCATTGTTTCCACTATCAAAAAAAGAGATAATTTCTTTGATGAACTCATCCAAGCATCTCCAAGGATTTTACTAGCCATTATCATAGCTATTGTCATTTCAAAACCTTTGGAATTAAAGATTTTTGAAAAAGAAATTGACCAGGTTCTTCTGGAAGAGAAAAACCAAATGACATTGACCAATAAAGACCAATTGGCATTGCAATACACACCCTCTATAGAGGCACTGAACACAGAAATAGACAATTTAAAACAGGAAGTAGTTGATAAGGAAACTGAGGTTAACAACCTATACGAAACCTACATTTCTGAAGCAGAAGGTAGAAAAGGAACTGAAATTGTTGGTAAAGGCCCGGTTTACAAAGAAAAAAGGGAGAAACACGATTCAGAATTAACCGCACTACAAGAACTACGTACTGAAAACAAAGCCAAAGTGGAAGCTGCCGAAGCACAGATTGCACAACTTGCCTTAGATTATCAAACCAAAGTAGCAGAGACCCAACCAGTAATAGATGGTTTTGATGGGCTTATGGCAAGGGTAAACGCTTTGGGAAAACTACCTTGGCTTCCTTCATTTTTTATTTTCCTATTGTTCTTAGCCATAGAGACCTCCCCTATTCTAGCAAAGCTGTTATCGCCTAAAGGATCTTATGATCTTAAGCTGGCAGAACAAGAGGGCGCCATACAATCTTGGACAACTCAACAAAAAGCGCAACGTGAAATTCTGGTCACTACAGATCGTGATGTCAACAATCGTGTTTATGAGGACATTGCAGAAGAAAAAGAATTGTACGATTACAAGCGAAGGATTGCTCGTCAATTAATGCAAGAACAGGCAAACTCCTTTTACAAAAAGCAACAGCGGATTCTATAGAGATTCAACTCATAAATTTTTTGTTACTTGGTGGCGCAAAAACAGATTATGACCCACCAATTTGTTTCAAATCCAGACCCAAGGCTTTCATATTATAGATTTGAAAGCCCTAAAACTACTTTCTCTATATTTCCCAATCTTGGAGCCAGCTTATTAGATTGGACATATCATGGTGTTCCTATTTTAGCTCCATTTCCTATTACGGAAGCAGGAATTGAGCAATATCAAAATGATTACCAAAGTAGTATTCTCTTTCCCTTCCCAAACAGATTGGAAAATGGGCAATTTTCTCATGAGGGTAAAAATTTTGAATTGCCTATTAATGAACCCATACTAAACAATGCCATTCACGGTTGTGTTAGCAATTGTTCTTTTTCGGTAATAGAAGTAAATTCACATAGCATTCAACTAAATTACATGCATGAGCCAAACCAATCCTTCCCATTTGGTTTCAGTCTTGAAGTTTCTTATCAATTTTCTGAAGAATCTGTAAGTATACAATTCAAAATTATAAACCTTGACAAAAAATCTTTTCCCTTTGGACTAGGTTGGCATCCCTATTTTCGAATAGAAGGAGATGGAAAGGATACCATACATTTCACATCAGATAAAACGTATGCTATGAACAAGCATATGATCCCAACCAACAGCCAAATGGTTGCAAATGAAAGCATGGTACTTAATAACGAATTAGACACTCCCTATAGATTAACACATCCTGATATCATCCTTAATACTAAGGATTACCATCTTAAATTAGAAACTAAAGAATTCGATTATTTACAACTTTACATCCCCAAGAATCGAAAATCTATTGCCATAGAACCTATGACTTGCATTTCCAATAGCTTTAACAATGGGATTGGGAAAAAACACCTAGAGCCTACAGCGTCATTTACTAGTAATCTAACTCTTCGAGTAATTAACCAAAATTAGCTTTTAGTACAAAATTATCCATTCATTGTACTTTATTATCAAATTCATATTAATTTGATACAAAAAAGGGGTATTTATCTATTTTTGATTTATGGAAACCCCTCTTCAAGTTAGTAAAGATTTTATTGAACGGCATACCCATTTCCCTACGTTAATTGAAGAACTCAGGAATTATTTTTCTAATGAAGAAACATTAGTTCCTAAAAGGCATCATCATGATTTTCCAAATGCCAAATCCTCTCAAGATTCTACGCTTTTACTCATGCCTGCTTGGAATCCAAAAGGAAGTGCCGGGGTAAAAATAGTTACCGTCAGCCCTGAAAATAGTGTTTTAGGCTTACCTTCGATTCAAGGAACTTATATTTATTTAGACCCCAATACAGGTATTGTGAAAGCAATTATGGATGCCAAAAGCTTGACTACAAAACGGACTGCGGCTGCCTCTGCCATGGCATCTGAATACTTATCTGCAAAAAATGCTAAGTCCCTATTGATGATTGGCACCGGGGCGCTTGCTTGGGATCTAGTACAAGCACATAGAAGTGTTAGAAATCTGGAGGAAATCTACGTTTGGGGTAGAAACTTTGAAAAAGTCCAAAATCTCTGTAATCGTTTTAAAAAGATCGCAATCCAAGCAACTCCCATAAAATCGATTGCTGAAAAAATTTCAGAAGTAGATATTGTTTCATGTGCAACACTATCTAAAACCCCATTGGTACTTGGTGAACATATTAGACCTGGACAACATATTGATTTGGTTGGCTCGTACAAAACAGACATGCGGGAGGCAGACGACTTGGTTATAACTAAAGGCAGTATTTATTTAGACACGTATCAGGGAGGACTAAAAGAAAGTGGTGATATTGTTATTCCACTAGAAAATGGGATCTTGGTAAAAGAAGCCATTAAGAGTGATCTCTTCGAACTTTGTTCTGGAAAAAAACCAGGAAGGATACATGCAGAAGAAATCACGGTATTTAAATCTGTGGGTCATGCTATTGAAGATCTAGCAGCAGCAGATTATTATTACAAACAATTTTCTCATGCCTAAAAGCACCTACCAAAATATATTAGAACACCATACTTTGCCTTTCAAAAATGATTGGCAAGTCATAAAAACAATAGATATGCACACAGGAGGAGAACCCTTGCGTGTAATATTGGAAGGTTTCCCAGAATTAAAAGGAAACTCTGTATTGGAGTATAGAAATTATTGCAAAGAACATTACGACAACTTACGTACATCCCTTATGTTTGAACCTCGGGGCCATGCAGATATGTACGGATGTCTCTTGGTTCCTCCTAATGACGACACAGGTGACTTCGGAATCATTTTTTTACATAACGAAGGATATTCAACCATGTGTGGCCATGCCATTATTGCCATTTCTACATTGGCAATAGAAATGAATTGGATAGCTGTTAAAGAAGGAGGCAACATATTAAAGATTGATGCTCCTTGCGGAAGAATTACTTCATTCACAAAAGTGGAAAATGGCAACGTTATTGGAGTACGTTTTCATTGCGTTCCCAGTTTTGCAGTGGCACTAGACAAAAAAGTTGAAATTGACGGGTTGGGTAGTATCACTTATGATCTTGCCTATGGAGGAGCTTTTTACGCTTACGTAGATATGGCAAAAAACAACTTTGATTTCGATCTAAGCGCTTCTTCTTATAGCGATTTGATAAAAACTGGAATGGACATTAAGAGAGCGGTATCAGAAAGTGATCTTGATATCTCTCACCCTTTTGAAACTGATCTAAGCTTTTTATACGGTACTATTTTCGTAGACAACACAAAACAACCTACTGGAAATGATAGTAGAAATGTTTGCATTTTTGCTGAAGGAGAAGTAGACCGTTGCCCTACCGGATCAGGTGTTTCAGGACGAATGGCCATTCATCATGCTAGAAAAGAAATGGATTTAGGCGAAATTATGACTATTGAAAGCATAACTGGTTCCGTTTTTAAAGGATCTGTTGTATCCGAAGAATTTTTTGGCCCGTATAAAGCGGTAATCCCTCAAGTAGAGGGAACAGCTCATATTACAGGATCTCACAATTTTGTAATAGACCCGAACGATCCCATGAAAAAAGGTTTTATTTTACGATAGCATATGAGAAATTGGAGTTACTTAGTACTAGTATTCGTTTTTGCTTGGGGTTGCCAACAAAAAAATGACAAGCTACAGAATGTCACTTTACAACATTTAAAATGGAGTCAGGATATTTTGGATTATAGAATCACGCCTAAGGATTCTATGGACAAAGACGGGCTTATGTTTTCTGACCAAGGGGCTTGGTTTGCCTTTGGGCTTCAAGACAGTATATCTCCTTACGGAGGGTTTTCCGGTCCTTTTTTAATGACACAGGACAATGGTATTTGGTTTAGCAAAACACTACCAAACTTTGTTTTAAAGGGAAACAATGGTGAATCATTGATCGACTGGAAAAAAGATAGGATTCGTCAAGAAAGTTACAACAGCCATTTAGAAGCCGAGTACAAAAACGAGATCCTCTCTGTGCATCAAAAACTGTTGTTCCTTTCAGGCCACACCGCTTTGATAGAAACCAAAATCACCAACAGAACCGATCAAAAAATCCCTCTCATTTGTTCCACCCAAAATAATTTGTTTTCTATAGGCATTACCCCTGAGAGTACCGAAGGTACAATTCAGATGAATTCTTCGAAAAGTAAAGCAATTGGATACCTTACCATTGACGAAAACAATCCCTCTCTTGCTTCAGGAGATTCTTCATTTTACAGTAGTACGACTATCACCGAAATAAAACCTTGGGAATCCAAAAAAATAAAAGTCTCCCTTTCATTTATTTTTCCGGAATATTCCTGGGAAGAAGAAAAACATTTGATCAAAACCACCTCCTTCGATTCAGTTTTACAATCTCGAAAAAAGGAGAAAGCTATTGAGTTAGCTCAGCTCTTTTCGCAACAAAATCCACGCTTTAACGATTCCAAATACAAAGAAGTACTCGCCAAAGCACATTTAACATTGCAGAATAATTGGCGTATCCCAGCTGGTGAAATAAAGCACGAAGGACTCTTTCCCAGTTATCATTACAAATGGTTCAACGGTTTTTGGTCTTGGGATTCATGGAAACACTCCGTAGGGCTTTCATATTATGATACCCGATTGGCTAAAGAACAAATAGAATTAATGTTCGACTTTCAAGAAGAAAATGGTTTTGTTGCCGATTGTGTTTTTAGGGATACTCTAATTGAAAATCATAACTATAGAGATACCAAACCTCCCCTATCAGCTTGGGCAGTAGCCCAAGTTTTTGAAAAAGACAATGACTTGGATTTTGTAACTCGGATGTATCCCAAATTAAAAAAATACCATGAATGGTGGTATCGTGAAAGGGACCATGACCAAGACGGAATCTGCGAGTATGGTTCTACAGATGGTAGTTTGATTGCTGCAAAATGGGAAAGTGGTATGGATAACGCCATTCGGTTTGACGATACCGAAATACTACAAAATAGTTCAAAAGCTTTTTCCATGAATCAAGAAAGTGTAGATCTCAACGCTTACTTATATGCCGAAAAACTGTTTTTAGCTTCGCTATCTAAAGCTCTTGGAAATCTAAAAGAGACTGAAACACTGAAACAGGAAGCTGAACAATTAAAAGCACATATACAACAGCAGTTTTACGATGTAGAAGATGGATGGTTCTACGATACCAATTTAGAGGGTACAGAGTTTGTAAAAGGTGAAGGTAGCGAAGGATGGACAGCCTTATGGGCCAATGCAGCCACCCAGACACAAGCAGAAGCCGTAAAATCCAAAATGATGGATCCCAATAAATTCTTTACTAAAGTTCCTTTTCAAACCATGAGCGCAGATCATGAAAAATTCAACCCTTTAAAAGGATATTGGAGGGGCCCCAATTGGTTAGATCAGGCATATTTTGGGGTAAAAGGACTTAGAAACTATGGGTTTAATGAAGAAGCGAACCAAGCAACGAAGACCATTATAGAAGGGGCTTCGGGTATATTGGAAAAAGGAATACCCATTCGGGAAAATTACCACCCTCTTACTGGAGAAGGTCTTAACGCTAAAAATTTCAGTTGGAGTGCCGCCCATTTAATCATGTTATTAACCGAAAACTAATGAATTACCATACACTTAAGATAAATTCACAAGAAGCCGAAGCTTTATTATTAGAGCTTTACGGTATTTCGGGAGTTGCCAAGTCACTTCCAGGAGAACGGGATTTTAATTTCAGAATGGTTACCGAAGATCCCCAAGGCTATATCTTAAAGATTTCCCGACCTGGTGAGGATAAAGAGCTTTTAGATTTTCAGCAACAATTGTTGCTTCATCTTGAAGAAAACAATGAAAATTTAGTAGCCCCAAGAGTCATTAAAGATTTAAAAAACCGTATTATTTCTCAGTATGAAGACAATCAAGGAAATATAAGATATGTAAGATTGTTAAGCTGGATAGAAGGAAGAATATGGAGTAATGTAAATCCACAATTAGACCCCTTACGATTAGAATTAGGACAGCTTTGCGGAAACCTAACCAACTCCCTTTTAAGTTTTGACCATCCAAAAGCGCAAAAAGATTCTGAATGGGACGTAGCCCAATCTCTTTGGACCAAGGATCACCTGGAATTATTTGACACAAAAGAGAAAGAAATCATAACCTATTTTCAAGATCAATTCGAAGCGAAATATTCCAATTATCAAAACCTAAGAAGGAGCGTTGTTCACAATGATGCAAACGACAACAATATTGTGGTTTCGGAAGACCTCCTACAACCAAAAGTCCTTACCGTTATTGATTATGGAGATGCCATACAGACCCAAACCATTAATGACCTAGCCATTGCATGTGCGTATGGTATCATGAAGCATAACAGTCCACTAGATGCTGCTTTGCCTATTGTTAAGGGTTATCATGAAAAATTCCCACTTTTAGAAGAGGAATTGGAACATCTTTTCAATTGTGTTGCGATGCGGCTTACAATTACGGTTACCAAATCTGCCATAAACAAAGTTGCTGAGCCGGATAACGAGTATCTACTTATAAGTGAACAACCCGCTTGGGAAGTATTGAAGAAGTGGTATGCCATTCATCCAGACTTTGCCTATTTTTCATTTCGTTCTGCATGTGGATTTTTTCCACATCCACAACAACAAGCATTTGAATCTTGGGCAATGAAACAACAATTATCCCTGGCCCATCTTTTTCCAATCATAAATAGAACCAAAGTTCATCATTTGGATTTAAGTGTGTCTAGTACTTGGATTGGACACGAAAAGGATTTTAATAATCTGGATTTTTTTCAGTTTAAAATAGACCAACTTCAGAAACAGGTTCCCAACAGTGTCATTGCCGGAGGATATCTAGAACCCCGACCCATTTATACTTCTTCAACCTATGACAGAAAAGGAAATTATGGCCCTGAAAGTAGAACGATTCATTTAGGTGTAGATTTTTGGCTACCTGAACAAACTGCTGTTCATGCTTTATTTGATGGAGAAGTTATCATTGCCGTAAATGACAAAGGTGATAAAGAATACGGGGGGTTGGTTGTATTAAAGCATTATTTTGACACTTTTGAATTTTATACACTATACGGCCATTTAACTGTTGAAAGTACGCTACAACACAAAGTTGGTGACTTGATTAAAAAAGGGAATTGCATTGCCCATTTGGGCAATTATCCAGAAAATGGAAATTGGGCACCACATCTACATTTTCAGATCATGCTTTCCTTATTTGGATACACTTCAGATTTTCCAGGGGTAGCCTACCATAGTGAATCAAATATTTGGCAATCTATTTGCCCTGATCCTAATCTACTTTTTAAAACAGAAGAATTAAAAAACAGGAATAAAAATACTAATGAAGAACTCATTGCTTATAGAAAGCAACATTTGGGGAAAAGCCTGAGTCTTCAGTATCGTACACCCATAAAAATGGTACGAGGAGCAGGACAATACTTAATGGATCAATTCGGAAAAAAATACCTGGACACTGTTAACAATGTAGCACATGTAGGGCATGAACATTATGAAGTTGTAAAAGCAGGGCGAGATCAAATGGCATTGCTCAACACCAATTCCAGATACCTGCACGAAAACATTAACACCCTAGCAAATGAGCTTTTGGAAACACTACCTCCTGAGTTAAGTGTGTTGCATTTTGTGAATTCAGGAAGTGAAGCAAATGAACTGGCTATACGAATGGTAAAAGCAGTTACTGGCCAAAAAGATATCATAGCTTCAGAAGTAGGTTACCATGGAAATGCCAATATGTGTATTGATATTAGTTCCTATAAGTTTGATGGAAAAGGAGGGCAAGGAGCTCCAGAACATACTCACATTATTCCTCTTCCCGATACTTTTCGAGGAGCTTATAGAAGTGAAAATGCAGGTGAATTATACGCTCAAGAAGTTCAAAAATGCATAGAACAGATAGGTGAAAAAGGCCGAAAAGTAGGAGCCTTTATTATAGAGCCTATTATTTCTTGTGGGGGTCAAATAGAATTGCCGCAAGGATTCTTATCAAAAGCATACAAGTATGTAAGAGCTGCCGGTGGATTGTGTATTTCTGACGAAGTCCAAACAGGCTGCGGCCGTATGGGGAGTACATTTTGGGGATTTCAACTCCATGATGTAACTCCAGATATTGTTACCATTGGAAAACCTCTGGGAAACGGTCATCCATTAGCAGCGGTTGCTTGTACACAAGAAGTAGCCGAAAAATTTGCCAATGGCATGGAATACTTCAACACCTTTGGAGGGAACCCAGTCTCTTGCGCAATAGGTGCAACAGTATTGCAAACAGTAAAACGAGAAAATTTACAGGATCATGCCCTTAAAGTTGGGAATTACTTAAAATCTGAACTCAAAAAATTGACCAAAGACTTTCCAATTATTGGTCATGTACGAGGTCAAGGGTTGTTTTTGGGCATAGAACTGGTCGATTCAGATTTAAACCCGCTCGCCTATCAAACAGACTATTTGGCCAATCGAATGAAAGACCATGGCATACTCATGAGTACTGATGGCCCAGACCATAATGTGCTAAAAATAAAGCCCCCAATGGTATTTACAATGGAGAATGCCAAAGATCTTCTCGATTATCTCAAAAAAATACTCTCTGAAGATTTCATGCAACTATGAATATAAAATATTTACTTATTGGGGGGTTACTCACTCTGGCCTTTGCTTGCCAAAAGGAATCTTCAGATCCTATTCCAAAACAAACTTTTCATTACAATCACAAAATATTTGAGATCAACAAGCTCCCCCCTCGGGCTAGTTTCTTTGGATTTGAGTCTTATCAACTAAAAAACAAAGAAACATCAAAGCGATTTATGGATCTTAATGGCCCTTGGAAATTTCATTGGGTAAAAGATCCCAAAGAACGCCCTACTACTTTTCAGCATACAAATTATGATGATTCTGGATGGGACGAAATACCCGTTCCAGCTAATTGGGAAGTAGAGGGTTACGGCAAACCTATTTATTTAGATGAACGTTACCCCTTTACTACGCAATGGCCAGATGCACCTACCGATTACAACCCAGTAGGCACGTATAGAAAGACGATCCATATTTCTGAAGACTTTCTAAAGGAAGATATTATTCTTCATTTTGCTGGGGCCAAATCAGCTATGTACGTTTATATAAACGGTGTTTTTATAGGATACTCTCAAGGAAGTAAAACACCCGCTGAGTTTTCTATTTCACAGTTCCTAAAATCGGGTGAAAACCTAATTGCACTACAAATGTTTCGTTGGAGTGATGCCAGTTATTTAGAAAGTCAGGATATGCTTCGTATGAGTGGGATAGAGCGCGATGTTTATTTGTACACACGACCCAAATCACATGTTATGGATTATTGGGTAAAGACATCCTTGGATTCTTCCTATAGTTATGGACACCTTGAAAGTGAAATCATCCTAAAAAATGAAGACTCCAGAAATAGCGAACGAACTATCACTACTGAAATCATGTATGATGGAAAGTCCATACAAGAAACTTCCCAAAATATGGTTGTTCCTGCCAGGACCACCGTCAGTTCTTTTTCAAAAGTAATTATTGAAGAAGTCTTACCATGGTCTGCAGAAACACCTAATCTGTATCAATTTAAAATCACTTTAGAAGATCCTTCAAATCCTGAAAACAATCAATTTATCACACAAAACATCGGGTTTAAAACAGTTGAAATTAAAAATGGTCAAGTATTAGTCAATGGGAAAGCCGTTTATTTCAAGGGAGTAGATCGTCATGAAACCGATCCATATACGGGGCACGTGGTTTCAAACGAATCTATGGAACGTGATATTCGTTTAATGAAAATGAACAATATTAATGCTGTCCGAAGTGCCCATTACCCCAATGATCCTTATTGGTTGGATTTATGTGACAAATATGGGTTATATGTTATTGATGAAGCCAATATTGAAAGTCATCCTTTGGCCATTTCTGAAGACACACAAATAGGAAACGAAATGTCTTGGTATCCGGCACATCTTTCCCGTACCCAAAGAATGTTCTTCAGAGACAGAAACCACCCTTCCATCTATTCCTGGTCATTGGGAAATGAAGCTGGAGAAGGAGAAATCTTTAAGCGAACCTATACTTGGTTGAAAGAAAATGACTCCACACGAATCGTACAGTACGAACCAGCAGGAAAAGAAGACTATACAGATCTTTATTGCCCTATGTACCCTAAACCAGAATACCTCATTGAACATGCGGAAAGTAGTTCCGAAAAGCCTTCTATCATGATCGAGTATTGTCATGCAATGGGAAATTCTGTTGGAAACCTTCAAGACTATTGGGATATTATAGAAAAATACCCCAATCTTCAAGGCGGATATATTTGGGACTGGGTAGACCAGAGTTTAGAGTATACAGATGAAAATGGCAAACCATATTTAGCCTATGGACACGATTATCATCCCGACCTGCCAACCGATGGCAATTTTTTGAACAACGGCCTTGTGGATCCCTATCGAAATCCTCACCCACATTTATCTGAAGTAAAAAAGGTGTACGAGCCTGTCCAGTTTCAATATTTGGGTAATGGAATGGTTGAAATTGAAAACAAAAATTTCTTTAAAGATTTATCAGATCAGCAAATTACATATAGACTATTAAAAGACGGAGTTGAGGTGTTGTCTAAAAATGAAACTTCCTTGGATGTAGCTCCACAAAGCAAAACGACTTTTCAAATAGAAAGCTTAACCAATCTTTTTTCTAATGATGCCGAATATGTTTTAGAACTGAGCCTTATTCAAAAAGACAGTTCACAACTTATCCCGAAAGGACACGAAATTGCTTGGGATCAGTTTGTACTTCAATCTAAAGAACCTACTTCAGAAAATACGATTGTAAATAATCTTTCTCTCGAAGAAAAAAACAATAGTTTTCGCCTTTCCAATGATTTGGTTGAATTGAATTTAGATTCACAATCGGGTGAAATTATTTCTTGGATTTTTGATGGCAACGAAATAACCCGAGAACCTCTTAAACCTAACTTTTGGAGACCCCCCACAGACAATGACCTTGGTAATGGTATGGACCAATGGGCACAAGTATGGCAAAATGCTACTTATCATTATACTGCCACCCTTCAGCAAACCCCTGCCAAAACACCACAAGGAATTACATTTACCGTGACCTATAGCCTTCCTGAGAATATTGCTGAAACAACAATTCAGTACACCCTAATTCCTGATGGAAGCTTACAGGTTAATTTTCGTTTTCAACCATTAAAAAATGATCTCCCAAACATTCCCAGGTTAGGTATGTACATGACATTATCACAATCATTCAACACTTTGAATTGGTATGGGAAAGGTCCACAAGAAAGTTACTGGGATCGAAAAACAGGACAAAAAATTGGAGTTCACTCACATAGCATAACCGATGGATTTCATCGCTATTCCCGACCCCAAGAAACAGGAAACAAAACAGACGTTCGCTGGGCAGCTCTGCAATCTGATATTCTCACTTTACAGGCAACATCAGACAAATTGTTTAACACCAGTGCTTGGCCTTTTAGTATGGCAGAGTTGGACTTTTTCAGTGATGAAGGAGCTGAATCAGCTTCTGGTTTAGTCCCTGTTACCAAGAAGCATGGTGCAGATATTGTCTTAGGCAATACAATTCAATGGAATATTGATTATCTTCAAATGGGCGTTGGAGGAGATACTTCTTGGGGAAGATTGATTCATGAAGAATACACCATCCCAGCAAACAAAACATACGAATACTCTTTTACCGTTAAACCAAAACAACTAACAAAATGAAAAAGATCATTTATTTCTGTTGCCTATTAGCATTTACTGCCTGTACCGCACAAACTACTGAAGCTGAAGACAAAAAAGCCATTCTTGCTGTTATGAAGACTCAGGAAAAAGCTTGGTCCAATAATGATCTAGAAGGATTTATGCAAGGGTACTGGAAAAGTGACTCCCTAAAGTTTTATGGCAGTCGCGGCCTTACCAAAGGTTGGGACCAAACTCTAGCCAACTATAAAAAAGGGTATCCTACCAAGGAACATAGCGGAACCCTTAGCTTTGTTATAGACGATATTTCTAAAATTGAAAACAACAGTTATTGGGTTATGGGGCAATATCATTTAAAACGAAGTGTGGGCGATGCCAACGGTAATTTTCTGATCATTTTCAAAAAAATAAATGGTGAATGGAAAATTGTAGCAGATATGTCATCCTAAACCTAGAAAATCCTCCCTATTAATATTTTAAATATGAATACAATGTCAAAGCTCAAACTCATTTTACCAGCAACTCTCCTTTTCTTTCTTATGGGTTGTGGAACTACCCAGAAGCTTGAAGTTATAACCCCTGTTTTGGCCAAGTCTAACATGGAGAAAATTGCCTCTATGGACAATGTGATCCGAATTGAAAAGCGGGAAGCTATAAGCCATTTTGATGAGAATTATGAAATCTGGTTTAAACAACCTATAGATCATAGCGATGCCAGTAAAGGTACATTTTTGCAAAAAGTATATCTTGGTTTTGAGAACGATACACTTCCTGTTTTTGTAGAACTACAGGGATACGGAATCTACACGGAGAAAGCTGGGGAATTGGCAAAGCATTACAATGGAAATCAATTAACCATAGAACATCGTTATTTCAATTATTCACGCCCAAAAGAAATAGATTGGAACACCTTAACGGTAGAAAATGCAGCAAAAGATCAAGCTGCCATCATTTCATCTATTCGTGATGCTATATACCCTAAGGCCAAATTCATTACCACAGGAATATCCAAAGGTTGTCAGACTACCATGGCGCATCGTCGTTACTTCCCAAATAATGTGGATGCTTCGGTTTGTTATGTAGGCCCGTTGAATTACCAAAGAGAAGATCCGCGCGTCTATGAATTCTTAAGAAATGTGGGAACTGCAGAAGAAAGGGCACAGGTAAAGGCATTTCAAGAACTATGTTTTCAAAATAGAGCAGCGCTGTTGCAGATCTTAAAAGATACTGCAAAAGAGAAAGGTATGACTTGGGAATTTGGAGAAGAAAAAGCACTGGACTATAGTATTTTAGAATACTCATTCGCCTTTTGGCAATGGGGAGCCAAAACAAGTGATATTCCCGGAAGCAGAGCTACAGTTGAAGCCATCTATAAACATTTGATTGATGTCGTGGGATATGGTTTCTTCGAGTCTAAATCGGTTGAAGATCTGCAACCCTATTTTTGGGCAGCACTTACCGAACAGGGTATTTATGGTTACGAAACAGCCCCGTTCAAAAAATATATGGGTACTGAAGAAGTCTACAGATTTGAATGGGCTTTCCCAGAAGGAATCAATAAAGAATACAATTTGAAGCCTATGCAGGAAATTAAATCGTTCTTGGATACATCGGCAGAGAAAATGGTTTTCATTTATGGGGAATACGATGCATGGAGTGCTACGGCTGTAGATTTAACTGATGACGCAGAAAAAAGGGAGCTATACAAGTTTGTGAAGAAAAAAGGAGACCATACCACCCGAATCAAAACCTTTTCAGAAGAAGACCAGAAAAGAATCTATACGATTATAGATAGCTGGCTGAAATAGTAATTTAAGTTTGGCTCATTAAAGCTTCAATTTCATCTATCTCTATAGGCATAGTAGCAGATAAATTTATATTTCCGTCTGCTGTGATGAGATAATCGTTTTCCAGACGGCAACCTATTTCTTCTTCGGGAATATAAATGCCAGGTTCACAGGTTAATACCATCCCAACTTCTAAGGGTTGACTGTACAAGCCTACATCATGTACATCCAATCCTAAATAATGAGCGGTACCATGCATGAAGTATTTCTTATAAAGTGGATTTTCAGGATTTTGATTATCAATGGCCTTTTGCGTAAGCAAACCTAATCTAACCAACTGCTGCTCTACCAATTTGGCCATTTCCTTTTCATAATCTGCTGGAATAATTCCGGGTTTTAGAAGTTTACTCCCCAATTTTAGGCAGGACAAAACGGCTTTATATATTTCCTTTTGGCGTGGTGTAAATTTTCCATTTACTGGGAAACACCTTGTAGTATCGCTATTGTAATTACCATAGCAAACTCCAAAATCCATCAGAACCATTTCACCATCTTTGCATACAGCACTGTTTTTATTGTAATGCAGTACGCTAGCATTTTTCCCAGTAGCAACAATAGGTTTAAAGGCATGTCTAATAGCTCCAGATTTTACTAAGTTGTAGGTTAGTTCTGCCTCCAACTCATACTCCCACATTCCTGCTTTGCAGGTTTTTAAAACACGATTAAAAGAGGCTACACTTATATCGATCGATTTTTGAATCAGGGCAATTTCTATTTCTGATTTCACAGGACGTAATTCTCTAGTAATCTTGGCCGCTCTATGGTATTTGTGCAAAGGATATTTTTCTTTACACCATGCAATCATTCGGTCCTGTTTTGTTTGCTGATCTTTGGTAACTCGTTTTTTATGTTCATTATGGCCTAAATAGAGCCCATCTGCTTCAAAAGCCATTAGCTGAAGAATTTTCTCAAAATCCTCCTGCCATTCTATCCTTCTAATTCCTGAAATTTCCGAAGCTTCTTCCTTGGTCAACTTTTCTCCATCCCATTGCCTCTTATCTTCATTGGTTTTCTCCATGAAGAGAATTATTCGGTTTTCGGGTTCATATGCGTGTGGATATAAAACAAGCGTTGTATTTTCTTGATCAATTCCAGAAAGATAAAACAGATCATTGTTTTGGGCAAAGCCCATCACATCATCGGCATTGGTATGCTTAATATCATTGGAGGTAAGAATTGCTATTGTATTCTCCTCCATTCGTGTTGAGAAAGCATCACGATTTTTTACAAACAAGGAGTTATCAATTTTTGTATAACGCATATTAAAAGGTTCTATCGGGATGAAAAGGTTCTATTGTCATAGACGTTTTTTGTCCTGCAACAATTTCAGAAACCAACTTTCCAGTGGCAGGTCCCAAACTCCAACCCATCATAGCATGTCCTGTAGCAATGGTAAGGTTACTACATTTAGAAGAACGTCCCAAAAATGGTAGTCCATCTGGAGTGCAGGGCCGTAGACCACAAGCCGCATTTTCTTTTTCTTCTTGGTTTATTTTCAATCCAGAATAATACTGAGAAGCTGCTTTCGCAATTGCATCAACCCTCACAGGGTTTATTTTATGGTTTATCCCATCTATTTCCATAGTACCAGCAAAACGCGTAAAACCACTCATGGGGGTTACGGCTACCTTGGCTTCTACCAAAATGGCTGGGGTTTTTATTCCAGTAGCTCGTTCTACATTGATACGATATCCTTTACCTGCTTGTATGGGTATTTTCAATCCGAGTTTCTTTACTAGAAGCGGACTCCATGAGCCTGCTGCAAGAATAACCTCATCACAAGATAATGTTCGTTTTGAGGTAATTACTTCAGAAATGTTAGTCTTAGAAACTTTTATATCCTGTACTTCTTCTTCGGAATAAATAACAACTCCATTTTCTTTGAGATAGTGCTGCATTTTGGCCATAAATACAGAAGGTGTCATATGGGCGTCACAATCATAATAAACAGAGCCTGCAATATCTAGATCAATTTCTGGTTCATATCTTTGGGTGTCTGTCTTTGTTAATTCTACTACATTGAGCCCTTCTGAAATAGCCTTTTCCCCTACCTTCCATTCTTCTTCCAAAGCATTTTCAGTTTTGCACAGCATCAAAAGACCGTTTCGTTCATAATGAAAATCGAATTCACTAGTAGATTTCATTTCCTCATATAATTCCCTACTCCATAAATTGATATCCTTAATTATAGGAATGGCCCTATCTACTTTAGCTTTTGTTGCAGATTTTTTAAAAGCCCACCCCCATTTCAGAAATTCTTTATTCAATCGAGGTTTCACATAAAAAGGACTGGCTGGATTCAACATCCATTTCAATCCTTTAGTAATCATACCAGGTGCAGATAACGGAATAATATGACTTGGAGTGATGTAACCCGCATTAACATAGGAGGCTCCTCCGTTCATTTTGGATTTATCAACTACAATAACATCATGACCATCTCTATGAAGATAATAGGCTGAACAAAGCCCGATAATACCTCCACCTATGACAATAACTTTTTTACTCATTTAGATAACTTGAAATCCGTAAGCATACGGATCGTCCTCAGGATCAATAGTAATAATATTGTGTCCATAAATTTTAGCCCAACCTTTAATGGATGGGATAATGGCTTTTTTGCCATCAATTTCAGTTTCTTCTTCTATAGATCCTTCAAAAGTGGAACCTATAAAACTTTCATGAATAAAGGGTTCTCCTTTTTTTAGTTTTCCTTTTGCATGCAACTGAGCCATCCTAGCAGAAGTTCCTGTTCCACAAGGAGAGCGATCTATCGCCTTGTCTCCGTAAAATACTGCATTCCTGCCAGAGGAAGAAGTATGTATTGGAGTTCCTGTCCATTGCATATGGCTTACATCCCGAATGGTTTTATTTTCAGGGTGAATAAAATGGTCTGGGTATTTCTCATTGATTCGTTTCCGAACTACTTGTGAATACTGTATCAATTTACTAGCCGTAAAATCCTGTACCCCGCTAAAATTTTCTTGTGGATCTACAATGGCGTAGTAATTTCCTCCATAGGCGACATCAAAGGTGATTTCTCCCAATTCTGGACATTTCACTGAAAGTCCTTCAGCTGCCAAATAGGAACTTACATTCTTTAGTTTTACCCAAGCAACCTTTCCATTTCTCTCTTCATAGTCAATAGCTACTAACCCTGCTGGTGTTTCCATACGAATTTTACCAGGAGTTTTGGGAGTTACCAATCCTTCCTCAACAGCAATAGTTATTGCTCCTATGGTTCCATGACCACACATGGGTAAACATCCTGAGGTTTCTATAAACAATATCCCAAAATCATTTTCAGGGAATTGAGGTTCAAAAAAGAAACTCCCGCTCATCATATCATGACCGCGGGGTTCAAACATAAGTCCTTTACGTATCCAGTCGTAATCCTTTAAAAAATGCTGTCTTTTTTCACTCATGGAATCTCCCTGTAGTGGAGGGTGACCTGTAGTAACTACCCGTACCGGATTTCCACAGGTGTGTCCATCAATACAGTGAAATGTACTACGACCCATTCTTTGTCTTTTTGATGTATGCATTAATCCTATCTTCCATAATGGAGAGTGTAACGGTTCCTTGTTCTAAAATTATTTCGTGAAACTCCCTAATATCGAACTTTGATCCTAATTCCGCTTCAGCTTTTTTTCGTAATTCACGTATTTTAAGCTCTCCTATCTTGTAGGACAATGCCTGTCCCGGCCAAGAGATATAACGGTCTGTTTCTGTATTTACCTCATGTAATGAAAGGGCTGTATTAGAAGCCATGAAATTGACCACCTGCTCTCTTGTCCAGCCTTTGGCATGGATTCCCGTATCTACCACTAGCCTACAAGCACGCCACATTTCATAGGTAAGCTGACCAAATCTTTCATAAGGTGTGGTATACATTCCCATTTCGGCTGCAAGGTATTCTGTATACAATCCCCATCCTTCACCATACGCTGACAAATAGGTGTCTTTTCTGAACTGTGGAATGCTATCTCCAAGTTCATTATTAAGACTTCCTTGCAAATGATGTCCAGGAACTGCTTCGTGTACTGTTAAAGATGGTAATGTATATAGGGGTCTACTGGGAAGATCATAAGTATTTACCCAATAATAACCAGGGTCTGTACTGTTCTTACCTGTTCCAATATATCGACCTCCCGTATATTTAGGAGCAATGGCATCTGGAACTGGAGCCACCCCGTAGGGCTTTCTCGGCAAGGTTTTAAAAACTTTGGCAACTGAGCATCAGCTCTCTTAGCCATATCACGAGCATGCATCAATAATTCTTCGGGTGTTTCAACATAGAACTGCGGATCGGTACGCAAAAACTTAAGGAAATCTGCAAAACTTCCTTCAAATTTCAACTCGGCAATGATCTTGTTCATTTCAGCTTTAATCCTCGCAACTTCACGCAAGCCAATATTATGTATATCATCTGCCGTATATTGAGTACTTGTGGTGTAGTAATTGATCCTGTTCTGGTAGTATTCACGTCCATTGGGAGTTTCGGAAACTCCAATGGTTTTTCTTGTTTTTGGAAAATACTCTTCTTCGAAGAATTTCTTTACTCTTCTGAATTGCGGTACAACTTTTTCTGAAATAGTTTCCTTTGCAGCCTTTAAAATAGAATCCTTTTGTACTTCTGAAAGGGATTCTGGTAAATTTTTAAAAGGACCATAGAAGAAACTATCTTCATAACTTTCAACAATATGGGAATTGTAAGTGGATTCATATCCCTTAAAAATAACACGGGGTTGCGACATTCCTCTCTCCAATCCTTCCCGAAGCAAGGGAATGTAATTATCTACCACACTAGGAATAGCATTTAGCTTATTTAAATAGGAAATAACCTGCTCATAATTGGTCAATGGCCTAACCATGTAAGGAAAACTAGTATGAAAACCCGAATCAGACAACAATGGATTCAAGTATCGATCAAATTCATAGTAATTGATCTGGTCTTGTAACAGAAATTTCAGCATTTCTAGGGAAATAGCATCTGTTTCTGAAAGATCATCAGCTGAAATCGCCTTCAACTTTTCAAGTTGTTCTGCGGCAAACTCAGCTTCAGCTTTGAAATATTCCCGAGTAAACAGACCCATAGGATGTGCCTTGTTATCGTACCCTTCATGTTCTTCTACTGTCTTGATAATGGATGCCAACTGTTCTGTAGTATTCTGAGCCATTATCTCCGTACCAAAGAAGCAGAAGATGTAGAAAGCCAAAACAATTCTTACTATAAGTCTCATATTAATTATGTTAGAAAGGATGGAAGCAGTTCTTCTGGAAAGTCCTGAAAGGAAAACGGCCTCACCCATCGTTTTATACTATGTGTTCCTACAGCCGTAAATCGGCTGTCTGTAGATGACGGATAAGGCCCTCCGTGAGTCATTGCATCGCTGACTTCAACACCGGTAGGCACTCCATTGAAAATAATACGCCCTACACGATCCTGAAGAGTATCTATGATTTCGGAAAGATTTTGGTACTCCTCTTTCTCTGCGATAAGGGTTCCGGTTAACTGACCTTCCAATTCAGAAATCACTTTCAATAGTTGTTCTTGGTCTTTGCATTGTACTACCAACGAAAATGGCCCAAATACCTCTTGATGCAATTTCTTGTTCTTTAAAAATGCATCTCCCGTTGTAGTGACAATTTTTGCTTCTGCATAATTCTCAGAAAGGGAGCCAGTATTTGAAGCTATAATTTGTGTATCTGCTTGAGAAGACACTTCTTCTCCATGTGCCACATACGCTTTATGAATGTTTGGATGAAGCATGCACTGGGCTTCAATTTTGCTCGTTTTATCTCCCAAATCTTCAATGAATTCGGAAAGTTCTGGGCTTTCTATTGCCAATATTAATCCTGGATTGGTACAAAATTGTCCTGTCCCCAAAGTAATTGAACTTGCATAAGTAGTTGCAATGTCCGAGCTTCTTTTTTTCAATGCTCCTTGGGTAATCACTACTGGATTAACGCTACCCATTTCAGCAAAAACAGGTATGGGTTCTTCTCTTTGTCCTGCCAAATCGAATAAAGCACGGCCTCCTCTAATGCTTCCTGTAAATCCTACTGCTTTTACTTGATGGTGTTGAACCAGCTTCTGTCCTACTTCAATTCCTGCGCTATTCAAGTTGGAAAAAACACCTTCAGGCATTCCTGTTTTCTTTGCTGCTTTTGCAATAGCAGAAGCTACCAACTCTCCAGTTCCTGCATGCATGGGATGCGATTTCACAATAACGGGGCAACCCGCTGCCAGTGCACTGGCAGTATCTCCTCCTGCTGTAGAATACGCCAAAGGAAAATTACTCGCTCCAAACACAACTACAGGCCCTAGAGGAATCAAAAATTGACGTAGATCTGGTTTGGGCATAGGTTGTCTATCTGGATTGGCCAAATCTATGGTGGGTTGTCGCCAATCTTCAGTTTCAACAAGGTTTGCAAACATTCGTAATTGTCCAACGGTACGACCCCGTTCTCCTTTGGCTCGGCCTTCGGGTAGTCCAGTTTCATTCATATAGGCGCTAACAAGCACGTCATCTAAAGCCATAATTTCATCGGCTATACTACGCAGAAACTCAGCTCTTTGGGCACCTGATACATTCTTATACTTTAGAAAAGCTTTTGCTCCTAATTGCACTGCCTTTTCAATTTCGGCATCGGTTGCTTCATAAAAAAGAGTTGTATTTTCTGTATTGGTTTTAGGATTGAATGTTTGATAGGTGCTATCTCCCTCAGCACTTAACTGAAATCCTATATGGTTTTTTCCTGTCATGATTGTTTTTTGATTCGTTCTAGATGTGCTTCCACATCTACGGGTTTATGTACCACTTTCTGTGATACTGGGTATTTCTCCAATAGATTTGAAGGACGAATAGGCCGTTTTTGAAAATCCCCTCCGCAATTGGGACAAACACTTTTTAGTATGGTTGTGACACAATCTTCACAAAAAGTACATTCAAAAGTACAGATCATAGCCTCTTCACTATCGTAAGGAAGCGCTTTATTACAATGCTCACATGTAGGCCTTATTTCTAACATTACAAATTCATATAGTTAGGTAATTCCGGTCTTATTTTTAATCCATCTTCAATTACTTTCAGTACATGTTCCCGTTCTTGTCCAACCAAAGGCAACCTAGGTGCACGAACAGTTTCTGAGCCTAATCCTGTTGCTACTTCGGCTAATTTAATATTCTGTACTAATTTAGGGTTAATATCCAATTCCAACAAAGGAAGGAACCAACGGTAAATGGAAATTGCTTCTTCTATCTTACCTGCTTTTTGCAATTCGTATATGGCCACCGTTTCACGAGGAAAAGCACATACCAATCCAGCAATCCATCCATCAGCTCCCATAAGGAGACTCTCCAATGCCAAGGTATCAACCCCACTCATAATTTTAAGACGATCTCCAAATTGGTTCTTAATGCGGGTTATATTCGAGATGTCCCTAGTAGATTCTTTTACGGCTTCAATGTTATCGCACTTCAACAGTTCTTCAAACATATCTAAAGTCACTTCAATTTTATAATCTACAGGATTGTTATAAACCATGATAGGTAATGAAGTGCTATTAGCTACAGCTTTAAAGTACTCCACAGTTTCACGATCTCCCGCTTTGTATCGCATTGGGGGTAACATCATAAGACCGGAAGCCCCATCTTCTTCTGCCTTTTGGGCAGCCAACACCGCTCCTTTGGTAGATTGCTCAGCAATATTGATCATCACAGGGATTTTTCCTTGCACCCGTTGTACAGTTTCTCGGGTAAGGATCCGTTTTTCTTCATCTTCTAACGTACTCGCTTCTCCAAGGGTTCCTCCTAATACAATACCGTGTACGCCAGCACTAACCTGTGCGTCTATATTGTGTAAGAATAGTGGAATATCCAACTCATCAGTATCTGTAAACTTAGTGGTCACAGCTGGCATAACGCCTTTCCATTCGAATTTCATAAGGTAAAAATTTTACTCCAAAAATATCTGAAAATTGATACTTGAAGATAATAGTGGATTATTCAATATTAGTATTATTCTATCCATAATTTAGCAATAAGCATTATATTTGATTAATATTATAGTATTTATGAAGGTATTACCATTTACAATTGTTAAATCTGGCAAGGAGACTATTGTTCTTCAAGAGGATCTCCAGCCAGTTTTTTATGGATTATTACACCAACATGAAGAATTTCAGATTAGCTATATAAAACAAGGAAAGGGATCGTTGATTGTTGGAGACACCTTAAATAGATTTGAAACGGGTCATATTCTTGTTCTTGGAGGAAATCTACCACATGTATTTAAAAGTACTCCTGAAGAGGGGACTGTGTCCCACATGCTTTCGGTTTTCTTCACTCCTGTCTCTTTTGGCATTGATTTCTTTGGCATTGAAGAGCTGAAACCATTGGCATCCTTTTTTCGGAAAGCGGAGAACGGGTTTAAAATCTCAAATCCTTCTAAATCTACCATTGAAGTTTTTGAAAAGCTTCAGAAAGCCTCCAAACTGGATCGGTTTTTACTTTTCCTTCAATTATTGAAGCACCTTAATAATGCTAAATATGAAACCTTGTCTTCTTTTGTTTCGGGTAATCTTGGAGATAAAACACTAAAAAAATATACTGAAAATGAAGGGCAACGAATGAATGCTGTCTTTCAATACACGATGAATCATTTCAGAAAAAGGATTACGTTAGATGCCATTGCCAAAGAAGCAGCCATGACTCCAAATGCCTTTTGTAAGTATTTTAAAAACCGAACCCGAAAAACCTATATGTCGTTCCTCACAGAAATAAGGGTAGAAGAAGCTTGTAAACTCCTTAAAGAGCAACCAGAAATAAATATTGCGGAAATTGCTGAAACCAGTGGTTTTAGGAATATTTCAAATTTCAACAGGAAGTTCAAGGAATTAACCAACGAGACCCCTTTTCAATATCGTAATAAGATTGTTCGTTAATTATTCTACGATGCCCATATTTTTGAGAAGGAAAGAGGCATTCATGTTTTGACAGATCCCTTTTCTCAATTTATAATCGAAAAAGAGCTCATCCTCTTTTATCGTAGCGTCAAAATAATAGTTTTCTACTTGTTGTAATTCATCAGCTGCCTTACACAAGCTTAAATCATGTGTGGCAATGATCCCCGTAGAGTGAGATCGCACCAATTTATCAACAAATTTCCTAGATCCTATGGCCTTATCGGTACTATTGGTTCCTTTTAGTATTTCATCTAGAATAATGAAGTATCTATCTTTTTGAATATGATCTACAATATATTTAAGGCGCTTCAACTCACTAAAGAAATAGGATTCATCTTTGGTAAGACTATCTGTGGTTCGCATGCTTGTAATTAACTTAATAGGAGCATAACTGGAATTTTCTGCGCATACGGGAAGACCAATATTTGCCATAACTATTTGCAAAGCAACGGTTCTTAAAAATGTGCTCTTCCCAGCCATATTGGCGCCCGTAATAATAAAAAATTGTTCTTTTTCAATGTTAAAATCATTAGCTACAGCTGCCTCTTTTCGTAGTAGAGGATGGCAAGCATTTACACTGTGCAACATTTCATTCCCTTCTTGTATCTCCGGAAATGAATGATGAGGATGATTAAAGGCATAATTACCCAAGCTATTATAGGCATCGAAAAAAGAAATTACCTGAAACCAATCATCTATCTGATTATGGTGTTCTTTAATCCATTGTTCAACTTTTTGGGCAATCCATAAATCCCTAAGTAAAAACCCATTGGTAAACACGCCAACAATCATATTGCTTCTTTGATCTAAAGCATCCAGTAATTTTGAAAAGCGTTTTAGGATGGAAGAAGCGCTTTCTGCTTCATTTATAATACTTTCCTTTTTACTTTTCAGTAATTCCGAAGAAAAGTCTTGTTGCTCAATCTTTGAAAGCAATTGATAAAATTGCTCAAACGTAGCTTGTACTTGAGAAGTATCTGAAACCAACTTATTGATCTTCTTCAAAAATAGTCCTGTAATCCCCAATCCTAAGAAAAACCATAAGGCAACTATAATCCCAGCAAGATTATTGGTAAAAAACAGACCTAGAAGCACTAGGGATATTATTGAGAAAAATATAGAAAGTAATGGTAATCGTGCAGGGACAAAACCAACATATTCATCTAACCAACGCACTACTTTTTTAGCTCCAATCTCTACTTTTACCAAGGAAGCCAATGCCGAAAATTGTTGACGCCATTCTGGAAGGTCTTTTAGTTCTTTTATGGCTTTTTGTTTCTCATTAATGCCTTCGCATTCGTTTTCTGTAAGTATTTCGGCCAATCGTACTGAACCACTTTCTAGAGCGGTTCTATTTAGGTATTGAAAAAAAGAGCCTCTTCCAAAAAGATCGATATCCTGACTATAGAAATGATCGGGATCTTTGTATTCATTCCCTTCGGGTAATTCATAAAAATTACCGTTTAAAACATCTAATTCTGTTCTATTGATTTCGATCAGTGCTGTATGATATCGTTGTAGTTTTTTAAGGCGGTCATGTCGCTTTATAAGCCATATAAAAATCAACACCCCGACGAAAAGGGTCGCCAACACTGTTTCTATTGTATTCCAGTAGCTATAACAAACAAAAGCAACTAAAATGAAAACAGAAAACCTAAGTATGCTGGAATACAGTAGGTTTTGTGTTAATGTATCACGTACTTTCTGATTCTTTTGGCGTTCTGCTTCATAAAATTCCTTTAACTCTCGCTGTGACTTCATTTATAGATTTTCTAATTCTGCCTTTATTTTTTTAGGAAGTTTGCTCACAATAAGGTCATAAGAATGATCTATGAGCTCGAATATAAGACTATGGGGAAGGTTTCCCACAATCATGACCGTGTTCCAATGATGTTTATTCATGTGCCATCCAGGAATAATTAGCCCATCATATTCTGCCCTGAGTTCTTCAGAACGTTCGGGATCACATTTTAAATTGGCTTGAGCAGGAGTTCGTTCTAATCCGGATACGGCGAACATCTTACCCATCACTTTAAACACCAACGTATGTTCGTCAAAAGGAAAAGACTCGGTCACTCCTTTTTTTGCTAAGCAATACTCCCGAAATTCTTCAATATGCATCTTAGTTTATTTTGTACGCCAACGCAGGTTTGTCATTAAAATAGATCAACAAATTTTCGCTTCCCAATTCAATTGGAATAGAAAAGTCTAGGGTATCTCCTCGGGAAAATTTAACCTCTTTGGTTTCCTTTCCCATAGTATAAGAATAAGATACCCGCTCTACTCCATCCAACTGAATGCTAAAAGGAATCATTCCTTCTTCGCTTTGAGAAGAAATGACCCCTTCTCTTTGTCTCTTCAATTGTTGCAATGTTACATTCTGGGCTATGATAAATGGCATGTTTGCAAAATCTTCCCTTGAAAATGAAAGATCTGTAAATGTATCTTCTCCTTGATGGGGATAATGCGTATTTATAAAAAGCTCAGGAGGAGTCTTGTAATAGAAGTATGTGGGTTCTTTTATAAATTTTCTTCTATATTTTCCGGCGCCCCAAGTAGGATCGAAAAGAAAAGGTTTCCCTTCTATATAGGCTACATTCCACATATGCGTTTTTCTGAAGGGACGTCCAATATCATCAAAATGTGTTTTTATGTCTCCACGTACCAGATAGTTTGAAATTTCCTGCAACTCGCAAAGCCGTTCAAAAAGCATGGCATAACCTTCACACACCGCAATCCCTTCTCTAAGGGTTCTGGAAATTACTTTTTTTCGGGTCTTCTCTTCCTTTTGATTACGCTCTCTATAATTCTTAAAATTGAAATTGAAATTCTTGTATTCCTCGGGTTCATAAGCCACATTTTGAATAATCCAAGTATAGATAGCCCTTACTTTTTCTTCCTCTGTTTTAAAGTCGCGGGTTATGAATGCTGAAAGTTCTTCAGCAGTATTAAATCTATTGGGGTAAAGCTCAATGGTAGCATCAATCCTTTCATAGTCTTGGGCATGCGTAAAGACAACACATACCAACCCTAATAACCCTATGAAAATACGTTGTTTCATTTTTGCTTTCCAATGGAACCTAAATGGGTGTTGTGAAAACTATCAGAGGACTTAAGTCCATACCCCAATAGGCGATCAAAAGCAGCATGTGCAAATAAAATAGACCCAATAAGTGTATAAAGATCACCTAAGTAAAGTATTCCTAATAGGATAAATACAATAGCTAGTCCTTTATGGTGAAAGAGGTTATATAACGCCGCTCCAACCTTAGTATTTATTAAGTATCCCAACATCCCTATATCTGGTGTTAAAAACAATACCAAAAACCACCACCAGGCATAATCCAGTGTAGAAAAAATGGCAATTCCCAAGCCCAACTGGGCCAATTCTTCAATCTTTAGTAGTGTTTTCATAATAGTCTTTTAGTCCCTATCCACATTAAAGATGCTTCCTTCACGGTAGTAAAAAGAAATATCCTCTTTGGTCAATCCTTCTCTTGCCGTAGTATAGTTTTTATCTTTATCTATCTTATAAATTTGTGAGCGTCTATCTATTTCGTAATCATTGTAAATTACAAACACACTATCACCAACTATTTCCACAACTTTCATAGAAGAGTAATAGCCATTATTTTCCAGATCTAAAGAATAAACATCTCCAACCTGAGGATCTTGAATATACAGAGCATTGTTTTCTTTGTCTTTGGAAGAAGCATAAGCTCCAAAAGCAATAAGGCATGCAATAATGGCAACCCCAGAGAAATACCAGATTGGGGTACTTGCCCCTTGTTTTTCAAATTCGAATTTCTTCTGAATAGTATCTGGCAACTCTTTCAATTTATAGGTTCTGTTACAAGAATCACACTCCAATACGGTTTCCTTCCCCATAGGAAACATAGGAATCCAGTATAAATGGGCATACTTACCAAAAATGGCATAGCCCATGGAGGTATTGTTGTCACAATTGGGACAGATTACGTTGTTTATTTGTCCTTCCTTAATTCTTGAAGAGTTCCTTCCATAAAATATCATGTGATGGTTTTTTAGTTGATTTCCAAATATAGACATAATCCCCAACTCGCCTGATTGAGGTTGAAAATTAGTAAACTGTTGTTCTGAAGCCTACTAAAAAATTTGGTATAAAACTGGCTTACTGGGTGATGCATCGTTCTCAAAAGATGCAATCTGAAGATTTAACAAATACGTTCCGTCTGCTATGTTATTGGGAACGTAAATAAATTCTGTAATAGTGGCTTCTTCACGAATTGCTTCTGGAAAATTCCAAAAAGCTTTGTGGGCCAATAGTTTTCCTTCATCTTTTTCTTTGTCTACAGACGGAAGGTCAATTAATAAGTGCTTCACTCCCAATTCACATAAATATCGGGCCAAGTCTTGCTCCAAATACGGCCAATTGGTATGAGAATAGTTTTTCTCCTTTTTTGAAATTGGATTTGGCAAAGTCCTTATAACCAGAGATTCGGGAGATTTTCCATCTAGTTTCTCTTCCACATCTCTTTTTGTAATGATTGCATCGCCTTCTTTTTCTTGAGGAGTTATTGAGATTACTTCTGCCAAAAAGAAAAAACGGGTTAGGGCCTTGTTTACAGAATGAAATTCTTTGGTTATATGCCCAACACATTCTGTATGAGTACCATGTGCATGGGGATTAAAATAAATATCGTTAAAATTGACAGAAGCTCCTTTGCTTACTTTTCCAACCCAACCCTCCAACTCAACGGGTTGAATTGTTGGGTTTCCTACATACCAAGCGTTGGGGTTTTTTGAAGAAGCTCTTAAGGGAATAGATATATCCAACGGTTTGGCGAGATCTACGGTATAACTTTTTGGCCCTATATGTATGTAGGTTTTCACAGTTGCAATATAACATTATTCCTTTTGAGCAGTGATAAATAAATAGTCTCCTCCATCATACTGCCAACGACGTATTACATTCTCAATCTCACCAGAATCTATATCTATTTGCAATGATGCTAGCCCCGCTTTCACTTCAGAAGCATGTGCTAAATCGGAAAATGTGGAAATTCCTTTTCTTAAACGCTCATCGAAATAACGTTCGGGTTGATGCTTCCCAGAATAGAGAAACAGATCTTCAAGATCTTCCTTTACGGTATAGGTTTCTGAGTTGATTTCAGCAAAGCCCACATCTGTTAATGTCTCAATAATCTCATCTATTGGAGGCATTTGGCCAATTCCTTTTTGCATCAGTTTTGGAAAATAATGACACAACCAATAATGTGACATTTGTATGGGATCTGAAGTAAAAATAACCCATTGAGTTCCTGGTTTCATTACTCTATAAACCTCTTGAAAACCTGGAGCAAGTTCGCTCCAATGATGCAAAGTGAGTGTTGAAACTACGCCATCAAAAAAACCACTTGAAAACGGAAGGGTCTCTGCCATTCCCTTAACCCATTGTATATTATTTTGATCATTATTGGCTTGATCTAACATCTCCTGTGAGGGGTCTAATCCTACAAAAGAATAACCCAACTTATCAAATTCCTTGGTATAATTTCCTGTTCCACAACCTACATCGAGATAATGTTTATCAAGTTTTGGATTAAGGTGTGTTAATAATCTTTCAAAAAGATAGGGATCTGCTTTTCTAGTAGTATTGTATTTTTTTCCAATACGATCGTACTTTGCTTTCATTTATCCTAATTGTAACATGAACAAGTCACTGGCAATTCCATCACTTAAAAATTTCCCTTCCTTCGTCACATGCAATCGATCCCCGTCTACCAGAAGTCGATTTTCCATAAGATGGGTTTGGGCCTGTTTCATTAAATATTCTTGATAATCGGTTCCGAAAACATCTCGTACTTCTTCCAATTGAATACCATGTTGCGTACGTAATCGAGTCATAACATACTCGTTGTATTTATCTTTAAGGGTTAAAGATTCTTTTTCCTGCGGCAGGATTCCTTTTTCAATTTCTTGAATGTACTTATGGTTGTTAGTGACATTCCAGGAACGTTCATTTCCGTTATAACTATGTGCAGATGGGCCAATTCCCAAATAGGGTTTTCCCATCCAATAGGCCATGTTATTTTGCGATTCGAAACCGGGTTTTCCAAAATTGGAAAACTCATAATTTACATATCCTGCCTGTTCGGTCACTTGTACAAGCAACTCATGATGACTTTGAGACAACTCATCTTTTACAGGAGGAATGATTCCTTTTTCTATAAATTTTTTAAGAGCTGTTTTAGGTTCTACCGTTAAGGCATAACAAGACAAATGTGGTACATCTAATTGGATTGCTTTATGAATATTTTTAACCCAACGCTCGTTGGTCATACCAGGAATTCCATAAATGAGATCGACACTCATATTTTCGAAAAATTCGGCTGCCCCTCGAATACTTCTATAGGCTTCTTCGGCATTATGTGCCCTATTCATTAAAGAAAGATCTTCTTCAAAAAAAGACTGTACTCCTATACTCAATCTATTTATGATCCCACGTGACAATTGAATAATATATTCTGTAGACAGATCATCAGGATTGGCTTCCAGCGTAATCTCAGCGGTTTCCGAAATAGTATAATGATCGTAAATGGTTTTAAATATTTTGTTCAATTCTTTAGAAGAAAGTAATGACGGAGTTCCTCCCCCCAGATAAATGGTCTTTACGGTATCTGTCAATTCATACTTACGAAGGACCAATTCTTTACAAAGTGCATTGACCAAATCTTCTTTTTTCTTGATGGATGTAGAAAAATGAAAGTCGCAGTAATGACAAGCTTGCTTACAGAAAGGTATATGTAGATAAATGCCTCCCATATTAAGTTAAGCTTACAATAATTAATGAAAAACCGAAGCCTAAAACTACATAAAAAAGGGTGCCAAGAACATAGGCCCATATAGATTTAAAAGAGACCCATAATTTCTTTTTCTGAATAAGGGAAACCATAGCATAAACAAAGTATATCAACATAATCCCCATCGTAAGAAATTGCATTCCAGTATTCAAATACTTTAGAAAAAACACATTGATGGTTCCTAAAAATATATAAATCCCCACCAAATAAAAAGCAATCGCAATATACTCTGCCCAGTTGTACTCTTTAAAGAAAAAAACCTTCATAAAAAGTGATAGGGTAAAAACGAAGATGAAAAGAATGTTATTGATATGCTGAACCATAAACTGACCTGCTTCCTTAAAAAAATGGACTTTCGCATCCGGCTCTTCAATTAAACTATCCATAGGATCATAATCAATTAATGTTCTTACTAATATGTGTACTACCGTGAGAAGAATAAAAAAAGAAACGGGTTTAAAATACGATTTTCGCCTACCTGATAAGTAATCCCTAAAAAGAACACCGGGGTTTGAGAACAATAACTTCAGTGTTATCCAAAAAGGGGCTTCAAATGAAAGTAAACCCGATGCCACATCACTAAATGTTTCCTTTAAGGTAACTCTATGTACCGAGGTTCGTTGCCCGCAATCATGACAATAATAACTCTCTACGGGTGTTTCGCAGTTTTTGCAATTTGTATTTGCTTCCATCAAAACCTACTACTTATTACTTTTTAATGCGATCTTCATTTTGCTTTACAAAAGCAGCCCAACCGCTGTAACTTTTTCCCACATCTATCCTTCCCGCATTATAGAAATGGCAAACCGCCGCTGCCAAACCATCGGTACTATCCAGATTTTTAGGGAGTTCCTTTATACCTAAGGTACTTTGCAACATTTTGGCTACTTGTTCTTTACTAGCATTTCCATTACCAGTAATAGCCATTTTTATTTTCTTAGGCGAATACTCCGTAATAGGTACTTCCCTAGAAAGTCCTGCTGCCATGGCCACTCCTTGAGCCCGTCCCAATTTAAGCATGGATTGTACATTTTTTCCAAAAAAGGGAGCTTCAATGGCAATTTCATCTGGATGATAGGTGTCAATGAGATGGATGGTCCGTTCAAAGATCTGTTTTAAACGTACATAGTGATCGTCATATTTGGACAATTGAAGCTCGTGCAATTGCATAAACTCCATTTGTTTACCAATTACTTTTATGAGTCCAAATCCCATAATAGTTGTTCCGGGATCTATTCCTAATATGATCTTTTCTGAAGCCACTCAGTCTAAAACTTTCATTACTTTAGCTGCCCATGGCAGCCCTCTCCAACAAATCTAAGCATTATGGCTTGATTGCCCTAAAAGTTTTGATCTTATGCATCACTTTTGTCTATGTCTACGTTAAAATTTCAAGAAATGAGACTCTTTCGTTTTCACAGTTTATGGAAATCCTTTCTGAGAAGAGTTGGACCCCGCTTATTCTTTTTTTAGGATTAGCTGCACTCAATTGGTTATTGGAGATCTTAAAATGGAAAACCTTAGCCTCCACATTAAAAAAGCTTTCCTTTAAGAAAGCAACAAAACAAAGTTTAGCAGCACATACTGTATCTCTTGTAACACCCAACCGAATTGGAGAATACGGAGCGAAAGCCTATTTTTTTGAATCTGAACATCGAAAAAAAATATTGTTACTCACCCTTTTTTCTAACCTTAACCAAATGCTGGTCACCTTACTAATGGGAGGCATTGGTTTGGTCGCTCTTATTCAATTTGACGCGGTTACTTTTTCAATATCCAAAATCATGTTGCTATTAGCAACCATTTTGGTTTTAGTCATTTCAGGGTATATTTTTAAAGAAAAAGAACTGATATTAAAAGGGCTAACACTTGGCAATATTACCCGCTTTTACCAGAATCTATCAACTTCGGTGAAAATCAAGACGTTTTTGTTTTCGCTATTTCGCTATTTATCATTCAGCTCACTGTTTTTTTTGTTACTCAATTATTTCAATGCGCAATTGAATCTAGAGACAGCGTGGCCACTCGTATTTGCCATGTATATTTTAGTTTCTGTAATTCCGTCCTTTTTTGTGATGGATGTGGTTATTCGGGGCGGAGTGGCGATCTGGCTATTTTCCTTGGTGGGTGTAAGTGAAATTACGGTAGTTTGTACCGTAATGACTTCTTGGCTTTTCAATTTTGTTCTTCCTGGTATATGGGGGAGCTTTTATGTCGTAATTCATAAGCAAACATGATTATTATCCTTTTCATAGGTTTTTTATTATATCTCATAACCATGTTATGGTTGATCACCGGTTTCATAAAGCTGCCTTGGTTCAATCCTAAGAAAACAGCCCCTTCAACACGATTTTCTATCCTTATTCCTTTTCGAAATGAAGCAGCAAACATTCCTACACTGTTAGGTGCCTTGTCTGAATTGGAATATCCCAAGGAGTTTTTTGAAATTATATTCATTAATGATGGTTCTGACGATAATGGAGAAACGTTACTATTGGCTTCCAAAAGGGAGGTGAAATTTCACTTTCGAATCCTTCAAAACTCTAGAACATCAGGATCACCCAAAAAAGATGCTATAAATGTTGGTTTGCAAGAAGCAAAGTTTGATTGGATACTAACAACAGATGCAGATTGTGTCGTACCCAAAAAATGGTTGCAATACTACAATCAATGCATTCATGAAAAACAACCTCAAATGATTTGTGGACCAGTTTTATATAGAAATGGATCCTCTTTAGTAAGGCAGTTTCAAGTATTGGACGGATTAAGTCTACAATTAGTAGCTATGGGAAGCTTTGGTTGGAGATCTCCTCTCTTAAACAATGGAGCAAATCTTGCTTATAGGAAACAAGCATTTAAGGATGTGGGCGGCTATGCTGGCAACGATCATATTGCTAGCGGAGACGATGTTTTTCTTCTGGAAAAAATGAAACGAGCTTTTCCAAACGGACTCCATTTTTTAAAAACTCCCGCTGCAAGTGTTTTAACATCTTCAGAATCAAATTGGAATAAAGCTATCCAACAACGCATACGTTGGGCATCTAAAATATCTGAACAACAAAGTAAGGGACCCAAATGGATTGGAGGCATTGTGTTTTTTTCCAATCTTTTGTTCCTAGCCTCATTAATGGGCTTTATATTCTTTCCTAAAACCGGAATGATATACTTAGCATACCTGTTTCTAAAATTTGCTCTGGATGTATTGGCACTAACTATCATGGCTCACTTCTTTAAAAAAGCAATGCCTCTATTTACTTCTTTGGTGTCTGTTTTGGTCTATCCATTTATTATTATAGGAGTTGTTTTCAATGGACTTCGAGGAACCTATACTTGGAAAGGCAGGACTCATAAAAAATAAGGAGTATCAATTATTTTTTTACCTTTAACTAATCCAAATCTATAATTATGAAACGCTTACTGTTACTCCTTTCCCTTTTTTGTACACTAAGCTTAATAGCCCAACAAGATTATGAGGTTGAAGGCTCTACGTATTCATTGAATACTGAAGTTGAAGGAAAGCTAACATTACTATGGAACATTATTGATGGGGAATATCGTTACTTTTCAAAAAAACAGAATGACATTCGGGAATTAAAAAACACTCGATTAGATGGGGATTATCAGGAAGAATATAAAGATGTACTGAAGGAACAAACATCTGATCACTCTTTACTATCTACTTCTAAAGTAAATCTGAACCTTCCGAGCTTACGAACTTTCTTTATTAATTACAATAAAGCGACTGATCCTTCTTTTGCTATGGAAGAAGAGAAAGTGGTCTTAAAAACCCGATTGGGAGGTTTTGTGGGAATGACCAATTACCCTTTCATTCCCAATCCTGAGAATACGTTACTTCCCCAAATTGGAATTGATTTTGAATTGATAGATGAAGCAGGTTTAAAAAGACACAGTTTGGTCTTTCAGTTTCGTCAGATCATTGCCTCCAGTGATTATGATGTTAACTCCTCTCAGTTTTCATTAAATTACAGATTCAAGTTTGTGTACTCTGAAAAGGTTGACATTTTTATCAATACAAAAATCTCCGATTATGTCTACATATCACCAAATATTGATGACCCAGACAATAATCCTAACACCGAGGAAACCTTCAGTAATTCCGGAGGAGAATTTCAAGCTCCTTTTTCTTTAGGGATAGGTGCTGATATAGCATTGGGAAAAGGATATATTACACTGGGATATTATGACGTACTCGCTTTAAACTTGAACGACAACGGTGAATTCCCTATGGATTTTGTAGTAGGTTATAAATTTAACCTTTAGACTTTTTTGTTTTAATAACTATAGGTAACCCAAATCGGGTTTCTACTGGGATACCCCTTTTATAAGCAGGTGCCAATTGAGGTAAAGAGTCCACACTTTGCCTAATCCACGATTCCAGCAATGGAAGTTGAACTTGTAGTAAGCTGTCCATTTTTGTTTCCACATGTGTAAAAGCTCCATCTTTGGTAATACTAAATCGTACCCAGATTGTGTCATTCAAATCCTGATGGGTGACAAGGTTTTTTGAAGAAATCGTTTTATAGATTGGAGTAGCTAAGGTGGTCTCAAAGCACTTTTTCTGAGCTTCTTTATCAGTAATATGGTCACAAGCCTTAAAAGTGGGGTATTGATCTACATCCTCCCAATCAATGGCCTTAAGCTCTTCTTCGTAAAAGGTTTCAGATGAGATTTTGTCGGTATCAAACCATTGACAGGAACTAAAACCCAAAATTACTATCAATAAAAAAACCTGTCTCATACTTCTGTTTCGTAATACCGAAAGTACAAATTTTGGTGATACAGACCTTGAGGTCATGGAAATTAAGGTGATTGAAATAGTGCTCAATCATAGAATGACATGATACTGGTAATTTGTCAATCTGCTTTAAAAATGTGTTACATTTATACTATAAGGTATAAGAATCAATAGAGTTTTTTATATAGCTAAAGATTGATGGCCGTATCTGTCTTTCAAGTATTTTATAATTATGCAGAAAAAAAGGTTTTTCATCATTGTTTTCATTTCTGCAATAGTCTTGCTCATACCTTTAATAGCAATGCAATTCACAGATGAAGTTCATTGGAATCTGTTGGATTTTGTTGTTATGGGTGCGCTATTGATTGGAACTGGCTTGTTGATTGAACTAATAATAAGAAAGGTACTGAAGATCGAGTATCGGATTGCTCTTTTAATAGTACTTCTGATTGCTCTTCTTATTATTTGGGCAGAACTTGCAGTTGGTATATTTGGGACACCATTCAGTGGACATTAAAAACTAAGTCACACTAAAGTTTGCTATCAAATCATGGATAGAAAATCAAACTTGAGCCCATAGATTTCTATGGCCTTGTGAGCCACTCCCCCAAAACGTTATCATACAGAGTTCCCGGGTTGCCGAAGCATACATCGTTTTGGGGAGGGCTGCTTTGGAAATTGCTTACGTAATTTGAAACTAAAACACCCTAATGGCAGAACTTCCTTAATTTTTGAAAATATTTAACATTCCTCTTATGCAAACCATTTAAATTAATCACATAAAAAAGCCGAAGGGAAACCTCCGGCTTTTCAATCTTATGACCTAAAATTATTTGATCTCGAAAATAATAGGCAGTGCATATTCTACTCCAACCTTTTTCCCTTGATGCTCTCCAGGAGTCATTTTTGGTAATTTTTTTGCCACTCTAACTGCCTCATCAATAAGTGCCTGATCATGTGCCTTGGCCTTTACATTAACGATGTTCCCTTCACGGTTTATCTTAAAATGTACCATGATTCGTTGTCTTCCTGAAAGATCCGAGCCACCCACTTTATGATTAAACTCATTAATTATAAATTGAGTAATCTTCTGGGTAAAACATTTTTTGCTTTCCTTTTCACTTAAGCCTTCGCAACCAGGATATACAGGAACTTTTTCAATAACTCCAAAAGGAATACCTACTTTATCTTTTACTTCTTGGAATTCTTTGGTGTGAAGTCCTTCTGGATTGGTAAGAACATACAATACCTTAAGAGCTTCCTCTTCTTCTTTTGTCATTTCTCCTTTGGCAGCAATAGACTCCTTGAGTTCAGCAATTTTTTGCAATATCTCACTATCTGTCTGTGAAGTTAGGTCGGCACTATTCACTCCCTGTCCTTGTGCCGAAGCATCCTGTGTACAGGAGGTATAAAACAACATTCCTCCCAATAAAGGAAGTATTAATAAGTACTTCAATTGAAGGATTCTTTTAGATTTCGATTTTTGTAACATAACGATTCGATTTTTGATTAATGAATTATTAAAAAATGTATTGATGAATGAAATTTTTTCGGTCTGAAAAACCTCGGACAATAGGCTTTGGTAGTACTCTTTTTTACTTTGCTTTTTTGCAACTATGGAATCTGCAATATACTCCTGGAGCAAAACCATTCTTTTTTGATAGATATATATAAGAGGGTTGAACCAAAAAAGGATGCGAAGCCCTTCAAAAAACACCAAGTCCCATGTATGTCTTTGAGAAACATGTACTTCTTCGTGTAACAAAATGCTTTGTTGCTGCTTGGTTGATAATTGATCTCCTAAAAAAATAGTTTTTAAAAATGTAAAGGCTGCATTGCTCTTGGGTAACTTTACTACCGTAAGGGAACCTATTTCTGAAGTATTTCCTTTACGCTTTAACTTGAATATTTTAAAGAGTTTGTAACTAGAAAAAACCAAGCTAATAACTACTCCAAACATCCAAAGGTTTTTAAAAGTCATCCAATTACTTTCTATATATCCTTGTGCGGCTGCAACTGTATCTGCTTTGTCACCAATTACTACTGCTGGCAATTGTACTACAAAGCTATCGGGAATACTCTCCCTTATAGCAGCAATCTGTATAAATGGAATGATTAAGCTCAACAAAGGAGTGACCAATAAATAAGCGCGATTGGCATTAAAAAAGGTCTCTTTTTTTAAAAAAAGGTCATAAACTATCAAAAACAAAAGCTGAAAAGCTAGGGTCTGTATAATATAATGTATCATTTTTTCTCTTTATTTATTTCTTTCATAATTCCTTCCAGCTCCTGGATACTAATGTCGTTTTTCTTCATAAAAAAGGAAACCATGCTTTTAAAGGAGCCTTGAAAGTATCCGTCTACCAATTTGTTCATAGATTCATGGCTATAATCCGTTTTTTGTACTAAAGGAAAATAAATATGCCCCCTACCTTCCTTTCGGTAGCCTACAAAATCTTTACTCTCAAGGATACGGATAATCGTAGAAACCGTATTATAAGCGGGTTTGGGGTCAGGCAAGCAATCTATGACGGCTGCTACATTTCCCTCTTTCAAATCCCAAAGGATCTGCATAATATCTTCTTCTGCTTTAGTAAGTTGTTTCATAGTATACTGAATTTCGTTTTCAAATATAACTAAATTTTTAGTTTAAACTAATTTCTTAGTTAAAAAATTGTAACATCCCCCATTTATTTGCGTCTTACTGTCCGGTTATGGATTTACTTTTTGTCTTCTTTGGACTTATATTAATGTTGGTAGGAATTGCCGGTAGCATACTGCCAATTATTCCGGGGACTCCCATTTCTTGGTTAGGACTTATTGTGTTGTACTTATCTCCTTCCTTAGAGTTTGATTGGCTATTCATTGCCATTACGGGAGTCGTAGCAATTGCCATTTATATTATGGATTACCTTATTCCTGCTATGGGAACCAAAAAGTTTGGGGGTAGTCGTGCTGGGGTTTGGGGCACCACTATAGGTTTACTTGTTGGAATCTTTGCTCCTATTCCCTTTGGAATCCTCATAGGTCCTTTTGTAGGGGCTTTATTAGGGGAGTTAATTTTTAATGAAACCGAAGGCCCCAAGGCATTTAAAGCAGCATTAGGCTCTTTTATTGGTTTTTTGGCCTCCACGTTTATGAAGTTCTTCGCAACCTGTGTTTATCTGGGTATGTTTGTTTATCATCTTGTAAAAAACTGGCACCTACTGGATTTTCCCTTCTAAAAAGAAAACCTGCCGAATAATCATTGAATCGGAATCTCAATCACTGTCTGAACTCCATCCCCATTGCTTAAATTTTTCATTTCGAAAACGAAATTACCTTGATACAAAGTATCCAATCGGGTAATGATATTACTTAATCCAATGCCTAAATTATCTTTATTCTTAGACAGAGATTTTCCATCATTTGTAATTTGCACTAACAACTTTTCTTCTCTTTTGTTTACCGTTATAGTAATCTCTAGATTATCATGATCATAAGAAAAGCCATGCTTTAAGGAGTTCTCAACAATAGGTTGCAATAATAAAGGGGGTACCATATAGCTTTTAACTTCGTTAGCTACTTCTGTGTTAATTACAAGTTTGCTATCATAACGAATTCGCTCAATCTCCAAATACTTCTGAAGAAGCTGCAGTTCTTCTTCCAACGTAATAAACTTGGTATCGCTCAACTGAAGGGTTGCCCTAAGCATATCACTTAAATCTGCAATACTATCTTGGGCCTTTTCTGGGCTATGATCTACCAAAGATGCAATATCATTAAGTGCATTGAATAAGAAATGAGGTTGTAGTTGACTCTGTAAAGAACGAATTTTAGAATCTAACAATTGGGTTTTCAATTGAGACTCCTGAAGTTCATATTCTTTTTTCCCTTTAAAATAATAATAGGCATATACAATCGCAACCGAACAGAAATATAGAAAGAAATTGTAATCGACTCCCATAATGGCTCTAGGATACACGTAATCCCATGTTAAAGGATCATTGAGCCCATGAACCCAATTGCTATAAACTACCTGGCTAGACACTGAATAAAATGTAAGGCCCATTCCAAAGAGTCCGTGAAGCAGCAATCCCATCCATTCAGAAATCCAATTTTTTTCCAATAGGTATCGCACTATCAATAGGGCCAAAAACACAAATACAAATTTTGAGCTATATCTAAAAACTGTATTGCTAATAAGGCCTCCCCAGCTATATGTTTGCAATGCAATTCCTTGCCATTTTGCCAAAATTCCACTAAAAGCAGAAAGCAAAAAAGCCACAGAATAGAAAAGTAATAAGTATTTTATAAGAACTTTATCTAATATCTTGGCGCGCATAAACTATTTTATTCCCATTTGTTTTAAAAACGAATTTTTATGTGTTTTTGAAAGTGAAAAAGGGCTGTGATCTGTCATAACAATACTAAAATCTCCCAAGCCTTCACTTATGACTTCCTTAATGAAATTTCTATTTACAATAGCAGATCGATTCACTCTAGAAAATGACTTCGGGTTTAGTTTTTGTGATAATTCGGTCATTGAAATGCGATGCAAATGTTTATCTCCCGCTATGGTATATATCTCAGCATAATACCCTGACGCTTTTATATATTGAATAGTCTTAGTCTCCACAAAGATGTACTTCCTGTTAGTCTTCATAACAATCTTCTCCAAATATCCCTGTTGTTGGTCTACTAATGTATTCTTACTCGCTGCGATATACTTCATAAGGTGTTCCACCTTTTCCTGAAAACCTTCTTTTTGAGCCAATTGCAACTGATGCACACCTCGCTCCAAGGCTTCCATAAATCGTACTTTTTTATAGGGTTTCAATAAAAAGTCCAAAGCTTGCACTTCAAAAGCCTGTACCGCAAACGAATCAAAAGCAGTAACAAAAATAATAACGGGTATTTGTTCCTTCGGAATTTTATGAAGTACTTCAAAACCTGTCATATCTGTCATTTTAATATCCAAAAAAACAAGATCGGGAGATTCCTTCAGTATACCTTCAATGGTTTGTTTGCCATTAGAAGCCTGATAAATAGTTATTGGGAACGATACTTCTTCCAGAAAAGTCACAATACGTTTTCTGGCCAATGCCTCATCATCGGCAATAAGTATCTTTATGGGTAATGTCTCTTCCAAGGATAAATAGAATGCTATGTTACTGAAATGTTCTTCAAGGTACCAAAAATTGATCGGAGTGAATCAATTTTGGATGTCAACTGTCATGTATTTGAAGTGTAAAAAAGTAACACTGTTTTAATCTACATCAATTATTAAATACCTCATATCATTTTTAAAAAAGCCATGCTGCTTTTTGTCCATTTTCGTATTAAAATTAAATGATATGAACATCAAAATAACCTTTAGCATTACAACTATTGCATTGATTTTAAATTCAATACTATTTGCGCAATCTTTTCAGGAAACTACTTTTCAAGATATTACTACCACGCCTTCTGCTTCTAGAAGTGCCAATTTTATTGATGTAAATGGTGATGGCTGGGATGATATCTTCATTACCAACGGACCCTTTTCGGGGCAGGATAACATGCTGTATATCAATAACCAAAATAACACCTTTACTACCATTACCACAGACGATATTGTAAGTGATAACGATCGCTCAGACGGAGCTAGTTTTGCTGATGCGGATAATGACGGAGACTTAGATGCTTTTGTAGTTACTTTTGGTGCCAATGGAGTAGGGAAGAAAAATTATTTTTACAGAAACAATGGTGACAATTCTTTTACCTATGAACCTGGAATTGCCATGGGCATTCCACTCACCTACTCAGAAATGGCTACTTGGATTGATGCCAATAACGATCAGAACCTAGATCTATATTTTACCAACAGCGTAGGAAGCCTTCAGAACATGTATTTTGAAAATCAAGGGGATGGTAGTTTTCAACAGGTGACTTCCTTATCCATTACCAACGAGGCGCTCCCTTCACGCTCTATAGATTGGATTGATTATGATGGGGATGGAGATTGTGATCTTTTTGTAACAAACGAAGAAGGGCAAACCAATTCACTTTTCAGAAATGATGGTCCTGATAATTTTACGGAAATTAGCGATTCTGCCATTACATTAAGCTTTAGAAACTCTGCAGGAAGCTCTTGGGCTGATATCGATAATGATGGGGATTTTGATCTTTTTGTGGCCAATTATGGAAATTCGGGGCAAGCCAATCAACTTTATATTAATGAAAATGGAACATTTACAGAAGATACTGGCTCAGTCATTGCTACTCCAATAACAAACTCTTTTGGTTCATCATTTGCCGATGTAGACAATGATGGAGACTTGGATTTATTTGTATGCAATGCGTTCCTTTCTGGGCAAAACACCAATTTTCTGTATATGAATGATGGAAATGGCAGCTTTACCTTAGATACAACCAGTAGTTTGGCCAATCAACAAGGATGGACTTTTGGTTGCGCATTTGGCGATTACGACAATGATGGTTGGTTAGATGCTTTATTGGCCAATACACAGGGTGAAAATCAGACCAATTCATTATATCGGAATACAGGGAGTGGAAACAACTGGGTAAAACTAGATTGCCAAGGAATGGATTCAAACTTCTCGGCTGTTGGGGCCATTGTAAAAGTATTGGCAAACATTGATGGAACCGACGTATGGCAAACACGAAAAATAGCAGCTTCATCTGGGTATTGTAGTCAAAATAGTTATACCGTTCATTTTGGACTTGGTAATGCTACATCAATAGAAGACGTACTTGTAGAATGGCCTGCTGGAACTACCGAAAGGTTTGATGGAATAACAATAAATGAAACCCATGATATTATTGAAGGAGACGGAGATTTGGGAAATGAAGAAAGCACTACCATACCATTTTCTATCTACCCCAATCCAACTTCAGAAAAACTGAACATTCGGCTTGAAAGTCCTTTGAATGTAGACGTCAAAATTGCAATGTACGCTTCTAACGGGCAAAAAATTGTTAGTGAAGCCTATCAACAGGAAAGTGGAAACTCTTGGGAAATGAATGTAGCATCATTATCAGAAGGAATCTATTTTATAGAGCTTTTCAGTAAAAACAAGACGATGGGAATAGTTCAGTTTATCAAAAAATAGACCTTATATCCATACTGTTTTTTCAGAAATGGGTGACTTACGAACCCCTTCGGGAAGTTCACCGTCATATTTGCCCATATAGAAAAACCCAAGACATTTTTCGCCTTCTGCCAAGGTAATATGCTTCCCAATATGATCTTTTAGGCTTGGTGAGCTCCAATAGCATCCAATATGCAGGGAACGAGCCCCAAGCCACATGTTTTGTACAGCCATGGCTGTGGAGGCGATCTCCTCCCACTCTGGCACACTCTCTTTAGGATCACGTTGCATGCAAATAGCCATTACACAAGCAGACTGCAAAGGTTTATCAACAATTTTCTGAAACTTAACTTCGGAAACAACCTCTGTAATTTCACGATAGGTTTTTCCTAAAAATTCACTCAACCCTTTTCTGGAAGCTTCAGAATGAAATACTTTAAACCGCCAAGGTTCGGTTCGTCTATGAGTAGGCGCCCAGTTGGCTGCATCTAGTATCTTTTTTAGTTCATCTTCAGAAATAGGCACATGATTATACTGTACCGGAAATACCGCTCTTCGGTTTGCAATTGTATCTAAAATCATAAATGGAAAAATACTAAATCCTCCCTTAAATTAGGTAAGCATTTTAAGAAAGTATGCGCTATTCTTCAGCTAAAAAATAAAGCCTCCACAAGCAGATACTCGTGGAGGCAAAAAAACTAACCAATTTTTAAATATGAAAAAAAATCAATTATATGTCTTGTAATCAATTCTTTATCGGGACAAAAATAACTACACTTTTGGGGAGTAAAAAATTTATGCATGCATAATAAATGGGTTTTCGTTGAATGACACAGACTTTTCTTTAAAAGGTTAATGAAACACAAAATCTTAAAATGCATTTTAACAAATGCCATCGAAAACCCACTAATTTTTCGTATCTTATTGGTGTTAATTAGTTAAAAATCAACCTAAAAGATTTGAACCATGAAAAGAATTAGTCTTGTTTCTGGTTGTCTTATTGCCTTACTAGTCCTCGGTTCGGCTACAAAAAACAACTCCCCACAAAATGCAATTTCCCTAGAAGGCGTATGGGAACTCCAACATCAATTTATTTATGAGGAAAATGAAATACAGGATACCCTCTTTAACCTAGAAGGTTATAGACAGGTAAAAATGTACAGCAAGGGTAAAATTATGTGGACCCGTTTTAACCCTAAAGATAGTAACGAATGGTTTGGGTATGGAACTTATAAAATTGTAGATGGTTATTTGGAAGAACGTCTGGAATACGCGTCCAACGAAATGATGAAAATCGTGGATACAGTACAGGTTTTTCGTTTCGAGTTGGAATTAGGTGACAACACCTACAGTCAGGTTTCGTTTGATGCTGATGGAAATCGTTATAATTCTGAAAATTATCAGCGTATTGAGTAGATTATTTGTTTAGTTATTTCCTGAAGAATTACTAATAACCACCGTCCCCGCTATTAGTAAAAAGAATAATCCCTACTACTGCAATAACTATCAAAGGAGAAAAGGTAACCATATTGGAAACGACCTTATCATGCTCTTTGATATGAGCAATATTTTCAGGGTTTAAAACCACTTCACTAGATTGTGAATATCGCTTCGGCACTCCGCGGTATTCACCATTTATCAATGTAATTTTCTCGAACTCAAGAGATTCTCCATTATCTCTAGTTATCACCTTGACCTTTTGCTGTCCATTTACAGCTTCATCCAAAGTAATGGATCCTTTATAGGCAGTACAACCTTGCATAAAAAACAATACAGCTAATAATAAGCTTGATAATCTAATGGGGAGATTCATGAACTTCATGGCAGTAGGGTTAAAGATTTAGGTTCAATAAATATACTAATTAAGTTCAATAAGAATATCAAATCCATTTATCTGCCCCCTTTCTATTCCATAATAACACCTCAACTGAATACACTAAGTATCAAGCTATTGTTTGTTGAATCCATTTCTAAAATGTACCTTTAAAAAACACAACTTAATTCTCTGCATGTCTTCTATTCGACAATTGGCCGCAATTATGTTCACCGATATTGAGGGATACACGGCCCTTATGGGAAACAATGAAGAACATGCCATTGCCATCCGCAATAAACACCGAAGCATTTTTGAACATACCAATTCTGCATTTGAAGGAAAGATAGTACAATACTTTGGAGATGGAACCTTAAGTGTTTTTACAAGTGCCGTTCAAGCCGTAGAATGTGCCCTAGAAATGCAATTGGCATTTGTACAGGCTGGTCTGCCCGTACGTATTGGAATCCACATGGGAGATATTGTTTATTCTGAAGAGGATATCATGGGCGATGCCGTAAATGTTGCATCCCGTATTGAATCCTGTGCAATTGCTGGTAGTATTTTGATTTCGGACAAAGTACACGATCAGATTCGGAACAGACCACAAATAGAAACTGAATTTTTAGACGCCTATGAATTCAAGAACGTAGAAGGAACTATCCCGCTATTTGCAATCGCCAACGACGGACTCAAAATTCCAGATCCTAAATCTATTAAAGGCAAACTAAAGGAGCCAAAAAATGGAGAATTAAAAGGTCCCTATCGCAGACGTCATTGGTTTGCCATTGGTGTTATAACAGCGCTTGCTCTTTTCTTTCTTTACTTTCAATTCTTTTCAGGCCCTAAACCCCCAGAAGATCTTTCCATAGCGGTTTTACCTTTCGAAAACCTGAGTTCAGAACCAGATTCCGACTTATTCCGGGATGGAATTACTGAAGACCTTCTTACACAACTATCCAAACTAAGTACCTTACGTGTTATCTCACGAAAATCAGTTTCTAGATACATTGATACAGATAAAACCCTTCCCCAAATAGCCAAAGAATTGAACGTTTCCCTAATATTGGAAGGTAGCATTCGAAAACAAGGTGATCAGGTACGTGTATCCGCCCATTTAATCAACACCCAAAACGATGAACAGCTTTGGGCAGATACTTACGACAAAACACTAACGGATTTGTTTACCATTCAGACCGAGATCTCTGAAGAAATAGTGAATTCACTTGAAATCAACCTTACATCTGATGAACAATTGAAACTGGCCGAAATTCAAACCCAAAATATAGAGGCCTACAAGCTATTCCTTATGGGTCGAAAAGAGGCTGATAAACGAAACAAGGAAAGTATTGCCAAGAGTATTCAGCTATATGAGCAAGCTCTTCAATTAGATCCCAATTATGCCGAAGCCATGGCAGAAATTGCCAATTCCATTTATCTAGAAACCTACTATGCCAACCGTGATCCAAATGAAGCCGCAACTACGGCAAAAACCTATTTGGATAAGGCCGAAAAGATTAATGATCAAGTGGTTCGAATATATTCTGTACGTGGACTTATCAATAATATTGAAGGAAAATACGAACAAGCAAAGGCAGCCTTTGAACGTGCCATTTCCATATCTCCCAACGACGTCACTACCCGTAGACAATACTCCACTTTTTTCTTCTATAATAAGCAATATAAAGATCAATTGATCCAGGCAGAAATTGCCTATCGGTTAGACCCTTTATCTTTCGCAACAGCCAATACTTACTTTACCGCGCTTGTTGAAAACTACAAGTTTGAAGAAGCAGAACGGTTAATGAAACAAGTGGAACAGAATAATGTTGAAAACAATGAGTTTGTCATTAATCGTGCTTTTTTTAGGCTATATACAGCCATGGAAGATTACCAAAGTGCCATTCCTCCTCTAGAGAAACTAGCTTCTGAAGAATATGCCTTCAATAGATTTCTTGCTTACAGTTATGGAAAAGTTGGAGATACATCTAATGTCTATCGCATCATAAATCGAATCAAGAACCTTGATGTAGATGATGAAGGTGGCAAAAATTACCTTCAAGCCATGTCTTTTGCTGGAATTCAAAAACTGGATAGTGTGTTCTATTACCTTGACACCATTCGCAACAAACGTTCTGGATTATTTAGGCGGGAACATACTATTTTTTTCAAATCCATTCATGATGATCCTCGGTATCCTGAAATCCTAAGAGCTCACGGTATACAAAAGTGAAACTTTACTTCTCCTAAAGTTGCATGAATTCTGCTTCTTGCAATTTGGGTTTCTCAACTTGATTAACAAAAAATGCATACCGTTTATTTACTCTTTGCTGTAATGCCTCTATCATCTTCGGACTATAGTATGCTGACATTGGGTTTGAAATTTTTCTAAATCGCTTTTCCATCTTCAGATAATCCTCAACCAACATACTCGGTTTTGTTGAATCTAATTGTAATGATTGTTTCAATCGGGGATCGTTTCTATACAGCAACCAACTTCCCGAATCTACCAAAGCTTGATGGTATTTCTGGGGTTCTCTCATATTAATACCATGAGATTCGCTATGACAATAAGCAAGTACTAGGGAAGGGCCATCATATGATTCTGCCTCTAACAAGGCCTTTGCTAATTGCTCCGGATCTGCTCCATAAGAAACTGATGCCACATACACATGATCATAAGTCATTGCTATACGCCCCAAATCCTTTTTTGATCTAAATCCATTGGCTGCCATTGGAGAAGCCTTGGAAAATTGCCCGCCAGTATTTTCGTAGAGTTCGTTGTCTAAGACCAATATATTTACATTGGCTCCAGACGCCAAAACATGATCCAAACCACCATACCCAATATCATAGGCCCAGCCATCACCCCCAACCAACCACACACTCTTATTAAGTAAAGAGTTAAGATTATTTACTATTGGACTCTTAGCACCGCAAAGTGATTTCCACTCAGAAAGAAGCATTCGTTGTTCCTCCACAGATTTTTGATCCATATTTTCTTCCTCCCATATACGGAACCAATCAGGCTTATTTGTTTTGAGCCAGTTTTTAACCCTTGCCCTTTCTTGATCGTATTGATAACGCATACCCAATCCAAATTCGGCATTATTTTCAAAAAGTGAATTGGACCATACCGGCCCCCTACCTTCTTCGTTTTTTTGCCATGGTGAATATCCCGCAGTTCCTGCAATGATGGAAGAAGAACCCGTTGCATTTGCCATTACCAATGAATCTCCAAAAAGTTGAGATAATAGCTTTAAATAAACAGATATTGCAGCACCTTTATTAGATATGGGATACTTGTAATAAGCAGGCAATAATTGAAGCTGAGACAGTTTTGTTTTCTCCAGAACAGATGTACTCACTTGAGGAATTTTAGAAAAGAATTTCCAATGTTTCGTTCTTGTTTTATCAGGTAAATCTGTTTCCTTCAAAGCATTTTCAGGGCAACTAGTAACACAATTTAAACAGCCATCGCATTGTGAAGTGTTAACTTGAATACTGAATAAACCATCCTCTTTCAATCCTAGTGACTCATTAGCTGCAACCAAAGGAAAATCCAAAGGCGCAATAGCTCCAAAAGAAGAATTGAATGCCTTGGCTTCTAAAGCACCTGTTGGGCAAACCACACTACAGAGCCCACATTGAGTACACTTTTCTGAATTCCAATCTGGAATAAAATATGGGGTATTATCTTCCATTAGTTCTTGCTCATTTCCATTCTCTTTGGATAGTTTAGGTAATTCATCAGAGTGATTCCCCAAGTATCTATGATATACAAATTGAAATGCCTCTTTTAGTACTGCATTAGGTAAGGATGCAGAAACAGTTATCCAAATAAGTTCGCATTGCTTATGGGTCAACAATTGTATTAAATTATGTAGCTCCTTTAAAGATTTCGTTTTCTTTTCATTAGGTCCAGCTATATATAGTGTACCCCCTTCCTTTAGCATACTTAGCTCTGTACCCAACCAAGGTATGCTCTCCCAATGAGCAATGATTGTTTTTGAGTACTTTACTAAATGATTTTGTAAAATAGGTTCTTGGGACCACCTCAATTGTACTTTCTTAAATGGCTCATTCTTTAGATAAGTAACGTATGTGTTTCCTTGAACATGCTCATTTCCATCTTTTTGAAGGTTGTCCATTACACTTCTAATATCAAACTCCCTGTCTTTGTTGTGAATGAAAAGCGTATCAGAAATAGGGCTGAAGGGATCTTCGGTTTCAGAAACCATAGAATCCAAAAATAAGGGAGATACTGTCTTCTCGTCGTTAAGACGATTGAAAATAGACAGCAACATATCCGAAGTTAGGGGATAACCCGACAGCCCATAGCAAATACTATTTACCATTGGAAGTTCAAGTAATTGATGCGAATGGTAAGCGACCAATACATTACTAGAGGCTTCTTGAAAAATGGGACCCCCTTGTAATGTATTATCCATTCCTGCTTCTAAAGTGTACAAATGCGTACAAGTAAGGGGTAATGCTTTTATAAAATGTTCAAGACTAAAAGGCTTGAACAGCCTAATAATAATTACCCCTGTCTTATATCCGTTATCATTTAATTTGGCAACTGCCTCCTGAGCAGGACCCGCAGCTGAACCCATCACCATAAAAACATGAGTAGCTTCGGGGTGGCCATAATAATCGAAAAGACGATATCGCCTACCCGTTATCATTTCGAAATCCAACATAGATTGCTCTAGTTGTGTCGGTAGTTTTTTATAATATTCAGCATGTGTTTTACGAGTTTCAAAAAACTCTGTACCACTTTGAGCAACACCTATTGCCTGAGGTTTTTCAGGTGAAAGCCCCTGATTCCTGTGTGTTAATATTTCTTTTTTAGGCCACAGCGTTTCAAGTTGTTCGTGGGTAAGTTCATTAATGTTTTCTATGGAATGGGATGTCTTAAATCCATCAAAGAAATGTAAAAAGGGGATGCTACTCTTATGTGTTGCTATATGAGCAATACAAGCCAAATCTTGAGCTTCTTGCACCGTAGAGCTACCCAACAACGCATACCCACTATCACGAACCGCCATTATATCTGTATGATCTGAAAAGATGCTAAGGCCTTGCTTTGCAATGGTTCGAGTAGCTACATGAATTACATTGGGCAATAAAGAACCTGCCATTCGGTACATTGTTGGCAACATGAGCAGTAATCCTTGAGAAGAAGTAAATGTAGTTCCCAATCCACCACATTGAATGGAACCGTGCAAAGCACCCGCCACTCCTCCTTCACTCTGCCAATTGGATTGTGTAGGAACCATGCCTTCCAAATTTGGTTCGTTATTCAAACTCCATTCTGTAGCCCAATCTATCATGGGAGTAGCTGGTGTAATTGGATAGGTAGGAATCGTATCACTCATAAGGTAAGCAACACGGGCTACGGCTTGGTTTGCGTCTGTGAGTTTCATGGGTAAGGAATGAAAGAAGGGCTATCCCAAATGGATAGCCCTTCTTGGATTAATTTTCGAATACAATGTTTACCGGGGTAGGGTTGGTAATCATATCGAATACTGGTGAGAATTGTGAAAGTGCTCTTAACTGGTCCTCAGATGCATCACTTTTTACTTTGAACTTCACTTCAATTCCATTGAATCCCTTGCGAACCTCAGGATCCAATCCTAAAAATCCTTTTAAATCTACTCCACCTTTTAAGTTGGACTCCATACCTTCAATATCGATTCCCTGAGCAGCTGCGTGGTATGTCATTGCAGCAGTAAGGCAAGATCCCAAGGCATGAAGAACAAATTCAGCAGGGTTTGCAGCCAAATCCTGTCCAAGAAGGACTTCAGGATGATCAGCCTCCATAGTAAAGGTGTCTTTTCGAGACGTGTCTTCCTCACCAACACCATAGAATCCTTTAATGCTGGAAACGCAATGTCCTCCAGTAATCCAATTGTTCTTAGCTCTAAATTCGAATTTCGCTAAAGAAGCATCGTTTTGAACTGCCTCTATGGTAGCTCCTAATTGTTCAACGTTTACTCCGTTTTTCATTTTGTCTGTTGTAATCATTTTAAAAGTTTTTATAGTTAACAAATTTTGACAATGACATATAAGCATTTGTTATGCCAAAACACATAATTAACTGATTGTCAATAATTTAAATGATTATAGGTGAAGAATAAACGTTACGATATTTCGTTAAATAATGAAGTATCGTAATAGATGTTACGAGATCTCGTAACTATATGGGTCTTTTAATATTCAAGGCCTTAATACGTGATTGAAGTGTAGTGGGAACCATGCCTATTAGTTCTGCGGCACCATTGGGGCCAGAAACCTTCCATTGACATTGCTTAAGAGCCTTGATAATATTCTCTCTTTCCAATGATTGAAGCTCTTTTTGTGTGAAGACTTTATTTTCTGGTATTGTGTTATTAGTATCTAAATTATTTGTTTCTGAAAGTATTTGATTCCAATCTACTTTCCCACGATTGGAAAGAATCACGGCTCGTTCCAATACATTTTGCAATTCTCTTACATTTCCTTTCCAATGGCATTCTTTCAATCGTTCTTGGATAAGCTTGGTTAATGGAATAGGTGATTTCCCAAATTTAATTGCCATTTGCTTCAGCATGAATTCTGCAATGTGCACAACGTCCTCCCCCCTTTCCCTTAGAGCGGGAACATGAACAGGGAAAACATGAAGCCTATAATACAAATCTTCACGGAACTGCCCCTTCTTGGAACGCTTCAGAAGATCGCGATGGGTTGCTGCTAAAATCCTGACATCCACTTTCAGCGTTTCATTACTTCCCACAGGTTCAAATTCCCCTTCTTGAATAACTCGAAGTAATTTTGGTTGTAAGGCAATGGGAAGTTCGCCAATTTCGTCCAAAAAAAGCGTGCCTTTGTCTGCAAGCAAAAATCTACCTTTCCTATCTTGTGCAGCTCCAGTAAACGCGCCTTTTACATGACCAAACAATTCACTTTCAATGAGGTTTTCAGGTATTGCACCACAATTTATACGTATCATGGAGTGGTCTTTCCTAGCACTTGCATGGTGAATGGCTCTTGCAACCAATTCTTTACCGGTTCCTGTTTCTCCAGTAATTAAAACAGTTGCCGAAGTAGGCGCCACATGTTCTATTTGTTGCAATACATTTTTCATTGCAGGAGCTTCTGCTATAATTCCGTTGTGTGTGGTAAGCTGATCGATCTCAGATTTGAGATATTGGGTTTCTGAAGTGAGCTTTTCTATTGTCTTCTCTGCACGCAATCGATCTTCTATATTCCTCATAATCATAACAAAAGAAGATGATTGATTGTGATCAATACAACTTAACGTTGTTTCGTGGCGTGTTAAACGACCTTCAGAACCAATAAGTTCAATCCATTGCTCTAAAACGCCTTCTTTTACAACAGACTCAGACAACTTTGTTTCGATGAGCTCCCGACTTTTATCTGACAAGAACAAAAGAAAATTTCTTCCAATGACATCCTCATTCTGCAAAATTTCATGAGCTGCAGGATTTGTATGAATGATCAGCCCTTTTTTATCGATCATGAAAATGGGGTCCCGCGCACTCCTAATAAGCCCATCCATTTCGTCTTTGGTATGCTGCAGTGCCATTTTAGAAACTGCCAGTTCTTCCTGGACAGCGTCTAACATACGGTGGCGCCGCACAAGATCTTTTAGGATTGCGCCTACATATCCATCATCTTCACGCATCCATTGGGAAAAACGGGTCGAAGAAATACTCACCACCTGAGTAGGTTGTATAGCAGTAACAGAAGCAGAGCGCTCTTGTTGATCAAACATGGAATATTCGCCGAAATATTCGCCCTCCGAAAGGATAGCGAAGATGTGTTTTTCTTGATGTATCTTAACTTGTCCATTAATTATGACATAAAGAGCATCACCCCTGCTCCCTTTTTTAAAGATCGTTTCCCCTTTATGATAGCTCAACAGGTCAAGCCCTTCACAAAGTGACATTAATTGATCGTCACTTAGGCTTGTGAAGAAAGAAACTTTTTTAAGAACAGTAAGTATATGATCCATATCAAGGCTTTCCATGGGCAATTAAAGATAGTAATTACAATTAATTAACTCTTTTGAGTGGTTTCCAAAGTATTTCTTTCAACCAAAGGCTTGCACTCACATCTTGATGAAAATTCTCAACACAAGGAAAAATCTAATTCAATTCTGGATCTTGAAATATTATTGATAGTAACGGTTTTATCACTCTAATTGAGACAGCCATTTCGTGAACAGCACATGTAACCTCCAGATTGCTTAACGGGCAAAACCTGTATCATTACAGGCTTCTACAGGTGAGGATTCATAAATACAGACTACTAATTATGAAATTTCGTGAGCAAAAAAAGAAATGACTTTGCCAATCTATAAAAAATCAGTTCCTTGTATTTTAATACCAAAAGGTGATTTATGAAACTTGTATTTCTTTCCGTTGTGTCCTTGATTCTATTAGGATTTATTAGTTCGGAAATTCAGAAAAAGGTCATTCGAACCAAACAACACGACATTCATTTTTATGTGTCCTTAAAATCAAAAAAAGCGGATAAGGAACGCATGTATTATTGGTATAAATCTGGAGAAATTCACACGACTATGGGAGCTGCTGGAGGGGAGTTGCTTCATTCGGATTATCTAAAGTATTTCAACGACAATCAACTTGCAGAAAAAGGTGTTTTTAGATATGGCCTTAAAGATGGTCTTTGGAAAGCTTGGTATCCTCAAGGAAATCTTAAGAAGACTGAAGACTGGAGCAATGGTATAAAGGATGGGAAGTACAATGACTACAATGAAAATGGCGAATTAAGGATTTCTGGAAAGTATAGAAATGGCATAAAGCATGGGGTTTGGGTAAATTTTGAAGCAAAGGACACTACCTGGTACGAGAAAGGAATAGCTTATAAGGAACCTCCAAAAATAGTTCAGAAACGAATGGACTCCATCGCTGGAAAACAGCCTTTCCTAAAAAGAGCCATTAAACCCTTCAAGAAAATATTCAAAAAGAAAAATAAAGATAAGGACACCAAAGAATGATAAAGGCCGCTTCTTTGGCTTATGCCATTTTCATTTCTCTTATCATAGGAATTCTATGTGCTGCCATACTATTGGTGTTTTCGCTCAATCTATCTTTAAACGACTATTATAAGGTTCAAGATAAACTGGCACAAAACAACCAATCTGCCGTACCCTATTTATTGTCCAATCATACTTCTCTAAACAGTAACGAAAAGAATCCATTACACCTTTTTGATCAAGATGAAACTTTGACCAGATTTGATGTTGCTCCTTGGGGAATGTTTGAAATGTGGAGCATAGAATCCTTTCATAGAAGAGATACCATACAAAGGAATTTTTTGGTAGCAAAGAAAAGAGACCATCATGCCCCGGCACTTTTTTTAAGGAATGATGGAGGAGAACTTAAAATTTCTGGCAAAACCCAAATAAAAGGTGATATTAAAATCCCAAACGGAAGGGTGAAAAAAGTAACCATCACCTCCAGCACCTCCCTGTTTGAAGCCAAGCACATAGGAGTGGCACAACCTTCACCAGACAAATTACCCAAATTAAAAAAAATAGATTTTGACCTTCCTGACAATCACCAGTTCTATCTGCAATCAGATTTGGAAGGAGAAAAGCACGTCAACACTTTTGATAGACCTACTTGGGTGATCTCATTGGATTCACGCTTGGAGGATATTCACTTAAAGGGGAATATTATACTATCCTCTGAAGACACACTTTATGTCCGTAAATCCTGTAGTCTAGAAGATGTTATTATCAAGGCACCAAAAGTCATCTTCGAAAAAGGGTTTACTGGTTCATTACAGGTTATGGCAACTTCTAACATTATTTTGGAGGAAGAGGTTACGCTAAAATATCCTTCAGCATTGTTGGTCACATCAGAATTGGATGAAAAAGAAAGAGGTATTATTTGTAAAAAAGGAAGTACTATAAGTGGAAGTATTGTGCTCCAAGGACAGGGATTGGTTTCAGAAGATAGGAATCGTATCGAAATATTGGAAGGTGCCGTTATCCAGGGGACTATTTATTGTGATGGGAAATTGTCCTTATACGGAAAGGTGGAAGGAAGTGTTTACAGTTCCACCTTTTTTCACAAAACCCCATCTACTTCCTATGATAATTTAATTTTTAACGGAGCCATTATTGGAGACGCACTCCCTGACAAATTTTTTAGCGTGGATTTCGAAAAAAACGACACTCCAGAACCTATGATCATTAAGAAAATTTGAAGAAAAAATATTACATATCTGCTTCTTCCTTAACAGAGACAATTGTTGCAATTACTATAATTACAATCTGTTGTCTTATTGGAGTTATAGCATATACAACTGTCCTAAATAATTCACCGTCACCTCAATCTTTAGATTATGAATATGAAATGGACAAGTTAATTGCTGAGACCATCGATCAGAAAAACACAGTATCGCTTGTTAAGGATTTGGGTTCTTTCAAAATAAACAAAAAGGTGATCAAAGAAGGAGTTCAAGGTTTATATCAAGTAACATTTTCTATTCAATCTAATCGGGAAACATTTGAAAAGGAAATAATGATTTACAAAACGGAGGAAAATGATTAAGGCTTTTACCATTCTGGAAATGATCATAAACCTTGCTATTATGGGGATTATAGTAAGCATGGTATATATGGCATATATTCTCTTTTCCAGCAATGTTGGTGGATACGCCCATTTTTCGAACCAATTTAATAACGCCCAGTCGTTTCATAGCCAAATGCAGAAGGAATTTATGTTGAGTGATAAGATCACGCCCCATACAGAGAATGGTTTCAGCATTCTTTTTTACGACAACACAACGATTGATTATTTCCGAAAAGAGAACTGGCTCTACCGAAGAAAAGACCACCTGCTGGATTCGCTTCCTGTAACTAGTATGGATATAGCGTTTTTATCAAAAGAAGATGATATTGAAAAACTAGTAAAGGAAGTATCGATAACAACATCCATACAAGGAAGGAAAACTTCGATTTTCGCTTCAAAAATCTATTATTCCAATTACCAACAAGATTTGAAATGAGTATAAGCATTGGTAAAGGAAATACTCGGAAAACCGTTTTAAAAACGGCTAAAAAACCTAAAAAGGATTTCACTTTTGGAGATGTTTTTGCATCCAACAAAATAAGCGACAAAAAGAAAGTCCACATTTATAAGGACCTTTCTATATTATTGAAATCTGGTATTGATTTTAAAACTTCGCTTACTATTATTAAGGATCAGCAACAGAACAAGCACCTTAAACAGCTGGTAGAAACTGTATTAAATGACGTAGTAAAAGGGAAATCATTTTTCGAAGCAATGGACGCCACTGGGAAGTTCTCTCCTTATGAAATATTCAGTATTAGAATTGGAGAAGAAACCCGAAAACTGGACACGATACTAGAGGAATTACAACTTTTCTTTGAAAGAAAAATGAAGTTGAGGAAACAGGTAATCTCTATTTTAACCTATCCATCTTTTATACTTGTGCTTACGCTGGCCACCTTATATTTTATGCTGACTTATGTAGTTCCTTTATTTCAATCTGTATTCAATCAATTTAATAAGGAATTACCAACATTAACACGTTACGTTATATCCCTTTCCGAAAATTTCAACACTATATTTTTAGTATTCATCCTTGTATTGACCTCCCTTCTTTTGGCTTATCGACAATTTAAGGATCATCTCACTTTTAAAAGAATCAGTTCTCGGATCGTTTTAAAAATACCATTCTTCGGAAAACTTATTAAAGACATCTATTTAACACGATTTTGCCAATCCATGGCACTATTACTTGTGTCTAAAACTTCCTTACTGGAATCATTAGGACTGGTACGGAAAATCATAGGGTTTTACCCCATTACCAAAGCATTAACCGTTACAGAAAAAGACATTACAAAAGGGGTGAGTTTTGGTGATTCATTGAGCAAAAACTCAATTTTCGATTCTAACTTAATCTCTATGGTAAAAATTGCAGAGCAAATTAATGAACTGGACTCCATGTTTGTTCGATTGGCAAAACAATATGACGATGAAGTTGAACACAAAACCAAAATGATGGGAACCATTATAGAACCCATGCTCATTTTATTTATTGGTGCTATTGTAGGGGTCATTATGATCTCCATGTATGCCCCCATGTTTGATTTGAGTGAGGTGATTGGAGGAAATTAATGTTTTAAGATGACTATTAATGTATAGCAGGATCATTGTGTTTTTTATCAAGAAATTAAAAACTATTTTTCTAACCATGAATAAACTTAATGTTAAATGATATTTAGAAAGTTCATTTTACGAAAACAAGGAAATAACCGCTTTTTTGTAGCGGCATATTCTATGACAGAAATACTTATAGTACTCTGTATCATAGGTATTCTCATTTTAATGGTGCTTCCTAACCAGACTTCGGTAATTAGCCAGGCAAAGGCTATAGAAGCACAAACCATGCTTAACCATGTATATGCTTTGGAGAAAAGCCATTTTTATAGGTACTCTAGATATACTGCCAATTTTGATGAACTTGGCTTTGAGCCTTCCAATACTATAGAAAATGGAGGGCAAGCTGTTTACAAAATCGAGATTTTAGAATCAGGCACCAATAGTTTTAAGGCCAGAGCGACCGCATTGTCCGATTTTGATGGAGACGGAACTTTCAATGTATGGGAAATAGATCACAACAAAGGGTTGAAAGAAGTTACAAAGGATTAGTTTGACAGTCGTATTATTAAATATTGTATTGTGTATATTTCTTGGAATCATAACTTTCCAGGACTTTAAATACCGTGCCATTCATTTCTTACTTTTGGTATTCGTATTTGTAAGTGGAGTTGCACTTTCTTTTGTAAACAACATCCCCATTTCAGTGTTAGGAGTTACCCTACTTTTCATCTTTACCATAGTTCTTTTGCTTTGGTTATACCTTTCATTAAAAAACAAAAAACTACTGAATCCTTTTAAGCAATATATAGGCTTAGGGGATATCTTATTTTTCTTTGCCATAGCGCCTCTTTTTAGCATCCATAACTATATGGCATTCTTTATAAGCGGAATGATACTAGCCTTATTATTTACCCTTGTCTATTTTAAAACCCCAGGTAATGCATCTATTCCATTGGCTGGAATATTAGCTGCTTTTTTATTACTTCTTAAGGGTTTTTCTTTAGCTACGGACAAGGACATTTTTTACACATTTAATTATTTCTAAAACAAGCAACTATTAGTGGACACGGTTAGAGAGATAACGTTAAATACACAAATGCAGCAAGTGGTTAAGCCAGAGATAGCTTACCACTACGGTGTTATTCCAAAGGATTTTTCAGAAGACTCAATTACACTATACGTTGCCGAAGAAAAAATAGGAGACACCTCGTCAGAAGAATTGGAAATGATCCTAGGATTACAAATCCTATGGGAACCCGTACCCAAGACCCTTATAGATAAGGCGCTGTCCAAATACTACAGAACTGGTGGTAAAAGTACCATTAGCTCCGAGTTTAAATTGGGTGGGGATTTTTTGGAAAGTCTTATTTGGGACGCTAAATCCACTGGGAGTAGTGATATTCATTTCGAGGTATTTAAAGAGAAAGCCAGAATTCGCTTTAGGATAGATGGTAAACTATTGGAACGATATACCATCAATATTGAGGACTATCCAGAATTGGTGAATAAGATCAAGATAAAATCCAACCTAAATATTACCGAAAAACGACTGCCTCAAGATGGAAGGATCAATTATTCGAATTTCGATATACGTGTCTCCATTTTGCCCACACTTTATGGAGAAAAGATCGTAATGCGGATTTTGGGAAGGGATACCTCCAATATATCTATAGAACAATTGGGAATGACCGCAGATGAAAAAGACATCTACCTTAATGCCGTAAATGCATCTAAAGGAATTATTTTAATCAGTGGTCCAACAGGTTCAGGTAAAACCACTACCCTTTATGCAACTTTAAAACTCCTAAACAAGGTAAGTCACAACATCCTGACTATAGAAGATCCTATCGAGTATACGATGGATGGGATTAATCAAGTTCAACTAAAAGAAGAAATTGGACTTACTTTTTCCAGTGCGCTAAAAACTTTTTTAAGACAAGATCCAGATATTATCATGTTGGGTGAAATTAGAGACGAACAAACTGCCCAAATGGCTATCAGGGCTAGTCTAACTGGGCATTTGGTTTTATCTACCATTCACACCAATTCGGCTTTAGGAACCTTATCCAGATTAATAGACATGGGGGTTCCTCCATTTTTAATTGCTGAAACGCTACGGATATCTGTGGCTCAACGCTTGGTTCGGAAACTATGTGAAAAATGTAACGTAGAAGAACCATTAGACTCCGAGACGAGAAAACAATTCCCTCAATTGACAACACATCATATACCTGTTGGATGCGATGCATGTTTTCATACAGGTTATAAAGGAAGAATTGCTATTTATGAGCAAATTCCCATAAACAATGAAGTAAAAGAGGCTATAAAAAATGGCACTGTAAAAGCCAATCATTCTGGCTTGTCATATGTAAGATTATCTGATAGGGCTTTTGATCTTGTGAAAAATGGAATCACTACGCTAGAAGAAGTGCATTCAATGTTAATAGACGATAAAGAAAAATAATGAAACAACACATATTAATAGGTTTAATGATACTTATGTCCACATGGGGGTTTGCACAAATCCCCAATACCGTAGACATTGAGAACCGTTTCATAGAATTATCCGAAACCCAAGAAGGGCTTTTGGAAAAAATAAGGATTGATATCTCAGGTTTAACCTTATATGATTTTATAACCTCTATTGCCGAAGAACACGAATTAAATATAAGTGTGGACAATGATCTAAATGATATTGTAAACAGTAATTTCTATGATGTAGAGGTAAAGGATGTATTGTTGTTTCTTGTTCAGAAATACAACTTAGAAGTAAGTTTCTTAAACAGTATCATTTCTTTTAGCCGAAGACCTCCCGTTGAAGAAAAAGAACCGCCCAAGGTTGAAAAGCCAATAGACATAACCTATAATGAAAGAAACGATTTTTTATCCCTTAAACTTAAGAATGATACACTTCCTAAAGTCGCTGAAAAAATTACAGAAGTAAGTAATAAAAATGTGGTGTTGGCTCCCAATGTAAAACAACTAAAGGTATCTGCATACATACTTAATCGCCCTTTCGATCAGGTCATGGAAATGTTGGCTAAATCCAATGATCTTATTTTAAGTAAAGATGAAAACGATTTTTATTTTTTAGAGAAAGATGAAAATCCTCAGGAAAATCAAGCAGCTTCAAACACTAGACGCAACAACAGAAAGAACGGAAAAAACCCAACTCCGCCACAGAGTTCAGGAGACTTAACTGTTTCCCTTGCAGATAGTGGATACCTTAATGTTCGTGCTTTCGAGTCTGACCTCACCAGTATGATTACCCAGGCGGCAGATTTGTTAAAAGTAAATTATTTCTTTTACGATATGCCCACAGAGGGGACCACTACCCTTTTAGCCAATGACATCAGTTTCGATGAATTATTAGAACACATATTCAAGGGCAAGAAATATACTTTCAAAGAAACCGAAGGGTATTATTTTATTGGAGGTGAAAACACGGAAGGACTTCGCGTTACGGAACTTATTCAATTGGAGAACCGAACCATAGAACTAGTCCTTGCTAGTATTCCTCAAGCATTATTAGAAGATATAGACGTCAAGGAAATTGTAGAACTTAACGGGATAATTGCAGCTGGGTCCAAGCCAAGAATTCTAGAACTCAAGGAATATATACGAGAGATTGATAAGATTGTTCCCATGGTACAGATTGAAGTACTCATTGTTCAATATCAAAAATCTTTCGATGTTCAGACAGGTTTACAAGCGCTTTTGGGTGAAGATGGCAGGGATATTAAAACAGGAGGAGTTTTATTCCCAAATACTGATGTTACACTAAACTCGAATTCTATCAATAATCTTATCGATGGTTTTAATGGTTTTGGCATCTTCAATTTGGGTAAAGTAACCCAAGATTTTTATGCCAATCTTTCAGCACTGGAGAGTAATTCCGTCGTAAAATTGCAGTCCACACCTAAGATTGCCACCCTTAGTGGCCATGCGGCAAGTGTTTCTATAGGCCAGACCAGTTATTATTTTGAACAGACCAATAGACTTATCAATTCAGGTATTTCAGACAATATTCTGCAGTCTGGACAATGGAAATCTACCGAAGCCAATTTAGGGGTAAACATCACGCCACATGTTTCTAGAGACGAACAAGTGACACTTACCATAAGCGTTGAGAAAAGTGATTTCTTAGGTCGTGCCGGAGAAAACGCACCACCAGACAAGGCTACGCAACGATTTGAATCTCTTGTTAGGGTAAAGAACAATGAAATGATCTTAATGGGAGGTTTGGATGAATTGGATAAACAAAACTCAGGAACCGGAACACCATTTTTATCTAGAATACCCATCATTAAGTGGTTTTTTAGTAGCCGCAGAAAATCCGATTCTAAATCTAAATTGCACGTATTTATAAAACCAACAATAGTTTATTAAATGATCGCTTCCCTTGCAGATAAATACCTCATGCGCGAATTCTGTTCCGTACATCTCCATCTTACAAATGGAACCGTTAGGTATCACACAATTCTTGCTAAAAAGAGAAAAGGGGAACTTCACATAATTGAACAAAATAGCTTCGATGATTTTGGTGCATTTAGCACCAATAACAAAAAAGGAATTCCCATTATATTGTCTTTTACGGGAAATAAGATCATTGGTAAAAAAATAGCAAAACAACCCAATTATTTGGATGGGTTATTATTCAATCAAAACCCAGACGAATTTTATATCCAAGAGCACGATTTGGATTCTCAAATACTGGTTTCCATTGCAAGAAGGGAAATAATAGATCACCATTTAGAAGAATTTACAAAACAACAATATCAAATTATTGATATTAACATTGGCCCTTTCATTTTGGAGGCACTTGGTGACCTTGTGAAAGGTACAGTAGAAACCCTTCATACTTCAGAACTCTCCTATTCATTGACAAATCATTCCTTAATAAATACTACTGGAGACACCAATATACATCTAACTTCACTTACCATTGGGGACGATGTAATACAAAACGAAACGTTCTTGGCTTTTTCTGGACTCTTATCCTATTTCAATAAAGAAGGAATTACTTCCAATTTCGATACTGAAGTGATAGCGCATAAAGAGGAAGCTACCTATAAAAAGATGTTCAATGTATATGGTGTTTTTTGTTTGATAGCCTTTTTCTCCCTTTTACTTATAAGCTATTTGATTCAGGATATTTACGGACAAAAAAGTGCTGAAATACAGATGGAATTGAGTTTAAAAAATCAACAATTAGATGAGATCAAGGAACTTAAAGAAGATAGGGATTACAAGCTCAATATCATACATAACTCTAGTCTAGGGACAGAACATTTTTTGAGTCATTACATTTCAGAAATAGGCAATACTGTCCCTAAAGATGTACTATTAAAAGAATTGGGTGTTTTCCCCTTAACCCGCCCAGTTAGACAAGAGGAAAGTATAAAAATCTTACCCAAGTTAATTTCTATACAAGGACAAACCACATCTAGAAATAGTATTAATGAATGGGTGGCCACCCTTCAAAAAATGAAATGGGCCCATAAAGTAGAGCTTACCTCCTATAGTGAATTAAAAAGTGATTATGATTTTACCATAAGTATCCTATTGTAATGTTTGAGCAATTCTCACATAAGAAAAAATTTTATGCCTTACTGGTTTTATCAGTACTGTTGGCTCTTACAGCCTACAAAAGATCTTTTAAAGGGGCGTTACAGGCTGTTGGGTTTTACAATGAATCCAAGAAAAACATCAGTGCCAATAAGAATGCAGATCAAGAACTATTCTTATTACATGGAGAAATTGCCCTTTTAGATAATGTTATTGGAAAGAAAGTACAGGATCCCAAAATGGTGCAGAACCAAATATTGGATTTTTTAAGCAATCAGGATGCGGATATCAGTATTTCTAAAATAGAAGGCCTGCATATATCCCAAGATGATTTTTTCACGATCTATTCGAACAGGATCACATTGAAAGGTTCATTTACAAGTTTACAAAAAACTATCTATGCTTTCGAGAAAGATTTCAACTATGCTCGAATTGCGAATTCAAGGTTTTATACAGCTAGAAACCCCAGAAGTAGAAAAAAAGAATTATTCAACGATATTATTTTTCAGAATTATGAGAAGAAGTAACTATGTATTACTGTTGTGCATCGGATTTTTAATCGGTGCCTGTGACGATATCTTGGAAGAAGATATCAGTGGAGATGAAATTACAACCCTTTCACCCACCGATGGAGAAACCATAGAAGGAAACAACGTACAATTTCTATGGAACACACTAGACGGAGCAGATGATTATACATTACAAATTTATGATGGTGCTAGTTTGCTGGTAGATACTACGGTAACACAAATTCCATACACCCAAGCCATAGATCCAGGTATCTATGAATGGAGAATTAAAGCATCAAATAATGCCTATGATACACAATTCACTTTTCCAAGATCCTTTGAGGTAGTTACCTCATTAGATTTAAGCAATCAGATCGTTACCCTAAACAGCCCTACGGATGATCTTTATACAAATGATGCCGACCTTATATTTAGTTGGGATTCTTTGGATGCTGCAGACGATTATGTGTTCGAATTATTGAAGGTAACATCCTCTGGGTCTATAACAGTATATTTGGAAGAAGGCCTTACGGGTACTTCCGTCCAACTTGATGCCAGTACCATTGATGAAGATGCAGAATACGAATGGCAAGTAAAAGCAAGAAACGCTACTAGTGAGACTGATTTCTTTTTTAGAACATTCTTCCTAGATACCGTTGCGCCATCAGTTCCCTCTTTATTAACCCCTGCTTTTGAGGAGGAGTTTACCATTGGTGAAGCCATTAACTTTACATGGAACTTCCCAAGTGACCCCGGAACCATTGACTCCATGGTAAGCAGTGAATATGACATTTCTTCTACTGAAGATTTTTCTGTAATCCTTCAAAGTGGATCATTACAAACCACAAACTTGGATCTTAGTTTTGGTACTAGCGGAACATATTACTGGCGCATTAGAGGAAACGACGAGGCTGGAAATACGGGTAACTATAATGCTAATGGGAAGTTTATTGTGAATGAATAAAAGTCTTATAAATAAAGGTCTTATTGCAGTTGTGGCCATTGTTTGGCTATTAATAGGTTACCGCTTGGTGAACAATTTTTTTGGAAAATCCGAAATTATGGAATACCAAGCCCCTTTAGAAACAGCTATGCCCGAAAATCTTTTAAAAAGAGATACTTTTCAATTAAGTTTACTTAAACGGGATCCATTTTTAGGAACCTATGCAAAATCTTCAAAAAAATCTAGGAATACTGCTGCCATTAGCAACAACCCAATTATTCGTACACCAAAGACAATGCAATGGCCGAAGATTGAATATTACGGATTTGTAAAAAGCGAAAACAATTCGAGTCCACTTTTGCTTTTTAAAGTTAATAACAAATTGCATAGGGTAAGGAAAAGAGGAAAGATCGATGAGCTTCTTGTAAGAGAAGTATATGAAGATTCTGTTTTAATCATGAATGGTTCCCAAAAGAGAATTTTTGCTAGACAATAGTTTCTTTGCATTTTCTAAAAACATAGGCATTTTTAACAATGAAAATTCTTCGAATCATAATGGTTTGTTTATGTATAATCATCTAATTATTGATGAAAACCAAGTGTCAAATCTTCGGTATTAATAATGATTTTTTAAAAACAGAGGATTGTTAACAAAAAGGAATTCTTTTTATATCACTGAAAAAAAGATGCTTGATCAAAAATCAGACTCGAAATTCATAAATCATCATAATATCTCACATTTCTATGTTCGTTTTTTCCATAGTTTAGACAAGGAATTTAGACATCTAATAATCTAATTATCTTGAAAAGTAATAAACCCTCAATCCTCTCTTTTATCAATTCCATTCTATTGCTTGGAATCATCTGTTTCCTTGCTTTTTCAATCATGGAAACCAAAAAAGATCCAATCGTATATGTGGACAATGTGAAACTGTTCTCCAATTTCAACATGGCCAAGGACCTGAACCAACAGCACCAGTCTGAGCTACAGCAACAAAAAAACAAAGTGGATAGCTTGGTGGCTCTTCTTCAGGCTGCAGATGAGGGAACGGACAACGCTGCACAGCAGCAGCAATTCGTATTCGAGAACAACAAGCTCCGTGAAATGGGCGAATATTTTGCCGGGGAAGTGAGCCAGCAGGTATGGTCCAGACTCAATGGATACATGCAGGAGTACGGAAAAGAAAACAACTACGAAATCGTATTGGGAACCCAAGGTAGTGGCAACCTCATGTTTGCCAAAGAAGCCCGAAACGTGACACAAGAATTTATAGCATACGCAAATAACAAATACGAAGGAAAGTAATTAACTACATATTTGGAATGTAAAATTTCCAATGCAATAAACTTAAAAATGGTATGGGGAGATACGTTTTTATAGGCTTACTATTTATAATTTTCTTTTCCTGTAAAGATACAGGACACAAAGGCTCGTCAAAATCTGATGTAGATCAAAAACTCTATACCCTTCAGGGTGAGGGTTGGAAATCCAAAAGGGTCTCCCACCTTGCAGGTGACATACAGTACCGTGCCACACAGGTGCCCGTTGAGTACTACCTGCTCAAGTCACTCCAAGACAACCAAGACTCCATCACATCCCTGGCCCGTGACATGGCCAACGAGAGGATCGTAGAGATGGAGTTCGAACACTTCGGCAAAAGCGACCTCCTGGAACAGGACTTCACCGGGATGGACTACGACCGATCCGTATCCTACATGGCAAACACCATACAGGGTGACTTCATGGCCGTCACCCAAACCGGGGACACCATACCATGCTCGGGGGTGCACTTCGAAAGACACTTCAAGGTAAGCCCCTTCAAAAGGGTCATCCTTTACTTCGGGGGGATACCCCAACAACAGCCAATACAGGTCATTTACAACGACAGGCTCTTCGGAAACGGGATCTTCAAGTTCTCCTTCGATCAGCAACCATTCAAATCATAAAGAAAACAAGTACCCATGATACAGAAGATCAGAACCAGTAGATTCTCAAAGATCATCGCAAGCTACCTCGCCATACAGATGATCGTAACCGTCGTGCAGCCATCAAGCCTGTACGCACTGACCAGTGGGCCATCGCAGCCCGAGTTCAACGCTTTCACACCCATAGGGACCTCGGACATGGTGAACCTCTCCAGCGGGGACTTCAACTACAACATACCCATCATGGACGTGGGCGGATACCCACTGAACCTCGCTTACGACTCAGGGGTCACCATGGATCAGGAAGCTTCCTGGGTGGGACTAGGATGGAACCTAAACGTTGGACAGATAAACAGACAGGTAAGGGGAATCCCTGATGACTTCAATGGGGATGAGATGATCTATGAAGATAGCATGAAGGATAATAAAACAGTGGGGATCGCATTAAATTTTAATCCATCAATCATTGGTCTTGGCGATGTAGGTTTAGGAGTTAATGCGGGTATATCTATACAGCATAATAATTACGATGGCCTTAGCTTTCAGCCTTCTTATGGGCTCTCTTTTAACATCACTGAAAGCCTTTCTGTTGGTGCTAGTCTTAGTTCTTCTGCTTCAGATGGAGCTTCTGTAAGTCCTTATGTAAGTTTAAGTCAAAAACTGAAGAGTAATGACGATTCAAAAAATGTGGGTTTAGGTGGAAATTTAGGTTTGGGATATAACTCCCGACAAGGATTATCTTCATTCAATATTGGGGTTTCATCTACCATAAAAGAAACCGACAAACGATTTTTATCAGGAGGCACCCAAAGTGGAAACGGAAGTATTTCTTTTGTAAACAATTCATTTACGCCAGTAAAACGGGTATCTTATACTAATTCCAGTGCAACTTTTTCTGCTTCATATGGTTTCGATATCTGGGGACTGGATCTGGAAAAAGGGATTACTGGTTTCGGGAACTACCAGAGCATTGAAGATGAGGATAAAACTAGAAATGTATTTGCTTATGGATACAACTTTACCCACATGGCTAACCCAGAAAATTCTGTGTTAGATTTCAATCGTGAAAAAGAGGGAATTATCAGTAAAAATACTACTGTACTACCCCCTACTAATTACACCTATGATATTTATAAAATTGATGGACAAGGCACAGGAGGTATGTTCCGTCCTTTCCGCGGACAAGTAGGCAATGTATATAGTAATAATGTGAGTGATAAAATTTCCAACGATCGTTTTGGTGGAGAAGCTACAGGAGGAACGGGATGGCATGTTGGATTCGATTTCCGTACTACCGATGGAGTATCCAGAACAGGTAAATGGAATGATCCCGTATCCCAATATTTTTCGGAACAAAACAATGTCAACAATGCGATTGATTATGAACGTGTATATTATAAAACAATAGGAGAATACACGGTAGATCCCGAATCACAAATCTACAATGATCGATTAGGAGGGAGCCAACCAATACGAATTGGAATAGGAGGTGGATCTCAAGCTCCTGGGAAAACAGCACAAAACAAATTCTATAAAAAAGATGGTTATGTTGGTGATCAAGGAAGTTCTGATTACTCCCCTATTGCAATCAGTGATCAAATTAAAAGAACCCAGAGAGAACTTAGAAACAAAGCAATTATCTCAGTGACACATGCTGAATCTAAATTTGATCCCCTTATTTCTTGGAGAAAAAACGATGCCTTTGTAAGAGATCATCACATTGCAGGTTATAAAACCGTCGATCCTGATGGATCCCGCTATATCTACGGTGAAACCGTCTACAACACCAAAAAAACAGAGAATACGTTCAATGTGAAATCATCACCCGTTGGAAACGATGATATTAAAGATGGATTGGTAAACTTCAATGAGGAGCTTGAAGACTCTAAAAACAATCAACAAGGAGTCGATCATTATTTCAACAAGATCGAAACCCCTCACTATGCACACACCTATCTATTAACCGCAGTATTGTCTAGCGACTATGAAGATTTAGGACAAGACGGACCTACCGATGATGACCTTGGAGCCTACACAAAATTCAATTACACCTTGGAAGATGATGATTTTAAATGGGGAATACCTTACCAAAAAAACAAGGCCTCATATAACCCTGGACTTAACTCGATCAATTATGATTCTTCCGTATACGAAGACCATAAAGGATCTTATGTAAGGGGAGCCAAGGAATTGAAATATATTGAGACTATTGAAACCAAAACTCATGTCGCTTTTTTTAAGTTATTAGGACGACAGGATGCGGAAGAGACTGCAGATGGTAATGGCGATCACATGCATCATATCGATAAGATTTACTTGTTCACAAAACCTGAATATCAAGCCTTATTAGCACAATATTCTTCTGCTAACAATGATCCTAATGACGTTCCTTTAGACAAACTTCAGGAAACTGCCATTAAAGTAGCTCACTTTGAGTATAACTACTCACTTTGCCCTGGAATTCCCAATGGAAACGCTGGGAAGCTTACACTGGAGAAGCTCTATTTCACCTATCGGGATTCCTTTATGGGTAAATACACTCCTTACACCTTCTATTATGGAGTAGACATAAACAATGATGGAGATCCAGATAATAATTATGCCTATGGTGTAAAAGCCTATGATATTTGGGGAAACTATAAACCCAATGAAAGTACCAGTTATGATGTTTTTGGAAACCCGTTATCACCACAGGAATTTCCATTTGTACAGCAGGACGACAAAGCGCTGCAAGATCTTTATGCTTCTGCTTGGTCGCTTACCAAGATTGATCTACCCTCAGGAGGTACTATAGATGTCTCTTATGAAACTGATGACTATGCTTATGTACAGGATCGTAAGGCCATGCGCATGTTTAAAGTAGTCGGAGTAACTAAAGATCAGGAAACTCCAATTGCTGATCATATAATAAACGAAAATACAGGAGAGCTTTACAAAAATGGAACTTATGACGAAGATGCCAGATACCTTATCGTCGAGCTTCCAGAAACCCAAAACCTTTCTGGATCTGAGTTCACCCAGAAATATTTACAAGATCAGTTGGACCAGCCAATCTACTTCAGATTTATGTTGAACATGACCAAGGATGGAGGACTATCTACCCTACCTTCCAATGACAACAATCATTTTGATTATGTCACAGGTTATTTCAGAATTGCAGATATAGCCATTCCCAACACCTTTGCAGATGCAAATGGTAGGATATATGGAGCCATACCAATGGAATTCACCAATATGGAAGGAGGCGTTAATGGGGGACAACCAGTAAATCCAATCTCTAAAGCTGGTTGGTATTTTGCCCGTAGAAATTTACAAAAATTAGCTTATGGATTACCTCAGTATACCGATGCTAGCATCAAGGATATTATGGAGCAACTGCTTTCAGATATCGGCGCCTTAGATGAAATGTTTATTGGTCCCAACGCAAAACTCAGAAACCAACGCCTTATTGCCAGACGCTTCGTTCCAGAACGTTCTTGGATACGGCTTACCGAACCCAATAATAGAAAATTAGGAGGAGGCGTTCGTGTTCAAAAAATTGAAATGCATGATGAATGGGATGCTATGGTGAGTAGTTCCAATCCTAATTATGCTCAATTTTACGGGCAGGAATACAATTACAACCTAGAAGATGGTACTAGTGCAGGAGTAGCTACTTATGAGCCTAATATGAGTAAGGAAAACCCCTTTGTAGAACCCTTCTTTCAAGATGATGATCACTTGGTAGCGCCTCGGGAGCTAAACTATGTAGAAAAACCGTTTGGCGAATCCTTCTTCCCTTCACCAACGGTCACCTATAGTAGGGTTGAAGTGAAAAATCTAACCCGAGAAAAAGACAATGGCGCCACTACCCTAACCAAACATGCTACAGGGAAAGTTGTTAATGAATTTTATACCAGCAAGGATTTCCCAACCATTGTAGATTATACCAATTTAGACGGCCCCAACAACTTGTATTCAAATGAAGACGAATTAATAGGACAAACTCTGGGAACCCTTCTTAATCTTAACATCAATGTATCCAATGAGCTAACCCTTTCGCAAGGATTTTCAATACAGACCAATGATATGAACGGCCGACAGAAAAAACAATCAGTATACGGAGAAACCGGAAGTTTTATTTCTGGGGTTGAAAATATATACCACACTGATGCACAAGGACAGTTGAGTAACACAGTACCTACTGTCGATAAGAATGGAGCTATCGCCAATAAAGAAGTAGGACTGCATTATGAAGTAATTACTGATTTTAATGAAAGTTATACTCGATCCAAAACCTTTGGAATACAAGCAAACACCAATGGAATTCCTTTAATTCCTTTTCCTATCATTATCCCAGTTGGAGTACCTGAGGTTGCAGAACATACCAATGTTCTTCATACAGTGACCGCTACAAAACTTATTAATAGAACGGCAATTCTTAAGGAAAGAATTGCTAAGGATTTAGGGGCTACCGTTACTACACGAAATCTAGCATGGGACGCAGGAACAGGAGAGATTCTTTTAACTGAAACCGATAACGAATACAATGACACTTATTTCAATTTCAGTTATCCAGCCTACTGGTATTACGAAGGAATGGGGCAAGCTGTACAAAACATCGGGATTGAAGGTAAACTACAAAAACTGGAACAAGATTATCGTTATACTATTTCCAATGCAGGAGATATTTTCTTCCCTGGAGATGAAATTCTAGCAACTCATTTAGATGAAAATGGAGATGTAATTGCAGATAGTGAAGAAAAACTATGGGTGGTCACGGCTAATGGGAACGAAGTTCAGTTTATGGATCAAGAAGGATCAGTCGTTGCATATGCTTGCGAAGCGGATGATATTCAGTTTAAGATTGTACGATCTGGGTTCCGAAACACACAAACAGCTTCTATGGCATCGGTTACAAGTATGCTAAACCCTCTGGATTTGGATAACAACGATATACTAGATGACGATATTACCAATACAACTTTTCATTTTCCTGAAGGAAGCACGGGAGCTGATCCTAAAGTAGTTAATGCCAGTGGTGTCGAATATTCCGAAGCATGGAAACTGCAAGGAGAAATGAATATTCCGGGCTTCCCAAACAATTTGGTAAGTGATTTCGAGGGTATGTACTATGGATCAGACACCCAACAACAAATTACCATAGACCCTAGAGCATACGGATTCAACCCGTATCTGTATAATGCAAGGGGAGATTGGCGAGCCAAACGTTCTTTTGCATATTTGGCGGGACGAAAAGGAGTTGGGGTTAATGCTTCAGGAACCAATCCAAGTCCTAGAAGTGATGGCTATTTCACACACTTTGAACCCTTCCTTACTCGGGATGGAAATACTACAACCCCATGGAAAATAGACACAGGTAATTGGACCTTTGCCAGTCAGGTATCTGAATACAGTGCCTTTGGAGCTGAATTGGAAAATAAAGATGCATTAAATCGTTTTTCTTCAGCTCAATATGGATATAATTATACACTACCTGTGGCTGTGGCGTCTAATGCTTCCTATAATGAAATGGGCTTTGATGGTTTTGAGGACTATGGCTACCAAGGCACCAACAACCCCGGGGACAATTCCCATTTTGGGTGGTATACAGGAGCGTCCGGGAGTGTTTCCCTCGAAGACCAAGTAGCTCATACTGGACGTAGCAGTATCAAGGTCACTGGAGAAACCAGTTTGGTAAGAGATTATACAAATCAATGTAATAATGATGTAGCGTATGAAGACCCTTCGTGTGCTTGTGCTTGTGATGGTGATTGGCCAAATTGTTTGCCTTGCCCTTGTCCGGAAAGATCAAGTCCTGATCAACAGTATCCAGTTTCAGATCCACCTACATATGAGCGTACTTTTGAGCAGTTATTTAATTTAAACGGGATTGACCCCGATTTAATTGAAATTGTGGAAATAATACCAGACCCTTCCTCATGTATCCAAGTGGTTTCAATTGATAATGTAGATAATAAAGTAATATTTAGTGATAATTGCCCTGATAATCAAGCTTCTACATTAACTGCTAGAATCTATCCTTTTGAAAACTGTGGTTATATAATTGACGATACAATAATTTACCATGAAGTAATAATTCACTTTGTATGTCGCATTTGTTAAAATAAAAAAAAATGAGAAAAGCTTTCTTTCTAATATTCAATATTATCGGATTGAGCCTTATCGCTCAAGAAAACTGTGATAACGATTCTTTCTTACCCAGTCAGGGAGAACAATATGTATTAAGTGCCTGGGTAAAGGACAATGTCACCACCCAAGAAATTAGTTATAAAGGGTACATTAAGATTGAACAAGATGTTAATGGACTTACCGATGCATATACGTACATATTCCGCGCTTCAGGACCCATTATAGATGGTTGGCAACGTATTGAAGGACAGTTTACCGTTCCCAATGGAGTCGATAACTTGGAGGTAAAACTCATATCACTTCCAGGAGGGAGCTCTTATTTCGATGATATCCGGGTGTTCCCTGTAAACGGGAACATGAAATCCTTTGTGTACGATCCTATCACCCAACGCCTTATGGCGGAATTGGACGAAAACAACTACGCCACTTTCTATGAATACGATAAAGAAGGCGGTTTGGTACGTGTAAAAAAGGAAACCCAAAGAGGGGTCTACACCATACAGGAAACCCGTTCCGGAAATTCAACACTTAATAGCAACTAGGGATATGAGCAGAAAATATAAAACAGTATGGATAGGTCTGTTCCTAGTTATAGGATTACAGGGATGGGCGCAAACTCAAAAACCAACAGCAGGAGAACTGTTATTGGCTGCCCAAGAATTTTTTAACCAAAAAGAGTATGTAAAAGCGGAGATGCAATACACCTTGTATCGAAATTCAGAAGCACCTATTACTATAGAAAAGTACGATGGACTATTCATAAAAAACAAAGAAGATATTTATTTAAAAATTCAGGATACAGAGATTTTACACAAAGACTCCCATTATCTCAAGGTAAACCATTCACAAAAGGCAATGGAGTACGCAGAGGGTCATGATATGGAGCAAAACCCTATGGTGTTGGAAAGGTACCTAAATCTTTTCGCTGAACAAGAAGTGAAGGATTTGGGGACTGTTTGGCAATGTACGCTAACAGCACCAAAATTTACTCAATTACCTTATGGGAGGGTCATATTTTACATTTCAAAAGAGAACAATCAACTGCAGAAACAAATTATGGAACTTGTAGCTCCAGCTGCCATTTTAGACGAAAACGGGAAACGGGAAAACACCCAAAAACATTTGGAAATCGCTATACGATCCCTTCGCAGTAGTAATGCTTCTATTCCACATTCAGAAATAGCAACGTTTGTAAACATTTCAAAAAGCACTGCGCAAGTTACCTCTGCCTATAAAACATATAAACTAATTAACAGAACCCTTAATTAATGGTCCTATGATAGTATTTAAAAACATTTCGGCTTCTTATTGCAAACTGTTCCTCTATCTATTTGGTTTTCTGAGTTTATCCTTACATGCTCAGGTAAACGAAGTATGGATAGACCAACAATACCATGATCATTTGGACATGACTCTTGGAGGTTCCTTTACTATTACCGATTTGGATGTTAATATTCCGCTACCATATACTTCCTTTCATAGCAATCCTTATATAAAATTATGGGTAGACGAAGACGAAACTCAAGGACCCTATGTACATTATAGTTACAGAGTTACCCTAAACATTACACCAAAACTGTTGGATGGAAGTACAGGAACCTCTTATACCAAAACACTTGCCATAGAGTACAATCCTCATGCCAATGGAGCCGATTTTAATGATGCTGTGTACCATGAAATGAACAACCGATCTGGTGCCGATATCACCATTTCGGCCATTATCTATGAAGATCTTGACAACAATACGTCTTCCAGCATCACACCTTCCAATATAAAAATGGAAACTGGACTTATGGTAGAGCGTTATTATGACTTACAAGGAACGCCTAATCCCAATGTTTCTGTAGGAACAAATAGTATTTCCATTACTTGGATCCCTACAGATGGAGCTTTGAGTTATGATGTGGAATGGACTTGGATTGATAGTTACAATGAAAATACTGGCAGTAGTTCGGCTAGGGATGCTAATGATATCTTCCTTTCTGAAAGGGATTTTGAACTAAACAGTACCCGCATCAACACAACAGAGGCTTCTTACGAATTGCCCAATGTATATTCTAATGGATATTTGGTATATCGAGTACGTTCTGTAGGTGTGTTTTTAGATAATACTCAAACTGTAAAAGTAAGTGATTGGTCTTCAGTTCCTAGTACGAATTCAGATACCAAAGTTTCCCATTGGCCAGAAAAAATTCATATTACAAATCCTGAACCTTTAATGAACTGGCAATTCCAAGCAAGCTATGCTGAAGAAGGAAAGAAAAAAGAAGTAGTTAGCTACTTTGACGGTACACTCCGTAACCGGCAGACCGTTACTAAGATCAATTCCGAAAATAACGGACAAGGTGTTGCTGTTGTAGGAGAGGTTGTTTACGATAATCAAGGACGTCCTGCAGTAGAAATTTTACCAGTTCCTGCCAACGACAACCCGAATCATTTAGGTTTTCATCCTAATTTCAATAAAAGTCCGCTCAGTGGAGGAAACGACCCCTATACCCACCATAATTTCGATTGGGATGCTTCTGGAGAAGAATGCGGGGTTGCCATCACAGGTCTCAGCTCTAATTCTGGAGCAGGGAAATATTATTCTACCAATAACAGTAGTGCCAGTACATTCGCCAATTTAATACCTTCTTCTGAAGATCCTAATAACAGTACAGAAGCCTATCCATTTTCCCAGATTGAATATACCCCTGACAATACAGGGCGTATTGCACGAAAAAGTGGCGTGGGTTACTATCACCAATTGGGAACTCAGCATGAAATGAAATATTTCTATGCAACTCCAGAACAAGAAGAATTGGATCGATTATTTGGATATGAAGTTGGATACAAAATGCATTACAAGAAAAATATGGTCATAGATCCAAATGGTCAAATAAGTCTGAGCTATATTGACCCTCAAGGACGTACCATAGCCACTGCTTTAGCAGGAGGATCTCCTGTTTCATTGGAAGGATTGGAAGACGAGGTAGATGCCTCCGGAACCCTACACCAGAATTTTACCATCGATCTATTGGGAAGTAATGGTCCAAATTCCCCCAACGATAATAATTATGAATACGCTACTGGAAATTTTGGGCCTTTATTGGATGGGTTGGAATACGAAGCACAAAAAGTGGCGATAACCAACGCCCCCTATAATTTCGATTATAATTTAAATCTCACTCAACAAGCATTTGTTCCTGAATGTTTACAACCCAGCAGTAATGGATATCCATTTGTATACCAATTAGAGTTAAATGTAAATAACGATTGTGAACCTACTTTAATCGTAGCACCTAATAACGGGGACCGTATTAAATCTCAAGTAGGGAATTACAGTGGACCTGCTCCTTCAGGCTTATACAATCTAATACCAAGCAATACCTCCTATGCATATAATGAAGATTTTACGGGTGATCATGCTGTGGAAGCTTTCCCTATTGGAAACTTTGGGGTTATGAAGAAGCTATATGTTGACGAAGATGCCTTGAATTATTTTGCTGACGATTATATTGAGCAAATGATTGCCAACAATTCCAATTGCTTGGCAGAGTTTATAGCACCAACCCCTGAAGACCTTTGTGCTTCTAGTTGTGCCGAATGCCGTTATATGCTGGTAGGATTAGAGTATGAAGAAGGTGGCAGTAACCCTCCATCTCCTACCGTAACAGATTATATTGCCTTGCATACAGGGGCCAATTACACTGGCTTTCCTGTTTGGTTGGACCTAACGCAAGCCCAAAGAGATGAATTCGAAGCCTTTTTGGCATTACAATGGGAAGAGTTATTAGCTATTTGCCAAGCAGATTGCACCATAGACGGTGATAATTACGACAGCAGTCAAGATCCTACAGATTTTCAGACGTATTCTTGCTCTTTTGCTATTTCCTGGATGTTGAATGATATGAAACCCTCCGGCCAATATGGAGATTCTTATACTGTAATAGATGGTAATGGAGTACCTCAAAATCAAATGGATCCAGATACCAATATTTTCAATGAAGATAATTTACTGTACCACCCAACACAACAAAATGTACATTGGCGTAGTCCTTTACACTATAGTGAACAGACCAATCCACCTCATTATTTCACTCTAGGAGGAGCAATTGCTTATGTAACAATAGAAGAAGATGGCAACGGAGGTTATATACCCCCTATTTTACCAAACGTTCCGATAATTACCGAAACCATTGGCGCTCAGGAAATCTACAAAGTAGAACCACATCACTTATTGAATGTTAATGACTTTTTAGATATATGGCAACCTCAATGGGCCGAATCTTTGGTACAATACCATCCTGAATACTGTTATTATGCCTATACCTTAGGCTTGTGTAATTTGACCTCAAACATAACTATAGATGGTAATTCGGTCTCTGTAAACACAGACTTATATGATGATTATTTAAACTCCATCGATTATGCAGCAGCAGCAAGTGAAGGTTATTTGAATAATGATTTATCCATCTTAAATAATGACCCTTATTTTATTGTTTCCAATAGCTATGACCCCAGTGCAGCCGCTGGTACCAATGGATGGAAACAAACCATTATGAAACAGGCATTACAATACCAAAATAGTGGGAATAACTACGATGGTACAGAATATAGCATGTTGCAATCTATTTACCTCACTATGACATGCTCTAGTGTGGACACCAATTGCACTCCACCCACACATAGCAATGTTTTAAGTCAAGTTAGCAACAACTTTAATAGTCTTGAAAAAGATGAGTTCTGGCAGCGGTATATAGGTAACTATCGTTCATTAAAACAAAAAATACAATATGTAATGCTAAACCGTTATGCAGCAGAGCAAGGTTGCTACAATGGTTGTATCGAGTTGGAAACAACACCTTCCAACGTTATGGATATTTTGCAAAACTATACCATACCTAGTGGAATGGACACTCCATTTGCTACTGCAAATAATGGATTATGCTCCTATGAACATGCCAACATTTATTACGAAAAAGAAAAACGATTCATCCCGTTAGATGCATTGTACGATTCCAGTGAAACCAATGAAGACATCATTATCGATTTAGAAAACCAAACCGATGTTAATCATTACATAGAAACTGGGCAATGTCCTATGGGTCGTGATCTGGAAATCTTTTTGGATGGCATCGTAAATGAGCGCGTTAATGTTGATGATCCTTTGGATATCACTTCAGCCACTTGGAGTTTTAGTGGTCAATATCTAAGCTTGGATTTATTGGAAGATTTTGGGTGGAACACTACCGACAATACAAGTTCCATGGATGTAAGTACCACTGTAAATGCAACGGTATTAACATTTGACTTCATTGCTCCCAACCTAAATGATGTCTTGGTTTTGGAAATTCCGGCTTCCGTTTCAAATACATACAATTGGGATTATTACGCTACTTCTAATGGTTGGTATATTGAACGAATGAGTGAAGTGTATTTTGATACCTGGAATAGTACAACCCAGGAGTTTGAATTTTTGGTAAAAGCACGTATTCGGCAACTTTCTGGCGGTACTCCTACAAACGGATTTACCGAAGTAGTCCTAAGCGGACACACCGTTGCCCGAATTGGACTCTGTAGCTTGGAAAGTCAAGACACTCCTGGCTTACCAGGAGAAGTCTTGGAAGACGATGAAGATAATGATGGAGTGCCCGATGTTTGTGATGATTGCCCCAACAATCCTGACCCAAATTGTGCCTGTGGTAATTGGGATAGTGACGGTGATGGTGATTATGACCTTTGTGATCCATGCCCTAATGATGCAACGAATAGTTGCTCTTCGGTAACTTGTTTATGGGAAATAGATTTAGCAAACAATAGAGAGAATGATAACCCTGCTCGATGGGTTTTAAGAATACCCATAGCGGCAGACCAACCCGGCACAGGAGATGATACTTTTGTGGTAGAGTTTGATGCAAAATTGATTCCAGATCGTTTTACGTTCAGTTATGGTGGGCAATCTTTCAATTCGAAATATGTATCTAGCGACATCAACACCTACTGGTCCCAACTAGAAGGAGAGACTGTAAACATGAGAGTTGTATCTAATCCTGGAATGACCCAAGATGATTCAGAAAGTTGTTCGGAACTTGACAATGGTTTTGGAAGCCCCATTCTAATTACTTCGGCGGACCATGGGGGTACTACAGGAACAGGAAGTTTCCAGTTTACACGTTTACCCCAAAACTCTTATTTAACCATTGAGGCATATTCCCCCATACCGGGACACGGCCTTAGGATAGGGGTAGATTGTGCTCTAGGAAATCCTACAGATTATAATGTTGATTTTATAAGCGCCAACGATTGTGCTCCTGGTTTCACCAGTAGCTTTCTAACAACCGATGACACCATTCTTGAAGCCGATGGAACCTTCGAAAGTTATGCTCCTTCTATTTACAATACAAACCCCAATAATTCTTGCGAGATTATTCCTGCTGTAGATGGAGATTTTTTAATTCCTGAAGCAGCTTCAGTAAGTGGTAACTGGAATATTACGAGAAGTGGTTATTTAATGCTTTCGGCAGACAAATTACAATCATTTTTGGGTTGCGATTACTTGGATGCAACCAATGGAACGGGATCCCAATGTCACACATATCATGACACCTATCTGTGCCAAAAAAGGGGAATGGCACCATCCACGTCCCCTGGAGATTATTTTGTGACCACTCACTTGAGTTCTACTGTTGGTTTTGGTGATGCCATTAAAACAACTCTTACCAATTTAGTACCCGGTGAGATGTATACTGTTTCTTTTGACCAATCAATTCTTGCTGCTAGATCTCAATCAGTTTCCCCAGGAGATTATGCCGAAAGTAGAATCATAGTAGGAAGCCAGATCATAGAATCTCCGTTGCAAATGCCTGTAATTCTTGGTGATGTAGTTGGGGATTATACCGATAACAACGTTTGGCAACGTGCTTCGTTTACCTTTATTGCTGAAGCAGCGACTCAAGGCTTACGGATTCAAACCAAACACTACAATGTAACTGGAGGCAACTCATCAGCATATTTTGCCATTGACAACGTTACTGCAACAGCATTTCCAACCAACAACCAAACAGCCTGTGATTGTATTCCGCAATCCGTAGCGCCACAATCTTGTACCGATCGTTATACAGATTTTGTAAATGCTATTGATGCTATTACCGACTATATTCCTATCCCAGAATTTCCTGCTTCTGGAGAAACTGGTTATGAAGAAGGACTAGAGTATTTTTGCAATCAAAACTATGCCTACATTACCGAAGGGTATCTTATATACTTAAATGCATTCAATATCCAATCTATAGAACATCCACAGTTTATCACCATTGGTGAGTTTGGAGCTACAGCACTAAACTATGGATTTAACAACTATGCTTTAGTCATAAGCGATTATGCAGGCCATATTACGGGTGGAGGATCTTTTACTTGGGCAGAATATGCTCAATCTTATGTAATCCAACACCCCGATATTTGTCCTCCAGCACCTTTTATACCCGGAGGATTCCCAACCATTATTGACACCAATGACTGTCGAGAATTTGCCTTTAACGTAACCACGGTATATGCACAAGACGATTATGAAACCTATGTAGCTCATCTTAAAGGCGAATTTAAAGCAAACTATATCGAGGAAGCTATGGCTGTAGCAGAAGAAACCTTCTCCATGACCTATAGTGACAAAGAATATCAATATACCCTGTACTATTACGATCAGGCGGGGAATCTGGTACAAACGGTCTCACCGGAGGGAGTGGACCGTTTCACCAAAACCGAGCTAACTGGTGCCACTGGAAACGATATACAAACCGCACGTAATACAAACACCAATATTACGGGTGCTGTACCCGATCATGAGTTGGAAACCCAATATGTATACAATAGTTTAAACCAATTGGTGGCACAAAGAACCCCAGATGGAGGCGTAACCCGTTTTGCCTATGATAAACTGGGTAGGATCATTGCTTCCCAAAATGATAATCAGGCTTTTGGAAGTTCCAATCTGATGCTCATAGAAGAAGAACCAGGTAAGTTTTCTATATCCCACAATGACCAAGGAACACAGGTAACCCGAATTGGCCCTCACTGGAAAGGTGCATATGGTATAGATCTCCTTGAAAATAACGGTTACGTAGAATGGGAGATATTAGGCACTCCAGAAGATGTTAAAAACATGTCAGTTGGGCTGTCCTATACCAATACCTTAGAAGCAGATCTTGCAGATCATCCATTTTATAGTATAGACTACCATATGTATACTTATATAGGGGGCAATGGCACTGTAAATAGAATTCTTCCTATTGGTCACAGTAATATATCAGCTCCGTCCAGCGGTGTTTTCAATATAGGAGACGTATTAAAAATAGAACGATTGGATGGCATTATTAATATGTACCAAAACGGTACCATCTGGGGAACCTTTGGTGAAACCAATCCTGGAGAACCCATGCGCGTAGATATTGCCATGCTACGGTCTGGAACCAAAATAAGTAATTTAAAAGTGGTAGACTACGGAGCTAGCGGTGTTGCGCCACCTGAGCATTATAGCTACACGAAGTACGACGGTTTGGGCAGAATTGTAGAAGCTGGAGAAATCATGACCCCACTTACAACTTATGAGATTACCACAGAAGGCCGCCTACAAAAAACTGCTGGAGGAACCACAACACTGGTAGATGGATTTGACAATACGTATACCCGCAATGAGGTGACCCAAACGTTCTACGACAGTCCCGTAACCATTAGTAGTGGCGTTGCAGGAGATCCTATCAACTCCTCAGACGACCTTTTCGAAGATTTCAGCCTTAGCACACTTCGCAACCGCGTAAGTGGAGTAATCTATAAAGAAAAAATAAGTCCTAGCATACTACACACAATCAATTTTGACAATGCCATTTTCTACAATTACGATATTCATGGCAATGTAAAAGAATTGGCCATGTATTATCCAGAATTGAGAATAGAAAATGCCTTTGCAGATCAGCACATTAAAAAAGTAGCCTATGACTATGATCTGGTAAGTGGAAATGTGAAGCAGGTTACCTTCCAGAAAGGTAAAAACGATCAGTTTATGCACCGCTATAGCTACGATGCAGACAACAGAATTACCCATGTAGAAACTTCTACCACTGGAACTATTTGGGAAAAAGATGCCAGTTATCAATATTATGAACATGGCCCCTTGGCACGGATGACCGTAGGAGACAAAAACGTACAGGGTACAGATTATGCCTATACCTTACAAGGATGGCTAAAAGCTGTAAATGGGGAGTACATTAAAAATCCGAACAATGATTTTGGAACGGACGGAACCAATGGTTCTCTTATAGCTCGGGATGCATTTGGCTATTCATTGGGCTATTTCGATGGGGATTATACGTCTATTTATAGTACCACAGATAGCTTTTCATTGTCTAACAGCAGTGCAAACGATCTATATAATGGTAACATACGGCAAATGGTAACTTCCATAAGGTCCAACGGTGATGCCATGCTTAACTCACAGATTAATCAATACCAATACGACCAATTAAACCGTATTGTAGGGATGACCTCAGATTCTAGGGAGAGCATAAACGAGACCGGACCAGGTTTGTCGTTTACCAGTTATAATACAAGTTACAGCTATGACCGTAATGGAAACCTAAAGGACTTGATGCGCAATGCCTTTAACGAAACCAATACCAGTACAGGCCCTGTAGCGATGGATGATCTAACTTATAATTATACTCCGGGAACCAACCAATTGGGCTTAGTAAACGATGCGGTAACAGGCGATCCTTATACTACTGATCTGGAGGATCAAGCTGTAAACGATGCAACTTTCGATCCAAACGACACCAATACCCATAACTATATCTATGATGATTTAGGGCAACTTGTCATGGATCGAAGCGAACTGCTCACCATAGATTGGCGGGTAGACGGTAAAGTGAGTAAAGTAGAAAAATATGTAGATGACACTTTTGCCAAGGTATCCGAAACCATAGAGTTTGAATATGATGGTTTAGGAAATCGAATTGCGAAACGGGTTATTAACGATCTTACCGGCGATATCGTTGGCTATCATTATACCCGCGATGCCCAAGGTAATGTCATGAGTGTCATTGAGACAGAGGCAGACAGTCAGGATATACTCAACAATACCTTTACCAGCATTGGCACAGCAGAGCACCATATTTATGGCAGCAGCCGTTTGGGAATAGAAAAACATACCGTAGGAGGGCAATCCCTTACAAGCAACCCAACTGTAGAAGAAGAAGGAAGCCCTGTGCTGGAAGTGGATAACAATACCTACACCACTTGGATCCCGGGATCGTTATTGAACGAAACGGCCCATAGTAATATAAACTATAAGTGGTCTGCCGAAGTATTGTTGGAAACTCCTTTGGCAGTAAACGATAGCCTTAAGGTAGGGAAGTTGGCCTTTGTAAGTGGAGTGAATGGATTTGCAGGCAACTCCAACCGCCTTAACGAGCTGGAACTGTACATTACCAACGATGCAGGTGAATACAAACCCGCTTTCTATAGTACCTCTACCACCGAAGGTGTAGATACAGAACATATAGATGTAAGCACGATATACGGTATTTCCGAAGCCGAAGCTTTAACCCGAGGAATTACGTTCGATTTTGAGTCTGACTTTAAGAGCGTCACTTGGGAAGCAAGCCTACAGCTTAACGACAGCATTTACAGTGTAGAAAAAGGCCAATTGTTGGTAAACAGGACGGTAGACACTACAGCACCTGCCACCGTAGATGTAAATACCATTTCCCAATTGGGAGGTACGGGCAGCACCCCCTTCCAGTTTAGGGAAATGGAATACCGTCTTACAACGGAGGAAAACTCCATTGCAGATTATTTCCCGCTCAATGAAGGTACGGGACAGCCCAACAACGAGAAGTCTACACTTGCCATGGACGTAGTGGCCAGTAGCGACCCTTGGGGCATTAGCGCCTTTGTAGACGATGCTGCAGCCAATAGGACGTATTATAAACAAGTAGGCGACAGACGTTACGAATTGAGTAACCATTTAGGGAATGTTTTAAGTGTGGTTAGTGACAAAAAAATTCCTACCTTAGTTTCAAGTTCTTTGAGTTACTTTAATGCTGACGTAAAAGCGTATAATGATTACTATCCCTTTGGATCGCTCCTACCAAACAGGCACCAGAATACCTCCGATTACCGCTATGGTTTCCAGGGACAGGAGATGGACGATGAGGTTAAAGGAGAAGGGAACTCCATCAACTATAAGTTCCGTATGCACGACCCGAGGGTGGGAAGGTTCTTTAGTAGAGATCCTCTCTCTAATCAATATGCTTATAATTCACCCTATGCTTTTAGTGAGAACAGAATTATAGACTACATTGAAATGGAGGGGTTGGAAAAAAAGCGTACTGAAGATAAAGAAAATGATTGGACCACAGACTTCAATATTGGTGATTGGCTTCGAGGAAGGTATAATGCTTTATATGGTTTCTTTGGTGATAGATCTGCCGTTCACGAATCAATAGAGAAAGCCAATGATGCAGGTGAATATAAAGCAGCACAAGAAATTCGTGATATCCAAAGAAACCAAAATCAGAGACAAATTCGATGGGTATTTACTGCTGCAGAGATTTATGGCGAGGTCCTAGGGTCTGGAGAATTGGGACGATTATATATGTATCATGTTGAAGGTGATAAAGATGTTTATGAAGTTTATAATGCATATACCGTATTTGGAACTGATTATGCAAAAGGAGAGGATGGAGTTTTTGCAACATTAAGTGCATTACCGGTTGTAGGTAGATTAAAATACCTCAAACATCTCAAACATCTTAAGCACGCTGATAAATTAAAGTGGGCAAATAAATATGGGAAATGTCAAGAATTTGCCACAGAATTTATGAGTAAATTTGCCAAGAAGTTATCAGATGAAGGAGCGACGGTTATAAAACATGAGATTAATCTTGGGAATGGTGTTAGTATTGGGACTGAAACAAAAAGATTGACAGATAATGGATTACACCAGTTTATTGAAGTAATTGAAGATGGAAAATCAATAATATATGATAATTTGCACCCTAAAGGAATTGAGAAAGAGTTTTATAAGTTAGATGCATATATTCCAAATCAAGGTGTAATACTTGATATATTAGAAAACGCAAAAAATGTTGTAAAAAAGATCGAATAATTATGGGTACAAAGGATATTGAAACATTAAAAATTGTTGTAGGCAAACCAACCCTTTTTTTAATAAATAAGGTTGAAGAATTTCATATTTTCCTTCAAGGATATAGTTTATCAAAAAATGATGGAAATCTTATTCTTAATTATATTGATAATGATTTTTCAAGTTTTATAAAAAATCTTTCACCTGAAGAGGAAGAGGTTCGTTGGTATAGATCTATAAGATACAACTCATCAACAGATTCCCACTCCTTAGAATTGCTTAGAAATTACTTTATCCCATTTCTTGAAGAATTAGAAGGTAATAGGTAATGGTAGTGTAGTAAACTGGCGCTTTTATATTGTAGGGGTATGAAATGCAAATATTGTCATCAATCTGATGTACTCAAAAAAGGGAAACGAAAACACATTCAACGGTATTTCTGTAAAAGGTGTAATAGGTATTTTCAAGATAGTTATTCCTATAAGGCATATTCTGAAGACACTAATAATTTGATTGTAAGTTTGCTTAAAGAAGGTTGTAGTGTTCGAGGTATTTCAAGGGTAATTCAAGTAACCACAAAGACGGTACTTTCAAGAATGCTCAAGATTAGTGAACAAATAACAATACCATACTTTAATCAACTAGGATGCAAGTTTGAAGTAGATGAGTTATGGAGTTTTATTGGAAGTAAAGACAATGTCGCTTGGATTACGTATACTTTAGAAAGGCAAACTAGAGATGTGATTGATTTTATTGTCGGGAGAAAAACAATAGAAAATATCAAACCACTAATCAACAAACTATTGTTGCTTAAACCAAAGCGTATTTATACAGATGGATTAAATATTTATCCGAGTTTGATTCCAAAAGAGATTCATAAACGATTTCGATATTGCACCAATAGGATTGAACGTAAGAATCTTACCTTACGAACACATATTAAAAGACTTTCACGAAAGACAATTTGTTTTTCGCGAAAGCAAGAATATTTAGAAGCGCACCTCAAAATTTACTTTTGGGGTTAATTTTTTCTACATTTACAAGAGTTCTTTGAAATACTCATAGGCTACTATCCCTTCGGCCAGTTGTTACCCAACCGCCATCAAAACACAAGCGATTATAGGTACGGTTTCCAAGGCCAGGAGATGGATGACGAAGTGAAAGGTGAAGGAAACTCCATCAACTACAAGTTCCGTATGCACGACCCAAGGGTGGGGAGGTTCTTTGCGGTGGATCCTTTAACGTATAAATATCCTTGGTATTCCCCTTATCAGTTCAGCGGGAACAAGGTTATCCAGTTCATTGAATTAGAAGGAAAGGAAGAGTTCAGGAATTTGGGAGAATTCGATCCTTATGCAGAAGGAATGGCTTTGGACCAGATATGGGATAGAGCAGTAGATGGCGCTGGAAATCTAATGATAGGGCTGTTTACATTGAGGATGGATGATGAGACTGAAGGGTTGCTTATCTATAGGTTTATGACTGAGAAGCTCAAGGTTAATGTCCCTGAAGGAGTCAGTGCCATGCAGTTGGGTCAGAACTTCAATTTCAAGAAAAGGAATCGTTCCATTACTGTTGAACCGGATAAGGGAATATTGTCGGAGCTACTGGATTATACGGTGAGTACTGTGGACGTAGTGGGGATTTATCTTGGCAAGAATGGAGTCTTTATGGCAGTTAGATCTTCTCCAATCACTGGAGGTGCGATTTCCAAGGTTCTGCGGAGTTTAAAGATAAATGCTAGGACAAAAGAGATTCTCGATGATGTGAATTTTAAAGATTTGGCCACAGGTAAAGCCATTAGAGATTTTGAAGCTGAAGGAATAGCTATCTTTGAGGAAACATTCCAGACCACCGCTAGGGCGATTAATAATCTAGATAGTAAAGCAGGTGATTTTATTGTAACCTCTGGGAAGTATGCCAATAAATCTGTAGACCTAGTAACTGCTGCAGGAGGCTCCAATTTTAAACTTGAAGATTTTATTAAATCAGTTGATAGGCATTATTTAAAAGATGGTGTAGATTTAGTAAATATAGATATCAGGAAGCTTGGTGATGAAGCTAAGAAGATGATAAAAGACCATGTAAGTAAAATGAGTGAAGCAAGACAAGCAAAAACTGTAATCACAGAATAATGGCAACAATTTGATGGTTAGGAAACCAAGTTGATTGCTTAAAATTAACTTATTAATAAAAATTACAAATTATGGGAATGGCAACTCGAATTTATGGTTGTATTACTGAATTAGAGTATGGGCTAGTAGGCTCAGATATTCAAAACAGAATAAATGATTATAATGAGAATATTCTAGAAAGTTTGCCGTTGGAATCTGAATGGCCACCTCTAGTAAGAAAAATGTTTTGCATAACGAAGAATTCTGATTTTCCAAAAGAGGGGCCAAATTTTGGTTATGGTGGTAGAATAATTCACTTTGGAGCCAATTTTAAATCAGTGGAATATGATTGGAAAGAATGGAAAGTTAAATTCGAAAAGCTTTTGTCTGAATTAATTTGGTCTCATGCGGAAGTACATTTTGTAACTGAGTATTCAGGTATACAGAGCTTTCAGTGGAGAATAAAGTTTGGCGAAATTGATAAAGAAATAGAAATAGTCAAGCCATTTGCCAAGGAATTATGGGAATATAATGGAATTAAAGAATGGGATGAGTGATGTTCCAAAATAGGACATTGTAAACCCCCGCTAGCGCCCGTCTCCAGACGGGTGCTTTCGTATGAGTAAGAAATTGAAAAAATGCTACTGAGAACAGTAGCATTTTTTCTATCTTAGAATAATGTTCTTTTACATAAAGGCTACTATCCCTTCGGATCACTGCTGCCAAACAGGCACCAAAATACTAGTGATTACAGGTATGGTTTTCTGGGCCAGGAGATGGACGGTGAGGTAAAAGATAAATGCATTTCCGTTAATCAATAGGTTATAAATAAAATTAGTCTTCTTTGGGAGGCCTACTTAGGTTCTGACATATTGGAAGTTTGAGGAAATGCTTAAAATAATGGTTTAAAATCTACATCTGATTCAAACTGGTACTTACATAAATTTGTTTTATAAAATGTAAATATTGTCCTATAGGAGCCTGTAAAACTTCGATTTCTTTTCTAAAGGAAAGACCATAGATTTATGCTCAAAAAATTTGAATAAATTAATAATGCAATAAAGCATTAAATGGCAGTCTTTTAAAACTTCATTAACCAGATTATCCAAAAATTGTTTTGCCATTGATAATTTTTATGTTTATTTTGACGTTATAATTTTACACGATCCCTCTCCTGTGTAAAATAATCATAAAGCAACATTTCTTTTATAGGTAAATACCCATAATTAAAAGATAATGGAGCCTATGATCATATTAATCCCTATACAGGGATTACATAAAACAACATAAAATCTCCCTCCAAGTGAAACGCTGGATATGAAACAATATCGATCGAGCTTAATAATGCTCTGTCTTGTATTTTCTTTGCTTTTTAGTATTGGTTGGTCACAAACTACCACACAAAATAGCCTTTTTATAAGTGAATCTGCATGGAACCATCACACAATTGCAATAGATGCATACATGCCTGTTTTGGAAGAATTCGCATCAAATAAAGAGAACATTTTACGAGAACGGGAAAAAAGGTTGTTGGCTCAATCCCTATTAGCTCTTTGTTGTATTTTATTAGGATTTACCTACTGGAAACTTAGACGGGTAGAATCTAAGTACAAGAAATTACTTCTTAAAACGAAACAAAGGACTGCAAAAGAGAATACTTCAAGTAAAGCAATTCCCCTAAAAATTACTGACAGTATCCTCAGGAACATAAATACTTTTGAACGGGAGAAAGGGTATCTAGATCCTACCATAACCCTCCAAAGTCTAGCCAAGGAACTAGGGACCAACTCTTCGTACCTTTCAAAAATTGTAAACCGAGACAAGGAAAAGTCTTTCGCCAAGTATATATCTGACCTCCGGATAGAACACTCTATCCAAAGACTAAAAACCGATAGAAAATTCCTTAACTATAAAATAAGTGCTATAGCTCAAGATACGGGCTTCAGCACCACCGAATCCTTTTCGAGAGCCTTCAAGAAAAAGACGGGGCAACATCCTTCGCACTTTATGACACAATTGAAGGAAAAAACAACCCAAAGAACTAAATCCGTTGTTGGTATGGAAAGGTAACATACAATCAATGATATCTTTCCTAACATTAGTTGAAGTAGATGTAACAGAACCTCTTTTTGAAAATCAAAAAAGAGATTCGAATTAATTACTTCTTCTCATTTAGTAGTCGCTTTTCCAATTCAGCAAACTTGTTTTCTAGAATATTAAGTCGTTCAAGTTTTTTTGATTGTCTTTCTATAATTTCGTTTTGTTCTTGGATTGCTCTAATTAGTACTGGAATTAATTCCACATAGCTCATAGACTTGTACTCACTTTTTGTCACAATTTTTTCTCCTGTTTCTGAATTGCCATCTATATCCTCATTAAAAACAACTTCAGGAATCACATTTTCTACTTCCTGTGCTATTAATCCTAAACGAAATCTGTTATCTACAGAAAAATCATCATTATACCTGTATGTAACAGGCTTAAGGTTTAAAATTGCCTGTAAACCGTATGGTATTTGGGTAATTGAATTCTTCAATCTTCTGTCAGAAAAGTTTACAAAATCATCCGCAACCACGTCGTCCCAATGTTCAGTTGCATTATTGTTTCCCAAATCGTACCCTGAGATACTACCTCCATAGGGTACAATATTTCCATCTAAACCTAAATTATTAGATCCCAAATCTGCTATTGAGAGATTATTTAGAGAAAGAGTTGCATTTGTATGAGTAGCATTCGCATTACTTACGGTTATATTCCCATTAAAAGTAAGAACATCTGTGTCAAATTCCCCATATATCAATGGAGTTGCGCTATTACTATTTTCAATATAGAGACGATTGGCTGCAACCTCATTATATCCAGCAGAATAGCCTATGAAAACACTATTACTTCCAGTATTGAAGTGCCCTGCATCAAAACCTACGGCTACATTATTTGATCCTATAGTATTTGAATATAGTGCTCGTGCTCCCAGACCTAGATTGTTATCCCCAATCGTGTTGTTATATAAAGCGTTGTTCCCAACAGCAGTATTATGACTTCCATTAGTGTTACTTAATAAGGATCGTGCTCCATTAGCGGTGTTATAGTCTCCATCTATATTGCTATACAGCCCACTACTGCCAGTTGCCGCATTATAAATACCATCTGTATTATTGTAAAGTGCAAGACTGCCAATAGCAGTGTTGTGATCTCCTTCTGTATTGCCATTTAAGGATCTATTACCATGGGCCGTATTATGGTTTCCGCCTACATTATTATTTAGGGAGTAATTTCCCGTTGCGCTATTATAACTCCCTGTTGTATTAGAATATAGTGTTCGATACCCATTTGAAGTATTATAATCTCCCTCAGTATTATTATACATTGAAAAACTTCCTGTTGCCGTATTATTTTCTCCTGTTGTATTATTGTATAATGAATTAACCCCGAATGCTGCGTTATAATCCCCTTCTGTATTATTATATAATGCAGAACCACCGTTTGCAGTATTATAGTTTCCCGTAGTATTATTATAAAGCGCATTGTAGCCATTAGCCACATTATTAAACCCTGTGGTTGAATTGTATAATGTTCGATAACCAACCCCTACATTTCTATTATCGCTAACATCATCATTTATACCTGCGTCTTGTCCCAAGAAAACTGAGGATCCATTATTGGTTCCATCATTATCACTTTTTGCATCAATGAGGTCATCAATTTTTTCAATTGTACTTAGAGCTATCCATGAGGAACTAACTGGATCTATCCAATTCCAATAATAAAAACCTTTGTCTTGAGCACCATCTCCTGTTATATATAGTAACATTCCATCTTGATTGGCCGTGGGGTTGGTTAAAGGAAAGGAATCAGCTTGGGGAATTAGGATCCCGTCTGTACCAATGGGAGACGATTCATCTGAAGACTTTATATCCAAGCTTGCTTGTGGATTTGTAGTTCCAATTCCTATTTGAGCTTGACAAATTGAAAAGGACAATGTAAATACTGTTAGTAATAATGCTTTCATAAAATATCTCAATTTTAAACCATAAGAATACTTACGGCTTCTTATAAAAAACTTCACGAATTACAAAGTACTGTATCATTTCCTATAAAAAAATCGCAATGTAATAACTGTAGTTATAGACTAATAGCTGGGGGAGAAGTAAACGAATTCAAAAGGAAATTGAAATCTCAGATCTTTTTGATTTTGAAAATTGCTAGAAATATAGACGTAAATATAAATGAGGTTTTAAATATTAGTAGATATTGAAATGGCACACCTTTTAAGGTGTAAAAAACCTGTCAAAGTTGACTTTAAGGAACTCCTTAGGCAGAAACAAAAAAAGCCCATCCAATTGGATAAGCTCTTCATTGGTTTATTTCTAAACCACAAGTCACATTTAAGTGACTCAACACAACGCGTTAGCGTTCCCTTGCAAAAGGAAACCTCCTTTTTACGTAAGGAGTGATTTCAAAATACCCCCACTTTCGTGGGGACGTTGGCGGTCTGGACGAGACTCGAACTCGCGACCCCCTGCGTGACAGGCAGGTATTCTAACCAACTGAACTACCAGACCAATTTTCTTATCTTTTTGCAAAGATCTCAACTACAGTTGAGCTTAAAAGAAATTGTTTCTCCTTTGCGGTTACTAGTAACCTTGGTTGCAAAGGCGGATGCAAATATATCACGTCTTTTTTATTTAGCAAACAATTTTTCGAAAAAAAATCTCCCTTTATCCAAACTTCTGTCGCTCGACCAAATAAGTAGTCAAAATCTTATTAAATCCTTTATTAATATCAGCCTTTACATACTTAATTCGATACTGCCCACACTTTAACTCCAGCTCTCCAAAATAGTCTTCCACGGCCTTTTGGTAATTCTCCTTAATCGTATCTGCATACAGGTTTACATGTTCACCAGTTTCCACATCAACAAATCGCTTAGGTCTATTCGAAAAATCGAAATCTAATTCCTTTTTTCCATCGTAGGTGTGAAACAAAACCACTTCGTGTTTGTTGTACTTTAAATGCTGTAATGCTTCAAACAATTGTTCCTCCTCAGTTTCCGTTTGGAACATGTCTGTAAATAAGAACACCATTGATCTCCGCTTCAGCTTTTCAGCAATAAGATGCAAATGCGTATATGTTTTGGTGGTTACCTCACTCCTGCGGTTGGTTATGGCCTTGTTTAATTGAGCCAAAAGCATGTGATGATGTCGCTCACTTCCTTTTTCCTGAGAATAATAATCATAGGCATCACTATAAATGCTCATTCCCACAGCATCGCGTTGCCGTTTCAGAAGATTCATAATTGCAGCCGAAGCCAAAGCTGAAAACCCAATCTTATTTAAAGAATCTATATGAAATTCCTTCAGCTTGGGATAATGCATAGAACTACTGTTATCCAGTATAAGATGACAGCGTAGATTGGTCTCTTCTTCATACCGTTTGGTATACAGTTTATCTGTCTTGGCATACAGTTTCCAATCAATATGCTTGGTGCTTTCTCCATTGTTGTAGATTTTGTGCTCAGCAAACTCAGCAGAAAACCCATGAAAAGGACTTTTGTGCAATCCAGAAATAAACCCCTCAACCACCTGGGTAGCCAATAGCTCTAGGTTCTTAAACCCAGTAATTTCATTTATTTCCTTTTCTATATTCATAGTCAATAGGGTATTTTAGTACAATTTGCTTTGCAAATCACTCAACAACCCCAATTATTCTGAAACCCCATCTACAATACCATATTCCACACTTTCTTCGGCACCCATCCAATGGTCCCTATTAAAATCTTTCATGATCTTTTCAAAAGACTGCCCACAGTTGTCTGCCAAAATTTGAGCACTCAACTCCTTGGTTTTTAAAATTTCCTGAGCTGTAATTTCAATATCACTCGCCTGACCTCTGGCCCCACCACTGGGCTGATGTATCATAACACGTGCATGCGGTTGTATAAACCTACGTCCTTTTTCACCCGCAGAAAGCAACAAACTTCCCATAGAAGCAGCCAATCCTGTACAAATAGTAGATACAGGACTCTTTACTGCCTTGATGGTATCGTACATAGAAAATCCGGAGGTTACGTACCCGCCAGGACTATTAATGTATAATTTAATCTCTTCGTTATTCAAAGAATCCAAATACAACAAACGATCTACTACATGCTTGGCACTATCGTCATCTACCATTCCCCACAAGAATATTTTCCGCTCCTTGAGAAGGACATTGTCTATTTGGTCCTGAACTTTATATACTTTTTCCATAGTAAAATATATCTATCTTTTTTTGATAAAGAGAGGTGATCCATTATGAATCACCCACAGCTTACTAAAATAACAAAAGGCTCCCAAAAGAGAGCCTTTATTCAAACTATTTTTCTTTTTCTAGTTTAAAAGTGAATCCAAAGCTTCGGCATACACATTCTTAGGAGCTACTCCTACCTGACGGCCTACTAGTTCTCCATTATTGAAAACCAATACCGTTGGAATGTTTCTTACACCAAACTTGGCAGCAAATTCCTGATTCGCATCTACATCTACCTTCCCTACTACTGCTTTTCCTTCGTACTCGCTGCTTAACTCATCAATTACAGGTCCTACCATACGACAAGGCCCACACCAAGCAGCCCAAAAGTCTACCATAACAGGTTTGTCACTTTTTAATACAGTTTCTTCAAATGTTGCGTCCGTTATTTCTAATGCCATTGTTTTATTATTTAAATGTTATGCAAAAATAGTCAAATTTTATTCCAAAACTTACAAAGCTTACATAGCTTTGACTAATTGACAGATTGTTTTTATTTATAGTTTGGCGGGTTCTCCCCATCCTTCGCTTTCCCGACTTCTGACGGGAAAAGCTTCAGGAGATGAGACCGGGCTGTACGCTGTATCTTTCACTTCAGTTTCGATACATCGCGCCGATCCCTGAGTGTTCTGCGCAGCGGAATGTATCGAAGGGTGGCGCGACACTCAACTTCCGTAAAAAGGATGCCGCCCCCATCCCTACCCGGTGGAGTCATATGTGGAATCAGGTTTCTCGCATTCCTTAAATTCCATACCTTTAAACAAATTTCAATCCCTATGGCAACTGCAGGCTATTCCGGAACACCGCTAGCCAAAAAATTAGGTATAAAACCACAATTTTCAATTTACGTTCACAACGAACCTCTTCCCTATGCTTCCCTTTTTATTGATTTACCTGACGGGCTGACATTCCCTCAAAAACCACAACCCGAATCCCTTGACTTCGCCCATGCATTCTGTACTACCCAAAAAGAACTTATTAAAGCTACTTTTAAAATTAAACCTCTGCTTAAGAAAACGGGTATGCTTTGGATGAGTTGGCCCAAAGGAAGTTCTAAGATTCCATCGGAAATAAATAGAGAATTGGTTCGTGATCATCTCCTTTCGGTAGGATTAGTAGATACTAAAGTCTGTGCTGTTAACGAAGACTGGAGTGGTCTTAAGTTTGTCTATCGCCTTAAAGACCGTTAGTTTAATTTGTAAACAACTTCTTGGGCTTTTAGTTCATCCAGTAACTCTTTACTAATTGCCACTTTGGTCTTTCTGCTGGGCATATTCAATTTCACCTTCTCCTTTACATCGTACATAGTAAAGTGTAATTGTTTATCTCCCTTATGGGTTCGGAAAAGATCTTTCAACAAAGCGATTCGCTGTTCGGCCAATTCATCGATCTTCATTTGTATGGTCAGCTTCTTTGCTTGCTGCTCCATTACATCGTGCAACATCGTAAAATGGTTGTACTGCATTCGCGGGTCACCTTTTTTACCGGTATCACGATTTACCCAACCTTCCTTCACAAACACGCGGGCATAGATAAAGGAGTTAGGCACTAAAAAATGACGCCATTTCAAATATTCTTCTCCAAAAATTTTAAATTCGAAACTGTCGTCATAGTCTTCTACCGTAAAAATTGCCCAGCCTTTTCCTTGCTTACTTTCCCTGTGTTGTACATCGCTCACTATCCCTCCAAAACAAACTTCGCGGTTTACAAAACGCTCCATTTCATTGAAATCAGACACTTTCACATTGCAGAAGTTGTCAACCTCGGTTTTAAAATCATCCAATGGATGTCCAGAAATATATATCCCCACAACTTCTTTTTCCTGTTTCAACTTTCGCATAGTTCCCCATTGCTCACAAGGTGGTACCTGAGGCTCGGGAATCTGGACCTCACTGGAATCTCCAAACAAGCTTACTTGACTTGAATTCTGGGTTTCTTGATATTTTGCAGCATAACGGAGTACTTTTTCAAAAAATAACACTCCATCACCTTCATCATGCATATACTGTGCTCTATGGGTCTCGAAACTGTCAAAACCACCAGCAAGCACCAAATTTTCGAAGGCTTTTTTATTAGCCGCCCGTAAATCGATACGCTTCGCCAAATCGAAAATAGATTTGTACTTTCCATCTTTACGATGCTCCACAATAGTAGCCACAGCATTACCCCCTACTCCTTTTATAGCGCCCATTCCGAAACGAACCGCTCCTTGATCATTTACTGTAAACTTGTAGAAGGATTCATTTACATCTGGCCCCAATACGTCCAAGCCCATACGCTTACATTCTTCCATAAAGAAGGTCACCTGCTTAATATCGCTCATGTTATTAGATAGTACCGCGGCCATATATTCAGCTGGGTAGTGGGCTTTTAAATAGGCCGTTTGATACGCAATCCAAGCATAACAGGTAGAATGGGATTTGTTGAAAGCATAACTTGCAAAGGCTTCCCAGTCTTTCCATATTTTTTCCAATACCTCCGCTGGATGCCCATTTTTCTCGGCTTGTTCAATAAACTTGGGCTTCATCTTGTCCAGTACTGCTTTCTGCTTCTTCCCCATTGCTTTTCGGAGCACATCGGCTTCACCTTTGGTAAAACTGGCCAGTTTTTGAGATAACAGCATCACCTGCTCTTGGTACACCGTAATACCGTAAGTTTCCTTCAGGTATTCTTCCATGGCGGGCAAATCATACGTAATCTCTTCATCTCCATGTTTCCTTCTAATGAAACTTGGAATATATTCCATAGGGCCTGGACGGTACAACGCATTCATGGCAATAAGATCTGCAAACACCGTAGGTTTCAAATCCTTCATGTGCTTTTGCATTCCGGGCGATTCGTACTGAAAGATTCCTACGGTTTCTCCTCGTTGGAATAGTTCATAGGTCTTCTCATCGTCCAACGGAAAATTATCGGGATCCAATTTCACGGCATGTTTGTGCCATACAATTTTAACGGTATCCTTGATTAGTGTTAATGTTTTTAACCCTAAGAAATCCATTTTTAGCAAACCTGCACTCTCTACAACTGAGTTATCAAACTGAGTTACATAAAGATCCGAATCTTTGGCTGTAGCTACGGGAACAAAATTGGTAATATCATCTGGGGTAATAATCACTCCGCAAGCATGAATTCCTGTATTTCGAACCGATCCTTCCAACACCTTTGCCTGGTTAATGGTTTCGGCTTCAAGATCGCTTCCTTCAGAAAGATTCAACAACTCATTTACCTTGGGCAACTCATCGCTTCTAAACTTACTCCGCAAGGTTTTGTCATCCATGCCAAAAATCTTGTTCAGCTTGGTCATGTTTGGAATAAGCTTTGCAATACGATCAGCATCGTTCAAAGGAAGGTCTAATACTCTAGCAGTATCGCGAATGGACGATTTGGCAGCCATTGTACCGTAGGTGATGATCTGAGCTACTTGATTGGCTCCATATTTATCGATTACGTAGTCCATGACCTTGCCTCGACCTTCATCATCAAAATCAATATCGATATCAGGCATGCTCACACGATCTGGATTCAAAAACCGCTCAAAAAGTAGGTCGTACTTAATGGGATCTATATTGGTAATCCATAAGCAGTAGGCAACCACCGAACCTGCCGCCGATCCACGACCGGGCCCTACAGATACACCCATGTTTCGTGCTTCACGAATGAAGTCTTCGGTAATTAAAAAATACCCTGGATATCCTGTTTTCTGAATAACATCCAACTCAAAGTCAAGACGTTCTACTATTTCTTCTGTGAGATCACCGTATCGTTTCTTGGCGCCTTCATAGGTAAGATGACGCAAGAACTTATTTTCACCTCGTTTTCCACCATCTACTTCATCTTCCTCCTCTTTAAATTCCTGGGGTATGTCAAACGCAGGCAGCAATACTTCCCTAGCTAGGGAAAAAGGCTCCACTTTTTCTATAATTTCAAAGATACTGGCAATGGCATCAGGCAAATCCTGAAACAATTCCTTGATTTCTTCCTGACTTTTAAAATAATATTCCTGATTTGGCAATCCATATCGGTACCCTCTTCCCCTTCCAATGGGTGTTGCTTGCTTTTCGCCATCTTTTACACACAATAAAATATCGTGTGCGTTGGCATCTTCCTTATCAATATAATAGGTATTGTTACAAGCAACTAGTTTTATATTGTGCTTTCTGGAAAATTCGATCAGGGTAGTATTGACGCGTTGTTCATCTTCCTGATTGTGCCTCATGATCTCAATATAGAGATCTTCACCAAACGTATCTTTCCACCACAACAGGGCTTCTTCTGCTTGTTTTTCTCCTATATTCAACACTTTAGACGGGACTTCTCCATACAAACTACCCGTAAGCACTATGATGTCATCTTTATATTGCTCAATGACTTTTTTATCAATTCTGGGAACATAATAAAACCCCTTAGTATAAGCAATGGATGACATCTTGGCAAGATTGTGATAACCATTCTTATTCTTGGCTAATAGCACTACCTGATAACCATTGTCTTTTACAGATTTGTCCAAATGATTTTCGCATACAAAAAACTCACATCCTACAATTGCTTTAATTGCTTTATCCTGTTCTTCTTCAGATAGTGATTTATTGTAGTCGTTTACAGCCTTTGTAAAGTGAAAAGCCCCCATCATATTCCCGCTATCTGTCAATGCAACAGCAGGCATATTATTTTCTATGGCAGCTTGTACTAAATCTTTGGTAGACGAGGTAGACTGTAAAATAGAAAACTGGGAATGGTTATGTAAATGGGCGAAAGGAAGATCAGCAAGCGTTGCTATGTTCTCTTCAATTTCTTCTGAAGAGATTTCTGCAGTTTTGGTTTGAGATTCCAACGACTTTCGAATTTCCTCTGAAGCCTGTTTTAGATTAATGTGCTTTAATCCAATAAATGTTATAGGCTGCGGATTTTCTTTCGAAAATTCTTCAAAATAACTTGGAGCTACATCTAGTTCTTCCTCTGTGAAAATACGTCTTCGCACCAATTCCAGAAAACAACGGGTTGTTGCTTCTACATCAGCAGTTGCATTATGAGCTTCAGCAAAAGGGGCATTGAATAAAAATTGATGCAATTCTGTCAAGGTTGGGAGTTTAAATTTCCCTCCTCTTCCTCCGGGAATCTGACAAAGCTGGGCAGTAGTTTCGGTACAAGTATCCAACACTAGCATCTCAGGCATGGGATTATCCATTCCCAGCCTATAAAATTCACACCCCATGATGTTTACATCGAACCCTACATTTTGTCCCACTACAAATTTTGCACGGGAAAGTACTTCGGCAAAACGTTCAGAGGCTTCCTGTAGTGGAATTCCATTTGCCCGAGCTAATTCAGTAGAAATTCCATGAATACGTTCACTGTCATAAGGAATATCAAAACCATCGGGCTGAATAAGATAATCTTCATGAGAAACCACACGCCCCATTTCGTCGTGCAATTGCCAAGCAATCTGAATGCATCTTGGCCAGTTATCGGTATCGGTAACCGGGGCATTATAATTCTTGGGCAACCCTGTGGTTTCGGTGTCGAAAATTAAATACATATAGACCTACTGTGAATGGAGTAAAAGTAAGAAATATAGGTCTTCCGTTTGCCTGAAAGTTGTACACAAAACACCTTCAGTTATAAACAAAAAAAGCCAAGCAAAATGCTTGGCTTTTTTCACATTGCTTCAAGTGTTAGTATTCTACTCGTGTATTTCCCATAGTAACTTGCGCACCACTTTCGGTGACAAAAGAGAAGAACACCCGTGTTATTCTTGTTGTTGTATTGTTAAAATTAATGGAGATTAAACCAGAAACTGCTGGATCTTCTACTCCATTATTTATTATGCTTGCAGAAAATCCATCCGTTGGGTAATTGTAATTACCGGAAACACCATCGGCTGGGATTACAATGCGAATTATATCATCATCTTTAAAACCTTCAATTTTAATGGATCCGTTCTCCAAGGTTGCTGCTACACTATTAGCTTCATAATCTTCTCCGTCCACTTCTGCGAAAAGAGCACCGTCTGTAGGTACTGGAGCATCTGAAGGCAAGTCTCCATTCAAAAAGGAAACTTTAAAAAAGAACCCTTTCTGCACTGCCAGTGTATCAACACCTTCTTGAATTGCAGAGAACTTAAATGTTCCTGTAAGCCATCCACACGATATGCATCTGTCTGTAATTTCTACTTCACCACTACCATTAGGAGATGTGGTATACATATTTCCTGCTGAATCTTCGAAAGAAGCAAAGTTTGAATATCCTGAACCAAGCTGGTAGGTTCCCAAATTATGGCTTACTAAATGAATTGTCATCGTTTCATCCTGGGTAATACCCTGAATAGTATACGTTCCGTCGTCGTTTTGCGAGGCCCTAGCATCAGCTGCTTTAAAAAAGAATTCGTCGATCTGACCTTGAAGTGCGGGGCTGTTGTCTTCCGTATTTTCACAGCCAGTCACAAAGATGGCTGTTACCAATACTAGTAGTAGAATTAGTCTTCTCATGATATTTTGCATAAATAGGTTACAACAAATATAAAATAAAAGTTCGATCTAACTAATTTTCAAGCAAAAATATGGTATCTTTGCGCTCTCAAATTAAAACCGAGGTCGTGTACCTCAAAAATTAATTATTATATGCCTGTAAAGATTAGATTACAAAGACACGGTAAGAAAGGAAAGCCCTTTTACTGGATTGTAGCGGCAGACAGTCGCGCAAAAAGAGATGGTAAATATCTTGAAAAGTTAGGTATTTACAATCCAAATGTAAATCCGGCTCAAATTGAGCTTAATTTAGATGGTACTGTAAAGTGGTTACAAAATGGAGCCCAACCAACAGATACTGCAAGAGCCATTCTTTCTTACAAAGGAGCCTTAATGAAAAAGCACTTAGCAGAAGGTGTTAGAAAAGGTGCTTTGACTGAAGAGCAAGCTGAAGAGAAATTCAATGCTTGGTTAGAAGAAAAAGGAAAGATTGTTGAAGCTAAAAAAGGAAAATTAGCAGATGCTGAAGCTAAAGCTAAAGCAGAAGCACTTGAAGCTGAAAAAGCTGTAAATGATGCACGTATTGCTGCTAGTGTTCCACAACCTGAATTAGAAGAAGGTGCAGAAGCGACAGCAGAAGGCGCGGAAGCAACTGCAACAGAAGGAGCTGAAGCAGCAGTAGAAGAAGGTGCAGAAGCAACTGCAACAGAAGGGGCCGAAGCAGCAGCACCTAAAGAAGAAGAGTAATTTCTTAACGATGCAAAAGAAGGATTGTTTCTTCGTTGGCAAAATCGTAAAAAAATACAGTTTTAAGGGAGAATTATTGGTTAAGTTAGATACCGATGATCCCGAACAATTTTTGAAAATGGAATCTGTTTTTGTTGAAACCAACAAAAATTTGATTCCATTTTTTATTGAAAAACTTTCCCTTCATAAATCCACTTTACTCCGAGTAAAATTTGAAGAGGTACAAACAGAAGCGGATGCAGATGCGCTTCTTGGGAAAGAATTATTCTTACCATTGAACTTGCTACCAAAACTTACTGGAAATCAATTCTACTATCACGAAATCATTGGTTTCACTGCCATAGATATTCATTTTGGGACCCTTGGTAAAATTACAGGAGTGAATGACAACACTTCTCAGCATCTTTTTGAAATCGACCACCAAGGTAAAGAAGTGCTTATTCCCATCAATGATGATATCATCAAAGAAATAGACCGTTCTAGCAAAAAAATGACCTTGGAAGCGCCTGAAGGTCTTATTGAACTCTATTTGTAATGAACAAACCATTTCAGTTCAAAGAGTTTACGGTAGCTCAGGACCGATGCGCCATGAAAATTGGAACCGATGGAGTCTTATTGGGTGCCTGGACAACACTGGATCATTTTCCAAAAAGCATCTTAGATATAGGAGCGGGAACTGGTGTTATTTCTTTACAAATGGCACAGCGGAGTATGGCAGATACTATTGATGCGATTGAAATTGATACTGAGGCTTATGAACAATGCTCAGAAAATTTCGAAAATTCCCCATGGGGTGATCGCCTTTTTTGCTATCATGCTTCAGTTCAAGAATTTGCAAGTGAAATAGATGAGAGCTACGAGCTTATTGTTTCCAATCCTCCTTTTTATTTGGAAGATTACAAAACAAATGATGACTCTAGGGATAAAGCCAGATTTGCCGAGTCACTTCCCTTTCAACATCTAATTGTTTGCGCAGCTCATTTGTTGGATGAAAAAGGTGTCTTTGCCATCATTATTCCAAAGAAAGAAGAGATGGACTTTATTGAATTGGCCAAAGAACACCACTTGTACCCTAAACGAATATGCCGTGTAAAAGGGACTCCCAATTCTGAAGAAAAACGTAGTCTTATTGAATTTTCCTTTCAACAAGAGGAAGTTACCTATGAAAGTCTGACCATTGAGTTGGAGCGCCACAAATACACTTCTGAATATGTGGCATTGGTAAAGGATTTTTATTTGAAAATGTAATCAGTACCTTCTTAATAAAGGCCTGGTAAGGCAGGTGGGGCCTCCCCCTCCTTTTACACTGATGTTTTCACCCTTATACACTACTACCTCACATCCTGAATTAATTAGAGCATTATAGGTTTCAGGATTCCCATCTACCATCATACATTTTCTTGGGCCAATTGCCAATACATTGCATCCCATAGATTCAAATTCATCATCTATAACCTCTATAAATTTCATCCCTCTTGCTATTAACTCATTTCTAAAAGTTATGGGCATGAGAGGAGAATAAACCACGGCAAGATCTCTGTCTATAGGGCTTAAAATGGACATCAGATGAAAAACATCTTCGGGCCCTTTATAATGGGGTAATTCTGCTACCAAAACAGTGATTCCTTTAGGCTCCAGTAGTTTTTTTAATTGAAATATCCCCTCTTCATTGGTTCTATAGGTATGCCCTACAGCTAGGGTTTTTTCGTCCAACCAAGCAACATCACCTCCTTCTAAAGTCCCAGGAGACTTTATTTCACCCAATATAGGTATGCCCATTTGGAGATAGGTGCGTTTTTGTGATTCAGGCTCATTAGTCCTTCCCAATTTACCCATATTGCATATAATCATTCCAAAATCTGTAGCAATGGCTGCATCCCTACAGTAAATAGAATCTATAGTTAATAAATCGTCTTTCGGAAAATGATGAATATCAACACCCCATTCCCTTAGTTTGCTTTCAAAGTCACCATATTCTTTTGCAGCCCTATTATAGTCTGGTTGAGATAGATAATTTAGCTCTTTCCATTGTTCGCTAAGAATACGGTCTGAAACAAATGCATGCTGCACAGGTTTAATAAAAACAGATTTGAGATATAAATATTCTGAATGGTGTGTTTCTTTCATAGATTATTGCTTACGGTTCCATTTCATTAAAACATATAAAGGGACTCCTGCCAATAGTAGTAAAAATCCATAAAAAACGGTATCGCTACCAGATCCATAAATGGCCCACATAGAATAGGCAAAGGCTAGAGAAGAGAGTAGTATTGTATTAAACTTACCCTTAGCTTGAAGCTTTTTATCAATTTTTACCAATGCATAAGAGGCTGCAGTAAACACATAGGGTATTAGACAGCACAGTGTGGTAAGCAAAACCATGAATTCGAATTGTTTTACCAAACCTTCTGTGTAATTCATTAACATTACCATGGAAGATAAAATGCTTCCTATGATTAAGCCCACAATAGGGGTGCCTCTTTTATTTTCCTTTTTAAAAACTCTAGGGAATAATTGATCTTTTGCTGAAGCCATAGGTATTTGCCCCATGATTAAAATCCATCCATTCAATGCGCCTATGGCCGCAATTGCAGCTCCACCTGCCACAAAATAACCTGCAAAATCACCTCCAATCAACTTAGCCGCCTCAGCAAAGGGAGCCGGAGATTTTATTAAAACATCCATAGGAAGAATCCCAAACAAAACAATGGTTCCCAGTATATAAACCAATGTTGTAATTATGGTTCCCAACATAGTGGCTTTAGGAATGGTTTTTTCAGGTTCATGTACATTGGTCGCTGGAATTGTTGCGCTTTCTAAGCCTAAAAAGGCAAACAATGTTAAGGTTGCTACCGCTGAAAGTGCTGAAAAAGTAGTTTCTTCGGTTTCATTAAATGATGGGAAATTGGAACTATCGAAAAAAAACATTCCCACAACAATCACAAAAAAAAAGAGGCAACAACTTCAAGACGGTTGTCACTACCTGAATTCTACCAGATTCTTTTATCCCTAGAGAATTTATCCACGTAAAAAACCAAATAAAAGCCAACCCAAGGCTTATGGAATATATGGGTGTGGTATTGAGCGCAGGAAAGAAGAAACTTAAAGCCCCCACAATAGCAATGGCAATGGCACCATTAGTTATCCATACAGAAACCCAATACCCCCAAGCCACCAAAAACCCAATAAAATCTCCAAAACCTGCTTTGGCATACGCATATGGACCACCACTTTTGTTAAGGATTATTTTACTGAAGTTACTAAATACTTTAGCCAAAATTAAAGAACCTATTGCCGTAAAAATCCATCCCAATAAGCTAATACCACCATATGGTGCCAAGGCTGCTGGTAACACAAAAATTCCAGAACCGATCATATTTCCAATTACCAAAGAAGTGGTAATTATGAGTCCTATTTTGTGTGGTTCTTTGCTCATAGTCTGGATATTCCCATAACTTACATTTTAATTACTTAAATTTAGGGTATGCTAAATATACACTTATTAGCTACATGAAAGATAAATTTCATATTCATCCAGATATTACAAAGGCTGAGACTCTTCCTGCTTCTTTCTATAGAAATCAGGAGGTTTTCGATGCCATTAAGGAAAAGATTTTTTTAAAATCCTGGCAATGGATTGGAGATGAGAATTTGGTTAGATTGCCTCAATCGGTACATCCTTTCGTTTTATTGGAAAACTACCTAACAGAGCCTCTCCTTCTTACTAGAAATGAAGAAGACACCATAAGTTGCCTTACCAATGTTTGTACCCATCGTGGCAATTTGGTTGCCTTACATCCCGGTAAATCGAAGCGATTAATTTGTATGTACCATGGCAGACGATTTGATCTTGATGGAAAATTTGAAAGTATGCCTGAGTTTGAGGAAGCTGAAGATTTTCCTCGACCTTGTGACAACTTGCACAAATTTCCAATGGAAAAATGGGGGCCTCTACTCTTTGTAGGGTTGGATACACATATAGACTTTGCTTCAATCATTGACAAAATGAATGAACGTGTTGGATTTTTACCACTCCATGAGTTTTCACTAAATGAAGTTTTATGCAAAGACTTCCTCGTACATGCCCATTGGGCTTTATATTGTGACAATTACTTGGAAGGGTTTCACATACCTTTTGTTCATGAAGACCTAAATAAAGCCTTGGACTATGGTAGTTATAAAACAGAGGTTTATGATTATTGTAATTTGCAAATTGGCTATACAAATGACGCTACCGAAGTTTTCGATTTACCAGAAGATCATATAGATTACGGAAAAAATGTTGCAGCCTATTATTATTGGGTATTTCCCAATATGATGTTCAATTTCTATCCTTGGGGCTTATCTGTAAACGTAGTAAAACCTATTGATATCAATAGGACGAAAGTTTCGTTTATATCGTATGTATACGACCCCTCAAAATTAGACAAGGGAGCGGGAAGTGCATTAGAAAAGGTAGAAAGAGAAGATGAGTTTGTGGTAGAAAATGTTCAAAAAGGGGTTAATTCTACATTCTACAAAGCTGGACGTTTCTCCCCAAAACGTGAAAAAGGAGTACATCATTTCCATAGATTGTTAGCAGAATTCCTGAACAAGTAATTTCCAATTTCTTTAAATATTTCGCTATAAATAAATGTGTTATTCATCTGCAATAACTAAATTTGACGACCAAAAATTTATTTAGATGAAACCTGACTTATTTGAAGCTCCAGATTACTATTTACTGGATGATCTTTTAACCGAAGAACACAAGCTCATTCGTGATGCTGCCCGTGCATGGGTAAAGCGTGATGTTTCTCCAATTATTGAAGATGCTGCGCAAAAAGCAGAGTTTCCAAAATCTATCATTCCTGGTTTAGCAGAAATTGGTGCTTTTGGCCCTTATATTCCAATGGAATATGGAGGTGCTGGATTGGATCAGATCTCCTATGGATTGATCATGCAGGAAATTGAAAGAGGAGACAGCGGAGTTCGTTCTACAGCTTCGGTACAGTCGTCTTTAGTAATGTATCCTATTTGGAAATACGGAACTGAAGAGCAACGTAACAAATACCTTCCTAAATTGGCCACAGGAGAATGGATGGGTTCTTTTGGATTAACTGAACCTGATTTTGGGAGTAACCCAAGTGGAATGGTGACCAATTTTAAGGATATGGGAGATCATTATCTATTGAATGGTGCTAAACTTTGGATCTCCAACTCTCCATTTTGTGATGTTGCCGTAGTATGGGCAAAGAACGAAGAAGGACGTATTCATGGATTGGTCGTAGAGCGTGGCATGGAAGGGTTTAGTACCCCAGAAACCCATAATAAATGGTCATTGCGTGCCAGCGCAACCGGAGAATTGATCTTTCAAGATGTGAAGGTTCCAAAAGAAAACCTATTGCCAAACAAATCGGGATTAGGTGCGCCTCTAGGTTGTTTAGATTCTGCCCGTTACGGAATTGCATGGGGAGCCATAGGAGCCGCCATGGACTGCTACGATACCGCTTTACGATATGCTAAAGAACGTATTCAGTTCGGCAAGCCCATTGCTGCTTTTCAATTACAGCAAAAGAAATTGGCAGAAATGATTACCGAAATTACCAAAGCTCAATTATTGGCTTTCCGTTTGGGACAATTAAAAAATGAGAATCGTGCCTCTTCAGCACAAATTTCGATGGCCAAAAGAAATAATGTAGATATGGCCATAAAGATTGCCAGAGAAGCTAGACAGATTCTAGGAGGAATGGGAATTACGGGAGAATATAGTATCATGAGACATATGATGAACCTAGAGAGTGTTATTACTTACGAAGGAACCCATGACATCCATCTTTTAATTACAGGACTGGATATTACAGGGCACAATGCTTTCAAATAATTAAACTTTTACCTATCCATAATTGAAAGGCTCCTTGTAGGAGCCTTTTTTATTTGACCAGTTTGCCCAAGACGTATCATATTGTATCTTTAAACAAACAAAAACTACTATGTCATCAAGAAGAAGAATCTCCAAAGCTTATATAACAGCTCCAAGGGTTTCTTTTAATGACCATTCTAAATTCATCATCTTTAGCGATTGCCATCGTGGCGATAACAGTTTTGCCGATGATTTTGCCAACAATCGAAATATCTATTTCCATGCGCTACAGCATTACTTCAATGAAGGATTCACCTACTGTGAATTGGGAGATGGAGATGAACTTTGGGAGAACACTGATTTTAAATCCATTTTAGAAGCGCATAAAAATGTTTTCCAATTAATGCAGCAATTCTTTCAAGAAAATCGACTGTATCGTTTGTTGGGAAACCATGATATGGTGTATAAAAATGAAAACTACGTAAAGAAACACCTACACACCTATCTTAATAAGGTAACCGGTAAAGAAGACCCTTTGTTTCCTAATATCATTTTCACTGAAGGTTTGGTATTACAACATGAAGAATCTAGCCAAGAGTTGTTTTTATTACACGGTCATCAGGCTGATTGGATGAATTATCACGGATGGAAATTCAATAGGTTTATGGTCCGTGCATTATGGCGACAATTGCAAATTTTTGGTATTGGAGATCCTACAAGTCCTGCGAAAAACTATCGTGAACTAATTAAAGTAGAAAAAAGACTGAAACGTTGGATCATTGAAAATGACAACCTTCTTACCATTGCAGGGCACACTCATAGACCCCGTTTTCCTGAGCCTCATGAAATCCCACTCTTTAATGATGGAAGCTGTGTACACCCAAGAAGTATTACTGGGATCGAAATAGAAAACGGCGCTATTTCTTTAATTAAGTGGCAAATTGCAACCACCCAGGATGGCACCTTAAAAGTAATTCGGAAATTATTAGAGGGACCCCAAAGGCTTTCAGATTATCAATCCAATTAGACTGCCTCACTCTCCTTCTCCATCTTGTTTTAGAGCCGCTTCGAAAGTAGTAACATCTGGATTCTGAATTTGCCATTCACGCCTATTCAGTTCTTGTTCTACCAAACGTTTCTGAATGTTATGAATTTCTTTAGTCATCTTCACAATTTTACGCTGTCGGAATACCAAAATAACCAACATGAGCACTCCAAAACAGGTCAACAGGTAAATAATATTCTGGTATTTTGCCTTTTGCAGAACTAAAGCTAATTGTTCCTTATTTTCCTGGAGTTCCAAATTTAGCGCCAGTTTCTCTATTTCATTTTGCTCTTTGGCTGTATTTAAACTGTCGCTATATACATGAAACTTTCTTTCATTCCTGTAAGCTGCTTCAAAATCATTAACCTCTGCATATATTTTTGATAATAGCTCACTAGATTCCGCAATATATCTCGTATCACCTTTTCCTTCAGAAATTTGCAACGCCTTTTCCCCTTCTAGCTTGGCAAATTCCATTTCACCCAAAGCGTATAATGTCCTTCCATAGAACAAATGTGCTGTTGCCGGGTCAAAATCTATCGTGGAATTGATCTCAATGGCTTTTTCAAGATTCAGTTTGGAGCCCTGAAGATCCCCTTTCTTGTAAAGGGCCTCCCCAATATTCATGTAATCTATTGCCACTCTAGTCAAATCTCCCTGTTCTTCAGACATGGTTAGCGCTTCCCTGTAATATTGAATTGCAGTATCGTATTCATATAACTCGAAATAACAGCCTCCAATGTTGTTCATTACATTGGCCAATGGGCTTTTTAACCCTAGTCTTTCAATGATTTCTTTGGATTGTTCATAATAAGAGATGGCAGTTGTATAGTCATTTACGGAATTATGAATGACTCCTAAATTGAATAGGGTATTGGCCTGCATCTTCTCTAAGTTATATTGCTTAGCCAACTGAAAAGCCTTCTCTGTGTAGTAAAAAGCACTATCAAAATATACTTGCTTATTATTATAGCGCAACCCTATGTTTGTAAGAACACGGACCCTGTCCTCTTGAGATAAGTCTTCATTTAGTTTTTTTTGAAGGCTGTCTATACTGGCATCCTGCCCCCATAATGGAAAGAAGATAGCTGCAAAAAGCAACAATAAAATAAAGCGTGAGGCCATGGTAGCATAATTAGCTAGTTCTCAAATATATCAATTTTTAACTTTTGTAAGAAAAATTCTATTCTTCTGGCGCAAGCTGCACTTGCAGTCCATCCAATTCGGGATGAATATGGATTTGGCAACCCAATCTACTATTGGTTTCTACATGAAAAGCTTCTGCAAGCATGGCTTCTTCATCATCTGTTTTTTCTGGTAATTCATGTTCGCTTAAAATATAGCATTGGCAGGAAGCGCACATAGCCATACCACCACAAATACCTATTGTTCCTTCTGGAGCTAACTCATAGGAGCGAACTATTTCCATTAGGTTCATGTTCATATCGGTAGGTGCGGACACCTCATGTGTTGCTCCTTCCCTATCTGTAATATGTATGGTAATATCTTGCAAATTGTTTGTGTGGAATTACTCTATAGCCTTAACAACTGCTTTAGGGGCTTCTTTTTTACTTCCATCGAATCCTTCTACTCCTCCAACAGTTGTATATTTCATAACATATCGCTTGTCTGGATGGATTCTTTGATAAGCACTTTGGCACATTAAAGTTGCTTCATGAAAACCACAAAGGATCAATTTTAATTTTCCAGGGTATGTATTGACATCGCCAATTGCATAAATTCCTGGAATATTGGTTTGATAATCCAATGCATTATCTACTTTAATCGCATTCTTTTCTATTTCGAGGCCCCAATCGGCTATAGGTCCTAATTTGGGAGCCAAACCAAATAGTGGCACAAAGTGATCACATGTTAGATTAAGGGTTTCTTCTCCTTTTTTAACAACAATCCCTTCTACTTTATCATCTCCAATAATATCCTTTACCTCCGCGGGGGTAATAAGCGTAATTTTACCTTGGTTTTTTAACTCTTGAACCTTCTCAACAGAATCAAGAGCTCCTCTAAATTCATTTCTTCTATGTACGAGGGTTATTTCTGAAGCCACGTCTGCGAGAAATATACTCCAATCCAATGCAGAGTCTCCTCCACCAGCTATGATCACTTTTTTATTACGGTACATCTCTGGATCCCGGATAATATATTCTACTCCCTTATCTTCATATTGAGATATTGTAGGTATAGGTGGTTTTCTAGGCTCAAAACTCCCCAATCCTCCTGCAATGGCTATAATTGGAGCTTGGTGTTGTGTTCCTTTATTTGTGGTAACTATAAAACTTTCGTCTTCTTGTTTTTCAATAGTTTCTGCTCTTTCTCCTAAAGTAAATCCCGGTTGGAAAGGCGCTATTTGTTTCAGTAAATTATCTACTAATTCTCCTGCTAGTATTTCAGGGAATGCAGGAATATCGTAGATGGGTTTCTTAGGGTAGATTTCTGCACATTGTCCTCCAGGTTGCGGAAGTGCATCTATAAGGTGACACTTCAATTTTAGAAGCCCTGCTTCAAACACAGTAAACAACCCTGTGGGGCCAGCCCCTATAATGAGAATATCGGTTTTTATCATACCAATGTAAATATCATTTTAACGGCAAAAGTAAATGGATTGTAAAACACAAAACATGATCTTCATCATCCTTCTATATTGATCACCTGTTCTACTTGAGGTGCATGTTTCTTAATCGTCATTTCCACACCACTCTTAAGGGTCATCTGGTTTACACTACAGCCTACGCAAGCACCTTGCAACTGTACTTTCACAATCTTCCCATCTTCAATGGAAATAAGGGAAATATCGCCTCCATCACTTTGAAGAAAAGGGCGTATTTCATCCAATGCAATTTCGACTTTCTGGATTAACTCGTCTTGACTCATAGTATTATTTTACGGCACTACAACCAGCCATGGTTGTTATTTTTATTGCTTCGGTAGGTGGAAGATCTTCATTTCTTCTCACGGTCTCCTCTACTACTCTTCTGGTTACAGCTTCAAAAGCTTGTTCAATGGCAGTAGTTGTCTGCAATGCAGCAGGGCGACCTGCATCTCCGGCTTCACGAATACTCTGAACCAAAGGAACTTCTCCTAAGAAAGGAATTTCCAAATCTTCGGCTAGATTGTGCGCTCCTTCCTTTCCAAAGATATAATATTTGTTATCTGGTAATTCTTCTGGGGTAAAGTAAGACATGTTTTCTATCACACCCAATACCGGTACTTGAATATTTTCTTGTTTAAACATCGCTACTCCTTTACGCGCATCTGCCAATGCTACAGTTTGCGGGGTACTGACAATAACGGCTCCCGTTATGGGGAGTGATTGCATGATACTAAGGTGAATATCACCCGTACCTGGGGGTAAATCGAGAAGCATAAAATCCAATTCTCCCCATGCAGCATCAAAAATTAACTGATTGAGCGCTTTTGCAGCCATGGGTCCTCTCCAAATCACTGCCTGATTGGGTTTGGTAAAGAAACCTATTGAAAGGATTTTAACGCCGTAGTTTTCGATAGGTTTCATCTTACTTTTCCCATCTACGTTTACTGAAAGAGGTCGTTCATTGAACACATCAAACATTAATGGCATGCTAGGGCCATAAATATCTGCATCTAAAACTCCTACTTTGAAACCCATTTTGGAAAGGGTTACTGCAAGATTTGCCGTAACTGTAGATTTCCCTACTCCACCTTTACCTGAAGCCACTGCAATAATGTTTTTTATTCCAGGCATAGGCTTCCCTTTAATAAGGTTCGGGTTTTGAGGTTTCTCAGGGGCCTCTACTTTTATATTAACCTGAACATCTGCGTCTTGAGAGACATGTTCTTTTATTGCTTTAACTATATCTTCTTCAGCCCTTTTCTTAATATGCATTGCAGGGGTGCTCATCTTAAGATCCACGATGACTTCATTGGCAAAAGTGATCACATTTTGCACAGCGCCACTCTCCACCATGTTTTTACCTTCTCCAGCCAAGGTGATAGTTTCTAAGGCTTTAAATATTTCTTTTTTATTGAATTTCATTTAGTTCAAAAACCAGATGTTGAAAACATCTTTAATTAGACTTATTCTAAATGCAAAGATACGGTGTAGATTTGGTAATTTAAAAGGTATCTATTGAAATGATCTATAGTGCTATAAAAAAGAAAAGAGTCCATCCTTTCAGATAGACTCGCCTTGCTTTAACAGTTAAATTTACTTTAGTTCATATCTAAAGCATCTATTTTAGATTCCAATTTCTCAAGTCTTTTAGAAACGTTTTGAAGTGATTTTAATTGGGCTTCCATATCTTGAATTCGGGTTTCTTGTTCTTCAAGAATGTGAACCCACTCATTACTCTTAAGTCCTACTGAAACATTAATAAGTGTTTCTTCTTGTCCTTGAGAAGAGGACCATGCTTTTCCAATGACATATCTTAAATGCCCTAGTTTAATCTCTTCTGGTGAAATTGCTATGGCGTATCCATCATGATTTCCAGATGCAATGATGTAATCACCTTTATCTACTTTTCCTTTTACCAATGCGGGAACCTGCCCCATAAAACCAACTTTTTCGAAATCCATTTTTCGGTTTTCGTCAGGCATATTTCCTAAAACAATAGGCGCCATAGATATTGTAAGTACATGATCTACATCATTGGTGTTACGAGATATTTTACCTCCTTTTACACCTACTACTTCTCCTATCCTAAAAGATTGGTTTGGGTCTTCTTTTTCAAGCCATTCGGCATAATCTGCTCCTGTAGAACCATATACTACCCCTCCTTGGTTTAGATTTGAAGTTCCTTCATAGCTTTCAATCTTTCCAGCTACATAATCGTCCTGTCCATAAAAAGTCATGAAACGATTATCAGAACTTAATTGTGGGGTATTGATTCTTACAGCAATTCCATCTGCTCCGTTAGCTCCAGAGTTCTCAAAAACCGCAATATGATCACTATTGTTTCCGCTAACCGTAAGACCATTAATTGATAAATTATTATTTACTGTAAGCATCCCATCTATTTCCACATCTTCTCCAAAAAACGCATTCAATCCTACATTTAATGATCCACTAAGAACGGTAGAGGATTGATCTGTCACATTTAAATCACTCTTAAAAACTGACCGTCCATCTACCTGAAGTATTCCACTTAAAAATACGGGACTGAAATTATTTACCTTTAATGAACTTTCTAATGCTGTGGCTCCACCCACTTTAAGAGATTGTGATACCGTTGATTTTCCAAAAATATCCAGATTCCCTCCAATTGTTCCTCCTTGACCTACTGTTATAAAATCTTCAATATCAAGATCTCCATTAATTATTGTATCATCATTTATGGTTGTATCTCCTTCAACATTTAACACTCCAAGAAGGTTTGTTTCTCCCGCAACTGTAATTCTTGTATTAAAAATACCTTCTCCTGCAACATTTAAGCTACTCCCTACCTGTGCTGCACCATCAATAAATGCGTTTTCTCCAACATTTAAGCTTCCTCCGATATTAGAATTTCCCGAAACAGTTTGTTCTCCATCAATATTTTGATTTAATAAAACTCTCTGATTTCCAGTGATATTTGAATCTCCACTAATAAACTCATTACCTGTCACATTATGATTTCCACCAATACTCTGCCCTCCCACAATATCCGATCGACCTCCAATTCTTTGATTACCGGCTATATTAATATTGCTATTACCTTCAATGTTTGCCTCTATAACTGCACTTCCTCCAACAGTAAGTCTTTGTGCTATCGTTGCACTTCTACCTACTTCCAATATCCCACTTAGATTAGTACCGGTTCCATTATTAACAAACAAACCTCCATTCAAGTCTGTACGCCCCTCGACTGTCAAATCAAAACCTACATCAACATCTTCACCAACAATTAGATCCTCATCCACAGTCAAATCTTCACCTACATTGAGGTCTCCTGCAACATCCAAATCACTATTAATAATCGTTTGTCCTTCGATTACAAAATCACTATTGAAGGTAGCTGTCCCATTTACAGAAAGATCACCATCTGCAATAATATTTCTATGATATGCTTGCGGAATAAAAGTTAATCTTTGCTGGCTCAAAAAGGTGAATCCTCTTCCTCTTAGGAGATCAATTTCTACGGCTAAACTTCTTGGTGTTCCATCCCAATTTATTTCATTGAAATTCCTTATGGGACCTGGAATACCCGATCCAATAAAAACATTCACCATTCCATACAAATCTGTCATGGTTTCCAGAACCTCTTGATACACTACAGATCCATCTTCATTAAGGATGGTAAAGCGTAAAGCAATTTCGGTTTCCGGAAGTACATTCCCTGCAGTATCGGGACCAGGGATTTGTTGTGCGTCAGGGTTTAAAATAACAGCTTGATAACTTATACCATCTGTTTGTGCTTGTAATGTAGCTACAAGAACACATGCTATTATAATCAATAATTTCTTCATCTTCCTAATTATTATCTAGAGAAACTTCCTTATTGGAAACCTCCTTTTTTAAACTAAAAATGAGCCCTAAACCAAAGTCTTGGGAAAAATAAGTGAGTTCTCCTCCAGATTCACTCTTATTCAATTGAGTTCCTTGTCCATATCTATACTGCAGAAAAGCAGCAATGGAAGGATTCACTTTATATTCAAACGACGCTGCTCCACGTAAAAAAATTATAGGGGTGTCAAAATCTTCTCGTCCCTTAATATCCAATACTTCATTGTTTAAGATTCGTGTTCCTTGCATTAAAAACTCAGGTGCCACTGTAGCTCTTACATGAAAAGAAAAACTTTTAGCTTGAATTACTTTTATATCGATCCCTCCTTGTATACTGGCGTAGGTTGTCTCCCATTCAAAATAATTATTTAGGGTATTGTCACTTCCAATGGAGCCATAGGTATGCAACCCCAATCCTCCAATAAACTGCACTTGCTCTCCAAACAACTTCCCTCTATATCCCAAATCTATATAGTTATGATTTGTAGATCTCAGGTTGTCCAATTCATCAAAAAGCACATCCTTAAATGAAAAAGACGTAATAGACTTTCCTCCTTCAATAAATAACTCTTGAGCATTTAATGTGGCAATAGAAATAAAAAATACACTTATAGTGAGATAGAAAAATTTCATTGAGGATATTAATTTTTTATTAGGCGGGATGTAAATTGCTTTCCTTCTGAACCAACAACCAAAATATAGGATCCTACCGGCAAATGCGACAGATCTATAGATAAAGTTTGTAATGGTTCAAAATGTCTATAAAACACTTCTTTTCCCGAAACATCAAAAAGTTTACTTTCAATCTGTTCATGTACTGGTTCATTAAACTTCACTGTAACAGCTGTTACAACAGGATTGGGATAAACTGTAATGTTTAATGGAGAATCATTTTGAGGCACATTCAAGACCAAAATAGGAGGTTGTTGGAAACCTTGCCTTACACCATATTCACTTCCTTGAAAACTTCCTATAACTCCTTCTTGACCTATACTTTGAGAAACATATAGCCGAGATTGTCCTTCAACCACACTATTAGATCCACCAGCCATTCCTATACTTGTTCTCTGCGCATATTGACCAAAAGAAGTCGCGGCAAGCATTAAACTAAGAAAACAAAACAAATACTTCATTGCAGTAAGTTGCAGATTGGGTTCGCAATATAAAACCAATTGAACAATTAAAAAACTAACCTGAGATTTATAAGAGAATAAAATTATAGTTCTTTACCAGGATCCCAGAATACATTTTCAAAATTCTGAATGGCATTATCTTTTACTTCAACTCCCTCACTTTCCAATAATTGTTGCATTAGGTTGGTTCCTTCAAAATGATGTTTTCCGGTAAGTAGTCCTTTTCTGTTAACAACTCTATGTGCAGGCACGTCTGGGTATTTCCCTGCTCCATTCATTGCCCAACCTACCATTCTAGCACTTCCAGCAGCTCCAAGATAGCGAGCAATGGCTCCATAGCTAGTTACTTTACCATACGGAATTAACCGCGCGACATCATACACTTTTTCGAAAAAGCCCTTTTCCTCTAACATTAAATAGCATTAATTATCTTGATTAGCGTAATGGCAGCAATTATTGCTGTAAGGCCACCTATGATGTAATTCATATTGAATTTGAATACAGGTGTATCTTCTTTTCTTCTGAAAAACTGAATATAGATTGCCAGCATCACAAATGTACCCATCCCCGATGCGATTACCGCGGCCCACAGCTCTAATTGTTCAAAAGAAAACCAACCAAAGGCTCCAAATGTAATACTTACATATACCCAATATGGTAAGGGTAATAAATTAAGGGCAGCCAATAATATTCCATAGAAAAACCGATTGGTCTTCGATTTTTTCACACTTTCAGGAAGCTCTCTTCTGGTATCTTTTGCAATAAAGAAAAAGTAAATTGTGATACAAATAAAGATTCCCAATGCCACTTTCTGAAGGATATCTACCACTTCAGGATGCATATCCAGATAGCTTGCAAAGAGCAAAGCTATAAACGTCTGAATACAAACCGTAACACAAACCCCCACTGAAAATAACAGCGCAACCTTACGGCCCTGCTTCATACTTATCTTAGCCGCGGACATATTCAACAAACCTGGAGGAATTACTCCGACTAAAGCCGCTAAAAAACCAATAAGAAAATTTGAAAGGATGGACATTAAGTTGGTTTGTTCTGTGAATATACAGATTTATTTGGAACGCAATTGAAATCGAATATACGTAATTTTTTTACTCATTTCCAGATATTGCGATTCATAGAACGTCTGTATAGAGGTAACTTCAGGAGGTGCTCCTTCACTTCCGTACACATCGTGATGTGCATATAGGATCTCTTCTCCCAAACCTTGTAGAAGACCTAATGTGTAACCATGCATGAACTCGCTATCTGTTTTTAAATGGATGCATCCTTTGGGTTTTAACACCTTACGATAACGATCTAAGAAGCCCGTATTAGTAAGCCTGTGCTTGGTGCGTTTGTATTTAATCTGTGGATCTGGAAAGGTAATCCATATTTCATCTACTTCATTCTCCGCAAAACAACCTTCTATCAACTCTATCTGAGTTCGCAAAAAACCAACATTGGAAAGGTTCTCTTCTAAGGCTGTCTTTGCCCCTCTCCAGAAACGAGCTCCTTTTATATCTATTCCAATAAAATTTTTGTTAGGAAATTTTTTGGCAAGATTTACCGAATACTCTCCCTTTCCACAACCCAGTTCCAAAACAATTGGATTTTCGTTTTTGAAGAAATCTGTATTCCATTTTCCTTTTAGGCCAAAACTTCCTTCCACTACTTCATCTCGTGTAGGTTGTACTACATTTTTGAAAGTCTCATTCTCCTTAAAGCGCTTCAGTTTGTTCTTACTTCCCACAAATTTAATAGTTGATTAAAATTTCGGTAAAATTAAGGAAATATTAGTGGGGTCTAAGAATCCTTACCTTTGTTTTTAATCTAAAACGTGAGAAATTAGCCACACATTACTACTGTGAAAAGAAAGAAAACCATATTAGTGGCTCCACTGCACTGGGGTCTAGGACACGCCACCAGATGCATTCCAATTATAAATGCATTACTGCAAGAAGGCTACGATGTTTTATTAGGTAGCGATGGTGCCGCACTTTTAATTCTTAGAAAAGAATTTCCAACGCTTCCATTTGTAGAATTAACCCCTTACAACATCACCTACCCAAAAAAAGGAAAATGGTTTAAATTGAAATTATTTTTGAAACTGCCTGAAATCATAAAAGCAATGAACGCCGAAAAAAAGATCATTCGGAAGTTGGTTGCCGAAAAAAAAATACAAGGCATCATTAGTGATAATAGAATGGGGGTAAGAAGTAAAAAAATACCTTCTGTATTTATATCCCATCAACTCAATGTGCTTAGCGGAAACACTTCTTTTTTCAGCAGTAAGATGCATCAAAAAATTATCAAAAAATACAACGAATGCTGGGTTCCAGATGTAGCAGACGCTATAAACCTTACAGGAAAATTAGGTCATCCCAAACGCTTAAAGTTCCCTGTAAAATATATAGGCCCATTGAGCCGAATGGAAAAAAAAGAGCTAGAAAAAAAATACGATGTACTTATATTGCTTTCCGGCCCCGAACCTCAACGTACTTTATTAGAAGTAAAAATGATGGAATGTTTTATTAACTCTCCAAAAAAAGCACTCTTGGTTAGAGGTGTTGTAGAAGAAGAAAACCAAGTTTATGTGAAAGATAACATCACAATAGTTAATTTCATGCAGAGTAAAGATTTGGAAAGAAGCATTAATGAAAGTAAGATTGTGGTTTCACGCTCTGGCTATACTACCATTATGGATCTAGCAGCAATGGAGAAAGATGCTTTTTTTATTCCAACACCAGGACAATATGAACAAAAGTATTTGGCCAAATTACTAAAACAAAAAGGTATTGTACCATCCTGCAAACAGGAAAAATTCGGTCTGGATCAGTTAGAAAAAATCCCACTTTATCGCGGGCTTAAATCTTTCAAAACTCAAAGGGATTTTACAAAGCTATTTAGCCTTTTCCAAGGTGAATGAAAACTCGGAACCAATCCCGAACTGACTTTCTACATAGATCTTTTCATTATGTGCTTCTACCAAATGTTTAACAATTGCCAGTCCTAAACCGCTCCCTCCTTCCTTTCGCGAACCACTTTTGTCTACTCTAAAAAAGCGCTCAAACAAACGGGGAATGTTGTCATTTTCAATACCTTCTCCATTGTCTGTAACACGAACAATTACCTTGTTCCTTATAAGGTCCTCTATACTTACTTCTGTTGTCCCATCTATTTTTCCATATTTAATGGAGTTTTCAATAAGATTAGTCAGTATTTGCTGAATTCTTTCCCTATCTGCATTTACCATGATACTGTCATCATAATCGATGTCGAAGGTTAAATTAATTCTCTTTTTTTGAGCCTTCATCTCTAAAAGATCGAATACATTCTGCACCAATTCTATGATATTAAAATCTTCCCTAGAAAGAATAAGGTCTCCAACTTCAAGCTTGGTAATCATGTCTAAATCCTTCACAATATATATAAGACGTTCCACTCCTTTACTAGCTCTTTGAAGGTATTTTTTTCGAACGGCTTTATCCTTCATAGCACCATCCAATAGGGTAAGGATATACCCTTGTACAGTAAACAAAGGGGTTTTTAGTTCATGAGATACATTCCCCATAAATTCCTTTCGATAGTTTTCACGAATCTTAAGGGTTTCAATCTCTAATTTCTTGTTTTCCGCAAACCGTTCCAATTCCTTGGTAAGGGTTTCCATATCTGTAGTTACTTGTTGCCTGTTAAATGTAGAAGCATCTAATAGCTTTACATCATCGTATACTCGTTTTACTCGCTTGTAAATGAATTTTTCTACTCGATATTGGATTATAAAAAAAGAAAGGACATAACATGCTATGAAGAAAAATAATAAAAGCCAATAATCAATCCCTCCATGTACGTAAAAAAAAACACCCAGAATGAGTGTTAATAAAACGGTAAGGAATGCAGCGGTATAGCCCGCAAACTTATATGTTTTCTTAAAACTGCCTGCCATTAAACAACAAACTTATAACCTACTCCTTTTACGGTTTTAAATTTTTCATCACCAATTTTCTCGCGCAATTTACGAATATGCACATCAATGGTCCTACCTCCAACGACTACTTCATTACCCCAAACTCGGTCCAAAATATCTTCCCGTTTAAATACTTTTCCAGGTTTTGAAGCTAACAACGCCAATAATTCAAACTCTTTCCTAGGGAGTATGATCTCCTCTTTTCCTTTTAAAACTTTGTATTCTTCCCTATTAATAACAAGATTCCCTAGCTTTATATTAGAATCTTGTTCATCAGCTTCTTTAAATCTCCTCAATAAGGCTTTCACTTTACTTATCAAGACTTTTGGCTTTACTGGCTTCGTAATATAATCATCTGCACCAGCTTCAAAACCTGCTACTTGCGAATAATCTTCACCTCTTGCTGTTAAAAACGTGATCACAGTTTCAGAAAGATCAGGAATAGCTCTTAATTTTTCGCAAGCTTCTATCCCATCCATTTCTGGCATCATAACATCCAAAATAATAAGATGAGGCTTGTGCTTTTTTGCTTGCGTAATAGCCTCAACACCATTTTCTGCTGTATATATTTGGTACCCTTCTCCAGAGAGGTTATATCCAATAATCTCTAAGATATCTGGTTCATCATCGACCAACAAAATTTTGGTATGTTTTTTCTTCATTTTTGGCAATTATAGGTTAAACGTGCTAAATATAACCCATTATCATTTGTAAGCTAAGCTTAGTACAGCTTGTTAACGATTAAGTAACATTAAAGAAACAATTTATGAAAAATTATTTGAACGATATTATGCTATTGTAAAAGCTGTTATACCCTACTTCTTTCCTAGGTTTTATTGCTATCTTTGTACGACCAAATAAAATTTATAACTAATGAAAAAAATTATTTTTTTACTTGCATTGTTTTGTGCAAGTTTCTCTTTCGCGCAAGTCGTAAAGATCAATGAAGTTGATGCCGACCAAACCTCTACAGACACCATGGAATTTATTGAATTGTTGTCTCAAAATGCAAACCAAAGTTTGGATGGGTATATTGTAGTCTTATATAATGGAAATGGTGACACTAGCTATACTACAGTAGACCTAAACGGTTTTTCCACAGACAGCAATGGTTTTCTTATTATAGGGAGTGATGCTGTTCCAGGTGTTGATATTCCATTGGGTGCAGATAACACAATACAAAATGGTGCAGATGCTATTGCCATTTATCAAGATAGCGCTGCCAACTTCCCTGATGGAACTCCTGTTACATCAACAAACTTGGTAGATGCTATTGTATATGACACAAATGATGATGATGACACCGAATTACTAAATGGTCTTGGATTATCCGTACAATACAACGAAGATGCTAATGGAAACAAAGACACTGAATCCATTCAAAGAGGAAGTGGAGATACTTTCTGTGTCGGAGCTCCTACACTAAATGCTGCCAATATTGATTGCGGCGCGGTTTGTTCCTTAAATGTATTTGTTGTAGATGTTACTTGTGATGATATTACCTCTGGAACTGACACCTATACCACTACATTGAATTTTGAAGGTGGAGGAACAGAAACCTACACAATTAATGCTACTGAAGGTACGATCTCTGGAGACAATCCTTCTACACAAGCAACTGGTGAAATCATTATCTCTGGTGTAAATGAAGGAGTAGATTTCGATTACAGTGTTACTAGCACACTTTGTAATATCTCGAACACCATTAACGCTCCTGATTGTGACCCAGGATCTGATGTAGCCGATATAGCTACTTTGAGAGGATCTGTTGAAGGGAATGTATATACTCTTACGGGTGAAGCTATCCTAACATTCCAACAAGATTTTAGAAATCAGAAATTTATTGAAGACAACACCGGAGCAATCTTAATTGATGATACCTCTGGAAACATTACTACCACCTATGATCTAGGAGATGGAATAACTGGACTTATTGGCACATTAAGTTCTTTCAACGGAATGATGCAGTTTGTTCCTGTAACAGATCCAGGATCGCCTAGCAGTACAGGTAACACGGTAACTTCACAAGAAGTATCTATTACAGATTTGATTAACAATGCCGAAGACTATGAATCTGAATATGTAAACATCGCTCCTGCTGTGACTATTGGAGCAGGGCCAAATCCATTCTGGGAAGTAGGATCTGTTTATCCATTGACTAACTCTGATGGCTCATTTAACTTCCGTACTTCTTTTTTCGATGCCAACTACATAGGGCAAGACTATCCTACTAATGCTGTATTTATTGCAGGGATTATTACTGAAAGAGAAGATGATGGAGGATACTATATCACTGCAAGAGATAACAACGATGCTTCCACTACTTTGGGAATTGGGGAGAACAATACAAATGCCTTTAGCCTGTATCCAAATCCAGCCAATACACAAATCAATATTGTATCACAGTTAAGTGGTGAAAAAACTGTAACTGTGTTCGATATTTCTGGAAAACGTCTTGTTCAGAAAACATTGAATAGTGACACTATGGATATTTCACAATTAACCAGTGGAATGTACATTGTAAAGATTTCGCAAGGGACTATTACTTCAACAAAAAAGCTGATTGTAGAATAATATCTAACTCGCTAACATTCTAAAAAGCTTCTGTGACTCGCAGAAGCTTTTTTTTATGGTTATTTTTGTGAGAACATCACAGTGGCCTCTAATACCCAATATGCTCGAAAAAAGAATATTCGAAATCCAATCCCCAAAAATGTTCGAAGCAGTTGCTTTGGAAGTATTCCGTTGGCAACATGAACATATCCCTGTTTATCGTAAGTTTTGTGATTTTTTGAATGTTGATCCAGATAAGGTGACTCATACAAAGCAGATTCCTTTTTTACCCATAGCATTCTTTAAAACACAAAAAGTACTAGCTTCTAAAAAGACTCCAGAAGCTACCTTTACCAGTAGTGGTACCACGGGCCAAACAACCAGCAATCATTTTGTTGCAAGTATTGATCTCTATGAGACAAGTTTCCTAAAGGGTTTTAAACTCCAATATGGAAACCCGAAAGACTGGGTAATCTTAGCGCTTTTACCTTCCTATTTAGAGCGGGAAGGTTCTTCGTTAATTTACATGGCAGATGCTCTTATACGATTAAGTGAACAAGACGAAAGTGGTTTTTATCTGTATGACCATGAAAAACTGGCAAAAACCATTACATCACTGGAAGCAAAAGGTAAAAAAACACTACTCATTGGGGTTTCTTTTGCTTTATTGGACTTTTTGGATTCTTTTCAGTTGAAACTAAAACACACCATTGTTATGGAAACTGGTGGAATGAAAGGTAGACGAAAGGAAATGGTTAGGGAAGAACTTCATGACATTTTGAAAAAAGGATTTGGGGTGAAGCACATTCATAGTGAATATGGAATGACCGAATTGCTTTCTCAGGCCTATTCTAATGGCAATGGGTTATTTACTTGCCCTCCTTGGATGCAAATACGTACTCGTGACCCTGAAGATGCGCTCTCATGGGTAGAAGGAAAAACCGGTGGTATTAACGTAATAGATTTGGCCAATCTCTATTCTTGTTCTTTCATAGCCACACAGGATTTGGGAAAAATACATCCTAATGACAGTTTCGAAATTTTAGGTAGATTTGATACCAGCGACATTCGTGGCTGTAACCTAATGGTTTCTTTATGAATTCATCTAAACAAAAAAGCAATGGCTGCCTATGGATATTCCTCTTTGGGGTGCTCAGTTTATTTGGTTGGATTTTTCTAGAAGTTGTATTAAAAATTCCCAATAAACCCGCTGCAATTCTTGCATTGGTTTTAGCTGCTTTTCTTACGTATAAATGGCTCGGGAAACCAACTCTTAAAGGCATTGTTACCAATTTAATCATTATCAGTGTTCTCTTTTATGGGTTTAAATTGCTTGGCACTTTTTTTCTGGACACCCTAGAAATAGAATATGAGGATACCAATTTTAAAAAAGAAGAAGGAGTCTCCATACAAACCATTGTGGAGAATACAGATACCGTTTCGGTTTTCACCAGTCACCGAATCTGGAAAGACAATTACGGGAACGATTATTTTGGAGATTTGATGGTACGGGAAAGTGATTTTCATTCACTGAAAAACCACGTACAAAATTTCAAGCCCAGAGGCAATGGTAATTTCTGGGGAGACCTTTACGAACATATTGAACAAAAAGACGGTCCCGCCTTGGATTTGGTGATGCAAACCTTTCAAAATATCCATTCTGAAAAGAGACTCAATCAAATGGAGTTTGCCGAAATGGTAGTAAGTTGTATCCAAGATATTCCATATTCCTTTATCTTTCAGGATGAATGTTTGGAAGCCGAAAACTATGAGCATTCCATTCGAAAAATACTTGAAGACTGCCCCGAATGTTGTATGGGAAATGTTCCTTACGGAATTCAAAACCCCGTAGCCTTCCTTCAGAATTTGAAAGGGGATTGTGACACACGAACCGTTATTATCTATTCTATTTTAAAGCATTTTGAATATGATGTAGCTATTTTAAACAGCTCACATTATCGTCATTCCATTTTAGGCATTAATCTACCTGCAACAGGATTAACTAAGGTTTACCGAGGAAAAAAATACGCGGTATGGGAAACCACCGCAAAATATTACGAGGCCGGAACACTTCCGTCCAATTTTGATGATATCTCATATTGGGATGTCATCTTAACCAGCAAATAACAGCATTATGAATAAACAACTATTTACCCTGGCACTTTTTGAAATCATTCTGGCTATCATCGTTTCTGTGGTTATTATCTATGTTTCTTATAGCATTCTACACCGCTTGTTTTTCAAAAATATAGATCTAAAAGGAGGCAACACTGCTTTTACCGTATTTACTTCGGGCATTGTATTATCCATTGGACTTATCTTAAGCGAAATTATCCCTTCCATAACCAATATGGTCCGTTTGTCTACAACGCAAACCAATGAAATAGATGGGGGCACTATTGTACAATATGGGGGGCTTTATTTGCTCATAGGGTTTGTAGCAGCCATTATAATAAATGCTTCTGTATTCCTTTTGTTTTCCATACTTACCCGAGGCATCAATGAATTTAAAGCTATTAAGGAAGATAATGTTTCGGTGGCTATTTTGGTAGTTGCCACGCTTTTAAGCATTACACTTATTGTAAAGGACAGTATTGCACTTTTAATTAGTTCCCTGATTCCATATCCAGAGGTCTCAAATTTTTTGTAGGGTAGGCTGTAAGGAATTATAAAAGTCTACGACTTAACAACTGTTATGAAAAAGGGATGTTAAGATCCTTCATAATTGGTTGGTTAGTTAGTTTGAAAACCCTTTGCGCCTGCAGAGGGTTTTCTTTTTTAATTCACCTTGATAACAAAATAGTTCTTCTTACCTCTTTGCAAGAGAATAAAGGTCTCGTTAATAAGATCTTCTGGGGTAAGGTTATACCCCTCGTTCACCTTTTCCTTGTTTACTGAAATGGAGTTTTCTTTCAAGGCACGGCGTGCTTCTCCGTTAGATTTTAAAAATCCGGTTTTTTCGGCCAAAGCCCCAATAACATCCATTCCGCTCTGTATTTCAGACAATGACAGCTCGGCTTGTGGTACTCCTTCAAAAACGTCTAAAAAAGTTTCAGAATCCAATGCTTTCAAATCTTCACTGGTAGATTTTCCGAAAAGAATTTCAGAGGCTTTTACCGCATTTTCATAGTTTTCCTCTCCATGGACTGTAATGGTTACTTCCTGTGCCAAGCGCTTTTGAAGTAAACGCATGTGCGGAGCCTCTTTGTGTTCAGCAATTAAAGCATTGATTGTTGCTTCATCTAAAAAGGTAAATATTTTGATATACTTTTCTGCGTCTTCATCGCTGGAGTTTAACCAATATTGATAAAATTTATAAGGAGAGGTACGTTTTGCATCCAACCAAACATTGCCTCCTTCACTTTTACCAAACTTACTACCATCGCTTTTGGTAATTAATGGGCAGGTTAACGCATATCCTTTTCCACCTCCTATACGACGTATAAGTTCAGTCCCTGTAGTTATATTTCCCCATTGGTCGCTTCCTCCAAATTGAAGGGTACAGCTTTGTTCTCTGTACAAGTGAAGGAAATCATATCCTTGTACTAACTGATAGGTAAATTCAGTAAATGACATTCCTTCAGAACTTTCACTCGAAATTCTATTTTTTACCGAATCCTTGGCCATCATGTAATTTACGGTAATGTGTTTACCTACATCCCTAATAAAATCCAAGAAGCTAAATTCCTTCATCCAATCATAATTGTTTACCATCACAGCTTCGTTATCCACTCCAGAAGTAAAATCCAAGAACTGGGATAGCTGTTGGCGTACACATTCCTGATTGTGTCTAAGTGTCGCTTCGTCTAGCAAATTGCGCTCTGAAGACTTTCCAGAAGGATCTCCAATCATTCCTGTTGCTCCTCCTACCAAAGCCACAGGTTTGTGGCCACAACGTTGAAAATGCGCCAATAACATAATAGGAACCAAATTTCCTATATGCAATGAATCTGCTGTAGGATCAAACCCTACATAGGCAGCTCTCATAGTTTCGTTAAGGTGATCTTCGGTATCGGGCATGACATCATGAATCATCCCTCTCCAAGTAAGTTCTTCAACAAAGTTTTTTGGCATCTCAATTACAATTTGCGCAAAGATAGTAGGATGCCTCTAAAGAGAAAAGTGTAAACGCAAAAAGCTATTGCTTTAAAAATCTTTTTGTAATCTTCCCTTTTTGCGATTTAATGTTTATAAAAAACAATCCTGTTTCCAGCTTAGAAACATCTATAGAATTTGTCATGGAAGAAGATTCAAGCACCCTCTTTCCCTGGATATCATAAATTTGCCATGATTGTATTGCCAAGGCAATGGAGGGCTCTATAAAAATTGTCTCATTGGCGGGATTGGGAAATAACACAATGCTGTCATGGCTAAAATCCTGAAACCCCAAAAGACAATTCTCACTATAGATAGTCCCATCATCCTTTTTCCAGGTACTTTGACTATTTGCAAATACGGGGTCATCTACCTCTATACAACTAAGATTGGGATTGTTTTCTGCATCCAATAAATTAATCATAGTGTTATTTCCATTTTTTATATTGAGTGAGGTGAGATTATTTTCATAACACCACAACTTTTCTAGGTTTGTATTTAGGGATAGATCTATTGTTTCTAGACTATTCTGATGAAGATCCACAATACGCAGTAAAGGGTTTTGTGAAAAATTGATAGCGTTTATTTCATTTTGTTCTAACGATACGACATCCAAATTGGGGTTTTGAGAAAAGTCCAAATCTGTAAAATTGTTCTCTGCTCCATCAAAATTGGCCAACAAAGGGTTTTGTGATAGATCTATGGTGCTTATTTCGTTAGATGGTACATGCAAATGTTCCAAATTGGGGTTTTGTGAGACATCCAGCACCGTTAAATCATTAAGGTCACAATCCAGAATCTTCAGGTTTGGTAGCATGGAAACATCTAAACTTGTAAGGTCATTAAAAAAACAACCTAGCTCTTCTAATAGGATGTTTTGAGAAATGTCTAATGATGTTAACGCGTTCTGGCTACAATTAAGTTTAGTCAGATTCACAAATGCCTCTATGCCTTCCAGAGATGCAATATTGGCACTTCGTGGAAAGAAAAACTGTACGGCTTCAGCTTCACTCACCTGTATTTCGCCATCATTATTGGTATCCACATCAGATTCAGGAAGACCGTCGCCATCAAAATCTACTACATTAAAATTGACACAGGCCATCTTAAAGTTGGGATCTGGTATGTTGACAATCTGGGCATTTAAAAAAGCAGTGACTAGAAAAAGGAAAAGCGGGAGTAGCTTTAGATTCATATTTTATTTTTTCTTGGTTTCATAGCCCCCTAAAGATATGAAATCTAAACCATTAAAGACTGCAGCTTCCCATACGCCACCTATTCTTTATAAAACCTATATCCTACTTATGAATATCTTCTAAGAAATACTGTAATGACAATTATTTTATCAAAATGTACTTTTTGAAGATATTTTTATCATTTGTTGAGGTTGAATTTTTAAGACGGATCGTTTAATCTGTCATTGTTTCAATATAAAACCCCTTTACTTGCACAAGGCTTATGACCTCTTCCTCAGATAAATTGGTTCTAGCCTCCACTCTAAGTACATTATCAATATCTTCAAGGTCTATAGTCCATGTAAGAATATCTGTATGATTGTTAAGTACTGGTTTTATGGACTTCAGTTTTTTCTTTGATTTAATATCGGTGCGAAATATGTGTAGTTCCATTCTAAAATTTAAGGTTGTTCTAAATCTGATGCAGAAGTATCCTCAGGCATTGGGTTTGATTGCCGCTCTACAAATTGTTTGTAATAAGCGTCACCTTCCTCTTTCCAAAATTGATCATAGTATTTCCATTTTGAAAAATCGGTTTTTGAATCCTTCTTGCATTTGTCTTTAGATTTTTTTGATGATTTGTCACCTCTGCCACCGCCAAAGCCTCCTAGTAGAATCTTTAATAATATAAATAATCCAACAGCTTGCCAATAAGTAAGTGTAGTCAGTCCAAAAAGCTCAGGCATTAACCAATTCCAGAGCCACATAAGGACAAAACCAAACAAAATGACCAATCCTGTTATCAGGATACCTCCAAAAATGATGATTCCTACAATCTCAATGGGCGATTTTTTTCTGAACTTATGAGTGAAAAAATTTGTCATGATATAATTTTATGTTTGTTAATTTCTAATTCTATTTTTTTATATAATATTCCTATTGCCCTATGCCTTCTGGACATTAATGTTCCTATAGAAATTCCTGTTTCAGCTGAAATCTCCCTATAAGAATAGCCTTCAAAATCTACGGCTATGATAATGTCCTTATAAGCTGGTTTTAATTGTTCAATGCATTTTTTTAATACCACAATCATTTCATCTGAGGTGTAGCCGTCTGAGGACTGATGCAGCACTTCTGTGAGCTCTAGCAAGTCTTTCCCTATATCTACAGAATCTGTTTTCTTTGAAGTCCGCATCACATCTATGATTTTATTTTTTATAGATCTATATACAAACCCAGCAACATTATTTATAGGAGCGTATCTATCTGCTCCCGAAAATAATTTTAAAGCAACATCCTGGATGATATCCTCTGCATCACGATTGGCAGTGTCACTTACTCTTGTGTTCACATACCTCTTGAGAGATTCATATTCTCTTCCAAAAAAGTCGGTTAGTTTTTTGCTGTTTTCTGATTCCAAACTCATTAAAACCTTTTACGTAGGGTCTTTGATTAGAAAGACGATACTTTTTCAATGTATTGCATTTTTCAATGTTTAATTTGAAAAATATCACAAAGTTCAAGATAACAGGTACTTTTCTATCATAAAGGAATTTCATTATCTGTATGGATGATCTTGTGTATGATTTCCAGAAGAAAAGTTACCTTAGCCCCATGATTCTAGTTACTGGTGGCACAGGTTTGGTTGGAGCACATTTACTGCTACATTTAACCCAAAAAGGGTTTCATGTTCGAGCCATTCATAGAAAAACCAGTAACCTAAAGCGCGTTAAAGAAGTATTTGGATACTTTACGCAAGATCATGACGCACTGTGGCAAAAGATAACATGGGTAGAGGCAGATATCACCCATCTCCCTGCATTAGAGCTTGCATTTCAGGGAATAACCCAAGTATATCATTGTGCTGCCTTTATTAGTTTTCAAACTAGTGATTACCAAAAATTAAAATCCATCAACATACAGGGAACAGCCAATGTGGTCAACCTTTGCCTCGCAAACAATGTTGACTATTTATGCCACGTCAGTTCTATTGCAACACTGGGAAGTACTCTAGATGGCAGCGCTGTTCATGAAGACACCCACTGGAATTCTGAAGAAAACAATAATGTATATGCCATTTCCAAATATGGAGCCGAAATGCATGTTTGGAGAGGTATTCAGGAAGGCTTACATGCTGTTATTATAAATCCTGGGGTTATTTTGGGAGAAGGAAATTGGGATTCTGGAAGCGGGCCCATCTTTAAAAAATCGGCAAAAGGGATGAACTATTACACCTCTGGAGGTACTGGTTTTATAGATGTAAAGGATGTAGTGCAGATCATGGTAGCTCTTACCGAAATGAAAACTACCAATGAACGTTTTGTATTGGTAGGACACAATACTCTTTATGCTGAACTTCTTAACCTTTTAGCCCTGAACTTTTCCAAGCCTGCCCCTAAAAGAAAATTGGGGAAAAGAACCTTAACATGGTTACGCTATTTGGATGGGTTTGTTAGTTCTATTTTTTTTAGGAAAAGACGCCTTAACAAAGAAGCTGTTAACTCACTTACCTCAGTTTCTACCTATGATTCCTCAAAAATTATAGCATTACTGGATTACACCTTTGTCCCCTTACAGGAAACCGTAGAAAGAGTAGCAAAAAACTATTTTTCTTCATCTTGAACGGGATCTGTTAAAATCCCTTCAGAATCCTTCTTTGCTTTTTTTACCTTAGTGCTATCCTTTCCCTTCAGGCTATCCCTCTTCTTTTCCAGTGCTTTTTTCTCTATATCATAAAGGCTATCTGCAATGGCTTTGCGTAATTCCAGACGCTCTTCTACACTTGAAAGAAGTTCTGCATAGAGGTTTAGGTCTGAGGTATAAAAAGCGTTGCTCTGTACAAATTGCACACTATCAATTCCAAATTTCTTATACAGCACAGAATCCAAATAGATCCCCTTGGTCTTTAGCATTCTATTATTGATACTCTTAGCGGCATTACCAATGTATGCATCTGTCAAAATCTCCACCATCTTTTCCTTCGGAATCAGGTTTTCTGGTTGTTCTGGACGTTTCACATCCTGACAACCCAGAAATAATAAAGTTAATATGACGCTTATAACAACTCTCATCCTCTATTGAATGTTAACCGTTCTCCATGGCTACGATTGGGGAATTTTCCATTTTCAAAAGCAACCACTCCATTTACAAAAGTGTACATGACACGAGAGGTAAATGTGGTTCCCTCAAAAGGAGACCAGCCGCACTTATAGGCAATGTTTTCTTTTGCTACTCGCCAAGGAGCATTAGGATCAATAAGTACCAAGTCTGCTTTGTATCCTTCCCGTATAAAACCACGATCTTTTATTTGAAATAATATGGCTGGATTGTGGGCTGTTTTCTCTACTATTTTTTCCACAGGAATCTTTCCTTTGTGATGCATTTCAAACAGTGCTTCTAGGGCGTGTTGTACCAAAGGACCTCCAGAAGGTGCCTTTGTATACACATTATCCTTTTCTTCTAAAGTGTGTGGCGCATGATCTGTAGCTATAACATCAATTCTATCATCCAACAAAGCTTTCCACAAGCCGTCCTTGTCTTTTTGGGTTTTTACCGCTGGGTTCCATTTAATCTTCGTTCCCTTTTCTGCATAATCCTCATTGGTAAACCACAAATGATGAATACAGACTTCTGCTGTGATCTTCTTTTCTGAAAGTGGTCGTTTATTGCTAAACAGGTGTGTTTCTTTTTCTGTAGATAAATGAAATACATGCAATCTTGCCCCAGTTTTCTTAGCTAGCTTTATGGCTCTTGAAGATGAAATATAACAGGCTTCTTCACTTCTAATGACAGGGTGAAAAGAAACAGGGATATCATCACCGTATTCGCTTTTAAACTTTTCCAGATTGGTTTTTATAGTAGCTTCGTCTTCGCAATGTGCAGAAATAAGCAGCTTGGTTTTACTGAAGATTTCTTCCAACACTTTAGGATCGTCTACCAGCATATTACCTGTAGAAGAACCCAAAAACAATTTTAGCCCGGCTACTTTGGTTTCATCTACTTTTAAAATTTCGGCAATGTTATCATTGGTGCCACCAAACATAAAGGAGTAATTGGCCCAGGAAGTTTCTGCTGCCCTTGCAAACTTTTCTTCCAGCAAGTCTATGGTAGTTGCTTGCGGAACGGTATTTGGCATTTCAATGAAAGAAGTAATTCCTCCAGCTACTGCCGCTCTCGATTCGGTTTCTATGGTGGCCTTATGCGTTAGGCCTGGCTCCCTAAAATGTACTTGATCATCTATCATTCCAGGAATAAGATAGGAACCATCTGCATCAATAATTTTAGTGTCGGCAGATTTTGCACTAATGCTTTTTCCAACTTCGGCTATACGATCGCCAGCTATAAGAACATCTCCTTCAAAAATATTCCCTTCGTTTACAATTTGTGCGTTTTTTATAAGTATTGTATTCGTCATATATCCTTTTTTTTGAAAAGGCTTTTCCATTTCATAGAAATCACCCCAAAAATAGCTTCACTAATGATCCCAGAGCTCATTTTACTTTCACCCTTTGTTCTATCGGTAAAGATCACCGGAACCTCAACAATTTTAAATTTTTTCAAATAAGCTTTAAACTTCATTTCAATCTGGAATGCATAACCCACGAACCGTATTTTGTTCAAATCAATCTGCTCCAACACATTTCGGCGGTAGCAAATAAATCCTGCTGTGGTATCATGAATGGGCATCCCGGTAATAAACCTAACATACTTTGAAGCTCCCCAAGAAAGCAATACCCGGCTCATAGGCCAATTAACTACATTTACCCCTCTTACATACCTAGAACCAATGGCAATATCTGCTCCTTGCTTTTCGCAGGCATTGTAGAGTCTAGGTAAATCGTTGGGATTGTGTGAAAAATCGGCATCCATTTCAAATATATAGTCATACTCCTTTGCAAGTGCCCACTTAAATCCATGAATATAAGCTGTACCCAATCCTAATTTTCCTTTTCTTTCTTCCAAAAAAAGAGTCTGGGGAAATTCCTTTTGTAGTTCTTTTACTTTAAGGCCTGTTAAATCTGGAGAGTTGTCATCTACAATCAGAACATGAAAATCCCTTTGCAATGAAAATACATTGCGAAGCAACTTCTCTATATTGTCTATTTCGTTAAAAGTTGGGATGACCACTAAGGCACCTGCCATAAGACCAATTTTAAAGCAAAAGTACCCCTTTTTTAACAATAGAAGGGCATAATATCCTTTGTTAGGAAAAATTTATAACACCTATTTACTAGGCGAAAGTGCCATCTTTTCAATAATTTTACACTCAAAGGAATAGCGTTGGAATATACCCTAAGAAATATTGAACATTTTGATTGGATCACTCTGGTCTTGGTAGCTGCTTTTGGTCTTTTAGCGACCACTCGATGGTTGTTTCCAAATAGATTTCATGAATTTATCATGCTGCCTATAACCGATAAATACTTTGCGATGCAGGGAAAAGGATACGAAATAAAGCATCCTTTCAATGTTTCTTTATTCTTCATACAAGTAGTATCATTTTCTTTATTCATTTATTTATTCCTTATTCATAAACAACCTGAGGTTTCAACCAATAAATGGTTATTTATACAATTATTCACAGGTGTATCCTTATTTATTCTGGTTAAATACATTCTAGAAAAAATGATTGCACACATTTTTGGGATGGACTCTATTATTAACAATTATCTGTATGAAAAGTTAAGTTATTCCAGTTTAATTGCTATTGTTGTGCTGATTTTCAACATTTTATTATTTTATACCATAACACCAAACTCCCTCATATTGTGGGTTGCCATTGCTTCAATAGGCATATTATTTGTTATCTCCTTAATTTCCAGTTATAAAAGAAATGCAAATCTAATTTTAAGGCATTTCTTTTATTTTATTTTGTATCTTTGCGCACTTGAAATAGCTCCCTTCATTATCTTGTATAAAATACTCGATTAAAGGAGGATACAAACAAATGTTGTTGCTTATGAAAGTGAAAACTATTTTGGTTTCTCAACCGGAACCTAAAATTGAAAATTCTCCTTACTTTGATCTTATTGAAAGGCAAAAAGTAAAGATTGATTTTAGACCTTTTATTCACGTAGAAGGAGTTTCCAGTAAAGAAGTTCGCGCCCAAAAAGTTGATCTTAGTCAATACACAGCAATTATCCTAACCAGTAGAAATTCTGTAGATCATTTTTTCCGAATTGCTGAAGAACTTCGCTTCAAGGTTCCAGATACCATGAAATATTTTTGTCAGAGTGAAGCTGTGGCTTTCTACCTTCAGAAATACGTGGTCTATAGGAAAAGAAAGATCTATGTAGGTAAGCGTACTTTTGCGGAGCTTTCTCCACTTATCAAAAAATACAAAACCGAAACCTTTTTATTGCCTTCTTCAGATAAACTGAAGCCTACCGTTCCTACCATATTGAATGACTTGGGCGTAAACTGGAAGCAAGCAACCTTCTACAAAACCGTAGTTAGTGATCTAAGCGATCTAAGAGATGTGTATTACGATATCTTGGTGTTCTTTAGCCCTAGTGGTATAAAATCGCTTTTGGAGAACTTCCCAGACTTTGAACAAAACAACACGCGCATTGCTGTATTTGGAAACACTACAGTGAAAGCCGCTACCGAAAATAGGCTTAGGGTAGATATTCAAGCTCCTACTCCTGAAACTCCTTCCATGACCATGGCATTGGAGAAATATATCAAGGAAGTAAACGGAAAGAAATAAATTACAACACTATATATTCATAAAAAAACCCTGCCAAATGGCAGGGTTTTTTTAGATATGGATTTTATTATTACTTCAATGGGCCTCCAGCCAAAATCTCTTCGTTGGCATAAGACTCAAACTTTTTGAAGTTCTCTTTAAAGGAATTGGATAGTTTTGAAGCTGTTTCGTAATAAGCTTCGTCATTGTTCCAAGTATTTCTTGGGCTTAGCACCGCTGTAGGAACATTTGGACATACTCTAGGCTGCTGCACTCCAAAAACAGAGTGAATATGGTAGTTGTCTTTATTGGCCTCTTCTAAAGAACCATCCATAGCTGCCGTAATCATAGCACGCGTATATTTTAGTTTCATACGGGTTCCAACACCATAAGGTCCTCCGGTCCATCCCGTATTCACCAACCAAACATTTACACCAGCTTCCTGCATCTTAGCACTTAACATTTCTGCATATTTGGTAGGATGCAAAGGCATAAAAGGAGCTCCAAAACATGCTGAAAAACTTGGTAGAGGCTCCGTAATTCCAGCTTCCGTACCAGCCACTTTTGCTGTGTATCCACTAATAAAGTGATATGCTGCTTGTCCAGGGGTTAATTTGGAGATAGGAGGCAAGACACCAAAAGCATCTGCCGTAAGAAAGAATATATTCTTAGGATTGTAACCTATAGAAGGTACTTGAATATTATCAATATGATAAATAGGATAACTTACGCGTGTATTTTGTGTAATGGAAATATCACTGAAATCTACTACACCATTTTCATCCATGATGATATTCTCCAGAATAGCACCTGGCTTAATAGCTCTGTAAATATCAGGTTCATTTTCTTCAGAAAGATCTATTGCCTTGGCATAACATCCTCCTTCAAAATTGAAAACACTGTTTTCTGCGGTCCAACCATGCTCATCATCTCCAATCAATTTGCGTTGTGGATCTGCAGAGAGCGTTGTTTTACCTGTACCCGAAAGTCCAAAGAAAATAGAAGTATCTCCTTCTTCTCCAACATTGGCAGAACAGTGCATAGGCAGGGTATTCTTAAATACTGGTAGAATGAAGTTTAATGCTGAGAAAATTCCTTTTTTAATTTCGCCAGTGTATCCCGTTCCGCCAATCAAGGCTATTTTACGGGTAAAGTTTAGAATGGCAAAATTATGCTGACGGGTTCCATCCCTTTCAGGATCTGCCATATAACCTGGCGCATTTACAATAACCCACTCCGGATCAAATCCTTCCAATTCTTCCTCGCTAGGGCGTAAGAACATATTGTAAGCAAACATATTGCTCCAAGGATATTCGTTGATTACTCTAATATTAAGCTTGTAGTTCACATCTGCACAAGCATAACTATCTCGTACGTAAACTTCTTTTTCGTTAAGATATTCAGTTACCCTGTCATACAAAGCATCAAACTTAGCAGGATCAAAAGGAATATTAATATCTCCCCACCACACTCTATCTTCAGTGATATTGTCTCTTACAATAAATCGATCCTTAGGGGATCTTCCTGTAAACTCACCTGTATTCACAGCAATAGCACCAGAACTAGCTTCTTTTCCTTGTCCTTTGGCTACTGTTTCTTCGTGAAGTTGTTGGGAGGTAAGTTGATAATTTACTTTTGAGGCTTTGATTCCGTAAGGTTCCAACGAAATCGTTTTCGCAGTTTGGCTATTACCGACCATACTTTTGTTTTTGTTGTGTTGGCAAAAGTAAAAAAACTAATAGAGATAGCCCCGAAAATTATCTAGAATTCTTACGATTTTAACTTCCTGAAATCATACGCAAGACGCAACCATCCCATTATAAAAGCCAATCCACCCAATGGTGTAATAGGCCCCAGTATTTTTGTGGAGAAAGGCAATACATCTTTCATTGCCAATAAATAGATAGAGCCTGAAAACAGTAGGATTCCAGCTACAAAAAGGCGAAACACCCATTTCTTCCCTTTTTCAGAGATGAAAGGAACAAAACCAATTATAAACAACATGATAACATGGTACATCTGGTACCGAACACCCGTTTCGAAACTGGCAATAGACTGAGTATCGGCAATTTGCTTTAGTCCATGTGCTCCAAAAGCTCCAATAACAACTGTTAATGCACCTAATAAGGAGGAAATGATGAGAATTTTTTTATCGAATTTATTCATAGGTATTGTGCTATTTAGTACATTCGCCACGACCTGACAACTACGTACAAATTTACGAAATAACTACGGATGCGAAATATTCTAATCATCGGTGCTGGCCGTTCTGCCACAAGTCTTATTAAGTATTTATTGGATAAGTCTGAAACCGAGAATCTTTTTATAACTATTGGTGACCTTTCTGAAGAAAATGCCAAAAAATTTACACAAGGACACCCCAATGCCAAAGGGATTTACCTAGATGTTTTTGATGAAGAGGCTCGAAAAAAAGCCATTCAAGATGCCGATTTGGTTATCTCTATGCTTCCAGCCCGTTTTCATATAGAAGCTGCCAAAGATTGCATTACTTATGGAAAACACTTGGTTACCGCCTCATACGTAAGCAAGGAGATGCAAGCATTGGATAGCGAAGCAAAAGCCAAAGGGCTTGTTTTCATGAATGAGATTGGTGTAGACCCAGGTATTGACCACATGAGTGCTATGCAAGTGATAGATCGTATTCGTGATGGAGGAGGTAAAATATTATTGTTTGAATCTTTTACAGGAGGACTTATTGCTCCCGAAAGCGATGACAACTTATGGCATTATAAATTTACATGGAATCCAAGAAATGTAGTGGTCGCTGGGCAAGGAGGTGCTGCCGAGTTTATTCAGGAAGGTACTTACAAATACATTCCCTACCACAAATTATTCCGCCGCACCGAATTTTTGGATATTGAAGGACATGGTCGTTTTGAAGCCTATGCCAATAGAAACTCCTTGAAATATAGAAGTGTTTATGGCTTAGATGATATTTTAACCCTCTACCGCGGGACCATGAGACGAGTTGGATTCAGCAAAGCATGGAATATGTTTGTGCAATTGGGTATGACAGAAGATAATTATACCATTCCTAACTCAGAAAACCTTTCATACAGAGACTTCATCAACCTTTTCTTACCCTATTCCCCAACTGACTCGGTAGAACTAAAAACCCGCTATGCCCTTAAAATAGATCAGGACGATCTTATGTGGTATAAGTTGTTGGAATTGGATTTGTTCAATCCTGAAAAGAAGATTGGCATTAAGGATGCGACTCCTGCAAAGGCCCTTCAGAAAATCTTGATGGATAAATGGACCTTAAAAGAAGATGACAAGGACATGATTGTCATGTACCATAAATTTGGCTACGAACTCAATGGAAAGAAAAAACAGATTGATAGCAATATGGTACTCGTAGGAGAAGACCAAACCTATACGGCTATGGCCAAAACGGTAGGACTTCCCGTAGCTATGGCTGCTTTGCGTATTCTAAATAAAGAAATTACTACACCAGGTGTGCAAATCCCGATTACGAAAGAAGTATACGAACCTATTTTAAAGGAATTGGAAGAATACGGAGTTACTTTCAAGGAAAATTTCACCGATTATCTGGGTTACAATCCCAACAATGTAGTTGGTTGAAGAGCACTTACTGAAACTGTGGTTTCATAGTATATAAAAAGCCCTCAAATTGAGGGCTTTTTATTGTTATCTATTCAATATTTCTCTTGCAGTATTAACAAGTATTGTATCTTGATACAAGGTCTTTTCAGGAAAATATGCTTCTTTCATATAATAATCCAAAAGTACTTTTGATGCTTTTCGATCGCCCGCGTAAATAGCCTTTTTAAAATGTTCTAACACATATTCCTTGGTGTTTTTGTCTGTACAATCCAAACTGTGACCTTCACAGCCTAAAGCATCCATAAAGATCTCATAAATATCATAGTAAGCCCTTGAATACTTATGAATACGTGCCATTTCATAGGCTTGGGAAAGAAATTTCATGGTAGTATCGCCATAATGGCGCCTTAGAGTTTCGTAAGCAACTGTATCACCCAAAACACTGACTTTCCATGACATTTTCGAAATTTCTTCCATTGAAAGCGGACCAACAAAAACTGGAGTTGTATCTTCGGTTTGCTTGCATCCACATACCAGCAAAAAACAAAAAAAAGCCAAACACCAAACCGGCTTTGCTGAGACTTCCATCTATCTCCGGTTCATAAAGATCATCACAAAGTATAGCAAGGTTGCCAATGACCCCAAGGCAGCTACCACATAGGTGCGTGCCGCCCATTTAAGGGCATCTTTAGCTCCTGCATGCTCTTCTTGTGTCACCATATTTTCTTTTTCCAGCCATGCCAAAGCACGATTACTCGCATCAAATTCTACAGGTAAGGTAATAAACGCAAAGGCAGTGGTAGCAGCAAAAAGCAAAATCCCAATTAAAAAGATATTGACACCAAAGACACTACCTGAAGCTGACAAAATTAAACCAGCCATCAAAACAATGTTGGACAGTTTGCTGGCGATTCCTACCACAGGAACAATCTTACTCCGCATTTGCAACCAACTGTAGGCAGTAGCGTGCTGTACGGCGTGCCCTACTTCATGGGCTGCTACAGCCGCAGCCGCAGCATTTCGCTGCGAATAAACTACTTCACTTAGGTTTACGGTTTTATTTTGTGGATTGTAATGATCTGTGAGTTGTCCTCGTGTTGAGATCACTTCTACATCACGGATACCATGATCCTGCAACATTCTTTGGGCAATTTCGGCGCCAGTCATCCCATTACGCAAATGGACTTTGGAGTACTTTTTGAATTTACTCTTTAAACGATTACTGACATAGCTACTCACCAAAAAGAGTACCCCAGCCAATATATAGTATCCCATCATAATTTCTAAAGTTTATGTGTATTAAAGATACTTAAATTTCAGCAAAAATGATTCCGAAGAAAAGGGCCTGACAAAGCGTCAAAAAACTATTCTATTATCGCAAAAGGATAATCTCTACCCTACAATATTGATAATCTTACCGGGCACTACAATCACCTTCTTAGGAGTTCTACCAGCTAGTTGCTTTTGGGTTTTTTCATGGGCCATGACTGCTGCTTCAATATCCTCCTTGCTCATATCTAAAGGCAGTTCCAGCTTAAAGCGCATTTTTCCGTTAAAGGAAATAGGATACTCCTTGCTGCTTTCTACCAAATGTGAAGCTTCAAACTTTGGGAATGGAGCTTTAGCAATACTTTCGCCATGTCCTAATGCACTCCAAAGTTCTTCAGCAATATGCGGCGCATACGGAGAAATAAGGATTAATAGTGGCTCTAGGATTTCTCGGCTATTACATTTCTGAGCCGTTAGTTCGTTCACTGCAATCATAAAAGTAGATACTGAGGTGTTGAAACTAAAATTTTCAATATCCTCGGCTACTTTTTTAATGGTTTTATGAAGTGTTTTTAAGTTGTCTTTGGTTGGTACTACATCTGAAACTGCAAAAGCTCCTTCTGCCCCACCGTGGTACAATTTCCATAGTTTCTTCAAGAAAGAATGCACTCCTGTGATACCTGCCGTACTCCATGGCTTGGCCTGATCTAAGGGGCCTAAGAACATTTCGTAAAGGCGAAGGGTGTCCGCTCCATATTGTGCACAGATGTCATCTGGGTTTACCACATTAAACCATCTTTTGGACATTTTTTCCACTTCGTGTCCAACAATATACCTTCCCTCTTCCAAAATAAATTCAGCATCCTTGTATTGCGGTTGCCAATTTCTTAATCCTTCCAAGTCAAGTTCACTGGAAGTATTAGCTAGATTCACATCAACACGAATCTCTTCTACTTGATGTTCTGCCTTTAAGCCAGAAGAAACATACGTGTTGGTTCCTGAAATTCTATATATCAAAGCACTCGTGCCCAAAATCATCCCTTGGTTGATCAACTTTTGAGCGGGTTCATCTACAGGAAGCACATCACGATCGTATAAAAATTTTACCCAAAAACGGCTGTACAGTAAGTGACTGGTAGCATGTTCGCTACCTCCAATATACAGATCTACATTGCCCCAATAGTCTAACGCTTCTTTAGAAGCCAAGGTCTCGGTATTGTTAGGATCCATATAACGGAACATATAGCAACTACTTCCTGCCCATCCCGGCATGGTATTTAACTCCAATGGAAAAATAGACTCATTGTCTACCAATTCATTACCCACCACTTGATTTTTGCTGGTATCCCAAGCCCAAACTTTAGCTCTCCCCAAAGGTGGTTCCCCACTTTCGGTAGGTAAATATTTTTTTACTTCTGGCAAGCGAACTGGCAAATGCTCCAAATTGATCATTTGCGGCATCCCATTCTTATAATATACTGGAAAGGGTTCTCCCCAATAACGTTGTCTTGAAAAAACCGCATCCCGTAAACGGTAGTTGATTTTCCCATTTCCTTGTCCTTTTTCTTCCAAGGCTTCAATCACCTTCTGTGTTGCGTCTTTATAACTCAATCCATTTAAGAAATCACTATTACCAATAATGGTATTTTCCTTATCTGCGAAGGCTTCTTCAGAAATGTCAACACCTTCAAAAATGTTGGGAATATCAATTTCAAAATGCTTGGCAAAGTCATAATCCCGCTGATCTCCGCAAGGAACTGACATCACTGCTCCTGTTCCATAGCCCGCCAATACATAGTCGCCAATCCAAATAGGAATGGGTTCTCCTGTAAAAGGATGCTCGGCATAAGCTCCGGTAAAGACTCCGCTAATGGTTTTTACATCAGCCATACGTTCCCGCTCACTGCGCTTGGCAGTGGCCTCCACATATTGGGAAACCTCGTAGCGCTGTTCCATGGTTGTGATCTCGCCCACTAAATCGTGTTCTGGAGCCAAGGTCATAAAACTGGTTCCAAAAATGGTATCTGGACGGGTGGTAAATACTTCTATGGTATGGTCAGATCCCTGTACTTTAAAAGTGACGCTGGCACCTTCGGACCTTCCAATCCAATTTGCTTGGGTGTCTTTTAAGGGTTGTGGCCAATCTATTTTGTCAAGACCATCCAATAAACGTTGCGCATAAGAAGTAATCCGCATACTCCATTGCATCATTTTCTTACGGATTACGGGATAGCCTCCTCGTTCGGAAACTCCATTCACAATTTCATCATTGGCCAATACAGTTCCTAGTTCCGGACACCAATTCACTTCGGTTTCGGCCAAATAGGTCAATCTATATTTTAATAGTATTTGCTGTTGGCGTTTTTCAGAATAAGAATTCCACTCTTCTGCTGTAAAGAGAAAGGTATCAGCTTCACACTCAGCATTCAATTTTTCATTTCCCTGTTCAGAAAACACTTTGACCAATTCAGAAATTGGAAATGCCTTTTGGTGATTTTTACAATACCAACTCTCGAACAATTGAATAAATATCCATTGGGTCCACTTATAATAATCGGGGTTGGAAGTACGTACTTCACGACTCCAATCAAAAGAAAATCCAATCTTGTCCAATTGGTTACGATATCCTGCAATCTTATTTCCCTGTTTATCTACTCCTCCTTCAATATTCACTCGAGTAGTATCTGCAGGGTGTTGTCCGGTTTGGATGGCATATTGTTCTGCTGGTAGGCCAAAACTATCGTACCCCATTGGGTGCAACACATTATATCCTTGGTGTCTTTTAAAACGAGCATACACGTCACTGGCAATGTATCCTAATGGATGCCCTACGTGCAATCCTGCCCCAGAAGGATAAGGAAACATATCCAATACGTAGTATTTGGGTTTATCGCTATCATTCTGTGCATGGAAGGTCCCATTTTGGGCCCAGTACTTTTGCCATTTGGCTTCTATCTCATTGAAGTGATACTTGCTCATTGTCTCTATTTCTAAGAAGTGGCAAATTTACGCCTATTGTACGAAAGAGAAAAGTTTGTACGTTAGTAAGTGTGAGATACAAAAATCGTTGTATTTTTATCCCATCCAACTATGGCAACATCTTTCGAAAAATACCAAAAAAGAAGACTTATTTCTTCCTACTTTAGTGTAGTAATAAGTATCTCTTTGGTACTGTTCCTTCTAGGACTTTTAGGGCTTTTTATTATAAACAGCAACCAATTGTCCAGATACTTCAAGGAACAAATCCCTTTATCTATTTACCTGAAAGACAATGCCAAGGAAGTGGAAATAAACCAATTAAAGCAAAGTTTGGAAATGGCCGATTACACAAAATCTGCCACCTATGTTTCCAAAGAAGAAGCCGCAGAACAGCATTCAGAAACCATTGGAGAGGATTACCTAGAGTTTCTTGGATATAATCCTTTACAAAATAGTATTGATGTGGAATTGTTGGCTGAATTTGTTTCTGCTGAAAAGCTGAAAGAGATCGCCAACGAGATCAGTGCCAAGGGATTTGTTGAAGAAGTAGAATACGATGAGGTATTGGTAGAATTGTTTGACAAGAATATAAAAGTCATCAGTTTTTGGGTTCTCGTCTTTAGTGCGCTATTCCTTATTATTGCAGTATTGCTAATTAATAGTTCTATTCGCCTTTCGGTCTATTCCAAGCGTTTTACAATTAAAACCATGCAAATGGTGGGCGCAACCAAGAGGTTTATTCGTCGTCCCTTTATATGGAAAAGTATGAGACTAGGCATTTTAGGATCTTTTCTTGCCATGCTGGGAGTAGGTGGCGTCCTTTTCTTTTTGGACAAAGAATGGCCGCAATTGGGCCTCATGGACAATACGGTATTGGTTGCCAGTTTGTTTTTATTCCTACTCTTAATGGGAATTGTTATTACCTGGATAAGCACCTTTTTTGCTACGCAACGTTTCCTGAACTTAAGAACAGACGAGCTCTACTATTAAACTTTTAGAGAAATGAAAAAGTACTTCAAATACATTGCATTATTGCTTTTAATAATCATTCCTGTATTGGTATACAGCTGGGTCATTGTAAACCCAACACCAGACAGATGCGAAGTCATTGAAATTACTGCTTCCCGCGTTTATGAGGCAGGTGAGAAAGACTTGGTGATTGCGGCACCCAATGGTGATTCCTATTACATAAACAGAGGACTGGAACAGGGCTTCACTATTGATGGAATGAAGAAGAAAATTAAAAATAAAAAGGTTACCTTGCACCTACCCAAACAACTGTTTGGAGCAGTAACTAGTAAGCATATTGCACAACTTACCTGTAGAAACAAAGTGATATTTACTGAATTTAAGTAATCATGGGAGAGAAAAAGAGAAAAGAAGTAGCTAAAACCACTTCATTTATTTTTGAAAAGAAAAATTACAAATTCATGCTTATTGGCGCAGCCTTTATTGCTTTAGGATTCGTTCTAATGGCAGGTGGAGGAAGTGACGATCCAGCCATCTTTAATCCTGAAATCTATAATTGGAGACGTATTAGATTGTCTCCTGCACTAATCCTTATTGGTTTTGGTTTTCAGGTTTATGCTATTTTATTGAATCCTCATAAAGAGAACTAATAGATGGATGCTTGGGAAGCTATTGTCTTGGGCATAGTCCAAGGCTTGACCGAATTTCTCCCGGTCTCATCCAGTGGTCACTTAGAATTGGGCAAAGCCTTATTAGGAGATCAATCCGTTCCAGAAGAAAGCCTTTTATTTACCGTGGTATTGCATTTTGCTACGGCATTAAGTACGCTTGTTGTATTCCGAAAAGATGTTTGGGATATCCTAAAAGGTCTGTTTCAATTTAAATGGAATGAAGAGACCCGATTTTCCTTAAAAATCATTGTTTCTATGATTCCTGCAGTACTCATTGGTGTATTGTTTGAGGAACAACTAGAAGCCCTTTTTGGGGGCAATATAGGTTTTGTAGGGGCTATGCTTATTGTAACAGCCCTTTTATTGTGGCTGGCAGATAAAGCCAAAAACACAGAAAAAAAAGTATCCTATAAAAATGCATTTGTCATTGGAATTGCACAAGCCATTGCAATGTTACCTGGTATTTCGCGTAGCGGTGCTACAATTTCTACTTCTGTTTTACTAGGGAATGACAAAAACAAGGCAGCCCGTTTTTCTTTTTTGATGGTAGTCCCTCTTATTTTTGGTAAAATAGCCAAAGACATCGTAAGTGGTGACCTAAGTGCCGAAACGGCAAATTTCACTACACTGGGGTTGGGTTTTGTTGCCGCTTTTGTGGCAGGACTGTTGGCATGTACTTGGATGATTGCTTTGGTTAGAAAAAGTAAATTGAGCTGGTTTGCCATCTATTGTCTATTGGTGGGTATCACTGCCATTATTATTAGCTTTGTTTCATGACAGTAGAAGATTTTAAAGAAGGCCAAGTACTTCTTATAGACAAACCTCTGGAGTGGTCTTCTTTTCAGGTGGTGAACAAGGTTCGTTGGTTGATACGAAAACGGTACGGTATCAAAAAAATAAAGGTAGGACATGCAGGTACTTTAGATCCTCTGGCAACGGGACTCCTTATTCTTTGTACTGGAAAATTCACCAAGAAAATTGAAACATATCAGGCTCAAGAAAAAGAATATACCGGAACTTTTACATTAGGCGGCACTACTCCAAGTTATGATTTGGAGACCGAAATTGATTGTGAATTCGATGTTTCTGGAATTACCCCAGCAGAAATCCTTGAAACCACTCATAAATTTATAGGTGAGATTCAGCAGCAACCTCCCGTTTTTTCAGCTTTAAAAAAAGATGGAAAACGATTGTATGAATTTGCGCGGGAAGGAAAGGAAGTGGAAATCCCAATGCGAACCATCCATATCTCTGAATTTGAAATTACAAACATCGACCTCCCAAAAGTAGACTTTAGAGTTGCTTGCAGCAAAGGGACCTATATTCGTTCTCTAGCACATGATTTTGGGAAAGCGCTTAATAACGGGGCGCACCTTTCTGCTTTAAGACGTACCAAAATTGGGGATTTTGATGTAAAAAATGCCGTTTCCGTTGTGGGTTTTGAAGAATCCTTAAAAATCTCTTAATCTTTACGTTAAATCGTATTAAAACACTTTGTTAACTTTGTGAAAATTGGTCTTTTTGTCCTTTATGAACTTTAACTATTCTTATCGTGCTTTTCTAATCACCAGTCTTTTGGTGGGGAATTTGGTGTTGCTTTTGGTAAGTATTAGGCTTTATAAGGAAGAACAACCCGAGGAAGAGCCTTTAGCCATTGAATATGCTGAAGAGCTATTAGAGGAAGAACTGGCTGTAATATCTACAGAACATGTTAAAATAGAAACTCATTCTGCTTACAATGAAGCAGAAGAGTTTATACGTGAATTGGAAGGTGAACGAAATTCTGAAACCGAAAATCAGGAGGAACTTTCTTCAGAAACCGATCTTTCCGAAATTGATACCAGCTCTAACGATTTAGCATTAGCCAGTGCGCAAGACCGCTTGCAAAAAGTAAAAGAAGAGCTTTCAAAAAAAGCCAATAACAAACCAAGTACTGAAGCTTCTGCCTCTACCAATAGAAAAACCACTATTAGCTATCATCTGGAAGACAGAAAACCCCTTTCGCTACGAAATCCTGTATATACCTGTGACAGTGGCGGCAAAATTGTGATCAACATTGAAGTAAGTGCATTGGGAAAAGTAACCAAGGCTTATTATAACAAATCGAGTTCTACAACTACTAATGGTTGTTTAATTGATAGCGCTTTGGAATATGCCCGAAAAGCGAAATTTACAACTTCTGCAAGCAAACCCAAACAAATAGGTTCCATCACTTATCATTTTCCCGGGCAATACTAAGAGAGTAAGCCAGAAAGATCTTCTACAATATTTTGTGATTTATCCTTATTGTACCACACTTGTAAGTCCTTTTTAAACTCAGGAGTTAATGCACCATATGCTTCCTTATAATCATTTACCATTTGTGTGGCAACAGAAGGTCTTGGCCCCCAATCTCCTACTACTTCTTCCTTTTCATGATCCCAAACAATGAGTTTAGGAATGGACATAGAGCCATGGGTAAGAAATTCATTCATAAGATCAAGATTCTCATCCCTAAGAACCACCTTAAAGTCAATATGGGGTGCCAGTTGAGCCAACTTATTCATAGCTGGCATAGACTGTGCTGCATCACCACACCAACTTTCAGTTAGCACCAACCAAGTTTGTTTACCCGAATGGTTTTTGAACGTTTCCTGAATAACCTCAGGTATCTTAACGGTCTTGTCCAATCGCTTCATTCGGGAATGATTTAATAGCGTATACTGTGTTAATGCTTCGGTTTGGTTAGGACCCGTACTGGTTTCTTTTTCTACATGATCTGCTACCAGCTTTCTATATACTTCATAGGAAGTCCCTTGATCCATAGCTTCTTTTACTAAAGAAGTCTTATCTAACGTTTTTGTCATTATTTCCATAAATCATAAGTCGTAAAATTATAGAAATCTTACTAACTTTCATCCATACATTAAAAACTGAAATGGAATGAAAAAAAGATGTGCTTGGTGCGGAGAAGATCCTTTATATGTTGCTTATCATGACAATGAATGGGGTGTGCCTGTAAAAGATGATGATTCGTTATTCGAATTTCTGATTTTAGAAACTTTTCAGGCGGGATTAAGCTGGATTACCGTTCTTCGGAAACGTGAAAATTTCCGAAAGGCTTTCGACCATTTCGATTATAAGAAGATTGCAGGGTACAATCAAGAAAAGATTGATTCTTTGCTTCAGGACGCTGGAATCATTAGAAACAAATTGAAGATCAACGCAACTATAACCAATGCGCAGGCTTTTATAAAGGTACAAGAGGAGTTTGGAAGTTTCAGTAATTATATCTGGGGGTTTACTGAAGGCAAACCAATAAAGAACACCTTTAAAGAAATGAAGGACATTCCTGCCAACACTCCGCTAAGCGATACTATTAGCAAAGACCTAAAAAAACGCGGATTTAAATTTGTGGGCACTACGGTAATATATGCTCATATGCAAGCAACGGGTATGGTCAATGACCATATAATGGATTGTTTTAGATACGAAGAGGTTTAGTTATCTAGAACAGCCAAATGTGGGTTTCCTTCTAGACGAACCTTTAGCGCTTTAAGGGTTTGCTTGTAACGAAAAAGAATCTTTTTATCTGTAGGCTTTTCAATTTCAAACACCTTTTCGAACCACTTTTTGGCCGAAGGATAATTACCTTGAAAGTAATGTTCGTTTGCTAATTTCAGATAGATTTCTGGGGTTCCATAACCTTCTTTTACAACTTGTTCGTATACTTTGGCTACATCGATGTCTTTATTAACATCGGTTTTAGCTTGATTTTGTGCAAAAAGGTTTGAAGCCACGAAAAGGCATAGAATACATAAAATGGGGGCAATACGTCTCATAAGTGTGAATTTGGGAAAATTCTGATGCTAATGTGTTGATTCCCTGTATAAAAACCAAATTTATTCGATGAACTGCATAAAATTTAAAAGAACTTTGGGAAAATCTATCTGCCAAATAGACGATTTAGGAAGTTTTCAAAAAGTTTAAAAATATATCTCTTGGAATCTCTTTGGCTCCAAGACTATCCAAATGCTGGGTATAAACCTGGCAATCTATAAGTCTATATTCACGAATTTTAAGTTGCTGAACCCAATGATAAAATCCTACTTTAGATGCATCACTTACGAGACTGAACATACTTTCCCCACAAAAAACTTTCTTATCTGGTAGGTCTATACCATATAATCCCCCCACTAAGACATCGTTTTGCCAAACCTCAACTGAGATGGCGTGGTCCAATTCATGTAACTCTTGATAGGCATTAATCATATCTTGAGTGATCCAAGTTCCTCCTTGGTCGGTTCTTTTAACTTGAGCACATTGTGAAATCACTTCAGAAAAACATGTGTTGTAGGTGATTTTGAAAGTATCTTTTTTTAGGGTTCTTCGGAAGCTTTTCGATAGTTTCAACTCATCTGGAAAAAGAACCATTCTAGGATCCGGAGACCACCATAGGATAGGATCTCCTTCTTCAAACCAAGGAAATATCCCAGATCTATAAGCCAACAACAACCTTTCAGTAGACAAATCACCCCCTACTGCCAACAGGCCTTCTCCTGAAGCATATTCGGATGGAGGAAACCACAACTCTTCAGAAATATAAATCATTGAATTTCAATAAAAAAGCATGTTAAAGTAAAGAAACCAGTTTGATTTCTCCAGAATTTTTAGGAAATTTAAGCAACCGTTTGGATACTGGCTAAACTTTTGATCATCATTGTTATTATTTGAATTTCCAAAACGGTACCTAACCCAAAACTAACCTCGCTGATATTAATAAAAAATTAATGTCAGTGGGGTTTTACTTTTTAGAGCAACAATAAACCCAAAAGAAAAACAATACTCCCCAAAATCATTAATAACAGGGTATAAGGTAAAATCTCCTTTGCCTTCAATTTCGTAATTCCCAATAAAGGCAATGCCCAAAACGGCTGTAGCATATTGGTTATTTGATCACCATAGGCCAATGCCATAACGGCTTTATTTAATGGAACTCCCAATTTAAGTGCAGATTCTACCACAATAGGTCCTTGTACAGCCCATTGTCCTCCACCACTAGGCACAAAAATATTCACCAACCCTGCACTGAAAAAAGTAAACAGTGGCAAGGTAGTTTCATTGGCGATAGAGACAAAGAAATCTGATATTTGACCTACCAGGCCACTTCCGCTCATAATGCCCATAATACCAAAATACAAAGGAAACTGAATCAAAATACCAGATGCTCCTTTAATGGCTTCTTCTACCCCATTTAGGAAACTGGCAAAACTTCCATGCAGCACTAATGCCAATCCCAACATAAAAAGATTCAACATATTAGGGGTAATGATAAACTTACTTAGGTTTCCAAAATATTGATAGAAAAATGCTACCAAAACGATACTTCCAAAAACAATTCCTACCCACTTGGAGTGATCAATGCGTTCTGCTCCTTTTCGTTCCTTATTTTCTGGGGTCCAAGCTTTGTAGGTAGGTAAATCAATCTCTGTAGATGGTATTTTTTTGGCAATAAAAGCCAAAAACATAGGGATTAGTACCAAAAGTATTCCAAAAAGCAACAAATTAGAACCACTGAATATGGTTTCTGAATACGGGATAAGATCTGGTAATTGCGACTGTAAAGAAGGATCCATTTGGTTCAAAAAACTGGCCAAATGCCCACTCTCACTTACTTTTGAAGGAGCTGAACCACTCATCCCTCCGTGCCAAATCATAAGGCCAACATAACCTGCCGCACCTACTAATGGATAATTGATTTTAAAGCCCCTGCTTTGAGTAGATTCTGCCACTTTTCGGGCTAAAATAGCTCCAAAAATAAGTCCCAAACCCCAATTGAAAAAAGACACCAACATGGTAGATGCACTCACCAATACCACCGCATTGGCTGTATTGGTTACTAGACCCGTTAATCCTTGAATAATAGCATTCATGGGCTTGCTCAACACCAGTATATGCCCCAATACCAAAATAAGCATCATTTGGTATGCAAAGACCAGTAATCCATTACTCCACACGCCACTTTCCCAATAGGAAAGAATAGCTAAAAACCCATTCTCATTTTCAGGTGCATCGGTAAATAACCATGCTAAAACCATGGTGACAATGGTAAGAATGATAGCAATGGCAAAAGGGGAAGGCAAAAAGCGCTTAAATAGCGTTTCTATAGTTTGGGTGATCTTCATGGGTTAAAAATAAAAAAATCCCACTGCATAGTAGGATTTTAGTCTGATCACATTTTACTCATCTAATTTCTAACATAAATCATTCGCTCATCAATGGTTCCATTATCATAATATATTTCAATTTTATACAACCCTTTTTCCAAGGAACGAAAATAACTTTCATCTATAATCATTTTTGCATCGATTTGTTCACGTGATATGTTTAAATTGAATAAATCGTCTTTAAATCTTATAATTGTCCCTCCGATAGGTTGTGGTCCTGTTCCATTATTATCCCAACATCTTCTAGGTTGTGGATCATCTAATTGAATAATTTTAATAGCCGTATGATTGGGGTGTACAATAGATGTGTAATTATTCTCGTCACAGCTAATAGTACCATAGATTGTTCCCAAATCCTGAAAAGAAGTTTCCTCATAGAGTACAGGTAGATCGCAGTTTAATGGAATACTCGAGCAACTACAATCTACAAACTCGTAATCAAAACCTGGCTGGAACGTTGGAGGGTTAGGAAAACTTCCTCCAAGATCATAAGAACCATCATAAGGCTCGTATAAGGAGGCTATTGTTGTTATAGCTGGAAATAATTTTTGATTAACTACAATTAATTCTGAATCCAATTCAATTGTTTCCAACATTCTGATTTTTTGCCCAATAGAAAAACGATCATGACATCCAGAATTAGGATAAGGCGGATATCCTTTGGACATATAGTTCCTCACATCATCTTCAAAAATTTGATAAGGAGTTCCTCCACAATCTGTGCCCGAACCTATATAAGTACATGTCGTAATGTCTATATCAATTTCATTACTCGTTCCGCCCACACCAAGAAAATAGGGTTTTGCGGCTGTATCTACCACAAAATCTCCAGCACAGTCTGCATTATAGGCTATATCTGCAGGATTGCGGGTGACTCGTTCACAAATAGAACTATTATCCCACTCATGTTCAGTGTGCAATAAACCTAAACTATGTCCAAGTTCATGAAGAATGGTGTATGTTACATTTTGAAAATTATTTTCACTAACGCCTAAAAATCTACTAGGTGTTCCAGATGCTTGACCTCCACCGAGATCAAATTTTCTAGGGACATAAAAATTAAATGAATTCTCAATTACATGCCCATTATTTTTAGCATAGCTTTTTATACTATGTATACTAGAACCCGAGTAATGTATATCTGAATTAAAACTGGTATTGTCATACCCTATATATTTAAAAAATATATTGAATTGATTAAACTCTTTATTTATATAGGCAACATTTTGTAATACTGTCTGTTCATTGATAGTTGGAACATTAGGGCTACTACTCTTATTGATCCCCCAAAAGAAAATATTAAGTACTACTGGTTCAAAATTCGCAAGATATATAGGGTCTATAGAATGACTATAATCTTCTTCATTAATTAAACTACCATTACTTGTACTGCAATTCATTAAATTTTGAGAAAAAATACTTTGGGTCAAAAAAAACAAACACAAAATAAAAACTTTTGACTTCATACTTTTGAACTTTAAAATTCCTAAACCATTTTATAAAATATCAATTTGTAAACAAACCTATAAATAAAAACCCGCCAAAAGGCGGGTTTTTATTTGTGTAAGTCTTTGAAATTGAATTAATTCAAGTATCCTGAGCGATTAAATAAGTATTCTTTTTTTTGACTAAAACGGCAAATCATCATGATCTTCTTCTTTAAAATCTGTAGCAGGCTCAAAAGCATCTGCAGGAGGCATTGGAGGCATATCTGGAGAGTTTGCTGCTTGTTCTAGGTTTTCTACACGCCACCCTTGTATGGAGTTGAAATATTTGGTTTCCCCTTGTGGGTTTACCCATTCACGTCCTCTTAGATTGATACTCACCTTTACATTTTGCCCAACTTGATAATTATTAAGTAAATCTGTTTTATCCTGAACAAATTCTATCATTATATGTTGTGGATATTGCTCCTCTGTGGTAATGACCATTTCTCTTTTTCTGAAACCATTGTTACCATAGGTCTTGGTCTCATCGATCATTTTAATTTTTCCTTGTACTTCCATCGTTTTCTTAAAATTTATGCTAATTATCGTATTTGGTAAGGAGTTCTGTCCAGGCTTCTTCAACACGGCCCTCTCCTAGTAAAATATGTGCTTTGTTATGTTGTTCTACAGCATCAGAAACATAGTGCTCTGCTCCTTCCGGTAAAGCCTCTACATTTGCCAATTGCCCAAGATCATTTCCTGTAAGGGTAGAACTTAGTCTTATTGCTTCAGGTAATGCATCCACGCCAATTCCATGAGTTCTTAATGGTTTTTCAACCTCAAAAAGTCCTTCCTTGGCACGACTATACCAATTTCCGCCCAGACGGGATACGGTATCAATCTTTATAGGATCTATTTTCCCCGACGCATCTAAAATGGATTCATCTATATGCAATTGCACAACTTCAGCAACCACAAGATTTCCTGCTCCACCTTCAGAACCCAAAGCAATGACATCATTTACCCTGCATTCAAATTGCACAGGGGATTCTCCCACTCTAGGAGGTTTTACTTTTTCTGAAGGAACTTCAGTAAATCCGGCTTTTACAAATTCATTCACTCCTTTTGCATATTCTGTAGAGGATAAACTCATTTGCTGCACCATAGCATGGCTTACAATGTTAATAACCACCTCTTTGGTTTCAATTATATTTTCCAGTGTATGCTTAGTGGTATTATCTCGTACCCTACGGGCAGGCGAGAAAATCATTATAGGAGGATTGGCACTAAATACATTAAAGAAACTATAGGGGGAAAGGTTCACATTCCCATCTTTATCTACTGTGCTTGCAAAACAAATGGGTCTTGGGGCAACAGCACCTAAGAGGTAACCATGCAATTGTGGTGTAGAAATTTCTTTCGGGTCTATTCGTAACATCCATGCAAATGTACCCAAAGCCTGTGGTTTCTAAAAATTTGGATACACAATAATATTAACAGATTTCCATTATATTTAAATCTGAAAAAGCAGCTCATTTATGCCAAGCAATACTACGCTTACTCGTTGGTTCTTTATTATAATTTCTGTCGCAATAATAGGCCTCGTATTTTGGAACACCACATCGTTTTTTAATCAGTTGAAGGAGAACGAACGCAACAAAATGGAAATTTGGGCAGCGGCTCAAGAAGAGTTGAAAAAATTAGACATGAAAGCTTCAGGGGATGAAGGTGGCTTTGTACTTGACATCATTAGCAGAAATGAAACCACTCCCATGATCTTACATACGCTCAAGGAAAATACCTACACCTTAAACCACCTTGGGACTTTGGAAGCTACCGATACCATTAAGATAAAAAAATTGATTGCCCGTTTTAAAACGGAATATACACCTATTGACATTACTTTTAGAGATGAAGTACTATCCACCCTTTATTATGGAAATTCCCCAATAATCAACAAAATAAAGTACTATCCTGCCGCATTGATATTGATTATCACATTACTATTTGTAGCCATCTACTTTTTTTACCAAACCTCAAAATCATCTGAACAAAACAAACTCTGGGCAGGAATGGCTAAGGAAACAGCACACCAAATTGGGACCCCATTGTCTTCCTTGGTTGGTTGGACAGAAATTTTGAAAACAGAAAATGTGAATGCAGAGTATATCGCAGAAATGGAAAAAGATGTCTCTAGATTAAAAACTATTACAGAACGCTTCTCAAAAGTTGGGTCAGTACCTAATCTAGAAGTTACAGATATAGTTCAAGAAACTCGAAATGCATTCGATTACCTAAAAAGTAGAACTTCCAAATTGATCGATTTTGAATTAAAAGTCCCTAATACGCCTATTCCTGTAAAACTGAATACACAACTGTATGGCTGGACTATTGAAAATCTGGTGAAAAATGGAATCGATGCCATGCGCGGTCAGGGAAAAATCATTATTGAAATTGAACAGGAAGGAAAACATGCTTTTGTTAGGATAAGTGATACTGGAAAAGGGATTCCCAAAAGAGATCATAAGAAAGTATTTAAACCTGGATTTACTACCAAGAAAAGAGGTTGGGGTCTTGGACTTTCTTTGGCAAAACGGATTATTGAAGAGTATCATAAGGGGAAAATTTATGTATCAAAAAGCACTAAAGGCGAAGGAACTACGTTTGAAATGGCACTAGCCCATACCTCCTAACCATGCAAGAACAAATCCACACCTTACATACATCCAGAATACACAATAATTGCCCAGAATGTTATTCTACTGAAGGGCTGGAATTTTCCTTCTCGCAAGAGGAAAAAGAAAACAAGCTCTATAGTAAAGCTTCAAAGGAAATAAAGGAGACTCTTTACTGTCACAGTTGCGAACAACAAATATTTCCCATAAAATGGACCGATGATATTGAACGTGTATATGAATATCAAAGAAAGTTGGCACAACCAAAAAGTACAGGAATAAAGTTGAAACCTTTGGCTTATATCATGATCTTGATAGATGCAATAGCCATTGCTGCCCTTATTTATTACTTGAAATGATCTTAAAGGTTTTCTTGAATGCTTCTTGCCAAATCTTGCATTTCTTCTGAAGATAGTTGAACCTTATGTTGAAAGGTCATATCACGCATTTCATTTATAGGAATGAGATGCACATGTACATGTGGAACTTCCAAGCCTATAACTGAAACTCCTATACGGTCACAGGAAACCGTTTTCTTTAGTGCTTTTGCTACTTTTCGGGAAAATTGCATCAAGTCCAGATAATGGTCTTCTTCCATATCAAAAATACGGTTGATCTCCAATTTAGGAACACATAAAGTATGTCCTTTTACATTTGGGTTAATATCCAAAAAGGCAATAAAATTTTCATCCTCTGCTACCTTATAGCAAGGAATTTCGCCTTGTATTATTTTAGTAAAAATTGAAGACACTAGTCTCTGGATATTTCAATAACGTCAAACTTCATAACACCATTAGGCACTTGTATCTCTGCCACATCTCCTACTTCTTTTCCTAAAAGGCCTTTACCAATGGGAGAGTCTACAGAAATTTTTCCTGTTTTAAGGTCGGCTTCACTCTGTGCCACCAATTTATAGGTCATTTCCATTCCGTTCATCTGATTCTTAATCTTCACAGTAGAATGAACCAATACTTTGGAAGTATCCAATTGGGATTCATCTATTAATCGAGCTCCCGCCAAGGTCTCTTCCAACTTAGAAATTCGCATTTCTAACATTCCTTGCGCTTCCTTAGCAGCATCATATTCGGCATTTTCACTTAAATCACCTTTATCTCTTGCTTCTGCTATTGCTTGAGATGCTTTGGGGCGTTCTATATCTTTTAGTTGATTTAATTCGTCCCTTAATTTTTTTAATCCTTCGGCGGTGTAATAAGATACTTTACTCATAACTTCATCGTTTGTATATAGTACACGTTTACTATCATAAATTTAGTGACAGAGTTTTAGAAACTCACACATTTAAACACAAAAAATCCCATACGGGACGGGATTTGTAATACAAATATACAAAAAATTACTTTTTTCCCGATTTTACGTACTTTCGTGATTCGTTAAATTAATGCTATGAAACAACTTTTAACCCTTTTTACGCTTATCGTATTTTTGGTTTCTTGTAAAGGAGATGACAATGGAAATGGAAATGACAACAATCCGTTTCTTACACCACCTCCAGTGAGTCTCAACCTCAACCTCAACCTACCACAGTACAATCCGCTTAAATTTGACGGAAATACAGTAGTATTGCCCTCTCAGGGTATTCGTGGAATTGCAGTGTACAGACAAAGCGCAACTGAGATCTTTGCCTATGATTTAAGCGATCCCAATCACGTTCCCAATAGTTGTTCGCGTATGGACTTGGAAGGAATTATAGCTACCTGTCCATGCCCAGATGATGAAAATTCATATGCTTTGGCCTTATTTGGACTACATCAAAACGATCAAGAACAGTTTCCCATGCTTCAGTATCGAGTACAAAAAAGTGGTGATGTTATCACCATTACCAATTAAACCCCTCTTTGTACTATTTTCCCCTAGAAATTGTTGGCAGATTACAAAGAATTATACACTAAGGCAATTACCCTATTTGTCCTTAAAACTACTTATTCCCTATTGCTTATATCAGCTAATTATTAAAGCGTTATGTAGCAAAACCTTATGCAATTAAGGTGATTTTTCCTTCTGAATATCAGCTAATTAACTCTATTATTTTTCTTCATTACATTTTACTTTTACTCTCTAATTCATTCTAGTTGGACACATTCTCTAAAATGTAAAAACTGGGATTCTAAAATACAGAGATCATGAAGACAGAGCAATTTTATTCAAGCCCTTATTTCGTAGGAAAACAAAGAGGAAAGAGAAATCTAGGGGCCTATTTACGAAGGGAATTTAAAAATGAAGTCCCCTTTTATTCAAAAGCTTCTAAAAAAGTAAAATCCGGAGATGCATTGTATTATATGCCTACCGTGTCCAGAACACTAAAAGGGGTCAGCACCACCTTGTATCAATTATATTACCAAGGAGTTCCCGTTTGGGATAACGGTATAAACCTGACTTACGATAGTGAGAGTTACGGAATTTTATCCATGGCATCCAAAGGATATGATGAGAAGATGTCATCGAAAATGGAAAAGCTCAAGATATCGAAGCTCTACGAAAAAGTAAGTCCAGATTTCATTTCGGAGGCATTGGATATTGATCGGAACATAAAGCGGTTGAAAGTTCTTAAGATAGATCCTTCCCATTTTGAATTCGGGATCAAGGTGAATTCCGAAAAACCCATTATTTATCAATACAAAGAAGAAGAAAGACAACACGCTCACAAAGAGAGAGAGAAAGGAGATGATCTTGAAAATGTTGGAATCTTCCGGGAACTTCCCCATCTAAGAATACCTGAAGTAGAGAAAAACATAAAAGAAGGAAACTATTACAGCGCCACAGAAGTTCTATTTTCTACGAACATGCCTTGGGGAACCATCAATTGGCGTATGATTGTAGAGAATAATTCGGGAAGTGTGTTATATGTACGAGTATTTGCCGATAACCTTGGTGGATATGTCTATGATGATGCCCCTAGCGCCATGACAGGAGACATTTCTATTCTACCCACGTCTCCCTTGGCAGTATTAAACGATATTAGAAATCCAAGGGCTTTAGCTAATCTAAACCCAGGAGGACCTCCGTTCTCTTTAAATGGTGAATATGTAGAGTTGGTAAACCTTACACCTCCGGCTTCTGTAAGCCCAACTTCACCGGGGAATTTCAATTATGACGTTCCTACGCAGGAATTTGCAGCAGTGAATGCCTATGTCCACAATGACTACCTGTTTCGATTGGTCTCTGATATGGGCTTTGATATGTCCGTGTATTTTGACGGGACCACTTTTCCAGTACCAGTGGACCACGATGGTTTCTTTGGTTGTGTAAATGCTTGCGCCCCTGGAAATGGAGGAGGAAATGGTTCCGGAGGTTTCCATTATGGTGTTATGCAAGCAGGTACAACCGTAGGAATATCATTGAGCAAACGTATTACCCTGCATGAATTTGGCCATGCCGTATTATGGGACAATGTACATTCTCCAAACCTAGGGTTTTGTCACAGTGTCGGGGATAGTTTGGCAGCGGTACTTATGGATCCTAGATCCATTGATCCAGATAGATTTATGACCTTTCCATGGTTAACTTTAGCAAATCCTACTATAGACAGACGTCATGACCGAACTACTGCTACAGGATGGGGCTGGTATGGAGCTAATGATGATGGAGGGTATGGTAGTGAGCAAATCTTGTCTTCTTGCCACTTTAGACTGTATCAGGCATTGGGAGGTGATAGCGAAGAACTATGTGTGAGAGAATGGGCTTCAAGGTATACCGCTTACTTAATTTTCTTTTCGGTAGGATCCTTAACCCCTATTACCAATAGTAATTCTCCTGAAAATTGGGCAAACGTTATGATGCAATCAGATCTTGCCACAGTAGATTTTGAATGCCATATAGGACGGGTAGTTCATAAAGTAATTCGATGGGCTTTTGAAAAACAAAACGCTTTTAACGGGTTACCACCAGTATATGATGTTTATATTGATGATGGACGAAACGGAGAATATGATTACTCTGAAAACATTTGTGATACTTTAGATATTTGGAACCGCCATAAACCAGATAACGGAAACGAAAACCAAATGCCTATCTGTGGTGAGGTGAATTATGCCTATGTTATTGTACGAAACCGAGGGCTGGAAAACTCAGGTCCTGCAGAGGTGAAAGCATTCAAGAATTCACCAAACTGCTGTCATAAAGAGAAGGAAGATCTTTGCTGGCCACAGGATTTTATTCCATTGCAAACGCCATCGCGACGAGTAGATGACATTAATCCAAACGACTTTGAAATAGTAGGTCCGTTTAAATGGATTCCTTGTGATAAGAACGATTCACTGTTATTCTCTGTAAGTACGGAACCCGATATGTCTAATATCGAGATTATTCGACCAGGATTTTCAGTAAATGCCATGAAACTCGCTCAATTTGATAACAATATTGCCTTTAGAAGGAACTGCAACACTTCTAAATGTTGTTAAATCCTATAGCGCTTATTGAATAATAAAGAGCGGATCTTTAAAAGGTCCGCTCTTCGTTTTATATGGTATTAAGTTAGGTTTTAAAAATTCACCGTAGCACCTACTAAGAAATTGATGGTAGCTTGTGGATAGAATCCTGCTCCTTCAATCGTAGTTATGGTTCCAGGATTACTGAAATCATCATCATAGGTAAAGAAGTATCCGTTGGACACATATTCTACATTGAACAGGTTATTCACCAATCCTGATAATACGATAGACTTGGCAAAGGGAATATTTTCAATGGTATAACTCACATTAAAATCATTGATGAAGTAGCTATCCAATTTAGACACCTCACTATCTATATTACCCATATACTGTTCTCCCACATACTTGGACAAAAATGCCAATCTTAGGTTGCTTAACGGGTTATATTCCAAACTATTCCCTGCAATGACAGTAGGTGAAAAAGAGATGTTGGTATTTCCAAGATTCACCAAATTGCCATCCATAGAAGTCACAAAATCCTTATTTTTATTACTACTTATGGCAACATTAGGGCGAAGAGTTAGCTTATTCCCTATTTGTACCGCAGCATCTACTTCCAATCCCAATCGATAACTCTTACCACTGGTCGCCCTCACTGGAGCTCCCACATCGTCCAATTCTCCGGTAAGTACTAACTGATCTTGATAATCCATATAGTACACATTGGTATTTACCTGCACCTTTTCACTATTGAAGCGCCATCCCAGTTCATAATCATCCAGCTTCTCTGCTTTGGTTACCCCATTTTCAAAATCACTTCTCCTCGGTTCACGATTTGCCCTTCCGTAGGATACATAGAATTGATGGGTATCATTCAACAAAAAACTTGCCCCAAACTTTGGATTAAAAAACTCATAGGTTTCATCTACTAGCATATTAATCTTATCACTGGTAAGTCCTCCCGTTTTATAATTTACAATCCTTGCTTGTAAATCTCCGTACACACTCCATTGATCATTTACTTGAAAAGTAGCTTTAGAAAATGCTGTGAATTCGTGTTTGTCTCCCGTTCCAAAATAGTAACGATCTCCCAATTCGCCACTGGTATTGTAGCGGGACCAGATCACTTCTCCAAAGTGTAATCCTTCGTAATAACTATAAAAAACACCTGTACTGGTATCCCAACAATCATTCTTATAATTTACATTGGCATTGGCAGCATAATAGTCATTATCCAACCAACGACGTCTTATTAAATCTGCGCTGGAGATGTTTTGCCCGCCTACTTCCAAAGTATCCAATCCATGAAAGATTAAGTCTGCATCATTTTTGTATTCTTCAAAAAACCCTCTTCCGTAGGTGTAATTTAGCGTAACATTAGTGCTCCAGTTATTGTTGTATCGCTGGTTCCAAAGTAACTGATAGTGATCCTGTGTATAATTATCTACTTGGTTTGGATGAAATCCGTCTGGATTACCTTCATCATCGAAACGGGCACCCGCTGGATTGAAGGTTCGGTCGCTCTCCAATGTAGCAGCATCCACACCAAACCACGATTGATAGGTGATTTCTTTTCCTCCAAACACCAATGCTTTCAACAAAGTGTTAGTTCCTTTGTAGGTTCCTTGAAGGAAATAGGATTTCAGGTCACTAGAGGCCCGATCTATATATCCATCACTTTCAATTTTGGATAGACGACCCACCAATTCTACTTTATCCTTTAATAATCCCGTTCCAAATTTAGCCGTATGCTTCCAGGTATTAAAGGAACCATAGGAATTGGACAATTGACCAAATGCTTCATCCTGTACACCATCACTTAAAATATTAAGGCTGGCTCCAAAAGCACCCGATCCGTTGGTAGAAGTTCCCACACCACGCTGTAACTGAATGCTCTCTACAGAGGAAGAAAAATCGGGTAGGTTTACCCAGAAAGTTCCTTGACTTTCAGAATCGTTATACGGAATTCCGTTAATGGTTACGTTTACACGACTGGCATCACTCCCCCGTACACGGATTCCTGTATACCCCACACCAGCTCCAGCATCACTGGTAGTAACCACTGCGGGAAGGTAATTCAACAAAATAGGAAGGTCTTGTCCTAGATTTCGTTTGCTGATTTCTTCCTTATCAACATTGGAGTGGGTAATGGGAGAATCTGCCGAAACTCGGATCGCTTTCAAGAATACTTCATCCAAACGTTCAACGCCTGTAGTATCAATAGGTTGTTTGTTCTCTTGTGCAAATATTGAAAACATGCACAATAAAAAAAAGATCGAAAAAAATAACTTTTTCATTCGTAAAAAATTAGTTACGAATAAAAGGGGTTATTATTCTTGGTTAAAATTAAAATGTAAACTCGCCTCACGAAGTTCATATAAGAGCACTACTACAGTAGCACATCATCTATGTACCTTAAAAATTGTTGATCAAACAATTTTTCGTTTGGCTTCCCTTAGCGGCATTACCCGCCCAGGTTCCATGGGTATAATCTCAGCCGTTTTCAATAGCTCAATACCAAACAACAAATACCGGTCGTTGTTGTTGTATAAGAGTTGTTTGTTTTGAAAACAGCACCCCTTTGAGATGTGGTACAAAACTACAAAAGTGTTTTGTACTGAAAAAGTAAAAAAGCGACTGTTTTTTTAATTATTTGAATTGCATAACCTACTGATTATCTGTATATTTAACTGTGAACAAACCTAAAAATAGATTTCCCTTAAAAATTATTGTTAGCTACCTTGTGCTTGGAGCATTAGCAGTGGTAGTAAGCTATTTTTTGTACACAGAATATCGAACTTATATAGCTGCTTCTAGAAACCAACCCGAGACCGAAAAAATTATAGAAACCGGAACCCTTATAAATGAAGTTTATGAGACCGACAGTTTTTCCCGTATAGCCTTACTCACCCAGAAACAGGAAGATTTTGATCAGTACTTAGAAAAAAGCCACGCTCTTTATCAAAAAATTGACACCCTAAAATCGATCATTCCAGATTCGAGTCAAAAAGTCCAACTGGATAGTGTAAAAGCTTTAATCGAGCGAAAAATCCAAAACATAGAACAGCTACGGGTCCTAAAGCTTACCAGCGAACAAGACACCTCTTTAGATGATATCTTACGTGAATTCAAAAAATTTGATCGTAAAATTGGACGGTTAAACATTGAAGATATTATAAAAAAGCCCGGTAAACTTACCTATGCAGAAAGAAAAGCTTGGGCCAAATGGGCAGATTACTTTACCGAAACCAATGTAGGTTTTGACACCACACAGGTAAATAGTATAACTATTGATAGTTTGGTAAAGATTTCAAGATATATTGTACTAGAAGCCAAAAGAGAAAACTCCATAACCAGAGTGGCCTTAAAAGAAAAAGAAAATGAATTGCTCCAAAATGAATTGGACATTTCATACCGTCTTCGAAAAATGATTTCAGATTTTGATGCTGAGGTAAACCGTAACTGGCATATAGAAAATCAGAAAAGGCAGGCCTCTGAAGCAAAGACCAAAAATGTGTTACGCACTGCAGGTATTTTAGGATTGTGTGTTATCGCTTTATTTTCTTACCTAATCATTACAGATTTCTTTAAAGCTGAACGGTTAAAAAGAAAGTTGCAACGGGAAAAGCAATATTCTGAAGAGGTTCTAAAGACAAGGGACCAATTAATGGCAACCGTGAGTCATGACCTAAAAACTCCATTGAATACTATTGTGGGTTATTCAGAATTATTTACGCACACAACTCTTTCTGAAAAACAAAAAAACTACACCCAGCAGATTACTTCCAGTGCTCATTTTATCAGTAAAATGGTGGATGACTTGTTGGATTTTTCTAAGCTCGAAGCAGGGAAACTACATATTGACAAAGTTTCTTTCTCTTTGGAAAATCTACTACACCAAATTGCCAAAGCTTCTAAAGACCTTCATATCCAAAAGCCTATTACCCTTAATCTCTATATAGACGAGTCTTTGGAGGGTAAGGTTTTTGAAAGTGATCCATTACGAATCCAGCAAATTGTACACAATCTGGTGAGCAATGCCTATAAGTTTACCGAGAAAGGGCGTATACAAATTACAGCAAATGTTCTTAAAATAAAGGAAGAAAATTACAAAGTAGAGATTGCAGTAACCGACTCTGGAATTGGGATCTCCAAAGAAAAACAACACCTTATTTTTAAAGAATTTACGCAAGCTGAAAACGATACCTTTCAAAAATTTGGTGGTAGTGGCTTAGGCTTGGCCATTTCAAAAAAGATAGCGAATTTATTAGGGGGTACACTAAAAGTACAAAGTACTTTAGGCGAAGGAAGTACTTTCTTTTTTACAGTTCCATTGTTAGTGGTTAATGGGAAAAAGGGCATGACATCAACACGTCATAGAGCTATAGAACTCAATGGAAATTTAAAGGCTGTCATTATTGATGATGACCCTTCCATGATTAAATTATTGAAAGAACTTTTTGAACAGATAAACATTGAGGTATATGGGTTTACTTCCTTTGATGACTTTAAGAAAGATGTTGATCTCGATTTCGACTTTGTACTAACAGATATTGAAATGCCGAAGGTCAATGGATTTGAAGTCGTGAAGCAACTTCAAGAAGGTGTCATAGCATCTTATAACACTCAGCCAATTATTGCCATGACAGGCGCTACACAATATCCCCGCAAAAAATACCTAGATTCTGGCTTTTCAGAAATGCTTCAAAAACCCTTTAGTAAAAATCAATTAATTGCTGCTTTAAATCCGTTATTCCTAAACCGAATTGAAACACATCTCCCCGAGCTACAGGTATTCAAGAATCCTTCTCATGAACTCTTCGACCTATCCTTTCTCGAATCTTTTTTAAACAATCATGAAAGCGTAAATGAAGTATTGGCCATTTTCTATGAACAAACAACAAAGGACATGCAGCATATTGAAGCAGCCATTGCATCTTTTGATTGCCCCCTACTAGCAAATACGGCCCATAGAATGCTAACGATGTGCCGACAGCTAAACGCCAAAAGAATCAATCCCATTTTGGAAACTATGGAGCACTGTGCCAAAGGCAAAACCTCACAATCTGAAATGGAAAGCCTGTTTGCCAACTTAAAAATTGAGGTGCGCAATTTGACCGAAGCTCTTAAAAACAGGGAGAGAGTTACTGCTTAAGGTCGTACAAATCCATTTTATTGTACAAGGTCTTCCGTGTAATATTAAGCAATCTAGCTGCTTTGGATTTATTATGGCCAGCTTCTTCTAAGGCATTGGCAATAAGTTGTTTTTCATTAAAACTTTTAGAAAAATTTTTAACAGGTTTTGGACTTGAACCCAATAGGACTTCCTTGGGAATGGCATCCAGTTCTATATAGGCACTTGGTGTAAGCAACACTGCTCTTTTTAATACATTTTTCAATTCCCTCAAATTTCCTGGCCAATTATAGTTTTTAAAAGCAGTTTCTACCTGAGGGGATAATCCCAGTATGTTTTTTTGAAGGGATTCATTTGCTTGCCCCAGAAAATATTCAATATATAGGAACAGGTCTTCTTTACGCTCGTTAAGAGATGGAATCTGAATAGAAAACTCATTAAGGCGATGGTATAAATCTTCTCTAAAATTTCCTTTCGCAACTGCATCCATTAAATCTTCATTGGTAGCTGAGATAATACGTACATCTACATCGATTTCTGCATTACTACCTACAGGTTTAATTTTTCGTTCCTGTAATGCACGTAATAATTGTACTTGGTTCTCATAAGATAGGTTTCCTACCTCATCAAGGAATAAGGTTCCTCCATGTGCTGCTTCAAAATGCCCTTTCTTGTCATTTACAGCACCTGTAAAGCTTCCTTTTACATGACCAAAAAATTCACTTGCGGCAATTTCTTTCGGAATGGCACCACAATCCACAGCCACAAAATTCATATTCCTTCTTTCACTGTATTCATGTATGGCCTGCGCGGCGACTTCTTTTCCAGTACCGCTTTCTCCCTGAATGAGTACGCCCATATTAGTAGGGCCAACCAACTTAAGGTATTGATGAAACTTCTTTGCAGTTTCGCTAATACCCGCAACGAATGTTGTTTTTTGTAGCTCCCTCATTTCTTTAGGAGTTTGTATCACTTCGCTTTTTGCCTCTGGAATTGATATGTCTTCTCTTGACTGCTGCATGACCATTAAGAGTTCTTCTGGACGAAATGGTTTCGATATATAATCGAGGGCTCCTTTTTTTATGGCTTCAACAGCCGAGGAAACTTCGGCATAACCAGTCATCATGATAACTTGAGTGCATGGAGAATTTACTTTTGCAAACTCTAAAATGGAAAGTCCAGAACCATCTGGTAACTTTAGATCTGTGATCAATATAGAAAATGAATGTTCTAAAAGCTTTCCTTCTGCTTCTACCATAGAAGATACTGCTTCCACATCATACCCTTTCCGTTCTAGAAAGGTTGAAAGCATTTTTAAGAAAGCGATATCATCTTCGAGGATTAAGATTTTATCTGCCATAGGTTTGTTATAACTTCGTAAAAATAAGAACTATACCTTTGGCCTACGTAAAATTTATCATAAAAAAAGGGTGCCCCTAAAGGCACCCATGCGAAGTATTGAATCTAAAAATACCTGCAGCTTACTGCTTTTTAATCCACTCACCTTTACTGTTGGCATACAATGTTTTACTTAACTTATCGGGAGTGGTTACAACTAGTTTGAATTCACCTTTTTCATTAGCGTAAGCTTTGGATACTATAGCGCCTTCGAGGTCTTTAGCGATAGCATCCTTTACAGCTTGGGGTAATTCAGATGTCTTTACTTCTTTATAACCATCTTGTGAGGAGGCAACTTGCGCTTTTGATGGAGTTTCCTTAAAAGATGATTGTGCATTAATGGAGGTTAGTGTTCCTAAAATTACCGCTGTTGCGATGATTAACTTTTTCATAGAGATTAAATTTTTTGTGGGGATAATCATTTTCATTTTTTCTGTTCGGTTTGTATATAGAAAAATTGATACCAAACTTTCCAAAAAACAAAAATGCATCTTAAATACATGATTATTAGTGATTTAAAATAATAATGAAAAAACTATTAGAAGATTAATTTGTGTAATTGGGTATCCATAGTGTGTAAAAATTATACACTTTCTGTGTCTATTAATCCCATTTGGGTGGTTTTCTATCTTGCTTTCTAAGCGCTTTTAATTTTTTGGCCTTCAATCTCTTCTCAATTACGTTTTTTGGGATTTTGGTTTGTTTTCTTGGTTTACGGATTTTGAGATTTTCTTGAAGTAAAGCTATCAGCTTATCAATGACAAGGGTCTTGTTCCTGTGTTGGCTTCGGGTAGATTCATCTTTAACTATTAGGATGCCTTTTTCAGAAATTCGTTGTGATAATCGTTCTTTCAGAAGTTCCTTTTCATTTTCAGTAAGTGCATTTGATTCGGACACATTGAAAAGCACTTCTACTTTGGTAGCAACTTTATTTACGTGTTGTCCTCCGGGACCACTACTCCTTGCTGTCCTAAAATTTAATTCTTTTAAAAGTAGATCAATTTGCATCAGGCATTGGGACGATGCTCTTTTTTAAGCAAGTCGTTTACGGTTTTAACTGGATTGAATGTAATGAGCGGGACTTCCACAAAAACAGTGTTCCATTGTGCCATCCCTCCGTTCCAGAGGCCGGGAAGCTCCAATGCTTTAATGGGGTTGCCATTTTCAGATTTTTCAGAGATAAATCCGGTATTGGGATCAACAAATTGAGTAAGATCAAATTTATTGCCTTCAAAATCACGAAGTCCACATACCACATCTACCGGGTTAAAATGTGTAGCTTCACCCACAATAGCTTTTTGTCGTTCACTATCCATATCTATTTGTGATTTCTCTACAATCTGAAGGGAAACAAGTCCTTCTCCATTTTTTACCCAAAAGGGACCTCCCCCTGGAGCTCCTGTATTTCTTACCACCCCACAAACACGCAAAGGACGATTTAGGAACTCCGTCATAGAAGAAATTCCATGTGGAATGTCTTTAATATCCAATTCGTTCCAAACAAAGGATTGAATTTCCTTTACCTCTTCTAAGGTGACATTGTTTTGAAGTTTCTTTAAGTACCCAAAGATTTTTGATTGTAATTGCAAAAGTTTTCCCGCCAGAATCTTCTTATAGCAACCAATCTCCTCATTGTATTCTTGAGCTGCTACATTGTCAATGTTTTTAATGAAGACCAAATCTGCATTCACCTCATTCAGGTTTTGTAATAAAGCTCCGTGTCCTGAAGGACGGAACACCAACCGGTCATTTTTATCACGGAAAGGTTTGTTATCTAACGTAACTGCAATGGTATCTGTATCTTTATTCTGAAAGGAATAGGAGATGTGATATGTCTTTTTGGTCTTTCTACTTACGCGACTCCTTACCCTATCAAACTCCTCTCGAAATGCTGTTACATGTTTTTCTGAAAATGTAAAATGCAGATATACATCATCTTTCACAGCTGCGTAATTACTAGCTTCTATTAGTTGTTCTTCGAAAGCCGAAGTAGCATATTTCTTATACCTATGAAAAGGAATAAGACCTTTGGGCATGTCTCCAAAATTAAGACCTTGTTTGCCCAGCATGGCATTTACTAAGTAGTAATATCGTTTCCCTTTAGGTGATTTTTTATAATCGGGATACATTTCACGAATCTTCTTACGCACTTCATTTATAAAGGCAAAGTCTCCTAACGAAGAAAAAAAGGTTTCTAAGTCCTGACTCGGATTCTTTTTAATATATGCTCGAAACAATTCTTTTTCGGGGTCGAAATTTTCCAAAAACCCATGCAGAAACTTAAACATCCGAGTTGCAGCTCCGGAGGCTGGAACAAATTTTACTACATCAAGCGTATCTTTTTTCCCATCGTAATAATTTTCCAGTTGCTTTCGTTCCTTTTCGTCCAATTGCCGAATTCCGTTTCCAACGGAGGCTGTGGTAATAACATTGGCATATGGAATTCCCCTACTAAAGGTTTCCAATTGTTTATAGACTTTATGTAAGGTAAGTCCGTGACTTTCTATTTGATCTATATCCTGTTCCGTTAGCATTAAAGTGGCTTTTTAAGCGTTTGCAAGACTTGGGTTGCCTTTTTTATTCGCTCTTCCAATGTACCTTCTAATAGGGTATATGGAAGTTGATTTGTTATTAGTTCTGATTCAAAAATACGAAATAGTGTAGACCTATCCTCAGGTCTATCCCTAAGGTCATCCTTTTCCCACGGAACATCTATTTGTGTAAGAAAATAGTGATCATATACATGGTTTTTACAGGCTTCCACAATGGGTTCGGGACAATACCCTTCATAATAATATTCGCAATAGACTTTAAGCTCACGCAAATTCGTGTCACAAAAAAGGTACGAATTTGCGTGAGCAGCTTTTTCATTTTCCAAAGCTATTTGTCCTTCTGCAATAGGAATAAGATCTCCTTTAGTTATAAGTTCCTTGTAGTTATCCCATTTCTCCTGAAGATAGCTTCGCATATATTCTGGCACCCAAGCTGTATGGTATTTTTCGGCTAAAGCTTTTGCCAAAGTGGTTTTCCCTGTAGATTCTGGCCCAAAAAGGACAATCTTTAGGCAATCACTGGGTCTTTGTCTAAGTGTTTTTTCCATGCTAGGTACCCATAAATGGCAATAACCGTAAAAATAAGATATTGCAAAGAGGTAAATGTAAATCCTTTATAAAAATAGAGTGGAACGGATATGACATCACCAATAATCCAATAGATCCAATTCTCAATTTTCCGTTTGGCCATAAGCCACATCCCTACAAAGAAGATAGCAGTTGTAATGGTATCTACCGGTGCAGTCCAGCCTTCCCATTTATCAAACGATTTATATACAAAAAAGACAAATACCAGTGTGGCAGCAAAAATAAATACAGAATAGATTTTCTCTTTTTTGGTTGTTTTTGAAATTGGGGTTACATGTGTTTCATCTACCTTTCGTGTCCAAATATACCAACCATACACACTCATGATGAAGTAATAGCCATTGATCATCATATCCCCCAACAATGTCCACTTTAATAAAAGATATACAAAGATAGCCGTGCTTATCATACCCGTAGGAAACACCAACACATTATTTTGTTTTGAGAAAAGAACCGACAGCAATCCAAAAATAACGGCTATGATTTCGAGCACGATGTCTAAGGCCTCATACTCGGCATACTGGCCAAAAAGGAAATCAAAAATGAGGCTCATAGTCACTTCGGTTGGATTTAACAATTTTCATATAAAGCAATCCTTTGTCTATCGCTTCAAGTGCTATTTTCATTTCTCTTTGAAGCACCTCCATAACCACATCATATTCCCCATATACTTGAGTACTTAGTGGGTTTTCTAACACTATAAGGCCAGAGGACCGAAGGTTTTGTATAAAATTGATAATGGGTGGTTCAAAATCGTCTTGTAAAGGAGTTAAAGTAAGTTCTACAGATATGTCCATATTATGATATTTCTTTTTCGAATACAGTTCCCATGACCACCATATCAGCTCCAGCATTATATGCATTCATCTTTTGCTCTTCTGTACGGATACCGCCACCTACAATTAGTGGAATGGTAAGATCAGCTTTCACAGCTTTTATGATTTCCATAGAAACAGGTTGAAGTGCCCCGCTTCCTGCTTCCAGATAGACTAATTGAGCTCCCATAAGTTCTCCCGCTTTGGCTGTATCTACAATTTCCTTAATGTGTTGTTGAGACATGGCTTCTGTCCCAGTAACTCGCGCTACTGCAGATTCGTTTCCTCCATCTAACAACACATATCCCGTAGGGATAACCTCTATATTAAGGTTTCTCAATGTTGCCGCAGCCTTTACTTGTTGTCCTATTAAGTACTCAGGATTTCGTCCTGAAAGCAGGCTTAAAAATAATAAGGCATCTGCATTACTTGCAATCTGATCATGGTTTCCGGGAAAAATAAAAATAGGCTTAGAGGTGCATTCTTTTAGAGCCTCAATTACTTGTTCTGTAAGCCCTTTGGGCACAGTACTCCCTCCAACAAAAATGTAGGTTGTATCTACAGGCAATTCTCTTAAAAATGAGGGGGTTTGTTGAATTTCAAATTTTTCGGGGTCAATTAAAATGGCCAGTGTCTTTCTTTTTTCTATGCAGGCTTGTTTTAGAGAATTATATAAAGTGACCTTCATTGATTAGTTTTTAATCAAAGCATAAGCTCCTGTAAAACCTTCGAACTCTAAAAACCAAACTTCATATTTCTCAATCCTCCCTTCAAAACCCACTTCGGCAGTAGTTTCCATAGCATCCAGCCGAAAATCTGACACGTAAATATGTTGTAAAAAGCTCAATCCCTTTTCGGCAAAACTTTTATAAAGACTCTCCTTTGCTCCCCAAACCATGGTAAGTTTCCGCATCACGGCATCGTCATTGGCCAAAGTCCTGTATTCTTCAATTGGGGTGAATTTTTGAGCAATCCTTATGATTTTTGGACGTTGCATTTCAATATCGATCCCAACTTCATCATCACTTACAATAATTCCTGAAAAAGTATAGGAATGGGTAATGGATATCTTTTTACCATCTTGTAGATGGGGTTTTCCTTTTTCGTCGTAATACAAATCATGATCGGTATACCCAACTTCCTTCAGCAAATGCCTTACACTCATAAAGCCTCTACGGTGTAAATCACTATTCATTCCATCTACCCGAGATTGGCAATGTTCTGTAAGGGAAATACCATTGGATAGTTCTTGAAATGATTCTTCAATCTTCCATATGAGCACTTTAGTGCAGTCGTTTACTGTTATAGTTTTGTAAAGAGGCATCTAATTACGAGGATATTCCTTAATTTTGCAGTCTGAAATTTTTCAGACAAACATAACATTTCAAAGATAACAATATGTCTACGAAAACCGTACCCTACGTACCGTATAAAGTAAAAGATATTTCATTGGCCGATTGGGGTCGTAAAGAAATTGAATTGGCAGAGGCAGAAATGCCTGGATTAATGTCTCTTAGAGAAGAATACAAAGACGAGCAACCTCTTAAAGGAGCTCGTATTGCTGGATGCTTACATATGACCATTCAAACCGCAGTGCTTATTGAAACCCTTCAGGCACTTGGTGCTGAAGTTACTTGGAGCTCTTGTAATATTTTCTCTACCCAAGACCAAGCCGCCGCTGCTATTGCTGCCGCTGGAACTCCAGTGTATGCATGGAAAGGAATGAACGATGAAGAATTTGATTGGTGTATTGAACAAACTTTATTTTTTGGAGAAGATAAACAACCACTAAATATGATCTTAGATGATGGTGGGGATCTTACCAATATGGTGTTAGACAAATATCCAGAATTGGTTCCTGGAATCAACGGATTATCTGAAGAGACTACTACTGGAGTACACCGTTTATACGAACGTATGGAAAATGGAACCCTTACCATGCCAGCGATCAATGTTAATGATAGTGTGACCAAATCTAAATTTGACAACAAATACGGATGTAAGGAAAGTGCTGTAGATGCTATTCGTCGTGCTACGGATGTAATGTTAGCAGGAAAGCGTGTAGTAGTATGTGGTTATGGAGATGTTGGTAAAGGTACAGCAGCTTCCTTTAAAGGTGCTGGATCTATTGTTACAGTTACTGAAGTTGATCCTATCTGTGCGCTACAAGCAGCAATGGACGGATTCGAAGTAAAACGTTTGGAAACTGTGGTTGGTAATGCAGATGTGGTGATTACTACTACCGGAAACAAAGATATTGTTCGTGGTGAGCATTTTGAAGCCATGAAGGACAAAACCATTGTGTGTAACATTGGGCATTTCGACAATGAAATAGATGTCGCTTGGTTAAATAACAATAGCGAAAAAATAGAAATTAAGCCTCAGGTTGATAAATACAATATCAACGGGAAAGACATAATCCTCTTGGCCGAAGGCCGATTGGTAAACCTAGGTTGTGCTACGGGTCATCCAAGTTTTGTGATGAGTAATTCATTTACCAACCAAACATTGGCACAAATTGAATTGTGGAACAACATAGAGAACTACGAAAACAAGGTTTATATGTTGCCAAAACACTTAGACGAAAAAGTAGCTAAACTACATTTGGCCAAAATCGGGGTAGAACTAACCGAATTAAGTAAAGATCAGGCCGATTATATTGGTGTAAAAGTAGAAGGCCCATTCAAGCCTGAATATTATAGATACTAGAAGTATATAGATACTTAGGTTTTAGATCACATAGCCCCTGCCATTTGGCGGGGGTTTTATTTTTTTAAGGATTTCATAATTTAAGAAATGGTACCTTTATGTCTTCATACCTTATTAACCAAATACCTATGAAAAAGAATTATATTCTCTCCTTACTTCTTGTAACGAGCTATACCTTATTCTCTCAGATTACCGTTGCACCCCCATATGTTCTAAGTATAGATGAACTCAAAGCTTGGACTCCAGATGGCCCTACGGCAGACAATGCATTAATTGCCACACAGGAACTCCTACCTCGTTTTGAAAATACAGATACACAGTTTAATCCTGCATTAAGTAATGATATGGAAATTGCTTATCTCCCTGACGGAATGGGGAATTTCGCAAATTACAGCGAAGAACAAAATCAATTTAACCTATACAACTTTACCAATTGGTCTTACATTGACAAACTGGTTTGGTTTGGAGGTACGTGGGAGGAAAACATACAGCTGCCTTCTGCTCCCTGGGTGAATACCGCTCATAAAAATGGCGTAAAAGTCTATGCCAATGTGTTTTTTGCTCCTAATGCTTTTGGAGGCTCAACAGCGATTCTACAAAATTTCTTAGAACAAGATGGCGATGGGGATTTTGTAGTTATTCCTATCATGGTTGAAATTATGGAGCACTACAATTTTGATGGCTGGTTTATTAACGAAGAAACAAATACCACTGCTGATGTAGGACAGTTGATGTACGAATTTTTACGAGACCTAACTACCGCTGTAGAAGCTGTTGGGAAAGATGTCATGTGGTACGATGCCATGTTGCTTAACGGAACCGTAGACTGGCAAGATAGACTGAACACCAACAACAGTCCTTTTGTACAGAACGATGAAGACGGCAATCCCGGCAATGGTTTTGAGCAACGGGTAAGCAGTAACATCTTTATCAATTTCTTTTGGGGAGGAACTCCATTTCCATTGGATTCCAGGGATCGAGCGAATGAAATTGGCCGATCTGAATTTGAAGTTTTTACAGGCGTAGATCTTTGGCCTGGAAGGAATCAGCCTGCTTTCGAGACTGGAGGTAATGCCTGGATGGGGTGGTTGCATGAAAATCCGGAAACTCCTGTTACTTCTCTAGGACTCTTTGCTTCCAATTGTGTGTTCAACAATAGCCAATACAGTGAATTTAATACTGATCCTACGGATTATGTCAATTTTTATAGCCAAGAACGTCACATGTTTGCTGGTGCTGATAGAAATCCTTCTACAGAAGATATTAGTGGCTTTAAAGGATATACAAATTGGATTCCAGCCGCTTCCACAATTTCAGAGTTGCCTTTCGAAACGAATTTCAATACAGGACATGGCTTGAAAAAATTTGAAGAAGGAACAGAAACTTCCAACTCTCCTTGGCACAATATGAACGATCAGGATATTCTCCCTACTTGGCAATTTGCATTTTCGGAAGGTGCTTTTTTTAATGCATCTTGGGATTTTGACATCGCCTACAATGGTGGTTCTTCCCTTAAAATTGACGGAGACCCTGTGAGTCCTACCTTAGACGACTTACTCCTTTACAAAACAAATCTAACGCTTACCCCAGACAGTAAGATAGACATCGTTTACCGTATTCAGGATTTTGAAGATGATTATACACTATCTCTTATCTTAACCTTTGCCGACACGCCTGATGAAACTATAGCCATAGATGTCACCAGTACTACCTTTGGGGAATGGATCCCAAAAACCAGACTGTTAGGGGCCTTTGCTGGAAGAGAACTGGCAACCATTGGAGTACGTATGGACGGCCCTGTAATTTCCGATGCGAATTACATAATTAATATTGGAAACATAAGAGTTCACAATGGACCACCACTTGCCGTAGAGGACATTGTACCACTGGAAGATACTATTGCAATTTCCTACGCTTCAATAGGACAGGAAATCCTGATACAGTCAACCTTACCGAATAACGAATCCATCGACTTCGAAGTCTATAATTTACAAGGACAATTGCTTTCTTCTCATACCATGGAAAGAAATCTATATCGATTGCCAACGGCACGATTGTCCCAAGGCATGTACCTAATTCGATTTATAGATGGAACTGGACAAGAAGTGACCAAGAAGGTATTGGTTAGATAGTTGAACCCATTTTGAATTAATAGCCCGTCACCAACAGGTTTCGGGCTCCTTTTATACCACATTTTTGATAGGCATGATATGCCTGTGCTGCCCGTTCCCGTATTTGAGTATCCGTTTCTTCCAATAGCCATCCATCTAAAATCCATTTCAAGGTATAAGCTTCGGGAGACATAAGACCCGTAGACCAAACCAAAGGGTTGGCTCCAGTTTTTTCTAAATAGGGTTTAAAATAGTCTTTGCTAATGCACGCCAGCATTACAGCATCTCTTTTTTCGGTGTCACAAGATTTCAATTCTATATCCAAACTAAACTCCATGAGTCCATCGTGCCCTATATAAGCCACTAAATCTGATGCCCCGCCAAACTGAAGTGATCTCTCATCTTCTTGGATCTTCATGACTTCATCTCCACTGGAAGCTTTCAAAAAGTCAATCGTAGTTTGTTTAATGTATTTACCATCATAAGCATCAGCTAAGAGATAGGCATCTTTATTTTTATGTTTGAAAAGAATACGCTCCAATATTTGTGGGTTACCTGAAGGAATTGACTTTATTAATTTCCAATCTTCACTTCTCTTAAAATGGGTTTTCACACCATACAAAGCTCCCCAATACAAATTGGATTTGGGGTCTTGCCCATTACCCAACGATTTGGATACTGGGACTATCCCTTGATTGTCGTTATCACATAATGCTACAAAAACATGGATGGTTTTACTAACCGATGCATCGTTTTGAGCAAAAGTCAGAGAAGAAAAAAACAATAGTATAAGAAAATACCTCACCTCATAATAACGGTGATTAAAGTTGAATTATTTTTACGCATCTTCAGTTAAGTAAAATAATCACTGCTTCAAAAAAACCATAGTAGCTGTCTCTCCTACTTCCAGATTTGTAAGGGTACGTGTAAGGTTGTTACTATCTGTAATATCAAAACGGATGGTGTTTTTTCCTATAATACCATTGGTTAAAGCTGTTACTTTTACCTCTACACGATCTCGGTCCATTGGTATAGTAACTTTTCTAGAGCGTTTGGTCACCCCATAGTCTATTAAAATAGGAATGTCATTAATAGAGAGATCGATCCTGTCATTATCAGACACTTCTTCGTCATATATTAACATAGAAAGTTCATTGTCCTTAGTAAATACATGAAGTACTTCATTGGTAGCCACCGTATTGATGCGAACATTATTGGCTTTACTCACTAAACTTTTACTCTTTTCCTTGATTCTGCCCTCTTGTTTTATTCCTCCAGCCAATGCTACTTTGGGACGTTCCTTCTTTTTAAGAACAGGTCCTTTATTCATCATTGAAATAACGCCGTTTATACAAAGATCCCCGGTTTTATACTTACTCTTAAATTGTCCCCAAATTTCTTGCCGCTCCTCTCCATCTTTCAAGGTTCCATTAAAGTGTATATAACAGAACCCATCTAAAGACTTTGGAGACTTGACAGTGAGGATTTCACTTTCATAAAATATAACTGTTTGGGTTTCGTAATCTATAGAACCAGATACCAAAGATTTGGTTTCATACCCTCCATCTTGATCGGTAACGGAATATCCCTCAATAACTCCATCTTCTTCATAAAAATGAATCTTATAAGTATACAGCGAAATACCGCTCAGTTTAATGACTCCTTCAAAAATATACTCATCTTGAGCGTGGAGTTTTGGAGAGAATAAACACAACAGAAAAATTAAAACAGTGGATGATTTCATAGCTTAAAATAAAATCGGAGTACAAGTATAATCAATATTTTGGGCATTAATAAATGTACTGCCCCAATACTGCTTTATTAATGAGCAAAAAATGAGAAAATAAAAAACCCTCAACCTTTTTTGGTTGAGGGTTCTTACTATTCATTCAATCAACGTTTAAGCTTCTCCGTGAGGAACTATAGAAACGTATGATTTGTTGTTTTTCTTCTTAGTGAATTTTACAACACCGTCCACTTTGGCGTGAAGGGTGTGGTCTTTTCCACCATATACATTTTCACCTGGGTGATGTGTATTTCCTCTTTGTCTTACGATGATATTTCCAGCAATCGCCGCTTGACCACCAAAAATCTTAACACCAAGACGTTTCGATTCTGATTCGCGACCGTTCTTAGAACTACCAACTCCTTTTTTGTGAGCCATTTCTTTTCGGTTTTATATTGTTATTACTTGCTTAAGGCTTCAATTAATTCTGCTTTCTTCATGGAAGAAATACCAGAAATGCCTTTTGCTTTTGCCATTTCTTTTAATTGAGCTACAGTCATGCTGCTCAAATCTTGAGTTGCCTCTTTGGCCTCAGTTTTAACAGGAGCTGCTGCTTTTGTTTCTTTTTTGGGCTCTGTCTTAGGAGCCGCAGCTTTCTTAGCAGGAGCTGCTTTCTTAGCTCCAGAAGCTACAATGCTTTCAATAACGATTTCAGAAAGGGACTGTCTGTGACCGTTCTTTACACGGTATCCTTTTCTTCTTTTCTTTTTGAAAACTATTACTTTATCACCTTTTAGGTGCTTCACGACTTTTGCTCCTACTTGAGCTCCGTCTATAGCCGGGGCGCCAATAGTTACTTTGTCTCCGTCACCGATAAGAAGTACATTGTCAAAAGCGACTTTTTTTCCTTCTTCTACGGACAAACGGTTTACAAAGACTTTTTGATCTTTCGCAACTTTAAATTGCTGCCCTGCTATCTCTACAATTGCATACATAGCGTAAACGTTTATTATTAAGGTTTTTCAATAAAAAGCTTTTACCCTACAGTAAAAGCGGGTGCAAATATAATTTTAATTTTAAAAATGGGCAAGTGTTTTTGCTGGATATATCTGAAATTCGAAAACTTTAGGATTCCATTCTTTTACTGAAAGCCAACCACTTATCTTTTAACAATCTTCTTTGTAGCTAGCCCTTCATCTGTCAATACTTTTAACAGATACACTCCAGATGCAAATCCACTTAAATCAATGCGGTTGGTTGAAACCTGCATCACCTGTTTTCCTGTTAGATCAAATACCTCAACATTCAATATTTTATAATCAGCGCTAGTAACATGAGCAATACCATATACTGGATTTGGATATACCGACACTAAGTCATTCAACGCTGCCTCATTTAACGCTAAAAATTCATTTTCATAAACCCAAATATCATTCAATTCTATGACACCACTAGGAGGCTCAACGTAATACCCCAATCCTACATAAGCCGCATCATTTAAACAGAATGCTGTAGAAGCAAACCGCCCTTCTCCTTCAAAATAAGCCATTTGAAACCAATCATCTTGTGCTGGATCATATTGCCACATGTCTGTAACAACTTCAGATCCATTATAGCCCAATCCTATATACCCTCTTCCGTTAATAGAAAAACCAATTGAATTAGACCTAGAGACACCTTCAAAATCTGCTTTTTGAGACCATGTATCGTTAACAGGATCATATTCCCAGAAATCAGAGTAAGAGACAGGCGATGATCCTGTAAAGTGGTACCCTGTGCCTATATATCCTTTTCCTTCTATTGAAAAGCCTACCGCTCTGTCGCGAACATCTCCACCAAAGTCTTGCATCTGAGTCCAAGAATTTGTTACTGGATCATATTCCCAAAACTCCTTAGTTTCATTTCCAATTCCCGAAGTTTCACTCCCTGTACCTACATATCCTTTTGTATCAATAGAGAAAGCAACAGAACTGATTCTTCCCACTCCTGGGAAAACTGCTTTTTGCGTCCAATCATTTGTAGCGGGGTCATATTCCCAGAAATCGCCAGAAGGCGATGATCCATTCAATGAACCCAATCCGGCATAACCCTTATCTCCAATAGAAAAAGCAATCCCAGAAAATCTAGGAGAGCCCCCCATATCAGCCTTTTGAGTCCATGTATCGTTAACAGGATCATATTCCCAGAAATCTTTAGTATATCCAGAATTGACATTTCCACCCCCTACATACCCTTTATCCTCTATTGAAAAGCTCATGGCATAATACCTCGCTGTACCAACAAAATCATTTTGCTGATCCCAAGTGCCTTGCTGGCACCACGATGTATACCCTAACAGCATAAAAGCAATCATTACTATTAATTGAAGATTGAATGTAATTCTTTTCATATTAGTTTCTTTTAATTTTTAAACTATCCAATTCGTTTACACTAATGGAAGGAGGCATCATATTATTGCATATTTTGTATTTCATTAATGCTCCAACTTTAAGAGCATCTTCTTTACTTCTGAAAGGTGAATTTCCGATAATTGCAGGAATCACGGGTTGATGGATATATTTTTTATCATTAACCATGATATCAAATCCCCATTCATCACTATTAATTTCAACAGGGATAATTTTTATTTTTTTCCCGCTTTTACAATCAACATCTTTCCCTTCATTACAAGAGGGCAATAAACACAAAAAAACACTTAATGATGCTATTCGAATAAATAAAGGAAGTTCTTTCAAAAAATTTCTTTAAATATAAAAATTCCCTGAGACTTATTTCACCTTTGGGTTCCAAGATTCCTTCAACAACTGCATAAAAGCCAACGTTAGGATGAAAGAGGTTGAAAATCCCATGATAATCAATGAAATAATGAGAATGAGTGATCCTTTGTTGAAATTGAGATTCCAAGAATCTAAAATGGCTTCTGCAAACTGGGTATCTACCAAAAAAATATAGCATGCCATGAAAGCTCCAAAAATCAGGGTTGCCAAACCTCCTGTGAAAAGACCCAATTGGAAACCGTCTTGATATTTAAAATCTGAAGAGTCTGCTTTGTATTTTTTTAGGGCAAAGAAAATTCCACCCCCAATAATCACTCCGTTCAAAGCACTTAAGACTGGATACTTATGAAGCCCTATAATATTGGTCAATAAAAAATAACCAATGAGTGCCAAAGCAATCCCTACACCATATTTAACATAGTACTTTCCCATAACTAAACAGGTTTTGGTTTCTATAAATTTCGGTAAAATTTTTCAGAAATGCTTGAAAAAGAGCACATTAATTAGATTTCTTGTTGGACAAATACACTCCAAACAAGATGATCCCAGCTGCCAACATTTGCAGCCAACTAAAACGTTCTCCATCAATAACACCCCAAACGACCGCCACAATTGGCATGGTATACGTTACGGAAGAAGCAAACACCGGACTTGCAATATGGACCAGTTTATTAAAAATCACTTTAGCAAGCGCCGTCCCAAAAAGGGCCAAAACTACAACAAACCAAAAAGAAGTTTGCATTTCAGAATCTTGCATGACTGTATTGAAAAATCCTGTATAATATAGGATCACAAATGCAGGAACCACAATACATAAAAAATTACCTGTTGTTATAGCTAATGCACTTACATTGCTTAGGTATTTTTTAATAATGTTTACGTTAATTGCATACCCTATAGTAGCAATAAGAATAAGCCCTCCAAACCAATGATTTTTTTCCACTCCCGTACTTTCTACCACTGCATCTGCGTGCATCCAAATACCAGAAAGTATTAACAACACAGTACCTAAAAGACCTATAAAAACTCCAAAAACCTGTCGCCGAGTGACCCCGATTCCGAACAATAGTGCCCCAATGATCAAAGTATTTATGGGAACGGTTGAATTAAGGACTGAAGTAACCCCACTATCTATGTGATTTTGGGCAATAGCAAAAAGAAAAGCTGGAAAAAAAGTTCCTGTAAAACCCGTGATAGCTACCCAAATCCAATCCTTTTTCTGAATTTGAGACAAGCTTCTAAACCCTACCAAAAAGAGGAAAATAGATGTTAATACAATACGCAATGAACCTAACTGATAATCTGTCAAGCCAACCAGTCCTTTTTTTATGAGAATAAAGGAGCTTCCCCATATGAGGGAAAGAATAAAAAGATAGAACCACTTAAGGGTATTCGTGCTCATTGTCAAAATTCAAGAAACAAATGTGAGGAAATATATTAAACTATTCCGTAGCTGCTAATACAACTTTAACAAACCCATAATCTCATATCCAAACAACTACTTTGCATAGATACTCTATACAGAAATGGGTTGCTTCTCTATTCTTCCCAATTAATGGTTTCCATAATCTTACGTACATCATCCCGTAAATAAACAACCGCTGGATAAATAGAATCGAAATTGGGTTTTGATTCGAAATAAACCGACCCTGTTACAAAGTGCTTCAGACTATCGGTTACATAAAACTGAGATTGTGTAGCTGCATCCCCATTGATCATATAAAACATTCCGTACACTTTATTTATTGAATCTACTCGGGGTTGTTCAAAAATCTCATTGGCTTTTACCGTATGATCATAGGTAAGTTTTTGTGCATCTTGAAGTAATTTCCGAAGGTTACCGTCCTTTACGGATTGATAGGTTAAATACACCGTGGCCTTCATCTTGGGATAAACTAGATTAATACCACAATCCCTTTTTTTCTCTACTCGTGAAAGTGTGTTTTTCTGAAAACGGTAAGGGCAATCTGTCTGTATACTATCATAAGAGGCCAACTCATATTCCAATCGCAATTTAGAAGCAGGTTTAATAACCACTTCCTCTCCACACGAAACAAATAATATGAGGAACGCCCATAAAAACAATAATTCAAATACGTTTCGGGATTTCAGCATCTACGTTTTATTTTAATGCTCATGGATTGATTGAAAGCTTGATTCTTTTAATTCGTTTATTCTCGAAGGCCTCTACGGTAAACGAATAATTATGGAAAGTTATTACTTCTTTCTTTTTTGGAAATCCTTTAGAAATCTCCAACAAGAAACCAGCTAATGTTTCGGCCTCTCCTTTTTCGGATTCAAAGATCTCGGTTTCTTCCAACTTTATGGCTCGATAAAAATCTTTAAGCGGGGTTTTACCTTCAAACACAAAGGTAGTTTCGTCTAATTTAGAAAACTCCAAATCATCCTCATCAAATTCATCGCTTATTTCACCTACGATCTCCTCAATGATATCTTCCAAAGAAATTAAGCCACTGGTACCACCATATTCATCTACCACAATAGCCAAATGCATTTTCCTATCCTTGAATTCATTCAGTAAATCATCAAGTTTTTTGTTCTCAGGAACAAAATAAGGTTCACGTTTCAGGGAAACCCACTCAAACTGCTTTCTGTCAAGATAAGGAAGCAAATCCTTTACATAGAGCACTCCAGTAATATGGTCAATATTTTCTTTGTATACAGGAATTCTAGAATATCCTTTTGCAATTATATCTGGTAAAATTTCTTCATATGAGGAATCTTCGCTCAGAGCAAAAATATCCATGCGAGGTCGCATTACATTTTTGGTATCTGTATTTCCAAAAGTAACGATACCATGCAGTATTTTTTGCTCTTCCTGTGTGGTATCATCTTCTGAAGTAAGCTCTAATGCCTGAGATAATTGATCAACACTAATGTTCGATTTTTGTTTACCGAAACGATCTTCAAGAAAAACAGTAACTGCCCTCATAGGATTACTCAAGGGGGCGAAAAGAACACTCATTACATTGATGGGATATGCCATAAATGTGGAAAAGAAAACCTTATTTCTACTGGCATATATTTTAGGAAGTATTTCCCCAAAAAGTAAAATTAGAAATGCTACTACTCCCACCTCAACAACAAATTTCCATGGATCTTCAAGTCCTTCAAAAAAAGGACCGCTTAATGATGCAAACAACAATACAATTGCAATATTAATAAGGTTATTGGCCACTAAGATTGTCGCCAATAATTTCTTAGGCTTGGAAAGCAATTTCCCTACCAAAGCCAAACGTTTGGAAGGACTCCCCTCTTTAGGATTTAAATCTGTAGGAGCTAATGAAAAAAAGGCTACTTCTGCTCCAGATATCATTGCAGAGCAAACTAAGAGAATGAGCAAGAGAATAATCCCAGTGACTTGGGATGTACTAACCAGTGAAATAAAAAGTAAACTAGGAGGCTCTGGATCCAACTTCTTGGGTTTAATTAAACATTAGAACGGTAGGTCGTCATCCTCTTCTCCAATAGGTTCCTGAACTGGATTTGTGTTATTGGGTTGTGACGATGCAGTAGTATTTGAGGGTTGCGCAGAACTTTGTGTTGGATTTTGACTACCCATCATATTACTCTCAGTTTTAGGGGTTAAAAATGTGAAATCTGTACACTGGATCTCTGTACTGTAACGATCATTGCCTTGATCATCCTGCCACTTCCGAGTTTTAATCCTTCCTTCAATATATACCTTGTCTCCTTTTTTTAGATATTTCTCGCAAATCTCTGCTCCTTTGTTTCGTACCACAATATTATGCCACTCCGTATTACTTACCCGCTCTCCAGTAGTTCTATTGGTATAGGTTTCGTTTGTTGCTAGTGGAAATCTACCAATACAGCCTCCACCTTCAAAATAATTCATTTTTACTTCATCTCCCGTATGGCCAATTAACATGACTTTATTCAGTGTTCCACTCATAGTTCTATTCTAAAAATCTTATGGTTACAAATGTAAGTTTTGTAAACTAAATATACGTTTTTTATCGGTTGAATAACCCAAAATTGTTAATGAAATTTCCTATTAAGATAGGCACTGGGTATTTCTCCACTTCGGCAAAATCAATTCCATTTTCAATTTCTTCTACATCTGCAATCCAGAATCTCGTGTATAGATGTTTATGGGAAAGTTTATGTATAATGATTTCTGAATTGTAAAGAGACAACTCCTTAATTCTGAAGGAGTCAAATAACACCTTATACGATGGCAATTCTTTCAATACAGTTTCACTTACAGGTTCAGTACTTTCTACTAGGGGAAATTGATACAGATTCTGCCATATTCCCTTTCCTGTTCTTTGCTCCAAATAGGTACTATGATGAGAAATAGGAACTATATAATTATAGTAATGGGTTTTTATTTTAGTATTCTTAATCTTAACAGGAAGCTGTGTAACTTTTTTCTGAAGAAGCGCCTCACAATTTGCATTAAAAATACATGATTCACATCCTGGGTTTTGAGGTGTACAGTGGCGTGCCCCAAATTCCATAATGGCTTGATTGAATACTCCCGGTTGCTCCTTATCTATAAGCAATTGTGCCAATTCCTTGAACGTTCTAACCCCTACAGTACTATTTATAGGAGCATCTATACCAAAAACCCGGGACAAAACCCTATACACATTTCCATCTACCACAGCAGAAGGGGCATCGAAACAAATAGAGGCTATAGCACTAGCCGTATAATCCCCTACTCCTTTTAACTTCAATAATTCTTTGTAATTATCAGGAAACACCCCGTTGTATTCTGCCACAATAGTTTTGGCCGTAAAATGTAAATTTCGCGCCCTTGAGTAGTACCCAGACCTTGCCATAATTTAAGAACAGTTTCTTCTGATGCCTCTGCCAACTCGTATACCGTAGGGAACATTTCGGTAAACTTAAGGTAATATGGCAATCCTTGTGCTACCCGTGTCTGCTGCAACATAATTTCTGAAAGCCAAATATGATAAGGGTCTTTGGTTTTCCTCCACGGCAAACTTCTTTTATTTTGTAAATACCACGTAATGAGGTTTTTAGAAAAAAAAGTTGTATTTTTTGACATTTCGCAAATGTAATAGTTATCTATTTATAATTTAATGGATTACGATTTGATTATTTGAAACTAAAATGTTTATATTTGCCGTCTTGAAAAACGACCCGATTTGATTGCACTTATTTATTAATTTAAACTTAACAGAATGACAAAAGCAGATATCGTAGCAAAGATCTCGGAAAAATTAGGAATGGAAAAAGGAGACGTTCAAGCTACCGTTGAATCCTTCATGAACGAAGTAAAAAATTCTCTTGAAAGTGGAGACAACGTATATCTACGAGGTTTTGGGAGCTTTATTATCAAGAAAAGAGCTGAAAAAACTGGAAGAAACATTTCGAAGAATACCACTATCAAAATTCCTGCACACAATATTCCCGCATTTAAACCAGCCAAAGTATTTGTAGAAGGAGTTAAAACAAACGTCGAAGTAAAGTAATAACCGTATGTTCTGCCTTTAGTGTGGGACTTCTATAAAAAACATAATATGCCAAGCGGTAAAAAAAGAAAAAGACATAAGGTTGCAACGCATAAGCGCAAGAAAAGACGTCGCGCTAACCGCCATAAGAAGAAGTAGTTTTTAACTACTTTTTTCTTTTAAGAAATGTATTAAAATAGTTCTTTGACAACGGGATCATAACAATCATTATGATTCCTACAGGTTTTACCGGTCCGTAAGCATACGGACTAAAAAAACCCTGTGATAAAATATTGTTTAATCCATTCCGAAACCCTATAATTTTAAGGGACGGGATAAAAATCATGCAACGTGAGCTACGAATTATTTATTAGATCCAGTTCACAACAAGTTGATTTTGCCCTATTAAAAGATGGAAAACTAGTTGAACTTCACAAAGAAGAAGAGAACAATAAGTTCTCCGTAGGCGACGTGTTTATTGCCAAAATACGGAAAACAGTACCTGGACTCAATGCTGCATTTGTAAATGTAGGATATGAAAAAGATGCATTTTTGCATTATCATGATCTGGGCCCTAAGGTTCTTTCTTTATTGAAGTTCATAAAACGTGTAAGCACAGGTAAATTAAGAGATTTCTCTTTAAAAAATTTCCCATTTGAAAAGGAGATTGATAAAAATGGAGGCATTAACGATGCCCTTAAAAACAATCAATCCATTCTCGTACAGATTGTAAAAGAACCCATTTCCACTAAAGGACCACGAATTAGTTCCGAGCTTTCCATAGCTGGGCGCTATATTGTTCTGGTTCCTTTTTCAGATAGAGTTTCTATTTCTCAGAAAATAGAATCCCGAGAAGAAAAAGAAAGGCTAAAACGCTTAATTAATAGCATTAAGCCTAAAGGATTTGGAGTTATTATACGAACTGTTGCCGAGGGCAAAAAAGTAGCAGAACTGGATAGAGATTTACAAAATCTCGTAGATCGCTGGAACGCGATGTGCAAAAAGCTACGGGGAGCGCACCACCCATCAAAGGTGCTAGGAGAGTTAAATAGAGGAGCATCCATTATTAGGGATGTGCTTAACGATTCGTTTTCTGCTATACATATAGACGACGAAAACCTCTACCTACAAATAAAAGATTATGTGCAAGAAATTGCACCCAAAAAAGAGAATATTGTAAAAGTCTACGATTCTAAAGTTCCTATTTTTGAGAAGTTTGGAATTGAAAGACAAATTAAAACTTCCTTTGGTAAAACCGTCTCTGGTGCAAAAGGGGCTTATTTGGTTATTGAACATACAGAAGCACTTCACGTTATAGATGTGAACAGTGGTAACCGAAGTAATAAGTCCAAAACCCAAGAAGATACAGCCCTAGAAGTAAACCTTATTGCAGCCAGTGAAGTGGCTAGGCAATTAAGGCTTCGAGATATGGGTGGGATTATTGTAATAGACTTTATCGATATGGGTAGACCCGAAAATCGAAAGGCTCTTTACAATCACCTTAGAGACGAAATGAAAGATGACAAAGCGAAGCACAAAATTCTTCCTCCAAGTAAATTTGGCTTGGTTCAAATAACGCGCCAACGGGTACGACCCGAGGTAAATATTAAAACCCGCGAAGAAAATCCAAATAATGGAGAAGGCGGTGAAATAGAAGCCCCGATTGTATTGGTGCAAAAGATTGAAGAGGAGTTAAAACGAATCTTCAAGAAAGACTATAAAAAGGTGACCCTAAACACACATCCCTTTATAGCGGCCTTTTTAACCAAAGGCTTTCCATCTGTGCGAACCAAATGGTTCATGGAGCACAAAAAATGGGTTAAAATTCAACCTAGAGATGCTTACACATACCTCGAATACCATATTCATGATAAAGATGGTAACGAGATTAAATAACCAAAAAACCCTCTTCAAAATATTGAAGGGGGTTTTTTATTTTAATTTGTTTCTACTTTAAATAAAATTGGAAGTGCGTACAATACCCCCACTGGCCTACCACGTTGCTTTCCAGGGATCATTTTAGGTAAAGACTTTACCACTTTAACAGCCTCCTCTTCTAGTTTAGGGTGTGGTGCTCGTGCCCGCACATTAACTACATTTCCATTTCGGTTTATTTTAAATTGCACACTAATGCGCTGGCGCCCTTCCAAACCTAAATCATTTGCCAATTCCGTATTAAAGTTCTTTTGTACAAATTGCATGATATTGTCTGCCATGCACTTCTTTTTGTCTTCATTATTACCCTTAGACTCACAACCAGGATAGATGGGCACATCTTCAATAACAGCAAAAGGAACATCTGCAATTTCTTCTTCCTCTTCTACCTCCTCTATACTTTCTATTTCTATAATTTCTTGGTTCTGATCAGTTTCCGAAGATTCAAAAACAGACTCTTCCACATCTTCCGTATTATCCACTACATTAATAACTTGGGGCATCGCTGCTACAGGTGGCGGTGGCGGTGGCGGAGGTGTTACATGCTTTGTTATGGGGATATCACTTTCTAAGTCATCCCCTATCAATTGTGTTTCATGATTTATTTTTCCATAATCAGAAGATTTCCATTCCAATAATCTCCAAGATATAAACAGCATAACTGCTAAGCCCAACGAGAAGAAAATGGCACTCCACCGATTCAGATTTACTTTTGGGTTCTTCTTTAATTCCATAATGTGAAGATTTAATTTACACTAGACAAATTCTTAAAATCGTATCTTATTGAAATGTAGCTCAATACAAGCATTTAAACTATGATCAAAATCATTTAAGGGACCCTTTTGAAGTACAAACCATTTTGTTTGAAAAGTATATCTTCGCTTTGTGGAAACCTACAAAACCTATACAATTATTGAAGCCAAGAAACGGATGCAGCGTTATTGTGCATACCAAGAACGCTGTCATAAAGAAGTGGTTTCCAAACTTAAGGAAATGCGCATGATCCCAGATGCTATAGACCTTATCATTCATGAGCTTCTTAAAGATGGTTACCTTAACGAAACCCGCTTTGCTAAGAGCTTTGCCCGTGGAAAATTTGCAAACAAAAAATGGGGGCGAAATAGAATTGTCCGCGAACTAAAGATACGAGACATATCCAAATACAATATTACCTTGGCTCTTAAGGAAATTACAGAAGAAGATTACCTTACTACTTTTGAAAAACTTTCACAAAAACGCTGGCTTCAGTTAGAAAATCAAACTTCGCTTCAAATAAAAAAGAAAAAAATGGCGGATTATCTATTCTACAGGGGTTGGGAATCGCATTTGGTATGGGGGAAAATCCAAGAATTTTCACAACAATTGTAATTCTCAAAACCATTCAAATTACGGATAAACCCCCTAATAATTTGGGGTTTGACCTCTATATAAGATGCTGATTATTAACTATCTTTAATCTCATATTGGTTTTTTACCATTATGATTTGGTAGAAATTGCTCATGTACTCATGAAGTCTTCATGAAAATGGTTTCAAAGCAATTTCAAATACTGCAATGCAGTAACAACAAACCCACTTAGTTACCATAGGCAAGGGAATGAACACATTGTTTCCTTGCCTTTGTTTATTATATGAAATATTATTAAAGTCCCAACTTGGCATGGGTCCGGGAAATGGCTCTTTCATTTTTTGTATCTATCCATGATTGCCCTTTCCACCTACGCATCATATTGTCGAAATGACGCATCCAGAAGATATTATAAATTGCTTTTCCTAAATTTTTAGGGTTTCTAGCAATAGCACGTAAACTCATTGAAAACCCCGGTGTTAGGTACCGCATATAATGCCAATAACCTTCTGGCATATAAAGCACCTCTCCATGTTCTAAGTTGCCAATATAACCTTTTGCTTTTTTCAGTGCCGGCCATTTTTCATAATCAGGGTTGGTGAAATCAATATCTTCTCGAACTATTAAAGAGTGTGGAATTTTGTACAAATAGTCATTCTGTTTTTGATCGAATAGAATGACTTGTTTTCTTCCGTGGAAATGAAAATGGAATATATTGGCAAGATCAATATCGTAGTGCATGAATGTATAACTGTCTTCCCCTCCAAAAAACAACATGGGGAGACCTTTCATGAGTTTCAGCCCGAAATCGGGATACGAAAAATCTTTTTGAAGTTCTGGGATTTCTTTCAATATATTCCAAAGAAAAATACGATAACGTGTAGGTTCCTTTTTTAGCAACTTTACATAATCGCACATTTTCATTTCGGCATGAGCCTGATTAAAACCTTCGTCATGTCTTACGGGACGGTCATCATATAAAGGCACAACCTTGTCACCTGCCACTTCTGCCATATAATCCAAATTCCACTTTTTAATAGCAGGCCAATCATTCACAAAACTTTCAATGATAACTGGCTTTTGTGGCTTAAAGTAGTTTTTAATGAATGCATCTTTGGTAATAGACGCAACCCTATCTATTTCTTGTAACTGCATAGTAAAAAAGTAAGGCAAATTACAAAACTTTACAATAACGTCTAGTTAAAGTACTATTTACATTTACAATTTTTGTAGTAAGGAAATAGATTCTTGTTATTGTTGTGTAGTAATCACCAAAGGTCCTACAAAATTACTAAAACCTTGAGATCCACAATTGGATCTTACATAGAACTCATAAGTGGTTGAAGGAGTTAATCCATCTACCGTAGTTAGAGTTTGAGAAGTAGGCAAAACTGTTCCTGTACCCAACTCAAAACCTACAGAGCCATATTCAATCTCCCAAGCAGTTTCAGGGGAGCTCCAAGTGAGCTCCACAAAAGTAGAACCAATGAAACCAGGGTCGAAAAATTCAGGAGTTCTACAAGAAGTATCTGTAGTAAATTGAAATACTTGCGAATAAATAGACGGAGTAACACCACAATGGGTCACCAGATAGGCGTCATAGGCTGTATCTGGGGTTAAGCCTGTAATCTGAACTGGGATTTCATTCCCTATGTCTTTAAAAGTCCCACTACCAATGGAAAAGCCTGTTGGGCCATATTCAATCTGAAAGCTTTCGCCAGAACCACTATTATAATTGATCAATACACCTGTATTCGTTATTTGGAACGCACTCCCACTATTTGCTGGAATACATTGTAAGGTTGAAAAACTAAATGGCCCTCCAAAATCACTTTCTCCACCATTACCACAACTTGCTTTTATATAAATATCATAATCTGTGCCCGATTGCAAATCATTAACATCAAAAGATTGAGCCGAAGTAATCTGTGTTCCAGATCCTAAACTAAACCCAGCCTCTCCGTATTCAATAGTTGCCGAAGATGCTTCTCCTTGAGTCCACGAAATAAATGCCGAAGAATGCCCTTCATCAGTTATTACCAACGTTGGAATACTACATGGTAAATTACTATTTCCTGAATCTCCTGAATCATCAGAAGAGCAAGAAAACATGATTATACTAAGTAAAAAAAGAGCTAAAAGGTTTTTCATTACGATAAATTTTTGGCTCACGAAATTAGACAAAAAAAAGAACCTAGGGAAATAGGCTCTTTTCATCAACGCTTAATTCTTGAAAGTTTCAATTTCCATCGGTAGTGACTACTAACTGTTGACTATATTCACTGAATCCATCAGTTCCGCAATCTGCCCTTACATAGATTTCATAGGTTGTTCCAGCATTAAGATTGGTGATTTCATAATTGGGAACGCTTGTTGTAAATGGCGTCCCACTTCCTGGAATGTAACCGATAGGGCCAAACTCAACTTGCCAAGCAGTTTCGTTGTTTTCATCCCATGTAAGTTCTATAGTGGTATCACTTACAGTTACCAAAGCCAGATTGGTTGGGGTGTTACACAATTCTACCGTTTCCAATGTCTGAAATAATGCCGATATGTATTCGCTAAATCCATCGCTTCCACAATTAGAACGTAAAAACACCTCGTAAGTGGTTGAAGGTTCCAAGCCTTCAATTAAATACTCGTTTTGAGAAGTCTGAACCACTTGTCCTGTACCCAGCGAAAAGCCATTGGTACCATATTCAAACTCAAAAGCAGATTCTCCTCCAGTATCCCAACTAAAAAATGCAGAGGTACTGTTTACCTGATCAATAGAAAGGTTTTCTGCTTTAGAGCAATTATTATTGGTATTAGAATTATCATCATTGGAGCAGCCAAACAAAAACGCACATGCTACTGCCAACCAGAGCAGTTTTTTCATAAGTACAAGTTTTAAGATTAGGTAATGTTTGGCAGGTACCTAGAACGTAAAAATTATCTTAAAAATTGTATGAAAGAGTACTTAGCAAAGAAATGAGCTTATCTAGACTATTTCGTAGAAACCTTAGCCTTAGCAACCTCATTACGCTCAATCGTATGTCCCGGACGGGTCCATTTTGGTTTTTCTCCCAATGCTTCATACTGAGAATCTTTGGCTTCTATTGTTTCAGGCTGGGCCTTTTTTACAAAAGGTTTTTGAGGATTTAATCCCAACAATTTAAACATTTCCATATCCTCATTGACATCTGGATTGGGCGTTGTCAACAATTTATCTCCGGCAAAAATGGAATTGGCTCCTGCAAAGAAACACATAGCTTGACCTTCTCTACTCATCTCTGTACGTCCCGCCGAAAGACGAACTTGGGTCTGTGGCATTACAATACGCGTAGTGGCTACCATTCGAACCATTTCCCAAATAGAAATAGGCTCTTCTTCTTCCATAGGCGTGCCCTCTACAGCCACCAAAGCATTAATAGGAACACTTTCAGGTTGTGGATTTAAAGAGGCAAGTGCAACCAACATTCCGGCACGATCTTCTACTGCCTCACCCATTCCTATGATTCCTCCACTACAAACCGTTACATTGGTCTTACGAACATTGCCTATGGTATCCAATCTATCCTGATAGGCACGAGTAGAAATAACGTCTTTATAATAGTCTTCAGAAGTATCCAAATTGTGGTTATAGGCATACAATCCTGCTTCAGCTAAACGTTGCGCTTGATTTTCAGTAATCATACCCAAGGTGCAACACACTTCCATGTCCAGTTTATTGATGGTTCGTACCATCTCCAATACTTGATCAAATTCTTCTCCATCCTTTACATTTCGCCATGCGGCTCCCATACAAACACGGGAACTCCCGCTAGCCTTGGCGCGAAGAGCCTGTGCTTTAACATGTGAAACCGTCATAAGATCATTTCCTTCAATATCAGTATGGTAGCGAGCTGCTTGTGGACAATACCCACAATCTTCTGGACAACCTCCTGTTTTTAATGGAGAGCAAACGTAGACACCTGAACGGTATTGGGATCATGAAATTCTCTATGTGCCGTGGCAGCTTCATAAAGCAATTCCATCATGGGCTTATTGTAGATTTCCAATATCTCTTCTTTGGTCCAGTTGTGTTTTATTTTGCTCATGCTGCAAAAATAAACAAATTCTTAGGGTAGACTAACTATTTTGAAATGATAATGCTCACTGCATTGCCTCCAAAACCTACAGCATTAACCATGATGTGTTCTAAAGGTTTTTCGCTTTGAGCTATATTGGAATAAAATGGATTGGGGATGAACTGATTGTGCTGCAACATAAGAATGGCCATTTCAACACTCATCATACCTGAAGCTCCAAAGGTATGTCCCAAAAGCCATTTATTTGTAGTCAATAATGGTATGTCATCACGGAATACTTCATTAATAGCATTGAATTCTGCTGTATCCCCCTTTACAGTTCCTGGTGCATGCATTACAATAACATCTACATTTTGCAGCCCCGATTTATGTAATGCCTGCTTCATAGATTTTTGAAAACACTCCGCATTCTCACTAATGGCACTACCATGTGCTATTTTTTCTGATGCAAATCCATATCCTTTTATGGTTGCTAGGGTATTCTCAGAAATCCCTTTTTCTAAAACCGCGACGGCTGCACCCTCTCCCAAGACCATAGTGTTTTTCTTCTTATCCAATTTAAGAGATTCGCAAGGAAACTCATCTGTAGAAGGACTGTATAATTTTAATGCCTTCATTTGTGCAAGTGTAAATGGAGTAAGTGCTGCTTCACTGCCTCCAACTACAAAGGCATCTGCCATATCAGCTTGCAACCATGCAATTCCGTTGAGCAAAGCGTGAAGTGCTGTAGAGCAAGTCACAGAATTCCCCACAAGAATACCTTGAGCCCCCAAATCTTGTCCTACCCAAGAAGAAATATTCCCTAAAGTTGTTGTGGGAGATGTAAACGCAGAGACCTTTCCTTTTGCATGAAATTGCTCATGGTATTTTTCGAATAAAGCCGTCGCACCCCTAGAAGATCCAATGGTAACTCCAACGGATTTATTTAGTAGGTGTTTGGGAAATGCATTCCTGGCGGCAAGAATAGCCAACAAAACAGAACGATCTATTTTCTTATACGCTGAATTTGACTGTTTTATTTGAGAAAGTGCTTCTTCAGTTTCTAACGTAACTTTGGAAATCGCTATTCGATCCCCCTGAAAACTTTTATTGGAAAATAATGGTAGGCCTTTCGTGTAACATTCCCAAACGTTTGGGAGACTCATACCTAGAGCAGATACAGAAGCAATACCAGTAATGGAAATAGGTTCTTGCAAGTTTTTGGTAATTTCAAGCAAAAATAAGGGTTCTATAAATTGTGGGTATCTAAAAAAAAGAAAATCATGGAAGAAAATACTAAAAGGAAAAGTTGGTTTGGTAGAAACTGGCCTTGGGTCTTACCTGTAGGTGGTTGCTTAGTTGCCATTATTTTGTTTATAGCATTCTTTGGTGCGATTTTCTTTGGGGTAACCAGTTTGATGACTGATTCGCAAGCCTATTCTGATGCCATGAATGCTGCTTCACAAAATGAACAGGTCATGAACTATTTGGGAGAACCTTTAGAATCTCACGGCATGATGAGTGGAAACATTAATTACTCCAATGGTAGTGGTAGTGCCGATTTAAGTATTCCCATTCGTGGCCCAAAAGGAGAAGGCATACTTACTGTTGAAGGTGAGGGTCGAGGTGAAAACTGGACCTATGATATTATGAATGTTTACATAGAAGAGCAAGATCGGGTCATCAATTTATTAGAAGGTCAAAAGCTTTTGGACTAAATAGCCTCCAACATTCCATTAATAGCGACATATATTTTTTCCAGCTCGGATTTGGTTATAACATAAGGCGGTAGTACATAAATCGTATTCCCTAGTGGTCGTAGAAAAATCCCTTGACTCATAAAATATCTGTACATATCATTGCGAAGGGAGCCATAACGATCCATTTTTAGTGTAAGATCAATTGCTAAGATCACTCCTAAACACCTTGCTTCTTTAACTTTTGGATGAACACTTATCTTTTCAGCAAAGTCTTTATGAGCTTCTTCTATACGCCGGATATCCTTCTGAATAGCATCTGAAATTAGTAAATCGATTCCGGCAATAGCTGCCGCACAACCTAATGGATGTGCACTATAAGTATGTGAATGAAAAAAACCTTTGGCTATTTCTTCATCCAAAAAAGCATTGAACACTTCTTGTGTACAGCTGGTAATGCTCATTGGTGCCATCCCAGCAGTCAAGGCTTTACTCAAACACATGATATCTGGCATTGTTTCCAGATATAGGGAAGCAAAGTGCTTTCCTGTTTTACCGAAACCAGTCATTACTTCATCGGCTATACAAAGAATATCTGCTTCTTGACACAAGCGAAGTATACTTTCTAAACCTTTGGGATCGTGAAATTTCATTCCTGCTGCCCCCTGTACCAAAGGTTCATATACAAATGCGGCACACTCGTTCTCGGCGATAATTTTTTTCAACTTGGAAAGTACCTCATCCATGTTGTTCTCCTTGGGAGTTGGGATACGAATCACTTTCAGAAAAAAGTCCTCAAATGGACCATTGTACACCGAAAGTCCTGAAGCGCTCATTGCTCCAAAAGTATCACCATGAAAACCTTCTTCAAAGGCAATAAGTGTATTCCGTTTCTGACCTTTGTTGAAATGAAATTGAAAAGCCATTTTTATTCCTGCCTCTACCGCAGTAGAACCATTATCATTAAAAAATATTTTTTGCTGATTGGAAGGAAGAATTTGCATCAATTTTTCTGAAAGTTGTACTGCAGGTTCGTGAGTAAATCCCGTAAATACAACTAAATCCAGCTGACGCATCTGTTCACTTACGGCTGCAATAATATGATCGTTACAATGCCCATACATAGCCGTATACCAAGAAGCAATCCCATCTAGGTATTGATTGCCCGCTTCATCCCAAAAAGATGCTCCTTTTGCTTTTACAATGCCCAGGGGAGCTGAAGCATTATGATGCTGTGTTAATGGATGCCAAATGTGTTGTTGGTCTCGTTCGGAAAGGGTCATGTGAGTTTGTTGGTTTTACATGAAACGTTTTCAGGTAGACGATAGTATGCCCTTGAAGATTTCTGCATACTCACTTATAACATTGTTATCAATATATGGTTCCTCATTTATACGTCCCAAAATAGGAAGACCGGTCATTTTTTCAATGATGCTTTCTGTACTTGGGTGTTCTTCACCATTAAAAACAATTCCCAAAATATCAAGATTTCTAGCTTTTAGGTTCTCTACTGTAAGTAAAGTATGATTAATGCTTCCCAGATAATGCCTAGATACAACAATCACTTTATCTGTGGGCATTATAAGATCTGCTACTGTTTCCATATCATTGAGGGGAACCAATAGGCCACCCGCTCCTTCAATAACCAAATCATTTTTTGTTTTGGGTCTTATCATTTGTCCTTTTGTAATCTCCACCCCATCAATTTTGGCAGCAGCATGTGGACTCATGGGAGTTTTTAAATTATAGGTGCTCTCATGGAATTTTGTTTTAGAATTGGACACCCATTCTTTGATCTTATGCAGATCAGTCCGCGCCAGTTCTCCTGCTTGTACAGGTTTCCAATAATCGGCTTCTAAAGCTTCGGTAACAATGGCTGAAACTACTGTTTTGCCAACGTCGGTTGAGATACCAGTAATGAAATATGACTGATTCATGAAGCTAGGAATTTGTTTTTACAGTTTCTACAACGATAATCATACTTATTATAAAAAGGAAGAGAACCAAAAAGGAACCCAATTAAGAATGCGCCCAATGAAGCCAAGCTGTTTACATTAGAAAAATAATCCACTTCTGTACTTTGGCAATTGGGACAAACCATCGCTTCTCCTTCATCATTGAGTGAAAATTCATTAATGCTCTTTAAAACCTCTTGGGCCCTTACCTTATCTTCTGTATAGACTTTCAACTTTACTCCTCCAATAGCATTGCTTACAAGGGGATCTGTATCAATGGTAAGATGATCTGTCATGAAAACAGGAATTCCTTCAGATTCCAATCTCCCTTTTACAATTACAGCTTCAGAAGAATAGGTAAATTTTGCTACCGTTTCAAAGGTCTTTTTCATGCTACAAAAGTAGCCAAATGTTGTACAAGTTTTTGAATATCGCTTTCCGAATTAAAACTGTGCATACAAATACGCAAACGTTCTTCTCCTTGAGGAACGGTGGGTGATAGAATGGGTTTTACATCCAATCCATTTTGGGCTAAGGATGCAGAAGCGTTTTTCACTCTTTTATTACCGGGAAGAATCATGGAATGAATGGCCGACTTGCTTTCAATAAAATGATTGGAAAGTCCTTTTTGCTTTATTTCATAATGTAATATAGCAATATTATGATGTAATTTTTTTATCTCTTCCTTTTCAGCCATCATTTCGTAGCTCGCTGCTATTGTAGCTACAGTATGGGGAGAAAGTCCTGTGGTATAAATTAGACTTCTTGCAAAGTTTACTAAGTAGGATATTAGGCTTTTTTCTCCCAAAATTGCCGCTCCATGGCCACCCAAAGCTTTCCCAAAAGTCACAATACGTGCAAATACTTCCTTTTCTAAATTCAGTTCTTGCACAGATCCTTTTCCACTTTTTCCTACAACACCCAACGCATGTGCTTCATCTACAATGCAATAAGCACCATGTTGATTGCAGATTTTAACAAGTGAATAGAGATCTGGTGTATCGCCATCCATAGAAAATACAGATTCGGTAATTACATATACTACTTCTTCTCCACTGAAACGCTCTAGTAATTCCCGTAGCGAATTCAAGTCATTATGCCGAAACTTGTAAGACTTTGCTACACTCATTGCAATACCATCTCTAATAGACGCATGACACAGTGCATCATAAATTACGGTATCTCCTCTTTGCAATAAAGAGGACAGCAAGCCAACATTGGCATCGTATCCACTATTAAAAATTAATGCGGCTTCTACATTGTGAAACTCAGCAATCTGTTTTTCAACCGTCCCATACAGTGTATGATTTCCCGAAAGTAAGCGAGATCCTGTAGCTCCATTTTGTTTAACCTTAGCTGTTGCTAGGATTTCATTGGTTAGATTGAACAACCTTTCAGATTTTGCAAAACCTAAGTAGTCATTCGACGAAAAATCGATAAGCTCGCTTGTGTTGCCTAAGAATCTCAACGAATCATTTTCCTTGCGTTCTGATAATTTCTGTTGAAGTTTCTCTGGGAGTTCTTTCATGGTTCAAAAATACAATCTACAAATCATATAAGAATTGGAAGTTGAATTTATAGTTTTTTGACAGAAAGTGAGCTATTCCTTACCTTTGGAATAGACGGTTACTCCTTCTACCCATTTCCTTTAACCGATTGTTATTTGTGAAGTATTGAAATATACAAAAGAAGAAAAATGATCACCTATACCCGCTGTACTAAAATCTCTGAACTGGAACAAATATTGATTTTGCAAAAAACCAATTTACCCCAATCGTTATCTGAAAACGAACAGCAATCTGAAGGTTTTGTTACAGTACACCACGATTTCGATCTATTGAAACGCATGAACGATGCTTGCCCACACACCATTGCCAAAGACGGTGATAAAGTGGTGGGATACGCCCTTTCCATGCATCCCAAATTTGGAAATGAGATTGAAGTGCTCGTTCCTATGTTTACTGAAATTGAAAAAGCAATTGCCCTTTCTGAAAATTATACCAATTATGTGGTTATGGGACAGGTGTGTATAGATATTGCATACCGTAAGCAAGGTATTTTTCGAAAGCTGTACGAATCCATGAGAGAATTCCTCATACCACCGTTTTCATGCATCATTACAGAAGTGGATCACAAAAACACACGATCCATACAAGCACATTTAGCCATAGGTTTCAAAACTTTACAAACCTATCATTATGGAGGTCGTGATTGGGAACTTATTGTCCTTACTTAACTAGAAATGATATCTTTTGAAAGCCTCAATAGCTGCGTAATCTGCCAATCCAAGATGATTGTACTTGGATGCTGTTAGACGATTTCGGTCTTCTACCCGAACCCAAAATTCTCTAGTATCGTTTCCTTGAAACATTACTCCGTCTTTTTGGGATTGATGATAAAATATAGCATGACGTTTCTTTAGTACCTGATCTGGGCTCATGGGTACCGCCATTTCAATTTCATAGGGCTCCCACTCTTGCCAAGCGCCTCTATATAGCCATACCCAACAATCTTTCATATAGTTCTTTGATTTTAGTCTATCTAGTGCTATAAACAAAGCATCTAAACACACTTTATGGGTGCCATGCGGATCTGCTAAATCTCCAGCAGCATATATTTGATGAGGCTTTATTTTTTCTATCAGATCAATCATAAGCTGAATGTCCTTTTCTGACAGTTTGTTCTTTTTTATGGTTCCCGTTTCATAAAATGGCAAATCCATAAAATGTAATTTTGTGGCTTCCAATCCTAAATACTTAGCCGCCAAATAACATTCATTTCTACGAATATGACCTTTTAGGTTTCTTACTTCAAGACTGTCTATTTCATTCTCTTCTTTCTCTATTAAGAAAGTTGCTATTCTAGCAGCGGATTCTGATTCTGGATTCAGGTTCAACGCAATTTTTGCAAACTTCAAAGCTTCATCATCCGAAACGGCAATGTTCCCCGAGGTTTGATAAGCTACATATACGTCATGGCCTTGTTCAATCAATCTATCTAACGTCCCTCCCATAGAGATGACATCGTCATCAGGATGTGGACTAAAAATGATAACCCGTTTCTTTGCAGGATTTGTTCGCTCGGGACGATGTGTATCATCTGCCTCTGGTTTTCCTCCTGGCCATCCAGTGATTGTATGTTGCAGTCTATTGAACATTTCAATATTTAGATCGTAAGCAGTACCAACCTCTGCTAATAAACCAGCTAAACCATGACTTGTATAATCCTTGTCCGTTAACTTCAAAATAGGCTTTTCTAGCAACTCACTAAGCCAAACAACAGCTTTTAGCTTAAGGGTTTTGTGCCATTCACATGAAGCTACTAACCAAGGTGTTTTTATTCGTGTAAGTTCTGAAGAAGCCGCCTCATCCAACACAAAACTTACATTTTCATGGTCTTGAAGATACGTAGCTGGGACACTTGAGGTAACTTCTCCTTCTATGGTTTTTTTAATAATCTCGGCTTTATTACTTCCCCATGCCAATAACACAATACGTTTTGCACTTTTAGTAGTCCCTATTCCCATAGTAATGGCTTTCCTGGGTACGTTATCTATTCCTAAAAAAGAAGGTGCCGCGTCTTGACGGGTAACATGGTGCAGGGTAATGATTCGAGTGCCCGAATTTACATGGGATCCAGGTTCATTAAAACCAATATGCCCAGTTCTTCCTATACCCAACAATTGAAAATCCAATCCTCCTAATTCCTTAATCTTAGCTTCATACTTCAAACAATACTCTCGTAAATTTTCGGGAGCAACCGTACCGTCTGGAATATTGACATTTTCAGGAGGGATATCTACATGATTAAACAGGTGCTCGTGCATGAAATAATAATAGCTCTGAATATTAGTAGAATCCATACCATAGTATTCATCCAGATTGAAGGTAATGACATTAGCAAAACTTAGGTCTTCCTCTCGATGGATTCGAACTAATTCTTCATACACTTTAATTGGGGATGAACCTGTTGCTAATCCAAGGACACATAATTGACCGAGTTTCTGCTTATCACGAATAAGTGTTGCCATTTCGTTCGCTACTAGAATAGAAGCTTCTAAAGAAGAGTTGAAAATGACATTGTGAATTTTTTCGAAACGGGTTTCTTCAAACATTCCCGGTTCTTTGTAGGCAATGGATGGAGTTTTAGAAATTCCCATACAATACGGCTTAGAAGATTAAGCCTACTAAGTTACCAAATTACTGATTAACAATTCAGTATAAAACTCTCAAATACTATTTAAGAAACACTGGAATTAAAAACCATCTTTAATAGGTTTCTTCCTTCCCATATTGAAAATTCCAAGTTTTATTCCAAAAACAACTGAAAATCCGTTCAAGTTGTCTTTCCCAAAAGGAGAAAGGTTATAATTACTTGTAAACCGATAACGTACTCCTGTTTCGAATTGTGTGTAGCGAGTAAGATTGTACAGAATATTCACACCAGGTTCTACAATAAAGAAGTCATCAAAATCATCTTCATCCAAATCTTCATCGTTTTCCAACGTATCTACTCCCGTATAGGTAGCTAAACCTCCTCCTACCAAAAGGGGAAATGACACACTTATAAATCGCTTTCCGAATAATATAGGTTCCACATGAAATCCTGCATATCCCCCTACAAGTGCTATCTTGTCTCCGTTGAAAAGATCTGGTCTATTATTAGGGCGATCATTAAAAAAACCTGTGGCTGCAAAACCAATCTCCAATTGTTGATTGGCTACATAGGCAAGCTTAAAAGTTCCGAAAGCAGTCCCACGACTGTCTACTCTTCCATATTGGCCACTAAATCCAAGATACACTCCATGTACTACATTTTTTCGATCATCAAACTCTACATAATCTTCCGTTTCTGTAGTTTGAGACAACCCCATACTGTATATGAGCAACAGAAATAATAAGGTAACTTTTGTTTTCATCTTGGCTTTTGATTGATATAGTTATAGTTCTTTAAGAATAATGATTCCCTTTCTGCCTGTAAACGAAAAAACTGAACTCTTAGTGCTTCCGTAGGTTGCTGATATATCCCGTATTTTCCTTTTCTTATCTAACATTGTAGAATTAATGTTTTCCATGGTTTTAGGTATTCGCAAGACACCTTGTTCTAAATTGGCACGGAATTGAAATGACGTATTGGAAATGTTTAGATATACTTCTGAATTTTCCTGTCTTATTCGAAGTGTTGGCTCTATTGTTGAAAAACTCAAAACCCGAAATTCAGCTAGTTCTAAGTCCAGACTTACTTTTTCTCCAACTTCATTCACAACGACATTGGAGTACTTTATTGTTCCTTCAATTTGCTTTATTTTTTCTATGGTTATTTCATCCTTATTGGAGGAGATATCCAAGGAGTTAATTTCATCCAAAAAGAGCTCTGATCCTTTGGCATCTATTTTCAACTCTTTACAATTGTTTATTTCCAGATTAGCATCATTGGCAGTAATTCTAGCCTGCATTAAGGTATTTGCTTTCAGTTTTCCATATTTAAGGGATAGTGTTGCATTGTCAATTCCATCTGGAAGGCGAATATCCCCATGTTCTACCATAGCGTCTAAAGTGCCATTCCACTCTGAAACAATGACATCTCCATATTTATTGGAAAGTTCTATACTGGAATTATTAGGAAGGTATAATGTATAATCTATTTGTGACTTGGAATTTTTTCCACTGGGTTTTGATTTATTGAAAAGCCTATCGATAAGACCGACTTCCTTTTTTATGATTTCTGATGTAATGACTACTCTATCTTCCACCACTCTAATGGTAGGTTTTATACGATCTAATAGTTCTTGTGCAGCTTTAGTGTCATCATCAGTAGCACTTATATCTACCATAATCGAAATGGTATTGTTATTCCATCCCTTTATATATATATCGCCATACTTATTTTCCAAAAGCAAGGAACCCTTTTCTGAAAAATCATGTGATTCTTCAATTCGTTTGCTTACCGTTTCCTGCCCTATCGCTAGTTTGGGCAATAGAAGATATAGCAAAAGAAAAAGAGCACTCTTATAAAATAACTTCTTGTTCATCGTATTCTCTTTTTAGAGGATGAGACCTTCGTAAAAGTTTCTCCATCAATTCTATTTTTTTTCTATAATTATGAATTATAGCTTCTATGATCCTTTCGTTGTTAATTCCTTCTTTCAATTCTTCCTTAAGAATTTTGTATTCTGAATCCAATTCGTCGATAAGGGTTAGGAATTCTTGCTGTTCTTGGGCAGACAAATTAGGATGACTTTTGATAAGTTCTATTTGTTGGCTAACAAGGGCTCCATAATAACTGTCAACTTCTTGAAGTTCTTCATACACAATACCATTACTTGGGTCTTCTGTTCTAAAGTTGTTGAAAAAGAAGGTTCCTCCAAGAATTAAAACAATGCTTGCCGCTATCTTCCAACGATGCTTTTTCCAAATAGGAATGACCTTCTTGGGCGACTCAGCTAATTCTTCATCAATTTTGGCCCAAAGAGCTTCTTTGTCAATTTGATGATCATCAAACTCACTACGATGTGTCTGTATAAACTCTTTTAATTCATCCTTCATGATCAATCTATTAACTGTATTAGTTTCTTTTTAGCTCGATGGTATTGGGATTTCGATGTTGAAACACTTATTTCCAAAATCTCTCCAATCTCAACATGGTCATATCCTTCAATCAGGTATAAGTTGATAATGGTTTGATAGCCTTCGGGCAATGCATTGATTCCTTTCTTGATTTTTTGAATATCGAGTTGGGAATCCTTTATTTCTTCTGGCTCAGACATCCAATATTCCTGTTCTTCCAAAGCGACCAAAGGAACTCTCTTCACTCTTAAATAATTAATGCTTTTGTTTACAACAATCCGTTTTAAACCAAGAACCAAATGTACTCTCATACTTAAATGAATCCAGGTTTCTAAAAGCACTTATAAAGCTATCCTGCACAATATCTTCTGCATCTTCCTTTACTTTCACAATCCGGATACTTACATTAAACATAGCATCCACGTACAAAGAATACAGTTTGTACTGCATTTTTCGGTCGCCAATTTTACTCCTCTCTATAAGCTCTTTATGTGTACGTAGTATAGTGTTATCCACTATTTTGATGCCAATATATTTTTACTTCAGTTCTACTCTCATCTTATTAATAGACAACAGCGCATACCAAAGGGTTGCATGGATTAGAAAATAATTTGAATTTTTTTTACTCAAATGTATAAGATACCACATCTACTTCGGTTAACCTAAAGTATCCAAAAGCATAATTATCTGGGCTGGAGGTATTGATACAATTCCCTTTTACCCGAGAAGGTGTTGCACTAAAAGGATCTCCTCCGCTATCATATTGTTCTATTAACAAATTCATATAATTAAAATACCTTTCTGAAATGCCATACAAAGAAATGGTTACCGTATCCCCAACTACGAACTCCTCTTCTTGTGTGCCAGTATCTCCATCTTTTTCGAAGAATTCATCGATTAGGTTTCCATTCGAAAATTCATCAGATTGGGTTTCTAAGACCGGAAATTGATCTCCTTCTTCTATAAAACGCATCAAATAATAATTTTCCTCTTCTTCTGGATCCATAAAAAAGATGTTTACGTCCAAAATCTCATCATCAAACCCTCCTTCCAACGATTGTGAAACTTCCAAAATCTCAGTTACGGGGGTTAGGGTTTCTGTAGCCGAATAGGTTTCTCCATCATAAATGACTTCTAGTTGATAACTATTGTTAAGAATAGGCACAAAGCTGGAGGTCGTGTACAGACCGTTATTCAAATCCTGAAATACAAATATTTGTTGAGTATTGGTATTGGTAACTCGTACTGTAGCACCTAGAACATCATTCACAATCTCGGTATCAAAATACGGTGTGGACGTAGTTAATTTAATGGTTTGTTCATTTCCTGAAGTTCCCTTTTCCCAATCTAAGGAAGCTTCTACAACCAATCTAGGAGCGGCATCGTTTAAATCTACCGAAATAGGATCTTCACAAGAAACCAAAAGAATGGTTATCATTACTAAAACTGATTTTATCGCTATTTTCATTTTCTTAGAATTTAAAATTGTACGTTACTGAAGGGATAATACCGAAAATGGCAAGTCTGGTAGACTCATTTTGCCCGGTATCTATATTTTGATTGAAGGAAATAGAGGCTGCATTTTTTCTGTTGTAGACATTGTAAATTCCAAATACCCATTCCCCCTTCCATCTTCTATTAGGTTTTCTATTGGGTCTATAAATGACCGAAAGATCCAATCTATGATAGGCCGGTAATCGATTTTCATTTCTGTTGGAATAACTCGCTATAGACAATCCTTCGTATTCATACTGTCCATTAGGATACGTAACAGGGCGACCTGTTTGGAATGCCAAATTGGTGCTCAAAGTCCATTTGTCATTCAGTTTGTAAGCTCCTGTCAATGATAAATCATGGGTTCTATCATGCGGTGTGTTATACCAGTTTCCATCATTAATTCCAGGGCCACCTGCATTTCCTCCCAGTGTACGTTGTTCTGATTTAGAAAGTGTATAGGCCAACCAACCCGTAAATTTCCCCTTATTCTTTCGAAGCAAAACTTCCAATCCATAAGCTCTAGCTTCCCCATTTAAAATTTCAGTTTCAATGGTGTTCGTCCCTATTAAATCTGACCCGTCTACATAATCAATTCTATTATCAATATTCTTATAGTATGCTTCTACCTCTAAAGAAAAAGCATTGTCTTTGAATTTTTTATAGTACCCAACCGCATATTGGTTAGATAACTGTGGTTTTATGTATGGTCCACTCGGTGTCCAAACATCTATAGGTGTTACTGATGAAGTGTTAGACAGCAAATGAAGGTATTGTGCAGAACGGGTATAGCTGGCTTTTACAGATGTGTTTTCGTTAAGTTGGTAAGCCAATCCCAATCGTGGTTCCAGATTTCCAAAACTCTTAATGTTTTTCCCTTTTTTATAAAAAGTTTCTCCTGAGATTTCCCCTTCCTCATAAATACCAAGTTCATCGTTGTACACAACGGGTTGATTGTTCACATAACTGGAAATGTTCTGCCCTCCCAACCGCGAGAAAGCACTATATCGAAGTCCATAACGCGCTGTGAGTTTATTGGACAACTTATGCTCTGCACTGACATACAAACCACCTTCAAAAGCTCTTTTTTGTTCCAGTTTTAAGTAATTAATTGCTGAGCTTTCTGAAGTTGGTCTTACTTCTCCAGGGTTTAAACGATAGTTGATTCCACTTATTCCAAAATCCAATTTCAGTTTATCGCTGGCGTAATATCCAAAATCATATTTTAGGTGTTGATTCTGAATATCGGCGATCCAGTCCAATTTCACAAAATCCAAAATGATCTGATAATCATATTTGCTATAAATAAGCGAAAGGTTTGAAAAAAGTTTATCGTTAAAGACGTGGTTCCATCTCAAATTTCCAGAGAAGTTTCCATAGTTATTTTTCAGAAAATTAGAAATATTGAAAATATCTCTACCAAAATATCCTGAGAGATAAACTCGATTATTTTTATTAATCTCATAATTTGCTTTGAGGTTAAGGTCGTAGAATGAAATCTTATCGTCTTTGATTTCTTCGATTGCTGGGGTAAATAAATGCGCATAAGAGGTTCGGCCAGCCACTAGAAAGGAACCTTTCTTTTTAAACAACGGACCTTCTGCAGTAAGTCTGCTTGATATTACACCAATCCCACCGCTAAGACCAAAATCCTTGCTACTTCCATCTTTTTGACGAACATCTAGAACTGAAGAAACTCTGCCTCCAAACTTAGCTGGCATATCTCCTTTGTACAATTTTATATCCTTAATGGCATCAGGATTGAATACAGAGAAAAACCCGAAAAAGTGAGAAGTATTATAAATAATGGCTTCATCTAACAGCACCAAATTTTGATCGACAGCTCCTCCACGCACATTAAACCCCGCAGAACCTTCTCCATTCTGAGTTACACCAGGAAGCATCTGTATGGATTTAATTACATCTACTTCTCCTAAAACAGCAGGCATTTGTTTTATGGTTTCTGCCTTTAATTTGGTCACCCCCATCTGAGGTTCCCGGATGTTGATTCGTTCAGATTCATCTGCAGTTATGACTACTTCTTCAAGTGCAGTTAAGGATTCGTCTAACTCAAAACTGAGTGTTTGGTTTGAATTTAGGATCACTTCGGTACGAATCTCCCCATATCCTATATACGAAACCACTAGTTGGTAGGTGCCTTCAGGAGCCGTTAGAGAGTAAAACCCATATTCATTGGTAATAGCACCCGTGCCAGTGCCTTCAAGGTAAACCGTGGCTCCTATGATGGTTTCCCCATTCTTTTTATCTTCTATGGTTCCTCGAACACTATACTTGGTTTGTGCCCATAATTGAGTCCCGCATAACAGCAACAGTACAATTAAGATTTTTTTCATTTTTTGATTGTCTATGTAATGATTATACTGCTATAGACATATCATAAAATGAAGGGTTGCATGGATAGGGAATCTTATTGAAAAAAATGTTCAGGATTCATCAATTGTATCCAGTTCTATCCAATTCTGCACTCTTTCTTTATTGGTGTACAAGAGGTTTGTATTAAACTTACGAGCTAATTTCTTTCCAATTTTTAATGCTGCTTCCTTGTCTCCATATTCTCCAAGCCCAAAATGTTTGCTTTGATTATACCAAAGTTTTACATCGTATACACCATAGGGTCTCTGGAAAACAGAAATATATTCATATTTTCGAATGGTCTTCCTTTGTCCATATTCGAATGGGCCAATTCTATAGATCATTTTGTATTGTCCATTCCTAAAATCGAAAAGGCAATCTTTCACCAATGAGAATGTTACACCTAAACCGCCTATTAAAATGGCTAACGTTATATAGCTCTCCATCCCTTTTTGAAACTCATAATCATATTTAGACAAGACAACAAAGAAAAGATACAGGCAACAAATAGAGGAAGTATACATTACAGCTGCAATAGCATTTTGCCACCAAGGCCTCCTTCCTTCACTTAGATGAGCACTTATTTCACGATCTTCTGGAGCTACGTAAGGAGCTTCCTTATCTTCCCAATAATCATCAACGATCAAATCATGAACAGAAATAGAGAGAATTGCACTAATATTTTGGACCCTACTCAATGCTTTTTGTTCATTTTTAATTTCAAAGAGATCTATATAACTGCTATCATCATAGAATAAGCGTGATTCATAGTACTTTGTAGTGTTATTTCGAAATATGGAAACATATTCGAGTTCAGTATATTTTATGATTGTTCTTTTGAAAACAACACCTTTTACACTCTTGTTCAAAATAATATGTTTCTTTTCAGTATCTACTAGAACATTCGTTTTCGTTCCAATAACGAAGCCAGCAAAAAAAGGGACAATTGCTAGAATGATTCCTGCAATTGGATTATATGCAGTAGGATCAAATTCTTCTATCACATAGGGCACGGAAAAAGCATAGACAATAATAAAGGCGGAAAGTGTTAAAAAAAAGAAGGAAAGAAACCTTCTTCCATACGATATTTTTCCTTCAATTTTATGAATATATCTGTTAGATCTCACTAATGACAATAATACAAAAATCCCAAACTCCTTTCGGAATTTGGGATTTGTATTTTAGAATCTGTAAAGGTTTAGTCTGCCAATACGATCACTTTATTATCACTCATTTGTACGGTACCGCTGTTAATTTCCAATACCCACTTACCATCTGCTTGGGTAAACTTGCTTTCAAAACCTTCAGCAATGGTTGGGTTTCCAGCAAATCTTACCTTTCCTTCTCCTAAAAGGGATACTATGGGGGCGTGACCGTTCAACATTTGAAATTCACCATCCACACCGGGAACTGTCACGCTTTCTACGTCACCACTCACTAAAGATGCTTCTGGAGTTACTATTTCTAAGTACATGTTTTCAAGTTTTGAGTTACGAGTTTCTCTGAACCCTCAACTAATTTTAAGCTTCTGCCAACATTTTCTCTCCAGCTTCGATCGCTTCTTCAATCGTACCTTTCAAGTTGAAAGCAGCTTCTGGAAGGTGATCCAACTCACCATCCATAATCATATTAAATCCTTTGATGGTATCCTTAATGTCTACCAAACAACCTGGGATCCCTGTAAACTGTTCTGCTACGTGGAAAGGTTGAGAAAGGAAACGCTGTACACGACGAGCACGTCCTACAGCCAATTTATCTTCTTCAGACAATTCTTCCATCCCCAAAATGGCGATGATATCCTGAAGTTCTTTATATCGTTGCAATAACTCTTTTACACGTTGTGCACAATCGTAATGCTCATTTCCAAGAATATCTGCAGTTAAGATACGAGAGGTAGAATCTAATGGATCTACCGCAGGATAAATACCTAACTCAGCAATCTTACGAGACAATACCGTAGTTGCATCCAAGTGGGCGAAAGTTGTCGCTGGTGCAGGGTCTGTCAAGTCATCTGCAGGTACATATACTGCCTGTACAGAAGTAATAGATCCTTTTTTAGTAGAAGTAATACGCTCCTGCATAACACCCATCTCTGTTGCCAAAGTTGGCTGATAACCTACCGCAGAAGGCATACGTCCTAGAAGTGCAGATACCTCAGAACCAGCTTGTGTAAAACGGAAGATGTTATCTACGAAGAAAAGTACATCTTTTCCTTGTCCGTCTCCAGCTCCATCACGGAAGTATTCAGCAATAGTCAATCCAGAAAGTGCTACACGAGCACGTGCTCCAGGAGGCTCATTCATCTGTCCAAATACGAAAGTAGCTTTGGATTCTTTCATTGCAGTTTTATCTACTTTAGAAAGATCCCATCCTCCTTCTTCCATAGAATGCAAGAAGTCATCACCATACTTAATAATTCCTGATTCTAACATCTCACGAAGCAAGTCATTACCTTCACGAGTACGTTCTCCTACTCCAGCAAATACAGACAAACCACCGTGTCCTTTTGCAATATTGTTAATCAACTCCTGAATCAATACTGTTTTTCCTACCCCGGCACCACCAAATAATCCAATCTTACCTCCTTTTGCGTAAGGCTCAATTAAGTCGATTACTTTGATCCCTGTAAATAAAACTTCGGTAGAAGTTGATAAATCTTCGAACTTAGGTGCTTCACGGTGAATTGGCAATCCATCAGCTCCTGCTTTTGGAAGATTTCCAATCCCGTCAATAGCATCTCCAATTACATTGAAAAGACGTCCATATATATCCTCACCAATTGGCATTTGTATAGGCGCTCCTGTTGCAACAGCATCTACACCACGGCTTAAACCATCTGTAGAGTCCATGGAAATGGTACGTACGGTATTTTCACCAATGTGTGATTGTACTTCAAGCACCAATGTTATTCCATTGTTTTGTACTTCTAGTGAATCGTAAATTTTCGGAAGGCTTGATCCATTAGCAAACTCCACGTCTACTACTGGTCCAATAATCTGTGCAACTTTTCCTGTAACTTGTGACATTTCTAAGTGTTTATTTTTTAGTACTGTTAGGAACTGGAATTTCTGCCCCTAAAAATCGGTGCAAAGATAGGTTTTTCTGTTACAAAAATGCAACGGAATCTAGTAAAATTTTGAGGGTAAATTTTCGGTTTACTCTACGGTAACACTCTTGGCCAAATTACGTGGCTGATCTACATTTTTGCCTAGCATCACAGCAATGTGATATGATAGCAATTGAAGCGGAATGGTTGTTACCAATGGGCTTAAGGTTTCTGGAGTTTTAGGAACTTCCATAATATAATCTGCCAGCCCTTTTACTTGAGAATCCCCTTCAGTAACCACAGCGATGATTTTTCCTTTCCTCGCTTTGATTTCTTCAATATTGCTAACTACTTTTTCGTAGTGGTTGCTGTTTACTGCAATTACTACTACAGGCATATGTTCATCGATCAAAGCAATAGGGCCATGTTTCATTTCGGCAGCAGGATACCCTTCGGCATGAATGTATGAGATTTCCTTAAGTTTTAAAGCTCCTTCTAAAGCCACTGGGAAATTATAACCTCTTCCTAAATAAAGGAAGTTGGATGCATCCATAAATACTTCGGCAATTTCCTTAATCTTGGGTTCACTTTTAAGGGCTTCTTCTACATGTGAAGGAATTCTTTCCAACTCTTGTAGATGCATCATATAATCTCCTTGTGAAATAGTCCCTTTGGCATTTGCCAGACGAAGTGCAATCATGGTGAGAACCGTAATCTGGGTAGTAAATGCTTTGGTAGAAGCTACACCAATTTCGGGCCCAGCGTGGGTATAAGTTCCACTATGGGTTTCCCTAGAAATAGTAGACCCCACAACATTGCAAACACCATATACAAAGGCCCCTCTTTCTTTGGCTAACTTAATAGCAGCCAGCGTATCTGCAGTCTCTCCACTTTGAGAAATTGCAATAACTACATCTTTTTCGGTGATTACCGGATTTCTATATCTAAATTCAGAAGCATATTCTACTTCTACAGGAATTCGAGCCCAATCTTCGAAAATATATTCTGCCACTAAACCAGCATGCCAAGAAGTTCCACAGGCAACAACAATGATTCGGTCTGCATTGACAAATTTTTGAATATGATCTTCCAATCCTCCAAGCTTAATGATCCCTTGATTGGCTAGTAATCGTCCTCGATAAGTGTCTTTTATTACGGTAGGTTGCTCGTTGATCTCTTTTAGCATAAAGTGATCGTATCCACCTTTCTCAATTTGTTCTAGATTGAGTTTTAACTCGTGAATGTATGGGTCTACTAAGCTATCATCTTTTATTTTACGAACTTTAACTCCTTTCTTTTTACTAATAATTGCCATCTCTTCATCTTCTAAATAGATTGCATTATTGGTAAATTCAATAAAAGGAGTAGCATCACTAGCTACAAAAAATTCGTCGTCGCCAATTCCAATAGCCAAAGGGCTTCCTAATTTGGCCACTACAATTTCATTGGGTTTATTTCTATCGAAAAGAGCAATGGCATAAGCTCCTACCACTTGATTGAGGGCAATTTGAACTGCCTTTCCCAACTTCACATTTTCTTGTTTCTTGATTTCCTCAATAAGATTTACCAAGACTTCCGTATCGGTATCACTGGTAAAGGTATATCCCCGATTAAGCAATTCTTGCTTAATCGATGCATAGTTTTCAATAATTCCGTTGTGGATGATTACTAAATCCCCACTGTTGGAATAATGTGGGTGTGAATTGATATCGTTTGGAACTCCGTGTGTAGCCCAACGGGTATGTCCAATCCCTAACTTCCCTTCAGTAGAAATTTCTGTTTCTACTCGAGATTCCAGATCGACCACCTTCCCTTTGGTTTTAGAAACTTGTATATGGGTTCCATCGTATAAGGCTACTCCGGCACTATCATAACCCCTATACTCCAATCGTTTTAAACCGTTTAAAATGATAGGGTAAGCCTTTCTTTCACCTATATATCCTACGATTCCACACATATGCTTTGTATTCTATTCTTCGGGTTCTGTATAAAAAATTTGAAGTCTAAGTCTTTTGTCCTCGTTCGCAGATCTATTACCGTGTAAGACGGTACCTTCTGGAGATGCGATGCAGGTATTTGGAAGACGCTCCAATGAAATGATGTTTTCCGGGTCTGACGAATCCAATTCAATAGGATTTTCTAAATCTTGAAAATCTAATTGACTTACATTATGAGATACCATTAAAGCCAATGGAACATTCAAAGAATCCCTATTAATTAAGTTACTTAAATGGGTAGTGATACGGATTTTATAAAAATCTCCTATATCATCACTTCCACGTTCTAAACGACCCAAATGTGTTGTAATTGCATTTAAAGGTTCATTGCTAGACGAAAGGTCTATAGAGTAGTCTGCCAGGACACGCTGATTTTTAGTTTCATAAATAATGAGCCTCTCAGGTTCTTTATCGCCACCTGTGATAGTAGATTGATCTACATAAAAAATAAGATTGGCCTCATTAATAATCCAATCATCATCTCTTAAGTCTTGTAAATCATCAATACCATTATCATTGTTGTCTTGTCCAAAAAGATCAATGATAGTAACAATTCCCTCTCCCCCTCTTACGTATAGTCTTTCTTCGCCATTTTGAGTGTCGGGGTTGTCTAGAGCAGCTACAATATTTGCAGGGACATTGGTGTCGAACACATTAACATTAATCCCATTAAAATTCATTTCAAAACTACCTAGTACTCTTATAATATCACCATTATCATCTGTCTCTTGGTCACCATTTTCATCTACCGCTGTGGTTTCAGAAGAATAATGCATATTCAATGTCATTTCCTCATCATTAAAAATGAACAGGTTATCGCCAGATTGAGTCTCTTCTACCTTTATATATAATCCCCTGAAAAACTCTGTGAAATTATTATTAGTTAATAATTCAGGATCTCCTTCACGATCAAATATTTTTTCTTGAAAGAAAGATATAGGTAACTCCAAAAGCATTCCCGGGTTGAAGGTAAGTGTGTCTCCAGTACTTTCTATAACAACTTCTCGCTCCAAATTGGAAGGAACAAAATCATCTTCTTGTAATAGCAATTGCCCCATAGCAGCATCAAACTCTCCACTCTGGTTGGAATAATAACGTTGCGCTTCTTCAAAATCTGAATCAGGGTCTAAATTCCTTAGTAGAAAATTTGATTCGTATATAGAAACACGCAAGGGTGTACTTCCATAGATAGAATCTAGGGTAAATGTTGTTTCTCCATCTGAAGTAGTAGAAGTGGAAAAGAACGGAATGTGCAACAAAACTTTTTCAATCTCCGGTGTCAACGTATCGTTTGGAAAGTTGGGGTCTGGGGTCGTCATAAGGACCTGTCCCAAAAAATCTGTTTTGTATTTATCGTATACTGGATCATTGTAAACACCCAATTGGTATGCTATTAAATCATTGGTTTGCACACCGCCTAAGGCTCTACTATAGGCTCTAATGTCCAATACTGTATCTGGGGTGGAAAAGTTCTGACCTATAATATCAGTATCTACTGTATTAAAATCCTCTTCGCAAGAAGCTAAAGCCACAATTACAGTAAGGATTACTCCAAGCTTGAGTAATAAGTTCTTCATGTTCATATTTCAAAAAAAGGTATTAATCCAAAACTTTAGTTTGGTAAAAATCCAAATACGCCTGCTGTACTTCTTCTTTATTGTGATATTTTAACACAGGCTTTTCGAGATTTTTAAGATATGTTTCAAAATCGGAAGAGATTTCATCAGAAGCCACGATCACAGCATCACTGTTATCAATAGCTGTCTTCATTACATTAAAATAATCCGGTGTGGATAAATGTTCAACTTTCTCTTCAGGGATTTCATCAAACTTTATCTTATTGATCAGCTCTGTATCTAACGTATCATTAAAGCCTTGATTGTATAATGAAGTGACTATTTTACTGTTCTCAAATAACGGTTCGTTACTGTAGTAAGTTCTTAGATACAATGGCAAGAAGGAAGCTAACCAACCATGAACATGTATGATATCTGGAGACCAGTTTAATTTTTTTACAGTTTCAATTACTCCTTTAGCAAAGAAAATAGCTCGTTCGTCATTGTCTTTATAAAAATTCCCATCCTCATCAGCATAGGTAGCTTTTCTCTTGAAATAATCTTCATTGTCTATAAAGTATACCTGCATGCGCTCCTTTGGAATAGATGCTACTTTAATGATAAGCGGCATATCCAAATCATTAATTACTAGGTTCATACCAGAAAGTCTAATGACTTCATGAAGCTGATGACGACGTTCGTTTATATTTCCATACCGAGGCATAAAAATACGTATCTGACCGCCATTACTGTTCACCATACGTGGAGTTTCAAACGACATGGAAGAAATCTCGGTCTCTGGAAGATACGGGATTACTTCTGAAGACACATACAAGACTCTTTTATCTTTCATAAATTCTATTTTTTTGGCTTATTTATAGAATGCGCAAAATTACGAAAATTTATGCAGATTGCACTTTATATCTTAATTTTGACCGTTTTCGCTCTATTATGATATATCACCAGCAAAAGTTGCTTCGCAAGGAACTTGAAATTTATAGGCAAAAAAATCACTCCATTGGTTTTGTTCCCACAATGGGAGCACTGCATAAAGGACATATTTCTTTAGTTGAAAAAGCTCTTTCAGAAAATGACATCGTTGTGGTAAGTGTTTTTGTAAACCCTACTCAATTTGACAATGCCTCTGATCTACAGAAATATCCAAGAACACTTGACGCAGATGCCAAATTACTTAAAGGGTTGCATGGAACCGTTTACATTTATGCTCCGAGTCCAGATGATCTTTATGGTGATAAAGTAATTTCTAAGAAATATAATTTTAGGGGATTGGAACATGCCATGGAAGGTAAATACCGAACCGGTCATTTTGATGGAGTGGGAACGGTTCTTAACTTACTATTTCGTGCTGTAATGCCTTCCAAAGCTTATTTTGGAGAAAAAGATTTTCAGCAATTACAAATTGTAAAGTCTATGGTCGCTATAGAAAAGTTGCCTGTTACCGTTGTAGGTTGTTCTATTTTAAGGGAGGCTCATGGCTTAGCTATGAGTTCCAGAAATCAACGACTTACCAAAACTCAGTTTAAAGAAGCCCGTCTTATTTATGAAACACTTAAGAGAGTTCAGACATTATTTATAGAAGATAGTATTTCAGAGCTTCAATCTATGGTAACTACTATTTTCGAGGAAAGTCCTTATCTGGAATTGGAATATTTTGAAATTGCCAATGTAAAAAACCTACAGACTGCAAAACGAAAAAGAAAAGGAAATGAATACCGTGCTTTTGTAGCTGCCTATGCTGGAGAGATTAGACTTATAGACAATATGGAACTACCCAAAATATAATTTTCCGGTTCAAAAACTAAAATCATAATTGTATCTTTGCGCCATGCAAATTCACGTAGTAAAATCAAAGATCCACAGAGTAAAGGTTACAGGTGCCGACCTTAATTATATTGGTAGTATCACCATAGATGAGGACCTTATGGATGCCGCTAATATAGTGGAAGGCGAAAAAGTGCAAATTGTAAATAACAACAATGGGGAACGTCTTGAAACTTATGCCATTCCTGGCCCTAGAAAGAGTGGAGAGATTACCCTTAATGGAGCTGCAGCTAGAAAAGTAGCCCCAGGAGACATACTTATCCTCATCACTTATGCAATTATGAGTGTTGAAGAGGCAAAGAAATTTAAGCCAGCCTTAGTTTTCCCAAACGAGGAGAACAACTTACTTATATAGTTTGAACAAATCACTGTCTAAATTCCTTCAAATTTCCATCCCCCTAGCACTTGGGGTATTTTTAATTTGGTATATATATGGACAGTTTACGCCAGAGCAACGCGATCAGGTATTATTTCACTTTAAAAACGCCAATTATATCATGGTAACCTTGGCAGTTTTGCTAAGTGTACTAAGCCATGTTATACGTGCTTACAGATGGGGGTTTATGTTGGAGCCTTTAGGTTACCATCCAAAATTACTGAACAGCTTCATGGCCGTATCCGTAGCTTACCTTATGAATATTTTCATTCCAAAAAGTGGAGAGGTATCAAGAGCTTTGGTATTGGGTAAATATGAGAAAGTTCCTTTTGACAAAGGGTTTGGAACCATTATTTCGGAACGTATCATCGATTTGATTTTACTCTTTCTTTTTACGCTGGTTGCGCTACTTTTGGAGTTTGATACTTTGTATGCATACCTTAGTGATATAGTTCCTGTACGTAAAATAGGGGTTGCCCTCCTAGGATTATTTTTTGGCGGAGTGCTTTTCATCCTCTTCATGAAATACGCTAACAATCCTTTAAGTCAGAAAATAAAAAAATTGATTTCAGGCCTTAAGGACGGGGTTATGAGCATTATAACCATGCGAAAAAAAGGGCCTTTTATTCTCCATAGTCTTATTATCTGGGGGCTTTATATTCTATCTTTTTATACTGCTACGCAAGCACTCCCTGACACATCTTCCATAGGGGTCGGAACCCTTATCATCACCTTTGTGGTTGGTAGTTTCACATTTGCTTTTACCAACAGTGGGTTTGGAACTTACCCCGCAGCTATCATGGGGATTCTTTTGGTTTTTGGTATACCAGAAACATTAGGGACTGCTTTTGGATGGATTGTATGGACTTCTAACATTGCGGCCATTTTGCTTTTCGGGGCTCTTTCACTTATTTTCCTTCCTATCTACAATAGAAATAGGCTTTAAAGGGAGAAAAATTGAAAAAAATCGAAATTCAAAATTTACTATCTTACCATCCTTAAATCATTTCTGAATATGAAAAGAATCCTACTACCTGTTATATGCTTACTATTTACTTTTTCAGGATTGTCCCAATCTAAAGTTGTCTATGAAGAATTTACTTCGTTAAAGTTGGGCGAACCCAGACGATTAAAAATTCAGTTGCCAAGGGATTATGAGGAAAACATTGAGAAATCATACCCCATTGTGCTTGTGCTTGATGCCAATTATCTTTTTGAACCCGTTGCGGGCAATGTAGATTATTTTGGTTATTGGGAGGATATGCCAGAAGCCATTGTAGTTGGAATCATGCAGGGTGACAAACGCTATGACGACTGCAATTATGATGATACAAATTTTATGCCTGCTGAAACAGGCGCTGATTTCTTTGAATTCGTAGGCTTGGAACTGATTCCATATATTGACAGTAGCTATCGGACGGCAAAATTTACGATTGCCGTAGGTCATGACTTTACGGCCAATTTCATTAATTACTATTTGTTCAAAGATCCTCCACTCTTCAATGGGTATATAAACCTAAGTCCAGATTTGGCCCCAATGCTCGATGAAAGACTACCCCAACGCATCCCTAACATTGAATCTAAATTGTTCTACTATCTTGCTACCGGGACAGATGATATTCAGGATTTAATGGAAATAACTGAAGACCTCAACAAAAAACTGAGCCCCTTAAAATCTGATAAGTTTTCTTATTACTATGATAATTTTGAAGGAGCCACGCACTATTCTTTAGTAGCCCGAGCCATTCCTTCAGCTATGGAAAAGATATTTTCTGTATTTCGTCCCATTTCTAAACAGGAGTACAAAGACGTATTGTTGAAAACGGAGACTCCTATCCATCAATATTTAATAGACAAATACAAAACCATAGAAGACCTTTTTGGACTTACCAATCCTATTCGGGTAAATGATTATCTCGCCACCGCACGAGCAAGCGAGAAACGAAAGCAATGGGACTCTTTACGTGAAATAGCCACTATGGCAAAGAAACAATACCCTGACACCAATTTGGGAGATTACTACTTAGGACGTTATTATGAAGAGGTAGGTGAGCCCAAAAAAGCTATGCGAATTTTTCAAGGAGCTTTTGATAAAGAAGAAGTAGATTTTATCACTACCGATCTTATGCTAGACAAGGCTGATAAAATAAAAGAAGACTTCGGATATTAAACACTAGATACTTTAAAAAAGCAAGCCCTTTAATTCTTAAAAGTTAAAGGGCTTTTTCAATCGAGTTAGTTAATTGAAATGAAATTTTATGATTTATTTTTGGCCTCTTCTTTTCTAAAATATTCAATATAGGTCACTATTTCCTGAGTCCTTCTTAGGTATTCTTCAAAAATATCGGGTCTATTTACATGAGGCTTTCCTTCTTTTAAATCAGTAATTGTTGGGTCGAAAAAAGCGTAGGTGTAAAATGAAGCTACTAAGACTTCATCAGTAGGAAAAACTTTATCATATGCATAGATATATTGCACCACATTTTCCTTGTTATCTGGATATATATTCAACATTTGCCAAAATGCTTTTTGCATTTCAAGACTTGCCAAACTCTCTTTTACATCGGCAAAACTGTAGTTTTCTTTGTAAACACTTTTTCGGTACTCAGAATTCTTAATTAGTTTTTGAGCTTCTTTACTAAATATCATGTACTCGCCATCTATTTTCACTCCGGGAGTCTTAATTTCTTCAAACCAAACAGCAAGTGCTTCTTCACTTTGTTGAATTTGTTCTAACTGTTCCTGGCTTAAATAAAAGGTATCTTCTTTTTGTCCAATACTAACATAACTTAGCAGTAAACAAAGACTAAGTAATAAATTATTCTTTATCTGCATAATCTTCTTGATTTATGGTCTTATCCAATTTTTCTGAAATTCTAGCAATTTTATCCTCTAAAGTGGTAAGCTTAACATCCAATGTTTTCTGATCGGAAACCAATTGTTTTATTGTATTTGCAAAATCGCCATTTCTAATTCCAACAACTGTGTTGACTAGCTTAGGGCCTTGGTTTTTATTTTCTTCCCAAGCTCTTCCTACCACCCATTTAAAATCTTCAGCCTTCATGTTTTTAGGAGAGATGGCTCTTCCATAACCTGATAACTCCTTGTTTGCCACTATATAATCTCCTGTTTTTGTCGGCCCCATTACTTTTACTGGCACCTGTCCTATAAAAGCAATCCTATTTCCAAGGTGCTCTCTTTCCTTAGAAGGATCATTCCCCATGACTATGGGGCGATGTGAAACCACCATTAATTGCTCAAAATTGTTAAGGTTTTTGGAAATTTTTCCACCTCTCACTCCTACAATATCTCCAGGAGTGAGGTATTCATCTACTGAGGAGCGTTCCAGCCATTCAGCATAATCACCATTTCCAGAAGTATACTCAACACCCATTTTATTAAATTGATTAATTAAATCAACCATTGTAGCTCCTCCTTGGACTATAGATTTCAATAAATCGATATTAATAAATTTTGAAGCGACATTAATTACATATACATCATCCAGAATAGTGCTATTGGCAAAATCGGAAACCGACACGGCACGAATGGCTCCTGTTTTTCTTTGGTCTTTATCCTGAAAAGTCATGTATTCATTTTCATTGGAAAGGGAATTTGAAAAGGGAGCTGTTGGAATGCTTGGAATACTTACATCAGGCAATCCTGCTTCACTCAAGGTAGGCAAGGGGGGTATGAAATTATTGAAAGTAGGAGCCACATTTACTTGTGGTACTCGTAAAGCTGGAAATGCAATTTTGGGAATGGTAGGCACACATACATTTACAGGCGGAACACACACCCTAACACAACCAGCAAAAGGGAAACAAACACTGAAACAATGCTGTCCAGAACATATAGGCGATAAACCATTAAAGAACACTATTTCATTTTCAAAACCAGGTACTGCAAAAGACGGCATGGTAACCGAGGGTACATCTTTTGGAAAATTGAGCTGTGCTTGCACCTCTTGAAAAATCAGATTATTGATATTTCCTATAGAAGCCAGTCTTACCGCTAAAGGGCTCAATCCAACAATTTCTGACATAGAAAAAGGGCCTGGATTCTGAAACTTGGACTTTACCGTATTTAATGCCGTTATGTACAATGGATCTGAAGGAGGTGTATTATTTACTGGATCATTGCTAATTAGTGTTTGATCTATTTTCAAAATACTGCTTCCAGTCCATCTTCCGTGATCTCGTCCTAATTTAATACTAATTCCGCCGCCATTTCCTTGATCTAGATTGGATAACGTAGCAAGAAAATTGGGGTTATCGTTTATTACTGAAATTCCACCTGTATTCAAGCTCGTTAAATTAGCTGAACCTGTGACTGTAAAATCATTATTAATCGTCGTAGCATTAGCAACGTTTAATGTATTGCCTAAAGTAACAACTCCTGTCACATCCAAATTACCCGAAAGATCAGTTTTCCCTTCATTATTTACGTTTAGCGCATTCATATAACCTGAAGACCCTACAATTAAACTTCCTGAAAAATAGGAACTACTTCCATTGGTCACCGTCAAATTGGAATGAATGGAAGTCATATCACCTACGGATAGACTCCCTGTAAATTGAGCTATACCTTCATTAGTAACCTCTAAAGAGTTATTAAGCAGCATAGCTTCATCTACCATAAGTGTACCGTTCCATTGAGATGGAAATTGCCCCGTTACATCAAGTTGATTGTTTAAGGTTGTAGCACCGTCTACTTCTAACAAGCCTGTAAAAGATGTTGCTTCTAAATTTGTAACCGTCGTGTTATTGTTAAATGTAGTAGGATTGATCACGTTTAAATACCCCCCTAAGTTGGTGTTTCCATCTACATCCAAATCACCCGACAATTGTACCAAGGCACCATTCAATACATTTAATTCCTCATTAAAATTTGCGATTCCATCCACAGTAAGATGATTCCCAAAATCAATTTCTTCATCTACATTCAATGATCCAGAAAGGTATGTGGGGCTCCAATTGTTTACCATTAATCTACCATTCAGATTAGTTGCCAAATCCACAACCAACTCTCCCGAGAAAATCGTTGGACTTAAGTTATTAACCCTAAGTAAATTATTGAGATCCGTAGGGCCTTGTGCTAAAAGAGCATCTCCCAAAGAAGTTTGTCCGTCTACATGTAATAACCCGCTTAATGATGTTGGATTTCCGTTATTTACCGAAAGGGAATTGTTAAGGTTGGTTGCTCCTTCTACAGTTACATCCTGTTGTAGAATGGTAGCTCCTCCAATAGACATATTTCCGGAAACAGTTACATCACTTGAATTATTAACAATGACGTTGCCATTAAAGTCTGTTTCGCCATCAACCGTAAGTGTCCCTGTAAGCATTGTGGCTCTTTGATTACTCACCCGTAATGCATCATTTAGGGTAGTAGCATCTGTTACATCCAAGGCAGCACGTAAAATGGTTGCATCGCCTACACTTAATGTGTTATTAAGCTGAGTGGTTCCATCCACGACAAGGCGGTCATGAAGATGGGTAGCACCTTCCACATCCAATGTACTTTTTAATTGTGTTCTCCCATCCACACTCAAAGTACTATTAAGGGTGGTGAAATCTGAAACTATCAATCGATTACGTAAATTACTGGCCCCATCTACCTCTAAAACACCTGAAAGTCTCGTAGGACTCTGGTTGCTTACATCCAAATTATTGTTGAGGTTTGTGGTTCCTTCTACTACCAAGGTTCCTGAAAGTTGTGTAGCACTTTCGTTGTTCACATCCAGAGAACTATTTAAATTAGTAGTTCCATCCACCACCAAGTCATCTCTAAAAAGGACATTACCTGCTACGTTAAGATCTCTTGTAGCAATTATATCTCTATGGTACGCATACGGAACGAACGTAAGATTCTGATCATTCAATTCATTAAAACTGCCTCCAAAACTAATTTCAACTTTCAAGCTTTTTGGAGTACCATCCCAGAAAATATCGGTAAAATTATTTGCGCTTAGCGGTTGTCCTTGACCAATAACCAAATTGATAATACCGTGAATATCGGTTCGAGTTTCGTGGAGTTCCTTGTATTCTACCGAACCATTATTAGCTAGTATGGTAAACCGAAGTGTTACCGCTGTATTGGGCAAAATATTTCCCGTTGCATTTACTCCTGGCAACTCCTGAACATTGGGATCTAAGATTACGGCTTGATAGGTTAACCCATCGGTTTGAGCATACAACCCTACCCCAGCCAGAAAAATCATTATTCGTAATAGAAGTTTCATCTTGAAAGGTTTAGTTGTTTGTTTCCAATAATAGATTATCGGCCTTTTTATCCAAAGCATTTACCTTGGCTTCAATGGCTTTGAATTGATCTTCATATGCTTTCTGTTTTTCCTGAAGTTTTTTCACTACGGTTACCCAATCTCCATTGTGTACACCTACTACTGTATTTACCATCTTAGGGCCTTCATTTACATTCTCTTCCCAAGATCTACCTACAGTTAATTTAAAATCTTCAGCTTTCATTTCGGCTTGGGATTTGGCAACACCATATCCCTTAATCGTTGGGTGTGCAACAATGTAGTCTCCTGTTTTTACAGGCCCCATAACCTTAACAGGGACCTGCCCCATAAATGCTACATTATTTCCTAAATGGGTTTGGCTAGGGTCTGGAGTGTTTCCCAATATGATAGGACGATGAGAAACTACCATAATTTGTTCTACTTCATCCATACTTTTGGTGATAAATCCTCCTTTAACGGCAACAATATCCCCCGCTGTGATATATTCACTTTCATCTACCCTAGGTAACCACTCGGCATAATCTCCATTACCAGAAGTATATTCAACTCCTATGTGATTGAATTTATCAATTAAGTTTGTCATTTCCACAGAACCTGCTACTACTTTATCCAGTAAATCCACTCCAATGAATTGTGAGATTACATTCATTAAATAAACTGGATTACAAATGGTTTCATTTGCAAAATCTGCTAAGGACTGTGCTCTTATACTTCCCGTAACACGACCGTCCTTATCCTGAAATGAAACATACTCATTGGATTTGTTCAACGAACCTGCTATGGCCTGTAACGGTATACTTGGAAAATCAATCCCAGGCAATCCTCCTGTATTGTCATTGGTTAATGGCAAACTGGGTAAAAAATTGGCAATAGGATTGTTTAATACCTGACTAGGTATACTTACGGTAGGAACCTGCCAACCTGGTATCGTAACATTTACAAAAGGAATCGTTACCCCGGGAAAGGGTGGTGGCGGTGGTGGAGACTGTGCAAGTGTTGTAAACGGAAAATTTACTCCGGGTAAATTTTTGGGAAGCCCCAAACTTGAATTCATTTGTTGAAACACAAATTCGTTGATAGCCAAAACCCCTCCAGAGCGAAGTCCTCCGGGTGCCAAGTTGATCATATCTGAAACCGAAAATGTTCCTGGTGATTGAAATTGGGCTTTTACCACGTTCATGGCACTTTGATAGGTAGGGTCTATAGGAGGTGTATTGGTATCTGGATCTCCGATTAATGGGTTTACAATTTTTAAAATCTGGCTACCATCCCATGCACCGTGATTTTTCCCCAATCGAATGGCAATTCCATCACCATTTCCCGTATTGGTATTTTCGAAAGTAGCAATGAAATCCGGACTATCTCCTTGTATATTGATACTTTGTGTATTTAGACTTCCTAAAAACGTATTTCCTGTTACTGTAAGGTCATTGTTGATTGTGGTAGCTCCCGCTACAGTTAAGGTATTCCCTAAAATGGTTTCTCCAACAACATTCAATAACCCACTTAAATTGGTGTCACTTCCATTAAGCACATTTAGATTGTCATTGAATGAAGATTCTCCATCAACGGTAAGGTTTCCAGTTAGATTGGTGTCTGATCCGTTCGTGACATCGAGTGTATTATTGAGTGTGGTAGCTCCATCTACCTCCAACGTTCCGGTAAGGTGTGTAGGTGATGTATTTTCAACCGTTAAGCTATTGTTCAATGTGGTTGCTTCATCTACTGTAAGCGTTCCGGAAAGGTAAGTAGGACTCTGGTTAGTTACATCTAATGAATTGTTTAGGGTTGTTGCGCCATCCACATCCAGTGTTCCTGTTAGTTCGGTACTACTGCCATTGGCAACCTTTAATCCTTCATTTAAAGTAGTTTCTCCATCTACGATAAGTGTACCATCCATGTCTGTGTCATCAGCTACATTCAAGCTTCCTGAAAGATTGGTAGGTGCCCCGTTATTAACAAAAACAAAGTTGTTTAGATTGGTGACCCCATTTACAGTTAGATTACTATTTAAAGTAGTGGCTCCATCTACCTCCAAAGTTCCCGAAAGATACGTGGGACTGCCATTATTTACCGAGAGACTGCTATTAAGTTGGGTTCCTAAATCTACGGTTAAGCTTCCGGATAAATTAGTAGGACTTTGATTGTTCACATTTAGCTCACTTTCCAAATTGGTAGGACCATCTACTGTTAGGGAATTTCCCAAAGTAGTAGCGTCTACTACTGTAAGAGCCCCCGATAGATTTGTAGGACTATTATTATTCACATTAAGAAGCCCATTTAAGTTCGTATCTCCTTCAACGGTAAGGTCATCTTCAAAAAGTGTGGAGCCTTGTACTACCAAATCTCCAGATACATTCAATGAACTATTGTTATTTATGTTTACATCACTATTCAAATTGGTCACTCCGTCTACCGTAAGTGTTCCTGTTAATCGTGTTGGACTTTCATTATTTACATCTAATGTATTGTTTAGGGTTGTTGCGCCATCCACATCCAGTGTACTGTTCAATTCTGTAGCCTCTATAACTGTAAGTGTATTGTTTAAACGAGTGGCACCATCTACTTCTAAGGTGCTGTTTAAATTGGTCACTCCATCTACATCCAATGTATTATTGAGTTCTGTAGCTCCTTCTACGCTAAGGTTATCGTTTAAATTAGTAGCTCCATCTACTTCTAAGGTACTGTTCAGTCGTGTTTCTCTTTCAACTTCCAAAGTACCTGAAAGATGCGTGGGGCTTTCATTGTTTACATCTAATGAATTATTAAGATTGGTGGTTCCATCTACGGTTAATGATCCTGATAATTGAGTTGGACTTTCATTATTTACAGACAAACTATCATTAAGATTCGTGGTTCCGTCAACCACCAAATCTCCACGGAAAAACACATTACCATCTACACTCATAGTTCCTGTGGCAATGATGTCACGGTGAAAAGCATAAGGAATGAATGTCAATGTCTGATTACTCAAATCAGTAAAACGGCCATCAAATTGGATCTCAACTTTTAAGTCTTTACGGGTGCCATCCCAAAAAATTTCTGTAAAAGAACTGATCCCTTGAGGTTGACCTTGTCCAATAATGACATTGACCATTCCATAGGCATCGGTTCTGGTGTTCTGAACTTCGGTGTATTCTTGACTTCCCGTTGCATCAAAAATGGTAAAACGCAAAATAACATCTGTATTGGGTAAGATATTTCCCGTTGCATTTTCTCCTGGCAACTCCTGAACATTGGGATCTATGATTACTGCTTGGTAATGTAATCCATCTGTTTGGGCATATGCAGTGTATCCAAATGCAACTATTAGTAATAGAAGTAGTAATTTTTTCATAACTCCTAGTTTTGAGGTTCATTATTGGTGGTTCCTTCCACTGGTGATTCTTCTTTTTTTCTACAAGGAATGTCTACTATGACGCCAATTCCCAAAGAATGTACATTAATACGAAGCTCTGTTGTGGCCGAATTGTTATCGTCATCGAGTGCCAATCCTGTTCCATATTGATATTGCGCATAGATTTTGGCTTTTTCAGAAATATTGAAACGGACTCCCCCGCCGCTTCTGAAAAACATTGCGATATCATTAAATTCTTCAATATCTTTTATATTGAAAACCTGATTGTTAATAGTTTGTACACCATCTACCATCCATTCTCCATTGGCAGTCACCATGATATAGAATGAAAAGTCTTCGGTAATGCTAAAATCATAGTCCAAACCAAGATTCAGTCCTACATAATCAATGTCCCATTCAAAGAAATTTCCAACGGTATCATCGCTACCAATAGCTCCATACCCATGATAAAAAAGACCCGTGGTCAACGACAACCCTTTATACAATTTATGTTTATAACCAGCTGCCACATAACTTTTGGATTTCGTTTGAAGGTTTTCCAGATACTCACCTTGATTGTTTTTGAATTTAAAGTGAGAGGTATTTCTCCCTGCTTCTACATATACCTGTTGTCCATAGGAAACGGACCCAATACATAATAGAATTACAATTACAAATTTCTTCATGACGTATCAATTAGTTTTTTAATAGGTTGGCTTTAAACTGTTTGTTTTCTGTAGAAACCAAAAGCACGTATGCCGCTTTCGATAAAAAATCCAAATTCACTACAATTTCAGGCGCTGCATCATACGGTTTATCATAGACCAGTCTTCCTTGAATATCATATAGCACTACAGAAAGTTGGCCTTTTATCTCTTCATTAAATTTTATATGAACTGAGCTTTCAAAAGGATTAGGGTATACCACCGCATCGAGATTGGTATCCTCCTCAACAATACCATTTATCTTGATGGGTGGTTGAATGAATCCCTGTCTCGCAGTAACATTTTCAGTAGTAAAACTTCCAATAACACTTTGCTGTCCTACACTTTGTTGAATGGTATATATAGATTCTCCAACAGTCACTGTTTCGGATGCTCCAGAAGCACTTATAGAGGAACGCATAAGTTCTTGTCCTTTTACTATAAAACAACTGAACAGGAAAAAGATATATATGTGTTTTTTTAATTCCATAATGCTTACTCTTTTACAATTTGTTGAACCCAAACTCCATTTTCAGTCGCTACTTTTATGATATATTGAGCTGTTGGTAAGTGTGAAATATCCAAAGGTATTTCTAGGTTGGAAAGCCCTTGTTCCACCTCTATAAGAGTTCTTCCCAATAAATCATAAACGGCAACCTGTTGAACTTTGAGTGATTCTGAATGAATCAAAGTGATTTTTCCTGATGTTGGGTTTGGAATAAGTTGTATGGCACTATGTACTATAGTATCGCCAACGCCCAACACAGCATCTACGGTTAATTGAAAACTACAGTTTTCACTATTTCCACTATCATCTTCGGCAGTAAGTGAAACGGTATACACCCCTTCAGATAACATACTACCAACGGTTGGGTTTTGAGTGAATAGCGTTATAGGATCAGTACAATTATCATTAGCAGATGCCAACCCAAGTGCAAAATAATCAGGAACCGTATACATGGCACCTATCAAAATCTCTTCTGTTTGATCAGATGGACAGAATACCAAGGGATCTATTCCATCTATTACTGTAACCACGGCTACACAACTAGCCACGTTACCATAAATATCCGTTGCAGTTAATGTAACATTGTTGGTTCCTAAGTCATCGCAATCGAAGGTAGTCACATCTATTGTTAAAGAAGATATCCCACAAGCATCATTGCTTCCTCCATCAATATCTGCAACTGTTATAAATCCTGTTCCAGAAGCATCAAGTGGTAAGGTAATGTCTTGACATATTACATTAGGAGCTATGGTATCCTCTACAGTTACAATGGCACTGCAATTATCAATATTACCACTTGTGTCTAACACCGTAAGTAATACAGAATTAGATCCTACATTATTACAATTGAACAATGTATTGCTTGCCGATATACTAGCAATTCCACAAGCATCTGTACTTCCGCCATCTATATCTGCAGCATCAATAAAAGCATTACCACTGGCATCTAATTGTACCGTGATGTTTTGACAAACTGCTACAGGATCGGTATCATCTTCAATCGTTACAATAGCCGTACAAGTGTCTGTATTCCCACTGGTATCGGTAACAGTAAGTAGTACTGTATTTGCGCCTAAATTAGAACAATCAAAAGTGTCCATAGATATGCTCATAGATGCAATTCCACAAAAATCTGAACTACCATCATCTATCTGACTTGCCTCTAACGAAGCGTTTCCGTTACTGTCTAACGACAAGGTTATGTTTTGACATACAGCTGTTGGATTTATATCATCCAATACGGTCACCACTGCTGTACAACTGGCGGTATTCCCATTAACATCGGTTACCGAGAGCGTTATATTATTTGTCCCAATATCTGAACAGCTAAAGTTGCTTACATCCAAAGTAGAACTAGCAATGCCACAATTATCTGTACTTCCTGCGTCTACATCGCTCGGTAGAATGCTGGCATTTCCCGAAGCATCCAAAATCACCGTAATATTTTGACAATTAACCATGGGAGGCAGGTTATCTTCTACGGTAACCACTGCTGTACATTGTGTAGTAAGACCGCTTGTATTGGTTACACTCAAAATCACATTATTAGGACCCATATTTGAACAATTGAAAGAAGACACATCGATACTAGTTGTAGCCGAACCACAGGAAACGGTACTTCCTGCGTCCACGTCTGCAGCTGTAATGGAAGCATTGCCACTGGTGTCTAACTGAACGGTAATATTTTGACAATTGGCTACAGGGGCTGTCGTATCAACAACCGTAACATTGGCTGTTGCAGTATCTGTATTCCCAGAACTATCTGTGACTGTAAGGGTTACCGGAACAGGACTACCTGTATCGGTACAAGTAAACATATTAGGGGTTACAGAAAGTGACGTAATACTGCAGTTGTCTGATGAACCATTATCCACATCACTTCCTATTATAAAAGCTTCTCCACCGGTATTTAAAATCACCGAAATATCAGCAGCTACAGCTACTGGATCAATAACGTCTTGAACCATTACGTTTGCTGTACAAGTGCTGGAGTTTCCATTATTGTCGATCACTGTAAGCACCACAGAATTCATTCCAAGATCAGAGCATGTAAAGCTCGTTGTATTTATACTTAACGAAGCAATTCCACAAGCATCTGTACTTCCGTCATCCAATTGAGTAGCGGTTATAGAAGCATTTCCACTGGCGTCTAATTGTACTGTGATATCTTGACAGATCGCCACGGGAGGTGTTACATCTTCTATAGTGACTTGTGCTGTACAGGTTGATGTATTTCCATAAGGATCGGTTAGTGTAAGCACCACACTATTAGTTCCTACATTGGAACAATCAAAAGAAGAAATATTGATACTTTCTGTTGAAATTCCGCAGGGATCTTCACTGGAACCAAAAATATCTGTAGGAGTAATGGTCGCCATTCCATTAATATCCAAAGGAACCGTTATATCAGCACATAGGTTTTGTGGTGCTGTTATGTCTTGAATCGTAACAAGTGCCGTTTGACTGAATTCATTTCCAAAAACATCTATAGCAGTTACCATTACTGGATTTGGATTGCTAACAATGTTACTACAATCAAATTGACTGGGCTCTACCCTATAACGAAGCACGGCACAATTATCTACTGCCTCAGCAGTATACAATTCACTTGCTTCTACAAAAGCACTTCCCATGGCATCCAATGTTTTGGTAATGTTCATGACTGAAAAAGATGGCGGTATATTATCTTCTACAGTCACATTTGCAATACAATTTGATGTATTCCCATTGCCATCATCTACTGTTAAAGTCACTAAAACAGGATTGGGTGTGCCAAAAGGTATAAACCCGTAGGTGTTTAAAGGAAAACCGATTCCGCTTATAGGAGGTATAGGTGGTGTAGGAAGTGGCGGATTGGTCGTATTCGTTCCAAGGGCTCCTGGACTGCTATAGGCCCAAGTTGCATCGTTAAAGTCAAAAAGACCATTGTTATGTTCGGTATTGTCAATTCTATAGGCCCATCCATTGGTATAGGCCCATCGATCTAAGCGACCTAATTCTACTCCGGGTTGAATTTCTACCGCATTTATATCTCCAAAAGTGTCGATGGGATTTCCATTGTAAAATAAAGAAACCACATCATTTCCATCTATGTTCGCTGCATCATTGGTTGCCACATAATCTGCAGGTGTCCCAAAGAAACTTGTAAAAGTAGATTGATCATGAGTTATGGTGATATACGTTCCTGCTGAAATAACTGTAGTATTGTTAGGAAAAACATATTCTTGAAGCACCACACCTTCGGCTGGGTTTGCAGCTCCCAAACCATATAGATCTAAATCTCCTGCTGGAACATCTTTAATGGCATATAATTCAATAGCCCTGGGTCTTCCTGTAGTTGCGGTATCGCCAATAATTCCTGTTAAAACCAGATCGTATGCAGGAAGGGGTTTTAAAACATCATCACAATCAAAAATAGTTCTACTGGCGCCAAAGGATATGGAACTACAAGAGCTATTCCCTGTAGAAGGATTTCCTGGATCATCCAAATCTTGTGGTAGGATAGTTGCCATTCCGAAAGTGTCCAAAGTAATTGTAACATCCTGACAATTGGCCTGTACAGGTTCGGTCATTTCGTTGATAGTAACCATTGCCATACAGCTATCGGTATTGCCAAAACTATCGGTTACGGAGAGGGTCACCATTTCAGAACCAACATCTGCACACGTAAAATTAGTTTTGGAAAGGGAAAAGAAAACTGCTCCACAATTATCAGAGGAGCCGTTATCTAATTGTCCAGGAAGTAAAGTTGCATTCCCCAATGCATCTAAAGTTAATGTTGTAGACTGGCAACTAACCATGGGCAATATCATATCCACAACCGTTACAGTAGCTACACAGGTATCAATGTTTCCACCACCATCTGTCACGGTAAGTGTCACCATATTGGGTCCTGCATTAACGCAAGTAAATGTATTTATATCTATGGAAAGAGTGACTGCTCCTTCAGCATCTGAAGATCCCCCATCTACATCGCTTGCCATAATAGTTACGGAACCGGTAGCATCTAAAAAAGCATTGAAGTTGACACATACCGCTGTTGGTGGGTTTGTATCTTGTGCTGAAACCCAAAAGGTCACAAGAAAAAAGATTAGGGGGAACATCTTTTTCATATTCAGAAATTTGATTGTTGTAAATGTACGGGCTAGCAGAACGCAAGAAAATACGTACAACTAGTCAAAAAATACGTAGGGGTACGTAGTTAGAGGGAAAGTATGATTTCCTTATTTTCCATTGTCCAAACAGATAAGGAATCTACATTTTTAGGAAGATCTAATTTAGCAATGATGTTGGCACGATGTTTCTGAACTGTCCGAGGAGAAATACTTAATAAATCACTTATTTCATTGCTGGTTTTTTGCTGGGCAATTAACCTAACTATAGTCCTTTCAGATGGAGAAAGGTATTTTATTTTTTCTAATTGAGGGCTTATTTCTCTATCGAAGATATCATCAAAAGCATGACTAAAATAATTCACTCCTTTAGCTACAGCCATCACACAGTTTTCAATTTCAGAGAATGGTTCATCTTTTAACAAATAACCTGAAATCTCTAACTTTTTTGCTTTGAGTACAAATGCTTTTTCCTTGTGGGAGGTAAGGATAATAAACCGAGTGGACATTCCTTTTTCCTTGCATTTTTTTATCACCTCAAAACCCGAAAGCAAGGGCATTTCTATATCCAAAATTGCCACTTTTGGATGTCCTTTTACAATACTATCCAAAGCCTGAGCTCCATTTAGGGCTCCTTCTAATACCGAAAACCCTGATTCTTTTAGTTGATCTGACAACCCTTTTAACAACATGGGGTGATCATCTGCTGGGAGTATGGATATATCTTCTTTGTTCATCCTATAGGAATTTCGGCAATTACGGTGGTATGTGCTCCTTCTTTACTTTGTATTTGTAGGGTTCCTTTCAGTATTCTTATACGTTCAGAAAGTGTTTTTAGTCCTAAACTTTTGTTCTTTATTTTATCGGTCACCTCAAAGCCTTTTCCATTGTCTTGGATACTTACCTTAATCTTCTGATCTAATTTCTTTATGGTTATCACTATAGAAGTAGCCTCAGAATGTTTTATAATATTACTGATGTTTTCTTGGATAAATCTATAAAAATTTAAGCTTTCTTCTTCCGTAAAATAAGAATCAATATCATCAATCTCTGAGGTACAAAACAAATTGGTTTGTTCATCTACATCATACAGTAATTGTTCAATGCTTTCAGAAAGTCCTAATTGTTTCAGTACAGCAGGGTATAATCCACGTGAAATGCTTCGTACTTCTTCTAATGCGCCGTGGGTCATATTCGATATTTCATCTTGAGACAGATCTTGAGCCTTACGTTTTATAAGAGTTAACTGTTGTCCTACACTATCATGGAGTTCTTTGGCAATTCGAGTACGCTCTGCCTCCTGAGACAATAGAAGGTTTTCAGAGAAATATTCCTGAAGCTTTCTTTTCTCTTGAGCTTGTTTCAAAAAATATACTGTAAATCCTATTCCACCTAAAGAAAGTAATAAATAGAACCACCATGTCTTATAAAAAAAGTTCTTGGAATTAATGGTGAGCAACAAAGGATCGCCTATTTTATTTCCAGAATAATTGAGAGCCTCTATCTCTAAGTGATAAGTTCCTGCTCCTAAATTTGGGAAACGGATGGTTTGTTCTTGTTTAAGGTCTACCCAACCTTGATCATTTACACGGTACCTAAACTGATGATCTCGATTTTCTACATTATGAGTTAAAGCAAAATCCACCTCAAGCTCTTTATATTCTGTTGGTAGTACAATATTGGTTTGAGTATCTAAGTATCCTCTATCCAATTTATCCACAACCTTTTGTTGTTTGGTATCATAGCTTCTCACCTTCAATAAACGAAGTTCTGAGTTAGACACATCGGGTTTTAACTCTTGGGGTTTAAAATAATTAAGCCCTCTAAGGGATCCTACCAAAAATCCGTTCCCAGTATCTAATGCACTATATCTATTGGCTTCCTTATGACTGAGTCCATCCTTTTCGGAAAACCGTACTTGGGACTTGTTCTTTATATCAAAAGCCACCACTCCATTAAAGGTATTAATCCACCAAGTATCTCCTTCAAAAAGAATTGTAGCTATTCCAGCTTTCAAGTCATCTTCATAGAGAGTTGTAAATGTTTGTGACTGGAGATTGAAAGCTACCAATTTTCCTGACCGTGTCCCTAATAAATAGCCATAATCTGGATGATAATCAGTCATTAAAATAAAAGGGTCTTCCAGTTTTTCGGAATCATTAATAAGTTGATGTTCCTTGCTTTTTAAATCATAGGTTAATACGCCATTACTTGTGCCAACTACTACGCTTCCTTCATCCCTAAACTCGAGATCTAACATCATTAATGAATCGGTGAGCACCAGCTTTGTATGTTTTTTGGTATCCTTATTAAATTCCATTAAATGATACCCATTGGTCGAATAAATAAAAGTGGAGTCTGTTGGTGCTACCATATTAGTCACGGGATAATGCCGATATGAAGTGGTTTCTCCGTTTTCGATGTTCACTTTCAGAATATTCCCAAAACTATTGCTCCAAATAAAGTCCCCTTCCTTAATCATTCTTCGCGATGAAACAGGAGAAAAGACATTGCCATTTTCCTTTAACTGAAAAGGTGTTGTTGATCCTTCATTCAAATCCAAAATATACCACCCCCCTTTTTCAGTTCCTACCATATAGCGGTCATCTCCAAGTGCAGTCATGGCTCTCAATTGCTTATTTGGAAGGTAGACATCAATCTTCTTTTCAGGAAATCGAAAATAGTGAAGCTCTCCGGTGTTTGCCGCTAACCAAAGATCTTTGGTTAGGTCTTGTGAAATCAATTCAATCCCCGAGGCACTTTCAAACGAATCGTTTTCAAACATGAGATGAAACCCATCATCTTTCAAGGAATAAATTGCAAGGGGGCCACCATTTCTGTTGGTAACAATATGATTTCCTAAGGGGTCATTATACACCCTTAGAACTTCTGATGGCAGGTTAAACCCTTCCCCTTCTAAGGGAGCAATTTCCATTTCTTCACGCTGTAATTTATGCAATTGCCCTCTAGAATGTACAAAGGCATATTTTTCATTTGCTACTTCAAACACTTCATCCAGCCAGAACTTTTTTACCGTTGCATCTCGATCCCTTATAAAAGTTTCTTCAGAATACCTTTTAAGTACATTGCCTTCCCAATCCAAATACACAATGGCGAAGTTATCATCCCCAATAATGCAATAATCCTCATACGGAATAAACTGGGTGGAAGGATCTAACCTAAATTTATTTTCGTTACTACTAAAACTGAATATAGGGGTTAATGTTAAATCGTTATTTAGAATGTTGAGGATTATCTCCCTTTGTATCTGGGTTAGCAAGTAATGTTTATCACGAAACCGAAATACCTTCGAAATAGCCACGTCGAAGTTTTCTGAAACTGGTAAGTTTACTTCTGTAAAACTTGTTGTATAAGGATCGAAAAGGAAGATACAATCCCCATTCGAGGTGCGTGCGCCCACGTACATCTTCCCATCTGCTCTCTTATTAAGTGCATGAACACTTAGAACCCGCCGATTGGTTTTTGGGAATGTCACTTCATGAAACGTAACTCCGTTAAACCTGATTAGTGACAACTCTTTGTCACTTAGTACAATATTCCGTATTTCTAGTTGAGATCCCCCGAGCCATAGAAATCCATCATTGTCAAATTCTATAGCATTAATATAATCAAGGTTTAATCCGTCTTGTTTGGAAAAAGAGGTATGGTAAAGACTACCGGATTGGGCAAAAGCAACAATCACCTGGAAACAAAAAAAGAAGGGGAGCATTTTTTTCACCACGATCGTAAATATATCTATTTTAGCTGAAACGATTATGGCAAAGACCAAGACTACTTTTTTCTGTCAGAACTGCGGCTCCCAATATTCTAAATGGCAGGGGCAATGTACCTCTTGCAAGGAATGGAATACCATTGCCGAAGAAGTGGTTCAGAAAACGCAAAAGTTAGGTTGGGATATAGCTTCTGATACCAGCACCAAGAAGGTTCCAAAACCTGTGAAAATCTCGGAAATAGATACGAGGGTAGAAACACGTTTGAACACTCAAAACCAAGAATTGAATCGTGTTTTAGGTGGTGGTTTGGTTCCTGGTTCTTTAACACTTTTAGGTGGAGAACCCGGTATTGGAAAAAGTACTTTGATGCTTCAGGTAGCCTTACAATTACCCTACAAAACACTATATGTTTCTGGAGAAGAAAGTAAGCAGCAAATCAAGATGCGGGCAGATCGTATTCATCCCAATTCAGAATATTGTTTTATCCTTACCGAAACCAATACCCAAAATATCTTCCGAAATATTGGAGAAATGCAACCCGATATTGTAGTGATCGATTCTATACAAACACTACAGACCAACCATATTGAAAGTAGCCCGGGAAGTGTCTCTCAAATTAGAGAGTGCACCGCAGAACTTATTAAATTTGCCAAGGAAACCGCCACCCCTGTTATTTTAATTGGACACATCACCAAAGACGGGCATATTGCAGGGCCCAAAATCCTGGAGCATATGGTAGATACTGTTTTACAATTTGAAGGAGATCGAAATCATGTCTATCGCATACTACGGGCTCATAAAAACAGGTTTGGAAGCACTCATGAATTGGGGATCTATGAAATGCAAGGAAGTGGATTACGTGAAGTTTCTAATCCTAGCGAAATACTGATATCGAAAAACGAGGAAGACCTCAGCGGTACAGCTATTGCAGCTACCTTAGAAGGTATGCGTCCCTTGATGATCGAAATTCAGGCCCTAGTAAGTACAGCCGTATACGGAACACCCCAAAGAAGTACTACGGGATACAATGTAAAACGACTAAACATGTTATTGGCTGTGCTCGAAAAACGAGCAGGTTTTAAACTAGGCGCCAAGGATGTTTTTTTAAATGTCACAGGTGGAATTTCGGTAGATGATCCTGCTATCGATTTGGCTGTAGTAGCTGCAGTTTTGTCATCTAATATTGATATTTCTATTGACAAACGCATGTGTTTTGCCGCAGAAATTGGATTGGCTGGAGAAGTACGTCCCGTCACTCGTATCGATCAGCGTATTTCGGAAGCAGAAAAACTTGGTTTTGAAAGTATCATCATATCAAAGTATTGTAAACTTCCTAAGGAAACCTACGGAATTCAGGTCATTAAATTGGCCAAAGTTCATGATGTAGTAAAGTATTTGTTTGGATAGTTTTTTAAATTCTTTTTGCTTCCATTAACACAGTAACTAACCTATTTACAGGAAGATAGAACCATTAATATATTCAATCGTTTTATGTATTTCCTAACGCTTTTTATATATTTATAAGCAATTTAAAGCCCTACTTAAATCAAATACCCCCTTATCATGAAAAGAACTTTTCCTTTTTTGACACTATTTATGGTGTTATTTTGTGTAAATAATCAAGCTCCTTTAGAAGAAAACAGTCTTGACACTCCTTTAATTAAGCCCGCAACTTGTTTTGCTCCAGACACAGATTCTGCTGTTATTGAAGCATTTTACAAGAACAAAGCCCCTCTCCAAAATGGCCTTTGGCCTTCTGGGGAAGATGCAAGTTCCCAATTTAATTTGGTGTCCCGTTGGTCCTCAACTGCCTTAGATGGAGGTGGTTTAGGACAAGGAGATATTACCACCTTAACTTGGAGCTACGTCCCAGATGGGACACCAATTGGCAATGGTGGTTGCGGTCTTCCTGATGCAGGGACTTTCTCCAGTGATTTCATTTCCTTCTTCAATGGTATATATGGCCCCCCAACCACACCTGGTGATTTTACTACAGCTCCATGGCATAATGTCTTTGTAAATATGTTCAACTCTTGGTCCACTGCCAGTGGTTTAATTTTTGTCTATGAACCGAATGATGATGGTAGCACGGTTGTTTTAAATCCTGGAATCGCAGGAGTAAGAGGTGATATACGTATATCTGGACATTTAATAGATGGAAATAGTAATGTCCTCGCATGTAATTATTTTCCCAATAGCGGTGATATGATTATTGATACAGGAGATAATTTTTATAGTAATAACCCTGGTCTTGGAACTTCGAATGTACTAGCGCATGAAATTGGCCATGGTCTTGGTGTTGCGCATGTGTGCCCAGTAAACCAAAGTAAATTAATGGAACCTTTTATAAGCGTTGCCTTTAATGGACCACAAGAAGATGATATTTTGGCTACCAACAGACATTATGGGGATCCAGATGGTGTAAACGATTCTTCATCTAATGCTACATTTTTGGGGTCGAATACCCTTCCTACTTCCTATTCAAGAGTACAACGAAGTATTGACGACAATGGAGATACCGACTATTTTTCTTTTACAATAAATGCTGCGGCCCAGCTATCGGGTACGCTCACTCCCACTGGGACTACGTATTTAGAAGGTCCTCAAAACAGCGGTGGTTCCTGTAGTGCAGGTACTCCTTTCAATGCTCTTACTATTTCCGATTTAATGTTGGAAATAATTGATACAGATGGTACAAGTGTGCTAGCTACGGCTGCTGCTAATGGCCCGGGGGGAGTCGAAAGCCTATCAGGTGTTAGCCTCCCTAGCGCGGGAACGTATTTCGTAAGGATTCAACAGCAAGGTTCCTCTATTAATAATGTTCAGATGTACGATCTTGATGTAAGCCTTGTGGCCGACTCAAGTGATGCTCCACCTACTGCAATGTGTACCAATTTCACAGCCCAATTGGACGCCTCAGGAAATGTGACTATTGATGCTGCAGATGTAGATGGAGGATCTAGTGACCCTGAAGGTTCCGTAACGTTATCCGTAAACCCCAATAGTTTTACGTGTTCGGATGTTGGAGCCAACACCGTAACTCTTACCGTTACCGACAGTATAGGACAAACCGATACCTGTACTGCTACTGTGACAGTAGAAGATATTATTTTACCCTCTGCTAGCTGTCAAGACTTTACAGTACAGCTGGATGCCTCGGGTAATGCTTCAATTACAGCAGCGGATATAGACAATGGTTCTAATGATAACTGTGGGATCGCTTCATTGACAGTTTCGCCAAACTCGTTTACGTGTACCGATATAGGGGCAAACACAGTAACCTTAACAGTGACCGATGATAATGGAAATGTATCCACCTGTACTTCCAATGTAACGGTTGAAGACACTATGGCACCTACAGCTAGTTGCCAAGATTTTACATTACAACTGGATGCCTCGGGTAATGCTTCAATTACAGCAGCGGATATAGACAATGGTTCTAATGATAATTGTGGGATCGCTTCATTGACGGTTTCGCCAAACTCGTTTACGTGTACCGATATAGGGACAAACACAGTAACCTTAACAGTGACCGATGATAATGGAAATGTATCCACCTGTACTTCCAATGTAACGGTTGAAGACACTATGGCACCTACAGCTAGTTGCCAAGATTTTACAGTACAGCTGGATGCCTCGGGTAATGCTTCAATTACAGCAGCGGATATAGACAATGGTTCTAACGATAATTGTGGCAATATATCACTAGTAGTTTCTCCAAATGCTTTTACATGTACTGATGTAGGTTCGAATACCGTAACTTTAACCGTGACTGATGGTAATGGAAATACTGCAACTTGTACAGCTACCGTAACGGTAGAGGATACTATAGCTCCTACTGCTATCTGTCAGGACCTTACGGTACAAATTGATTCTAGCTGTAGTGTAACAATTACAGCTGCTGATATAGATAATGGATCTAACGACAATTGTGGTATTGCCACCACCTCTATCTCCCCTAGTTCATTTACATGTGACGATATAGGACCAAACGCAGTAATACTTACCGTAACAGACGACAATGGAAATGTGTCCACTTGTACATCTACTGTTACTGTAGAGGAAGTCCTCGGAGTGGAAGAAGCCACAATAGATTTATCTACTATTGCCATGTCCCCTAACCCATTTAATAATGCGGTTACTGTTAGCAACCCAAATTTACTTAATATTAAGACACTTATTGTTTATGACATTTTAGGAAGAAAAGTTTTCTTAGAAAGCTTAGAAGGAATGGCAGCTGAAAGAACAATAGATGTATCTCATCTGAAAAGCGCATTGTATATATTCGTTGTTAAATCGGACAACGGACAGCTTGTGCGACAGATGATCAAAAAATAAATACTGATTAAACAGTATCATAACTGAATTATTGACCCCGCTGACATCCAACAAAATTGAGTGCCAGCGGGGTCAATAATATAGCTCTACGACTAACTTATAAACTCTACAGACTTCAACTAAGAAAATAATTCTCTTATGTTATCCAAGGAAACAAAATAAGTTTTAAAGAAACTGTTAGCTACCCAAATAAAGAGGGTGAAATGGTATATGCTTCCTCTTTTGGGGTCTATGAAATAAAGAACGGAAAGATTACCAGAACGTGGTATTACCTGTAGTAAATTCTAAGGCGCGGGATTCGGCATTTCAACATGTACTTTTTGAATCTCTTTAAACACTTCATCAGACAGGGATACATTTATACTGTCTATATTTTCGGAAAGCTGCTCCAAACTAGTTGCCCCAATGATATTAGAAGTTATAAAAGGTCTTTCGTTAACAAACGCCAAGGCCATTTGCGGAAGACTCATACCATACTTTTGGGCAATATCTGCATACTTTTGAGTAGCTGTTAATGAAGAATGGCTGCTATACCGACTATAATTAGGAAACAAGGTTACTCTTGCGCCTTCAGGTTTTTTCCCATTCAAGTATTTTCCTGAAAGTACTCCAAAAGCTAAAGGTGAATACGCAAGATAGCCTACATTCTCCATTTGAATTACTTCTGAAAGTCCTATCTCATCGCGACGTTGTAATAAACTATATGAGTTCTGGGTGGATACCATTTTCAGTTTTCCTTTGCGGTGCTCTTCCATATAACGCATAATCCCAAAAGGAGTTTCGTTGGAAAGCCCAATATGCCTAATCTTACCTTGTTTTACATACCCTTCCAATCTATCCAGTATTTCGGCAATATTATCTTGCCATTGGGTATTGGGCTTGTGATTGTAATCTCGAACCCCAAAAATATTCACGGTACGTTCGGGCCAATGTAACTGGTACAAATCAATGTAATCTGTTTGCAATCGACTCAAACTTTTGTGTAGTGCATCATCCAAAGATTCTTTACTGAAATCCAAATTTTCCCGTACATCTCTAAAAATCTCCCGGCCCGGTCCAGTAATTTTAGTAGCTAAAACAATCTTGTCCCTATTTCCTGTTTTTTTCAACCATGTACCAATAATTCGTTCTGTTTCCCCCCGTGTTTCTTTAGAATAGGGCACGGCATACATTTCTGCCGTATCCACAAAATTTACACCTTGCTCTAAGGCATAATTTAATTGTGTATGGCCGTCGGATTCTGTATTCTGACGTCCAAAGGTCATGGTTCCTAAACAAATTTTACTTACAGTGAGATCGGTGTTGGGTAATTGGGTATACTTCATAAAATAAAACCTCTTGATTGAGGTTGGGATGACATTTGGCTAGATTAAAACTTAGTGAAGCAAGTTACGGATTTTAGTGTATTTCCTTTTTTCAAGCTTCTTTTTTAAAACGATTTCTCAAAACAAAAAGCAATAGGAATATGAAGATTGCTCCTAGAAGATACCAAAGCATATCCCCCAAATCATATTGTGGAGCTTCATACACACCATAGTTTACAAAAGCTGCCCAGTAATAAGGTGACTTCTTAATATTGTCTAATCGGCTTTCATTCAAATATTGTAATTGAGCTTCCCGAAGTGATGTGTTTATTTGTTTCTTAATCTGTAACTCCTTATAAAATTGTTGCATAAGCTGAGATGTACTATAGTCATTTACATTCCAAAGAGAAAAGAGTACCTGGTTCGTACCCGTGTACTGAAATGCTCTAGCCATATTCTGGGACCCTTCACCTTTGACAATCTTCCCCACTCCGGTTTCACAAGCACTTAATACTACCAAATCCTTATCAAATTCATATCCATAAAGTTCATCCAATGTAACTGTTCGATCTGCAAATTCTATGGTCGCCGACTGGGAAAATGTTCCTCCTTGGGCATGTGTAGAAATGTGCAACACATCATATTCATTAGCTTGCTGTAAAAAATTTGTGGCTGTTGCTTCTTCATTTAAAAGCAAGGTGGCTTGGGTATATTTTTTCACTCCATTTGCTTCTTCTAAAGAGTAGTTTAAGGCTTTTTCTGTACCTGAGAAAATTGGAAAAACTCCTAGTATTGATGGTTGATCTTTTAGAGTAAAGGGCTGTAGATAATCACTTGCTGAAAGTGCATATGTTACTTGGGTGTTCTTAATGAGAAAAGGCATTTTAGAAAATTGTGTGCTTTGTGTGCTTTCGGTTAGCAAAGCTGTAAATGGAACGAAAGACAGTATGCCATCGGGAACAATCGTCAGCTGTTTTGCAGAAGGTACTTGTAGGGCTTTAAAAAGACGATGAGCGGATTGTGCAAAAGCTATTGGGTTGCTGGTAATGCGGCTCGAGTTTTCGAAATATTGAATATAATCATTTATATATTGCAATATTACTTTTATATTATTTTCCAATGTCGATAGACGACGTAGCTCTACCCCTTCCTCATCAAGGATAAATTGATAAAGGGTGTTCTTTCCAAAAAAATAACTCACCAAAATATCATCTACTTCCTTGCAATGTTGCATAACTTCTGCAAGTCCAACGGCTTCAGTTCTTTTATAATCAGAGTATTTTTCTTCTAATTGTTGGTATATGGATCGCTGGACGAGCAAATTTTGATTGTACAGTTCTTGCAACTCTTGAATAGCTCCTAGGTTATTCATTCTGGATTGTCGCATTTGCTCCATATTAACATCGATCTGAGCGAGTTCCTTTTTTACCTCCATCCATTCCTGAAAAAGAGTGTCTTCTTTGTTACTCATAAATCGTTGCCATTGTTTTGCTTCAATCAATACTGGATATTTAGCTTGTTGATCTACATAAAACGCTTCTTCTAACCACTTTTTTTTCTTTTCATCTTGATACAATGCATAGAGTAAATCCAAGCATTTTTCACTTCTAATTTTATTTTGGGTTTGCTGTAATAGCTTTGTATTCTGTAGTGTAGAGGTTTGCTCTAGTAAATTTGCCACCCGAAATGCTTGACGGTATACACTATACGCTTTTGCCTCCTCTCCATCTTTTGTTAGGACTGCCGCATGAAGATCTAATGCATCGATAAGCGTATTATCTGGAAACAGTTGTTGTTCCTTCGGAAATTCATCAGTACTATCAAAATTGGGTATTAATAATCCATACAGTTGTTCTAAATACCTTCGGGTTTCATAGCTATTTCCTAGTATCCATTGGGTTTGTGCCAAAGACAAGCTTAATTTTCCCCATTCCCTCATAGATCCTTGGGTTTTTTTAAGTTCTTCCTGAGAGGCTTCTAATGCTTGTAATGCAAATTCCGTTTCTCCTTTGGCTAACAAAATACCAGCCCATAACTGAAACGCTTTATAGTCTTTCTCTTCTTTATCTAGCAAGGGTTTTAGTATGATTTCTGCTTCAGTCATATTACCCAAACTGAAATGGTTTGTAGCCATATTAATCAAAAAATCATCAGAGTTATCAGGTTGTAGTTTTATTCCTTGTTCAAGAATTTGAATGGCTTGTTTATAATTCCCTTTATTTTGAAACACTACTGAAAGGTTCAACAACCCAGCAGCTTCCATTTTTTTTCGCTGCTGACTTTGGGCTTCAAGAATATATTCTTTTATGGTATTCTCTGCCTCTTCTAATGCGTTGGTTTTTGTATACAGATTCCCTAAAGGCTTGTAACAAAATTCGATCATATCATATCCCGATAAGGAATGTTGTTGAAAGAGGCGTTTAGCATTTTCATAATTAGCTATAGCCTGTTGAAATTGCAAGGAACGCATTTGGAAATGACCGAGATTGCAATAGGAAATTACCTTAGCCAATTTTCCTTCAGAAGTTTTGGGCTCCCACATCTGAAGGGTTTCGGTAAATTTTGTAGCATTTTCCTTATTAGGATATTCCAAAAAAGCATCTAGGTGTTCATATGCTTCTTCTACTGATGAAATTTGAGCGATTCCTTCAGCTGTAATGAAACAAATTCCCAAACAAAGTAGTATGATCTTTAAAATTTCCAAATTCCGTAGACTTGAATCTGTGAGGTGGGTTCGTTAAAATTCAACACATAGCGAGCACCTACACTGGGTCCAATACGAGCCCCTCCTACATTGGCTCCTACAAATACTCCACTCTGGAAGTTAGAAAAGCTCTCGTCACATTCTATCCGTTGAAAAGTATCCCTTGTCGCATCCCGTATTTCTCCCTCGCTAGGTATGTCTAGGGAAAATTCTCCTGTGGTCTCTGATATACAGGTATTGCTCAAATCCAGTTTTAACTGTACTCCAGCTCCTACCGCCAAAAAATTATTTAGGTTATACCGGTATGATATGGGAACCAAATAGGTTGTAATCCCTTTTTCTTCATTGGCTTCTGTAAACCTCATAATCTCGGAAATACCAATATCATTTACATCAATGGTTTCAAAATTTCGTAAGTCATCAAAAGACTTAGCCGAAAAGAAAAGTTCAGCCTGTAGATACCCCCGATAACTTTTGAAAGGTGAAATAGTGGCTCCTACAAAATACTCTTTGCTATTGTCTAGATCTGGATTAAAAATATAACCTGCTTTGGCTCCAATGGAAATTCCAGGTAAGAATCGGGTTGTGCTGTAATTGGTGAGAATAGGTTCATTCTTGTCGAAATAAATAGCTGTCCTACTTCTGGTTTTTTTCTTGTGAAAGTCTTTTCCAAACTTCATCCGATACCTAACAAATCCCTTGGTGGAATCTTTTTCGGTTACTCCTTTTTGTGCTGTTCCGGGCAAGTAAATTTTCTTGAATGTAAAAATGATTTTGTCCTTCTGAAGAATTGTATCCAAACACGAATAATTCACCTCCTGTTTCGGGCAAATCCGACATTCAGGATACATATCTAACACCTCTAACGTCGATTTATCAAACATCTCTGGTGTATCTACCTCTAATCGGATAGTGTTGGCAGGGCCTTCCCCATCGTTCTGAAACCGAACTTTAAACTTTACTTTTTTATTTCGCAACCAACGATAATTCATAATCGTTCCGCTGGAAGACATTTTATTGGGGTCGTGGGAGGTTACAATTTCCAATTCGGTATCCTTCACCGTATGATTGCCGTAATTTTCATCTGGCACATAGATGCTTCGCAGCGTTACAATGGCACTTGTGTCTTTCAACATTTCGGGAGTCGTCTTAAGGGTTCTGAAAAGATTTCGTTCTTCTCCAGGCTGCATATCGTTGAATTCGATCACTTGATGCGCCCTGTATAATTCCTTAGACTCCTCTAGCGTGGCAGGAAGTATTGTACGTTTGGTGGTATCTTGAATAGCAGTTTTCTTAAAAACTAAGGCGTTGTCTTGAGAGGCCCAATAGGATTTGGTATCGTTTTCTTCAGTGACTTCTGCAAACAGTATTTCACTAGAAATCTGCTCTCCATGGTGCATGCGGGTATCTTCTAGTATAAAGTTATCGTCCTTAAATTGTGTGTCATTATAAAACAGGTACAATTTCCCGTTGGTAACATATTCGTTAGTGTTCTTGTAACTTGTAATGAGTACTACTTCCTGATCTGGGAGGGCTTCTCTATTGGTACGAATCATTAGGTCATCCTCTCCCACAAATGGTGATGTTTCATCACTACTTGCAACATCAGTCTGGTTATCTGCATCAAAATTTACCGACACCTTTTTTGGTCTACTATCTGGAGGTTTTCCATTGTCATAATTATTGGTACTCCACAATTTTACTGTATAGTCTCCGGGTTTTTCATAGCTGTGGGAAGGCTTTTCCTTAAAACTGTAATTTCCATCTCCAAATTCCCAATAATAGGTATAGAAAGCTTTTGGCGCTCCCGCTATTTGATTCAGTGGTGGCATATTAGCTCTAAAATCAACTTTATTGCCTAAGACGTCGTAGAATACTGGGGCACTTCGGACAAGGGTGTCCTGCTGTATTTCTTGTGCCATTAAACAACCGCCAATCATGAGCATTAAGCCATAAAAAATCTGTCTATATGCTTTCATTTTACAAACCATTTATAGCGTTAATGAGTCCAGCTTCGTTTGTGGATTGGGTATTTAAAGTGGCCGTTAAAAAATCTGTAGATACAGTTCCTCTTTTAGTTGCATAGATATACTGGTTGTCTTGAACTGTTACAAAAATGGCATCTGCTGCAACTCCTTCGGGAATTTGAGAATGGGTTTCTGAAAATACTTCCAGATTGCTATCGTATTGATCAAACAATCCTATGGCAGTACTTGCTGTATTGTAACACAGAAATACATTTCCGTTGGTCTTGTTATACCCAGTTGGTGCTTTATTGTATGCAATCGTTCTTGGTGCAGGGTCCATATTATACCGGCCAATATTTTTCCACCCCAACGTTTGCAATACGGTTTGGTATCCAAAAATCTTTACCCCTGTAGCATCTATCACTGGTTTTTCGAACACAGGTACAGACGTTATTTCTTCTTCCCATAGTACCGTACATTCCAACTGCGGACAGGAGGGAGAATAAAAAAGGAATTGCTGTTCTCCTAAGTTATTTGAAGGTGTAAATACCCGAATAGGTTGTAAAAATGAAACTGGCTCTCCTTGATAGGTTATATCAATGTAGAACATACTTTCGCTAAATAAAGGTTCGGTATTTCCAACAAGGTTTATTCCATTTGTGGATAGTTGGCATGCAATGATTTCGCCAGGTTCATACATTTCTATAAGAGCAATGTCTACATCGCCATCAATAAAAATCCCATTTTGTTCAAAGGTCTGTGGGTTTACAAAAATGCGGGTTCCTTGGTCAGCAACAATTTCTGCCCCAGACAAATTGGAAGCGAGAAAGTTTTGTACCCGAGGTTGCCTACATTCTAATAAGCTTGCTAGGTATTCTGCTCCATCTATAGGCTCTTGGGCATTAGGGCTATGAACGGCGCCTACATTACAATTTTCATCCCCATCACTAGAACAGGCGCAAAAGAGCATACAGCAAAGCCCTAGGATTATTGTGAAGTTACTGGTTTTCATGGCTGTTAGTTTAGTTCTTTAAAGTTACTAAAAATCCCCTTGATAGTTTTATAGAGAAGCATCCCAGCTTGAATCATCGTACCGGGATGTTCTCATAACAAACCAACAACAACTAGGGAAGTGCTTCGATTGGGGTTATATAATTCGTTAGTATAGTTTTCATAATTCTTGTTTTAGTGTTTACACACTTATATCCATGCTATCTAAGATTGTTACCCCTTAAGACAAAAGTTTTTCTGAAAATTTAAAAAAAGGTCCCGCACCTATAAAAGGACACGGAACCTAGGTTAGCCAGGTGATACTTGGCCGCTATCTTTTTATAAACTTAAAGGTCTGTTTCTGTCTATTGATATCTGCAATTGTGATGAAATAAACACCACTTGTTAAGGTCTCAACATTCACAACCCTTTCGGTTGTTAACCTCCCTTGAGCTACATTTCTCCCCATGGCATCATAAATGGCATAGGTAGATGCATTAGAAATGGTAGTGAACAATTGGTTATTTACAGGATTCGGAAAAATCACGCCTGTTTCAACTTCTTGCTCTCCCGTGGATAAGGTAGGATCGCATAAATCTTCTGTATAGTTATAGCCATTCATGTTCAATGTTAAAGGCGAAGTGAATACGGGAACAAAGGCTGAACTTACCTGAACAGTGAACGTGCTTATGCTCACAGGTGTAATGTTTAGCAAAAGATCTTCACACATATTGCGTTTGTTGAAATCTGTTTTGTAAAGCTCTGCCGCAGTAAAACTTGCACTCGTATTGCGACGGTATCCCACATGGAAGTAATCGCTTACCGTTCCTGTCGCATTTCTATGTTCGAAACTCATTTCCGGGTAATATATGAGAGGCATTTGACCGTTCCAGAAATTGAATTCATCTCCTGTAGGCTCAGTATTAGGTACCAAATATTGATAGTTTAATCCTACTGGATTCCCAGTGGCCTTATCAAATTCATACACAAAGACATTGCTTTGCCCAAATAGAGAACTTCCTCCACTGGTCCAATTTTCGTCGCGATCGTATCCCGCAATCACTAAATTGTTAGGGCTTGTTAACGACTCCATTAAACTGAATCCATAGCGATCTAGGTCACCAGAACTTGCGTACCAAGATTTCAAGGGATCAATAACTCCTGTAGTATTGTTAAAAACGGTAATTCCAAAATAGTGAGAGACTGAGTAGTTCATTAGCGCATAAATCTCATTAGATCCTGCATCGTAATAAGCATCTACACTCACATCCTGGGAGTTTCCAAAGATATAGCTGTTATCCCACATAGGATTTCCCATGAAATCGATCTTATGAGCCAATACTGCCTGTTGCGTAAGTCCAGCTCCATTAAGACCTGTTGCGCTTCCTGTTAGGAAAAATCCATCTGCAGTTTCTATTGTACGGTTTACAAAATCATAATCTGCTGTTGCGGGAACTCCTGTATCTACTTCCACAGCCCAAATAAAATTAAGAGCTGGATCGGTTCGCAATACAAATCCAATATTGGTATTACATGTAGTGTCAACATTGTAGCAGTCACTAAAGAAACCTGAAACCACCAACCCAGGGTCTGGTGCCCCATCTCCATCAGCATCACTTTCGGTATATGCAATGTGTAATCCCCTAGAATTGAAATTGGGAGATACGATATCGTAAAACTGAGTGTTAAGAACGATTCCTGTAGCTGCTTCAATTTCAGCAATAAAAGTTCTTTTAATTCCAGACACATCTACAGATCCAGTGATGTATACCAGATCAAAACGGTTAACCACATCGAAAACCCTAGCATTTACCAAAGGGAGGGCGTCATATTCCCGAGCCCAAACCACATTCCCAATTTGGTTGATTCGTTTTAAAGAAATCACTTGAGTGGTCATGGTAGAATCAAATAGGTTGGATGCTACCATAATATCATCGGTACCATCATTAATGATCGTCTGGTTGAGATCATGATAGTGCTCATTGGCCACACTCACATTGGTTTGGTATTGTGCTGCCATATAAAAGGTCGTTAAAAAAGTAAAGATTGAAAGAAGTAATTTAGTTTTCATAATTGAAAGATTTTAGTTTTTGTTATTTGTCCTTATATCTTTCGGTTTTAGTTTTGTTACCCCTCTCTTCAGAAAAAAATAAAAAAACCCTTCAGAATGTATTTTCTGAAGGGTCTTATCCTAGTGATTACAAGGATTAACGTTTAATTAATTTTGTTCTGTGAATTTTATTATTTGAATCTTTTACACGTACAAAATAGATTCCTGAAGGCAAAGAAGCCGCATTTATGGTTTCGGTGGTCTCACCACTTAACCTTTTGTTCAAGACCTTTTTTCCGCTTAGGTCTAAGACTTCAATCTCTTCTATGTTTTCTCCCAATAATTTAATCTGGAACTCGTCTCCAACGGATTAGGGTACAAAGTTAAAGTTGTGGGTTGCATTTCTTGTGGATCATCTTGTAAATCACCATCCAATCCATTCAGAATAGCATCAATAATATCCTGCTTGGTTTCCTCACTCATTCCACTTCTTCCATTATAGGTAAGTTGGTACGTGAATCCTTCATCGTAACAACCACATTCTGGGGTGTACATACCAATAACGTATAATGTATCGTCTGCAAAGGTGTACCCTGGAAATGTAGTGGTTAAATCCCAGTTAGGCCCTGGAGTTGAAGCAAATGGAGGCAACATGCTTCCACTTCCATTTCCGTAAGCAAAAGTGCTCCACACCACACTTACAGGAAAACCAGAGCTTTCAGCAACATACCAGTAGTATTCACATTCTACACCATGTAAATTATCATCTGTAGTACTGATGGTGTTCAACGAACCTGTAATCTGGTTTGTAGTACCGTCATGCTGCACGGTAATTTGCAAATTAGGGTCTGTTAGTTTTCCTACATAAATATCATCTATTGCTACATCATTTCCATCACCATTTCCACCTTCATCCAATAAGATTCTTACACTTTGCGAAGGCCCTGTGGCAGTAAATGTGATTTCTACGTTTTGCCAATTACAAGGATCGCTTGTCACTGTGTTGATTGTTTGCGCACCAGAAGAAGTTGTTCCAGCATTCATAAATACCACAGGTAAGATATCAAAAGTACATTGTGGCATGTTTTTGAAATTGGCACAGAACTTATAACGTTCTCCTTCTTCCAAACCATTGATGGTTTGTTCCCAAACAATGGCAGTGCTTGTTTGCTGTGTACGTCCATTTACAACCATGTACATATCATTAGATGGATAGGATATGGGATCTTCACAAAAAGAATGATCGGTTACTGTTGCTCCAAAATTTACTGCAGTATTGGTAACATCATATTCTCCAGGATAGGTACTCGCTGTTTGAATATAGCTGCTGGAGAAATTTGTATCTCCTGCTTCAAAATTTCCATTCAATACCAAGTTCTCATCATCGCAACAATAAGCACCTTCATTAGATGGTGGTTCGTCATTATCGCATTCCTGAATGCAGATATTGTCTACACCAATTACTTCGCTTTGGGCCCCAGATCCCGCTACGTCTACCCAAAATGACAATCCAGATACGTTGCCTAACAAAGTATTCCAATCTGCAGGTGTTGCTCCTCCGCTCATGACCCATGCTCCATCTGCATTACTTGGCATTACACCTCCAGTAGCTAATTCTATGGGGGCACACACATGAACCCAATCACTATTTTCAGTAATTGAAATTGTAGAAATGAATGTGGCCCTTAAACTGTACGAATTGGGATTGGCTCCTTGATAGATGGTGATTTTAGGATTTAACGTAGGTGCACCAGAAGTGGCATCATTAAACACCTTGTAATCAAAACACAAGCAACTCCCCAGGTGTTGCTCAAAATTAGTAGGGTAGGAAGTATCGTTATACGTCCAAGAAGCTCCTGAATCATCCCTCACCCTAAGGTAGTTGGTTCCGTCCAGTGCTGGACTGGAAATGCTTAGAACTGAAAATAAGTTAGTCCATCCTTCGGTTGAACCACTTTCAAAATCAGTACATATCTCATCTTGAGCTGTTACCATAGTAAAGCTGAAGAGACATAAGAGTAACAAAAAATAGTTTTTAGTTTTCATAATTAAAGAAATAAGGTTTACGTTTTGCAGTGTCTATCACTACTTTTTACAGCTCTATATCCCAGTACACACATTTTGTTACCCCTTGCTGTGGAAATATTTTTTAACTTTAATCTACTTTTCAGTGTTTATGGGGGAATCCAAGGTTCATAATGACCAAAAATATATAGATGCATTACTGCAAAACGACAGTATGCAGATTCAGGAAATCTACTCCAAATTCGCTCCAAAAGTTATTGGGTATGTAAAGCAAAACAGTGGTGATGAGGCGGCGGCTAAAGACCTTATTCAGGAAGTGTTGCTCATTATCTACGACCAAGCCAAAACCAAAAACCTAAAGCTCACTTGTCCTTTTGATGCCTATTTTTTTATGATCTGTAAGCGAAAATGGCTCACCCGATTAAAAAAATATGCTAAAGAACGGGTAACAAATGAACCATTTGGTGGATTTGAGTCTGAAATGGTAGAAGACCAGGTGCAACAAACGGAACAATTTGATACCAAGATGCAGCTGTTTAAAGAACTGTTTCAAAAATTAGGAGATACCTGTAAAGAGATTTTACAATTGTCCTTTGGAAGTTTTTCTATGGAAGAAATAGCAAATCAACTCAATATTTCTTATGCCTATGCGCGTAAAAAGAAATCCCTTTGTATTGGACAACTTACCAAATGGACGCAGGAATCTCAAGTATACAAACAACTAAAAGAGTTATAAACCCCCATGGACGAGGCTACTACCATATTATTTGAAGATTACTTGGAAGGACTCCTTTCTGAAGAGAACCGGCTGGCTTTTGAGAAACGCCTTGAAGAGGATGCCGAATTTGCTGCCAATTTCAATACCTATAAAGCATTGAGTGATCATTTATCACATCAATTTTCTAAGGAGCGATCAGATTTTAAAACTCAATTGGAAAACATCGGTTCTACTTTTTTTGAAGAAAACACATCTAAAAAGCAAACTCCAAAGGTTATTCGGCTTAAACCTTGGCACTATAGTATTGCTGCTTCCATTGCTTTGCTCATTGGGTTCTTTGTTATACAAAATATGGGATCACTGGACCCTGAGGATTATATCTTTTCCGAATCTATTGAAATTACCGAACGAAGTCAGGATGCAACTACATTGAAAGATGCTGAAACAGCTTTCAATAACGGAGCTTATAAAGACGCTATTGAAAACTTTGATATACTATTGGAAACCGATCCTGAAAATGTAGAACTCCTTTTCTATAAGGCCATTGCCCATGATGCTATTCTTGAATATGACAAAGCCGATGCAATCTACAATCGCTTAAAGAACGGTTCGTCACTCTACAAACACAAAGCTGCTTTTTACGCGGGTGTTAGCCAATGGAAAAGGAATAATGCCCTAGAAGCACAAAAACTATTAGAAACGATTCCTAGCTCAGCTGATGAATACAAAGATGCCCAGCGTATTCTGAAAAAACTATAGATCGTTCAACAAGCGGGTGATTTCATCTAATTTAGGTGTTAGAACTACTTCTATTCTTCGGTTTTTAGAACGCCCTTCTGAAGTACTATTAGATGCAACGGGAGCGTATTCTCCACGTCCTGCTGCTGTTAAATTATCTTTCGGAATTCCATTATTTTGAGTAAGAATATTTACAATAGCCGTGGCTCTTTTGGTAGAGAGATCCCAATTGCTCTTAATATTTCCACTTCCTCCATAAGGAACATTGTCTGTATGGCCTTCTATTAATACGGCAATCTCTTTATTTTCGGCCAAAACTCTTCCTAAGGCAACTACAGCCTCGCGCCCACGGGTATTTACGGCCCAGCTACCACTTTCAAAAAGGAGTTTGTTTTCCATGGAGACATATACCTTTCCATCTCGTTGTTCTATTGTAAGCCCATTGCCTTCAAAATTGGTCAAGGCATCAGAAATAGCGTTTTTAAGGGCTTTCATTTTTGCATCCTTGGAAGCAAGTATTGACTCCAGCTCATCTACACGATTAGATCGTTCTTGTAATTGTTTTTGTATGTATGCCAATCGCTGTTCTTCGGCCAATAAAGCTTTTTCTTTAGCTTCCAACTCTGTTAATAGTTTGCGATTGCGTTCCAGGTTTTCGGTCAATGCTGAAGAACTATTGGCTTCCAAAGCATCATAAGATTCTTTTAAACGATCATAGTTGCTCTTGGCGGCTGCCAATTCCATTTCAGCTTGTATTTTTTCGGCTTGTACTTTTTCCAATTCTTTTTTAAGATTATCAATGGTATAAGCATCCCCGTTTCCTTCCTGTCCGTCTAATTGGGCCATAAGGGATTCATTCTCTGCTTTCAGAGCATCATGCTTTGCTTTTAAGTCTTCATATATTTTAGAAGACACACAGGACGAAGCCACTAAGGTGACGACGATTCCTAAGAAAATATTTTTAATCATTGTTTGTTGTTTAGATTTGGGATTGTCTTGTATTTGGAAAAAATTCCAATGTGTAATTTTTATACTCTTTTTGTGTAATTCCCTCTGCATAAAAAAGATTCTCCTTTGTGTTGTATCTTTTCAAATAGGCTTCATTTATTTTGGTATGAATACGATCACTTGGAGATACCTTTACCCCTAGAACATTTAAGATTTTGTCGCCATATTTCAATTGTCCTTTTCCTTCATCAAGAAACGCAGTAAACCAACTTTTTTTACTCTTGTTCCAACTTCTGGCAAAAACCCTATCATCCACATGCACTACCCATATTTCTAAAAAGGTGGTTCGTAATGTCCCTCCTTTAATCTCGGTATAGTTTACACTATCCAAATGGGTGTAAAAATCTTCTGGAAAGTTTGTCATTAAAATTCTAATTCTACCATATGAGGACAGTGGTCACTATGGTGTGCTTCGGGTAATATAACGGCCCGTTTCAGATTTTCTTGCAAAGGCTGTGCCACCATACTGTAGTCAATACGCCATCCTTTATTATTGGCTCGGGAATTGGCTCGGTAACTCCACCATGTGTAATTGTGTGGCTCTTTGTTGAAATGTCTAAAGGAATCTATGAAGCCACTTTTCATAAAATTCCCGATCCATTCTCGTTCTACGGGTAGAAACCCAGAGACATTTTTATTACGAACAGGATCATGAATATCAATTGCTTCATGACAGATATTATAGTCACCACAGATTACCAAATTGGGAGTTGACTTTTTCAATGAGTTTACATAATCCTGAAAAAGAGCCATGTATTCCAGCTTATGCTCCAATCGAGCCAAATTAGTCCCGCTAGGCAAATACAAACTCATCACGGAAACCTCATCATAATCTACCCTAATATTTCTTCCTTCAAAGTCCATTGAAGCAATTCCAGTACCATATTCCACATGTTTTGGCTCCTGCTTACAGAAAATTGCCACGCCACTGTATCCTTTTTTCTGTGCGCTGAACCAATAATGATATGGATAACCTGCTGCTTCAATTTCAGAAACTTCTACCTGATCTACGTTTGCTTTTGTCTCCTGAATACAAATGATATCGGGATCGGCACTTTTTAACCAATCTATAAAACCTTTTCGCATTGCTGCTCGAATTCCGTTAACGTTATAGGATATTATTTTCATAAAACTGCTGCTATTACTATTCTGGCTAAATTAAATAACAATGTATATTTACAGATAAGGTCTATGGAAAGGTTTTCACAAAACAATCAACAAAATAAAAACCCTTACGGTAAGTTGTAGTACGTATGAAATGGTATCTCTGTCTCTTTTTGTTTTGCTTGGGCCTTACGTCTCAGGCACAGGATACACTATCTAATTACAAATCGAAGAAATTAGCTATTAAGGATACCATTTATTTAAATCGTGCTGGTATTAATCCTTCGGAGTTTTCTGTATTGAATAAAGGCGGTCTCCCTATAGATAGTCTCGCCTATAAAACCAACTTTGAGAAAGGGTGGGTAGTTTTTCCAAAAGAACTGCAACAACAACACGATACAATCACTATTAATTACCTTGAATATCCGTCCTATCTCACTAAAGATTACTTTGTATTGGACCCTAAGATCATTTCGGAAAGCAGCAGCAAGCTCGATAAACTTTATACATTGGGCCAAAGCAATAGAACTTTTTCCAATTCCCCGTTTGCGGGGTTAAACACCCTGGGAAGTATTACAAGGGGAATTACTATTGGTAGCAATCAAAATGCAGTTGTAAACAGCGAACTGGATCTTCAGATTACTGGGAAATTAAATGATAAGATTGGTATCCGAGCTTCTATTCAAGATGCCAATATCCCTACTCAAGAAGGAGGTTATTCACAAAGTCTGGACGAATTTGACCAAATTTTCATTGAACTCTACGGCGATTCATGGAACATAAGGGCGGGTGATGTAGACCTACAAAATAACAACACGTATTTTGGTCGCTTTACCAAAAAAGTTCAAGGAATTTCTTTGGGAGGAACCTTTACCCATGAAGATGGATCCAAAACTTCTGCCTATGCTTCTGGGGCATTGGTCCGGGGTGTTTTTCAACGAAGTCAATTTCAAGGACAGGAAGGAAATCAGGGGCCCTACAAATTGGTAGGTCCCAACGGAGAGCTTTTTATCTTGATTGTTTCTGGGAGTGAGCGTGTCTATGTAAATGGGTTGCTCCTAAAACGTGGTGAAAATGAAGATTATGTTATTGATTACAATGCTGGGGAAATAAAATTTAATCCCACCTACCCCATTAATGCCAATATGCGGATTACGGTAGAATATCAATTTACCGATCAGAATTACACCCGTTTCATTGGGTATGGAGGTGGCCAATATGAGGCAGAAACCTTTAAAGTAGGTGCCTATGTCTATTCTGAAAGTGATGCTAAAAACCAACCATTGCAACAAAGTTTAACCGAAGAACAAGTTTCTATTTTGGTAGCGGCTGGTGACAATACGGATCTTATGAATGCTCCCAGTGCAGTACCTGACACTTTTTCGGATAATAAGATCCTCTATAGAAAAGAAGATCTCAATGGAACGGAAATTTTTGTTTTTTCCAACAATCCTGAAGACGAGTTATTCAATGTTCGTTTTAGTTTGGTAGGAGATAATATGGGGAATTATATCATTAGTGATGAAAGTGCCATTGCACGTATTTTTGAATATATCCCTCCTGTTGATGGGGTTCCTCAAGGTAACTACGACCCAATCATACGACTCCGTGCTCCAGAAAAAATTCAATTGGGAGGTGTGTTTGGAAGCTACCAACCCAATGAAAAAACAAATGTCGATTTTGAAATCACTGGAAGTATTAATGATGTTAATTTATTTTCCAACATAGATAATGACAATAATGATGGATTTGGTGGACACTTTAAAGCAAAACAACGGTTAATAACTACTAAAGATACTTTGCAGGTGGATGCTTTTGCCTCCTTGGATTATCTCCATGAGGATTTCAGAACTATTGAGCGCTTGTACAATATAGAATTCAACCGAGACTGGAATCTTGAAAATCCGCTAGGGGATCAGCGATTTGTTACATCTGGGGTAGCACTGTCTCATCCCAAGTATGGGGGTGGTCAATATGAATTTCAGAATCTCGATTATTCCGAAAATTTCAAAGGAACTAGGCATGTTCTTTCCTCAGCTACTAGATGGAACAAACTTCGGTTACTATTTAACGGTAGTTACTTGGATAGTGAAAGTGATGTTTTAAAATCTACTTTTAGTAGGGTACAGACAAATGCTTCTTATTCCTTTAACAAAGCATGGATAGGGGCTAAAGTTAATGCTGAAGACAATGAAGCAAAAGCTGTTGCCAACGACAGTCTCACGCCTCTAAGTCAAAAATTTGCAGCTTACGAAGTATATACTGGGGTTGGAGATAGCACTAAAGTTTATGGTCAAGTGGGTTATCGTTATCGTGTAAATGACAGCCTTCGTAACAATACTGTAAAAAGGGTTAGTACTTCACATGATTATTTTACAAATGCCCGACTGATTCAAAATCAAAATACACAGCTTTCACTTTTTGTAAATTATCGGGTTTTGAAAAGTGAAGCTGAGGAACTTGAAGACGAAAATACCCTGAATTCTCGTCTATTGTATTCTCAAAATCTTTGGAAGGGAAGCATTCGCTTGAATACAGCTATAGAATCTAATAGTGGTGTTATAGCACAACAGGAATTTACATATGTACAGGTAGAGGCAGGACAAGGTACATTTACTTGGATTGATTACAATGATAATGGGGTTCAGGAATTGAATGAATTTGAAATTGCGCAGTTTCAAGACCAAGCAGAATATGTTCGGGTTTTATTACCCAATCAGGTATTTGTGAAAATACGTAATAACAAATTGAGTCAAATTGTTACGTTAAATCCACAACGTTGGCAAAATGATACGGGTTTCAAAAAATTCCTTTCACACTTCTACAATCAGACAAGTTATCTGATAGACCGAAAAGTTGAACGCACCAATAATATTGCAGATATCAATCCCTTTAAAGATGGAGGTGATGCGCAATTGGGACTTACTTTAAATTTCAGAAATGCTCTTTTCTTTAATCGCGGAAAACAGCACTTTACTACTAGTTATACTTATATTTCCAGTTCTGCAAACAATTTAATTTCATTAGGCTTACAAGAGAATTCTTTAGAAAGTCATCAACTTAACTTTAACCATAAATTCAAAGAATCTTGGCTATTGAACGTAAAATCTTCTTTGGGAAATAGTGACAGTCGGTCTGAAAATTTTGAAAATCGGAATTTCGATTTGGATACGTATTCGGTAAATCCAAAGTTATCTTATCTCTTAAGTAGACAAACCCGATTCGATATTTTTTATCAGTTTTTGAATAAGGAAAATACATTGGGAGAGATGGAAACTTTAGATCAGCAAAAAATAGGAATGTCCTTCGCCTATAATAATGTTCAGAAAATTTCTATTTCGGGAGAGTTTAATTATATAGATAATTCTTTTGAGGGAAGTGCCTTTTCTCCAGTTGCATACACTATGTTGGAAGGGCTCCAACCTGGCACAAACTTTACTTGGAGTCTTTTATTTCAGAAGAGAATTACCAAATACTTAGATGCTAATTTATCTTACTTTGGAAGGAAAAGTGAATCTTCTAATACCATCCATACAGGAACCATTCAATTAAGGGCTTATTTTTAATAAAAAAAGAGCGGGACAAGCCCGCTCTTTATATATTTTGGTTTTGGATAAGAGGTTATCTTACAATAATTCTCTGTACTCCACCAAAGTCTTTGTTTCCAACTCTAACAATATAGATTCCAGCTGAAACGTAAGACATGTCTAAGTCATACTCATAACCTGTTCCGCTTTCGTTATCTAAACGGTACGAAGTTAATGTCTGTCCAAGCATGTTTGTTACGGTAAGGGTTAATCTATCTGTAACGGTAGTTGTAGGCAATAACACTTTGTATTGGTCATTTCCTTGGTCTACTATTAGAAGTTCCGTATTGTTAGCATAATCTTCTACAGAAAGTGGAGCTCCACTACATAGTTGAAGAGTCCAATCTAACAATGTTCCACCATCTTGGTTTGCGTTATCAGTAATTACCAATGTCCAATCTCCAATAGACTGAAGACCATCAAAAGTAGACAATGCCTCACTTGGTTGGAAAGAACCAGTAAATGGCGCTGTTCCAGATCCAATTGGAGTATCAGCTTCGTCATCTAATACGGTATTGGTAAAGTTCTGACAATTACCACAAACTCTATCTATTAATGTAATAGCAGTAGTGTTATCTGGAGCAATTAATTGAATGTCCAAATCTCCTACCCATGTGTGATCAATATTAAGAGTCACATTTACATCATTAATAGTGAAATCATCTGTGAAAGTAACAACAGAAGTAGTTACAGTTCCTGCATCTGGACCTACTGGCTGATCTGTGTCATTGGTTTGACTATCACAAGTAAGGTGTGTTACTCCTTTAGAAGTACTATTATTAGATGCTTGTGAATCTGAACCAAGCTCTGAAGATGCTTCAATTAAATAAGATGCACCTGGTGTAGAAAGATCTACCTGAGTAGTAAAGGTATAATCCAAGGTAGCACCAGAACCAAGAGGACCTGCTACTGTTTCAACCACTGGAGTTCCTCCATCTACTGTATAAGATACGTCGAAGTTAGATTGCTCTGCAGTACCAAAGTTTTCAATGGTAATAGTAACATCTTCCAATCCTAATCCTTCTCCTGTATTAGGCGAAGTGATTTCAATAGCTCCTATATCATTCGCAAAAATGTGAGTTACATCTTTAGTAACTGGGTCATTATTGTTATCCTCATCACCCGTTAAGTTCGTACGAACTTCAATAGTATAGGTTTGTCCTTCTGTAGAAAGATCTAACGTTGCAGCAAAAGTAAAGGGTGCATTTGTAGTAGGATCTAGTGGTCCAGCAAATGTTTCAGTAGCAATTAAGTTTCCGTCTAAGTACAACTCTAATGGAATATTAGATTGAGCATCTAAACCAAAGTTGAAAATAGTAATATCTACTTGCTCATTAGCAGATAATGCACCATCACTAGGAGCATCAATACTAACAGCACCAACATCTGTGTTAAAATCAGGAGCAATTTTAAACACCCCTACAACGTCTGCTCTAGAAACACCAGGTTCTGGGCTCATATATTCGTTAATAAACCAGAATGTTTTGTCATCAGCTGGATCAATATCAATTTTACTGTAGTCACCATAACGTAAACCAGGAATGTTAGCATCTCCATTACGGATTACCTCTTCTGCAATAGTCATAGTTCCTAGTGGATCTGCTGCAAAACGTCCCGTATAGTATGAACTAACTTGAATTGGGTTGGCATCAGAAGGATCAACAGTCATGGCAGAATATCCCATACCAATGTTTCCTTGAACATCCATCATCATACTTGCATGCCAAGCATGTTTTTCTCCTCCAGTTGGAGTATTAGGAGCTTCATAAGTACCTTCTTGGAAAACTGTCCATGGCAAACCATCACCATCTTGACGTAATTCATACCAACGCACTGCTGCTTTTTCACCACCAGATGCATCTACATCAATTACGAAGTTGAATAGCGCAGAGTTGTACGTTCCAAATTTTCTGAACTGTGCTTGGTTCATAATGGTTGCCTGCAATGCATCGATTGCAATTCCACCACCAGGCTGAGTTAAGTTAGAGAAACTTCCTCCATCAAATACAGAGATAAATGGAGTTGCAGGAAGTTCAGTTGCAGCAGAAACTGTAGAGTTTCCTGGATCTGCAAAATCAGCATCAATAGTCCAAAGTTTTACGTGGTCTGTAGTTACACCACCCCAAGCATCATCCTGAAGATATATTATTGGAAGACCTCCTGGAGCTGGCATATTAGCATCGGTAACATTTAAAGCTTGTGGACTGTGGAAACCACTGGTTACAATACCAGGAAGGTTAAATCCTTGAACGTTTGCAGAAGCCTCACCATTAATCATGGCTGTTCTATCCATAGCCCAAACTTTGTTAGCACCACCCGTGTTTTCTGTTAGATAATATCCATCACTCCATACAGATAGTTTTTGGTAATCTGAAATTTGAGGGATATTGTATACATTCCATCCAGTAGCTAGAGGGTCAGTACTTGTACCATCAGAAATTGCTACTTGAGCTCCACCTCCTAAGAAAGAAAGAACCCAACGCTGTGCAGCTTGATCAAACGATACGGTTAAGTCACAACAACCACTACTTGGAAAAATAGATGGGTTAGGAGGCATTTGCCCAGATTGAGCAACCCCGTTTTTGTCATATACAATAAATCCAGTGTTAAACACAACTAAAACATGATCTGGTCCTACTGCTAAAGCAGGGTCAGTTGGTTGTGAATTGGATTGTGCAGCATCGAACACCAATATAGGTGCACGACCTGGAATCTTTGAAGTAAGCGGATGGGGGTTTCTAGAAAAATAATCATTCTCAGTTTGAGGATCTTTTCCTGGAACAACTTTTACCCTAGAGGCACGACCATCTTGCTTCTCTTCATTGTTGTCTACCCATTGTGGGATTTCGGACATTCTGGAATTGATCGAAGGAACATAAGTCCTTGTGATCTCCCCTACATAGAAGGGTCCGTCCGGTTGATTTTCCTGCGCTGATACTCCTAAACTCGCAAGGAGTAAGAACGACAGTAATACGTAAGTTAATTTCATTTCAACAAGTTTTTGGTTAAATTTTTACTGAGGCTTTAAAAATACTACCATTTATTTAAAAATCAAGCATTAATACCAATTATTTATAGGTGATAAACAGTTAAAATTCAGTGTGTTACATTTTATTTTCCTATTGTTTTAGTAGATTTTTATTCAAAAAAAGATTAAATATTTAACAAAACATTAAGTCTACATTCATAAAACCAGAGTAAAAGATGAAACTCATAGCTTTGTCTTTAACAGGAAAATAAAGTCCTCTTTATCAAAAAAGAGCGGGTTTTTAACCCGCTCTCAAACAATCACAAAAAGACTGAATATTTAACTATTCAACTACTATTTTTACAGCTTTAAATGTTCTTAAGCCGAGGTTCCCCATTTTGATAAGATATACTCCTTTTGCTGCATAAGACATATCTAATTCATACACATAACGGTCACCCTCTTTTTCCAAATTGTTAAATGCCAATTGTTGACCCAATAGGTTATAAACTCCTATAGATCCCACTTCATCATATGAAGTTGCTAATGAAATCTCAAATTGATTGTTTCCTTTGTTAACAACCAATAATTCTGATGCCTCAATAGAAAGGTCATTGATTCCTAATATAGCTTGAATATCCACTGTATAATCTTGAACTTCTCCGTAGGCAAAATCTGTACAAGGGTCATTTACATCCCCATCTGCAGAGGTATCTATTGCTTTGGCTCTTAAGCGGTGTGGTCCAACCGCTGCACCCACTGGAATTGTTAATGTAAAGTCTTCCAAAACATCATTACTTTGGAAAAATTCGCCTGCTATGAGTTGTTCACTAGGCTCAAAGGTTCCGTTGTCATCAAAATCGATCCAAACAGATAGTGCTTCTACACCTGCTCCATCATCCCAGTTATGTTGTGCCTGCAGGGTGTACACATTGGAACCAGACAGATTACTTAACACTGTAGACAAATTGGTTCTATCTGCATATCCTGCAGGGCTTGAAGCTGGTTCTGTGTTACATCCATCTCCTCCATCATCAGCATCGATTGTACCAAGAATAAACTTTTTAATACCATCCAAATTACATCCCTGAACAGCAGTTGGTTCACAATACAAAACGCCATTGGTAACGACCTTGGTTGTTGCATCATTAGAAGTATTGGTATCACCAGATAGGTTTGTCTGAGCTACAATGGTATAATCTCCCGGTGCAGATAAATCTGCTTGGCCAGCAAAGGTATAGGTCTCCGTAGTCCCAGCGACAATTGTACCAGAATAGGTCTCAACTACCGGAGCGCCACCATTTACAGTATATTGCACCTCTGGATCTGTAATATCATTGTTACCAAAGTTTCTGATTTCCACAGTCACATTTTCCGTAGCTGTTAGAATTCCATCATTAGGTTCTGTAATAGCAATTGCCCCAATATCGTCAGGCCCAGGAGGTTCTATAGTGAAGGCTCCCACTACACCATGAGTAGATGATTTTCTATATTCTGTGATATACCAAAAAGTTCCGTCTGCAGCAGGATCAATGTCTATTTTGGCATAGTCTCCAAATCGGAATCCACCAATATTGGCAGTACCCATATCTATATTTTCTTCAATAACACTCATCGTACCTAGAGGATCACTTTCAAAACGTCCTGTATAGTAAGAACTAACTCTAAAATCTGTTGGATTTGGTGTTGTTGGTCCTGCCATTGCATTATACCCCATAGCTATGTTTCCGTTGGAATCCAACGTTAAACTTCCCATCCAGGCATGCTTACCATCTGGAGAGGTATAGGTCCCTTCTTGGTACAAAGACCAAGGCTGCCCATCAGCATCCTGACGGAACTCATACCAACGAATCCCCGCTAACTCACCACTTCCGCCGTCGGTATCAACTACATGACAAAATACAGCCGAGTTGTGTGTTGCAAATTTTCGGAACTGTGCTTGATTCATGATCGTTTGCTGAATAGCATCGATGTCCGAACCTCCACCAGGTTGTGTTAAATTGGCAAATCCACCTCCATCAAATACTCCTATAAAAGGTGTCACAGGAAATTCGGTAGCTGCAGAAACTGTAGAGTTCCCAGGAGTAGCCCAGTCTACACTTACAGTCCAAAGTTTTATGTGGTCATCTGAAACTCCACCAAAAGCATCATCTTGTAAGAAGACAAAAGGAGCATCACCAGCTGCTGGCATGTTATCATCGGCAACATTAAAAGCCTGAGGGGCAAAGAACCCTCCAGGACCTGTTTGAATTCCAGGTAAATCAAATCCTTGTATTCCTGCAGAACCTGCTCCAGCAATCATGGCATCTCTTTCTAGAGCATGGATTTTTTCTGAACCACTTTTATTGGCTGCGATATAATAACCATCACTCCAAACAGACAATTTTTGATAATCTGTATCCATATCGAATTGATAACTATTCCAACCTGCTGTAACTGGGTCAGGACCGTCTGAAACCGCCACTTGAACCCCACTGAAGGAGTTTCCTGCCAAAGTTGCAGAAAGTACACTTACCACCCAGCGATCTGCTGCTGAATCATAAGATACCGTGAGGTCACAACAAGTATCATTATTGGTAAAGATGTTACTGTCGTCCAACTGTGAAGTAAGAGCATTTCCGTTTTTATCATAAATAATAAATCCAGTATTAAAGACCACAAATACATGATTAGGGCCAATAGCTATATCTGGATCTGAGGGAGAACCCCCAGTACTATAAGAATCAAATACTAAAGTAGGTGGAGATACACGAATGGTTCCTTCTGCTGGATTAGGGTTACTAGCTAAGTAATCATTTTGTTTCTGCGGATCTTTTCCAATAATCACTCGGTCTCCAAAGTGACGTTTGTCTTTTACAACCTTTGGGCTAGTGTCTGCAGGTATTAGATCTGTGGCTCTAGATGCAAGCGAGGCTACATGGTACATAGAGACCGATTCCGAATGATAGGTCGCGGGGGATTCTACATTCGGTACTTGTTGTGCTGTAACTTCTACTCCTATGAGAAGTAACAGCGCCATAAATACGTAAGAAAATTTCATTGTCTACAATTTTTTTGGGTTTATTACAATGTAAATGTACCCATCAAATCATTAGAAATCAATTGGTTAGAAAATGACATAAAAATTTAATTTGCTGATTATCAATTAGTTATTGTTTTTTGTGATTATAATCAGGAGATTTTAAGGAGATTTCATAAGCAGTCTTATGAGAAAAAAATGATAATCTACCTAGCAGCTTATGACTTCATTAAAATTAAGAATGGCATATTTGTTGTAATTTTAATCACACTTACTATTAAAAACGTTAATTATGAACTTAATCAAAACCTCTATATTTTTTATTTGTATTGTTATGGCCTCATGTAATTCTTCAAAATCTTCCATCAATGACGAACAAGGTAATACTGAAGAAATAACGGATAAGACAGATATGGAAGCAACCTCAAAAAGCGATGCAGAAATGGCAGAAGAAGGTTACCAAAAAGGAATTATTCTTGCAGGAAAAGGAAAAGATGCCTGCGAATATGTAATTGATATAAAAGGAGGCTATGTAGAACAAAAAGTAGATCCTACAAATTTAGATGACATCTATAAAAAAGACCAAGCGCTGGTTTGGGTAAAATTTAGAGGATTGCGCATGATGAACCGTTGCCCTGAAGCTCGTCCTGTAGAAATTACAGAAATACAAAAAAGAGCGAAATAACATTCGCTCCTTTTAATTTATGATAACCATTTCTGAAACGAGATGGTGTCTTTTAATTTTTCCGAAATTTCCGAAATAGAAATCCGTTCTTGTTCCATAGAATCTCTGTGACGAATGGTGACTGTTTGGTCTTCCTTGGTCTGATGATCTACCGTAATACAGAAAGGGGTTCCTACAGCGTCTTGTCTTCTATACCTTCGCCCTACAGCGTCTTTTTCATCGTAAACTACGTTAAAATCCCAACGTAAAGTATTTACAATCTCTTGTGCAATTTCTTGCAAGCCATCCTTTTTAACCAAAGGTAAGACAGCTGCCTTTACAGGCGCCAAAATAGAAGGAAGTTTCAATACGGTTCGCGAACTTCCATCTTCCAAGGTTTCTTCTTTGAGGGAATTGCTGAAAACTGCCAAAAACATACGATCCAATCCAATTGAAGTCTCTACTACATAGGGAACGTAGCGCTCGTTCATCTGTGGGTCGAAGAATTGTAACTTCTTCCCACTGTACTCTTCGTGTGCTTTCAAATCGAAATCAGTACGGGAATGGATTCCTTCCAGCTCTTTGAATCCAAATGGAAAATTAAATTCTATATCTGCCGCAGCATTGGCGTAATGAGCTAATTTTTCATGATCATGGAAACGGTAATTTTCTTCTCCCAATCCCAATGACAAATGCCAATTTAACCGGGTTTCCTTCCAATACTCATACCATTTCATTTCTTCTCCTGGACGTACAAAGAACTGCATTTCCATCTGCTCAAATTCCCGCATACGGAAAATAAACTGACGTGCAACAATTTCATTACGGAATGCCTTTCCTGTTTGGGCTATCCCAAATGGAATTTTCATCCTTCCAGTTTTCTGTACATTCAGAAAGTTCACAAAAATCCCTTGTGCCGTTTCGGGTCTTAAATACAGATCTGTAGCACTTTCTGCAGAGGCTCCCAACTTAGTACCAAACATTAGGTTGAATTGTTTTACATCGGTCCAATTTTTAGACCCGCTAACAGGACATGCAATTTCCAACTCTTCTATCAATGCTTTTACGTCTGCCAAATCTTCGTTTTCCAACGACCTTGCCAAGCGTTTTAAAGCTGCATCTCTTTCAGAAAGATATTTTACGACTCTGGGATTAGTGCTTACAAATTGAGCCTCATCAAAAGTATCTCCAAAGCGTTTCTTTGCTTTGGCAATCTCTTTTTGTGCCTTCAAATTCAATTTTTCGGCATAATCCTCTACCAACACATCTGCTCGGTATCTTTTTTTGGAATCCTTATTGTCAATAAGGGGATCGTTAAAGGCATCTACGTGTCCAGAAGCCTTCCAGGTAGTAGGATGCATTAATATAGCCGCATCTAACCCAACGATGTTTTGATGCATGTACACCATGCTCTTCCACCAATACTCGCGAATGTTCTTTTTAAGTTCTACACCATTTTGTGCATAATCATATACCGCGCTCAATCCATCGTAAATTTCACTGGATCCGAAAATGTAGCCATACTCTTTGGCGTGCGATATTACCTTCTTGAAATGATCTTCATTATTTGCCATGGCGCAAAAATAAAAAAACCGCTACGATAACATCATAGCGGTTCTATCTTTTTTAAGGGATAATTACTTTAGTGTCATGGAAGCCGTTGCAACTTGTGTTGCACCATCAAAAACATTGATTACGTAACGCCCTTCTACTAAATCATCTTCCGTTGCATTTACCAACACACATACGTCCAACTCTTCCTGCTCGTAGAATACTTTTGTAGATGCACTATAATCTAGTGTTCCTTCTTCAAACTCCATGGTAGCTTTTTCACCCAGAAGATTGTTTTTAGGGTTAATTACCTGAATAAACAACAAACGATCTCCTTTGTCAGCAATAATGTTTGGAGCCAGCGTAAAACAAGCTCTTACTTTATCTGCCCTACTGGATCTTTTGGTATCTACCACTTTTCCACTTTTTCGGACAATAACAGCTTCACCTCTAAGGTCTGTTGCTTTTACAATGGATCCTTTTTTAATGGTTTCGGCCATAGCCAAATTCTCTTGCCCTACTGAATCTACCACTTTAATGGTCTCATTAAGGATGGTCGTAGTACTGTCCATACGAACGGCAAGCATCTCGTTAGCCTTCATTAAACTATCAGCTCTCCTAAATAGCACTTTACGCTCATCCTTTAAACGTCCAATTTCGGCGCGATAGCGTCTAATGAGTGATATATTAGCTTCGGCTGTTTTTACGGAGTCTAATAAAACTCCAATTCTTTCTCTAGCGGCCAAAAGATCCTTATCCTTCAACTCATTTTCCTGAATTACCTCATCGTAATTGGTAATAAGTTCCTGAAGTTCATCTTCAATTTCGGTTTTTTGGGTCTCAAGCGCAGTTATATTACTTTTACTATCATTATAAAGTGATACCGTATATACGGCCAAAGCAATTAACATTGCAGATAGTAATCCAATTAGTACTTTAAATTTAGTACTGTTATTCTCGTTACTCATAACATGTAAGATTTAGGTTTGTGGGTCAAATGTAATAAAAGGCCAAAATAGGGAAAGTTTAGGAAATGGTAAAAAATATTAAATTATGTTAAATATCTTATTTCCAAAAGTTTGCAATGGCTGTAAAACCCCTTTATTAAAGGCCGAAGCGATTATTTGTACAAACTGTAGACATCGTTTGCCTTTGGTTTGCCACCATAGAACGTCTGACCCCAGCATGAAGGATATTTTCTACGGAAGGTTTCCTTTAGAGACTGCAACAGCGTTGTTTCAATTCCAGAAAAATGGAATTACTCAAGAGATTTTACATAATCTAAAATATCGGGGACAGAAAAAGATTTCCAATTTCTTTGGAGCATGGTTGGGCGAAGAACTTAGGACCGCTAAGGGTTTTGAAAACATTGATATGGTCATCCCTGTTCCTATCCACAAGCAAAAGCTTCGGAAAAGGGGCTACAATCAAGTAAGTGGATTTGGTTACGAAATTGCAAAAGCTCTCCATGTTCCATTTCGGGAAGATCTTTTACTGAAAACATCGAAAATTGGCTCGCAGGTATTTAAAAAAAGGGCGACCCGCTTCGTTTCTGAAGAACTATTTACAGTACCCAATCCAAATTCAATACAAAAGAAACATATCCTATTGGTAGACGATATCGTAACTACAGGAGCTACTTTAGAAAATTGCGCAGCACAGTTGTTAAAAAATTCTGAAGCTAAGATTAGTATCGCCACCATTGCGATTGCTGAATAAAGTTTCTTTAATTTTGCTACAATGAACAGGCAACTCCGAAATTTCTTTATTGTTTTTAGTTCCATTTTCCTTTTTTCGCATTGTGCTAAAAGAGGAACGCCTACCGGAGGGCCTAAAGATTCCATTCCTCCTACCATTATAAAAAGTAATCCCGAAAATTATACCACCCAATTTACAGGAGATGAGATTCGGATTTATTTTGATGAGTATATAAAATTAAAAGAGCTTCAACAAAACCTAATTGTTTCCCCTCCTTTAAAAAACCAGCCTGTCATTACCCCTTTAAGTACTGCTAAAGTCCTTAAAATTAAAATTCTAGATACCTTACGAGAGCAAACTACGTACTCCTTCAATTTTGGTAAAAGCATTGTAGACAACAACGAAGAAAATAGTTTCGAATATTATAAATATGTGTTTTCTACTGGAGAATATATAGATAGCCTTACTTTGAGTGGAAATATAAAAGATGCACTCTTATTAAAGTCCAAAGACCCCGTCACTGTATTGCTTTACGAAAGAAACGAAACGTTTACAGACTCCATTATTTATAAAGAAAAGCCTACTTATGTAACGACTACCAGAGACTCCACCTATACTTTTGAACTTACCAATTTGAAAGAAGGAAACTTTCTATTAGTTGCCTTACAAGAACCTGCTAACGATTATATTTTCCAATCTAAAAGCGATAAAATTGGATTTATTGAAGCTACAATCTCTACTCCAACAGATAGTGCATATACCCTTAGAATATTTAAAGAAACCCCCGATTATAGGATGGCACGGCCCAGCTATATAAGCAAACAAAAAATCTTATTTGGCTATGAAGGAAATGTAGATTCATTAGAAATTAGTCCATTGTTTAGTCTTCCGGAAGGTTATGAGTATCGCACCTATTGGGATACCAAAAGTGATACATTGAATTATTTTTTTAAACCCGCATTTGAATTTGAAGAATCCTCGGACACCATTCAATTCTTGGCCAAAAATCGCAATCAATTAGATACGCTAACGGTTGTTATGAAAGACCTTTATCGTGATTCCCTTAAGGTATCAAAATTGAGTCCTGGTACATTAATTCCTAGAGATAGTGTAAAGCTAAACGCCAATAACCCATTGATTTCTTTTGATGCTGAAAAGGTAATAATATTAGATAAAGATTCTACTCAAATTCCTGCAACTACGTTTATTGACAACCGTTACAATATCGCTTCTTTGGTCTTTGATAAGCAAGAGGACCAGTTATACAGCATACAAATCCTTCCAGAGGCGATGACTGATTTCTATGGAAACAAAAGTTTGGACACGCTAGGGTATAACTTTCGCACACAGACAGCAGCCGATTACGGAACTATTACCTTCACATTACAGAATGCTAAGAATTTCCCGATTATAGTAGAATTGGTAGATAGTAAATTTAAAGTGATTCGGAAAAACTATATTACTTCTGCTCAAGACGATCCCTCTTATTTTGATTATTTAGAACCCGATAATTATTATGTGAGACTGATTTATGATACAAACGGAAACACTATTTGGGATACGGGGAATTACTTGCAAAAATTACAACCCGAAGAAGTTGTCTATTATCCTTCGCCCATAGAGGTCCGTGCCAATTGGAGTCTTCCTGAAACCTTTATTCTAGATTAAACTGATCCCGGTCGTTTAAAAATTGAAGATGTCTGCGGTTTTTTTGAATATGTTCATGAGACAATTCAATTTGCTGAATATATTCCTTTTCAAAATCCTGTGTAGATATTTGCTCTCCTAACACATCATAAACTGCACTGTGCCCAGTATATTCGTGGCCGTTTCCATCTAGGCCTGTCCTATTTACCCCAATACAATAACTCATGTTCTCAATAGCACGTGCTTTTAGTAAGGCATCCCATGCAGCAATTCGTTTTTTAGGCCAGTTGGCTACATAAATGAGTACGTCATAATCATAAATATTACGTGCCCACACAGGAAAACGAAGGTCGTAACAAATAAGAGGACAAATTTTCCAGCCTTTGTATTCTAATAGCAAATGTCGATCTCCAGGAGTGTAGGTTTTATGTTCTCCAGCCAAAGTAAAAGTGTGTCTTTTATCATAATATTGTATCGCTTCATTTTCATCTACAAAAATGAGCCGATTATAATAACGATCTCCTTCTTTTACAATAATGCTCCCTACAATAGCTGCAGCACATTGTTTTGCTTCTTTTTTCATCCATGCTACCGTTTCTCCTTCCATTGTTTCGGCAAAAGGAGCTGCATTCATAGTAAATCCTGTGGTAAACATTTCTGGTAAGACTATCAAGTCCGTAGTACCAGATAGACCTTCCATTTTTCTGGAAAACATTGCTTTGTTTGCCTCAGGGTTTTCCCAATGCAAATGGGATTGTATCAAGGTGACTTTAAGTTTTTCTTTCAAAATCATCTTTCCAATAATTCAACAATAGATGTAGCTCCCTGCATTTTGGCATGGTCTAATGCTGTGTTGCCACGATCATCTTTTAAGTTAGGATCTGCACCGTGTTCCAAGAGTAATTGTACCATTTCCATTTTTCCGAAAGTAGCTGCAAAGATCAATGCCGTAGCTCCATTAAAATTGGTGACATTTACATCTGCCCCTCTTGTAATTAGCAATTTGGCAATTCCGCTAAAACCTTTAAAACAAACTCCCATTAAAGCGGTATTTCCAGAAGCATCTTGTCCATTTATATCTAACGGATGGTTCAGTATTTCTTCCGTTATGTTTTCATACCCATAATAGGTAGCAAGAAGCAGTGGTGTAGAACCTCTTTGGTCTTTACTGTTTACAAGCTCAGGCTGGTTTTTCAATAAAGAAGTTACCGTTCCCAAGTCTTCATTTCGTATGGCATTAAATAAGGATTCACTCATAGGGAAACTATTAAAAAAGCGGAATAGTAAATGTACCATTCCGCTCTCAGTTCAACAAATCAAATTATTATAAAAACTATTTTTCAACAGTGATTTACATCTGTCTCAAGGATTAATCCAAATCGAAGCGATCAGAATTCATTACTTTGCTCCATGCAGAAACAAAATCTGCTATAAACTTATCTTTAGCATCTTCACTTGCATATACTTCAGCTAGTGCTCTAAGTTCAGAGTTAGATCCAAAAATTAAGTCTGCCCGAGTACCTGTCCACTTCATATTCCCTGAAGACCGATCACGCCCTTCAAATACACTATCATCTTCAGAAATAGCCTTCCATGTAGTTCCTATATCTAATATATTCACAAAAAAGTCATTGGTAAGTGTTTCTGGATTTTGGGTAAATACCCCGTGGTTAGAACCATCAAAGTTTGTATTAAGAACTCGCATTCCACCAACCAAAACGGTCATTTCTGGTGCTGTTAGGTTTAACAAATGTGCTTTATCTACTAACATTTCTTCACCTGTTGCTGTATGAATGGATGATATATAATTTCTAAACCCATCTGCCAATGGCTCAAGTGCTCCAAAGGATTCTACATCTGTCTTTTCTTGAGAAGCATCTGTTCTACCTGGAATAAAAGGAACTGTAATCTCATTGCCTGCATTTTTTGCTGCTTGCTCAATACCCGCAGACCCTCCAAGAACAATTAAATCTGCTATAGAAATAGCTTTGTTACCAGATTGTGTAGTATTAAATTCTTTCTGAATTCTCTCAAGGGTGTCTAATACATTAGCCAATTGCTTAGGATTATTTACTTCCCAATCTTTTTGTGGGCTAAGACGAATACGTCCTCCATTGGCTCCACCACGTTTATCAGTACCACGGAAGGTAGATGCAGATGCCCAAGCAGTAGAAACCAATTCGGAAACAGAAAGTCCAGAAGCCAATATATTCGCTTTTAATCCAGCAATGTCTTCATCATTCACCAAATCGTGATCTACAGCAGGAATGGGATCTTGCCAAATCATTTCTTCTTGTGGAACTTCAGATCCTAGATAAAGGGCCACAGGGCCCATATCTCTATGTGTTAACTTAAACCAAGCGCGTGCAAAGGCATCTTCAAACTCTGCCGGATTCTCGTGAAAACGTTTTGAAATCTCTAAATAAATTGGGTCCATTTTTAATGCCATATCCGCAGTAGTCATCATAAGCTCTTGCGTCTTCGATGCGTCTCCAGCTTTAGGTGCCATCCTTGCATTAGAAGCTGCAGTGGGTTTCCATTGATGTGCTCCCGCCGGGCTTTTTGTTAATTCCCAATCGTAATTTAATAATACGTCGAAGTAATCATGATCCCACTTTGTTGGATCTGGTGTCCAAGCACCTTCTATACCACTAGTTATCGCATCATCTAAAACTCCTGTACCATAGGTATTCTTCCAACCTAAACCTTGTTCTTCTATACTTGCGCCTTCGGGTTCTGCTCCAACGTATTGGCCTGGATCTGCTGCACCGTGTCCCTTACCAAAGGTATGTCCTCCTGCTACAAGTGCAACCGTTTCTTCATCGTTCATGGCCATACGACCAAAAGTCACTCTAATGTCATGTCCAGACCCTACGGGGTCCGGTTTTCCGTTTGGTCCTTCAGGATTTACATAAATAAGTCCCATATGTGCAGCTCCCAGTGGGTTTTCCAATTCCTGTTCGCCAGAATAACGTTCATCATTACCAAGCCACTCTGTCTCAGATCCCCAATAGATATCTTCTTCTGGGTGCCAAACATCCTCACGGCCTCCAGCAAATCCCATAGTTTTAAAGCCCATAGACTCTAACGCACAGTTTCCTGCCAGGATCATTAAATCTGCCCATGAGATTTTTTTTCCATATTTCTTTTTAATAGGCCATAATAACAAACGTGCCTTATCTAGGTTTCCATTATCTGGCCAGCTGTTTAATGGTGCAAAGCGTTGCGTACCAGATACTGCTCCACCTCTTCCATCTTGAATACGGTAAGTTCCTGCACTATGCCAAGCCATACGAATAAACAGGCCTCCATAATGGCCATAATCTGCCGGCCACCAATCCTGTGAATCTGTCATCAATGCATAGAGATCCTCTTTTATTGCTGTAAGGTCAAGTGACTGAAACTCTTTTGCATAGTCAAAATCCTCCCCCATAGGGTTAGATTTGCTTGTGTTTTGTCGTAAAATGTTCAATTTTAGCTGGTTAGGCCACCAATCTCTGTTATTAGTTCCTCCTCCAGCTGTTTGATCTTGAGATCCTCCAAAGTAAGGGCACTTGCTTATATCGCCGCCGTCATGATTGTTCATAGTTCTATAAATTTAAGTTTGTTTTTCTATTGGACTAAAATTACCAATTAAAAAAACCAATCCCCATTAATTCTGATTGTAAGTTTTAATTTTACAATTAGAAAAATTTATAGTTACATATACCTTGAATAGATAATCTAAATAATATTTAATATGGAAGCCGCCGCTTTCAATGTTTCTTCTTTTTTGGCAAAACAAACTCGAATCTGACTAAAATCTTCTTGCTCCTTATTGAATACTGAAGTAGGAATAGTAGCCACGCCATAATCTTTGGTTAGTTTTTCGGCAAAAGTTATATCGCTTTCATCAGAAATATTGGAAAAATCCAAGAGTTGAAAATAGGTTCCGTTGGAAGGAAGAATCTTAAATCGTGAATCCTTCAATAAGTCTAGAAAAAAATCTCGTTTCTGTTGGAAAAACTGAGGCAATCTCAAATAGTGTTCCTTATTTTGAAGGTAGCGTGCCAATCCTTTCTGGGCTGGATGATTTACGGAAAAAACATTGTACTGATGTACTTTCTGAAACTCTTTCATTAACAATTCTGGAGCTAGGCAATAACCCATCTTCCATCCTGTGTTATGAAAGGTCTTCCCAAAAGAAGCCGTTATAAATGTCCTTTTAGACAGGCTCTCAAACCTTGCAGCACTTTGATGTAAATGACCATTAAAAATGATATGTTCATATACCTCATCACTTATAACCCATAAATTATTCACTTCTGCCAGTTCTTGAAGTTGGTTCATATCCTCTTCAGAAAAAATAGCTCCACTAGGATTGTGTGGGGTGTTTACAATGATCATCTTGGTCTTGGAATTGATACTATTTGCAACTTCTTTCCAATTGGGAGCATACATTGGCGGGTACAACTGGATAGGAACACTTATACCTCCAAACAATTCGATAGCTGGTTCATAGCAATCATAGGCTGGGCTAAACACAATCACCTCATCATTTTCACGAATGGTAGCTGCTATGGCTGTAAATATGGCTTGCGTTGCTCCAGCAGTAATGGTGATTTCTGTATTAGGATTGTACGTCTTCCCATACAATAACCTAACTTTTTCAGAAATAGTCTTTCTTAACAACAAGTCCCCTTCCATAGGTGCATATTGATTATAGCCTTCTTGCATGGCTTCATGCACATACTTTGTGAGCAATGAATCACTTGGAAAGTCTGGAAATCCTTGCGAAAGATTGATAGCATCGTGGTCATTTGCCATCTTACTCATTACGGTAAAAATGGTTGTAGTAACATTTGGAAGTTTGGATAATATCATAGCCAATAAAAGTAATTGAAGCTTGTTTCATGACCAAGATTTGTCATAAATTTTAGCTAATTACAAGAAAATCCGTACATTGGCAATCCCTAATCTTACTAAAATAACCTAGAAATGGTACGGAACGTTTGTTTCTTACTACTTTACTTATGCCCCGCTATTGCCTTACCTCAAGGGAATTCTGCGCAGGATAAATCGTCCAATACTTTAAGCACTGCCTATTTCGAAAAATTAATAGATTCTGCCAACACTTATTATATTGAAGGCAATTATAAAGCATCACTTGGTATAAATATCGAGCTCCTTAAAAATGCCCTTCTTACCAACAAAAATGATTACATCCATAAGGGTTATAGACATTTGGGGTATGATTATATGGCTTTAAATGACAGCATCTTAGCCTTAGAGAGTTTTAATAAAGCTGAAAAGTTTGCTGCCGTCTCTCAAAACGATGCTGCTATAGCACTCACATATATGGATTTGGCCAATATTAACAGCAATCTCTACAACAAAACGGATATTGCACTAGAGTATCACAACAAATCCATTAAAGGTTTCGAAAAATTAAAGGATTCTGCTTCTCTTGCAAAGGCGCATTACAATAAAATTATCACAGCACTTGAAGCCGAAAAATATAATCTAGCCTTCTTAAGCTTGATAAAGTTGAAAAAACTGGCAAAGCATGATCCACACCCCTCTTTTCCAATTACCGTAGAAGCATTGTATGGAGAGTATTATCTAGCCAAGAAAAATTATGAAATGGCAGATATCTATCTTAAAAGAGCGATGGATTGGGCCGAAGAAAACAACTTCACGGTAGAACTTGAAAGTATCTATTACGGCTATAGCGAAAGCTTATTTGGACAAGGCCATTTTGAGGAAGCTTATAACATACGTAAAAAATATGAAGAGCAATTTGAAAAAAACCTCCTTAAAATGACTTCAGCAGAAGTTGAAGCCATGTCTGCCAAATTTCAAGTAAACGAATACCGAAAGGGAATTATGGAGGCCGAGTTGGAAAACAAATTACAGGCCGAAAAGGTCCGTAGCAAAAGTATGCTCATCATGATACTTATTGCAACGTCTATTGGAGTTTTAGCCATGCTTATTGTATTGTGGCTTGCCTTTAGACGAAGAAAACAATTGGTATCCCTCCTTAAAGAAAAGAATCAAGCTTACCTTCAAGCCAAGGAACAATCCGAAAAATACGCTGCTGCAAAGAGTAATTTCTTTTCTACTGTAAGTCATGAATTAAGAACCCCGCTATATGGAGTAATTGGTTTAAGCACTATTTTGTTGGAGAATGAAGATTTGGAAGCCCATGAAAAGGATTTGAAGTCCTTAAAGTTTTCAGCAGACTATCTCATGGCATTGATTAATGATGTTCTTCAGATCAATAAAATAGATTCCAATAATGTAGAAGACAACCATTCTGCCTTCAACCTCAAAGAATTGTTAGAAACCATTGTTTCTTCTTTTGAATATATGAAGATACAGAACAACAACGTCATTAAAGTATATGTAGATTCTAGTATTCCTCCTATGGTTTCTGGAAACCCTTTACGCCTTTCTCAGGTTTTAATGAATCTTATTGGGAACGCTGTTAAGTTTACAGAAAATGGACTTGTAGAAGTTTCGGCCAAAGCAAAACAAACATCCAAAAATCATGTAGAGGTTGTATTTGAAGTTTCTGACAATGGTATTGGTATTGCCAAGGATAAAATCACTACCATATTCGAAGAATTTTCCCAAATAGCCTCTCAAGAATATAATTATCAAGGAACCGGGCTTGGACTTCCAATTGTGAAAAAACTATTATCACTTTCCAATTCCGATTTGGAAGTAGAAAGTGAATTAGGAAAGGGGTCTACATTCAAATTTCATATGTTCTATGATGTTCCAGATGTGGGTGTGAAACCCGTAGAAGATGCAACAAGTCTTATAGATGTAAAAATATTGGAAGGAAAGCGCATCCTTATTGTTGAGGACAACCGAATAAATCAAATTGTTACTCAAAAAATGCTCGAAAAAGAAGGGGTGATTACTACTATTGCCAACAATGGAGAGATTGCCATACAGAAAGTACAAAGTGAAAAATTCGATTTGGTATTAATGGATATTAACATGCCGGTTAAAGATGGTATTGAGGCAACTATTGATATCCGAAAATTTAATAATCACCTTCCTATCCTTGCCCTTACCGCAGTTGAAATAGAAGAAATGCGCCATCAAATCTATCAGGCAGGTATGAATGATATCATTGTAAAACCATACGATGTCACTCAATTTACCCAAACCATACTTAAAAATCTAAGGCATCTAGAAAACAAGAATCACTTAAGGGCTATCTAGCCAAATATGGATACGAGCGTATGTAGCCTACCACGTCTTTTACACATGCATCCAAGTCATTTTTTATTTCCTTTGCCCAAAAACGAAAAACCATAAAACCCATTTCTTGTAATAGAAGATTTACCTCGTGATCTTTTTGAATATTCCGTTCAATTTTAGGAATCCAAAATCCGCGATTGCTTTTTATAGTTTCTTGCTTAGTATCCCAATTGTAACCGTGCCAAAATTCCCCATCTATAAAAACTGCTAATTTATATTTTAGAATAGACACGTCAGGTTTTCCTGGAAGTTGTTTAGAGTTTACCCGATAGCGAATTCCTTTAGCCCATAGCGCCTTTCTAAAACGCATTTCAGGTTTCGTATCCTTGGCTCTAATCCTGCTCATAATCCGGGATCGTTTTGGGGTCGTGTAAAACCCAGCTGCTTCCTCGAACTTAGGAACTTTTATTTTATCTTTTGGATATTGCATTTCAGGTTAAATGTACAAAACCCCATAAAAAAAATTCCCAAAGCCATTGGCTTTGGGAATTTTATCATATAAAATAAAGGTAATTAGCCTTTCAAACTTGCAGTAAGGTATTCACGATTCATCCGTGCAATGTTTTCCAAAGAGATTCCTTTAGGGCACTCCACTTCACAAGCTCCTGTATTGGTACAGTTTCCAAATCCTTCTTTATCCATTTGCTCTACCATATTCAACACCCGTCTAGTGGCTTCTACCCTTCCTTGTGGTAATAGGGCATATTGACTCACTTTTGCCGAGGTAAACAACATAGCACTCGCATTTTTACAAGCTGCCACACATGCGCCACAACCAATACAGGTTGCTGCATTAAACGCAGCATCTGCATCATCTTTTTCAACAGGGATAGCGTTGGCATCTATTGTATTTCCAGAGGTATTCACTGATATAAATCCTCCTGCTTGCTGAATACGATCAAAGGAACTTCGATCTACCATAAGATCTTTAATGACAGGGAATGCCTTAGCACGGAATGGTTCTATTACAATAGTATCTCCATCATTGAACTTACGCATATGTAATTGACACGTAGTTACTAAACGATCTGGTCCATGAGGTTCTCCATTAATCTGCAAAGAACAAGCACCACAGATTCCTTCACGACAATCGTGATCAAACACTACGGGTTCTTCTCCCTTTTCAATAAGTTCTGTATTTAAAACATCTAACATTTCCAAGAAAGACATATCACCGTCAATCCCATCAATTGGATATGTTTGCATACTCCCCTTGGAAGCTGCATTTTTCTGTCTCCAAATTTTAAGTGTTAGTTTCATAGACATTCACTTTTAATTAATTATCCCTATCTGTTCCTATCTGATCAATAGACAATCCTATTTTCTCAAACTCCATATCTAATCCATTCGTCTTCTTAAGAACAAAGTTGAAAATAAGCGCAGCGATTAACCCAAAAATAAATCCAATAATCCCATAAATAATAGGCATGAAGAGCATCATGACTCCTCCTCCTAAAATACCCATCCCAGCTTCTCCAAAACCTGAAGATGCTCCTACGGCACTCATGAATAAAAACATAGGAACTATAACTATTAAACTTAAAACGGCGTATAATAATCCTGAAATGGTTGCCCATTTTACAGGATCTATTTTCTTTAATCGCAATGTAAGCATACTTATGGGTATTTATTATTTATAACTTCTGGTTTTCACTTCAATGTTTTCATATTCCAAGGATTCCTTATGCAATACAGCATCACTAGGTTCTCCTTTATATTCCCAAGCTGCAACGTACATGAAGTTTTCATCATCTCGTAATGCTTCTCCTTCCTCAGTTTGGTATTCTTCTCTAAAATGCCCTCCACAGGATTCATTTCGGTGCAAAGCATCTTTGGCGAATAGTTCTCCCAATTCCAAGAAATCGGCTACTCGCATTGCCTTTTCAAGTTCAGGGTTCATTTCGTTCATGTCTCCTGGCACACGAACATCCTTGTAAAATTCTTCACGAAGTACTTTTATTTCAGAAATTGCTTCGCTCAATCCTTTTTCATTACGAGCCATTCCAACCTTATCCCACATAATTTTTCCAAGTTTCTTATGGAAATGATCTACGCTTTTGGTTCCGTTATTGTTAATCAATTTCTCTAATTGTCCTCTTACATTTTTCTCAGCTTCTTCAAACTCGGGTAAATCAGTAGAAATAGGTCCAGTCCTAATGTCATTGGAAAGATAATCTCCAATGGTGTAAGGCAGCACAAAATATCCATCGGCCAATCCTTGCATTAATGCAGAGGCCCCTAGTCTGTTAGCTCCGTGATCACTAAAGTTGGCTTCCCCAGCTGCATAGCATCCTGGAATGGTAGTTTGCAGATCATAATCTACCCAGATTCCTCCCATAGTATAGTGTACCGCAGGATAGATCATCATTGGAGTTTTATAGGGATTCTGATCCACAATTTTCTCGTACATCTGAAATAAGTTCCCATACTTATTTTCAATCACCTTTTCTCCTAATTCTCTAAAAGTATCTTGGGTTGGGTTTTCAATTTTTTGAATGGAAGCTTGTTCTTTTCCATAGCGCATAATGGCGCTTGAGAAATCCAGATAGACTGCTTCTCCTGTTTTATTTACCCCAAAACCTGCATCGCAACGTTCTTTGGCAGCTCGAGAAGCTACGTCTCGAGGCACTAAGTTTCCGAAAGAAGGATAACGCCGTTCCAAATAATAGTCCCGTTCTTCTTCACTTAATTCTGTAGGCCTCTTTTTTCCTTCGCGAATGGCAATAGCATCCTCCTTTTTCTTAGGCACCCATATACGCCCATCATTTCGAAGGGACTCAGACATTAAAGTTAATTTAGACTGATGATCTCCTGAAACAGGAATGCAAGTTGGGTGAATTTGAGTATAGCAAGGGTTGGCAAAATACGCTCCACGTTTATGGATTTTCCATGCGGCAGTCACGTTACTTCCCATAGCATTTGTTGAAAGATAGAAAACATTTCCATATCCTCCAGTTCCAATCACTACAGCATGCGCCGAATGCCTTTCTATTTCCCCGGTCACTAAATCACGAGCTATAATGCCTCGTGCTTTTCCATCTACTATAACCAAATCCAGCATTTCATGACGGTTATAAGATTTTATTTTTCCGCGGTTAATTTGACGATTCATGGCCGAATAGGCTCCTAACAACAACTGCTGTCCTGTTTGTCCTTTAGCATAAAAAGTCCTGGAAACCAAAACCCCTCCAAAGGAACGATTGTCTAACAACCCACCATATTCACGAGCAAAAGGAACTCCTTGTGCTACACACTGATCTATGATATTGGCAGATACTTCTGCCAAACGGTGTACATTTTCTTCCCTAGAACGGTAATCGCCTCCTTTAATGGTATCGTAAAACAAGCGATAGGTAGAATCCCCATCTCCTTGATAGTTTTTAGCTGCATTGATTCCACCCTGAGCAGCAATAGAGTGAGCTCTACGAGGGGAATCCTGGTAACAAAATGTTTTTACATTATAACCCAACTCCGCCAAGGTAGCAGCAGCGCTTCCACCTGCGAGGCCAGTTCCTACCACAATCACATCAATATTTCGCTTGTTGGCAGGGTTTACCAGATTAATTTCATTTTTATGTTTTGTCCACTTATCGGCTAAGGGCCCTATGGGTAAATTAGAATGTAATGACATATCGATAGCGGTTTAGTGGGGTAATTGATTGAAATGGTGATACAGAGCGATGAAAATAAATCCAACTGGGATTACAATCGCAAATGCCTTTGTAAATAGTTTCAGTCCTTTGGAATATTTGTTGTTGAATCCCACACTCTGGAACGCAGAAGAAAATCCATGCCAAAGGTGAAGAATCAATAAAACAAAAGCCAATACGTATAAACCTGTACGGAGTGGACTTTCAAATTTATGAACAGTTTCAGCATAATATCTGGTTGGGTCTTCTGGATGCGTTTCTATATACTTATGAATCATTTCTGGAATCCAGAAATCATAAAAATGCAGCCCTAAAAAGGCCAAAATAACCAATCCAGAAATGATCATATTTCGGGAAGCCCAATTAGCGTTGGCACTCCCTTTATAACTTGTATATTTCACAGCACGTGCATTTCTGTTTTTAATTTCTAAGATAAAGCCCATCACAAAGTGAAATACCACCCCAATGATTAAAACAGGTTGCAAGAGTCCTTGAACCAATCCATTGGTTCCCATAAAATGCGACCAACTATTAAATATATCTGGTGCAATTACAGAAGTGAAATTAATAGTGAAATGTTGTGCTAAGAAAAAAACTAGAAAGAGTCCCGAAAGTGCCATAGCAACTTTCCGGGCGATGGAAGAAGAGTTGATTCCCATTATGGTTTTCTTTTCAAAATTTTGAACTACAAATTTACATCTCAAATGAGCGATAGCCAAAAAATTGGGTGTTTTTGTCTTATTTAGACTGAATCCAAAAAGAGTTGTAGACGTATACAACGAAATACGACAAATACCATGTAAATTATATTTTCAAGTATCGAATTCTAATTTGATGTAATTCTTCATAAAAAAACTCCAGACATAGCTGGAGTTCTTTCAAATTTTAAGGGTTGTTATTTCAACTCAAATGATTGTTCGCTGGTTTTGCCATTTACAGAAACCTTAGCCTTATACTTCCCTTTGGGTAAATAATAGACTCCATTATCGGCTTCTTTTAATTTCGTGTCGGCATTCTCTAAAGCTTTTCTACCTTTCTTGGAAAGTGACACATCATATGGAGCAATGTTTATTCCTTGCGTTGCTTCATGTTGAAACTGTTGTAGCTCAGTTCCATCTTCTGTTGAAATTGTAATGGTAGCTTTTCCTTCAGAAGGGCTATAAAATTGTAAGTCTATTTTTGGTTCAAAAGGTTTACCAAAACTGTTGAATCCTGTGCTTCCCCATCTTCGTGAAGCTCTCATCGATTTTATATTGGCCAAGAGGACTTCTCCCATAGTATCCGAAGAAATTTCCTGTAACAGTGAAATATCTCCTACATAAATGGAACGCCCATGAGTTCCCAACACCAAATGTTTGGCCTCTTTTTGAATTACCATATCGTGAAATGCTACATTGGGTAACCCTTTCACAAAAGGTTTCCAACTTATCCCTTTATCTAAGGAAACGTAGGCTCCATTATCGGTCCCCACATAAAGAACATCTCTATTTTCAGGGTCTTCCTGAATAACATTTACAGAAGATGTTGGCAAATTAGAACTGATATTCTTCCAAGTGGCTCCAAAATCTTCAGAAACATAAACGTAAGGTGTAAAATCATCCCAACGATATCCATTTAATGTTACATATACCCTAGATTTTTTATGGCTTGAAGCAATGACCCTACTTACCCAAAGGTCTTTTGGAAATGAATTTGAAATCTTTTTCCAATCACCACCAGAATTTCGTGTCACGTACACCAATCCATCGTCACTTCCTGTATAAATTAGTCCAAATTCGAAAGGCGACTCGCTAATGCTTGTAATGGTACCATACGCAACATTTCCTGGTTTTCCACCTTGCGTAAGATCAAAAGAAATGGCTTTCCAATCAGTTCCTTGATTCATAGAACGCATCAACTTATTGCCTCCCAAATAAAGGATGTCTTGATTATGGTCACTCAATTCAATCGGTGTTTGCCAATTGTATCGATACGGATTTTCTCCAAGCTCATGTTTGGGTTGAATATAGGTTTGTTCTCTAGTTTCACGATTGAGTCTGAAATAATTTCCAAATTGGAATCCTGTGTAAACAATATTACTATTTCTATTGTCTATTTCTATCTGCATCCCGTCACCACCCATAATACTTTCATAAGAATACTGACCACTTTGGTGCCAACGCACACTCTCAGAATTGGTGTGCGGGCCAACCCAAACGCCATTATCTTGAAGACCTCCATATACATTGTATGGTTTTTCATTATCTACATTTATAGCGTAAAATTGTCCTACGGAAGGAGTATTGCATTTAATCCAGTTTTCCCCATCGTCATAAGATATATTTACCCCTCCGTCATTTCCATCTATTAAATGCCCCGGTTTTTTAGGGTTTATCCATAAGTTGTGATGATCTGCATGCACATTGGGAGCACTAATGGATGTAAATGTTTTTCCGCCGTCCTTTGATTTTATAATTGGAACTCCATAAATATAAATACCATTGGCATCACTAGGATCTACATGGATTTTTCCAAAATAGTAGCCATAGCTATAGTACAAACCATCCAAATACCCATCATGTGTTTTTTTCCAAGTTCTTCCACCATTTTCACTTTTGTATACTTCGGCTCCAATTACTGGGGTATCAAACAATAAGGTATTGGCATCTTCCAAATACTTAGCAAGATCTATAGGTTCTGCACTTCCACTTCGGATCATTTGCTTTACATTTTCTGCTCGGTATTTTTCCTGAAATCCATTATTGCGCAAGAAGTTATTAAGCTTACTATTTTCCAACGCCAAAAATTGATCACGGGTCATCGTTTTAAAATCATCTTTGGAAAGCATATCTGAATCTGCAGAATCGTCTTCTTTGTCTTTTTCTCTTCTAAACTGGCTATCGTGTATGGCATACACCAGATTTTCATTTACTACAGCTAAACCAATTCTTCCAACCCCTTCTCCGGTAGGAAATCCACTGCCATCTACAGAAATCTTAGTCCAAGTATTTCCTGCATCTGTACTTTTATAAATAGCACTTCCATCTCCGCTTCCTCTAAAGTTCCATGCTTTACGATCTTTGTCCCAAGAAGAAGCATAGACAATATTAAAATTGGAAGGATGCACATCCATTTCTATGATCCCACTTTGATCATTTACATAAAGTGTTTTATTCCATGTTTTTCCACCATCAATTGTTTTAAACACGCCTCGTTCTGTGTTCTTTGAATACAGATGTCCAACTGCACTCACTAATAATTCATCTGGATTGTTTGGATTGATAAGAATCTTGCTAATATGATGAGAATCTTTGAGTCCCATATTATTCCAAGATTTACCATTATCGTTAGATTGCAATATCCCAATACCTGCATAAGAAGACCTTGATGAATTCACTTCTCCAGTTCCTACCCAAATCACACGATTTTTCCAGTCTACAGCTAAGCTTCCCACATTTTGAGTAGGGCTACTATCTAAAATTGGTTCAAAAGTAGTTCCATTGTTTTTGGTGTGCCAAACCCCTCCGCTGGCATATCCCACATAAAACTCAACAGGGTTATTTGGATTTACAGCAAAATCAACAACTCGCCCACTCATTACAGTAGGCCCAATATTCTTAAATGGTAAATTCTTAACGATAGAATTTTTAGCCATTTCACTTTTTTGATTTAGCCCATTCTCTACTTGAGAGACAGAGGTGGCTGGCTGTTGCGCAAAGGCAATACATGAAAGTAGCCCAAGAGCTATGGAGAGTGTTTTTTTCATTTTGGTGGTTTTTGGTTCTGAAAAGTACATCTTGACTAAAATACATCAAAATAATTTGGTGAAGTTTAACATCCTATAACCTCTATTTTAAAAATCAAGAATTTAAAATTTTGGCTAACCATTAGCATTTTATGAATCTTTTTTACCTTCGGAGGCAAGTTTGAGAGATTTATGAATTTAGATTCAAAACATTTTGAAACATACCTTAAAACAATCATTAACGATTGTTCTTTGGAGTTTCAATTACCGGATATTCTCGACACTTTCAAATCCTTTCATTTATCCAAGAACAGTTTCTTTGTAGAAGAAGGTAAAATCTGCCCTTATTTTTGTTTCATTGAAAACGGGATTTTGCAACATTCCATTACTATACTGGGAGAGGAAAAGACCACCTATTTGGCACTGCGAAATTCTTGTACTGCTGCCCTGAAAAGCTTTCGGTTTCGTATACCTTCCAGAAAGAACATCCGTGCTCTAAGTGATTGTGATTTGTGGATAATCAATTTAGAATCTTTTGAAAATCTATTGACCAATAACAAAGCCTTTAGAACCTTTTACCATAATCTAATTGAAAACCAAATATATAGGATAGATGATTACCGAATCGATCTATTAACCCTCACCCCCGAAGATCGATATAAAAAACTGTTGGAAAATGAGCCAAAATTACTTCAGCAGGTCCCTTTACACTATTTGGCATCCTTCCTTGGAATCTCTACCAGACACATGAGCCGAATACGAAAAAACTCAAAATAAGGACATTTGGCTAGTTAGTTCATCGCTTCATTATGTACTTTTGAAAGGAAGTATAATTTAATTACAATCCTATGAAATATCATCCCATAGATCACAACTTATATATAAAGAATCGTAAAGGTTTCATGACACAAATGAAATCCAATAGCCTAGCGGTTTTTAATAGTAATGATATATATCCTGTAAGTGCAGATACCACAATGCCCTTTAACCAACATCGGGATATTCTTTTCTTAAGCGGTGTAGACCAAGAAGAAAGTATCCTTTTATTATTTCCGGATGCAACCGAAGAAAAACACCGTGAAGTACTTTTTCTTAGGGAAACCAATGAACATATTGCGGTTTGGGAGGGAGAAAAATTGACCAAGGAACGTGCTTTTGAAGTAAGTGGTATAAAAACCGTGTATTGGCTTACTGACTTTGATAAGATCTTTTTTGAATTAATGACACAAGCAGACACTGTCTATTTCAATACTAATGAACACTACCGCCAAGCTGTAGAAACTGAAACCCGAGAAGATCGTTTTATAAAAACTACCAAAGCAAAATTTCCTGCACACAATTGGGCCAAAAGCAACCCTATCTTACAACGACTTCGCTCTGTAAAAGATGCTATTGAGTTGGATTTAATGCAAACCGCTTGTAACATTACCGAAAAAGGTTTCCGTCGGGTACTGAATTTTGTAAACCCCGGAGTTTGGGAATATGAAATAGAGGCCGAATTTATGCATGAATTTTTAAGGAATCGATCTAAGGGCTTTGCCTACACGCCTATTATTGCAAGTGGTAATAACGCTAATGTGTTGCATTATATAGAAAATAACCTGCAATGTAAAGATGGCGACTTGATTTTGATGGATGTTGGAGCCGAGTATGCTAATTATAGTAGTGACATGACCCGTACCATCCCCGTGAATGGAAAGTTTACCGACCGTCAGCGAGCTGTTTATAATGCCGTAAATCGTGTAAAAGATGAAGCTACAAAAATGCTGGTTCCTGGCACCCTATGGAAACAATATCATGTAGAAGTTGGGAAACTCATGACATCGGAATTGTTGGATCTTGGACTAATAGATAAAGCCGACGTTCAAAACGAAAACCCGGATTGGCCTGCTTATAAAAAGTACTTTATGCACGGAACTTCCCATCACATTGGATTGGACACACACGATTATGGAATTCTTTGGGAACCCATGCAAGCTAATATGGTATTTACGGTAGAGCCTGGAATCTATATTCCTGAAGAGGGATTTGGCATTCGCTTAGAAGATGATGTGGTCATCCAAGAAAATGGAGAACCCTTTAACCTTATGGGTAATATTCCTATAGAAGTGGAAGAAATTGAGGATTTAATGAATTCATAGCTCCATTCCTGGTTAATTTTGGGAGCCACAAATAACCTTCTAATGGGTTAGTTCTACTCAAGGGATTCTGAATATTTCGAAACTGTCTTTGCGTGATATAATGCACATACCGATGATATGGAAATATCATTAATGGAGGATGGCGTAGATCACTTCTTAAGAAAAAACCAAACTTCTTGTTCATTACCTTAAAAAAGAAAAGGAGTTATTAAAAATAGCACAGTATTGCAATACTTTGACCAACCCATAAATACTTCTACTTTATATTATAGGCCTCTATAACAATTAGTTCATTACTCTGGAGTTTCTAATTTGTTTCTATTGAACAGATTTAAGAGAATAAAAACTACTAATGCTGGTAGTACCCAACCCATGTTTTTATTTGCCAACGGAACAACATTCTTAATGCTCTGTAAAGATCCTTCTTCCAATAGAAATCCAAGAAAGTCCGGAATACTAAAAAGGAAAGTGACCAACACCACCCCTCTAAATACTTTTCTAGAGCGATAAGTCTCGGGTAGGACATTCAATAAAATAAGAACAATTGTAATGGGGTAAATGAACATAAGTGCAGGCAGTGCGACATCAATAATATAATGTACATCAAACTGTCCTATTACCACGCCCAGAATGCAGCCTAGTACTCCTGTAAGAATATATGCTTTTTGCGAATTGCCAAAAATTCCTTTCACAAAGTCTGCGGTACCTGTTACAATTCCTACAGCAGTCGTAAAACAAGCCAAAGCCACCAATACAGCTAAAAAGGCAGTCCCAATACCACCAAGTGTTTTAGTACTTAAGAGGGTTAGCAACTCTGTGCGATTCTCTATTTGCAATGTCCCACTATAATAAGCCCCTAAAGCAATAAGACCTCCATAAATAAAGAGTAAGCCCATTCCTGCATATAAACCTGATTTTCCAATCATTTTGCGCTTGTCCTCATAGCCATAAGTACCTTGAAGGGCCAGTGATATTACAATAACCCCACCAACCACCACACCTCCTATGGCATCAAATGTTTGATAGCCTTCCAATATGCCCGCCGTTAAAGGGGTGTCAAATAAGGAAGCTCTAATGGGTTCTGTATCTGCAAAAAGGCCAATCCCAATAATCAGTACCAAAATTAATATGATTAATGGCGTAAGGAATTTCCCTATAATACTTAAAATCCTTGTACGGTTCAGCACAAAAACCAACACCAAAGCAAAGTAAATAGAACTAAGTGCTAGTGATGACATTGAAAAATAAGGTTGAATGGCCATTTCGTAGGTTACCGAAGCTGTCCTTGGAGAAGGCAGTGTGATAGAAATGATATATACAGCAATGGCATATACCATAGCAAACCCCGGTGAAACTTTATTGGCAAAATCCAACATGGTCCCTTGAAGCCGTGCATGACCATAAATAGCCAGTATGGGAATAATTACTGCGGAGATGGCAAATCCAATGATGACCCAAAACCAAGTATCACCTGCATTGTATCCCAAAAATGGAGGAAGGATTAAATTTCCAGCACCAAAAAAAAGAGAGAATAAAGCAAAAGCGGTAACAAAGGTTTGTTTGGTCGGGCTCATTGGTGGATATTTGTCTGCCGAATATAGAAAAATGATTTATCACTACCACGAAGTCCCTATTTTTTATGAAGTGATTGGAACTGGTCCAGTTATGGTTCTACTACATGGATTTCTGGAAAGTAGCAGTATGTGGAAAGAAATTGCCCCAATTCTTTCTGAAAATCATACCATTATATACATAGACCTTCCCGGTCATGGAAAAAGTGAGGTCATAGATACGGTACACTCTATGGAACTTATGGCAGATGTTGTCTATGAGCTATTGAAACATGAAAAAATAGAAAAAGCCAAACTTGTAGGACATTCTATGGGAGGATATGTGGCGCTGGCGTTGCTAGAGAAACATTCGGACATCATTGAGCATCTAGTACTATTGAATTCAACTACCTATATGGATAGTGATCATAGAAAACAACAACGAGAAAGGGCATTACGATTTATAGAAAAGGAAAAGGACATTGTTATTAGTATGGCCATTTCCAATCTTTTTTCCCCCGAAGCTAGAATAACTTACACTTCAGAAATTGAAAAACTTAAAGAAGAGGCCCTTATTTTTCCTATAGAAGGTATTACTGCTGCCATTAGAGGAATGAAGGATAGAAAGGATAGAACAAAACTTATGCGGGTGTTCAATAAAAAGAAGACTCTCATTTGTGGGGACAAAGATCCCATTGTGCCTTTGGAAATATCTAAAGCCATTTCTAAAGAAACGCATGCTGATCTCAAAATTTTAGATGGAAGTCATATGAGTTGGATTGAAAACAAGGAAGAAATTGTTAAAATTTTGCATTTAATCGAATAAATTTACTTTTAATCGATTTTATATAATTTTTTTATTTACATTTAATGCACCAAATCAACCACCCATGAGAGTCGAATCCCCAAAAAAGTCGTTTACCTTATCTGGTATCTTATGCAGTACGTTAGGCCATGATTATGTGGTATCCCGTAAAATCACTAACCACATCAATGAGTATCAGTGCACTAATTGTGGTAAGGAGGTTACCGATAATTTTTCTGGCCGTCTGGAAAGCCTAACTTTTAAAACCAAGGAACTTAATACTTCACTTGCTAATTTTTTCCAAAAAAAATTGAAGCGTAAATTTTCTGTCACTTATGAAAAAGCTAATCTGTAAACTTGTAGGACACAATTTTATCTCATTAAAAAATAAAGATTCACAAATTCGTGAATATCAATGTTCTTGTTGTAAACAGAAGTATACAGAAGATGGCTATGGACAAATTGTAAAGCTTACCAAATATTGGGAAGAAAACAATTCACTCTTCGAGCAGCACTTTAAAAAAAGAAAAGCAATTTAAGAATCTCCACTTATAGAATTCCAACCTCGAGCAATTAAAGGAATTTTGGTGTTAGCTCGGGTTACCAGATGCATTCCCTCCTTTTCGTCAGTGATATGACCAATAACCGTTAAATTAGGATTGGCTTTAATCTTAGGAAAATCTTCAGTTTTAATAGTGAAAAGTAATTCATAATCTTCACCTCCGCTTAATGCAACTGTAGTACTATCCAATTCAAATTCTTCACAAGTAGCAATCACTTGAGGATCTAAAGGAATTTTATCTTCATACATATTACACCCAACTTTAGAGTTTTTACAAATATGGATGATCTCACTAGATAACCCATCACTTATATCTATCATAGCTGTTGGGGTTACTTCAAGGTCTCCCAATAGTTTTTGTATATCTTTTCTGGCTTCAGGTTTTAACTGTCGTTCTACCAAATAGGTATAATTGTCCAATTCTGGTTGTGCGTTTGGGTTTGCCTGAAATACTTGTTTCTCCCTTTCCAGTACCTGTAATCCTAAATAAGCTGCCCCCAGATCACCTGTCAATACCAATAAATCATTCTCTCCAGCTCCATTTCTATAGACAACCTTATCCTTGGCTACTTCACCTAAAGCAGTAATGCTAATCATTAATCCTGAAGTTGAAGAAGTGGTATCTCCTCCAATGATGTCTACATCATATAAATGAGCTGCAGTTTTAATACCATTGTACAATTCTTCAATAGCTTCTACTGGAAACCTATTAGAAACTGCAATGGAAACAGTAATTTGTTTAGCAACGGCATTCATGGCATAAACATCACTCAAGTTTACCATTACCGCCTTGTATCCTAAATGTTTTAAAGGCATATAACTTAGATCGAAATGCACCCCCTCTAACAATAAATCTGTTGTTACCACTTGTTGCATTCCCTCTTCGGTCGAAATTACAGCAGCATCATCTCCAATCCCATAAACGGTAGAAGTATGTTTCACTTCAATATGCTTGGTAAGGTGATCTATAAGTCCAAATTCGCCCAATTCTGAAATGGGTGTTCTAGCCTGATTTTTATCTTCGAACATAGCCTTTAATTAATGCGGCAAAAATACAGCTTAAAAATGAAGTTGCCATCCTAGCAGATTATTAATTTATAGAAGTATACAAGTCTTATTTTATAAAAGCAGACCAGCTTGCAAACAAGTTTAACTAATTTGTAATTAAATCTTACCGCAAAAAAATTAACTTAGAAACTATGCAAAGGGCCGTAGCTATATTTTTCATCCTTATCATGAACATTTGTTGTTCCAGTGATGATGATTCGCGAGGATCTTCTGGCAGTAATTCCGGCAGTAATGGAAATGACACAGAAGACCCCATAGCATATGATCCAAATACAGTCCTTTCATTTACTCCTTGCGTCAATGGAAATGCAGGCTATTTTAACTGTAATGGATTTGATCTCATTAGTCACATCCCCATTTCATTTTTTAATGCAGAAAGCGCCAATGATTGTTGGGGATGGACGGACACAACTACTGGAAAAGAGTATGCCCTTTTAGGGCTTTCTAATGGAACCGCTTTTATTGATATCTCAGATTCTGAAAACCCTGTTTATTTAGGAAAGCTTCCTTCAACTTCCTTTAGCAATCCATGGCGGGATCTAAAAGTATACAATGACCATGTTTTTATTGTGAGTGAAGGTGATGGTCATGGTATGCAAGTGTTTAATTTAACTCATTTGCGAAATGTAGAAAATCCGCCTGTTACCTTTAGCATGGATACCCATTTCACAGGATTTGACAATGCTCATAATATTGTAATTAATGAAGATACAGGTTATGCTTATGTGGTTGGTTCAGATTTACACAATGGAGGCCCCATATTCTTAAATATTCAGGACCCCTTAAATCCAATTGATGAAGGTGGGTATAGTATGGACAATTATACTCATGACGCACAAGTGGTTACCTATCAAGGACCAGATACTGAACACACAGGGAAAGAAATTTTTATTGGCAGCAATGAAAACAAATTGGCCATTGTGGATGTTTCTGACAAAAGCAACCCTCAAAACATTGCTATTTTATCTTATCTACAGACTGGGTTTACACACCAAGGTTGGTTTACTAATGATCAACGTTATTTTCTATTGGGAGATGAATTTGATGAAATTGATTTCGGGATGAATTCGAGAACAATCGTATTGGATTTATTAGACTTAGACAATCCACAACTTCATTTCAATTACCTAGGACAGACCTCCGCCATAGACCACAATGGATACATAAAAGGAAATCTTTTTTATCAAGCAAATTATACGGGCGGAATGCGGGTTATGGATATTTCTAATATAGCCAACGAAGAAATGACAGAACTTGGATATTTTGACACCTTCCCTTTCAATAATGCCACAAGTTTTGATGGTGCTTGGAATGTGTATCCATTCTTAAATAGTGGTAATATTATTATAAGTGATATAGACAAAGGACTATTCATTGTTAGAAAAAATTGAACAAAAAGATCAATTTAATTTCTCATAATTTCCAATAAATTTTTCTCATAAAGTTGTTTCAAAAGTCCATCAAATTGTAGGGTAGGCTTCAAAAAAGATGTTTCCTGAAGAAAGTTTACCCTTCTCATTCAGTTCACTAGACTCCTAAAAATCTCATATATAGGGTACATATATAGGTATTTAACGCTTTTGCTCGGTTTATTTTGTTAGATTTGGTCGCATTTTATCAAAATCAATCAAGAAAAATGAAAAAATCAATACTCAAATTAACCTGTCTCTTATTTACGGTTTCAGCACTTGCCCAAACACCTTGTGTAGGTGGAATGGCTGGAACATATCCTTGTGACGGTTATGATTTACAATCTTTTATACCCTGGACTACATTTGGAGCTTCTAATGCAAATGATTCTTGGGGGTGGACAGACCCTCAGGACGGTACAGAATATGCTCTTGTTGGTGTTGATAATGGAGTAGCATTTGTAGACATATCAGATCCTGTAAACCCGTTATACTTAGGAAAGCTTCCTACACATACCAGTTCCAGTCTTTGGAGGGATGTAAAAGTTTACAACAATTATGCATTTGTAGTGAGTGAAGCTGGAGGACATGGAATGCAAGTATTCGATTTAACACGTTTACGAGATGTTACTAATGCTCCGGAAACTTTTACAGAAGATGCACATTATAGTGGTTTTGGAAGTGCGCACAATGTGGTGATCAATGAAAGTGCTGGATATGCCTATGGAGTAGGTACTAGTACTTTTAATGGAGGGCCTCATTTTGTGGATATTTCAGATCCTTTAAATCCAGTAGGAGCTGGAGGATATAGTTTAGGCGACTATAGTCATGATGGTCAGGTTGTTACTTATAATGGACCCGACACTGACTATACAGGACACGAGATCTATATAGGGAGCAATGAAACAGTGGTAGTAATTGCAGATATTACAGACAAATCAAATCCCGTTACCATTTCTACCATAGGATATACTAATATCGCTTATACCCATCAAGGTTGGTTTACAGATGACCATAAATATTTCATCTTAGGTGATGAAATTGATGAATTGAATTTTGGGTTCAACACCCGTAATATCATTTTTGATTTTAGTGATCTAGACAATCCTCAGTTTCATTTTGATTATACTGGACCTACTCCTGCTACAGACCATAATGTCTACGCAAAAGGTGACAAACTTTACCTTGCTAACTATAAAGCAGGTATCCGTGTGATTGATATTTCAGACATAGATAATGGGAATGCCACTGAAATTGGATACTTTGACATTTATCCTAACAACAACAATGCTGGATATGATGGAGCTTGGAATGTATACCCTTACTTTGATAGCGGAAACATCCTAATTTCCTCACTTCAGTATGGTGATGCAAGTTATATTGGAGGAATGCACATCATTAAAGAATCAGAACCATTGGCTACAGAAGATTTTAATTTAGAGAATGAACTTGCTGTTTATCCAAACCCAAGTAGCCAAACAATAACAATTAGTACTGAGCAGACTAATATTGAAAGTTTAGTGATTTTTGATGTGTTAGGAAAAGTACTTATGGAAAAGAACAACATAGGGAATACTTCAGAAACCCTAGATATTTCGGCACTGTCCGCAGGTATCTATTATGTGAATGTAAATAATCAATCAACCAAAAGAATAATAAAAGAATAATAAACCCAAATAAACAATCATGAAAAACCTACTATTAATTTTTGCAGCATTTTCTTTTCAATTTGCTGTAGCGCAGACACCCTGTTCTGGTGGAACCGCAGGAACTTACCCATGTAATGGCTATGATTTACAATCACATCTTAGTTTAGGTGATCTAAACGCTGGTGCTGGAAACGATTCTTGGGGATGGACCGATGCGCTCGACGGAAAAGAATATGCTATTATAGGATTGAATAACGGAACAGCATTTATTGATGTTTCAGATCCTGTAAACCCTGTATACCTAGGGAAATTACCAACACACACAAGCAGTAGTTCATGGAGAGATGTAAAAGTTTACAACAACCATGCTTTTGTAGTAAGTGAAGCTGGAGGACACGGAATGCAGGTATTCGATTTAACTCGCTTGAGAAATGTGGCCAGCCCACCAGAAACATTTACAGAAGACGCCCATTATAATGGATTTGGTAGTGCACACAATATTGTAATTAATGAAGATTCTGGATATGCATATCCGGTAGGAGCCAGTGATTTTAATGGAGGCCCCATTTTCATTAATATACAAGATCCCCTAAACCCAGTTGGTGAAGGTGGATATGGAACAGATGCCTACAGTCATGATGCGCAGGTTGTCACCTACAATGGTCCAGACACTGACCACACAGGAAAAGAAATCCTAATTGGTAGTAATGCTGATGAAGTAGTTATTGTAGACATTACCGACAAATCGAACCCACAAAACCTTTCTACTATTTCTTACAGCAATGTAGGATACACACACCAGGGATGGTTTACAGAGGACCATAGATATTTTATTCTAGGTGACGAAACTGACGAATTAGGTAATGGATTTAACACAAGAACGATTGTTTTTGATTTTGAAGACTTGGACAATCCTCAACTTGATTTTAGCTATACAGGACCAACAGCAGCCATTGACCACAATGGATATGTAAAAGGAAACAAATATTACCTAGCCAACTACCGAGCAGGAATTCGAGTTATTGACATCACAAACATTGGAAGTGGAACTATTGTTGAGGAAGGTTTTTTCGACACTTACCCAGCTTCCGATAGTGCTGCATTTGATGGTGCTTGGAGTGTATACCCTTACTTTGGAAGTGGAAATATTGTGATTAGTGATATTAACCGAGGATTCTTTTTGGTAAAAGCATCTGCTCCTGATGGTTCGGCTCCTACGGCCGTTTGTCAAGACTTTACCGCAGAACTTGATGCCAATGGTGAAGTAATTGTTGCGGGAAGCTCTGTAGATGGTGGATCTAGTGATGACAGTGGATCTTACACGATTACCTTAAGTGAAAACTCATTTGATTGTGATGATTTAGGAGATCATACCGTAACTGTTACCGTAACAGACCCTTCAGGAAATACAGATACTTGTACTGCTACAATTACAGTAGTTGATGCCATGGGACCTCAATTTGGAGATTGTCATCAGGATGAAACTGTTACCACAGATACAGGGAGCACTACCTATACCTTACCAGATTATGTTGCTGACGGAGATGTTGTTGCTACAGATAACTGTACTCCTAGTGTAACGATTACACAAGATCCTGTTTCGGGAACAGAATTGGCAATAGGGACACACACTATTTCTTTTGAAACTACAGATGCCGAAGGAAATACAAGCAATTGTTCTTTTGTTTTAACTGTAGAAGAACCTCTTGCAGTTTCTGATTCTGCTTTAGAAAGCGGGCTATCTATTTTCCCAAATCCATCATCAAGTGAAATTACTGTGGTTTCTAAAAACCAAAATATTAGCAGTATCGCTGTATTTGATGTAAGTGGAAAAAGATTAATCGATGTAAATAACATTGATTTAGAAAGACAAAACATTAATATTTCCTCCTTAGCAGAAGGAATATATTTTGTAAATATTAACAACCTTATAACTAAAAGAATCGTAAAGAAATAAGTCTTTAGTTGTAAATTTGTTAAGAAATTCATGTTTATAGACTAAATCATAACGATTTTCGTTATGATTTAGTCGTTAGCATGCAAAACCAAATTATTAAGAACCTTAACTAAAAAATGAAATGAAAAAGATTACTTCTGCATTAATTTTGCTTGCCACGTCCTTTACATTTGCACAAACCCCTTGTGTAGGTGGTATGGCAGATATATTCCCTTGTGATGGATACGACCTACAAGATAGAATAACAAGTTCAGCCATGGGCGCCTCTTTTGCCAATGACTCATGGGGATGGACCGATCCTCAAGATGGAAAAGAATATGGTATCATTGGACTTAATAATGGTACTGGATTTGTTGATGTATCAGACCCAAACAATATTATATATCTAGGAAAGCTTCCTACACATACTTCTTCCAGTATTTGGAGAGACGTAAAAGTTTACAACAACCATGCTTTTATTGTAAGTGAAGCTGGCGGACACGGAATGCAGGTTTTCGATTTAACTCGTTTACGCAGTGTTACCAACCCACCAGAAACTTTTACAGAAGATGCTCACGAAGATAGTTTCGGAAGTGCGCATAACATTGTCATCAATGAAGATACAGGTTATGCATATCCCGTAGGTACTAGTCTTTTTAGTGGAGGACCTATATTTATAAACATTCAAGATCCTGTAAATCCAGTTTTCGAAGGCGGATATGCCTTAGATGATTATAGTCATGATGCTCAAGTGGTTACATACAATGGCCCAGATACAGAACATGCTGGAAAAGAAATTATGATTGGAAGTAATGCCAATGAAGTTGTAGTTGTAGATATTACCGATAAGTCCAATCCAGTAAGCTTAGGTACCACTAGTTACCCTAATGTTGGGTACACGCACCAAGGATGGTTTACTGAAGACCAAAGATATTTTATTTTAGGTGATGAAGCCGACGAACAAAATTTTGGTTTCAATACCCGTACCATTGTCTTCGATCTTAGTGATTTAGATGATCCACAATATGATTTTGAATATTCTGGAGATACAGCTGCTATAGATCACAATGGATATGTAGTGGGTGATAAATATTACTTGGCAAATTATGCAGCTGGAATGCGAGTATTGGACGTTAGTGATGTTGCCAATGACAATATTACACTAACTGGATATTTTGACACTTTCCCAAGTGGTAACAGTGCTAACTTTTCTGGAACCTGGAACGTATACCCATTCTTTGCTAGTGGTAACATTATCATGAGTGGAGATGCTGGTTTTACCTTAGTAAAGGAATCTGGACCTCTTTCTGTAGAAGATCTAGAGCAATCTAAATTTTCTATGTATCCTAATCCTGCTAAAAACAGTTTAACGATTGCTTCGGATAGTGAAGCGATTGTTCAAGTTGAAATTTTCAATGTACTAGGTCAAAAAGTAATGGGTAATTCCTTTACATCCAGTTTATCTGAAACACTAAACATTTCAAAATTAAACACTGGAATGTACCTAGTTAAAATAAACAATACAGCTACTAAGCGATTGGTAGTTAAATAATAATACATGCTATTGAAAAAGAAAAAGTTCATATTATTAATGGTACTCATGGTTTGGGCTGGTCTCATCTCTACTTCTTGTGGTGGAGATGACCCAGATCCTACCGATGATACTACAGTTGACCCAGATCCAGACCCAGATCCTGATCCAGACCCTTCCGGGTTTTTGGGTGAACTTGACTATGTTAAAACCTTTGGCGGAAGTAATATAGATGAAGCCAACGACGTTGTCGAAGCTGACGATGGTGATTATGTAATTATTGGTTCTACAAAAAGTACTGATGGTGACATTACCGATAAATCCGATTCAAGTAACGATTTTTGGGTGCTTAAAGTAAGCCCTCAGGGTCAGCTGGTATGGAGCAAAACCTATGGTGGATCCAATGATGATGAAGGATATGCTATTAATAAAACCAATGACGGAGGTTATATCCTAATTGGCTATAGCAGAAGTAGTGATGGAGATGTAGGTGGAAATGAAGGCTTCCAAGACATTTGGATAGTTAAAATTGATGGTAGTGGAAACCTACAATGGGAAACACATCACGGATTCCTAGGGGGAGAACAAGGACTTAGTGTTGTCCAAACCAACGATGGTGGATATTTTGCAGTAGGATTTCTTGATCTAGTAGGAAGTGGTGGTGACGGGGATGATTTTTCATCAGGAACCTCCAGAAATAGTCTACACGGTCTAGGAGAATATTGGGGGATTAAATTGGATGCTGACGGAAACAAAGAATGGCGCCGTTATTATGGTGGTACTAATAATGACAGAAGTTACGATGTAGTACAAACATCTGATAATGGATTTCTTCTAGTAGGAGCAGCAGAAAGTAGTGATTTTGACATTACAGACGATAAAGGTTCTTATGATTATTGGGCCATTAAAGTAAATGCTCAAGGAGAAAAACAATGGGCCAAATCATTTGGTGGTTCAGAAATTGACAATGGCTTTAATGTGACCGAGACTACCGATGGTAATTTTATAATTGTAGGCGACACCCGTAGTAATGATCAAGATGTTTCCAACTTAAAAGGGAATGCAGATCTTTGGGGTGTAAAATTCTCCAGCTCTGATGGAGCAATTATCTGGGAACGAACTTATGGTGGAACCCAATTCGATTCTGCCCAAAGTATTGTAGCTATGGATAATGGAAAATATGTAATAGCTGGTTCTACACGTAGTGTAGACGGTGATGTTTCCGAAAATAACGGTCAAAACGATGCATGGATCCTAGTCATTAATGAAAGTGGCGTTCCTCAATTTGAAATGAACATAGGAGGCTCTGAATTAGACTTTGGAAATGGTGCATTAGAAACCTCAGATAATAAACTTATTCTTGTTGGAGAAACTGACAGTAATGATGTAGACATTCCCCAAAACCAAGGTATCAAAGACTTAATGATAGCGAAGATTAAATAAACAACAACGTAGCTTACCCATAATAATAAACCTTAACCTATAAATTCAAAAAAAAGAAAATGAAAAATTTGAGAAAAATTGCAATGCTACTTATTGCTACGGTTGTTCTTGTGAGTTGTAATAATGATGATGATTCAACACCTGTAAATGTAACCGTAGACTTTAACTTTACACATAACTTTGATGGAACTGCTATCCAAAATGCTGACTATGAGACGACCTCATACACTAATGCCAATGGAGAAAGCTTAAAATTATCGAAGTTAGTATATTTAATTTCAGACATTACTTTTACAGCTTCTGATGGAACTGTATATGCAGCAGAAGATTACAACCTAGTCAATGCACGTACTGAAAGTAATATTAATTTCACACCTGGCGTTGATCTTCCAAAAGGAGATTATACAGTTTCCTTTACCTTCGGATTTGATGATGAAGATAATGACAAGGATGGTGGTTATGCAGACCTAAACACATCTGATGGTGGTTGGGGAGTACCTGGACCTCTTGGTGGAGGATACCACTATATGCGTATGGAAGGAACCTATGTAAACACTATCGGTGTAGATAACACCTTCCAGTACCACACAATTAGAGCCAATAGACATGCTACAATGCCTCCAGGACCTGGAACACTTGAGGAGTTAACAGACACTTCTTTTACCGTAAACTTAGGAACTGTGACTGTAGGAAGCACCACATCTGTAGAAGTACAAATGGACGTATCTCAATGGTTTGAAAACCCAAATCTTTGGGATCTTAACACTTGGTTTACAGTGCTTATGCCAAATTATGAAGCACAGTTAGACATGAGTGAAAATGGTGCCGCTGGAGTGTTTAGTTTAGGAACTGTAACTACTGAAGATTAATTTTATGAAAAAATACTGGAAATATTTGGGTGTATGTTTGTTAGTTGTGATTGCTTCATCTTGTGAAGATAATGATGACAATGGGCCAACATACACCCCTACTCCAGTAACTCTAGAGATCCCTCAAGTATTTGAGGGAAAACTATTACCCCCTGTAATTCCTACAGACAATCCCCTTACTGAAGAGGGCATTGCTCTTGGGAAAAAATTGTTTTTCGATCCCATTCTCTCTGCAGATAATACACAAGCTTGTGCCGATTGTCACCGTCCAGAAAATGCTTTTTCCGATCCGCGACAATTTAGTATAGGAATTAATGGTGATGTTGGAACCAGGCAATCCATGCCGCTTTTTAATATGGCCTGGAATTTTGAAGATAAATTTTTCTGGGATGGGCGTGCACTAACCCTAGAAAATCAAATCTTTCAGCCTGTCACCAACCCAATTGAAATGAACAATACATGGCCCAATGCTGAAAACACATTGCAGGCCGATTCGGAATATCCCGAACTTTTTGAAAAAGCCTTTGGCACCAGTACCGTAGATTCTGTTTTGGTAAGCAAAGCCATCGCTCAATTTTTAAGAACCTTGGTTTCAGCTAATTCTAAATTTGATCGTTTTCAATTAGGATTAGAAGAACTTACTCCTGAAGAAGAAAATGGCTTGACCATATTTTTAGATGAAGGACGTGGAGATTGTTTCCATTGCCATGGTCTACCTGCCAATCCGCTTTGGACAGATAATATCTTCCACAATAATGGTATGGATGAAATTATTACAGATTTAGGCTTTGGTGGTTTCACAGGTGATCCTAGAGAATTTGGGCACTTTAAGTCCCCTAGTCTTCGTAATTTGGCTTTTACAGCTCCATATATGCATGACGGTCGCTTTGAAACCATAGACGAAGTTATTAACCATTATAGTGAAGGTTTGGTTTTCTCTGAAACCATAGACCCACTAATGAAAAATATTTCCACGGGTGGTGCGCACATGAGTGAAAGCGATAAAGCCGATCTTAAAGCATTCTTGCTTTCCCTTTCTGATGAAAGCTTCATTAACAATCCCGATTTTCAAGAATAGGGTAATCATCGTATTTAGAAAACCCTCTCTTTTCAGAACTTGTTAATTATTATATAAATCTATAGTGACATAAGCTTTTAATGTATCTAGCATATGGTTTAAAATGCTATTTGCAGTATATTTGCAGTCCTAATTTAGAATAACTCTATATAATGATAAAGGTAAGTGAAAGTGCAAAAGACAAGATTTCTCAGTTAATGAGTGAGGAAGGCTTTAATATTGCCAATGATTTTGTACGGGTTGGAGTTAAAAGTGGAGGTTGTTCTGGATTATCATACGAACTTAAGTTTGACAACAAGCATGCAGATTCGGACAAATTGTTCGAGGACAATCTTGTAAAAATTATTGTAGACAAAAAAAGCTTTTTATACTTGGTAGGAACCACTTTAGAATATAGTGGTGGACTTAATGGTAAAGGATTTGTTTTTAATAATCCAAATGCCAATAGGACCTGCGGTTGTGGCGAAAGTTTTTCATTATAACGTTGCTGAAGAAAATGGGAAAATTCACTGAAGACGACTTAAAGAAAGAGCTCGAGACCAAAGAATATGAGTACGGATTCTATACAGACATAGAATCGGAAACGTTTCCTGTAGGTCTTGACGAAAACATAGTCCGTGCCATTTCAGAAAAGAAAAATGAACCCGAATGGATGACCGAATGGCGTTTGGAAGCCTTTCAAATCTGGAAGGAAATGGAAGAACCCGAATGGGCCAATGTTCAATATGAGAAACCTAATTTTCAGAATATCTCCTATTATTCAGCGCCTTCCACAAAGCCCAAATACGATAGTATAGATGAAGTAGATCCAGAGTTGTTGGAAACTTTTAACAAACTGGGGATATCATTAGAAGAGCAAAAAAAATTGGCAGGTGTTGCCGTAGACATTGTGATGGACTCTGTTTCTGTAGCAACTACCTTCAAAGATACTTTAGCAGAAAAAGGAATTATTTTCTGTTCCATTTCTGAAGCTATTCAAGAACATCCAGAATTGGTTAAAAAACATATAGGCAGCATAGTTCCTAGAAAAGATAATTTCTATGCTGCATTAAACAGTGCTGTATTTAGTGACGGTTCCTTCTGTTACATTCCAAAAGGAGTTCGTTGTCCAATGGAACTTTCCACTTATTTTAGGATAAACCAAGCAGGTACAGGACAGTTTGAGCGTACTTTGGTCATTGCAGATGAAGGAAGTTACGTGAGTTATCTAGAAGGTTGTACAGCTCCTTCTAGAGACGAAAACCAATTGCATGCTGCCGTTGTAGAGTTAATTGCTTTGGATGACGCAGAAATAAAATATTCCACTGTCCAAAACTGGTTCCCTGGCAACAAAGATGGCAAGGGAGGAGTGTTCAACTTTGTGACCAAAAGAGGTCTCTGTGAGAAAAATGCAAAAATATCCTGGACCCAAGTGGAGACAGGAAGTGCTGTAACCTGGAAATATCCCAGTTGTGTTCTTAAAGGAGACAACTCCATTGGAGAATTTTATTCCATTGCTGTTACCAACAATTATCAACAGGCAGATACTGGTACCAAAATGATTCACTTGGGAAAAAACACCAAGAGTACTATTATTTCTAAAGGGATTTCTGCCGGAAAATCACAAAACAGTTATCGTGGATTGGTAAAAATCAATTCCCGAGCAGACAACGCTAGGAATTTCTCCCAATGTGATTCCTTACTTATGGGAAATAATTGTGGTGCGCATACCTTCCCTTATATTGAAGCCAATAATAAATCGGCTCAAATAGAACATGAAGCTACCACCAGTAAAATTGGAGAAGATCAGATTTTCTATTGCAATCAACGAGGAATCGATACGGAAAAAGCCATTGCTCTTATCGTAAATGGTTTTAGTAAAGAAGTACTAAACAAGCTTCCTATGGAATTTGCTGTAGAAGCCCAAAAACTATTAGAAATAAGCCTTGAAGGCTCTGTAGGATAAACACTAAAAAACAATACCAATAATGAAAAAATCACTTTTACTTCTAACATTAGCTTTATCATTTGTCGTTTTTTCTTGTAAAAATTCTGAAGAAAAAACAGCCTCACAAGAAGAAACTCCAAAGTTGTTGGATCAGGAATACAATATCTATAGTGGGGAATTTATTTACTTGGCAGATGGTGCTGTACTAAAAGGCAGCAACTTTATTTATGGGGTTACCTTAGATGAAATGGCAGAAGAATTGGCAAAAAAAGTAGCTCCTGTTAAAAAGGAAGATTATGATATGGTCCCTGTAGTTGTAAAAGGGGCATTGAGTAAAAAGCCAGAAGGAGAAGAAGGTTGGGAAGAGATCTTAACAATTAAGGAGATTATTAATGTAAGTGACGTTCCCGCAGAAGCAGATATAAAAATTGAAGAAACGAATAGTTAATATGCTACAAATAAAAAACTTACACGCAAGCGTAGAGGAGAAAGATATCCTAAAAGGGATCGATCTTGAAGTAAAGGCTGGGGAAGTACATGCCATTATGGGGCCTAACGGTTCTGGTAAAAGTACTTTTGCTTCGGTAGTTGCCGGTAAGGAAGAATTTGAAATTACAGAAGGAGATGTTCTACTGAATGGTCAGGATATTTCTGAATTAGATCCTGAAGAAAGAGCACACCAAGGTGTTTTCCTTTCTTTTCAGTATCCTGTTGAAATACCTGGCGTTACTGTAACCAATTTTATTAAAACAGCCATTAATGAAACTCGCAAGGCAAAAGGAATGGATGACATGCCTGCAAGTGAAATGCTGAAGAAAATAAAAGAGAAAGCAGAACTTTTGGAAATAGACAGAAAATTTCTTTCCCGTTCTTTAAACGAAGGATTTTCAGGAGGAGAAAAGAAACGAAATGAGATTTTCCAAATGGCTATGATGGAACCTAAATTGGCTATCCTAGACGAGACCGATTCAGGCTTAGATATCGATGCTCTTAAGATTGTTGCCAATGGAGTAAACAAATTAAAGAGTGATGATAACGCTGTCATTGTAATTACACACTACCAACGTTTGTTAGATTATATCGTGCCTGACTACGTTCATGTACTTATGGATGGAAAAATCGTAAAATCGGGAGCCAAAGAACTCGCATACGAATTGGAAGAAAAAGGATACGACTGGATCAAGGAAGAATTGGTATAAAGACAAGCTAAAAATGAGCTTAAAAGAAAAGTTATTATCGTCCTATTTGGCTTTCGAAGATCATTTGGAAGTAGACTCTCCTATTCATGATCTTAGATCGCAAGCGATCAAAAAATTTGAAGTTCAAGGATTTCCTTCAAAAAAAGAAGAAGCCTGGAAGTACACTTCGTTGAATTCTCTACTGAAAGAGGATTATAGCATTTTCCCAAAAAAGGAAAATACCCTCGAAATAAAAGATGTAAAGAAGTACTTCCTTCATGATGTAGATACCTATAAAATTGTTTTTGTAGATGGTGTCTATAGTTCTTTTTTATCTGAAACCACACATGACGGTATGGATGTGTGCTTGCTTTCCTCTGCCTTGAGCAAAGACAAGTACAAGCCCGTTATCGAGGCCTATTATAACAAAGCTGCCAAAGAAAGTAGTCTAACATCTCTTAATACCGCTTTTGCCAAAGAGGGAGCCTATATCTATATTCCTAAGCACACAGAGGTTGAAAAGCCAATCGAGGTAATTAATTTTGCCACCGGAAATGAAGCAGCAATGTTCTTGCAACCAAGAAATCTTATCGTGGTTGAGGAGAATGCACATGTTCAAATTATTGAACGTCATCAAAGCCTTTCAGACAATGCTGTGTTCACCAATTCGGTTACCGAAATCTTTGCTGAAAAACGTGCGTTTGTGGATTATTATAAAATCCAAAACGATCGCATTACTGCTTCTCTTATAGACCATACCCATATAAAGCAAGAGCGTGATAGTATTTGTAAAGTACATACCTTTTCCTTTGGCGGAAAATTGATTCGCAATAACCTCAACTTCTACCAACATGGAGAACACTGTGACTCTGTCTTGAATGGAATCACCATATTGGAAGGAAAACAACATGTAGACCACAATACCTTAGTACACCATATTGCTCCCAATTGTGAAAGTCATCAAGACTACAAAGGAATTTTTGACGATAATGCAACAGGTGTATTCAATGGAAAAGTATATGTAGAAAGAGAAGCTCAAAAACTGGATGCTTTTCAGCAAAACAACAATATACTTATTAGTGATAAGGCTACCATTAATGCCAAGCCCCAATTGGAAATCTTTGCAGATGACGTAAAATGTTCTCATGGATGCACCATCGGGCAATTGGATGAAGAAGCGTTGTTTTACCTACGTTCCCGTGGAATTGCAAAAAAAGAAGCGCAGGCTTTGTTAATGTATGCTTTCGCGAACAATGTTTTGGAAAGTGTAAAAATCCCTGAACTCAAACAGCGTATCAATAAATTGATCGCTAAAAAGATTGGTGTTAACCTAGGTTTCGATCTGTAAAAACCAATTATTTATGGCATTCAATGTTCAGGAAATACGCAATGATTTTCCCATCCTTAAACGCGAGGTAAATGGTCATCCCTTAGTGTATTTGGACAATGCTGCCACCTCCCAAAAACCACAACAGGTTATTGATGTCATCATGGATTATTACAGCCATTACAATGCAAATATCCATAGAGGAGTACACACGCTTTCTCAAGAAGCGACTGATGCATATGAGATTGCCAGAAAAAAAATACAATCTCATTTCAACATAAAACATACTCAAGAAGTTATTCTTACCTCCGGAACTACTCATGGAATTAACTTAGTAGCAAATGGGTTTTCTTCTTTTTTGAAAAAAGGTGATGAAATCATTGTTTCTGCCATGGAACACCATTCCAATATTGTCCCTTGGCAAATGTTATGTGAAAGGACAGAAGCTACTCTTAAGGTAATACCTATTGATAAAAATGGTAACCTAGTATTTTCAGCTTACGAAAAATTACTTTCACCTGCTACAAAACTCGTTTTTGTAAACCATATTTCCAATGCACTAGGAACCATTAATCCCATCAGAGAGATCATTGAAAAAGCTCATGCTGTGGGGGCGGCTGTACTTATAGATGGTGCACAATCTTGTTCTCACATAAGACCAGATCTACAAGCATTAGATTGTGATTTTTATGTGACTTCGGCCCATAAAATGTGTGGTCCTACTGGAGTTGGGATGCTATATGGCAAATTAGATTGGCTCCATAAACTTCCTCCCTATCAAGGAGGTGGTGAAATGATTAAAGAGGTAACCTTCGAAAAAACCACCTATGCAGATTTACCTCATAAATTTGAAGCAGGGACTCCAAATATTGTTGGAGGTATAGGATTTGGTGCTGCTTTAGATTACCTAAACGCCATTGGCTTTGACGCCATTACTCAACATGAGAATGAGCTTCTTAACTATGCAACAGAAGAATTACTGAAAATAGATGATCTTATCATTTATGGTACAGGACCTGAAAAGACTTCGGTCATCTCTTTTAATATAGAAGGAATTCATCCATATGACATTGGCACTATCGTTGATAAATTAGGAATAGCAGTACGAACTGGACATCATTGCGCACAGCCCATTATGGATTTTTATAATATTCCTGGTACTGTACGTGCCTCGTTTGCCTTTTATAATACCAAAGAAGAAGTAGACAAATTAGTGAGTGCCGTAAAAAAGGCAAAAATGATGTTGAGTTAAGGCTTTCTATATTTGTTTATCTTAGAGTAACAAAACACAAAACCACAACATTATGAGAACATTACTAGTAATCCTTTTAAGTGCAGTTTTTTTTAGTAGCTGCGATGAGACAAAAAAAGTAATTGACGTGGCGGGAAATGTACATTTAACAGGTAATTATACCATTACGCATCTTGGAGGCTCCCCTATTTCAGAAAATGCCCCAACCATCACTTTTGTAGCATTAGACAAAACCATTCGTGGAAATACAGGTTGCAACAATTTCTTCGGAAGTTATGTTTTGGATTTATATGCCTTATCATTTAGTGATATTGGAAGTACTGAAATGGCATGCGAACAACCTATTATGGATATAGAAAACACTTTTCTGAATGCCTTGAGAAATACGGGGTCATATGATTTGGAAAACAGTATGCTTACCCTCTATGCTAAAACCGATAGAAGTGAATTATTAATTGCTAGAAAAGAACGAAATGATGGAAACTAGGCCCATAAAAGCCTTACAAGAAGAGTTAATTGATGAATTCTCATTGTTTGATGATTGGATGGACAAGTATGAACATCTTATCGAGTTGGGAAAAAGCTTACCCCTAATTGACCCTGCATTTAAAACAGATGACAAACTCATTAAAGGATGTCAAAGTAAAGTATGGTTACACTCCCAATTAGAAAATGACCATGTAGTTTTTACAGCAGACAGTGATGCCATTATTACCAAAGGGATTATTGCAGTACTCATCCGTGTCTTTTCTCATCAAACCCCCGAAAGTATTATGAATTCTGACACCTCATTCATTGATGAGATTGGATTGAAAGAACATCTTTCTCCTACGCGAGCCAATGGATTGGTATCCATGATAAAGCAGATGAAATTGTATGCAGTTGCCTATCAGGCACAACTTAAATAAAAACCTATGAGTACCGAAATAGATATTACCGAATTAGGTGAAAAAATAGTAAAGGTTCTAAAAACCATTTATGACCCCGAAATACCTGTAGACATCTACGAATTAGGACTAATCTACGATGTGTTTGTAAATGAGGACCAAGAAGTAAAAGTACTTATGACACTTACTACCCCCAACTGCCCTGTAGCAGAAACATTGCCCTTGGAAGTAGAAGACAAAGTGAAAAGCATAAAGTTGGTGAAAGATGCCGAAGTGGAAATTACATTCGATCCCCCTTGGAGCCAAGATCTTATGAGTGAAGAGGCCAAATTAGAACTGGGGATGTTGTAATTGTTATAGTTATAAAATTTGCACACCCAAATATGTATGGAAAAAGAAATCGTAAATAGAGTTGCCAATAGCCCACTTGTAACTATTGACTTGGAGGATTTTTATCCTGATGGATCAAGGATGCAGTTGGATGTTAGCTCATGGCTATACGAAGGTCTCATTCTACGTGAAAAAGAATACAGGGAACATATCCAGAATCATAATTGGGCCCAATATAAAGATGCTTTTGTAGCCATTCATTGTGCTACAGACGCCATTATTCCAGGCTGGGCGTTTTTACTCGTTTCCATTCAACTAAATGGTGTTGCATCCAAAGTTCATGTTGGAAACCTTCAGGATTTAGAATCTGCCATCTATTCTGATATCATTTCGAATATAGATATTAGTGAATATCAAGACAAACCCATCATTATTAAAGGATGTACCAATAAAAATATTCCAGAAAATGCATATGTGCAATTAGCCCAGCGTTTGCAGCCCATTGCCAAAAGCATTCTATATGGAGAAGCCTGTTCTTCGGTTCCTTTGTATAAAAGAAAAAAGTAAATTGTCGTTTTTTCCCGCGCTTTAATCGAAAGCATCATCTTTTGAAAGACTTCTATTTGTCTTACCCAAAGAAGAAATACTAATTTTGCATTTCAAACTAAACTCGATAACATGAAAAAACTTTTGTTAGTATCCGTACTATTCATCGCTCCTTTTATGGTATTTGCTCAAGATGCTGCCCCCGAAGAAGAAGGTCCAAAAGATGGATGGACCCGCGCCGGAAACATTTCTTTATTGTTTAGCCAAGCTGCATTTAATGCAGAATGGACAGGGGGAGGAACTTCCAACTATGCAGTGAATGCTACCTTAGGATATGATTTTAATTACAGAAAAGGTAAATTAACTTGGGATAACCGAATCATGGCTGATTATGGTATCACTAAAACCAAGGATCAGGAATTTACAAGAAAAACCAACGACCGTTTGGAATTGAACTCCATCTTAGGGCGTCAAATCAATGAAAGCCTTTGGTATTACTCTTTCTTTGTAAACTTCAGAACCCAATTTACTTCTGGTTATAATTTTGGAACCGATGAAAATGGAAATGAGATTCGCACCGAGTTCACTAAGTTTCTTTCCCCAGGATACCTTCAAGCAGGTCCTGGTTTCTTATGGAAAAAAAGTGACAACCTAAAAGTGAACATTGCTCCAGCTACAGCACGATTAATTTTTGTAAGTAGTGATTTCACCAATGTTGGAAATGACCAAGCTACTATTGATGCTTTTAATGATGCAGGAGGCTACTTTGGAGTAGAGGCCAATGAAAGTACCCGTTTCGAATTTGGTGCTTCTTTAGGAGCTTATGCCAAATTTGACCTTATGGAAAACATTTCCTTGGAAAACATCCTGAACTTATATAGCAACTACTTGGAAGATCCCCAAAATGTAGATCTGGATTACACTATGAATTTAGTGATGAAAGTGAACAAATGGATAACAGCCAATGCTACTTTCCAAGCTATTTATGATGACAATGCTGTAAAAGCCTTCCAAATTCGTGAAGCGCTAGGAATAGGAGTAACTTTAGGGCTCTAAAAAAATTATCAATGCATAAAAAAGGCCTAGCTTTCAAGCTGGGCTTTTTTTATTCCTGTATGTGCTCTGGGTATAAGAAGTTATTGTAAGGGAAGCGAGTTACGTGTATGGATCGTACTTTCTCATATACTACCTTTCTAAAGGTATCTAGGTTTTCTTTGTTCAAGGCAGATATGAAAATAGCATCACTGTTTTCTCGATTCATATAGGTGTTTTTCCAATCCTGCAAAGAATAATGGGCTTTCGTTCTTTCCGTTACCAAATCATCTTCATCAATAATTTCTGGAGCATATGCATCAATTTTATTGAATACCATCAGCATAGGCTTATCTGTCCCATCTATCTCATCCAATATACTATTTACAGAAGCCATGTGGTCTTCAAAAGAAGGATGAGAAATATCTACCACATGCAATAACAAATCGGCTTCTCTAACCTCATCTAACGTACTTTTGAAAGATTCTACCAACTGTGTAGGTAATTTTCTAATAAACCCTACGGTGTCACTCAATAAAAACGGGAGATTACCTATTACTACTTTACGAACAGTGGTATCTAATGTGGCAAATAATTTGTTTTCAGCAAAAACTTCACTTTTACTAATAACATTCATTAATGTAGACTTCCCTACGTTGGTATATCCAACCAATGCCACCCGAACCAGTGCACCCCGATTACCTCGTTGTACTGCCATCTGTTTGTCGATGGTTGCTAGTTTTTTCTTTAGTAAAGAAATACGGTCCCTAACAATACGGCGATCCGTTTCAATCTCGGTCTCTCCAGGCCCTCTCATTCCAATCCCACCTCGTTGTCGTTCTAAGTGAGTCCACATACCGGCTAAACGAGGCAGCAAATATTCATACTGCGCCAATTCTACCTGAGTACGGGCATAACTAGTTTTGGCCCGTTGGGCAAATATGTCCAAAATGAGGTTCGTCCTATCTATAATTTTACAATTTAAGATCCGCTCTATATTCTTTTGCTGAGCAGGAGAAAGCTCATCATCAAAAATGGCAGTTCCAATTTCATTCGCTTCCACAAACAGACGCACCTCTTCCAATTTCCCTGTACCAATAAAGGTTTTAGGATTGGGCATGTCCATTTTTTGCGTGAATCGGTTAAGCACTTCTCCTCCCGCAGTATAAGCAAGAAATTCTAGCTCGTCTAGATATTCCTTAGCCTTCTCCTCATCTTGTTGTCTTGTTACCAAGCCAATGAGCACTGTTTTTTCGTATTCTATTTCTTGTTTATCTAACATAGATCATTTCAATGCCGCAAAGGTACAAAAGTGTTTGTTGTTGAATTTTGTATTTTCGGTTCAAAATAGGCATATGCAATCTGACAATTCAAAAAAAGAAAACCACTACTCTATAGCCTTCTATAATCTTGAAAATCTCTTCGACACCACCAATGATCCAGACACACTGGATGACGATTTCACACCTCACTCTGAAAAACAGTGGGATGAAAGTCGCTATCAAAAAAAATTAAAGAAAATAGGTCGTGTTATTTCCGATATTGGTTACGAAGATATTGGTTATCCACCGGCTTTACTCGGATTAGCTGAGGTTGAAAATGCTTCTGTTTTGAAAGACCTCATTGCCTCTAAATTCCTCAAGAAAAAGGGCTACGATTTTGTTCACTTCGATTCTTCAGATGAAAGAGGAATCGATACTGCACTATTATATCGAAAAGAATTGTTTTCAGTCACCTATAAAGAATCTTATACCGTATATCTCACCGATGAATTTGGTGAGCGTGATTATACACGGGATGTCCTTTATGTAAAAGGTGTTTTAAATGAACAGACTGTACACATTTTGGTAAACCACTGGCCTTCTAGGAGAAAAGGAACCCAAGAAACGGCTCACAAACGTATTGCTGCTTCCAAAAAGAATCTGGAGATCATAGCCGAAATACGCAATGAAGATCCTAATGCCCGAATTCTAGTCATGGGAGATTTTAATGACGATCCAGATAGTGAAAGCGTTAAAATCCTTGTGTCAGATGGTTTATACAATCCCATGGAAGTACTACTTACTAAATATGAAGGCTCTTTAAAACACCGAGAAGATTGGCATGTCTTTGACCAGATCATTATTTCCCATAATTTTTTGAAAGGTCATGAAAATCCATTTCGTTTTTTAGAAGCTTCCATTTATAATCCCAAAGAGATTCAGGAATACAAAGGAAAGTACAAAGGGATGCCATTTCGCACCTACGCTGGAAAAAAATATTTAGGGGGTTACAGCGACCATTTTCCCGTATATGGGATTTTTCAAATAAATTAACATTTGTGAAAAAAATTATAGGATTTTATCCTAAAATTCTCACTTTTTGTCTAAAAAGATAAAGTATTCTGGCAGTATCTTTGTTTTTATATATTTTAGCGAGACCAAAAAACCAAACCAAAAAATGAATACACCACTACGCACTTGCGATACCAGTAGGTATTGCAATCCTAATTTATTTTTGCCCTTTCTTTTTTTAGTAACATTTCTCTCTTCAAGCCTAAACTTAAATGCTCAAGCACCCGGTTGCCCTAATGTAGATGCAGGACCAGATGTAACTGTTTCTTGTGATACCAATGGTTGTGCAGATTTGTCCGCTTCCTTTTTGGAAACTGGAGAGACCACTAGTTATGAAGTAAGTGCAATTACTTATGATCCCCCTTTCCCTTTTACAGGCTTAGCAAACCCCGTAAGTGTTGGAGAAGATGATGTCTTCTCAGAAATAATTGATCTTCCATTTGATTTCTGTTATTTCGGAGATACCTACAACCAAGTAATTATCGGTTCCAATGGGGTTATTTCTTTCGATCTTACAAACGCAGGAGACTTTTGTGATTTTAGCTTAGGAGATGGAGAAACAATCCCTACAACTGTATACCATCCAAATGCAATTATGCTATACCATGATATAGACCCTAGATTTGGGAATGCAGAAATAGGGTTTGAAGTCCTAGGAGAAGCACCATGTAGAACACTAGTAGTAAGTTTTGCTAATGTCCCTTACTATTTTCAAGGCACAGACTCTGGTGTTATTTCTACCTTCCAGATGGATCTTTATGAAACTACCAATGCCATTGAATTTTATGTAGAAACGAAACCAGATCCAAACCCAATTCTTAATACCCCTATTAATGGTGGTCGAGCTGTATTGGGTATTCAAAATTCAGATGGATCCCAAGGGTTTACACCTCCAGACCGAAATACCAGTGTTTGGGAAGCTACCGAAGAAGCTTGGAGATTTACACCCAACGGTACTTCCAATATAACTTTCTCTTGGTTGGATAGCAATGGGAACGTAATAAGTGATAATCCCGACACTACCTTGTGCCCGCTTCAAACCGAAACTTATACAGCAGAAGCAGTTTATACCAACTGTAATGGAGACACCGTCACTGTAACTGATGAAGTAGAAGTCACTGTAGACGGCCTTACTTTTACTGTAGATTTAGGAGATGATCAATATTTTTGTGACACATCTTCTTATGAAATAGTTCCAGAATTGGACGGTAGTACTACAGGAGCTACCTATTTATGGAGTACAGGTGAAACGACCCCTACCATTGTGGTGTCCACAACAGACACCTATAGTGTAGAGGTTACCGTAGCTGGATGTACCTTAATGGATGTTGTAATGGTGACCTTCTTTACAAGTCCAGACTGTACAATCCCTACAGATTGTTCTTCTATCGATTTTGAAGAGAACTTCGGAACAGGCACTGGACGTGTATGTGATTTAGGAAATGCCACCACCACCTATGTTTGTAACGATGCTACTCAGGTAAATGATGGAGAGTACAGCATCACCAATACTTCTAATGGGTTGAACACGGGTTGGCATCCTGATATGGAAGACCATACAGAAGGAGATGTAGATGGTCGTGCTTTGTATGTAAATGCTGATTTTGCCATCGGGGAATTCTACCGAAGAACCATTACACTTACACCTAATACCGATTTCTCTTTTAGAGCCTGGATTACGACAGTATATGATATTGATACTGGAATCTGTGGCGGAACGGGAATTCCTTCTAACGTTATCTTTAGGATAGAAGATCCTTCCGGAAACCTTATAGAAGAAACCAATACTGGAGACATTCAAAATGAATCTGAACCTAACTGGCAAGAATTCTTTATCAACTTTAACACAGGTGTTAATACAGATATTCAACTGGTTCTTATAAACAATGCCCCAGGAGGATGTGGAAATGATCTCGCCATAGACGATATTACGTTAACTTTAGAAAATACACCTCCTGTAATTGTAGCTCCAGACGATATGAGTGCTTGTGAGGAAGATGCAGGTAGTGCTACTTTCGATCTTACCTCAGTAATAGATACTGTATTAGACGGCCAAGATCCTTCCCAATTTAACGTTACTTTCCATACGGATCAGCTTCAAGCTGAATTGGGAGTGAATGCTATAAGTTCGCCAGATTCTTATGTAAACGTAGAGAATCCCGAAACCATTTTTGTGCGTGTTGAAACTGGAAATCTTTCTACCTGTTTTAGTGTGGTTGATTTCGATTTAATAGTCGACTTAGTTCTTGATTTCCAAATCGATCTTCAATCAGCTTTCGATTTATGTAGTACAGATGGATTGCCAACCTTAGATGCTACTCCTCAAAATCCCGATGTAGATTTATCAATAGTTACGTATGAATGGACCAACGCAAGTGGTACGGTAGTATCTACTGATGCTATCTTTACCCCAACTGCTGCAGGAAGTTATACTGTTGTTGTTACTTCTTTACCGTGTAGTATTGAAACCTTGTCAACCTCAATTATTGTTACCGAGATTCCAACGTTAGACTTAGGAGCAGACGAAGTATTGTGTGATGGAGGTATTTTCGATATTATTCCTACCATTACGGGAGACACCAATGGTATTAGTTATTTATGGAGCACAGGAGAAACCACTTCCTCTATTACAGTAGATGCAACGGGTACATATAGTTTAGAAATCACAGTAGGGCCATGTACAGTTAGTGATAGTATTGACATCGTTATTAGCGACCCCATCACAGTAGAGGTAACTCCTGGTTTCAAAACATGTCCAGAAGAACCTGAAACCATTTCAGCCACTGCCAGTGATCCTGATGCAGTCTATCAATGGTTTTTGAATGGTGACATCCTTACCGGGGAAACCAACAGCACTTTAGAATTCACAATTCCAGCGGGTACTGTTGGAACTCAAATCTACTCGGTAGTAGCTACCCAAGGAGAATGTACAGGTGAAAATGAGGTTGCCGTTACTTTGTACGATGTTGGAAATTGTGTAATTTCACAAGGGATCTCTCCAAACGGATCCCCTGGATTTAATGATGAATTAGATTTGGAATTCCTCTCTGATAGAACTGGAGGAATCACGAATCTTCAAATCTTTAACAGGTTAGGAGCTTTAGTGTTCGAAAGATCCAACTACATCAAAGAATGGGTTGGGCAAGATAAGAACGGAAACGAGTTGCCTACTGGAACCTATTTCTATGTAATAGATTTCCTGAATGAGGATCCTGTTTATGGGCCTCAGGCTACTGGATGGATTTATCTAAACAAAGAACGCTAACAAACACCTGCTAACCGAAAATAATATTCAACATGTTTACAATGAAAAACATATATATAATACCCTTCTTACTGGCAGTATTCTTTCTTCAGGAAATGACTGCGCAGCAAGATCCGCAATATACCCAGTACATGTACAACATGAATGTGGTAAACCCTGCTTATGCTGGCATTAAAGAAAATTTATCCCTAACCGCTTTGTACCGCAAGCAGTGGTCCGGATTGGACGGTGCCCCAGAAACCATTACATTCTCTGGACACTCTCCTATTGACGATAATATTGGATTGGGACTCTCTGCAATTAAAGATGAATTAGGGCCCGTTAAGGAAACCAATGTATTTGTAGATTTCTCTTATACCCTACAGGTATCTGATGCTCTTAAATTAGCATTTGGTCTTAAGGCTGGAGCTACTTTTCATGATGTAGGTTTAACCGGATTGGAATTGCAAGATCCTGACGATCCTTTCTTTAGTCAAGATATAAGCAATGTATATCCTAATGTAGGAGCAGGAGCCTTCTTTTATGGAGAACAATTTTATATAGGACTTTCGGTTCCTAACCTACTAAACTCTGTTCACCTAGACGAAAATGGTTTTAAAGTAGGTTCAGAAACCAATCATTATTTTGCAACTGCGGGATATGTATTCCAAGTTTCAGAAAATGTAAAACTAAAGCCTTCTATCATGGTGAAATCAGCCTTCGATGCGCCTCTTTCATATGATGGAAACCTAAATGCATTATTCTATGAAAAGTTTGAAATAGGAGCTTCTTATCGCTTAGACGACTCCTTTAGTGGGCTTGTTGGTTTTCAAGCAACTCCAAACTTCAGAATTGGATATGCTTACGACCATGTAGTTAGTGATTTGAATGCCGTAGCCAGTGCCTCTCATGAGGTGATACTGACTTTTGATTTGATATTCAAGAAAAAATCACTTCGTTCACCTCTTTATTTCTAATCGTTTAATAAGATCATCCCATGAAAAATATAATCACACTCCTTCTTATCTTGACGGTTTCTATAGGAACTGCTCAAAACAAGGATACCAAAAAGGCCGATCAATTATACGATCGTCTAGCCTATACAGACGCTGCCTCTGCTTATCAGAAGTTATTGAAAAAAGGAAAAGGAAGTCGTTATGTGTTCGAACGATTGGCTAACAGCTACTATTTTATTAACGATACTAAAAAAGCAGAGACTTATTACAAAAGAGTAGCCAAAGGAAGAAAGGCAAAACCTGAAGTTATTTATAACTATGCGCAAACGCTTAAAGCCAACGGAAAATTCAGCGAATACAATACATGGATGCAGAAATATGCAGAAATGTCACCAAATGATTCCCGAGCTAAGGAATTTATGAAAAACCCGAACTATGTGCCCCAGATCATGGAAGCTTTTGCACGTTATGAAGCTAAAAATCTAGAGGACCTAAATTCGGAAGCTTCTGAATTTGGAGGTATATTGGTTGGAAAAGATTTTTACTTCTCATCGGCTCGTAATGAAGCACGCAAAAAGTACCATTGGGACGAACAACCGTTCCTTGATATTTACAAAGCCAAAACGGTAGGCAATACTATTAAAAATGCTGAATTATTAGAAGGCGATGTAAACACCAAGTATCATGAAGGTATTGTTGCTATTTCCAAAGACGGCAAACGTTTGTACTTTGACAGAAACGATTACTTAAACGGTAAATTTCAGAAGAGCGAAGACGGAATCAATCAAATCAACTTGTACTATACAGAGTTGGTTGATGGAAACTGGAAAGGCGTTTTCCCAGCACCATTTAATAGTACTGAATATTCTGCCCAACACCCAGCCTTAACGCCAGATGGTAGCACCCTTTATTTTTCTAGCGATATGCCAGGTGGAAAAGGTAAATTTGATCTATACAAAGCTTCAATAAGCAGTACAGGAGAATTGGGCACCCCAGAGCGTCTTGGAGATCATATTAACACAGAAGGTAACGAGGTGTTTCCATACATAGACTCTAACGGGAATCTTTATTTCTCCAGTGACGGTCACGAAGGTTTGGGAAGATTGGATGGCTTCTATGCCGAAGAGAACGGAATTTCCTTTAAATCCCCAACCAACCTAGGAAAAGGTGCTAATAGTGAAGCAGATGATATTGCTTTTACTTTTGATCCAGCTACCGAAACAGGATTCATGTCTTCTAACAGAGCAGGTGGTAAAGGGAATCATGACATTTACCGAATTACAGCTGTAGAACCTCCTTGCGATGTAGATATGGATATTCTGGTCGTAAACGAATATACCAAAGAGCCCATTTTTGGTGCTCGATTAGATCTATATGACGGTCAGGAGAATAGATTAAGTTCTAAAACCACTGCCGAAGATGGTCATGGAAACCTATTGGCAGCCTGCGAAAAGGAACATGTGGTACAGGCAGTATTAAATGGGTTTGAAAGCAACGCAGTTGTGGTAGAAGCTAGTGGCAATGGTAAATTATCCAGAACTATTGAACTTCGTCCTATCGAGGCCATTATCGTAGATGACAAAATTGTATTGAATCCTATCCTGTTTGATTATAACAAACATAATATTAAACCCCAAGCAGCTTTCGAGTTGGATAAATTGGTAAGTATTATGAAGAAGTATCCAAACATGATAATTAATGTAGAAAGTCATACCGATACAAGGGGTAATGCAGATTATAACCGAAAATTATCAGAAAGTAGGGCTCAATCTACCGTACAATACGTAATTTCGCAAGGTGTAGATGCTTCCCGAATCAGTGGTCAAGGATTCGGATTGGACAAGCCTGCTGTGGATTGCGGTAAGAATTGTTCTGAAGAAGATCATCAAACCAACAGACGTTCAGAATTTATTATTGTAGAACGCTAAGATATTTATCCCCACAACTAACCAAATGTTGACCGTGAAAACCCTCTTTAAACCTAAGAGGGTTTTTTTATTTCCTTAAGCTGGTAACGGCTGGTTTGCTTTCTCGAGTATCGTAAATGATCTTTAGTTCAATAATTTTATCTTCATCATTCAGTTTCACAACATCTACCACATCAAACACCACTTTATTTCCATTGGCCAAGGTCCATTGATACGTAAAATGGATGGCAAAGCTTCTTTTTGCTTCTATATCCTGAAATACTCCTAATAAGGTAAGTTGAGATTCTTTAGTATCCTTAAAAAGGGTTTCATAAAACAACAATGCGGGCATTGTACCATAAACCGGGGATATCACTACACCATTTTCAGAAAATAGATTTGAAAGTGCTTTCATGTTCCCTTTTCTCAATGCCTCTAGATATAATGTTGTGATCTCTTTTATGTTCATCCATTAAAGGTATACAAATAAAAAAAGCGTTCCAATTGGAACGCTTTTAACTTTATCATAAAACCTGTATTAGTTTCCTGTTACAGTTACATTGTCTACATGGTAACGAGTAGTTGCATCTGGATCACTTCCTTGGTAACGGAATGCAACGTGCATAGTTCCTTCTACACAAGATACATTGATAGGTCCTACCCCTTCAAAATCACCAAATCCTCCAGAAGGCCCTGTAGGGATATCGGCATCCAACTGGAACCAATCTGCTGTTGTAGGATCTCCCGTAAAGTTATTGGAGAACCAAACCGTTAAAATTTCCCCATTATCGAAGTTCACCTGAAGATCGAAAGAAAGTTCTTCTCCTGTAGTTGCAGACATATCGATGGCTGGTGTAATTAACCACGTATCAATAACATCTTCACTACTATTGAATCCAGAAATCTGTGCATAATTATTATTGCTGAAATTTCCAATTACCCAAAGTTCTCCGGTGTTATTAGCCACGTTTACGTTGGTCCATCCTAAGTCTACGTAATCTTCGATAGCATTGAACTGTTCAAAATTCTGGCTATAAATTTCCGATCCACCACCACTAGGCTCATTACATTCATACACATCTGGGTCACAACGGTTCTCATCATCTAAATTGATTCCGTTAAGATCGTTTACAACGAGATTGAATACTTCTCCAAAGAAGTTATAGGTAAGTATTCCATCTATAGAACCTCGCCCTTGGGCTAGATTAATTGCTTTAAAATCAGCAAAGGTACTCGTGCTAAACACTACTGAAGTTCCTTCATTACAACTCTCCAAAATACGTTCTCCGTCAAACTCATCTGTTGGTTCTGCTGCATATGTTAATGCATCGCTACCTAACGCTTGGTTTCGGTTAAATTGTACATCGGTAAGACGAACATAAAGGTTGGTCATATCATCTGCAAAATCAGAGATATTCATTTCTAGAGGAATGATCTCTGCTACTGTAGCATCTCTTAATACAAAATTTAACATTTGTGATTCTGCAATTTGCTCAATACTCCCCGCAGATTCAATTCCCAAGGCCAATACGCCGCTATCAAAACCAACACTTAATCCAGCTAGTTTAATATATACTCTACGTCCAAAATCATAACGGGAAAACAAAGGATTAGAATCGATTAAAACTTTTACCCCTGTGGTAGGGTTGGATGCAGCATCTTGCAATACAATCTCTTCAAAAAAGTTTCCGGCTTCATCACTGGATATTACATATCCTTCTACATATTGGTTTGCAAACTCCTCACCAAAAGTCAAGGTTTGGTTGCCATTATCTGCGATTTCCTGTTCCAAAGCAGCTCTTAACCCGTTGATAGTAACAATTTGATCCGCAGGAATATTCAAAGCCGTACCATCTACATTAGGCACATTAAATTCATCGTCTTGCACACAAGAAGCAAAGACCATTGCAACAACAGCAAGGATGAATAATTTATTTATTTTAAAAGTTTTCATTATAATGTGTTTTATTTTTTTCAATTTTTTAGAATCTCACGTAAACGTTTAGGTAATAAGTAGTCCCATTTCCGAAGAAATAGCGGTTCCCAAATAAAGGGCCTCCTGTATTGCTCTGCTCTTCCAACTGCTGTGCATAGCTAGCTCTTCTGGAATCTTCGAAACCTCCTGTTTTATATTCTTGGTCCAATACATTATTAATGGTTGCAAAGAAGCCAACGAAGTAATCTCCAAACTTCCAGGATTTACCCCCTACAATATTTACCAAGAAATAATCATCTAGTTGTTCCTGAGTTAATAATTCCCTAGCTACTTCAGGATCATAATTACTATACGGTTGTCCGTCTGCATCTAACGCAAAGTCCTCGGTTCTTCTCAAATTACTTACATCTACATAAGCATTGGAAAAATAGTTGGTTGTAGCACCAACCCACCAGAAATCGGGATCTCGATATTCCAAACCAATCTGATAGGCTCTTTCAGGACCTCCTGCTACATGAAGGTTTTCTAAAGCTACATCTCGCTTTCCTTGGTTCCATAGATCATTTCCTTCTACGGTTTCTAGAGTGTCTCTATTGTCAAAATCATCTCCAGACAGGTACAAACTTGGGTTATTCGTATATATGTTCTGTCCTACCGTAGCAGCTGCCTTTAATTTTAGCGTAGGTAGTACTTGAGCTTCAATTCCTAATTCTACACCAACATTTCTCTTTTCAATCCCCTGAACAATTTCTTGTACAAAGGCATTATTATCATCAGTTCCCAATGCATTTTGAGTAAAGAAAAACCCAATATCTGTCGCATCTTTAAAACCGGCATAGTAACCAGTTAATCGAGCTTTTACAATGGGTGAACGATAGATATAACTAATATCAGCGCTTTGTATTTTTTCTGAAGTTAAACCCTCTACCACATCATTGTTCTGTCTGGCATTGGCAAACGTATTTCGTAAGGTAGGTGCCTTGGTAAAGTATCCTGCATTAACGTCTATTAAATGACGACCCGTAATTTTGTATACCAATCCCCCTTTTATTCCATAGTTGGAAAAATCCAATTTCTCACTATCCCCTAATGAACGTCCTGTTTCGGGGAAATATCCATTCTGAAACAAACCTGTTCTTTGATAATTGGTTTGTGAAACATTGGCTCCAATATAAAAATCTACGGTATTGTATTTGAATTGTGCTTGGGCAAATCCAGTAATAACATCTGCGTTCAATTCATAGTTGTATTTATATCGGTCACCTTCTCCCGCAATTCTATTTGGGTTTTGAAGATCGTTCTGAGCTTGAGGGTCTAATGGATTGGGTGCAAAGGTGTCAAAATCCTGAAACCCACTACCACCCAATAAATCTATAATGGAAGCGAAATTTTCGCTATTCAGATTACGATAACTTATAGAAGCGTTCAATTCTATATTTTCTGCAATCGATGTATTCAAAATAGAATTGACACTAAACTGTGTATCGTCATTTCTATCTTCTTGTAATACGTAGGTTGCATACCCACTTGCAGTATTTGCATTTCCTTGATACAAGGATGTCCAATCCAGCTGTCCATCATTTCTAAATTCCTGCTCTGCCAAATAAGCTAATTGATAGTCATATGTGGTTGGGTTTGTCCCTCTTAAAAAATAACTGGGCAACCGTTGATAGTAATTCCCGGCTGGGTTTCGATTTCCTCCATAATCCAAACGAGAGTTTCCAATTTTTCCAAATTGATATCCCACATTGGTATTTAAGGAAGTATTTTCTGAAATATCCCAATAATGATTTAACATAATAATGGGTTCCTCGATCTCACGAGTTCTACTGTTGCGAATTTCACCATCTTGATAACCCCAGTTAGGATTGTATCGTATCCCTTTCAAATCTTTATTTTCTTGAGTTATCGCTGTAGAACGCCCCCTTCTGTTAGGGGTATAAAAAGCCGTGAAATTAATACTATGACTATCGTTCAATTTCTTTTCTACAGAACCAAAAAACGAGTTGGCGTCGTAGAGCGTACCATCTATATAGCCTTCTTCTCCAAATCGTCTAGCAGCAGATACTGAATAAGCCCATCCATTTCCAGTAAGTCCACTATTATAGGTTGCCATAACACGGCCTTCATAACTTCTATTGGCCATAGCGTAAGAAACACGACCTCCTTGACGGTATTGAGAAGCTCTCATAACAATGTTGGTGGTTCCCGCTATATCTCCGAAGGTATATTCATTGGCCTTCAATCCCATACTAAATTCACGGTTACGCTGTACATCGTTCAATCCACCCCAGTTTCCCCATTGTGGACGCCCGTTGAACTGTTTGTTCATTTCAATACCATTGATTAAAACCTTACCATTAGCATTATCCAACCCACGAGGACGGAAAAAAGTAGCACTGAAATCAAACGCTGCAGCATTCAAGAAAACATCCCGAGACGCCTGTAGCAGTCCTGAAATATTAAAGGAGGTTCCTTCGTCCTGATTAAGTTCGTTGTCTGAAAGGCTAATGATTCCTATCTGAGCTTCTACTTCGGTAAGATCCAATTGCAAGAGAATAGGATCAAGGTTAATTGTCTTACCGTTCTGAATTGTAATAGGAATACGTTGCAATATGTAATCCGCCTTGCTTACAATTAAAACTTGTTCTCCTTGTGGGAGATCTGTTCCAGTGATGGAAAACAATCCTTCGGCATCGGTTTCCGTTCCCAAATTGCTGCTTTGGATACGAATTTCTGCTCCAGAAATTGCTTCATCGGAGTTGGTATCCACCACTCTTCCCTTTATCACAGCTTCCTGCGCGATTGATAAACCGCTGAAAAACAGTGCAAAAAAGGCAATTAATACGTGTTTCATTTAGTTGTTAATATTTGGTTTATTAAATTGTTATAAATGGGGTGCAAAAGTACGTATTTTCAATGAATTAAGTACTTTTGGCGCAGCTTTTGTAAAGGACTTTACGCAAACTTAATACAACGGAAAAATGAGATTAACCTATGCCTTTTTTGCTATATGTTTTGTAGCTGTTTTTTCTGGGATTGCCCAAGAAGAAAAGACCTATAAAGTAAATACCATTGCTTTTTATAATTTGGAAAATCTTTTCGATTTTGAAAATGACCCAATAACATTTGATGATGACAGGACACCAGATGGGAAGGACCACTGGACGGAAGAAATTTATAATGCCAAGTTAAAGAACATGGCCCAGGTGATTTCTGAAATAGGAAAGGATGTAACGGGAACCACGCCAGTTCTTATTGGCGTTTGTGAGGTTGAAAACAGAAGGGTTCTGGAAGACCTTATTGTACAGGAATCCTTGGTTGGAAAAAACTATGGGATTATCCATTTCGATTCGCCTGACCGAAGAGGAATCGATGTGGCCCTTTTGTACCAAAAGAAAGTGTTTACTCCAACCCACTACAACAATTACGAACTGAAAATCTACGACAATAACGATGCTACCAAGCGAATTTTTACCCGTGACCAATTGCTGGTAAGTGGCCTACTGGATGGAGAAAAAATTCATGTCATTGTAAACCACTGGCCTTCCCGTAGTGGCGGAGAGGCAAGAAGCCGCCCTAAAAGAATTAAGGCTGCTAAACTTAACAAACGTCTTATCGATTCCTTGTTTGGTGAAGATCCATATGCAAAAATTGTCACTATGGGTGATTTTAACGACGACCCTACCAGCCCTAGTGTAAAAGATATCTTGAAGACCCACAAGAAAAAAAATAAGATGGATATAAAAGAACTCTACAATCCTATGGAAGAAATGCATAAGAAAGGATTGGGTACCTTGGCTTGGAGGGATGGTTGGAATTTATTTGATCAGATTATCGTTTCTACAGAGCTAACTAAGAAGGATTATTCATCTTATCGTTTGTACAAAACCGGAATTTTCAACAAAAATTATTTGGCAAACCCTCGTGGACGATACAAAGGATATCCGTATCGTAGTTTCTCCAACGGGGCGTATACAGGTGGATATAGCGACCACTTTCCTGTGTACATTTATCTCATTAAAGAAACCAATCCTAAGGGATAGGAAGTAAAAGATATCGTAATTAAAAGCCTTGATTAATCAGGGCTTTTAATGTATTTATGCAAACCATTGTTGCCAAGGAATTCTACTTAGCATGAATACCAAGGCAATGGTATAGAAAATGGATAGCATTTTGAATTTGGGTTTTGAAACCAATTTCTTTTTATGCTTGGAATACCCCATAGTAATAAAGACAACTGCCAAGATTATGATGGTAATATGTTCCACAGCGTAAAGCCGTAATGTAGCGTCTTTCATGACTGCTCCCATGCCGTTATTGGTAATCGACTTAAGTCCCAAAGGAGAAATAAAATACAGGACCAAACCAATGAGTAATTGAATATGGGTTACAATTAAGGCAAAAAGCGATATTCTAAAATCCTTGGGTTGATATTCCTTATTGCCAAAGAACCCAGCCAGCGCGTTCAGGGTTGCAATTAAGACAATGAACAAGGTTAAATAAGCCCAGTAAGAATGCAGAAATTGAACGGTGGTGTACATAGAAGAAGTATTTTTTGGTTTCCCTCAAAGGTAGGGATTATTACTAAAAAAAGAGGCCAGCTTCTGCTGACCTCTTTTAAATTTATTAACTACAAATCTGTTTTAGAAAGTATAACGAAGTGAACCGTTGTAGGTTCTTCCGTTTTCAGTAAAGAATCCGAAACGATCTGTGTTTGAAATTCCGATATAATCGAATACGTTGTATACATTCGCTCTGAAAGTTAATTGGTTACTTCCTAAAGAGAATTTATAAGTTACACCTGCATCGGTAACAGAATAGGGTTGTAGCTCTGCTGGCTCATAATCTACAGCACTTGTAAACTCATCGGTGAACTCATAATGGCTTGCTCTATAGTTAAGGTTGGCATCTGCACTTAGTCCTTTAACGATTTTAGCTCTAAAGCCCATACCAGTGGTAAACTGAGGTGCACGGGATACTTTTACCCCTTGACGATTAATCCCTGCCACTTCAGAGATAAGTTCTCCTGTATCATCATTAAATTCTGCTACAGTAGACTTTCCTTTAAAGATCCAGCTTCCTCCAGAAAGATATCCATTTAAGGTTAACCAGTCAGTAGTTTTCCATCTGAAGTCTAACTCGGCTCCACTATGGAACTGACGAATTCCTCTTTGTAACCTGTTGGTAAAGATCTCATCTCCTTCCACTTTTGGATCTGGATCGATCTCACCAGTAGATACAATGGTTCTGTTGTCCCAATCAGTAATATAAGCATTAAATTGAGCACGTATCCTACCTGATTCAAAGTGGTAACCTCCTTCAACACTACGAATAATTTCGTTATCTACTTCTGGGTTTACAAGATCATTAGAGGTTCTAACATTGGTGAAGATGTTATCCAAGAATGGTTGTCTTGAATAGTACCCTCCATTAAAATAAATTTTGTGCATACCTTCAATGGTATAAGACAATCCTCCTTTAATGTTATATCCTACTTTACTAAGTTTCTCTGAAGTTTCCGTTACCTGATTTCCGTTATCATCAGTTTGAAATCTTCCTTCTCTTTGGTAAGATTGAGTAGATACGGCTCCTTGGAAGAACACAGAGAATTCATCGGTACTGTACTCTAACTGACCAAATCCACCAAGGTAGTTAATGTCCTCAGAGTAGTCATAATCGATACGATCTCCTTCATCGGCAAAATCTGAAAGAGCTGCCCATGGATCTGCTTCATAAGCATTGGTTACTGTGGCTCCATCAGGGCGGTCATTGGCCCATCCGTCTAATCCGTAGAAATCTTCTACTTGACGGAAGTGATCTCCTGTATACAAACGTACATCACCACCAAAATTAGCACTTAAGTTTTCTGTAAACTGATGGCTAAGGTTAGTTACCAATCCATACCATTGGTGATTGTTCACGGAGGATCTTCTAATATATCCTTCACGTTCTGCATTATCACCAGTTCCGATTCCTGCATTGTAATCCAAAATCAATTGGTTATCTAACTGACCAAATAGTGGTCCATCGCCATCAAAATCTTCGCCTCTAAGGATACTACTTCCTCTGGAGGTGCTTACCCCTCTTGGGCCGGTTCCACCACCTCGTCCCCAAGAAGCATACGCTACTGTAGAAAGGTCGGTTTTTTCACCAATATTAAAATCCCAGTTCAAGTTCATAACTGGTTTGTGGTAATAGTTTTGTCTTTCAGAAGTAATTCCGTCTGCATCATACCACCAGTGTTGGTTGAACTTAGGATCTGCTGCAATTGATTCTCTTGACTGTGACCACTTTTGTCCATGCAATTGAGGTGCTCCAGTTACCAAGAAGTTGAAATTGTGTTTGTCATTTGGCTTGTACCCTATTGCAAAGAAATAGTTTTGTCCTTCACCATAGGTTCCTCTAGACCATTTTCTGTGTGCTTGCCAGTAGTCTAACAATAAAGAGAATGCCCAACCACTATCACTAACTCCAGTGTTATACGCGGCAGTTCCTTTAAAATAACTGTCATTTGCTCCTAAGAAACGAGCAAATCCACCTTCTTTTTGTTCGGCAGCCTTCATTACAATGTTTGTGGTACCTCCAACAGAGGAGATTGCCAATTTAGAAGATCCCAATCCACGTTGTACCTGGATAGCATTTGCAACGTCTGCAATACCTGACCAGTTAGACCAGAAGATGCGACCATCTTCCATAGCATTAATAGGCTGTCCATTTAATAGTACAGCAATGTTACTATTATCGAATCCGCGTAAGAATAATTGTGAATCTCCAAATCCAGATTGTCCAGAGATATACGCAGAAGGCGTACTCTTAAGTGCTTGGGTAATCTCAACGTTACCAGCCACTTTTTCTTGAATTTCCTGTGCTCTAATAGTAGACACAGCTACAGGAGTTTTACGATCTTCTGCAAGATCGATTACTCCAGAACCTACAATAACCACTTCAGAAAGGGTATTGGCATCCGCGTTTAAAGCGATCGTTCCTAAATCTGCTGTTCCACCAGAAATAGTGTAAGCAATGGTTTGTGTTTCATAACCCAAATAGGAAATTTCAATAGCACCAGAATTAGTGCTTACGGAAAGCGAAAAGTTTCCGTCAAAATCAGTTACGGTTCCATTGCTAGTACCTGCCTCAATCACCGTAGCACTAGGCATCGGCCCTCCTAAATCAGAGTCGGTCACCGTACCAGTTACTGTTCCTTGAGCAAAGGTAGCAACGCTCCCCAATAGCATTACAAATAGTAAAAGTTGTTTCATAATTGTTTGTTTAATTAAATACGTGTTTGCAAAAATACTACTAACCTAGATTATGACCAATTTTATGTGTTAAGAAAAGGCTAACAGTATTTACTCTAAATTTAACAGAAATTAACGTTACTGCCTGTAGATGAGCAGTATAAATAAGAACAATTTATTAACAATTTTAAGAGAATGGAAAATTTAATAGGCAATGCAGTCTAATTGCTCTTTAAGAGTGCTCATTTTCGCAAAATAATCTTCGTGATATACAGCATCTAAAGGCTTGGATGCAGGTAAATCTTCTCTAAATGGATCTACTTGTCTTCCATTTTTCCAAAAACGATAACATACATGGGGGCCACCTGTATTTCCTGTCATTCCAACCCAGCCTATAACATCTCCTTGTCTTACAAAATCCCCTGCTTTGGATTTTCGGGATTTCATATGTAGATACTGTGTTTCGTAGGTGCTGTTGTGTTTAATTTTCACATAGTTACCATTACCTCCCCTTCGTTCAGATTTGGTTACTACGCCATCTGCTGTTGCTAAGATCGGGGTCCCTACGGGAGCGGCAAAATCGGTTCCTTTGTGTGGACGCACTTTATACCCATAATATGCAATTCTTCTTTTTAGGTTATAGCGGGAAGATATACGACTAAACTTTACCGGTGCTTTCAGGAAAGCCCTGCGTAGGTTATTGGCCTCTTCATCATAAAAATCTGCAACTATGTTGGTTGAATCAACTGCTGGTTCATAATTAAACGCATACAAGGGTCTTCCTCGATGTTCAAAATAAACCGCTTTTATCTCATCAAGCCCAGCTGGAATTGTATCATTGATGTATTTTTCTGTATAAACCACTCTAAAATTATCTCCTGTTTGAAGGGCAAAAAAGTTGATTGTCCAAGCATAGATATTGGCCAGTCGTTCGGTCATATATGGACTCAGGTTATTATCTGACATGGTTTGTGAAAGAGAATTGGTAATAATTCCCGAGGCTTCTTTCTCCACATAGCTCACCGGCTTTCTTTCATTAAATACAGCAATACTATCCCTTAAATCGATGACAGCATAGTCTACCTTATTTTTTTCATAAACAAAAACCTGGGTGTTTTGAAGGGTATCTTTAGAATTTAATAAAACATAAGGATGACCCACGACCAATTTTCGGACATCGAAGCTATCTTTAAAAACAGTCGCTACTTCAAATATTTTGTTTTGTGAAACACCATTGGCATCCAAAATGGCTCCAAAAGTATCTCCATTACGAATGGTATCCCTAATTACATGGAAATCATTAAGGGTATACCCATATTCTTTATGAATAATTGGAGTAGTTTCTTCAATGGCTTCTATAATACCATCTTCATCATCTTTTGCAGTTTCACAAGCCACAAAACACAACAGTAGTAAGCTGAGGAGATATGTGTTTTTCAATCTTCGGTCTATTTTAGGTATTAAAGGTATGGTTTACCCACTCGCGGCCCCATTCCTCTTTTTCTTTCCGGTTCCAAAGATTGGGAAAAAAATGGATTTTCTGAAAGCTTGGAGGCAAAAATTCTTTCCAATTTGTTCCTCCCGTCGCTAAAATGGTTTTTCCTTCCTTTCTTAAGTAACGATGTGCAGCTCCCATATGCATGAGCAACCAGTTGATATTTACATTCTGATCCAGCTTACGAAGTTCCTCAATCAATTTTTCATTGTTACGCTCAGCATCTGGCAATTGAAGGTATTTATGGTATAAGGTATTGCCATAAATTTCATTGGCTATCCTAATTAACCTTGGTGTATATCTATATTCAAACTGTTTTAGCGTTAGTGTTTTCTCATCAGTAGAAAGATCTGTAGCTCCTCTTTTCCAATAAATATTTTCATATAAATCTTCTAATGGATTTTTATCTGAAAAAATTTCCCGAACGGTGGGGTGCACCAAATGCTCTAAAGGTGTCGCATAAATCTCGATCATACGAAATTGAACACTTTGAAAACCACTTGCTGGTAATAAGCTCATTCGGAATTTCTGGAATTGTTCCCGATCCATCCCCATGATCATTACATCAAACGATTCGATAAGTATCCTAAAGTATCTATTGATTCTTTCTACTTTTTGTCTGAAAAAATCTGCTTGCTGTAGTTTATCGTCAATGATTTGCTTTATCTCATGGATAATGAGTTTAAAGTAGAGCTCTGTAATCTGATGGTACGCAATAAAGATCTGTTCATCTGGGAAATAGGTTCTGGGTTGTTGCAGACTGAGCAAAGTGTCCAAATTAATATAATCCCAGTATGTTAAGTATCTATCGTATAAAAGGCCATCCAAATAGGATGCCATGTCTTGACCAGAGTTTTTGAATTTTTGTTCGAGTAGCTTTATTTGTTTGGTGGTGTGCTCGTTTTTTATCATGTTGGTCGTTTAATCTACATGTATTCTGAAGGAATTTTTCAGTCCTTTAAATTCGGTAAGGGATGCTTTTAAAGAACCTACTGCTAAATCTGCCTTGATAAGTAGTGGCATTTTGTTAGCGTCATCGGTCACCCAAACAGTTAAGCTCTCCTTTTCTTTAAATACCCTTCCAGATTGAACATAGGGACGGAATTTTAAGGTTGGTATTTTTCCAAATTTGGTTCGAATAATTTCTCTTCCCAAAAATTTTAAACGGAACTTATAGTTTTCTTTGTCAAAAAACATATCAATATCTACCGTTTGTCCTTCTTTTAATGAAGAAACATCTAATCGGTTTCTTAAAAAATAAAAAGCAGAAACCATATCCTGTGCTTGTTCAGGAAAGGTGACCCAATCTTTGGTATTTTTCTTTTTATTGTGAACTAAGGCCCTACGAGTATCGTGATCAAAATCAATCTGTATATCCTTAGTATATCCCCCTTCATCAATATTTCTAATGAATCGATATGGAATATCCTTTTCCTTGTCTATATACGATTGATAATCATCTTCTACCTTGAAAAACGCCCTTGACAATCCGGTTGTTTTACCATATCCCTTTATATGGTAAACTTCTTTGTCATTCAACATTTCTTCGTTTACTTCCAATGTGGCATATCCAGCAGTTACAAAGCCATAATGAATTCTGAATTTAAACCATTCTCCATCATCGTACGCTTTCTTCTGTGCAGAAGTAGCGCCAAAAACCATGGCAAAAATTAGGAACATCGCATATTTCATTCGTATAGATTTTGAGGTCATCACAATGGTTTACGCAAGGACTGTTCCAAAATGAACAAAGCCCCACCTTCTTAGACGACGGAGCTTTGTCATTGTTACGATTTATAAGGTTCCTCTTCTAGCTTGTTGGCGTTCTATAGCTTCGAAAAGCGCTTTAAAATTACCAACTCCGAAAGATTGGGCCCCTTTACGCTGAATAATTTCTATAAACATTGTAGGGCGGTCCAATACATTATGGGTAAATAACTGTAATAAATACCCTTCTTCGTCACGATCTATTAAAATCCCATGTTTTTTTAGGACTTCAATATCTTCATCTATCTTACCTACTCGCTCTAAAATATCATCATAGTAGGTTTCGGGTACGTATAAAAATTCCACACCTCTTTCACGCATTTCAGATACTGTTGCCACAATGTCATTGGTGGCCAAAGCAAGGTGTTGTACTCCTGAGCCATTATAAAAATCCAAATATTCTTCTATTTGTGATTTTTTCTCGGCTTCTGCGGGTTCATTAATTGGGAATTTAATACGTCCATTGCCATTGCTCATCACTTTACTCATGAGCGCCGTGTATTCTGTAGAAATGTCATCATCCACAAACGAAACAATTTGGGCAAATCCCATGACTTCAGCATAAAACTTACACCATTTGTTCATTTCATTCCAACCAACATTTCCAACAATATGGTCTATAAACTTAAGACCTACTGGTGATGGATTGTAATGTGATTCCCATTTTTCATACCCAGGTAAGAATACACCATTGTAGTTTTTGCGTTCAACAAAAATATGAACGGTTTCTCCATAGGTATAGATTCCTGAACGAACCACATGACCATGTTCATCTTCCTCACGAGTGGGTTGCATGTATGGTTTTGCTCCTCTTTTTGTGGTTTCTTCAAAAGCCTTGGTAGCGTCATCCACCCATAGGGCAATGACCTTGGCTGCATCTCCATGCTCATCTATGTGTCGGTTAATATCTCCTCCTTTATTTAAAGGTGATGTTAACACCAATCTTATTTTATCCTGTTTTAACACATAGGATACACGATCTTTAATTCCTGTTTCCAGCCCTGCATAGGCTTCGGATTGGAATCCAAAAGCAGTTTTATAATAATGGGCTGCCTGTTTGGCATTCCCTACATATAATTCTACATAATCGGTTCCTAGCAGCGGAAGGAAATCTTCTGCTTCGCTAAACAATTTTTTTAAACTGTATTCTGTATTCTGTAATTCTGTTAGATCTTTTATTTCTCGTGCCATTACTTTTAATTTTTTTGAATTAATACTACATGAAAAGAAAAGACCTAATTACCACATGGCCCTAAGATGGGATGCTATGTCTATTAGATTTTTCATTCTTCTAACCAGCTTTGATAATAGGTTTCATCAGCTATCTTTAATGCTTCTTCGGTTACCATTAACGGTTTAAAGGTATCTACCATAACGGCGAGTTCATCGGTTTTTAATTGACCAATACTTCTCTCTGTTGCTCCAGGATGGGGTCCATGAGGAATTCCAGCTGGATGTAGAGATATATGACCCGCATCGATATCGTTTCGGCTCATAAAGTCTCCATCTACATAATACAACACCTCATCGCTATCAATATTGCTATGATTATAGGGTGCCGGAATACTTTCTGGATGATAATCGTACAATCTCGGAACGAAAGAACATACCACAAACGCATCGGATTCGAATGTCTGATGCACTGGCGGTGGTTGATGAATTCGTCCAGTTATTGGTTCAAAGTCATGAATGGAAAAGGCATACGGGAAGTTATACCCATCATACCCTACCACATCAAACGGATGGGTAGCGTATACCATATCGGTAATTTCGTTGTTCTTTTTGATTTTTATTAGAAACTCTCCTTTTTCATCATAGGTTTCCAACTCCTGCGGTTTTCTAATGTCCCGTTCACAGAATGGCGAATGCTCCAACAATTGCCCAAACCAATTTCGATATCTTTTAGGGGTATAAATTGGTCTGTATGATTCTACGATAAACAATCTATTATCTTCATCGTTAAATTGCAATTTATAGATCATTCCCCTAGGAACCAATAGATAATCCCCATATTTAAAATCAAGATTACCCATATGGGTTCTTAATTTTCCACTCCCTTTATGTATAAAAATCAATTCGTCTGCATCCGTATTTTTATAAAAATAATCTTCTTGAGATTTACGTGGTGCTGACAGGATGATGTTACAATCACTATTGGTTAGGATGACCTTACGACTTTGTAAATAATCATCTTCTGGAGGAACTTGAAAGCCTCTAAAGCGATAAGATTGTAAGTTATTAGCTTTGGCAACCTTTGGAGCTACACTGTATTGACCTTTTATTGCTTTTACTTGGGTCGGACGATGCTCATGATACAGGTTACTGTACATTCCATCAAACCCTATAGTACCAAATAGTTGCTCTGCATATAAGCTTCCATCTGGTTTTCGGAATTGAATATGTCTCTTGGGAGGAATTTTCCCTAATTTATGATAAAATGGCATTGTAGTAAATTTACGTTAGTACTTATTTTTTAGCAAAAAAGAGGCGTACTATTCTGGGTTTCTCTTTATAAGAAACTTGAGATAGAGTAATAAGTATTTCCACATTTTTATTGCCACACTACAAATATCGGAAAAAATGTGCTTCGTTCAGTAAATTCCTAAAAGCGGAATCCTACATTTACATACCACTCATCAGTTTCTCTTTCGGGCGAAAATGAGTATTTTACTTCTACTGGGCCTAAAATAGTTTCTAAACCGTAACCTATAGCATATCCACTGTAGTCTATCCCATCTATCCATTCTCCTCTTTCAAAAAGTTCATCCCCTATATTGGCAATATTCCCTGCAAGGCTAATATGGTGTTTTTTAAATATCTCATAGTCTACTTGTAGAGTTGCCTTGAGATAGGTATCTCCCCTAAGGCTTAGTCCTTCATATCCGTAAAAGGGAACAATATTGTTTAAGGGTTTAAAACCGTATCCTCCCATAAAGAAATCGAGGGACCTTGTAGTGCGATTTCCAAATTTTATACCCCCTTCATTGGTAAGCATTGCCGAAAGTTTTGGAGTGAACGAATGTGCAAATGCTATTTGTGCTTTTCCAATACCATAGGGCTCAAAAAGGGTGTTTCCACCACCTGCAAAAAGGTACCAATGAAAATCCCCCTCAAAATAAAACCCTTTCTTTGGGAAGTATTTATTGTCAAAGGTGTCGTACTTTAATATTCCATAAGTACTGTAATAATTTGTATTCTCAAATACTGTTCTGGGCATATTATTCTCATCAATTCCTATAGTTTCGGAGAGATACCTTAACCATTTGTGCTCTGCTCCTAAGCGTAATAAAAAACTCCTTTGAAATACAGTTTGCACAAATAACTGATTGGTAAAATCGTCATACTCCAGATTAATTTCATTTACTTCTGCCGTATCAGGCACATTATCTTCCGCCAGTATAAAATCTATCGCAACATCTTTATCGAATGTATTGAAAGACGAGCGTAACCCAACACTCCAATAAAACCCTTTGTCTATATAGTAATCGAAATTATACCGAATATTATCACCTATTCCTACATCTAAAGATGCAACGTCATTATTTGTTAATAATCGCTTTTGAGTTACGTTTATCAGAGCAGCAGATCGATACAAGTCATTATAATGCGCTCCTAACCGAAAGAGTGTACGGGATTCGCTTTCTCTTAAATAAAACTCTATCGAGTATTCACCTGCATTGTCTGGATCTTCCACAAGTTTATAGTCGATTCCATCAAAATTCCCTGTGGCGGATAAATTATTAACTCCATTATTAAATGCTTCATAAGAAATTTCTGCAGGGGTTTTTAATTTCAATTTTCCAAGTACATAAGAGCGAGTGTAATTCTTATTACCATATATGAATACATTTTTAATGTAGAGTGATTTTTGACTTACAAAGGGGATTGCTTTTTGCTCTTTCGGGGATTGTTTTAAGGCCAAATCTTCCAATTTTGAGCGAAGTTCTGCACCAGCAACTTCTCCAGAATAAATGATCTGCCTGCCTTCATTGAAAGAAACTACCGAAAAATCATCAATTGAAGGATTGATATAGATATGTGTTCTCTCCCTCTTTTCTTTCATAGCCTTAATAGTTCGATAATTGTTTATCTGAACTAAAACATCAACTCCTGATTTCAATTTTTCACGATCGCGTAGATCATCTTGTACATCTACCCCTATCACCACATCGGCACCCATAGCCAACACTTCATCTACGGGATAGTTGTTTACCACACCTCCATCTATATAAATGGTGTCGTTAATAGAAACTGGCTGAAATAAAGATGGCAAGGCACCACTAGCAGTTAAAGCCCTTGGCAGGTATCCCTTATCAAGAATTACCTCTTCTCCAGTTTCCAGATTGGTAGCTACACAGAAAAACGGAATAGGAAGTTCATTGAAATTATCTACGTCCTTTACATGCAACAGCAAACGCGATAATAAATTATAGACATTCTGTCCTTTGGATATCCCTGAAGGGACCTTTAGTTTAAATCCATCAAAAGGAAGGGTTAATGCATACTTTTCAGCTTCTTCCTTTTCATAAAATGTTTTTGTCCCTCTTGGAACCTCATCCTGGATTAAGGTTTCAAAATCCAGAACTCTAAAAATAGAATCTAATTGCTTTGCTTTATAACCTGAAGCATATAGGGCCCCAATAATAGCGCCCATACTGGTTCCTCCTATATAGTCTATTTCAACACCAGCTTCTTCTATAATTTTTAGGGCACCAATATGAGCCAATCCCTTTGCGCCTCCTCCACTTAACACCAAGCCAACTTTTATGTCTTCCTTTTCTTGTGAAAACGAAAAGCAATGTACAAACAACATGCATATGGTTAAGGCTTTTCTCAATGTTCAATTTTCTTTATTAGACGTACTTATCTAAAATGTGCTACAATTTTTTTTGCTCTACTGGCTCCAACAACTTTTTCCAAGGCATCAAAGTCCGCTTCTTTTATCCTTTTCACACTTTTGAAATGCTTTAGCAGTTCAATGATGGTCTTCTCTCCTATTCCAGGAATGGTTTCTAAACCAGATTCCAGGGCTTCTTTACTTCTTTTGTCCCTGTGAAAGGTAATTCCAAAACGGTGTGCCTCATTCCTTAATTGTTGAATGATCTTTAATGTTTCCGATTTTTTATCCAAATACAGTGGGATAGGATCATCTGGATAAAACAATTCTTCCAATCGCTTGGCAATTCCAACAATCGCAATTTTTCCTCTTAATTCTAACTTATCCAAGCTTTTCAATGCTGAAGATAATTGTCCTTTCCCCCCATCTATGATGATTAATTGTGGCAAGGGTTGCCCTTCTTCCTTCAATCTTTTATAACGGCGATACACCACTTCTTCCATTGAAGCAAAATCATCTGGTCCTACTACGGTCTTAATATTGAATTTTCGATAATCCTTCTTGCTGGGCTTTCCATTTTTAAATACTACACAAGCGGCTACTGGATTGGTTCCTTGAATATTACTGTTGTCAAAGCACTCAATATGTCTAGGTTCTTCATTCAACCGTAAATCTTTTTTCATTTGTGCCATGATTCGTTTTTCATGACGGTCGGGATCCACAATTTTGGCTTGTTTGAAACGCTCCATTCGGTAATATTTGGCATTCCGGGTAGAAAGCTCTAAAACTTTCTTCTTATCTCCTACTTTTGGAATATGTAGCTTGGTCCCTTCTTCCACCTTTATCTTGAATGGCACATAGATTTCCTTGCACAGTGATTGAAATCTTTGTCGCAACTCTACTACAGCCAATTCCAATAATACATCATCGCTTTCATCTAGTTTTTTCTTCATTTCCAAGGTATGCGAACGTATAATACTTCCATAAGAAATCTGAAGATAATTGACATAAGCGTAGCTTTCATCACTCACAATGGAAAACACATCAACATTGTTAATCTTTGGGTTCACCACTGTTGATTTGGCTTGATAATTCTCTAAAATGTCGATTTTCTCTTTTATTCTCTGAGCATCTTCAAACTGAAGGGCTTCTGCATGTTCCTTCATCTGTAGTTTAAATCCTTGAAGGGACTCCTTAAAGTTCCCCTTAATGATATTGCGAATGGATTGGATATTTTCATTGTAAATTGCCTCTGTATACTTTCCTTCACAAGGACCCAAACAATTTCCCAAATGATACTCAAGGCATACCTTATATTTTTGGGCCTTAATTTTCTCTTCCGAAAGATCATAATTACAAGTTCGTAATGGGTACAATCCTTTTATGAGATCCAAAAGAGTATGAACCGTTTTCATACTGGTGTAAGGGCCATAGTACTCACTACCATCCTTAATGAGTCTTCTGGTAGAAAACACTCTTGGGAATCGCTCTTTTTTTATACATAACCAAGGATATGTTTTATCATCCTTAAGCATGACGTTATACTTAGGCTGATATTTTTTAATCAGGTTATTTTCCAGTAATAACGCGTCTGTTTCTGTAGCTACGACGATATGTCTAATGGTATGTATTCGTTTCACCAAAAGACGGGTTCGTGCATTGTCGTGTTCCTTATTGAAATAGGAGCTCACCCGTTTTTTGAGGTTTTTGGCTTTGCCTACATACAATAGCTTTGCCTCCTTATCATAATATTGGTACACTCCTGGGTCACTGGGTAAGGTAGAAATCTGAAGTTTTACGGACGCCTCTGCCATAGTTCAAAGATACTGGGTATTTTTAGCTTCTTAAAAAGAAATAAGCCTTTATTCTTCAAGTCTATCACTAAGGTTTAATGTCTAGCAAATGATGTAAACAACGAGCTGTAAAAAGTAGAAGCCGCCTAGAAAGAACTTAGGCGACTTCTTTTTCAAGATCTGGGACAAACTATTACTAATTCTTCATGATCTTGCCTGTAAACACTTCCTGAGTATCCGTTGTTATTAATTTAACAATGTAAACCCCGTCAGGGAAGTTGGAAATATCAATCTGGAATTCATCCATGCCTTCTTGTTGAAAGGAATTTGAGAACATCAAGCCTCGGCTCATACTGTATATTTCTACTTCGAACTCTTCCATTTGTCTTGTTCCCAAAGCTACCGTAAAAATACCCTGTGTTGGATTTGGGTAGATTTGAAGCTCAGCTGCAGAACTATCCTCCTTGTAATATTCATTCAATCTTGGTTTATCCAATCTTGTAATATCTCCTCCGTTGAGATTTGTGAATACTCCAGTACATGCTTCAATATAGGCCCTAAAAATAGATCCATTAAGTGCGTCGAAATCGTCTACCAACAATACTTCATCCCCAGCATGGTATACTGCCTCTCCTCCAGAGAAAACCGTATTGGAAGCTGTAATGGTATTCAATGCTTCTTGGTAATCGATCGTTCCACTAGGGACGTCTGTGGTAATCACAAGATTATTCACACAACCTGCCAAAGTGTATGGAGACGTATAGGTAAGCACTGTTCCTGAGCGGTTATCCGTCCAAACGGGGAATACATTTCCACCATTTGCAGAAATTCCTAGATAATCGCCCATATAACCTCCTGCCAAACCGGGTATTGGTGCTGGTGTAAAGGATACATCACTCACCCTAAAATCACTCCATGTGAGTCCTCCATCGGTAGAATCTGCTACCCAAGCTTCTACATCGGTTGCCCCTACATTTCGATCGTCATAAAAAATAACGCTTAGATTTCCATTAGCAGGATCACATGTTATCCAAGGAAAATATTGAATATTCCCAACGGGATCTGTATTTACCTTAGCGGGTGTAGACCATGTGGTTCCGCCATCAGAAGAACTCATCATATAAACACTTACATCAGATCCTGTATTAATTCCAGGCACTCCTACATTAGACCAGACCACATAAATATTACCATTGTTAGGGCCACTACTAATGTCTACTGCCATTCCTGGAAAAGAATTACTCCTCATATTCTTACCGTGGGGATTTGGTATTGGGAAACCCGGTTGCCAACGCACACCCTGAATATTGTTAAATATTCGGGTGGCTGGACTATAGGTAACCCCTCCGTCGGTAGACATGGAAAAGCCTAAAGCTACTTCTCTAGATGGCCAACTATCATAGATTGCCCAAACAGCATATACTTCTCCGTTAGGGCCTGTTTGGATGTTAACACCTTGATTGTGACTCCCCGCACTTACAGCGCCACTAATATTGGTAGGTGTGGACCACGTAGCTCCATTATTGGTGGATCTGGAAATCTCAATCTGATTGTTGTTGGTTCCTCCAAAATTGGTCCACGCACTATATACGTTCCCTTGAAAGGAACTGGTATTAGAATTATCTACCCACAAATGGTTTTTATCCAATAGCCCCGCTGCGGTAGAAACACTACTTACAGACCATGTCACTCCATTGTCATTAGAGATGGAAACCCCTTGTTTAAATCCAGGTGCAATATGGCCAATGTAGCTGGTTCCCCCTAAACTTATGGCTGCAGCAGGATCGCCAGAATTATTTCCTCCAGCTCCTCCAGTACCGCCTGTCCATGTATTTCCCCCATCGAAGGAAAAAAGGGCATTTGTTCCTTGTACTGAGCTTCCCAATGTAGAATTATTGGACACCAAGGCTGTTTGATTATTATTAGGATCAACAAACACTGAGTTTTCGCTTTGTGTTGTTGTTCCTCCACTAATAAGAACGACATCTGGGCCATCCATCATTCGGTTTTGATCGCCCACAAATGTTGCGGGTTCGGTAGGTTCGTCTGAATTGAAAGGAATAATGCCCATTTCGGCTCTTTCCTTCCAGTATCTCCAGTTATCTATCTTCGTATCTATCCTGTCTTCTTGTGCCATTATGGAAACTGAAAACAGCATGCAAATAAGCAGAATACAAATTTTCTTAAAATCTTTCATATCGTTCAATTTAAAGTTATACTTAAATTACTTTCCTGAAAGATCGTTCACCTTTTGGCTGAGTGCGTCTACTTGCTTTTGTAACTCAATAATGTAAAGTGTTAACTCTTCTATCTTCTCTTGCTGAATGCGAGCCATGTCGCCCACCTCAATTCCTTGAACTTCAACCTGCGTAGCAGAAGGAACATTGGGTAAGTGTCCATTTTTAATGATATAAGCTTCCACTTCATTTAAAGGCATTAGGGAATAGTTTGGCTCAAATACATAATCGGCCCAGCCCGTTCTCACTCTTAGCTCTTCTGTTAAAATTCCTCCTTTTACATATAAGCTGTAGGCACTTGTATTTGCCCCGCCTACACTGTTGGGAAGTTGATTCGTGTTAATTCCCAATTTATCAGCAGCAAAATCACCATATAATAATGGGGTTGCAGTACCACTATTGTCAATGTATAACCTATCGCTTCCAGTTTCATTTAATCCTGCCAAACTTCCGAGAAATACATTTCGTTCTCCCGTTACAGCACTAAAACCTGCTAAAAACCCAACAGCTGTATTGTAGATTCCTGTAGTATTTCTGTAACCTGCAGCTACACCTAAATATGTGTTATACTGCCCATCTGTTGTACTATATCCACTAAAACCTCCCATGAAGGTATTATAGAATGGAGTCGCTCCAATGTTTAAACCGGCATTCGCACCAAAATAAGAACCGTAGTTACCAGTTGTACCAGCATTTAGCCCATCATAGGTGTTGGTTCCATTAATAGGCATACGGGAATTGGTTACATCCTGAAAATAGGATAGTGGGTCTTCTATAGTTGTGGTGCGTTCTTGCGCTACTACAGTGCTCGTCACAGAAAAAATAAGTGAAAGGACAAATAATTGCTGAAATAATTTAAAATTTTTCATGATGGTTGTTTTTTAAGATTTGTTATTAAATATTACTTGAGGAATTAACCTCTAGGTAACCTTCAAAAGAGCAATAAGAAGCTTTGCCCCATTCAATAGTATTTATTGAAAAGGATGAAATTGTAGCTTCTCCCCAAAAGCTTTTCATTACGTAAAAAAATACGCCGCGCGCAAAATGAAGAATCAGGGATCATCTCCTGAAAATTGATCAAATCCAAACAGGATCCATTGTTTAAATTTGATAATCTAATTTACTTAAAATCAAATACTTATGCAAAATATTTTAATGGGATGAACATGAAAGAAATGCGGGAATACCACAAATATTTTTTGTAGGAACTGAATATTTGTTTGCTGGATATTTTATAAATTAAGTAGGTCTTAGTAGCTAAAAGCTTCGAAAAGGAGTTCTAATAGAGGCTTTCATGGTTTTGATATGGGTAAAATCTTATTCAAAATAAACTGTCATTACAAATCTGACCTAGGTTTCTATTTTTAGCTTTCTAAGGTTTTGGTTGTAACACCAATGTTATCTTATTAAAATCTGCTGCACTGTTAATTACTTTCCTATATTGTTCGTATAATTCTGGGCGAACAATATTTTTCCTATAAAATTCATCAGCAGTAATCTTAAGTTTATTTCCTTTTATTTCATAATAGGAGTGAAATGAAAAATACTCCAAACCATTTTCAGAATACGCATTTTTAATATTTATATCGTCCAGATTAGCTACGTTAAAACCTTCTGGTATGTCTACATAGATGGTTCGGTAATAACTACGATTGAATTCACTTTCTACTGGCAATATTCTTTCTTTTTCATTATAAATTTGCATTTGTGGCCCTATAAGCTCCCCTACCTTAAATAGATATTTTCTTCCTGCTTTTTCAATAAAAGCTGAAGAATTGAAATCTACATTGATCTGAAAAGGCTTTACTCCAAAGAGGTCTGCGTCATCATTCAAAAGTTGAAATTCATCCATCACAGCACTTTCATTAATGCCCTGCACAATACCTTCAACCAATTCTTTACGGTCTTCTTTCTTAATTGCAAACATAAATGGTTGTATATACATGGCATAATATCCTGTCATGGATTTCTCCATGGAAACATTACACTTTGTAAGATCATCTGTATCGAAACTTACATTTAGGATCATTTTATCGCTAGAGGCTTCTGCATCTATAGCATCTATATATTTTACTTTCCCAATACCAGATTTAAATTCTCCAATAGCTACTTCTTTTATGAATAAACCATAATTATCTGTAAAATAGGCTGGAGGAAATCCATATCGTGAATCCAATTCATGAGGAGATAAATAGGTCTTGTACTTTGGAAAATAGAACATAAACTCTGTTAAAAAGTTTCTGGCCTCAAAATTAGCATCAAATTTCAGGTCTTGTCGGTTGCTGGTAATAACTAATTCATGCTTTATATTGAGAGTTCTTAACAATGCTATATACAATTTCAAAAGGCCCGTTTCGTTCGCAACATTATTGGCTAAAACACTATTCAAATCACTCAGTTCTTTTCCGCTTGTATTTGAATTGAATACATTGGTTTTTAGATAATTTTCTAAATTACGAATCGTCTGCTGTTCGTCTTCATGCTTCTTCAAATGCTTAGTAAGGTAGCCATCTATGAGTTTTTGAGTCTTCTTTTCATATTCTGGGTAGTAAAATCCATACAGTGTCTTAACTGTGCTGCTATAAGACGAAATATCAACTCTATTACTAGCTAGATTTTTATCCAATTTATATATCAAGAATTTCTTGGAGGCATTATAGGCTGCTGTTTCTTCTTTTTCGAGTCCTTTTATTTTTAACTCTGGAAGGTACCAATGCAATTTATCCTTCATAAGAGTATCTTCCATCACGGCAGGAAGTCCATTGTAACTTTTGAAATCAAAGATCAGATTTGTGGGAGCGAAGAGATCGAAACTAACTTTTTCTTGAGGATGCGATTTTTGTAAGGTAATCCTTGAACCTTTATAATCTGGATCTTCTTTTGTCACATAATAATAATCTATAACACTTCCCTTCTCAATCCCTTCAAAGGCAAAGTATTTATATTTTCTTCCTGTCTCTTCATTCATGGCTTCCAATATTTTGGATTCATCTAATTCTAAAACAGTACCATCTTGATTAATAACGCGAGCCTTGTTCAAAATGATTTCTGATGAAGCTCCATAGGGGATATAAACCTTATTATACGATTCAATACTCTCGTCAGAATTTAACCACAACATCTTGTGCTCTAAGTAATATTCTACCAATTGGTCTTGGGCTTCAAAAACAAACTCCGTAACAACCTTATGTTTCAAGGTTGCCAGTTTTTCTTCTTCACTGTAATTGATTTTATACTGAGGGTTTTCGCCCCACGAATACGTTTCATAAAATGGGGTGTCTTGGGCAAATCCCAAAAATGTCATTAATAGGAGCGCAATACATGTAATTGAATATTTAATCTTCATGATTATTTCTGTATTTCTTTAAATACTATTACTTCATTATAGACCTTTTCAGCCTTTTTAATAAAATCATTCACTTCTTGTTGTTGTGCAATGTTTAGCTTCAAAAAATGAGAAGACAACTTATGCTCATAAGTAATAGAATCTTTTTCTTGAATATAGGAAACTTCAAAATCCATTAGCCCATTACTAATCAACACACTTTCTGGTAAATAATCCACAGCGTACCCTTGAGGTATTTGCAACACCGACTTAAAACTATATGAATCTTTAAAATCGAAATCTATATCGTTCTCTCGATTTTCATCTATTTTAAAATAATAAATTGGCTTATTCAAGTTTAGATTAACATAAACTTCATCTCCCAATTTTTTTACATAATCCTGAATAGTATATGAGAAATCCATTTCAAAATTCATATCATACTCATACTTGTTTTTTTCACTAATACTATCTATCAAGAATTTATTGTTCCCTTTCCGAAGCTCTGAATTGTAATATTCCTTTAATTGAGACGGTGATTCAACATCTTCCAAGTCTAGAAAAAAGTTTCTTTTCTTATATCCTGTAACTTCAGCATTAGCAATCCCGACAAGATCATTATTAATAATGGTAAGATTTGATATATCTGTATACTTATTTTTTTCTGCAGGAACCTCAGGGACCTTTACAAGTGAATAAGTGCCCAAACCATCTGCTATGAGAGCTTCTTTCCCTTGAATAAATGAAGTAGGAAATCCTAATGGCGTATACCTTCCTGTAGCATCAAGAAAATAAGTGTTCCCATTTTCAGTATAACTTAAGATCATATGATTGTCTACAATAGGAAGTGGTACTTCTTCATATGTATATGGTATACTTCGTGTTCCTAACCACGTGATTTGACCTTTAAGCCCAGCAATTTCTAGCATTTCTTTGAGAATACTAGAATTGTCCTTACAATCACCATACTTTTTTTTGAAAACATCATTGGCTTCTCTAGGCACGAATCCTCCCAAGGCATACTCAAAGGCTATGTATTTTATATTTTGTTGGGCCCAATAATACATAGCCTTAACCCTTTCTAAGTCCGTATCGTACATAGAGATAAACTGTTCTACAAGTTTTACCAATTCTGGATCGCTTGTGTCAGTATTCACATCCTTGATAAGAGAGTAATACCAGTCATATAAATTTGATACGTCTTTGGATAACTCCACTTTTTCACCATTGCTTGTATATGAAACAATCTTAGGAATAATATGGGGAAGTACTACGGCATAACTTGGTACTTTGCTTTCGTATTCATATTGATCTACCTTTTCTGCTTTCCAGATATAAATGTTTTTCCCTCTTTTGTGTTTCTTTTCAAGCTGAAGATTTATCTCACTTGTATTGAATTTTATGAATTCAATCTCTATTTCTTCATCTACAATGAGTGTTACTTGATTAAACAATATTGGTGAAAAGTCTCCAAAATAAAATGATCCCAAAAACCTTGGGTTTTTGATATTTTCAGTATAACTCAACCGTGTTTTTGAACCTTTTTTTAAGTTAGGATAAATAAAATTGATGGTACGATTATCATCATAAAAGAATTTATTAAGTTCGTCTTTTTCTTTAAATTCTTCAACTTTCAGCTCCTTATACTTCCCATTTTCATAACTAAATGATGAGGCTTCTAAATTCTCAATTTCAAAAAAAGAGGAATAGTGAATGGATTCTTTGGATCCATAATTGGCTGTTTCATCGAGGTAAATTTTTTCTTCGAAATAGTCTTTAGAAATTACTATACTATCCTCAACAAGAGAAATTCTAATTTCAACTTCTTCTTTTAGACGTACAATACGTGCGTCCGGATATTCTTCTTTTATTTCAGAATATTGTGAAGAATGCTGTCCATAAGTACTTATTATTCCGAGAAAAATTGTCCCTAAAAATACTAGACTAAAAATGTTCTGCTTCATAAATATTTCCGTTGAAATACAACTCTTTCTTTACCATATTACCCACTTCATTATAGTAAACGGCTGCCCCGTGTTTGGAACCATTCAGGTACTGTATCTCTTCTTTGATCTGTTTGTTTTCGTAGTAACGCTTTTCAATACCATGCTTTGAACCATTCAGATATTCTGTCTCTCTTTTAATACTTCCATTGGGATAATAATAGGTGCTTAATCCTTCTCTTTCGTCGGCCACAAAATTCCGCACATTCTGAAAAGTACCATCATAATGATAGGAAGTATACTTCCCGATTAAGTTTTCATTTTTATATTCATATTCTCTAGCAATCTGACCGTTATCATAGTATGAAACCACTTTCCCTGTTTCATTCTCAAGGGGTATCATAGGGATTTCTTTTCCGTTTTTGTCATGATAAGTATACCCAATTATTTTTCCATATTCATAAAATTCTACAATTTGAAGTTTTCCTTTAGGGCTATAAAATTTAATCTCACCATGGTATTCACCATTTTGCCATTCAGATGAAATCATTAGTGTACCGTCTTCAAAATAGGAATGCCAAGTTCCTTCAGGATTATTGTATTTATATACATATTCATCTTCTATTGCTCCATTTTCATAATAGGAATTGGTCTTTCCATTATATTGATCGATATGAAAATCTACCTCAGACTCTAGACTTCCATCGTCATGATACCACTTCCATTGCCCTTCTTGATTCCCTCCCAAATAAGTGCCTTCCACGGTTTTGATTCCGTAATAACTGAAACGGGAATAGTTGCCATGTTTTATGCCATTTTTATATGAAATTTCGGTTTTGGGTTTTTTATTGAAATGATGATACAATCGTTTCCCTGTACTTTCCTTATGATCAATCACTTCAAAAACCGCACCTTTAGGATCGTAAATAACTTCCTTTACTAAATCACCGAACTTATATATTGATATTTGGTCTATAGATCCATCTACAGCATAGTTTGTCTGTTCTCCATTATACAACCCTTGATGATAAAAATTTATAGACAATAGAGTACCGTCTTTATAGTAACTACGCCACTCTCCAAATGCTTCATTATTCCTGTACCACCCTTGGGTTCTCATTGTACCATTAATGTAATAGTCTACATAGTACCCATCTACAATTCCTTTTTCATATTTTGACCTAGATTGTATCTTCCCATTATTAAAATAGGTTGTGTAAGTACCTTGTAATTCATTTTCTTCATAAAATCCTTCAGACTTTATGGCTCCATTTTCATCATAAAACTTCCACGTCCCTATTTTACCTCCTGAAATATCGTACAAACCTTCCGAAGTTAAATGTCCATCTATACTGTATCCTTTATAAATGAACTCCCCTCCTTTCTTTTTTGCTTCATTTTGAATATTACCATCTTTATCAAATATTTTATATGCAATTATTTCTCCTTTTCTATACGTATATTCAATATGTAATTGTCCATCTTTACTATAGTATTTGCCTAATCCTTGCAACTTACCTTTCTCATAACCATACTCTTCGCTTAAATTTCCATTGGGGAAATAACTAACCCAAGAACCCTCATAAGATCCTGCTATTGTTTGTCCGACTTCACTTGGATTTCCATTGGAATGATAACTTTTATATGAACCTTCCAAAAGGCCATTTACATAATGAGAATCTAGTATTAAGGTTCCATCTGAATTATATTTTTTTTCTGGACCTTCTTTAACATTTTCTCGATAAGAAGTCTCAGCATACAATTGTCCTGTTAGGTGATACTCTTTTACAATACCTTCTACTTTGTCATTTTTATAGGTAACATCATATTCTAAGTGATCTTCACCAACGTTAAAATAGGATTTGAAGACTCCTTCTAATTTTCCTTCTTTATAAAACTTCTTTTGTTCAAGAGCACCCTTGTTATTATAAAGCTTATATTCTCCATCCAATAAATCGTTCCTGTACTCTGCAACTACATTCTTTTTACCATTCTCATGATAAGTTAAATATGCGCCTTCTAGTTTTCCGTGATTGTAAATAGCCAGTTCTTTAACCTTATCTTGAGCGTAATACCAAGTCCATTTTCCATGACGATTTCCTTCATCATCAAAAACTCCTTTTGCTGTTATTTTTCCGTTGGAATTATAAAATTTCCAAGGCCCTATAAGCTTATCATCTAAAAACTTACCTACACCTCTTAAATAAGTGCCATCATAATAATTTGTTTGTTCCGTTTCTTTTCCATCTACTGTAATCTTGTTTTCTTGAAGGATTTCTGTCCATTTGTTTCTTGCCAAATCTAAAAACGCAACAATTTCATCTGTCTTCTTACTAACAATTTTCTGTAACTCTTCATTTTCTATAGAATATGCTAGTGTATATGCATAATCATTAAAATGGCTTTCACTCATAACCCATTGATAAAAAGGAACATATTTTCGACTCCAAAAACCTCCGTTCCCTTCAAATTCCAATAGTTGTGTAAACAATGCATGGCTTTGCTTCATTAAACCAATATTCATCTCATTTCCAACGTCATAAGAATCACTAAGTGCCACTTTCTGATTAAGGATTAAATCGATTTCTTCGAAAGCACTATCATCAGTAGAAATTTCAACATTATCATCTGGAACATTTACATTCTTTGCAACAGCAATATTATTTAGCTCCTTCAAAGTGGTATTAGAATTATCCGCATCTGGTTCCAACATAATGTACATATTAAAACACATAAGAGCTTGGGCCATTTTTTGTTGTTTAAAACATAGATTTCCGAGCATTAAATGCGGCCTTGTGTAATAAGGATTCAGCAATATAGTTTCTTGATAAAGTGTGACCGCTTCCCGGATCATTCCTAATTCCTGATTTACATAGGCTTTATTAAACCAAAGTTTTTGATTTTTCGGATATAGTAGCAACCCTTCCTCAATTACCTGCAATGCTTTCTCATATTGTTCTGTGTTTATGTAAGCAACAGCCTTATTGATATAAAAGCTTGACTCATTGGTATCTTGATTTCCATCCAAGCCTTCATCGCAAAGTGCCACAACCTTATCATATTCTTTCAGTTGTAAATGATAATAAACCCGTTCTGCAAGTACAGTGGTATAGGCGGAATCATTTTTACTAATCTTATTGAGACTTTCAATAACTCCTTTAAAGTCTCCATCTTTTCTTTTTACAGAGGCTTCTTCAATAATCGATTCGTAATCTATAAAAGGTATTTTTTCTTGAGAAAAACTAAAGTGGAATACAAGAAACATTCCGAACAACAAAATTCTATTCATAAATAGGATAATACATTAATAATGTAGCTTATGCATGATGAAACATCATTAAACCAGGTAAGCAACCTCCTTTCTCAAATATATTGTTATTATTATAAAAGTGCCAGAGAAATGAAGGTTTTTACATGAATCTCGATTACATATGAGCTATTTTATGTGCTCTACTCAACGTAAGTTTCTAACAACAAAACATTTACAGAAAATAAATCCTCGTTTGGAGACTTTAAGGGGTAAACACCCTCAGAGAAGTTGAAAATATCGATCTGATTGTTGTTGATCCCTCCAAAATTAGTACATGCACTATACATATTCCTTTGAAAGGAACTGGTGTTGGAATTATTTATCCATAAATGATTTTCATCCAACAGCTGTATTGTGTTAAAAACCAAATTTTAAATACATTAAAGTTTCTAGTTTAAGTGAGGCCAAATTGGTCTCACTTTCTTACTTAACAGAAAATTGCGAAGCATTCATAAGACTGCCGACAGTATATCCATCTGGATTAACCCCCCAAGTAAATTGCATAAATTCGAACCCAAGATTTTCATAATACCAAAACTCAATTTTGTGTTCTCCCTGGGCTAGGTTAATCGTACCAGATCGAGTCACTGTAGCAACTTGTTCAAACCAGTTTTCTACGACTAGAATATCATCTATGTAAATTCGGGTTCCGTCATCAGATCTTGCGTTGAAAGTAAAGCTTCCAGCGTTTTGAACCTTGAGGGTTCCAACAAACCATAAAATATAACCATTAAAATCTGGAGCAATACCTGATCTGGCTGAGTCATCCAAGTCAGCCAAAAAGTATCCCGAAGATGTTGTCACTCCTAAAGTTCTTGGGTTATCGATATTCGGTGTGATTACATTCCCAATATCCCAAGTATAATATTGAAGCCCTGCATTATCAGGGGCAAGAGTTTCAACAATATCACCATCAGATTCCACTCCAAGAATGTATACACTGTTATTGCTTAGTTGTGAGCCTGTTCCATAGGATGATAACCGAACATTACCTCCCGCTACTTCCAGTTGTGCTTGTGGGTTAGTTGTACCAATCCCTACCTGAGAATGGACTAATTGAATTGTTGTAAAAAAAACAACGGCTATTACCAATTTCCAAAAAGAGTTACAATATAGATTACTCATAACCAAACATTTGTAGCTAAAATAAAAACCTCTTAGAAGAATTTTTCATCAAAAGTAATAAGTGATAGGTATAAGACATAAACGGATAAAGATTGGCCATAAGTGACCTAATTCAATCTTCTTTTTCATTATTGCCCCTACAATATTGAAAGCTGCTAGACAAATAGCCACATTTTTTAGGGTAATGTTAGAAATTTGTTGAAATTTCCTTCTACTTAAAAAACCATGTCTTAGGATTAAAAACGATATTCCTAAATTGACAACTATCAGTGTTTCCAATGAAATAAAATGGTTTCTTTATCTTTCAATAAAATAGAGAGATCTCCAACTATGCTTATTCATAACTTCAATTCAGAAAATTCAGTGCTTAATAGTTTCATTGCAGAACTTCGTGATAAGGACATTCAACAAGATTCTATGCGCTTCCGAAGAAACATAGAAAGAATTGGTGAGATTCTTGGGTATGAATTAAGCAAGACTCTTGGGTATAAACAGCAAATAGTCAATACGCCTCTGGGCAATACAGAAATACAACTCCCTATAGATGATATTGTTTTATGTTCTGTTTTACGTGCTGGCCTTCCGCTACATCATGGGCTGTTGAGTTATTTTGATAAAGCTGAAAATGCATTTATTTCAGCCTTCCGGCATCATCCCAATGGAAAAGATGATTTCGAAGTTATTGTAAAGTATTTTGCTGCTCCAAGTTTATTAGGGAAGACCTTGATCCTAACCGACCCAATGTTAGCCACTGGTAAAACTCTGGAAAATGTATATAATACCATACGAAAGCATGGAGAACCCAAACAAATCCATATTGTTTCTATTATTGGGTCCAAAGAAGGAGTAGATTATGTAAAAGGTATTTTTCCTGATAATACACACTTATGGATTGCTACCATTGATGAGGTCCTTAGCTCTAACGGTTACATCATTCCTGGATTGGGAGATGCAGGTGACTTGGCCTATGGAAGTAAACTTTGATTCTGAAAAGCTATAAAAAAGTAACATACTTCCCACATCAATTTTATATCTTTTATGTATATTTTCATCGAAATAACCAACCATGAAACACATATACTTGATTTTGTTCTTAGCAACAATACCTCTGTCTGCACAAAATTCAGTAGCAAGGGATTGGAATGAGGAAATTCTTAATGCCATTAGAAATGATTTTGCACGACCTACGGTCCATGCGAGGAATTTGTTTCATTCCAGTATCATTTTTTATGATTCCTGGAGCATTTTTAACGACACGGCAGCTCCTTTATTTTTGGGTCGTAATTTCAGAGGATATTTCACTCCATTTAATGGGATAGAAGATCCAACCGATGTTAATGAAGCTACCAAGCAAATCATGAGTTATGCTACATACAGGCTCATGGCACATCGTTTTGAAAATTCACCTGGACACGAAGACATTCTTCAGTCTATCAACCAATTAATGTCTGATTATGGATATGATATAGACTTCGTTTCTACAGATTACAGCAATGGTTCTTATTCAGCACTTGGTAATTATTTAGGAGAACAAATGATTCTCTTTGGGCAACAGGACAACTCCAACGAAGCAAATGATTATGAAAACGAATTTTATGAGCCCGTAAATGATCCATTGATACTAGTTGAGTATGAAGACAATGATTTCATAGATCCTGATCGCTGGCAACCACTGGCATTCGACCTTTTCTGTGATCAAAGTGGAAACTGCACCCCAACCAATACTCCAGACTTCCTAAGTCCAGAATGGGGAGAGGTAATACCATTCGCCTTAAGTGAAGATGATTTAACCATCCTTAACAATGGTTTCGACTGTTATATTTATAATGATCCTGGAGCACCTGTATATATACAAGAATCGGCGGATAATGGTTTTACTGATCCTTACAAGTGGCATTTTTCATTGGTCGCTTCATGGTCTTCACACCTAGATCCAAGTAATTCTGAATATATTGATATTTCACCTGCTTCTTTTGGGAACGTTCTCATAGATGAGTTTCCTGAAACCTTTGAGGAATACCAGACTTTTTACAATTTCATTGATGGGGGAGATATAGGAACTGGTCACGACCTTAATCCAGTTACCAACCTGCCGTATCAACCCCAAATGGTAAAACGAGCTGATTATGCCCGTGTCCTTGCTGAATTTTGGGCAGATGGTCCTGATTCTGAAACACCTCCAGGACATTGGTTCACCATACTCAATTACGTAAGTGATGATCCCTTACTCGAAAAGCAATTCGGAGGAAATGGTCCTATTTTAAGTGATCTTGAATGGGATATAAAATGTTATTTAACCCTTGGTGGTGCTATGCATGATTCTGCCATTACAACTTGGGGCATCAAAGGTTATTATGATTACATAAGGCCCATCTCCGCAATTCGTTATATGGCATCCAAAGGACAAAGCAGCAATCCGCTTTTCCCAAATTTCGATCCCCATGGCTTGCCCCTTATAGAAAATCTTACGGAAATTATTGCAGTAGGAGACCCGCTCGCAGGAGTCAACAATGAAAATGTTGGTGAAATCAAAGTGTTTGCCTGGAAAGGTCCCGACTATATCAATGACCCCACTACCGATGTTGCCGGAGTAGATTGGATTCTAGCAAAAAAATGGTGGCCGTACCAAAGAGCCTCATTTGTAACTCCTCCATTTGCAGGGTATGTTTCAGGACATTCTACCTTTTCAAGAGCGGCTGCAGAAGTGCTTACGCTTATTACCGACGATCCCTTCTTTCCCGGTGGAATGGGAGAATTTCAAGTAGATACCGATTTCTTATATTTTGAACAAGGACCCAGTGAACCCTTTACCCTTCAATGGGCTACCTATAGAGATGCTTCAGACCAAACAAGCCTTTCCCGAATTTGGGGAGGAATACACCCTCCCATTGATGATATCAGGGGAAGGATCCTTGGGGAACAGATTGGAATCGATGCATTTGAATTAGCCAATCAATATTTTGACGGCACCCTCTCAATTGGTCAAAACCTTGAAAACACATCCGTCCAGATATATCCAAACCCTGTAAATGGCTTATTGCATATTAGTGCAGAAGATGGATTAATTGAAGAAATTCAAGTTTTTGCCATTACTGGACAATTGGTTTTAAGCATAAAAGATACACTGGATAAAATTGATCTATCGCAAACCCCAAACGGTATTTACTTTCTAAAACTCCGGGGAAGCGAAGGAAAAACCATTATTACACAAAAAGTCATTAAAAAATAACTAATTGAGGGGTCGTGACTAGTTCTTCTTTTAAACTATGCCATCACCATTTACATATCGAAAAATTGGCACATTACTTTTTTTGCTAAATTGCAAACACTAAGCACTGCACATGAACATTGCTGTACTATCCCGCGGGGAAAACCTGTATTCTACCCAAAGTTTGATGAAAGCTGGTTTGGCTAGAAATCATGATATGGAAGTATTGGATCCTACTCATTGTTCCCTAGTCATAGAGAAAGGAAAAGCAGCTTTGTATTATTACAACGAAATTGTAGATGATCTCCACGCTGTGATTCCACGTGTTGGTGCTTCCAATACCTATTATGGTTCATCCTTAGTAAGACATCTTCAATCTATGAATGTTTTCTGCGTTGTAGGCGCTGAACCCATTTTACAATCCCGTAATAAATGGACCTGTTTTCAAATATTGGCAAAGGCAGGTATCCCCATTCCAAAAACCATCTTGGGCAATGTTCAGGATGTAGCAAGTGCATTGCAACATTTTGGAGACCCACCAGTCATCATTAAATTACTACAAGGAACCCATGGGCAAGGGGTTATTCTTGCCGAGACCTATGCTTCTGCTCTTTCCACTATAGAAACACTAAAAACATCTAAGGTTCGTTTCATTATTCAGGAATTTATTGCTGAATCAAACGGAGCTGATATACGGGCTATTGTAGTAGATGGAACTATAGTTGCTGCAATGAAAAGACAAAGTAGGGCTGGCGATTTTCGATCCAATCTACACCGAGGTGGAACCGCAGAACCTATTACATTAAGCACTGCACAAGAAAATATAGCTCTTCGTGCTGCCAAGGCTTTACGTTTGGGGGTATGTGGTGTAGACATCTTAGAGTCTAAACATGGTCCCATGGTACTGGAAGTAAATTCTACCCCTGGTTTGGAAGGCATTGAAACCACCACAGGTATTGATGTTTCAACAAAAATCATAAACTATATAGAACGCAATAAACGCACATGACCTCAAAAAAGGCAGAATCCATGAACTTGATGGGAGAAGAAATAAGCCCAGGAAGTTCTATCGAACTTAATTTTAGCTTTGCCAATCTACATACAAATACTCCTGTAGATGTCCCTATTATTATAGAAAGATCCAAACATGATGGTCCAACAGTACTATTCACAGCGGGTATTCATGGCGATGAGGTTAACGGTATTGAAATCGTTCGGCAAATGATCTCTAAAGGAATCAACAAGCCTAGAATTGGTACTATCATATGTGTTCCTATTGTAAATATTTTTGGTTTCCTTCAAAAGGTTCGTGAGTTTCCTGACGGAAGGGATTTAAACCGTGCTTTTCCAGGAAGTAAAACTGGATCATTGGCTGCTCAGGTTGCCTATAAATTAATGAACCATATTATTCCACATGTAGATTATTGTATCGACTTTCACACAGGTGGATCGAGTCGTTTTAATGTTCCCCACATTCGTATTGAAAAAGGAGATAAACAACTCACAACTTTGGCAAAACAATTTAATGCTCCTTTTATCCTTCATTCCAAGAACCTGAACAAATCCTTTCGGAACGCTTGCCAAAAAAAGGGTATTCCTTTGTTGTTGTTTGAAGGTGGAAAATCCAATTCTATTGATGCCATAGTAAGTAATACAGGAGTAAATGGTTCTAAAAGAGTATTGCATCATCTAGGAATGCTACGATCCAAATTTAAAGTCACATCACCTAAAAAGGCTTCCGTAATTATTACCCAAAGCAAATGGATTCGTGCGCATGCCTCTGGCATGTTCAAAACTGCTATTAAGGTAGGGGATTTTGTGGGTCGCAAAGAAGTGATAGGACATATTACAGATCCCTATGGTAAAATTCATTATTCGGTAAAATCCAATAGTGAGGGTTATGTAATAAATGTAAATGAGGCTCCATTGGTATATCAAGGAGACGCATTGTTCCATATATCGACCGCAATTTATAATGGATAAAAAAAACCTACGGAAAGAATACATAGCAAAAAGACAATTACTCAATGTTCAACAAATAGAAGAATACAGCATATCCATTGCCAATAGGGCTTTGGAACTTCCTATTTGGAATGCTACTTATTACCATATCTTTCTTTCCATTTCTGAAAAAAAAGAGATCATTACAGAATTTTTGCTCCATATCTTACAAGGACGTGATAAAAGTATTGTGGTCCCTAAGGCTGAGTTTGAAACTGGTGATATGAAGCATTTTTTGCTTCAGGAAAACACCGTTCTTAAAATTTCGAAATATGGAATTCCAGAACCCGCAGAAGGTATTGAAATCCCCATTTCAAAAATTGAGGTAGTATTTATTCCTTTATTGGCCTTTGATCTGGACGGTAACCGAATTGGTTATGGGAAAGGGTTTTATGATCGTTTTTTATCTAAATGCTCTCCTAATTGCTTAAAGATCGGGCTTTCATTTTTTGAAGCTGAAACTGTAGTCCCCACCAGTTCTGAAGACATTCCACTGGATTATTGCATCACTCCTAAGACCAGTTATTCTTTCAATTAAATAATGATCCTTAAATACTAGTTGAAAAACTGTCTTCTTAGAATTTATATCTTTACATTATATTACACTCCCCAAAACTTACTATAAAACCCATGTTTTTGACCCAGAAGAAAAAGAAAAATAAAGGGCAAGAGGTAGAAGACTCCGCAGCATTGCAATACGAGAATCCTTTTAATAACTTTTATTATAAGGATGTTGCAGAATTAACGGGAGCTGGTGGTTGGACCGTCCTATTTAAAGAAAAAAAAAGCTATTTAGACTCACAAGCAAGAAGAATTCTTAACACTCCCGAAGATTACAAACCGTCCCTTAGGACTGCCATGGATTTTTACGCAGATGAGCATAAGTCCAAATCTGCCGAATTTTTTATGGCCTGTAGTATGGGAACCGCTTTCAATACAACCATAAAAATGCTTACGTATGATAAAAGGGAGTTTTGGGCGAAAGCAGTAGGAAGACCCATTTATGATGAAAACAATGAAATTATTGGAATTCAGGGGGTCTTTCAAGACATTGATGAAGGAAAGTTAAAGGAAATTAGTCTGGAGACATCGGTAAAGGTCATAGAATCTCAAAATTCGAGACTCTTCAACTTTGCTCATATTGTATCGCATAACCTCAGGTCTCATGCCAGTAATTTGAGTCTTACTTTAGACTTACTGAAATCCATAGATAATCACGATGAAGAAGAAGAATTGAAATCTAGTCTTCATGATATTTCAGAAAGCTTGAATGAAACCATTAACCACTTAAATGAAATTGTAACGGCTCAGTCCCATTCTTTGGACGAAAGAAGGATTTTGAGTTTTGATCATGTATTGCAGAGCACGCTCAGTTCTATTAGTAGGATGATAGAGGAAACCAATACTGAAATTTTTTCAGACTTCTCCGAAGTGTCTGAAATAAGGTATATTCCTTCCTATCTTGAGAGTATCTTCCTCAATCTTATTACTAATGCCATCAAGTATAGGCACCCTGACAGGCACCCTACCATAGACATTTATAGCTTCCTTGAAAAGGATAAAACCTGCCTTATGATAAAAGATAATGGTTTAGGTATTGACTTGGAAAAGCATGGCAATAATCTTTTTAATATGTATCAGACCTTCCATACCGGGAAAGAATCGGTTGGGATTGGTCTTTTCATTACCAAAAATCAAATAGAAACCCTGCAAGGCAGTATCCATGTTGAGAGTACTGTAAATGAAGGATCCATTTTTAAAATCGTATTTTAGCCCCTACTAAATTCAACGCAATTTTGACAACCCCCTCCACATCCCCAATTAAGTTAGCATGTATCATAGATGATGACAATGTTTATATTAACCTTATTAAAAAGGTCATCAATATTCGTAAATTGTCTGAAAACCTTCTCATTTTCAAAAATGGGAAAGAAGCCTTTAATTACTTTGCGCCAATCATAAAAGAAGAGGACGGAGCCATTTTTCCCGAAATTATTCTCTTAGATCTTAATATGCCTGTTATGGATGGTTGGCGATTCTTGGAAGAGTTTACAAAAATAAAAACAGGGAAAAACGTAAAAACTACACTCTACATTGTCAGTTCTTCAATAAATCCTATGGATTTGTCACGTGCTAAAGAGTTTTCCCTAGTCACAGACTATCTCATAAAACCTGTTAACATTGATCAGTTTGAAGCATTGTTTGTAAAGAACAGCGCCTAAGATTCTTCTACTGAAATCTCTTCTGTTAGTGGTTCAGTAACTTTTTTCGGAAATGCTTTTTTGTTAAATACAATGAGAATTCCTACTCCTATACTTATTGCTGTATCTGCTATATTAAACACGGGAGGAAAAAAGGAAAAAGAAAACATATCTACTACCTTACCATGAAACCAAGTACCATATCCTTCTTCAGGGAATATGTTTGCAACTTGTCCTACGCTGTCTTCAAAAAATACCCCATAAAAAACAGAGTCTATAATATTACCTAAGGCTCCTGCAAAAATAAAAGCTAATGCAAAAGTGAGAATGGCTGGAGTATTTTTACGTACCGTATCATACATCCAATAACCTATTCCCATTATAGCAAAGAGTCGAAAAATGGATAGTGCCAATTTTCCATATTGCCCCGGAATCTCAACTCCCCATGCCATTCCTGGGTTTTCTACAAAATGGATTTTGAACCAGCTAAAGATTTCAAATCCGTCTCCAAGTACAAAGGTGGTTTTTATATATATTTTCAAAATCTGATCGGCCAATAAGATCAGAATAACAATTAGTAAGGCTTTCCGTAGTGACATAGTATCTTTAAGTTGCGCAAAAATAAAGAATAATTATTGGGTAGGCTCTAAAATTACATCGCCGTTAACACTTTGGGCAATGACTTCATATAATCCTAGTTCTGGAAGATTATTTGCTACTTTTCCTCTTTGAGAGATTGCCTTCCCAAAAACACCAGATTTTGCATATACTTTTATAAAACCATGTCTGGAATTAAGCTGTGCATTTCCTAGAAACTCATGCAATGTACAATTGCCATTATTGAGTCCTGTGTAGAAGCTCTCATAGGTTCCAACAGCCTCCACAGATGCAATAAAAGAACTTACAAAGACTTCTAGGTTTTTAGGAACTTGTAGCGTCATTTCTATAGAGATCACCTTATGTGCAGCTAGTTTGTCGTTAGCTGCTTCAAAATATGGGGTATATGCTGTGGTTACTCTCAATACACCTTGACTGTCTTGAACCGAAAGCACTACGTTTTCATAGTTCTCCCCTTCTACTTCGGTTATGATCTCAATGGTATCTGTATCCAGTGTTTCAATTTTTATGAGAAATACCTGATCACTATGAATCTCTAGTTTCTGAATACCCTCTGCATCCAGAGATCGATGAATCACCTTCTGTGCTTGACAGTTTACTGTGATAAGCATAAAAAAGACGATATAGTTTATACATTTCTTCATAAAAAAAGCCCTACCAAGTAGGGCCAATACTAATATGTTCTTTGTAGGATATCTTATTTCTGCATATTCTTGGCCTCGATGCTCAATGTAGCATGGGGTACCAATTTTAAGCGCTCCGGGTTAATAAGCTTCCCTGTAACACGACAAATACCGTAGGTTTTATTTTCAATTCGGATCAAGGCATTCTTGAGATCACGAATAAACTTTTCCTGACGTATTGCTAACTGAGAAGATGTTTCCTTACTCATTACCTCACTTCCTTCATCAAAGGCTTTAAAGGTAGGAGAAGTATCATCTGTACCGTTATTACTATCATTTTTGTAAGCACTCTCTATAAGATGCAATTGCTCTTGTGCTTTATCTATTTTTTCTTGAATAAGAACTCTAAATTCTTCAAGCTCTTTATCACTATATCGATTCTTAACTTCTTGAGCCATATTAATTGTGTTTTTTAATACTTAACCTAGTTGCAATATCGTCAAAAGTAATTTCGGTTCCATCTCCTACTTCGTCTTCAAATTGCAAGACCTCGGTTAAGGTTTCTTGTTTAATGTAAGCTATATTCTGCTCTATAGCAGATTTCAGGTTTTTGTCTTCTTGTAAAATAATCTCAACACGATCTGTAACTTCAAATCCAGAATCTTTTCTAAGGTTCTGAATACGATTCACCAATTCTCTAGCAATCCCTTCATTCCTAAGCTCATCGGTCATAGTTACATCTAATGCAACAGTTATCCCTCCTGCATTTGCTACCAACCATCCTTCAATGTCTTGTGAGCTGATTAGTACTTCATCGAGTGTTAATGTAACATTTTTTTCGTTAAACAAAATAGAAATTTCTCCATCTTTTTCCAATCTTGAAATTTCGTCTTGTCCAAATGAACTGATTGACTGTGCAATAGACTTCATATCTTTTCCAAAACGAGGTCCTAGTTTTTTGAAATCTGGTTTTATTTGTTTTACCAAAATTCCAGATCCTTCATCAATCAATTCAATTTCCTTTACATTCACTTCACTTGTAATAAGATTTGAAACCGCCAGGATCTCTTCCCGTTCTGAATCATCCAAAACTGGAATCATTATCTTTTGAAGTGGTTGTCTCACCTTAATCTTCTCGCGCTGTCGTAACGATAAAACTAGGGAGCTTATTGTTTGAGCCCGCTGCATTTTTCGTTCCAACCCTGTATTGATATATGTCGGATCTACTGTTGGAAAGTTACTAAGGTGTACAGATTTGGGAGCATTCTTTACAACTCCAGCTGTAAGATCCCTATATAAACGATCCATAAAGAAAGGGGCCACAGGAGCTCCTAATTGGGCAACCGTTACCAAACAAGTATATAATGTTTGATACGCACTCACTTTATCTTCTCCATAACTCCCTTTCCAATAACGTCTTCTACTTAACCTAACAAACCAGTTACTAAGATTCTCCTGAACGAATTCTGAAATGGCACGGGTTGCCTTAGTAGGCTCATAATCTGCATAAGCCACATCAACCTTACGAATTAGTGTATTTAATTCTGAAAGAATCCATCGATCAATTTCGGGTCTTTTTTCCAAAAGAATGTCTGCTTCTTCGTATTTAAAATCGTCCAAATTGGCATATAGGCTGAAGAAACTATAGGTGTTGTAAAGTGTTCCGAAAAATTTATTGCGAACCTCAGCAATTCCGTCACTATCAAACTTCAGGTTATCCCACGGGTTCGCATTGCTTATCATATACCAGCGTGTCGCATCGGGACCATACTGGGCTAGGGTATCAAAAGGATCTACGGCATTGCCTAATCTCTTAGACATTTTTTGTCCATTCTTATCCAATACCAAACCATTAGACACTACATTCTTATAGGCCACATCGTCAAAAATCATCGTAGCAATGGCATGTAACGTATAGAACCACCCACGGGTTTGGTCTACTCCTTCGGCAATAAAATCTGCCTTTCTCCAAGTGTTTTCTACTTTTTCCTTGTTTTCAAAAGGATAATGCCATTGTGCATAGGGCATAGATCCACTATCAAACCATACATCGATCAGGTCTGCTTCCCGTTTCATTGGTTTCCCGGATGGAGACACCAATATTATTTGATCTACTATATTTTTATGCAGGTCTACTTTGGCATAATTCTCTTCAGATAAGTCACCCACTATGAATTCTTCAAAAATATCTTGTTGTAAACATCCAGCTTCCACAGACTTGGCCATTTCCGCTTTCAATTCTTCAACAGATCCAATACAGATTTCTTCGGTTCCATCTTCAGTTCGCCAAATAGGTAAAGGAATTCCCCAATAACGGGAACGGGAAAGGTTCCAATCATTGGCATTGGCCAACCAATTTCCGAAGCGACCTTCTCCAGTAGCTTTGGGTTTCCAATTGATAGATTGATTTAATTCATGCATGCGATCTCTAAAGGAGGTCACTTTTATAAACCAAGAATCTAATGGATAGTACAATATAGGTTTATCGGTTCTCCAACAGTTAGGGTAACTGTGTACGTACTTTTCTACTTTAAAAGCCTTGTTTTCTATCTTCAGTTTGATGGCAAGTTCTACATCGACACTTTTTTCGGGTGCTTCTCCGTCATCATAATACTCATTCTTCACATATTTCCCACCAAAATCGCCCATTTCGGGTCTGAAACGTCCTTGTAGGTCTACCAATGGCACCAAATTTCCATTATCATCTTGCACCAACATTGGCGGCACTTCTGGCACTGCTTCTTTAGCTACTTTGGCATCATCTGCACCAAACGTTGGAGCAGTGTGAACGATTCCTGTCCCGTCTTCGGTAGTTACGAAATCCCCTGAAATGATTCGGAAGGCATTTTCAGGATTCTCGAAAGGAAGTGCATACGGCAACAATTGCTCATAACGGATCCCTACCAAATCGGCACCTTTAAATTCACTATCAATAATGAAAGGTATTTTCTTAGCTCCCTGCTCGTATTCATCAAGTGCTGTTTTGTCTTCGGCCAATTCATATTTACCGCTCAATTGTTTCCCTACCAAATTCTTGGCAAGAACAATCTGAATAGGCTCAAAGGTGTATTGATTAAATGTTTTGACCAATACGTAATCTATCTTTGGCCCAACAGTAAGAGCTGTATTGCTTGGCAAGGTCCAAGGAGTGGTTGTCCAAGCTAAAAAGTGGATGTCTCCACGGTCTTTTAGGAAATCTGGGAGCGTATTGCCAATAGCTTTGAATTGTGCTACTACAGTAGTATCTGTAACATCTTGGTAGGTTCCGGGTTGATTCAATTCATGCGAACTCAATCCAGTTCCTGCTTTGGGTGAATAGGGCTGAATGGTATATCCTTTGTACAGCAAATCCTTAGAATAGATTTGCTTCAATAACCACCAAACAGTTTCCATATATTTGGACTTATAGGTGATATAAGGGTCTTCCATATCTACCCAATATCCATAACTTTCGGTTACCTTATTCCAGACATCTGTATAGCGCATCACTGCTTTTCTACATGCTGCATTATAAGCTTCTACAGATATTTTCTTTCCAATGTCCTCTTTGGTAATTCCCAATTCCTTTTCTACACCCAATTCTATGGGAAGTCCGTGGGTATCCCATCCTGCTTTACGGTCTACCTTATATCCCTTTTGGGTTTTGTAACGACAGAATATGTCCTTGATTGCACGAGCCATTACGTGGTGTATTCCGGGCAATCCATTGGCAGATGGTGGCCCTTCAAAAAACACATAGGGCTCGTTTCCTTCACGAATAGAAATACTTTCCTCAAAAATGTTTTCACGTTTCCAAAAATCGAGTATCTCCTCTCCTAATTTAGGAAGGTCCAAACCTTTGTATTCTTTAAATTTTACACTCATTAGGCCTTGTTTTTAAATAAGGGTGCGAATTTACGGAATTTTTGTTCAAAAACCCCACACACAGAGTGACTTGACAGCAGAATTTAACCCAAATTTAAAAGGGCATAAAAAAAGCGCCCAATGGAACAAACCATGGACGCTGTATTTTGAAGTTAAATCTTATTGACGGTTAAACAGGATTTCACCTGTTAACTCATAGGATTCACCAGTTGTTGGATTGTTGTTGATATCAGTATATCCCATTCCAAATTGAGTTTGTGAAAAGGCAGTTACATCATACGTATCATTCTCTGTAAAACCGTTTCTAATGTAAGTAAGTGTAATTGTTTCAGCGGAAGCATTTAAAGTATAGGTCCCTGAATAGTTTTCAATAATAATTTCAGTGTCAATTAAAGGTGTTTCTCCAGCTACCGTAATAGTCTCTGTAATTCGATATTGAACATCGATAGAGAAATCGCCATTGGCTTCAAATACAAAGGATCCTTGGAAGGTATCTCCAACAACATTGGTGTTTGAATCAATAGGCACTCCATTAATTAAATAAACTTCATCCACATTTTCAATGTACGAGTTCATAACATAAGTACCCGCTAGGTTCTCATTGTTCAACAGGAAAGTCTCTTCTCCCCCATCATCATCTTTTTTACAACTCACTACCACAAGGGCTAGGGTAACAACAAATAGTAATTTTTTAAAGCTCATAGATTATAGATTTTCCACAAAGATATTGCCTTTTCAGGACTGAAGTTTCCTACACTTTCATTTTATTTCCCTAAGTTACTAACACAAATTTTCTATATTTAGCCCAACCAACAACTCTTTTACATTGAAGAAACTACTCATAGCTTTATTGCTATTCTCCTCCTCCATCTACTCTCAAGACTATGTGGATTTGTTGAAAATAGGATACGGACAAACATTTAACAACGATTTTGAAGGGACCGATAGCAGCACAGAGGTCAAAACATTTGAAACAGACCTTACTTTCCCTGTTGTCTTAAGTGACAAACACACTTTAATTACTGGTGGACTCTTTAGCAGAAACAACCTTCAGTTGTTCCCTCAGGCTGATTTTACAAGCCTATACAGCAGCACCTTAAAAGTAGGATGGGCTACCACTTGGAACGAGAAATGGAGTTCTACGCTTGTAGCCCTGCCCAAAATTGCATCGGACTATAAAGACATAGACGGGGACGATTTTTACTTTGGAGGTATTGCATTATTGAAATACAAAAAGAAAGAAAATCTCATCTATAAATTTGGTCTATATGCATCCTCTGAAGCTTTTGGTGTTTTTAGCACGCCAATTTTTGGATGGTATTACTTGAGTCCTAACAGTCAGTTTGAGATGGACGTATCACTGCCTATTTCGTTTAATATTAACTACACCCAAGGAGTTTTTACCTATGGGATGGATTACATAGGCATAGGTCGTAGTTTTAACATAGATGAAAATAATGCTGATGTTTATGTAGATCTAAGTTCTTTAGAGTTTGCCCCTTATTTGCAGTTCAATGCATTTGAAAAAAGTGTGCTACTACGAGCAAAACTTGGATACTCAAGTAATGATTACGAAGTATATAGAAAAGGTGAAAAAATAGATTTGGGTATTGCTGCATTAAGCTTTGGGGATGATAGAGAATTACTGAACCCAACTTTAAGCGGGGGCTTCTTTTTACGTTTTGAAGCGATCTATCGGTTTAACATTCCAAAAAAAGATGAGGATCCCGAAAAAAAGTGATAGCTTTAAGTATGGAAAAACAATGTCCGGAATGTGGGGATAAAATTATAGGGCGTTCCGATAAAAAGTTCTGTAGTGACGCCTGTCGGAATGCACACAACAATGCCTTAAACAAGGACACCAAAAACATCATCCGTACTACTAATAACCGTCTCCGAAAAAACCATCGTATCCTAGAGGCGCTAAACACAAAGGATAAAACCAAAGTCACCAAAGCAAGGTTGATGAAACATGGTTTTTTGTTCGATTACTTTACAGGAATGTATACCACCAAAAAAGGCGATATCTACTTTTATGTTTACGACCAAGGGTATCTAGCTCTGGACAATGATTATTATTTACTGGTAAAAAGAGAGTTTTAGATGCTTTTATTTATTGCCATAGCAGTCGAAAATTTATTACCCTTCTTGTTTATAGGGGTAATACTCACAATATTTGCCGTATCATATTTCTTTCATGAAAAACAGGTCATTTTACGTGAGCTTCGGAAAACTAAGGCTAAATCCATGCTACGGATTTCAAATGGAGAATACGTTAAAATTATAGGTAAGGCACTCTATGTAAATGAACTGATTCAGGCTCCCATTTCACTTAGAAAGTGTATTCTATACCAAACCAAGGTAAAACAAAAACAGAGTAAGAATAGTTGGTCCACCATCATAGATGAAACGAGTAAAACTGATTTTTTTATTGAAGTTAAGGGAGAGACGGCCATTGTATCTTTAGGAGATTCTAAAGGGAATAAAAAAATCTATCTAGAAAAGGACAAGAAAGAAAACTCGGGCGTTTGGAATGACCCCAATGATAGGTTAAAGGTTTACCTTCAAAAACATAATGAAAAAGCAACTTCTTGGTTAGGTTTTAATAAAACCATGAAGTATCACGAAGGAATCATTGAAAATGGAGAAATGATTGTCATAAAAGGAATCGCGCAATGGAAACAACTTTCAGAACCAATCAATGGATATGGTTATTCCAAAATACTCACGATAACGGGCAACACACAAAATCCATTAATCATTACAGATCTAAAAAAAGCCCAAATTGAAAAAAAATAGACGCACCTACTTCCAGTTGTTGCCTTTCAGTTGAAGGGCTGCTTTCAATACATCTTTTTGACTAATGAGTCCTACCAATTTTCCATCATGGACTATGGGGAAACGTCTCCTTCGGGAATTCAAAAAACGATCTGCAGCATCAAAAACATTCATCTCGCCATCAATAGTTTCTACTTCGGTAGCCATATGCTGCTCTACTTTTACATCTTCCATGGGCTGATTGTAATAACGGCTATTACTTATCTGTTTCATACAATCGCCTTCGGAGATAATTCCAATCAATTCATATTTTTCGTTCACTACCGGACCTCCAGAAATTTTCTTCCTAATTAAGGTATCCATCACTTCCATGACACTCTGGTCTGGTCTAAAAGTTACCAAATTAGTACTCATATAATCTGAAACTTTTATGTTTTCTGAAGAACCTTTATTAGGCTTAACCCTTCTTCCTATGTAACTTTTAATTCCCATAATGTTAGGTTTTTAGCTTCTTAAAGATAGCAAAAATTATCGACTCCATATATGCTTGGATAACCCAAGCAGGGAATGAAAAAAAGGCAAATATTGTTTCCGTAAGAATGCTTACTTTTAGGAAACCAAACCAAACTTAATGAAACGACAGCACGCTCTCCTATCCTTCATACTTTTACTAGCATTAATTTATTACAGTTTTTATAGCCTCATGCCTAGTAAAGCAGTACCAGCTTCGGCTCCCGAAACAGAATTCTCTGCAGAAAGAGCCTTAATCCCATTAAAGGAAATTACCAAAGCCCCACACTTTATTGGAAATGATGAACATACGCGTGTACGTGAATACTTGGTACAACAATTAGAAAGTCTAGGATTATCTGATGTACAGACCCAAGAAGGATTTATTTACAATGATTGGGGAGGCTTGGTAAAACCCATTAATATTTTGGGGCGTATTAAAGGAACACAACCTGGGAACTCGCTATTAATATTTTCGCATTATGACAGTGCATTGGTTCCTTCATTTGGGGCAAGTGATGCCGGTAGTGGTATTGTAACTATTTTGGAAAGCTTAAGAGCTTATATGGCCAAAGACATTCAACCTAAAAATGACATTGTTGTTTTATTTACGGATGCAGAAGAGATAGGGCTGGATGGTGCAGATCTTTTTGTGAATCAACATAAATGGGCTAAAGATGTCCGTCTTGCACTCAATTTTGAAGCCCGAGGAAGCGGTGGCCCGAGTAATATGATTCTGGAAAGCAACCAAGGAAATCATAATATCATTCAATCCTTCATAAATGCTGGTGTACAATTTCCGGTAGCTTCTTCTCTCATGTACAGTATTTACAAAATGCTTCCAAACGATACTGACTCTACTGTACTTCGAGAAGACGGTGATATTGACGGATTGTTCTTTGCATTTATTGATGATCATTTTGATTATCACACCGCCAATGACAGTTTTGAAAATCTGGATAGAAATACCCTGCAGCACCAAGGAAGTTATTTGCTACCACTTTTACATCATTATGCCGATGCAGATCTTTCCAACTTAAAAAATGAACAAGATGATGTATATGTCAATCTTCCCTTTATTAAAATGATTAGCTATCCGTTTTCATGGATACTACCCATGCTATTAATAGCTGTTTTCATTTTCATTGCGTTGGTATTTGTTGGGTTGAAAAAAAGAAAGCTTAATGGTAAGGATATTGGAAAAGGATTAGGTGCTTTGTTTACATCACTTATCATTTGTGGACTCATAGGCTATTTTGGCTGGAGCTTACTACTTAAAATCTATCCTCAATACCAAGAAATCGATCACGGTTTTACCTATAATGGACATACGTATATCGCTTTTTTTGTGGTGCTTTCACTTGCGATAACCTTCATGGTATACCGTAGATTTCAAATTAAGAATGTAGCAAGTGCATATATTGCCCCTCTTTTACTATGGATTATCATCAATACTGTTGTTTTCTTTATCATTAAAGGAGGTGCCTTTTTTATTATCCCTGTGTTTTTCGGATTACTCTCTCTTTGGATACTCCTTCGCCAACAAAAGCCAAGTCTGTTATTGTTTGTTCTTTTAAGTGCACCAGCTATTTTCATATTTGCACCACTTATTCAATTCTTCCCGGTAGGACTCGGTTTAAAAATGCTAGTAGCTAGTTGTGTATTCACAGTACTACTATTTGGGTTGCTCTATAATGTATTAGGCTTCTACAAAATGAAGCGTTTGTTCTCTATCTTCTTTTTTATTCTTGCTGCTGGCTTTTTCATTAGTGCGCATTTTGATAGTGATTACAACGAGGAACGCCAAAAGCCAACCAGCCTGTTGTATTATCAAAATGCTATTACAGGTAATTCCTATTGGGTAACGTATGATGAAAATCCAGACGAATGGGTACGTGGATATCTAGGCGATACCCCTGAAGAAGCTTCAAAATATGTTACTAGCTCTGCAGGAAGTAAATACAATACGGGATATCGTTTTGCCGCGCCAGCACCCAATATCGAAATTCCAAACTTCAATTTACGTATGGAAAAAGATACTGTTGCTAGCAATCTTCAAGAAGTAACGTTCACCCTCTTACCCAAAAGAGATGTACACATCCTGCGTCTGTATGCAGATTCTACCGTTACTTTTAATTCACTTGCCTATAACGGTATGAAAGTACAACCCGATAGTACTGGAAACATTTTGGGGGATCGTAAAAGTAATTTCTTGATGCATTACAATGTATCTGAAAATGATTCTTTGGAAGTCTCCTATAGTTTACCCATTGGAATCGATCCAAAATTCAGTGTACTCGAATATTCTCTGGATCTCATGCAAAATCCATTGTTCACGATTAATCGAAGACCAAATCATACTATGCCTTCTCCTTTTGTAACTACAGATGCTGTAATAGTAAAAAGAAACCTAGATTTGGCAGCTCTAAGAATCATTAACGATACTATAGTCTCTCCACCTAATGAGTAAAAATATTGGTATTGCTGGATTGGGCTGGTTAGGGTTACCTCTTGCCCATCGTTTAAAAACTTTGGGATATACCATAAAAGGAAGTGTTTCTTCTTTGGAAAAAGCCCATCAATTGCAAAAAAACGGCATAGACACTTATGACGTTATGATTTCTGAAAGTGGGGTTTCAGGAAGTATCAATGGTTTTTTAAAAAATGTAGAAGATCTCATCATTATGATACCCCCTGGACTTCGTAGAAATACGGGATCAGATTATGTAATGAAAATGTCCCATTTTTTATCAAAAATTGAAGCATCCCACGTACAGAATATTGTATTTGTTAGTAGTACATCTGTCTATGGAGATGCCCAAGGAAAAGTGACCGAGAAAGATCTACCCAAACCCGAAAACGAAGCAGGCCGGCAGTTGTTCCAAGTGGAGCAACTATTTTTTACCTCAAAATGCAACTCTAGTATTGTGCGTTTTGGTGGATTATATGGAGGAAGCCGACAACCCGCACGTTATTTGGCAGGTCGTGAAAACCTTCATAATGGAAGGGCTCCTGTAAATCTTATTCACCGCAATGACTGTATATCGCTTCTTGTAGAAATTATAAATCAGCAAGCATACGGGCATATTTTTAATGCTGTTCATCCCAATCATCCTCCCAAATCAAATTATTACATTCAGAAAGCAAAAGATTTAGACTTGGAACCTCCTAAATTTTTAAAAGAAGAAACTGAAGAAACCTACAAACAGGTAGATTCCGTTCACTTAAAAAAACTCTTGAACTTCAGCTTTTCTGAATCGCTCTAGGATTTTACAATTATCGTTATCTTTAGAAATCCAATTTTTAAACCATCCCTCATGAAAAACTATTACTTCTCATCACTGGTGCTTTTTATTTTTCTGTCGAGTTCCTGTTATTCGTATGGACAGACGTATGATGAAAGCTTATACGGTGCGCTTGAATATAGGTTAATTGGCCCATTTAGAGGCGGAAGGAGTGCTGCAGTTACTGGAGTCCCCAACAAACCCAACCTTTTTTATTTTGGAGCTACGGGTGGAGGAATCTGGAAAACCAAGGACGGAGGTAGAGCATGGGAAAACATTAGTGATGGTTTCTTTGGAGGATCTATTGGAGCAATTGAAGTTGCCGAAAGTGATCCCAATGTTATTTACGTAGGCGGAGGTGAAAAAACCGTTCGAGGAAATGTATCTTCAGGATACGGTATTTGGAAATCGGAAAACGCTGGGAAAACATGGATTCAGAGTGGTCTCAAAAAAGGGAGACATATCCCCAGAATTGCTGTTCACCCCAAAGATCACAATATAGTATATGCAGCAGTTTTAGGAAATATTTATAAACCTACACAAGATCGAGGAGTTTATAAAAGCACAGATGGAGGAACTACTTGGCGAAAAACTCTTTTCTCCAATGAAAATGCAGGAGCCGTAGATTTAGCTATGGATCCTAACAATCCTAGAATTTTGTATGCCTCTACTTGGAACGTAAGACGTACTCCCTATAGTTTAAGCAGTGGTGGAGAGGGTTCTGCATTATGGAAAAGCACTGATAGTGGGGAAACCTGGAAAGAAATTTCAAAAAACAAAGGATTTCCAAAAGACACACTGGGAATAATTGGAGTTACCGTTTCTCCAGTGAACAGTGAACGCGTGTGGGCCATTGTTGAAAACAAAGAAAAAGGAGGAGTCTATCGCAGTGATGATGGTGGTGAAAACTGGACACAGGTGAACAGTGAACGTAAATTACGGCAAAGAGCTTGGTATTACACCCGTATTTATGCCGATACCAAAGATGAAGACATTGTTTATGTACTCAATGTTAGATACCACAAAAGTACTGATGGAGGAAAGACTTATGAAACCTATAATGCTCCACATGGAGACCATCATGATCTTTGGATTGCTCCAGAAAACCCAGACAGGATGATTATAGGGGATGATGGAGGTGCTCAGGTTACCTATGATGGAGGTGAGACATGGAGTACCTATCACAACCAACCAACTTCTCAATTTTATCGCGTTACTACAGATAATGCCTTTCCGTATCGAATTTATGTTGCCCAACAGGATAATAGTACCATTCGTATTCCACACAGAACCGAAGGTTGGAATATCGATGAAGATGATTGGGAACGTACCGCAGGTGGAGAAAGCGCCCATATTGCTATAGACCCCGAAAATAATGACATTGTATATGGAGGGAGTTACGACGGATTTCTAACACGCTACAACCATAAAACCAATACCGTTAGAAGTATAAGCGTTTGGCCCGATAATCCAATGGGGCATGGAGCAGAGGATATGAAATATCGTTTTCAGTGGAATTTCCCTATTTTCTTCTCTCCCCATGACCCTAACAAATTATATACTGCTTCCAATCATTTACATGTTTCTACCAATGAAGGGCAAAGCTGGAAAGTAATTAGTCCAGATCTTACCCGTAACGATCCTACCAAGTTAGTTCCTTCTGGAGGCCCTATTACCAAGGACAATACTTCGGTGGAATATTACTGTACCATCTTTGCAGCTGCAGAAAGTCCTGTTACTCAAGGTTTGCTTTGGGTTGGTAGTGATGATGGGCTGATTCATGTGTCTAGAGATGGCGGTCAAAACTGGGAAAATGTTACCCCTAAGGGAATGCCAGAATGGATGATGATCAATAGCATTGAACCTTCAAGGTTCAATGCCGGTACCTGCTATGTAGCTGGAACAAAATACAAAACTGGAGATTTTGCTCCTTATCTATATAAAACAGATGACTACGGGAAGACATGGAAAAAAATCACCAACGGAATTTCCGCAGAACATTTTACACGTGTATTGCGCGAAGACCCAACCAAAAAAGGGATGCTCTATGCAGGAACTGAAACCGGAATGTATGTTTCATTTAATGATGGAGCGCAGTGGCAACCTTTTCAACTTAACTTACCCATTGTTCCTATTACCGATCTAGCTTTAAAAGACAATAACCTTATTGTAGCAACTCAGGGAAGAAGTCTTTGGATTATAGACGATTTAACGGTGCTATATCAATTGGCCAATGCCAAAGGGAAAGGGAATTATTTATTCAAACCGAAAGAAACATACCGCATGGGAGGTAACAGTAGAAAAGGGTCCTTAACCACTGGAACCAATCACCCAGCAGGTGTAATAACGTATTTCAATCTAGAAGACCCTAAAGACAAGGAGGTAAAACTCAGTTTTCTGAATATGAAAAATGATACTCTAAAAACCTTTAGCACCAAAAGCAAAAAAGACAAACTAACTGTAGAGAAAGGAGCCAATATATTCTCATGGGATACTCGTGGAAAAGGTGCAGAACGACTTAAAGGAATGATTCTTTGGTGGGCCAGCACCAATGCTCCAAAAGCTGTTCCCGGTGAATATAAAGTAGTTCTTGAGGTTGATGAAGAAATACAATCCCAAAATTTCACCATTTCTCCTGATAAGAATGCAGAAACTGATTTAGCAGGAATGCAGCTTCAGTATGACTTTATTTCGGATATCAATAAAACTGTGGATAAAGCCCATAAATCAATAAAAAAGATACGAAAGATCAATAGTCAATTAGAAGCATTTCAAAAGCAATACAAAGAAAATGAAGAAGTAAAAGACCTTATTGAAAAAGCAAAAAAGCTAGGTGATCAATTTTCTGAAATTGAAAAAGCATTATATCAAACAAAAAATCGTAGTGGTCAAGATCCCCTAAACTTTCCTATAAAACTTACCAATAAGTTAGCGCATCTTAACAGTTTGGTAGGTATGGACGATTTTCCTCCTACCGAACAGGATATTGCTGTAAAAAATGAACTGACTCAAAAGATCAATGTTGAATTGGTGAAATTTGAAAACTTAGTATCACAAGAAGTTTCAGAGTTCAATGCTGCTTTCAATAATTTGAATTTAAATTACCTATTCATAGAAGAGGATAAGTAACCAAGCGTATCTTTGCGGGCTCATGGAATACAATTATATAAAATCGTTACACCTCATTTTTGTGATCACTTGGTTTGCTGGGTTGTTCTACATAGTTCGGCTTTTTGTATACCAAATTGAAGCTTTTCATAAACCCACTCCTGAAAAGGAAATTTTGGGCAATCAATTCAAGATCATGGCAAAACGGCTTTGGTATATCATTACATGGCCCTCTATGATCTTGAGTATTTTCTTTGCGCTATGGTTATTATACATTCGCCCATTTTACTTAAGCGATGCCTGGATGCAAGTAAAACTGGGGTTTGTGGTATTGTTGATTATCTATCACATGAAATGCCATGTTATTTTCAAGCAACTCCAAAACGATGTGGTAAAGCACTCATCCAATTTCATGCGATTATTTAATGAAGGAGCTACCATTATCCTCTTTGCAGTCGTTTTTTTGGTAATTCTAAAGAACGCCATTAATTGGATTTATGGTGTTGTGGGAATTATTGCCTTCAGTATATTGATTATGCTTGGATATAAATTCTACAAAAGAATACGGGGGAAAAAGAGCCCTGATTAAATTTATAAAGGTAGCTTTCTACCTTTGGTTCAATTATTGCTATCTTCAGAAACAAATTTTAACTCCCTATGGGATTACTTAAATCGTTGCGTTTCCGAATTTTTCTTTCAATGCTTCTTTTGGTGGTAACTGCCTCCATTCTTATTGCCATTGTAACCATTCATCAATACAGGGAAGAAGCGCAAGATTATCATAGAGAGCGTTTGGCGCGAAAAGAAATTGCCATTACCAAGAATATTGAATATGTCCTAAAAAACACGACCTATCCGGTAGAAACCAAGAACATCCCCTTAATTTTTAAAAACAAGATCTACGAAATAAAAGATGTAAATAACCTAGAAATTTATTTCTATGATCTAGAAGGAAAATTGTTGAAATCATCTAAAGCATCTTTCTTACGCGATACTTCACATGCAAGACTTCCAAAGCAAATTTTAGGGTATTTGGAAAACTCTGCAGATAAGCGCTATTTGGTAGAATTTATGGAAAATGGACAAAAATACCAATCGTCCTATTTCTATATCACAGACGCTACATTTAAACCCTTGGCAATTCTTAACCTGCCTTATATTGAAGATGATGACCTCATTAACAAAGAATTGAAAGAAAACCTCACTAGAATGGGGATTGCCTATTTTATCATGCTTCTTTTTGCTGTAGGCTTGGCCTATTTTCTATCTCAATACATTACCCGTTCCTTGAATCATGTGAGTCAAATGATCACCGATACCCGGCTCGATAAACGGAACAAGAAGATTGAGTTAGATGCAAACACCACCCAAGAAATTTCCAACTTGGTCATGGCTTATAATGGAATGATCGATGAATTGGAAAGTAGTGCAGCGCAATTAGCCGCCAATGAACGAGAAGCAGCTTGGCGTGAAATGGCAAAACAAGTAGCTCATGAAATCAAGAATCCCTTAACCCCTATGCGCCTTACCGTACAGAGTTTTTTAAGGAAATTTGACCCCAGCGATGAGGATATAAGCGATAAGCTTACAGAATACAGCAATACCCTTATACAACAGATAGACACCATGAGCTCTATAGCTTCTGCGTTCTCTACCTATGCAGATATGCCTGCACAACAGGATGAGACCCTGAACATTGTTAGAATCACAAAATTAGCGATCGATATCTTTAATGAAGGTTATATTTATTTCTCTTCAGAAGAAGAAAAAATCATTTCTAAATTTGATCGTACTCAACTCATTCGAGTCGTAACAAATTTGGTGAAAAACAGTATCCAAGCTATCGAACAAAAACGTCCAGAAAACCCAAGAATAGAGGTTACTGTATCTTCTCAAGAAAATGCCTCTTTTATAAATGTATGGGATAATGGTATAGGAATCTCTGATGCCAACAAAGACAAGGTTTTTGAACCAAAGTTTACTACAAAATCCAGTGGGATGGGACTGGGCTTGGCCATGGTAAAAAACATTATGGAAACCTACGGAGGAAGTATCACTTTTACTTCTACAGAGGATGAGGGAACTTCTTTCCTTGTATGCATCCCTAAATAGTATATCATTTCTTATTTTGGTTTTGAAAAAGCCTGATCTTTGGCTAACTTGCACGTCTAACCATCCCCAAAAACTTTCCTTATGGATTACGAAAATATTTTATCCAATTTTAACAATGGTATCACCACAATTACCATCAACAGAACTTCAAAACTGAATGCCCTTAACAAAGCTACTATCAAGGAGCTTCATGATGCTTTTAAAGAAGCAGATAAGGATAAAGACACCAAAGTCATTATTATTACAGGAAGTGGAGAAAAAGCTTTTGTTGCTGGTGCAGATATTAGTGAATTTGCAGATTATTCTGTATCCCAAGGAGAACGTTTGGCTGCTCAAGGACAAGCACTTTTGTTTGATTTTGTGGCCCACTTAGGAACCCCCGTAATTGCAGCTGTAAATGGTTTTGCGTTGGGCGGCGGTCTGGAATTGGCCATGGCGGCTCATTTTAGAATTGCCAGTGACAATGCCAAAATGGGATTGCCCGAAGTTTCTTTAGGCGTTATTCCAGGATATGGAGGAACCCAGCGCCTACCCCAATTAGTTGGTAAAGGTCGTGCTATGGAAATGATCATGACGGCAGGGATGATTTCTGCTGAAGATTCACAAGCCTACGGATTGGTTAATCACGTGGTTCCACAAGAAGAATTATTGCCTCTTGCCGAAAAAATTGCTGGCAAAATCATAAAGAATTCTTCTGTAGCAGTATCTGCAGCCATCAATTCTATCAATGCAGGTTTCGAAGAAGGTGAGAATGGTTTCGATACCGAAATTACGGAATTCGGAAAGTGTTTTGGCACTGCTGACTTCAAAGAAGGAACCCAAGCATTTTTAGAAAAACGCAAACCTGATTTTCCTGGGAAATAGACTTCTGTAAACTAGTATAACACACACTAACAGTCATCTAGAAAAGAAAGTATTCATCCTAAAAAAGGGCTGATACCATTTAGCCATGTGGTACTGTAATTTGAGCATATAGGCTTCCTCTAAAAAAGTATTAAATTTAGGCGTATAAAGAATGAATATGTGGAGTTTCCCATATATCCAATAGTTATACACAATTAAAGAAATCATGAAACTCAAACAATACATAAAAAATGGTGAAGGCGAAAATTACAATTACTCGCAAGACCACTGCTTTATTAAACTATCATCAAGGGACACCAATGGAGAATTATGCTTAATCGAGGACACTTTAAAACCAGGATTTCATTTAAAGCGACATCATCATAAATTGATGACAGAGATATTCTATATGTTGATTGGCGAGTTGGAACTTGTTTTTGATGATGAGACAATAATTCTAAAAGAAGGCGACACCATTACTGTTCCACCTAACGTGTGGCATGAAGCCATTTGCAAGGATGGTGGAAAAATGCTTACAATATTTAAAAATGGACAATTCGACGTTTTTTTAGAAGAACTTTCGAAAATGACTACAGAGGATTTTTCCAATAAAGAACTAATGAAATCTGTCTCTAACAAATTTGATATCTACGAAGAATAAAAACTGTGTACAGCAATACCGCTGGTGGCAAGTTGAAAAGCAACCTCCGAAATGAACAATATAGATTGGATTGGTTTTATTGGAGTTTTTCAAATTCTATTGGCATACATACTAAATGTAATTGGAAAAATAAAAAGCAATGATTTGACTTTTATTTTGCTGAATCTGATAGGTGCAGGCATGGCTTGTTTTGCTTCAGTTCTTATGAAATACGTCCCATTTATAATACTTGAAGGAGTATGGACTATTGTATCATTAATTTCACTTATAAAATATAAAAGAAGACAATAAATGGCTGGAGAAACAAATTTGTCTAAACTAATAAAAGGAATGACTCCAAAACTAAACGATGGAGAATATGTCTTTTCTACCATAAAAGATGTTACTGAAATTGACCGAAAAAACACAATATGCGAGTTCAAAGAAAAGGAAGGTATCACTGTTATTATCGAGAAAGGAAAAGCAGATGAACTAAACTTAAGTTATGAATATGTTGCCTCTTGGATTACTCTTAGCATCCATTCATCTCTTGATGCTGTTGGATTAACAGCGACATTTTCAACTGAATTGGCAAAAAATAATATTAGCTGCAATGTAGTTGCCGGATATTTTCACGACCATATTTTCGTTGACAAAAAAGACGCAGGCAAAGCAATTAATGTTTTGATGAATTTATCTAAAGGTCAATAACAAAACCAGTTGCCACCATGGAAGTACAATGATAGGGCCGTGAAGCTGTGCTCCACCTGCCATAAACACAAGTCTTTGTCATTCATTAAACAAACAAATTATAAATGAGCTTTATTAAACTAATAAAATATATTGGAGTAATGATTGTTGCAACTTTCCTTACATTCTTTTTTCACGAAATGTGTCATTGGATATCATATGAATTATTGGGATATGATGCTGGATTTACCCTTAATGGAGCTTCGGTCAAAGATTCAACCATTAAGCTATCTAAAACTCATCGTATAATCACAAGTGCTTCTGGGCCAATATTTACAATCATCCAAGCAATTATATTTTACCTTATTTTAAAAAAGCATAAAAATATAATGTTATATCCTTTTCTATTCTTACCGTTCGTTATGAGATTAGGAGCTTCTTGGGCTAATAGATTTCAACCAAACGATGAAGGGAGAATTAGCCTCGATTTAGGTTTAAACCTTTATGTTGTTTCAATAATTGTAGTTGCTTTTTTATTCTTTTTAGTGTTTAAAATCTCAAAGAAGAACAAATTCTCTATTGTTTTAAACATTATAACATTTATAGTTTCTATACTATTACTATTCAGTCTTGCTTATTTAGACCATAAATTTAAAATTAGATTTATTTAACAAAGAATCCAATAAAAACATCTAATGATGGCTTTACAATAGTTTTTTTAAAAAGTGAAATGGCAACAATGTAAAACCGCAACTTCCAGTTGTAAACAAGCTAAGCAAATTGAAACCTTAATGATAAAACTAAGGCCTGCAACGAAAGATGATCTGGAATTACTCAAATATTGGGACACCAAACAACATGTTATTGATTGTGATCCCGATGGTGATTGGAATTGGGAAATTGAATTGAATCACAACCCTCGATGGCGTGAACAACTTGTGGCTGAATTGAATGATAGAGCAATTGGGTTTATCCAAATAATTGACCCATATAAGGAAGAAACTAAATATTGGGGGAAAGTGGAACAGCACAAAAGAGCCATTGATATTTGGATTGGTGAAGAAACGGATCTAAACAAAGGGTATGGAACAAAGATGATGCAACTTGCCATTAAAAAATGTTTTAATGAACCAAATGTGAATGGAATACTTATTGATCCACTAAAAACGAATCTTAAAGCTCATCGATTTTATAAAAGACTTGGCTTTGAATTTATAGAGGAAAGAGACTTTGACGGAGCCACTTGCTTCGTATTTGAATTGAAAAAAGCTACTATATAACAATGTATATTTAATATGGAATAATTCCATTTTATATTGGATATATTCCAAAATTGTATTTAACTTTGGAGGAAACAATTCCTTTAAAGTTATCGATGTCTCAATCCATGAAAGGCCGAGGGGCTCAAAAAAAAGTACACAACCGATTTTTCGAATTGGAACATGAGGTATTGGATGAATTCCTCAACTTCTGTGAAATGGAAGGAGAAGAAGCAGACAAAAACAAGACAAAATACATAGATGTCTTTCCCAAAACCTTTGTAAACAAAGTGACCAGCCCAGACATTGGCATGATGTACTCCGCCAATCCTTATCAAGGTTGTGAACACGGCTGTATCTATTGCTATGCAAGGAATAGTCATGAATACTGGGGGTATGGTGCTGGGGTTGATTTTGAGCGGAATATCTTAATCAAAAAAGATGCCCCTAGCCTATTAGAAAAAAAGATAACGGGAAAAAACTGGATGGGAGACACCATTGTACTTTCTGGAAATACAGATTGCTATCAACCCATTGAGCGAAAGCTGGAAATTACTAGAAAATGCCTTCAAGTGATGTTGAAATGGAAAAACCCAACAGGTATTATTACCAAAAACTCTTTAATCCTTCGCGACCTAGATATCTTAAAGGAAATGGCCAGGTTCAATACCATTGGCGTAAACATATCCATCACTTCCCTATCTGAAAAAACAAGGAGGAAACTGGAACCTCGTACCGCTAGTATCAAAAATCGTTTGAAGACTGTTGAAATCCTTTCTAACAACCAAATTCCTGTAAATGTCATGATTGCCCCAATTATCCCTTCATTAAACAGTCATGAAATCCTTCCCATTATAAAAAAAGTAGCTTCATTGGGAGCCAAAAGTGTAGCCCATACAGTTGTAAGACTCAATGGGCAAATTGCAGAAATTTTTGAAGATTGGGCTCGTAAAACTTTTCCAGATCGGGCAGACAGGATGCTCAATCAAATTGCTGAATGCCATAACGGCAAATTAAATGATAGCCAATGGGGGCGTCGTATTAAAGGAGATGGTATCATTGCCAAACAAATTTCAGATACCGTACATTTAGGTAGAGTAAAGTATTTGAAAGGACGGAAAATGCCCCGTTTGGACAACTCTCATTTTTTAGATCTGAAAAACCCCCAAAGAAAGCTGTTCTAAAATATGGCGCTTTTAGTCTACTTTGAAAAATTGGCTAACTCCTTTTTAACCAAAACACTGTAACTAAATCGCCAAATATTCGTCCTAATAGATAGAGGAAACTCAAACAAACTCTAACCAATAATGAGTCAGACCTGTTTTTTTCTTGAAAACTGGAAGGTCGAGCCGCAACTCAATCGTATCTCTCCGATTGAAGGTGGGGCACATATTCAATTGGAACCACAATTAATGAGGTTACTCCTTTTCTTGGTTGAGAATCAAGGAAATTTAGTTAGTAAAGAGTCTTTGTTGCAAGAAGTTTGGAGTGAGGTTATTGTAGGGGAGAATGTATTAACTAGAGCTATATCATCACTACGTAAGGCATTAGGAGATCAGCCACAAACCCCTATATACATTGAGACTATTAGCAAAACAGGCTATAGGCTTATTGCAAAGGTAAATTACCCTGAAAAAACTAAGAAGAAGGATGACACTGTAAAACTCACCTTAAAAAAACGCTCTGTTATAATAAGTATATTGGTATTGGCACTACTCCTGTTTGGTGCATTTACCACATGGAGAGTTCTTTCTCCAAAAACCATTACCAAAGTATTGCATCCTGTGGTTTTAGCCAATACGGATATGCCAGAATATTATCCTGCCATTTCTCGTGATGGCCAATTTGTCGCATATGCTTCAAAAGATAAAGGAAATAACAATTGGGATGTTTACATTAAAAGAATAGGAACAGAATCGTTGGTGAAATTAACCAACAATCCTGCTGTCGAAATGCGGGCTGTGTGGTCTGAAGATGGGGCCAATGTATATTATATACGTTACGAACCTTCTGAAAAAACCATTTATAAATCCCCTATGACGGGTGGAAAAGAAACAAGGGTTGTTGCTGCAAGTCGATTCAGCTATGGAAATTTTGACATTGCCCCCAATCAAAATGAAATGGCGTTTAACAATAGGGAAGAAAATGGGACTCCGCTTCGAATAGAATTAACAGATCTGGAATTCGGAAATCGGCATTTCATTACCAATCCCCCCAAAGGGTTTAACGGTGACATTCATCCAACCTATTCCCCAGACGGCTCCAAAATTGGTTTTATTAGAGAACGTAACTCTGTAAGTATGTATCTCTTTGTTATTGATCTTAAAAGTGGAGAAACAACTCAAATTACCAAGGAACATCTTTCCATTAATGGTTTTGATTGGTCACCAGACGGGAAATCTATTATCTACAGTACAGACAAAACAGGAATATATAAACTTTGGAAAATTGACTTGAAAAATCTACAAAGTGAATTGCTGCCAGCCTCAGACTATCAAATGGTCATGCCTCGAATTTCCGAAAACAATAAAACCATTTACGCAAAACTTCAAGACAATGTAAATATTTGGTCTTATTCCCTAGATACTCAGGAGGCAAAGTCTTGGCGAGCTTCTAATGATTTGGACTTAAACCCCAGCTATTCTTCCGATGGTTCCAAAGCAGCTTTTACCACCAACAGGTCAGGTTCATTTCAATTATGGACCAGTAATGCAGATGGTACAGAACCCATTGTTATCACAAATTTTAACGGACAATTTATTAATGCCCCTCGTTGGTCCCATGACGGAACAGAAATCGTATTTCAAGGGTATTTTAATGGCCAATCTAATATCTATAAAGTAAATACCAAAGGCGGCATTCCTGAAAAATTAACGCACTCTGAAGACGAAAAACACACTCCTTTTTATAGTCCAGACAATTCTCAAATTTACTATAGCTCTAATGCTTCTGGCAATTGGGAGATTTGGCGTATGACTGCTGATGGAAATTCCAAAACTCAAATAACTACAACAGGCGGATATGCCCCACAACTAAGCTCAAATAATCCCTTTCAGGTTTTCTATGTTAAAAAAGACACACTCGGTATTTGGAGCAAAAACATGCAAAGTGGTATAGAAACTTTAGAAATACCTCAATTTGTTCCAAAAAAATATGGGGCCTTCACCTTATCGAACAAAGGGATTTATTATCTGAATGCAGGGACACGAACAATCGATTTTCTCGATATGAATACTCAAGAAAATATTTCTCTTATTCAACCCAAGAGAATTTCACCTTTCGGAATTACCATAAGTTATTCGGAAGCATCCAACACCTTACTTTATGCTCAAGTAGATCATATAGACTCAGACATCATGTTACTGGAAGAACGGTGATTAAAATCGTTCTTTCCGTATCATAAAAAACAAAGGTTCTGTTCCTTTTTATCAAGCATTCAGCATAGTCTTCAGAAAAACATTAGAAAATCATCAGGAAAACATGTAGCTATTCCTTCATGAAATTTCGTGCTTAGGGTTGCAAAACAAGTGTAACCTATAAAATCGAATATTGTGAAAAAAGCAACATCAATCAAAATTCAACGATCCTTATTATTAATCGTTATTTTCTTATCGTGCTCCTTAGTTATGCCATTACAAGCACAACAAAAGGACATTGATATGAAAGATCGTTTTCAAATAAACAAAGATGGATCTTACGTAACATTTGAAACCAACTACCATGGATTTCCTATTGTAAGAGGGTCTATAAAAGCTTATCAAGCTACTATTTTTTATGATCCAGAACATATAGATAAGACCTCAGCAACTATTCGCTTTGGATCTGAAAGTGTCTCTACGGCTCATGACAAAAGAGATGTGGAATTGCATCGAGAATCATTTTTAAACGCAGCCAATTTCCCAGGAATGTGGTTTCAAGGCACCAAGGCAACACCTACAAGTAAAGGGTTTGACCTTGTTGGAACCTTGTATATAAAGGACGTAAACAAACCGGTAACCGTTCATGTAGAAAAACCCACGGTTATTCGCAAAGCAATGGACCAACGAGACTTAATGATGATGAAAGGAAGCCTAACCTTAAAAAGGAAGGATTTTAATTTGGGTTCAGGATCCACCTACGATCAAATGTTGGGAACTGATATTACAATTGAGTTTCATTTTCTCTGCTCCAATTATACCATAGATTATTTAAAATCCACATACATCAAAGAAATAGCTCCAGGATACAATCATCCAGTTGGAATTCTATACAACGAAATAAAAACAAATGGCCTACAAAGTGGAAAAACAAAGATGGAAGGTCTTGTAAAGGATGAATTCTACTCGAAAGCAAATTGGATGAGCGTACTAGCAGATTTGGGGTGGATACTCATGACAGATGGTTATGCAGATGAAGGATTGGAATTCTATAATATGGCATTACAACAAAACCCAGAGCATTTGCCTTCATTACTTCGTATGGGAGATGCTTACGTTATTGGTGGCCATTATGACAAAGCCTTGGCTCACTATGCAAAAGAGTATTCATTAGAAGCTCGAGCACGGTTTACACATCTCCCTCATATGATTAAGTTGTTAAGCGGTTCCTTTGACCTAAAAAACATGAAATGAAAAAATACCTTCTACCAATATTGATATTGACGTTTTTCACGGGTTGTGGGCAAAAAAAGTCCTCAACCGGTGGAATCGCCACAACCAAGGGTCAATCCTACGATATGGGAAAGGCCATAGAAGTAGCTAAAGGCTCTAGCAACATAAGAAGTCTATTGGTGAGCCATAAAGGGAAAATGATTGTAGAAGAATATTTTGAATCTTATTCAAGCGATAGTCTTGACCATATGCGCTCAGTAACCAAAAGTGTGATGGCTACTCTCATAGGGATTGCCATAGACAAACAAATGATAAAAAGTGAAAACGAATCCATTGCAACATATCTTGGAGATGCTGCAAAAGGATATGAAAGTATCACGATAAAACACCTAATGACCATGACCAGTGGATTACAGTGGAATGAGGAAATAGGGTACAACGACAATGATGAGATGAAGGCTGCAAAAAGTCAGCTTGAGTATGTCCTAAGCAAACCACTTATCCATGACCCAGGAACCCAATGGTATTACAATACGGGAGGCACTCATTTACTTTCTATTATTTTAACAAAAGCAACAGGTATGAGTACCTTAAAATTCGCTAACAAGTATTTGTTTGACCCTTTGGGAATTAAAGGCATTCGTTGGAAAAAATTCTCTGGAGGTTATTACGGTGGTGGATCTGGTCTTGAATTGAAACCTCGGGATATGATCAAGTTCGGTATGCTGTATAAAGATGGAGGAATGTTTGAAGGGAAACGCGTTGTATCAGAAAAATTTGTTGAAAAAGCCATTGAATATCAGCAACCCCCAACAGAGTCCTTTGGAGATAAGAGTGGTTATGGATATTGCTTTTGGATAAATAAAGAAACAAATGCCGAAGGCTTTGCAGGGCAAGGTTATGGGGGACAGACTATCTTGGTTATGCCAAGATATGATATTGTAATCACTACTACTTACAAGTGGAGGGTAAACGGTCACAAAGCTGGCAAACAACAAAACGAAGCTTTCTCCGTGGTATCTTATGCCGTTTTAAAACAATTACTTGGAGATATAGTGCCTTCTAAGTAGGGTTCATCTTCTTTCAAAAAATGAAACGTAAAAAGGATTGTCTTTTTTTTATGTTGTTGTTAATGACCTGGGTTCAGAGTGCTCAGGTCATTACTTATTCTCAAAAATCAGAACTGGACAAACTACTATTGTCAGATCAACAACTACTTATAGAAAATTGCAATGCCTCTGCTTTTCAGCAAATTTCTGAAACAGTATTTATAAGTCAGTTTTACGAAGGTATTTCTCAATGCTTACTCTTTCTAGAGCAACTTCTACAAAGAGAAAACTTAAAAATGCAGCATCGCCGTCTGAAGAAAACCATTACGCATCATGAGGCTAAACAAATTGGACACCCTATCTTACCCAATCCCATGGATAAAAGGATTAAAAAAATCCTTCAGCTTAATTCAGATAATGGCGATCGAATTTTCGATAGCTTTTCCGGGAAATGGTTTGGCCATTGGAATAACTACCGAATGGAGCATCACTGGCTTCCACCCAAAGCAATAGACACAACCTTACTCATTTTCCCTGAAGTATCACTACAAGTATATCAAACTGCTTATACGGGTGATGGTTTTGGATGGAATTATCAAATAAAAAAGAATGGAACTTCTCTATTAATGGGGTACGTCTGCCATATAAATGCTCAAGGCCAGATTATCCAAAAACGTCCTCATATTGGATTACCACAACCCGATAATTCTATTATTTGGATTACCAAAGACCATATCTATTTTGAATATATCTGTCCAGATCCAAACCATAAAAATGTTCCAAAACATTATGTTATTACTGGAGCGCAATTTCGGGGAAAAGAAATGGTTCCAAAGACCCATTTTGCTTTTCAGGAAATCTATTTCAGCAAATTTCAATTCAATCCAAACCTATCAGTTAAAAGTCACTTGCAAGAATAGTCTTGACATTACTTAAACTACGCCTCACCGTTCCATTCTGCATAAAATTGAGAAAGGTAGTTTTCCATAAATTCATGACGCTTTACTGCCATTTTCTTCCCTGTTTCGGTATGCATTAGATCTTTAAGAAGTAGTAATTTTTCGTAAAAATGGTTAATAGTTGGAGCTTTGGATGCTCGGTATTCATTGGGAGTCATGTTATTTTTTGGTGGAATGGAAGGATCATAAAGGACTCTATTTTTAAACCCTCCATAATTGAAGGTTCTAGCAATTCCAATAGCTCCCAAGGCATCTAAACGATCTGCATCTTGTACCACCCAAAGTTCAGGGGAATCAAAAGTTTTGGGAGCATTTCCTCCTTTAAACGACACATTTTCAATAATAGAAACAACATGGTTTATCTGTTCTTGGGAAGCTCCTTCTTCTTGCAAGAATTTCTTGGCCATAATTGGGCCAACTGTTTCATCTCCATCATAGAATTTCGCATCGGCAATATCATGAAGCAATGCTGCCAATGCAACAATTTCCATATCCACATCTTCACTTTTAGCAATGGTGAGGGCATTGTGATAAACACGTTCTATATGAAACCAATCATGCCCCCCTTCAGCAGACTCCAACTCCTTCCTCACAAAAGCTTTTGTTCGTTCTATTAAAGGATTAGTATACAATGGCATCTTTTATCTGGCTTTCTATAATCTTAATTAGAGCGGTATGATCAGGATGATCTTTCAATACAATAGGCTCGTGTACCTTTATTTTAAGATTGGCTCCTAAACCCATCGGAAATTTCCCATACCGAATGGTCTTCCATGAATTATTAATAGTCACCGGAAGAATTACTGCTGAAGGAATTCCTTTGAACAGGGCCTGTAATCCTTTTACCTGAAAAGGTCTTGGTCGTCCATCCCTACTTCGAGTACCCTCTGGAAAAATGACCGCCGCTCTTTTATTGACTTCAATATATTCGGCAAATTCCTCAATGGCTGTAATTGCTTGTCTCGGATTTTTCCTGTCTATAAGAACAGATCCTCCATGCCTTAGGTTATAGGAAACACTAGGGATTCCTTTTCCCAATTCTTTTTTACTAATGAATTTAGGATGATGCTTCCGTAAATACCAAATAATTGGAGGAATATCGAACATACTTTGGTGGTTGGAAACAATAATAACTGGAACACCAGAAGGAACAATCCCCTTATAATCACAAGAAAAACGAGTGCCCAGAATATTTTGGCAACGCAATAATGCAAACTGCAGCCAATCCACCGATACTTTATGTGCCTGATATCCAAATAGGTTTAGTGCTATCCATTGTATAGGGTGAAAAAACACAAGTGTAAACCCAAAGAACAGGAAGTAAATGACAGAGATAGGATATGAAAGCAGTTTAACCATTATTCAAAAATAAAAAAACCGCCCCAAAATAAGAGGCGGTTTTGTATTTCAATCTGTATATACTTAACAGTATTCGTCGTAGGCACCTTTAAGGTTCTCTGCAATCATGTCTGCAGATCTCCCTTCAATATGATGACGCTCCAACATATGCACTAACTCTCCATCCTTAAAAAGAGCCATAGAAGGCGAACTTGGCGGGAAAGGCACCATTTGTGCTCGAGCCGCATCTACTGCTTCAAAATCCACTCCAGCAAAAACGGTTACCAAATGATTTGGCGATTTTGCGTTTTGTAAGGACATTCTAGCTCCTGGACGTGCATTAGCTGCAGCACAGCCACAAACCGAATTCACAACAACCAAAGTAGTTCCTTCTTTGGCCAAGGCATCAGTAACATCTTGTTCTGTATATAGTTCGGAAAAACCTATATTAGTAAGGTCTTCACGCATGGGTTTTACCAATTCTGGTGGATACATAAATCTTTGTTTAAATGTGTAACAATTTGACTACAAAGATAACTAATTTACATGACAAGGATTTGGATTACAAACGTTAAAGAGTTTATAAAACATCTTGACACTTAGTCTTTTTCGAATCGTATTGTGAAAAATTCATCCCAAACAATGTGATGGATTGAGTGCTCATTGAAATTTTAAAGTAATTACTAAGAGTATTAATTCTTTATGAATTTATGAATCTCTTTCCCTTCCAGAGCAATAGACTCAATAAAATAAACCCCTGTAGGTAATGCCGAAACATCGATAACTCCTATATCTTTTGTTTTGCTCATTAACTTTTGTCCCTCCATAGAGATGATGTTCAACTCAGTAATAGGAACTTCACTAGAAACATATAGCTTTTGCGAAGTGGGATTAGGGTGTACAGAAACTTGAAACTGTATTTTATCATCTATTCCCAATATTGGCGTGTTTCTATAGGTATAACCTATAAATGGAGGTGCTCCTAAATAGAGGGTTTTATATCCATCATCATCATCAGTAATAGTTATATTGAAATAAGCACTATCTCCTTCTTGGCCAAAAGGACCTATCATATATGGTTCTGCCTCGTCTTCGTAAAAACCGCAAGCATTATCAGTTACAGATGAATTTGTCACAATATAAAATTCCCCATCATATTCTAGATTACCAAAAAAGGTATTACATATCCCTAAACCAACAAAGCCTAAGGAAGCATCTACAGTAACATAAGGAGTGATCTGTGGAATTTCTGGTTCTCCTCCATAAGGTTGCCACCCAAGAATGTAAGTGACTTCTCCAGAGTCAGTGTCTTCAACTTCATAGAGATGCCAAGTTTGATTTACAAAATCTGGATCTTGTCCATAGCTTTGAAAAGCTAGTAAGACACACAATGTGCATAGTAACAATTTTTTCATAGCATAAAGTTTTTAGTTTTTCTTTAAAGTTAAAATAATTAATTAAACAACTGATTTATAAATCCCTGAAAGCTTAAATCTATGATTTGAACCTAGGGAAATAATGGGTTAAAAATGTACTTTTGCACTATAAACGAAAAGAAAAATGATTCGATGGTTCGCCGCAATTTTGGGATATTCCTTTTTTAGATTCCCTGGAGCTGTATTGGGCTTTCTTTTGGGAAGCATATTTGATAATATGAACTCAGGCAAGACTCGCCCAGAGCGAAGGTCTATTTTTGGACAACCCCGTGACAGAGTGACTCCAGCAGATTTTGAGTTAAACCTCCTTTCCTTAGCTTCCATTGTAATCAAAGCCGACGGTACTGTAAACCAAAGTGAATTGGATTATGTACGTCAATATTTTGTACAAGCCTACGGAAAAGAACGAGCTAATGCAACCTTTAAGGTGTTCAATGATGTTATTAAAAAAAGGGAGGTGTCAGCAGAAAAAATTGCTGCTCTTTTAAGGCAACGGATGCGCTATGAATCCCGGTTACAGGTCATTCACTTTTTATTCAGTATTGCAAATGCAGATGGACATGTTTCTCAGTCCGAAGTACGTGAAATAAGCAAAATTGGATCTTATTTGGGGATACAAATGCGAGATTTTGAAAGCATCAAGGCCATGTTCTTTAAAAATCCAGACAGTGCCTACAAAATATTGGAAATAGAGCGAACTGCAACAGAATCAGAAATAAAGAAAGCATATCGGGAAATGGTAAAAAAATACCATCCCGATAAATTACAGCATATGGATGAAGTCTATAGAAAAGGAGCTGAAGATAAATTCCGAAAAGTACAGGAGGCATACGAACAATTACAGAAAGAAAAAGGTTTTTAAACTTTAGAGTAAGGAATAGGGAGCATCCTCTACTAATGCAGCATGAAAAATATAATTCTACTATTTGCAATCTTTACCTCGGTTTTTTCTGTTTTTGCTCAAGAACATGTAAATCTGAAAAATGATTATGCGGCCGAAGGGTACGACGTGGTTTCATACTTTCAGAACAATCCACAAAAAGGGAATAAAAAATTCACTTCTACCCATGCAGGGGTTCACTACAAATTTACCTCCAAAGAAAATTTGGAAACCTTCCAAGCAAACCCAGAGAAATACATTCCTCAATATGGAGGATATTGTGCCTATGCGGTAGCCAAAAAAGGTGAAAAAGTTGGAGTAAACCCAAAAACATTCCTTATTACAGAAGGTAAACTTTATTTGTTTTACAACAGTTGGGGTGTAAATACTTTAGAAAAATGGAATGAAGAAGGCCCAAAAAGCCTTCAAAAAGATGCCGATTTGCGTTGGCAGGATATTACACAAAAACACTAAAACGACAACCCCTAATCTCTCTTAGGGGTTATTTTTTGTTATAATTTTTAGTCTTGTCTAAAAAACAATATAGTGCATATCAAAAAATATGTTTACTTTTGTCACATGTTTTCATTAGCCGAGGAAAATTATTTAAAAACCATTTACCATTTGGAGCAGGAATCCAAAGGTGGTGTAAGCACCAATGCCATTGCAGATAAAATGGACACCAAACCTTCTTCTGTAACAGATATGGTACAAAGGTTAGCCGAAAAAGGAGTGATTTCCTATAAAAAATACAAGGGTGCCACACTTACTTCCAAAGGGAGAAAAACCGCAGCAGGAGTCATCCGTAAACACCGTTTATGGGAAGTCTTTTTAGTTGATAAGTTGAAATTTCACTGGGATGAGGTACACGAAATTGCTGAGCAATTGGAACATATTCATAGCGAGGAACTTATTAATAGATTAGACAAGTACTTAGGCAATCCCGATTTCGATCCCCATGGAGATCCAATTCCTGATAAAAATGGAAACGTAAAGAAAACAGAGAAAAAACTACTTTCTGAACTTTCAAAAAAACAAAAAGGTGTCTGTGTGGGTGTTAAAGAAACCAGCAGTGAATTTCTTCAATATTTAGATAAAAGAAATATCACAATTGGCACGAAGTTGTCAGTTCTTGGTAAAGAGTTTTTTGATGGTTCTATGATTATTCAAGTAGGAAGGGATCAATTTTTCATTTCAAAAAAGACTGCCGAAAATCTATATATACAAACTACCTAACATGAAAAAAGTAAAATTATTCACTCTTATCATAACATCCTGTTTTACCTTGCATCTTACCGCACAGGAAGAACCCAACAGTGATCCTGAACTTATTACTGATCGTCCAGATGCCACAGAATCTCCATCTACGGTTCCAATTGGTTCTTTGCAAATAGAAACAGGAGCTTTTTATACTTCTTTCGAAAAAGAAAATATAAAACAAGAAGTATTGGCATATAACACTACCCTATTGCGTTATGGAATTTTAGACAATCTAGAACTACGCTTGGGATGGAATTTTGAAGAGGGACGCACTTCACTTAACGGACAACAACTAGACGATGTTCTAAGTGGCTTTTCACCATTATTGGCTGGAGTAAAGGTCAATATTACAGAAGAAAAAGGCTTGCTTCCTACCATTGGTCTCATAGGACATTTATTTCTTCCCTTAAGTGCTGCTTCAGATTACCGCCCAGAAACCACTGGGGTGGATTTCAGGTTTTCGTTTGATCATACACTGTCCGAAAGTTCTAGTATTGCATATAATATAGGGGCAGAATGGGGTAATGATTCTCCAGAAACTGCATACATCTATACGTTAGCCTACGGACATGGCATCAGTGATAGTTTTGGACTATATGCAGAAATATATGGGGACTTTCCAGAAGACAGCAAAGCCAATCATTATTGGGATGCAGGGCTTACTTATTTAGTACAAAACAATTTACAATTGGATGCCACCGTAGGCACCAGTATTACAGAAGGGCAAGACTTATTGGTGTCCGTAGGTGCCAGTTATCGAATTCCGAAATAAAACATCATGAAAAAGACATTTTTTATCCTATGCATAAGTCTACTTCTATTAAATTGCAAAGAAGAAGGCAAAAAAGAAAACGCTAAACTAAAAGTTGTAACCACTACTACCATGATTACCGATTTGGTGCAACAAATTGGCGGTGATTATATAGAAACAAACGGACTTATGGGAGCGGGAGTAGATCCGCACCTCTATAAAGCCAGTGAGGGAGATGTATCCAAACTTTACAACGCAGATATTATATTTTACAATGGCCTGCATTTGGAAGGCAAGTTGGTTGAAGTGTTTGAAAAGATGGAAAGCACATCCAAAACACAAGTAGCCCTTGGTGAAACCTTAGACAAATCTGGGCTTATAGGGTCTGAATATTTTGCTTCCAATTACGATCCTCACGTATGGTTTAACATCGATTATTTTAAAAAGTTTGCAAATCAAGTAACCATTACCCTTGCCGAAAAAGATCCAAAAAACAAAATAAACTATTTGAGCAACGAGACTAGGTATCTTGCCGAATTGGATGAGTTGAAAACTGCTATAGAAAGTAAGATTGCATCACTACCAAAGGAAAAAAGGATATTGGTAACGGCTCATGATGCTTTTAATTATTTTGGGGCAGCTTATGATTTTGAAGTTGTCGGTTTACAAGGACTCTCTACTGCAACCGAAGCAGGTGTACAAGACGTTCAGCGCCTTTCCAGTTTCATTATAGAAAAACAGGTGAAAGCCATATTTGTAGAAAGCTCTGTGCCTAGAAAAACCATAGAAGCACTTCAAGAAGCTGTAAAATCAAAAGGTTTCAATGTAAAAATTGGAGGATCTCTTTATAGCGATGCCTTAGGAAACCCAGAGACTATAGAAGGTACTTATATTGGAATGTTTCAATACAACGTGAATACTATTGTAGATGAACTAAAATGATGGGAAAATTAGCCGTACAAGTGGACGACCTTACAGTGGCTTATAATTATAAGCCAGTTCTTTGGGATATCGATTTATTTATTCCCGAAGGAGTCCTCATGGCTATAGTAGGACCTAATGGAGCCGGAAAATCAACATTGATTAAATCGATTTTGGGAATTATAGATCCTATCGCAGGCAGTGTTTCCATTTATGGTAAACCCTACGAGAAACAACGAAAATTAGTCGCCTATGTACCTCAAAAAGGAAGTGTAGATTGGGATTTCCCCACGACTTCCTTAGATGTTGTAATGATGGGAACCTATGGTAGTTTGGGATGGATAAAACGTCCTGGCGCCAAACAGAAAAAAGCAGCTTTGGAAGCCCTTGAAAAAGTTGGAATGTTGTCTTTTAAGAACAGGCAAATTAGTCAGTTAAGTGGCGGGCAACAACAACGTGTTTTTCTAGCTAGGGCATTAGTTCAAAACGCTTCTATTTACTTTATGGATGAGCCTTTTCAAGGTGTTGACGCAACTACTGAAATAGCTATTATCAACATTCTAAAAGAACTACGAAAAGCAGGAAAAACAGTAGTGGTGGTACATCATGATTTACAGACAGTTCCAGAATATTTTGATTGGGTTACCTTCCTGAATGTGAAGAAAATTGCCACAGGACCTGTAAAGGAAATCTTCAATGATGACAACCTAACCAAAACATACGGTATCAACTATAAAGTTGCTATAAATAAATAGCTTTTGTAATCATTAATTAAGGACAAAGTAAAATGTCAATCAGTGAATATTTTCAATTGGTAATGACCGACTACACCTTACGTACCATTACGTTAGGAACTGCTGTATTGGGTGCTATCTGTGGAATGTTGGGAAGCTTTGCCGTTTTGCGAAAACAAAGTTTATTGGGTGATGCTATTTCACATGCTGCTTTACCCGGAATTGCCTTAGCTTTTTTAATTACCGGAGCTAAAGACACTAATATTTTGTTGTTGGGGGCTCTAATAAGCGGACTTATAGGCACTTTCTGGATTCGCGGAATGATTACGAAAACACATCTAAAAACTGATACGGCTTTGGGGCTCATTCTTTCCTTGTTCTTTGGGTTTGGTATGTTATTACTCACTTTTATCCAAAAACAGCCTAATGCCAACCAAGCTGGGTTGGACAAATACCTTTTTGGACAAGCTGCTACATTAGTGGAGAAAGATGTTTGGCTCATGATTACAGTTACTGGTATCTGCCTCGTTGTTATCCTCCTCTTTTGGAAAGAATTCAAAATCATGTTGTTTGATGCCGACTTTACTAAAACTCTAGGGTTCAATATTCGTTTTATAGACATTCTCATAACATTTTTCATTGTTTTGGCTATCGTCCTGGGACTCCAGACCGTAGGGGTAGTATTAATGAGTGCCATGCTATTGGCCCCAGCAGCAGCAGCAAGACAATGGACAAACAAATTAGGCACCATGATCTTTTTAGCGGCATTGTTTGGAGCATTTTCAGGTGTTTTTGGAACCGCTATTAGTGCCTCACAAAACAATCTTTCTACCGGACCTGTAATTGTATTGGTGGCTGCTGTATTTGTTATCGTATCATTTATTTTTTCACCAGGAAGAGGAATTTTGTTTCGTCAGTTACGTTTCAGGAAAAACCGAAGGGATCTAAAATTACAAAAGACCCTTCAGTTCATGCATAGTATTGTAGCAACCCACGAAAACATTGAACACCCACACGCCATAAAAATCCTAAATAATTTTCAAGGATTTACCCGTAAGTCATTGCAGAAACTGGAAGAAAAGGATTGGATTAAAATCTCGGGGCAACAATGGGCCCTTACGCCAAAAGGATTCCATCAGGCAGAAAACCTATACAATCAACAAATAAACAATGACAGCTCCACAGATTGAAATACAGCTCATAGCTATGGTGGTTGCTACCGCTTGTGCCATACCGGGTGTTTTTCTGGTATTGCGAAAAATGGCGCTTATTAGCGATGCCATAAGTCATTCTATATTACCTGGGATTGTACTGGGGTTTTTCCTAACCCATGATCTCAATTCTCCTTGGCTTATTCTCTTAGCGGCCATGACAGGGGTGATCACGGTTGTTCTGGTAGAAGCCATTCAGAAAACAGGTTTGGTAAAAGAAGACACCGCCATTGGTTTGGTATTCCCTGCTCTTTTTAGCATTGGGGTTATTCTTATTGCCAAAAACGCCAATGATGTTCACTTAGATGTAGATGCTGTTTTGTTAGGGGAACTAGCCTTCGCTCCTTTCGATAGACTTCTGATGTTCGGAACTGACGTAGGACCAAAATCTCTCTGGGTCATGGGAATCATCTTGGTATGTATTCTCATTCTTCTGTTTCTATTCTTTAAGGAACTAAAGGTGAGCACTTTTGATGCAGGATTGTCTTCTGCCCTCGGTATTTCGCCTGTTATCATGCACTATGGCCTTATGTCTGTATCTTCCATAACCGTGGTGGGTGCTTTTGATGCTGTGGGTGCCATATTGGTAGTGGCTTTTATGATTGCTCCTGCTGCTACTGCCTATTTACTGACAAGTGACTTAAAGAAAATGATCGTATTTTCAATAGGTTTTGGGGTGCTTTCTGCACTATTGGGGTATTGGACAGCACATCTTATAGATGCATCAATATCTGGTGCAATGACCACGGTATTAGGCTTAATATTCCTGAGTGTGTATTTATTTGCCCCTCGTAAAGGATTAATATCTGTATTGTATAGGCAAAAACAGCAAAGGACCGAAGTTTCATTACTTACTTTTCTACTTCACCTGAACAACCATCAGGACATTAATGAACGTCATATAAATCACCTCAACGAACATATTAATTGGCAAAAAGTACGCTCAAAAACTGTATTGGAACTGGCCTTAAAAAATAATATGATTTCTGTTGAAGATGACATTGTTTCTTTGACCGAAAAAGGCAAAGAATTTACGGATTTGGCGTTGGAATATATTATCACAAACAAAGATGAAAAGATAGAGCCTATGAAGGATGACTTCTTTCTATTCCGTGGTTAAACAACAATTGGCACGGTTTTTTCCTTTACCTTTATAAATGGAATAATTTTGTCATGAAAAAGTATTTATCTCTTATCGTATTTTTTATCCCTTTTGTACTAATGGCACAAGAAGAAACACCGAAATCCCCTCAAATTGGAATTAAGGTTGAAAAAGGCCAAACGGTTAGTTTTGGGGATATTTCCGTAAAATTTATTCAGGTATTGGAAGATTCTCGTTGTCCAAAGTATGTAAATTGTATGTGGGCTGGACAAGCTCGAGTTGAAGTTTTGGTGTCTGAAAAAGGAAAAGAAGCCACTACTCAAGAAATTACATTGGGTGCCTCCAAAGCAACATCTAAAAACACTGCATTCTACACTAAAGGTGATTATTTTATAGAAGCTATTGTTTTGAATCCATATCCTGAAGATGGAAAAGAAAAAGAGCCGTATACATTATTGATCAACGAAGGGAACAATTAGTGACACCCACAATCTTTGTTGCCACATTTGGTTTTTTCGCCATCAAGCGTCCCCAATGATCTTTGTCGAGTCTCAAAAATAGGATTCCACACAAACTTCTTCAGTAAAAAGCCTGTAGCTAAGCAAAAAGTTATGATGACTAAAATGGTCTGCATACTCTAAAGATATTAATTTAATATTTGATAGGCTCCTAGTGCCGTAATATATGCTATAATTGTCATTCCTATTAATTGCCAAAGTGGCCATTTCCAACTATTAGTCTCCCGTTTTACAATAGCCAAAGTACTCATGCATTGCATGGCAAAAGCATAAAATAGTAACAAAGAAACTCCACTGGCAAAATTAAATCTGGGCGTTCCCGATATCGGATTAATTTCAGCTGCCATTCGGTTCTTTATGGTTTCTTCCTCCTCACTTCCTACACTGTATATAGTAGCTAGGGTTCCTACAAAAACTTCTCTGGCTGCAAAAGAACTTACAATGGCTATCCCTATTTTCCAATCATATCCTAAAGGAGCTACAGCTGGCTCAATAGCTTTTCCCATAATTCCTATATAAGACTTCTCCAACTTAAAGGACGCTATTTCGGTTTCAATCTCTTCCTCAGTAAGTGTAGACATGCTATGTTCTTGTCTTACAATTTCTGATGCCTTATTAAAGTCGCCAGGACCATAAGAAGCTAACACCCACAATATGATTGAAATTGCCAAAATGATCTTTCCCGCTCCCAATACAAAGGATTTTGTTTTTTCAACTACTGTAATTATTACATTCTTTGGCATGGGTACTTTGTAATTGGGCATTTCAATTACAAAAAAAGTTCGGCTTCTAATTTTCAAAACTTTGTTCAAGAGGTAGGCCGAAAAAATTGCTGAACCAAACCCCAGTAAATACAAAAACATAAGGGTAAGCCCTTGAAGACTGAAAATCCCCAGCACTCTTTCTTCAGGAATGACCAACGAAATAATAATAAGATATACGGGTAAGCGTGCCGAACAAGTTGTAAAAGGTGTTACCAAAATGGTAATAAGGCGTTCTTTCCAGTTTTCAATATTTCGGGTTGCCATAATTGCTGGAATAGCACAAGCAGTTCCGGAAACCAATGGCACCACACTTTTTCCGCTTAACCCAAAACGACGCATAACCCGATCCATTAAAAAGACCACACGGCTCATATAGCCACTTTCTTCCAAAACTGCAATGAAGAGAAATAAAAAGGCAATTTGAGGAATGAAAATAACGATGCCTCCTAAGCCTGAAACAATTCCTTCGGCCAGAAGATTGGTAAAATCTCCCGAAGGCAACGTATTCTTAATCCATTCACTTAAGGATGCAAAAGATGCATCTATAAAATCCATAGGATAGCTACTCCAATCAAATATCGCCTGAAAAATGAGCAATAATATTCCAAAGAAAATAACATAGCCCCAAACTTTATGGGTTAACACGCGATCTAAACGACTTCTAAAATCCTTGGCATTAGCTGTATCTATAGCAAGACTTTCCTTAAGCACTCCATTAATGAACTGATACCTTTTTATGGTTTCCTTTTGTTGAAGTTGCTTTAAATTACTTTTAGATTCGGTTTTAAAAGACCCTACCCCTTTAAGTTCATTTCGGTCAAGCTTTCCAAAATTCACATCCTGCGTAATGACCAACCAAAGCTTATACAAATCTTGATTGGGGAATGTCTTTTTCAATCTTTCAAAATATGCAGGTGCAATTACAGAAGCATCTAAACATGGCTTGGTAGATATTTGCTTGTAATTACCAATCAATTCTTTCAATGTATCAAAACCTAGATTCTTTCTAGAACTTATCAATGCTATTTTGGTCTCCATTCGCTTCTCAAGGCATTCAATATCCAATGAGATAGCTTTCCGCTTCATCCTATCGGACATATTGATTGCTAAAATGGTAGGAATACCCAAATCTTTTATTTGGGTGAATAAGAGAAGGTTTCTTTTTAGGTTTTCTATATCGCATACCACGATGGCGACATCGGGATAATCCTTATCGTTTTTGTTAAGCAACAATTCGATAACGACATTCTCATCCAAAGAAGAAGCATTTAAACTATACGTCCCTGGAAGATCCAGAATATGAGCTTTAACACCCCGCTCTAACTTACAAACACCTTCTTTCTTTTCTACCGTTATCCCTGGATAATTCCCCACTTTTTGGTTAAGACCGGTAAGTCTGTTAAACACAGAGGTTTTCCCCGTGTTAGGATTTCCAATAAGTGCAACGTTTAATTGTTTGGCCATATTAGGGAATCAATTCTATTTCAATCTGTGCAGCAGTATCTTTTCTAATGGCCAAATGACTTCCATTAATATTGAGATATAATGGATCATGAAATGGTGCTGTTTGAACCAATGCCACCTCATTACCGGGAAGACAACCCATTTCTAATAGCTTTAGGGGTACCAAATCGATGGAGAATTCCTGAATAATGGCCCGTTCTCCCTTTTTAAGATCAGCAATGGTGGGCATATCTCTTATTTAGATTGATTTTAAACAATGCAAATGTAGGGGAAATTTGTCGAACCATAAAAGGATTTCTTGGGAATCGCCTTGGAGATATTATATACCGATTATTCTTTTTTTAGAATGTCAATATCCTGCAAAAGCCGCTCAATTTCTTCAGGGTCGGTCCCGTCATATAATCCTCTAATTCTTCTTTTGGGATCTACCAAAACAAAATTCTCTGTATGGATCATTCCATAGTTATCTATTCCCGGAATGTCCTTTACCACCAAATACGATTTTCGGGCCAAATCGTAAATCTGCTTTTTATCCCCTGTCACTAAATTCCAAGTATCATCCTTCACCCCTTTCTCTAAAGCATATCGTTTTAATTGGGCTATGGTATCTATTTCGGGGGTAACTGTATGAGAAAGTAGTAATACCTCCTTGTCTTCTTTTAACTGTTCTTGAATCTCTAGCATATGATCTGTCATAATAGGGCAAATGGTCTGACAGGTGGTAAAGAAAAAGTCTGCAACATAGATTTTACCATCATAATCCTTCTCCGTAATGATTTGTCCATTCTGATTTACCAATTCAAAATCTGCAATGGTGTGATATTTTTTTACATGCTGAAGGGTGGTATCTACCAATTCTGGGGCAAAATCGGCAGGCTGGTATACTTTCAATTTTGGAACAGGCTTCAAAGCTATGTAAATACCATAGATGATGATGATAGAAAGCACTCCCAATACAAGGGCAAAAGGTTTGTACTTGGCAAAAAACTGAAGCATTTACCTGAATTTTTGGCAAAATTACCACCTAAAAAAGAAATGAAGCCCTTAGAAGCGTTAAAACTTTTGTAATACAGGCAGGATGGTATTTTATTAATTTTTTTAACCGCGCAGTTTCAGTTACTTTTGTCCTTCAAATTTTGAGACTTGAATATGGAAATCGTTGTAAAAATATCCCAATTTCTATTGAGCTTATCCCTGCTCATTGTATTACATGAATTTGGGCATTTTCTACCAGCACGACTTTTTAAAACGCGTGTGGAGAAATTTTTCCTCTTTTTTGATGTGAAGTATGCACTCTTCAGAAAAAAAATAGGGGAAACAGTATATGGTATAGGTTGGCTTCCACTTGGTGGTTATGTGAAAATATCCGGAATGATAGATGAAAGCATGGATAAGGAACAAATGGCCCAACCTCCAAAACCATGGGAATTTAGAAGTAAGAAAGCTTGGCAACGGTTAATCATTATGTTGGGTGGAGTTATTGTGAATTTCATCGTGGCATTGCTTATATATGTATTTGCATCTGCAATTTATGGTGATTTAACAGTGGCCACCAATACCATTGAAGATGGGTATTGGGTTGAAAACCCTGTTCTTAAGGATTTGGGAATAGAAACTGGTGACAAGGTGGTTTCTATTGATGGAGAATCCTATGACAATTACCAAGATCTTAGAGGGGCTCTTATTTTAGCCGAAAAGATTACCATTAGTAGAAACGGTGTTGAAAAAGTTATCGACATTCCTGAAGATTTCTTGGGAAGAATTACCGATCAAGGAGATGTCTCACTTTTGGAATTAAGAATTCCATTTATGGTCGCCAAAGTAGACGAAGAATCACCAAATATTAATGGAGACTTTAAAAAAGGGGACTTAATTGTTGGTCTAGCTGGTGAAGAGACCAAATATTATGATGTATTAAAACCCGCATTACTCAACTATAAAGGACAGGAAATTACTGCCAACGTTATCCGTGATGGAAATAAGGTACAAGTTCCTTTAAAGGTTACAGATGAAGGAAAAATGGGTATTTACCCTGTGGGCAAGGTAGAACGATTTACCAATTTACCCAGTGGATATTTCTCTTTAACCCGTAAACATTATTCCTTGGGGGAAAGCTTTGGTGTTGGGGTTGATAAATTTGTAAAACAGATCTCAGGTTATTGGGCTCAATTGGGAAAAATTGTAAATCCAAAAACGGGTGCTTATAAAGGTATTGGAGGATTTAAGGCCATTTATGACATATTTCCCGACACATGGAACTGGGAAGATTTCTGGAAGCTTACCGCTTTTCTTTCTATTATGTTAGGAGTTTTAAATCTATTGCCAATCCCTGCCTTGGATGGTGGACATGTTATGTTTTTGCTCTGGGAAATGGTAACAGGTCGTAAGCCCGGAGATAAATTTATGGAGTATGCTCAGGTTGTTGGTTTCTTCTTGTTAATCGCTTTATTGCTGTTTGCAAATGGAAACGATATTTATCGAGCCTTCTCCAAATAAAAAAAATTAAATTTCTTTTTTGCGACAGATAAAATTTAATTTATATTTGCATCCGCTTAAAAGGAATTAAACCTTCCTCCTTAGCTCAGTTGGTTAGAGCACCTGACTGTTAATCAGGGTGTCCTTGGTTCGAGTCCAAGAGGAGGAGCTAACAAAAATCCGGTCTTATTTAGATCGGATTTTTCATTTATACATACTTGGACTCTCCCAAGACCTACCCGCCACCTGGCCAATTACATTCTAAAATATATTATGTACATTGCGTAGACCTACTTATAATCAATGCTATACCCCAAATACCATGAGACATTTATTCCTATTTACCATTTCGTTTCTACTACTTTTCAATATATCGTGCAGTAAAGACGATGATAATTCAAATTCAACAGAAAACACACCAGCTGGTGAGGCTGTCTTTCAAGCTACCATAGATGGAGATACTTATTCCAATTATGACTTTACCCTAGGTGTCTATGAAGTTGTTAGGGGCAACAACGGAAATACATTAAGTATCAATGTGGGTGACCGCAATGGAGAAATGGTCAGTCTATTTTTAAATGGAACGAATGGCTTTAGCAGTGGTACCGTAAAAGAAATGGGAGATGTAGATACAGATAATTTTAGAACCTTTGCCACTGTAAGGCGATCGAACCCACTGACCACCTTTTTTTCCACTAACGGTAATGTGACGATCACCACCAACAGGGAGCATCCCAGTGAAACTGGCCATCGTCTACTATCGGGTACTTTTAATATTACTGCTGCCACTTCTGATGGCAGCACTTCATTAACTCTAGCAGGTTCCTTTACAGAATTGGATTTTGTGGAATGATGTGAAATTCGCGAAGTGAATACAGGAGGAAGTCCAATTTAACCCTAATTAAAGGACAAAATTAAGGAACCCTTAAAACACCAAACTAAAGACAGTTCCTTCTCCTTCAATGCTTTTTACTAATATCCTACCTCTATGTAGCATCATGATCTGCTTGCAGAGACTTAAACCAATTCCACTACCTGTATCCTTACTTGTAAAGAAAGGCACAAAGATGTTTTCTAAAATGTCTTGAGGAATACCAGAACCGTTATCATAGACTTTTATAACTACATCTCTATTTGGGTTCTGTGACGCTAATACTTTAATTTGTGCATCTTCTTTATGCTTACATGCATCAACAGCATTTAGGATCAGGTTAATCATCACTTGTTCAATTAGATAGGCGTCTATATCCAGTTCTAGTCGAGAACCTGACACATTAAACTCAACAGAAATATTCTTTGCTTCAATGGATGGTGCCATCAATAACTGAATATTATCAAACAATTCTGTGACTCGTACTTTTTGCAGATTTAGTTTAGTCACTTTGTTCAAACTGCGATACGTTTTTGCAAATTGCAATAAGCCTTCACTCCTTTTTTTAATCGTTAGAATGCCGGCGTTCAGATCATTCAATTCTAATGGCTCTTCTGAATTTTCAATGGCATGTGCTACGTTAGATTGAAGCGTATCAGCAAGCGAAGATATCGGTGCAATAGAGTTCATGATCTCATGTGTCATGACGCTCAATAATTTCTTCCATGATTCAGATTCATTTTTATTTAAAGTATCATCTATATTCTGAATTACGATAAGCTTGAATGCATCATCATCTACCTGAAATACAGTATCTGAAATTAAAATCTTTATACGCTCGTTCTGTAATGCAATTGCAACAGAATCCGGCTCTCTGTGATAGGTTTCAAAAATTGTATTGAACAACTCAGGTTTTCTGTTCTCTACAAAACGTATATTCTTAAATGAGGGTAAGTCTAAAATATCACCAAAGGAATCATTGCTCCACAATACGTCACCAGACTCCAGATTATAGGCAATGATTCCGATATCAACCATCTCTAAAATCTTTTGTAAGTACACATATTGCGCTTGGTTTTGCACATTGATTTCCTTGATGGTACGATTAATTTCATTAAAGCCTGTATATAAAAAACGAATGTCTTTTGGACCTCTATCTTCAGGAAACCAACGCGAAAAATCTCTGTATTTCACCGCTTCAAAAAAGTCATCCATGGCTACAAAGCGACGTTTTACAAAGGTGTAGGTATCAACAATAAGGTACAATAACAAAACTCCTGCCAGTATCGCATAAAATACCATGTCAATATAAATACAGTACCCTAGGGCAAGGATGAGACCAACTATTACAAGGATTCTAAAATAGAGTCTTAAGATGTAGCCCTTATAGTTCATACTTGTCTAATCTTCTATATAAGGCCGCCCTTGTAATACCCAATTCTTTTGCAGATTTAGAAACATTTCCTTTGTGCTTTTCCAGTACGGTGAGAATGGTATTTTTTTCTACATCATCAAGATTTAAGCTTGAAGTCTCAAAGTTTTTGGTTTTCGTCGATCTTTCAATGGAAGAGAATACCAAATCTTCCGATTTTAAGACATTGTCATCAGCCATAATTACAGCACGTTCTAATACATACTGAAGCTCTCTTACATTTCCCGGAAAATCGTGGGTTTTTAATTTTTTTATGAAATTAGAATCAAATTTGAAACTTCCTTTATTGTACTTCTCTGCATATAAGGAAACGAAATAATGTGTCAATTCAGTGATATCGGTGCCTCGATCTCTCAACGGAGGAATGATAATATCCACTGTATTAATCCTATAAATTAAATCTTTTCTAAATTTCTTCTCATCAGCAAGGACTTCTGGAGCAACATTGGTAGCACAAATCAACCGAATATCTATAGGAATAGCCGTATTAGATCCTAATGGTGTCACTTGTCTATTTTGTAAAACCGTAAGCAGTCTCACTTGCTGGCCTAAAGGAATATTCCCAATCTCATCTAAAAATAACGTTCCTCCGTTTGCGGCTTCAAAGCGACCTTCTCGATCTTCAGATGCTCCTGTGAATGCACCTTTTTTGTAACCAAACAATTCACTTTCAAAAAGAGAAGCTGTCAATGCACCAACATCAACTTTCACAAAGGGTTTATCTCTTCGATTGGAACTATCATGAAGTGCTCTTGCAATCAAGTCCTTACCTGTTCCATTTTCACCTAAGATGAGTACATTGGCGTCTGTAGGTGCTACTTTATTGAGTTTCACAAACACATCTTGCATTACCGCACTATCACCTATAATTTTTGTGCCTGAAGGTTGTAATCCATGAGTCTTTTGATCAGTAGACTTTTTCTTAGAAAGAATGGTTGTGATCGTCTCTTTTATTTTTTCATTCTTCCAGGGCTTCACAAAAAAGTCTGCCGCACCTTCTTTGAGTCCTTTGATTGCCAAATCAATATCTGCATAAGCTGTCATGAGTATGACTGCAATCTCAGGTTTTGATTTTTTTATGGAATTCAACCAGTAGATCCCTTCATTGCCTGTATGTACCAAACCGCTAAAGTTCATATCCAGAATAACGATATCGAATGCGTTTCTCTGAATTAAAGCAGTAATATTATTGGGATTCTTCTCCGCAACTACATCTTTTACTATAGGTTTAAGTAGCAGCCGCAATGCCATGAGCACATCTGAATCATCATCTACAATAAGTATGCGGGCATTTTTCAAGGTCATAATACAATATTACGATTTTCTACTCAAGAGGTAAAGACATTAAAATTAGAAGTTTGTGACACCTTGCAGTGTACATTATTGAACACAACGTGTATCAAAACCGAACACTTTCATTTTTTTAAAATTTCATAAATAACTGATTATCAATTATATAAATTTTTGGTACACTATTCATTATATATACTATCAAAACGAATTAAAAAATGGATGTACCAATTGAAAAGAAAAAGTTTTCAAATAAAAAATTAGGACTCTATGGAGGTATTGCGTTAATCGTCGCCTTAATTGTTTTTGTCATTGTAAAGACCTCTGGAGGTTCGAAATTAAATGTTGAAAAAGAGCGTATATCAATACATACAGTTTCTAATGATGTTTTTCAAGAAAACATTCCTGTGAGTGGAATTGTGCTTCCAGTTACTACCATCTACCTCGATGCCTTAGAAGGTGGACGCGTAGAAGAGATTTTCGTAGAGGATGGCGCAATGATGAAGAAAGGAGAACCTATTTTGAGACTATCAAACACTGACCTAGAATTAAGTCTTGTAAACCAAGAAACCTCCGTATATAATTTGTTAACTCAAATGCAGATTTCTCAGAATCAGGCACGTCAAAATACCATCAATAGAATGAATCAATTCACAGATGTGGAGAATGGTCTTATTGAAGCGAAGCGTGTTTATGAACTTAATGAAAAGCTTCATGAAAAAGGCGCTATTGGCAGACAGGATTATGAGTCTTCAAAAAATAATTACGAATACCAGCTTGAACGCATGAAATTGGCGAAACAAGTATTGTCTGAAGATTCTATTTCTTCTAAACTCGAAATTGGTCAAGCTAGAGATTCATACGCTAGAACCCAAAGTGCCTTAGAGCTTATGCGTAAAAAAGTAGGTGACCTGGTTGTGCGCGCTCCAATAGATGGGCAATTAACCTCATTAGACGCAGAGATTGGTCAATCTATCACCAAAGGAACACGACTAGGTCAAGTAGACGTTACTACTGGCTACAAGGTAAGAGTTGATATTGACGAACACTACATCTCTCGAATTTACAACGGCCAATTAGGAACCTTTACACTTAACAATAAAGCCTATAACTTGATTATTAAAAAAGTATTTACGCAAGTCACTAATGGTCGATTTCAAGTAGACATGAAATTTGACGGCGAAACACCAGAAGGTATAAGAAGAGGGCAAAACCTACAAATACGTGTAGCATTAAGTGCAGAGAAAGAAGCACTCCTAGTTGCCAAAGGAGGATTTTTTCAGAAAACTGGTGGAAACTGGGTGTTTAAAGTAAGTGATGATGGTAAATCGGCATACAGAGTTGATGTAAGACTTGGTAGTCAGAACACAGAGTATTATGAAGTGCTTGAAGGCTTACATCCTGGTGACAAGGTGGTAACATCAAGTTACGATTCGTATGGAGACGTAGAAGAATTGATATTAAAATAGAATACAATCAAAAATTATAACGATGATACAAATAAAAGACCTAGAGAAATTTTATCGTACTGAAGAGGTACAGACCATTGCCTTGAATAAATTGTCTTTTGAAGTTAAAGAAGGAGAGTTTGTCGCCATTATGGGCCCTTCAGGTTGTGGAAAATCTACCTTATTAAACATCATAGGTTTGCTCGATGATCCTGATGGCGGAAGCTTTAAATTTAACGGAACAGAGGTCTCTGGATATAATGAACGTAAACGTTCAGATTTGAGAAAACACAACATAGGTTTTGTTTTCCAAAGTTTTAACCTTATCGATGAGCTCACCGTATTCGAAAACGTTGAACTTCCATTAATCTACACTGGGGTAAAACCTGTAGAACGCAGAAATAAAGTGGAAGCAGTTCTTGAAAAAATGCAAATCATGCATCGAAGAAATCACTTTCCACAACAGCTTTCCGGAGGTCAGCAACAGCGTGTTGCCGTGGCTAGAGCGGTAGTGAATAATCCTAAGCTCATCTTAGCAGATGAACCCACAGGAAATCTAGATAGTGTCAACGGAAATGAGGTAATGGATTTATTAATTGATCTCAATGAAGGAGGTACCACCATAGTCATGGTAACACATAGTGAGCATGACGCTAAATACAGTCATCGTATTATAAGAATGTTAGACGGTCAAAAGGTTACTGAAAATATATTAGCCTAACCAAAAATTTCATCAATCAAAAACAGGAGAGCACTTCAGTATACCACTAATCAACCAACTTACCATACTGAAGTGCTTACTCCAAAGAGTCAAACAACGAACAGTAATTCATAGAAATCATGCTCAAAAATTATTTCAAAATCGCGTGGAGAAATCTATTAAAAAATAAAATCTATTCATTTATCAATGTTTTTGGCTTAGCCCTTGGTATGGCAGTTGCTATAATGATCTCTTTATGGGTAGCAGATGAGATCCAGTATAACAACTATTTTGAAAATTATGATACGATTGCCCAGGTATATCAAAGCCAAACATTTAATGGTAATACTGGTACAGGTCAAGCGTTGCCCCGTCCTTTAGAATTCTTACTTCGCGAACAGTATGGTGATAATTTTGATCATATTTCGATGTCATCATGGACCAACTCTAGGTATTTAAAATATGGTGACAAAATTATTTCCCGTTCAGGAAATTTCATGCAAGAACCAGCATTACAAATACTCAAATTAGACATTATTTATGGTGCAGAAAATGGTTTAAAAGAGCAAAACAGCATCATGTTGTCAAAATCTGTTTCAGAAGCTCTTTTTGGAGCGGAAGACCCAATAGGTAAAATAGTTAAGATAAATAATGAGCATGATATGTTGGTGACGAGCGTTTATAATGATATCCCTGCAAATACAAATTTCAGAGAGGTGGAGTTTGTGATGACTTGGAGACATTATGTTGCATCACAAGAATGGGTCGAAAACGCAATTGATTCTTGGGGAAATAACTCCTTTCAAATGTTTGTACAGATCGGTGACAATACAACCATGGAAACTGTAACTTCTAAAATATTGGATTCTAAAAAGAATGCAAACGAAGACACCGCAGAATTCAATCCTCAAATATTTCTTTTACCAATGAAAGATTGGCACTTGCGCTCACAGTTTGAGAATGGTGTGCAAGCGGGTGGTCGTATTGAAAATGTATGGCTTTTTAGTATCATCGGAGCTTTTGTCCTGTTTTTGGCATGTATTAATTTCATGAATCTAAGCACAGCAAGATCTGAAAAGCGCGCTATGGAAGTAGGTATACGAAAAGCAATTGGCTCAAATCGTAAACAACTCATTAGTCAATTTTTGAGTGAATCATTACTTGTGGTGGTATTTGCTTTCGTAGTAGCACTAGGCCTTGTTCTGTTATCACTAAATAGCTTCAATGATCTGGCAAGCAAGGAAATTTCCTTTCCTTGGAGCAGTCTTCAGTTTTGGGGATATTCACTGATATTTATATTATTCACAGCCTTAGTATCTGGTAGCTATCCAGCACTTTATTTGTCATCATTTAGACCCGTTCGAGCATTAAAAGGAACTTTCAAGGCAGGAAAAATGGCGGCTTTGCCAAGAAAGATACTGGTTGTTACCCAATTTACGGTTTCTGTTGCCCTCATCATAGGTACCTTAATTGTGATGCAACAGATTAATCACAGTAAAAACAGGCCTGTTGGTTATAATAGAGAAGGACTAGTTCAAATACCAACATTTGGGCAGGATTTTATAGGTAAGCAAGACCTAATGAGGCAACAATTTTTAGCTTCAGGAGCAGCTCTTGAAATGTCAACCTCTAGTAGTCCTACTACCAATATATGGTCCAATAGAGGTGGTTATACCTGGGAAGGAAAACCAGAAGGGTTTCAAGAAAGTTTTACATGGACAGAAGTTTCTCCCGAACATGTCAAAGCTACCGGAATGACCATAATTGATGGTCGGGACTTTTCAAGGGAATTTGCAACAGATTCAAACGCAGTACTTATTAACAAGACAGCTGTTGAATATATGGGAATAAAAAACCCAGTTGGTAAATTTATCATGGATGAGGATGAAGAAGATCCAGAACCACCCATGCAAATAATTGGTATTGTTGAGGATGTTATTGCGCAATCTCCTTATGAACCCGTTGGTCCAGGATTCTATGTGTTTGACCGCTCGAATTATGGCAATTATTACAACTTGAGGTTAAATCCTGACAAGAGTGTCTCCGAGAACTTGGCTGCCATTGAAAATACATTTAAAAAACATTTTCCAGACCTTCCGTTTAGATACGATTTTGTTGATGAAGAGTATGCATCAAAATTTGCTTCAGAAGAACGCGTAGCAAGTTTGGCAAAAATATTTACCATACTGGCCATTATAATTAGTTGTTTAGGCTTATTTGGCCTTGCATCTTTTGTTGCAGAGCGGCGAACAAAAGAAATAGGTGTTCGTAAAGTATTAGGTGCAACCGTAACTAATCTCTGGGTTTTACTTTCGAAAGATTTTATAAAACTAGTAATTATAGCCTTGTTTGTAGCCATTCCTCTTGCATTCTATTTTATGAAGCAATGGATTCAAAAGTTTGATTATCGCACAGAAATTTCTATTTGGGTATTTGTCTCAGCAGGTCTGGGAGCACTTATTATTACTCTAATTACCGTAAGTTTTCAATCAGTAAGAGCCGCACTAGCCAACCCAACCAAAAGTTTAAAAACGGAGTAAAATATGTAAGTCAAAAATCTATTGATATGCTTAAAAATTATTTCAAAATAGCCTTAAGGAACTTAAAAAAGAATAAGCTATACACCACTATAAATATTTTTGGTTTATCTATTGGTTTGGCAGCTTGCCTTTTAATTTCGTTATATATCTACAGCGAATTAACATACGATTCTTTTCATGAAAAATCATCTCAAATTGTTAGGGCAACCATGGAGTACAAACTCTCCAACGAGATCAATACTGCTGCTGTCACTGGAACGAAAGTAGGACCTGAACTTAAAAGAAGAATACCAAGTGTTGAGGATTATGTAAGAACTTATATTAGTAGCGGGAATGTGATATATCAAAACAAATCTTTTGTTGAAGATCGCATCCTATTTGCAGATCCTTCCTTCTTCAACGTCTTCTCCTTCCAATTAATTCAAGGAAATGAGATTAGCGCTTTAGATGCTTCAAACAAAATTGTACTCACAGAATCGATGGCGCAAAAGTATTTCGGTACTGATAATCCAATTGACAAAGTCATCAACGCCTTCGGAAGGGATTTAGTTGTTTCTGGTGTATGTAAAGACGCGCCGAAAAATTCGCAATTAAAATTTGACTTTGTTACACAATTTTTAAGCCTAAATAACAATGTTAAACGTGAGCAATGGTGGTCTGCCAATTGGGTTACGTATCTCCTACTTAACAATTCGGCTGAGATAGCCAATGTAGAACAGCAGATCAGTGATTACATGGCTACAGACCTTGTGAAGCAAGAAGCCAGATTAGATGCAGGAGATTATTTAAAATACAATTTAGAACCACTTTTAGATGTGCACTTAAAGTCAGAATTGGCAGGTTTTGAGCCTAACGGAAGCCTTATGTACATCTATGTTTTTATGATCATTACTTTTCTCATCTTGATGATAGCCATAGCCAATTACACGAATTTGGCCACAGCGCAGTCGACCACACGAAGTGGAGAAATTGGTGTAAGAAAGGTGATGGGAGCAAGTAAAAAACAAGTGTTTTTTCAATTTATAAGTGAAGCTACGACAGTAACTATCATTTCAACAATTATTGCTTTGGGCATAAGCATCTTATTTATTCCATATTTCAATAACATTACTGGGCAATCATTTTCCAGATTAGAGTTATTGCAACCTTTACCACTATCCTTACTACTCCTATTTTGCTTAGTGGTAAGTTCTTTGGCGGGGTTATATCCTGCACTTATACTTTCAAATTCGAAAGTAATTTCAATCCTAAAAAAAGGATTTCGATCCACAGGTGGAAATGGTTTACTTAAAAAGTCATTAATCGTTGGACAATTCGCTATATCAGTATTCTTAATCATTTTTACACTGATCATTATTCAACAAATAAACTATGTTCAAAGTAAAGATTTGGGTTATGACAAAGATCACGTAGTTGTATTACCTATTCGTGGTACAATGCTTGAAAATTTCAAATCAATTAAAGAAGCTTTTCAACAAGTAAAAGGTGTGAAATCGGTAACTGCTTCTTATGAAACACCGGAATTTGTTGAATGGTCTGATGGCATAAATGCCGTTGATGAAAATGGAGAACACGATGTTTCTGTCAATGCCATGCCGGTTGATTTAGACTTCATTGAAACCATGGGAATGGAACTCGTGGCTGGTCGTGATTTTATGGCTACAGATTTTGCGTTAATGGACACGATTAATTCAGACAATAAAAAATACCAAATACCTTATTTGATAAACGAAACGCTGGCTAATAGAATTGGCTGGACACCTGAGGAAGCTATTGGGAGAACCATTGAGAATCGTGCCGAAGGTCCCGTAGTTGGTGTGGTTAAAGATTTTCATTTCAGTAGTTTACATGACCCTATTGGTCCATTACTCATTTTTTTGCACCGAAATTTCTCCAGAAACTATATGGTGAGAATTTCAAATACAGATGTGAAAGGCACTTTGGCAGGTCTTGAAAGTACTTGGTCATCGCGTATTTCTGATAAACCTTTTGATTATCACTTTTTAGATCAAGATTACGATGCATTATACGAATCTGAAAAGCGAAGCTCTGTACTTTTTACTGTCGCAGCAGGTTTATCGGTTTTACTTGCATGTTTAGGTTTATTCGGTCTAGTAGCCTTTAGTATTGTACAGCGTACAAAAGAAATAGGCATTCGAAAAGTCTTAGGTGCAAACCTAGGTAATATCATGCTACTCGTAAGTAAGAATTTTTTGATTCTTGTAGCAATAGCCGTAGCAATAGCTTCTCCTTTTGCCTATTGGACCGCCAAAAATTGGCTTCAGAATTTTACCTATAGAATTGAACCTCAACTGCACATTTTTCTCATTGCGGGCCTCGCTACGGTATTGATTACGATAATTACCATCAGTTACCATTCTTTGAAAGCAGCATCTGCTAACCCTGTAAAATCGCTGCGTACGGAATAAAAAACATCAATTGAAAAACTAAATAGTTATGATCAAGAATTATATCAAAATAGCATGGCGAAACCTTCTTAAAAACAAAGGGTTTACTGCAATTAATATCATAGGCCTGTCTTTGGGTATAGCTTGCTTTATTGTCATTGCTATGTTTGTCACAGATGAGTTGAGTTATGATAAATTTCACGCAAAAGCAGATCATATCTACAGAATACATTCAGATATCAGTTTTGGAGGTACAGATTTGAATATGGCGGTGAGTGCTGACCCTATGGGTGAAACACTGAAAAACGATTATCCGGAAGTAGAAGAATATGTGCGATTTTATGGTAGCAATGGAGCAAAGCTGATAAAAAAAGGCAATGAATACATTAAAGAAGAAAATGTGGTTCATGCTGACTCTACGTTGTTTAATGTCTTTACACTTCCTAGTATTGTTGGTAATACCCAGACAGCACTTAACGAACCAAATACTGTAGTCATAACCAATACTGTTGCAAAACGCTATTTTGGTTCAGCAGAACTGGCCTTAGGACAAATGCTGGACACCGATGATGACAACCGAACCTTATATGAAGTCACAGCTGTAATAGAGGATATTCCTCTTAATTCTCATTTCAATTATGACTTCTTCTTTTCTATGGATAATGTAGATTACGATTTCGGTAATTTTTCAAGTCATAATTTTTATACCTATGTTGTATTAAGACCGGGTACAGATTATCAGGAGTTCAATAAGAACTTTGACGAGGTTATTGAAAAGCACATGCTTCCGCAAATTCGGCAATACGTAGACATTGCAAGTATTGAAGAGTTTGAGCAAAAAGGAAATAGACTGGAATATTCGCTATTTCCACTTACTGACATCCATTTAAAGTCTTCAAGAGGCGTTGAAATTCAGCCGAATGGCAACATTCAGTATGTCTATATCTTCTCTACTGCAGCACTATTTATTTTGATCTTGGCATGTATAAATTTTATGAATTTGACCACGGCAAGATCTGCAGGTAGAGCCAGAGAAGTTGGTATTAGAAAAGTGCTAGGTACAAATAAAAAATCCTTGATATCCCAATTTTTAATTGAATCTACTATAGTAACCATAATAGCACTCATCATTGGGCTCTTTTTTGTTTGGTTAACATTAGGTTGGTTTAATGGCATCTCGGGAAAGGAAATGGTTTTATCTTCCTTATGGAGTCCGAAGTTTTTATTATTTCTTCTGGTCCTCCCTTTGTTGATAGGCGTATTAGCTGGAATATACCCTGCATTTTTTATGTCATCGTTTCAACCTATTACGGTGCTAAAAGGGAAGCTATCCGCTGGGCATCAAAAAAACTATCTTCGAAATTTTCTGGTTGTATTCCAATTTGCCACTTCCATTATTTTAATTATCGGAACCATAGTAATTTATAAGCAAATAGATCACATACAAAAAACCAACATAGGATTTGATAAAGATCAGGTTTTACTGGTAAGTAATTCTGGATTACCTCGTGAAACCCGAATATCTTTAAAAACGGAAATCGAACAACAAACTGATGTAAAATCGGCTTCATTTGCTGGTTATGTTCCAATTTCGGATTCATCGAGATCGGACACTACTTTTTCCACAGAATCTGTGATGACCCAAACCAATGGTTTTAATATGCAGTATTGGAGAGTTGATTATGATTACCTCAGCAATATGAATATGGAACTGGTTGAGGGGCGTTTTTTCTCTAGGTCATTTGGTGCAGACTCAACCGCAATTGTTCTAAATGAAACAGCAGCCAAATTAACTGGATTTGACAATCCTATTGGTAAGAAAATCTACACAACCGATGGCAGTGATTCTCAAATCGCTTACGAAATCATTGGTATTGTCAAGAATTTCAATTACGAATCCCTAAGACAAGATGTTGGCGCTTTGAGTCTTAGATTGGGTAATAATAGTTGGGTTTCTGCCTTCAGATTCAATACTGCCAATGTTGATAAACTGGTAAGTCTAATTGAAACTAAATATAAGGCTGCGGCGCCTGGAATGCCCTTTGAATATCAGTTCATGGATGAAGCTTTTGAAGTAATGTACCGCCAGGAACAACGTGTAGGAAAGGTAGCGTTAACTTTTGCCATACTTGCTATAATTATTGCTTGCTTAGGACTCTTCGGATTAGCCACGTACATAGCAGAACAGCGCACCAAAGAAATAGGCATACGAAAAGTGTTGGGTGCTTCGGTCAGTAATATCGTAAAAATGCTTTCTACTGACTTTGTGAAGCTAGTACTGCTTTCATTTGTTATTGCAGCGCCAATTGCTTGGTGGTTCATGAATACTTGGCTACAAGATTTTGCCTTTAGAATTTCATTGAACTGGTGGATATTTATAGCTACAGGACTTATTGCCTTAGTCATAGCCTTTGTAACCCTGAGCTCTCAGGCCATAAAAGCTGCTATTGCCAATCCGGTTAACTCTTTAAGATCGGAATAACATCATCAATCAAAAATCGCAACAGTCATGATATTCGCACATTTCAAAATAGGATTCAGAAATATAATTAAGAACAAAGCATTCTTTTTATTGAATGCCGGAGGTTTAACCATTGGTTTAACAGCTGTTTTACTTATTAGTCTTTGGGTGCATAGTGAACTCAGTTATAATTCGTCTTTGACGCATTACGATGATATTGCTGCTGTGATGCAAAATCAAAATCGAGGAGATGAGATCAGAACATATACGGGTCAACCCATGCAAATGGCACCTGTGCTTCGAGAAGAATATGGCAATCACTTTAAGCATGTGGCTACAAGTGCCAGACCAAGACAATACAACTTCAACTATAACAATGAAATGCTGCTGGTGGAAGGACGATTTGCTGAACCTGATCTGGCAAATATTCTGGATCTAAAAATTCTTGCAGGCAGTAAGGACGCTCTAAAAGATATCTCTTCCGCTTTAATATCAGAAAGTACAGCTAAAAACATTTTTGGAGTAGAAGATCCCATGGGAAAAGCAATTACAATCAACAACAAAATGGAGGTTAAAATTGCAGGTATTTATGAAGACTTACCCAATAACTCAAGCTTTGCTGATTTAAACTTTATTGCGCCATTTGAATTGCTTAAAAAAACCTACAATTATGAAAGTAGATTAAGTTGGGGAAACTATTGGTTTCAGGTGTATGTGCAATTGAATGATAAAAATGGGATTGCAAATGCAGCCACAGCAATTAAGGATGTATTTCTGGAAAAATATGTCGAGCGAACTAATGATAGAAATTATCAAGTCTTTCTATATCCTATGTCCAAATGGCATTTACACTCAGATTTTGAGAATGGTGTGAGTGTTGGCGGAAGAATATCATACGTCAAAACATTTAGTATGATAGGTCTTTTTATTTTGCTTTTAGCGTGTATCAATTTCATGAATCTAAGTACCGCACATGCTCTAAAACGAGGAAAGGAAGTTGGCGTAAGAAAAACATTGGGCTCGTCTAAAAAGCAGCTGATCTTTCAATTCTTTACAGAATCATTTTTAATCATACTATTCGCATTCGGTATTGCCATTATATTGACTAGGTTATTATTACCATCATTCAATACCTTAACATTAAAAGAGGTAACAATCCCTTTTACAACACCTGTATTCTGGTTCATTTGTCTTCTATTGATAGGAATTACAGCTGTTTTAAGTAGCCTGTATCCTTCTTTTTACCTGTCTGCATTTAAACCCGTAAAGGTTCTAAAAGGATTGAGTAGTAATAACAAAACAGCAGTAAACCTCAGAAAGGGGCTTATTGTGCTTCAGTTTGCTATCTCAAGTATTCTCATTATCGGAACCATTACCATTGTTGGTCAAATCAATCACGCCAAGAACAGACCCCTTGGGTTTGATAAAGATTTATTGGTTAGCGTTCCTATTCGCACGGATAAAGTATTGCAAAGTTTTGACGCTATTAAAAATGAACTATTAAAATCAAAATATATAGATCAGGTCACAGCTTCAGATGTGAAAATCACTAGTACATACACTACCAATGGAGGAAGTTTTGACTGGAAAAATAAAGACCCGAATATAGAAGCCGAATTTTATACGATTCGCGCGACCGAAGGTTTCGGGAAAATGATCGACTGGAATATTCTGGAAGGAAGGGATTTTTCTTCCAAATTCCCCAGCGATACATTGGCTTTTCTTGTGAATGAAACAGCCGTGAAATATATGGGTCTGGAAAATCCTGTAGGAGAATTTATAAGTTGGGGTGATAAAAAGTATAAAGTTATTGGTGTGGTTGAAGATATGGTCACGCGATCACCTTTTGATCCAGATGTACCTTCGTTATATATACTGCACAAGGGACGTTTTTTAAGTTGGGTAAACATAAAAATTGCTTCAGGTAATACCAATGTCATTGAAGGTGCATTAGACAAAATGAAAGATGTATTTCAAAAGTATAATCCTGAAAATCTATTCACATATACTTTTATTGACGAAGAATACGAACGTAAGTTTAATGCTGAACAACGCATTGCCAAATTAGTAGCCATATTTGCTCTTGTAGCAATATTCATTAGTTGTTTAGGCGTATTAGGTTTATCCACGTACATGGCAATTCAGCGAAAAAAGGAAATCGGTATACGCAAAGTGCTTGGAGCCTCCATACAAGCAATATGGCAATTATTGTCGAAGCAATTTATTGTATTGGTACTTATCTCACTAATCATTGCCATTCCTTTAGGTTACTTCTTCTCATCGCAATGGTTGCAAGAATATAGTTATCGTATGAATATGGACATTTGGATTTTCATTAGTGCAGGAGCCATTGTTCTGGGTATTTCGCTAATTACTGTAAGTTTCCAGGCCATTAAAGCTGCCATAGCCAATCCTGTGAATAGTTTAAGAACGGAGTAATTCTGTATTCATTAATCAAAAAACAAAAAGTCAAAATGGCAAATACAATATTGAGTTTACATGAAGCTTCCAGAACAGTAAATTCAGGAAACAATAAAGTAACTATACTCGATGATATCAACCTACAAGTTAAAGAAGGTGAATTCATCTCATTGATGGGGCCTTCAGGTTCTGGGAAATCTACACTCCTCAATTGCATTGGTATGCTGGATGCTTTTACAGATGGTGTATATACCTTTTTAGGGCAATCGGTTCATCGCATGAAAGAAAAAGATCGATCTAAATTGTATAAAGAGTATATAGGTTTTGTTTTTCAAGCCTATCATCTCATTGATGAATTAAAAGTATATGAGAATATTGAAACACCTTTACTCTACAAAGGTGTGAAGTCTTCTGAACGTAAAGCCATGGTTGCTGACATGCTGGACAGATTCAGTATAGTTGGTAAAAAAGACCTATTTCCACAACAGTTGAGTGGAGGTCAACAACAACTTGTTGGAATAATGAGAGCACTCATTGGTAAACCAAAATTAATTTTAGCCGATGAACCAACAGGTAACCTAAACTCAAAACAAAGCACAGAAATCATGGAACTCTTCGCTGAACTAAATAAAGAAGGTGTCACCATCATACAAGCCACACATTCTGAAAACAATGCTGCGTATGGCTCAAGAATAATAAATCTACTCGACGGGAAAATAGTCTCTCAATAAGTAAAGAAATTATGAATCATAAAATCATCATTTTCAGACTCATTGTACTGATGAGTACGGTCAGCTATGCCCAAGAAATCAATGAAAAAAAGTACTCTTTAGATGAGTGTATTTCAATAGCACTTCAAAATAATCTTGATTTAAAATCAGCGAATTTACGTGCTAATTCAGCCAAAATTAATCATCAGCAGGCAAAGGCAAATCTCTTGCCCAGCGTAAACGGAAATTTTAATTTAGGTGTTAATGACGGGCGAAGTATAAATCCTTTCACTAACGACTTCATCACGCAAGAGTTGACATTTTCGAATATGGGTTTGAACTTAAACATGACCGTATTTAATGGATTCAGACTCTTGAGCGCAGCGAAACAAAACAGATTAAACCGACAAGCTTCAGAGCTAGAGATTGAAGCTGCTAAACAAGATCTTGTTTTAAATGTTACCCTTGCTTATTTGCGAGTATTAAATAGTAGCGCCATTCTTAACCTGAATAAACGACGTCTAGAAGCAACGAATAAGCAATTAAAAATTCAAGAAGACTTTTTTAAAAATGAATCAGGAAATCCAGCAGATTATGCAGATATATTAGGTCAAATTGCAAATGATAAAACGAATATTCTAACTTCAGAATCTTCTTTAAATAATGCTAAACTCAATTTAATTAGACTACTAAATCTGTCAGAGGAAGTAGTGGTTGATCCAGAAGAAATTATATTAGATTTCGAAAAATATAATCTTACCGCAGAGGAAGTATATCAAGAAGCACTGCAACATTTGGCAACATTTAAGGCAACTGAATTAAGAATTGAAGCTGCCAAAAAAGGAGTAAGCGTTGCAAAGGCGCAATTTACTCCAGAAGTATCATTTTTTGCAGGTTTGAATACCAATTATTCCAGTGCTGCCGAAACCTTTAATGCTACAGGAACCAGCATTGTAGAAACAGGTGACTTTGTAACTGTTAACGGCGATGACCTCTCCGTTTTTACTGAAAGAACTTCTTTTGAATCGCAAAACATTAGCTATACAGATCAATTAGATAACAATCTAAATACTGTGATTGGATTGGCAGTAAATATTCCGTTAATAAACGGTTTTAGTGCAAAAAACAATGTAGCTCTCGAAAAAATTAGAGTAGAAGAATCTCTCGTTCAATTGGAGCAAACAACGCTAGAAATTAAGAACACTATAGCTCAGGTTCACTTTGATATGGAGGCTGCTTTCGATCGTTGCCAAAGTCTTGAAAATCAAGTAATTGCTTATCAAGAATCGTATCGTATTAATGAAATCAGGTTCAATAATGGCGTTACTAATTTTTTAAATTATATCACCAGTAAAAATAATCTGGATAATGCAAAAATCAATCTTACAAATGCCAAATTCGACTACTGGCTACGAGTTAAAATATTAGATTATTACAGAGGAGAGAACATCTTCTAGAATTTAGTTCGACAAACACGTCTATCAAGAACCATCTGCAAATTATCGAGAGGGAAACAAGCAGCAACAAACCATTCACGAAGTGAGAGGCTTTTTCGTTAGAAAAACTTAGAAGAGAAGTTTACCTCTCACATCTTGCTGTAAAACTAGGATTAAGTAATCAGAATGTAAGTATTTCTTCTATTGCGGTCGTTTTTTGTTAAATTGCTTACTTAATCACTCTATTATGAAAAAAGCGGTTGGTATTTTAATCTTGGTGTTACCATTAATGGTGAATTCGCAAAATTCTGAATACAATGTAACTTCTTACCTAGAGGAAGGTATAAAGGCTCCCAACACGCATTACTTAGGAGAGGCTTGGTTAAATGCGTTAATTCATGATGATAACGAATTAGGCTATAACATTACAAAAGCCACCTTTAAAGCCAATTCAACATTAGATTGGCACAAACACGCGTCAGCACAAGTACTAATATATGTTGAAGGGGAAGGCTATTATCAGGAGCGAGGAGAAGAGCCTATAATCCTGAAAGCCGGAGATGTGATTAAATGTGAAAAGGACACCGAACATTGGCACTCTTCTACCAAGGATAGCAATGTAACCTATTTAGCATTGTATGGCGGTGATCAACCTACAATTTGGACCGAGGTTCTTACTCAAGAATATTATGATAGTGTAGCTGAAAAGCTGAAAAGAAATTGATTGAAAAACTAGAAATCAACATTCTATAATGAACAAATAGAAGAGGCTTACTCATATCCCGTCTTTCGGCTGGATTTTTTTGTACACGATTTAACTTCTCTCAAAGCACGTACCTAACTCTTCTCTTTGGACAATCCTTACTCCAGATCTAGAGGTTTGTCCCTTTTCACTACCTTAGTTTTTTATATATGTAAAATTATCTAACCCCATTCTATCCAATAGGGTACGCATATAGAAGAAATAATCAACCCATAAAAACATTATGCTCACAAAACTCATCGTTCTCGGAATCTATGTTGCTATCCTATTTCTAATTGGTATTCTGGCATCCCGTCGGATTAAAAGCATGAGTGATTTTTATGTGGGAGGAAAGAATATGGGCTTTTGGGCGGTGGCCTTTTCTGCGCGTGCCACGGGAGAGTCAGGTTGGCTGCTCATTGGGTTGACCGGCATGGGAGCCTTGGCCGGGTTTTCGGGATACTGGGTCGTTCTAGGGGAAGTATTAGGTGTTTTTGTCTCCTGGTTTTTTATGGCTAAACGGTTCAAACGAAGATCTGACACCTACAAGTCGATCACGATTCCTGATTACCTACAAAGCCATTTTAAGTCTACTACACATACCTTAAGAATACTGGCGGCATCTGTGCTGTCCATTTTTGTTATCATTTATGTGAGTTCGCAAATTGATGCTACAGGAATTGCTTTTGAGTCCCTTCTGGACATCAATTATTATACAGGGGCACTTATCGGGTTTTTTATTGTTCTTATTTATATCTTTTTTGGTGGATTTGTTGCAGCCGTCTGGTCCGATTTATTTCAGGGACTCCTCATGTTCTTTGGTCTGGTGCTGCTTCCTATTGTGGTTTGGTTTTCTATGGATCATGGACAATCTATCACTGCTGGCTTACAAGCCATTGATCCTGCTTTAACAGATATTTGGGGCGGAAACGATGATGGTTGGATGAATCTATTCACCATCCTGGGATTCTCTATGATCGGACTTGGATTCTTAGGATCGCCACAGGTTTATGTTCGTTTTATGTCTATAAAAAACGAAAATGAAATCAATAAAGGAAGATGGGTTGCCATTATATTTACATTGCTTACAGATGCTGCTGCAGTAACCATTGGAATACTTGCCAGAGTACTTTTCACGGAAAGCGGACAAGATCCTGAAGCCATTTTTGGTATTGGTGCGACAGATGTATTGAGCGTCATGACAGAAAATTTTCTTCCTTTCATCCTTGTTGCCATATACATTGCTATTGTGCTTTCTGCAATTATGTCTACTATTGACTCTTTACTTGTTATTGCGTCCAGTGCCATTACGCGGGATTTTTATCAGAAAATATTGCGTCCAGAACTAAAAGACCAGGATCTTACCAAAATATCACGGATCGTTACCATTATTATGGCCGCTATCGCCCTTATCATCGCAATTACAATTGCAGTGGTTTCTCCTGAGAGGCAGGTATTTTGGGTCATTATCTTTGGTTGGTCTGGAATTGCAGCTACCTTCTGCCCAGTTATTATTTTAACGCTCTTTTGGAAGGGCTTTTCTGAAAAAGGAGCCATTGCATCCATGATCTCTGGTTTTTTATCTGTGATCCTCTTTAAATTTGTTTTTCAAAACATGGAGATCGTTGGTGACTATTTTGTGGCTCTTGATGTGCTTGCTCCTTCCTTCCTGATTGCCATGATTTTTGGATGGATTTTTTCAAAAGCATATCCGCCCAAACTTCAGGAAAAAGAAAATTAGTTCGATTCTAGGAGGAGGTTTTAGTGGACGCTGTTTCCTTATAAATCAATATTTCCTTATTTTGTAGCAATTAGAACCCTACTATTTGCCAATGAACTGGAATTGGTTACAAACCGCCTATCCTTTCGAGAATACCTTTCTTGAAAAAAGAAACACCATCCTTACTATATCTCTATTTGCCAGTTTGGTTGTCATATTACTACAGCCTTATGGATTTACCCCAATGGACCGTATTTATCATTTTATGGCGTTTATGGCAATCTCCATAATTACTTTTACAATTAATTACTTTGGACTTCCTTACTTTTTTCCATCCTTCTTCGAAGAGAGTCGTTGGTCGATTACAAAAGCATTTCTGTTTTTAACCTATAATTTTTTGCTGATTGGATTGTGGAATCACGTCATTAATGCTCTAATTGTAAACAATGACATTGAAGCGCTAGTTTCGGGAAACGAACTTATTAACTGGTTATTGAAGAACCTAGCCATTGGTATTGTTTCTGCCGGTTTTCTAATCTTATTCAGATATAATGTATTGGCAAGGAAGTATCTTCAAATTTCACAAGAACTGAATGAGCAATTTCAAAAGCAACTCAAGTTTCAAGAGACTAATAACAATGATCCCGTTGTTCTTACCTTGGAAAAGAAAGAATTCATCTTTAATAAAAATGAAATACTATTTATAAGCGCAGAGGGTAATTATGTGGCCATACATTGTACAAAAGGTCAAACGGTGAGCAAAAAATTGTTCAGAAATACCATTTCGCAAATGGAATCAATGCTGCAAGACCATTCACAATTTTTTAGGTGCCATAGGTCATATTTGGTAAACCTGAATACTATAAAAACCACCCAAGGAAATTCGCAAGGGTTATTTATTAAAATGGATAATGGAACTGTAAAAATTCCTGTAGCACGATCAAAAGTGAAATTGTTAAAGGCTAGCTTAGATCTTTTATAATTAGAGGTATTCCATTCATCACATTTTACTGCAATTCATCACAAGATCCTGTTATGGAAAGCAATGGCAACTATATTTGGACAACTTAAAAATTCGGTCCTATGAAAAACTCTATTAAAAAAGCAGGTGCCTTAGGCATCGTTCTATTTCAATTAATTCCTATAGCAATCATTGTATTCTCCATTTATAGTTTTAAAAAATCTTCTGGATCCCCTGGTTGGATTTCCCAACCAGAAACGGATTGTAAATTTTATACCTATGACCATTCAAAAAATCGAAGTTTTCATTGGTCAGGTTCCTGTGAAAACGGGTATGTACACGGAGAAGGAGAATTAACTGTATTTTGGAATAATCGCGAATACTATACCTACAAAGGCACAATTGCCGAAGGTAAATTTAACGGTCATGGAAAATGGATAATGGCATCAGATGGAGACACCTATGAAGGGGCGTTTAAAAATGGGCTACCTCATGGAAATGGACGCTACTACAATGACGACGGAGACCATTATGTAGGCGAATATAGAAACGGGTTGCGTTCTGGAATTGGAACCTTTTGGTATGAACCCGATAACCCTATCTTTAAGTATGTGGGTGCATGGGAAAATGGTGAGAAAAATGGCTATGGTACTTTGGTGTATAGAAATGGTAAGGAAATCTCAGGTGTATTTGAGGATGGCGAATTAAAGGAAGAAGTCTTTTTCAATATTGAAAACAACAGCCAAAACAAAAAGAACATCCTCATTACGAATGACGATGGGGTTGAAGATATGGATCGTCTTATCTGCCTCGCCGAGTCATTAAGTCCCTTTGCAAATAAAATTGTCATCGCGGTTAGTTTACAAAACCGAAGTGGTACATCTAATATGATGCAAACCACAAAGACGGGACAGGTAAAAACCAAGCAACTTTCGTTAGACGTATCAGAAAATATTGAAATCTATGAGGTAGTGGGATATCCCGCAGATTGTGTTTTATTTGGTGCCTTGGGTATCTTTTATAATATGGATATGAAATTAGACTTAGTCATATCTGGAATTAATGGTGGAGCAAATGAAGGAGCTGCTTGGTTTGGATCTGGGACCGTTGGGGCAGCAAGGACTGCTGCACTCATGCAAATTCCCACAATTGCCGTATCAGGAATTAATGAAGACGAGCCCAATATCGAGAATAGAAACAAAATATGTGATTGGGTCGCTACACTTGCAACCTCATCTTTAATAGAGGATATGGAGTCTTTCGAATACCTTACGGTTAGTATTCCTAAAGATCTTGGAAGTATAAAGGGAGTTAAGGTTGTGGAACGCGCCATTACTTTTGATAAACCCCCATTTCTGTTAGAAATTGAAAAGGATTCCTCTACAAACGTAGATGAGTACCAAACGTGGAACCTAAAACCCAATAACCCGACCAAAGCCTACAACATGCCTGCTAATAATGATGTGTTTTACTACTATCAAGGTTATATTGTAGTTATTCCTATGAGCATAAATGAAAACAGACCAAATAGAATGGCAAACTATAAGCCACTCGAATCTAATGTTTCGCCTTTTTAAAACGATTTAAAAGTTGGAGCATACATACTCAATCCCAATCAATTGACATTGTTCTGGTGTGCGAAGAATTGAGAAAAGAAAAAAACTAAAGAAAAGCGAACAGGTTTTTTGTTCGCTTTTCTCAATTAAATAGTTAATCACAGGCTATTGGGTATGGTCCGCAAATTATATTACAGCTAGGGCAGCAAGGATTGTAAACGCATCCCGTACAGCTTATCCCTTGGTAGCAATACTCTGTGAGTTCAGTAACTTTAAAGCCTTCAAAATCGAAATAGGTATAGGTTTCATTTTCTATATCTCTCTTTTCAACTTTAAGAAATTGAACCGAAGACTTTCCGTTTTTTTCTCCATAGGCAGCATAATAGTATCCCACATCTTCTGAGAATAGCGCTTCAACATAGTTGACATCGTCGAAAAACCTTACAAAGTTCTTTTCTATATGAGTATTGAGTTCCTCATTCAAGATCAATTTAATACACTCTATTTCACTGGAAATTGTTTTGATTTCCATACTACTCTCCGTGTATTTTTCATTTGTAGTAAAACTGTATAAAACAGTCCCAATCACAATCAATGTGATTATTGAAATGATTTTTTTCATGATGGTTAAAATTAAATGGTTAATAATAAAATAAATTTTACATGTAAAACATTATAAAGTTAACCTAAATAATTGATAATCAATTTATTATAATGTTAATTTGTGATTACGATTTAAACTAATAGTTTGTTGGAAATTTAGGTAGGAAGGACATTGTTCCTAATCCCATTTTGAAAGAAAAATCGTGACTATTTCTTGTTATACCGAATTGCCCCTGTTTCTATTTTAATAGCTGTTTTGGCCAAAATAGTAAAGATAAATGCTCCAAGTGCCCAAATACCTAGGGTCACCCCAATTTCAATTCCAGTTGGAGTGTATTCAGCGATCTTGCCATAAGGTCCGGGAATGAATCCAGGAATGATAAGTCCAAATCCTTTTTCAATCCAAATGGCTACAAACAATATGAGACATGCAAAGAATAATACTTTGAAGTTGTTTCGCAATTTGTGGAATGTTAAGATCACCGTGGCCAATACATTCAGAGAAATGGCTGTCCAAATCCAAGGCAGTAAGGCTGTTTTTCCATCCAAACCAAAAAACAAATAGTAGGCACTTTCACTATGGTGAGTAGGTGCATAGAATTCCTTAAATAACTCCGACACCAACATGATTAAATTAATCTGTGCGGCCACAGTTACCACCATGGCAATTTTTTTCAGGGTTTTGTCTTCAATTTTAAATGCCGTATACGTTCTTATAATTGCTAGAACCAAAATAATTAACGCTGGACCTGCTGCAAATGCAGAGGCCAAAAATCGAGGTCCTAACAAAGCATTGTTCCAAAACGGACGTGCTTGTAATCCCTGGTACAAGAAAGCAGTGACCAAGTGAATCCCCACGGCCCAGAAAACCGATAACAAAGCTCCGGGAACATACACACTAGACTTAGATTTCTTCCCTTGGTAGTGCCTAAAGAGAATATAAAAGGGAATGGTAATATTCAGAAACAGGTAGCCATTAAGCACCAAAACATCCCAGGTGAGCATGGAATTGGGAAAGTTGAATACTCCAATTCCGGGAATCATATGCCAAAGCACCGAAGGCCCACCCATATCGGCTATGACAAAAGCCAAACACATAATTAGGGCTGCAACCGCTATTCCCTCGCCAATGAGGACCGCTTGTTTAAAATCGATGTCTTTCAATACATAGGTAGGCATGACCAACATCACTGCTGCTGCTGCTACCCCAACCAAGAAAGTAAAGTTAGAAATGTACAAGCCCCAACTTACTCTATCGGTCATTCCAGTAGCACTTAATCCTTGTTCCAGTTGTATGGAATAACAATACATCCCAACGAGCATAACCAAAGTTAAAGATGCCATCCACAAATGGTATTTTTTGGATCCATGGGTAATGATATCCAAACTATCTTTTACTAAACTTCCAAAAACTCTAAGTCTTCTCATTATGTATATTATTAGAGGCTGTCTCTATTTTTATTATCAAGGTTAATCCATAAAATACCAGAACTTCGGCTCTGTTCCCAAGTCTTCTTTTAATCTAAAAACCTTCTTGTTTTCCAACACCCAACGTATACTACTATTAGGGTCTAACAGATTTCCAAAAATGCGAGCTCCCGTTGGACAGGCTTCTACACAGGCTGGATTCTTTCCTGCTCTTGAGCGTTGTACGCAAAAGGTGCATTTTTCCATCACGCCTTTCTTTCGCAATCGATTCCCTAAATAATGTTGGTTTTTATTCACCTCATTTTCGGGTACTTCCGGCTTGCTCCAATTAAAACGGCGCCCATCATACGGGCATGCTGCCATACAATATCTACACCCCACACACCAGTCATAATCAATAACCACCAATCCATCTTCTTCTCTCCAAGTTGCTTCTACGGGACATACTTCTACACAGGGCGGATTGTCGCAATGAAAACATTGGGTACCCATATAGAAATGTCCTTCGGCAGGTACCTCATGGTAATAATTGTCATCAGCTTCATTGAAATTAAACCCTTTTCCATCCTCCATTTCATGGATACGGATATATTGCATTTCCGATTTTCTATCCTGATTGTTTTCTTCTACACAAGCATTCACACAATCCATATATCCTTGACATTTTGAAATGTTGAAGGCGTATCCGAAAAGCACATTTTCCTCTGCATTTTGGGAAGACATACTGATTGTTTTTCCCGTGCGAAGTTGATAGGAACGAACCAAACGATCTACCGTAGATTTTTTCTCTTCATCGGTCATTAATTTATAATTCCCCTTAAACTGCTCTTCCCAGTCTATCTGTGCTTTTTCCTTGGTGTCATCATCTGTAATTAAGCTACAGGAAGTTGATACTGCTCCTGCACCAATTAGTAAACCCGCAGTTAATTTTTTAAAGGCAGTACGACGCCCCATTTGCACATCGAATACTTGGTCAAAGCCGTCTTTATGACGCTCTTCTCCCATACCATTATAAGTGTTTGCAAAACTACATCCACCATCGGTCTTCCCACAACCACAAGTAGTTTCTTTTTGCTTTTTTTTGCTGCCTAGGTTTAGAGAAAACCATTTTTTAGTGTCATTGCTCATACCTAAATTATTTGCGTTCGTTAACTTTCTGTGTATTGTAACGTTCCGGCCATTTCGATTCGAAATGGGGTTTGTGCGGATCATGACAGTTTACACAGGTCATAGATGCTCTTGGTGGAGCCCAACTATTAATTCGTTTTCCATGCGCCCCTCCTACCCAATCTGTAAATTGTTTATTATGACATTGACTGCATAGTTGATAGCTTTTATTAAAATCTATCGTATTCATAGTTAAGCTTCTTAGCTCGTCCATATCATTACCATTGTGGCAAGTAACACAGTTCATGGTATTAGCGTTGGCGTGGTTCAGCTTTATGTTCCAATGTGCCTTTTTTAAGTCCACGCTTTGCATTTCAGACAATGGCTTGCTATGGCATTCAGTACAGGCATAGGATTTTATTTCATTTTTCCGTGTTGGGATTAAAAACGTAATCCCATTTTCGGTGATTTCCATAGTTTTCAGATCCTCAATATGCTCATAGGATGAAATAGATGTACCTTGATAATCTTTACTTTCCGTTTCTATTTTGTCGGTGATACTGTGGTATTCTGCTTCGTGATGTTTGCAAGAAATGCAAAGTAAAACGATGAAAGATAGGATCCCGTATTTTCTGACAACTCTATTGTTCATGGGTACTGGTTCTTTTAAAAGTTCCTATGTCTTTCATTACTTTATCGTTAGGCACATGACATTGACGACAATTGATTCGTTCTGGATGCGACACCCTAATTTCTTTAGGAGCACTGGGACCCGCATGACAAGCCAAACAGTTTTCCCGTAATTGTAGCGGATGTGGCATTACTGGAGGGCTCCCTTCCATCGCATTATTGACTCCCGCTAAAGGAATTGTTCCTTTCTCAAAATTGGAAACCTTAAATAATGACTTTGTTTGCTCAGCTACATGGCATTGGCGACAATTCACCATTTCTGGATGTGGTGTTACTGGGGCATATGCATTGAATTTTTCGGCAAAGCCTCCATTTTCATGACACTTTAAACAGTTATTTTCACCCATGCTTCTTTCGGTACTAACTGGGTGGGGAATGCTAGGCGGCGCTCCGTAAAAAGCTCTGTTATTATAGTATGAATCTAATGAGCGCTGGTGCTTTTCATCTACAGGCATATTGGCATAATCTAAAGCATATTCTGAACGTTGAAAAACGCCTATTTCTGAAGGAATTATAGGAAGTTCTTTGTCATTTTCTATAGGAATATATGCTTCTTCCAATCCTTCATAATAGCTATAATTCCAAATAGCAATGAAAGTGATGAACAAGAGTACAAACAATGATATGATGCCTAATCGCTTTCTCATAACACTATGCTTTTTCTACTTTAACTGCACATTTTTTATAATCTGGCTCCTTAGAGATTGGGCAGAAAGAATCTAATGTAATATCATTAATCAACATGTTTTCATCAAAAAATGGAACGAAAACTTGCATGGGAGCTGGCACACCTCGTTCATTTACAGAAGCTGGTAAAACAATTTCACCTCGTCTTGTTGTTAGTTTCACGTTATCGCCTGTGCGTATTTGCATACGCTTTGCATCCCCTGGATTCAGTTCCACATACCCATGAGGCATTGCTCTGTGCAATACGGGTATTCTACGTGTCATTGAGCCTGTATGCCAATGTTCTACCACACGACCTGTATTTAACCAGAATGGATATTCAGAATCGGGTGATTCTGCTGCGGGTTCGTATGGGCGTTGCCATATAATGGCTTTTCCATCAGGTTTTCCATAAAAATGAAATTCCTCTCCATTACTACAAGCAGGATCGTACTTAGCATTGAAACGCCATTTGGTAGGTTTTCCATCCACATACGGCCATTGCATTCCGGAATGTTCTTTCAGAACTTCCAGTGGAGCCATATTGTGCTTCTTATTATCGTGATGTCTTCTATATTCGGTATAGATTTCTTCTATATGAGTCTCTTCTGTGTAATAAAATTGTTTCTCATAACCCATACGCTTAGCTACCTCAACCAACTGCCAGGTGTCACTCATGGCCTCTCCAGGTGGTTCTACCATTTGTTCAAAGTATTGTGTTCTTCGCTCAGAATTACCATACATTCCTTCGCGCTCTACCCACATGGCAGAGGGTAAAATAACATCAGCTATATCGGTTGTCGGTGTGGGATAAATATCTGAAACTACAATAAACCGTCCTTCTTTTTTAGCACCATCTCTGTAGCGTTTCAATTTGGGCATCGTCACCATAGGATTGGTTACTTGTATCCACATAAAACGAATATCACCACGGTCTAACGCCCTAAACATTTCAACGGTATGATATGTGGGTTTCGGATCAATATTCTCTACTGGGACATCCCAAATTTTAGCTGCAAATTCCCGATGTTCCTTTTTCATAACCACACCATGCGGTAATTTATGTGTAAGTGTCCCTACCTCTCTTACGGTACCACATGCAGAAGGTTGTCCTGTTAAAGAAAAAGGACTGTTTCCTGGAGTCGAGATCTTTCCGGTAAGTAGATGAATGTTGTAAATGAGGTTGTTCATCCATGTACCCCTACTATGCTGATTAGGACCCATACACCAAAGCGACATTACCTTCTTATTTGGATCGCCATAATATGCCGCCATGTATTTGATATCCTTGGCTGAAACTCCAGAAATTTTTTCCACCTTTTCTGGCGTATAATCGTTCAAGAACTTCTTGAAATCTTCAAAAGAAACAGCTTCTGGTTTATCGCTAAACTTGTACTTATCTTCAAGTCCGTAACCCATGTTGGTAAGCCCTTTACTGAAATTGCAATGTTTCTGCACAAAGGTCTCATTCACCCATCCATTCTTAATAATCTCATAGCAAATAGCATTTGCAACTGCCAAATCGGTTTGGGGTAAAAATAGGATTGACTTATCTGCAGCCATACTTGTTCTGGTAGTACGGGTAGCAAAGTCTATGATTTTCACTCCTCTTTTCAATCGTTGATCTAACAACCTGGAAAACAAGACAGGGTGCATTTCTGCCATATTATTTCCCCAAAGAACAAAAACATCAGCATGATCAATATCTTCGTAACATCCCATGGGCTCGTCCAAGCCAAAAGAAGTTAAGAAGCCAGTTACTGCACTTGCCATACACAAACGGGCATTTGCTTCTACATTATTAGTTCCTATACAGCCTTTAAAAAGCTTGGAAGCCACATAACCATCTGGAATGGTCCATTGTCCTGAACCGTAAATGGAAACCGCATCTTTTCCATGGTCTTTAATAGTTTCCTTCATTTTCGAAGCAATTAAATCCAACGCTTCTTCCATAGAAGTCTCTACATAAGTACCATTTTTCTTCACCAATGGTTTGGTTAATCGATCCTCGCCATACATTGCCATAACAGAATGATACCCTTTTACGCAACAAAGCCCTTTATTTACAGAAGATTTGGGATCACCTTTTACTGCGACTGCTTTACCGTTTTCTACACCTACCAAAACACCACAGCCCACTCCACAAAATCGGCAAGGTGCTTTTTTCCAATCCAAATTAGCTCCCTTTGGCAGGCCTTGTTCCTGTTCTTCAGCAAATAAAATACCCGGGAACATTGTGGCAGCTGCTGTAATAGCAGAAAGTTTTGCCATTTTCTTAATGAAATCCCTCCTATTAGATAATGATGTAAACATATCTTACTTCTTTTGTGGTGTATTGAATCCAGAAACCATAGCCAACAACTTTATACTATCTATGTCTTCTAATTTTTTTCTCAGTTTTTTTTCGTGGTCTTCATCTTCAGTATCAGTAACAACAACGATGACCTCTTCATTTTGCGATGGCAGCACATCGCATTCTTGTAGTGCAGAAAGTGCTTGAATGAGCTCTTCTTTTTTTCCTCTTTGCGGATGAGCCAAATAACTTTTTATAGGCATGGTCAGTATTTTAAAACGGGATAAATGTATCTGATAATTTATGCTTGAAGTATGACATTTATCACAATTTATATCCCTATTCCATCCTAATGAAATAGGTGAATTATATACACCTAAAACAAAAGGAACTGAAATAATATTCTCTAAGATTCAAACTAATAAACCTTTAAATTACAAATAAGTAATTGATTATAAGTTGTTTACAATAAAAATTTCATCGATTAGATAAGACCCCTAGCCAATTCGCTATAAGCCAACTATGACAAGTCTCATTTTTCTTTCTGAAATTTCATCGTTATATTTGTTAGGATATAACGAAATCATGGTCTCGATCCAAGAAGCTCAAAAAATAATTGAAGACAATGTGTCTCCCTCTTCGTATTCAGAAACTAGAAAAGTTTCCGATGCTTTAGGCTATCTATTATCTGAATCCGTTATTTCTCCTATCAATATGCCGCCCTTTAGGCAATCAGCCATGGATGGCTATGCGCTTAACTTACACAACTCGGATTCGTATTCGCTAATTGGTGAAATTAAAGCAGGTGATGCAGATCATCCCAAACTCCGTATTGGGCAAGCTGTACGTATCTTCACAGGTGCCCCTGTACCGGATACTGCCAATGCTGTTGTCATGCAAGAGAAAGTTTCAGCTCTTGGTGAAACCATTCAAATAAATGACAGTATTACTTTAAATGAGAATATTAGACCGCTAGGAGAACAAGTACAGAAGAATTCCGTTGCATTAAAAAAAGGCACAAAACTTACCCCCGCAGCCATTGGTTTTTTAACCTCCCTAGGAATTACGGAAGTTCCTGTCTATAAAAAACCATCTATAACCATAGTAACCACAGGTAACGAGCTCATACCTGCTGGGCAACCGTTGGGTTACGGCCAGATTTACGAAAGCAATGCGGCCATGCTGAAGTCCTCACTAATTGAATTAGGGTATCATGAGGTTTCCATCCGGAAAGTCGAAGACGATTATAAAAAAACCCATGAGCTATTGCAAAATGTTATTTCGGAAAATGACTTAGTGCTCATTACAGGAGGAATTTCAGTGGGCGATTATGATTTTGTGGGAAAGGCATTAAACGAAATCGGGGTAGAACAACTCTTTTATAAAGTGAAACAAAAACCGGGCAAACCCCTTTTCTTTGGAAAAAAAGAACATACCGTTGTCTTCGCCCTTCCCGGAAATCCCGCAGCTGCATTGACCTGTTTCAATATCTATGTTAGAACTGCCCTTCAACGGATGTGTGGGGAGTTGAATTATTCGTTGAAAAAAACACAAGAAAAACTAACGGGATCTTTCACAAAAAAAGGAGATCGTCCCCAGTTCCTAAAAGCTATTTATGCCAACAATGAAGTACAGATTCTCGATGGACAAAGTTCTGCCATGCTACAAACTTTTGCATTGGCTAATGCACTGGTTCTTGCTCCTGAAGATGTAATTGACATGAAAAGCGGGGATCTGGTAGAAGTAATCCATCTAACAAATTAAAAGACTATGAGTTTTAAAATAAAAAGTAGAATTTGGATTGAAACAGATGACCATGTTTTCTTAGGTGAAGGAAGAGTGCAATTGTTGAAGGCAATTGAGGAAACCGGATCGCTCTCTAAGGCCGCCAAGACGTTGCAAATGTCTTATAAAAAGGCCTGGAAACTTATCGATTCTGTCAATAAATCGACTGAAAAACCCGTGATCATTACAAGTATTGGTGGTAAAAATGGTGGTGGAGCACAATTAACTCCTTACGGTAAGGCATTGATTCAAATCTTTGAAGAAATTAACAAAGGCTGTTGGGAATATTTGGATACCCAACTTAAAAAACTAGAAAGCCTATGATGAATGATATTATAGCTATATGGCCATTTCTATTAATCCTTCCTATCGTTGCTTTTTTATATGCAAGTGTAGGTCATGGAGGGGCTAGTGGTTATTTGGCATTAATGGCTATTTTTTCATTTTCGCCAGAAGTGATGAAGCCAACAGCTCTTTTATTAAACTTATTTGTAGCGGCCATTGCATTTTTTCATTATTACCGAGCAGGGTACTTCAACCAAAAACTCTTCCTCTCTTTTGCCATTGCCTCTGTGCCCATGGCTTTTTTGGGAGGGATGATCGAGGTAGACGCCTCTATTTATAAAAAAATACTGGGGGTCTTATTGATTTTTGCAGTCCTTAAAATGTTGAATGTTTTTGGAAAGGAAGGAACTATTGTTAGAGAAGTAAAAATTTGGCAAGGACTTTTGGTTGGCGGAATTATTGGATTTTTCTCAGGCCTTATTGGAATTGGTGGCGGAATTATTCTTAGCCCTGTGATATTGCTATTGCACTGGGGGAAAATGAAGGAAGCAGCAGCCGTATCTGCCTTATTCATTTGGGTTAACTCTGGAGCAGGTCTTATTGGGCAACTAAGTAATGGTGTTGAACTATCCTCTATGTCCTTTGTTTTAGTTGGAATAGCTGTGATTGGCGGGTTTTTTGGAAGTTATATAGGAAGTAAAAAGCTGAACAACAAACGTCTTCGACATCTGTTGGCTGTAGTACTCATCTTTGCATCATTTAAATTATTTGTTATCTAGATGAATTCGAACAAACACATAACAGGTATTATTCTCGCCGGTGGTAAAAGTCAGCGTATGGGAAGGGACAAAGCCTTGCTTCCCTTTCGGGGGAAAACGTTTCTGGAACACATTATAGATGCATTAAAACCTTTAGTAAATAATATCCTAATTGTTAGTGACCATAAAAAATATGATGCCTTTGGAGAGACAAGAGTAGATGACCTAATAAAAAATGCAGGTCCGTTGGCAGGGTTGTATTCGGGACTATACCATTCCAAAACCGAAGACAACATCATTGTAAGCTGTGATGTTCCTTTAATAGACATCACCATCCTAGAGCGCCTCATAGATGAAAATAACTCCCCATGGGATGTAGTGCAACTACAAAGCGGAGATAAAACCATGCCTTTAATTGCCCGCTACAAGAAGAAATGTATGGATGCATGCCTCAAATCATTGCAATCCGGAGAAAGAAGGTTGCAAGCATTTGTAGATCAACAAAAAACAAAAACCCTTTTGGTAGGTAAAAATATTGAACACCAGTTGGTTAACATCAACACAAAAACCGATTTAAAAGAATTAAAGAATGGATTTGACTATTAAATATTTTGGGATGCTGGCAGAAGTTACGCAGTGTGATGAAGAGGTTCTTTCCTTTTCAGAGAATCGTATTTCCGAATTATTAAAAACACTATGTGCAAAATATCCCATGCTTGAAGAAAAAGATTTTCAAGTAGCGCAAAACAATACCATTGTTGCAAAAGAAAGTCCTATTGAACATTCTGAAATTGCATTACTCCCGCCTTTTGCAGGTGGTTGAAATGTGAATATATATTTAAATAAGTGAACAGATACAGTAGACATATCATATTACCCGAAATTGGACAAGAGGGGCAAGAAAAGCTATCCAAAGCAAAAGTACTCGTTATTGGTGCCGGTGGTTTAGGATGTCCTATTTTACAATATCTAGCTGCTGCCGGAATAGGAACCCTAGGAATCGTGGATTTTGATACCGTAGAACTATCCAATCTGCAGCGGCAAGTGCTTTTTGGCACTTCAGATTTGGGAAAAAACAAAGCTTTAACTGCCAAAGAACGACTGTCTCATCTAAATGACACCATTACCATCCATGCATATCCTTATCAACTAACCTATAAGAACGCATTAGAACTATTTCAAAACTATGATATCATTGTAGACGGGTCTGATAACTTTCCAACCAGATACTTGGTAAACGATGCGTGTATTATTTCCCATAAGCCTTTGGTGTATGGAGCCATTTTTAAGTTTGAAGGTCAAGTCTGTGTGTTTAACTATAAAAATGGCCCTAGTTACCGCTGCCTATTTCCTAACCCTCCAAAAGAAGGAACTGTTGCCAATTGTTCCGAAATAGGTGTTTTAGGTGTATTGCCAGGTATCATTGGAAGCATGCAGGCGAACGAGGTATTAAAAATCGTTCTAGATCTAGGTACCGTATTGAATGGAAAATTGTTGTTGTACAATGCAATGACCGCGCAGACAACTTCACTAACCATTACCCGTTCCGAATTACAGATAGATAACGTTTTGTCTCGCCAAGACTCATTTCACGAACAAGAAGACACATTTCATTGTGAACCTTTTGTGCCGGAAATCGAAATACGTGATTTGTCGTTATACCACAATATACAATTCATTGACATTAGAGAGTGTCACGAAACCCCAAAGGTAGCGGTGGAAGACCTAATTCAAATCCCCTTAAGTGAGCTTGAAGAACGACTGAATGAAATTGACACAACAAAAGAAAATATCCTTTTCTGCGCTACTGGAATTCGAAGCAGTAATGCAGTTACCATATTACAAAAACACAACATTAATAATTGTTTCAGCCTTAAGGAAGGTGTAATGGCCCTTATGGCCTATTATGAAAAAAATGTACAAGAACATGAAAGAACGTAAACCCAAAAATGTATTTAGAGAAGGTCCCATTGCTTCAAGTTTTATTGGAGATTCTATCGCAAAACACCAATCTAAAACTTCGATCGGAGCTCACAATATTTTTTTGGGGCAAGTTAGAGCTGATGAGATTGATGGAAAAATGGTCACAGCAATTGAGTATACGGCTTATGAGGATATGGCCAATGAAAAATTCCATGAAATCCGTGAAGCAGCTTTCGAAAAATTTAACCTAACCTGCATGCACATCTACCACAGTTTGGGAGAAGTGAAAACAGGTGAAATTTGTATGTTCATTTTTGTTTCATCCCCAAGGAGAAAGGATGTGTTTAAAGCGATTGAATTCTTGGTAAATGAAGTAAAAGCCAAAGTACCCATCTTTGGAAAGGAAATCTTTGAAAATGCTACGCATCAATGGAAAGTTAATACTTGAGATTAAATAAATGGTAGATATCACACATAAAACAAATACGCTTCGAATTGCAACGGCACAAGCCATTGTAAAAGTAAGCAAGCCTGAAACCATATTGGCTATTAAAAATGGAACCGTTCCCAAAGGAGATGTCTTTGCCATGAGCAAAGCTGCTGGGCTTTTAGGCGTAAAGAAAACGCCTGACCTTCTACCCGATTGCCACCCTTTACCTATTGAATACACCGGTATTGATTTCGAGATAAATGATTTAGAGATTACAGTGCTTTGTACTATTAAAACCATCTACAAGACAGGAGTCGAAGTGGAAGCTATGCATGGGGCTAGTGTAGTAGCATTGAATATGTACGATATGTTAAAGCCTATAGACAAAGGTGTTGAGATTCATCAAATAAAGTTATTGGAAAAGAAAGGCGGGAAGTCTGATTTTAAAGACCGTTTCAGGAAAGATATTACCGCAGCCGTTATTGTTTGCTCAGACACCATTGCCGCAGGACAAAAAGAAGACAAAGCTGGTAAAGCCATCGTGAGAAAACTAGAAGATTGTGATGTTTCCGTTTCAGAATGCGTTGTTATTCCTGATGAAAAGGAAATTATTCAACAAAAAGCAACCCAATACAAAGAACAAGGCATCGATCTCATTATCTATACCGGAGGAACGGGGCTTTCATCCCGGGATGTTACTCCTGAGGCTCTCTTACCTTTGATCGATAGACGTATTCCCGGTATTGAAGAGGCTATTCGAGCCTATGGGCAGGATAGAACCCCATATTCTATGCTTTCCCGAAGCGTAGCTGGGTCTTACGGTAATAGTCTTCTATTGGCACTACCCGGATCTACCAATGGAGCGAAAGAATCTATGGATGCTGTTTTTCCTCCATTACTGCATCTTTTCAGAATATTTAAAGGAGCTAGACACGATTAATGAACGCAACTCAAAACATATTAACCGATACTTTTGGTAGGCCTCACGCCTATTTGCGAATTTCACTTACAGAACGTTGCAATCTTCGTTGCACCTACTGTATGCCTGCAGAAGGGATTCCACTTTCACCAAAATCACACCTCATGAATTTTGAGGAAATCTATACCATTGCAAAGACTTTTGTAGATCATGGCGTCACCAAAATTCGTCTTACAGGGGGAGAACCATTGGTTCGGAAAGATGCCCCTATTATTTTGGAGAAATTGGCTTCACTACCTGTAGAATTGGCCATTACTACCAATGCTGTTTCAGTAGATCGCTATATAGAAACTTTCAAAAAATGTGGTATCCAAAACATTAACGTAAGCCTAGATTCTTTAGACCCTGAAAAATTCAAACAAATCACGCGTCGGAATTATTTTGAAAAAGTATACAGTAATATCCTTTTATTGGTAGATCATGGATTCAACGTAAAACTCAATGCAGTCTTAATGAAAGGAGTCAATGATGATGAAATTATTGATTTCATTCAATTGACCAAAACACATCCTATCACGGTTAGGTTTATTGAATTTATGCCGTTTGATGGCAACAAATGGAATCTAGAAAAAACCGTTTCTTTTCAAGAAGTATTGAACCATGTAAACCTGCATTTTCCCAAAAATAAAGTTCTTCGTTTAAAAGATGCGCCCAACGACACTTCAAAAAATTACAAAATAGAAAATTACAAAGGTTCATTTGCCATCATTAGTTCTGTGACAAACCCATTCTGTGATTCCTGTAACCGCTTACGCTTAACTGCCAATGGGCAATTAAAAAATTGTCTCTTCTCGTCTTCAGAATCTGATCTACTCACTTCTTTAAGAGAAGGGAAATCTATAGAGCCCATTATTCAAAAAGCCGTACGTTCCAAATTAAAGATGCGCGGTGGCATGGATACTTTGGAAAAACTTCAAAATCCAGAATTGCATGGAAAAAATAGAAGCATGATTGCTATTGGAGGTTAAATCATGACTCGATTCATTCGAAATTTAAAATAATATGACTAATATTATGGGTTGAAAAAACCATTTCGATATGACTGACCAAGACATCGCAAAACAAGTTGATCTTAAACACATAAATACCATTGCCGAAAAATTAGGCTTAGATCCTAACGATCTTGAGCTGTATGGTAAGCACAAAGCCAAACTACCACATTCTATTATTGATATGGAAAAGGTGAAACAAAGTAACCTGATCCTTGTAACGGCTATTTCTCCTACTCCTGCTGGTGAGGGGAAAACGACTATGTCCATTGGGCTTTCTGAGGGGCTGAACCAACTTGGCAAGCAAACCACAGTAGTATTACGTGAGCCATCATTAGGGCCCGTTTTTGGAATTAAGGGTGGAGCAACCGGTGGAGGCCATTCACAAGTACTTCCCATGGAAGATATAAACCTTCATTTTACTGGGGATTTTTCAGCAATTGAGAAAGCACACAACCTGCTATCTGCGGTTATAGATAATAATATACAAAGTAAGACCAATTCCTTAGGAATAGATGCCAGAACTGTTACCTGGAAACGGGTAATGGACATGAATGACAGAGCCCTTCGGAATATCATTGTAGGGTTAGGAGGACCTACTTCGGGAGTTCCTAGAGAAACAGGATTCGATATAACGGCAGCTTCAGAAATCATGGCCATTCTGTGTTTGGCAGATGATATGGAAGACCTAAAACGCCGATTGGGAAATATATTTATAGGATACACCTTTGCCAAAGACCCTATATATGCGCGTGACCTAAAGGTAGAAGGAGCCATGGCTGCACTACTTAAAGAAGCGGTAAAGCCCAATTTGGTACAAACCATAGAGGGTAATCCAGCCATTATTCATGGTGGGCCTTTTGCAAACATTGCCCAAGGAACCAATTCTGTAATTGCTACTCGTATGGGTATGTCCTTGTCAGATTATACAGTTACCGAAGCTGGTTTTGGAGCAGATCTTGGAGCAGAAAAATTCTTGGATATTAAATGCCAAAGTGCTGGTTTATCTCCAAAAGCAGTCGTTATTACCACTACCATTCGAGCTTTAAAATATCACGGTGGAGCCGATTTAAAAGAACTCACCACACCAAATGTAGAAGCCCTACGAAATGGCCTTCCTAATTTGGAGAAACATCTTGAGAATGTACAAGGGTTTGGTATTGAACCAATCATTTCCATTAACCGCTTTGTTTCCGATAGTGACGATGAGATTGCACTAATTAAAGAATTTGCCGAAAACAAAGGGGTACGGGTAGCTCTTGCCGAAGTTTGGGCAAAAGGAGGCAAAGGAGCTTTGGAACTGGCACAACATGTAGTAGACGTAGTAGAAGCCAATAACACACCCTTTACCCCTACATATACTTGGGATATGGATGTAATGTCAAAAATAGAAGCTGTAGCTACCAAAATATACGGTGCCAATGGAGTGGAATATTCAGCCTTGGCCAAAAGGAACTTGCGTACCATTGCTGCATTAGGTTTGGAAAATCTACCCGTCTGTATTGCCAAGACCCAAAAATCACTTTCTGATGACCCTAAACTTATTGGTCGTCCTAAGGACTTTACCATCACCATTAGGGAAATAGAAATTGCCGCTGGTGCTGGGTTTTTAGTCCCAATTTCTGGAAATATGATGCGTATGCCTGGCCTTCCTGCTCACCCTGCCTCAGAAAACATTAACATTGATAACGAAGGCAATATCACAGGATTGTTTTAACAATTAGAATGCAAATTTTCCTTTAAATTTGTGTAAACTGCTATTTATCAACAGAAAGTAGCCATGGCAACGAGAAAATATCAAGGTAAAAAATTTGAAGCAAACGATGTTGACAACATCTGGGATTCGCTTAATATTGAAGAAGCCTTGCAAATAAATATCAACAACTCTCCTTTTACAGTGTCTATGCGGACTCCTGGAGAGGATATCAATCTAATTCGTGGCATGCTTCATTCTGAAGGGATTATTAAAAGCACAGATTTTGTTCCCGAGGTAGTGTTGAAGAAGGAAAATGAAGAAGGAATTGTAACCGTTGTAAACGTGACCATCCCTGAAGAAGAATTGGGTGAAGGCTATTCCAATAGCAGAAGTCTGCTTTCTGTCTCGTCTTGTGGTATCTGTGGAAAAACTGAATTAGGGGATCTTTCCTTTATGGGAAGTATAATTGATGATCCCAAAAAGCTAGATATGGCAATTCTTCCACTACTGTTCGAAAAGATGAATACACAACAGCATGATTTCAAACAATCCGGTGGAACCCACGCTGCAGCTGCATTTACACTAGAAGGAGAATTACTATATGCTATGGAAGACATTGGAAGACACAATGCAGTAGATAAAGTTATTGGCAAGTTGCTTTTAACTGAGCAGTTGGACAAAGCAAGAGTTTTAACCGTCAGTGGCCGTATTTCTTATGAAATTGTTGTGAAGTGTTTCAAAGGAAAAATACCCTTTTTGGCAGCCGTTTCTGCCCCATCTTCACTGGCAGTAGATTATGCCAAAGAATTAGGAATTACCCTCTTTGGGTTTTGTAGGGATGACCGAGCCACTTGCTATTCACATGCGGAGCGTACCCGAATCAATAAACAAGTAAAGAACCTCGATAACAAAGCGAGCTAAAAACAATACATGTCAGATAATTTAAGTGAATTATTAGGTAGAAAAGGAATCGAGGAAAGTCTCTTCGATAAAATGGGCGTTTTAGCTAGACCAAGCGGTACACCTAGTGAGGAAGAATTGGCTCTATTGGCTGATGAATTTCTTATAGGAAATGCCAATGCCTATGGTACAGCTACCTTTTACGATTTTCTAAAACCCGAAAACAAAGGGAAAAAAGTTTATGTCTGTAATGGTAGTGCATGTCTTTGTGCTGGGACACAGGATAAAGTAAATGAGACCCTTAAAAACCACTTCGAGGGAGATGAAATTGGACATATGACCTGCTTAGGGCGATGCCATGAAAATAGTGCTTTTTACTATCAAGGAAAAAACTATTCTGGAAATGCCCTTGATCAACTAGATTCCATCTTAGCCGATACTAAAAACTTAAATCAGGACACCTATCAGGTAGCTGCAAGTGGAAAAACCATCCTCACGGCTCCATTTACTAATGTTGAAGAATTTTACAAGCCTCTTAAGGAAGCTCTTAAAAAAGACTCCGCTGAAATATTGGAGGAAATTAAAACTTCCAATGTGCGAGGACGTGGAGGTGCGGGATTCCCAATGGGATTGAAATTAGAATTCTGCCGAAAGGTAGAGAACCCGACCAAATTTATCATTTGTAATGCTGACGAAGGAGACCCGGGAGCCTATTCTGACAGATATTTATTAGAAGAACGACCTCATTCGGTATTATTTGGTATGCTCATTTCTGGTTATGTAACCCATGCTAGCTATGGAATACTCTACATAAGAGCTGAATATCCAGAAGCAGTACAAATTGTTCAAGATGCCATAAATAAACTTAGAGATCACGGTCTTATTGGAAAAAACATAGTCGGCAGTGGTTTTGATTTCGATTTCAAAATCATACAGGCACAAGGTTCTTATATCTGTGGAGAAGAAACCGCATTAATCTCTTCCATAGAAGGGCAACGCCCTGAAGTTAGGGTGCGGCCACCTTATCCGGCACAGAAAGGGTTGTTTAACAAGCCTACTGTAGTAAACAATGTAGAGACCTTGGCGGCTCTTCACTTCATTATGGAAGAAGGCGGAGCTGCATGGAAACAGATAGGAACAGAACGATCTTCTGGTACCAAATTGGTATGCTTGGACAGTTTCTTTAATCGTCCAGGCATGTACGAAGTTGAAATGGGAACACCATTATCAATGGTAGTAAATGATTTAGGAGGAGGCTTTAAAACCCCTGTAAAAGCATTGCAAATTGGAGGACCCTTAGGAGGTTTGGTTCCCGTTTCAAAAATAGATGATCTTACTATCGATTTTGAATCATTTTCCAATGAAGGATTTTTATTGGGGCACGCTTCTGTGGTCAGTATCCCTGAAAACTTTCCCATAATGAAATTCATTGAACATCTTTTCGATTTTGCAGCTTATGAAAGTTGTGGGAAATGTTTCCCTTGCAGATTGGGAACCAAAAGAGGGCATGAACTTTCTACAAAAGCCTTGAACTCCGATTACAAAATAGATAGAAAATTATTTAATGATCTACTCATCACACTCGAGCAAGGATCATTGTGCGCACACGGTGGAGGTATTCCACTACCCATTAATAATGCGCTGCATTATTTTGAGGATGAACTAAAAGCATACTTCAATTAAATCTAAGACTATGAAAAAGGCATATATAGACAATCAGGCATTTGAGATAGTTGAAGGAGAAACCATTCTTTCATTTATTAGAAGGTTTAAAGAAAAAAACCTCGTTCCAACTCTTTGTGATGCTCCTAATTTAGATCCGTTCGGATCATGCAGAGTTTGTAGTGTTGAGGTTGCTTTGTCAGAAAATGGCCCTGTAAAAACCATGGCCTCTTGTCATACACCTGTTTCCGAAGGGCAATATATTTATACAAGCACCGCATCTGTAAAAGAACTAAGAAAAAACATTGTGGAACTGGTTCTAACAGACCATCCATTAGATTGTTTAACCTGTGAAGTAAATGGCAACTGTGAATTACAAACCGTTGCCGCGCAAGTAGGTATACGAGATGTGCGTTATCCGGAAGGAGATAATCATCTTTATAAAATGAAAGATTTAAGTCATCCATATATGACCTCAGATCTTTCAAAATGCATTAATTGTTATCGTTGTGTTCGAGCCTGTGATGAAGTACAAGGGCAATTTGTTTTGAGTATGGCTGGACGAGGATTCGACACTCATATTATCAAAGGGTTCGATCAATCATTTATGGATTCTGACTGTGTGAGCTGTGGTGCTTGTTCGCAAGCTTGTCCTACCTCGGCTATTTCTGATGTATTTCAATCTAAGGCAATTCAAGCTACAGATACCACGAGAACCATTTGTACATATTGCGGAGTAGGATGTAATCTAGATGTAGCCACCAGCAATGGTGAAATTCTAAGTATAACTGCACCTTATGATGCAGAAGTGAATCAAGGGCACACCTGTCTTAAAGGCCGCTACGCCTTCAAATTTTATGACCATCCCGAACGTCTGGACTCACCTATGATAAAACGTAATGGTGAATTCGAAAAAGTAAGTTGGGATGAGGTTTATGATTATATCGCTTCAAAATTCACTGAATACAAAGATGAATTTGGACCTGATTCACTAGCTGGGATTTCATCTTCACGATGTACCAATGAAGAAAACTACCTAATGCAAAAGTTTTTTAGAGCTGTTGTACAAACCAATAATATTGATGGTTGTGCCAGAGTTTGTCACTCTCCTACTGCTTTGGGGATGCAAAGAACTTTTGGTACAGGAGCTGCAACTAATTCTATTGAAGATCTAAAGTATACAGATTGCATCATGGTGATTGGAGCCAATCCAACAGATGCTCATCCAGTAACAGGGGCAAAACTAAAGCAGTTTGCCATGAAGTCAGATCATGTTTCTATCGTTATTGACCCAAGACGTACAGAACTTGCCAAATATGCAACTCATCATTTAGCTTTACGTCCCGGAACCAATGTTGCCGTACTAAATATGATGATGTACTACATTATTACGGAAGGTCTAGTTGACAAAAGTTTCATTGAAGATAGAACCGAAGGATACGAGGCCTTCGAAAAAGAACTATTGAACATTGATCTAAATCATCTTGAATCTGTTTCGGGTGTTCCACGAGAAGAAGTAAGGGCCGCAGCCATAGCTTATGCTACAGCGCCAAATGCAATGTCATTTCATGGCCTTGGAGTAACCGAACATTCCCAAGGAACCTTCACCGTCATGCAAATTGCAGATCTTGCCCTACTTACGGGTAATATTGGTAGAAGAGGTGTAGGTGTAAATCCACTTCGTGGACAAAATAATGTGCAAGGTAGTGCTGATATGGGTGTACAACCCCATCAAGGTGCTGGTTATTTAGATATAACCAATGACGCTGTTAACAAAAAATACAATGAGTTTTATGGAGTAAATGTCCCCAAACAGATCGGGTATAAAATTCCAGAAATGTTTGATGCTGCTTTGGACGGGAAATTGAAAGCAATTTGGATCATAGGGGAAGATGTAGTACAAACCGACCCTAATACTCAGAAGGTTATAAGAGCTTTAGAAGCTACCGATCTAGTGATCGTTCAGGAGCTCTTTATGACAGAAACTGCTAAATATGCAGATGTGATTTTGCCAGGTGCCTCTTTTCTAGAAAAGAGTGGAACGTTTACCAATGGAGAACGCCGTGTGCAAGCTGTAAGGCAGGTGGTTGAACCCGTAGAAGGGTCTAAACCTGACGGACAAATCATTGTGGATATGATGAACCGAATGGGTTATTCACAACCAGATTATACCCCAGACGATATGCTAGAGGAGATTTCACAAATCGTTCCTTTCTTTGCAGGAATACGCTGGGATCGATTAGGACTAAACGGACTGCAATGGCCTGTTGCTCAAGATGGCACCGACACTCAAATATTACATACCACTGAATTTAAACGTGGTAAAGGGTATTTTGAATTTAATGCTTGGGAAGAGACTGAAGAATTGACTTCTCATGCCAAAGAGTATCCGTACATTCTTACTACCAATAGAGAGTTGGAACACTATAATTGTGGTGCAATGACAAGACGTACAGCCAATGAACAAATTCTTTCTGATGATTATCTAATGATTAACCCAGAAGATGCAAAAGAACACTTTATTAATGAAGGTGATTATGTTTGTTTGGAATCTCCGCGTGGAAAGGTTGATGTAAAGGCCCGAATTACGGACGATGTCAAAAAAGGTGTTTTGAGTACTACTTTTCATTTTCCTGAAATTATGATCAATAATCTTACTGGAGACGTTCATGATTCCGAAGCCATGTGCCCAGAATATAAAGTAGTGGCTGTTCGTATAAGAAAGAGCAAAGGGAAGTTTAAATCTTTGGCAAATTAGATCATTATAGGTCTAAAGAACTTTGCTTTTTTCATGACATAGGTCATTTTATCCACAGTGTTTTACCTTCACTTTTGCAGGAAAATTAAAACTTGCTAAATGATTGCTCATAATGTAAAAATAGTAACAGCTCCAGAGGCCGTTTCTGTGGTAAAATCCAACGATAATGTGTTTTTTCAAGGGGCAGCTATGACCCCAAATTTGCTTATAGATCATCTTTGTGATCGTTACCAAGAGCTGAAGAATGTAGAGATTATACAAATTCATACCCATGGTAAAGCCAAATATTTAGAGGCACCATATAATGACTCCTTCAAAATGGTGACCTGCTTTGTTGGTGATAATGTGAGAAAAGGAGTTAACACGAACAACGGAGATTATATCCCTATCTTCTTAAGTGAGATTCATTGGTTATTCAGAAGAGAGATTTATCCATTGGATATAGCATTTATACAAGTTTCTCCTCCAGATAAACACGGCTATTGTTCTTTGGGTGTTTCTGTGGATATTACCATCCCCGCTATTCAAAAAGCCAAAACTGTGATTGCCCAAATAAACCCCAATGTTCCCAGAACTCATGGTGACGGAACTATTCATGTGAGTAGTATTGATTATGCTGTAGAAGTGAATACGCCTATCTATAGTTCTCCCTTGGGCATCCCTTCTGAAATAGAATCTAAAATTGGGGCAAATGTTGCATCGTTGGTTGAAGATGGAGCAACATTACAAATGGGTATAGGAAACATTCCTAATGCAGTTTTACACAATCTTACAAATCACCAACGCTTGGGTATTCATACCGAAATGTTTTCTGATGGTATTCTTCCCTTGGTTGAAAAAGGGATTATTACGGGAGAGGAAAAAGAACTTAAAACGGGAAAGATTGTGACTTGCTTTGCTGTAGGTTCACAAAAATTGTATGATTTTGTGGATGACAACCCAATTGTTCACTTTAAAGAAGCGGGGTATACAAACGACACCTCACTCATAAAACTAAATCCAAAGGTAACTGCCATAAATAGTGCCATAGAGATTGATATTACGGGCCAAGTTTGTGCAGACTCCATAGGTACTTATCAATATTCTGGAGTGGGAGGACAAATGGACTTTATTAGAGGAGCTGCCCTTTCTGAAAATGGAAAGCCCATTTTTGCTATGCCTTCAGTTACCAACAAAGGAATTTCGAAAATTACCCCTTTTCTAAAGGAAGGTGCAGGAGTCACTACCACCAGAGCCCATGTACATTATGTAGTGACTGAATATGGTGTAGTTAATCTTTTTGGGAAAAGCCTGAAAGAAAGAGCAAAGGCACTTATCTCAATAGCTCATCCAGATCATCGTGAAATCTTAGAAAAGGCAGCATATAATAGATTTCATTGATCTTATTTTCAGAATAAAAAGCACATAACACAAAAGGAGCAATCTTTAGAAGATTGCTCCTTTTTTAGCCATTCTATATATTAGTTTTACTTGTTCTCTGTTTGAAATAGGGTTGGTTTAACCACAAGCATTACCCAACCCCAATTATTAGTGTTTCCATCAACGTTTCCTTTCAGTATTTCCATTCCTTCAGACTCGAAGAGGTGAGAATAACCTGCTTTTACTGTAACTCCTTTTTGAATTTTATACGTGTAAACCAAATCGAGCTCATTGCCAAGTTGCTTTTCAGTAAAATCTGCCGCAGCCGAAAAGTTGTGGAAAGCAAGATTAATGTTAGACTTGGTGTTCAATGTAAAGTTGGCTTTCACATTTACATCCAATAACCCAACATTATTGGCATGATTCCCCACAAAGAAATAATCCATTAAACCATTGAATTTGTGGTTGGTTCCATAAAACGGGGTAAATGCATTGTTATCTCCATTAGAAGGTGCGCCATTATCATTTCCACTAATAAGTTCGCCTCCTAGACCTAATTTAATCTTGTCGGTAACTTTATAACTTCCGTCCAAACTTATTAAATAGGCACTTAGGTCATTATCGGCTACATCTTTTCCTGTTTGGTAGTATAGGTTAGAAGAAAGGCCCACTTTCCCTTTTTTATATACAAGGTGCGTTCCTACCGTTTGGCTGTATCGCGTTTCATTTTCGTCTTCACTTTCTTCATCCGCAATATATTGCAGTCCATTGTTTAGGATGAGGAAACTTGCCGAAAAGTCTTCCCAATCGTTATGCAACCAAGCAAATTGAAAAGCTTTGTACGTATTTGGGGTAGTGAGTACTGTTCCGGTTAATGACTCTGAATCTTGATTAAAGGCAGCTCCTAGATCAGCTTTAAATTTGCCTTTTTTATATTTTAGCATAGCTACATCATGGCTCCGTGCCTGTTGTGCCCACGCTACATTACCAAAAATCCTACTATCGTCATAAATGATTTCTTGTCTACCCACTTTAAGGCTAAAGTTTTCTTTCAAGAAAATCTGTGCCCAAGCTTCATGGACGGATAATCCATTATTATCTGCCGAATTGAGTTGAGGTACATCCCCCCAAACCCTAACGTCTTGAAAACTCAAGCGAAATAACATTTTCTCCATTTTATAAGTTGCATTCAATCGCGTTCTTTGTGAAACGAATGCAGCTGGGTCTGTATCATTTGGGAAAAGGGTTTTAAAACCATGCCGATACTCGAACCGAGGCCGTACTTCGGCGTCTACGGTTAATTGAGCGTATGTTGAGGTCATGAAAAAAGTGAGTAGTACGAGTAAAAGATTTTTAGATGCTTTCATAATAATATGGGTGAAAATTTCTACTTACAAAGGTTTATATATAAACTTCTTTAGAACATGATTTTTATCACCATTTGAGTCATTGTATTTAACCAAGCTTTCTAAAGATACACTCCATAAATAATCATTTTGGGTTGTATTTGTTTTTCTATATTTGAATAGAGCACTCCCCCTTTGCCCTAATTGATACCAGTATCGCTATACGGTTTTCCTTTTTCAATAGGGATTTCATCCTTTTGAATTTCTCTACTTCAAATAATTTCAAAAGCAATAGGTAACAAAATCCTGTTTAGGACTCTATAGTTTGAATCGATTTACAAAAAGGCAGAATCCGAAAAGCCTTCAATAAAGTAGGAAGAAACCTAGGCGCTTAAAAAAAATAAAAAAGTGTCTTCCAAATTCCGGATACGGAATCTTATAAAACCAAAATCCTAAACCTAATTATTAAAACTATTATCATGAGAAATATACATTTTTTAGCGATCACGCTATTGCTATTTATAACTGCATGTGAAAAAGAAACCATCTCTTTTTCTGAAGCCAAACACGACCCATCTGAAGATACTACAGCTCATTCTGTTATGACACAGTTATTCGTACCTGGAGAGGTTGTTATTAAATATGACGAACTTCTTTCTGAAGCACAAAAACAAATAATAAGAGATGCCTATGGTGTAACCAATTATAAAAATTGTACCTGTGCAGACCCCACACTAGAACTGTGGATTTTTGAACTAGACAATAACGGAAACCTTCCCAATGGACTTACTATAGAAGGCGTTGTAGAATCTTCTAAAGATGATTCTGGTGTAGAAGGGGCTGAACTAAACCCTATTATCAAGCAAACAGGGCATAAACTTAATGCACCGTTTGGACCCGAAGATATGTCAACAGCCTTAACTGTAATGTCCAATAATAATGTTGGAGTTACCATTGCTGTTTTGGATACAGGGATTGACTATAACTATTTTGGCTTTAATGACCCTTTCTTATACAACAGTGTGTTAGCAGGCGATTCCTGTTCTGAAAATGGTATGGAAGATCGTTTCGGTTGGGATTTCGTGGAGGGAGACAACAATCCATTTGATGAGCATGGTCATGGAACCCAAGTGACTTCCATTTTATATGAAAAACTAAATAATCAAAACATAGACTTTCAAACACTCCCAGTTAAAGTGTTTGATGAGAATGGAAGTGGGAATTATTTTGATATTCTATGTGGTTTCAAATATGCTTCAAAGAAGAATAATGTTAATATCATCAACATGAGTTTTGGTTGGTATAATACAAGATATGCCCTACTAGAACGATTTATTGATGAGGTAGAAGATAATGTGCTTGTAATTACCTCAGCCGGAAACTATAGAAATGATAATGATATCATTGCTCATTATCCCTCTTCTTATGAAATGGATAATATCTTATCTATTGCATCATGGAGTGCAGGCTATTCGGGCGTGGAACTATCTAGGTTTTCCAATTTCGGGATTACATCAGTAGATTTGGCCGCTCCTGGAGAAGATATCCCATTCTATCTTACTCCAAATGAATATATCCTGCTATCTGGGACTTCCTATTCTACAGCATTTGTAACAGCTTATGGAGGACAGGTATACATCCCGGGAATTAATCCATTACAGCATATTTCTAACATACTATCAGGAAGTATTCCTGATGATAATCTAAACTCCCTTAAGTACCAGTCTTATATCAACTATTAGTGAGGTTTGAATAATTAGGTTTAGGTACAACTATTATTTGGACCACCGGGGAAGGAATTTTTAATTCCTTCCCCTAAATAGTATCTTTAATCCTTAAAACGTTTTGCTTATGTGGGGGAAAAGAAAAACGGTACTCCTTTTATGTTTAACTATTTCCACTTTCCAAATTTGGTCACAACAACTGGTTAACCATTATGTAGACTCAATACTTTCCTTGGAAATATCGCATTCGGAAAAATTGGTTCAGGTTGAAAATTATCTAAAATCATTATCTAGCGACACTCCAAATTTGGAAGATGCCTATTATTCTTTTGCTAGATGGAATATGGTCTATAATGACGATAGTAAAAGGGCCCAGTTGTATGGTAAAAAAGAACGTGTATTGCGACTACAGAAATATCCGGCAACAGATGATAAAACCAAAAAGAACCTATACAACCTAGGCTATTTTCATTACTATGCGGAAAGCCCTGATTATTGGGCCGCAAAATCCTATTACGACACATTGGTCTCTGTCTCTGAAGACCATGAAATACGATCTGGAAAAGCCTATAGAGAACTGGGTAATATTTATAATCATTGGGGGGATTTTCAGAATGCCCTGGAACACTATCAACAATCGCAACAAATCTTAAAAAGTGCTGAGCGTCCTGATCAAGAACTTATTACGCTTATAAATACATTGGCCAACTATGTAGATTTAAATGACGGTACCTATTTGAATGATTTTCTTGAAGTCCGAAAAAAGATAGATTCTCTTAATGGGGTAAACATTAGTACGTCCCGAAAAGCAAAAATACTTCACAATACAGCTGCTATGTTTCAAATTGCAAACAAATTGGAGGCTGCTAGTGAAAGTGCAAATAGGGCGCTCCCATTGTTTAAGGAACTTCAAGATTCTGCTAATGTTTTTAACTCTCTTGGCTTGCTTGGTGTTATTGATATAAAAAACAAAGATTTTGCGGCCGCTAGAACGTATTTTGATCAAGCCCATGTATATGCTAGAAACGACAAGATTTATTTAAGTAATATCTCAAATAATCTAGGCGATCTTGAACTAAGATCTGGGAATTATGAAGAAGCACTAGATCATTATTATGATGCTATTTCTTGGGTGATTTGGTCAACCAAAACCACTAATAAGAGATTACTTCCCTCTATAACGGAAATTAGTATTTCTCCTCATAAAAAACGCTTGTTCGGTTATCTTCGTGATCTCTCTAAAGCTTGGATTTCATACTATAAGCTAAATAAGAAAAAAGAGTATCTTGAATATGCTGAAAGCTCCTTGACACTCGCAGATACTACTATTGATGAACTTTTCTTGGAAAGCCAAGAAATCGTATCCAAATTAACTTGGAGAAAAAGAGCTTCTAACTTATACATGGATGCTATTGAAGTTGCCTATGACATGAAGAAGCCAGAACGCGCTCTTTACTTCATGGAAAAAAACAAAGGGCTACTACTGCTAGAAAACACCGTTGATGTATTAGCTAAACAAAGAGCCAATATTTCACGTACTGCCATAGAAAAAGAAGAGGCCTTACTATTTGCTATTAAAAAAGGACAACTTTCATTGTCCAATGCTTCATCAGAAAAATTGGAAGCGATTAAGAAAGATCTTTTTTCATTAAAAAATCAATATCGAAAATTCATCGATTCCCTTGAACTATTATATCCAGTTTATGTGAGTTCTAAAAAACAACTCAATATTTCATCATTGCAGTCTATTCGTAAAGGATTAAAGAAAAATGAACAAGTGGTTAGTTATGCGCTTGGAGATAGTTTAGGGTACACTTTATTGATTTCAAACAATGAAATCCAATTACAGAAAATCCCCTTAATGGTTCCTGAACTTAATAAGCGAATAGATCAGTTTCAAAAGACATTGATTAAACCTTTCAATACCCCAGAAGACATATCTACTTTTAAAGTGCATGCCACAGATCTGTTCCAAACATTACTGCCATTTGAAGGCTTCAGTGATAATCTTTCTCAAAAATCACTTGTTATAATTCCTGACGGGATCATTCAGAAAGTTCCTTTTGAAGCGCTAATTGTTTCTGCTAATTTGAAAATTCCTGATGCCTATCTTATTTCCAAATGTAATATTGCGTACAAATATTCTCATTCCTTGGATGCCCAAATTGCACAACTTCGACATACAGGAAATTCAAGTGCAGTAGGATTTTTGCCTATTCATTTTCAGGAAGAATATCTCGAAACACTCCCCGGTAGTACAAAGGAGGCAGCAATGATTCGTCCTTACTATAAGGATCGTATTTATACCCTGCAAAATGCCTCCAAACAAGAGTTTTTAAATCAATTTGACCAAAATTCCATCATTCACATTTCAACACATGGAGGAACGGATATTCATGGTCCTTGGCTAGGCTTTTATGATAGTAAGCTAAGGTTAGAAGAGCTTTATTTTCTGAAAAATAGAAAAGAGCTCATTGTTTTGAGTGCTTGCAAAACCGATGTGGGTGATATTAAAAAGGGAGAAGGGGTTTTCAGTATTAAAAGAGGGTTTTTTAAAGCGGGTGCAAGAAGCGTCGTATCTACCTTATGGGATGTAAATGAAAAGTCCAGCATGGAAATTATCAATGAGTTTTATAAGGAAATGGGCTCAGGGAAATCAAAATCTGAAGCTCTTCGAAATGCTAAACTTTTCTATCTTAACAAATATAGTAATACCAGTGATGCGTCTCCTTACTATTGGAGTGCAATAACACTAACTGGTCACGATGGCCCTATAAATCTTGGTAACTCATCTGGATTTTCATGGTGGATCATTTTACTACTGTTCTTGATTCTTATTCTATTTTTTTCAGCTAGAAAGCTTTTTCGAAAGTAGAATATAGCTAAAAATAAACGGGCATTCTTACGAATGCCCGTTCTTATGTATGACCGCCAGCATAGTGTTGATGGCTAGAATTCGATCTTACAATTCTTATTCAACAACAATCCTTTTATGGATAGTTTCCTTCCCGTTAGAGAATACAGCAAAATAAACTCCTGAATTTAATCTAGCAGAAGCATCCCATTGTAAAGATTGCATTTCATGTGCATTCACCCTCTGGGTAAACTTCTTCAACACATTCCCGTAGAAATCCCGAACTTCTATAACAACATCAGCATCTTCATTGGTTTCTACAACAAAATTCATGGTTCCTCTATTTGGATTGGGAGATATCAATGTAGTTTCAAAACCTGTCGTGGTTAAGCGAACCGGAACAAAGCAGGCCTGTTCAGAAGGTTCTGTCATAGAGTCATCTCTACAAATTGCTTGAACTCTCCATACAAAGCACTTGTCCCATAAACCAGAAGGAAGATCAACACTATTAACTTCTGTATACAGAGGAGCTATAGAAACTCCTACTTTACAACCACAATCAATCTGTGGAACATCTCCAGCTGGTGAGGTAACTACGTACTCAACAGCTCCCGGTACGGGATCCCAAGTAAGTGTAGTACCAACAACCTGAAGGTTGGTAGGAGCAGGAAGCGTTGTACAATCCACATCGCAATAGTAAATGAAATCGTCCTCATATACGCACTCATAATCTCCCATATCTTTTATGACAGTGACAGAATAGGCTACATCTACCTGTAACAAACGCATGGTTCCGCTTCCTCCATCAGACCAGATTACGGTACAACCTGGATCTATATCATCTCCTGCTCCATCTACAATATGCGTTAATACCCATCCTTCGTCACAAGGATCGCATCCTTCACCTCCTAAATTCATAGAAGTAATGAACTGTTCCATGCTTCTAAAATCTTCATCAGTATACGTACTTTTGGCTTCATATAATTGTTGCAGAAGTTTGTCACCTTGTTCTTCTGGACAATCTATAGCTTCAATTTCTATTTCTCCTTCGCAACAGTGTTCTACATAAGTTGTAGTATACACACAATTATCTGGAGCTGGATATGTAATGGTTACAATCCATGTCTCATGAGGTTCTGTATAAATCCAATCTTGATTTTGAGTTTCTCCTGTATCTGGATTAAACCAAGAAATTTGAACTCCTCCTGCAGATGTAATAGGTGTTCCGTCTGCACTTAAAACTTGGATAGGCCATTGAGTCGCTGTACAAACCACATCTGGGCAATCTGGGTGACTCCAATAAGGTTCAATATAAGGCTCATCTTGGCAGTTTTCATCTGTACCACAAATTTCACAAGGTGTTACGGAGAAATCAACCAAATTTACCTGATTGTCTATTAATTCTACTGCCAGAGCAGAACCATTGAAATCAATCTCAGTGCATCCAACCTCAGCAATAACCACATCTACATTAAACAACACAGTGTTGGTACCAATAGGAAGTTCATTCAGTACATCATTCCAAGAGAATACAACCTGAGTCTGAGAAACGATATTAAACCCACTCCCGGCTGATGGAAAATTGGAAATCCCTTGAATATCTACAATCCCTAGATTGGAAAATTCAATAGTTCCTTGAAAACCTACAAGCGGATTCACATTACCCACTGCGGTTGCAAATACAGGAATACTAAGGGTTTCACCTACATTACCATCTACACAACCAAAACTAATCTCAATACTACCATCACCTCCATCTAGTCCGCAAATGTTACAAGGAGTAACATTAAAGTCTACCAATTCGCCTGCTCCAGAAATAAATTCGACACCGGCAACAGATCCATTAAGGTCTATTGCAGAACATCCTACATCAGTAATAAGAACATCTACATTAAACAAAACGGTATTGGTTCCTATAGGTAACGGATTAGGAACATCGTTCCAAGAAAATACTACTTGACTTTGGGAAACAACATTGAATCCACTGGTTGCCGAAGGGAAATTAGAAATCCCCTGAATATTCAACATAGCTGGATTAGAGAATTCTATGGTTCCCTGAAAGCCCACTAAAGGATCTACGTTTCCGTTGGCAGTTGCAAAAACCGGTACACTTACCACATCACCCACGTTTCCATCAACACAACCAAAAGTAATGTCAATGGTGCCATCTGCTTGTGCTAAGGTGCAAACAGATCCTGGGTTAATGGTTGGGGTAAGTAGTCCGCTATCTGTTATAAATTCAACTTGTGCAAAAGAACCATTTAGGTCTATTGCTGAGCATCCTTCACCAGTAAGGGTAACATTTATGTTGAACAAAAGCGTATCTATGCCCACTGGAATTCCAATGACATTATTATCAAACCACAAAAAGGCAATTTGTGTAGATGATACTTGATTAAATTGCCCTCCCGCTATTGGAAAATCTGTCATGTCTACAAAATCCATGATCGAGGCGTCCGAAAACTCTATAGTTCCCTGAAAGCCCAATAGGTTTTCTGTAACTGTTGGAGCAGATGCCAATACTGGAATAGTTACACTATCTCCTGAATTTCCAGAAGCAGTTCCAATATTGATCTCTATCTGTGCATTTACACTTCCTAATGCGCAGCAAAGGAGTGTAAACAAAAAAAGAATTTTTTTCATAATGCTTTAGTTTTTATAAGTCCTACTCTCTTGGAGGCTTTTCGGATTCCGCCTTTAGTTGAATCGATTCATTTTTAAGAGGATAGAGTGTCATTTTGTTACCCCATATATTTCAAGTAATTTTAATCGGCCCATTTCAAGGCATTTTATTATATGCATAAAGAAGATCCTTTTATCAAAGGCTTTCTAGGGGGAGAGTCTGATATACTTCGTAAAATCTATATAGAATCTTTTCCTATAGTGCTTCGTTACATCGTAAAGCGAAACGGTTCTAAAGTGGAAGCGGAAGATATTTTTCAAAATGCTTTGGTCACTCTTTTTGTGAAACTCAAAAACAAGGAACTTCAAGTACAATCTTTTGAAAAGTATTTGTTTACAATTTGTAAAAATCTATGGAGAAAAGAATGTTCAAAAAAAAGGGTAACAAATGTGGATACTATCCCTCTTGTTGATGAAAGTGTAGATCTGGCAAAATTTTCCATTGAGCAGCATCAATGGGAATTGTATCAGGAAAAACTTAAAGAGCTTACAGAAAACTGTAAGACACTCCTTGGGATGATCTTGAAGAAAACAGCTTACAAGGATATTGTGGTATTTTTTAATTATGCCTCTGAAACTGTAGCCCGTCAACGGGTTTTTAAATGTAAGTCTCGTTTAATTCAACTCATAAAAAAAGATCCGAGATACCTACGCCTCAAAACCTAAACAATGGAAGAAGAATTGGAATATGAAAAAATCGAGCGCTTTATTCTTGGGAAAATGACCCCAGAAGAACATGCCGATTTTGAAAAAGCCATGGAGAGCAGCCCACACCTTAGAGAAAAAGTAGCTCTTCATAAGGCAATTATTGGTTTGGAGGATGAGGATGATTGGATAGATTTTGATGGGGATTCAGAGATCTTAAAAAAAGAAACTGCTTTGTTCAGATCTGAAGAGACACTTCAATTTTCAGAAAAACTAAAAGAGTTCAGAAACAACGAGCTTCATAAAAAGTCTCTCAGAAGACCTTGGCTCAACAGATCCCTAATAGGGGCTATTGCAGCCATTCTTATTGCTGCAATCTTCGTGTTTTATCCCAAAGATCCCACGATGTCTTCCCTCTATGAAGAGTATCACAATTGGGAAGAACTTCCTTCTCATACTACCAAAGGGGATGGAGTCAATTCTATAAAAGAGTTGGAGTCTCTTTTTCGTTCCGAAAATTATAATGGTGCCATTATCTTGGCAAATAGTTTAAATATTACTGCCTCATCACCTCAGGCTTGGTTATATATTGGGGTTTCCCATCTGGAATTGGATCAATATCAAACCGCAATCCAATCTTTTGATCACCTTATACAAAGTAATTCTATAGACTTTCACAAAGGATATTGGTACAAGGCCTTGACCTTTCTAAAACAAGGCGATAAGGAAAAGTGTATCGAAGTCTTGAAAATCATAGTCGCAAATCCGACATATTTTAGCCATGAGAACGCAAAAAAACTACTTAAAGAACTCCATTAAGTAATTCTTGTTCAAAAAAGACTTCCCGTGTAAGTTGTGTCCATAAAGGCAAAACCTTGCTCAATGGATAAAATCATGAGTTTTTTGTTAGAAAAAACATACTTCTATACCTTTTTATCTTCAACAAAACATTCTAACTTTATGAAAATGAATTCATTACATAAGTGAATTGATAACCCAAGTTTAAATTAGACTCTTATGAAAGCTCTTTATCTCTCTTTGTTTTTTATTTTTTTTACGAGCTATAACCTATGTTCACAATGGTTGGAATGGATTGACGAAACGGATAGCCGTATCATTATTTCCAATATAAACGACAATACAGACCCTACTGCAGTAGACGATCAGGAAAAGGATTTGGCAGTAGGTGATTTCGATAAGGATACTTATGTAGATTTGGTCATTGTTCGTAAAGCACCTTTTTCCAGTGCGGGAGCCAAAACAGATTTATTATTAATGAATCGAAATGGTATACTGGAAGACCTAACAAATGAATATGCGCCAGAATTTTTATCAGACAATACAGATTCCAGAGATGTTATTTGTGTTGATGTGAATAATGATACTTGGTTGGATCTCTTTGTGGTAAGTACTTTTGATGATCAACCTAAGTTGTTCATTAACCAAGGAAATGATACCAATGGAGATTGGCAAGGATTTGTAGATGAATCCAACACACGACTTCCATCTCTTACACTGGGTATTATCCAATTTTGTGCAGGTTGGGCTGGTGATCTTACTGGAAATGGAGCTCCTGATCTGTATATGGTAAATTATGATGCATCCGGAACTTCACTGGATGTGTTATTTATTAATGATGGTTCTGGAAACTTTACTGAAGAAACCCAGACACGTATGGGAAACCTTCGAAATTCTAGTTTTGGTACTGGAGTAGAGTTTCACGATGTAGACAATGACAATGATCTGGATATTGTGAAGAATCTTGGATTGAATACGGTAGCTCCTTTTAACGACAAAGGGACTATTGCTTTGTTCAACAATGGAGACGGAACTTTTACCAATTGGTTCAAACTGCCAGGAGCAGCAACCTATATGTTTACTGCGGGTGACCTAAATGACGATGGTATGATGGATTTCTACGAAGTGGATGACTTTGCAGATTATGTAAATTCCATCACTGGTTTTGTAGTAGATCAAAGTTTAACCATTACTACGACTCCACTCCCAACGAACCGAACTGATAATTGGGGTGGAAATGTAAAAATGGTAGATCTGGATAGTGACGGTGACTTGGATGTAGGAATGTCCAGTGTGGATACCGATGAACCCCCTTGCGAAACAGGAGAAGACCGCCGCTATATCATTTTTGAAAATGAAGGGCTACACAGCGGTAACCTCATCCATCCTTATGGCGCCACTATTAATCCTTGGAATCTACCTACTTATGATCATGATTATATAGACCTCAACAACGATGGCTTCATGGACATGATCTTGGGTACATGTGACGGCTATAAAGTGTTTATGCAAGATCCTGTACTATCTATTGAAGAATCTGAACTCTCTAGGTCCATAGAAGTTTTTCCCAACCCCAATAATGGAGTCATGAATATTGCTTTGGATGGGTTAGAAGGAACAGCTGTAACCATAGAACTATATACGCTTACCGGAAGACGAATGACCTCTATAACAGATGACACCTTGCTTAGCAATGTGGTTAAGTTAAATCTTAACGCAAAACAGGCAATAAAAACTGGGGTGTACTTTATAAAAATTACTACAGAACGGGGTGTTGTGGCCAAGAAGGTAATAGTAAATTAGTTTTCACTTTTTGACCTTGTATCTCAAGGAATAGAATAGAAGTTTCCTATGCTCGTTTCACTGTTCTACTGAAAAAACATAATGGAAAATAGCGTATTGCTCAAGATTGGGATACCCATAAAATTAATGGAAGGAACCATACAGCGTTAAGCCAAATTTTCTAACATAATCTTGGTCATTTCTGCTAGATCGTACTCATGAGCCCAACCCCAATCCTTTCGGGCATTACTGTCATCAATACTCTGAGGCCAAGAATCTGCAATGGCTTGTCTAAAATCAGGTTCGTAAGTAATTTCAAATTCGGGAATATGTTTCCTAATACTTGCCGCAATTTCTTCTGGATCAAAACTAATTCCAGCCAGATTGTAAGAGGACCTAATTTTTATGTCACCTTCTTTTGCATCCATAATCCCTATAGTCGCTCTAATAGCATCTGCCATATACATCATGGGAAGTATGGTTCCAGCTTTCAAAAAACAACGATAATTTCCATTTTTAAGTGCTCTATGGTAAATATCCACAGCATAATCTGTCGTTCCTCCTCCTGGTTCTGTGGTATAACTTATAAGACCCGGATAACGTATGCTTCGTACATCTACCCCATATTTATTGTGATAGTATTCACACCATCGTTCTCCCGTTTGTTTTGAAATACCATATACCGTAGAAGGTTCCATAATGGTTGTTTGTGGCGTATTTTCTCTTGGGGTTGTTGTTCCAAAAACAGCAATACTAGAAGGCCAGAATACTTTTTTAATCTTTTTCTCCTTGGCAAGATCGAGGACATTAAATAATGAAGTCATATTTAGATGCCATGCCTTTGATGGAAACCGCTCTGCAATAGCACTTAGCATGGCAGCCATTAAATAAACAGTATCAATTTTATGTCTAAACACAATATCTTCTAATGCATCAAAATCAGTAGCATCCAAGAGTTCAAAATGCCCTTTTTGCATGAAATCTTTGGATCCTTCCCTAATATCGCTTGCAACAATTCGATCTGCTCCAAAACGGTTTCGAAGAGTTTCGGTAAGTTCAGTGCCTATCTGCCCGCAAGCACCAATTATAAGAATTCTTTTTTTCATATTTATTTTGTTAGGGCTATGATTTAGGGGGGATAAATATAGGATATTCGTATGTAATTTCTCATTTTTTTATCACACCTAGCGTGTTTCATGTCAACTCTTTGTCTCTTAGCGGAAAATTAACTTTGTATTGAACCCAGAACCTTTATATTTGTGAGGCTTTCTAAGGTATGAGACATCTTTTAGTATTTACATTTATAGTGCTTTTTTCCTGTGGGGAAACTTCTCAGGAAACTCAGGATAATGTTCCCCAACATAAGGACACCCTTCAATATGGGTTGACCCAATATTCTTTTTCTAAACCTACTTCTCCTATGGAAGAAGTACTTGAAAATTGGGCATTTTATCAGGATTTTGATGAGGCAGCAACTACGTTATATCATCTTAATTTGGAACAACTTCAGGATAAAACCAATAGTCTTATAGCACATACAGACTCACTTATGAGTAAAGTTCCTGATACGTTAAATACACTTGCCATTAAATCCCGTTTGGGCATCATTAAAACTCGGGCGGAATTATTGCGATTAGAAAGTAAAAAAGGAAAAATGGATTCCGAAAAGATTGAAGATTATATTGAAGAAACCAATCTTGCTGTGAATAATTTTTTTGTTCAAATTCAGGAGAAATTACAGAAAGACGGATTCGACCTACAACAAATAGAAAACGAAAAAAAAGAACTCGAAAAACAAAAAAGATATCTGGATTCCATTCAAAAACTGGAGCGTCAGGATCAGAAACCATCGTGATGTAACGAAAATAAAAATTCCCTACTTATACGTCAATAAAAGAAGACGGTAAGCAATCTTTAACTTAAACCAAAAAAATGAGAACAACAGTTTTTAAATACCTTCTCGTATCTACAGGGCTTATTCTGGCCGGTGCATGTGGAGATGGTACCCCAAAAGAAGAGAAAGAAGAACCAAGAGGCATTATACTTGCCAATATGGACACTACAGTGAGTCCTAAGAGCGACTTTTATAACTATGTAAATGGAACTTGGCTTAAAGAAACAGAAATTCCTGATGATCAAACTCGTTGGGGAGGTTTTGGCGTGCTACGTAAGTCTACAGATAAAGATGTATTGAAAATCTTGGCAAAAGCCAAAGAAAGTGGCAAATATGCTCCTGAAACCGATCAGGCAAAAGCCTTAGCAATTTTCGAAACAAAATTGGACACCAATGCCCGAAATGCAGCTGGTGTAGCTCCTTTACAACCTATTATGGACAAAATCGCTTCTATTCAAAATAGAGACGATTTCCAAAAAATCATTACTGAAAATGCTGTTGAAATTGGACAACCTTTTATAGGTCTTGCTGCTTTCTCCAACCCATCCAACAGTAGTATGAATGCCTGTTACATTACACCAGGAGGTTTGGGTCTTCAGAGAGAATACTATCTGAAAACCGATACAAAATCTGTTGAAACAAGAGCCAAATACGTAGATCATATAAGCCGTATGCTTCAGTTCTTAGGAGACAATGAAGAAGATGCCCGAAAACAAGCTGAAGTTATCTTGGATTTTGAAACCAAATTGGCTGAACCTAGATTGGACAAAGTTGCTAGTCGTGATTTTAGAAACTTTAACAATCCACGCTCTATGGAACAAGTACAAGAAATGGTTTCTGCTATTTCTTGGGACCAGACATTTAAAAACATGGGAGTAACCAAAAAGGTAGATACCGTTTTGGTAATGCAGCCTAAGTACATGGAATTTATTCAAGGGGTTTTTGAAGAAAACGATATTGAAACATGGAAAACAGTAATGCGTTGGTCTACTCTTAATGGTGCTGCAGGATATTTAACTACTGATATTGAAAAAGCCAACTGGGAATTCTATAGTAAATACCTAAGAGGGGCCGAAAAACAAAAGCCAGCAGATGAGCGTGCTTTGGCTACCGTGAATGGAAGTGTAGGAGAAGCCCTTGGAAAGTTATACGTAGACGAAATGTTTCCGCCAGAAGCTAAAGCTAAAGCCGAAAAAATGATTGCCAACGTAATTGTTGCGTTTAAAGATCGGATCTCACAGCTGGATTGGATGAGCGATAGCACAAAAACCAAAGCTCATGAGAAGTTGGATAAATTCACTGTAAAAATTGGATATCCTGATAAGTGGAAAGACTATTCAGATATGGGAGTTTCGGCTGGTAATAGCTACTACGATAATATGATTGCGGTAGATCGTTGGAGTTTTGAAGACAATCTTTCTAGAATTAACGAGCCAGTTGACAGAACTGAATGGGGCATGTCTCCACAAACCGTAAATGCTTATTTCAATCCATTTAACAACGAAATTGTATTTCCTGCTGCTATTCTGCAACCACCTTTCTACGATTATTTAGCAGATGAAGCTGTTAACTACGGTGGAATTGGTGCCGTAATTGGTCATGAAATATCACATGCTTTTGATGATAGTGGTTCTCGATTTGATTCTGACGGAAATTTAGTAAACTGGTGGACTGAAAACGACCTTACCGAATTCCAAGCCCGTGGGAAGAAACTTGCCGATCAGTACAGTGCTATTGAAGTAATGGATAGTGTATTCATTAATGGAGAATATACATTGGGAGAAAACATTGGAGATCTTGGTGGTGTATTAGGAGCCTATGATGGGCTTCAGAAATTTATGGCCGAAAATGGTCGTCCAGAAAATATCGATGGATTTACTCCGGAGCAACGCTTCTTTATGAGTTGGGCTACTGTATGGAGAACTTTAATACGTGATGAAGCATTGCGTACCCAAGTACAGACAGACACCCATTCTCCTGGAGAAAACCGCGCTATTCAACCTTTGCTAAATGTTGATGCTTTCTACAAAGCGTTTGACATTAAGGAAGGAGATGGTATGTGGTTAGCGCCTGAAGACCGAGTAAGGATCTGGTAAAAATCTTATAAAAAGGGGCTCTTTTTTGAGCCCCTTTTTTATTTAGCATTAGAAGGGATCTATAACTATACAAGTACCCTTAATGCTGAATTAAATCCTTTTTTACTGCTTTATTAAGATAATAACCGGTAACAGACGTTGCTAAAAAATCGGCAATTGGGAACGAAACCCACACACCAAAAACTCCCAAAAAAGGAGGAAGAATTAACAACAAAGGAATTAAGAAAAACCCCTGTTTGGTAAGACTAAGCAATAATGCAGGAACTGCTTTTCCTATCGCCTGAAAATAAGATGTTCCTATCAATTGAATAATAATAACAGGAGTAAGAGCAAAAACCCAACGTAAGGCCGAAGGGGTTCTCTTTAAAATCTCTTCGTTATTAGCAAGGGTTTGAGCATCAAGATTTTTGGAATTACTCAAAAAGACAGAAACAATTTCCGAAGGGAAAATCATAATAATGGTAAAAACAATGATCGCAAGTACCAAGGAGTATTTAACGGAGGTATTGATGGATTCCCGAACCCTAGAAAATTTTTTCGCTCCGTAATTATACCCTGCAATAGGCAAGAATCCCTGATTAACTCCAATAATAGGGAATAATGCAAACATTAGCATCCGGCTTATGATGCCATAAGAAGCAACATCTAATGCGTCTCCATATTTTATAAGAACATTGATCAATAATACCCCTAGCACAGCAATAACTGCTTGCCTAGAGAATGTTACAAAGCTTAATCCGGCGATTTCCTTTACCAACTTGTTTTGTAGAACGAGTGACGTCCAACGCAATCGTAATTCACTTTTAAAAATGAAGAACCAAAGGATAAATGCAAGGCAAATAGCATAGCTAATAAACGTAGCCCAGGCTGCTCCTTCCATACCCATATCAAAAATCTTGATAAGAATGTAATCCATAATGATGTTCCCAATAGCGGGAAGCAACATGGCGTACATGGCAAATTTAGGTTTCCCCTCCGCACGTATTACATTGTTTCCCATCATACACATGGACAACATTACAATACCATAAAGTACAATACGATAATATGTGAGTGCAATATCTTTAAAGGAATCGTCTGCCCCAAAGAACTCGATCAATCCATTCTGAAAAATCAGCCCAATTACAGCAAGAGTTCCGGAGATAAAAAATGTCAATGTAATTTGATTTCCGAATACCTTCAATGCTTTCGCATGATTTCCCGCACCTAAGGCCCTTGATAAGACAGAACTCCCTCCAATTCCCAAAGCAAGCCCTATGGCTGCGATAAAAAAAGTAGGTTGCACAACTACGGTAATTGCAGAAATGGCCAAAGAACCTATCCATCTTCCTACAAAAATAGTATCCACAATCATATTCAGGGACATGACCAAAATTCCTATAGAAGCAGGAACTGCTTGTTGTACCAATAGTTTGCTAATTGGTTCTGTACCTAATCTTGTAGATTTTCCAGCCATTTATGCTATGGCTGTTTCAATTGTGACCATGCGCCATTCCTCAATCCAATTAGCAAGTATTTGGGCAAAATCATCTCGATCATTAAGACAAGGAATTGTAGTAAACTCTTTTCCTCCTACTTCATGGAAAATTTCTTCCCCTTCCATAGCAATCTCTTCAAGGGTTTCCAAACAGTCACTAACAAATGCAGGAGTTACTATAACTAATTTCTTTATTCCTTCTTTTCCAAAACGTTCAATAGTACGATCCGTATAGGGTTGCAACCAAGGATCGAAGCCCAATCGACTTTGAAAAGAAGTTGAATACGTTCCTTCCTTTAGCTGAAGTCTATCCGCCACCTTTCTTGTGGTATCCAAACATTGATGGCGATAACAAAACTGATGTGCTTTGCTTTCGGTAACACAACAAGATTTATCTATTTTACAATGTGAATTTGTAATATCACTTTTCTTGATATGTCTTTCCGGTACTCCATGATAGGAAAACAACAGATGCTCGTAATCCAATCCTTCCAATTTTTCCTGAATACTTTTAGAAAGCACCTGTATATAATCATCACGATGATAGAAAGCAGGAAGAGATTTTATCTTAAGATTTGGAAAAAAAGCTTTACGCAATTCTTCAACCTTCACATCTATAGTTTCGGTAGTCGCCATAGCAAATTGTGGGTATAATGGAATTGTTAATACCTCTTCCACACCTTGATCTACCAAAGCTTGCAATCCTTTCTGTAAAGTCATGCTTCCATAACGCATTGCCAATCCTACGGGAATATTTACCCGTTCTTGAATCTTTTTCTGAAGACGTTCAGAAATAACGATTAAAGGAGAACCTTCTTCCCACCAAATTTTGGAATAGGCCTCGGCAGATTTTTTCGGTCTTGTATTTAGTATAATCCCTCGAACCAATAGAATACGTGCCCACTTAGGTACATCGATAACCCGAGGGTCCATTAAGAACTCATCTAGGTATCGTTTTACATCTTTGGGGGTCTGTACTATCTGGCGAACCAAGATTAACAAGAAGCACTCCTTTTTTCATAATTGGTCTTTTCAAGAAAAACAAAAATAACTCCTATAGCCATATACGGTTCTTAAAAAGATGGTAAAGTTGAAAGGGAACCTGTACCTTTAAAAACATTATTATATAAATTATGAAGCCTATTACTGTAAATCAGACATTTAACGTTTCAAAAAAAGTGATTTGGAAAGCCATTACGGAAGTGGAACAAATGAAAAAGTGGTTCTTTGACAATATTCCCGATTTCAATCCTAAAACAGGTTTTAAAACACAATTTTCTGTTTCTACAGGAGAACGAACTTTTACACATCTTTGGGAACTTACAGAAGTCATTCCGCAAGAAAAAATCACTTATCATTGGAGTTATGAAGAATATCCTGGTATTGGTACAGTCATTTTTGAACTGCACGAAATACAAAATGGTTGTGTTCTTACGGTTACCGCACTAGGAATGGATTCTTTTCCTCAGGATATTCCAGAGTTTAGCAGAGAAAGTTGTCAAGGCGGATGGAATTATTTCATTAAAGAACGACTCCCTACATATCTTAAGGGTTAACTTCCCAGTCCCATGACAAACTTCTTGGGTGTGATTCCAAATTTTTTCTTGAAAGCTGCAATAAAATGACTGGCAGTACTGTACCCAACTTTATGACCAACTTCATTTACATTCAGGGATCCTGAAGCCAATAATTGACGAGCCACTTCCATCTTATAATCGAATAAAAAGCTAAATACCGAATCTCCATAAATTTGCTTGAATCCTTCTTTCAGCTTATTGATGGGTAACTGAATCTCATCTGCAATTTCCTGTAATGTAGGAGGTTCCGACATTCTGGAAATAACAATTTGCTTGGCCTTTTTTATTTTAACAACATTCTGTTCATCTACCAAAAAGGGACATTGCTCTACATCTATATCTCCTTCTCTATTAAAATACAAACTCAAAAGTTCATAAGCCTTTCCTTTAAAATAAAGTGATTTTATAGAAGGATGAAGATTGTAATTTACCAATTGGTTTAATACAATGGACATGGAAGGTGAAATGTGTCCATCCTTATAGTACTTTCGGTCTCTATTCTCTTCACTTAGAAAGGTAATATAATGAGCATCCGAAGAAAATAAGGTATGAAACTTCTTAATTGGCAATAATACCGAAAGCACCCAAGAATTGGCACTTACAGAAACTTCTATGGGTAAATCTCGTTGAGGGTTGTACAATAAAAGTGAATTATTTTCCTGAATGGGTAATCTGTAATTTCCGTTGTTAAAGCTAAACGATGCACTTCCCTTTACGCAAAAGTGAAATTGAATGAAATTAGAACTAACTTCTCTCCTAAATAGCTGATTTACATCTCTTTCATTACTACATTTTAAAATAAAAAACCCTTCTTCAACCACCGTTTCTTCATAAATGCCTTGAGCGATATTTTTTTGACCTTCTAGTTCCATTTGTTTTTGCTTTTATTTAGAATCGTTCTAAATTGTTGAAGTGAAAACCCCTTCTGATCCCTTTAAATTTAATGATTTATATCATTTTTTGTTTTAATAAAGGTAAAATTAACAGTTTCCGACATTAAAGATACCGCTAGCGTTATTTTTTAGTTATTGCTTCTTCTATTTTTGCACCATCGCTATGAAAATTAACGGTAAAAAACATCCTTCATTTTCTTCAGAAGGGCATTTCTATGCCATTGGCCTTAATTATAAAAAGGCTGATGCTGAAATTCGGGGTCACTTTAGTGTATCCGAAATAGCCCAGAAGAATATCCTCCAACAAGCTAAAGAGGAAGGCATTGCCTCCCTTAGTATTATTTCTACCTGTAATCGTACCGAATTATACGGTTTTGCCCAACACCCATTTCAACTAATTAAGCTGCTTTGCGAACATACACAAGGTACCGTAGAAGAATTTGAGAAAGTGGCTTATGTACATAAAGGGAAACAAGCCATTCAGCACCTTTTCAAAGTAGGTACTGGACTAGACAGTCAAATCTTAGGAGACTTCGAGATTATTAGTCAATTTCGGAAGAGTTTTAAAAACTCTAAAAAGAATCAATTACTCAATGCCTTTATGGAACGTTTGGGTAACGCTGTGATTCAGGCTAGTAAAAGAATTAAAAATGAAACCGAGATTTCTACCGGCGCTACATCAGTGAGTTTTGCGGCAGTTCAATACATCATGGCTCGTGTTCCTTATGTTTCCGAAAAAAACATATTGCTATTTGGTATTGGTAAAATTGGACGTAATACTTGTGAAAACCTCATAAAACATACCAAGAATGACCACATTACCTTAATTAACAGAACAAAGGTAAAAGCTGAAAAAATTGCAGGGAAATTCAATCTCTTGGTGAAGGATTATGCGAACATACAGAGTGAGATTGCTCAAAGCGATATCCTTATCGTTGCCACTGGTGCTAATACCCCAACCATTAATGAATCCTTGTTGCATCTTAAAAAACCATTACTCATTCTGGATCTTTCCATTCCCAAAAATGTGGATTCTAATGTACTTAAAAACGATTTTGTAACTCTTGTCCATTTAGACGAACTCTCTCAAGTGACCGATCGTACACTTACACACCGCCAATCTCAAATTCCATTGGCTGAATCCATTATCAAGGAAATAGAATTAGAATTTAATACCTGGGCAGAACACCGAAGTTTTGCTCCCACTATTCAGGCATTAAAAGCAAAACTCTCTCAAATAAAAGCAGGTGAAATAGATAATCAACGAAGAAAACTCCCTGATTTTGATACTGAGCAAGCAGAAATCATTAGCGATAGGATCATTCAACAAATTACTAAGCACTTTGCCAATCATTTAAAAGACACTTCCATAGAAACCTCAGAAAGCATCCATCTCATTCGCAAAGTATTTCAATTAGAAAACAAAGAATCGTGAGCAAAACCATTCGTATAGGAACCCGTGATAGCGAATTGGCGTTGTGGCAGGCAAAAACCGTGCAATCACAACTTGAGGGCTTGGGGTACCAAACCGAATTAGTTGCTGTAAAATCTACCGGAGATTTGGTTTTGGACCAACCCCTATACGAACTCGGAATTACAGGAATCTTTACCAAAACACTAGATGTAGCTATGCTTAACGGTACCGTAGATATTGCTGTGCATAGCATGAAAGACGTGCCAACCGTACTGCCAAAAGGAATTATACAAACTGCAGTTTTGGAACGAGCCAATGTACAGGATATACTGGTTACCAAAACTTCTGTAAATTTTGATGATAGGTGTACAATTGCTACAGGAAGTTTACGCAGAAAAGCACAATGGTTGTCGCGCTATCCACAACACCAAGTGGTGGGTTTACGTGGCAATGTAAACACGAGATTGCAAAAGCTCGAGGATAGCGATTGGCAAGGTGCCATTTTTGCCAAGGCCGGCCTAGAACGGATTCAAGTTTTACCAGAAAATCATATTGATTTGAATTGGATGATCCCCGCACCAGCTCAAGGAGCTATGGTTGTTGTTGCCTTGAAAAAAGATGCGTATTCCTTACAAGCTACTTCCAAACTGAATCACAAAGAATCTGAAATTTGCACGCATGTAGAACGTGAATTCTTACGTATACTCGAAGGTGGCTGTACCGCACCTATTGGAGCTATTGCGACTATTGATGGAAATAACCTCAATTTTAAAGGCTGCCTCTTGTCATTGGATGGGACTCAAAAATTGGAAATAGAAAGAACCACCCCTAAACAGGATTACAAAGAATTGGGGAACACCTGTGCACAGGAGCTATTAAGTAACGGTGGAGAAATTTTAATGAAGCAAATAAAGCAACAGATCAAAAAATCATAAGACCTTTTGAACGATGAAAACTGTGCTCTCGACAAAAAAATTATCCCTGTCTCAAAAGGAATTGTTGCTTAATTCAGGTATTGGTTTTGTGGAATATGATGCTATTTCTATTATTCCTTTAGAAATTGAAGCCCCTTTAGAAATTGAAAATGCGATAGTAACCAGCCAGAATGGATTAGCACCCGTTTTAGATTCTGAAACAAACGTTCTAAATTGGTTTTGCGTAGGGCCTAAAACAAAATCAATTTTAGAAGAAAATGGTGAAAATGTAGTGAAAATAGCTCAAAATGCTATTGAATTGGGTGATTTTATTATAAAAAACCACAAAAATGATACTTTTTTATATTTCTGTGGAACTCTAAGAAGAGATGAACTTCCAGAATACCTAAAAGAGGAAAGAATTGACTTTTTTGAGGTAAAAACATACGAAACGGAACTAAAACCACGCAAATTTCAACAAAATTGGGACGGAATCCTGTTTTTTAGCCCAAGTGGAGTTCAAAGTTTCGTTTCAGAAAATAATCTAGGAAACGCTGTCGCTTTTTGTATAGGTGAAACTACGGCAACAGAAGCTAAAAAATATACCCGTAACATAATTATTGCTAATTCGACTCGTATAGAAAGCGTAATTGCCAAAGCGGTAAAAACATTAAACAATGACACTAATTAAAAACGATCTATTTCTAAAAGCCCTTCGAGGTGAAACCGTTGACCGCCCTCCGGTATGGATGATGCGTCAAGCTGGAAGATACCTGCCTGAATTTATGGAGATTAAGGCCAAATATGATTTTTTTACTCGCTGCCAAACTCCAGAACTCGCTAGTGAAATCACTGTTCAGCCTATTAGACGATACGGAATGGATGCCGCTATTTTATTTAGTGATATCCTGGTGATTCCACAAGCCATGAACATTGACGTAGAAATGAAACCCAATTTTGGTCCTTGGTTACCAAATCCTATTCAAAAACCTTCAGATTTAGATCGGGTAATCGTACCAGATATTAATGACACTTTAGGCTATGTCATGGATGCTATTGATATGACCAAAGAAAAGCTAAATAACGATATCCCATTAATTGGTTTTGCGGGAAGTCCATGGACTATTCTTTGCTATTGTGTTGAAGGTCAGGGATCCAAAAATTTTGCAAAAGCCAAAGAATTTTGTTTTACACAACCTGTGGCAGCTCATGAGTTGCTTCAAAAAATAACAGATACCACGATTGCATATCTCAAGGAAAAAGTAAAACATGGCGTAAATGCAGTTCAGGTATTTGACAGCTGGGGCGGGATGCTTTCCCCCATTGATTATCAAGAATTCTCTTGGCAATACATTCAACAAATCATCAATGCGTTAAAAGATGAAACCCATGTCATTGCTTTTGGAAAGGGTTGTTGGTTTGCCTTGCAAGAAATGTCCCAAAGTGGAGCTTCAGCTTTAGGTGTGGACTGGACCTGTTCTCCTAAAAATGCACGTTACCTTACTGGAGGTCAGATTACCCTTCAAGGAAATTTTGACCCCTCTAGATTGTTAAGCCCACCCAAAGACATTAAGAAAATGGTGACCCAGATGATTCGGGAATTTGGCAAAGATCGATACATTGTAAATTTAGGTCATGGTATCCTTCCTAATATCCCTCTGGAAAATGCTGGAGCTTTTGTAGAGGCTGTGAAAGAATATAGCGAAGAGGCGTGAACCTTTGGGCTCGCATACAACGACTGAGTCTTAAAGGGATAATTCGTTTTGGGTGGCTCTTCCTTACACACCCATTACTCATTTGGCCCACTTGGATTGCAACCAAAAAAACATTTGCCATTTGCAATGATTTATATGGCAAGAGTCATCATAAGAGCAATAAGGCCAATGCATTTCGGCATGCTTACTGGAATATTCTTATTTGCCAAAAAACAATGAAATTGACCAAAAATGCTGAAAAAAGTATCGTTTTTACCCAAAAAGTCACCAATTTATATGAAAAAGCGACTAAAAATGACATTTTGGATCAGGCCATGGATATTCACAACAATACTATTGGAAGAAAGCTGTTTTTAGATTTTTTGGATAAAAATGACACAGAAATAGTTAATTTGGTTCAGAAAAGAGCAAATATTGCCCAAAAAGTGGCTGAAATTGAAGAAATTAAAAAATTCCAAGACGAATTAATATACATTTCAGAATAGTATGATTAAGAACATCTTCAAAAGTATAAAAGCATATGCTGGGACCTTTAAGCTAATGAGCGATTTAGGACTGTGGAAATACTTCGGCATTCCTATTCTTATTAGCATGGTTACAGCATCTCTTATTGGGTTTGCAGCTTGGGGATGGAAAGACAATATTGCCAATCTTATCGATAAAATCTGGGTATGGGATTGGGGTTCAGAAACTTTCCATGTCATTGGAGAAGTAATTGGTGTAGCACTTATAGTCGTTATTGGGTTTATTTTATACAAACACATTGTAATGGCACTAAGCGCCCCTTTTATGAGTCCTGTTTCAGAAAAAATCGAAGCCCATCTTATAGGAACAGATCACCCACATCGAAAGACGTCTTTTATGTCACAACTCTGGCGTGGAATCCGAATCAATGGCAGGAATTTGCTTATGGAATTGTTTCTCTCTATCCCTATTTTATTGTTAAGCTTTGTTCCTTTATTAAACATAATAACCACGCCGTTGCTATTTTTAGTGCAATCTTATTATGCAGGTTTCGGAAATATGGATTATACCCTGGAACGCCACTATGGGTATTCGAAGAGTCTTCAATTTGTTAGAAAACACAGTGGCATTGCCACTGGAAATGGAATTGTTTTTATGTCCATGTTATTCATCCCAATTATCGGGATCATTTTGGTATTACCTTTATCCGTTACCGCTGCGACCACAGAAACTTTGAGATTAATTCATTCAGAAGAACGTCCATGAAAAGACAGTTTGTTTCCTACATAAAAACCCTTCAAAATAGCATTACTGCATCGCTAGAGGCTATAGACGGTAAAGCTACTTTTAAAGAAGATCCTTGGGTGCGTCCAGAAGGTGGTGGAGGTCGTACGCGTGTCATAGAAAATGGGGCTGTTTTTGAAAAAGGGGGTGTAAATATTAGTGAAGTTCATGGTAAACTTCCCGAAAGCATGCAACAGTATTTTGGAGTAAAAGATGCCAACTTTTTTGCCTGTGGCCTGAGTTTGGTCCTTCATCCCAAAAATCCTTTTGTTCCCACAGTACATGCCAATTGGCGTTACTTCGAGATGTATGATCAAGAAGGTGCCATTGTGGATCAATGGTTTGGAGGCGGCCAAGATTTAACTCCGTATTACCTTTTCGAAGAAGACGCTGTCCATTTTCACACCATTTGCAAAAGAGCATGTGACACACATAACCCAGAATTTTATTCTAAATACAAAGCTCGCTGCGATGAATATTTTTACAATAGCCATCGTGGAGAAGCCAGAGGAATTGGCGGATTGTTTTTTGACTACTTAAAAAAAACCGAAACCATGAATATGCAAGATTGGTATAATTTTGTGACCGAAGTCGCAAATAGTTTTTTACAAGCTTATATTCCCATTGTTGAAAAGAGAAAAGACAGTCCGTACAACCAAGAACATAGAGATTGGCAAGAGATTCGTAGAGGGAGGTATGTAGAATTCAATTTAGTACACGATAAAGGCACATTATTTGGCCTAAAAACCAATGGCCGCATAGAAAGTATTTTAATGAGCCTTCCTCCTCATGTACAATGGAGATACGACCACCATCCTGAACCTGGGACTGAAGAAGAAAAATTGATTGAAGTATTAAAAAGCCCGAAGAATTGGGTTAATTTATAAAAACAACTCATGTATCCATTACGTAGAAATCGCCGTTTACGAACTTCCGAAACCATCCGAAGCTTGGTTAGAGAAACCATTATATCACCAAATGATTTTTTAGTTCCGCTTTTTGTGGTTGAAGGGAAAGGCATTAAAGAAGAAATTGCTTCCATGCCCAACTATTATCGGTACAGTTTGGATCTCTTAGAAAAGGAAGTAAAGGAGTTATGGTCTTTAGGACTTAAAAGTGTACTGCTTTTTGTAAAAGTTCCAGACAATTTAAAAGACAATAAAGGAACCGAAGCACTAAACCCTAATGGCTTAATGCAACGTGCCATAAAGACTATTAAAAATGCCTGCCCGCAAATGTTGGTCATGACCGATGTTGCGCTAGACCCTTATTCCAGTTATGGACACGATGGCATTGTTGAGAACGGAAAAATTTTAAATGACGATACTACAGAAGTATTGGCCGAGATGTCCCTTTCTCATGTTCAGGCTGGGACCGATTTTGTTGCGCCCAGTGATATGATGGATGGTAGAATACTAACAATTCGAGAAGCTCTGGAGGATGAAGGATATACAGATACGGGTATTATGAGCTATAGCGCCAAATATGCTTCAGCATTCTATGGCCCTTTTCGAGATGCTTTGGATAGTGCTCCCGTAGACATGGCAAATGTTCCTAAAGACAAAAAAACATACCAAATGGATCCTGCCAATCGAGATGAAGCCCTTCGTGAAACTGAAATGGATATTGATGAAGGGGCAGATATTGTCATGGTAAAACCTGGAATAGCCTATTTAGACATTGTTCGTGAAATACGAAACGAAGTCGAAGTCCCAGTTGCTGTGTATCAAGTAAGTGGTGAATATGCCATGATAAAAGCCGCAGCCGAAAAAGGCTGGCTAGATCATGATGCCGTCATGATGGAGCAAATAACGGCGATAAAACGAGCCGGAGCTCACATCATCGCCAGTTACTTTGCAAAGGATGTTGTAAAGCTTATTGCTGATTAAAGGATTTTTCCCCGGAGTTTAATCCCCAGTTAATTCCTAAAATGGATACTAGGTTATCATCTACAGGAAAGTCTTTTCCGAAACCTCCCACTAGGGAAAAATTACTGTTAAGCTGATACGTTATATTCCCAACTGATCGAAACTGATCTTCATCGCCAGAACGTTTTAAATATTCGTAGGAAAACTTGAATTTGTTAACTTCTAACTCCACTTTGGCTCCATAATCCCAAAAAGTATTGCTCGTATACATTCCATTAGCATCTAATTGAAATCCATCGTCTATGAATTTCCCAATCGCCAAAAGATGAAGGTATCGTTCCTTGGATAGTCCCAAAGCCACATCTGCCGTAAGCCAACTCCCAAATCTATTGGCCGTAGATGAATTAATATCATTTTCTTTAAAAAGGATACTATACCCAATGGCCCCATCCAATCTAAAGTTGGGTTTAATGTTTTTTGGGTTGTTTACAAAACTCTCAACCAATGTACAACGTTCCTTAAAGTATCGCGTCACTACTTGTTCATTAGTTATAGATTGCAGTCCCATTGAAGTTAGAATATCTTTCGTGTCATCCCGCTCTAGAAAATCTGAAGCACTTTGAAGAAATTTATTCTTCAACTCCTGATTTGTATTGATTTCTTCACAAGTTCCAGAACCAATCTTATTGTTTTCTTCTGTATAATAAAACTCAAAAGCTGCATTTAGTTTGTCGGTTACTCCAACTTCAATCTTTTGTATGGCATTATTCACCTTCTTAACACGGTCTTTGCTATACAACTGCACAATAGTAGTTCTTGCGCCAATTCCCAATACATTCCTCGCAGTATCAATGCTAGCAAAGGTTTTATTTAGGTATCCAACAGAGACAGACCAACTGGTTTTCAGCCCAATAAAAGGATCTATTCTATCTTCTCCGTCCTTTCCCTTTTTAATCCCTCTATAATTTCGATAGGACCGTTTTCCTTCAAAGTCTATATACCAATATGGGTTTAATTCTACTGCAATGTTGGTGTTTTCAAAACCATTAGATAAATAGAGTGCTAAACTCTTGATATTATCTGGTGTGTAAATTTGTGATGGGCTTTCATCCAGTAAAGTAAATGCAGGATTACTCACACTTTCAAAATTGAAATCGTTTATGGATGCATTTTCCTGAGCCCATAAAGAGCCTACTCCAAAAAAGATAAGGAGGTATAGTGATTTTTTCATGATACAAGTGTTAGGTTAGTGTTATTGCTACCTTCTTAGTAATACTGAAGGTTTCATCTGTGGAACTGCCGTCGTCATATTCTGAACTATCCACACCAAAGCGAGATTGGAAATTTGTTGGATTACCTCCTCCATCAAAGGTGTAATCTACTTCAGAATTCTGCACCACCATATCTTTACTGGGCATTTGGCTGGAATCCACAATGAGATTGGTTTTAACCTTCACAATAGGCCGATCCGTAAGCATCGACTTATCAACCTGCGCTTCATAGTCCCCATTGGTCAACTTTGTAACGGCTATTTTTCGCCATTGTTTGGGTGTGTCTTCATGATACACAGTTACCCTAACTTCGTTTGGGCCGTCCAATTGTGCATCACTGGATGGGACAATGGTAATGATTAAAGGATTTGAATCCTCGGGGGTTTGATAGTTTTCCATGTTTAAAAATTGTTTGATTAACACTTCGCTGGGGAGCACAAAATTAAACTGGGGAGGTTATTTCATTTCCTATACAGGAAATCAAATTCTTACAGTAAATTTATAACCTATTAGTTAAATAACCATATTGTTTATCAGCTATTTTTGCAATACCGATATATTTATACCATGAAAAGACTCATCCTTGTTTGCTTTCTTATGATCTCAAACCTTGCATTTACTCAAAAATCAACTCCCAAAGAAGCCTTTTTGGAAAAATGGGAAAACTCCAAAAATTATCTGATTTCCATGGCTGAAAGCATGGCCGAAGATTCATATGATTTCAAACCTACGGAACGGCAAATGAGTTTTAAAGAACAATTGATGCATATAAAGGGAAATATGGACTGGCTTAGCACCACGTATTTCACAGACACAGAGTTTGAAAGAAAGAAGGCTCCATTACCTGCTACTAAGGAAGAGACCATTGCTTTGGTAAAAGAAGCTTTTGAAGCCACTTACACTATTATTGAAAATACACCAGAAACATCTCTTGAAGAAACTGTAGAATTCTTCTCTGGCCCTAAAAGCAAGCTACAAATTCTAAACTTATTACAAGACCACGTAACACACCATAGGGGACAACTGGTTGTTTATCTTAATCTAAATGATATTGAACCTCCACGTTATTCTGGATGGTGATAAGGTTTATACAAAGTAGTATCTTTACTTAAATTTCATACGAAATGACATTATTAATCGTTTACGCGATACTTTCTATCTTTTTTTCTTTTTTGTGTTCCATACTGGAAGCCGCACTGCTTAGTTTTACACCTACTTTTATTAAAATGAAAGCAGCAGAGGGGAAAGGCTATGCCCATACTCTTTCAAAGCTTAAAAAAGACATTGACAAACCCTTAATTGCCATTCTCACAGTAAACACCGTTGCACATACCGTTGGAGCAATTTTAGTTGGGGTAGAAGCTGAAAAGCTACCCTACAAAGTAGAACTTTTTGGGTTCAATATAGTAGGGGTTGTTTCTGCTATCATGACTATCCTCATTTTGGTAGTTTCAGAGATCATTCCTAAAACCATTGGTGCAACCTATTGGAAAAGTTTAGGGCGTTTTACTGCATTAACCTTAAACGCCATAATTTTCCCCTTAAAGTATACGGGAATTCTTTGGTTACTAACCTTAACCACAAAACTGATCGGAAAATCGGCACATGTTAATACAATGAGTCGTGAAGAATTTATGGCAATCACGGATGCTGCAGAAAAAGAAGGTGTGTTTGAAGAAAGTGAAAGTGCAGTGATCAAAAACTTATTGGTCTTCAAATCGGTACACGCTAAGGATGTAATGACCCCCTTCCCTGTAGTAGTGTTGGAAGATGAAACCAAATCCCTAAAGGAATTTTATGAGGAGCACAAAAATCTTCGGTTCTCTAGAATCCCCATTTATAGTAACAAAACACATAACATTACGGGATTTGTTATGAAAGATGATATTTTGGAGCAAATGGTAGAAGACCATGAGAGTAAATCCCTAAGTGAACTTCGTCGGGATATCTTTGTGGTGAACGCCCAAAAACCAATACCAGAACTATTTGAAACCTTCATAAAAAAAAGAGGGCATATTGCTTTGGTAGTTGATGAATTTGGTAATACCATTGGTATCGTAACCATGGAAGACATTATTGAAACTCTTTTGGGGCTCGAAATTATGGACGAAAGTGATGCCATTGAAGACATGCAAGCAGCTGCTCGAAAAAATTGGGTAAGAAGAGCCCAGCGTATGGGAATAGATCTTAAAGATACGACTCCAAATGAGCCAGAAACACCTTTAGACTAAGCTTGTACTGTATTTAGGTTTCTTAAAATAGTGGTTAAAAATTGAGAAACATCATATGGCTTTAGAATAATATCATTCATTCCTGCTTCCATTACCCTTTTTCGTATTTCTGCTATCTCTACTGCTGTTAAAGCTACAATAGGAGTAACGGGATCAAATTTTCGGATAATTTCTGTTGCCTCTACTCCATCCATATTAGGCATGTGAATGTCCATTAATATAAGATCGTATTCATTATTCTTGGCCATTTCAATAGCTTCCAGTCCATCATTTGCCAAACTACAAAGGAAATGCCGTGTCTGTAATATCTTCTGAGTAATTTTCTGGTTTATGCGATTATCATCTACTACTAATACATGAATATTCTCAAGATCTGAAGATTTTTGCATCAATCCCTCTGGAGTAAGTTTACTCAATCCATTCTCTTCTTCAACAATGTATTCCTCTAAATCTATCTCAAAAGAGAAACTTGCCCCTTTACCAACATCGCTAATAAGCTTTATCTCGCTATTAAACAAAGACAACAGTTTTTTCACAATAGGCAACCCCAAACCAGTTCCTTGATAATTGTAATTGTTTTGTTCTACTTGAGAAAATTCCTCAAAAATGGTTTCTTGTTTATCCTTTGGTATTCCAATACCATCATCTTTTACTGTGAACAATGTTTTATACTGTCCAGAAGGAAGAATCTCTAAAAGGTGAATAGACACCCAAATGTTTCCATTTTCATTGAATTTTACTGCATTACCTACCAAATTCATGAGAATTTGTGATAAGCGAACAGAGTCCCCTAAAAATTGTGGTGGTAAGCTCTCATCAATATGCAAATGGATGTTGTTTTTGTTCTGCTGCAGACTAAAAGCAAACGATTTGGCAATATTTTTCAGCAATGAATTAACCATAAAAGGTGTCTTTTCAATCCGAATACCATCAGCGTCCATTTTATTAAGCGTTAACACATCATTTATGAGAGCCAAAAGGTAATCGGCAGAGAATTTTAAAGAAGTTAAATCATCTTTATGTGACGATAGTTTCTTGTCTTCCATCAATATGGAAGACAAACCAATAACCCCATATAAAGGAGTTCGTAATTCATGACTAACTGTAGAAAAGAACTGAGTCTTTAACTTGGAAAGTTTTTCGGCTTGATTTTTTGCCACTGTAAGTTCCCTATTGTTCTCCCGAAGTTTTTTGATCAATTTTTTTCGGGTCTTCAACAGACGGTAAAAAGAAATAAGACCAATGAATAAAATAATAGATGCTGCTATAAAAATAGCAAGTATTAATCGTGACTTTGCTACCAGTTCATCCTTAAAATCTTGCTCCTTTTTGGCTACTTCTAAATCCTTCTGATATTGTTCTACCTCAAATTTGGCACTGGCTTCATAAATACTTAATTCCTTTCCCAGCTCGTGCCTTTCTTTGTCTATTTCTCGTTGTTTTTTAAGGCTTGCAGTTACCAAATCATACCTCTCAGTGCGTTCATACAACATTGCTAAGTACTCATGTGATTGAGATGCTTGTTCTAGATAGTTTTCTTTTGTAGATGTAGCCGCTGCCTTTTCAAGAATTTCTATAGAAATCTCATTATTGCCTGCATAATAATGATAACGACCAAACAAAATATCAAGATTAAGAATCAATAATGGGTGTTGTTCTTTAACCTCAATTAATTGCTGGGCTTTCTGGAGATAGGGATATGCTCTCTCATGTTGCTCTACATCCAAATAAGTCCATCCAATATTTATGTATTGTACCAAATTTTCACTCTCGTCAAATCCAGCTTTATCATTGACCGCAATGGCCTTTTCATAAAACTCAATACTTTTTCTATACATGGAATCGTCTTCCGAGTAGACATTTCCTAAATTATTGTAGGCCCACGAAATTAGGCTATCTGTTTTAGTGTTAATAGCTTGATTTACAGCTTTTTCAAAATAGAATCGTGCCTTAGCAGTATCTCGAACCACATAATGTACTTGCCCCAACTCATCATAGCCTCTAAAAACATAATAGTCGTCATTGGCTTTTGTAGCTTCTTCAATAAGCATAGCGCTCATCTCTATAGCTTCCTTGTAATTATAGCTGTAATAGTATTCCTGAATCTGTTTGACCAAGGACTGAAGACTGTCTTTGGAAACCACCTCCTGTGCGTCCATAAATGACACGCCAAAAAAAGTGAAAGCATAGAGTATGAGATATGAAAATCGCATAAGTATAAATTTGGGGGTGGGGTAAATCTAAATATAAACTTATTGATTACAAAGCATTTACAATAATTAAATGCCTAAAACCTATAAAAATACGTGAAAACACGTACCTTAGTTATATGGAAGAAGCATACCTAAATACCCCTATTGGTACTCTTTTGATAAAAGGAGATGAAGAAGGTCTACAATCGGTAACTTTTGAAGATAATCATGAGGATATCACTGAAGAAATTCCAGAAACACTCTTATCTACTGTTACTCAATTAAAAGAATATTTCAATAAAACTCGAAGGGATTTCGATTTAAAATTGAACCCAAAAGGAACCATTTTTCAACAAAAAGTTTGGAAACATTTACAGGTTATCCCATTTGGTAAAACCAAGAGTTATCAAAAAATGGCCAACGAATTAGGTGATCCAAAAGTAATACGAGCTGCTGCCTCAGCTAATGGGAAAAACCCCATTTCTATCATCATTCCATGTCATCGAGTCATTGGCTCCGATGGTTCCCTAACTGGTTATGCAGGGGGAATACATCGAAAAAAATGGTTATTGGAACACGAAAGTCCTGTAAAACAAGGTGAGTTATTTTAACTATTGGCTATGAAACGTATTAAAAGGTTTTTCAAGTGGTTTTTCATTACCATTATAGCTCTTGTGCTTTTGGCATATGCCACAGATCATGAATATATTTTGAAAGGGGTGCGTGTGGTCTACATGACTGGGCATACTACGGCTTATATAGATGATCATCCCCATTTCGAAAATATGCCTATTGCTACAGGAAATACTCTCCAGCCATGGCCATTACACAAAGACTACAACGTGGCAAAAGCTACTTCAAGATTAAATGAAATAAACCAGGAATTAGGGACTGTAGCATATGTTATTATTAAAAATGATAGTATCTGGTATGAAAATTATGCAGATGGTTATGGAACCAATTCTCAAACCAATTCCTTTTCTATGGCCAAGAGTATCACCTCGGCTTTGTTAGGGAAAGCCATACATGATGGATACATCAAATCTTTAGAGCAGCCCATTGGAGATTTTCTCGAACAGTACAAAGGCGAAAAGACCACGGTAGGAGACTTATCTTCCATGGCTTCCGGCTTGGATTGGGTAGAACATTATACCAGTCCATTCAGTATTACCGCAAGGGCTTACTATGATGATGATTTAGGAAGTACCATTTTAGGCCAAAAGGTAATTGAAAAACCAGGAAAAGCATTTAAGTATCTTAGTGGTAATACGCAGCTTTTAGGTATCATTTTGGAAAAAGCCACAGGTAAAAAGATTGCTGATTATCTTTCCGAAAGTTTTTGGAAGCCTATGGGGTTTGAAAAAGATGCACTTTGGCAAGTAGACGACAGTGACAACCAATTAGCAAAAACCTTTTGTTGTATTGCTAGTAATGCACGAGATTTTGCCCGATTTGGTAAATTGTACAAAAACCATGGAAAATGGAATGGAAGACAGCTTCTAGATTCAACCTTTGTCGCAAAGTCCATTAGACCTCGTTTTGAAGAATCTTCAGAATATGGTTACGGTTTTTGGTTGAGTGATCATTTGGGTAAAAACATTTTTGTTATGCGAGGTATCTTAGGACAATATGTCATTACTGTTCCCGAAGATGATATCATTATTGTACGTTTAGGACATTCTATAGGGGCAAAGGATGATCGTGACTTTAGTAGTGATTTCTATACTTATGTTGAAGAAGCCTTCATCATGTTAGAAGATCATTAATATTTTGTAGTTTTATATAACTCCCTCAAATTTAATTTTCAATACATATGGTGCAACGCATCCATCTGGAACATGTTCTATTTTTAGATATAGAGACCGTTCCCCAACATCCAAATTATCAGGACCTAGATGAGACAACCCAAGAACTGTGGGAGAAAAAAACCGAATATCAACGCAAAGATACTTTCAGCCCTGAAGAATTTTATGATCGAGCGGGAATCTGGGCAGAATTTGGAAAGATTATTTGTATTAGTTGTGGATACTTCAAGCTTAAAGGGGATATTCGAAATTTCCGCGTAACAAGTTTCCATGGGGAAGAAAAGCAAATCCTACTGGATTTTAAAACATTACTGGAAACACACTTTAATAGACCTAAGCACCTCTTGTGTGCTCACAATGGGAAAGAATTTGACTTTCCATACATTGCCAGAAGAATGATTATACAGGGTGTCGACATTCCTTTCAAACTTAACCTTTTCGGAAAAAAGCCATGGGAAGTCCCACATTTAGACACTTTAGAGCTTTGGAAGTTTGGAGATTATAAGACCTTCACTTCGTTAAAACTCATGTCCCATGTTTTGGGGATACCCTCTCCAAAAGATGATATAGACGGAAGCCAAGTTCGTGATGTATACTATGAAGAAAAAGATATAGATCGTATTATTAAATATTGCGAAAAAGATACGGTTACGGTCGCTCAAATTCTACTGCGACTTCGAAACGAAGAGCTTTTGGCAGAAGACGAAATACTTTCGGTATAAAGTTCCATTTTAATAAAAAACCCCGCTCCAAAATTGGAACGGGGAAATTTATCTATAATAGTAAGAATAAACTTGTTATTCTTTTATGAAACGCTTTATGTAAGTTTCACCTGCATGCTCTACAATAATAAAATAAATTCCAGCAGTTAGACTTCCAACATTAATGGAAGATGCCGATAATTTGTTACTCATTATAGTTTGTCCAAGAGTATTGGTAATCTGATAAGTTGCATCAGTAGCTCCTACCAATTCTATAGAAAGCTCACTTCCCTTTACTGGGTTTGGATATACCACTAATTCAGAAGCACCAATTACCGAATTTCCTGTTCTGGCACCACCTGTACCTGTTACTGAAATATTATCAATGGCTATATCTGCTTTCCATGTTCCGCCCGTCACTCTATTGAATCGTAGCTGAACTCCTCCTCCTACATAACTTGTAAGATCTACGTTGGCAGATAACCAACTATTCCCTAGGTTTCCTGATGCATTCCAGATGCTTGTCCAAGTAGCTCCATCATCGGCACTTAGCTCTAAATCTATAGTTCCCATATCAGACGAACCATACATATGATAATTAAAGTTAAAGCTAGCATCAGACATTCCAGATAAGTCTAAACAAGGAGAGTTAATTATGGCTCTTTTGTTTGGATAGCCTGTTCCGTTTCCAGAAGCTTCAACATAAATGTACCAAGAAGATCCAGATCCAGATGAAGGCCCTGTTCCACTAGATGGTGTCCCACTACTATCTCTTGTCCAATTAAGGTCATCTCCTGAAGCTTGAGTCCAAACCCCAATCGAAGTTTCAAATCCTTCACTGTATGGTAGACTTTCTCCATTAGCACATCCGCTAGGACAAGGCGCACAACTACTTCCTCCACAATCTACACCGGTTTCATCACCATTTTGGATACCATCGGTACAAGTAGGGGCTGGAACAGAAGTTATAACATTAAGGGCATCTATGGCCATATCACCTTGCCAAGTAGTACCCGTTACACCATTGAAACGAAGTTTTAAAATACTTCCGTTATAAGCTGAAAGATCTACATTCGCACTTAACCATGCGTTTCCTTGATTTCCTGCTTTACTCCAAATAGTAGTCCAATTAATATCATCAATACTTGCTTCTAACTCTAAACTTCCCATAGCCGAAGATCCATACATATGATATTTGAAAGAAATACTAGGCTCTGTAGCTGTACTTAAGTCTAAACAAGGAGCGTTTAAAATGGCTCTTTTGTTTGAATAGTTAGGTGAAGATGATTCCATATAGATATAATACGTACCGTCATCTGCTCCAGATGGACCAGTATTGCTAGATGGAGTTGTACCAGAGCGTAATGCCCAGTTAAAGTCATCAGCAGAATCCTGAGACCATTCACCCAATGTATTTTCAAAACTCTCGTTATATGGGAAATTAGTAATCGTAGAATTACAAGCAATTTGACAAGGAGTACAGTCTGGTCCTCCACAGTCTACTCCTGTTTCATTTCCGTTTTGAATACCATCAGTACAGGTTGGTTGAGCACAAGGAGCACAATCTGGTCCTCCACAGTCTACCCCTGTTTCATTTCCGTTTTGAATACCATCAGTACAGGTTGGTGTAGGTGGTGGTCCACACTTAGAAGAAGCACCAAGAGCAGCTCTAACTCCGCCAGGAAGTAAAGTTACTCGCATTCTATCTGTTTGTCCTTGAGTGAAAAGATTCATACAAGAATCATCACTATAATCCATATAATTCTGTACCATATCTACTGTTCCACAAGAAACATGAGCTGGATTACATCCATAGTTATAAAGATCGGATTCTGGTGTATCACTAACAAAATCGTCTACACCACATCCTCCATCTCCCCAGATGTGTCTAAGGTTTAAAAAGTGTCCTACTTCGTGAGTCGTTGTTCTTCCTAAATCGAAAGGAGCAGAAACCTGTCCTATTCTTCCAAAATAGTTATAGCCCATTACAACACCATCAGTAGCCGCAGGACCTCCAGGGAATTGAGCAAAACCAAGTAGTGTTTGCCCATTGTCACGAAGTAACTTTGGTACAGTCCACATGTTTAGGTATTCACTGGTATCCCAAGGATCAATTCCTCCTTGCGCAGTTTTCTTCATGTTGTTGGTAGATTGATACCAGTTTTCTTGGGTTGTAGACTTTCTAGTAATACCTGTTGTAGCATTACCATTGGGGTCTACTGTAGCTAAGCAGAACTCTATTTGTGTGTCTGCTGCTTGTGCCCATGTATTATCAGCGTCACTGTTTGTTCTTCTGAAATCTTCATTCAATACATCTATTTGCGATAAAATTTGAGCATCACTAATATTTGTAGTGGCATTGTTATACAATATGTGTACTACAACTGGGATAGTTATAATATCACCATTGATTTCTCGGTTGTTATTTAGTTCTTGAATCTTTTGTTGCGTATAATTCTCGATTTGTTGCATACGCAATTCTAATTGGGGGTCTTCCTGTAATCTTTGTTCTAAATCGTCCATGGCAGCACAATTACGCTCTTGCGAAAAGGCAGTCATAGAGACCATTAGAAAACAAAACATTAGGAATTTTGTAGTTTTTTTCATTTCGGTCTGGTTTTTATTTAATAAAATGATTTGGTTTTTGATAATCAGGCAACGAAATAAATGTTTTAATACGAATGCACAAACTAAATTCGATGAAATGCATATTTTTTAGTTAACAGGAATTTTCCTACAAATTTAAAAATGAAGGATTTAAGAGCTTTATTATCTCAAAGCAATAGCATTTATGGGAAGTGAGGGAACAATGTGTTTTTCTAAGAAAACTGAAAAACTATTGCTAATTTAGAATTTTCCTACAAAACAATTATCAATTTCTAAGTATTTTTAAGCTATTTGAATAAAGAAACTGATTATCATAGCATTAGAAACTTAAAAAAAATTCTTTCATAAAAAATCCCGTCTCTTTCGAAACGGGATTTTAAGATATTATAGAGTAAATAACTACTTTTTAATGAAACTCTTTACAAATTGCTGTCCTTCAGTTTCAACTTGCAACATATATACACCATTTTCAAGACTAGAAACATCAATGGTCTCAATAAAGCTTCCTTGACTAATCAATTGCCCTACCAAATTGAAGATTCTATAGGTAATACCATTTGCTCCTTGAATTTTCACGTTCAATACTCCGCGGTTTACGGGATTAGGAGATAAGAATACCTCTGTGGTGCTAAATGCATTTACAGTAGTATTCCCAGTTGTAGTTTGAATTGAACTTGGAATGACCACTATGTAGTCCTCCACCTCTCCCCACTGGAAGCTCTCACAAGCCGTTGGGATACCGTTGTACTTCATCGATACCCGCATCCTGGTAGGACCCGCAGATGCACCGGCCGGTACCGTGATCGTACCCGTCACGGACGTCGCCGTGGTGGGTGCCTGCGAATACGCAAGCTCGTTGGCGTCACCGAAGTCACCGTCACGGTTCCAGTCAACGAACACCGCATAGGCCTCGTTGTAAACCGTCCCGGTCCAAAGAGGCGTGATCGTGATGCTGTTGCTCGCAGACAGGTTCGTGGACTGGCTCGTGAAATCACCGTATCCACCCGCAGAGGCACCCGTGCTGTTGTCGATGCTGCCCAGCTGTACCCGCTGGATGTACTCGTCACTGGTGTTGTTCCCGTTGGACGCACAATAGCCCGTCGGTGGGTTCCCTCCACCACCGCCAGAGGTAACCCCGACGTTGTCGATAGCTATGTCAGCCTGCCACGTACTGCCCGTAACCCGGTTGAAGCGCAGCTCCACCGTTCCGCCAGCATAGGCATCCAGGCTCACGGCCTGAGAATTCCACTGGTTGCCCTGGTTGCCCGTCTGGCTCCAGAGGCTCACCCAGGTGCTGCCGTCCGTACTCGCCTCAAGGGCGATGCTGCCCATATCCGTCGCTCCGAACATGTGGTAGTCGAACGTGAAGTCGGCTTCCGTCTCACCGCCAAGGTCTATGCAGGGGGAGTTCAGGATAGCCCGCTTGTTCGGGTAGCCCGTACCGTTGCCGGAGGCCTCCACATACATATACCAGGTGCTCCCAGATCCGCTCGATGGGCCCGTGTTGCTCGATGGCGTGCCACCACTGTCGCGGGTCCAGTCAAGGTCATCGCCGGAGGCCTGTGTCCAGGCTCCTATAGAGCTCTCGAACCCTTCGCTGTAGCCCACAGACACACCGCCGGTACACCCGCCACCGCCACCGGTCGTGGTCGCGTTGGCCGTGTTGCTCTGCCCCGAGTTGTTGCCCGCAGCATCAAACGCACGTACCGTGAAGGCATAGGCCGTCGCAGCCGTCAGACCGGTCACGTTATACGTTGTGCCAGCCGTGGTCCCTATGCTGGAACCGTCCTGGAAAACCTCGTAACCGGTAACGCCCACGTTGTCCGTCGATGCGTTCCAGGTAAGGGTCAGGGTCGTATCGGCTATGTTCGAGGCAGCCAAGCCCGTGGGGACAGATGGCGCCTCAGTGTCAGGAGCACTACCTCCCTGCATACTGAACCCATCCAATGCAATATCGGCCTGCCAGGTGCCTCCTGTTAATCTGTTAAAACGTAGTTGCAAGGTTCCTCCCACATACGCATTTAAACTAATGGATTCTGAATTCCACTGGTTACCCTGGTTACCGGTCTGGCTCCACAAAGATGTCCATGAACTTCCATTATCTATACTTGCCTCTAAAGCAATACTACCCATATCTGCTGCACCAAACATATGGTAATCAAAATTAAACGTTGCCTCAGTTTCAGTGGCTAAATCAAAACATGGAGAATTGAGAATGGCCCTTTTGTTGGGATAGCCAGTACCGTTGCCAGAGGCTTCAACAAAAACATAGAAGCTCCCATCACTCCCCGAAGAAGGTCCCGTGTTGTTGGAAGGGGTCCCTCCACTGTCACGGGTCCAGTTAAGGTCGTCTTGGGTAGATTGTACCCATACACCTAGAGAGCTTTCAAAACTTTCATTATAGGGAGCAGATTCTGTCCCTGTACAGGTACCGCCACCGCCGCCGCCAGCACTTTTTTTGATTAAAAAGAATCCACCTTCAATATCACTTAAAACTATATTCCCACTATCAAAATAGGGGTATACGTTCCAAACTCCGTTAAATGCTGCTGAATCACTGGATGGATAGGTATCAAAATATCCAACTTCGGTCATGTTTTGACTTCCAATTGTGGCAACATCAATAATCCTAACTCCAGCCCGATAATTTGCAAGATAGAACAGATCTCCCTTTACATATCCATTGTGGTCTATGGCAGCAGTAGGTCCTGTATAGATCATATGCTGTTGAGGGTTGTCCAGATCTTGAAAATCAAATACTATGGTTCTGGTGTTGAATCCTATATTGGTTTCATCCAATTCATCTCCAAGAATGAAATAACGTTCGTCTTCAGTAAACCATCCTTGATGTGTATAGCCCACATTGGGATAATTTATGGTTGAAATCGTCACGGGATTTGTCTTGTCTGTAATATCTACAATCACTACCTCATTTTCATTGCTCCCTATAAGCATTTCGCGCCCTGTATAATCAGAATCCGGTCCACTATAAGTGATAACTTGAGCATCGTGACTGTATCCATCCATGGCATAACCACCTGCTGCTACTGGATTGGTAGGGTTTTGGATATTTACAAAATGTGGCCCTCCGTTAAATGTAGAAGTCCCAACTGCAAATGCATATCCAGAACTTTCGTTAATCACAATGTTATGTGCATTACCAAAATTTGTATATCGTGTGTCTGCTGTAAATGTTTGAGGTGGGTTCGTTACATTTCGTAAACGAGTTAAGTCAAAAACCTGCATTCCGTGGTTAGCTGCCTCACTAACAATAAAAGCATGATTGTTATAAACTTTCACATCTCGCCATGAACTATTTGAGGTTGCCGTTGGCAATTTTCCCAAATACACGGCATTTACCGGATCGGAAATATCTATAAATGCAGTTCCATTATTAAGTCCAATAATGGCATATTCTTTTCCAGTAGAGGGGTCTGTCCATCCCCAACTGTCATTTCCCTCACCAGCACTCATTGTGCTAAGGGTGATATGGGACATAAGATCATAATCATTGCAGGGATAAGGTCCTGCAAAACCATTTTGACAAGGAGTTTGAGCAAAGCTCACCATACTTGCCATAATAAAAACGAAAAAATATTGTAGTCTTTTCATGGTTTTAATTTTATGATTAGAATTAAAATCCCCACCCTCCATGGTATTACCATAGATGAGCGGGGAGTTAAAAGTTATTAAGTAAGGTAAACTACCTACTTATTCTATTCTATTAAGAATCGCTCAACAAATTCTTGTCCTTCGGTAGCGATTTTAATCATGTACATTCCTGTTTGTAATTGAGACACATCCAAGGTTTCTACAAAAGCACCTTTAGCAACTACTTGTCCTACTATATTATAGATAGTATAAGTTGTTGCTTCTGCATTTTGAAGCCTAACATTAAGTACTCCACGATTTACAGGGTTAGGAGATAAAGAAATGCTTACATTCTCATTCTGAATACCGTTGTTTCCTGGGCCTCCAAATCCTTGTAAAGAACTTGGAATGACCACTATGTAGTCCTCCACCTCTCCCCACTGGAAGCTCTCACAAGCCGTTGGGATACCGTTGTACTTCATCGATACCCGCATCCTGGTAGGACCCGCAGATGCACCGGCCGGTACCGTGATCGTACCCGTCACGGACGTCGCCGTGGTGGGTGCCTGCGAATACGCAAGCTCGTTGGCGTCACCGAAGTCACCGTCACGGTTCCAGTCAACGAACACCGCATAGGCCTCGTTGTAAACCGTCCCGGTCCAAAGAGGCGTGATCGTGATGCTGTTGCTCGCAGACAGGTTCGTGGACTGGCTCGTGAAATCACCGTATCCACCCGCAGAGGCACCCGTGCTGTTGTCGATGCTGCCCAGCTGTACCCGCTGGATGTACTCGTCACTGGTGTTGTTCCCGTTGGACGCACAATAGCCCGTCGGTGGGTTCCCTCCACCACCGCCAGAGGTAACCCCGACGTTGTCGATAGCTATGTCAGCCTGCCACGTACTGCCCGTAACCCGGTTGAAGCGCAGCTCCACCGTTCCGCCAGCATAGGCATCCAGGCTCACGGCCTGAGAATTCCACTGGTTGCCCTGGTTGCCCGTCTGGCTCCAGAGGCTCACCCAGGTGCTGCCGTCCGTACTCGCCTCAAGGGCGATGCTGCCCATATCCGTCGCTCCGAACATGTGGTAGTCGAACGTGAAGTCGGCTTCCGTCTCACCGCCAAGGTCTATGCAGGGGGAGTTCAGGATAGCCCGCTTGTTCGGGTAGCCCGTACCGTTGCCGGAGGCCTCCACATACATATACCAGGTGCTCCCAGATCCGCTCGATGGGCCCGTGTTGCTCGATGGCGTGCCACCACTGTCGCGGGTCCAGTCAAGGTCATCGCCGGAGGCCTGTGTCCAGGCTCCTATAGAGCTCTCGAACCCTTCGCTGTAGCCCACAGACACACCGCCGGTACACCCGCCACCGCCACCGGTCGTGGTCGCGTTGGCCGTGTTGCTCTGCCCCGAGTTGTTGCCCGCAGCATCAAACGCACGTACCGTGAAGGCATAGGCCGTCGCAGCCGTCAGACCGGTCACGTTATACGTTGTGCCAGCCGTGGTCCCTATGCTGGAACCGTCCTGGAAAACCTCGTAACCGGTAACGCCCACGTTGTCCGTCGATGCGTTCCAGGTAAGGGTCAGGGTCGTATCGGCTATGTTCGAGGCAGCCAAGCCCGTGGGGACAGATGGCGCCTCAGTGTCAGGAGCACTACCTCCCTGCATACTGAACCCATCCAATGCAATATCGGCCTGCCAGGTACTACCTGTAACTCGGTTGAAGCGCATGCGGAAGTTTGACTCACCTGCATAGGTATTAAGGTTTATGCTCTCAGAGTTCCACTGGTTACCTTGGTTACCAGTCTGGTTCCAGATACTAGACCAAGTTGCTCCATCATCAGTGCTCACTTCCAGATCAATGCTACCCATATCTGTTGCACCGAACATGTGGTAACTGAAATCGAAAGTAGCTCCAGATTCTCCACTCAAGTCATAGCAAGGAGAATTTAGTATCGCACGTTTGCTTGGGTAACCTGTACCGTTGCCCGAAGCTTCAACAAAAACGTAGAAAGTACCATCTGCAGCATTGGATGGGCCCGTGTTGTTAGAAGGGGTCCCTCCACTGTCACGGGTCCAGTTAAGGTCGTCTTGGGTAGACTGGCTCCAGTTGCCAAGATCGCTCTCAAAACTCTCATCGTCTGGATAACTGGAAACAGTTCCAGAACAAGCATCTGGAGTACCTCCACCACAACCACTAGTAAAGGAAGTTGTTTGGTCGTTATTGGTATTGGTTCCTCCATTGGTATTTTCGTTGGCATCTACTCCCACCCCACGAGCGGCAAATACATCCCAGATGATACAGTTATACTGTCCACCATACAAATCTTGGTCGGCTTGTAATATACCATCACGCCCAGAAACAAATCCTGGGTTATTAGCCGTATTCTTAAGTCCCTCTATAACAAGAGCCATTGCAATATTATTACCTCCGGTACCACTATAAAAATCAGTATCGAAACCTTCTTGTGCTACTAATGCCCAAGTCATATCCCAAATAATGGTTGCCCAAGCATATCCAACACCATGAGGTACCGCTAATCCACCTATATCATTATAGGTAGTTCCGTTAATAGAGGTGTCGGTAGAATAAGGAGTAGGGCGAATTCCGCCACCATTGGAATCTTCTGCCAAAGCATAGTTTCCGATCCCCCTGGAATCGGTTCCAGCATCACCAGTTTTCATGGTTAGCATTAAACCAAACCAGTCACTCCATCCTTCACCCATCTGCTCAGAGCCACCTAGACCATTTGTTCCAGGTCCTCCTACTAAACGAATGGAAATTCCATGTCCGTACTCGTGAGCAATAATTCCATTGTCCAGATCTCCATCAATTTGTGGGTTGGCTGTCGTCCAAAGGAACATCTGCATTCTAGGGTTACTTCCGTCTGGAGGTGTAGAGAAATTTGCATTATTAGTTCCTGCACCATCCTGTGCATCGGCATTTACAGAATCACTTCCAGCTCCACCATTACCATAGTTATTTTCTTGGAAGTTTCCACTGGCTTCATTAAATCCATATTGGTACCATACATCATGCATGATATTATTCCAGTAAAAAAGATTTGTAATAGCTGCTGATTGATATGTACTTGGTTGGTTGTTTAAGTTAATAGGGAAATCGAAGTCCAATCCAGCACCTCCATCTGGGGAGAATCCTGTACCGTTATTTCCATTGGTGTCTTCTTGAGCCCACACATTATTACCTCGAGTTATAGTATACTCGGCTCCAGCAGCTCCGTTGGTGTCATGCCATCCAAATGGGGAAGCCGTTAGGTTTTGAGGATCATTTACGATAGTTCTACCCCCATCCAAAGGACTTTCTTTTGGCATTTCGTATACATTATAGCTTTCTCCAGCCATAAAGTTTATTGGGCCTTCTACCACGGGTGCTTCTTCTATAACTATTTCTGAAGCATGATTGTGATTTTCGTGATTATCACCCCAATTACAGGTGATTACCCAATCTTCGGTACGCAGTACTTGCCCTGTTACGGCATCAATGTTTTCATTCCACCAATGTTGACCATCTTTTTGATAGAAACTCACGTTCCAAACCAATCTAATTTCACCATTGTAGACTTGATACAACGGCTTTACTTCTATGGGTTCTAAAGCTGCTCTAGTATCATTATATACAAATACTCCCTTGGCATTTCGTGTACCTTGAAGTACTGGAGCCATAAGACCATGTTGCTGTACCGTTTTCATAACGGCTGCCTCTGGTGTTAAGGAAGCTTGCGTCGTTGCAATTTTGTCAACAACATTAGCAACAAATTGGTTGATATGCCAAGTTACCTTTCCATTTTTGACCGTAAGTTTATACGTAGCATACTGAATAGGAATGTTGTTGTAAAGTTGTTGTACGTAAACGTGTTTTACATCTGGATTTAAGGAAGGAACCACATCGGTGATTTCCCATTGTGTTAAGTCTGTTTGATTAAATTGGGATTCCCCTTTAAGTACATTGAAGTACTCCTGCACAACTCCATCCATCAAACTTTGTGAAATTGTCATTTGCCCTATAAAACTCAATAGGACCAGCAGATAAATTTTTTTCATTTTGAAATAGTTTTTGATTAGTGTTTTTAAGCCAAAAAAGGCATAGCTATCCTGTGCTTTCACAAAGAAAACAAGGTGAGGGTCAGAATTATAGGAGTAAATAGTTGCTTAGGGAAAAAGCCTTAAAAGAAACGGATTCGTATCATAATTGTTTAGGTTTGTTAATAAATAAATGTGAACAATATTTAATTGTTCTTGGGGAAGAAAACCTTATGAATAGCTTTTAAGATTGTATTTTTAACAATTTTTACAAATGTTAATTTTTTTAGCGCAAAAATTAAACATTTGTGTGTATAAAAGAACTATTATTAAAGATTATTCAACAAAATAAATGTTTTTTTATGAAATATCAAATTTTATTCGATGAACGGTAATTCCTTTTAACAATAGATTCATTATTAATATTTTACCCATAGTCTATTTCGTGGGTTTGGTCAGACTAAGCATCTTAGGCGGTATGGTTAACCCGTAAAAACTATCTTTGAAACTATGTCCGTAGCCTCCTCTCATGTACACATAAAGAACCTGTCTATTTCATTTGGCAAGAAAAACTCAAATAACCAAGGTAATTCATGACATTTCGTTTGAAGTCGCATTACAATGAAATCCTTGGCATTGTTGGGTGAATCGGGCTCAGGGAAGTCTGTTTCCTGCTTATCTAGCTATCATGGGCCTACTTGCCAAAAAAACATACTCAAGATATCAATGGAGAGTATCCTGTTTTGAATGGAAAAGACCTATTGCAAGAAGAAGCTATTTCCAATCTTACGAAACCTTCGTGGGAAAGAGATTGCTATGATCTTTCAAGAACCCATGAGTGCTTTAAACCCTTCGTTTGAAATGTGGCAAGCAGGTTTCAGAAATACTTACAGTCACCACCTATCGTTATTCTTCTTCCGAAGCTAAAAAAGGAAACATCTGTCTCTTTTCGAAAAAGTAAAACTTGCCGCGCCTTTAGGATATTTACAACAGCTATCCACACCAAATAAGTGGTGGGCAAATGCAACGGGTAATGATAGCTATGGCTATTGCCTGTAAACCAAAACTGCTGATTGCAGATGAACCCACGACGGCATTGGATGTTACTGTTCAGAAAGAAATCATAGAGCTTATTGAAAGACCTTACAGAAAGATACTGGAATGAGCCTGATTTTCATTTCTCATGATCTTAGTCTTGGTAAGCCAGATTGCCGATCGGGTTACGTAGTTATGTACAAAGGTGACGTATTGTAGAAGAAGGGGGCTGTCTATTCCATTTTTAAACTTCCAAAAGCTGAATATACCAAAGCCTTGTTAGCTTCCCGACCCACCCTTAACAAAACGACTTAAAGCCCTTCCCACGATAACATCTCTTAAAGACAATAAGTTTTAGTTTCCACAAGAAATCTCTTCTCAGCAACGTGCCCTAAAACACAAGAAGTTATATACACAACGACACCAATCCTTGGAGGTCCACAACCTTAAAAAGGAATACTACAGGAAAAACACGAATTGTTTGGCCGTAAGCAAACTGTTAAGGCTGTAGATGATGTAAGTTTTTCTGTTTTTGAAGGGGAAACGCTAGGATTGGTTGGTGAATCTGGTTGTGGAAAATCTACTTTGGGGAAAACCATCCTACAACTGGAAAAAGCTTCGGCAGGGAAGATTCTTATATCGCGGGAAGAAGCCTGAACCGATTTACAACCGCCAATGAGATTAGGACCCTTAGCGTAAAGAAATACAACTTGATTTTTCAGGATCCATATTCTTCCTTAAACCCGAGATTAACTATTGGTTCCGCTCTCATAGAACCTATGCTGGTGCATGGTATTGGTCACCTCTAAAAAAGATCGTGATTCAAAAAGCAGCTCTCGATCTCCTTACTAAGAGTTGGTTTGGATGAAAGCTATTTTAATCGTTATCCCCACGAAGTTATCTGGTGGACAAAGACAAAGAGTAGGCGATAGCCACGAACCATAGCTTTAGAACCCAACGTTGGTCATTTGCGACGAATCGGTTTCTGCTTTGGACATTTCTGTGCAAGCACAAGTATTGAATCTGCTCAATGAACTTAAAGGAGGACTTATGGGTTTACCTATATTTTCATATCGCATGACTCTGGCCGTTGTAAAGTTTATGTCCGACCAGTTATTGGTTATGAATCAGGGCAAAATTGAAGAATTGGGAGATGCAGATGAAATCTACGCCCATCCCTAATAGTTCTTATACCAAAAAACTTATTGAAGCTATCCCTAAAGGAATCTAATATTGGGAACAAAAAAAGCCCGTTCTAACCTCACAAAGAACGGGCCTACCTTTATCTGAATCGTTGCAGATTTGGGGTAAAAAAAGTTATCTCAACGCTATACCAATAAAAACACCTTTTTGGCAACATACATTATACTTTTTATAAGTTGTAATGTATTTTTTATTGAATTGACAATTGTTTTCATAAGTAGGTTAGGTTGGTTATTTTATTTGGGAGGACTAAAGTGTGAAAAAAATAAAAAAATCAGATGAACGGTGTAATTTTTCGATGAAATACACTTTTTTTTAACAATTAATCTCTAATTACGGATTTTACGTAGCGAAAAGAAGCTTTTTTTCAAAGGAATCATCTTGATCTCTTCTTATTAATGAATGGTTAAAATTTCATTTCCGGAATATCGCCATCTATTATAAGATCACCTTCTGTTGCTTCTTTTATTTCTTCAATGCTTACTCCAGGTGCTCTTTCCAGCAATCGGAAACTATTATTTTCTACTGAAAGTACCGCTAAATTGGTCACTATCTTTTTTACACAGTTGACCCCAGTTAAAGGCAACGAACATTTTTTCAAAAGCTTAGATTCTCCCGCTCTATTGGTATGCATCATTGCTACAATAATATTATCGGCAGAAGCAACCAAATCCATAGCTCCACCCATTCCTTTTACCATTTTCCCAGGAATTTTCCAGTTGGCAATATCCCCATTTTGAGCAACTTCCATGGCACCTAAAATAGTTAGATCTACATGTTGCCCACGGATCATAGAGAAGCTGATGGCAGAATCAAAAAATGAAGCGCCCTTTAGTGCTGTAATAGTTTGCTTTCCAGCATTTATGAGATCTGGGTCTTCTTCACCTTCGTATGGAAAAGGCCCCATTCCTAAAACTCCGTTTTCACTTTGAAACTCAACTTCTATGTCTTCCCGAACAAAATTGGCCACCAATGTTGGGATGCCAATACCTAAGTTCACGTAATATCCATTTTTTACCTCTTGGGCAATTCGTTGTGCTATCTGTTCTTTGGATAATGCCATTAGTCTCTTTTTCTTACAGTTAGGTTTTCAATTCTTTTTTCGTAGTGAGCTCCTTGAAAAATACGTTGTACAAAAATTCCAGGAATGTGAATTTCATTTGGATCCAGTTCGCCTGCTGGAACCAATTCTTCTACCTCAGCTACGGTAATTTTAGCTGCTCCACACATATTGGGGTTGAAATTACGTGCAGTTCCCCTAAAAATAAGATTTCCCGCAGTATCGCCTTTCCACGCTTTTATAAAACCAAAATCTGCCTTAAAAGCATGTTCCAAAATATGCATTTTCCCATTGAATTCCCTTGATTCTTTTCCTTCAGCTACTTCGGTGCCATATCCAGCAGGAGTATAAAAAGCTGGTATCCCACTTTGTGCTGCTCTACAACGTTGTGCAAGTGTTCCTTGAGGAATTAATTCAACCTCCAATTCACCACTAAGCATTTGTCTTTCAAACTCTGCATTTTCTCCTACATAAGAAGATATCATTTTCTTTATCTGGCGCTTTTGCAGTAAGAGTCCTAATCCAAAATCATCTACCCCCGCATTATTGGAAATACAGGTAACATTCTTCACATTAAGAGACACCAACTGCGCAATACAATTTTCAGGAATTCCAGACAAACCAAAACCTCCCAACATGAAAGTCATCCCATTTGTAACCCCTTTACAGGCTACCTCAACGTTAGCCACCGTTTTTGTAATCATTCTTTAAAAATTTTTATTAAAAGTACTGAAATTTGAAGGCATAAAAAAACCGCTTTACTTAAATAAAATAAAGCGGTTTTATGATGTTTTCTTGAATGGGTTTAAAAGTCTATTTCATCATCTGGTATTTCATCAGAACCTCCATCATTTTGTTTTTTATAGGCCTCGCAATCAGTCTCAATAGATATTTTTTCTGGTTTTTTGAAGTCCCCTTTAGAGACATCCAGCGTTTCATCTGCATAACATTTTTTCATGTACACCCCCCAAATGGGCAATGCCATTGCCGCTCCTTGTCCATATCTTGTAGTTCCGAAATGCGTAGCCCGATCTTCTCCACCTACCCAAACTCCGGTAGCAAGATTAGGTACCATTCCCATGAACCAACCATCACTATTATTCTGTGTCGTTCCTGTCTTTCCAGCAATGGGGTTTGTAAACTCATAAGGATAACCTGTGATAATGCTTTTATAATCGGCTCGATTACCTGCCCAACTATGACGTAATCTTGTTCCAGAACCTCCTTGGGTTACCCCTTGCATTAAGTTCACCGTAACATAAGCAGTTTCCTTGCTAATAACATCCTTTGTTTCTGGAACATTTTGAAACAAAATGGTTCCATTTTTATCTTCAATGCGTTGTACTAAAATTGGTTTTACAAACACGCCTTCATTTGCAAAAGAGCTATAAGCCCCTACCATTTCATATAACGTAATATCTGGGGTTCCTAGTGCAATGGATGGGACTTCTAAAACATCTTTGGTGTCGACTCCCATTTTTTCCACCAAATCGATTACAGGGCGAGGGCCCACACGATCTATTAGCCTTGCAGTTACAGTATTAACGGAACCTGCAAGAGCTTTTCTAAGACTAAGCATCCCTCCATAATTTCCATCACTGTTCTTGGGGCACCAATCTTTCATATTTCCATGCTTACCAGCAGGAATACAATAAGGTGTATTAGGTAAGGTATCACAAGGAGACATGTGCATTTGGTCAATTGCAGTAGCATAAACAAAAGGTTTGAACGTGGAACCAATCTGTCGCCTTCCTGTCTTCACCATATCATACTTAAAATGCTTATAATTCATTCCTCCTACCCATGCTTTTATTTCTCCTGTTTGAGGTGTCATGGACATTAAAGAAGCTTGAAAGAAGGATTTATAGTAACGCAATGAATCCATAGGGGTCATGAGCGTATCGATATCACCACCCCAAGAAAAAACACTCATTTTGGTTTTCTTCTTAAAACTTTCAATGATCTGGTTATCACTTTTGCCTTGTTTTTTCATCTCTCTCCAACGATCGCTACGACGCATGGCGGAATTCATAATTCCGTCGATTTCATCTTTGGAAATATCTCGGAAGGGAGCAGTTTTATTTTTCAGATTTTGCTTATCAAATTCTGCCTGAAGTCTTCGCATATGAGCATCTACAGCATCTTCTGCATACTCCTGCATCTTTGCATTGATCGTAGTGTATATTTTTAACCCATCACTATTAATATTGTACAATGACCCATCGGGTTTTGGATTGTCTTTGGCCCATTGCTTCATATAACCCCGAATGTATTCGCGGACATAGGTTCCAATACCTTCGTCATGATCTTGAGGTGTAAAATTTACATTTAAAGGGAGCTGCTGAAGAGAATCCTTTGTTTTTTCCGAAATGTAATTATACTTCTCCATCTGGGAAAGCACAACATTTCTTCGATTCATAACTCCTTCAGGGTTTCTCCTAGGGTTGTAAAGCGATGCATTTTTGAACATCCCAACTAACATGGCCGATTCTTCAATGTTAAGATCTCTTGGGGCTTTGTCAAAATAAATATTGGAAGCCGACTCGATTCCAATAGCCAGATTCAAGAAATCATATACATTAAAGTACATGGTAATAATTTCCTCCTTAGTATACCTTCGCTCCAATCGAGATGCTATAATCCATTCCTTAACTTTCTGAATGCCCCGCTGAAATTTATTGCGTGCCCTAACCCCAGTAAAAAACTGTGTAGCCAATTGCTGGGAAATGGTACTAGCGCCTCCTCGCGTCCCAAAAAATGCAAACGCCCTTACAGTACCTTTTCCATCGATACCGGCATGGTCATAAAAACGCACATCTTCTGTAGCTATCAACGCATTGACCAAATGCTCCGGGAGGTCTTCATATTGAACAGGAGTCCTGTTTTCCTTAAAAAATTTTCCAATTACTTCACCATCTTCAGAAACTATTTGTGTTGCTAAATCCTTTTCTGGATTCTCCAAACTGGTTTCATCTGGTAACTTACCAAACACACCCCAAGATGCTAATAAAAACAAAAGAAAAATTAGAAAAACCCCCGAACCAAAAAGAATCCAAAAGGTTTTAATCTGTTTTCTAACAGAGCTTTGCTCCTTCTTAGTGCCCGATCGTTTGTTTGCCTGCTTTGCCATAAGATGTTAGGGTTGATGGTTTGCTTCTTCTATACTATAACCTACTTCTGTAATGCCTTGCAATTGGCTAACGCCATGTACCTCCCCGTTATTGCGTACGGCATGTGATACCTTAAGGATATAGTTGCCTTCTTCAAAAAAAGAAACATTCTCTTTGTACCAAAGCTTACTTTCTTTCACGTTACTTATACCTTTTCCAAGCCAAGTTCCATCTGCAGCAGCCATTCGGTATTCCAGTGTATCGGTAATGGTTTTTCCGTGTGGAAATTCCATAGAAGCAATTAGAAAAATATTATTGAAAGGATAATCATTGGTGTTTCTTACATGAAAGAACACATTGTATTTCTTTATCGAATCCAATTGGGGGATACGAAACTCCAACACTTCATCTTTATGCCAATTATCTGGCAAATCCCTAATTTCACTCACTACGATTTCCGAATCGCAGCTTGCAAAAAAAAGGGCTAGAAAGCATGTACAAACAATCCTAAGCATTCTTTTTATTGCTGTTTCTGTTACGGTTACGGTTTTTGTTTCGGTTGTTCCTGCCAGAAGATGTTTTTTTGGAAGATTCTGAAGATTTAGCAGTAACTGGTGCTGTCTTCTTATTATTGCTTTTGTTCCTTCTTTTCTTTCTTCTTCGTTTAGGCTGATCGAAACGAGTAAGACTATCCTGCCCCACTACGTTTTCAAAAATCTCCTCTACAGCAATAATTTTATCTTCTATATAATCTTCTAAGCTACTTGCCTTTTGTCCTTTTTTGTTAAGGGCAACTATTTCATTGACTTTAGCAACTTGCATTTCATGCCAGTTCATTCCTTCGCTTTCGTAGGAAAACCACATAAGTCCTTTAAAAATATCTATTTTTTGGCAATGAGCCCGTCCTTTTTCGGTACTTAACTTAATGTCCGTTTTTGGAAATTCTTCTAATGCTTCTAAATAGGTGTCCAATTCGTAATTCAGACAGCATTTAAGCTTTCCGCATTGTCCAGCTAATTTCTGGGGATTCAACGAAAGTTGTTGATATCTTGCTGCTGAGGTATTCACACTTCTAAAATCGGTAAGCCACGTAGAACAGCATAACTCCCTTCCGCAAGAACCAATACCTCCCAAACGAGCCGCTTCTTGACGGAAACCTACTTGTTTCATTTCAATACGGGTGCTAAATGCCCTCGCAAAATCCTTAATAAGCTGTCGGAAATCCACACGCTCTTCTGCTGTATAGTAAAAAATGACCTTAGATCCGTCCCCTTGAAATTCTACATCGCTTATTTTCATTTGCAATCCCAAGCGCATGGCTATTTCACGGGACTGTTTCTGGACATCCAGTTCTTTATCGCGTACCTTTTGCCATACGTCAATATCTTTTTGAGAAGCTTTACGGTATATTTTAGGCAATTCTTCAATACTGGGCTGCATTTTCTTTTTCTTCATTTGCACCCGCACCAATTCACCCGTAAGGGTTACAATACCTATATCATGACCTGGTGAAGCCTCGGTAGCTACAACATCGCCAATACTTAAAGAAAGCCCTTCTGGATTTTGGTAAAAATGTTTTCTTCCATTTTTAAAACGGACTTCTACCCCATTAAAAGGTTCCATATTGCCAGGAAGTGACATATTGGAAAGCCAATCGAACACTGTTAGTTTATTACAGCCATCCGTACCACAGGTTCCATTGTTCCTACAGCCTTTTGGTTGTCCATCGGCGCCTGTGGCGCAACTGGTACAGCCCATATTTTTTTATATATAGCTCTTTTTCAAATGAAAAGAGACGAAGATTAAACAAATTTTTTGCTAGGTAAATATACCAATAAAAGAATTACTGTTTGTACTTTAATTTTTCTGAACGCCCTTTCTTGAAAATTTTATTACTGTTGCGTTGCCCACTCCGTAAACGTTTCTGTTCTTCGTATGGCAATTGAATAATTTCTACGCAATCATCACTGCAACAATGCTGCATAGTATCGGCACATTCATCACATTGTATGAACAACAAATGACAAGCTTCATTGGCACAGTTTACATGGGTGTCACAAGGTTTACCGCACTGGTGGCAATTGGCAATTACATCTTCAGAGATTCGCTCTCCACGTCTGTGGTCAAACACAAAATTCTTACCCAAAAACTTATTTTCTAAACCTTGGTCTTTTATCTGGCGGGTATATTCTATAATTCCGCCTTCTAACTGAAATACATTTTTAAATCCTTTGTGTTTATAATAAGCGCTGGCTTTTTCACAACGGATTCCTCCCGTACAGTACATTACCAATTTCTTATCTTCTTTATGCTCCTTCAGATCATCTTCAATTATGTCTAGAGAATCACGGAAAGTATCCACATCTGGGGTAATAGCTCCTTTAAAATGGCCTATCTCACTTTCGTAGTGGTTTCTCATATCGACCAAAATTGTATCAGGATCTTCAATAAGCTCGTTAAAACGCTCGGCATTTACGTGTACTCCCTTGTTCGTGACATCGAAGGTATGATCATTTAAACCATCTGCCACTATCTTTTTTCGAACCTTCACTTTCAGCTTCAGAAAGGATTTTAGATCCTGCTCTATCGCAATGTTAAGTCGAACGTCTTTCAGAAAATAAATTCCATCTAGAAATGCTTTGAAGTCATTAAACTTCTTTGCCGGAACCGAAAGTTGCCCATTTATTCCTTCATGAGCAACATAGATACGCCCCAGGACATCTATTTCGTCCCAAGCAATGAATAAATGATTTCTAAAAAGTTCTGGATTGCCAATCTTGGCATATTGATAAAAAGAAAGGGTAAGGCGGTCTTCTCCTGCCTGTTCCAATAGTTCTTCCCTCTCTTTTGCACTTAGTTTGTTGTACAGTTGCATGCTATACTTTTTTAGGTGAAAAGATAAATTTTAATAATAATTACGGCAAAAATACGCTTTTGTGATATTGTTGACAAAAAAAGAGAGAGGGGGCTTTTTCCTGTTGTGCCAAATTTGTAGAAATACTACCTTTAACGTTTTAAGAATTTTCAATAGACAGACACATGAGCAGCGAAAAAGAAGCAAAATTAAAGGCGCTAAAACTTACACTAGACAAACTGGATAAAACCTACGGAAAAGGAACCGTCATGAAAATGGGCGACGCCGCCGTACAAGAAGTAGAGGTCATTCCAACTGGTTCTTTGGGCTTGGATTTGGCATTAGGCGTTGGTGGATATCCACGTGGAAGGGTAGTCGAAATTTATGGCCCTGAATCTTCTGGAAAAACCACCCTAACCTTACATGCGATTGCCGAAGCTCAAAAAATTGGTGGAATCGCAGCATTTATTGATGCAGAACATGCTTTTGATCGCTATTATGCAGAAAAACTGGGTGTGGATATAGAAAACCTCATTATCTCCCAACCTGACAATGGGGAGCAAGCACTTGAAATTACCGATAATTTGATTCGTAGTGGTGCAGTCGATATCATTATTATCGATTCGGTAGCGGCTTTGACTCCAAAAAGTGAAATTGAAGGGGAGATGGGTGATAGTAAAATGGGGCTTCACGCTCGATTAATGTCGCAAGCACTTAGAAAATTAACATCCTCTATAAGCAAGACTAACTGTACCGTGTTCTTTATTAACCAATTGCGTGAGAAAATAGGGGTCATGTTTGGAAACCCAGAAACAACTACTGGTGGAAATGCATTGAAGTTCTATGCTTCTGTACGCCTCGATATAAGACGATCTACCCAGATTAAGAATAGCCAGAGTGAAGTAGTTGGGAACAAAACAAGAGTAAAAGTAGTGAAGAATAAGGTGGCTCCACCATTTAGGACAGCCGAATTCGATATTATGTACGGTGAAGGAGTTTCCAAGGTAGGTGAAATCATTGACCTTGGGGTGGCTTATGAAATCATCAAGAAAAGTGGTTCTTGGTTTAGCTACGACGACACGAAGCTTGGTCAAGGACGTGATGCAGTAAAAACCTTATTGCTGGATAACCCTGAGTTAATGGAGGAACTGGAACACAAAATAAAAGAAGCTATCGCAACGGTGGCTTCCTAAATTTTTTTTAAGCCCCACGCAACCCTTTTTTTTACCTTGTATCTACAGTATGTAGCAACTTGGGCGATATGGTTGCCTGCTTACGTTATCCGGTAGTTTAATTACTAAACAAGCCAACCATATTTGACGTTACAACAGCTCATAGAAGAATGCAAAAGGCACGATGCCAAAGCACAGGAATCCCTTTATAGACAGTATTCCCGTGTTTTATTTGGGATTTGTTTAAAATATTCTCCCAATCGTGCTGAAGCTGAAGATAGTTTGCAAGATGCATTCATTACTATCTTCAATAGGATTGAGCAGTACCAAGGAAAAGGTTCTTTTGAAGGCTGGATGAAGCGTATTACCGTAAATACGGTGCTTCAGAAATACAGGAAAAAAAAGGTGTTCGATATTTCGAACGAGGGACAATTGGAAGATGCTGAGGTAGAAGTGGAAACCACTCAAGTTCCTTTGGATTTTTTGCTGAAAATCATTCAGGAATTACCAGATCGATACCGTTTGGTGTTTAACCTGTATGTCCTAGATGGATATTCGCATAAGGAAATTGCCGAGATGTTGGAAATTTCAGACGGAACTTCCAAATCTAACTTAGCTAGGGCAAGAATGATCTTAAAAAAGAAAGTAGAATCGTTTCTTAACGACCAAAATAAACAGTAACCCTCCTCTTCATTGAGGTGATTTAATGAGTGATAAGAAACACATAGACGATCTGTTCAAAGAGCAACTGCAGCATTTTGAAGCGGCTCCTTCTCCTGAGGTTTGGAATAGTATTCAGGCCAAAATGAAAAAAGAGAAGGATGACCGTAAGGTAATTCCGTTGTGGTGGCGTTTAGGTGGTGTAGCTGCATTGTTGGCTCTACTACTTACTGTGGGTAATATGGTGTTTGATCCGTTTGGTGGTACTGATCCAATGATTGTAGATGAAAATACCGAACGAAGTATAGAAAAGACGAACGAGACAAACCCAGTTTTGGATAAGTCCCTAGAGAATGAGGCGATTTCATCTGAAGATGCTGTAGAAAATAAAAAGGAAGAAAAAACTACTACCCAAGACAAAACATTCCCGACTCCTCAGGAACAATTACTTCAAAAATCACGCGATAGTCAAAAAGCGGTTGCTGTGGAGGGACAAGAAAAGTCTACATCACCTTCTTCCAAAAAGAATACCGGCTTAGATAAAAACTACAATACACAGAATGCTGTTGCGGATTCTCATACAGAGACAAATACAAAGCAACAATTGGAAGGTCGCAATCCATTGATTCAAAAAAACAATCCGGTTAATTCGCAAATAAACGAAACACAGGATACAGGTATAGCCTCAGAAAATCAAGAGAAAGAAGATCTCGAGAAATTAAACGAAGAAAAGTTCAAGAATCCATTATTGGATAAAGACCCTAATAAAGTAACTTCTCAAGATACCGAATCTGCTGTGACCCAAACTGAAGAGAAAAAAGAAGAGGCTCAAGAGGTTTCAGAAGAAAATAAAAAGTCCATTTTCGATGCAATTGAGGAAGATAAGGAAACAGCGGTAGCAAAAGTTGATGACAAAGAACTTCGCCAATGGGAAGTGACTCCTAACTTCGGTCCTGTCTTTTATAATAGCTTAGGCGGAGGTTCTTCTATTGATCCTATGTTTTCGGATAACTCTCAAAGCGGTGATACTAATTTCAGCTATGGAGTACAGATTAGCTATGCCCTTAACGACCGATTAAGTATTCGTTCTGGAGTAAGCAACGTAAATCTTGGCTATACTACTGGTGATGTTGAACTGGCTACAGGGCCTGTGGCCTCGGCCCTTGCTTCGATAGATTATGGAGGGCGTACCAACGTATTAACAGCGTTAGATAAAGGAACACTAGCTTCGGTAGCACCTTCAGATGATATGAACCCATTCGAAAACCTTAGGCCAAAGTCAGGTGGCGGAAATGCCGAATTAACTCAAAACCTTTCCTATTACGAAATCCCATTAGAATTGAACTACGCTTTGCTTGACAAGCGATTTGGCATAAACATGATTGGTGGTTTTAGCACCTTATTATTGGGAGATAATGAAATTGTAGCTAATGACGGAAATTTTAGAGAGGTGCTAGGAGAAGCCAATAATCTGAATTCGGTGAGTTTTTCCACCAATGTTGGGTTAGGGTTTAATTACAAAATAAGTAAGAGATTAAAGTTTAATATCGAACCTATGTTTAAATACCAGCTCAATCCGTATACGGATTCGTCTGTAGACTATAAGCCCTATTATCTTGGGGTGTACAGTGGATTGAGTTTTAAGTTTTAGGTTAGTTTTTTAGTTGGTTAGGTTTGGATTATACCAAACAATGATGAAAAAAAACCGTTCCCATCGCCATAGGAACGGTTTTTTGGTTTTCTTTATTCTACTTTAGTATTGTTGGTTCGTTTAATTCTTTCAAAATAATCTCCCGGGTTTCATCTCTAAGCATCCGCTTATCCTCCAATTCTAAAATACCCGTAGGAATGATATTATGTACTCGTACTCGCATGATTCCAGGGCTACCACTAAAAAAAGAATACGAGAAACGTCTTTTATTATCATGAAACGTAATTGGAGCAATAGGGATTTTATGTTCTATCGCTAAACGGAAAGCTCCATCTTTAAATAAATTGAGCAATAAGTTCTCATCATCTGGAACACCCCCTTCAGGGAAAATACACACGCTTAATCCACGTTGTAATCTTTTTTGAGCTTCAATAAACACATTATGGCGACTTTTGGCATCGGATCGATCCACTAGTATACAGGTTCGCTTATAAAAAAATCCGAAAAGGGGGATTTTTGCCAACTCCGCCTTACCCACAAATACAAAGGGATTTTTGGAAACTACATACAACATCAGCATAATGTCCGTCATAGAAGTATGATTGGCTACAAACATGTAGCTCTTTCCTTTTTCAAAAGAAACATCTCGTTTCACCTTAGGATAAAAGCCCATACCGAAAAGAATAATCTTTGACCAAAAACGAGCCAATCTGAAGAAAAACGGATACCAGCTATCCTTGAGAATACTTAACACTAAAATTGGAAATAAGATCACTATGGGTAAGGTGACCAATATATAGAACCATATCCTATAGAAAACATACCCTATCTTGTGAAGAAACTTCATACGATGCCAAAAATACTAATTTGAAACTTGCAAATACTTCAAAAAAATTACCTTTGCTTGAAATTTGAGCTAAACTTGTTATGTCAAGAATTTTAACTGGAATACAAAGTACTGGAACCCCACACTTAGGGAACATTTTAGGAGCTATTTTACCTGCTATTCAAATGGCCAATGATCCTAATAATGATTCGTATCTGTTTATTGCAGATATGCATTCCTTAACTCAAATTAAAAGTGCGGACACCCTAAAAGGTAATACATATAGTACAGCCGCTACTTGGTTGGCTTTTGGATTGGATATTGATAAAACTGTTTTTTACAGACAAAGTGATATTCCACAGGTAACAGAACTTTCTTGGTATTTAAGTTGTTTTTTCCCCTACCAAAGGTTAACGTTAGCGCATAGTTTTAAGGATAAAGCAGACCGATTGGAAGATGTAAATGCTGGGCTCTTTACATACCCAATGCTCATGGCTGCAGATATATTGTTATATGATGCAGATATTGTTCCTGTTGGGAAAGATCAATTACAGCATTTGGAAATGACCCGAGATGTAGCTTCCCGATTCCATGCTAAAATGGGTGAGGAAACCTTTGTGTTGCCTGAAGCCAAGGTTCAGGAAAACACCATGTTGATTCCTGGAACAGATGGAGCTAAAATGAGCAAGTCCAAGGACAATATTATCAATATCTTCTTACCAGATAAGAAACTCCGCAAACAAGTGATGGGTATCCAAACAGACAGCACTCCCCTTGAAGAGCCAAAAAACCCAGATACCTGTAATGTTTTTGCCCTCTATCAATTACTAGCTTCTAAAGAACAAATAACTGAAATGCGCTCTAATTACTTAGCTGGAGGATATGGATATGGACATGCCAAACAAGCCCTTTACGAATGCCTTATAAATCGTTTTGAGGCAGAACGCGCTAGATACAATCATTATATGGAAAATCTCCATGAAGTAGATGCTGCTCTTGAAAAGGGAGCCAAAAAAGCTATGCTTGTGGCTAATAATGTGTTAGCTAGGGTTCGCAAGAAAGTGGGGTATTAATTCAATACTTCGATATCTTTTTAAGCTAAAGGCTCTTTCTCAGGTGTCAATTTTTTTGGTGCCACACAATACATATAAAAGAAAATCAAGGCAATACAGAACAACCCAGACTCTAATAAGGAGATTCCTGACATTGGGTTGTTAAAAAAGAACAGAGAATTCCATATCTCAGTGATATCACTTAAAAAGAAAAACAAAAATGCTGCCGTGATATAGGATATTCGTGTAGAGATATTTACATTTCCTATATGGTAAATAAGGCCAACACTTAGCAGCACCATTTTCAATATAGTATAAGCGAAGCTGTATAATATGTGCATTGAACTAAGGCCAAAAGCTTCTACCACATCCAAAATCTTTTGAGCAAAAAATAAATCCAATACCAAGATGAAAATAATAAAGAAGCTCCATTTATTCAATTTCAGCTTAAATGGATACTCCTGCAACATCTTTAAAAACATGAGCACAAAGCCCATGATCCAGAAAAGTTGTACCGTGTTGAGGTAGATTAAAGCACCGGTCTCCCCCTTAAGCACCCTATTAAAGGAAAAATAAACTCCAAAGGCAGAAGAAATAATAAAAAGTGAAAACACCATTATGAAAAGTTTACTTCTTATTTCATCAAAAAGAATATGGTAGAGGAGTCCTAAGAAATACAATAATAAGTAGAAGACAAACAGGTGTTTAGAATTCTCATACCCTGCAAGGCAAAAACCAATAGCAGTAATCAAAAGAATTCCTTTAAATAAGTTTCTGAACGATAGGGTCATACGCCAAAAATAATCAAAAAAATTATGGAAAGTCAAGGCTTTCTTTTTCAACACAATACATTAAATCACTTGAAATAATTTCCCCGGTAAAGGGCAAACTATTCCTTTTAGCTCCATAGAAAGCAACAAGGAAGCCACTTTATGTATAGGAATAGAGCAATCTAAAGCTATGATATCCAATAATTCTTTTTCCCTTTCCTTAAGGTAAGCCCAAACAATTTTTTCCTCATCGGTCATTTCCACAAATAACTGGGTTTGTTTAGAAGGTGAAGTGGTTTTATCTAGGTCCCAACCTAACAAATAAACTAAATCTGCGGCCGATGTCAATAGATGAGCTTGTTGAGACTTAATCAAATTATTACAGCCCACACTCTGAATATCTCCAGCTCTTCCTGGTACGGCAAACACCTCCCTATTATACGAATTGGCAATATCTGCTGTTACTAAACTCCCTCCTTTTTCAGCAGATTCTATAACAATGGTTGCTTCACTAAGTCCTGCAATGATTCGATTTCGTTTCAGGAAATTATTTCTATCGAAGGGATCATCGCTCCAAAACTCGGTTATTAATCCTCCGTTCTCTTTTACTTTCCGAACATACTTTTTATGCGTCTTAGGATATATTTGATTCAGTCCATGTGCAAGGCAACTTACGGTTTGCAAACCATGCTCCATAGCAGCTCTTTGGGCCGTGATGTCTACTCCATAGGCAAATCCGGATACAATAACAGGGTCTAAAGGGGCCAGTTGTTCAACCAATTGATTACAAAAAGTAGTTCCATATGTTGTGATTTTCCGAGTGCCAACAATACTAATGATCTTTTTGTTTTGGAGGTCTACATTCCCCGATTGGAATAAAAGAATAGGCCCGTCCATACAATGTTTCAATTTTTCAGGATACCCTTTGTCCAGGAAATAAAAACATTTAATTCCATTGGTTTCAATGAAATCAAGTTCGGATTCTGCTTCTGAAAGACAATCCCTTTCATTCAAGTACTTTAATTTTAAACTGCCTATACCGTGGATTTTTAAAAGGTGTGTTCTTTTTTCCTTGAAAATACCTTCAGCAGAGCCTACGGCCTGTATCAATTTTTTTGCTGAAATATCTCCTAGATTTGAAACTCGCTGCAATGCCAGTACATACAGCAATTCGGTTTTTGATAGCATATAAATTTGAATGACTACCTCATTTCCAAAAACATAGTTTGGAGACAGGCTCAAATAAGGGAGTTTTTAAAACTACAAATTTTTTAGTTGTTAATAAGTTCGTCCAACAACTATTGAATGCTTAACCAAAATAATCTATGTTTGTTTTATGCAGTTGTCTACCTATATTAAAGACTTACTCTATCGTTATGAGTGTGTTATCATTCCTGGATTTGGGGCTTTTTTAACCCAAAACCATTCTGCTAGGATTGATAGTGCTTCGCATACTTTCTATCCACCAGGAAAAACTATTTCTTTCAATAGACAGTTGCAGACCAATGATGGAATATTGGCCAACTATTTGGCATCTGTAGAAAACTGTAGTTACGAATTAGCCCTTCAAAAAATTCGAAACTTCACAGGTTCAATTTCTTTGGAACTTTCCGAAGGAAAAACAGTAACCCTTCAAAAAATTGGTGATTTTTTTCTGAACGAAGAACAAACTGTTCAGTTTGCCCCTATTAGTGGAGAAAACTTTAACACCGCATCTTTTGGATTGTCTTCTTTTGTTTCACCTCCTATGGAACGTTTGGAAGTTGTTGCTGAGAAGCATAAAAGTGTAGTAGAATTACATCAGGAAAAAACAAAAACAGCTTATCCTTTCCTTCGTTATGCAGCTATTGGATTATTGGTCATCACTTTGGGTGGCTTTGGCGGTTTAAAAGTATACGAAGGTCAAGTAGAAAAACACAATTTTGCTGAAAAGCAAAAAGCAGATGCCCTTCTAGAAAATCAGATACAAGAGGCAACTTTTCTGATCGATAATCCCCTACCAACACTTACTATTGGAATTGCTAAAGAAACTGGGAAGTATCATATTGTAGCAGGTGCTTTTCGAATAGAAAACAACGCCCAGAAAAAAATTGAACAATTGTCCCATAAAGGGTTTTCTGCTCGTCTCATTGGTAAAAACCGCTATGGACTGCACCAAGTGGTATACAGTTCGCATAGTGATCGTCTAGAAGCACTACAAACTTTACGCAAGATTAAACGTTCCGAAAATAAAGATGCTTGGTTGTTGGTGCAGGAGATTGCACAATAATTTTTTTCTTTTTTACTCCTTACAAATAGCTCCTTTGTACCTTTGCATAAAATTATTGTAAATGGAAGCAAAAACCCCTGCTGCATCTAGAACTATTATTACGGATTTAGTCCTTCCCAGTGAAACTAACCCCATTGGAAACATGTTTGGTGGAGAACTTTTGGCGCGTATGGATCGTGCTGCCAGTATTGCTGCTAGAAGACACAGCAGAAGGATTGTTGTTACAGCTTCTGTGAATCACGTTGCCTTCAACAAAATGATTCCTTTGGGCAGTGTAGTCACTGTAGAAGCAAATGTTTCCCGAGCCTTTAAAAGTTCTATGGAGGTTTTCATGGATGTGTGGATTGAAGATCGGGAAAGCGGTTTGCGCAGTAAAGCTAATGAAGCCATTTACACCTTTGTTGCAGTAGACGAAATGGGAAGTCCTGTACCGGTCCCTGAAATTAAACCTGAAACCCCATTAGAGGAAGAACGCTACCATGCTGCGCTTAGAAGAAAGCAACTAAGCCTTGTATTGGCCGGAAAATTAGATCCCCAAAAGGCTACTGAATTAAAAGCTCTTTTCTCTTAAACCCTAGTAAATCAGTAGGTTTTACTGTGTTAAAAGGCTCTCTCATTTTCGTTTTTTAGCTCTCAATTAGATATATTTGGGATTGCTTCTTGAATTTTAGAATTCAGGTAAGTATATAAACTCAAAATTCACCTAAAATTCCACCCATGGAAAAAACTACTCTTTTTTCGAGTGGCAAAACCCTAATAATGAGTTTTTTTATGACTCTCGTTTTTGGTTTTTCCCTTGCGCAAGATGCGTACACAATTCAATATCAAGATGAAATTATAGATATTCAGGAAAACATTCAGTCCTTTGAATGGGACCAGATGCCTGATTCTTCTCGATTGGCTAATGGTTATTTTGGCTGGGTTCAATTCTATGAAACCCCAACACAAGATATTCAAGATGCCTTTAAAGCCAACCAAATGAGGCTTATTGATTATATCCCTCACCACACTTACTTATTTTATTTTCCAGAAACCACTTCTATCAATTATCTAAGAAATAGTGGTGTTCGTGCCATTACTCCTGTTGAGGGAAGGTTTAAGCTGTCTCAAGATCTTAAAAATGGAAATATTGGTTCTTGGGCAACTCAAGGCAACAATATTTTGGTAACTCTTGTTTACCATCAAAATGTAAACTCAGATTATGTTATCAATGAATTGGCTATACATCAAATTGCATTACGCCAAGAATATACAAACTATCATACCCTTGAGCTTACTATACCTAATAACTGCTTAGAAGACCTATCTAATCTTCCTTTTGTAAAATGGGTAGAGCTCACCCCTCCGCCTCCTGTGAAGGAAGATACTCGTGGAAGGGGTCTACACAGAGCCAATAGTTTAGATACGCAAGGAGCTGGCAGAAACTACACTGGAGAAGGTGTTGGTGTTATGGTAAGAGATGATGGAATCGTTGGTCCACATATCGATTTTCATGGAAGAATTGATAACTCGTTAGCCAGTGGAACTGGACAAACACATGGTGATGGTGTGGCAGGTATTCTTGCTGGTGCTGGAAACCTAAACCCTACGATGAGGGGTATGGCAGCAGGTTCTGATGTGTATGTAGTAAACTATGGAAGTAATTTCATGGATGGTCCTACTCAATCTCTTATTAATAACGGTGATGTACAGATTACTAACTCCTCCTATGGAGATGGTTGTAATGCAGGATATACCACCAATTCTCGTAATGTAGATCAACAGATATATAACAACGAGTCCTTATTGCATGTGTTTTCTTGTGGAAACTCCAACGGAAACAATTGCGGATATGGAGCAGGAAACCAATGGGGTAATATTACTGGAGGACACAAGCAAGGTAAAAACTGTATAGCAACTGCCAATGTGTTTTTTAATGGTGTATTAGCTGGTTCTAGTAGCCATGGACCTGCGCATGACGGTAGAATAAAGCCAGACATCACTGCCAATGGTCAAAATCAGAATTCTACAAACGAAAACAATGGATACCTTACTTTTGGTGGAACATCGGGAGCTTCTCCTGGAATCGCTGGGGTTTCTGCTCAATTATATCAAGCTTATGCCGAAGCAAATGGAGGTAATCTCCCTCCATCTGGTTTAATTAAAGCTACTTTATTGAATACCGCTAATGATTACGGAAATGTAGGTCCAGATTTTAAATTTGGTTGGGGAATTGTTAATGGTTTACGTGCCGGTATTTTAATTGAAGATGGAAGATTCCTCTCAGATGATGTGACCCAAGGAAACTCCAATACACATAGTATTAATGTACCTTCTGGAACAACTCAAGTTCGTTTCATGTTGTATTGGACAGATCCTGAGGCTTCTCCTGGAGCCAATCCAGCTTTGGTAAATGATTTGGATCTTGTAGTTACAGATCCTTCCAATAATGATCATTTACCATACATTCTGGATCATACACCAGATCCAACTACTTTGGATTTACCTGCTACCAATGGGGTAGATCACCTCAATAATATGGAGCAAGTATTGCTTAACAATCCAGCAGCTGGGAGTTATGATTTAGAAATTACTGGTTTTAATGTTCCTGTGGGACCACAAGAATACTTCATTGTATACGAAATCATTACCGAAAATCTGACATTAACCTATCCAAACGGCGAAGAAAGCTTTGTTCCTGGTGTTGCTGAAAACATCCATTGGGATGCTATAAATACTACTTCAGGATTTACCCTAGAGTATAGTACCGATGATGGAAGCAACTGGAACAACATTACTACCGTGTCAGCATCTACTACCAATTACTTATGGAATGTTCCTGCGGGGACAACTGGAGAAGCGCTTGTTAGAATTACAAGTGGTTCGTTTTCTGATGTGAGTGATGGAAACTTCAGTGTGGCTCCTTTAGTAACTGGTGTTAATATTACTCAAGTTTGTCCAACAGAAGCCGCTTTTAGCTGGAATGCTGTAACTGGAGCAGATGGTTATGATGTATATTTATTAGGAGACCGATATATGGAAATTGTTGGAAGTACCAATACCAACTCCATTAACGTGCCTATTACAAATCCAGATGATGAAATGTGGTATGCTGTTGCAGCTAAAAATGATGCAAATGGTTGGACTGGACGAAGAAATAATGCTAGCTTCTATGCAGGTGGATTACTAAATTGTTCTTTGGCAAATGATCTTTCCATGAACCTTATTAATAATTCTGCCGATGATTTTTCATCTTTATGTGGTACTCCAAACAATATCGTTTCTGTAGTGATTCAAAACACAGGGACAAGTGCACAAAGTAATTTCCCAGTTAGTTATCAAATAACAGGACAAACACCTGTTGTAGAAACTTATCCTGGTTCACTTGCCAATGGAGAACAAGCTACGTATGAATTTACTACCCCTGTTAATATTACTTCTAACGGCGCATTTGTATTGACTACTTCTGTAGATCTTGCTGGTGATGAAAACTCATTCAACGACGAGAAGACACTACCATTTATTGCTTATGTGGAAGCACAAACTGAGCTTTCTGAAGATTTTGAAACCAATGGTGTACCGCCTCCAGGTTGGGTTATTCAAAATCCAGACGAAGACATTACATGGGAAGAAGTAACAGGAATTACGGGAATTAATGGTTCTAATACCTCAGCTGCTTTTGTTGATAATTATAACTACTCCAACATTTCTCAGGAAGATGAATTTTGGACAGAACCGTATGACCTTTCAGGAATGATTGAAGGAAGCTTCCTATTTGATGTAGCTAAAGCACAAGCTTCCGCTGGTTCAAGTGAAGTGCTCTATGTGGGTATTTCTACAGACTGTGGAGAATCATTCACATTATTGTATGGTAAAGGAGGATTAGATCTCTCCACTATTCCAGATTATGACAATTCTGGAGCTTGGGAGCCAACTTCGGCCGATGAATGGAGAACGGAAGAAATCAATATTGATTCCTATGCAGACCAAACGGTTATCTTTAAGTTTACCTTAGATAACAATAACGGAAACAGCACCTATATTGATAACATTATGATAGATGCCGTTTTGGGAGCCCAAGATTTTAATCTCTCTCAACTGGTCGTTTCTCCAAACCCTGCTTCTAATGCATTTTCCATTACGATGCAAGGACCCGTAGAACCTCAATTAAAGGTGAGTATTGTAAATAGTCTTGGACAAGAAGTTAGTTCTTATGATGCTTCTATATTTAATGGAGATCAGGCAAATATCAATATCTCAGGATATGCTACAGGTCTCTATTTTGTTCAAATTCAGAACGGAAACCAATCTACCACCAAAAAATTATTGGTTAAGTAGACCTTACCATATTTAAGTTCTAATAAGGCCGCTTTACGATTTGTAAAGCGGCCTTATTTAATAGTATCTTTGTGGTTTATTTAGGAATATTACTATGTACGTAGAACAAATTTATACAGGTTGTTTAGCACAAGGTGCCTATTATATTGAAAGTAATGGAGAAGTAGCCATTATTGACCCTTTACGAGAAGTAAAACCTTATCTTGAAAAAGCAGCCAACAATAATGCTTCTATAAAATATATTTTTGAAACTCATTTCCATGCAGATTTTGTAAGCGGCCACCTAACTCTTTCCAAAGAAACCGGAGCTCCAATTATATATGGTCCCACAGCTAATCCTTCATTTGATGCACTCATTGCAGAAGACGGACAAGTCTTTCAACTAGGAGATATTACCATTACCGTATTGCATACTCCTGGGCACACTATGGAAAGTACTACCTATTTACTAAAAAACAAAGACGGAAAGGACTATGCTATTTTTACGGGGGATACTTTGTTTTTGGGAGATGTTGGCCGACCAGATCTTGCTCAAAAGGCTGCAGACATGACTCAGGAAGAACTAGCTGGTATTTTATATGAAAGCCTACGTGAAAAAATTATGCCTTTAGGGGATGATGTTATTGTATATCCCGCACATGGTGCTGGATCTGCATGTGGAAAAAACATGATGAAGGAAACCGTAGACAGCCTAGGCAACCAAAAAAAGATGAATTACGCGTTGCGCGCAGATATGACTAAAGAGGAATTTATTCAAGAAGTTACTGATGGTTTATTACCACCTCCTTCGTACTTCCCTCTAAATGTAAAAATGAACAAAGAAGGATATGATCATATCGATATCGTAATTAAGAGAGGTACTAGAGCACTTTCACCTGAGGAATTTGAAGCAATCGCCAATGATACTGGAGCCATTGTATTAGATGTGCGGCACCAAAATGAATTTGTAAAAGGCCATGTTCCTAGGTCTATTTTTATAGGATTGGATGGTGGTTTTGCACCGTGGGTAGGGGCTTTGATTGCCGATGTGGAGCAACCCATCTTATTAGTAACTCCAGACGGAAGGGAAGAAGAGACTGTTACTAGATTATCTCGTGTAGGTTTTGATAAAACTTTGGGATATCTGGATGGAGGATACAATGCTTGGCAAAATGCTCAAAAAGAGACTGATTCTTTGGCTTCAATTTCTGCCAGTGAGTTTGAAACGATTCTTCAAACTCATGGGAGCACTCCCGTATTTGATGTTCGTAAAGAAAATGAATATGGAGTCAATCATATAGTGAACGCCAAGCTCACCCCATTGGATTTTCTAAATGACCACCTTTCAGAATTTCCAAAAGAAGACACCTTTTATGTGCATTGTGCCGGTGGTTATCGTAGTGTGATTGCAGCATCGATCCTAAAAAGCCGAGGCATCCATAATTTGGTAGATGTGGCAGGAGGATTTAAGGATATCAAAGAAACAGCAATTCCATTGACAGCCTAGCAAGATGGGAAGGCGATATCCAGAAATTATTGCACTGCAAAACTTTGTGGATAAATGCCCAATAATCTCAAAACGGCTTAGTGACAGTATACATGTAGACTTAATTCCTGTTTCCTTTCAAATAGCTGATCAAAGTATCTTGATTCATATTCAGGATGAATACAATGATTTGGATTGTAAAAACCCCTTATTAGATATTGTGCTTTGCCTTCGGGAATTAGAATTAATCAATGATTCCAACAATTTTGAAAATTGGTGTCAACAACAAGGGCTCAAAGGAAACAAGGAAGTTGAAGATTATTTTCACCACATTACCAAAAAACTACCAATAGTTAAAGGCTATTTCCTAAATGGAAGCCTAAATTCATTCATTTCTGATATGGATTTTCAGCTGAATGCCGGAGCGGCTCAAGAACTACGAAGATAAATTACATTCTATATACCCAATCAGCAGGGTTCATCTTTTTAGTATTCAAATACACAAAGAATTTTAGAATGGCTCTTCCTGTTGACGGATGGGTAAAGACGGTTCCTATACGATCCTTTGCATTCACCTTATCACCCTTTTTTACACTCACAGACGCCAAATTATTATAAATGGTAATATAGTTCCCATGACGAATGTAAACAGCCTTATTTGCACCCTTAAGCTGTTGTACCTGCATTACTTCTCCTTTAAATACAGCTCGTGCAGTTGCATTGGACTCAGTAATGATTTCTACTCCATTAAAGGTTTGTTTTACATTTGGAAACTGCGGATGCTGTCTTGTTCCGTAGGCGTTAAGAATTCTTCCTTTTTCCACCGGCCAAATTAACTTTCCTTTATTGCTCTTAAAATCAGCTGCAAGTGCTTTTGCTTCAGGAGTAAGAGCAAAAGCTGTAGAAGATTTCTTGGTCGTTGTATTTCCTGAAGACTTGTTGGAAGCTGCAATGGCCTCGCGGATCAAGCGGTCAATCTCTCGGTTAATACGGTCTGCTTCTTTCTGTTTATTACGAATCTGCTTGGCAAACTTGCCCTCGTCTTTTTTAAGTGATGCCACTAAGGCCTCTTGATTTTTCTTTTCCTCATCTAACTTTTTCTTGGCACTTCTATTTTCTACCAATAGGTTTTCCTTATCCTTTTTTTGCTGAATAAGATTAGTGTTAAGCTCTTTGAGTTCGGCTGTCTTAATCTTTATATTTTCACCCTGTTTCTTCCGATGACGGGTATATTGCTTCATATATTGAGCTCGCTTATACGCTTGCAGAAAATTTTCTGAAGACAATAGAAACATGAGTCTGCTCTGTTGGGATTTACTTTTATAGGATTTACTAATCATAGAAGCATAATCCTCCTTCAACGTGGTCAATTCTGTTCTAAGTTGATCTATGGTTGATAAATTGTCATTTATTTCCCTAGTCAACAAATTGGCTTGCTGATTGGTTACCCGTATCAAATTTTCACGAGCAGAAATACGCTGATCCAAATCTTCTACCTCAGCCAAAATGGTTTTCTTCTCACCTCGGGTTTTGAATAACAACGTATTAATTTTCTCTATTTCCTTAAGCAATAACTGACGCTTTTCTTCCAGTTGTTTTTGTTTTTTTGACTGCGCTGAGACAGGTACTACTATAAAAAAACAAAGGAATAGTAATATGTGAAAAACTCTTTTTTTCATTTAGTAAGCTCAATTTCTTGGTATCCTTCTGGAATACTAAACGGAAATTTTATCGAAACATTGAGATCTATTTTTTTAAATTCCACATCGATGGTAGTTTCACTAGTTCCTTCTAAAGCACGAATTCCTATTTGTGAAGGATATTGCCCTCCCTCCAATTTTTGATAATCTCCGTATGAAAGAAACAGTTGGCGCCCATCTTGAGACTGTGTGAGCTTGCTGGACCGTACTTTGAAATTCTCAGGACGGAGCAATAGTGAATGAACAAAATTATGCGGTTGTCTTTTGGGCTCTAATTGGTAACTGTCTTCCGCAACTACAGACTGATATATACCCTTATCCAGTTCAAAAATTGATTGCCCCAATAAAATAGCTTGGGTTTTTTCAAAATCTAAGGAGGTTCCCAGCCATTCGCTTAGTAAAGCAAAGTCCCCATCAAAATAGGTGTTGCCTAATGTTTCATAATAACTTACTCTATCACGTGTAATAAGAGCTTTTGCTAGAGTAATACCTAAAATGGATGCTTTTACCCAGATCTTTTCATCTTTTTCCATTCGGAGACTTACCGTAATACTCTGACTTTGTTTTTCGTCTTTGTATGCTACTTTTACCCGTGAAGCCAAGGTTTTAAAATTAGGAATTGCCGCTTGGTGTGCAGTAATAATACCTTTTAAGGCCAATCCAGTATCTGGTTTAGCAGAGCCAACAAACGTCTTGGTTCCCTTACAGGAAACAAGTATGGAAAAGAGCATAGCTATGTATATAAATCTTTTCATGTCCATTAGTTGGGAAGGTCTATTTGAGCAGCTTTCTTTTTGTAGTCAGCTGCTTTTTTATCATTGCCATTTTTAGTGTATGCAATGTGTAATTGTTCGTAAAAATCCTTTTCCATTTTGGGATTATCTAATAGGAAATCCACCCCAGTTTCTAAACTTTCTATCGCTGCTTCAGACAAATTAAGTCTATTATTGGCCACTCCATTAACAAGATACAATAAGGGTTGTGCTGGAAAGGTTGCCAAAGCATTCTCACTTAAATTTAAGGCTTCTTGATACTTCTCGATATCGATTTGAAGTAACAATGTATTTTTTATTAGGCTGAAGTTATCTTCATCTAAAACAGCCCCTCTTTCATAAAATCTAAGCGCTGTTTCCTTTTCCCCTTTTGCCATGTAATATCCTCCCAACTGTTCATATACCTGTCCATTTGCTTCAGAAGAAAACTGATCCACAACTCCATCTAAATCGGATTCGTATTGTGGATTTTCACTAACGAAATTCAAAAAGTCACTCAATACTTTATACTTGTTATCCTGGTCTATTTTAGAAGATCCAAAAACAATGTTCATGGATTTCATGGCTTCTACAGTATTTCCTTCATCCAAATAGAATTTGTAAAGCGCCAAATGAGCCAATTGTGAATTTGGTTGGTTTTTCAGTAATTCTTTAGCCGTTTCAAAGGCTTTTTGTGTTTCTCCTTGCTCACTATAAAGAAAAATAAGGTTCAGGTAGTCTTGTTCTTTTTTTGGATTCTTATCTATCTTATTTTCCAGATTTTTGATTGCTCCATCACTATTTCCTGTTACCTTATAGATCTGACGACGAAGGGCATTACGATAGGTTGTTTCTCCCCAAGACTCATCCAACTCATCCAACAACGTCAAAGCAGCATCATACTGCTTGGTTCTATGATATAAATTGGCAAGGTCTTCTTTATAATCTTCGTCCTTAAGAATCAGTTTTTTTACCAAAGGAATGGCATTTGTATAGTCCCGTTTCAGGTAATACAAATCATAAAGTGCTTCCATAACATCAAGCCGTTCTCCTTGAGATTCCAGTACTTTGTTAAAGTTCTCTTCAGCATCGTCAAAGCGTTTCAGGTGTTTTTGGTTCTTTCCCATTTCAAAATACACCACAGATTTACTTTCCTCATTGTTTTTTGCCGCTCTCTCTGCTTTCTTTAAGGCAACCAAAGCCAGCTCATAATTTTCAATTGCCTTCTGCTTTAGTGCTTCAAAAAAGTTTTCCTGAAAAGCATCCGTCACATTTCCCAGATCGTCTGTAGGCTCTACAATATCTGTTTCTTGGGCAATTATGGGGTTAGAAAACGCCATGCCTAATACTAAAAGAAAATATGTAAGCTTTAATTTCAATTTATTATTAACTTTTAAAAAACGTTCCCTTATTTATAGCGTCCAAGAGTATTGGAAAGTGCCTAAGGAGCGTTTAATTATTTTAATTGGGAGTAATCCCCAATACTTACATTGGTAAAAGCTCCATTAAAATGGGCATGATTACCAATCATCGCATTGTCTAAAGTAGCATTTTTAATTACTGACTGTGACTGTATTATACTATTTTTAACGGTACTGTCTTCAATTATTGTGCCCTTTCCAATAGATACATGGGGGCCAACAGTACAATTTTTTAGAATTACCCCTTCCGAAATAAAACATGGGGCAATTATAGTAGCATTTTCATTTTGAATTTCACTGGAAATCAAAGGTGTATTACTTGCTGCTAAAAAACCTAACATTTTGGCATTTGTCTCTACTGTAACTTCTTTGTTTCCACAGTCCATCCACTCATCTACTGTACCTGTTTTAAAAACCTTTCCAGCTGTCATCATTCTTTTAATGCCGTCGTTTATTTGATATTCTCCTCCGTGAATTATATCATTATCCAACACATACTGAAGCTCTTCTTTAAGCACCCCTACATCTTTAAAATAGTAAATACCTATAACTGCTTGATCACTTACAAATTCGGTAGGTTTTTCAACCAACTCAATAATTTCATCTTTTTCATTCAAATTCACTACACCATAGGCTTCAGGATTTTCTACTTTTTTTGTCCAAATAACACTATCAGCTTCTTGATCTAGATCGAATTTGGCTCGAATCAACGTATCTGCATACGCAATCACTGCTGGCCCATTTAAAGATGGTTCTGCGCACATAATGGCATGTCCTGTCCCTTTGGGGTCTAACTGTCTATAGATACTAGGCTTTGCTCCTAAATTTTTTGCTAATTCCTCCAAACTTTCTACCACATCGTCTCCAAACCATGCTGGGTCCCCTAAGATAAAAGCAATTTCTTCGATAGGCTGGTTTAGTACTTCAGCAATATCACTCACCAATCGATGTACAATGGGCTTACCGGCAACAGGGATTAAGGGTTTAGGGATGGTTAAAGTATGTGGTCGTAAGCGACTGCCTCGACCCGCCATAGGGACTATTATTTTCATAGTTTAATTAGGGTATTACGATTTGGTGTATTCTTTATTTTGTGCCTGTGCTTCCAAAACCTCCGGCACCTCGTTCTGTAGTAGAAAGTGATTCTACTATTTGCCAATTGGCTCTTTCGTGTTTTGCAATTACTAATTGCGCAACACGCTCTCCATCCTCAATGACAAAATCTTCATGAGACAAATTCACAAGGATTACTCCAATTTCTCCGCGATAATCGGCATCTATAGTTCCAGGGGCATTTAGCACTGTAATTCCTTTTTTTGCTGCCAAACCACTACGAGGGCGTACTTGTGCTTCGTACCCTACAGGAAGTTCTATAAACAGCCCAGTTTTAACTATGGTACGTTCTAAAGGTTTCAACGTTATTGAGGCTTCTATATGTGCTCGTAGATCCATCCCAGCAGAAGCTTCTGTTTCATAATGCGGTGCAGGATGATGGGATTTGTTGATGAGTTTTATCGTCATAAATCAATCAATTCCATTAGGATTGGTACTTGGATACGCAATCAAGGGTTTTTCTTCTATATCTGAAATTTTAAAATATTTTTCCTCGCCTTTGTGAAAATAACTCAGTACTGCTTCATTCTCTTTTAAATCGAATGGAAAATCACCCATAGGTGTATTTTGAGCTTCTTTTTTTGGGTCGGAGTCCATGATAACATCACGATTTGTTTTCGACTTAAAATAAGCCACAAATCGATCTGGATCATTGGGAGTATTTACTGCTTTCGCTACTTTATTTTTGAAATAGACATTCCGTATTTCCAGTTCTTCTGAAATATCCATAACGGTAAGATAAACATTCACTCCAGAACCTCCTTGTTCTACTCCAGCTACCCATTTTTGAAAATAGCTGCTTTTTATTTTAAAAGGGGGTTGTTGCTCTAAGGAATACATAGAGTCTTTTCCTCCCGCACAATTGGAAAAACTAATTAAACAGATAGCAAACCCCAAGAATGCAGTTATTTGTTTTATATACTTCATAGTAAAGGTCTTTCAAAAGCCTTGCCATAAAGGTACAAAAAAGCCCCCCTAATAAGGAAGGCTTCTTTAAACTTAAATATATTCTTCTTATGACAACAATGTTTTATCCTGCCAAAGCTTCTGCTCCACCTACAATTTCCAAAATCTCTCCTGTAATAGCAGCTTGACGGGCCTTGTTGTACTCCAAGGTTAAGTTGTCTTTTAACTCACCTGCATTATCGGTTGCTTTATGCATAGCCGTCATACGGGCACCGTGCTCACTAGCAACACTATCTCTAAGTGCTTTGAACAATTGTGTCTTTAAACTCTTAGGGATTAACTCTTCAACTATCTTTTCTTTGGAAGGTTCAAAGATAAAGTCTGTATTGGATGAAGTTTCTTTCACTTCTTCTTTTTGAGCTGGTACAATAGGTAAAAACTGTTCGTGCATCACCACCTGTGTAGCTGCGTTCTTAAATTTATTGTAAACCAATACAATTTTGTCATACGTTCCTTCAGCAAAAAGGTCCATCAATTTTTGGGCAATTTCGGCAGTAGCATCAAACGTAAGATCATCAAAAATCCCATTGTTGTTTTCTACTACTGTATTCGTTTTACTTAAAATATCATTTCCCTTTTTACCCAAGGTTACAAAATCAACCTGTTTCCCAGCGTAAGTATCCTGAATAGCTCGTTTGGATTCCTTAACAATATTACTGTTAAAAGCTCCTGCCAATCCACGATTGGAAGTAATGGCAACTACCAATACTTTTTTTACTTCTCGTTGATCTGCAAATTTACTTCCGCTATCTCCATCTAAAGTAGCACTTAAGTTCTGTAGCAAAGCCGTTAGGGTATTGGCATATGGTCGCATGGCAGTAATAGCGTCCTGTGCCTTTTTTAATTTTGCTGCAGATACCATTTTCATGGCACTGGTAATTTGCATGGTAGAACCTACGGATGAGATTCGGTTACGTATTTCTTTTAAGTTTGCCATACTCTTATGAGTTTTAGCTAAAACATTCCCCAGCCCCATTAGGGACTGAGGATTGTATATTAGTATCTAGATGAAAGATCTTTCGCTACAGCAGATAGTGTATCGATTACTTCATCGGTTAATTTACCCGACTTCAATGTGTCCAATACATCTCTATGCTTTGCGTTCAATAATTCGATAAAATCTCTTTCGAATTCCTTCACTTTGTTTACAGGAACATTACGCAACAAGTTCTTGGAACCTGCATAAATAATAGCTACCTGATCTTCTACAGTAAAAGGATCGTTTTGAGCTTGTTTTAGGATCTCCACGTTACGCTTTCCTTTCTCAATTACATTCATGGTAGCAGCGTCCAAATCAGAACCAAACTTCGCAAACGCTTCTAGTTCACGGAACTGAGCTTGATCCAGTTTAAGCGTACCAGCTACTTTCTTCATGGATTTAATCTGAGCAGAACCTCCTACACGAGATACTGAAATACCCACGTTAATCGCTGGACGAACCCCAGAATTAAATAAATCTGATTCTAGGAATATCTGACCATCTGTAATAGAAATTACGTTGGTTGGAATATATGCAGAAACATCTCCTGCTTGTGTTTCAATAATTGGAAGGGCTGTTAATGATCCTCCACCTTTTACTAGAGGCTTTAAAGACTCTGGAAGGTCATTCATGTTAGCTGCAATAGCATCATCTGCAATTACTTTTGCAGAACGCTCCAACAAACGGGAGTGTAGGTAGAATACATCTCCTGGATATGCTTCACGGCCTGGAGGACGACGCAATAATAATGATACCTCACGGTATGCTACCGCTTGCTTGGATAGATCATCATATACAATTAGTGCTGGACGTCCTGTATCACGGAAGTACTCACCAATAGCAGCTCCTGCGAAAGGTGCATATACCTGCATTGGAGCAGGATCTGAGGCATTTGCAGCTACAATAGTTGTATATGCCAACGCTCCTCTGTCTTCCAAGACTTTTGCAATGTTTGCAACGGTAGAAGCTTTTTGTCCTATAGCAACATAGATACAGTACACAGGTTCTCCCGCATCATAAAATTCTTTTTGATTCAAAATGGTGTCGATACAAACAGTAGTCTTCCCTGTCTGACGGTCACCAATTACCAATTCACGCTGACCTCTTCCTACCGGAATCATTGCGTCAATGGATTTAATACCTGTCTGTAATGGCTCATTAACAGGTTGACGGTAAATCACACCAGGTGCTTTACGTTCTAAAGGCATTTCGTAGGTTTGTCCCTCGATAGCTCCTTTACCATCAATAGGTTCTCCTAATGTATTTACAACACGTCCCACAATACCTTCACCTACATTAATAGATGCGATACGCTGGGTACGTTTTACAGTAGCTCCTTCCATAATCTCTTTGGAAGGCCCTAACAATACAACCCCTACGTTGTCCTCTTCAAGGTTCAATACGATCCCTTCCAAGCCGTTTTCGAACTCTACCAATTCTCCGTATTGAGCATTGGATAGCCCATATACACGAGCAATACCATCTCCTACGGTAAGTACAGTTCCTACTTCGTCTAAAGAAGCACTTGCTTCAAAACCTGTAAGTTGTTGCTTTAAGATTGCTGAAACTTCAGCGGGTTTAACTTCTGCCATTTTGTTTAAGATTTATACCCCTAGGGGTGATCTCGGAATTCTCCGATTATATTTCAATTTAAATTGACTTACTAAATTCTCTTTTTAACGTCCCTAATTGGTTCGCAATACTTGCATTGTATTGCAAGTCACCTACGCGAAGGATAAATCCACCAATAATTGATTCGTCTATTGTGTTCTCAATGGAGACATTTTCACTTCCTGTCATCTCCTTAACCTTAGCCAACACCTTTTCTTCCATCTCTGGAGAAAGTGCCACTGCTGTAGTTACTTGTGCTACTTTAACTCCTTTGGCTTCGTTGTAAAGTCCAATAAAGCTATCTGCAACACCTCCAAGAATATCAGTCCGTTCATTTTGTGCTAAAAGACCGATCAATCCTTTTGTGTTTGTTGAATTTTTATCGAAAATCTGTAGCAATGCACCTTTTTTATCTTCAGCCTTGATAATGGGGCTTTTTAATAATGTGCGTAATTCTTTGCTACCGCTAAGAGTTGCCTGAACATCTTTCATATCACCAAAAACGGCATCTACAGTGTTCGTCTCTTGGGCATGTTGTAAAACGGCTTTCGCGTATCGTACGGCTGCTCTACTCATAACCTCTAGTTTAATTTGGCATCACCCAACATAGACTCAACCAATTTCAATTGTTTGTCTTTGTTAGATAGTTCCTCTTTCACCACTTTTTCTGCGATTTCTACAGATAGAGAGGCTACTTGGTTTTTAATCTCAGCTACGGCTGATTTCTTTTCACTTTCAATAGCCGCTTGCGCATTTGCAATCATTTTATCTCCTTCAGCTTTTGCTTCTTCCTTAGCATCTGCAATCAATTTGGCTTTAAGCTCACGGGCTTCCTTAAGCATGGCGTCACGTTCTGCTCTTGCTTCTTTTAATAGTTTCTCGTTATCCGCTTGAAGGTTTTCCATTTCCTTCTTAGCGTTTTCGGCCGATGCTAAAGCATCTTTAATACCTTGCTCACGGTCGTTTACCGCATTAAGGATAGGTTTCCATGCATACTTTCTCAATAAGAAAAGTAAAAGCAAAAACAATAATGTTTGCCAGAAAAAAAGACCTAATGAAAATTCGTCGAGTAATCCCATATCTTAATTATAATGTGTAATTCAATGTTCAATTTTAACCCTGGGCTGCAACCAACCGTTGCAGCCTAAGGTTCCTAAGTGTATTATACTTATACTGCAAATAATGCAGCAAAGCCAATACCTTCAATAAGTGCCGCAGCAATCAACATTGCTGTTTGGATCTTTCCGTAAGACTCTGGTTGACGAGCGATAGCTTCCATCGCTTTACCACCAATTTGTCCGATACCGATACCTACACCGATAACTACTAGTCCTGCACCTACAATAGCTGGAATTGTCATAATATATCTATTTAAAAATTAAACATTCAATTTTATAAATGCTGAATCTCACCCTCGTGAGCCTCAGCATGGTCATGGTCTTCGGCAGCAAAACCGAAATACAATGCGGATAGCATTGTGAAAATATATGCTTGCAATAATGCCACTAATATTTCAATCAATGAAATGGCAAAAGCCAATCCGAACGATAGCGGGCTACCGATCCAGTTTTTGAAAATAAACATTAGCCCTATCAAACTCATTAAAACAATATGTCCTGCCTGCATATTCGCATACAAACGAATCAATAATGAGAAAGGCTTAATGAATATCCCTAACACCTCAATTGGGATAAGGATTATATATAAAGGTAATTTTGCAATCCAAGGCATACTATCTCCTAAAGGATCAAAAATATGCTTCCAGTAGTCTTTGGTTCCTGTGAAATTTGTAATCAGGAATGTTAAAAGAGCCAATGCTGTAGTAATGGCTATATTTCCAGTAACATTAACACCCAGAGGGGTTAATCCAAAAATGTTCAAAAACCAAATGAAAAAGAAAACCGTGAGCAAGAAAGGCATGTACTTTCTGTATTTCTTCTCACCAATATTTGGGCGAGCAATATCATCTCTGATGTATAAAACGATAGGCTCAAAGAATCTCCCAACACCAGAAGGAATACCGTTGTTTCTACCATAGCTCTTTGCCAAGCCTCTAAATAATAGAATCATCAATAATCCTGTAAGGATAATCATAAAAACACTTTTGGTAATAGAAAGATCTAAAGGCTTTACATTAGTTGCATGGTGATCTTCATCATAATTTATGGTTCCACTTGAATCGGTTTCATAAATCTTACTGTGATATAGTTTGAAATATTTTCCATTAGATTCTACCACTTCTTCTCCATGGTGGAATTTACCAGATGCAAAAACATGCAACCCATCTGACCATAGAATCACAGGCAATGAGAAACCAACGTAGTGGTGTTCTCCATCGTCTCCTGTATAAGAATACAAACTAAAGTCATAAGAGTCTTTAAGGTGGTGGTCTATATACTCTTTAATTTCCGTCTTTTTGTCTTTCTCACCAGTGTCATCCTTGGCGCTAACAGAAAGTGGGGCAATGAATATAAAAATGAGCAGTAATCGAACTAATATTTTTCTTTGCATACCGAACAGTAAATAGTGTCCTTAAAAATCGGTGCAAAAATACTGTTATTACTTAGAAAGAAAAAAGTTTTTAAGCTCTTTTTTTACTGCTAAAAATAGAACCTAAGAAGACTGATTATTAAGTACTTTAGAAAGATAGAAAACTTCTAATACCAAACAGATAGCATAAGGCACAAAGAACGTAATGAATTCAATGGTTTGCATCTCCCCGTCTGCCTTGTAATACGGTTGAAAAACCAAGAAAAAAACAAGAAACTTTAATAAGCTGCCTCCAAAAAAAACAAAACCCGCCTGAGCAGATCCTGGCTTTATACTGCGCAAGACCAAGAATAAAATGATTGTTGCTAGAATGAAATTTAGACTATAGGCCAAGACAATCTTGTGTTCCCAAAGTGGTTTCTCAAAGGCATCCAACGCCAGAAGGTGAATTCCAAACGCGAAAACAAGTGTTCCCAAGAGGACACTAAAAAATTTTATGTTGCCTTTCATTAAGAATTAAGTTTATTGGTCTGTTTTACCACAAGGAATAAAGAAATTCCTATACCCGCTAATGTGCATAAAATAATGAAGAGTTTTCCGTCGGGATTGTATTGAGAGTCTAACCATTTACCCAGTTGTACAGAGGCATAAATAATGACACCCATCTCTATGGCAATAGCGCTTAATACCGCCCAACGTTTTATACCGTTATTTTTGGGATTGGGCATAGATGTTATATTGAATTATTTGGCAACCTCTGCTGTGTCCTTTTTCAATCGTTGTTGACGATCATAGGGATTGGGTTTGTCGCTTGGACTGCTCTTTTTGGAACCCTGCATACTACAAGAAGCATTGAATGTAGCTCCTGGCTCTACGGCCAACTTACCTACAACGACCTCACCTTCAATATGAGCTGTTGCTTTTAAGGTAAGAGTCCCAGAAACATCCAAATTTCCTTCGAACCTGCCTTCAATATCAGCATTTTCACAGGTTAATTTTCCTTTTATTACACCGGATTTTCCCAAAACCACTTTAGAAGGTTTACTCATAGTGCCTTCTAAGGTTCCGTCTATTCTAAAAAATCCATTGGAAACAATGTCTCCAGTAAATGTTGTTCCTTCGTTAATTCTGTTTTGGCTTGCTGATGGTTCCATAATTTTTCTGTCTTTTTTGTCTGAAAACATAGTAGTTATTTTTGGGGATTACTATTTTCCTCTTGCACATTGACAGTGCTACTTAGGTACTCATCTAAATTTTTGTGAATTTGTACAATTTTATAGTGAGGGGATGTTATTTCAAAATGAGGATACGCAATCCTATATTCTTTATTTTCCTTTAAAACTTCTGCAAATCCTTTTCCACCTAGTTGGGTATTTAATCCGTGGATGATCACAAATAGGGTGTTAGGATCATAATAGTCTATGGAAGTAGACATATCGAAATAATTGTACTGCTTAATGGCTTCATCCAATGTAGATTGAAGTTCTTTGGCCACTTCCATATCAGCACTGGTGAATTGATAAACCACCTTCCATTTATCTCCTTCTTTAGGGGTTGCAAATTGTTTTGCAGACAACTTTGGAAGAACTGTGTTGTAGATCTCTTGTGCTTGTTTTCCTTCAGGAGATTGTGGATAATTTAATGCAATGAAATTGAGTGCGTTTTTATACGCTTCAAATCCTTCTTTTCTGGCTAGGGCTGTGGCTTTCAGCATCTCCAATTTAGGAACAATACCATTTCCAGTGTAAATCTTAATATATTCTTCTGTAGTATCTATAACATATTGATATTTACCTGCTTCAAACTCTTTATAAAGTGCTTTGTATTTAAATTCAGGACTGGACTCATCGGTTGCCAACTGTACGTTTGGATTCCTCAATATTTCAGCATATCTAGATTCTGGATGATTGGTTAAAATGTCATTCTTCCATTTATCTGCTAATGCTTTGTTTTCGGTTAATTCATAAATCTTGAAAAGATTGTATTTGGAAGGCAACACCAAACGATCTTCAGGACCGTATCCCAAGAGGGTTTCTAAACGGTTAGAAGCCAAATCATACTCTCTAAACTTTTCTTTATAGATTAATCCTAACTGATAATATGCAAAGTTTCTGTCTCCCGTAAGGCTATCAATAATTTTTGGGTCTTTCGGGATTTTTTTCAAATAGGTCTCTGGCTTAAAACGTTCATTTTCAGCAATTGGCTGAGATTCTTCTATTTCTTCAACACCTTGAAATGATCCTCTTTTTCGGGAAGAAAGTCTCCACTCATCTTCCAATTTTCTTTCGCCCCAAATTTTTCGGAATTCTCCTTTTCCATAGGCTAGTGTTGTACTATTATAGAAATAGAATTTGCCTCCACCAGCATTTTTGTCACTTCCAATAGAGTTATTTTTATTATAAAATTCTTTGTTTGCAACACGTTCGTCTACTTCGGCTTGTTCTATAGAATCTGCAATCGCTTTTGCCTTAAGCTTGGTTGTATAATCAGTAAAAAATGCAACCTGCTCTGCTTCGCTCATTGCTGCTATTCGTAAAATAGAATCGTTTGTGCTGGCAATGTCTTCATACTTAATTACATCGTCCAAATTTTCACGCTTCTTCTTTACACGTCGCCAAGGGCGTGTCTTTTCATCCAAAAAAGTTAGGGTACTATCGTAATAAGCCCCTGCTCTTTTATACTCAGCACGATCAAAGTTGATCTCAGCTAACGTTGAATAATTAACTGACTGCAATGTGCGGTCGTTGTTGTAGTTTTTAATGGACTCGTTATAATAGATTACTGCTGTATCTATATTTACCGTATTGCGGTAATATTCGCCCATAGCATTGTAGATGATATCTTTGAAAGGGCGATTCTCGCGATTCTCTTCCAAATCCTGAAGCAATTCTAAAAAAGCAATACGATCTCCTTTTTCATAATCAAAATTACGGCCTTGGGCAATGTAAGACTGAATCATGTAAATTCTTGGAGACTTCCTGTTAAGGTCTATCACTTCTTGATATGCCATATTTGCACTGTCTTTCTCCTCCAGTCGATCATAAATCTGTCCTTTTATAAAAGAATAACGACCTTTCAGCTCATTGTCTTTCACAAACTCAGAAGCAAGTTTAATATGAGGTAGTGCTTCTTCAATAGAATCCAGATTTATATATGCTTGGGCCATGATGGCAGAAGCATCTGCAGCATCTATATCACTTAGTCCTTCTTCTTCCAAAAGGGTAGCCAACTCTTCCAAAGCTCCTTCTTCGTTGTTTAAACGAATGTTAGATTTGGCTTTCCACATTTTGGCTTCGTTAATACTATTGCTTGTAGGGTAACGGTTCAAAATAAAATTGAAGGCATCTTGAGAAGCTACAAATCGCTCATCATAATACCTTGCTTTCCCCAACATCATATAAGCTTCATCTATCTGGGGATTGTGCTCTTTTCCATCAATATAAATGGAATGTTTCTGAATGGCTTTAGCTGCCTTTTCCTCTGCCCTTCCAAATTTGGAATCTGTTTTGGGCTTTTCACCGGGTTTGGTAATCTTTTTCTTTACTTCGATTCGTTCTACTGGAAGGATTTCCCAAAAATTGTCCCTAAAAGTAGCGGCCAGTTGCTCTTTACCTTCATCAAAGGCTACTCCTCCATTATAAAGTGCATTGTACTCTGCCGTAACAGCGTGATAATTTCTGCTCAGAAATGTATTTTTCTTTCTGGAACAAGATGCTAGTATTAAAACGGTAACAAAAAGTATCGTAATTTTTTTCGCGTACTTCAACATTCTTTTAAATTCTATGATACTGTAACTTAAATCCTTTGTTTTTAGTATGTAAATCGTTCAAAGGAAACGTAAAAATACGTTTCTTTTTGACATGTCTGCGCAATTTGAGCAAATTTTGGGTTTGTTTCCTTATTTGTTAGGCTCACAGACAAATTTTCCTTTGTACTTTTGCCAAAATTTTTTGCCATGAGCGAATTCCATTTGCTATCTATTTCTGAATTGAAAAAAGAAACCCCTAATGCGGTTTGCATTACTTTTGAAATACCTCCTCAACTTACCCAAACTTTTGCTTTTAAGGCCGGACAATATATTACCTTAAAAGCATTGATAGACGGAAAAGAAGTTCGTAGAGCCTATTCTCTATGTAGCAGTCCAAATAGTGATGAATGGTCCGTTGGTGTTAAAAAAGTACCCGGAGGAACATTTTCTGTACATGCCAACGAAGTACTAAAAGTTGGTGATTCATTAGAAGTGATGCCTCCTCAAGGACATTTTATCCTGGAACCCGAAGACTCTCAAAGTAACCAGTATGCTGCTTTTGCTGCTGGAAGCGGAATTACCCCTGTGTTTTCTATTATTAAAGATGTCCTTGAACGTGAACCAAAAAGTCAGTTTGTTTTGGTTTATGGAAACAAAAGCAAAGCTGAAACTATGTTCTATGACGATTTAGAATCGCTACAACAACAGTTTCCAAATCGATTGCAGGTAACCTATATTTTCAGTCAAAGCAAAGAGGAAAATGCACTTCGTGGAAGAATTGACAAATCGGTGGTGAACTATTTGTTAAAGAATAAATTTCAGGATTACCATTTTGATCGTTTTTACCTTTGTGGTCCCGAAACCATGATTGAAGAAGTGTCTAAAACCCTTCAGGATCGGGGTGTACAAAAAGAAAACATCTTATTTGAGTTGTTCACCACTGCTGATGAAGGCGAACTCACCGAAGCTCATGATGGCAATACCCAAGTAACCATTATTGTGGACGACGAAACCGAAACCTTTACCATGTCACAAGAAAAAAGTGTACTGGACGCAGCATTGGAGCACGATTTGGATCCTCCGTATTCTTGTCAGGGAGGTATCTGCAGTTCGTGTATTGCACGAGTTAAAGAAGGAAAAGTAGAAATGCGAAAGAATCAAATTCTAACTGACTCCGAGTTAGAGGAAGGGTTCGTCCTTACCTGTCAGTCACACCCTACCACACCCACTTTGGTGATAGATTATGATGATGTTTAGTAAAGATTAAAGGATTTCAATAATTTTTTGAACTATTGTTTCTGTAGTAATTGATCCCATGGCGTTTTCATAACCCTCTGGGTATTTATTCCCATATACTGAGGTAGGTATTAGAGGGAACCGATTCCTGTCTGCCATTAATTGTCTATCGTCCGGTTGACCAAAAGGGACAAAGCCTGCGTAGGGATGCGTGACTCCCCAAAGTGTAACCACAGGTACATTGTAAAGTGCCGCCAAATGACCATTGGCACTATCCATAGCGAGCATGATATCTAAGTTAGATATGAGCGCCAATTCTTCTTCTAAGGTAAGTGTTCCTGCTACATTGGTAACAGAGGAAAATTGAGTAGCCATCTCTTCAAGCTGCTTTTCTTCTTCAGCTCCACCACCAAAAAGCAATATTCTAAAAGCCCCCTTAGCATCCAACTTCTGAATGGCCTCCTTCATTTGAGAAAATGGATACATTTTTCCCTTGTACGCAGCAAAAGGAGCAATTCCGATACACTTTTTGGGTTCATTCCCAACAAGGTTCAGCAATCTTGGTGTCAGTTTTTGTCTATCCGGAAATTGATGGGAAGCCAATTCTATAGGCAGATTAAGCAATGAAAAAACATCGGCGTACCGTTGGTGGGTCGATTTCAGTTTTACCAATCCAAGTCCCTTAGAATTTATGAGGCGCTTTTTTTCTGTTCTTCCCTTGTTCAACGCTACGGAACGAATTCCCCTAAAAGAAAGTATTTTACGTACTACTTTAGAACGAATTACGTTATGTAAATCTGCCACGGCGTCTATACCTAACGTCTTTACTTCTTTGGCCAATCTCCATAATCCGAAAACTCCTTTGTGTCTTCCGCTTACATCCGCTTCTTTAAAATAAACATTGGGAATATTGAGAAACAGGGGCTTAAACTGTTTTCTGGAAAGCACTGTGATTTTAATCTCAGGATAGGTAGCTGAAAGTACACGGACTATAGGAACCGTCATTGCCACATCGCCCATGGCGGACAACCGGATTACGAGAACATGTTTGGGTACTTTCATGATTGTTGTATAGCCTAAACCAAAAAAGGGTGAAGCTAGAAAACTTATTTCTGCCCTCTTAATACAGGGTTTAGTTCATCGTCATTATACATCTTCATTTGTTTGTACACTTTCATGTACTTTCTGCCGTGAACAATATCATCCAATAATTGCTGAATGGCCGTGCTCAAGTCCACACGTTGTTCCAGCAACACCTCTAGTTTTTTCTGGCAGGCCGCACGATGATCTTCACTGGCATTTTCTCGTGTTGCTTCCTCGTTCATATGATATACCTTGAGTGCCAAAATAGAAAGTCGATCTACACCCCAGGCTGGGCTTTCGGTATTAATGGTCGCATTTTCCTGCACCTCAACGTCTGCATATTTATCTAGAAAATAACTGTCAATGTATTCTACCATATCGGTACGATCCTGATTGGAGGCATCGATCTTACGTTTCAAATCCAAAGCAGCAATTGGGTCTATATTAGGGTCTCTAATAATGTCTTCATAATGCCACTGTACAGTATCTATCCAGCTCTTTCGGTACAAAAGATGCTCTAAGAGGGAAGTATCCTTATTGTAAGGATTGGAAAATGGTTGATAGGGGTCATCTATGACATGGTAAGTGTCAATTACTTCCTTGAATATTTTATTCGCAATTTCTGTGAATGTCATTTTCTATAAATAAGTGTTTCTGAAGATTTTTATTTAGGCTGCAAAGGTATTACATTTTACTGTAGGATGCAGTAATGCCGAAAAGGTTCCAAAATTGCATTCAAACAAAAAATAGTACGAAAGGGTACACTATAAAACCCCATAACAGTATTTCCTTAAACCATTTTTCTGAATTATGTTCTATATAATTTGCCATAATGATGGCTGTAGGTGCTATCATAAAAACCAGTTCTGAAGTATCCTTTGTATTTGAAATTATCGTAATTGCTACAGATACAAGCAATACATAAATGACCAAAAGATGTTTGGGTCTTTCTTTTTTTGGAATTTTGGAGAGGCTTCCTATTTTAAAGAACAAAGCCCAGACCAGAGAACCCAAAACAAAGGCAATGCCCAAAATAAAAGCCAATGTTCCGTAAGCTGAAAAATTCCACGAGGGTATGCCAAAGAGTTCCGTGATCCATTGAAAACTATCCTCTTTTAACAGATAATACGCTGTTACCAACAAGAAAACAGCTATGAATCCCGCCGCTGGGATAAAAAGATACCTCAGCTTTGTGGTAGGCATCATAACAATAGCCCATAGTAAAGCCACTACCATAAGAATGCTTGGCGAATACAAAAATGTGGCTATAGCAATCCACAAAGCAGCGTCCAAAATCTTTCGTTCGGTATTTTTCATGGAGTGTAAACTAAAAATCCTGCGCAATGCAAAAAGCAAACATACATTGGCTCCAAGAAGAGGAACATTCAACAAAATAGCTGGGAAAAAGCATATAAGTACACCAAAAAGCAATAGTGCATACCCATTTATTTGTGTGAGTCCATTTTTTCGTATGATAAAGTCCAGGAGAAAAATGGAAAAGATCCAAAGAAGTACCGATAGTGAAATTTTTCCAATTTCATAAAGGTCTAGTGACCCCTTATTTTCAAGAAAATACCAAAGGCATACAAACAAGAGTATATACAAGTCTACCAAAAGAAAATTTAATGGGCCGGATTTCCTAAAAAAGCTTGTAAGCATTTAAGTTTATTTCTATTTTTGTATCCTTAAAGATAAACATATGTCCTTAAAAGAAATTTTTTACGGTATACAGGATTTTGCTGAAAGTGTTTTGTTTATTCCTTATGACGCATTGCGTTCCTTGGAATTGGAAAGCTGGTGGGGTGCCAATGTTATGAGTTGGTTGTTTACCGTAATTGGTTTTGTTGCTTTTATCTATTGGATGAAGGAATTGAAAACTTTCAATGACAATAACGAAGAAGACCGCACACAGGTTTCTCATGGTTATTTGGGGAACGACTCAGATTTAAGCCGATCTTAATATAGAGATAAGATTTTTATAATAGTAAAGCCCCCTCAATGAGGGGGCTTTTTTGTATCTTAATATAGAATTTTAAAACCTATTATTATGCGTTATTTTTTATTTGCCCTACTCTTTTGCATGGGATCATTGCTGTACTCTCAAAGTACCATCCCTATGCCTTTTTACCAACCTTACGATAGTTATGACTATAACAATAAACCAGACTATCATAAACTTGAGGTAAATTTCGCTCCTTACACTCCTGTGATAAGATGTCCAGGCAGTGCTGATATCACTGCTGTTATAAATGCACAAGGTACCTCTTGGGATCTTCACGAAAGAACCTCCGAACCTGAAAGGGGAAAAGCCATAAAGTTAACCGTTAGTGATAGTGCCCTTGTCTGTCTTGGCAGTGGCGCTGTTAATGGAAGAACACGTTCCGAAATGCTATATAAGCTTCCCGAAATGGAAGGAGACACAACTTATATAGAATGGGATGTACTGATTCCAAATAATTTAGAATTTCCAGATCAGGTTGTAGCACCTCCAACTGCAAATTATCATAAGATTTTTCAAATACTAGTTACTTCAAGTAACCTCAACTATCCTTTAGTAGGTGTCGATTATATTCATAAGAACCCTATGACACCATTGGATGTGAAAAGGGATTTGTTTTTTAGAATAAGGTCTCCCAACAACTCATCTATACATTACCGCCTTACGGTTACAGACGCGATTGAAAAGGGGGTTTGGACTCCTATTACCTATAAAACCATATGGTCCAATGATGATACTCAGGCAAATGTTGAGATTTATATTGATGGAAAACCAGTTGTTTTAGTAGGTGACCCCCCAACCAGTAACAATTTTTATATAGCTACATTTGAGTTGGGCTCCCCTGGCGGTACTCCCTATGGAATAAAATGCGCAACTATAGAATATACAAGTTCTGATGAAGGGAAAGCGAACAACATAAAGTTTGGGCATTATAGACAAAATCATACGGATTCACATTCTATCTATATCGATGATTTAAAAGTGATTAATTCTGACCCTAGCGATGACCCTTCTCCCATTAAGCTTGATACTGGCTATTGCAACGTATCTATACCTATAGACAACCAGAATATTACCTGCGAAACCAGAACAGGAACCACCAATTATAAATTCCGATTTGAACAAAACGGTGATTATTATTGGGTAAATAATGGAAACAGCCCCACTGTAAATTTATTGGATCACACTTTTATACAACCCGCCACCACTTATAATGTACAGGTAAGGGCACAAGGTGCTGATTTTGATATCGTTTATGGAGATATCTGCTCTATTACGATACCTCATCTAACAAAACTTAGAAGTAACGACTGTAATGTAGTTTCCAATCAATATAATGGTGTTATAGGAGCACTTACCGTAAATAATGCTACAAATTATAAATTTAGGTTTAAGGACGTAAAGAAGAATCTCTACTATTATGGCAACAGTAGCACACATACTATAACACCGTCTTCTATAAGCGGGATTGTAACAGGAAAAGAATATGAAGTACATGTAAGGGCGCAAGGGCCAGGGTTTGACTTCGATTATGGAATGGGGTGTGATATAGAATTTACGTCGAATCTTACCACGGATTCAGGCTCAAATTCAGAAATGTTCATTACACCCAATCCTTTTACCAAAACCATTGCCTTTAATAAGAATGTTTCTTTTGATGCAATTAAGATATTCGATCTATCCGGAAATATAGTTTTTTCTGAAACAGGGTTTACAGGAGTCTCCTTGGATCTTCATTTTCTGAAAGATGGGCTTTATTTTATTCAAACACAATCTAGAGAGAAGATTGCTACATTCAAGCTAATTAAAGAATAGCTTGATTTCTTGCTCATAAAATGTTTCTTTAGAAAGTAGATTCTTGCTTTTCTAAAGAAACATTTTTTATGACCTCATATTAAAAAGGCTTGTTATTATAAGTCAAACCCAATGTCTTTACGATAATACATCTTATCGAAAGAAATCTCATCTAGGTTTTCATAGGATTTCTGTAGTGCTTTTCTAAAATCCATATCCAATGAGGTTACCGCCAATACTCTTCCTCCATTAGTGACCACATTACCTTCCTTTATCGTGGTGCCAGCATGAAACACGATGGAATCTCCAATGCGCTCAATACCCGAAATTTCCTTTCCTTTTTCATAAGCTTCTGGATAGCCGCCTGAAACAGCCATCACCGTAGTTGCTGCACGTTCATCAATTTCTAAGGAAACCTGATCTAATGTTTGGTTGGCCGTGGCTTCAAAAAGGGTCACCAAATCGGTCTTTATTCTTGGTAAAACCACTTCGGTTTCCGGATCTCCCATACGTACGTTGTATTCAATCACAAAAGGATCATCGTTAACCTTTATCAATCCAATAAACACAAATCCTTTATAATCGATTTCTTCTTTTTGAAGACCATATACCGTAGGCTTTACTATGCGTTCTTCAATTTTTTGCATCAATGCTTCATCTGCAAAAGGAACAGGCGAAATAGCTCCCATGCCTCCCGTATTTAAACCAACATCTCCTTCACCAATTCGTTTGTAATCTTTGGCCGTGGGTAGGATTTTGTAGTTTTTACCATCGGTAAGTACAAAAACGCTCAGCTCGATTCCGTCTAAAAACTCTTCAATCACTACCTTTTCACTGGCGGCTCCAAATTTGGAATGCGACAGCATATTTTCTAATTCTGTTTTGGCTTCTTCTAAATCTTTAAGAATAAGCACTCCTTTTCCAGCTGCTAGCCCGTCTGCTTTCAATACATAAGGGGGTTGAAGGGTTTCTAAAAATGCTTTTCCTTCATTCAACGTATTTGCGGTAAAACTCTCATAAGCTGCTGTTGGAATTCCGTGGTTACTCATAAATTCCTTGGCCCGTTCTTTGCTTCCTTCCAACTTTGCACCGTTTTCAGAAGGTCCTATCACCATTACATCTTTCAAGGTATCATCGTGCAAGAAATAGTTATAAATTCCCCGAACCAAAGGATCTTCGGGCCCTACTACCACCATCTGAATTTCGTTATCCAGCACACATTCTTTAATGGCCTGAAAATCATTTACATCGATAGGAACATTTTGGGCAATTTTATCGGTTCCTGCATTTCCTGGAGCCACAAATAAATTCCCACAACGGGAGCTCTCTACTATTTTATAAGCAAATGTATGCTCTCTTCCTCCAGATCCTAATACCAAAATGTTCATGATAGCTAGTTTAATTTTAGACTGCAAAAGTAATTGTTTGTAAATTGAACCCATAATCTTTTTTAGCTTGAATTTGTTCGAAATTAGTTTACGGCTCAATGGCTTTCCTATTCGGGAAGCTAAAAAAAGACTGGAAGAAATTCAGGCCATCCCAGAAAATGAATATCAAAATTATATTGAAGAAAAAAGGAATGAGATTGTGGCATTTCATTTCCGTGAGAATGGTTTTTACAGCAATTTTCTAGGGAATTCAATGCCTTCTTCATGGGATGCTGTACCAATTATGCAAAAATCTGATTTGCAACAGCCGCTTTCAGAACGCTTGTCCAGAGGGTTTTCCAAGAAGAATAGCTACATAAATAAAACTTCGGGATCCAGCGGGCATCCTTTTATTTTTGCAAAGGATAAGTTTTCCCATGCCCTTTCATGGGCAGAGTTTATGGATAGATACCAATGGTTTGATATTGACCTTAACCAAAGTTTCCAGGCCCGGTTTTATGGTATTCCATTAGATACCATCGGTTATCAGAAAGAACGACTTAAAGATCGATTAAGTAGGCGGTATCGGTTTCCCATATTTGACCTTTCTGATAAAAAACTAGAGGGTGTTTTGCGAGCTTTCAAAAAAAAGAGATTCGATTACATTAGTGGTTACACAAGTTCTATTGTTTTGTTTGCAAAATTCCTTCAGAAAAAGGGAATCATCCTAAAAGAAATCTGTCCATCCTTATCCAGTTGTTTGGTCACTAGTGAAATGCTATTTGAAAGTGATAAAATATTACTGGAACAAACGTTTCAAATTCCAATTGTCAATGAATATGGGGCAAGCGAGCTAGGGCTTATTGGTTTTACAAATTCTCAAGATGAGTTTATTGCTAACAGTGAAGCGCTCTTTGTGGAGGTTGTAGATGATTCTGGAACGGTTGTTCCCAATGGAATGCCTGGTAGGATTGTAATTACCTCTCTGTATAATAGAGCTCACCCCATGATACGTTATGACATTGGTGATACGGGTATTCTTTCTCCCACTAGTACTCCCAAAAAAACGATCTTTCAAGAGCTCATAGGAAGAACCAATGATGTTGCTCATTTACCTAGCGGAAAAACCGTACCAGGGCTTACTTTTTATTATGTTACCAAGAGTGTTATAGAAGACGATGGTAATGTAAAAGAGTTTGTGGTAGAGCAAACGGACCTTAATGCATTTAAGATTATTTACACTTCTGAAAACCCGCTAACTTCTACACAACAGAATTTGATAAAAGAGGCATTGTATAAATACCTTGAAATTGGTCTTCTATTAACCTTTGAAAGGATTTCTGTTTTAGACAGGAGTAATCGGGGGAAATTGAAGCAGTTTATATCTAAGTTATGATACTACCACCTTTCAATCTGTTTAGGCCTCATGAGGAAGTATTCCAAAAAAAATCTTAGCAAACACCATGCGGAGACCACAGGGTTATATTTTAAAAACTTTCTATAAAATTGGTAATTGTATTTTACCAATGCCATTTTATTAGAACTGATAGAACCTTTTCTAACTCTATAATAGGCTAAATCTTCTTGCAGACCCATCGCGGGACGCTCGCTTTTTTGAATTGCCTCCAACCAAACCGCCCAATCTTGCCTTTTACGAATGGGAGGCGCCATAATTTTTCCTATTTCAGCACATTTATAAATTCCCGTTAAGTTCCCTATATAGTTATTACTATGCTGCTTCTTATAGGTAAGTGTGGGCAGGGCCTTTATTCGTTTGTTTAAGGGTTTCCCTTCTTCATTCACGTGGAGGTAATTGGTAAAGGAAACCCCCAAATTATGCTTTTGCATAAACGCAATTTGCTTTTCCAATTTACTGGCGTGCCACCAATCATCACTGTCTAAGAAGGCAATATACTCTCCTGTTGCAATCTCTGTAGCATAATTTCGTGAATAGGCTGCTCCCTTGTTTTCTTGATTTTTTATCAGCTTAAAACGAGAATCCCCAGCAATAAAATCTTCTACAATAGACACTGAATTATCAGAAGAAGCATCGTCCACTATAATATGCTCCCAATGACTATACGTTTGGTTTTGTATGCTTTCCAGTTGTTGCGCAATAAAGGGAGCTGCATTATACAGTGGAGTGATAATGGAAATCAGTGGAGTTGTATTAATAGGCTTTTTCTTCACCTCTTAATGCATTGTAAATGGTTTGGAGTACAATTTTTATATCTAAGAATAACGACCAATTCTCCAGATAAAAAATATCGTATTTCACACGGTTAATGATATGATTGTCGTCTTCTACCTCCCCACGATATCCACTTACTTGTGCCAAACCAGTAATTCCAGGTTTAATAAAATGGCGCACCATAAATTTGTCAATTCGTTCTGCATACATATGTGTATGACTCACCATATGTGGACGAGGTCCCACTACAGACATTTCGCCCTTCAATACATTGATGAATTGCGGTAACTCATCTATACTGGTTTTTCTAATGATCTTTCCTACGCGAGTAACCCTTGGGTCATTTTTGCGAATTTGATGAATGTGAGCATCTGGGTTGGGTCTCATGGAACGGAATTTATAGCAATAAAATTCCTTATAGTCCAATCCGTTTCTTTTTTGTTTAAAAAATACTGGGCCTTTGGATTCCAATTTTATTATGATTGCCAAAATAGGTGTGAGCCAAGACAATATTCCTACAATAATTATTAGGGAAAGAAAAATATCAAAACTTCGTTTTACAAATTTGTTGAAAGGTTCGTCTATAGGGATTTTTCGTAAAGAGAGTATGGGCAATACTCCATAGTAGGTGAAATCTAATCGTTTTGTGTATATCTCTTTATTATCTGGTAAAAACTTAAGTATTTTCAAATTATTATCAGCATAGTCTATTAATTTGACTAAATCCTTGTTGTCTAATTCTGCTACCGAAGAATAGATTTCATCAATATGGTTTTCTGAAATATAATCTAAACAATCTTCTATGGAGTCTTTCTGTAGGTCAAATGTCTTCTTAAGCTGATAACCAAACTCGGTTCGGTTTTCAAAAAAGGCGCGTAATTGATCGGTCTTTTGATTCAATCCAATAATTACAACCCTTCTAATGTTACCTCTTAGTAGTCTGCGATATTTTTTCAGTAAAAAGAAAATTGCCAGTTTTACAATGGATGCACAACCCATTACCAGTAATGCATAGGACAATATCCTCCATGGATCTGTTTTCTGGTTGTTATAAATTCCAAAAAAGGTAAATACAATAAGTAAGAAATAGATGGTTTGTTTTCCTATAAGCCCCAATACATTACTTACATGTGTAAATCGATAAATTTCGTAGAAATTGGTGCGGAAAGCTGCTACAATCCATGCAATGGAAACAAAAATGACATAGTTGAGTAAAGGAACATTTTCTTTAAAGAAATAAAAGGCTAGGGCATGGATAAATAAGAGGTCGATTCCATATGAAATCGGTCTTAAAAATCCTGAGTATCTCCCTGTCTTAAAAATCATTAGCGTCTATTGTGCTTCGAGAAATCTTTGTGTTCTTTTTTAAACAATTCTTCTTCGGTCAATTCTTTAAAGTATTCATAGGTTTTACGCATACCTTCAGATCTTGAGGTCCTTACATCCCACCCCAGAACTTCTTTTGCTTTAGAAATATCCGGTTGTCGTTGTAAGGGGTCATCTTTGGGAAGGGGTTTAAATACAATTTTTTGATCGGTCTCTGTCAATCGTATTATTTCTTTAGCAAAATCGAGAATACTGATCTCATCTGGGTTCCCAATATTGACAGGAAGTGTATAATCACTTAACAACAAACGGAAAATACCCTCTATTTGATCATCTACATAACAGAAAGATCGGGTTTGTGAACCGTCTCCAAAAACCGTAAGGTCTTCTCCTCTTAAGGCTTGCCCCATAAACGCTGGGATTACCCTACCATCATTAAGCCTCATTCTTGGTCCGTAGGTATTAAATATCCTGACTATCCTGGTTTCTAATCCATGAAAGCGATGGTAAGCCATCGTAATGGATTCCTGAAAACGTTTGGCCTCATCATACACTCCTCTAGGACCAATGGTGTTTACGTTTCCGTAATATTCTTCGTTCTGGGGATGCACTAATGGATCTCCATAAACTTCCGAAGTGGATGCAATTAAAATTCGAGCATTTTTTTCTTTAGCAAGCCCCAATAAATTATGGGTTCCTAAAGACCCCACTTTTAATGTTTGGATAGGAATTTTTAAGTAATCGATTGGGCTGGCTGGAGAAGCAAAATGTAAAATATAATCTACACGTCCAGGAACATGAACAAACTTAGTAACATCATGATGGTAAAAGGTAAAATTTTCGAGACTAAAAAGGTGTTCAATGTTCTTTAAATCACCCGTAATTAAATTATCCATCCCAATAACCTCATATCCTTCAGAAATGAACTTATCACATAAGTGTGAGCCCAAGAACCCAGCAGCTCCAGTAATTAATACTCTTTTATTTGCAATTTCCTTTCCCAACTTATTTTATATCTTTTCTTCCAACTGAAAAATAGACAAAGTCTTCTTTTTCCATTTCCTCAGTATTATACAGGTTTCTCCCATCGAACACGGTTGTTTCATTCATGAGTTCCCTCATACGAACAAAATTTGGTGTTCTAAAAATACTCCACTCGGTACAGATAACCAATGCGTCCGCTTCGTTCAGCGTTTCGTACATAGAGGGTGCATATGTTAACTTATCTCCAAATCGCTTTTCTATATTTGGCATGGCTTCAGGATCGAATACCGATAGGTTAGCTCCTTCTTCCAGCAGTTGATTCATGATATCTATGGAAGGTGCCTCTCGAATATCATCTGTTTCTGGTTTAAATGCTAGCCCCCAAATGGCTAGTTTCTTTCCTTTAAGATCTCCATTAAAGTATTCCTTGATCTTGGGAATTAAAATAGTCTTCTGTTTTTTGTTGATGTCAATAACAGAGTTTAATATCTGAAAGTCATACTCCACATCTTTTCCAGCTTTTCGGAGGGCTTTAACGTCCTTCGGGAAACAAGAACCTCCGTATCCGATTCCAGGAAATAAGAATCGTTTTCCAATTCGTGAATCTGTTCCCATTCCTACCCGAACCTTGTCCACATCTGCACCGACTTTCTCACAATAGTTTGCAATTTCATTCATGAAAGTGATCTTCGTTGCCAAAAAAGAATTGGCAGCATATTTTGTGAGCTCAGCAGATTTTTCATCCATAACGATTACTGGGTTCCCAGATCGTACAAAAGGCCCGTATAGTTTTTGCATTAATTGCGTAGCCCTTTCACTACTTGAGCCTACTACGATTCGTTCCGGTTTTAGAAAATCATCCACTGCAAAGCCTTCCCGTAAGAACTCAGGATTAGAAACTACATCGAAGTCACAACCAGCATTTTTGGAAATCACCGCCGTAACTTTTTCAGCAGTCCCCACGGGAACAGTGCTCTTGTCTACAATAACCTTATAATCCTTGATTTTTTTTCCAATGTCATCAGCAACATTCAGTACATATGATAAATCAGCAGAGCCATCCTCATCTTCTGGAGTAGGTAACGCTAAAAAGACAATATCTCCATGATCTAAACCTTCATCTAGTGAGGTTGTAAAACGAAGTCGACCTGCTTTTATATTTCTGTCAAAAAGGACATCTAGATGTGGTTCATAAATGGGAACTACCCCATTTCTCATTTTTTCAACTTTCTCGGCATCGATATCTACACAGATTACCTCATTCCCGGTTTCTGCCAAGCAGGTTCCCGTAACCAATCCTACATATCCTGTTCCTATGACTGCAATTCTCATGTGTTTTATTTTAAACGCGGCAAAAATACAATTTGCTTAGCTTTTACGGTTCATTTACAAGTGTCTTTTCTTTGTTAGTTTCAGTAATTAAGAGCATTATGAAGATTACCCCAACATAATATGCTCCTATCTGTCTATGAAATAAATTCTCTACCAAGGCAAAACACACCAAGGTTACCACTAATGCTGTGGGAAGGTGTTTTTTTCGATTTCTCAAAAAAATGGTCAAAATTGCACCCGCAAATAGTATCAACCCAAGCATTCCGCTAGCCAAATAAAAGTCAATAAACTGGTTGTGTGTATTGTATTTTTGAGAAAGAAACCAATTCTTCTTACTTTCATTAGCTATACTACTGCGGTAACATGCCAACATCTCCTTGTTAGTTTGTGTGAATCCTTGTCCTTTCCAAAGTGTGCCTTCCATTTTTGATACCTTGTGAGCACAATCCCAAATAACTGTTCTAGGCTCTTTTGCCAAGGTGTTTTCTACAAGCCCTTTGTTCTCTTTAGTATTGGAATAGAAAACCTGCTTTCTCAGATCATTGTTTAGGATAAAGGTCAATACAATGGCCAACAAAAACCCTCCTGTAACAAAGAACAATTGAGGTAATCGTTTTCTTCTATAGAAAAAACTTAGCAAAAATATAATTATAAGAACAATGATCGAAATCCTAGATACCATCAACAATACGAAAAGAACATTTAATACAATATTTGCCACATAGTAACGATTATCAGGGTGATAAACATCTTTTATGGATTGATAGGAGGCCAAAATGCTTAGTACACACAGTAAGCCTAAATATAGACGGTCAATCAACACAGCTTCAATAATCATGGCCGAGTCTAAGAATTGAAAATTCTCGGTCTGATTAACAACCATAACCAATTTGACTACTGAAAATAGAATTGCCGCTAAAGAAGAAAAAATAAGGGCTTTGTATATTTTTTTAAATCCTTCAATTGGAATGTAAAGTATCACCAGCCCTAAGGAAAGAAGTACTTTCTTCAATACCACCCAATCTACTTCCAATCTACTATAAACCCATGCATCTATTAACAAATACACTACAAAAATTCCTAATAATATGGAGGCTACCCTTTTTAGTTTTTGAAAATGTGCTTTTTGGATCACGAAAGGGAACAGGATCGCTAAAATCACCAATAAAATATTGGGTAATGCCCTTAGATAATTATCAAAAGGAATTGTAAAAAACAACAATAAAAAGACATAGGGATATATGGAGGCAAATAGGATTCGCACAGGCTGCTGAATGAGCTAATAAAAGTAACAAAGAATACGTTAGTATCCTATTTTTTTGAAGGATTGAATTTTTCTTTAAGAACTAGGTAAATAAACTTACTGTTTCCTATTAAGTAACGTTTCCACATGCGCTTAGGCTCTTGTAAAAATCTATAAAACCATTCCAGCCCAACTTTTTGCATCCATAGAGGGGCTCTCTTGGTGATTCCTGCTATTACATCGAAACTTCCTCCAACACCCATTACAAAATTCACTTCCTTTAAGTGCTCTCGATGGTTGTATAGAAAGTTTTCTTTAATAGGCGACGTAATAGCTACAAATAGCATTTGAGCTCCACTATTTGCAATTTTCTTAGCTATTTGGACTTCATCTTCTCTATTGAAATATCCATTCCTATATCCTGCAATGATATTTGGACCGTATGTTTCAGAATAAATATTGGCAACTTTCTTAACCACTTCTTCCTTAGCTCCTAGAAGAAAAATCTTATAGTTTTTTTTTGCGGCCAAGGCTACAAGGTTTTTCATCAGGTCAATACCTGCCACACGTTCTTTAAGTGGTTTGCCTAAAAATTTTGATGCCCAGACTACCGCTTGGCCATCAGCGTTAATAATGTCACTTTCATTCACACTTTTTCTTAGGTCGAAATTCTTTTGTACAGCTACCATTTTTCCTGCATTGACTACGACATGGTGCATTTGATTTTCGGATTGAACAGTTTTCTCTATCAAGCTCAAGGTTTCCTGCATGGAAAGATTATGAATGCGAGTATTTAAGAACTGTATTTGCGGTATTTGTGGCAATTTTCTTGTTTTAAAAGGGCAAAGGTAGGCTTTAAATAAGCTTTGATTCTATTCGTTTTTAAAATAAATTGAATTTTTATAGCTTGTCTAAAAAGTTTAATAATTGTCGTGCTACTATATGGCTGTCATATTCCAAAGACTTAGCGATAGCGTTGGATTTCAGCATTTGTTTTGTCTTTTCTGATAATTGGTAATAGAAGCTTATTTTTTTTGCTAACATATTTGCATCCTTCTTATCAAACAAATAGCCATTTACTCCATCTTCAATATAGCCCATAGGTCCCCCAACCTTACTAGCAATAACCGGAACTCCACAAGCCATAGCTTCCAAACCTACCAACCCCAAACTTTCTGCTTTGCGATAAGATGGGAACACAAAGAGGCTCATTTCATTATAGATATCTGCAAGCTGGACTTGGTTCAAATTTGAATATAATTTTACGTCCAATTTGTGTTTTGCAATAAAATGTTCAACATCATCTTTGTCTGGGCCGTCACCAACCATTAAAACGTTAAAAAAAGGAATTTCTTTTTCTTTTTTTACCAGTACCAAAGCTTGAAGAAAAATTTCCCAGCCTTTTTCTTTTATGAGATTAGACACAAATCCAATTGTAAATTCTTTTTTGGGTTTTTTGATTTGTTCTTTAAAAACCTGTGTGTTTATTCCGCCAGAAGGATAGACCAAAATATCTGAATTATTGCAATTGAAATTTTTTAAAACCATCTCCCTATAATAATGGGAAGGAACAACAACATAGCTGGATTTTATCAATGGTTTCAAGAATAAACTCAGTGCTTTTTTAAAAATAGAATCGAATAATAAATCCGAGCCATGAAAATTGAGGATCATCTTTTGGTTGAACCAAGAAACAAACCACAGGACTGGAGCCATATGTAATGGGAAATGAACATATATAAGCTGATCTTTCTTCTTAAAAATCAATAAAAAAATCCGAAAGTATAAAGATATATATCCTGTAAGTTTTGATAGCGGGTTATATTGTTTAGTAAGTACTATCTTTTTTATATGGTAATGATCCCCTATAGCTTTTTCAAAATTTTCAACAAATATTCCATACCTAATATTCTTAGGGGACGGATACATGTTAGAAACAAGATACAATGTAGTATTGGGGCTAGCTTTCAATTCTCCTGTCTTTTTGGAATATTAAATATAGTACACTGAACAAAAAAGCAAACATAAATACGCCTTGACTTCTTTCTAGGATACTTTCAAAAAAAGCAAATAACAAAAAGACCACAAAAAAAGGCAGGGCCATGCCTTCCAAACGTGTTTTATATGCAAACAATACAAACAAAGCTATAAATGAAAACAACCCTAAAAGCCCTAAACCCACCAAAGTTTCAACAAACTGGTTATGGGCATTATAGTTTTCCTTTATAGCTTTAAAATTTCGGCCCTTGAGATAAGCTGTTTCGTAAATTTCATTGACATCTCCAGCTCCTATACCAAATAACAGTGCATCTTCATCACCAAATCCCTTCATAATATTTGTCCAGCGTTCGTACCTCTCGAAAGTAATTTTTCCTCTGGAATTCAATATCTTATCAAATTTATTCGACATAAAATCGAATTGATAGGAAAGAGCTGAAATAAGGATTATCGCCGTACCAAATAAGATAATATTTTTTCTAGTAAGTCTCTTTAGGGTATATAAAAATATGAGGATTACAAGGGCAACAAGGGCAACTCTACTACTTGTCTGTATTAAGAACACAAGTAGGGGGAGTAATATGAGAATTACTTTAACACGGCCTTTTCTAAATCTTGCAAAACTTTTCGCTTGCAAAAGTGCAAAGATGAAAATCACCAGCAAAACAGCTATATAACTTGGGTGACCGTCCAAAGGTTTCACTAGGTTCCAGCTAGAATAAATCCATTGAAAAAAGTATTTCAGCTGTACCCATGGGGTTGCATTGGTTGCAATAGAATAAAAAACAGCTCCCCAACAGATTGTCATTGCCGAAAAAAGACCTCCGCCCAAGGCTGCATAAATGAACTTAAGTTTAAAATCTTCACGATTGTGTGTTAAAACCAACATAGGGATTAAAAACAATGTAAGTGTTTTTTCCACTTTCCGTAACCCAAAAGAAATATTGTCTGTATAAATTAATGAGAAAACATATAAAAGATACAGCATTGTAAATGCTGCTATGGCAATCTTGTTTTTGTTGAAATTATTCTTTCTATCACTCCAAGTCACATAGGCAAGAGATCCCGCTATAAAAACCCATAAGGCGATCGTGTTTATGTTGGTCCAAAGAGGTAGTGTACCTGCAAAAAAGATCAATCCAAAATCGAAAAAGATTTGCTTCGGCTTATTGGATGCTAAGTAGTTTTTTATACCTAAAATCATACGTGTTTTCTAAAGCAATTTTTCTAAGACGTTCCACTATCCTTTTGTACTCGCTTACATTAATAGATTTAATTGTTTTATCAATATTATTCAAGTTGTCATAAGATACAAATAGAGGATAATCGTTGCTTAGCAAAGTAACAATAGGAATATGTTTTTCTGAAAAGAAAGGTAATTGAAAACTTAGAAAGTCTAATACTTTTATAGGATACGTTAAGTCATCGTATTCATTTCTAGGTCGCGTGTGGAAGGCATACCCAATATTATGATCTTCTATATACTTCGGGATTTCTGCTCTAGGAATTTTATTTATCGTAACAGGATATCCTTTAGTTTTTATTGCTAAATCCTTATCTCCTGATAAAATATGAAAACGATACTGTCCTTGATACTCTTTCGCAAATTCTAAAAACTTGGTATATCCAGAATTGGTATACCCTAAGCTACCTAAGTATAAAATACCTAGTTTTTCAGAAAAATTAGGTAGTAGCCTGTTTTCTGTCATATCATAAGTTCCTGGTGGTAGCGCTGTGAATGGCCTTTTGGGGAATAATTTGTTTTTATTGAAAAAAGCTTCTCCCATTTCTGTAGTAGGAAATACCATTGAAGTGGATAGTAGTGTTAAGTAAAAATTACTTAATCTATTAACCAGACGAGTCACTCTACCTCTGGAGGATTGATATTCTTCCGGGAATAGTTCTATATAAATATCTCGAATAAATACAATCGTTCTTTTTGATCTAAACTTCAAAAAAAGAAGTGGTAATAAGTCTATAAAATTTAAACGATTGGAAGCAGATTCTACATAGCAAAGGTTCAGTGCTTTTAATGAGGTTAGTACTCTTAATTTACTCCTACCTTCAAAAATAACTGCGGATTTTTTTGAAAACACCTCTTTAAATATAGAAATTCTGGTCACAGGGCCTCCAGAATATTTTATAAGATTAGGGACTATATATAGGCTGTTTCTCATTAACAGAGGTCTTATGTGTTAAAAATTCTTTTGGCCTTGATTCTAAAATTAAATATGGGAGAAGTAAATAAAAAACATTATTGAAATAATGAATAGACAGCAAACAAGTAAAAAGCACTATAAAAAGAAAACCCAACTTGGCCTTTAATGATGGTATTTTATATATTAAATATGCGTGTGTAATAAAAAAAATGAGTAATAATAAATAGCCTCCCCTATGATATAAATAATAGAATCCATTGTCTATTTCTTGAAATGTGAAATAAGAACTAAAGCTCTTTGCTTTTTCATTATCCCTATAAATAGTTGTACTTGCCCCATACCCTTCACCAAAAAGCTTCTCAACAATAGTAAACCGTTCTACTTTTAAAGCTTGATCTAAATCATCTATTCGTATTTTTAAACTTTCATATTCCCAAGGTTTAAGGACATACGGAAGTTTTTCTTTTATCAATTCTGGGGCGAAACTAGAATTAAAAAAAAGAAAGAAGCCCGCAAGTAAAGAGAGTGATCCAAACACATATTTTGGTTTAAAGAACTTTTTAAGATTTGCTATGATCAAGAAAAGCAGAACTCCAGCAATAACAATATTCATTAAGTTTGTGGTGAGCAGAAGATAAGGAATTGCTACAATGTATGATAAGGCAAGAGGAATGTCAAACGGTAAGTTGTGATATAAATAATAAAAGGCTATTAGTACTATTGGAATTATTGAAGGGCCATATACCCTCCCTCTAAAGCCTATGATACTTTGATGCCATAAATTGGGCAACAAACCTAAATAAATAACTATATAAGTTATTAATACAACTACATTAAGAATAATTAGAAATCGAAGGATATTTAAATTTTTTGCATTCACAAAGAATAAATAAAACACAAATGCATAAAACTGAAACTTAATATCTATCGTTGGGTTTTTGTGACCATAAAACAGCCCTAGTATTAAGAAAAAACTATAAATACCAAAAGCAATTATAATATATGAAGGAATTCTTAATTTTCCTTTTTTAGTAATTATCCATGCCCCCCCCAATAATAATAGCAAACATACTAGCATTAACTTACTTAAGTTAAGCGTACTTATAGATAAGAATAGTATAACTAAAAGTATTTGATATAAAATTTTCAAAAAAAGGCGATTAGTATTTAGATAATACAGCTAAGTTATTAATGGACAAATTTACTCTTTTTATAACTATTGAAACCATTATTTAAATTCCTTTAATCTTCTATTGGGTTTTTTATAAATGTAAGATATTGACAAGTCAATACTCATAAATTTTATAGATGTATTTGCTTTAAAGCATTAACTTGTCCCAAATTAATGTACATCGTTATAGATTTATAATATGGTATTCAAAAAAATAGATAACCTAGCCAATTATAGTAATAATAAATCGTTGGCTAATTCCTTTAGAAACAGAAGGTTTAAATTTTTTGAAAGTCAATTTAAGGCTTTTGATCATCTAGAAAAAATCAGAATTCTAGATATTGGTGGTACTGAGTCTTTTTGGGTAAATAGAGGGTACCAAAACAAAGAGAATATAGAGATAACAATTTTAAACCTTTTTAAGACAAACACACAATATCCTAATTTTATAGGTTATAAAGGAGATGCTTGTAATCTTTCTGAGTTTAAAGATAATCACTTTGATCTCGTATTCTCAAATTCTGTAATAGAGCATTTATTTACCTTCGAGAATCAACAAAAAATGGCCAAAGAAGTGCTTAGGGTAGGTAAGCACTATTTTATACAAACTCCTAATAAATATTTTTTTATAGAACCCCATTACCTACTTCCTTTTTTCCAATTTCTCCCCAAAAGAATGAGGAAATTTATTTTAACCAAAACTCCTTTGTCTAGAGGCAAGAAAAGGACCCCGGAAAGTGCCCAAAACTCAATTGACGAAATTCAGTTACTATCCCTTAAGCAAATGAAAGGTTTATTTCCAAATGGGAAGGTTTATAAAGAGAAGTTTTTGGGAATGAATAAATCTTTTACGCTTTATAAAATGAATCCTGAAGAATAAAGCATTCTTTAAAGAAAAGAAACAAGTCGACAAAATTCCGTACCTTAATTACCGCAATACATTACTATGAGAATCTCTACATTGTCTCTTGTATCCATCCTCTTTTTTCTGTTGGTGTCTATTGCTTGTGATAGTAATGATGAATTCAACCCAGCTGAAGAGGCTGACGAACAAAATAATGATGATACTGACACCGAGGAAACCAATACTGCTCCCGGTGATTTTGAGATTACCATTGAGGTTATCAATTTTTACAGGGCTTCTGTTGCGTGGAGTGAACCTGTCACCACTTTACCCAACCCCATAAGCTATGAACTATACCTAAACGATGTGCTCTTGGCAGACTCCCTTACCGAAAGAACCTATGAATTGGAAGGCCTGGAAGAATTAACAAGCTACAACCTAAAAGTTGTGGCCAAAAACGAAATAGGGGAAACCCCCACAACTAAAGAATTCTCCACACCACAAAAAAGGAACATTCGGTTAATAGAATATGAAAACTACCATGTTTATTCGCAAGGAGATACCGTATTAAGTCGTCAAGAAATAGTCTACAGGCCTGATGGGCAGGTAGGCAGCAGGATAGAAACAAGCACTAATTGGCCGAGACCGTCTCCCCAACATTTTTATCATTACGACTCTAATGGTACCTTATCTAACATAGAACAAGAATTCTGGGAGACTCCCAGCCAAACTGTTGGACGGGTTCAATACAGTTACGATCAAGGCAACATAACAGAAATACAAACTTATTATGGTCATAGTGATTTTAATCAAGTAAGGGAATTCCAATTTATCTCCCCAACCCATTACACTTTTACACAAAACAACTGTAGTTACGGCTGTAACTTTAGTTCTTTCGAGGTTGCAACATTTCTTAATTCAGAGGGGAATATCATAACCTACCACAGAACCAATACTGATACTGCAGAAACCTATGTGCTTCATTTTGAATATGAAAACGGCAATCTTACCAAAATCATTTCCGATACTGATGTTCATGAAATTACCTATGATACCCAAAAAAGCTTCCATACTTATTACAATGGTTATACTCCTACGGAGGCAGTAGGTCCCGTTGCAGGAATAGCTGGGTTTATTTATTCACTTTTTTTTGGTTCTCCTTTTTATGAATTAAATCGTATTCCAGGTTTTTTTGGTTATACCCCTATTAACAATCCCTTAGAACACAGATTGAACGGAGAGGTTATCCGCTCCTTTAGTTATAAATACAATGAATACGGTTATCCTAGTGAAATCAGCACGAACATCTCCTATCCCATTACCAAAATCCTTACCTACGAGGAATACGATTAGTGTTTTAGCGGCACTAGCTCTAATGTTCCCTTTGTAGTAGTATCAGCAATGGTAATACTCAGCACGCCTTTGTCAAATAATTTTAAGGATGTCTTCTTACCGTTCCATAAGGCAGTGTACTCATAATTAGGATTGGCACAGACAACTACCGAAAAAGGTTTATTTTCATGATGGTGAGCTTGTAATTTTACCTTTAAAACACTATAATCCTCGTTCCATTCTTTATCCATAATCCATACATCATTCCCCGTAGTAAAAGAACCCAAAGTATAATAGGCATTAAACCATGACAACACCGGTGTGGATAATCCACTAAACTGATGCCATCCCAAGCCTTTTTCATCCTTTATAGAGAAGTACTCATAGCAATTATAGGATTTTTCGGTTTCGCGCTTCCATATGTCCAATGCATTGGTGGCTATGTTATACGCAAATTCATCTTCGCCTAGATCTAGCATGGCTTTCCAAAAAAACCATTGGTGGGGCATCCATACACTTCCGTTCCAGTAACCTTTCTCCTCAAAATAAGGGGCCGTCTGGTCTACGGTAGACAATCCCATATTGGACCACAATCGTCCTGGGGTCTTTAAGTGGGACAACATTTTTTGGGTTTGCCCCTCATTGGGAACTCCTGCCACCAATGGAGAGACTCCATCTAATCCCATATTATAGTTAATAGATTCATTAAATTTTAAAATACCCGAAGGTTTATTGAAGCTATTATGTGTAACATAGCCGTAATATCCACTTTCTTCATCCCAGGAATACTCCTGAAGGGCACTTGTTAGTTCTTCAATATCTTTTTGGTAGCTATTGTAATCTGCTGTATTATTTAGGTGCATTGCTGCCATCTGTAAAATCTTAGCTGCCCGAATGATATGTGCTGTGCTAACTACAGGAGTTACTTTTTTGGTCAGTTTGTTTTCGTGTACATATTTTTGCGGTGGATAATCATCCCAGCCTCCAGAATTATAGAAATAGTCCCAAGTTCTAAGTAAGCCTGAATCCAGATTTCGTGTTGTAGCAGTGGGAACCTTACCCATTAAAAAATTATAATAGCGTTTTAGCTTGGGGTAACTTACAGTAACTAGTGAATCACTTTGTGTCTTGTTCCACAATTCATGAAATTGATAAAATTGAACAGGTAAAGGGGTTCCGTGATGAATAAATGCCGATTGCTCTTCAGGTTCGTTTAAATAAGCATTTAAATTTTCCACTCCTCGCTGAGTGCTTAATTGTGAGAGCCCAATACCTATAAATCCGGCATCCCAAGTATATAAACAGTCCCACTTTCGGCCTGGAGCATGATGCCTAATGTATTGTTTTTGGGTATGTACAGGATAAACCACATTACAAATGGTATTGGCTGCCATCCGATCTTGGCTAAAACGGTATTTTTCACCTGCAGGAATAATTGTTGGTCCAAACACATGTTTATTTGCTTGCTCAAACGCCTCTTCAAAATTGATTGTGTTAGCGTGTTCCAATTGTTCGCTCACAGCTTCCCTGCTTCCTTCGTAAACGATCCCTTCAATTGTTTTTGCAGTTTTTGGTCCTAGGTTAATTGCTTTCAGAAAAACATTGGTGAAATGTCCTTTCCCTTCACCAGAAAATTGTGTTTTAATGCCATTATCGTTTTTATGAAGTGTATCTGGTAAATCTTTTGAAAACCATTCCCGAATCACAAAATCATCATAGTTCCAATACAATCCATAGTAAGTGTCTAGGTTTTCGTATTTAAGGATAAGTGAGTTTTTTACTGGGCCTTTGCTAACGGTGGGAGCGTCGTTCCATAATACTGGAATTGGTTTTACTTCTGGTACTGCATCAGCTTCAACTAAAGCAAAACCATCTATTATGAGTCTGGTTTTAGAGGTTGTTTTTAATATTATTTCATGCTCGCCAGAGAGCAGCTTTCCTAAATTAATTTTTTGGAATTGTAAACTATCACTGGCTGCCAAAGTTATCTTTGCTTCCGAGATTCCTTTAAAGTTAAGGGTTGCATCTTCAAGTTTTTCGGTTTTGTAGCGCAGTAATAATACTGCATCCTTTATATCTCTTTCTAGTTTAAACCGATACTTTAATTCGTCCCCTTTTCTACGCCCAAACCCCTTTCCTATACCACTCCCATTTATGAGCCCATGGTCTCGTATTTCTCCTTTAAGCATGCCATCATACACCAATTGATCCCGGTGTCCGGGAATAGCATGGTTTAACTCAGTATAGTCTATGGCGTCTATCCAAAAGGCATTTTCTGGAAGGGAAATTTGGTTATAATTAATCCTAGTTTCCGGATCGTGTGCTTTTAGGGGTGGGAAATGCAACGAAGCCATGAGTTGGGCTGTTACTTCTTGTGGCTCGTTGGTATTGTTTTCATATACAATCTTAAATGCCCTCCCCTTAGAGTCTAATTCTGCATAAGAAATATCGGCAAATAGTTTGTCTTTCCATATAAGATCGTGTCGGAAGGAAAAGTATTCTAGGTTTGGGGAGGCCTCCCAAGGATGAAAAGATGATTTCTTCATTACATTGGGCACCACTGTTTTTTGATGACTAATCCCTGGGAAAACACTTAGATCAAACCGAAGGCCCTTTTTTACATCGGGAATATGAGAAACTCCTATGTATTTTTTTGTATAGGGGCCCCAAGCGGGTAAATTCAAATCATGAGAGGCGCCGGTTGGAGCAAGAGCAATCTTATCGCCCTTGGCATCACCATAATTACAGCTTACGGAGATAAACACTAATATAATTAAGAGCAGTCTTCCCATATCTTCATTCAATTCTTGGATTTAATTTCTGATCAATCTTTTAAAGACTTTTATAGAGGGTATCACAGCAGTCAAAAATTCTTTTAAGCTTGCTCCTGTCATTCTCCGCACCAAAAACCACCAATTGGGTACAAACAAGAAAACAAATCCAGCGACCAAAGACCAAGCTACAAATGTTAAACTAAACTGACTTCCTGTAAAGATAAAAATGGGCATTATTGATAAGGAAAACAAATTCCAATAAAAAGAGATATCGGTTCGACCTGTAGCAATTACTAGACTCCCTATAGGGTTTCCTAAGCTACGAATAAACATATAAACAGATAGTATTTGAACAAGCTCAACAATAGAATCATAACCGTTTCCATATATAATTTTTACAACCCATGGGGCCAGTATTATAATAATTAAATACACTACAAAATTGAGCGAAGAGATTATATTAATAAGATTTAGGTAGTTTCGTTTCAGTTCGTTGATATTCTTCTGGAATTTTGCCAACAAGGGATTAGAAATCTTAGTTGCTATGGGGTTAATAATCTGCGCCGGCTTGTATACTAATTGCTTGGCTAAACTATATCCTCCCAATAAATCCGTACTAAACAGCTTTCCTATGATAATAATATCTAAATCCCTATTAAAGTAATTGATAAACTGGCTTCCTACTTCGAATACCCCTATTCTTAAAAAAGGTAATGCCTCTTTCATTTTAAAATGACGGAGTACGGGGTTATAAAACATACCTCTAAAAAAGAAAAATAGGTTGGGTAAAGAATATTGCAATAAAGCAGATAACACCAAGGCATAAATACCGAAGTCCTTTATTGCAAGGATCAAAGCTAATGTTAATGCCAATATTGAAGCTATTAAGTCTACAATAGCAATAATCTTGAAATTCAAGTGTTTTTGTTCAATTGTTCTGTACTGGCTTCCTAAACCTGCAAAAACTACAGCTGTTGCCATTATTACAATGTATTTGCTTAAAGCTGGTTCTTCATAAAAAGCAGCAATCCCTGGTGCAATAAGTGTAATTAGTCCATAAACCAAAAGTCCAAATATCAAATTAACCCAATAAAGGCTTGAATATTCTTTTTTGGTAATTCCCTGCTTATGAAAAATAGCAGAGGTAAGCCCCATGTCCATGAATAGATTTAGAAGCCCTAGAACAAAAAGGACAATGGCCATTATACCAAAATCCTGTTTGCTTAAAAACCTAGTTAAGATAGAAAGTCGCAGCAGAGAACAAATAGCAACACCCAAGGTGCCCAATGTGGTCCATTTTACGCCTTTTATAATGCTTTTTTTAAGTTCCAACTAGTTTTGCTTTGTAAGGTTTATGAGGTTGTAAAACTCATCTAATGCTTTTTTTGCATAGAGACTCCCCTTTTCTATTCCCAATTCGGATTTCATCTTTGTAAGTATTGATTTGTCCTTACTTATCAATGTTATTTTTTCATATAAAGCCTTTACAGATTTGTCAACAATAAACCCATTTACCCCATCATCAACAAACTCTTTAGCGGCAGGAAAATCTGTAGAGATAATGGGCGTACCCAAAATTAATGCTTCGCTTAACACCATTCCTTGCGCTTCGTAGTCTGAACTAAGCACAAAACAATCTGCTGCTTTTATATAAGGATATGGGTTTTGTACAAAACCCATAAAAATAACTTTCTCTTCTATTTTTTTGTCTATTACTAGTTTTTTTAGGTATTCCAGATCTGGGCCATCTCCTAAAATATACCAAGAAAAGTCCATTCCTTCTTGTTGTAATACCTGAGCCACTTCGATAATACGGTCAATTCGTTTCTGTTTATTATCTAAACGGGCAACTGTAATTAGGGAAATTTCTTCCTCTGGGAATAAGTTTTTTAAAGGCTGTTTTCCTTTGTCACAAATGATTTTTGGATCCATAAAGTTATGTGCTAAATAGGATTTTGACACATATTCAGGGGCTAATCTTTCAAAGTGATCCTTGCAACTTTTAGACACATTAACTACTGCATTAAAAAATTTGTAGCGTTTTAGAGCATAGTTTCTATCTATTCCTAATTTATCTAAATCGTTATGAATAAAAGATATTTTTGTCTTAGAACGCACTGCATATTCTACAAAATCATTGCAACCAAAATTAGCTTTTGTTCGTGGAATATCATTAGAAAAAGCAATGGCGGCATCGTATTCCTTTTTATTAAAGTTTAAAGGAGTATACTTCATTGCAAAGCATCTAAGTTGGTTCACACCAACTACTTTGGCTAAAATCTTAAGTAAAAAATACCCTATTAATTGATGCCATTTTAAATTATTTAAGGCCTCTCTTTTGGAAATGAACAGTAATCTCAGTAAAAGAGGAGAAATTACTTCGATCCCTTTGGAAACATCTTTAAACTTTTCATCAAAGTAGGGATTGAAAACCACTAAATCTATTTGCAACGCTTCATTTTTCCTTAATTCACCAAGTAAGTTATATAAAGAGGTCGCAATACCTCCTATTTTTAGGTGTGGATTTACAAATAGAATTTTCATAAAAGAGCACTTCTAGCACTACAATCCCACAAAATCAATAACAATCTTATCTTCTGGAATTTGAATGTTTTTAAACTCGTTATGCGATACCAAAAACACGATAATATTTGCTTTTTGAATGGCTTCGTCTATAGCATAGAGTTTTTGATTTTCATTGCTTTCTATATTGGGCTCTACTCGCAATACATGATGTCCAGTAGATTCCAATTGTTCAGTAAGGTATAGTGCAGGGGATTCACGCAAATCATCAATGTCGGGTTTAAAAGCCAATCCCATACAAGCAACAATGGCTTCCTTTCCAGTTTCAACTTTGAATTGTAGCGCCGCATTTTTTACTTTTTCGATTGCCCATTCCGTTTTGTAATTGTTAACCTCTCTAGCTGTCCGGATCACTTTGCTTTCATCAGGAAACTCCGAAACAATAAACCAAGGATCTACTGCTATGCAATGCCCCCCCACTCCAGTACCTGGGCGTAAGATATTAACCCTAGGGTGTTTATTGGCCAATGCAATCATTTCCCAAACATTAATTCCCGCTTTATCACAAATTATTGAAAGTTCATTGGCAAAAGCAATCTGATTGTCCCTTGAGGCATTTTCTACCAACTTTACCATTTCTGCAGTCATAGCATTTGTTGGGTGTAGTTCACCAACAACAAAATGTTTATAAAATGATATCGCTTTCTGAGTAGATCTTTCATTAATTCCTCCAATCGCTCTATCATTATGCTTTAATTCGTGCAAAACATTTCCAGGTAATACGCGCTCAGGGCAATATGCCACAAAGATTTCTCCTTCAAGTTCTGGTCGCTCTTCTAAAATAGCTCTTAGCATTTTTCGAGTAGTACCTACTGGACTTGTAGACTCTAATATGATCAAAGCTCCTTTCTCTAGGGTTGGAATAATGCTTCGAGTTGCTGAAAGAACATAAGAGATGTCTGGCTCATGATCTCCTTTAAACGGTGTTGGTACTGCAATGAGGTAAACATCTGCAGTTACAGGGGCTGTAGCTGCCTTTAAATAACCTTTATTAACTACATGATGAACCAATCCATCCAAGTCTGGCTCTACAATATGAATTTCTCCCCGATTGATAGTTTCAATGACGTCTGGACGTATATCTACTCCGGTAACCTCAAGTCCTCTACTCGAAATAAGAGCTGCCGTGGGCAAACCTATATAGCCTAACCCCATCATTACCACACTAGGTTTGTGTTCCATTATTATAACTCTTTTATAAAATTTACTATTCGTTCTACTGCCTTACCATCACCATAAGGATTATGAAGTAAGCTCATTTTTTTATATGATTCTGTATTGTTTAATAGCTCATTGGCTTCAAAAACAATTTTTTCTTTGTTCGTGCCAACAAGCTTTACAGTCCCTACATCAACCGCTTCGGGACGTTCTGTTGTGTCACGCATAACCAATACAGGTTTTCCTAAGCTTGGAGCTTCTTCTTGTACCCCACCGCTGTCAGTGATAATTAAGTATGACTTTTCCATTAACCAAACAAAAGCAGGATAACTCAACGGAGCTACAAGAGAAATGTTTTTTAGTCCGTCTAATAATTCATAGACAGGCTTCTGTACATTAGGGTTTAAGTGTACTGGATAGATAATTTGACAATCGGGGTGGGTTTCTGCTATTTGCTTTAAAGCTTCACAGATATTAATAAAACCTTGTCCGTGATTTTCTCGACGATGTCCTGTAACTAAAATAGTTTTTTTCTTAGAGTCTATAATTTGCTCTAATCTTTTAATTTCCTCGTCTTCAAATTCTGTATTGGTTACTTTTTTAACACTAAAGTCTAGAGCATCAATTACAGTATTTCCTGTTATAAGAATATTTTTTTCTGAAATATTCTCTGCCAAAAGATTTTGTTTAGAAATTTGAGTAGGTGCAAAGTGATATTCACAAATACGTCCTGCAACTGATCGATTCATCTCTTCAGGGAAAGGGGCGTACATATTAAAAGTGCGTAAACCTGCCTCTACATGACACACTTTGGCTCCACTATAGAATGCTGCCAAACTAGAAGCCATTGTAGTGGTAGTATCTCCATGAACATATACATAATCAGGCTGAAATTCTTCCAAAACAGGTTTCAATCCTGTGATAATGTCTGCAGTAAGGGAATATAGGTTCTGATTGGGTTTCATTAAATCCAAATCATAGTCTGGTTTTATTTCAAAAAAGTCTAGCACCTGATCCAACATTTCACGATGCTGCGCTGTAATACATAATTTAGTATTAAATACATGACCCTGTTTGTGAAAAGCCTTCACCAACGGGGCCATTTTTATAGCTTCTGGACGCGTGCCAAAAACAATTAAATTTTTTATCATTTTACTCTTCTTCTTTTGCAATACGCTGTAAGTAAAAATAGATGTGTTTAAACCAAGCCAACAATAAAAACAACCCTATTAAAACAAAAGGATACTTAACCATTTTGTTGCCAAAAACCCCAGCTTTATTTTTTGTAAGTACTGGGTTATTTACTAAAACTATAGGTTTTTTAGCACGAATTAATTCCTCACGATTTAAATTGTTTTCATCTTGTAATGCAACCTTTGTGTTAAGAAGACTATGTAGCCCTAGATTATTGTCTACAACTAACAATTGTGAGGAAGATGAAGGAGTTGATTGATTGTTATTAAAATTAGTAATTATGGTATCTATTTGAGCAATTGTTCTTTCGTTTTGTAGAATTTTATATTCAAGGTTTTTCGTTTGTGTATTCCACACCTCTTGTATAAATTGATTATTATTTAAATAAGTAATAATATGCTCTACTGTACTACTAGTAGCAACACTTGATAGTGTTAACTCAAGATTGTGGTACTTGTACTGTGTTGTAAAAGAACTAGAAATAGGTTCCTCACCATCAAATTCCACATTCCTTAGAACAATGTCTAAATTCCTGTCATTTTCCCTAAAACTGTCTGTAAGGTCAACCAAATTAACTATAGGTGTAATTTCAAGATCATTTATCTCTAAGGTATCCGGCCTAAATTTATTTGTAATTAAAAACAAAGAATCTTTGCTTTTAGATTTTTCCTTCAAAAAATTAATAGCATTATATGCATAACTGCCCGAACCAAAATTTGTCCTAACCAATAAAGTTGCTTTCTTAGAAGGCTTGTAATTTTGTTGTGAAAAGTACCCCCAAACAAGACCCGCTATTAATAAAATAAGCACAACTATCCAGTTTCTTATTATAAAACTTATAGCTTTAAAAAGCATGATAACAGCACTCTTTATTGCCTTATTAAACTTATTAATTAAATACCCTAAATCTATTTCGTCACTTGTAGTACTCATAACTAAAAATCTATCGTTGGTTTATATAACTTAAAAACATAAATAAACTTATTTCCCAGTTAGGGACCATTAGTTTAAATTCACTCCTATATTTATTCTTATTTAAAACACTATATTTTGGTCTTGCTGCAAAAGTACGGTAATGGTCGGTTTTTTCAAGGTTTACAGCATCTAATTTTCCTGTATACTCAAATATAGCTTTGGCAAAATCATACCAAGTACCTGAGCCTTCATTACTATAATGATATATGCCATATGCCTCACTGTTAGATGCAACAATATTCAGTAAAGCTTCTGCCAAGTCATTAGCATTTGTTGGTGTTCCCAATTGTTCGGTAGTAATGGACAAATCCTTTCCTTCATTTGCAAAACGCAACATGGAGTTGTAAAAATTATGACCATATTGCGAATAAAGCCACGAAGTTCTTATAATAAAGTGCCTAGTACATAATTCCCGAATCCATAGTTCTCCTTTTAATTTAGATGCTCCATAAACATTTATAGGATTGGTTTCATCCGTTTCCAGATACGGGGTTCTTTTTGTCCCATCAAACACATAGTCTGTGGAAACTTGCAATAATGTAACTCCTTTTTCAGAACACACCTCTGCCAAATTTCTTGCTCCTTCTGCATTTACCAAAAAGGCCTTGTCTTTCTCGCTTTCAGCTTTTTCAACGTTTGTATAGGCCGCTGTATTTATACAATATTGGAAGGTGTTTTCTCCAAAAACCCTTTGAATAGAAGCCTTATCCGTAATATCCAATATCTCCCTATCGGCAAATACAAATGTATGTTCACCATATAATTTGGAAGCATCTTTTAGGCACTTTCCCAACTGTCCATTTGCACCTGTTACCAGTACTTTACTCATTGAATTGCTTCCTCAAAAGTGGGAAGTTGCAGGTCTTTTTCTGAAATTAGTAAATCTTCCTTGGCAAGATGCCAATCTATGGACAGGGTTGCGTCATTATAGATGATCCCGCTTTCACTTTCTTTATCATAGAAATTATCACACTTATACGAAAAGATAGATTTTTCTGAAAGTGTAATGAATCCATGGGCAAATCCACGTGGAACAAATAGTTGAAGATGATTTTCATCGTCCAACACGATGGCATATTGCTTTCCAAAAGTCTCCGAATCCTTTCTAAGGTCTACTACCACATCCAAAACTTTACCCTTAATGACTCGGATTAACTTTGCCTGAGCCATTTTTCCCTTCTGAAAATGAAGTCCTCGAAGTACTCCTTTAGAAGAAACAGACTGATTGTCTTGAACAAAATCAACTGTTAATCCTGTACGTTCTTTAAATGTCTTTTGGTTGAAGGTTTCACAAAAAAAACCACGATCATCATAAAAAACCTTTGGTTTTACAACGAAGCAATCCTTAAGCGGGGTTTGTGTTATTTCCAAACTAATCCAGTTGTGTTAAGTGTTTACCATACCCACTCTTAAGTAGGGGTTCGGCCAATTTAATTAGTTGATCTTTTGTAATGTATCCCATTTCATATGCTGCCTCTTCTATCGCGCCAATTTTAAGTCCTTGTCGTTCTTCAATCACTTGCACAAATTGGGAGGCTTGCATTAAGGATGCAAATGTTCCTGTATCCAGCCAAGCTGTTCCTTTATCTAATATGCTTACGCTTAATTTCCCTTGCTGCAGAAATACATTATTTACATCGGTGATTTCCAATTCTCCTCGCGCGCTGGGTTCAATGTTCGCGGCAATTTCTACGACACTATTGTCAAAAAAGTAAATTCCAGGTACCGCATAATTGGATTTTGGATTTACGGGTTTTTCTTCAATGGACAGTGCTTTTCCATTAGCATCAAATTCTACAACTCCATAGCGTTCTGGATCAAGTACATGATATGCATATATAACCCCTCCATCTGGATCGTTGTTGCTTTGTAGTAATTCTTTAAGACCACTTCCATAGAAGATGTTGTCTCCCAATATCAAGGCTACTTTATCGTTTCCAATAAATTCCTTTCCAATGATAAAGGCTTCAGCCAATCCATTAGGGTTTTCTTGTACCTCATAATGTAATTCACAACCAAACTTTCTTCCGTCTCCCAACAATTTTTCGAACAATGGTAAATCCTGTGGTGTAGAAATGATCAAAATCTCCCGAATCCCAGAATACATTAAAGTAGACAATGGGTAATAAATCATGGGTTTATCATAAACCGGCATGAGTTGTTTGCTCACTGCCAAGGTTAGTGGATGTAGTCGAGTGCCAGATCCTCCGGCTAGTATGATTCCCTTCATAACAATCTATCTTCGTTGTTTAAGTACCATTCTACTGTTTTTAGAATACCACTTTCAAAGTTTTCTTCGGCTTTCCAGCCCAATTCATTTTCAATTTTTGAAGCATCTATTGCATATCTAAAATCATGTCCTGGACGATCTGTCACAAAACTGATTTGCTCTTTATAAGATGTTTCTTTAGGTCTCAGGGAGTCCAAAAGTTCACAAATTGTATGGGCAATGTATAGGTTTTTCCGTTCGTTTCGACCACCAATATTGTAGGTTTCTCCAAGAATTCCTTTGTCAACAGCCAGTTTTATTCCCACACAATGATCCCATACATACAGCCAATCCCGCACATTTTGCCCATCTCCATAAATAGGAATGGCTTGACCTGTTATTGCTTTTCGTATTATGGTGGGAATAAGTTTTTCCTTATGTTGGTTGGGGCCGTAATTGTTTGAACAATTTGTAGTTACCACAGGCATTCCATAGGTATGAAAATAACTTCTCACAATAAAGTCTGAAGATGCCTTGGAGGCACTGTAAGGGCTGTTTGGGGCATATGAAGTGTTTTCAGTAAACAAGCCTGTTTCTCCAAGGGTTCCATATACCTCATCTGTAGATACATGAAGAAATCGAGCGTCTTCAAACTCCTTCTTCATGTCATTTGGACCATTCATCCAAGTTTTATAAGCTGCATGCAACACCATAAAGGTTCCCACAATATTGGTTTCAATAAAAGCGCCAGGACCCGAAATAGAATTATCTACATGGGATTCTGCAGCAAAATGAACAACCCGATCAAATTGATATTCTAAAAACAACTTGTTTACCAACTCCTCATTACAAATATCTCCTTCTATAAAATGAAACCGAGAAAGCTCTGAAAAACCTCCTAGATTTCTCATATCACCTGCATAAGTTAGTTTGTCCAACACATAGATTTCATCGTCTGTAGACTCTAAAATATAGGCTACATAATTGGATCCTATGAATCCTGCGCCCCCTGTAATTAATACTTTATTGCTTTTCAAAATATTTTTTTAGTCTAATCTAAAATTTGTTTTAACATTTTTTCTGTGATGGCATATGTGGGCTTCACCCCTGTGGTACCCAAACCTCCGGAAGCCAAAGTGCTTCCTGTCTCCAAAGGGTTATCACTGGCATAATAAGCATACCTAAATTTCACCATTGGATTAATGCTCCCTCGTATCTTAGAGGCAGATTGTATCGCTTTTTGGTAATGAGCTCCTTCCATTTCCAATCCAATAACGTTCCAAGTTGATTCGTGGAAAAACCTAAGAATATCACGATTTTGAAGAGAAGTTCCCAATACGGTAATCATTGCTCCAGTACATACTTTTATACCATCTACTTCAAAATCTTTCTTCTCCAATTGGTTCTTGAAAGGATAGTTATCTGCCGTTCCTTCGAATATATGTGATGAAGGAATCATAATATCGCCTTTTCCACCATCCAGAATACCTGCTTTTCCCATAATGGAAACCGAATCTACATTAAAAAAGACTCGTTTGCCTTCATGCATAAATGGTTTTAAGAGTTCATCCATGGTTTCATATGCCTGCTCTCCAAAAGCATAATCCATTACAATAATCACAGGAGGTTTTGTCCCTTCTTTCTTTGTGTAAATGGATTCTAGTAATTTATCGGCATCAAAAATCTGGACATCTATATTGGTCCCGCTTTCGTCCTTGAGATAAGTCATTCCATTCTCAAGGGCTTTTTTGCTGACTTTGTCGCGAAGTTTCTTGTTTTCGGACCTGCTTAGCATCTCAAAAACATCCAATGAGGATTTATTCTTCTTTTCTGAAGCTAATGCCACATCTGCAAACAGCGTATTCATAACACTATGCATATTGGCACTTATAATGTGTATTGGGCGATCTATGAACCCTTTGTTAAAGAGTTCTTGCTTTATACGATAAGCCCAACGTTCTCCGTGTATGTGATGTCCTAAACGTTCTCTAAGTACTGGGCTGAATGTAATAAGGCGCTTTTCGTCTTCTATATGTTCCGCAACGGCTCCTTTGCCCAAGAAGTAAATAATCTTGAGAAAACGGTCTGGATCTTCCTTGCATGAAAATTCAGGATAAGCATTAGAAACTTCTTCAAAGGTTCGTCCTAGAAAATTAGCAGTATGCGTAAGTGCTATTTCTTTTTCCTCTTGCGAGAGTTTTCCTTTTTTTAATACTGCCTGTTCTAATTTTTCCCAGTCACGAACTACACTTCCTTCATCATTTATCAATATCTGCCGCATAATCTTATGTGATTCAATGTACAGAAAAGTAAGATGGGTAAGGATGTCGTAGATTTCACTTCGCCCCCGAGTTACTTCTATATTCATCTGTTCCTCATCAATCCTATAACAATGTCTGCGTCTTTTCTCGGGAATGATGGGCTCAAAATGAGAGTTTTTATAACCTTCATCGCTGGTAAGGTTAATATATCTGCATTCTTCAATTCCGTAAGGAAGTCGATCAATAACATATACCAATCCCTGTAGCTCTATTTTTTCTTCGGCAATAGATCCATAAATCTCAGGGCGTAATATTAGCAGTGCTTCTCGTAATGTTTCACCACTTACACCCATGGGTTTATAGAATCCACGGTTAAATAGGTGCCGCATGGTAATGTACATTCGTTCTATGGCGCTAGAACTCTCTTGTGCTCTTGTTCTGGTATGAATAGGAAACTCACTCATTCTTTTTCCTGACAAAGATAACACTATTTTATCCTTGTAGTTTTAAGAGGGCATTGGCAATCTTGCGGTCATTGGAAAGTCTGGGGATTTTATTTTGACCTCCCAATTTTCCTTGGGATTTCATATAGTCATTAAAACTATCTTTTTGCAAAGGTGTAATTTTCAATGTTTGAAGGACCTTTCCAGCTATAAGATCGAAATAATAACTGTTCTGCTCCTGCATGGAGTTATCTATAAAGTTCGATATTTCTACAAGATTAGAAGGCTCTCTATCAAACTCTATCAACCATTCGTGATAGGGCAATCCCTTTTCTGCTTGGGTTTGAGGGGCCACCGTAAATTCTGAAATGGTAAAACCAAATTGAGCCATGGCTTCTTTCATGGCCTGTTCTACTTCTTTACCAATGACATGTTCTCCAAATGCAGATATGAAGTGTTTAATACGCCCAGTTACTATCAGTTTATAGGGCTTTAAAGAGGTAAACATCACAGTATCTCCAATATTGTATGCCCATAATCCGGCATTTGTGGAAATAATCATCACATAATTTACGTCCTTTTCTACTTCACCAATTGTTAATCGTGGTGGGTTTTCTTCAAAAAATAGATCTGCAGGTACAAACTCATAAAAAATTCCAGAATTGAGTAACAATAATAACCCTGAATCATGTTGTTCATTCTGAAAAGCAAAAAACCCTTCAGAAGCAGGGAAAAGCTCAATACTATCTACTTTTCGGCCAATGAGACTTTCAAATTTTTTCCGATATGGTTCGTAATTCACCCCTCCGTAAATAAAGAGTTGAAAATTTTTGAAAAGTGTTCCTACTTTTACATTACTAGCGGCTTGTAATCTTTCAAAGTACATCTGTACCCAAGATGGTATTCCGCTTATCACCGTCATGTCTTCGTTTTTTGTTTCCTCTACAATAGCGTCTACCTTCGTTTCCCAATCATCTATACAATTGGTTTCCCAACTAGGCAATCGGTTTTTCTGAAGGTAGCTTGGAACATAATGCGCTACGATTCCTGATAATCTTCCCAATGTAATTCCATTCTTTTTTTCCAAAACAGGGCTGCCTTGTAAAAAAATCATCTTTCCATCCACAAATTGGACGTTACCCGTTTCGTGGATATAGCAAAGGATAGCATTGCGGGCAGCTTCTATGTGAGATGGCATAGATTCCTTAGTCAACGGAATGTATTTGGCGCCAGAGGTTGTTCCGGAAGTTTTGGCAAAATATAGCGGTACTCCTGGCCAAAGGACATTCTCCTTCCCCTCTACCATTTGGTCAACATAATGTTTTAACTGTTCATAATCCCGAATAGGGACTTTGCTTGCAAAATCTTGATACGATGCTATGTTCTTAAAATCGTGATCTTGGCCAAATTGAGTGTATTTGGCGCTGTTAATTAGTTTTTGAAACACTTGTTGTTGGGTTTCCAAGGGTTTGGAAATCCATCGATTCATTTTCTTGACTACCCTGCCGGCAAAAATTTTAGCTCCAAACGACTTTAAGGACATGACTAATCGAAATCAATAAAATTGGTTGGGTTAATGGGGTATCCATCACTCCAAAGCTCGAAATGAAGGTGTGGCCCCGTGGTAAGCTCACCCGTATTTCCTACTGTTGCAATCACCTCACCCGCTTTTACAAGATCTCCCTGCTCCTTGCTTAGTGAGGCATTGTGCTTGTATACAGTAATTAAGTTATTGTTGTGTTTAATGATAATTACATTACCTGTTTCGGCGGTCCATTCAGCAAAAATAACAGTTCCATCTGCCGCAGCTTTAATAGGGCTGTCTTTAATGGTTACAATATCTACTGCAAAATGCTTGGTTTCGGGGTCATAATCTTCTGAAATGGTCCCTTTTACAGGGGCAAACAATACAAAGTTAAGTTGCTCACTGTCTATTAGGGGGTTATACTTATCTTCTTGAGAGACAATTTCACGAAGCAAAGAATCTTGTTTTGATGGTGACAAATCCAGGCCTTCCGTATCCTTTTGGGCGGCTTCTATAATAGAATCCCTATTAAAATCAACCGTTTTTACATCGCCCGTTAGTACTTTTTTAATAGAGGTAATGTATTGTTCATTAATACTAAGCGCTTGTTGTAGTGAATCTGTTTTGAATGCCAATGTAACAGCTTGTTTTTTCAGGGAGGTTGAAGAATACCCAGGAATGTATTCCCGAAGCGGGGTAAAGGCAATTAACAAGATTGTAAAAGCAATGAGGAAAAGAGCTAATACCGAACTGAAAACAAATACATTAAGCCGATTCAATTTAAAGGAAAAACGCTCTTCAAATGTTGCCTCATTAAGTACCACCAAACGGTACTTATGCAACAGTTTTTTTCTGATTTTCTTTCCTCTTTTTTCCTTTTTTGCCATTTCCGAAAGGTTGCGATGCAAATGTAAGGCTTTGCCGTTAAACTTATGCTGAAAACGTTCTATCTACGAAATTCTTGTTACCTTTGCCCTATAAATTTATACAAATGGAATCATTAGTTTTACCCTTAGCCATTGGCCCTTGGCAAATTGTACTGATTGTGCTTATTGTATTGTTGCTTTTTGGTGGACGAAAAATACCAGAATTGATGCGTGGTTTAGGAAGTGGGATCAAAGAATTTAAAGACGCTTCCAAGGAAGACAATAGTGACCAGATAGAAGACAAAAAATAAGCTTAAAAGCCTTACTGAATATAGAAAAGCCCGTGAAATCACGGGCTTTGTTTTTTATAATACTTAATCTGTCTTTATTGGATTTTGGCAGATTTTAAAATGGACTCCAACTCAAACTGTAGGTCTCTTTTTTCTACAGAAGGAGCATATGAAAAGCCTTCCAAAATCAAGTAACGCCCGTTGGCCTCATCTCTTACGGCATAGTTAACAAACGGTCCTGCCATATATGCATCCTTAACTTCCCAAGTTCCCTTGGTTTCATATGTAAACTTTCCATCAATTTCAGTAGTAAACAAATAGGGAGCGTAACCTTCTTCGGTAATAAACAAGGCATCATCTTCTACAGGTAAGTAACCAGAACCTATAGAATCTCTCACTTTTATAATATCACCTATTGTAGTGGAGTCCTGCGAAATAAAAGATAATGGCACTTCGTAAATAAGTACGTTTGTAGTTCCTTCTTTAAGGTCTTTCCGAAGCCAATAAAAATCATCGTTGGCTGCAGCTAATCTATATGCATTCGGAATTCGAAGGCTTAACCCAAATCGTTCTTTAAGAGAGTCTACTTTTTTAGGGGCTATACCCGTTCTGCGTTGTCTTTCTTTTAATTCGGAGTTCTTAAATGCCGCAATAATTCTGGCTTGTTCCTGCTCTATAAGTTCGATAAGTTTCTCTTCAGAAGTGCCCGAAATAAATGCCCCAATCTGTGGTTTGGCATATGAGTCTTTCTTTAAAGATACAGAGTCTGCGTCTCCCAAACGAACATGTAAAAAGGTTCGATAAGTTCTTGCAAATCCATCAAAAGCATTCGGGTTAAGCTGGTTAATAGAGAATATAGGTTCTTGCTGAGGAAGACCATCTACTAAAGCAGCAAAATGTTCTCTAACCTTTTCGCCAACGGGTCCGTTCCAAAGTTCGTTAGATATAACTACTTGTAAACCATTAATTCTCCCCACAGAATCGGTTAAAAAACTAGTGTCTCTTTTAGGGGAAGATTCTTGACATGAAGTGAACAAAAGCATTCCAGCCAATAGAAAGTATAAGATTTTTTTCATGAAGACGTATTTTCAATAGTTATCCTTTTGAAACCTTTAGGGTCATTCCTGGTTTCAATTTTGTACCACTAATATCGTTCCACTTTTTCAATTGATCTACGGTTACTCCAGGAAATTTTTGCGAAATGCTCCACAGTGAGTCCCCGTTTTTTACTGTATATGTCTTTGAGGATTTAGCAGCTGCACTGCTCGCCACTCCTTTATTGGAAGGTGTTGAAGCGAGCTTTCTCGGATATATTGTAAGTCGCTGTCCAATGCGCAACCTATTACTTCTAAGGCCGTTCCACCTTTTTATTTTGCTTACCGAAACACCGTAGCGCTCTGCTATTTTTCCTAAATAATCCCCGCTTCTAACCCGATAACGGATGCGATCGTTCTGTTCAAAGAATTGAGGCAAAGGTTTTTCGCGATCATTAAATTCTTTTTCGGCCAATGCATAAATTGCATCTTCATTGTTCACAAACTTTCCTACTTCTTCCAAAGGAAGTCGCAACACATAATTTTCATCTTTAACTACGGGTATAATACCTAACTTATAAGATGGGTTTAAAAATTCCAACTCTGCCAAATCCAATTGGGTCACTTTTGACACCTGTTCCAGAGAGATCATTTTCTTCACCCTAATGGTATCAGTAGCAATGTAAGGATATACAGGGCCTTCACTCTTAAAACCATGTTCTTCTGCATATTCAAAAATATACATCGTTGCCAGAAATGCAGGCACATAACCCGCTGTTTCACGAGGTAAATGCTGTCTAATATTCCAATAATTCTTGCGTCCTCCTGATCTCCTAATGGCTTTGGAAACATTACCCGGCCCACTATTATAAGCTGCCAGTGCAAGATCCCAATCACCAAGGCTTTCGTAAAGGCGATTTAAGTATTTGGCTGCAGCCTCTGTAGCCATCAACGGGTCTGAACGTTCGTCTACATAACTATTAACATCCAACCCAAATAGCTTTCCTGTACTGAACATAAATTGCCACAAGCCCTGTGCTCCAACTCTTGAAGTTGCATTTGGTTTTAGCGCAGACTCAACAACAGCTAAGTATTTCATTTCCAGCGGCAAACCTTGTCTATCTAGTTCTTCCTCGAACATAGGAAAGTAATAGTCGCTCAAAGCCATGAGCTTAGCCATGGTTCTTCTTCTGTTCTTTAGATAACTTTTTATAACACTTTCTAACGAAGGATTGTACTCTACGTTAAAGGGTGTGCGGGCATTCAGTTCTTCAAGACGCTGCTTTAGCACCTCAGTAGGCAATTCTTCATATTCAACAGGCTCGTAGCTTTGCTGTGTAACTGCTCCGTAAACTTCCTCAAATAATTCATTGTTGTATAATTGATCTAACCATATAGAATCAACCTTTCGGGCAAGGACATTGTCCTTAAGATCAAAAACAACCGAGTCTTTGGCTTGGGTAGCCACTACGGTAGAAGGTAATTCACTATCAATACGTTGGATTTTAATAGAGTCGATTACCTGAATAGTTTTGGTGGGTAAGGAATCGACAGCTTGACTATCTATTTCCTGGGCGAATAAGCCACCAGCAAAAAGGCATAATAAAAGTGATAAAAAAGGTGATTTCATAGAGGAATAACGTATTGTAAGCCACTTAATTTTGATAAATGTAAGGATTTACCCCTTTGGGGCAAATAATTTAATATCCTTTTGACAATTAATCCAGTATGGCTTTAATCCCAGGAAGGGTTTTACCTTCCAACATTTCCAACATGGCGCCCCCTCCTGTAGAAACATAACTTACTTTGTTTCCAAACTCGAATTGTTTTACTGCGGCTACAGAATCTCCTCCCCCTACTAAGGAAAAAGCCCCACTAGCAGTAGCGTCTGCTATGGCTGTACAAACATCAATCGTGCCTTGGGCAAAAGCTGGCATCTCGAAAACGCCAATAGGTCCATTGAACAATATAGTTTTCGACTTCATAATAACACTGGCAAAGTATTCTCGAGTTTGTATACCTCCATCCAATCCCATCCAGCCATCTGGGATGGAGTAGATATCAGAAGTTTGCGTATTAGCTTCATTAGAAAAATCATCTGCTATAATACAGTCTAATGGTAAGTGAACTTCGACATTTTTTTGTTTAGCCTTTTCTAGGATTTCCAATGCCAGTGCCTGCTTGTCATCTTCTACCAAAGAATTTCCAATGGATCCTCCCTTTGCTTTTACAAAAGTAAAGGCCATTCCTCCTCCAATAATGAGATGGTCAATCTTATCTAAAATACTTTCTATGATCGTAATCTTTGAAGACACTTTTGCTCCTCCAATGATAGCAGTTACGGGAGCTATACCATCACTCATTACTTTATTTACATTTACTATTTCGGAAGCCAATAGATTCCCAAAACACTTGTTTTCTGGGAAGAATTGAGCAATAATTGCCGTAGAAGCATGGGCTCGGTGCGCCGTCCCAAAAGCATCATTTACATAAATATCCCCAAAGGCTGCTAACTGTTCCGCAAAACCAGAATCTCCCGCTTTTTCTTCTGGGTGATAGCGTAAATTTTCCAACAATAATATCTCTCCAGGAAGTAGTGCGTCTACAGCTTGTTTTACCGTATCTCCTACACAATCCTCTACAAACTTCACTTGAACTCCCAATATTTCAGAGGCAGCATTTACAACTTGTTTTAAAGAAAATTCAGCTTCACGAGCCTTTGGGCGACCCAAATGGGACATCAAAACACAGCTACCCCCATCTTCCAAAATTTTGATGATGGTAGCCTTAGCTGCTACAATCCTAGTGGTATCCGTTACTTCATGAGCTTCGTTTATAGGTACATTAAAGTCAACCCTAATAAGGGCTTTTTTCTCTTTAAAGTTAAAGTCATTTATGGTTTTCATCGGTGAATTTTTACTTGGCAAATATAATTCATTTTTAGGGTCGGCCTATTACAGGGGAATCATGATTTTTCAGTAAAAATTTTGCGTAGTTTTGCTTATGGATTTTTCTGAAATTATTGGTCATTCCCATATTAAAAACCATTTAAGGACAACAGTTTCACAAGGTAGAATTGCTCATGCACAATTATTTTCAGGGCAGGCGGGTAGCGGAGTACTCCCCATGGCAATCGCTTATGCCAAAGAACTCTTATGTAGTGAGCACGAAGTGAATTCTGAAGCATATCAAAGATGTGAACGAAATGTGTCGCAGTTTTCTCATCCAGATCTTCATTTTGTATACCCAGTAAACACGAATGATAGTGTTAAGAAAAATGCAGTTTCCAGTTTATTTCTAGAAGAATGGCGTTCGTTCCTATCTCAAAGTCCATATGGTTCCCTTTTTGATTGGTTCCAATTATTGGGTATCGAAAACAAACAAGGGAATATTAATGTTTTGGAAGCGGAGGATATTTCTAAAAAGTTAGCGCTCAAATCATACGAAGGTGGTTATAAAATTATGATTATTTGGATGGCAAATCGTATGAATACAGAATGCTCTAATAAGATCTTAAAATTGGTTGAAGAACCTCCAAAAAAGACAGTTTTATTGTTCCTTACCGAGGAGCCAGAGCATATCATTAACACCATACGCTCTCGATGTCAAACCCTGCAAATACCTTTGTTGCCAGAAAGTGAAATTGCTAAAGCTTTAGTTTTTAAAACGAACGTTCCAGAACATGAAGCCTTGAAAATCAGCAGACAAGCTCACGGAGACTACAATAAAGCTTTGCATATTCTTTCTAAGGACAATGATGATTTGGTTTTTGAAGAATGGTTCGTTACCTGGGTTCGAACCGCCTTTAAGGCAAAGGGAAATAAAAAAGCAATACAAGAACTTCTAAATTGGAGCGATATGGTTGCGGGTAAAGGACGAGAGACCCAAAAAAACTTCCTTCAGTATTGTATAGAACTTTTTAGGCAATCCCTGCTTAAAAATTATGGCTTAGATACCCTTGTTTATTTTGAAACACAAGACCCAAAATTTTCCTTAGATAAATTTGCCCCATTTGTTCATCAAAACAACATTTATGAAATTTTAAATGGATTGGAGGATGCCATGTATCATATAGAACGAAATGGAAACGCCAAAATAATTTTTACCGATCTTTCCATTCAATTAACACGACTGATTCATAAAAAAGAAGTTGTATAAGAAAAATTTATTGAGTTTGTGTTTAATGATATTTTTCTCTTATCAAAAAAGCTGCAAATAAGGCGATTTAAGCGCTTTTCTAAAAATTCAGGCCCAAACCCCGATCCTGCCCCCTCAAACCCTCAAAAAACACCTCTTTTGCCCTTATTTGCGTTTCTTAAAGCAGTATAACAACGAAGAATACTCCTTGCTTCGATTTGCAGACATATTGGAACGAAGTCCTATCCAAAAAGCTCTTAAAGAAAATTTATTTCCTGTCTTATATTTTTCAGAAAGAAGGCTTACATAAAATGCATCAAAGGGCATGGCTCTAACATGAATTAAATTGAATTCATCTGAAATTATTTTCCGCATGGATTCCATTGAAAAATGCCAAAGGTGTCTGGGCACATCATAAGCAGCCCAAAATTCTTTATAGTGTTTTGCGTCCAAAGAATTAAAGTTGGGTACTGCAATTAAAAGTGTTCCTCCGGGTTTTACTAGGGATTCAATTTTTGTAACGGTATCTTTCAAATTTGGAAGGTGCTCCAAAACATGCCAAAGACTCACTACATCAAATTGCGATCCTAAAACAGTATCCAAGTTTTCATAAAGCACCACTTCTTTTTTAGAGGCAAACTCTCTAGCTTTTTTATTTACCTCAACTCCTTGAACCGACCAACCTTTATCTTTAGCAATTTTCAAAAATTCTCCTGTCCCGGCTCCAATATCCAACAAAGAACCTTTTCCTTCATTCAGTTTTGAAATCAGAGAAACCTTTTTGGCCAGTGAATATTTTTTGACGCTTTGATATAGAAATGGAAGCAATCCCTTTTTAGAATCGGTATGTGAAATATATTCTTCACTCTCATAATATTTTGAGAGATCAACTTCTTCAGGTTGTGGAACTGTTTCTAAAAAACCATATTCCTTGTTTTGCACCAAAGAAAATTCCTCGCCACTAACGAGGAAATCTTTTGTTATAATGTGAGTGTTTTCTTTTCTAGTTGTCAATTCTATCAATTTGTTTCACGTGGAACATTGAACTGATTATCTTCCCATATAAACCAACAATACTGAAATATCATTTGGAGACACCCCACTAATTCGTGATGCCTGGGAAATCGTTACGGGCCGAATTGAAGAAAGTTTTTCCATAGCCTCATGCGATAATGATTTCAGCTTGCTGTAATCAAAATTGTCAGGAATGCGAACTCCTTCCAGTCTATGAAGCTTATCGGCATTTAGTTTTTCCTTTTGGATATATCCCGCGTATTTCACTTGGATTTCGGTCTGCTGTAAAACTTCCATGTCTAATTCTTCCTGGATAACATACTGGTCTACGCTCTTTACTTTCCGCATGTCCTCCATGGTAATATTGGGTCTTGAAAAAAGCTTAAACATCTTATCGCTCTGCTTTACCAATGCTGAATTTTTATCTTCCAAAATTGGGTTAATCTCTTCAGGTTTTACACTCGTGTCCTTAAAGAATTTAACGAAAGCATCACTGTCGTTTCTCTTTTTTTCCATTTTCATCATGCGTTCTTCACCTGCCAATCCAATTTCAAAAGCTTTTGGGGTTAATCGAAAATCAGCATTATCCTGTCGCAACAGTGTACGATATTCTGCTCTGGAAGTAAACATACGATAAGGCTCTTCAGTTCCTTTTGTAATCAGATCATCAATAAGTACCCCAATATATGCTTCATCTCTTTTCAGAATAAAAGGGTCTTTTTCATGAACTTTTAAGTGTGCATTTACACCCGCCATTAATCCTTGAGAAGCAGCTTCTTCATAACCTGTAGTTCCGTTAATTTGTCCTGCAAAGAACAAGCCCGAAACCAACTTGGTCTCCAAGGTGTATTTTAATTGTGTAGGCGGGAAATAATCATATTCAATAGCATATCCTGGACGGAAGAATTTTACGTTTTCAAAACCAGCACATTCTTTCAAAGCTTTGTACTGAACATCTTCTGGCAGCGAAGTTGAAAATCCATTAATATAATATTCTACTGTATCCCAGCCCTCGGGTTCTACAAACAACTGATGTCTGTCCTTGTCTGCAAAACGATTAATCTTATCTTCTACAGAGGGGCAATATCTTGGCCCTATACTATTTATCGCTCCATTAAACATAGGAGAACGATCAAACCCCTCGCGCAATAAATCATGTACAATAGAATTGGTATATGACATATGACATGCCCGCTGTTCTTTAAGCGGTGAAGTTTCGTCTGAATACGAAAATTTTTGAGGGTCGTCATCTCCGGGTTGTATTATCATTTTCGAAAAATCCAAAGAACGTCCATCCACTCTAGGTGGTGTTCCTGTTTTCATTCTTCCAGCATCAAAACCTAAATCAATAAGGTCTTTAGTAATACCCGTTGCTGCTCTTTCACCAGCCCTACCACCACCAAATTGTTTTTCTCCAATATGAATCAATCCATTCAAAAAAGTGCCATTGGTTAAGACCACAGATTTGGCCTTTACTTCTAATCCTAAAGATGTTTTAACACCAATGATTTTTTCGTTTTCAACAAGAATACCAGAAACCATTTCTTGATAAAAATCCAAATTAGGTGTAGCCTCCAACATCAACCTCCAGGTTTCAGCAAAACGCATTCTATCGCTTTGCACTCTGGGACTCCACATTGCAGGACCTTTTGATTTATTAAGCATCTTAAATTGGATAGCCGTTTTGTCTGAAACGATTCCGCTATAACCGCCAAGTGCATCAATTTCTCGAACTATCTGCCCTTTGGCTATTCCTCCCATAGCAGGATTGCAAGACATTTGAGCAATGTTTTGAAGATTCATTGTTATTAGCAATGTAGAAGACCCCATATTTGCAGCCGCAGCCGCAGCTTCAGAGCCTGCATGGCCTCCGCCAACTACTATAACATCATATTCTTTATTGAACATATTATTAAAAATGTTCCACGTGGAACAATGAAATAAAAAAATTAACTATCTGATTTTCAAGTAATTGATAGTTTTTTTAAATATTTTTCCTCAAGCCCTCTCATTATAACGGACTCTTCTTTTGTTTTGTCTTTATATCCACAAAAATGCAAAATACCGTGGATAATCACTCTATGCAATTCTTCATTAAAATCAACTCCAAAATGATTTGCATTTTCTGAAACACGATCTGTAGAAATATAGATTTCGCCACCTACAAGTTTACCCATTGTATAGTCAAAACTAATTATGTCTGTATAGGTGTCATGTTCCAAAAATTGTTGGTTGATGTTTAGAAGATACTCATCATTGCAGAATACATAATCGATGTTGCCAAGTTCATATTCCTCATCAGTGATGGCTTCGGAAATCCAATTTCTTATTTCCTCATCATGCACTAAAACAAAATCATTCTGGCTGTGAAATTCAATCATTTGTTCCGCCGAAATACTTCTTTACCTCATTTTTGTATTTCTGCTGCAAAGGTAATGCTTCTCTATTCAGTATTTCTGTAGAATTAAAATATTTCTTTACGTCTTCTGGGCTGAGACGTAGGTTGTTATCGTAAGTGTTGCGGTTGCTTATAGATTCTCTTTTGTTCTCTTGTCCTTGCTTAAAATCTGCTTCATCTAATTTCAACAATTCATATTGTAAATTCAACATTCGCTCCAGTGTGCGTTGGTTAAAGCCTTTATCCAATAATTGTTGTTCAATGCCTTCCATCTCTTTAATGAGCTTTCCGCCTTGTCCTTTAAGTCCTTCTTTGCTTAAACGATCTTGTAATTGGTTTCGGAGCTGTTGCTGTTGCTTATAAATTTCATATAGCTCCCCATTTAGATCTTCATTGTAGTCACCTTTCCCCTTTTGATCTCCTTCTTTATTTCCTTTACCATTGCCATTACCTTCTCCTCCATCTCCACTATTCCCGCTTCCAGAACTACCTTCCTTACCCCCTTCTCCTTCTTTACCTTGCTCGCCTTCCTTATCACCTTTGCCAGAATCTCCACTCTGACCCTCTCCTTCTTGTCCACTACTACCACTTCCTTTACTCATCCCTTCTTTCATTTGCTCAGACAAGCTCTCTTGTTGTTTGATAATGTCCGGAAGTTGAAATCCCTGGCCTTGGCCCTGACCCTGACCTTTACCCTGACCTTGACCTTGGCCCATGCCAGGCATATTCATCATTTGTTGTTGCATATTCCCCAACAAATCACTTAACAAAATGGCTAATTCATTAGCTCCTGTTACTGTATATTGTTGGCTAGAAACCCCTTGACGCATCTGATTCTCTGCCAATCGTTCTAAAGACTTGTCAATATTAAATTCAATTTCGGTAAGCGATTCGTTAATTTGTTCACCTAATAATGGTTGTCTTAACGATAATGCAAATAGACTGTCGTCTATGTGCTGGAAGTTAAGCTTAAGGTCATTCTGATTGTTCAATTTCTTTCCAAAGGCTGCACTACCATAATCAATGCTTTTAAAATCATCCATAACATCTTCCTGCTCGAAAGAAAAAACGACCAGGTTGTCTAATATCTGTCGTAACATTTCAACATCTTCCTCTATACTTTCCATCTGCCCCGCCTGCATTTGCATCTGCATTTGCTGCCCCATCTGCTTCATCTTCTTTCCCGCTTTCTTTTGACTTGGTGCAGCGTCTTGTTGGTTCTGTTGTTGTAACTCGTCTGTTGCCTTCTGCTGTTCTTGTTCAACTTCTTGTTCTCCAAGCTTGTCTTGAGGAATGTCCATGGGCTCTTTTAACCCTTTGTTCTCTTCCTGCAGCTCATTCATTTCCTTCTGGTATTCTTCAAACTTTTTGTTGAGCTCTTCTTGCTTTTCAGTGGTGTTTTCTTCCTTGGGCGAATCAGCTAATTTTTCTTGCTCCTCACCTAATTTAAAAAGCTCTTCAGCTAACTTTTCGGCCTTTTTGGTAACATAATAGCGCTTCGTTAGCTCAACCAATTGTTCTAAATTCTTTTCTTGGTTTTTGTTTTCTTTACCAAGCTTTTCTAATTTTTCGCGAAGCTCTTCTTTATCAAGTTTTTCTTGTAATCGCTCTAATTCTTCCAGTAGTTTTTCGTTCTCTTCTAAGCGTTCTTCGTTCTCATCCAGGCGTTCCTGCAATTGCTCTTTAAAAGGATCCTCTTCTTCATTATCGGGTTGAAATTTCTCTAGGTTTTCTTTCATTTCCTTGGAGAAATTTTTCATCATTTGCTCTTGTTGTTTTTGTCTTTTTATGAAGTTTTCAAGTTTTTTCTTGTCATTCCAATTCAACTCCTTCTTTTCCTTTTGAATTTTATTGAGCTCCTCCAGTCGTTTTTCCTGATCCTTCAAATCCTGAAGGGACTTGTTCATGTCCTGAATGTTTTCTTGCTGTTCATTCAGTTGCTGATCCTCCTCTTCATCTTTAGTGAGTTTTCTGAAACTATAAAATCCACTTTTTGAAGACTTAAAATTATGTATGCGATCGTTGTCAAAAATCTCAAAATAATATTCGTACGAAACCCCGTCCTCTAAGGAAAGGTTTCCGGGAAATGTATATACAAACTGATCTACGTTGTTTGTGCTTACAGGGATGCTTTCAATCTTTTTTTGTTCATCACCCCCTACAGGATAATATACCAGCTGCAACTTTGTTAGACCATAGTCGTCTGAAACCTGCCCTAAAAAGTATTGAATTTGAGTGTCTGTGCTATCCACTTTGGATTGCATCTCTATTTCAGGATATTCATCCTTTACCACACCAATGGCAAAAGACAGGTTTTCATATTCTTTGAGATGTTCGTTAGAGGTAGTGAGTGCATAGTCTAGCTTCCTGTAAATACTCTTTTGAAAACTAAAGCCCGCTCCTTTTCCATTAAAAGTATAAGAAGTATCCCTGGTTTTTAACTCTACCCTATCCGTATTTTTGGTGGCAACTTCCCATCGAATACGGGTGCCTTCCGGAACTGTAGCGTTACCACTACTTTTTAAAACTTCGTCCCTTTTCCCTGTGTAGCCAGGATAGTCCAAAATCATTTCGAATCCCAATAAAGAGGGTGTTTTCAATAATTCTAGATTATATTCTTGCGATGTCACATTGTTGGCGTGTAACCGGAACGAAATAGGCTCTGTGGGTTGTGCAAATGTAAATTCAAAACGCCCGGGGGCTGTTTGTTCTAAATAGTATCGCTCATTATTAAAACTAATCGTGGCATTTTCTGGTAAAATGTCCCCCTCTGTAATGGCCCTTACGGTAAAATTTTTGTTCTCTACTGCAGTCAAATTATCATTGACTACCACAAAAGAAAATGGTGCAGGCGGTTCATAGGCCGTGTCATAATTCACCACACGCTCATAACTGTCTGAAAAAATATCTTTATCCCACAACAGACTCACTAAGACCACAACAATTACTGGAATAGCGGCATACTTAAGATATTTTGCATTCTTATTGAAGTTTATTGCTCTTTTAAAAGGAACCGGTTGTAGCTCAGAAGCTTTTTGGTCAATACTGGCGACCAACAATTCACTTTCACGTTGATTTTGGTTTAGTTGAATTACATTCAACAGCTTATCGCTTACTTGCGGGAAATGACTGCCAATGATTTTTGAAGCCTCTTCATGCCCAATACCCTGTTGCAGTTTAAATAGCTTTGCCAAGGGAAAGGCAATAAACCGAACAAACAAAGCCACCTCAACCAATACAAAGGTCCAAAACAAAAGTGTGCGCCCAGTAGGTTCTAACCATAGAAAATGCTCAACCAACAAGGTAATTATAAGCCAAAGTAAACCTGCGGCAAAAAAGAGGATCGCCCCCTTAATTAGCTCATTGGTATAGTATTTTTTAATAAACTGTTCCAGCTTTTGCTGGATGATATTAAATGTGCTCATAGCCAAAAAAGAACTTCTAAAGTAGCACAAAAATTGCTCCAAAAAAGGATATTATGAAAGATTTAAAATTTTTAACAGCCTTTTCTATCCCATGTCAATGATTAATTGTCCTTTTGGTAAACCTGATCCTGTGGAATTGAAGCCATAGAATTGTATCTTTGCCCTCTAAATTTTGAATTCAATTTTGATGGCTCAAAAAGTCCGTGTTCGTTTTGCTCCCAGTCCCACAGGCCCACTACATATTGGTGGGGTTCGTACGGCATTATTCAATTATTTATTTGCCAAAAAACAGGGTGGTGATTTTGTGCTTCGTGTTGAAGATACCGACCAAACCCGCTATGTAGAAGGCGCCGAAGATTATATCAAGGAATCTTTGAACTGGCTTCACATTCCTTATGATGAAGGCCCCGGGAAAGATGGTGAGTTCGGCCCTTATAGACAAAGCGAACGTAAGCATTTGTACAAAGAATATGCTGATCGACTAATTGCTGAAGGCAAAGCCTATTATGCATTTGACACGCCTGAGGCTTTGGCCGAACAGCGCAGCCAATACGAAGCAGAGAAAAAGACATTTATCTACAATTGGCACAATCGCAGGCAGTTAGACAATTCACTTGCGCTTTCTAAGGAAGAAACACAAGAACGATTGAATCGTGGCGATAAGTATGTAGTTCGGTTTAAATCACCAGAAAATGAGACACTACATCTTAAAGATATCATCCGGGGTGATATTGAAATAGACACCAATACTTTGGATGATAAAGTATTGTTTAAAAGTGATGGTATGCCCACCTATCATTTAGCCAATATTGTGGATGATCACCTTATGGAGATTACCCATGTTATTCGTGGGGAAGAATGGTTGCCATCCTTAGCCTTGCACATACAACTATATAAAGCATTTGGTTGGGAGGCACCACAATTTGCCCATCTATCTCTCATCTTAAAGCCCAACGGAAAAGGAAAATTGAGTAAACGTGATGGAGAGGCTGGAGGGTTTCCTGTGTTTCCGCTAGAGTGGAATGCTCCTGATGGAGGAACTGCTTCGGGATACCGTGAAGATGGTTACCTACCCGAAGCGGTTGTAAACATGTTGGCTTTTTTGGGGTGGAATCCAGGGACAGAACAAGAACTCTTTTCTCTTGAAGAATTAACCGAAGCCTTTAGTTTGGATCGGGTAAATAAAGCCGGGGCCAAATTTGACCCAGAAAAGGCAAAATGGTTTCAGCAACAATATTTTCAGCAACAGGACGATTTACAGCTTGCCAATGAATTTAGTGTCTTGTTAAAATCCAAAGGGATAGAAACCTCATTGCCAATTTCACAGATTATTTCTTCTGTAAAAGAGCGAGCCTCTTTTGTAAACGATCTATGGGATCAGGCTTCTTTCTTTTTTGAAGCTCCTACATCATATGATGAAAAGGCTTCTAAAAAAGCATTTAAAGAAGATACTGCGGTTATTCTGGCTAAGGTGTCAGAACTCATGGAAGAGGCTTCAGAATTCACGGCAGCTGTCTTATCAGATACTGTAAAGAGTTGGATTACTTCCCAAGAAATGGGCTTTGGAAAAGTAATGATGCCGTTACGTCTTGCTTTGGTGGGCGCAATGAAAGGACCAGATGTGTTTGAAATAGCTTCCTTGTTGGGTAAAGAGGAAACAATTCAAAGAATTAGCAAGGCAATCGAAACGATTTCTTAGAAATAAAAAATCACCATTGCAATAATGGTGTGAGGGTTTCCTTCGTATTTTACGTTGGTTTGTTCTACATCTTCCAAGTCGTTTAAACGCTCAAAAAGATTGGTTACACCATATTGATATTGAGCGCTTACCCTAAAGTTTTCCAATCCGGCAGTAATACCTCCAGCTGCATAAAAGTGTACTCGGGAAATATTTTCAATTTCTTTGGCTTCTAATGTCTCGTAACCATCCAATATAAAGCGTTCAAAAGTATCTTGTTTCAATTTCATCTTTCCATTCACATTTAAGATTGGGCCAAATTCAAGACTTAGGTGCTTATGCACTACATTGAAACTACCCAATAAACTAATTTGGGCTGATTGTATGGTATAATCTATTTTTTGTTCAAAAAAACCTTGTTGGGTGTTGTTTAGATCGCGACCTAAAATACCTATTTCGGTTTGTACAAAGTTGATTCCATAAACAAGATCGAAGGCGTTGTAAAAAGATCCTCTGGTGGTGAATCCCATCATGTAGCCTAAACCCTGCTCTGTAGTAAAGTTTGGGGTATCAATATTAAAAAAAGTGAACCCACCTTGTAGGCCTAAATGATTGTTAGAATCATAGTTACGTTGTGCGATTCCCTGTAAGCCAATACAGAGGGCGGTAACAAAAAGCAATTTCTTAAGACTCATAAATATGGGGGTTACGAAAGGCGCAAAAGTAGCGTAATTTTTGTACCTTCAAAAAGTTCTAATCAATTAAAATTATAATCTATGGGCGGTTATCTAATTATTCCTATTCTTATTTTTTCTCTATTCTTTATTCTGATGTTTATTTTCATTGTGAAACAACAAACCGCAGTCGTTATAGAACGCTTTGGTAGGTTTCATAGTATAAGAGCATCTGGGTTACGATTCAAGATTCCACTTGTTGATCGAATTTCCGGGCGTATCAACCTGAAAATACAACAGTTAGATGTAATTGTAGAAACTAAAACAAAAGATGATGTTTTTGTTCGTTTAAAGATTTCTGTACAATTCCAAGTATTAAAAGAAAAAGTATACGATGCTTTTTATAAGCTGGAAAATCCACATGATCAAATTACTTCTTATGTGTTTGATGTGGTTCGTGCTGAAGTTCCAAAAATGAAACTGGACGATGTGTTTGAGCGTAAAGATGATATTGCTATCGCGGTGAAAAAAGAATTGAATGAAGCAATGATCAACTATGGTTTTGATATCATCAAGACCTTGGTAACTGATATTGATCCTGACACACAGGTAAAAGCAGCCATGAACCGAATCAACGCTGCTGAGCGTGAAAAGGTAGCGGCAGAATATGAAGCGGAAGCGGAACGAATCAAGATCGTAGCCAAAGCCCGTGCAGAGGCAGAAAGCAAGCGACTACAAGGTCAGGGTATTGCCGATCAGCGTCGTGAGATTGCCAGGGGTCTGGAAGAATCTGTAGAGGTGTTAAACAATGTAGGGATCAATTCGCAAGAGGCTTCTGCCCTTATTGTAGTAACCCAGCACTATGATACCTTACAAAGTATTGGGGAAGAAACCAACTCTAACCTGATCTTATTACCCAACTCGCCTCAAGCCGGAAGCAATATGCTAAATGATATGATTGCTTCTTTTGTAGCCAGTAATAAAATTGGGGAAGAAATGAAAAAGACGAATCAAGCAAAGGGGATTGGCAAGAAAAGGCCTCCCACCTCAAATGACGATATAAACTATTAAATAAAAAGCCGCTCAATGAGCGGCTTTTCTTATGCTATACTATTGGCCTCATGTACCAAAAGCTCATTTCCATCTTCTTTTCCTTTTTCAATAAAGGCAAGTACATTAGGTGTTTTCTCCTGTCCATTTTTCAACAATACTCCCAAGGTAATCATGGCAGCAATTCTAGTGCCTACCTTTTTGGCTGCTGTAGCAAATAAGGGGTCCAGATCTTCATAAGGAACTGACTCTGCCAACTCCATAATTTTTGCTTTAGCTGCTTCTTGTTTTTCAGAAGGTAAGTTGGTATACTTCTTTCCTAATTTTTTAATTTCTTCAATTGCAGGGCGCTGATTTTGAACTTGTGGTTTGGATTGGTTTTGTGGCTTGTTTTCTACTGGTTTCTTCTTTGCCCAAGAATCCCGTAATCCTACAGTTTTATTGAATACCACACGCTCCTCAGTGCTATCTTCATCCACACTAAAATATCCTAAACGTTGAAACTGAAAACGATCTCCTGGTTTTGCATTTGCTAAGAAGGGCTCAATAAAGGCTTCAGAAACGGTTAAGGAATTTGGGTTGACAAACTCCATAAAAGATTTGTCTTTGTGTCCGTCCGGTGCTTCGTCGTTGAACAAACGATCATATACACGCACTTCAGCCTTTTTGGCATGTGCTATAGAAACCCAATGAAGGGTTCCTTTTACCTTTCGTAAACTGGATTCCGTTCCACTGCCGCTCAAACTATCGGGATCGTAAGAACAATGTATCTCGGTAATGTTTCCTTCAGCATCTTTCACTACGCCTTCCCCTTTAATGATATAAGCGTTCTTTAAACGAACTTCTTTACCAAGGGTTAAACGGAAAAATTTACTGCTTGCCTCTTCCTTGAAATCTTCTTTCTCTATATACAATTCTTTAGAGAAAGGCACTTCATGACTTCCTGCACTTGGGTCTTCTGGATTGTTTTCGGCGGTTAACAATTCTTCTTTTCCGTCAGGATAATTGGTAATAACCAGTTTCACAGGATTCAAAACAGCCATTACCCTATTTGCTTTCTTGTTCAGGTCTTCACGAATACAGAACTCCAACAAAGAAACGTCGATCACATTTTCCCTTTTGGCCACTCCTACAGTTTCTACAAACTTTCGGATAGACTGTGGGGTGTATCCCCTTCTTCGCAATCCTGAAATAGTAGGCATTCGTGGATCATCCCATCCATTAACAATTCCTTCTTCTACCAATGTAAGCAGCTTTCGCTTACTCATAATGGTGTAGCTTAAATTAAGTCGTGCAAACTCCCGTTGAATAGGAAGTCTGGGAAACTCCTCTTCACTGTATTTGTAGACTTCCCTCTTAAACCAATCGTAGAGTTTACGGTGGGGTTTAAATTCTAAGGAACACAATGAATGCGAAATCTGTTCTATATAATCGCTTTCTCCATGGGTCCAATCATACATGGGGTAAATACACCAAGCATCTCCTGTTCTGTGGTGCGATTTCTTCAGAATACGGTACATGATAGGATCCCTCATGAGCATGTTGGGGTCTTCCATGTCTATCTTGGCGCGCAATACGTGGGTTCCTTCATCAAATTCCCCAGCTTTCATGCGCTGAAACAAATCCAAATTCTCTTCTACAGAACGATCTCTGTAAGGACTATTGGTTCCTACTTGGGTGGGTGTTCCCTTCTGTTCAGCCATAGATTCACTGGATTGTGAGTCTACGTAGGCTTTTCCGTCCTTGATCATTAAAACTGCCCAATCGTAGAGTTGCTGAAAATAATCTGAAGAGTACAGCTCGTTCTCCCATTGGTATCCCAACCATGCCACGTCTCTCTTTATAGCATCTACATATTCCTGTTCTTCTTTTGCTGGGTTGGTATCATCAAAACGAAGGTTTACCGGAGCGTTGTATTTTTCACCCAACCCAAAACTAATACCAATAGCTTTGGTGTGCCCAATGTGTAAATATCCATTGGGTTCGGGAGGAAAACGGAAACGGAGTTTTTTGGGATCCAGTCCGTTTTTTAAATCTTCTTCTATGATCTGCTCTAAAAAGTTGAGCGGTTTGGTCTCTTCTGCCATAGTGTAATAAAAACATCAGGGAGAATCCCTGAAGAATAGCTGCAAAGTTAACCAATAACTTGAAAAAAGTATCTTTGCCAAAACTTTTTACATGAGCACAATTACGCTTAAAAATATTCGCATTTTCACCAATCATGGATGTTTGATCGAAGAGGAGAAAATTGGAAGTGATTATTTGGTCAACCTAAAAATAAAGGCAGACTTAACCAAGGCAGCACAGACCGATCATTTGAAAGACACTGTTGATTACGTTCATTTACAACATATTGTAAAAAACGAAATGGCCATTCGTTCTAAGTTACTGGAACATGTAGGACAGCGAATTATCGATCGAATTTTTAAGGAAATCGATTTGGTAAGTAAGGCTAAAGTCACTATTTCAAAACTAAACCCTCCTATTGGTGGTGATGTGGAAGAAGTTAGCGTTACGATGCAATCCCAACGATAATACGATTTATTAGGTTTATTACATCTAATCTTTTTATATTTGCCTTCTCATTTAAGGCGTCTTGGCCGAGTGGCTAGGCAGAGCTCTGCAAAAGCTTGTACAGCGGTTCGAATCCGCTAGACGCCTCTTCAAAATCCAGCTGATACAGCTGGATTTTTTGTTTTTAAAAGGTTGGTTATTTCTGAATAGGAAGCCTTGTCTTGGGTATTTTATCCAATCCCTTTTTTACTTGATCTGGAAAGATGCCTTCAATTAAAAGAAAAACACCAAAGGCAGTGATAAGGATACTTACCCATTTTTTGGTTTTGAAAATAAACCGAGGGGTCATTTTACTTTTTAGTTTTTTAGCCAAGGTTATTTTTAGAAGATCTGTTAGAAAAAATGTGACCAAGACAGTGGTAAGAAACAGGAAAACTCCATTCTCTGAAGTGGTTAAGGCATTGGCCATGATGATGGTTCCTATCCATCCTGCCAATACTCCAAAGTTTACAAAATTAAGCAAGAACCCTTTCAGAAACAGACCGCCCAGGTTCTTTTTTACATTGACCGCATAATGTTCCCTAACAATTTTTATAAAGGATTTTGCGGTGCGGATATAGGAAATAATGCCATAGGCTATAAGAATCATCCCGCCAAAAACCAATAGGCCGGGATCGTCCTTTACACGCTCCAAAATTTTACTGGTACTGTAATAAGCAATGAGGATAAAAACAATATCTGCAAAAATAGCTCCAAGATCAAAGAATAATCCAGCTCGAAACCCTTTGGTAATACTGGTTTCTATGAGCGTGAAAAAAAACAGGACCTACGGCAAAAGCCAATAGGAACCCATAAAAAGCTGCATATGGTAAACCCTCAAACATTCCTGTAAAAGTACAAATTACTTTCGGGTTGTTTGAGGGTTTTTGGGTCATTCATTTCTTTTCCTATTTCAAAAGAAACGAATCCAGTAAAAGGAAATTAATCCTTAATTATGATGCGGCCTCCGGCCAATCTTTTTTCACTGATTTCTTTAGGGTTTCCATAGACGTAGACATCGCCTCCGGCAGTCACTCGGATCTCTGCCCTGTCACTGGCATTGATATCAGCTTCGCCAGCTGCAGTGATTCCTACTTTGGTTTTTTGGGTCAATAATTCACGGCCTTCAAAAACACCACCGGTATTGATCTTTATTTCCTGGCTTTTGGAAATTCCTGAAGCATTAACAATTCCACCGGTAACAGCACGTACTTTGGTTCGGTCTACCTTAAGACCCACTTTAATACGGCCTCCTTCTTGTGCTTTCAGTTCTATTTCATCCTGTTCTATCATTTCATTTCCTATGATATAAGATCCCTCGTTGGCATCGATAGTTTCAATTTCTTTGAAATATACCTCGATATAAGTGTCTTCCCCGCGAAAACGAGTATCAGTTTCCATGCGTAGTTTTAAGGTACCGTTATGGTTGATCACTTTTACATCATACGTGTATTCTCCTTTAATCACCACTTTGTTTTCATTGGATTGTATCAAGTTCACCTCCATTAGGTCAAAAACTTTAATTTCATGGAAGTCACCCACTTCTTTTACAACTTCACGTTGGGCAAAGCTACTTAATGTAACGAGTGTTAGACAGATGGTAAGTATGTGTTTCATTGTTGTTCGTTTTATGTTTTGATTTCCCTAAAGATGAATTTTTGAGTGGAATGTTACAGTTTACCTCAAAAAAGGTGTTACAAAGTTTATTCCACAATTAATATTCAATCCCGACGCCACTGAACGGTAAAGTCTAAATATTTATTTAGTAGATTGCTGTTGTTCCATTTTTAAATTTCTTTCGGTCATTTTCTCTTTCTTATACAAAAACTGCAATTTTTTAATGTACAACTCTTCGCTTTCATCTGGTTGAAAAACAGAAATACGTTTTATTTTAACATCTGGAATGTCCCATTCATAAACAGGTAATTCTTTTTCATCTAAGAACTGAATACTAACATCATCCTTTAAAATTCGAGTATTTTCCTTTAAAATTTCTACCCATTTTTTACGCGATTCTTCCTCTTCTTCAAACGTCCCTCTCTTTATGGTAATGTCATTATACTTAAACATCCCAGGCATATTTATTTTTGAATATTCAGTATCTGCTCCTCCGCGGTATTCCAACATTTTATCTTCAAAATCCAATCCTTCAACCTCGGTAAACGTAAGATCCGCTGCTTTAATGTCCCATTTAAGTTTTTTGAATTTTATTCTAAATCTGAACCTAGGAAGGCTCCAACCACTACCCGAACTGTATTCTATTTCTATTTCCATAAAGAATTACGTTTAATAAATCTATATTTTTGATATACAGATAAATATACGTATTTATTACTCTCTATGTCCTAATAGCGTAAAGTCCAGATGTTTCTTAACCAAGTCGGCATTTTTTACTTTTACGTAGACTTCATCTCCCAAGGTATACGTGTTTTTGGTACGGTCACCAATCACAGCAAATTCTTCTTTATGGAAGGTATAGTGATCATCTTTAAGATCTCCCAAACGAACCATGCCTTCACATTTATTGGAAATAATTTCTACATAGATTCCCCATTCGGTTACTCCAGAAATCACTCCTAAAAATTCTTCGTCTTGGTGGTCCTGCATATACTTAACCTGCATGTATTTTATACTATCGCGCTCTGCATTGGAAGCCAGTTGTTCCATATCACTGGAGTGTCTGCACTTATCTTCGTATTCTTCTTCCTTAGCACTTTTGCCTTTATCCAAATAATGTTGTAGCAATCTGTGTACCATGACATCAGGATAACGACGGATAGGGGAGGTGAAATGAGAATAATAATCAAACGCCAATCCGTAATGTCCAATATTTTGAGTGGTATAAACAGCTTTGCTCATACTACGGATGGCTAAGGTGTCTATCATGTTTTGTTCTTTCCTGCCATTTACATCTTTCAACAATTTATTTAAAGATGCAGCCGTACTTTGTCGGTCTTTGGTATTGAGTTTATAACCAAATCGTTTGATGATGTTCTCTAACGCAGCAATCTTTTCATCATCGGGTTCGTCATGTACTCGATACACAAACGTCTTTTTCGGGTTTTGCTTTCCTATAAATTCAGCCACACTACGATTGGCCAATAGCATAAATTCTTCAATCAGTTTATTGGCATCTTTGCTTTCTTTAAAATACACCCCTTCTGGTTCATTGTTTTCATCTAAGCGGAACTTTACTTCTACTTTATCAAAAGAAATGGCACCTTGATGCATTCGTTTTTTTCGAAGGATTTTTGCCAAGCGGTCCATTTCTAACACAGCTTCTGCAATATTAGAATCTACATCATATGCTTTTCCAGTAAGCGAAATAGCATCAGGAATAGTTTTACTATCCTTATTTTCAATTAAATGCTGTGCTTCTTCGTAGGCAAAACGCGAATCGCTATAAGTAACGGTTCTACCAAACCATTTATTCACCACTTCTGCTTTGTTGTTCATTTCAAAAACGGCAGAAAAGGTATATTTCTCTTCATTAGGGCGTAATGAACAAGCTCCATTACTCAAAATTTCTGGTAACATAGGTACCACACGATCTACCAAGTACACCGAAGTAGCTCGCTCATAAGCTTCATCATCCAGTACCGTTCCGGGTTTTAAATAATGAGAAACATCAGCAATGTGAATTCCAATTTCGTAATTACCATTCTCCAGTTTCTCAAAAGAAAGCGCATCATCAAAGTCCTTAGCATCTTTAGGATCTATGGTAAAGGTTAATACCTTTCTCATATCTCGACGCTTTTCTATTTCTTTTGGTAAAATACTGGTATCTAATTCGTTGGCATAGGATTCTACTTCTGGTGGAAATTCATAAGGCAAACCATATTGTGCTAAAATGGCATGAATTTCTGTATGATGTTCTCCTGGTTTTCCCAAGACTTTTATTACAGTTCCTATGGGTGATTCACTATGTTCTTCCCAGCCTTCCATTTTCACCAACACCTTATCTCCATTTTCGGCTTTTCCTATCTTACTTTTCGGAACAAAAATATCAGTATGCATATTATACCCTGTACACTCCACAAAAGCAAATCGGTCAGAAATAGTGATGGTCCCTACAAATTCTTTTCTTTTTCGTTGCAGCACCTGCGTGATTTCTCCTTCTACTTTACCGCTTCGTTTACGTTTAAAAACATATACTTCTACTACATCTCCGTGCAAAGCTCTATTTATGTGTTTGCTCTTTACAAAAATATCATCTTCCATTCCTTCAACCACAACATATCCCTGACCTCTACTGGTCATATCTAAAGTTCCGGTATGGTAATTCATGGAGGGCGTTAGTATATACTTTCCCCGTTCAATTTCTTGAAGGGTTTGTTTTCCCTGTAATTTTTTTAGGGTTTTAATAATATGGTTCCTTCCACTGGCATCGGTCACTCCTAACTTAGCTGCAATTTGCTTATAGTTAAGTCCTGTAGATCGATTTTTTCGAAATATTTCTAAGATGTTTTTTGAAAGTCCTTCGGAGTGTGTTTTCTTACTTCGCTTTTTCCGTTTCGGCATGATTACTGGTAATAATTTCTAAAAGTACACTTATTAGCTGAATGTAGGTTTATTACCTATTAAAATTTAGTAACTTAGTACATATGGAACATTACCAAACCATTGCAATCTTCACCTATCCTAGTGAGTATACGGTACTAAAACATTTGCTCCAGCAAAAAGGGATTCGCTTTGTATTTCAAAACGAGACAACCATTAGTATTCTTCCGTTCCATTCACACGCTATTGGAGGCATTCAACTCAAAGTTCATGAAGCTGACATTCCATATGCAGAAGCAATTATTAACGACCTCAATAATTCTTCACATTTACACATCGTATAAAAATCTCAAAAAAGCGAGTTATCACTATTATCAACAATTATTAAATATATCTTTTTTCTTTTTTAAAAATTTAAATAAATGATGATGATGATGATGGGATGTTGAAATATGGAATAACTTTTCTAAATATCTTTTTGAATTTGATTTATGCTTTTTTTCAAAGAGGTTATAAACAGATAATACATAGACAAGCAATTGAAGCATAGGTAATTTTAAGTTTCATCCACAGTTGTGAACAATAGCTATTAACAGGATTATTTTAATAAGTATTTTGAAAAAAATTGTTGTTAACTGAAGTTTGATTAGTGAAAAGTGACCAATAATTTAATGCTAACTTTTTTGTGGATTTGAAGTATTTTTTCAATCTGGAAAACCTAATCTAATCTCCAAATATATTTATGCATTTTACAACAACAAATATGAACAACGTTGTTAACTAAAACATCATGGTTGTTTTAAGAAAAGGTAAATAATTGATAATATTGGGATTAGAAAAATATAATAAATAAACTGCATAAAGTATCTTTGCACAAAACAACAACCATGAAAATCGCTATAGGTAATGACCACGCCGGAACGGATTACAAATTTGCCATTGTAAATCACTTGCAAGAACAAGGAATCCAAGTGGAAAATCACGGAACAGACTCGTTTGATAGTGTAGACTATCCTGATTTTGTGCATCCTGTAGCAAAAGCAGTAGAAGAAGGAGAGGTTGATTGTGGAATTCTTATCTGTGGAAGTGCCAATGGCGTGGCAATGACAGCCAATAAATACCAAAAGGTACGAGCTGGCTTGTGTTGGACTAAAGAAATTGTTGAATTGATTAGACAACACAACAATGCAAACATTATTTGCATTCCGGCACGCTTTACTGCGATACCCCAAGCAGTAGAGATGGTAAAAACATTTCTGGCTACCGATTTTGAAGGCGGACGTCATCAAAGACGGGTAGACAAAATAGTTTGTTCTTAAAGATATGGCACATTCCCACCACCATCATGATCATGGAGAGGTAAAGGGAAGAAATCTGCTCATATCCATTGTCCTCAATATTTTAATTACCGTTGCCCAGGCAATAGGCGGTCTCATTTCTGGTAGTCTTTCTCTATTGAGTGATGCCCTTCATAATTTCAGCGATGTTCTTTCGCTGGTGGTGAGCTACATTGCTAGTATTTATTCTAAAAAAGAAGCTTCTTTAGACAAAACGTTTGGATATAAGCGAGCAGAGATTATTGCGGCTTTTATTAATTCGGCTACACTTATAGTTGTTGCTGTTTATTTAGTGTACGAAGCTATAGAACGCTTCATATCACCTCAGGAAATAGAAAGCGGTTTGGTTATCTGGTTGGCATTACTTGGTATAGTTGCTAATGGTTTTAGCGTCTTGTTATTAAAAAAGAACGCCAAGGATAATATGAATATGAGATCAGCTTACCTCCATTTAATTACTGACATGTCTGCTTCGGTTGCTGTTTTGGTGGGTGGTTTGCTTATGAAGTATTATGGGTGGTTTTGGGTAGATAGTGTGCTTACTGTTCTTATTGCTGTTTATTTGATAATTGTCGGTTTCGATTTGTTGAAAAGCTCTTTTCAGGTGCTCATGCTATTCACACCTAAAGATGTAAATTTGAAAAAGCTGGAAAAAGCGGTGTTGCAATTTCCAGAAATAAAGAACATGCATCATGTGCATATTTGGCAGTTAAATGAAAAGGAAGTGCATTTGGAAGCCCATTTAGATTTTCATGAAGACATTTCCCTATCACAATTCGAAATGGTTTTAGACAAGATTGAAGAACTCTTATACCATGATTTTGGAATCAACCACGTGAATATTCAGCCCGAATATAAAAAGGTAGACCCCAAAGAAACGATTGTTCAAGATTAATATGGAAATCATTGTAAAGACATTTGATCAACTTTCAACTTACGAACTGCACGATATCCTGCAGTTACGATCTGAAGTTTTTGTAGTAGAACAAGAATGTATCTATCAGGATGTTGATGGGAAGGATTATAAAGGGCTACATGTGTTCGCAAAAAAATCGGGCCGCATAGCGGCCTACACTAGATGTTTCGCACCAGGCGATTATTTTGAAGAAGCCTCCATAGGAAGGGTAGTGGTTCCTAAAGAAGAACGAAAATATGGGTATGGGCACGATATCATAAAAGCCTCCATAGAAGCAATTAAAGTCCATTATAATACATCAGAAATACGGTTGTCTGCACAAACCTATCTCGTTAGGTTTTATGAATCTCATGGATTCTATAAGGATGGTGAGGAATATCTTGAAGATGGGATTCCGCATATAAACATGGTTTTGAGGGAATAACCCTACAAAACAACATATTTTCTTATATTTGAATACCAAATCTTAAAACCAAACATACCTCTAGAACGAAACCATTTCTGGGTTCTATAAGCAATAACATCTCTTAATAACAAGCACTTATGTTCAATTATTACAACATTTGCCCTGTTATTACGACATTTGTTCAGTTATTACGTTGTGTGTCCTTGTAGAAACAGATATGTATATATTTACCTTCAACCAACTACATATAAAATGAGAACGACCCCACTCTATTGCTTATTGCTCTTTTTGGTATACACAGCCTATTCTCAAGAGTATAAAGAAATGATCCACGCAGGCACGTATAGCGTGTTTGAAATTCAAACAAAAGCAGAACCATATTTTGAAACAGTTGGTACCGGAAGGGGTACCGGCTACAAACAATACAAGCGCTGGGAGTACCACGCGCTTCACACAATGAACGAAGAAGGATATCTTCCTACCAACGAAGCCCTTCTAACTGAATTTTTTGCTGCAAAAGCAAATGAACAGGAAATGCGCATGGTAGATACCAGTAACTGGGAAGAATTGGGGCCAACCACCTGGAACTCAACATCAGGATGGAACCCGGGCGTAGGTAGGATCACCTCTTTCGCGGTAGACCCAGCAGATCAAAACCACATTATTGTTGGTTCACAAACGGGAGGTGTATGGAAAACAACCAACGGTGGAACCACTTGGACGGTACTAACAGATTCCTTTATTAATATGGACGTGTATTCTTTGGCAATTGATCCTGTAAACAAAGACCTTTATTATTGGGGATCTTCTTCAGGAATCATTTTTATTTCTACCAATGCTGGAAGTACTTGGAATCAATTGGTGAATTTAGCGGGTTCTGATGTAAATAAAATCCTCATAGACCCTACCGACACCTCAAAGATTTTTTGTTCTGTCGTAAATGGCGGTATTTTCAGAAGCACCAACAGCGGGGCCACTTGGTCGGGTACATTGACCAGCGAAAGTACAGGATACGATATAGAATTTAAACCAGGAGACACCAACACCATCTATGCCTCGGGAAATAGATTTTATGTTTCTTCCAATGGCGGAACTAGCTTTTCAGAAGTATCCTCTTCCTTTAACAGCTCCCAAACCAAAATGATTGGGGTTTCTGCTGCAGACAGCGGTGTTGTTTATGTGGTTGAAGAAAACAGCGGAATTTTTGGAGGCTTCTTTAAATCGACCAATAGCGGAAGCACATTTACAGAACTAAACCACGCAGGTATTAATTATTTTGGGTACAGCGATACAGGAAATGACACCAGTGGCCAAGCCCCTAGGGATATGGATATCGTGGTAAGCCCAATAGATATTAACGAAGTACATATTGCCGGTATCCACTCATGGCGATCCTTGGATGGAGGGGTAACTTTTCAGCTGTCTTCTTACTGGACAGAATCTGGAGCGGCAAGTAGAAATGTGGGGTATTGTCATGCAGATATAGACATTATGGAATTTGTGGGGAACAATCTGTATGTTGGTTCCGACGGAGGAATCTTTGTTGCGACAGATTCTGATGCCACAATGAATGACTTTTTCTATACCGATTTAACCTTTGGGTTGGGTATTCGACAGTTTTACAGAATAGGAGTTTCACAAACAGATCCTGAAATTATTGTAGGAGGAGCACAAGACAATGGATCCTCTTTCTATAACACGGCGGGGAATTGGTTTGATTGGTTGGGAGCCGATGGAATGGAAGGCTTTGTTGATAAAAACAATAATGATATTTTTTATGGAACCTCTCAAAATGGAACCCTCTATAAATCTACCAATGGCGGGCAAAGTAGGTTTAATCTAAATACCCCAACAGGCAGTGGGAATTGGGTAACACCTTTTGAACAAGATCCCGTAGATCAAGATGTAATTTATGTAGGATACGATGAGGTTTCAAAGTCTACCAACGGAGGAACTTCATGGACAGCTATTTCCCAAGATTTTGGCCCCAACATGGACTATTTAAAAATAGCCCCAAGCAACAATCAAGTCATGTATGGATCCGTTGACGGAAATCTATACAAAACCACCGATGGGGGTGCCACCAATTGGAGTACAGTTACAGGATATAGTGGAACTTTTATTAACGATATAGCGATTCACCCAAATGATCCAAATCGTGTGGCTGTTGCTACCAATAACACCAATCGTGTTTTTGTTTCTGATGACGGGGGAGCCACCTGGACTCAAATGAAACTAAACCTACCCAATTACACAGCATATTCTTTGGTCTGGGAAAACTCTACTGACAATCGCCTTTTTGTAGGAATGAATTATGGTATTTACTATATAGATGATAATTTAACCCAATGGCAAATATTTGCAAATAACTTACCGAATGTACGGGTGTATGAATTAGAAATAAATGCTTCAAAAGGAATGCTATATGCTGGAACCTATGGAAGAGGTGTTTTTAGATCATTGCTACCCGATGTTGCATCAGACACAGACGCGCCCAGTTCACCAATTAATCTGGCCTCCTCCAATATTGGCCAGATATCTTTTGACTTAAGTTGGAGCGCATCTACAGACAATGTAGGGGTTACAGGCTATGAAATTTTTCAGGACGGATCTAGTATTGCAACCTCAGCAACCAATAGTTATAATGTTACAGGGTTGAATCCTTCGACCACATACACATACACCGTAAGGGCTTTTGATGCTGCAGGGAACGACTCACCTTTGAGCGCCCCACTGGACGTAACTACGTTGGATCCAGTACCCGTTTCTTGTACAAATACTATCTCGTCATTACCTTATAGCGAAAGCTTTGAAACCCCAGCTAATCTGGGACTATGGCTTCAAGCAAGTGGAGATGATGGAGATTGGGTTCAAGACAGTGGAGGAACTCCATCTACCGGAACGGGACCTAGCACGGGGAGTGACGGATCTTATTATTTGTTTCTTGAAGCTTCAACCAATGGTTCTGTAGGAGAGATTGGGGCTAATGCAACGGCTATTTTGGAAGGCCCCTGTATTGGCCTATCCTCACTTAGCAATGTTCAATTGTCTTTTGACTATCATGCATTTGGATCTGATATTGCTACAGCTACTCTAACCCTACAAGGAAGCACTGCTGAGGGTATTTGGTTTAATCTGTTTTCTTCACCATCACCATTAACAAGTCAAGATCTGTGGATAAGTGAAACAGTTAATTTAAGCAGCTACAATCAGGATATGAAAGTCCGCTTTGTCGGGACTACCGGAAATGGATGGTCCAGTGATTTAGCTATTGACAATATTAGGTTCAGTGAAATCTCATGTTTGGGAGGAACCAAAACATGGGATGGAGCCAATTGGAGTCCAATAGGGAATCCAGACAATACAAATGCAGTAGTTATAAATGGAAACTATGGCACTAATATTCATGGAAATATAGATGGATGCTCTCTTACCGTAAACGGAGGGTTTGTTTTAGATGTCTCTGCAGATAATTATATTAAAATTGAAAACGACATTACTGTAAATGGTAGCCTCATGGTAGCTCACACCGCGAATGTGGTACAAACAAGTGAGACAGCTGTTGTTGCTAATAATGGAACTATAACTGTTCGGGTTACCACACCTAACCTTGACAGTCGTGATTTTATGGTAATGGGAAGTCCCGTAACTGCTGAGACAAGAAACGGAGTATTTGTAGATCCTTTCTTGGTGCTGAAACACACAACGGCAAACTTTGTTCCCCATCCTGATGTAACCGCTCAATTTCCAGCGGCTGAAAATTTTGCAGATGACAACAATGATTTCTGGAACCCATTAACCGTAGGCGCTATTGTTCCAGGAGAAGGATATGTAGTAAGACCACAAGCAGGTTATGGGCAACCAGGAGGGGTTTTTAATTATGATTTTCAACAAGGAACGTTAAATAACGGAACTATTGATTTCAACGTAATTTACAATACAAGCAAAAATGATAGCCCAAATGTCATTTCAAACCCATATGCTTCTGCGATATCTGCGGATGCTTTCATAACCGCCAACGCTATGATCGATGAGGTTTATTTTTGGGAACATTTAACCCCTCCCAGTACAGGTTTACCAGGAGCGGGAAGCATGAATTTCTCAATGCAGGATATTTCCATGTATAACTTAATGGGAGGAACTGCAGCCGCGTCTGATGGCACAGGAACATTAACAGAACCCAATGGTGTCATTGCAACCGCACAAGGTTTTGGAGTTAAAGCAATCGCAGCTGGAACGGCGCAATTCAAAAATTCGATGCGTCTTACTTCTGGGAATAATACGCTTAGGGCATTGGAAGAAAAAGATCGTCTGTGGTTACAGGTTAGTGTTGAAGGGGAAGATTTGCAGAGCACGACATTGATTGGCTTTTCCAATAATACAAAATATGATTTTGATGCTGGCTTTGATTCCCGAAGGCTTGCTAGTATTGTGTCTCTTTATTCTCACTTGGATACCGATAGTTCTAGAGAATTGGGCATTCAATCTCTTCCAAAACTTGACGAAAATAGCAAAGCATCTCTTGGGTTTTCAACACTATTGGACACGGAAGCACGGTATACGGTAAGCATGATTAGAAGGGAAGGAAATCTTATGGAAGAGGTTCAGGTGTTTTTATTGGATAATGAATTGGAGATATTAACGGACTTAACCCAAAATGACTACTCTTTTTATAGTACGAAAGGAACCTTTGGCAACCGGTTTACCTTATTTTTTGAAGGAGATGTATTGGGAACGGAGGGGGTTTTACATTCATCAAAAATAAAAGTCTATCCCAACCCAACATCTGGCAGGCTAGAAATCCTATCTACTACAAGCACACTGATTACAAAGGTGGAACTGATGGACTTACATGGAAGGACTCTTAAAACGTTGTCACTAAACAGCACCTTGGGCACTCTTGATATTTCAGAGTATCATAGCGCTACGTATCTTCTTAAGCTTACTACCGGAGAGGGAGTGGAGGTGATAAAACGAATAATCAAAGAATAATAGAAATATAGAATTGATGAAGGCCTCGATCTAAATGCATCGGGGCTTTTTTATGTGTAATTATCTCGTTTTCGACTTTACATTTTTATTGAAAGGAATTGCTAGTTGTGTAGTAATACTTTCGTCATCGGTATGGTCAGCAAGATCAACTCCATATTGAATTTCCTTAAGATCGCCATAAACAAACGTACCAAAAATGCGATCCCAAATGGAGAACATATTTCCATAGTTGCTATCCGTCCAAGGCAATTCAAAATGATGGTGAAACTTATGCATGTTGGGAGTAACGATAATATAACTAAGCCCCTTGTCTAGCGCCAAAGGCAATGCAATATTAGCATGAGTCCAATAGGTGAATAAGACGCTTAAAATTCTATAAAAAAGATAGAATGCAATTGGCATTCCGGTAATAAAAACAGCAATTAAAGCAAAGGTTTCCCGAATAATAAAATCGATAGGATGATGCCGTGTTCCCGTGGTAGCATCTACATTTTTATCGCTATGATGGACAATATGAAGTCGCCACATGGCAGGTACTTTATGTAAAAAATAATGAACGCCATATTGTGCAATAAGGTCTAAAATTAAAATGGCAATAATAAGTTCTACCCAGATCGGAGCTTCAAAAAAATGCAACAATCCAAATTCTGAGCTTTGGAGCCAAGAAAATATGCCAACTGTTGCAATGCCAAAAACAGCATTGATAATCATTACAAAAAGCAAAAGAATAAGATTGGCTTTGGCATGCTTCCATTTTTTATATCGCAAATGAAATTGGGAGTAATTTCCTTCTAAAACCCAGAAAAAGGCCAATATAAAAAAAACCCATCCGGCTTTCATCCAGATGGGCATGGTTTCAAAAAAATTCAGGAAATCCTGCATGTCTTACTTCAATATCTTTTCGTATCGATTCGAGTCTTTTAGCACTGAAATTGCTTCCAATATTTCAGGATTGTTTTTTACTTGATAATCATACAATCCTTCACGATAAAAATAACGTTTTAAAATTTCATCAGAAAGCAGCGATTTGATTTCGGCTTTTTTGGCCACTAAATCTTTTTCCTTGGCCTTGTCTATAGATTCCATAAGCTTATTGTAGCTGGACTGTATTTCATCTTTTAATTCATCGTCTTCAGCTCTGCGCAATGCTTCCGCAAACTTCTTTTCAGATTCGGTCTCGTATTCAAATCCATTTCTTCTTAAGAATTGAATAAAATCCTGAAAAACAGAGTCATCTATAGAAAAACCATTCCAATCTGTCATTTGGTTGCTATAGTGGTATTCCGTCGCGAAATCGAAGATGGCATTGTCTTTTAAAAGTGCCGTGGTAATTGGACTAAACTTAGCGGTTTCCATTTCAACATCGGGCAAAATTCCACCTCCATCATAAACCGTACGGCCTCCTTTGGTTTTAAATTTGTTGTATTCCTTTGGATCTAACCGTACAGGATCGCCATTTTCATCACGATTCCAATAATCTAATGCCTGGATACAACGACCACTTGGGGTATAGTATCTAGAGATTGTAACTTTTAATTGGGTACCATAAGCCAATTTTTTTGGCCGCTGTACCAATCCCTTACCAAAACTTCTCGCCCCAACAACCACGGCACGATCCAGATCTTGCAATCCTCCAGATACAATCTCACTAGCAGAAGCAGAGCGCCCATTTACCAAAACCACCAAAGGGATTTCAATATCGATAGGCTCGTTACGCGTTTGGTATGTTTTGTTATATTTTTCAATCACCGATTTCGTGGTTGTGATCACCTCTCCTTTAGGAACGAATAGGTTTACTACATTAATGGCCTCATTAAGTAATCCGCCAGGGTTTCCGCGAAGGTCCAATATGATTTTCTTGGCCCCTTCCAGTTTCAATGCTTCCAATGCAGCTTTGGTTTCTACAGTGGTTCTACGATTGAATTTCCGTAAAACGATATATCCAATATCGCCTTCAATCAGCTTAAAGTAAGGTACCGCCTTTACGTCTACCTTCTCCCGAGTTAGAACCGTCGTTTCTGTTTTTCCCTGTCTTTGGTAGGTTAGGTTTACATTACTGCCAGCAGATCCTTTTAATAAATCCCCAGCGTCATCGTCAAAATCAGATAGGGAGATATCTCCAATTTTTATGATTTCATCTCCAGCTTTTAATCCTGCTTTATCAGCAGGATAGCCTTTAAAAGGCTCTGTAATGACAATCCGGTCTTTTAATGTGCGGACAGAGGCTCCTATGCCAGTATAGGTGCCAGAGTTTTTAATTCTAGCGTCCTCAACCTCCTGTTCGTTCCAGTAGACCGTATATGGATCTAAATCTTCCAACATGCCCTTAATAGCATTATCCATTAGAGTGGCTGGAGTATTCTCGTCCACGTAGTTCATATTCAGCTCTTTAAAGAGCGTTGTGAAAATTTCTATTTGCTTAGCGATTTCAAAAAAATCACTTTTAAAACTGGATGAGGTTACCAACAAGCCTATGGCTAAAATGGGTATTAAGATTCTTCGTTTCATACGGCATGGGATTGAAACACAAAAGATAGCAACCTTTTGGTTTTAATGATGATAAGCAATTGTTAATTTTTAGCCTTCTTCTTTTTTAGATATCTTCTTAAAATAAAAACAGCGATTCCAAAAATTAAGAACAGTGGCCATAGGTACAGCAAACCCAAAAAGAAAACCGAGATACCATCCCAACCTCCTTTTATAGCATTTGTCATTTTTTGCCCATATGAAACTGTTACTCCAGTCTCTGAAGTGGTTTTGTAAAAATAGAGGGTAATACTACTTAGAGACACCTTGTTTTTAAGGTAATTAAGGCGCCCTTGCTTGGCCTCTATTTCTTCACGGATATTGGATAATTCTCGTTCAATTTCCAACATCTCTTTAACGTTCTTTGCTTTTTTTAACAAATCTAGATATCGGTTCTCCAATTCTCTTTTTGCTTTAAGCCGAGCCTCCAAATCAACAAATTCCTCTGTTACATCCTGACGAGTGATATCTTTTCGGTCGAAATACTCGACCCCTTCAGAAATACCCTCAATGAACGATTGAAAGTTTTGTGAAGGTAGTCTAACGGTAACCGTACGATATAATTGCTGATAATTTTTACCTGACTTATCGTCTTGTACGTATCCTTTTAATTGATTAACCAGTTCCTGAATTTTTACATGGGTAGCGTCCAGGTCTTTGGTCTCGAACTCCAACTGTGCAGTTTTAATGATTTTCTGCTCAACTTCCTGAGGTTTTTCAATAACACTTATTTCGGAACCCACACTTAGGGATTCCTCTACTTCCATGAAGTCATAAGAGTTGGATTCGGCTAAAATTTTGTCGTGGGATTCTGGCGCATAATTGTCGCCACTTTTTGAGCAGGCTAAAGCCAGGCCAAAAAAAAGTAAACTAAAAAATTTCATGATGTGATGTTTTTTAGCAGGGCCTTAACGGAGGAGGAAATTTGGGCGTACTGCGGTTTTTCTCTACTAATATATAAGAATAACAGTGCAAACTTCTTGCCGTTTTTTTGTTCTAGTGCAATTTTTTCGAGTCGGTAAGCTTCTCGCATTTGTCTCTTGATTCTGTTTCGAGACACCGCAAGCTTAAAATTTCTCTTAGGAACTGCAAAAGCAGCTTTATGTATTTCTTCCTGCTCTTGCTCTAAAAAAATGAGTTTTACAGGAAATTTTTTAATCGACTTTCCTTCGGAAAATAATCGATCAATCACTACGTGCGATTTTAAGTTCTCTTTTTTTGGAAATTTGTAACTCACGGGGTAAAGATAGGAATAAAAAAACCTCGCGAATTCTTAGACTCAGCGAGGTTTTTATGTTTCTTGAAAATGAATTTTACTCCACGTTCAGTGTGTTATTCTCAGGCGCTATATCTGCCATCAGTTTAGAAGGATCTATGGTCAAGGTTTTCACTTTTTTACCTGCGGAAATTTCAAATTCGTAAGTAGGGTAGGACCAAGCCCAATCTTTTAAAACGGTACGGTCAATGGAAGGGGTTGGATTTTTCTTTTCCCCACGCATCATTTGTAGTGGAATATAATAGGAAGCCTTAGTGCCGTCTTCAAACTCCACATACAAATCGATAGGCATTCCCATGAGCCCAATACGTTGTAAAGTTACTTTAGTCACTCCATTTTCTTCTACAGCACTTTGAATTCCATAATCTATGGTATTGGTCGTTTGCATGAAATCAGTAAGGTACCAATCCAACTCTAGACCTGATACTTTTTCAGCTACGCGAATAAAATCATTTGGAGTAGGGTGTTTAAAAGCCCAGTCCTCAAAATACTTTTTAATGGTTTTGTCTAGGTTTTCTTTTCCTATCACATATCCTAATTGTGCCATGAATACAGAACCTTTGCTGTAAGCGGTAATTCCGTAAGCACGATTGCTTGCATAACGATCTGCATGGGTGGTTGCGGGTTGTTCCTTCCCACTTGTTGCTAAAAAGTTATAGCCTCTATAAGAACCTGCTACAGGATTGGGATTGTTATCACCAGATACTGCAGTTTCTGCAAATGCTGAAATATAAGAAGTAAAACCTTCGTCCATCCATTCGTGTTTGGCTTCATTAGTGGCCAACAAAAACTGGAACCATGAATGGGCTAGCTCATGCGCTGTTACCCCAACCAGACTCCCGAATTTACGTTCACCTGTTATAAGGGTGCACATGGCATATTCCATTCCACCATCACCACCTTGTATAACAGAATATTGCTTATAAGGATAAGGCCCAATGTGGGTGTTGAAATATTCCATTAATGCCGCAGTTTTTGGCTGCAGTTTTTTCCAGTTTTCCTTAATATCTGGATTGTCTTTATAGTAAAAATTTAATACAACACCATTGGGGCCATCATAGGTATCGTGAATATATTCTGGATCTGCTGCCCATGTAAAATCATGCACATTGGGTGCATCAAACTCCCAAGTCTTTTTACCCCTACGCTTTCTGGGTTCTCCTTGAAGGTATCCTGTTCCCCCTACAATATAATCTTTATCTATGGTAATACTTACACTGAAATCACCCCAAACACCATGAAATTCACGTGCAATATAGGGATCGGCATGCCATCCTTGAAAATCGTATTCTGCTAATTTTGGAAACCATTGTGTCATGGACAAAGCAACACCTTCTTTGTTATTTCTTCCACTTCGTCTAATTTGAACAGGAATCTGCGCATCCCATTTCATTTCCAGAACAGTAGTTTCTCCAGACTTAATAGGTTTTGCCAAGTCTACTTCCAAAACAGTTCCAACAACCTCGTAATTTAGTTTTGTTCCATCTTGGGTTAGGGACAAGGGCTTAATATAACCTACTTCTGAAGGAGACAGTTCTGAAATTCGACTGCCTACACGAGAATCAGGATCACCAATAGTTCTTGAACGAACATCCATTTCACTTCCGGGTTGAAAAGCATTAAAGTACAGGTGATAGAAAACCCTGTCTAGCGTATCTGGAGAGTTATTGGTATAACTAATCTTTTGATATCCTTTGTATTGCCAATTTTCTACATCTACATCAATTACCATTTCATAATCGGCTTTTTGTTGCCAATAGGAAGTGTTATTTTGAGCTTGCAGAGCAGAAACACAAAAAAAGGCCGCAACTAAGTTGAATAGAAGTTTCATTATCGAGACATTTTATCTGCCATGATTAAGGCGTTGTATAAATTCACCATTTTACCAGATTTGGTTATGGAGCTGAAATTATTTTGGTTGGATTCATCTCCTCCTAAAATAACAGGGGTTTTAGAAGTCAACCCGCTGTTCATTAAAATCTGCTTTACTTGCTTTGCAGAAAGTTTAGGAAAGTAAGACCGAATGGTTGCAGCTACACCAGCAACAGCAGGAGCTGCCATAGAGGTTCCCTGTAAATATTCATAGGTGTTTAAAGGAGTTGTAGAATAGATTTTTACTCCAGGCGCAAATACATCCACGCTGGATTTTCCATAATTTGAAAAATTAGCAACCATTTCACTTCCGTAATCGTAGTTTAATGCACCTATGGTAATAAAAGTATCTCCCACTTCTTCTCCCGTACCTTTTTGGTCATTTGGGTATACCTGAATAGTGTCTAGGTCATAGGCCTCATTTCCAGCAGCATTTACAATAAGAACGTCCTTATCACTTGCATATTTAATGGCATCCCAGACCCATTCAGGGTGTGGAGAATAGTATTTTCCAAAACTGGTGTTAATTACTTTGGCTCCATTATCAACGGCATATCGAATTGCCAAGGCGATGTCTTTATCATACTCATCGCCATCTGGAACAGCACGAAGAACCATGATCTCAGCATTGGAAGCTACTCCGTCCATGCCAATACCGTTGTTTCTTTTCGCTGCAATAATCCCCGCAACGTGTGTTCCGTGCTGAGCGTCTTCTTCTTTTGCGTCTGGACCATCTACATCATTATTACCGTAGTTGGTTATGTCCATGGTATCAGGATTGTCTCCCAAGACCTTTCTGAAATTGGTTTCCATATTAAAATGGGAGGACAGACGTCCTTTGTAATAATCAACCCCACCTTTTATTTGTTCAATTACATCTGGAACTGAATCACCAAAATTCAACATCTGGGAAAGGATTCCTATTTGTTGTTGCTCATCTGCTGAAGGATTTTGAATTGCCGTCAGATCTTTCTGAGAGTAATCTTCTTTTCCTAATTTTTTAGCCATGGCTTTATGGGCGGGCTCCAATTGTGATAAGATTTGATTGTAGCGATCTACCACACCATTGGCTTCAGCAATATCCTTGGAATACTCAGCTTTGGCTTTTTGATAAATTTCGAAATCGGCTCGATCTGCGGCACTAATAGAAGCTTCCGTTTTTCCCTCAAACTTAGGCCCCAACTTTTTCATGTAGCGGACATATTCCATATTTTCTTTCACAATATTTCCAAGAAAATTCCACCCATGAATGTCATCTACATAACCATTGTTATCGTCATCTTTACCATTTCCGGCCACTTCGCCTTTATTGGTCCAAATAACGTCTTTTAAATCTTCGTGTTCAATATCTACACCACTATCAATTACTCCTACGATCACTTTTTGGCCTTTTCTTCCTTTAAGGATTTCATTATAGGCACGATCAACACTCATTCCGGGAATGGTGTCTGTAAGAAGGTCAGCAGCGGCCCAAGACTTCAATTCTGAATCGGTAAGCGGGACGGCTTTTAATGGAAGGGTATCAATATTTTCTACAGGGGTAGACACAATTGGTGCTACACCTCCCGTACAACCAGATAGTAAGGCTGCGGCTGCTACGGTACACAAAGAAGTTTTTATAAATTTCATTTTCAGGTATTTAATTAAAAAGTTCGTCAAAAGTAAAGGTTTTGTCCAGACGGACGCCTTTTTCAGTATGTTTTACTGTTATGATATGATTATATGCATCATGCTCCAAAAACAAATAATAGTTATGGTCTGCTGCTGCATGTAAAAATTTTTCTTTTTCTGGAAGGGTAAGCAAAGGACGGGTGTCATAACCCATTACAAAGGGAACCGGCAAATGTCCAGCCGTAGGCAGAAGGTCTGCCATAAACACCAATGTTTTATCCTTGTATTGAATATGAGGAATCATTTGCTTTTCAGTATGTCCATCTGCAAAGAAAATGCCGAAATCCAATTCATTCTTTTCTGAATAGTCATTTTCTGGATCGGAAACAAATTTTAGTTGCCCACTTTCCTGCATAGGAAGGATGTTTTCTTTTAGAAAAGAAGCTTTCTCCCTTCTATTTGGGTTGGTCGCCCAATCCCAGTGTCGTTCATTGCTCCAAAAAGTAGCATTTTTAAAAGCAGGTTCATATCCGGTTCTATCTTTATTCCATTGAACACTCCCTCCACAATGATCAAAATGAAGATGGGTCATAAACACATCGGTAATATCATCTCTATGAAAACCATGCTTTTTTAGAGAATGATCTAAGCTATAATCTCCCCAAGGAAAATAGTATCCAAAGAATTTTTCACTTTGTTTGTTTCCCATTCCGGTGTCTATAAGGGTAAGACGATCACCGTTTTCTATCAATAAGCAGCGTGCTGCAATATCAATCATATTATTATTATCTGCAGGGTTGGTTCTACTCCATAAGGATTTTGGAACCACACCAAACATGGCACCACCGTCCAACTTAAAATTACCAGCTTCGACAGGATATAACTTCATACGAAAGCGCAAAATACAAAAAGGCAGGGGATTGTTAAGGGACGTTAAGGCTTTATTAAGAGTTCTATGAGAAGTCTATTAGTTTACAATCTCTCGTAATCTTTTTCCAAAATCATAAAGTGCTTTAATTTCTTTGATCCCTGCTAAGCGTTCTTTGCTAAACACCAATAGGGAGGCACCATTAGACTCTACATGATAGTAGGGGTTGCTTTCAAAAAACTGTACTAGATCGTCTGTGAAAAATGCCTTAATTCTGGCGGGATCATCTCCAAGGAGATAAAAACGTTTGGAAAAATCACTGTGGTTTTCAATTGGGATATCTTTGAATCCAGCAAAAGCGTAAATACGCTCTAAAAACCCCTCCCTATCTAAAGTAAAGTCTGGGATTTGATGATCTAATTTAATGTGCAACATAGTAGTTCGTACGTTCTCCTTGGCAATAAACTCTCCTTCCGAATAATTGATGTCGAATAATTTAAAAGTGTTTTTTGCATTATACAAACGATTATACACATTCTCAATTTGTTTTGTTTTGAAATACAAGAATGAATCCAAAAAATGGGTATCCTGCTTTTTGTTGGCCTCGTAATGAATACCATATTTGTCTGCCATTTCCTGTAAGGTTGTTTGGCGTTTGGTTAAGTTGTTTGGTAAAAACTTCAAACCAGGAATGAGTCTTCTAAGCGCAAATGGGTGCTTGGAATCTGTATCATGCAAATCCAGACCAATTACCTCAAAATGTCCACCACGTTTCAAGAACAGGTCTTGATAACTACTTAGATTATCCATTACAGTATGATCTACAAAGTCGCACAAAGAAAAGTCTACAACCACATCCTGATCTTCAGGTACAGCATCAAGTTTCTGTTTTAGTTTGTAAAAATTTAAAAAGCTACAAAAGTGCTTCACACTTACATAATAATTTTCATTTTCCTCTCTATACATTAGCACGTTGGGCTTTAGCATGTTCCGAAAAAAAAGGAAAAAACTTCTATTAATCATTATGTGAATCACGAACGTAATAAAAACTCCTGCGGCAATACCCGTAATAAGATCTACTAAGAGCGTGATTATTAATGTGACAAAAAAGATAATAAGCTGTTCCTTTCCTACCGAAAATATCTTTCGAATAAGTTTTGGAGAAGCCAGTTTATAACCGGTATATACTAAAATGGCCATAAGGGCTGGTAAAGGAATCCGTGTAAGTTGTGTGCTGAAGAGTGCAATAAATATGACCAGAAAAACCGCATGCATAAAATTAGCAGAACGATTGGTACCTCCATTATTAACATTTACAGAACTTCGGGCAATTACGGTAACCACATTAAGCCCTCCCAAGAAACCACTAGCAATAGTAGCGGTGCCCAATGCTTTCAGATCACGGTTAACATTAGATCTCCTTTTTTGTGGGTCCAGTTTATCTACTGCTTTAATACTTAGCAATGATTCTATACTGGCAATAAGTGTTAATGCCAAGACACTGGTCCAAAATGGGAAGCCAGCAATGAGTTCAAAATTTGGAGTTGGGATTTGGGAAATAATTTCGTTGGCATTAGGAATACCAGAAATCATATAATTAGGGTCAATAGGGTTCGGTTTTTGAAGTACGATTTCGAAATAATAACTAAGACCAATAGATAATATTACAATCCACATAGGTGCAGGAACCAATTGAAAATACTTATTGCGTATTTTGGAGTACATGACCATAATCGCTAAAGAAATAACCCCAGCAATTGCGGCATACGTTAACCCAATATCCTGATATTGAAATGAAGTTATTATAGTTTTTGGTATTGCCAATAAATAATCGATACTTCCTTCCAAAGAAAGCTTATTCCCCATCATAATGTGGAATTGCTTTCCCAGAATAATAAGCCCAATAGCCGCTAACATTCCTTGTATTGCTGAAGACGGAAAGAAGTCAGCCAATTTTCCCATTCGCAAGAACCCAAGCAAGATCAAAAGAGCTCCAGAACAAATAATTGCTGCATACGCAGCCTCTAAACCCAAAGTAGTAATTGCAACTAACAGAACACCCACCAAGCCATTTCCGGGTCCAGTAATGGTAACATGACTACCCCCTAAGATGGCGACGATAAGACCGCCTACCACTGCCGCAATAATACCAGCAATAGGAGGGGCTTCACTAGCCATTGCCAGCCCTAATCCCAAAGGGAGCGCAATAAGACTAACTACAAATCCAGAAAATATATTTTTTGGAAGCGTTGCAAAAAAAGTTTTTATACGGTTTTTTTTAGCGGTCATTGAATGATTAGTACGTCTGTAGGCAATTCGGTTAATATATGCTCAATATCATGAGGAAAGAAACGATCCCAAAAACCCATTTTCCCCGGTGCATTCATAACCAGTAAATCGGCTCGAGCCACTTGTGCATAATGACCTATAGAGTATCCTCGTTTACCAAAAATAGGTTGTGTTTTTACTTTGATGTTTTCTTTGTATTCTGCTGGGACTTCCTCCAATATTTGGTGGACCCTAAAGTCCTCCCTACGACGCAGTTTTTCCTTCATTAAGTTGGCCTTTCTAAGAGACTTATGATCGTCAATGGAAATAGCTAATTCCTGTTGTGTAATTTCTTCAACAATGGTCAACTGTTCACTTTTAAGGGCATTGCCCAAATAAAAGGCAGTAGAAATTGTTTGTTGTGTTTTTTCATCTTGCAAGCCATTTACCACAATGTGCTTACAGGGTATTCGGGTTTCAGAAGGATTAATAAGTAATAATACAGAACATAATGCTTTTCGAGTTATTTTTCTAGCAATAGAACCCAAATAATAATTTAAAAGATTTTCTCTTTTTAAGGCACCCAATATAAGAAGGTCAATTCGCTTATCTAAAACCGTTTGTAAAATTACCTCTACAGGATTTCCAGATCTAAAAATGAGTTCAAAATCTAGCTTTTTAGAAATAAATGGGGTTAAAATTTCCTTGATCTTTTGTTCTTTCTCGTTAGAATTATCTCCAACATGTATTAACAATAACTTACAATTGAAGAACAAGGAAAGCCTAGAGGCTTCATATAAGTTAGCTATTAAATTGGGAGAAAAGGCGACTCCGATAGCAATAGTCTTGAAAGGTTGGGTATTCAATGGGTTAAAGTTCTTAAGTCAATTTTGAAAGATAGTATTTTTATTATAAGGAAAGAAAGGAATAAATCCCTAAACAAAATTAAAAAATAAAAGACCCATAAAAGTTTTGAGTAATTTTATAAACCAAAATTAAAACCATGGTAGAATTAGCAGGAATTATTATACTGGGAATATTAGCTCAATGGGTCGCTTGGAAATTTAAGATCCCAGCCATCCTTCCCTTAATTCTCATAGGACTATTGGTTGGACCAATTGCAGCTGAGTTCTTGACTTCTACGGGGTCTAAATGGATAGAGCCTGTGTGGAACGGGGAACGGGGGCTTTTTGCAGGGGAAGGCCTATTTTATTTCGTATCTCTAGCCATTAGTATCATTTTATTTGAAGGGGGCCTTACCTTAAAAATGTCAGAAATAAAAAATGTAGGCCCAGTGATTACCAAGCTTATTACACTAGGATCGTTGGTTACGTTCTTAGCTGCAGGGGTGGCAGCACATTATATTTTTGGTCTTAATTGGCGGATTTCCTTCTTGTTTTCGGCCCTTATTATTGTTACGGGGCCAACTGTGATCACTCCTATTTTACGTAATATTCCCTTAAAGAAAGATATTTCAGCCGTGTTGAAATGGGAAGGAATATTAATTGATCCTATTGGTGCTTTGGTGGCGGTACTTGTTTTCGAATTTATTAGTGTAGAAGGAGGAGGGGAGTTCACCAAAACTGCTTTGATCGAATTCGGGAAGATTGTGCTCTTTGGTTCTACATTTGGTTTCACATTTGCGCATGCTCTTAATTTTTTGATCAATAAAAAATTAATTCCACACTATCTTTTAAATGTATTTGCATTGGCATCCGTTTTAGGGGTTTTTGTGTTGAGCGACTCTTTTGCTCATGAAAGTGGATTGCTTTCCGTAGTTGTTATGGGAATGGTCTTGGGAAACACCAATTCAGGATATTTAAAAGAACTGCTTTATTTTAAGGAGTCTTTAAGCGTATTACTTATCTCCATATTGTTTATTGTGCTTTCAGCTAACATTAATATGGAGGAACTGTATCTTATCTTTAATTGGAAAACGGCGGCTTTATTAGCTATAATTATATTTCTTGTAAGACCATTGGGAGTGTTTTTAAGCACTAATAAATCCAAGTTGGGACTGAACGAAAAACTATTTATTAGTTGGGTAGGACCCAGAGGAATTGTTGCTGCTGGAATTGCTTCTCTTTTTGGTTCCAAATTAGCCTTGAAGGGAGTTTCTGGGGCAGAGTATATTACACCTTTGGTTTTTGCAGTTGTGCTTACAACCGTGTTGTTGAACGCAACCACCGCACGATTTTTTGCAAAAATAGTAGGGGTCTTCTTGAAAAAGTCTGAAGGAATCCTCATCGTAGGAGCTTCTGAATTTCCAAGATTACTTGCTCAATACCTGAGTGATAGCGGAAGACATGTCGTACTTATTGATAGCAATCAGAACAATGTTAATGAGGCAAAAGAAATTGGAGTTGAAGCTTTTGTTGTAAACGTGTATTCTGACTCCTTAGCCGATAATGTGGAATTGAGTGATGTAGGATATCTAATGGCGCTTACAGGAAACCCAGATATCAATAAATATACACTAAACAAATATCGACAGCAGTTTGGTGAAAATGGTGCCTTTCGCTTGATTACGTCAGAAGAAATGAAGGATCCAAACAATAATCCAGAACAAGGACTGTTTTCACATGTAGATGATTTTGCGTCGGTGAGCAGGGTTGCCCATGAATATCCCAATATTTTAGAAACACCCATTAAAGACAAGCAACATTATAATAGTATGATAGATCAAACGAATGCAACAAAAGAAAGCATTCCTTTGTTCTTGAAAGATGCAAAGGGGGACTTAAAGATCATTTCGTCAGAAAATAAAAACATGAATAATGTTGAGGAAGGCTTTACACTAGTATATATTGGAAAGTCGTTGGAAGAAAGCATTCAAGAAAATTAAAAAGTTGAAAATTTTGAAATATCCAAAAACGTATTTGCATTTGTTGGCAATAATTTGTCCCATGGTTTTATTTTCCTGTGGAGATGATGACTCTAGGAGTTGCTCTCAATGCTCTAACGAACAATCACAAACTTTCGAGCTGTGCCGAGAAAGCAATGGAAATGCTTCGGTAAATGGTCAAGATACCGGAACCGATTACGATATTTATCTTTCGGGTTTAGAAGAAGTAGGCACTAACTGTAGTGGTAATTAGTCGTTCAATTTTAAAACTGCCATAAAAGCTTCCTGAGGAATTTCTACATTCCCAACCTGTCGCATACGCTTCTTTCCTTTTTTCTGCTTTTCCAACAATTTTCGCTTACGGGAGATATCACCTCCATAACATTTGGCAGTAACATCTTTACGCAAAGCCTTTACGGTTTCACGGGAAATAATCTTAGCTCCTATAGCTGCTTGAATAGGAATATCAAATTGTTGTCGCGGAATTAATTGCCGCAATTTTTCGCACATCTTCTTTCCAATGTCATAGGCATTGTCTTGGTGCAATAGTGCCGAAAGCGCATCCACAATATTTCCATTCAACAGTACATCTACCTTAACCAACTTGGAAGCTCGCATACCAATAGGAGAATAATCGAAAGAGGCATATCCCTTGGAGACGGTTTTAAGACGATCGTAAAAATCGAATACAATCTCTGCTAAAGGCATATCAAAAGTAAGCTCAACACGCTCAGTGGTTAAATAAGTCTGATTGGTGATCTGCCCTCTTTTTTCAATACACAAGGACATGACAGGTCCAACAAAGTCTGATTTCGTAATAATAGTAGCTTTGATATAGGGCTCCTCCATCCTGTTCAATTTAGAAGGGTCTGGAAGATCACTGGGATTGTTAACCAATATAAGTTCGTCAGGAGCTTTATTGGTAAAAGCATGGTAAGATACGTTAGGAACTGTAGTAATTACAGTCATGTCAAACTCACGCTCCAAACGTTCCTGAATGATTTCTAAGTGCAACATGCCAAGGAATCCGCAACGGAACCCAAAGCCAAGTGCTGCAGAGCTTTCAGGCTGAAAAACCAACGAAGCATCATTTAATTGCAGTTTTTCCATGGAAGCACGAAGCTCTTCGTAATCTTCGGTGTCTACCGGATAGATTCCTGCAAATACCATGGGTTTTACATCTTCAAAACCTTCAATAGCATTTTGAGTTGGATTTTTGGCATCTGTAATAGTATCTCCTACTTTTACTTCCCTCGCATCTTTAATACCCGTGATGAGGTAGCCCACATCTCCAGTTTTAATTACCTGTTTAGGTGTTTGTTTAAGGTGAAGCGTTCCTACTTCATCTGCAAAGTAGTTTTTGCCAGTAGCTACAAACTTAATTTGCTGTCCTTTTCTAATTTCTCCATTTATAATACGGAAATAGGTTTCCACCCCACGAAATGGATTATAAACAGAATCAAATATTAATGCTTGTAAGGATTCATCTGCGTTGCCCTTGGGTGAAGGAACCCGCTCAATGATGGCTGACAATATTTCCTCAATCCCTATTCCCGTTTTAGCACTGGCAGGAATGACTTCTTCAGCATCACAGCCTAACAAATCAACAATATCATCGGTTACTTCTTCAGGATTTGCCGAAGGGAGATCTACCTTATTTAAAACAGGGATAATTTCTAGATCGTTCTCTAATGCCAAATATAGATTAGAGATTGTTTGTGCCTGAATACTTTGAGCAGCATCAACTACCAACAAGGCACCTTCACAGGCCGCAATACTTCGGGAAACTTCGTATGAAAAGTCTACGTGTCCCGGAGTATCTATAAGATTAAGAATATATTCTTCTCCTTTATACGTATAGTTCATTTGGATGGCGTGACTCTTAATGGTAATTCCACGTTCACGCTCCAAATCCATATTGTCCAAAAGTTGGTTTTGTGCTTCGCGTTGTGTAACGGCACCCGTAAAATCCAATAACCGATCTGCCAAGGTACTCTTACCGTGGTCAATATGTGCAATGATGCAAAAATTGCGAATGTTCTTCATAGGTTCGTTCCTCCAGCAAATTAGGCCGCAAATATAGTGTAATTTAGCAGCTTTTTAGCTGAAATCTAGTCGTTCATCGAAAAAAAGAAGACTCTGTTTTCAGTTCAACAAATAATCTTCATCTTTGTAGGAACATCGCTACAATCCCCAAATCTTCTTTTGCGATACAATAAAAGTAAACCTAACTACCCCCATGAAGAACATCTTTGTTTTATGTTTTTTATTGAATACAACATTTATATTCTGCCAAAGTAATTCGGTGGAAGGGCAAGTTCTTGATGTCGAAGGGACTCCAGTTTCGTTTGTAAATGTATTGCTGATGGAAACGATGGAAGGAGAAGCTATTCAAGGGACGAGTACAGATGAAAAGGGAAGGTTTGCTTTATCTAACTTAGAGCAAAAAGAATACTTTATTAGTTTCAGTTATCTTGGTTATAAAACCAAAGTAGTACAAGCGGATGGTTTGGGAGGGCCATCTTTGGAAATAGTATTGGAAGAAGATAGGGAAGCATTGGATGCTGTTGTGGTTACCGCCAAGACTCCCACGATAAAAAAAGAACCAGGGAAACTTACATTTAGTGTAGAAAACACCTCACTTTCTTCCGGGAATACACTTAGTTTATTGGCCAAAACTCCTGGCGTTACCGTAATACAGGGACAGATCCGTATTAAAAACACTTCGCCCATTGTATATATTAATGATAAACGAGTGTACCTGTCTTCGGGAGAATTAAGCACATTACTTACTAATGTAGATGCATCTACCGTAAAGGAAATAGAAGTTATAACCAATCCTTCGGCGAAATACGATGCAGAAGGAGGTACGATATTAAACATTACAACCCTAAAGGCAATTTCTGTTGGGTATAAAGGATCATTAAGCACGACCTATGAACAAGGGATTTTACCAAAATACAACATAGGCTCTTCCCATTTTTATAAGAACAATTGGCTTAATCTGTATGCTCATTATGGATTTAGTCCACGGAAGGAAATAAAAAAGGACGATAATTATATTCGATATTTTGAGCCAGATGGAAGCACACAGACTATTTGGGAGTCTTTATTTACAAGACGCACCCAATCCTACTCGCATCAAGGAAATCTTATTTTGGACATTAACCTTGGAAAAAAACAGGACCTTAGTTTTGCCTCCAATATTTCGATTTCACCCAATAAAAAGTTTGACAATACCGTTGCTGCGGAAATGTTCAATGCTCAAAGGCAATTGGATTCTACGTTTAGAACGAATAGCAATTTAGAAAATGACAATTCCAATCTTTCTTTTTCTGGAGAACACCAATGGAAGTTGGGAGAAAAAGGAGCGCTTCTTGCAACAACCCTAAATTATATTCTATACGATAATGAACAGGTACAATCGGTACAGACCGATTATTTCTTGCCCAATGGAGATTTCTTAAGAAACAATAGCTTTTTAACCGATGCCAAGCAGGAGAGTACTATTTATACAGGCCAGATGGATTTGTCCGCCCCTTTATGGGAAGGGACCATTGAGACGGGTTGGAAATACTCTAACACTGATACTGAAAGTGGATTGGGTTTTTTCAATTTAGAAAATGGAAATTCGCAATTCAATTCAGATCTTTCGGATCTTTTCCGCTATGACGAAAGTATTTTTGCAGGCTATTCCAGTTTTTCAAGAAGTTGGGAACAATGGAGTTTGCAGCTAGGTCTTCGAATGGAGTACACGGTTGTAGATGGTGAGTCCATTTCGTTAGGAGGTGTTAACAATCAGGAATACGCCGAGTGGTTTCCAAACGGATCACTTCAGTACAAGCCCACAGCAGACCATTCTTTAGGGGTAAGTTATGCGAGAAGAATTAAAAGACCCCGGTATCAGAGTTTAAATCCGTTTTTATACTTTTTGAATGAGAATAATTTTAGTGGAGGGAATCCTAATTTGATCCCTGCTATAGAAACCAAACTGGTTTTGGAGTATAACTTTAAAAACAAATGGTTTTTTGAACTATACTACCAGGAATTCGAAAACCCGCTAGACAAACTTACTTTTCAGGACAATGAAAATAGGACATTGCGAACGCTGGATGCTAATCTAATTAAAGACTTTCAATATAGTTTTGACATGGTCTATGCTTCTTCGGTCTTGTCTTGGTGGTACCTAACAGTAGTAACCTCAAGTTACTATTTAGAAAACGAATTTTATTCCATAGAAAGTGAACCTGCCACTTACTCTAATGACACTTTTGGGTTTTTCGGACAAGTGTACAGCGGTATTACACTTTCTAAAGATTTTGGATTATCCAGTGATGTTACCGCTATGTATATTTCAAATCTTATTTACGGAAGCTTCAACTACAAAAATCAATTTAACCTATCCCTGTCTTTCAAAAAGAAATTATGGGATAATCGAGCTAGTATTTCGGCTGGAGTGGATGATGTCTTCAACACCAACAATATTCAGTTAAGTTCTCGATATTATAATCAGGACAATTTCTATTTTGCTCGCCCTGAGTCCAGACTGTTCAGGCTTAACTTTATCTACAACTTTGGGAATACGCGTTTAAGGGATAATAATAGATCTACAAAACCCAAAGAGTCGGGCAGGCTTAATTAATTTCGGGGCTTTCTTTATTTCAGTATTTTTGCAACAACTATGGTAAAGATAGGAGACTTAGAAGTTGGGGATTTTCCCTTGTTACTCGCGCCCATGGAGGATGTGAGTGACCCACCCTTTAGAGCACTTTGTAAGGAACAAGGGGCAGATGTGGTTTATACTGAATTCATCTCTTCAGAGGGGTTAATTCGGGATGCTGCAAAGAGCGTTATGAAGCTTGATATTTATGAAAAGGAACGTCCTGTTGGGATTCAAATATTCGGAGCCGTTTTGGAATCTATGTTGCGAAGCGTGGAAATTGTAGAAGCTAGCGGTCCAGATATTATAGATATTAATTTTGGGTGCCCCGTTAAAAAAGTGGTGAGTAAAGGTGCTGGTGCAGGAATTTTAAAAGACATTGACCTTATGGTTTCCCTTACCGAAGCCATGGTAAAACACACCAAACTACCAGTTACCGTAAAAACCCGTTTGGGCTGGGATCACGATTCAATAAAAATAGTAGAGGTGGCCGAAAGGCTCCAAGATGTTGGCTGCAAGGCCATTTCTATACATGGGCGCACCCGTGCTCAAATGTATAAAGGCGATGCTAATTGGGCCCCTATAGCAGAAGTAAAAAACAACTCCAGAATGCACATTCCGGTTTTTGGAAATGGCGATGTGAATTCTCCGCAGCGCGCTATGGAAATGCGGGATGTTTATGGTTTGGATGGTGCCATGATTGGAAGAGCCAGTATTGGATACCCTTGGTTTTTTAGAGAAGTAAAACACTATTTTGAAACAGGGGAGCATCTAACTCCACCTACAATGATAGAACGTGTGGAAGCCGCAAGAAGACACTTGCAAATGTCTATCGACTGGAAAGGAGAACGGCTTGGGGTTTTTGAAACAAGAAGACACTATACTAACTATTTTAAAGGTATTCCAGACTTTAAAAAGTATCGTATGAAAATGGTGACAAGTGATGATTCTGCTTCTGTCTTTGAAGCTTTTGATGAGGTGCTAGATAAGTTTAGCGATTTTCAATTCGCTTAATCCAATAATTTTTCAGTTACCCTTAGTGAGGCTACTTTAGAGGCGATTCCTCCCAAGGCAGTAATGGTTACCAAAACCACGAGCAAATTAAGAAGATTGTATTTAACAGGATATGGTAAGGTTGGTGTAATGGGGACAAACCCAAACTCCTTTTGTAAAATAACAGCTAGTGACCCTAAAGAAAGACCAATGACAACCCCTAAAAAAGTCATCATGAGTCCATTGTAAAAGAAAATTTTACGAATTTCTTTAAGAGTCAACCCCAAAAAGAACAAGGTTCGGATATTGCTTCGTTTTTCCAAAATAACCATAATAATGGTTCCTGCTATATTAAAAATGGCAATGGCTGCAATAAGACTAACAAAAAGGTAGGTAAAAAGGTTTTCTGCATTCAGCATTTTATATAGGGCGTCGTTCTGCTGAATTCGGTTTTTTATGATAATTTCTTCTGGGAAAGTTGCTGAAATTTTTGCGATGATTTCATCCTCAGGAACTGCATTGTTTAGTTTAAACTCCAAGGAAGAAACCCGTAAAGAATCCAACCCCAATAAATCCCTGGCAAATCGAAGGTCTGAAAAGACATATTTACTATTGAGATCGTCATTTATCTCATATATGCCACTAGCAACCACTTTTCGTTTCGAAAAGGCTGATGAAGGATCTAGTACATTGATTTGGCCTGTTCCAGGTTTTGGGACATACATTTCAAGTAAATTTCCGTAATCTCTTGCAGGCAATGACAATTTGTTGGAAATCCCAAAGCCAACCACAACTTCATCTAAGTCGGGCTCCATCCAATTACCAGTAAAAAGGATGCTGTCTAAAGCAATAACGTTTCCATAACTATCATCGACCCCCTTAATAAAGGCAATATGGTTTTTCCCTTGGTATTGTAAAAAAACGCGCTCTTCGATAATCTGGGATACCGCTTCGACCCCATTCATTTGTTGTAGCGTTAAAAATTGTTCAGGAGAAACAACCAATGATTTGCCCTTAGAAGGACTTATTTTAAGGTCACTATCAAAAACATTGGTAAACTGTAATGCAAAATCCTTTAACCCAGAAAATCCAGAAAGGACAATAAAAAGTGCCATAGAACCAACAATGACAGCTATCACAGCAATACGGGAAATGATATTTACGGCATTTCGATTGCTTTTAGAAAACAAATACCGTTTTGCTATGTAAATGGGGTATTTCAAAAACTATTTCTTTTTCCTTGGTTCCAGAAGGTCTGGATTTTTTAATGGATTCTCTTCTCCTTTAACGGCTTTTTCTATACGATCTATATAGTCTAAGGAATCATCATTAAAAAAACTGAGTTCAGGCATCTTTCGCAACTGATCTTTCGTGAGTTGTGCCATTTGATGCTTAATAGAAGACTTAATAGAGTTGATCTCGTTTACAATATCAGTCGCTTTTTCTGAAGGGAAAACACTTACGTACACTTTCGCCAGAGATAAATCCACAGTTACATTTACTTTGGAAACCGAAACAATTATGGCCATTTGCCCTGCTTCCTTGAGTTTATTCTGAATTAGGATGGAAAGATCTTTTTGAAGAACCCCTGCTATTTTCTTTTGCCTGTTGCTTTCTGTCATGCTGCAAAAATACTACAATTAATAGGAATGCTTTCAATGGTTTACAAAGGGGTTTTGTAATTTTGAAAAATAAAGCTAGTAAGAACAATCAATGAACAAAATAGAGCACATAGGCATAGCCGTAAAGGATATAGAAGCCGCTAATAGTGTTTACAAGAGCCTTTTGGGTTATGAACACTATAAAACAGAAGTTGTGGAAGGGGAAGGTGTTACCACGTCTTTTTTTACTTGTGGCGAGAGTAAAATAGAACTTTTGGAAGCCACAAGGGAGGATAGCCCTATCGCTAAATTTATTGAAAAGAAGGGAGAAGGGATTCACCATATCGCTTTTGCTGTAGATGATATTCATGCTGAAAAAGAACGGTTAAAGAAAGAAGGTTTTGTGGTTTTGAATGAGGAACCCAAAAGAGGAGCAGACAATAAATGGGTGGTTTTTTTACATCCAAAATCTTCTCATGGAGTTCTGGTAGAGCTTTGTCAGGAGATAAATTTGAAATAGTTTTGGTAAAACTATAAAGTATTTTACCTTTGCCGCTCGTTTTTGCATACTATGTTCGGTATGTTTTAAGAAAAATGAAAGGTCCCATAGCTCAGCTGGTTAGAGCACCTGACTCATAATCAGGGGGTCCTTGGTTCGAGCCCAAGTGGGACCACTATTTTTTTAAAGAATAGGACAATTTATATAGAAAAAAGGAGTTAATATTTTTTTGGCAACTTCAATTTTACTTTGTTGTTAAAAAAAATTATTACATTAGCCGATGTATATGCGACCCCAAATCGTAACTATAGTAACTTTAGTACTATTCATAGTTAATAGTGCAACCATGCTTGGTCAGTCTTCAGGACAGGACTCAGGGCCACCTCCTCCTACCCAAAGAACCCCAGGAGATTTACCTATTGATAACGGTTTATATATTTTATTGATTGCTGGAATTATTTACGGTGCGTATATAATTTTACAGAGAAGAAAGGCTAAAAATATCCTTGACTAAGTCTTTTTAGGTATTTCCCTACAACATCAAATTCCAAATTTATTGCAGTACCAACTACTATATCCTTAAAAGTGGTATGCTCAAAGGTATACGGTATAATAGCAACACTAAATTCATTTTCTTTAGAGTTAACCACGGTAAGACTCACACCATTTACAGTAATAGAACCTTTTTCTATTGTGATATTTTTAAAGGAATTATCGTAACCGAAAGTAAACAGCCAACTACCGTTCATTTCCTGAATAGATAGACATTCACCTTTTTGGTCTACGTGACCTTGTACAATATGGCCATCTAACCGATCGCCTAATTTCATGGCGCGCTCCAAGTTTACGGAGCTACCAATTTTAAGCTCTCCCAGATTGGTTTTGTCTAAGGTTTCTTTTATTGCAGTAACAACATACTCATCTCCATCCAAGGAAACTACGGTAAGACAGACGCCATTATGGGCGACACTTTGATCTATTTTTAATTCGGAAGTGATAGGGGACTTTACTTTAACATGAAGGTTTTCGGCTTCATGAGTAAGATTTGTAACTTCCCCAATAGTCTCTATAATTCCTGTAAACATGAATTCTATTGGTTACATTTGTGGTACAAAAATAACATAATAATAAGTAGCGAACCGATATGGGGAAAAATGAAAAAGTGGTAGTTGGCATTTCCATTGGGGATATGAATGGTATTGGAAGCGAGGTTGTTCTGAAAACCTTTCAGGACAGCAGGATGCTCGAGTTTTGCACCCCAGTCATTTTTGCATCTGTAAAGCTTATGTCTTTTTTCAAGAAGGCCTATGAATTGGATATAAGTTTGCATGGAATAGAAAAACTCGATGACATTGTTCACAAAAAGATCAATGTCATTAATGTCTGGAAAGAACCTGTGGATATTCAATTTGGAAAAGAAGACACAAAAATTGGCACATATGCAGTAAAGTCTTTAGAAGCGGCAACTGCTGCTTTAAAGAATTCCTTGATAGATGTGTTGGTTACGGCACCTATCAATAAAAGTAACGTACAATCTGATACTTTTAATTTTCCGGGTCATACTGATTATTTGGCCAAGGAATTAGGCGGGAATAGTCTTATGTTAATGATTTCGGAGGAACTAAAAGTTGGGTTGCTCACAGATCATGTAGCGGTTAAAGATGTTCCGGGAAACATCACTAGGGAACTTGTTGAAAAGAAGATAAATACAATTCACAAAACCTTAATCGAGGATTTTGGAATTATAAAACCCAAAATAGCCGTTTTGGGAATTAACCCACATAACGGTGACAATGGAGTTATTGGTGATGAAGATGATACCATATTAAAGCCATCATTGGATAATATTAGAAACAACGGAAAGCTTGTGATGGGGCCTTATGCAGCAGATAGTTTCTTTGGTTCTGGAAACTACAAGAGTTTCGATGCCGTCGTTGCGTCTTATCATGATCAGGGATTAATTCCTTTCAAGACCTTGGCATTTGGAAAAGGGGTAAATTATACGGCAGGCTTGAATAAAATTAGGACCTCTCCTGATCACGGAACGGCGTATGATGTAGCAGGCAAAAATAAAGCCAACCCCGATTCGTTTAAAGAGGCTGTTTTTGCTGCAATCCATATTTTCCGAAAACGCAATGACTACCAGTCTTTTTCAGGAAATCCTTTAAAGATTAATCGTAAAAAACCAGCCCCAAAAAAGAATTCATAAATAGAATAGCAGAATTAAAATATTTTTTATCTTTGCAGCCGCCTTATTCGTAAGGAGATAGCAAAATTTTTGGTGTGATTATGAAAGAACTGAAAGAATTTACCATCCCATTTGTGGGATTAAAGCTTGGAGAACACACCTACAAATTTGATATTGAAAACACGTTCTTTGAGCATTTTGAGTACGACGAATTTAATGATGCTACAATTGTTCTGAATGTTTTACTGAACAAGAAAACGACATTATTGGAGTTTACCCTTCAATTTGAAGGCCACGTAAACGTGAATTGTGATATCACCAATGAACCTTACGAGCAATCTATTGAAGGAACATATCATTTTGTGGTAAAATTTGGTGAAGAGTTCAACGATGAGTTAGAAGATATAATCATTCTACCTCATGGGAGCTACCAAGTAAACATCCAGCAGCAGATCTATGAATCTATTGTATTGTCCATGCCTACTCGTAGGATTCACCCCGGTGTAGAAGATGGCAGCTTACAAAGTGAGATACTCGAAAAACTTGAAGAATTAAGCCCCAATGAGGACTCGGAAACTGAACAAGATACCGATCCAAGATGGGACGATTTAAAAAAACTATTAACGGATAAATAATATAAGTAATGGCACATCCTAAGAGAAAAATCTCAAGAACTAGAAGAGATAAAAGAAGAACGCATTACAAAGCCACAACTCCAAAAATTGCTACAGATCCTACTACAGGAGAAGCTCACCTATATCATAGAGCACACTGGCATGAAGGAAAACTATACTACAGAGGTCAGGTAGTTATTGATGCAACCGAAGCTGTAGAAGCATAAAACCATATACATAAAGATGTTAAACTCTCACGATCCCCATCATGGATGTGAGAGTTTTTTGTTAGAACTCATCCTAAATCAAAAACCATTGAATTTTAGGTTATTTTTGATTAAAAATTAGTAATTTTCACTCCTTTTTAAAGGGTTTTTGCCTTTTTTGGTGAATTTTAATTCAATTTTATGAGTAAAATCACAGCAGCGATTACAGCTGTAGGGGGCTATGTCCCAGAGTATGTTCTCACCAACCAGATTCTGGAAACCATGGTGGATACCAACGATGAATGGATCGTTACCCGTACAGGAATCAGAGAACGTAGAATCTTAAAAGAAGAAGGAAAAGGAACTTCTTATCTTGCTATACAAGCAGCAAAAGACCTTCTTAAAAAAAGCAACACAGACCCTAAGGATATTGACATGGTGATTTTGGCAACAGCCACTCCCGATATGCCGGTAGCGGTAACAGGTGTTTATGTAGCGTCTGAGATTGGAGCCGTAAACGCTTTTTCATATGACCTAGTCGCAGCATGCTCAAGTTTTCTTTTTGGAATGTCCACAGCAGCCAAATATATTGAATCGGGTCGCTATAAAAAGGTATTGTTAATTGGGGCAGATAAAATGTCTTCAATCATAGATTATGAGGATCGTGCTACCTGTATCATCTTTGGTGATGGTGCTGGAGCCGTACTTTTTGAACCAAATGAAGAAGGACTTGGAGTTCAGGATGAATTTCTAAGGACAGACGGAGTGGGAAGACCACATCTTAAAATCGATGCAGGAGGTTCCATACTTCCAGCTTCAGCAGAAACTGTGGAAAATAAACAACATTATGTATTTCAGGACGGAAGGACAGTTTTTAAGTTTGCTGTTTCCAATATGGCTGAGGTGAGTGAAAAGATAATGTCGCGTAATGACCTTACAGGTGACGATGTGCAATGGCTGGTTCCCCATCAAGCCAATAAACGTATAATTGATGCAACCGCAAAGCGGATGAACCTTCCTGAAGAAAAAGTCATGATAAATATCGACAAGTACGGAAATACCACTTCGGCTACATTACCACTGTGCTTGCGCGATTATGAAAAACAACTCAAAAAAGGAGACAACATTGTGTTTGCTGCCTTTGGAGGAGGATTTACATGGGGCTCGCTCTACCTTAAATGGGCCTATAATTCGAATTAACTAGACCAATCAACAAAGACATAGAAACTATGGAATTAAAAGACATTCAAAACCTTATCAAGTTCGTAGCAAAATCTGGAGCTAGCGAAGTGAAGCTTGAAATGGAAGATGTGAAGATCACCATTAGAACAGGTGAAGGAGGAAAAGCTGAGACAACATATATTCAACAAATCCCTGCCATGCCTGCTGCCGCACAACCCGCAGCAGCTCCTGTAGCTCAAACCGAAGCAGTACAAGCATCCCCTGCCCAAGAGGCAACCCCTGCAGAAGATGAGTCTAAATATGTAACTATAAAATCACCAATAATAGGTACCTTCTATAGAAAGCCCTCTCCAGACAAACCCGTATTCTCAGAAGTAGGAGATACAATTGCAGTGGGTGATGTACTTTGTATTATTGAAGCCATGAAACTTTTCAATGAAATAGAAAGTGAAGTTTCTGGAAAAATAGTTAAGGTATTAGTAGACGATTCCTCTCCTGTAGAGTTCGACCAGCCCTTATTTTTAGTAGATCCATCTTAAGTTAAACTTCCAAAATTCCTATTATAGCCCTATAAAATGGGGTTTTTAGAATGGAATTTTAAAAGACAAACATCATGTTTAAAAAGATACTAATTGCCAATAGGGGAGAAATTGCGTTACGCGTAATCCGTACTTGTAAGGAGATGGGGATTAAGACGGTTGCTGTTTACTCCAAAGCTGATGAAGAAAGCTTGCATGTTCGTTTTGCAGACGAAGCGGTTTGCATTGGCCCAGCTCCAAGTAGTGAAAGTTATTTAAAAATATCCAATATTATTGCAGCAGCAGAAATCACCAATGCTGATGCAATCCATCCTGGGTATGGATTCCTTTCTGAAAACGCCAAATTTTCCAAAATCTGTGAAGAGCACAATATAAAATTTATTGGAGCTTCTGCAGAAATGATTGATAAAATGGGGGACAAAGCTTCTGCTAAAGCCACCATGAAAGCAGCCGGTGTTCCATGTGTGCCTGGAAGTGAGGGAATAATTCCAGATTTTAAAACCTGCAAAAAAGTAGCTAAGGAAACAGGATATCCTGTGATGCTTAAAGCTAGTGCCGGAGGTGGAGGAAAAGGAATGAGAGCTGTTTGGAATGAAGAAGATCTTCAGGATGCTTGGGAAAGTGCCAGAATGGAAAGTAAAGCCGCTTTTGGAAATGACGATATGTACATGGAAAAACTCATTGAGGAGCCACGCCATATCGAAATTCAGATTGTAGGTGATAGTAACGGAAAAGCGTGTCACTTAAGTGAACGTGATTGTTCTGTACAGAGACGCCATCAAAAATTGACTGAAGAAACCCCGAGCCCCTTCATGACCGACGAGTTACGAGAGGCTATGGGAGCTGCCGCCGTTAAAGCTGCTGAATATATTAAATACGAAGGAGCAGGAACTGTTGAGTTTTTGGTAGATAAGCACAGGAATTTCTATTTCATGGAGATGAATACCCGTATACAGGTAGAGCATCCCATTACCGAACAGGTAGTAGATCATGACCTTATCCGTGAGCAGATTATGGTTGCCGCCGGAATAGTTATTTCTGGTAAGAACTACTATCCATCACTACATTCTATTGAATGTCGAATCAACGCTGAAGATCCCTATAACAACTTCCGCCCTTCCCCAGGAAGAATTACGACTTTACACGCCCCTGGTGGGCATGGGGTTAGATTGGATACGCATGTCTATGCCGGATACATTATTCCACCCAATTACGACTCTATGATAGCCAAGCTTATCACGACCGCTCAAACCCGTGAGGAAGCAATCAATAAGATGAAGCGAGCTTTAGATGAATTTGTAATTGAAGGCATTAAGACCACTATTCCATTCCATAGACAACTCATGGATCATCCAGATTATGTAGCTGGAAACTATACCACAGCGTTCATGAATGATTGGGAAATGGAAGAACCCGAAGAAGAATAAACAACCTTTTCAGAACAATTATAAAGCACCGTTTTTCAATAACCTTTTGAACCGGTGCTTTTTTGTTTTTTCTGATTACAGTATCTTTTCGGTAAGAAAACTTAATTATGAATTTATCCTATTGGGAATACGAGACCTGGCTTCAAAATATTGACTTTGCCATTGTTGGAAGTGGTATTGTTGGATTAAGTTGTGCACTATCACTCCAGAAGCAATTTCCCAATAAAAAAATTGTCGTTTTTGAACGTGGAATATTACCCAGCGGAGCCAGTTCTAAAAATGCGGGATTTGCCTGTTTTGGAAGTGTATCAGAATTATTGGACGACCTAAATTCCCATTCGGAAGCAGAAGTGTTGGAATTGGTTAAAAGCCGGGTTAATGGATTGCAATTGCTTCGCCAGAACCTAGGAGATGACGCGCTGGATTATAGAGAGTGGGGAGGCTACGAAGTTTTTCGAAAAGAAGACGAAGCCCTTTTCGAAGCATGTTGTGATCAAATTTCCTATCTCAATGAATTATTGAAACAAGTGTTTTTTGACAAAAAAGAGGTTTTTTCGGTACAAAATGACCTTTTTTCGTTCAAAAATGTCCAAAACCGACTTATTTTTAATCAATTTGAAGGACAACTGAATACAGGTAAAATGATGCGGTCGCTCATTAGGAAGTGTGTTCAGAATGACATTCTTATTTTAAACAACACCAAAGTTTCTTCCTTTACTTCAACACAACAGGGGGTTTCCCTTTTATTGAATGAGTCCCTTGAGATTTCTGTAAAAGAACTTTTTATTGCGACCAATGGATTTGCCAAACAATTACTGAATGAAGAAGTCACCCCGGCTCGGGCACAAGTACTTATCACAGAACCCATAAAAGATCTACACATAAAAGGAACTTTCCATTTAGAAAAGGGATACTATTATTTCCGAAACGTTCACAACCGAATTCTTTTGGGCGGTGGTAGAAATTTGGATTTTGGTGGAGAAACAACTACCGAAATGAAAACCACCCAACTCATTCAGAATGAACTAGAACGACTTCTTCATACAACAATTTTGCCCAATACAGCGTTTAAGATAAGCAACCGATGGAGTGGGATTATGGGAGTTGGGACCCAAAAAAAACCTATTGTGAAAGAATTGGATGCCCATGTATATTGTGGAATCCGTTTGGGAGGAATGGGTGTTGCTTTGGGGAGTTCTATTGGAGTGCAACTTTCAAAATTCATCAATTAATTAAACATGATGCGGTTCCGTTATAAACGGGACACATTAGAATCTAAAGATGCTAAAAAAACTAGGTAGAATTGCACTTAGAGGCTTGCTGTGGTTTCTAGTGCTGAGCGTAGTCTGGGTGCTTGTCTATAAATATCTCCCAGTACCGTATACGTCTCTTATGGCCATTCGCTCTGCACAAGGCGGGCCAGACACACAACACGATTGGGTATCTCTGGACAAGATTTCGCCAGGCATGCAATTAGCGGTTATCTGTTCCGAAGATCAACGATTTTTGGAGCATAGAGGTTTTGATTATAATGCCATTAAAGCAGCTTATGAACGGAACCGAAAAGGAAATACCCTACGTGGAGGAAGCACGATTTCACAACAAACGGTTAAAAATGTATTTCTATGGCCGGGGCGAAGCTATGTGCGTAAAGGTTTTGAAGCCTACTTTACCTTTTTAATTGAACTGTTCTGGAGTAAGGAACGAATTCTGGAAGTTTACCTCAACAGTATTGAAATGGGCGAAGGGGTTTATGGTGTGGAAGCAGCAGCTCAACATTGGTTCAATAAGTCTGCTAAGGATCTAACTCGGCATGAAGCGGCTGCCATTGCAGCTATTTTGCCAAATCCTAGAGAATACAAAGCAAATCCTAGAACTCCTTATTTAGAAACCCGAAAGCAATGGGTATTGCGGCAAATGTATAACTTTGGGGCACTAGATTTTGAGACCCGTGAAACCGCTAAAAACTAAAGAACACCTTTTGGGTTTTTGTAAAGAATTTGTTTTTTACAGAAGACAACAAATTCAAGACAATATTGCCCGGATTGAAGAATCCCTTTTGAGTGAAGGCAAGAGCACAGCTGGAGATAAGCATCACACAGGCAGGGCTATGTTACAATTGGATCGTGAGAATGCAGGAAAGCAGCTGTTGGAAGTTGAAAAGCTGGAAATAGTTTTGGCTAGAATAGATATTTCTCGGAGTGCCACTCCCATTGCCTTAGGCAGCTTAGTTGAGACTACTTCGGAAACCTATTTTATTAGTATTTCTGCCGGAATCATTACTATAGATGACAGAAATATCTACTGTATTTCGCCAAATACTCCTGTTGGTCGGTTACTTTTGGGAAAAACAATAGGCGATCGGTTTGTATTTCAGGAAAATGAAATACAGATTGTGAAAGTCTATTGAGGTTTGTAGTGATGCTTCAATCTATTCATTTAAAAGGCCCCTTGGGTTCCGGTAAAGGAATATAGGTGTTATCTCCTGCAACTTTCGGAAAACGCTTGTGCTTCCAATCTTCTTTGGCTTTTTCTAGTCGTTCTTTGGAAGAGGAAACAAAATTCCAGAATAGAAAGCGTTCTTCTGGAAGGGGTTTCCCTCCAAAAAGGAGGATTCTACTATCCTTTTCAAGGGTTATAGTACATTCGTCTTCAGTTTTTGAAATAAGCATTTGGCCTTGGGCTATAATTTCATCATCATCTATAATCTGGCCACGGGTAACTACAATGGCAATTTCTCCTTCCAATTGTCCATGGATTTCCAAGCAGGTCTTTTCATGGGCTAAAACATCTACCATAAACAATGGGGAATGTACAGGTAATGGGGATTTTTTACCAAACCCTTTTCCTGCAACAAGGGTGATTTCTAGATTGTTTTCTTGCCACCTTGGCAATTCTTTTTCTTGAATAAAGTCGAAACGAGGTTCCATTTCTTCCTTCTCCTTGGGTAAGGCAACCCAAACTTGATAGCCATGTACAGGATGTAACTTTCCGTCACGTTGGGATATCGGTGTTCGTTCGGTATGTGTAACACCTTTTCCTGAGGACATAAAACCAACATCTCCAGCTTTAATGAGCTGAACGGCACCTGTGCTGTCTTGGTGCTCTACTTCACCTTCTAAAAGATAGGTAAGGGTGGATAAGCCAATATGCGGGTGTTGGTCCACATCCATATATTTTCCAGGGCCAATATGTGATGGTCCCATATGGTCTATAAAGGTAAAAGGCCCCACTTGCCTTTTTTTTCGAAAGGGGAGTAATCGTCCTACCAAAAAGTTTCCCACTTCGCGGGATCGTTCCTCAATCAGCATTTTATTGTTTCCCATATAATAAAGAATTCCTTATTTCAATTCGAATGTTTTTTTATAATCCGTGGCTGAAGATCCCCCGACGAAGACATCGAAAGAACCAGGTTCCACAATCCAATTCCCTTGGTTGTCAAAAAATCCCAACTCTTTCTCTGTTAGTTGAAATGTAATAGTCTTGGATTCTCCGGGAGCAAACTCGACCAATTCAAAACTTTTTAATTCTTTGATTGGGCGCGTGACCGAAGCATATAAATCTCGAATATATAGCTGTACTACTTCCTTCCCAGTAAGTTTTCCGGTGTTTTTTACGTCTACAGAGATGGATACTTGACCATTTTCAGCATAGCTATTCTGTACATTAAGGTTAGAATACGAGAATTTGGTATAACTCAAGCCATGACCAAAGGGATACAAAGGAGTGTTTTTCTCATCTGTATAGTGTGACCAAAACACTAAGTTTGGCGCAGGCTCCACAGGTCTTCCCGTATTTTTGTAGTTATAATAAATTGGAACTTGTCCCAGACTTCTGGGAAAGGACATGGGTAATTTTCCACTGGGATTATAATCACCATGTAGTACTTGGGCAATAGCATGACCGCTTTGGCTGCCTAAATGCCAAGCTTCTATAATGGAGGGGATGTGTTCATCTGCCCAAGTTAATTCTAAAGGACGCCCATTATTCAATACTAGAATAATATTGGGGTTCGCCTTATATACCTCTTTCAATAGTTCCAGTTGTACTCCAGGAAGGTCAATGGTTGACCTACTTCTTCCTTCACCACTCATAAAGCCTAGCTCTCCTAATACCATAATGACTTTGTCAGCTCTCTTTGCAGCAGCAATGGCCTCGGGGAATCCACTTTTATTGTCTTCATTAATTTTTATTTCAGTAATGAAACTAGTTGGACCTTTGGCAATATCGGCTCCTTTGGCATAGAATACTTCATTCCCTTTATATGCTTGCATTCCTTCCATCACGGAAATAGCGGTATTGTCATCTGCTGCAATTCGCCAGCTACCTAAAGGGCTGTTTTTGTCTGCCGCTAAGGGTCCGATCAGTGCTATTTTTTCACCCTCTTTTTTGAGAGGAAGAAGGCTTCCTTCATTTTTTAGAAGCACAATGGATTTCTTTGCGACGTCCAAAACAGCATCATGATTTGCTTTAGAATTAATCTCATTTTTCTCTCTTTCAGGATCACAGTACTTAAAAGGATCTTCAAACAAGCCCAATTCAAATTTTACACGTAAGATTCTCCTCACGGCATCGTCAATAAGGTTTTCCTCTACTTTTTTATCCTTTACCAGTTGGGCTAATTCTTCCACATATAAATAGGATTCCATGTCCATATCAGAACCAGCCAGAATAGCAAGTTCGGCAGCATGATTTCCATCTTTGGCATATCCGTGAGCAATCATTTCGCGCATAGAACCCCAGTCGGAAATTACAAATCCGTTGAAGTTCCATTTGCCTTTCAGTATATCTCGTTGAAGGAATTTATCTCCTGTGGCTGGAATTCCATTTAATTCATTGAAGGAATTCATAAAAGTTTTTACACCTGCTTCATTTGCTGCTATAAATGGAGGAAAAACAGTGTTATATAGTGTTGAAGTGCCAATGTCTGCAGTGTTGTAATCTCTTCCCCCTTCAACAAATCCGTAAGCAGCAAAATGCTTAGCACAAGCAGCAATAGTTGTTTCTGCAGCAAGATCATCACCCTGAAAACCTTTTATACGCGCGGCGGCTATTTTGCTTCCCAGATAGGGATCTTCTCCACCACCTTCCATTACCCGACCCCATCGAGCATCTCTAGAAATATCTACCATAGGAGCAAACGTCCAATTGATTCCTGAGGCAGCAGCTTCCCGCGCAGCTACTTGAGATGATAATTCGATAGCTTCCAAATCCCAACTAGCAGCTTCACCTAAAGGGATGGGGGCAATAGTTTTGTATCCATGAATAACATCAAAACCAATAATGAGCGGAATACCTAAACGAGTTTCTTCTACAGCAATTTTTTGTACGGCCCTTACCTGTTCAACACCTCTAACATTTAACATAGATCCAACGTATCCTTTCCTAAGATGCTCGTATTTTTTAGCAGCGTCACCTCCTTTTGGAACTGGGCCTGTCACGTTCCAAAAACCGTTGTATTGGTTCATTTGTCCAATCTTTTCTTCTAAAGTCATAATGGCCAATAACGAATCGATCTTTTTTTCAACGATTGTATCCAGAATAGATGTTGGTTCCGAAATAGTATCGAGAATCTCCTCTTTTTCATTAGTTGGCATCACAAGCAAGCAAAAAAATAATAGTACAAATAATTTCATCTCTAAGGATTTAAGGAAGCGCCGATTGTAATTGCATTAAGTAAACAAATCAGGCCTTAATGTGACTGTTCAAGATAACTTTATTTTTTTAAAAACACTTTAAAATCAGCTGGGAGTGGTTTGTGATGTTGGAAAAACACTTCAAAACCTTCAGCTTGTGCTTTGATGAGGTAATGAGTGCCCTTGAAAAAACTTTTGGTTACGGAGACTTTTAAAGGAGACTTTTTGGTGGTTATTTGAAGGTGGTGTGGTAAAAGAAACAATCTTTCGGGTGTAAACACTCCAGGTGGAATTTCATTTACTTCACCAAAAAACCCAGCGACGTATTCAGAATTTAATGAATGGTAGACCTCTTCTGGAATACCATAGGAAGCTATTTTGCCATGTTGTAAAATGAGCAATTTATCAGAATATGCCAAAGCTTCTTCGCTATCATGCGTAGCTGTAATACAGCTAATATTTTTTTTCTTCAGATAGTCAAAAAGGATTCGTCTCAACTTGTTTTTCCGAAAGATATCGATGTGGCTAAAGGGCTCATCTAGCAACAACAATTCGGGTTCTTTGGCCAAGGCTTTTGCCAAAGCAACTCGTTGTTTTTGCCCTCCGCTTAGGTTTTTTACCATGCTATCTCTATAATTGATCAAGTCTACAACTTCTAATAATTCGGTCACCCGATAGTCGTCTTTTTCAATATCTAGCCGGCTTAAGTGAGTGGCAATATTCTCAGCTACTGTAATAAAAGGCATTACATTAAATTCTTGTGCCACTAATTTTATGAAGGGCTCTCCTGGCACAAGATTATGCTTTGGCCCTAACAATGGTTTTGAATCCCAAAAGAGAGTCCCATGTTCTAAATGAAGCAATCCATTAATAATATGTAACAAAGTGGACTTTCCGCAACCACTTTCTCCAAGTACGGCCAAATGTTCTCCTTTTTGTAGTGAAAAGGAGATATCCTTCAGGATTTCATTATCTGAATAAGAAAAAGATGAAATGGCTACGTTAAGCATAATGTATTACATAGAAAAAGGTTGTCCGAGAGACGTGTTGACTGTGCTCAACGTGACAACCTTTAAAATCTTTTTTTGGAGACTTATTCCTTAATCTCGCTATTAACCTTTTCTGGGAGTACTTCGTAACCCATATTGAATAATGTAAAACCAAAGATATCTGCATATTGTTCAATAGTTTTGGCAACTGGAGTTCCGGCACCATGACCTGCATCGGTTTCAATTCGTATCAATACAGGGTTTGGGCCTGCTTGCTTTTCTTGAAGCTCTGCTGCAAATTTGAAACTATGGGCAGGAACAACGCGATCGTCATGATCGCCTGTAGTCACCAAAGTAGCAGGATAACTGGTTCCCATTACTACGTTATGAATGGGAGAATACCCTTTTAAATATTCGAACATTTCTTTGCTGTCTTGAGCCGTTCCATAATCGTAAGCCCACCCAGCACCGGCGGTAAAGGTATGATATCGAAGCATATCTAAAACTCCAACAGCTGGCAGTGCTACTTTCATAAGGTCGGGACGCTGGGTCATGGTAGCACCCACTAAGAGTCCACCATTAGATCCACCTCGTATAGCTAGATAATCACTAGAGGTATAGTTGTTATCTATAAGGTATTCGGCTGCTGCAATAAAATCATCGAATACGTTTTGTTTTTTCATCTGAGTTCCGGCCACATGCCATTCTTTTCCATATTCTCCACCACCTCGCAGGTTAGGGACTGCATAAATCCCGCCCTGCTCCATCCAAACGGCATTGGTAATACTGAAACTAGGGGTTAGGGAAATATTAAACCCACCATATCCATAAAGAATAGTTGGGTTTTTACCATCCATTTTCAATCCTTTTTTGTGCGTGATAATCATAGGAACTTTGGTTCCATCCTTAGAGGTATAAAACACTTGATTACTTTCATAATCATCTGGATTGAAGTCGATTTTGGATTTTCTATAGAGTTCTGAATTACCGGAATCCATATCGAATTTATATATGGTTGAAGGATTTACATAGTTGGTAAAGGAATAATATAGCTCGGTTTCTTTTTTCTTAGCTCCAAAGCCGCCTGCACTTCCTACACCAGGAAGCTCAATTTCACGGACTAGTTTGCCATCAAAATCATATTGGAAGACTTTAGAAACAGCATCTACCATATATTCTGCAAAGAAGTATTTTCCGCCACTAGATGGGCTTAGTACATTTTCAGTCTCTGGAATGAAATCCGTCCAATTTTCTGGTGTTGGATTAGAGGCGTCTACTTTTACAATTTTTTTATTGGGTGCATCTAAATTGGTGCTTAGATATAACGTAGAACCTTCATTCTCCATAACATAGGTGTCACTATCGGTATGGTCTAATACTGTAACAAAACCACTCTCAGGATTATCTAGGTTTTTAATAAAGAGCTTGTTTCCTGAAGTAGAAACACTCGCTGTAACCACAAGATATTTATTGTCTTCGGTTACATACCCTCCTACATAACGATGCTTTTCTTCTGGGGTTCCTCCAAATATAAGGGCATCTTCACCTTGTGAGGTTCCTAGTTTGTGATAGTATAGTTTGTGCTGGTCAGTCTTTGCAGATAGTTCACTTCCTTCGGGTTTATCGTAACTGGAATAGTAAAAACCATCATTAGCTTTCCAAGAAAGGTTACTAAATTTTATATCTACAAGTGTGTCTTCAATGATTTGTTTGGTTTCTGTATTCATGACCAATACTTTTCGCCAATCGCTTCCTCCTTCAGAAACACTATAGGCTGCTGTTTTTCCATCTTCAGAAAAAGTGAGTCCTCCTAAAGAAATGGTTCCGTCTTCTTTAAATGTGTTGGGATCTAGAAAAACATCAGCAGTACTTGGGTCATCTCCTGTTTTGTAACGGTAGATCACGTATTGGTTTTGCAGTCCGTCATTTTTGTAGAAGTAGGTGTAGTCCCCTTCTTTAAATGGAGATCCTACTTTTTCATAATTCCATAAAGAAGATAATCGTTCTTTTAACTCTTTTCTAAAGGGGATGGAATCCAGATAACCGAAGGTTACCTTATTTTGGGCTTTGACCCATTCTCCAGTTTCTTCGCTCATATCATCTTCCAACCATCGATAAGGATCTTTTACTTCGGTATCGAAATAGGTATCTACAGTATCTACTTTTTTCGTTTTATGGTAAGTCACGAGAATAGGTTCTTTTTTGTCAGTTTTATTGCAAGAACTAAGCATAGCCGACGCAATAATGAGTATTATTAATTTGTTCATTTTTTGAAGAGTTTGTGCAGTGTTAAAAATACATAATTAATAGGCTCGAATTTGTTAGGATTGTGTTAGAGAAAATCTCAAAATATTAATATTGAAACAAGGGTTTATAAGCTTTCCAATATTTATAAATAAGGATGATGTTACAAAGGACGATAACGATAGCAACCAAAGCTCCTGAAATATTAAGAAATATATGAAAAAGGAGAATGTTAATGGATATTGGTGCCAAAATAATTAAAGCGAAGGGCACCCATTTTTTCAATAACAAAAGAATGCCAACTACAATTTCCAGAATGGCAACAACATAAAAAACGTATCCAGTATTTTTAAGAGATTCCAAAAAATTAGCAGCTGCTGGAGGCATCTCGAACATTGGAATAAAGTTGATGAATTTGTTTAGACCGAAAACCAAAAGGCACAAACCGAGAACAATCCTAAGAATGTTGGTAAAAGAGGAATTCATAAAAATGGTGGGTTTAATTAGTGTCCTCTAAATATACAAAAAAACACCGCTCCAAATGATTAGGGCGGTGTCCTCTTGAATCACAAGACTAGGGGAAATCTTGTTTTATTTTTTGATGAATCTTTGTGTTTTGATGATTTTCTTATCAAATACACGAAGAATATAACTTCCATTGGATAAATGTGAAACATCAATGGATTCTGACATTAATTTTGCATTCGCTACCCTTTTTCCAGTAATATCGAAGATGGTATAAATTGGAGTGTCAAATTCGTTCACAGTACCTAAATTCAAAATATTAGAAGTAGGGTTAGGGTAGAGGATTAGGTTGTCTACCAAGGTATCTTCCAATCCAAGAGTAGAACCTTCAATGATTTCAATGGCTTGGTTTGCATCTACATCTTCTACAATGTCAATGATCCCAGAGGTCCAGTAAATAGTAACATCTACCGTATCATCAGTGCCAAGACCAAAATGAGTGTTCAAACTACTCATGTCTCCAAAGCCTTCTCCGCTTCGAACGTCTCTTATTTGAGTTCTGGAAGCCGAAGAGATTTCTACACGAGCACCAATTCCATCAAGGTTACTTTCAGTTCCAACAGTATAAATCTTAAGCCAGTTATTGGAGTTTCCATCATTGTAATAAATGGTATTTCCTTCGAATGCATCTACAAAGCCATCATTGTTAGCATCTCCAAAAGCACCATTTATAAATGTACCCAGTCCAACAGTAAAGGTCATGTCTCCATTTCCGTATAAAATTTTTCCAGCACTTATAATGTCTGCATTTCCATCATTGTTAAAGTCATGCGTAGCATTTTCAATATCGGTACTATTAAAAGTTTCTAATCCAGAACCTGTGATGACATCCGTAAAGGTACCATCACCATTGTTACGCATTAATCTATGGAATCCATCACCCAAACTGCTTGCTCCTATCCATGCATCCATATCACCATCGTTGTCATAATCTGCCCAGGCAGAAGACCAAGTTTGCATATCATCTTCCAATCCAACTAAAGCACCAATTTCAGTAAATGTTCCATCTCCATTATTGTTGTGTAATTCGTTATCTCTTCTGGCAGATTCTCCACCACACTTTGCGATAAATAAATCTACATCACGGTCATTATCATGGTCAATCCAAACAGATCCATAATGCCCTCCAGACGGATAGTCTCCAAGACCTCCTTGGTTGTAGGTGAAGTTTCCACTACCATCATTGATATAATAAACATTAGGCTCTACATCATGACACACAAAGGCATCCAAATGTCCATCGTTGTTAATGTCCACAAAGTTAGAGCGCTGTGAAAACACATATTCACTTCCTGAAACTTCAGTAAAAGAAGTTCCATCATTGCTGGCTTTCATAAAGGTTACGCCATTTCCACCACCATACAATAGATCTGTATATCCGTTGGCATCGTAATCTCCTGCAGCCATACTCCAAGACGGTAAGTTGTCTGCATTCGTAGTTGAGATGTTGACCATATCAAACGTACCATCGCCTTGTTGATAAAAAATCTGAATGTTATTGTTAGATACCGAAACGATATCGTCTAAGTGATCTCCGTTCATATCTACCATAGTCCGGTTATAGGAGCCAATGGCAGCAATATTCTGTGTAGTAAAAGTGACTTCTTGAGCTATCAAAGGAAAGATAGCCATAAGTGCACCAAATAAGATAGTTTTTTTCATGATATTTCTAGATTCAATGATATTGGTTAATTACAATTTTGTGATAAGGAATTGATCCATTCCTCGAGTAAGGCAACACCTTCTTCGTGTTGTATGGTTCTACCAATTAATGGCATTCTGTATTGTTCTTCGGATGTACTTACTCTAAAAAAGAGTACCGAATCACTAGGGTCACCAGGAGTGACAAGCTTGCTATTTTCGTAGCCTGGAACAGGGGTTTGTGGGTCATCACAAACACCCATTTTTACAGGATCCGTAGTTTCGTCGAAAGCAAATCGTACCGCTCTATAATTACAGTGTCCTTCGTCACTGTGGCAACTTGCACAGTTAATATCGAAGTAAGAACGTACTCGTAAATCCAATGGTTGTGACGTGTCTTTGTAATCCACAACAGCATTAATACTTCCAGGGAGGTTATCTTCCAAATAGCCCATATCCATCCATTTTTGAAGTTGGTTGGAAGCTCCATCCGTAAATTCATAATTAGAATCCAAACTCTGTGGTTTTACACCTATGGGTGCATTCTGAAAGTCGGCTTTATGACATGTAAAGCATTGACTTTGCGCTGGGATACGGTAATTTGTGGATTTTTCAACACCATCCTGAATCCAATTTAAGTCTACAAAACCACCATCTCCAGAAGTATCCAAATCGGCTTCATCTTGCGCATCATTCCATATATAATTTGCCGTAATCCAGCCATCTGATTTTTTTATTAAAATCCGAGTCTCTATAATTTTTTTGACATTCCCTGGGAGCACATTTTCATAATAGAAATTTTTAATCAGAACTGATCCAACGGGGAAGTCCAATAATTCATGATCTGCAACGTAGGAAGCTTTTACTCCCGTTGGCATCCACACAAATCGTTTCTTTAAAGCATAATCCGTAAAGAGTGTACTGATAGGTTTGTAGGGAAGCACCCCATATACTGGCTCTTGATTGGATAGATCGCCATTGAAGAAGTTATAATCGGTTAGTTTTGGGTAGGGTACTGCGTCAATATCGAAAACAACAGGAGAAATAGGTAAAACATTTATGGTTACCGTTTCAGTTTCGCAATTTTCTCCATTTAGGTCACAAATGGTGTACTGAAAAGTCACATTTCCAAAAAAAGTATCACTGGGAGTATATCGAATACTATCATCTTGTGTATTGGAGGGAGTACCATTATCAAGTATAGTAGCAGTACCAGAGGTTGGAGTGCTTACTTCCAATATGCCATCTGCAGGGACATTGCTATCATTGGAAAATATATTGATATCTATAGTAGCATTCTGAAATACCTCTCCGGTATCTGGTTGTGTAACTATATTTAAAGGCACATAATCATCTCCATTTCCTCCATCATCTTTATTACAACTAAATAGGAAAATAGTAAGGGCAAAAAAGCTAAAGAACTGTAGGTGAATTCTTTTCATAGTGATAAACAAAACAATTTTATTAAAAAAGGGACTCCTTGGTTGGAATCCCTTAAAAGTAGTAAAAACTTTTGTTTACAGACGTTTAGATAGCTATTTGTGGGAATTTTATGAGAAAAGAGGGCGGTAATGATCCCAATTTCTATAGATAAGGTAGGTATTAATGACAGCAACCAAGATAGCAGGGGCTATATTGGGAAGGTTCACAAAAGCATGAAATAGGACAATATTTATTGAAATAGGAACCAGCATTACCAAAGCAAATGGCACCCATTTTTTTATGATCAATAGAAGCCCAACAATTACTTCAGTTAGGCCTACCAAATGCATGATGTATCCTTTTCCTGCTACGGCATCATGGCCAGAGTATCTTAAGCTATTGAACAAATGTTCAGCCTCTGGAAATCCTGTAAAATCGAAGTCTTGTAAAAACCATAGGAATTTGTTGAGACCAAATGCCAAAAGCATGAGACCCAATCCAAGCCGTAAAATAATGTGAAAGATTTTCATAGTTGTTTCTTAAAAAGGTTATGCGCCTTTAGACGGACCTTATCAAGAACACTTACAAACATGGGTTTATACTAATTCGTGATGCAGCAAATATTCAGCAATCTGGATAGCATTGGTAGCAGCCCCTTTTCGAAGGTTATCACTTACAACCCACATGTTTAATGTATTGGGTTGGGTTTCATCCCTTCTTAACCTCCCTACGAAAACCTCATCCTTGTTGTGTGCGTAAATTGGCATTGGGTACGTGTTTGTGTCTGGATTATCCTGTATAGTTATACCCGGTGTACTATGCAATATTTGACGAATTTCCTTAAGATCGAAATCATTTCTAAATTCCACATTTACCGCTTCACTATGTCCTCCAGCCGTAGGAATACGTACTGCAGTAGCTGATACTGAAAAGGAGCGATCGTCTAATATTTTTTGTGGTTCTCTAGCCAATTTCATCTCTTCTTTGGTATATCCGTTGTCTTCAAAAACATCGCAATGGGGAAGTGCATTTTTATGAATAGGATACGGGTAGGCCATTTCACCCCTTTGACCAGAGATTTCATTTTCCAATTGCTTGACGGCCTTCACCCCAGTTCCAGACACGGACTGATAGGTAGAAACCACGACTCGCTTCATCTGATATTTTTTATGCAAGGGAGCCAATGCCATGACCATTTGAATTGTAGAACAATTTGGGTTTGCAATAATTTTATCTTCTTTGGTAAGAACGGCTGCATTAATTTCTGGCACCACTAATTTTTTATCAGGATCCATACGCCAAGCAGATGAATTATCGATAACTGTAGTACCTATTTCTGCAAATTTTGGAGCCCACTCTAAGGAGGTGTTCCCACCAGCTGAGAAAATAGCAATATCGGGCTTGGCATTTATTGCATCCTGAAGCCCTATTATTTTATGTAGTTTGCCTTTAAAGACGATTTCCCTTCCAACAGATCGTTGAGAAGCAACAGGAAGCATTTCTTTAATTGGGAAATGACGTTCTTCCAATAACTTTAACATTACACTACCTACCATTCCGGTGGCACCTACTACAGCTATTCTCATTTTAGGCATGTTTTCCATCAAATGTAAACGATTATAAAATTGGCCTGTAAAATTACAACGAAAAAAAAGACCATCCTGTCGAAAAACAGGATGGTTTTGTTAAAATATGAAGTGTAGCGGTTGTTTAACGTCTTATTTATTAAGAGCGTCTCTAATTTCTGTAAGCAAATCGATTTCAGATGGTCCTGGGTCTGGAGCAGGAGCTTCCTCTTTTTTCTTCTTTGTTTTATTGTATGCTTTTACAATCAAGAACAATACAAATCCTACGATGACTAGATTAATGAGTGTGTTTACCCATTTACCCCACATAATGGAATTTTCTGGAGTGGTGACAGAACCATCTGTGGCTACTACAGCCTCTGAAAGAACAACTTTCATTGCAGAGAAGTCCATACCTCCTGTAAAATGACCAATAATTGGCATCATGATGTCATTGGTAAATCCAGATACAACACCGCCAATAGCAGCTGCCAAAATCACGGCCACAGCTAAATCGATGACATTACCTGTTAAGATAAATTCTTTGAATTCTTTAAACATTTTGATTGGTTTTGAGGGTTAATGTTCCCCAAATTACACAAAAAGCAAGAGCTTTCCCAAAACTGTAGGAAATCCCACTATTGTTTTCGATGAACAACCCGCTTTACTCTTTGTGAGATGGCAGTAAGTAACTCATAAGAAATACTACCCATTCCTTCGGCAAGTTGAGAGGCAGATTGGCCGTCACCAATGATAACCACCTCGTCACCTTCTTTGCATTCTATGCCAGTAATGTCTACCATAAGCATATCCATACAGACATTACCAATAATGGGTGCTTTGTGCCCATGTATAAGAATGCTTCCAACACCATTTCCCAATCTTCGGGAAATACCATCAGCATGCCCAATAGGGATGGTTGCCGTGGTAGCGTAATGGGGTGCCTTGAAAGCTCTGTTGTAACCAACAGTTTCGCCCGGTTCTATTTTATGAATTTGTGAAATAATACTTTTTAGCTGAGCAACGGGTTTCAGTTTTGAATCGTAGGCGGCAGAGTTGCCATATCCATACAACCCTATGCCCGTGCGGACAATATCAAATTGAGCTTCGGGGTAATTTAGAATTGCAGAAGTATTACTTTGATGGAGTAGCGGCTGGTATCCCAATCGAGAAGACATATCTGCAGCAATTTTTTTGAAGCTTTCTATTTGCTCTAGTGTAAATTGCTTTTCATCCATATCTTCACTAGCAGCCAAATGCGAAAATAATGATGTAATTTTTATGGAAGAGGTTTCAGTAAGACGAGATGTAATCCATGAAGTATCACTTTCCCAAAAGCCCAGTCGGTTCAGCCCAGTATTGAATTTGAGATGTACGGGATAATCCTTTTGTTTCTTTCTTTCGGCTACTTTGACAAACTCCCTAAAAATACGGGCACTGTACAATGCAGGTTCCAAACAACGATCTATGAGGGTTTTGAAGTTTATGGGTTGCGGATGCAATATTAAAATGGGCTGAGTAATACCGGCATTTCTTAAGGCAATTCCTTCTTTTACATAAGCTACCGCAAAATAATTGACACCCAACAGGGCCAATTCCTTAGCAACCTCACAAGCATCACTACCATATCCAAAAGCCTTAACTACTCCCATAACTTGGGTCTCAGGTTTTAGATAGGAGGTAATATGTTTGTAATTATGGGCAAGTGCGTCCAGGTCTATTTCGAGAACGGTTTCTTGGGTATGACTCATCTTGGGAACGTTATTGGGCTCTTTTTTTGGCAGGGATTTGTTCGGGATCTTTCACCTCCATTTTTCGAACTTTTTCACGCAATTGGGCTTTATAAAATGCAGCTCTACTTAAGGGCTCATATTCTTCGGTTTCCCCCAACAATACCAAATCGTCACTTTGTGCTTTTCGATAGCTATAATTAGCAAGATTTCCTGTTCGGGTACAAACAGCGTGTACTTTGGTCACGTATTCTGCGGTGGCCATAAGAGCAGGCATAGGCCCAAAAGGGTTCCCTTTGTAATCCATATCCAGTCCAGCTATAATAACCCGCATGCCTTGATTGGCTAAGTCGTTACATACTTTTACAATTTCATCATCAAAAAATTGAGCTTCGTCTATACCAATAACATCACATCCATCTGCCAAAATAGGAATGTTGGCTGCTGCAGGAACGGGAGTGGAACGAATTTCGTTACTATCATGAGACACAACCTTATCATCATCGTACCGAATATCTACGGTGGGCTTAAAAATCTCCACTTTTTGCCTAGCAAATTGAGCCCTTTTAAGACGACGTATAAGTTCTTCGGTTTTACCAGAAAACATAGAGCCACAGATGACCTCAATCCATCCAAATTGCTCCTTTTGGTTTACTGTATTTTCGAGAAACATAACTTACTTTCAGAATAAAACGTAAAACTTTGACGTTTACGTAAAGGATGCGTAAATTTAACAAAACAAAAAATAGGATGGCATTTTAATTGCAAAAGTTATGAAGAAGAAACTTCGGTTACAGATTAAGGATTTAGCAGCACAAATCCTTTCCGAAAATTCAGAAAACAACACTCGTAAAATGAAGGAGATAGCTCGTGAATTATACGAAAAGCTGACCGTGTTGGAATATGTGGAAGTTCAATTGTTGGGAGAAGGAGACGAAGAAACGTCACAACAATCCTTGGATTCCAAGAGCTATCGTGAAAACAACTGGTTTAAGGAACCAGAGCCAGTACCTCAGCCTGAGCATAAGGAAGAGCTGATAGAGCCTGTGATAGAAAAAATAAAAGATATCGTAGCGCAAATGCCTGAAGAAACGCAGAGCGTAGATGAATTATTAGAAGAGGTTTTACCAAAAAGAGAATATCAGAAAAACGATATTGAAGAATTTGCATCTTCTTTTCAAGAAATGCCTGTGTTTGAACGCAAAAATGAAAGTGCGGTGGCTACAGAGGTAAAGCCCGTTGTAGAAACAAAGAGGGAAGAGGACGAAGAAAAAGAGTTGCAAGAAGAGGATAAAACGACCCATAATGATATAGATCGGCCAAAGTCTATTAATGATGCCGTTACCAAAGGACTCCAGATTGGTTTGAATGATCGACTTGCATTCGTAAAGCATCTTTTCGATGGTAAAACGGAAGATTATACACGGGTACTTTCTCAAATAAGTACTTTTCAGACATTTGATGAAGCCGAAACATTTATTAAAGGCAAAGTAAAACCCGATTACAATTATTGGCTGAATAAGGATGATATATCCAGACGCTTTATGAAGATCATAGAGCAAAGCTTCAATTAATTGAATCGACCATACCAACCAAAATGAGATTACAAAAGATTATTTATTGGATCGCAACAATACTATTGTGCGGTTTAATGCTTTTTTCAGCATCTATGTATTTCACCAAAACGGAAATGGTGAAAGGATTTTTCGAAAGCTTTGGGTATCCCACTTACATAGTTATTCCATTGGCCATTGCCAAAATTTTGGGAGTGATTATGATCCTTTGGAGAAAAAGCAATTGGCTTACCGAATGGGCATATGCAGGTTTCTTTTTCGATCTTGTGCTTGCCTTTTTTGCCCATTATTTTAAAGGAGATGATGTAACCACTCCGTTATTGGGAGTTACCTTCTTACTACTTTCCTATTTCTTTGGAAAAGTAGTTCGCCATTAGCTTTACCCTATGGGAAAATTATACCTTGTGCCTACACCTATTGGTAATCTAAAAGACATGAGCTTTCGTGCGGTAGATGTACTGAAGGACGTAGATTTTATATTGGCTGAAGATACTCGGACCAGTGGTAAACTTCTGAAACATTTTGAGATTAGTACGCCCATGCATTCCCACCATATGCACAACGAGCATAAGACGGTACAGGGTATTGTGGAACGTATAAAAGCTGGTGATACTGTTGCTCTTATTAGTGATGCAGGAACCCCTGCTATAAGTGACCCCGGATTTTTGCTAACCCGTGCCTGTGTAGAAGCTGGGATAGAGGTTGATTGTTTACCAGGGGCAACGGCTTTTGTACCTGCTTTGGTGAATAGTGGTTTACCCAACGACCGATTTGTTTTTGAAGGGTTCCTTCCTGTAAAGAAAGGAAGGCAAACCCGACTACAATTATTGGCCGAAGAAACCCGAACCATGATTTTTTATGAATCCCCTCACAAATTATTGAAGACTCTTTCTCATTTTTCTGAATATTTTGGAGAGGATAGACGCGTGTCTGTTTCCCGTGAATTGACTAAAATGCATGAGGAAACCATTCGAGGGACGATTACCGAAGTGATCACTCATTTTGAAAAGAAAGCTCCGAAAGGGGAACTGGTTATTATAATACAAGGTAAGAACTCATGAATGGACTTCTCTCAGAGATAAAGGATTGTCGTATTTGCGAAAAACACCTTCCACTAGGGCCTAGACCTGTGGTTACGGGTCACCCTGATTCTAAAATCGTAATTATAGGGCAAGCGCCTGGCACGAAAGTACATGCTTCAGGAGTTCCTTGGGATGACGCCAGTGGTAAGGAGTTACGAAGATGGTTGGACATAACTCCAGAAATATTTTATGACACTTCCAAAATTGCTATTGTGCCTATGGGATTCTGTTACCCAGGCAAAGGGAAAAGTGGAGATTTGCCACCCAGACCTGAATGCGCTCCGCAATGGCATAAAGAATTACTAACCAACATGCCCAAGGTGGAATTAACACTGCTTATTGGGATGTATTCACAAAAGTATTATTTAAAGGATCTAGCGAAACGAACCCTGACAGAAACGGTTCAAAATTATGAGGAATATCTCCCTACGTATCTTCCTCTTCCGCACCCATCACCCCGAAATCGGATTTGGATGAAACGGAATGATTGGTTTGAGGCTGAGGTGATTCCTATCTTGAGAGAGAAAGTTTCTAGCTTATTGAAATAAAAAACGTCTTGAGTTTATCAAGACGTTTCAATGTATAATTATTTTTTAAAAGGACTATATATGTTTTCCTTTATTCCATCCGTGCTTTCCTAGGTATTGATCCCCGCTTTCTACTGCACCATCTTCAATAGAGGTACCCATAGAATCGTTCCATCGGTTCAAATATCCAAATAGAGATATAACCCCTAGCATTTCTACAATTTCCCCCTCGTTCCAATGTTCATATAAGCGTTTTTTAATTTCTTCGTCTACTTGATTGGGAACTTGAGAAGCTTGTAATGAAAAATCCAACGCGGCTCTTTCTGCTTCACTAAAAGCTGGGTGTGTTCTATATTCCCAGATGTTGTCTAGTTGTTCTTGTTCAGCACCGTAACGTTCTGCTGCTCTAATAGCATGTGCTTGGCAATAACGACAACCCGTAGAATTACTGCTTACCCAAGCAATCATTCTTTTAAGGGCTGAGGTAACACGGCCTTCATTGGCCATTACCGCCTTATTAAGATTGATAAAAGCTTTACTAATAGCGGGCCTGCGTTGCATGGTAAGTACACTATTGGGGCAAAACCCAAGAGTTTCGTTGAAAAATTCGGCCAATTCTTTGGTTTCCAGATCGTGATCTGCAGATAATGGAGTTACTAAAGGCATAGGTTTGTATTTACGTTTAAGCGCACCGAAAATACGATTTCCCAATGGAAATTTGAATATTTCAAAAAAGTAAATTCTCTACGGTTATTCCTTAATGAGTTTGTAGGTGGAATTTTCAATATTCAGGAAGTACATTCCACTTTGGGCTTCTCTAAGATCAACAGAAGTATGGGTTGGTGTGAATAAACCTTCTTGCATAATCTTTCCAGATACATCAACAACCTTATAAGTAAGATTGTGCAAAATACCTGATTCTGAGTATACATTAAAAACTCCTGATGAGGGATTGGGATAGAACATGGTTTTATGAAGGAAGTTGTCTTCTATGCCTAATGGATCATTATTATAGCGGGTCCAAATGAAGTTTAATTCATTGGTAAACCACCATGTATGACCAAACCCTAAGAGCTTACCATCATCTTGCATGAGAGCATCACTCATTTCAAATTGTTCCATAACTAACCCTTCATTACCAAATGAGGTGTCTAGGCTACCGCTGGGATTCAATCTTGAAATAGCAAATGTTCCGGCTTCGGGACCTCCTATGTTACCTGTTAATACAAATTTTCCATTGGGTTGAACAATGATTTTATGAGGAGTTAAACCATCCATATCAATTTCCATAGTACCCTGATTTCCGAAGGAAAGATCTAAGTCGCCATTATCAAAATAACGCGATACAAAAGTTGGAACTTCCCCGGGAAATCCAGACTCGCTTAAATAAGCGACCATTAGGTTTCCACTGGCATCAAATTGGATTGTCCCCTTAGTAAGTCCTTCATTGGTATCTGCAATCAATATTCCATTTTCAGCAAACGTCGTGTCTAAGTTTCCATCAGGAAGATATTTTAAGATTTGTGTTTGTTGTGGGTCTGGAAATTCACCATCCATTTGGATACATACAAACAGGTTTCCTAGCGGGTCAAGAATCACTTCCCTAGGCCAAGGAAGGTCTAGATTAAAATCTGTAAGCACGACACCATTGTTACCAAAGGAAAAATCCAATGTCCCTTCAGAATCGTATTTGGCGATGGTGAGATAAGACGCTACACCGGCTGTACTACTGTGGTTTACAATGAAAAAACCATTATCAGCAGGTATTATTTTACCAAAATAATCTAGTTCTGCAATGTCTAAAAAAGAATGTCCAGCATTACCAAAAGAGGTGTCCAGCATACCATTAGGCAAAAATCTAGAAACTACGATGTCTAAATTGGGTGATCCATGATGTCCTGCCGCCACGATATTCCCATTTTCTTGAATAAAGACACCAATATACCTATCTAAAGCAGAGGATCCAAAATTGACCAAGCTGTAACCATTGGTTCCAAACGAAGTGTCAAGTGTGCCATCACTGTTTAATTTTAAAACACTATTGTAAATAGCAGAATCGTTATCTATTCTACCTACAGCTATAATATCCTGATTTTCGGTAAGAGCTATATCTCCTGCCCGGCTACTGCTATCTGGGTCATCCAATTTGGCAATACCTCCATTTCCAAAGGATTCATCCAATACTCCGTCCTGTGCATGTATAGTAACAGCAAATAAAAGGATTGCTGTGAAGAAAAATATCTTTTGGGTTATCATAAGTCTAGCAGTAAATGTTATTGCATCTTTATTCGTCAATTAATTTACGATCATCTAGTAGTTGAATACAAGATAATTCAATTTTTGAAGAACCCTAAATTGATTAAGTCTTAATACATGAATCAATAGAATAAAAAAGCTGTGATGAGTTCTTCTCATCACAGCTTTGGCTAAATCAACTAAACTTAACTATCTACAAAAAAAAATACGCTATCCCAAATATTTTGGTGTTGGGTTTCACCATAATGGGAAAAAGCTCTATGGCTTCCCCACTAACTTTAACTAAATGTTTGTATGGCTAAAGTAATACTATTGATAAGGCATGCACTTAGTTTATAAACTGATTTTCAGTGAGTTAAATACATATTTTGTTTCAGGGAAATTACTGGGAATTAAAAGGGGTTTCTTTATAAGGGAAAATCCTCTTTGATAAAGATTTCAATTCATGTAATTTGTAAGTTTAATGAAATGATACATGCGTTGGAACCTAAAACCGAAACCTGCTGAAGCGATAGTCGATACATTAGCCAATCAATTGAATGTAGATCCTATACTTGCTTCTTTACTCATTCAAAGAGGAGTCGAAAATTTTGAACAAGCCAAGAAATTTTTCCGTCCTACCCTACAAGACCTCCATGATCCTTTCATGATGAAGGATATGGATATAGCTGTGGCTCGAATTGAGAAGGCATTGCAGAATGACGAAAACATATTGGTATATGGAGACTACGATGTAGATGGAACAACGAGCGTTGCCTTGGTTTCTTCTTTTTTAAAAACACAATCTCCCCATATTGCCACGTATATTCCAGATCGATATGAAGAAGGATATGGAATTTCGTATCAGGGGATCGATTTTGCCGATGATAATGACTTCAGTCTTATCATTGCCTTAGACTGTGGCATAAAAGCTATTGAAAAGGTAGCGTACGCATCCGAAAAAGGAATCGACTTTATTATTTGTGACCATCACCGCCCCGGAAGTGAGATTCCGAAGGCTGTTGCTGTATTAGACTCCAAAAGGGAGGACTGCACCTACCCTTATAAAGAGTTATGTGGCTGTGGAGTGGGCTTCAAATTAATTCAGGCTCTTTCCATAAAAAAAGGGATTCCTTTTGATGAGATCTTACCGTATTTGGATTTGGTTGCAACAGCAATAGGAGCCGATATTGTCCCTATAACTGGTGAAAACAGGGTGTTGGCTTTTTATGGGTTGCAGGTTATAAATAATGCCCCCAGAATTGGTTTTCAAGCTATTCTAAAACAAGTGAAGAAAAAGCAACTTACCATTACGGATGTTGTTTTTATCATAGCTCCACGAATTAATGCTGCTGGACGAATGAAGCATGGTAATCATGCGGTCACCTTGCTCACAGAAACAGATATAAATAAAGCGGCTGTTTGGGCCCATGAAATTGAACAGTATAATATAGATAGAAAAGAGACTGATAAGAGGATTACAGAAGAAGCGCTAAAACAAATCATAGAGAATAAAGAAGAGGCACGAAGTACTACCGTTGTATATCAAGAAAACTGGCACAAAGGAGTGATTGGGATTGTGGCGTCAAGGCTGATCGAAACCTATTATCGGCCTACTTTGGTATTTACCAAAAGTGGGGATGTATTGGCCGCATCGGCTCGATCAGTAAAAGGGTTTGATGTCTACAAAGCATTGGAACAATGTAGTGAGTATATTGAACAGTTTGGAGGCCATAAATATGCGGCAGGATTAACCCTAAAGGAAGAAAATCTGGAAAAATTTAAGCAAGCTTTCGAAAAGACAGTTCAGGACACGATAGATCCGAAGCTTCTAGATCCAGAGTTAATGATAGATGCCGAAATTCATTTCAATGACATAGACCCTAAATTTTATCGTATTTTAAAACAATTGGCTCCGTTTGGACCTGAGAATAGAACCCCAGTTTTTATGAGCACTCATGTGGTGGATACTGGATATGGAAAAAGGGTAGGTGAAGACAAGGATCATCTAAGGCTTGTGATGAAACAAGGAAATTCTTCAACCCTTACTGGAATTGGTTTTGGATTGGGTGATAAACATGAAATTACCTGCAATGGAACCCCATTTAAAGTTGCTTATACGGTTGATGAAAATGAATGGCAAGGAAAGACAAGTTTGCAATTGCGGCTAAAAGATATAAAATAGCAAAAAACACTATTTAGATTAATTCTAAATAAATATCTTTGTGACAAAGCAATTTGCCCATGCATGAGATAGACCCCATATACAAGAATCATTTCGGATTAGGTTTTTATTGGAGAAAAGAAGATACCGTTGTTAAACATGCTGTTCAGATTGTTTTTCGGGATATTGGATTTTATCTTACAAAAAAGGAAATTGTATATTTCTCGAAATTGGTAACGGAGGCAAAACGAAGATCAGAATGCTCCCTTTCTTGTCAGTTGGATTGTTGTCGATCTGTATTACTTAAAACACCTTCACAGTTAGTAGATTTAGCGCTAAACCGCAAGGAGTTAGAGGCTGTTAATGATCTATTAGAAGGGATTCTCTTTCATATAGAATTGCGGGAGTATATACATAAGTTGTCCTTAAACTAGCCTTTCTATAGCATATTGTTCTAAAGGTTTCTTATTTTTATGATGAAAACTAACCCTAATGAAGCAAATTATCATCTTTTTGTTGCTTGTTATCATTGGTATTATGGGATATAACCTATATACCAAATACAAGCGTTTTTCATTAAACGAATATGCTTATAAAACCCCTGACGATTTGGACTTAACAGATGCAGATCAAGGTGTTCTGTTAGATTATTACAAAGCTATAGAAGCTGTAAACGGATATGTGATTACACAATGGAGCACCCATGAAATTGATGTAAGAAATCCGAAGAAGGATAATGAAGTGACCAAAGCAGCTGTAGCAGTATACAGAGAAAAATTAGCTGCGGTATCTTATTATGAAATCTTGTTGAGAAACCCTAGAAAAGTATCTGAAGAGAAACCGAGAAAGGAGATAGAAAGTAAGAAGGAGCTCATTTTAAAATCTTTTTATGCAAACCCCAAAGCCAACGAGTTACAATTGGGCGAACAAAATGCTTTGGTATATGAAATACAACGCTTGCTTATAGAAAAAGGAGATTCCATTTTACATGATGGTCTTTTTAGAACGGAAACCTTTAATGCTTTGAAGAACTTTGAAGAAAGAAATGGGTTATTTCCAGATGGAAAGCTGGATGCCATTACCTTGGATTATTTGTTACGGTAACTAATCTTTAAGTTCCAAAATAATAGTTATGATTTCCTGAGGGATCTCTTCTTGTATAAAATGCTTGGCCTCTACAAGATGAATATTTTCTTCTGAAATGTTGAGATCTTTAATAATAGCTGTCTTTTGTGGATCCCATCGCAAAAATGAATCATGTTTCCCCCAGATAACAGCAACAGGAACTTTCAACGCTTTAATAGCGTGGCTATAATCAGGTATTTTGTTGCAAGTTTGTGTAAAGAAATAGTACATGGCCTTGGTTTTACCTTCCTTTAAAGGTGTTTTATAACCCTCAAGATCGGTTTTGGTCAAAGTGTTTTTCATCAACCCACTTTTAAAAAGGCCCTTTAACATGGCATTGGTGGTAACGCCATTTCTGTAACTCCACATAGCAGCTCTAGCCAAGAAACCTTTTTCGAAACGAATTGGGGGATCAAAGCCTGCTTCATATATGATAGTGTTTAGGATGATGAGTTTGGAGATTTTATGAGGGGCTACTTTTACCAATTCCCAAGTCCATAATCCTCCCGCATCATGCATAACATGTGTCCATAAATCAATATTTAAGGAATCCATGAGCCCCAACAAACGTTTGGCATGTGCTTTTTCAGAATAGACATCATATCCTTTTGGGGATTCACTGCTTCCAAACCCTAACATATCTGGAACAATGACCCTATGTTTCTTTGATAGCGCATGGATCATTTTGCGGTATAACCATCCCGAAGTAGGAACTCCATGCAATAATAAGATCACAGGCCCCTCTCCTTGATCTATGTATGCAATATCACCATCTGGAGAATTATAGAGATGTTGCTTTTGTCTAAATTCTGAATAGTTCATTTTGTTGAAAAATGAGATTACAACAGGGCTAGTATTTCTTTAGTTGAAAGGATTCTCCATCAAAAACTCCGTAGGTGTATTGGGTAATCCAATCACCTAGGTTAAAATAGGTAGAATTTTCTCCCACTTTTATTTCCATAGGAAGGTGCCGGTGGCCAAACACAAAATAATCATAATGCTTTTCTTGAAGTTTGCGCTTGGCATATTGTGCCAGCCATTCGTTCTCTTCTCCCAAGAATTTTTTATCCTCATCCCCAGAGATGAGGCGATTTTTCACAGACATGTATTGGGCAAGACGCATACCCCATTCTGGATGCAACCATCGGAAAAGCCAATTGAAGAAGGGATTGGTAAAGACTTTTTTCATTCGCTTGTACCCTTTGTCACCTGGACCCTTACCATCACCATGTCCAATCAAAAATTGCTTATCATTGAAAGTAAACTCTTTTACATCTCTATAGGTTGGGATGTTGAGTTCGTCTTCAAAATAGGTGCGCATCCAAAGATCATGATTGCCTACAAAAAAATGAATTGGGATGCCTTGGTCTGATATTTCAGCTAATTTTCCCAACACGCGTACAAAACCTTTCGGAACAACAGTTTTGTATTCGAACCAAAAATCGAAAAGGTCTCCAAGTAGAAAAATAGCGGCAGCATCTTCCTTCACTTCATCCAACCAGCGAACAAATTTGAGTTCTCTGGGCCTGCTGGCCTCAATGGTAGGAGCGCCCAAGTGATTGTCACTGGAAAAATAAATTTTTTTGCCCTCAGGAATTTGCATTGGGTAAAGATAGTGAAAAGTGTTTTCGGCCAGTATTTCTTCTTTGTGATCTACTTTGTGTAGCCATGTAAGGACTAATTATCACTCGCAAACCATTCAGCATAACTGCTTTCAGTTTCCTGTAATTTTAAGGAATGTAATATAATTCCATCTGGTAAGCGTTTTTTTATTTTGTGGGCAAAATCCTGAACCATCATTTCACTGGTAGGCTGGTAGTCTACCAATAAAACGTTATGACCACGATCACTCAATTCTTTGGCCAATTCAGTATGTGGTGTGTTCTTGTTGAAAACCGTAGCATGATCAAAAATGTCTACGATCTCTTCTTTCACGATTTTTTTTAAATCCCCAAAATCGATTACCATACCAAATTTTACGTGTGTATTATCTGAAATGGGCTCGCCAATAACGGTTACGGAAAGTTTATAACTGTGGCCGTGTACATTTCGGCATTTCCCGTCATAACCATATAAAGCATGACCAGTTTCAAACGAAAACATTTTGGTAATCCTAATTTGGGCCATAACTATTGTTTCTTTTTAGAGGAAGGACGATGATACTTTCGAGCCTTAATTTTGTTGTAAAGTACGACCAATACTACAAACAAGCCCAAAACCATGAATAGTCCATTACCGCTTAAAAATTGAAGTATATCCACAGATTTAATTTTTTGTAAAGTTATTTATTTTGAATTAAAGGGATGTATTTTCTTTTGAATTTAACGAGGAGAGCTATCGCCCTGTAGGCTACCCAAACAATCATGGCCAACCAAATACCAAAGAGATCCCATTCCAAAAACTTGGAAAGGTAAAGCACTGGAACAAATCCGAACAAAGTCGCACCTAAAAGGACATTTCGCAAGTAACCCATCTCCCCCAAACCCTTAAAAATGGCATCCAAAGTAAATGCCAATGAGCAGAACGGAAGACTTATAAGTACCATATAGAATACATCGTGAAATAAGGAAAGGACTTGGGGATCCTTATTAAAAAATCCAGCTATAGTATTGTACCCCAACAATCCCAAAGCAATTAAGATAAAAGCCACTCCCAAATTGTAGATATTTACTCTCTTGGTTAGTTTCCACAATACTTTAAAATTTTGTTCCCCTAACAATTTACCGCCTAATATGTTTCCTGCAGCTCCATACCCATCTATAAAAAATGCTGCAAAAATCCAGATATTATAAGCAATCACATGAGCAGCAATATATTCTTTCCCCAGAGCAGTGGCCTCACGAGTAGCTAAAACAAGCGCGGCATTTAGAGCCATGGACCTTACAAAGAGATTAAGGCTCATGGTGACCAAACGCCATATTTCGGGGTGTAGTTTCCGTTCTAATTTTAAAGAAATGTTGGTTTTTTTCAATAATAGAATCAAGGAAAGGAGTGCCATGATAATCTGCGAAATCAAACTAGCCCAAGCAGCTCCAACAACATTCATGGGCTCTATAAAATTTGGAATTCCATAAACCAAAGCAAAATCTAGCAAGACATTTACAACAGTTCCTATCCCAGCAATGATCATGGGCCAAAAAGTATTCTGAAGCCCTCTAAATAAGCCAAAAACTGCAAACGTAAATAATGTTAAGGGGAAGCCCCAGACTCTAATGTTATAGTAATCTATACTTAGTTCGAGAATCATTCCCTCGGCATTGAATAGAGTGAAGATTTCTTCTACAAAAAAATAGGTAGATACTAGCACCGTTATACTAAGGGCAATATTGTAGAAAATAGCTTGCGCAGGAAACCGTTTTAATTCTTCAATTTTTCCGGCACCCAGATTTTGTGAAACAATGGCCGAAATAGCACTTCGCGTCTGTGCTAAAATCCAAATAAGGGCCGATAGGAACGTACCAACAATACCAACGGCAGCTAAGGATTCTGTCCCAAACCCTTGAATATTCCCTACAATAGCCGTATCGGTAATGGAAAGTACAGGCTCTGCTATGCCAGCAATAATGGCTGGAATGGCCAGTTGTTGAATTCGAGAGAAAGAAATATTGGTTTGCGTAGATTTCAAGTTGCAAAATTAGAGTAAAACCAATGGAGTTTGCAATATGTTTTATATCAAATATTTCTATGGCACTATAAATCATTATCTTTAATAGTTGGTATGGATTTTAAAAGATTCCTTTTACTATTTTCAATTTTCACAGTGTCCCTTTGTTGGGCGCAGGAATGTCCTTCGTTATTGTCACCAATAGATGGTGAGGTAGATGTTCCAGTAACTACAACGATAAGTTGGGAAAGTGTGGTGGGAGTCTCAGGTTATCGAATTTCCTTGGGGACCAACCCAGGTAGTGGAGATATTGTAAATGAGCAAAACGTTGGGAACGCAACAACCTTTACGCCTCCATTAGGGTTACCAGAATCCACAGAAATTTTTGTTACTATTATTCTTTTCTTTTTTAATCAGGATGATATCGTATGTCCCAGTAAATCCTTTAGAACACAGGATGTAACGTTGACACCACAATGTTCCCAACTCACTAGTCCTCAAGACGGAGCCATAGATGTTCCTATAACGACCAACCTATTTTGGCAATATGCACCTTTGGCAACGGGCTACCGAATGACAATAGGTACATCGCCAGGAAGCGGTGATATTGTGAATAATCAGGATGTAGGCAATGTGCTTATGTTCAACCCACCGGGAGATCTGCCCATTGGAGTGACAATTTATGTGAAAATAATACCGTACAATGAAAACGGAAGTGCACAAGGATGCCCAGAAGAAAGTTTCACAACGGCAGATTTGGGAGACCCACCTGTTTGTACACAGCTAATAAGCCCCCTAGACGGAGCAACTAATGTAGAATTATCTCCTTTATTGGAGTGGGAGCCTGTCCCGGGAGCAACGGGATATATTGTCTTTTTGGGAAGGACTCCTTTTGAAAATGATGTACTGGATGGAACCATTTTTAATACCAATTCTACTTTCGTTTTAAACTTTGAAGCCAACAACACCTATTTTATTAGGATTATTCCCTTCAACAAAGCTGGAGCTGCTCAAGGTTGTGAACAAGAATCGTTTTCAACTATTTTGGGTTGTGGACCCTTTATTGATGATGATACAGGAGAGGTTATATATTTAAATCCAGAGATCGATTTTCCAGATCAGGTAAGTATCTGCGAAAATGACATTCCTACGCAAGTCACTACAGCAGATGAGGCCGATGGATTTAGATGGTACCAAATAGATTCTACTGGAAATGAAACGGTGGTCTCTGAGGGATCGTCTGTAGATATTTCAGAAACGGGACTGTATCGTTATGAAGCATATACCATCATAAATCAGGATGGAATCGTCATAGAGTGTCCAACTTCTAAGGAGTTTACGGTAGTTTCCTCTTCAACGGCAAGAATTGATGACATTGCTATTGAAATTGTAAACCAGCAATTTAATATTACGATTGTAGTATCGGGTATTGGAGATTATGAGTTTTCGCTGTTGGATAGTACAGGTATTTATAGCGACAACAATGTTTTTAATGGTTTAGACGAAGGAACTTATACGGTGTATGTTAGAGACAAAAACGGATGTGGTATTGTTGAGGAAACTTTTCAGCTGCGATTACGTCCTCCTGGTTTTCCTCAATTCTTTACACCTAATGGCGATGGGTTCAACGATTATTGGCAATACATTCGTCCTAAGGAAAATGCATTGAACATTCGTTATATTTTTATTTATGATAGAATGGGAAAACTGATGATCATTATAAAACCGGATAGCCAAGGATGGGATGGTTTTTATCATGGAAATCCATTGCCTTCTTCCGAATATTGGTACCGAGCTTTATTGTGGGATGGAAAACAGTTACGAGGACATTTTTCACTTATAAGATAAGCTCATAGCAATGGAAAGGGTGTTCACTTTGCTTGGGGAAATAGATATCACCTAAACGCTGATAACCCCTATTTTCATAAAACCGTTGGTTTCTTTTGTTTTGGCTAAAGGTGTCCAGACGGACCGAAACTCCGTTCTTTTTTCGGATTTCTTCTTCGGCAAAATCCATCATTTTTTTAGCGTGTCCTTGAGATTGAAAGTCAGGATGAATGGCCAAACGGTGTATATAGTAGTTGTCTTGATCTGGTGTTAGCCATTGTATATCATTGTATTCTTCGTCCTTTATGGAAGAGATTACGATCGTGCCCATGATTACTTCTTTTTCAGAACATATCACGTAAAGCTCACCTCGTTCAATATCTTTTTCAAATGCCGTTGCATGTGGATAATGTTCGTTCCATTGATAGATTCCGGCGTCTATCATTTTGACCGCACAGGCACGTGTCATGGCCATAATTTCCTCAATTTGGGCAAGTTTCCCCTTTTGTATCATAATTATGCGCTAATTTTGCAACAAATTTAAAGATAGTTTTCTTTATAGGACGATTTGGTCTAATAACAAAAAACCACAACCATGAGAAATATTTTGGTTCCAGTAGGCTCTTCAGAAAGTGCGGTAGGCACATTGCAATATGCAATAGATATTGCAGAAATAACAGGGGCCTATGTATATGTATTATCTGTGTTTCAGGAATTTTCTAAAGTAGGAGGTCTTACTAAGGTAAATACCATTATTAAAGAGGATACCGAAAATCTTTTGGATGAGGTGCTTTCAAAAGTGGATCAAAAAAATGTGACTGTTATTGCACACCCTGTAAAAGGAAGTGTTCTGGAAATCGTAGAACGATTTAATAAACATGTAGAAATTGACCTAATGGTGTTGTCTCCAAGAAGCAATTCCATAAATGAAGAACTTTATTTAGGAAACACAACAGGTAAATTAATTAAAGATACTGATATACCTGCTCTTATTGTGCCAGAAGGCACTGTGTTCACTCCTCCGTCTAAAATGCTAATGGCTTTCAAAAACGGAAATTTCCCCAAGAAGAGATTATTGGATCCCGTTCGAAATTTTATGAAGCATTTTGATACTAAAATACAGTTGTTGCATGTGGAAACTCCAGACACGGATGATGAAATGCGAAAGGTTAGCGGTAAACTTCAAAAATTGGCCGATTCGTATGTGCAATCTACCAATGTTACTACCTTTCAAGCGGTGCTGGAACATTTTCAATCACACAATCCAGATATGTTGTGCGTGGTAAGACGTAAGCGTGGGTTTTTCAAAAAACTTTGGGAAAAAAATACAGTACTTAAAAAAGAGTTTTATACCACCAAACCCTTGTTGGTGCTTAGTGTTCAGTAAAAGACTATTTATTAGACACTTCGTTGAAGAATTTTCAGAAAATTCGTACTTTTGCCCAGATTTTTTGAAAAATTCACAACTATAGCATAAAAAACTACTTTTTTTATAATGAAAAATATTCTAGTCCCTGTTGGCTCTGTAGAAAACGGAGTAAACAATTTACGTTATGCAGTCAACTTTGCCAGCTTTACCCAAGCTAGGGTTTATGTAACCTGCGTAAAAACCGTTGAAAACACAGAAGCTGTACTAAGGGAAGTATTGGACAGTGTAGACACCAAGGATGTACAAGTGGTATCTAAGCGTATCTCTGGAGATATTTTTGAGGGAATTGCTTCGCTTTCCCGTGTATTGAACATTGACTTCATGATATTGTCCCCACAGAGTGTGGATATTAATGATGAAATATACCTAGGTAAAGTAACTGGTAAAATCGTAAGACAGACCGAAATCCCATTGCTTATTGTACCTAAGGATTACCTATTCAGAAGGTTTGATAGTATTTTATTTGCTTTTAAAAATGCCGCTATTGAATCTGATGAAACATCAGATACCTTAGAATCGTTTTTGGAGATTTTCCATTCTAAACTACATTTGTTGCAAGTGGTGACGCCAGATACGGCAGATAACGATAAGACATTGAGTGATCCTGTGGCTCGATTGAATGGGAATTTAATGACGACAGAGAATGCTACCGTTTTTGAAGGAATTGTAGAACATTTCAATACCATAAATCCAGAGATGTTATGTATCCTTCGAAGAAAAGAAAAAACAGGGTTTTTTAGAAAGCTTTGGGGCAGTAATGATGAAATCTTGAAGAAAGACTTTCACACCTCCAAACCTTTATTGATATTAAAGGAACGAGAATAATAAAATTTCTTATTTTCGCAGTCACGATAAAATATTCTCCGAGATTGTGAGAATAGTCGGGGATGTAGCTCAGCTGGCTAGAGCGCTTGACTGGCAGTCAAGAGGTCGTGGGTTCGAGTCCCATCTTCTCCACATCAAGTAGAAAATCCGCACTTTCGTGCGGATTTTTTTGTTTCCGAAAGAGATAGAATACAAAACATTTTTTACTCCTAACCTGCTCTATATCATTATTTTGTTATAAATGTGGTTTCCCGTTTATTTGTAAATAACCCCGCTTATTACATAGTAAATCCCATTCGTTACAAATCGGTTTCAAACTGATCATAACAGCAGTTCTTTTGTGCCAAGCAACAATAGAAACTGCATTATGAAAACTGCAAAAATTATAATATTAGCAACAATACTACTCTGTGTTTCCTGTAGCAAGGAAGAGGTGATTCAGGAACCGTTCGAAGATCATCTTGATTTGTCTTTAATTTCGGAATCTGATTGGACCTTAGCTCAAGAAATTTTAGATGGAGTAAATCTATACAGGCTATCGGTTGAATTGCCTCCCATCATTATGAATAAGCAAATGGCATCTATATTGGCCATTGAGCATTCAAAAGAAATGATACTTCAAAGTAGAATAAGTCATGACAATTTTCCTTATCGTAGTAGTAAGCTAAAAGGACATGGAGCTAAAAGTGTTGGAGAAAATGTTGCTTCTGGATACAAAACTTCGGGAGATTTGGTAAATGCATGGATACAAAGTCCCAGTCATAAAAGAATTCTAGAAGGAAACTTTACACATTCTGGGATGGGCGTATTAAGGGACCAATCAGGTAAAATCTATGTAACTCATCTTTTTTATAGAAAATAGAAGCCAAAAACACACCCAAATGAGTTAACTAGACTATTTCACTTACCTTGAGAGAATCTACCAATAGTTGTAATTTTTCAATAGTAACATGATCCATAACAACAATTTTGTACCACTTTGGAGCATGATGATTGTCTGGTACCAAACCAAATTCATGGGCTATTTCTGGGGTAACGTATTCTTTTCGGATGGTAATGATATTGGAATTGGGATGTCGATAAAATGCAATATTTAAATCTAATAATTGTTCAGCCATCCATTGGGTACGTTTTTGTAGGATGAAAATCTTTTCCTGCCAACCAAAGAAACCATATTTCATAAGAATCATCCACACAGCTACTGCATTAGCTCCGGAGCGACTACCTATTAAGGTGCAATCTTCCCCTTCTACATAACTCGCTTGTTGGGTATTGGTATAGGTTATGAATCCTTTCCGAATTAAAAAAATCCCCGTGCCGTATGGTGCTTGTGCCATTTTATGGGCATCTAATGTAAAAGAAGTGATATTATCATTATTAAAAGTAAACTTGGAGGTTTCATTTGTAAAAGGATAGTAAAATCCGCCAAAGGCTCCATCTACATGGATTTTGTAATCTTTTCCATAGCTTTTTAGTACTGTTACATAATGGTCAGGATCATCAATAGAACCAAACATGGTGGTCATCATATTACAGATTACAATGAAATACTTTTTATTGTTTTCTAAAGCTTTCGAGACTGCTTGATCTATTGTTTCTTTGGACACCTCTCGGGTTCCATCATCTACCAGAACTTTATAGATGTCAAGACCAAGGATATTTGCGGCTTTATCCATAGAATAGTGACTATCTTCACTACATAGAATACAAATTTCGTTGGTTTTTGCCTTAAATTCCTTCTCATAATAATTTCTATATACCCAAATAGCTTGCAAGTTTGCCTCAGTACCACCCGAAGCTACGTAACCATCATGTTGTAAGTTGCTTCCATCTAATATGTCTAGGGCGCATAAATCCATCAACTCTTTTTCTATGGCCTGTGTTCCTTGAAAAAAAGATTCAGATGAGCCTAGGGTATGACACCCAATATGATTGGGGTTTTGAACTAAAGTCGAAATGAAGGGGGCGTGCTCCAAGAATGATTCGTCCTGAGAAAACACCTTCTCATCCAAATGGGAAGCTGGAATCCCCAGAGTATGGGAATGATCGTAATTGATGTTCTGTTTTAGAGCAGTGTATACTCGTTGTTCAATTTCCTTTTGGGTCTTCTTTTTCCAAAGTACTTTCATAGGGATACAATTCAAAATTATTTTTAATGAGCGGCCTATAGTATTAGGGCTTTACGCTACAGCAACCATTTTTACTTGAGATACCTTCATATCCTTGTTTAACATTGACAATATGATCAAACCCATTTCTTTTTAGGATTGAGGAGGCAATCATGGAACGATATCCCGATTTACAATACACGTAGTGTACCTTTGCCTTATTCAAGTTTGGTAGGTGTTTATAGATTTCGGACAGAGGAATGCTTAGGGCACCATCTACATGCCCATTGCTGTATTCGTCCAGAGTTCGTACATCCAAAACTGATTTATGTGCTGGGTTGTTTCTAAAAGATACTGGACAAATGTTAGAAACCTTATCCGTGTGTTTGTTGGCTTGCTTCCAAGCGGTAAACCCACCTTCTAAGTATCCTATTACAGATTCATATCCTACTCTAGCCAAGCGTAGGATAGTTTCTTTTTCTTTACCTTCAGGAGTAACAAGGAGTATCTTGGTTTTTAAGTCTTCTATCAAGGTGCCAACCCAAACGGCAAAAAAACCATTTAACCCAACATTAATGGAACCCGGAATATAACCAGCAGAAAACTCTTGAGGAGACCTTGTATCTAGAATTAGAACATTTTCCGAAGCTGAAATTTCATTGACTGAAATAGGAGTATTTGCTTTTTCCAGTACGTTGTCTATGCTAGAATATCCTTCCTTATTAATTTGAGCATTCTTAGGGAAATATTGTGGAGGCGCACTAAGCCCTTCAGTTACCCTTGAAACGAAGTCATCCTCAGAGTCTACATTTAAGGCATAATTGTATTTTTTCTGAGCTCCGATGGTAGACCAGGTTTCCTTTCCCAGTGCTTTTCCACATTGGGAACCTGGACCATGCCCAGGGTATAAGATTACATGGTCAGCAAGTGGAATAAGTTTTTCTTGTAGGGAGAGATATAGATTTCTAGCAAGATCTTCCCTGCTAAGGTTGGCATTTACAGCAAGATCTGGTCGTCCTACATCTCCAACAAATAAGGTGTCTCCAGTAAAAACAGCATAATCCTGCCCTTGGTTGTCTATAACCAAAAAACAGGAAGACTCCAAGGTATGACCAGGTGTATGAAGTACTTTAATTTGAATATCACCGAGTTCAAAAATCTGATTGTCTTTAGCAGTCGTGATCGGGTATTTTGCAGTGGCTGTGGGACCGTATATTATTTCGGCTCCTGTCTTTTTGGATAGGTCTAAATGCCCTGAAACGAAGTCAGCATGAAAGTGAGTTTCAAAAATGTATTTAATGTTTGAGCCCCGTTCTTTGGCCAATTGTAAATACGGATCCGGTTCCCTTAGCGGGTCAATAATGGCGGCTTCACCATTGGATTCAATATAGTATGCTGCTTCGGCAAGACAAGGGGTATAAAGTTGTTGGATATACATAGTTTCACTTTTATAGGTTTGACAAGGTTGTTTCTACTAATTGAAATATTAAAATGCCTCTTCCAATTTGCAAGAGTACTACTATCAAATACCTGAAAAAATGACTTTTGTTAGTTTTTAATAAAAATGATAAGAAAAGTATTTTATACAATGAATAAGAAAATGCCAGAAGAAGAGGTAGGTTTTTTTAATTACTCCCGTCAAACGATGACTTCTGTCATATTTTAAGCCCTTCTATTATACTAGTTTTGGGGCGTTAAATACAATTCAACACAAGATGAAAGAACTTTACACAAAATTAAGTGAAGATTGGAATGAAAACTTTATGCTGTATGCATCGCTTTCTATTATTGTATCCACATGTTTGGGATCTATGGCAGTAATGGCTGTTTTTACGCATGGAAATGCTTTTTTCCAGATGTTTCAGATTTTCTTAGTGGTAGCTGTTTGCAATGCATTTAATGCTTCGATACTTTCGGTACAGAAACCTAAGATTGTTTTAAATCTACTCATCATAAGTCTTGTTGTCTGTACCATCATTGCAGCTTTTAACTTTCTATTCTAAAAGAATTCATGTGTACGCTGGTATCTAAATATAATGTCCCGGGACCTAGGTATACAAGTTATCCTACGGTACCTTATTGGGACAATGAGGCGTTTTCCCTTTCCGGTTGGAAGGAAACGGTAATTAAAAGTTTTAAAGAGAGTAATGATACCGAAGGAATAAGCCTTTACATCCATCTTCCCTTTTGTGAGAGCATGTGCACATTTTGCGGATGTAATAAACGCATTACCAAAAACCATGAAGTTGAGGTTCCTTATTTAAAAACCGTTCTAAAGGAGTTACAATTATATGTGGCATTGCTAGGGGGAACCCCTACTATAACTCAATTGCATTTGGGAGGAGGAACTCCCACTTTTTTTTCTTCAGCTAATTTGGACCGCTTGATAAGCGGCATTTTCAGTATTGCTAAAAAAGGAGAGGAATGTGAATTTAGTTTTGAGGGACATCCCAACAACACTCAAGAAGAACACTTAAAGGTGCTTGCATCTCATGGTTTTACAAGGGTGTGCTATGGAGTTCAGGATTATAATAAAAAAGTACAGCAAGCGATCAATCGAGTGCAACCTTATGAAAATGTTTTAAGGGCAACTACGATGGCGCGTGATGAAGGCTATCGTTCAGTAGGCCATGACATTATTTACGGTCTACCTTTTCAGACCAAAGAAGACGTGGTGAATACTATTCAGAAAACTATTCAGTTACGTCCCGACCGAATTGCTTTTTATAGTTATGCGCATGTTCCATGGATGAAAGGGAATGGCCAACGGGGCTTTAAAGAAGCTGATTTGCCAACTCCCGAAGAAAAAAGAATTCAGTATGAAATTGGGAAAAGGAGATTAATTCAAGCTGGATATGTCGAGATTGGGATGGACCATTTCGCATTACCTACAGACGATCTTTATAAATCTCAACAGGAAGGACATTTGCATCGTAATTTTATGGGATATGCTACAAGCAATACTCGATTAATGATTGGATTAGGTGTTTCTTCGATAAGTGATAGCTGGTACGGTTTCGCCCAGAATGTAAAGAATGTGGAGGAATACCAAGCATTGGTTGAAAACGGAATCTTACCCGTATATAGAGGTCACCTCTTAACTTCAGAAGATCTCATTATACGAAAACATATACTTAATTTAATGTGTCGTTTTGAGACCTCTTGGGAGGATACTTCCCTGTATCTTGATGAAATTGTGGAAGCAATCACAAAGTTGGACGAAATGGAAAAGGACGGTCTGGTTACACTGCTTCCAAACGGAATTCGAGTGACTGAAAAAGGACGACCGTTTGTACGGAATATTTGCCTCCCTTTTGATTTGCGCTTACAACGGAAATCTCCAGAAACTAAGCTATTCTCTATGACAATATAGTGCCTAAAAAGGAGCTAGAGTATATAGCTGGAAATACACCCCTCTCTTATCAGATTTAATATGGATTAATGACAATTGTGGTTGGCACCAACGGTGTCTACTGCAACCATATCTGAGGGCGAAATAAATGGGATATCCAATCCCATTCCACGAAGAATAAACAAGACTCCAATAATAATGACAAATACAGGAATCCATTTTAGAATATATTGTTTGGATTTTGCAGTTAAAAAGTTTCCCAGATAGACAGCAACGGTCATTAATGGAATGGTACCTAAACCAAACAATACCATATACAAACTTCCCTGCCAAGCATGATTCATAGCTAATGCTCCAAATATAGCAGTGTAAACCAATCCGCAAGGGAGTAGACCGTTTAGAAAGCCAATAGAGAAAAAGGTGCCAGGGTCTTTCTTTTTTAATTGTACACCAAGACTGCTTTTTAACTTTGAGACTGCGGTGTATATAGGTTTTGAAAAATTATACTTCTGAAATATTTTTAATGGAAGTAATACAACTACAATCATTAGAACACCAATAGCTACGGAGATATATTGTTGAAGTCCAAACCAATTCAAACTTTTACCTACAAGACCAATAGCCAAACCTAGCAAGGCATAGGTAAATAGCCTTCCCAAATGATAACTTAATATTTGAAAAGATCGCTTTAAAGGGTTTTTTCTATCTATGGGCAATAGAAAGGCAATGGGGCCGCACATTCCCACGCAGTGAAAACTTCCCAAAAGACCTAATATAAGAGCCGAATAGAGCATTAATAAACGATGGATTGTTTATATAAATAGGGTTTTTCGTTATATTCCCACTGTATGGTTATGTTCCAGCGACCGTCTACCAAAAATTTGTCAGGTATGAGCAAATTAGATCCGGACAGGACCAAAGGAAAGTCTATATCCAGTTTTTGGTTAGACGGTCTATAAAGGAACACAATGCCTTTTATTTTTTTGTAATCAATTTCATTGGGAAAAGAAATTTGCCAACCTTCAACGACTTTTTTACCGCTCATGGGTTCCTTAAAATCGTATAAGTTGGTTTCCGCATCAATTTCATCTTGGTATACCATTTCTTTAGCATAATATGCTTCGGTGACCAAATCGTGATTGTATTTTTTGTCAGTACTCATGGTAATAACCAAGTACAGGATGAAGCTCATAAAACATAACATTCCAATGACCAAACCAGTTCCCCAATTCCATTTCATAACATTTTAATTTTCATGTTAAACTTCTATTATCTATAACTACGTGGCCCTAAAAAGGCTGTTGTAGTTGTTTCAATTAAATCATTACCGCTATAAACCCCTATTTCCAATCGATCTTTATCTCCTGTCAAAGCACTTGCGTTTACTTCTATAAATAGAGTGCCTTCAGCCAAGCCTTGTTTTGGAACATTAAATTGCTCGTGAGAAACAACATGTATGGTTCCTTTGTGTGACAATAGTTTAAAGGTTATCTGGTTTATATCTAGCGTGGTTTTGTTTACCAGTTTATAGGTATAAACATTGCTTATAATATTCCCTTCTTTGTGTTCATAAAGTTGTCCAGGTAAACGAAGGATATTAGCCTCTACGTCATTTCTAAGGAACAGCATTCCTACGAGAACAGCGATAAGAATACCCAATACTATACTATATCCCTTTAATCGGGGATTGAATTTGAATTTTGTCTTCTTCTCAATATTTTCTTCACTTGCATAACGTATGAGGCCTTTGGGCAATCCTACATGATCCATCATTTTGTCACAAGCATCAATACAGGCTGTACAGTTTACACATTCCAGTTGTGTGCCGTTTCTTATGTCTATTCCAGTTGGGCATACATGAACACATTGAAAACAGTCTATACAATCGCCTTTTCCAGTTTCGGGGCGATTTTCATTTTTCTTGAATTTTGCCCTTCCTACTTCCTTTTCTCCCCGTTTATGATCATACGCAACGACAATACTTTTGGTATCCAGCAAGACTCCTTGTAATCTCCCATAAGGACATGCAATAATACAGACCTGTTCCCTAAACCAAGCAAAAACAAAGAAGAAGACACCTGTAAAAATGAGCAATGAAACAAGGGTACTTACATGAACAAAAGGCCCATCTGTAATATATCTAAGGAGTTGGTCACTCCCAATTAGGTATGCCAAAAACACATTGGCAATAAGGAAGGATATGATAAAAAAGATCATCCATTTAAGCACCTTTTTTCTGATCTTCTCGGCATTCCAGGGCATTTTATTCAAACGGATTTGCTTCCCCCTATCGCCTTCGATCCAGTATTCTATCCGACGAAAAACCATTTCCAAAAAGATGGTTTGAGGGCACACCCATCCACAAAACAAACGTCCAAAGGCGACGGTAAAAAGAACAACAAACAATACCCCAATAATCATCATAATGACAAAAAGATGAAAATCTTGAGGCCAAAAAGGTTGTCCAAAAATATTGAAACGACGCTCCAACACATTGAACATTAAAAACTGATTACCGTTAATTTTTAGGAAAGGTGAGACAACCAGAATGGCTATTAATACATAGCTTACAATTTTACGCCATTCATAATACTTTCCTTCTGGTTTTTTTGGAAATACCCAAGCACGCTTCCCTTCGGCTGTAACCGTACTTATACTATCTCTGAATATTTCGTTTTCCGGCGTTTCCAATTCAATTATTTATGCGGTTACAGTCTCTGTTTTGGCAATATTTATTCTTGGGTTTCTGGTTCTGGCTCTACCCAGATCTCACCCTCCGGTTCTTTAGGCTCTGCTGGAGAAGTACCTTGAAGAGTAAGCAAATAACTAGCTACCTGTGCCATCTCTGAAGGTTTCAATTCGCTTTTCCATGAAATCATTCCCTTACCATCACGACCTCCTTCGGATATAGTGTTGAACACATTTTTTATACCGCCTCCCAAGATCCAGTATTCATCTGTTAAGTTGGGGCCAATACCTCCACCACCATCAGCTTTATGACAAGCAACACAACTTTGTTCGAAAATAGTTTTCCCGGCACTTAAATCACCTGCTTCTGTAAGAAGGGTTACCGTATTTACGTCTACTAGGTCTTTAGCAGTCTTCTTCCATTCTTCAATTTCAGCTTGAGCTATGGCAACTTCGGTCTCATATTCTTCAGCTTGTGTATAATCATTTAATATATGGAAGCGTACCATGTATACGACAGCAAAAATGATGGTGGCATAGAAACCATATACCCACCATGGCGGTAAACGGTTGTCCAATTCTTTGATGCCATCATAATTATGATCTAGAATGATCTCATGTTCTTCATCAATGGGTTTACTGCCTAATAATTTTTTGTAGGTTTCTTTAAACCATTTAAATTGATTTGAATCGGCTAATGCTTTTTGATCGTCATATCGTTTTTTAGCCTCAGGATTTAGTGTTTTGTATAATACTGACTGCAAAGCAGCAATACATATTTCAGCAATCATCATGAGCGTACCAAGTAGACCTAAAATACCCCAAAACCATAGTTTATTAAATGCATCCATAGGAGCATCTGGTGATGCAACAAACATGAGGAATACTGCAGCTAGGGTAACGAAAATGAATAATCGGACGTAAGAAGTTATAGTTCTCATAAGCTTTGATCATTTGCGACGATAGAATCATCTAGTGGAATGTTACTCACTTCTTTTATGTGTTTCTTTTTGGCGGTAAATACCCACCAAAACAAGGCCGTAAAGAAGATGAAAAATATAAGGAGCGATATGATGGGGTAAATTGCCACTCCATCAATCTGTTCTAAATTCTGTTTTACAAACTTTAACATGATCCTATGGGTTTAGTTGAGCTGTTTTTTCTTGTGGAATTTTCACTTTGATATCGGTCCCTAGTCGTTGCATATAAGCAATTAGGGCAACTACTTCACGATTTCGCATTTCGATAAAGTTTTCACCGTTCTCCTCTGCGTATTTCTTATCGGCTTCGTAGGTTTTCACAAAGTCTGGATCGTCATAAAGGTTTTTCTCGATCTGTGTTCCTTGTTCGGTCATCCAATCTTGCGCACGTTCAATATCCTCTAATGTATATGGAACACCCAAGGTTTGCATGACTCTCATTTTAGCCTCTGTTTTACTTTTATCCAACTCATTTTTAATGAGCCATTTGTAAGAAGGCATTATAGAGCCTGAAGACGTACTCTGAGGATCATAAAAGTGATTTAAATGCCAATTATCACTATATTTTCCACCTATCCGGAGTAGATCGGGACCGGTACGTTTACTTCCCCAGAGGAAGGGGTGATCGTACACAAATTCTCCTGCTTTAGCATACTCCCCATAGCGTTCTACTTCACTTCTAAACGGGCGAACCATCTGTGAGTGACAAGCGTTACAACTTTCACGGATATAGATATCACGACCTTCTAGTTCTAACGGAGTATAGGGTTTCACACTGGAAATTACAGGAACATAATCATCCACCATTAATGAAGGTACAATTTGCACCATCCCTCCTATAAGAATTGCTATGGTAGCATAAATGGTAAGCTTTACGGGGCGTCTTTCTAACCATGTATGGTATCCTTCTTTTGAGGTTTGCTTCTTAGTAACTCGTTGTAATGGAGCAGCTTCAGCCAGCTCATCGGTTACTTTTTCACCTGCTCTTGCAGACATAATAATATTATAGACCCCTACCAGAGCTCCTATAATGAACAAAGTACCACCAATTGCACGCATCCAGTACATAGGAATGATTTCACTTACGGTTTCCAAGAAGTTTCCGTATGTAAGGGTTCCGTCAGGATTGAATTGTTTCCACATGGAAGCCTGTACAAATCCAGCAACATACATTGGTAATGCATATAGTATAATACCCAAGGTGCCAATCCAGAAATGAACATTAGCTAATTTTCTGGACCATAGTTTTGTTTTGAATAGTTTTGGCACTAACCAATAAGCCATTCCAAAGGTTAGAAACCCATTCCATGCCAATGCACCTACATGTACGTGTGCAATCACCCAATCACTAAAGTGTGCAATAGCATTTACGTTTTTAAGCGATAGCATAGGTCCTTCAAAAGTTGCCATACCATAACCGGTAATGGCGACTACCATGAATTTCAATACAGGATCTGTACGCACTTTATCCCATGCACCACGAAGGGTCAACAATCCATTAATCATCCCTCCCCAAGATGGAGCAATGAGCATGATAGAAAATGCTACTCCAAGATTCTGAGCCCAATCAGGCAAAGAAGAATACAGTAAGTGGTGTGGTCCAGCCCAGATATAAATGAATATCAATGACCAAAAATGTACTATAGAAAGACGGTACGAGTATACAGGCCGGTTTGCAGCTTTGGGAACAAAATAGTACATGAGTCCCAAGAAAGGAGTAGTAAGGAAGAATGCCACGGCATTGTGACCATACCACCATTGTACCAAAGCATCTTGTACACCAGCATATACCGAGTAGCTTTTTAAGGCACTAACCGGAATTTCAATACTATTTACAATATGCAATACAGCTACGGTTACAAAAGTTGCGAGGTAGAACCAAATGGCCACATAAAGGTGTCGCTGCCTTCTCTTTAGAATCGTTCCTATTAAGTTTGCACCAAATGCAACCCAAACTAAGGCAATAGCAATGTCAAAAGGCCATTCTAATTCTGCATATTCTTTAGAAGTTGTATAACCCAATGGAAGGGTAATAGCAGCACCCACAATAATGGCTTGCCAACCCCAGAAATTGAAATTACTTAGCCAGTCTTTCCACATACGGGCCTTTAATAGACGTTGTGAGGAATAATAAACCCCGGCAAAGATGGCATTTCCAACAAAGGCGAAAATGACGGCATTGGTATGTAGTGGGCGTAAACGTCCAAAACTTAGCCAAGAAATTCCGTCTGTTAGGTTAGGAAATAAGAACATAAAGGCCAATAATAGGCCTACACTCATTCCAATGATCCCCCAAAAAAGGGTAGCCACCACAAATTTGCGGACTATTTTGTTATCATAGTAAAACTGTTGTACTTCCATGGTTATTTATAATTGGTCATTTATTTATTGGTTTCAATGGATATTTCTTTTTCACCAGAATCTTCTTGCGGTATTTCATCATCAAATAGCATACGTACCGATGGGGTATAGGTGTCATCGTATTGGCCTTTTTTTACCGAGAGGATAAAGGCAGCAAAAAACACTAGTGCAATGATTACACTAATGGCTAGCAACAAATAAATTATACTCATACCTACCTGAAATATGCTGTAAAACTAGGATTGTTTGATTTGAAAAAAGATGACATTTATCAGCTTTAAAAAAAATAATTGTAGTCTAGAAATGGTTTCTGTTTTCATTTTCATTGAGATTTTGTTGGATGTAACTTTCTACCTAAAAAGTAGGTAAATACCGTAGTGAATATTACAATGCTTATGGAGCTTAAAGGCATTAAAATAGCAGCTACAACAGGTTTTAGATATCCAGTTACTGCGAAACCCAAACCAATAAGGTTATAGAATAATGAGAACACAAAGGCATACTTGATAACGTGTATCCCTTTTTTGGAAAGTGCTAAGAATTGAGGCAATTCTTTGAAATAGGTTGCATCCAAAATACCATCGCAGGCAGGAGAAAATACATTCACATTTTCAGAAATTGCAATCCCTACATCACTTTGGGCTAAAGCTCCTGCATCATTTAGTCCATCACCTATCATCATCACCGTACTTCCTTGTTCTTGAAGTGATTTTATGAAGGTGAGCTTATCCTCTGGTTTTTGATTGAAATGGATTTTGTTTTGGGAGGGAGTAAGTATTGCAAATGCTCCTTTTCACTATCGTTATCACCCGAAAGTACAATGAGTTGGTAGTCCTCTTTCAATGATTTAAAAACAGCCTCCAAATCTTCCCGATACTCACTATGAAAGGTGTAACGACCTTTGTAATTGTCTTGAGTGCTAATATGTACTACGGTTTTATTGGTTTTCTCTTTGACAGAAGGAGAAGTATTGGGATTTCCTTCTGATACAAAAGCATATGATCCAACCTTAATTTGTTGATTTCTATACGTCCCTGAAATACCATAACCCACTTTTTCAGTGTAATCGTCCAGTGTGCCAATGCCATTCTTTTTAAGCAAGGAGTACAAAGACCTACTTAGTGGATGATTGGAAGCCCTTAGAGTTGTAGTGAGGAGTAACTTTTCGGTTTCTGTAAATTCAATACCTTCATAAGTGATCACATTTTTTTTTGCACTTGTTAGAGTTCCGGTTTTATCGAAAACCAAAGTGTCCAGATGTGCCATTTGCTCTAGGATCTCAGTGTTTTTAAGATAAAGCTTATGATGCCCAAAAATGCGTAGCAAATTACCCAATGTAAAAGGAGCTGCTAATGCAATGGCACAAGGACAAGCCACAATAAGGACAGCGGTAAAAACATTAAGTACTAAAGAAGGATCTCGCCACATCCAGAAAGCAGTAGCTATTAAGGCAATGAACAAGATGCTTATCGTAAAATGCTTAATAATATGATTAGTAAGTGTTTCAAAGGTGCTTTGTGTTTTCTTACTGAAAACTTCGTTTGACCAAAGCTGTGTAAGATAACTTTGTTCTACAGATTTTGTGACTTCCAGTTCTATGACACCTGAGCGCTGTATACCCCCTGCAAATATTTTATCGCCAGATACTTTTACCACAGGAACTGCTTCCCCAGTTACAAAGCTATAATCTATATGGGCATTACCTTTTATAAGAATACCATCTACGGGGATTAATTCATCATTACGTATAAGAATCCGATCACCAGGACTGAGATCGTTTAGTTGGGTTTGTTTTTCCTCCTTGCGATCTATGCGTGTTACTGCAACAGGGAAATACGATTTGTAATCTCGTTCAAAGGATAAAAATGCATATGTTTTCTGCTGAAAAAATTTACCGAGTAAAAGAAAAAATATAAGACCAGTTAGACTATCAAAAAAACCGGTTCCCCAATCCATGATTATTTCTAGGGTTGATCTAATGAACAATACCGATATCCCAATGGCAATAGGCACATCAATATTTAGAATTTTAGATCTTAAACCTTTAAAGGCAGATATGAAATAATCCTTGCCTGAATAAAAAACCACTGGAACAGCAAAAGCGAACATAAGCCACCTGAATACATGCTTGAAGCGTTCCAGCCAAAATTCATTTACTTCAAAATATTCAGGAAATGAAAGAAACATGATGTTTCCAAAAGCAAAGCCTGCCACTCCAAGTTTATAGATTAAGCGACGGTCTACTTTTTGTCTTTTTTCAGTAGTGTCTTCTAAAGATATATAAGGTTCATAACCAATCCTAGCTAGGAGTTTTACCAATTCGTAGACCCCAAAGTCTTCTTCGGAAAATGTAATGCGCACCTTTTTTTTGGGGAAGTCTACTTGAGCGGTTATAACAGCAGGATTCAGTTTGTTGAGGTTTTCCAATACCCAAATACAGGAGCTACAGTGAATAGAAGGAATGTACAGATCGATAACTTGAACCCCTTCTTCATTAAAGGCAAGGAGCTTGTTGGCGATCTCTGGAGTTTTTAAAAAGTCGAATTTATGTTCAATCCTTGAAGGCGAAGTACCTGGATTGGTTTCAATATCGTAATAGTACGAAAGATTGTTTTCGTTTAGAATTTCGAATACCGTTTTGCAACCTTGACAACAAAACGATTTATCCTTAAATGTGACGGAAGTTGTACTACATTCATCCCCACAATGGAAACAGGTTGACATAGTGATCCAATTTGCTTATACCTGAAGCAAAGGTGAAGGTTTGGTATAGGCTAAACTATGATTTTTGTCATGCTTTAAGCCCTCTCCCTGAAGCCAATGGAGTCACTTTAATTTTATCTCTTGTGGGAGATTGTTAATGAATAGTTCCTTAAACGGCCTTTCTTTGAAAGTTTTGCTTTTGACCTTGATAGGCATTTATTTCTGCATTGAAATGCTGAACTTCACTTTCAGTTGGAATGCCCTTGAGGATTTTTAACCATTTTCCTCTTAAGCGCTGATGTGTTGATTTAATAACCATAGGGGGAATCTTTTTTAGCAAATTTCGTTCAGAAATGAATGCTAGTCAAGAATGAAATTCCTGTTTTTTAATGAGGAAAAACCCTATTTAATATGTGAGTTTTCAGTAAATGGAAACTTTCGATCACATAATTCATAGATAAGTTTTTCGAGTTGTGATTGAAAATTTTGAAGCATATCTATAGTAATCAGCTGATCTTTGGCTCCACCTCGTGGTTTTTCACGTTTGGCAAATTTTAAAAATCCACTGGACAGATTTTTCAATGATATGACTCCGGCTTCCAAAGCATCGATACCAAGCTCACGATGAATAATAAAAGCATATGCCATTACTTGAAATGCCTTACTTCGTCCTTCCTCTTCAATGATTTCGTTCCAATGCACGAGCTCCAATTCCCTTTGTTGTACCAAGCCGGTTTTATAATCAATAATTCGAACAGTGCCATTATATGCATCGATACGATCTACCTTCCCTCCAATAAAAACCGGGAATTCCAATCCTTTTATATGAAGAGCTGTTTTAAGATGGCTTTCCAAGTGAAGGATTTTTATAGTATGCCCTTTCTTCAATTCGGAAATATCAAGATCAATGATGTTGCCAACATACCTTTTAGCAACTTCAAAAACGATTAAGTTTTTGCCTTTTTTGAAATTCCCTTCTTTAAATTCTTTTTTAAACTGACTCGTTACTTCGTCGGCTAGTGCTTGACCCTTTAATTGTGATAAGGAATCAGTGTTTAGCAATTGACCTTCAAAAGGCTTATAAAGTTCCTCTAGGGTGTTGTGTACAATGGTTCCCAATGTATTGAGCGCCACCACTTCTTCAACTTGGTCATATTCATTAATGGACAACACTTTTTGATAATAGAAAGCTATGGGGTTTTTTATGTACAAAGCAAGTGCAGATGGCGAAAAATAATGACTGGAAATTGACCTTATGGTTTCGAGAATGGGTTGGGTTTTTTCTATTTTTTTGTTTCAGGTTTTTCAATGGAAATAGGAGCTGTTATCGTTTCAAAAGAGAGCTTGTGTTCGGGAAGGGTTTCAAGTTCCAATTGTTTTATAAAACGACTTTTTTCACCAGATGTAAGGCCTTGACTAAAATTATTGTACACCAAGGTTATGTTTTTAGTACGTTGCAACAAACGATAAAAGTGATACGTATACACAGCATCTTTTTCTGTGTATAGCGGAAGCCCAAATTGCTTTTTTAGATCATACGTAATAAAGGAGGCGGTTGATTTCCCTGCAGGAAGTACGCCTTCATTCACAGAGAGCATGATAATATTTTCGAAGTCGAGAACTCGAGTTTCTAAAACTCCCATGATTTGGAGCCCTTCATAGGCATCGCCTTCAAAGTCTAAATTGACTGTAGCAATAAGTTCAGAAAAAAGACGTTCCATCGTTGCAATCTCAGAAAGATATGTGTGCTCTTGACCAAAATCGCCGATCTTCTGGAAGAGTTCAACAAGTTTCTGAAAAGAAAGCTTTTCAATATCGTGAACTTCTTTATTTAAAATGAGTTTGTTTAGAAGTAGGACGCAATTATTTACAGCTATAGAAATATTAAGGCCCCAATCTCCAAATAGGGTTTTAAGAGTATCATTGTTCTTATGTAAAGATTCTAATTTTTCAGCACTTATATAGGACATGTTTTCTTTTGTAATAGACATGGCTATATCTTGTGGAGAATCTATTAAATATCTACATACAGGATGATTGAGTAATGCTAATATGTCTTTGTAATAGTATACTTGAGAGGCTTTAGAGTGTAACTTAATCAGCGAAACAAAAAAGGAAACCATGGGAGTGCCTTTTAGAGGTAATCCCATAGTTACATTCACTTTTGTTATGTTGTTTGGTAAGGAATAAAGTAATGGAATAAGAAGAGCTTCGTCAGCCAATACAACAGCAGTACGATTTTGTTCTTCTACTGAAAGTTGGGACAAATAATTGCCTACATATTTTACTTCTTCAATACTATTTTGGGCAGAAACAATCTTTATGTTTTTTGATTTCTGATAATTTTCTGAAAATTGAGGAACAGGATGTTGTTGATAGAATTTCCAGTTTTTTAAATAAGAACGTAAAAAGAGGGAGGCACTATGGGTGGAATCTGAATAAAAATAGGAATCTATATCCCAATAGACTTTGGTATTACCCAGTTCTAGCATCGCCTGGATAATATGTTGTTCAGAAGTGTTAAGGGCATTGAAGCCTATAAAATAGTGGTTTATAAAACCATTATTAGACAGGTAATGTTCTATGTCTTCGGCAGCTTTCCGATAGACCATTCCCTGATATCCCTTTTGTTCCTTTGCAAGCAGATAAGTTAAGTTTTCATAAAAAGGCATTAAGTTGTTCCAGAAAGTCAGATAGCTTTTTATAAGTGGTGTTTCCTCTTCTGTAACTCCCCATTTCTCTAAACTTTTAATTCCTCCGAGGTAAGAAAAGAAAGAAGAAGGATCTATGAGGTAGCGATCTATTTCGCTAAAGTCATTCAATAATGCCGTAGCCCATGTGGTGAAAGTAGAAAAATCATCTTTTTTCTGGATTGCTTCGGTTGCGAGATAGGCTTGATAGCTTTTTATAAGAAGAATGTCCTTGGCAATGATGTTTAAACCCGAAAGCTGCTCAATAAACTCCTCAATACTTATAACCGTGGGGGCAAAGGTAGCTTTAGTTAGGTGTTTTTTCAGATAGTGTTTAAAGAAACCTCCCGCTCTCTTACTTGGCAATACAAAGATGAGATTAGATATGCTCTCATACTCTTTTTGGACTTCAATAACAATTTCTTCTAGGAAAGCACGCATACCCAAAAATAAAAAACGCTTCCCGTTAGGGAAGCGTTTTTTTATGATTTATTTAGAAAGATTACTTTTTCAAAGAAATCTCTACACGTCTGTTTTGTTGTCTTCCAGCTTTAGTTTTGTTAGAAGCAATTGGTCTAGACTCTCCATATCCTATAGAAGAAAGTCTTGAACCAGACATACCAATAGTAGTCAAGTAATCTCTAACGGCTGCAGCTCTGTTATCAGAAAGTGTTTGGTTAGTAGATTCTCTACCTTGACTATCTGTGTGACCTTCGATAACGAAAGAAGCAGTTGGGTATTCATTCATTACATCAACGATGCTTTGAAGAACAGCGTAAGACTCAGAACGAATGGTAGACTTTCCAGTGTCAAACAAGATAGTCTTAGCGTACTCAGTTAATTGGTTGATAATTTCAACAGTTACTTCTGGACAACCGTTGTTTGCTACAGTACCAGGTACATCTGGACACTGATCGTCTTTATCAAGTACTCCGTCACCATCTTTATCTTGGTAAGGACATCCGTTGTTAGCAGCTGGTCCAGCTTCGTTAGGACAAGCATCATCAGCATCAGTGATTCCATCACCATCCGCATCAGGACATCCGTTCAAAGCAGCAATACCAGGAACAGTAGGACAAGCATCTTGTGGATCTGCGATTCCGTCACCGTCACTATCAGGACAACCATTGAATTCAGCTAAACCTGGAGTGTTTGGACAAGCATCGTTTCTGTCTTCGATTCCATCACCATCACTATCAGGACATCCGTTAAACTCAGGAAGACCTGGAGTTTCTGGACACTCATCGTCTTTATCAAAGATTCCATCACCATCAGTATCTTTTCCTCCAAATTTGAATGCAACACCAGCAGAGTGTTGGAAGTGGATGATTCCGTACTGATCTTCGAAAGCGTGCTTGTAAGTACTTTGGAAGTTAAGAGCTACGTTTTCAGTAATCCAAAAACGAACACTTGCAAGGGCGTTTGCAGTACCGAATCCGATATCATCTACCCAAGTATAACCACCACCAATACCGATAGAAGGATCAAACCATCCACCAGGACCGTTGATTAGGTCTCTAAAGCTATATTTAATTTCTCCATCAGCGGAGTAGTAGTTTAAGTCGTCAACACTTAAATCTCCTAATTTGTCAAGTCTGTTTACAGCACCCGCTGCAGTAAAAGTGAAGCCATTACCAATATATCGTCCCACAGACACTCTGGAAACTGAAGGTAAAATGCTCCAGTGGTCATTTTGGTTGAAATATTCTGAAAATAGGTTGTCTTTAATTTCGATGTCACCTATCATCGCTGGTAATCTACCGTTATCGGTAATCCCTACAGGGTATACATCCACGGCGTTTACACCAACTTCAATAGCCCAAGGGTTGTTTTGATCTTGCGCGCTTACTACCCCAATAGCAAAGATAAAGAGGGCAGCGGCTAAAATACTGTTAAGATGTTTCATATTCGAATGTTTAATTTTTAAGTGTTAATAGAGCAAAAGTAAGTTGTTAAAGTTTATTAACAAAAGCAAATCTATTAAATTTTTTGTAATTACAAAGGTCTTGCGGCTTAAATGCTAACTAAGACAAATTATTACAATCCAAGTTTTTGCTTCACTTTAATGAATGCTGCGATGGCCTTGTCTAAATGCTCCTTTGTATGAGCTGCAGAAAGCTGTACCCGTATTCTTGCTTTTCCTTTGGGAACCACAGGGTAAAAGAAACCTATTACATAAATGCCTTCTTCCAGCAACATGTCTGCCATGGTTTGCGAAAGTTTAGCGTCGTATAACATGACAGGAACAATAGCAGAATCACCATCAATAATATCAAATCCAGCTTCCTTCATCCCTTTTTTAAAGTAAGCAGTATTCTCTTCTAGCTGATCCCTTAATTGGGTGTCATTAGCTAGCATATCAAATACTTTAATAGATGCTCCTACAATAGCAGGCGCTAAAGAATTAGAAAATAAGTACGGTCTTGATCGCTGACGTAGAATTTCGATGATCTCTTTTTTACCAGTAGTATAACCACCCATAGCACCGCCCAAAGCCTTGCCAAGGGTTCCAGTTATGATATCAATTCGGTCCATAACTCCTTTTTCTTCGAGTGTTCCACGACCAGTTTCACCAATAAACCCTGCCGCATGGCACTCATCTATCATTACCATCGCGTCATATTGGTCTGCCAAATCACAGATCTGATCCAATGGAGCAACGAGTCCATCCATAGAAAAGACACCATCGGTTACTATGATTTTATGACGAGCTCCATTTTCATTAGCAGCGATAAGTTGTTTTTCCAGATCTTCCATGTCGTTATTCTGGTATCTATAACGTGCAGCTTTACACAAACGAACTCCATCAATAATAGACGCATGGTTTAAAGAATCTGAAATAATAGCATCTTCTGGCCCTAATAAAGGTTCAAAAACTCCACCGTTGGCGTCGAAAGCTGCAGCATATAATATGGTGTCTTCCGTTTGGTAGAAATCGGCAATTTTCTGTTCCAATTCTTTGTGAATATCTTGGGTTCCACAAATAAATCGTACCGAAGACATTCCAAAACCATGGGTGTCCATTGCATCTTTTGCGGCTTGTATTACTTCTTTGTTGGAAGAAAGTCCCAAATAATTGTTGGCGCAGAAGTTGATAACTTCTTCACCTGTAGAGATTTTTATTACCGCATCTTGGGGAGATGTAATGATTCGTTCTTTTTTAAAGAGCCCAGCATCTTTTATTTCCTGAATCTCTTTTTGTAAGTGATCTTTAATTTTTCCGTACATTTTCTTGATTTTTTGGCCCCCAAATTTAGCTTTTATTTATGAGTATTCCATTGGTATTGCAGTAAACCAATAGCTTTTCGCGAACCGAATATCCCATAGCCTCTATGGCATCAGAATATTCATAGATCTGTTCTACGTATTTAGGGTTTGACGCCCCAGTTTTATAATCAATAATCGTTGCTGTTCCGTCAGAATGAACCACAACTCGATCTGGTCGGATCATTTTTTGAGGGGTTGCAATTTCACGTTCATTATATACTTTATACGGAGCCTCGTACAATTCTTTAAGATCTGGATGCTTTACTACATCTGTGATGAATTTTTTCAATTCTAAAATAGGCTTCCGATCTTCCGAAAGGTTAGCATCCAATTCATTTAAGACGGTATCCAAATCCTCTATGGTTTCTATTTTGGCCATACTATCATGAAATCTATTTCCCAATCCAATAGCTTCAGCCTGTTCTTCAGAGCTTACTAAGGAAGAGGTAACAATGTTTAAATGATGTGATTCGGGTGATGACACCGTATACGGAAGTGTATTTGAAAAAACAGTTTCTTTACTTTTTTGAGAAAGCGAGTCTTCCTGCATGCCAAGTTCATAATTGCTTTTTCCTTCTTCCCACAACCCCAATGAAGATAAATACCCAATAAGAAAAGTATTGTACGAACGGAAAGTATCCTTTAATGGCTCATTTTTAGCGAAGATATAAAGTTGTGTTTCGGCACGGGTTAACGCTACATAAAATAAATTTATATTGTCCAGCTCTAAAGTCTCCGTTCGTTGTTTAACCATCATTGCGCCTGTTTCACTATAATCTTCCAATTCCTTTTTATAATCGATAAGGAGGTGATCAAATCCATTTTCATTCCAAGGATACCATGATTTGGGTTCAATTTCAGCATAAAGATTTACATCGGCATATGGGAAAATGATCACAGGAAATTCAAGTCCTTTAGACTTGTGTATGGTCATAAGCCTGACAGCATCAGATTCGTTATTGGAACTTATACTGGCCTTATCTTTTTCAATTCCCCAATAATCTAAAAATTCTACCTTCCCCATACCGGGTCGTTGCGAAAACCGAAATACCAAATCCATAAAATTAGTAACAAAAACATCGGCTTTGCCAGCCAAGTTTAGTGTGTCAATACAATATTCCAAAGATTCGTATAAGGATAGCTTGTTGGCAACTTCAAAATCGAAAAGAACATTGAGTTCTTTCAATTTTTGAGAAAGAGAAGACAAAGGGGCTTTTAAATATGTACAAAAGAAATCATGCTTTTCCTGTGCAATATTCAACTGCTCATGTAAGAATTCGAGCACCAGTATTTTTACCTCTTCATTTAAGGGGTCTACAGAAAAAGACAGAAGGTGCACCAAATGGGCCACCAATGTTGAACTGCTGAGCAAAAGGGTTTCCTCTGAAATAATTGGGATGGAAGGATCTTTTTCCAAGAGATACTGGCTAATAACAACACCGTCTTTCTTTCTACGGGTAAGTATACAAATATCATTGGCGTGTATTCCTTTATCCAGAAGCGTACGCAATGTTTGATGAACTTTTTCAGGATAGAGCTCATGCTCTTCCTGTTTGTTTTGTGCATTAATGAACTCTATTTTTACATACCCCCCCGTTTTTTTTGTATGTTTTTGTTTATTGCCAGTTTCGTACATCATTCTATGGGAGTCATTCCCTAAATTGCTTGCTACAAAACTGAAAAATTGATTGTTGAAGTCAATAATCTGTTGAGCACTTCTGTAATTGGTGTCCAATTGTATCAATTGCTTTTGAGCAGCTGTAAATGGATTTTCATTTTTGGAAAGTTCCATAAACTGTTCGGGAAGTCCACCCCGCCAACGATAAATAGATTGTTTGGCATCTCCTACCAATAAAAGACTACCGGTTTCATCATCAGAATTGATTTGAGACAATGCATTGTCTATAAGTGGAACTAAATTTTTCCATTGTAGTTTTGAAGTATCCTGAAATTCATCGATAAAGAAATGCCGATAACGGTCTCCAAGCCGTTCATATATAAAAGGAGCTGGTTGGTTCTTTATTTCAGAAAAAATCAAAGCGTTGAATTCACTTATGGGCAAAATATTGTCCTCTTCTTTAATTTTTGCTATTTCTAGGTTGACCCCATTTATAGCGGCCAAAGGGACCAAGTTTTTTAGAATATTACGGTATAATTTTATTTGATGCACTTTGGCTTTGCAAGCCTTATAGGTTTCCAAGAAATAAGGAACAAGGACATCTATTTGTTGTTTAATTCCTTCTGCAGTCTGTGATTTGTACAACTTATTGCCACCCACCTCCAGGTATTCTTCCAGTTTGTTTTTATATATGTCGTAGTCCCGTTCTTGAAGCTTTTTGAAATGATTGGGAAAAGTACCTCTCTGAAAGACATCCCAAGGAATCCCATTTTCGCTTAATTTTTCGAGCAATGTTCTAGCTTCCTGCGCGATTTCTTTTTCAAGCTCTTTAGTATTTTTTTGAAGCTGTTTTTGAAGGGAACGAAAGTCACTAATGGATTTTCCCTTCAAGCATTCTAAGTTCCAACGATCGTTTTCACTCGCCAAAAGTGAGGCTGTTTTTTTAAGGTCGAAAGAAATGTCCCAAGACTTATCTTCATCTGTTTTTTGAAGTGCAAACTCTAATAGCAATTGAGTTATTTCAGGGTCGGTCCCAGCCTTTTCAATGAATTGGTCAACTGCTTTAGACAAAATTTCGTCAGTGTCCAAAGAAACTTCGAAGTTGGAAGCTAATTTTAAGTCATGAGCAAAAGTTCGTATCAAACGGTGATTAAAGCTATCAATGGTTTCTATACTAAACTGCGCATAATGATGCAAAAGATGTTTAAGGATAGGCCTCGATCTTTTACGGATTTGGGATTCTGTGAGAGAAGTTTCTTCTTCCAATAAAGATAGCATTGCACGAAATTCTGAAGGAACGGGGTCTTTAGAAAGTGCCGAAAGGGTGGCTACAATCCGCTCTTTCATTTCTGCTACTGCTTTGTTGGTAAAAGTAATGGCCAGTAAGTACTTATAATATCCGTTTTGAGGATGTGCCAATACTTCCTTGAGATAAGATTTCACCAAAGCAAAGGTTTTTCCACTACCAGCAGATGCATTGTAAACCTTAAATGAAGCTGAAGAATTCAATAAATTGGCATTACTAGCATAAAGATACTATTAAGAATTTCTATACAGGTATAAAAACTTATAAATTCTATAACTATAGAAACCGTGAATTATATGTAATTTTGAATGAAAATTAATAGTAACTAAAAAGCAACACTATGTCATTTGAATTACCTGCATTATCGTATGCTCACGATGCCCTAGAGCCCCATATAGATACACGAACCATGGAAATTCACCATGGAAAACACCATGCCGGATATACCAGCAAGTTAAATGCTGCTATTGATGGTACTGGAAACGAAGGAAAAAGTATTGAAGCTATTTTGTCTGATTTGGACATGAACAACAAAGCGGTGCGTAACAATGGTGGAGGTTATTACAACCACTGTCTTTTTTGGGAAGTAATGTCACCAAATGGAGGCGGACAACCTTCTGGTGAATTGGCAACTGCTATTAATGAAGCCTTTGGAGATTTTGATTCTTTTAAAGAGGCTTTTTCCAATGCTGCAAAAACCCAGTTTGGTTCTGGTTGGGCCTGGTTATGTGTTCACAAAGGAGGAAAAGTGGATGTATGTGCTACTCCAAACCAAGACAACCCATTAATGCCTGGAATTGGATGTGGAGGAACTCCGATCTTAGGATTGGATGTGTGGGAGCATGCTTATTACCTTAACTATCAGAACCGTCGACCAGATTATGTAAGTGCATTTTTTAATGTGATTAATTGGGACGCAGTGTCTGAGCGCTATGCTGCAAACAAGTAAATAGATATCTTATTAAATTTAAAGAAGCTCCATTCAGAAATGAAAGGGGCTTTTTTTATTATGATTGTACTTTACTAATTACAAAAGAATATTCCATTCTTGAATTTAGACCAATAAAAAAAGGTAAACAAGAGTTTACCTTTTTTTGCCCCAAATCTACCATGAACTTAACCTACTTATGCTATGGTATGTTTCAAATATATGGTATAATTTTTCTGATGAAATAATTTTTTAGACCAAGGGCCTTTTTTTTCGTTAAAAGGCAGTTTTTTCGTTAAAAAACCTACTTGATTGATAGGAAAATGAATTTTGGGATGCAAAATGAAGTATTGTAAAAAATAAAAAAGGTAAACAAGAGTTTACCTTTTTTGCCCCAAATCTTACCATGAACTTAACCTACTTATGCTATGGTATGAAGCAAATATAGGACATAAATCAAAAGTTCATGCGGATTTTTCCTACTTTTGGACAAAAGGCACTCAATCATCGATTAAATGCATTTTCACCCCCATATTCCTAATTTTTTTAACAATTTAACTAATATGCGCGAGCAGGGTTACCTTCATAAAAGTGTACGAAAGCCCTGTTTACAACAGCTTTTCCACCATTGGTTGGGTAGTCTCCTGTAAAGTACCAATCACCTAAATTTTTTGGACAGGCTTTGTGAAGGTCTTCAACCGATTGAAAGATAACTTTTACTTCAGCATTAATTTCTGAGCCGCCTATAATTTCGGACACCTTATCTGAAATTTGCTCGTCTGTAAAAGGAGCATACAGTTCCTTGACCTGGTTAATCACTTCTGCACCATCTTTCTTTTGCAATTCTACTTTACACTTTTTGTAAATTTCATCGATAATATTTTCAGTCCCTCTTTCTTTATGAAGTTCTCTGGCTGCATTAAAGGCAACCAAGTCTTCTAGGCGGGCCATGTCAATTCCATAACAATCGGGATAACGTATCTGCGGAGCGGAAGAAACAACAACAATTTGTTTGGGGTTTAATCTGTCCAACATTTTAAGGATACTTTTCTTTAAAGTAGTACCCCTAACAATACTATCGTCAATGATGACCAAGTTATCGTTGGGTCGCACTACTCCGTAAGTGACATCATATACGTGGGCTACCAAGTCATCCCTACTACTATCATCGGTAATAAATGTTCTTAGCTTTACATCTTTTATAGCCAGTTTTTCCGTGCGTATTTTATGAGCAAGTATCTCTTGTAAACGTTCGTTGGTTAGGTTTTCCTTCTCCCTTAAAATAGCATCGTTTTTTTGTTTATTCAGCTCATCTTGAGCTGCTTCTAACATCCCGTAAAAAGAGGTTTCGGCTGTATTGGGTATAAAGGAGAAAACCGTGTTTTCGGTATCGTAATCTATCGTCTCTAATACTTTTGGCATCACCAAACGCCCTAGCATTTTGCGTTCCTGATAGATTTCAGCATCGCTCCCACGCGAAAAGTAGATCCGCTCAAAAGAACATGACTTTCGTTCTAGAGGGGTTAGAATCTCTGAGATATCTGCAGACCCATCCTTTTTTACAATAAGGGCATGTCCAGGGTCCAATTCCTGAACTGCATCAAATGCAACATTAAAAACAGTTTGTATCACTGGGCGTTCACTAGCGACAACAACAACTTCATCATCTTTATAGTAGTATGCAGGACGTATTCCGGCAGGATCCCTTAACACAAAAGAATCTCCATGTCCTAAAAGACCAGCCATAGCATATCCGCCATCCCAATTCTTGGCTGATTTTTTCAAAATCTTATCAATCTTGAGGTTTTCAGCAATAAACGGAGATGCCTTTTGTTTGTTTAAGCCATTCTTTTTAGCCCTCTTGTATTGTTTCCGAACTGCATCATCCAAGAAGTGGCCAATTTTTTCCATTACGGTAATGGTATCTGCTTTTTCTTTTGGGTGCATCCCGAGCTTTATTAAGTTTCCGAATAGCTCATTAGTATTGGTCATGTTGAAATTTCCAGCAATGATGAGGTTTCGGTGCATCCAATTGTTTTGGCGTAAAAAAGGATGTACAGTCTCAATACTATTTCCCCCAAAAGTACCATAACGAACATGTCCTAAAAATAATTCTCCTATATAAGGGATTTGTCTTTTTTGAGCAGCGACATCATTCTTTATTTCAGGATGCGTTTCAAATTCTACATTGATACGTTCATTGATCTGAGCAAATATGTCTTGGATAGGCTGGGAAGCATTGGATCTTATCCTGCTTATATATCGCTCCCCGGGTTCCACATCCAGTTTAATGCTTGCGAAGCCAGCTCCATCTTGTCCACGGTTGTGTTGCTTCTCCATCATAAGGTACATCTTGTTTACCCCATAAAAAGCAGTTCCGTACTTTTCCTTGTAATACTCGAGTGGTTTTAGCAACCGTACCATTGCAATTCCACATTCGTGTTTTAAAGCATCGCTCATAATGATCTAAGAAATAAATATTTCAAATAAAAACGCCCTGATTTTACAGGGCGTGAATTTATGTCAATTCTATATCAAATTGAGTTAGGTTTTTAAATTGTTGAAGGCGTTTGTGCAACTCCTTCCTAGAAAGATCTGTTAAGCGTTCTGTCCCAAATTTTTCTACACAGAAGGAAGCCAATGCCGAACCATTTATAATAGCAGTTTTCATGTTCTCAAAACTGTAATCACCTGTTCTTGCCAAATATCCGGCAAAACCACCAGCAAAGGTATCACCAGCTCCTGTAGGATCAAAAACTTCTGCCAAAGGGAGTGCTGGCGCATAGAACATTTCATCTTCATGAAATAGTAAAGCTCCATGTTCTCCTTTTTTGATCACTATATATTTAGGTCCCATGGTATAAATCTTCTTGGCAGCATTTACCAATGAATATTCTCCAGTTAATTGGCGGGCTTCTTCATCGTTAATAGTAATAACATCTACTTTGGCGATCACTTGCATTAACTCATCTAAAGTGTTGTCCATCCAAAAATTCATGGTATCTAAGACAACCAGCTTTGGATTTGTCATTTGTTCAATCACTCCCATTTGTACCATAGGATGTAGGTTTCCTAACATCACTACTTCTGCGTTTTTATAGGAATCTGGAACAACGGGGTTAAAATCAGCTAAGACATTAAGTTCCGTTGCCAATGTATCTCTGGAATTCATATCGTTGTGATATTTTCCAGACCAGAAGAAAGTTTTGCCATTGGGAACGATTTCCAGACCAGAAACATCCATTCCTTTATTGGAAAGCATGTCGATATAAGATTGTGGAAAATCTCCTCCAACAACAGATACAATAGCTCCGTCTACTTGAAATTGTGAGGCTGCTAGACCAATAAAGGTAGCCGCCCCTCCCAATATTTTATCGGTTTTTCCAAATGGAGTTTCAATAGCGTCAAAGGCGACAGTACCAACAATAACAAGTTTGCTCATAGGAAGCTTTTACAATGAAGGTGCAAAGATACAATTTTTACAGATTTTACAGCTCTTAAAATGTTGGGCTTGTTCCTTGGTTAAAATACTTCAGCTTCCAATCTGTTGCAGGTGTGAAAATGTCTTGTAAGGCCCTTTAATAAGAAGAGAATTGGTAACTACTGGAGGAAGTGAGCCTTCGGGATTCAAATATAATTGCTGAGTTATCGTAGTAGTTCCATTTTCCTCTTCTAATAACCAAAAACCGTTTACATCTTTTATACGAATGGCGCCTTTCTTTTCTGGAAGCCCTTGGGGAAGACTTTTAATATGTAAAATCACTTTCTTGTCAGAAATTTTTTCTACAGTAAGTTGAGTTACAACATCACGATTCTTAATAGGCCAAGGAAGTTTCTTTAAAGCATAAAACACGTGTTGCCTTTCTCCAATTTGTTCCACATAATAACTTTCTCCAGAGATGCAATGACCAGTATATTGAGGAGCGTCTAGTAATTCATGTAAAATAGAGGTAAGAGGGGCTTTTACTTGGGTCATTGCTTTGTATTCCTTCAGTTTGGATTCAGGAACCATCCGGGTATAAATCCGGATACCATCTACATTTTTTTTAAGACTCCATGGGGTTTGAGCAAAACTTAAGGTTGACAAAAAAATAAATGCTATAATAAAAACTGACTTAGACATGTGCTTTTCTTTTTCAAAACTTTAGTTCGTCATGGAACCACAAAAATTACATAGCAAATGTTAAAAGGTGTTTTTTGGAATGATATTGCGAATATTTAAGCAAGGACTTAAATAGTATATTAGAAGTGTTTTGGTGGACAAAAACCTTTGTCAACTGAAAAAATTTCATCAATACAGACTAATGAGCGACTAGAATACGCTAAAAGCTCGGAATAATAACTATTTTCTACCGAAATCGGCCGGAATTTCACCCCAAGCTTTCGTTTCCCACTTCACAATTTTAGTATCGTAGGTATTTTGTTTTAACCAAGTTTCAGCTCTTGTTATCAACTCAAAGATTTTTTGATTTTTTCGGGTGGATTTGAGTTTGGTATTGCATTTTTTCTTTTTTACCCAACCCATGGCAATTCTGGAATCGCTATAAATAATTCGATCACTATTTTTTTGCTTTAAATAAGCGAGGCCATGTACCAAAGCCAAAAACTCTCCTACATTATTGGTGCCTTGCTCAAAAGGTCCTTGATGAAATAGTTGCTTATGGGTTTGTGTGTCTACCCCTCGATATTCCATTTTTCCGGGATTACCGCTAGAGGCAGCATCTACTGCGATAGAGTAAAGATTTGGGTCGCCTATTTTAGCCAATTCTTCTTTGGAAAGTGTCTTTTTTTTGGTGTTTTTTCCCTTATAATCAGCATATTCCTTGTTATAAGCAGTTTTAGCTTCAGCAAAAGTAAGGAAAGACTTGTATTGGGCTCCTTTTACTCCTTTAATGGAAAGTTGACACTCTTCCCAGCTCCCAAAGATACCCGCAGGATTACCATACCACACTACATAAAACTTCTGTTTCTTAGACATCTGCTTCGGTATTGTACGTTCCTTTCAACAGCTCTTCAATGACAAGCGGAAAGTGCTCATATTCTAGGGAATGGACTTCTTTGGCTACTTCTTCAGGGGTGATCCCATCATTAATTGTAGTTCTTTTCTGACAAATAATGGTTCCCTCGTCATATACTTCATTTACATAATGTATGGTTATGCCAGTTTCTATTTCTTTATTTTCTACTACAGCACGATGTACATGCATACCATACATACCCTTTCCTCCATATTTTGGGAGTAATGCAGGATGTATATTAATCACCTTATTTGGAAACTCTTTTAGTATCAATTCTGGAAACTTCCAAAGAAACCCTGCTAAGACAATGAGGTCTGGTTGTAGTTCTTGCAAAGTTTTTAAGACACCATTTTCGGCATTCAATTCTATTTTAGAGAAAGATGAAGCTGCTGTTTTCAAGGCTTTTGCGCGATCTAATACTTTGGCATGCTCATTGTTAGACAGGACATGAACGACCTCTGCAAACTCTCCTTGTTGAAAGTATTCTATAATGTTTTGAGTATTGGTGCCACTTCCCGAAGCAAAGATCACAATGCGCTTCTTCATAAGAGTTTAATAGGGTGTTAAGAAGTAAATAATTAAAATAAATTACAAAAGTACGGCAATAGGGTTTTACTTCTCCCAAAAATGTTTAAATTGAGAACACATTTTATAAGCAAACTAGTGTTTTAAATTAAAAAATTTTATTTTTGCCACTTAAAATTAAATCTAAAAATTAAGAATTATGTCAGACATTGCATCAAGAGTTAAAGCGATCATCGTAGACAAATTAGGTGTGGACGAAAACGAAGTTGTAAACGAAGCTAGCTTCACAAACGACTTAGGAGCCGATTCATTGGACACGGTAGAGCTTATTATGGAATTTGAAAAAGAATTCGACATTCAGATTCCTGACGATCAAGCTGAAAACATAGCGACCGTAGGTCAAGCTGTTTCTTACATAGAAGAAGCAAAATAAAACCATTTCTTTATGGAATTGAAGCGAGTTGTTGTTACAGGTCTTGGTGCCCTTACTCCCATTGGCAATAACATCCAGGAATATTGGGATGGTCTTAAGAATGGAAAGAGTGGCTGTGCGCCTATAACTTATTTTGACACTGAGAAGTTCAAAACAAAATTCGCTTGCGAACTTAAAGATTACGATCCACAAAATCATTTTGATAGAAAAGAAGTCCGAAGACTGGACCGATTTGCACAATATGCGTTGGTTTCTAGTGATGAAGCCATAGAAGATGCCAATATAAATCTAGAAGAAGTTGATAAATTTCGAGTTGGAGTTATATGGGGTGCAGGTATTGGCGGTTTGGAGACTTTTCAAAATGAAGTTATAAATTATGCAGGAGGGGATGGAACACCACGTTTCAACCCCTTCTTTATTCCTAAAATGATAGCAGATATTGCTCCTGGTAATATCTCTATTAAGCACGGGTTCATGGGGCCAAACTATACAACGGTCTCTGCTTGTGCGTCTTCTGCAAATGCCATGATAGATGCTCTTAATTATATCCGTCTAGGTCATTGCGATATTATTGTAACGGGAGGTAGTGAAGCAGCAGTAACCCAAGCCGGAATGGGCGGGTTTAATGCGATGCACGCACTTTCTACCCGAAATGATTCCCCAGAAACCGCTTCCAGACCTTTTGATGCTACTCGAGATGGTTTCGTTTTGGGAGAAGGAGCAGGAGCACTTATCTTGGAAGAGTACGAACATGCCAAGAAACGAGGTGCTAAGATTTATGCCGAAGTTATTGGAGGTGGAATGTCCAGTGATGCCTATCACATGACAGCACCACACCCAGAAGGTATCGGTGTAGAAAGAGTAATGCTAAACTGTCTAAACAATGCAGGCATTACTCCAGATCAAGTAGATGCAATCAATACCCACGGAACTTCTACCCCCTTAGGTGATGTAGCGGAATTGAAAGCAATTACAAAAGTATTTGGCACTCATGCCAAGAACATCAACATCAACTCTACCAAATCGATGACTGGGCACCTATTGGGTGCTGCAGGTGCTATAGAAGCTATTGCTTCCATACTTGCATTGAAACATGGAGTGGTTCCTCCAACGATAAACCACACAACAGTTGATGAAAATATAGATGCATCCCTCAACCTTACATTGAATGAAGCCCAAGAGCGGGAAGTCAATGTAGTGATGAGTAATACCTTTGGTTTTGGCGGTCATAACGCTTGTGTTCTCTTCAAGAAGTTAGACGCTTAAACCACATGACTTCCTTCAAAAACATATTTAATTCCCGTTCTGAAAAGGACGGAAAATTCTATTTGCAAGTAAAAAAGATTTTAGGGTTTAAACCTGGTGAGATATCTATTTATGAGGAAGCTTTTACGCATCGTTCTATGAACACAACAAATACGGAGGGTCAACGGCAAAATTATGAGCGGTTGGAATTTCTTGGTGATGCGATGTTAGGTTCTGTGATTGCAGCACACTTATTCAAAAAAGTACCCGAAGGAAACGAAGGTTACTTAACCAAAATGCGCTCTAAGGTAGTAAGCAGAGAACATCTCAATGAATTGGGAAGGGATTTAAATCTTATCAGTTTGGTGAAAACAAATATTTCGACCAAGCAATTTGGAGAGAATATCCATGGAAATGTGTTTGAAGCACTTGTAGGTGCTATCTATTTGGATAAAGGATATAAGTATTGCGAAAAATTTATTCACAGAAGGGTCATTAAACCTTATGTAGATATTCAGAAATTAGAAGGAAAGATTATAAGCTATAAGAGTCTTTTTATAGAGTGGTGTCAAAAGAACAAAAAACCTTTCAAGTTCAATGTCTATGAAGATACCGGCAATGATCCACTCAAACATTTTGCTGTGAAGTTAGAATTGGAGCAAAATACAGTGGCAAAGGCACGAGCTACTTCCAAGAAAAAGGCCGAAGAGCGAGCTGCCAAAAGGGCGTACTACAAACTTCAGAAACAAATGGAGGTACAATAGGTTTCTAACCTGTATTCCTATTTACGCAAACGTTTTCGAACAGAAATACCCTAAATTTAATGGGTAGCTGGATAACATCCCGAAAACAATGTTTACTTTTAAAAAAATTATTTGGAAATGGGAGTCCACAAAATCATTTTGGATGACGATCTAACAGAAGACTTCTCTTTAATAGCTATTCATTGTAGTGAGGAAGACTATAAGTTAGCCTATTTGTTGAACCATCACCTCAAGTTTCAATTAACACGCATGCGTGATGATATTAAATTTAAGACAAATGGGGTACAGGGGTGTTTTTCAATTTTTCAGTACGAATATGAAACCCAATACACCACTTATTATTTAGTGTCCAATAAATCCAGGACAACAGTAACTAGGGAACATGAAGCTATTGGACTTTTTGGTGGAGAAACACCAGAAAAGATAGTTACATCCTATCTGCTTCCAGAATTTGAACAACCGGATTTCTTTCTGAAGATTGAGTCTGATTGCCTTCAGATCCCACTTAGAAAGCATCTTGCAATGATCAATGAGATTAATCAAGTTATTTCTGCTTATACTATAGATAACGACAAAATTAAATCTAATAACCACTTAATATTCAACTAAATGCCTACTCAAAAGAAAACCAAAATTGTTGCTACCCTAGGACCGGCTACCAGTAAGAAAAAGGTGATCAAGAAAATGATACTGGCTGGAGTGAACGTTTTTAGGGTTAATTTTTCGCATGCCAATTACGAAGATGTTGAGGCCCGGATAAAGATGATTCGTGATTTGGGAGAAGAACTTGGCACAACTACAGCTATTCTTGCCGATCTACAGGGGCCTAAATTGAGGGTGGGTATTATGAAAGAAGAAGTAGTGGTAAACCCTGGTGATGAAATTGATTTTTGCACAGGAATGGAATTTGAAGGCACTTCCAAAAGGGTCTATATGAACTATGACGACTTTCCAAAAGATGTGAAACCCAAAGAACAGATTCTTTTGGACGACGGAAAACTTATTTTTGAGGTTCTTTCAACCAATAAAAAGGATACGGTTCATGCCAAGGTTATTCAAGGAGGGCCATTACGATCCAAGAAAGGGGTGAACCTTCCAAACACCAACATCTCTTTACCCGCTTTAACAACAAAAGACAAAGAAGATGCCATTTTTGCTATTAGCCAAGAGGTAGATTGGATAGCCCTTTCATTTGTACGCCATGCTGAAGACTTGAAAGAACTTCAAGCCATAATTGAGGCTCATACAGAATATAAGATTCCTATTATTGCGAAGATTGAGAAACCAGAGGCAGTGAAAAACATCGATAAGATTATAGCTTATTGCGATGGCCTTATGGTGGCTAGAGGAGATTTGGGAGTTGAGGTCCCAGCAGAAGAAGTTCCTCTTATCCAGAAAGAACTGGTATTGACAGCAAAAAAAGCACGTATACCTGTTATCATTGCTACGCAAATGATGGAAACCATGATTAGTTCGCTTACCCCAACCCGTGCAGAAGTAAATGATGTTGCCAATTCGGTCATGGATGGAGCTGATGCCGTAATGCTTTCTGGGGAAACATCTGTGGGTAAATATCCAGTAGAAGTAATTGAAACCATGGCAAATATATGTAAGCAGGTGGAAAACTCGGAGCTTATTACCGTACCACATGAGCCTCCGCATATCCGTACCAATCGTTATATCACCAAATCTGTTTGTTACCATGCTGCAACAATGGCTAATGAAATAGAAGCAAAAGCCATTTGCACGCTTACAAATAGTGGATATACCGCTTTCCAGATTTCAGCTTGGCGCCCAGGAGCCCATATTTTGGTATACACTTCTAATAAACGAATTCTCTCTAGGTTAAATTTATTATGGGGCGTAAAAGCCTTTTATTATGACAAGTTTGTAAGTACGGATGAAACTGTGGAAGATGTGAACAGAATAGCCCACGAAAAAGGATTTGTAGAAAAAGGAGATTACCTCATTAATCTTGCTGCCATGCCCATTGCAGATAAAGGTATGGTGAATACTTTACGGGTCTCCAAAGTATAACTTCATTCAAAGTTCTTTAGCTTTTTTCTGAATTGTACGAAGGGCTTTTTTAATAATGTATGCAGTTTCTTTGCTTGGAGAATTTTTTTTCCAACGATTGCAAACAGAAATCACCCATTCTGGCTGGGATTTACTAGCATCATTTAACCAATTCCCCACAGAATCCCGAACGTATTTGGAAGTGTCTGATTTCAAAGGTTCTAAAAGTGGCAATCCTCTTTCAGGCTCTTTTTGAAAAGCTTGTATTTTCTTTACCCAGACTCCAACAGGACGGAGTGATTCTACAGCAAATCTCCGAAGATTATCATCAGGTGAAGAAGTCCATTTTGAAAGTATGTTTATCGAGGTTTCCAAGTCTTGCGCCATACGCTCCTTAGTTGCAAAAATGACCACCTCCCGTACTCCAAAATGAGGATCAGCAGCATAGGGTTCCATGGCTTTTAGTAATGATGTAATATTATCGCAATGAAGACTTTGCGCCCAGCAGGTCCAACATCTAACAACATCAGATGGATGCGCCCTCAGTTCCTTGAAGAAGGAAGGCTTTTCAGTTAGAGAACCCAATGTTTGTCCAATAATTTTAGCGTTGTTATTGGCTGAAGGCTTTTTTTGCACATGAACAGCCTCCGAAAATATAGGATACCAATTAGATTGTCCCATGGAGGCTAAAACTTTTTTGAGAAGCACTAATTGATTGACCGATAACCATTCCATTAGGTTTTTAGTTTCGATCTTTCCAGTGTTTAGGTATTCGATCACTTCAGGATCGAGGTCTTTAAAGCTTCTAGCTCCTTTACGATGCGTTATGTGTTCTGGAATCATCATTCTAAAATACAATCATTCTTATAAAACTTTGTTAAGTATGGCATTAAATTAAGACTAAATGGGCAAGTCTACTTAACTTTCAATATGGCAAAATCACTACTCTTCATTCCTGACATTTCTGGATTCACTCATTTTGTACAAACCACGGAAGCAGAACACAGCCAACATGTTATTTCAGAATTGTTGGAAGTCCTTATTTCAGCGAATACCCAAGACTTGCAATTGGCAGAGATTGAAGGGGATGCGCTTTTCTTTTATAAAGAAGATTATATTCCATCTCAAGAAAAATTGTTGGCACAAGCAGAATCAATGTATACGGCATTTTACAGTCATCTAAAATTGTTGGAGAAGCACCGTATTTGCCCTTGCAATGCATGTGCTACGGCCCCACAATTACAGCTTAAGATCATTGCCCATGTTGGCGAACTTCAGTTTTTACAAGTACAAGACAATAGGAAACCCTTTGGAGAAGCTGTGATACAAGCTCATAGGTTATTAAAGAATTCTATTACAACAGACAACTATGTTCTTATTAGTAGCGAATTAGCAGAACTGACAGGAATGCCCAAAGAATATGAAAGTAAATTATTTCAGTTTAAAACAGGAGAAGACACCTATGACAAAAGAACCATTTCGTATTCCTTTGCCGAAATAAATACAGATCATTTAAAACTGAAATCCTTCGAAGAAGGCAAAAAGGTTTCCTTTTGTTGTCCTCCCAATCTAGATTTTGAAGAAACATTTGCAGTGAATTCAGAAAAATTACTAGAATTCATTACCAATTATAAATACCGTCATTTGTGGGCGGTGGGCGCTGAGAAGATTGAATGGAATGAAAATGAGATAACTCGTTTAGGAAGTGAACACACATGTACAATTGGGGGTAAGCAACTTAACTTTAATGTTATAACCAAAGATGCTAAACCCAATGAAATAGTTTATGGAGAACTCACTACCAGTCCGCCACCTGTAGATGAACTGTATCAATTCTTCATCTTTGAACCAATTGCAGAAAACGAAACACGTGTAAGAGTAGAAGTTTATTGGAAAGCAAAGTCCCCTATTAAGAAATTAATGATTGCGTTATTTGTGAAGAAATCCTTTAGAAAGGGAATAAATACGTCATTAAATAAAATTAAAGAACTGGTTGAAGCATAGAAAAACCCTTATCCAAATGGGTAAGGGTTTTGTTTAGGTAAGTCTTATGATTTATTTTACTTCTTCGGTCTTCGAAATTTTCATGCCACCTTCCACAGCTTCTATCGTTACCTTACTATCAAATTTGGCAGAACCATATACATATTCAATCTTTTCTAGTTTGTTATCATTACGGTTAACTTCTAACTGACTAATCCAAACTCCTTTTTTGGGCTTTCCATCAAATAAGGTCTCAGAATTTTTTCCTTTAGGGTTGGGGAATACAAATTCTTTTGGAAAATCGAATAATTTTTGGGCTGTAAAGAAAGCTTCATGCCATTGAGCTCCCGGCATTCTGATACTTTCGGTATTGGAAGGATTACTGGCAGTACCACCCTTTGTTTCTGTATAAATTACATCTGGGAATAAAGCCTTCAATTCACTGGCGTATCCTTTGGCGGTGATATCGCGTTCTGGAGGGAAGTATTTGGATAAGTACCCATTAAAGGCAAATCCTTTTTTATGATTAAATTCTACTTCATCCATTCCACCTTTGATTCCCTTTACATTCATCGTGGCATTTTTTTCGGTAGAGACTACCTTCACTTTAGTTCCGTAGGGCATACGGGCCAATTTATCGCTGTGCAAGTTTCCATATTCTCGTAAGGTGAGTCCGCTAGAGGCAGTAACATATAAAAACTGCACTTCGGTTTCTGCATTCATTTCTGAAGAAGAAGCCATGGCAATTTCATGAGAAGGGATTTCTGAAACTTCTGTTTCGGTTTTGGGAGTGTCAAGATCGGTTTTGGATTCGTTTTTACATGAAAAGAATACAGAAGTAAAAACGGCTGCGGTACAAATTAAAACTACTTTTTTCATAATTGATAGATTTTAGAGTTAATAAAATTCAGATTCAAAAAGTAGTTTGCTTACATAGGCTAAAAGTCTAATTTTAATTGTACATCAATACTATTCTCAGGAGGGGGTTTCTTTTCCTTTTTGTCCTCATTGTTGAGATTTGATAAGCTAATTCCCAACAAGCGTACCGAATTTTTCATTCCTTCCTGAAATAACAAATCTTTAACAGTCTCCATAATCAACTCCTTGCTCGAAATATAAAGCGGAAGCGTCTTGGACCTTGTTTGTAACGTAAAATCACTGTATTTAATTTTAAGTGTTACTGTTCTTCCAGCAACTTTACTTTTTTGTAGCCTACGTTCCACCTCGTTAGCAATCTCACCCAAACGCTCCAACATATAGATTTCTGAAGAAATATTTTCTGAAAAAGTACGCTCCGCTGCCAAAGATTTACGAGTATGATCTGATTGTACTTTACTATGTTGAATTCCGCGAACAATATGGTAATAATACCCTCCGCTTTTCCCGAAATGCTCCTGAAGATATTCTATGGATTTAGCTTTTAGGTCCTTTCCGGTAAAAATACCATGGAGATACATTTTTTCTTTCATCACTTTCCCCACGCCATAGAATTTTTTAATATCCAACAGTTCCAAAAATTCGATGACTTCTTCTGGAGGCACCGTTTTCTGCCCATTGGGTTTATTAATGTCACTGGCTACTTTGGCGATGAATTTATTAATAGAAATTCCAGCTGAGGCATTCAATCCTGTTTGTTGTTTTATTTTACCACGTATTTCTTGAGCAATCAAAGTTGCACTCGGATTCCCTTTTTTGTTTTCAGTTACGTCCAAATAAGCTTCATCCAAAGAAAGCGGTTGCACCAAATCGGTATACTCTAAGAAGATTTTCCGAATTTGTTTTGAAAGCTCAGTATAGCGATCAAAATGAGCTCTTACAAAGATAAGTTCTGGACAAAGTTTTTTGGCCAACACACTGCTCATGGCAGATCGTACCCCAAACTTTCGAGCTTCATAACTAGCAGCACTCACCACACCCCTTTTACTGCTTCCTCCTACAGCAATGGGTTTTCCACGTAAACTAGGATCATCCAACTGCTCTACAGAAGCATAAAAAGCGTCCATGTCTACATGAATGATTTTACGTATTGGAAAGGTGGGTTCCATACTGTAAATTTACTATCTTTAATATATAATGAACCTGAATCAAGTTACCGTTCCATCTCGAGATGTTCTAAAAGCTATTTCTTTTTATCAAAAACTAGGGTTAAAACTCATTGTGCATACGCATGATCGTTATGCCCGTTTCGAGTGCCCTCAAGGAGATAGTACCTTTTCCATTCATTATGTAGAAGAATTGCCCAAGGATGGAATTTGGGTATATTTTGAAGTAAACAATGTAGCTGAAAAAGTAAATGAGCTTATAGAAAAGGGAATTGTATTTGACACGGAAGTTCAAAATCAATCTTGGCTTTGGACTGAAGTACGATTGAAAGACCTTGACGGGAACAAGATCATTATTTATCATGCAGGTGACAATCGTAAAAGTCCACCTTGGCGTATCTTAGAGGCATGATGGAAATAGAACGAAAGTTTTTAGTGAAGTCTGATGCCTTCAAAGAAGAAGCCAATTCCCAAACCCGAATTGTACAAGGATTCCTAAACACTCATCCAGAGCGGACCGTGCGTGCTCGAATTAAAGGAGACAAAGCTTTTCTTACTGTTAAAGGAAAATCGAATGATACCGGAACTTCCAGATTTGAATGGGAAAAGGAGATTGCAGTTGCAGAGGCCGAAGTACTCATTCCACTTTGTGAAAAAGGGATTATTGAGAAGGTGCGTTATGAAGTGAAAGTGAAAAACCATATTTTTGAAATTGATGAATTCTTTGGTGACAATGCTGGTTTGGTCATTGCTGAGGTAGAATTGACCCAAGAAGATGAAGTGTTTTCCAAACCTGAATGGTTAGGAAAAGAGGTTACGGGAGAAATTCGTTATTATAATTCACAACTTAGTAAACAACCATACACACAATGGAAAAACAAAGACTAAATGCAAAACTATTAATGCGTTATCTAATGGCATTTCTATTAGTAATAACCATAATAAGTTGCAAGGATAATGGAAAGCATGATGATCACAACCATCATAGTAATGAGGACCATGAGGTTGAGCACATAGAACATGAAATGGAACTTAAAACCAAGTCCGTGACTGAGGAAATTAAGGAATTAAGAGATGCTGGTTTCGAGATTTTCGAATATATGGATGAAAAAACGGGCGACACAGTAATCATGCAGAAATACTTCATGGCTTTCCTAAAAAGGGGCCCAAATAGATCACAATCCAAAGAAGAAGCCGATAGCCTTCAGGCGTTACATATGGAGCACCTAGGAAATATGTACTACAGCGGCTATGCAGATATTTCTGGTCCGTTTGGTGATAAAGGAGATCTTCGAGGTATCACTATTTACAATGTACCTACAATGCAAATGGCCGATAGTTTAGCAAATATGGATCCTTCTGTGAAAGCAGGACGTTTGGAGATCGAAATTAAACCTTGGTGGGCTGGAAAAGGATTTCCCCTACGATAGGGCTTCAAGAATTTTTTTGATTTCTTCAGGGTTTGAGTTACCTGTGCTTTGTGATTGCATTAGATCATCTAATGAAGCTTGCACTCCTTTTTTTGTAGTTGCTGAAGTATGAACCATTTGGAACTCTGCGTCTTTAAATAGAAAAGCATTTTGAGAAGTAATGCCTCCTCCAGGCATAATCTGAATTTGCCCATTACTTATTTCTTGGAATTTTTGGAGTATAGGAAGGCCTTCTTCAGCTGTAGCTTTGGTGCCAGAGCTCAGAACACGGGTTATCCCCATGAGGATTATTTCCCTAAGAAGTTGCTGTGGCTTCCTTGCCACATCAATTGCGCGGTGAAATGTGAATTCCATACCACGAGCCGCTTCTATAAGGCGTTGTGTTCCTTGATGATCCAACTTGCCTTCTGAAGTCAGCGTTCCACTAACCACTCCATTACACCCCATTTCTTTACAGAAAGCAATGTCCTTTTCCATTTGCTGAAGCTCATCTTCATCATAACAAAAATTCCCACCTCGGGGTCTAATTAAAACATGGGTCTCGATGGTAAGGAGGGATCGTACTTTTTCTATAAGGGTATACGAGGGGGTAATTCCTCCAATAGAGAGATCCTCGCAAAGCTCAATACGATGAGCTCCTGCCTCCTGAGCAGTTTTTGCACTTTCAAAACTGTTAGCACATATTTCAAGAATCATTATTCAACAATTATTTCATCAATAAAGGTCCAGGCCTTGTTTCCTTCACCCTGTTTCCCTTTCGGAATCATTCCAAAATTTGGAACTTTTAGGATTAAAGTTCCATAATAATTAGAAGGTTTTTCCAGTAAAGTCAGTTCATAAAAATAGAGATTCCCTTTTTCTGTTAATTGAGATTGGAATGGAACTTTTACCGGGGTATTACCATCATTTGTAGCCCATAACTCAATCTCTTTTGGGCTATAAATCCATTGTCCTGGAGCATGAAAGAAACGTGTGTAGACTTTGGAAACCTCCTTAGTGTGTTTTAGATCAATTGAAATTTCCAGGTCATCACCCCAAAATCCTAACCATTCTTTATCCCCATAACGGGTGTTACTTCCAGAAATGCCATTGATCAAAGCTTCCTTATCACCTGCACTATAAGCAGCATGAGGAGGAACATTTAAAGAAATAGTGCTTTCCACTCCTTTGTGATATCGAATCCTTGTTGTATGAACCCTTGCATGGGCAGTATCACTAAGTATTACAGATGCTTTAATCTCTGTGTTTTCAGTAATTGGAATGGGTTGGGAGTAACGTATTGTTTCCTTTTCAGAATTCAGGGAATACCCTATTTGTTTTTTTGGCAACGAAGTTTTTAGGGTATAAAAAATACTATCATTGCGTTTTATGACTTCTCCAGTTACATCGTATAAATGATTGGCGTAGTTAATACCCAAAGCATCCATTCTGGGAAGAAATTCTTCCACACGGGAAAGGAATCCCGGATAGTCTTTTTCTATGTCTTCCGTAGGTCCTGACCAAACAACTTCACTCATGGCCAACATACGGGGAAATGCCATGTACTCCACCTGTTCTTCAGTAGGCATGTATTCTGTCCAGACATTGCCTTGAGCTCCCAGGACAAATCTACTTTCTTCATTGGTTAATTCTTTTGGGATAGGATTAAACCCATAGACTTTTTTAAGGGGTAAAAAACCACCAATAGCTAGAGGTTCGTCACTATGGTCAGCTTGGTAGTAATCAAAATACGAATGAGATGTGGGCGTAAGAATTACATCATGTCCTTCCTTGGCTGCAGAAACAGCACCTTGAGTACCTCGCCAAGACATTACGGTAGCGTTAGGAGCCAATCCACCTTCCAAAATTTCATCCCATCCAATGATTTTTTTACCCTTGCTGTTTACAAAGGTTTCTATTTCTTTGATGAAATAGCTCTGTAATTCGTGTTCGTCTTTCAATCCTAACTCCTTGATGAGTTGTTGACAATCATCACAGTTTTTCCAATGAGATTTGGGTGCTTCATCTCCGCCAATATGAATGTATTCTCCGGGAAACAATTCCATGACTTCAGAAAGAACGTTCTTTAGGAAAGTGAAAGTCTCTTCCTTAGGACAATAAACATTTTCAAAGACACCCCATTTGGTAGCAACAGGAACTTGTTCGCCAGTACAACCTAGTTCAGGATAGGCACTAATTGCAGCTTGGGCATGTCCAGGCATTTCAATTTCTGGAATGATGGTAACGTTATGAGCCTTTGCAAAAGCCACTACTTCTTTTATATCTTCCTGCGTATAGTATCCGCCATATCGTTTGCCATCGAATTGCTGTGGAGTATCATTGTAATGCCCCATTAATGTTTCTTCTCGATAAGCACCATGTTTAATAAGATTGGGATATTGCAATATTTCAATTCTCCAACCTTGATCTTCCGTAAGGTGCCAATGGAAATAGTTCATTTTTAGCATGGATAGATAGGAAATATACTCTTTAATGAATTCCTTATCGAAGAAATGACGGCCTACGTCTAAATGCATACCACGATAGCGGAAAGCTGGAGCATCTTTAATGGAAAGTGTAGGAATCTTAAATAGCATGAGGTCACTACGTGTGGTAGCTTCTAAGTAATCCGGTAATAGTTGGCGGAGGGTTTGCATGGCATAAAAAGCCCCACTGGGATCACTTGCTTTAATATGTATTTTTTCTTCAGAAATTGTCATTTCGTATCCTTCATTGGGAACCCCATCACTTTTTTCAATCACGATGGTAGCTTGATCTTTTGTAACTTCTTTGGGTGACCACCCTACATTTTCTTCAATGTACTTTCTTAGAAAATGGGAAGCAATTTTAAATTCAGATTCCGTAAAAATGGTGGTACTTCCATCAAAAACAAAAACCCCATCGTGGTACTGGAGTTCCTGGGGTTCTGGAATAATTGACCGTTTAGATATAGTGTCATTATCTAGCTGGGAACAGGAAATAGAAAGGATGCTAAGAAGACAAATCCAAAAAAAATACTTCATAACGAATGGTTTTCACGAAAATATGAAATTTACACCTAAGGCTTAAAAATCATGGGGCTCTGTATATAAATTCTTGTTGTGATTTTTCATTTTATCGAATTTTTCTGCATAAGTATTTCAAAGTTTGTACATTTAGGATTCGGATTTCCATTTCTTTTTCCCCTATTTAAAAAGTGGTCATCCTTCAAGAGCTAACCTATTTATCATGAGTACATTTACCAATCTCCTTAGGGATACACTTGGGATCATACGGGTGGTTTCGTACCGCACCTTTATAGAACGAAAGTGGAAACCCTATCAACCCATGTTCAATATTATGGAGGTGAAAGAGGGAACCGTAGACCTCTTTTCTGAGTTTTTACGAAAAAGCCTCAACATAAGTCTTAAGTATGACACCCCTCTTTCCTTAGGCCCCTTTTTAACCAATGAAGGTCGCACCTTCATCTACATAACTCATTATGCATCTACCAAAGCCTATATGCAAGTAATGAACGGTTTATTGTTTCACGGTGAAGCTTATATGCGGGCAAAAGCTACCTTAAAAACCAGTTGGACCTATTGTAATCCCACCAATACTGAAGAATTTCCAAAAATTCAAAACATTATAATGGTAGGAATTCAAGGAAGTCCAGATAATTTTGAAGCATTGATGACGCGTCACGCCATGGAACCTATTGCTAGGGTAGAAAAGATAAAAGATGTACGTGGCAAGTCATTAGGAGTCTACTATCTATTTAAGGATACGGAAGAAATCCAAACCCCGTTGAAGGAGTTTCGGGAAGAAGGCGGAGATTTCATTACCTATCAAGCAACCAAACTTCCAAACTAGCTAACCATGAAAAACCAACCCCCACAAAAATTCGTCACCAATAATTATTATGACCGTAGAGTACCCACCTTAGCATGTAACAACCTTAACGGTTTAGGGGAAATTGCGCGTTGGGTAATGGATATGCATCAAATTCTAAGAGTTGAGAATAATCATAGCCCTCAACTTTCGGTAGTTGCCTTGGAAAAAATCACGAAAGATAACTCGTCTGCTGACAGTCCTGTATTGTGTATGACGGATGTTACTTTGTATACTTCCGAAAGTATCATTAGGCATTACGATGCAGATTTGGATGAAGTGCAAAAGCTATTTCCAACCCAAGACCCACAACAGCAAGCAGAAGTAGAAGCCCTTTTTGCTCTATGTACAGGGAAACTTCAGAAAGTGGTACTTCAATATTTTTATTCTGAATTATTCCGATCTAAAAAAAATACACTCTCCTTGATGACTAAAGGAGTTCCTGCAAAGGAAAGTAGCAAATGGAAAATGGAGTATGGTTCTTTGAAGAAAAAACTATCTCAACAGTTTGAATTGAACAATCAGGACCCAGCGGTCTTCTTGGTGGAAATTCAAAAAATATTTACCAAAATCGATACTCTTTTAAAAGACGGACGAAGATACCTTACCGGAGATTCCATAACCGCAGCGGACATTGCTTTTGCAGCCTGTGCAGCTCCAGTATTACTACCTGTTGAATTTCAAGGGTCATTACCAAAATTCAATGAAATTTCGGAAGAACTCCGACAGGAAATCATTCAATTAAGAGGAACTTCCGCTGGGCAATTTGCCCTTCATTTGTATCAAGAAGACAGGCCCATTAACCTTGACTTAGGAGCTCCTCCAGCCTATCCCAATGCCCTAAAACGAGGATTAAAAAAACTTCTGATTAAGCTTACGAGTAACCAAGGGAAGGTGTTTTATTTTCTTCAGAAGCGGTTTCCAGTATTAAAAATTGGTATTGCTAAAATCGTGGCTGTATCTCGGCATGATTTGGTTGTAGATGTACTAAACCGGGATGAAGATTTTACAATCAAGGAAATCAATGCCAAAAAAATGGCAGATCAAAAAGGGACCTTCTTTTTGGGAATGGATCGTTCCAATCCACAATTTGATAGAGAACGAAACTATGTTCGGGCAGCAACACATAAGGATGACCTGGATATGATTCGAAAATATGTCCGTGAACATGCAGATGCCATTTGCCAGCAGGTACAACCCTATGGAAAGCTCGATGTAGTGCAAACCCTTAACTATTCTGTATTACTAGGTTTGCTAGGTTATTATTTTGGTGTGCCAGCCCCTGTAAAATCACAAATGAAACGTTGGCAGAGAACTATGTTTTTTGATTTATTCCTAAACTTTACAAATAACCCTGAAAAACACCATGCAGCAGTACAATCTGGAAAAGAAAGAACAGCATGGGTTCGTGGACTAATTACAGAAAGGAAGCAAGCTTTAACTGATGGAAAGGATATTGATGATAACCTGTTGAACCGTCTTATAAAAATGCAACAGCAGCCTGAATACAGTTGGGTTGACGACGATACCATCCGTAGAAATATTGGAGGATTACTTACAGGTATTCAAGAAACTACTAGCAAAGCAGTAATTTATGCTTTAGAAGAACTCTTTAAACGGCCCGATCAATTGCAAGGCGCCATTACAGCCTCAAAAGCTCATGATATGGATGCCGTAAAGGGGTATGTATATGAAGCTTTACGTTTTAATCCAGTGCAACCAGGAGTACTACGTTTTAGTGAGACAAAACAAATCATTAAAGGATCTGGCAAGAAATCCTATACCATCAAAGGAAATCGAAAGATCATGGCATTGACCTCGGGAGCTATGTTTGACCCTGTGACTTTTCCTGAACCTAAAAAATTCAATCCCAAACGTGATGCCAGATATATGAACTGGGGCTTTGCATTGCATGAATGTTACGGCAAATATATCAATAGCGTCACGATCCCTGAGCTAGTCGCTGCAGTATTACGATTAGAAAATGTAGCAGTTTCCAAAGGCGCATTGGGAAGAGGCTCGGGACTTACTATAGGACCTTTCCCTAACAATTATATAGTCACCTTTCAAGGAAAAGACACCAACAACTAACCACATTTATTATGATAAAGCAAAACGCAGTTTCACTTCAAATCCCCTTAAAACCAGATAAGGTCGAGGCGGTTACCCAGTTGTTGAATACAGGAGGGAATCCTGCTTTGGAGCAAACCTTTTTTTCATTTCAAAAAATACCTACGGTACACTTTGCAAGATGGATTGTTGTGCCAGCTGCCAAAAACTTAAAGGCCAGTTTGGTCTATGCGGCTAATATTGATGGAGACAGGCAACAACACCTAAAGGATTTGGTGGAACATCTTGGAAACGACCTCAATCAGATTTTTAAATACTGTGAAGGATATCCTGATGGGGGTGATAATAATAGCGAAAACCAATTGGGGTATTTAAAAAAGCATGTAATCCCAACCCAAGGGTTTTATACAGGAGCACCAAATCGAAGTGTTCAACAAATTCAAAAAGAAGCAGAATTATATGATGCTGTTAAAGGGTTTGTAAAGAAAAATGGAAAAGGCTGGAAATCCTCTAAGGAGGCCTATACTGCTATAAAAGACTTTTTAGGAAATGATTCCAAATGGGATTGGGCCCGAAAACGTTACCACCTCCCCAAAGTAAATATTCCTGCCTTGGTGTTTTTGGTTCTCCTCTTACTGGTGTTACTTCCAGTGCTCATTGTATTTATCATATTAATTCACTTTTTCTATGAATTACGAGCCAAACCCTTTGGGAAAACCCAAAGTGAGATACCATTGGAACACCTAGCAACTTTGAAAAGCCAGGAGGACATTATATATCAAAATCAATTGTCACAGGTTTTCGAACTCAAAGGCGGTTTGCGAAAGTTGGGATTAAAGTTTTTCCTATGGGCCACTAGTTTTGGCGCACGTCACATATTTATCTCAGGACAACTTATGGGCACACCTACCATACATTTTGCCCGCTGGGTGATTATAGATGGAGGAAAACGGTTTGTGTTCTTCAGTAATTTTGATGGTAGTTTTGATGAATACCTCGGAGACTTTGTAGATAATAATGGTTGGGGTCTCAACACCATTTATGGAGCAGCTAAGGGATATCCTAGAACCTTTTTTATGGTTGGAAGAGGCTCATATAGAATCGCTGAATTTATGGGATGGGGTCGATTGACCCAAGTGCCTTCTCAAATTTGGTATTCGGCTTATCCTTGGTATGGACTGCAACAAATCGTAGATCGTTCCAAATTGAGAACCGAGTTGTTCAATTCGGGGGAACTGTCCGAAACACAAATCAAACAAATGCTTCGTAGAATTTAAAGACTTCAAATCATGGCTATTATAGATAACCCAAAAACAATAGACTTAAAAGACATACAGGGAATGATAACCCGAGGTTATGGTAAATTATACGAAACCGCTTACTATTTACTGAAAGTGGAAGATGCTACCAAATCCAAGGAATGGATGAAGGAAGTAATTCCCTTGATAGATTCTGCTGACATTTCCGATCATTCAGAAAAAACCATTCATTTGGCATTTACCGTAGAAGGGTTAGCAGCCTTGGGAATGAGTAAAGAAAATGTAGAAGGTTTTCCGGTTCCATTTAGAGAAGGCATGTCAACGGTAGATCGCAGTAGGATTTTGGGAGACTATGGAGAAAATGATCCCAAAAATTGGAGATGGGGAGCTAATGAAAAGGGGTTTGATATCTTGGTTATTTTTCATGCTAAGGATAAGGAAAGCATTGCTTCTTTTCTTACGGAGGAGAAGGATCGGGTTCAAAAAAATGGAGGACTGTCTATTATAAAAGAAATGCATGGATACCTACGCCCAGATAACAAAGAAGCCTTTGGATTTCATGATGGTATCTCACAACCCGTTATAAAGGGGTCTGGCAGATCTGGTCCTGAGAATGATATTATTGAAACGGGCGAGTTCCTCATGGGATATAAAAACGAACACAATCAATATCCATATACCCCCTTATTGAAAAAGGAAGAAGGAAATACTTCCTTGCTTAAAGAGGATGCTGCTGGATCTGGGAAAAAGGATTTAGGGCACAACGGAACCTTTATGGTGTTTCGGCAAATGCAGCAGCATGTAGAAGAGTTTTGGGATTATATGGAACAAAACTCTAAAAATTTAGATGGGACATCCAATGAAGAAGCAAAAATTAAATTGGCAGCTAAATGTGTGGGGCGATGGCCTAGTGGAGCTTCCTTAGTTAATTTTCCAGATAAAGATCCGGGAGGCGATCTAGAAAATGATGATTTTGGTTATGCCGATAAGGATCCTGAAGGACTTCGATGTCCTTATGGTTCGCACTTACGCCGAAATAATCCTAGAGACGCCTTTAGATGGTACGACAAGAAACAGTCTTTAAAGGTTACTCGTAGACATAGAATCATTAGAAGGGGAAGAACGTACGAATTACCTCCTGAAAATGGAACCGATAAAGGTGAAATAGGCCTACATTTCATTTGTTTTAATGCCAATATCGAACTTCAATATGAGTTCATACAACACGCCTGGGCCAACAACAATCAAATGCGGCATTTACACAACGATATAGATGTTATTATTGGAGTGCCAGATGAATTAAACCCAGCAGCAAGTCAAAGCGGATTTACGATCCAGGCAGAACCTGTAAACCAGTTTATAGATCATTGGAAACGCTTTGTAACTATCCGTGGAGGAGAATATTTTTTCTTCCCTTCAATTTCTGTGATCAATTACTTAACCACCCTCTAATCACAAACCATGAAAACCATAGAAAGCTTAGTATTTAAAGGAGGCGGTGTATTAGGAATGGCTTACGCAGGAGCCATTGAAGCCTTGGAAGAACAAAAGATACTTCAAAAAGTTAAACGATCTGCCGGAACTTCTGCCGGTTCTGTAGTTGCCTTGATGGTTGCCTTGGGCTATACTTCTGCAGAGATCAAAAAAGTGGTAAATGACACCGACTTTAAGGATTTTGAAGACCATTGGAACCCCTTACGCGTGGCAACCGAATACGGATTGTACAAAGGGGACTTCTTGCTCTCTTGGATACAGGGTATTGTTGCTGAAAAGGCAAGTAAAGATATTACCTATGGTGAGATGAAAGCACAGGGATTCAAGGAATTGAAAGTGTATTCCACCAATCTGAATACACAATTGATTCAAGAGTTCTCTGCGGATGAAACTCCTGATGTAACTGTAGCCGAAAGTGTAAGGGCATCCATGTCCATTCCCTTGTTTTTTGCGGCATGGAAATTTCCCGAGAACATTCCAAACAATCATATTTATGTAGATGGAGGAGTATTGTACAATTATCCCATCAATGCCTTTGAGTTAGAAACAACCTTGGGCTTTTTCTTGCATGACAAGCATGATTTAGGAGGTTCGGATTTGGAACATGATAATTTGTTGGAATATGTAGGATCTCTGTTTCAAACTTTACTAAAAGCACAGGAAATCGATTTTGAAGCCAGCGAAGAAGAAATGGCGGAGAGTATTCTAATCAATGATTTTGGAATCTCAGCTACAAACTTCAGTATTAATGATGAACAAAAAACAAAACTGTTCAATTCTGGGAAACAAGCAACATTAGACTATCTTCAAAAGAACATAATGGGATAGAATTAGGAAGCAGAAGCTATTATAATTCGCTGCCGAACCTCGTTACCCTCAGCATCCACAGCAGTAAGGATATATTCCCCAGGCAAAGGTGTCAACGCCAATTCGTGGAAGGTTTGGGTGGTTCCTAGAAAAGTGTCACCCAAATACCAATAGACTTGGGTTTCAGGTGATCGGTGTGCCAACTGAAAGATAACTTCATTCACTTGGTTATCGAAATCTTTAGCAAGTAAAACGGTTTCGTTGGGTTTTGGAAAGATAAACTCCATGACTTCTTCTCCATCCCTGAGACATTCCATTTTAAATGGAGGCAATGTACGGTATTCGGGGTGGGATTGTGTATAATAATATTCCTGAATTGGATTTAGACTAAACCATTGTTGTTGTTTCATTTCCGAAAGTTCATAACAAGAAGAATTTACCTGATACGTTTCAGAGGCATCTACAAAGATCTGTTTGTGATACGGACAGGGTTTGGTACGTATTCCTTTTTCAGGAATGAAGTCTGAATTTGTTTTATCACAAAACACACCTGCTAAATGACCACTTTTTTGGCAAACATCTACCTCAATTAAAGCGTCATAAGGCATGGCAAAAGCTTCACTTTTTGGGAGAACATCAAATACGTCGAACAGCAAGGGGGCTGCTGCTTGAATTCCTGTAAGTCCGGGTCGTCCTTCTCCGTCAGCATTTCCCACCCAAACCCCAACAGCATATTTTGGAGTAACACCAACGGCCCAGGCATCTTTAAACCCAAAACTGGTACCCGTTTTCCAGGCAATGGATTGAGAATTTGTAAAATGCTGCCAGTTTTCTTCTCCTTCGGGCCTATGTACGTTCTGAAGAGCCTCGAAGGTTTTGTATATACTTCCTGCATCAAAAACGGCAGGCTGCATTTGGATGTCGCCGAAGGAAACAGATTCTTCCTGAATGAATGTGGGTTTATTGAATTCGAACTCACGGTATTCACTGGACGAATTATTGAAATAATTGAGACTTGCAGCCATACCTGCATAGGCTTGGGTAACCTCCCAGAGGGAACTCTCAGCACCACCCAGAATCAATGACAACCCGTAATGATGTGCGGGTTTATAGATGTGTTGAAAGTTCATTTCCTGAAGTCGTTGGTAAAAGCGCTCCAACCCATAATGTTGAAGGCTTCTCACCGCAGGGATATTTAGAGATCGGGACAAAGCTTCATTGGCTGGAACTGCCCCATCAAATTCTCCATTAAAGTTTTTTGGGCTGTATCCGTTAATTGTAGTGGGCACATCTGTCAATAATGTTTTTGGTAAAATATCGCCTCCTTCCAGTGCTGCAGCATAAAGAAAAGGCTTTAAGATACTTCCAGTACTTCGTGGACGGTCTATGATGTTCACATAATTGTTGTTTTCTTTAGTGGTAGGGGAGTTACCAACATAGGCAAGTACTTTGCGGGTACTCACATCCAGAATGAGAACCGCAAGATTGTGGATTTCATTCTGTTTGAGTAAATAATGGTGTTCTGCACTAATTCTATTTACCTTTTGTTGTAGGTGTATATCAACTGTAGTAGCGATACGTTTTCCCGGATGTTGTTGTTTTACTTTTTCCGAAAGATGTGAAGCCCACTGTGGTAAAGGTAATGGCTTACCGGGTAGATTTTCATCCAAAGCCAATTCATAGGTAATGGCATCTATGATTCCCTTTTCATGGAGTTTTAATAGCAGGCGATCCCTTTTGGCGCGAAGTAATTCTTCATTCTTTCCTGGAAATATTAAAGAAGGCGCATTGGGTAAAACTGCCAAAGATGCACTCTGTCCCCAACTCAATTCATTGGCAGGAATTCCGAAGTAACGCCAGGAAGCAGTTTCCAAACCCACAACATTTCCACCAAAAGGAGCATAGGATGCATAGAAATTGAGGATTTCCTCCTTAGAATACCCAGCTTCAAGACGAGTGGCCATAAAGAGTTCAATAACTTTTTCAAAATAGCTCCTTTGTTGGTTTTTACGAGCCAAGCGAATGACCTGTTGGGTAAGGGTACTTCCTCCCCTTCGTTTATCAGTGGTGAGGTTCTGCCATAAAGCTTTCCCCATAGAAACAGGATTGAATCCGGGGTGCTTGTAAAAATATTCATCTTCAAACAAAAGGATACTTTGTTCAAAGCGATAGGGGACACTGTCTATAGCAGGAAAACGCCATTGACCATCGTCTGCAATTCTAGCTCCAAGCATAGCCCCTTGTTTACTTTCTATAACTGTAGAAGTAGGGTTCTTGAACAAGGGATGCGGCAAACAAAAGAGCCATACCACAAACAATATTGCCAAGAAGCTCAGCTTAACCTTATGGCGTTTTGTTTTCAATGCTATGTATTTTCTAAGTGGGTCCATTTACTTCTCTACAGTCACCCAAATTCCTTGGTTTCGGGCATAAAAATTATTATCGTACATGGCTTCTACTTGGGTACCGGGTAAATAATAGGTACCTAGATAGGAAGCATTTAATTTTACATGAAAGGTCTTCGATTTTTTGGCTGGTAGATCGAAATAAAAGTTCACACGCTCGTCCCTAATATCTGTATACCTTGCAGACCCAGTAGCACCACCTCCTAATTCAGTAAAGCTAGTGTTCACAATTTCCCAACCACTTGGAAAGATTTTGGTAAGTGCAATATTATCTACATAATCGTTAGAACTATTGGTCACGACCACCTTGGCTACAATTTCGGTTCCTTGCCTAAGCTGTTGTATGTTTAGCGTATTCCCTTCTTTGTCCAAATATGAGGAACCAATCACTAAATTCTTTCGTTCTGCCAACTCATCACCCAAGGGCAATTTTCCTCTTTGGGTAATTGTGACATACACCACATTTCCTTTTTTATTGGTTACGGTAACTTCATTAGTGCCCATGGTAATGGATAAGTCCCTTTGCGCAATAACACGATCAGTCTGGACGGCAGTGATTTTTCCATTTTGTGAAATGGATACTTCCAGTGCTTTTCCACCATTTTTCTGAATCATCTTTGCCATAGATAAGAGCGCATATGCTGTTTCTTGGGTGCTGTACCAACGATCTGAAGCCAATTCTTTGGCCAAAGAAACAGACATATCCCTTTGTTTGGCATCTCCTAACAGCACTAGGGTTTCTAGGGCCATGGCCTTGTTACGGAAAGGAGATCCGTAGGTACGGTAATTGGAATCATTTCTGGAAAATTGAATGTTTGCAGATTGGACAATCTCTTCTGCTACCTTTTTCTTACCGGCTAGTGCATAAGCAGCAGCCAATCGCCATTTGGCGGCGTTGGTCAATCGTTTGGATTCCCGAAGGCGATTCATCGCAGCCAATTCGGGTTGACCTGCCAACGCCAATGTATACAGACGATATGCTTGGGTATGACTGGAATTATAGGAAGTACCTGAACTACGCCATTGTCTGGCTGCATCTTTTTGAAACCGCATCCAATTACTCAAAAAGGTAATAGGAAGTACATAACCCTTTTGCTTGGCTTCAATCATAAAATGTCCTGCATAATTGGTACCCCAATGATCTGCATCTCGTTCTCCCGGCCAATAGGAAAGCCCACCACTGGAAATCTGGAAGTTTGCTAAGCGCTTAATAGCTGCCTCCATATTGTTTTTAATTTGACTCTTTTTGTTTGAAGTAACATCGAAAACCTGATCCAGATACAATTGTGGGAATGCCCCTGAGGTGGTTTGCTCAATGCATCCATGTGGATAATGAATGAGGTATTCCATCCGTTTGTCAAAATCCATAGGAGGAAGGGTGGAAAATTCAATAGAAGCTCCGTTGGAACCAGAAACTCCAAAGGTTTCAAAAGAGATGGTCTCTGATGCGTTAGCATTGAGTTGCTGTTGTGTAGTTCGGTGTGAAATAGGATTTGGGTTTTCCACATCTATCTCTACTTGGTAACTTGCTTTTTCGCCATTTCCACTAGCAATAACTTCAATGGTTTGGAATTGAGTAGCAGGAAGCACCTCAAACTCGAAATTGACAATCTGCTCACCAGGTTCGTTAAAAGTAATTTGCTTTGAAGTAGTTCCCAACGGCTTTAATGCATCACCAACTTTTACAGAAACTTGGGCATTTTTTACCTTTTTCTCCATAGCAAATACGGTGATAGGCAAGGTTATTTTTTCACCCGGAGATAATTTTCGTGGTAATGAAGCCAACACCATCAGTGGTTTTCTAACGGGAGTCGTTTTATCTATTTTTCCATAAGCGCCTTCATCATTATCTCCTGCAACCACCATTGTGCGTACAGATCCTATATAGTTTGGCATGGTTAAGGTGTGTTCGGCTTTGTCTCCAGCTTTGAGCTGGAAGGGACCTATATAGCGAACCACAGGCTTAAAGCGATCTGCTTTTCGATTTTTGGCTCCTGCAGCGTCATCTCCTCCTCCTACAGCATAGATATTGTTTACACTTCCGGAATAAGCCCCGATAACATCATCAAAAACATCGAATGTTTTTACCCCCAAAGCTTCACGGGTGTAAAACGCATCGTGTATTCTAGGGGTTGGGAAACGAGTAAGATCTAACAAACCTTCATCTACTACCGCCAAGGTATACGTCATGGCTTTGTTGTTTTTTTCTGAAACCCGTACGGTGAATGTTTCTTCGGGCTTAAGGACATCGGGCATTTCCAATTCAGGCTCCAATAAGGTGTTGGGATCTTTTACTTCTACAGGAACTACCCCATAAAGTCTGATGGGAAGGTCATTTTTGGTTTGTTCATGAGGTTGTAATAAGGAAATATTAATAAAGACATTGGGAGCCATTTCTTTGGTGATGGGAAGCCGAACTTCTGTTTCTCCCTTTTTTGTGTTGACCCATTGGGTAGAAAGCACCTCGGTACCGTTCTCTATACTTACCAAAGCACGACCTTCACTTCCTGAAGGGAAGGTTACCTTGGCTTGGTCACCTACTTGATAACTTTCTTTATCTGCAGAGAATACCAGCATCTTGGAACTTTCAGGGTCGCTATCACCAGGGCGCTTCCACCAGTTTCTATAAAAATAGGCAACTTGTCCTGTAGCATGCCCAGAGACTTTATCTTTTACGCGAATAAGGTAGCGACCTCTTTCCTGGTCAGGAATTTTCACATTGAAAGTTGCTTTACCTGAGTTGTTACTGGTTACCGTAAAGTTCTGAACAGGACGGTGTACTTTCGCATTTTCATATCGTGAAAGATTGTCATATCCACGACTCCACCACCATCGCCACTCAATTTTAAAAACTTCTACATCCAGAGCTCTTCCTCCCACAGGGGTTCCTTGAGCGTCTACAGTTACAATATCAAATTCATTGTCTTCATCTGTATAAAAGGAACCATAACGCTTGGGTTCTGGCGAACGTAATCCTACAAAGTGGGAATAAGGAGCCAAACTTTTGGTAAATACATCGAGGGAAAAATCACCCCCGCCTTCGTAGACTTTGGTCAAGAAAGTGGCTTGTAGCATCCCTGGGGCCTTGTTACTGATGTTGAATTTTTTTTGGAAAGAAGTAGAACCCTCATCTGACAATGTAGTAGTGATTATGGGAAGTTCTACTTCATCAAAACTTCTAATGGGATCATTAAACTGATAACGATCGTATTGTTTGAAAGCCGAACCTTGTGATCGTAAGGTTGCTTCCATTTCAATTTTAAGGTTTCTAGCAGGAGCACCGTGCAACCACTGTGCACTTGCGGTTCCTATAACTTCTTTACTTGCATCTAAAATAGCATCTTCAAAATCGATGATCATTTTTAATCGATTCGGCTTGATAGTAGCTACTTTTAGCCCTTTCCTGAAACTAGCTCCGCCTACTTTTACAGTAGCGTTCCAGTTTCCTGTAGGATCTTCAGCATTAGTAACTATAGGAAAGTAGTAAAATCCATTTTCACCCCCTTGATTCTGAACAGTCCGCTGTACCAATTTACCACGAGCATCTGTAACTTCTAACGTAACAGGATGGTTTTTGGGTAGTGGATTTGCATTGTCATTCAACACAAAAGAAAGGTGAATACTATCTCCAGGACGATTTACTCCGCGTTCTGTATAAAGAAATCCTTTGATCCCTTTTTGAAGGGTTTTTCCAGACACATCAAACTTACTCAACGAAAGTGCGTTACCATCTTCCAATTTTGCATAGGCATAATTACTTCCCTTTTGTGCTACTGCAAAAGCCAAATTCTTTTCGCTATCAAACAAAGCCAATCCTTCATTGTCTGTAGACACGGTTCCTAAAAGCTGTTGTTGGTAATTGTATAGTTTTATTTGAGTATTGGGTTGAGGTTGTGTAGTTAGAAGGTTGGTCACAGCAAAATGATAAGACTTGTTGTTGCCTTTTTTTACAATCATTCCCAAATCGCTTGCCAATACATTGGTGCTTATTACGCGATCTTCGTTATAATAAGCTGGGTGGCATGGGTTATCACGTTGTCTCCAATTGTAGGCATAACGGCGATAATTATAGATTTCATTATCCCAATAGCGTTCTTCCTCTGCGTCTTCGTCTACATCACTGGGGGTATTGGACGCATAGTCTTCTTCGTAATAATATTCTTCATACTCATCATGAGTATCGGTTTCTGTTACCGTCTCACCACAATTATAGGTGACGTATTCTTTTTTGAAACTTAGTTCTACTCTATACAATGCTCCAGGGTCTGCCACGAAGTAGTCAGAAAGGTTAATCCCATATGCCTTCCATAAACCATCATTACCAATGCTTTTGTCTTCCAAATCAATGGTTTTTTTAGCTATGCGTCGCCCCACCGGTTTCATATTATAGATACTGGAATTGTTGAGGTTGCTAGCTTGTAAAAACTGCAGCATGTTGTTCTCGAACACTTTTACAATTCTAACATCTACTTTAGAGAGGTTTACGGCTTTAAAATAGATAGGCGTACTTTCAGCATTGGGAAGAATTGCCCCTTTTGAAATCAATTGTAATTCAGGTTTCAACTGTTCGAAGGAAACCAGTTCTGAAAATTCTTTTTTTAACCCAAAATTATCCGTGTTCTTAATGCCATTGAAAACTGTCACTCGTGAATTGCCTAGTATTTGATTGGATGGATAGATGTGAAGGGTATTACCCTCTACCTCGAAACGAAGGCTTTCTGCTTTTTCTACTAGGACCAAACCTGCAAAATCCTGACTTTCCTGAAGGGGATCGGAAAAATTGATGGACAGAGTAGCATTGGGACCCATCACACTCTTAAGGTTTACAACTGTAAAATTGTTCTGCCCAGGAATGGCAAAAGTATTATTCCCATTGAAGTCACTTTTTATGGATTTTCCATTCCAGGCAATTGCTATTTCAGAATCTTCTATACTGCGTTGTATACTGTCTATAGTGAAGTTGAAGAATTTTGCATATCCATCTTCCTGTGCCCATTTCAGCGACAATTTTTTCTTGCTTTGGGTTACCTCCAAGAGCTTTTTGGCATTTTCCAGAGTTACCAGATCACTGGTTTGGATGTGGCCCGTAACGTATTGCCATTCTTTGGAATAGGATTGCAAATCTCCCAGGTCTAAAGTAAAATTGGGAGTGATGGTCTTAAAAGCGAAGGTATAGGTCCTGAATTCTTTGGGAAGGTTTTCGTAGAGTTTATGAAGCAATACCGAAACCGAGTATTCGGTGTCAGGTTTTAGGTATTCCTCAGGTTGAAAAATGAGGGTTCTCCCATTTTCAATCATTAATTTTCCTTGAATGCTGGGACTTATTTTAACATACTCTGAAGGCAGCTCTGTATCTAGTTCAAACTGATCTAATGGTTGTGCCAACTGAATTCGTATAGCATCACCAATGCTTTGGTTTCTATAGGTATTGGATACGACATAATCTTTAAATTTAAAAAGATTATCGGTTTCGGTTGGTTTGGTTTTGTCCCCACAAGCATAGAAAAATACCAAAGCGAAAAAGGCAAAAAAACGAAATAACTGCTTCATAATTGATGGTTTAAGAAGGCTTCACAAGAAATTCTTGAAGTACGGCCCGTTATTAAAAATACAATAAATCTCATTGCGAAGGAGGGATTTTCGCGATGGGTTATAAACAGGAAATGGAATTCCTATTACATAAAATAAGGAGGGAAATTGTCAGGTTAACGTAGCCTTTTTATTGTTTGGTATACAAGGAGATATGATTTGTGAGTTATTTAACAATACCTAACGGTTGAATAGTTCCTGATAGGCACGATATTCAGCAAAATTCCAAGACAACCAGTTTTTAGCCTCCCACTTTTCTTTAAAGTTGTCTTTTCTATCTTGGATGACCCGATAATAGGAAGCATAGGTTAATTTGTTTTGCTCATTACGAAATTTCGATTTTTGAAATTGTTCAATCTCTTGTAATTGGGTTTTTGAAAGATCCAGAATGGGCAATGATTTATCTGATAGATTTGCTAAGTAATCTAAATGTATATACGATTGGTTTGCGTTCGTAAAATTGTACCGTGCAATGATACGATCCCAGTTGGCAAGTGAAGAAATTACTAAAACCACATATATGGCTAACGTGTTTATTTTGAATAAATAAAAAGCCGATTTCTTGTGTCGTATTTTATTATAGACAGTATATAGACCGAACACGGTTAGTATTAAAAAAAACAACACTCCAATTCGCTTATATGCAAGAGCAAAGTGCTCTATATATTGATAGTTCCGTATTCCTACAGAGATGGTTAGAATGGCATTTTGAATTAACCAAGCATAACTTAAATAGGTGAGAAGCTTGTTCTTTTTGTAGAAGTTCAGATTCCCTCTAAAAAAGTAAAGGACAATAGCGATCGAAATAAGAATAGATAGAATTAAAAAATAAGTCCCTTCATGTACAAATTCCTTAAGAGTGAATCCGTTCCATTCAAAATTAAACCAAACCCAATAAATATCTAAACTATTGAGCATTAATAACAATAGATTGAGTACAATGAGCAAGAACACACCCGCTTTATACTCATTGGTTAAGGCCGTCAATTTAAAGTAACGCCTTACTCTTTTGCGTGTTCTAACAAGAGTATCTGAAGCATTTATGTCTTGTTGCTCTAAAGATTTGTTTCTTGTTCTAATCCATAAGAACGCTCCCAAGAAAAGTGAAAAGAGGAACGTAAAAACCAATCCAAAATTTATGGATGTGAACATGAAATCAAAGCCTTTTTGAATCCAACTTCCTACATCACCAATGATTGACCCAAATTTTGCATTAGAGAAACTATAAATTCCTATGAATATAGTTATGATAAAAATAGGGGCAATGAAAATCCTACTTCTCCATATGATGCTCCCCAGTTTTTTATCTTTAATTCCTGTGTTAAAAATAGTTCTCAAGAACTTTATAGGTGCAGTGATTAAGCTGTAAAAAGCACTTCCTGAGATAGAGACCATAGAACGTGCTTTCTCAAAATTAAGAGTTCCAATTAAGAGAAAAAGTGCTAAAAAGTGTATGACGTACCCATAAACACTATATGAGACTACCGTACATATAGAAGTGACTATATAACCCAATGCAGTAATGAGCTGCATATTGTTTTTTAAGTTGAGGTGCTTGGTATAAAGTAAGGATACAAAGAGCAGCACATCAAAAAGAAATAGATTGAAGCCAATACCTTGTTTGTAAAATAGAAGGGTAATAATTGTAGCAGTTATAAATACAATGGTAGGAGAACTTTTTAAATTCATTGAAAATGGATGTTAGTTAAAAGTAATCTTACGCTATAGTTTCTGCTTTTTAAAAGTGTGTTTTAAATAGATTAATAATTCTAAAATGGGTTGCGTTTAGTTTGATGCCTTATTGAATTCATATTCCCGTTCTACTTTACAGATACGGGTTTTATACCATTGATACCAGCGTTCCCGACCCATTTTTTGGGCCTGTAAATGATCGAGGTTTTGTTTCCATTGAGCAATGTCTTCAAGGGTTTTCCAATAACTAATGGTGATGGCAACTCCATCTCGCGCATGGTCTATTCCTAAATAACCGGGTTGTTGCTGTGCCAATTGTTCCATGGTTTCGGCCATTTCTGCATAACCTTCGGTGTCGAGGGTTTGTTCATTGGTGAAAATGACGGCATAATAAGGTTCAAACATATCCTGTGTTTTGGTTCTATAAAAATACAAAGAACCTAATTATTTGTAGGGTGATTTTACTCCAAAACCCAAGATATTGCCCAATTATTGGAAGAAGAAACGGCGCCTTTATAAGTAACAGATTCAAACCACGGTTCAAGATTTTCTACAGAAAACACACCTCCTGGATCTACACCTACATAACCATTTAGGGTGACGGGATTTTCTGTGTTGTTGAATATGGGGTTGGAAAACAGACTTGCATTGCTTGTACTGCCATCATAATAATTGGGATTGTTATCAAACAAGTTGTTATTGGCAAAGACCAATTGTTGGTTATTGATAAAAGTGGCCGAATAATCTGCTCTCACGGCACGCCTACAATTTGTGATAAGGGAATTGTAGATTTTTCCTTGTGTTGAATCCCGTAGGCGGATACCACGAACCTGAGGCGCAGCACTGATGTTTCCCAAGCCCACGATAGTAATATTGGAAAGCACAGGATTGGAAATAGGAAGATTTTCTATGGAACCACTACGTCCTTCAATCCCAGTGAGGGTATCGTTGGTGGTTTGGGGATAATGTGCTACCCAATACTGCCCCAAGCCATGCCAGCCTGCATCCCATCGGTAAGCTCTACCTGAAGTTTGTGTAGAAACGGCATGTCTAAGTCGTGCAGCACCGCCTCGAAAGCGTATTCCACTTCCTAATGATTGGTACGCTTGAAGATAATCAAGTTCGGTATTACTGCCAACACCATTAAAATTAATGGCTCCTGTAGACCCCCCCAATGCTTTTCCAGCATATTCTACCCGTGTGTATTTTAAACTTCCTGAATTATCCCCGTCATTGGCCTGTACATCGGTTCGTCCGTATTTGCCAATAATTTCTGTCAAGGCCGTACTTCTTGTGTTTAAAGACGCTTGCCCATTTATATGTAATCCTGCCCAATCTCCCGTTGCAGGAGTTCCCGTTAATTTTGCAACGGAAGTAAAGATAATTGGGTTATTTGCGTTGCCTTGCGCAAGTAATTTTGCTTTTCTGGCGATAATAAGCGCAGAAAGATTGTTTGTTTCGGCATAAATTGTTGTACCGGCTTCAATGGATAAGGTGTCTTCTACAAATATCAAACCTGACAAAAGATACGCTTTGTCGGTAGTTAAAGTTATGGATTCGTTAATAGTCCCTGTGATTCTGAAAACAGGACTGCCTTCAATTGTAATTTCTTCAATCGTGTATGTAGGTTGTAACCCAGGAATGATCACTTCATCTTTTTCACAAGCGTAAAGTGCTATAAGGCATAGCATAATAAGGAGTGTGATTTTATGGTTTGAAAGCTTGATCATAGCGTATTATGTTTGTTGGGGGATAGTAATTTTGTTTTCAATTTTGATAGAAGGTTCCTTCCATGTTTTGCATAACAGGACAAGGGTCTTTTCTTCTTTTTGGGAAGCCAACCATTCCAGAATATTTTTTTTGGTGTTTTTCTCTAAGTTCCGAATGGGCTCATCAATAATCATGATGGGTTTGTTAGACAGTATAGCTCGAGTATAGTGAAGTAGTTTAATTTGCGATTTTGAAAGGTTTTTGCCACCCTCAACTACTTTATGGGTTGCATTCAACTTTAAATGGTCTGGAACATCTTTTTGTAATTGCTCTAGGATCTCTTGGGTTTTCGATTTTTTTGAATTTTTCCGACTATAGGAAACTACTTCAAATACTGTTCGGCCAATAATATCGAGTTCGTCCGAAACGAATGTTACCTTTTTACGGAGCGACTTCACATCCAATTTCCCCATAGGTTGTTTATCGAAAAGGATTTCCCCTAGGGTGGGTTTATAGATACCAGCCATTAGTTTGAGAAGGGTCGATTTCCCCGCTCCATTCCCAATCTTAATTTGGTTAGTTTTTTTCGGAATGATTTTAAAGTCAAGGTTCGAAAATAAAAACCCATCACTATTAAACCGAAATGACACTTTTTTAAAAACAATTTCTCCGTTTTCAAAAAGATAAGCAGGTAATTCGCCGTCAGGTTTTTCAACAGGCAATTCAAAAACATTGATGAGTTTTTTGAAAGAAATATTGCCCAATTCCCATACAGAAGAAACCCGTATCACTCTCCTGAAAATAGGAAGAATGGTAATAAATAGAAGCAAAAAACCAATGATTTCACCTTGATCAATAGAAAGATTCTGGTTTGTTTTTTGCAGGTATACAGTATATAAAACCGAAAGTAGGACTAAATACAACATAGCTGGAATAGCTGCTAAAATGAAATTGTAAATTCCCTGAAACGATTTACTGGTATCGTACAAATGAGCAGAGCGTTTGTTGTATTTTCCAATTTCTGTACTGTCTTTGTTAAAAGCCTTGATTGCATTAACCCCGTTAAGCTGTCTGCTTACAAATGAAAGCAGCCCCGATCTTGTATTTCGTCTTTCTACCGAGACCTTGAAGAGAATCTTATTCAGTAAAAATATAGAAAGGGAAGTAGCCCCAAAACCCAAAAAAACAATAATGAATATGGTCTTGTTAAGCCACCATAAAAAGAGGAGTGCAATGAAGATTAAGATAAGGTCGGTTAAGAATCCAACGATCCCCTTGGTGAGATAATTCCGGACGGTTTTAAGATCCCCACTATGCCGCAATAAATATCTGCCGGCACCACGGTTGTCGTATACTATGGACTCAATTTTTAATTGTTGTTGAAACAATCGCTCTCTAAGTCCCTTCACAAATAGTTCTCCCAAAATGGCAGTTTGGTATCGCTGAAAAAACTGTAGCACGAGCCTTATTAGGATCATGGCAAATAAGAACCACAAATAGTCTGGAACTGTATCCCAAAAACTGAAGGGAAGAAGGTCGAGTAATGCGGCTCTATGCGATTGGAAATCGAATAGAAGATCGAAGAACTTTCCAAGACTCACGGGGATTAGTACCACAAATATATTGGCTACCATCCCTATAATGACCGTTAGAAGAACTCGTGATTTGTTTTGGTAAACAAAAGACTTTATGATATCATTCCTGCCCATAAGATCACTTTATATAGCCTTTTCCATGGGCTGTTCTAACAAACCCAATACATTTGGAGAAGCTAATTTTTCCAAATCCAGTACGGGGATTTTTATAGTGCTTTCCACCTCTTTTACCAATAAAGGGCTAGTTGTAAATAAACCACTAACGGCAAAAGCTTGAATACCCAAATTTTCCAGGATTTGCACACCTGATAAAATTCCAAGGCTGTCTGCCGCCGAGAAGATTACCTGATCTATTTGGTTCATAAAACCAGAATGATCCAACAACATGGCAGTTTCCCGTTGTATCAATCCATCTGCAATTTCAATGATTACATAATCTGGGTCTATTTGTTGAGCATGGATCATAAGCGTTTCGTACAGATCCAATAATTCCTGCATGCTGCACAAATAAGTGGAAGGAAAACCATAGGTTGAAAAATCGATGGAAAGGTGTGCACCACAATCCCTAGCAAAGTGACGATCTTTGGTGTATACGGTGCCCGTTAATTTTATGTAGGCTACTTTTTTCCCTGCGGCATTCAATCCTCTACATAAAAAAGCGGCGGAAGTGGTTTTGCCACTGTCCATAGACGACCCTAAAGAAAGGATGATTTTAGGGTCTTTTGGAGCTCGGGTAAATTTGTGGGCAGATGAGTTATAATATTTAGTGTTTATTACCTTGTTTTTTTCGTCTGTTGCATAACCAATCAATTCGAGATTGGTGGTTCCTACGTCCTCTAATTTTTGGTGCATGGATGCAAGAATTCCTATAGCCCCCCCTTTACCAAGGATATGGTATTCATCATGATATTGGTCGGGAACGTAACCCTCAAACTGATCGGTAGCGTATCGATTTCCGAATGCTGCCATGATGTAATCTCCAAGGAACAGATAACAGTTATTACCGTTTACGCCTTGTACCGAATTGTGCTTGCCTATTTCTTTTACTTTAAAAACAGCAACGTCTCCCGCTTTAGGGAGATAAGATCTATTTATGGTATTGTCAATTTTATAATTAACAATGCGGTTGCAAATAATGGTCTTTTTTAATTCCATAGTCAGTTTATTTAGATGATAATGTATAGCTTACGCTTACCCCGAGTACCTGATAATCATTAAAGGGATAGCGGATTGAGGTCTGATTTTTATTTAAGATGTTAAGTTGTCGATAGTCTTGAAAGGTGGTGTTGAATTCTTCTTGCCAAACGTAATATAGGGTCACATAGAGCCTCTTTTTGGCTCGAAACCTCACACCAGCACCAATTCTATATCTATGAAGTCCGTTAGGAGGGTTTGATGCCAGCAGGGTTTCCCCAGAGTCGTCATAATAATCCAAGGAGTTTCCATTCAAATAATAATACAGTTGATAGCTTATATAAGGTGTGGCCCTAAGTGGTAAAAAGTTGTTTTTAAAGTTCAACCTAATGGAATACACAAACCTGAATTGATATTTGTTGAACTTTGGGAAAAATCCTTCGGCCGTGATTGTGTTCTTAAGTGGAAGACCAAAAAGTTTACTTCGATAACTTGCACTTGTCCCAAATCGATCATGCCAGGAGTCTTTCGTATTTCCTTTTAACAAGATGGGCTTGTAGAAAACTTTTCCAGAAAACCGTTTGTTGAATCTATAGTCGAGTCCTAATTTGAATTGATAGAAAAACGGATCATAACTTCTGCTGTTGAAGGCGCTAATAAACCCTGTTTGTAGCTTAATTTTTTTATTGAATTTGTTGAACTTATAGTCTAGATTAAATCCGTAACGATGATTAACGTTCGAATTTAAATCCTGCGATAAGCCCTTTGCAACAAAGAAGCTGATAAAAAAGAGGGTGTAGGTTATCTTCACGGAAATGAATTAGTGAGTTTGTGTTATTAAAACAACTACTCACTAATTTCTCCTGAAAAAAATAAAAAAACCTTTGGTCGGTATAAGTTTGAAGGAAGGCTTTTCTCCTTCTATTTGTCTCCGTAAATTCCTATGACCAAGTTGTCGTTAGCATCCATGTGGGCACGATACATCCCTTTTGTGTTGAACTCCATACTCACATTACCTTGCGAGTCTATAGCGATAACACCACCAGTGCCACCAAGCTTGGTTAATTTGTTCTGGATTACTTCCTCAGTGGCTTCTTCTACAGAAATCCCTTTGTACTCCATTAAGGCTGATATATCATGAGCCACCATAGCTCTAATGAAATATTCTCCCCAACCCGTAGAAGATACAGCACAGGTTGCGTTATTGGCATAGGTGCCTGCTCCTATAATAGGAGAATCACCAATTCGGTTCCATCGCTTGTTGGTCATCCCTCCGGTTGAGGTTCCAGCAGCAAGGTTTCCATTTTTGTCAAGAGCCACACAACCTACGGTTCCATATTTTGAATCTTTAATAAAGGGATCAGCAAATGAAACTTTTTCATCATGATCTAAGGTTACCTTCTCTTTTTTAATGGCGCGTTGCAGCGAGCGATACCTTCTTTCGGTGTAGAAATAGGAAGGATCTACTAATTCTATTCCTCTGGATGTTGCAAATGTCTCGGCACCATCCCCAGCTAACAAAACATGGTCGCTATTATCCATTACCTCTACTGCAAGGTTAATGGGGTTTTTTATTTGGGTTACACCCGCAACAGCTCCAGCATTCAATGTCTTTCCATCCATAACAGATGCATCTAACTCATTGTTTCCCTCATGGGTAAAAACGGCACCTTTTCCAGCATTGAACAATGGGGAATCTTCCATGATATTAATGGAAGCAGTTACGGCATCCATAGCATCGCCACCATTTTTAAGTATTTCATGACCTGTTCTAATGGCTTCCTCCAATTTGTCTTTATAGGCTTTTTCCAAAGAGTCACTCAAGTTCTTTTTTCGAATGGTTCCTGCACCTCCGTGAATTACAATTCCAAAATTTTCGATTTTTTCTAACACTACATCTTGAGAAATTTCTGACTCTGAATTGTCATTTTCAACATTTTTACAGCTGAAAAGCACAAAAAATCCGATTAAAAGTGTTAAAATTTGAATTTTTTTCATTTTTCTCGATTTATTAACGAATATACTGTAAAACGCCCTGTTTTCCGAAGGTCATCTATCTTTTTATTGTAAGAAAATTTGACATTTTTAATCCAAAATATCGATGAAATGCATGTATTTTACGTTTAAATGCATTTTGTATTGATTTTTTTCCTACATTTGAATCAACATCAAGCCCCAAATTTGATGCCCCCCGTAAAATGAATCTACTAAAAACTAGCCTACTAGCTACGGTATTGTTTTTAACAGTTACCTCATGCTCTAAAGAAGAAGATGTAGTGGTTGAAGAAGCCAACTACAGTATTGATCTTAACCTTGCTCAAGAAACCGATTGGGAAATAGCAAATGAAATTTTGCAATTGGTCAATGAACATAGAACATCTATAGGTCTTTCAACGATCGCTCGTGACCAGCAATACGCATCAGCTTATGCTGTGGATCATACCAAATATATGATTGAGATGTCCCAAATCAACCATGACAATTTTGGCGATCGTTCAAAGGCTTTAAAAAACAGAGGTGCTGTTTCTGTTGGTGAAAATGTAGCTTCCGGTTATGATAATGCAGAGGATTTAGTAACTGCATGGCTCAATAGCCCTTCTCACAAAAGCGTTCTAGAAGGAAATTATACACATTCAGGTTTTGGCATTATGAAGAACGGAAGAGGTAGATACTACTTTACCCAACTTTTCTATAGAAAGTAATTGTTATTGTTTTTTAGTTTTTAAAGCATTTGCCGTATTTTTATGCAACATAAAAATACGGCTATGGCTATTTCCAAACCTTTTAACCTAAACCAGTGGATCGAGGATAATCGGGATCTACTAAAACCGCCTGTTGGTAATAAGAATCTATATGTAGACTCTGGCGATTATATTGTCATGGTTGTTGGCGGACCTAATGCCCGAAAGGATTATCATTATAATGAGACCGAGGAGCTTTTTTACCAATTAGAGGGTAATATTGAACTCATTGTTCAGGATGAAGGAGAACGAAAAGTTGTGCCTTTAGGGCCTGGAGATATGTATCTACACCCTGCCAATACACCGCATTCCCCGGTGCGTGGGGAAAACTCTATTGGTCTTGTAGTAGAACGTAAACGAGCTGGAAAAGGATATACCGATGGGTTGCTGTGGTTCTGTGATAATTGTAATAATAAACTTCACGAAGTATACTTTGAACTCCACGACGTAGAAAAGGATTTTTTACCACATTTTAAGGACTACTACAATTCCGAAACACATAGAACTTGTTCGGAGTGTGGAACCGTAATGGAAACAGACCCAAGGTTCGTGGGCGAATAAATGAAAAAAGAAATTTCTAAAAAGACCCCCGACCCATTTCAGACATTAGAGGCATGGTTTCATGAAGAATTAGCCAAGGCTCCTTTAAAATATCCAGCATCTTGTGTGGTTTCTACTATAGGATTGGATGGTTTTCCCAACGCTAGGACAGTTTCTATTAAAGAAGTAAAACCACCACACTTGATTTTTACTACCCATTTGGATGCTATGAAAGGATTGGAAATCCAGAACAATAATAAAGTAGCCCTTACATTTTGGTGGGACCATTCACAAAGGCAAATCCGAGTACAGGGTACGGCCAAGTTACTTTCAGATGAAGAAGCCGATGACTATTTTAAGGCACGTAGTAAATCAGCTCAGGCAATATGTTCTGTAAGTCAGCAGAGCAAACCCTTGCAAGATGAAAAAACCTTGAGGAATGCATATACTGAAAAACTAGTTGAATATGCTGAAAACCCCATCCCCAGACCATCGCATTGGGGAGGATTTAAAATACTTCTGTCAAGAATTGAGTTTTTAGAATTAAAAGAAAGCCGATTCCATAATCGCATTTGTTATACATTGGTAGAAGATGTTTGGCAAGTCACACAATTACAACCTTAAGAAGATAGGTATTTACTTCCAATTATAAGCTGTATTCCGTACATTCGCACCCACAAATTCGAATTAAAAAATCCAAATAACTATGTCAAACGTAGCCACTTCCTTCGGAATTGAAGAAGCCCTTCAAGAATTGGGAATTAAAGAAACAAATCATGGAACTTCTACGGGATCCGATTGGATGTCGGGAGAAGGAGAATTCGCTTCCTACTCACCAGTAGATGGAGCATTGATAGGAAAGGTAACCAACACGACCAAAGAAGAATATGAGCAAGTAATCCAAACCGCTTCAGAAGCTTTTAAAACATGGAGAGTGATGCCTGCACCACAGCGTGGGGAAATTGTTCGTCAGTTTGGAGAAGAATTACGCAGATTAAAAGAACCTTTAGGGAAATTAGTTTCCTATGAAATGGGGAAATCTTACCAAGAAGGATTGGGAGAAGTTCAGGAGATGATAGATATCTGTGATTTTGCGGTAGGATTATCTCGTCAGTTACACGGGTTAACTATGCACAGTGAACGTCCTGGTCACCGTATGTATGAACAATACCATCCACTTGGAATTGTAGGAATTATTTCTGCATTTAACTTTCCTGTAGCAGTTTGGGCTTGGAATACTGCCTTGGCTTGGATTTGTGGAGATGTGTGTGTTTGGAAACCTAGTGAGAAAGCACCACTTTGTGGAATAGCTTGTCAAAACATTGCAGCAAAAGTATTTAGAGATAATAACCTTCCAGAAGGAATTTCTTGTCTTATTAATGGAGACTACCGAGTTGGAGAATTCATGACCCAAGATAAAAGAGTGCCATTAATTTCTGCTACGGGCTCTACCCGCATGGGTAAGATAGTAGCCAAAACGGTTGGAGAACGTTTAGGAAAGTCATTACTGGAATTGGGTGGAAACAATGCCATTATCGTAACACCAGATGCTGATATTAAAATGACCGTTATCGGAGCTGTATTTGGAGCTGTAGGAACAGCTGGACAGCGTTGTACTTCTACAAGAAGATTAATCATTCACGATAGTATTTATGATCAAGTGAAGAAGGCGTTGGTTGATGCTTATGCACAGATCCGTATTGGAAATCCGTTAGATGAAAACAACCACGTAGGTCCGTTAATCGATACTGATGCGGTAGCCATGTACAATAAAGCTTTGGAAAAAGTAGTATCTGAAGGTGGAAATATCCTTGTAGAAGGTGGAGTGTTAGAAGGAGAAGGCTATGAAAGTGGTTGTTATGTAAAACCTGCTATTGCTGAAGCAAACAATAGTTTTCAAATTGTTCAGCATGAAACCTTTGCGCCTGTATTGTATCTATTGAAATATTCTGGAGATGTTGAAAATGCAATCGAGGTTCAGAATGGTGTGGCACAGGGATTGTCCAGTGCTATTATGACCAATAACCTTCGTGAAGCAGAACGTTTCCTTAGTCATGCAGGAAGTGACTGTGGTATTGCCAATGTAAATATTGGAACTTCTGGTGCTGAAATTGGAGGTGCCTTTGGAGGTGAAAAAGAAACAGGTGGAGGGCGTGAGTCTGGAAGTGATGCATGGAAAGTATACATGCGTCGTCAGACCAATACCATTAATTACACTACAGAATTGCCTTTGGCCCAGGGGATTAAATTTGACCTGTAAGTTAAAGAGACGTTATCATACAAAGAACTCGTTGGAAAGTAATTTTCAACGGGTTTTTCTTTTTTGTACCTTGTTAAAAAATTAAAGATGAAACATTACTTATATGTTTTTCTAGCTTTCATTGCAATCTCCTGTAATAATGATGATGGGGGTGATTCCGGTGGCTGCACAGAAATTTTTGTATACGGGTTGAACATTGATGTTATTGACTCTACTACAGGTGAAGACGTGAGCACGGGCATTACGGTAACAGCAACAGACGGTAGCTATTCAGAAGAACTCATGTATTCTTTAGGGGCTTGGGTTGGAGCTGGAGAGCGTGAAGGAACCTATGATATTTCAATAACATCGCAAGACTATACCCCAGCTACTTTTGATGGTATTGTTGTGGTAAAAACGGCAGATGGCTGTCACGTAGTGACGGAGCGTATAGAGATTTTTATTTCTCCATTTTAATTGCGCCCTATTTCATTGGGATATAGTTTATAAACAGGATCACTTTGCCAATATTCTTTGGTGTCTATATCAAGTATAGTAAGAGGCCCTTTGAAAGCTGCTCCAGTATCAATATTCCAAACATTGGCAAAATTTAGAGGCAGTGTACTTCCCATTCTCGTTACGGGTGTATGTCCTATATAGATTTCAGAATATAAAGTGAGTCGTTTCGGATATCGAATATCATTCTTTGGAATAGAAGTATCTAAAGCTCGTACCATTTCCCATAGGGTACGATCCCAAAACACCAGATTTTTGAAGTATTCGTAGTTAATTCCGTTTACATTGGTAAATCCCGCATGGACAAAAAGCCGATTGTCTTCATCGAGATGATAATTGACAAGATCTTCATAAAATGTAAGATGCGCTTTAGTTTCTTTTTTGGAAAGCTCATTATAACTAAGCTTACTGGCTTCTCCACCATGAGCCAACCACATAGGATTGGTATCATTGTGTTTTAGGTATTGGTAAACTAAGTAGTCATGATTACCTCGAATAAAAATACATTTAAATTGTTTCGAAAATTCAATAAGAAAAGAAACGGTCTCGGCAGCTTCACTCCACCCATCTACATAATCACCTAGAAAGATAAATTGATCACCATGGATTGGGGCAACTTTTTCCAATACTTGTTCTAAGGCTTTTAAACCACTATGAATGTCTCCCACTACAAGTGTACGCATGGTTATTGATCGTTTAATAAGAGCACTAAAGTAGAAATCACGATAATTATAGAAAGGACAAAGAGGAAAATCTTCCAGAAAGAATAAGGTCTTTTGCCAGACAACGCTCCTGTTTGTCCATTTACAAAGAAGTTATATCGTTTTCCTTTAAACACATAAGCACTCACGAATACCGGGAGTAGGATATGTTTAAAGGTTTCTTCGGTCAATTTCATGTTTAAAGAGTGTACTCTCTGGGTATCACCACCAATATCCCGTCGTACCCAACGATCAGCTATTCGTTCAGCTTCTTTATTAGATTGCAGGTGTCCTTCTTTAAGAGGTATCGTGTACTTTTCAGTAACAAAACCTGCTAGATAACTACTATCAAAAGGTTGTAATACCTTAAGATCCCAACGTTCTACTTTGGCAGGAATAATCCCCGAACGTTGTTTGGAAGCTTTTATAAGAGTATCGTCCACAAAACCCGAAATACTTCCACTGGCAGGACTCCATCGGGTTCTTCGCTCTTGTCGAGTACGGGTTACCGTTTTTCCATTTACGGTAGTGGTATATGGAACAGATACATAATAGTAATCCCCTCGCTGTCCTGTATAAGTAGCAAATAATTGGGCATCGAAGGTCCAATAGGGAACATAGAGCCCTTTGGTGTTTTGAGGATCTAACGATGCTTTTTTTAATTTGTTAGGAGCCCACCAAAGTTTTTTGACCCATCCCTTAAAAATTTGATGCGCCCGTTTCTGATCAATCTGAAACGGCAATACTGCTCCGGGAAGAATCCACTCCTCTTTGCGAATGTCCTCGATGATTAATGGAGAGCTACAATAGACACAGTGTAATGATTTGTAATTTTCCTCCACATGCTGATTGGCCCCACAGTTTTTACAGGTAAGCATAGATATAGCTTCGCTGTGTGACTGAGAGCCTAAGGCTTCTAAATAAGGCTTTAGTTCTAGCTCTTCAAATCCACTTTCGGAAGGCGCAATTTCTTGGGTATGCCCACAATAATCACACTCCAATTGCGTAGTCCCAGGGGCATATACAAGTTCTGCCCCACAATTGATACAGGATTTCTTAAGCTCGGACTTTTGAATGGGTGTGTCTTGCATTCTAGTTTACATAGAGAAATAAGAGAGAAGGGAAGATGAATGTAAGATCTCCACTATACTCTTTTTTCTTATCTGAATATTTTAGGCTCCGGGTAATGGTGGTGGTGTATTTCCACCTAAAAACGCTTTTAACTCTTCAACGTCTTTAAGTGCCATCCAAGCGGCCATTCCTTGTTTCCAGACCAAGGTATCCTTGTTTACGGTTCTATTGGCAAAGAGTGCACGAAGCTGTTCAAAACTTACAGGGCCTGCTTGTTGCCCATTATGAGCATAGAAATATTGCACGGCGGTTGGCATTGGAGGTGGCACTGCTTGTTGTGGCATGGAGGCAGGTTGAGCTGCTCCCATCTGTGGGTTCATGAGACCGCCCATTTGTTGTGCGAGCACAAAGCCCATTCCCATTCCCATTCCTGCTCCAGCAGTACCGCCTTCATTAGCAGCGGCAGCTTCAATGGCCTTAGCGGTTTTAAACTTGGTAAGTTTGTCCAGATCCAATTTGTCAATACGGCTATACTCAAAAATCTCTTTCTTGAGATCTTCTGGCATAGATACATTTTCAATGTAAAATCGCTCTAAAGAAATTCCTACGCTCTGAAACTCAGGTTGCATAACCTCTTGGCAGGTTTCACTCAATTCGGAAGTATTGGCCGCATAGAGTTCTATAGGCAAATTGGCTTCCCCAACAGTATCGGTAAAGCGTGTAGCAATTAAACTTTTAAGATGTTCGTTGATTTCGAAATTGGTGAAATTGTTATCTGTTCCTACAATATCCACAATGAACTTTCCTGCATCACTGATTTTAAAGGCGTAGGTTCCAAAAGCACGGATTTCTACCAATCCAAAACGTTCATCGTTAAGGGTGATTGGGTTTTTGGTGCCCCATTTCTCATCTGTAAAGAGGTGGGTGTTCACAAAGTACACTTCGGCTTTGAAAGGACTGTTAAATCCATATTTCCACCCTTTTAGTGTAGCCAAAATGGGAAGATTTTGCGTATCCAGCGTATAAGTACCGGGAGTAAATACATCAGCTAATTGACCTTCATTTACAAAAACAGCGGTTTGCCCTTCCCGAACAATGAGCTTGGCTCCGTTCTTTATTTCGTTCTGATAACGTTCAAATCGATGGCAAATGGTATCATCTGTGTAATCCAGCCATTCTATGATATCTATAAATTCATTGCTTAGCTTTTCTTTTATTTTGTCAAAAAGTCCCATATCTGTTGGTATTTATTATAGTTGAATTTTAAAATTAGTGAATAAATGGAAATCTAAGGTTAACTATACTTTACTTTCCTAAGAATTCGAGTAGAATCTTTAAATGATTGGTATTCATTTCCCCCCATTTGTTTCAAAAAAGGTTTCACTTCCAATAATTTTTCTTTGGCATCCTGAAAATCATTTAGGTAACAAATGAGATAAGTAGCGGGGAGATGCTTCAAATCTTTCTTGTCTTGAGGGCGAAGACTTATGCCCTTTTTTAATTTTTCAACCAAGGCATTATTGGTGTTGTAAATGTGATATAAAGTGCGTTTGTTGAATTGAGGGGGATTGAAAATAAGTTGGGAATCGATATTGTAAAAACCGTTTTCGTAAAAGGTAATTGTCACTTTTTCCAAAGGATAGTATTTGTAGCTTTCATTCAATCCTAAATGTACGTATTCGGTAATGATGAATGTGCCTTCATTATAGGAAATACTTACTTCGTCCAAGGTAGAATAGAACAAACGTACTTGCTCGTTAATCAATTCAATATCCATTCTAGAGTAGTAGGTTTCCCCCTCAACTAGTTTGGTGTTTCCGGCCCAGCAAACCACGAATTGTTCTTTGAAGACTTTATAATGCGACTCCAGGTCACTATGCCGAACATTGATAAAATCAATAACTCCACCTAAGGTGTGTTCAATATTGTTTTTAGCTCTGTTTTCTATGGATCGAACTATTTTGGAATTGACATCCTTGATTTCGATATCAAAATCCTTGGGCATGGAAATACTTCCATCACGCATAAAAATAGAACCGCCCCAATATTTCCAGATATTTTTCCGCAAAGAGGTAATCTCGCCAGTAGGGCGAATAGTTACCAATCCTACTACTTTATCATCTGGCAAGTGTGGAAACATAACATTTTCATACGCTATAAGCGGGGGGTTGCTCAGGTAAGCATTTACTAGATTTTGGATTTTACTGTCATCGAAGAAATCCACTCCACGAATTTCATTGCCTTCATCCTCTACGCCAATAACAATGTAACTATTATTGGCTGGATTGCTGTTGCTAAGTGCGCAGATGTGTTTTAAAAACTTAGCCTTTCCTTCCTTGCTTCCTAGATCAATCTTTCGCTTTTTATCATAAAAACTGCTCTCATCATTGTGAGCCAGTAGCTGTTTAATAAGTAAGCGTTTATTGATCATATATTTTGAAAGAATCTAAAGGCTTTTTTTGTTAACAATGGTACTGCTTGCTTGGTCCAGACACATCACTGTGAGATCAGCAATGTTTACATGAGCAGGTCTTGTAAGGGCAAACCAAATGATATCGGCAATATCCTCAGGTAATAGGGGTTGATAGTTTTGGTACACTTTTTCTGCCTTTTCAACATCTCCTTTAAAACGGACTTCGCTAAATTCTGTTTGAACCAATCCCGGATTAATTCCACTTACTTTTATGCCTTTACCATTAAGATCCATTCGCATTCCTTGGGTAATAGCATCTACAGCATGCTTACTTGCACAGTACACATTTCCTTTGGGATAAACTTCTTTTCCAGCAGTAGATCCAATATTAATAATATGTCCATTTTTTTGCTGAAGCATCTTCGGCAAAATAACTTTGGAAACATACAATAGTCCTTTTACATTAATATCCAACATAGCATCCCAATCATCCATACTTCCTTCATGAATAGGATCTAGACCATGGGCGTTCCCTGCATTGTTGATGAGAATGTTAATATCTGAAAATTCCTCAGGAAGACTTTCAATGGCTTTAAAAACATTTTTACGATCACGAACGTCGAAGTTCAGTGTAATCACCTTTGTTTTGGTAGAAAGACGCTCTTTCATTGAATCCAGGCGATCTTGTCTTCTTCCACACAGTATGAGACATACTCCGTTATTGGCGAGCAATTCAGCTGTAGACTTTCCAATCCCAGAAGTGGCTCCAGTAATAAGCGCGATTCGGTTTAATGTGTTCATTTAAAAATAATTTTAAGGGACTTTATGTCCTTGACTGGCCACTAACATTTTGAACCAATCTACTTTGGTTAGCGGAATTTCTGCGGCCTTTGAGGCCAAGGAAATACGATCTTTGCTAGTGGTTCCTATAACGGGGTGAATACCAGCAGGGTGTTTTAGAATCCAAGCCAATAGTAATTGATCCTTGGAGGCATTGTATTTTTTGCTAAGCTCATCCAAGATTTTATGAATACGATCAGTCTGTTCATCTTGCTCTCTAAAAACTTTTCCAAGAGGGCTCCAACACATAGGGGTAATTGCATTTAACTGCATGAAATCCAGTGTGCCATCAAACATCGTTTGATGAGCCGTTAGGCTGAATTCAATCTGATTTGCATAAATAAATTCCCTACTATCAATTAACTGCATTTGAGAAACCGTAAAGTTGGAAACCCCAAAACTCCTGATTAGATTTTTTTCCATTAGATGAGCAATTCCTTTCTTGATTTCATCTCGATCCATAAGCGGACTCGGTCGGTGTAGTAATAACAAATCCAGATAATTACATTGAAGGTCGTTTATTGATTTTTCAGCACTCCAAATAATATAATCCGCATCATATTGATAATGTTTTATTTCATTATCACGCGTATCTCCAACATATTGAATACCACATTTGGAGATAATTTGAATTTTATCTCTGGAAATACCACTCTCACTAAAAGCTTGGCCAAAATCATTTTCGGTGGTATAATCGCCATAAATATCTGCATGATCGAAGGTCGTTATGCCCAAATCCAGACAATGGTGTAAAAGCGAAACCATCTCTTTTTTAGGGAGTTGCTTGCCCCAAGCCCCCCAAGTCATGCATCCTTGAATAATTTTTGAAAATTTTGGTTCCATTTTTTATTTTTATCGCGTCTTAAAGTTAAAAATTTGAAATTAGTAAAAAGTGCGTTAGCCCTTTTATTTACTAGAAGTTTTAACCAATTGTTAACAGCAACTCTCAGTATAAATATTGAATTTGCATCCCATTCAAAATAGGAATGCCTTTATTGAACTAAAATATATATGGAACAGACAGCTACTGCCCTTGATATAGGAGCATTGAATGAGAAAATAGAAAAGGAAAGTGCCTTTGTGGATATCCTTACTTTGGAAATTAACAAGGTGATTGTTGGACAAAAGCACATGGTAGAACGATTGCTCATTGGTTTGTTAGGCCAAGGGCATATACTTCTGGAAGGAGTTCCTGGGTTGGCCAAAACATTAGCAATCAACACGCTATCTAAGGCCGTTCATGGATCGTTTAGCCGTATACAGTTTACGCCAGATTTGTTGCCTGCAGATGTGGTGGGAACATTAATCTATAACATGAAGGCGAACGATTTCAGCATTAAGAAAGGGCCCATATTTGCCAATTTTGTATTGGCAGATGAGATAAATAGGGCACCCGCCAAAGTTCAGTCAGCACTCTTGGAAGCAATGCAGGAAAAACAGGTGACCATTGGGGATGACACATTTATTTTGGAGAAACCATTCCTGGTAATGGCTACCCAAAACCCTATTGAACAGGAAGGAACCTATCCACTTCCAGAAGCTCAGGTGGATCGTTTTATGTTAAAAACAGTGATTAAATATCCAAAACTGGAAGAAGAGCAACTTATTATCCGTCAAAATTTAAAGGGTGGATTTGAGCAAGTGAATCCCGTTGTAAGTATAGATCAGATAAAAAGAGCACAAGAAGCAGTTCGTGAGGTATACATGGACGAAAAGATTGAAAAATACATTTTGGATATCATTTTTGCGACCAGAACCCCAGAAAATTATGGTTTGAGTGAAATAAAAGCCTTGATTGGATTTGGAGCCTCTCCAAGGGGTAGTATTAATTTGGCTGCTGCTGCCAAATGTTATGCCTTTATTAAGAGAAGAGGGTATGTAATTCCTGAAGATGTTCGCGCCGTGGTTCATGATGTATTGCGCCATCGGATTGGGATTACTTATGAAGCCGAAGCAGAAAATATTACTTCAGAAGACATTATTAATAAGATCGTAAACGTGATCGAAGTGCCTTAAATAGGTACACCAGATTCAGTATAAGTAGTTTCATTACCAATATCCTAACTGATTCTCCTTCCAAATGTTTGCTGAAAAGTATGGACACGAAAGAACTTCTTAAAAAAGTACGTAAAATCGAAATTAAAACACGTCGTCTTAGCGATCATGTGTTTGGTGGCGAGTACCATAGTACCTTTAAAGGTCGTGGAATGACTTTTTCTGAAGTGAGACAATATCAGTTTGGAGATGATGTGCGTAATATTGATTGGAATGTAACTGCCCGCTACAATGAACCCTTTATAAAGGTATTTGAAGAAGAACGAGAACTCACTATGATGCTTGTGGCAGATATTAGTGGTTCCGAATTTTTTGGAACAGATACCCAATTCAAAAATGAGATCATTACCGAAATTGCCGCAACGTTGGCGTTTTCGGCCATGCAGAATAACGATAAAATTGGGTTGATTCTTTTTTCAGATGAAATCGAATTGTTCATCCCTCCCAAGAAAGGAAAGTCTCATGTACTTCGTATTATCCGTGAACTGATTGAATTTCGGCCCAAAAGTAAAAAAACAGATGTTGCGCAAGCATTGAAATATCTAACCAATGTGATGAAAAAGAAAGCCATTGTTTTTGTGCTTTCTGATTTTATTACAGAAGGTTATCGAGATACACTTAAAATTGTAGCCAAAAAACACGATGTAACCGGGATACGTATTTATGATCGTAGGGAAGAAGATATTCCAAATTTGGGAATGGTACAGATGAAAGACGAAGAAACGGGAGAGCTTATACTAGTCAACACAGGTTCCAAAAGTGTACGTCGCAATTATAGTAAGTATTATAAGGAACGTGTGGAAGAATTTAACGATGCATTCCTTAAAAGTGGTGCTGGAGTATTGAGTTGTCGAGTAGATGAGAGTTATGTGAAGAAATTATTGGGGTATTTCAAACGAAGAGGATAATTAGGATGATAGTACATAATGGATATGATGGTTTTTTAAGAAAAGGGAAAATAAATTCCTTTATACTATTATCATTTTTCCTTTTTCTTTTTCACAACCTTTCGGCTCAAGTAACTTCCTCTGTAGATACTACCTTAATTAGAATTGGAGAAGAGATAAAATATACCATCCAAGTAGAAGCAGATACAACCGCATTGGTCCTTTTCCCAGAAGGTCAGAGCTTCGCTCCTTTAGAAACAATAGAATCCTATAAGACCGATACCACAAAACAGGATTCTAAGTACCTACTGATTAAAAAATACGGCATCACTCAATTCGATTCTGGAACCTATAAACTTCCAGCACAACGAGTCATGATAGACGATCGGGTATTTACAACCGATTCTGCATTGGTTGAGGTGCGGGATGTCCCTGTAGATACCACAAAGCAGAAGATGTTCGATATAAAACCTGTTATCGAAGTAGAACGACCCCCATTCGATTTTACCAAACTATTATATGTGCTAATTCCACTACTTGTACTGGGATTGATAGGTTATTTACTTTTCAGGAGAAAGAAACGCAAGGAAGAGCGAGAGAAACAATTACCACCCTATGAAGAGGCTATGGCGGCCCTTCAGGAGTTGGACACACTAGAGTTGTTGAAAGACAATAAATCCAAAGCGTATTATTCATCCTTAACCGAAATTGTAAAACGATACCTTGATCGAGAAGTAGATAGTAGGGCTTTAGAGAGCACCAGTGATGAACTCATTGAGCGGTTACAACTTCTGAAGGATGCTGGACATTTCGATTTTGATAAAGAAACCATCCAGAAACTGGATGCCATTTTTAGGCGAGCAGATTTGGTGAAATTTGCCAAGATGAAAGAAGAAAGTGGTCAGGCTCGTGCCGATCGTACCTCTATTGAAGAAATAATTAATGAAACACAAGAAGTCATTCCAGAACCAACAGAGGAAGAATTACTTCAGAACGAAGTCTATCTTGAAGAATTAAGAAAAAAACAAAAGCGTCAAAAAATAAAGAAAACGGTTGGTGTTGCAATCTCTGTAGCTATTATGGTCTTAAGCGTAAACATTGCAACGCAAGGTTGGGATTCTGTGAGAGATAGTATTTTTGGAAACGAAATGAAGAAGTTGGCCGAAGGAAAATGGTATGTAAGTGAATATGGAATTCCGGCTGTAATTGTAGAAACTCCAAAAGTGCTGGAAAGAAAGGAGTTTGTCATTCCAGAAGAAGCTAAAGGAAAGATGCTTTCTGGAGATCATTTCGAATACAATGACCTAGATGAAGACCTTTTGTGGATATCAGTAATGACATTTACATATGATAGGGAACAGGTTCCAGAACAAGAGAATCAGTTGGAAGTTGCTTTAGAAAGTGTGCTTTCAGGATTGGAAGATGATGGAGCTATCAATATGGTGGTGAAAAAGGAAGAGTTTTCTACTGAAAATGGAATAAATGGGCTTAAGGCCTATGGAGATTTTAATATGAAGAATGATCAAGGCAAGGTATTCAAGGAAAAGCTTGCCTATGAAATGTTGGCTTTTTCGCAAAACAAAGGATTACAATACATTGGGGTTGTCTACAAAAAAGATGATTTTGATGCCCTGACCATAAAAGATCGAATTATAAACTCAGTAGAACTGGAAGTAGATCCATTTCAGCAAAATAAAAAAGAAGAGGAATAATGGAGTCTTTTGAATACGTACATCCACAGTTTTTTTGGTTGCTTTTACTGCTACCTCTACTAGCAATATGGTATCTCTGGAAGCGTAAACAGCAAACGGCTTCCCTTAAGATTTCGAGCGTTAAAGGCTTTAAAACAGGGAAAAATTGGCTCGCCAAATTACGCCCCCTACTTTTTGTAATGCGTCTTTTGGCTTTAGCGGCAATTATTGTGGCACTGGCTCGCCCTAGGAATGTGGATGAAAGCACTAAAATTAAAACCACAAGCGGAATTGATATCGTAATGGCTATTGATGTCTCGGCCAGTATGTTGGCACGTGATTTAAAACCCAATCGTCTTGAAGCTCTTAAGAAAGTAGCAGGAAGGTTTATCAATGCTCGACCCAATGATCGGATTGGTTTGGTAGAATATGCTGGTGAAAGCTTCACCAAAACACCGCTTACCAGTGATAAAAGTATTGCGCTTTCCTCTTTAAAAAGTATTAAATACAACAATGTAATTGAAGGAGGTACAGCCATTGGGATGGGATTGGCCACAGCTGTAAACCGATTAAAAGAAAGCCGAGCCAAGAGTAAGGTGATTATCCTTTTAACCGACGGAGTTAACAACACAGGTTTCATAGACCCAAAAATTGCTAGCGAGTTGGCGGTAGAGTTCGAGATCAAAGTATATACTATTGGATTAGGAACCAATGGTATGGCAATTTCTCCTATTGGACTTTTACCCAATGGAGACTTTCAGTACGGTAATGTTCCTGTAGAAATCGATGAAGAATTATTGAAGGAGATTGCTGAAACCACAAAAGGCAAATATTTTCGCGCTACTAGTAACACCAGACTAGGTGAAATTTATGATGAAATTAATAAACTGGAGAAGACGGAAATAGAAGAATTTAAGTTTAAAAGTTATGACGAGCAGTTTCGTCCATTGGTATTATTGGCTTTAAGCCTTTTGGCAATGGAATGGTTGCTTAGATATACAGTATTTAGGAGCTTTATTTAATATGTATCAATTAGAAGAACCCATATTTTTTTATGTACTATTCGGGATTCCCGTTTTAGTAGTACTATTTCTATTGGTACAACTGTGGAGAAAACGAACGCAAGATCGGTTTGCCTCAACTGGATTATTGAAAAAACTTAGCCCCAACAGATCTTTATTTAAATCGATACTGAAATTATTGGTGCTTTCCCTAGCAGTAGCTTGTTTAAGCTTCGCTTTGGTAAATCCCAAAATTGGTACAAAGCTTGAAACAGTAAAGCGAGAAGGAGTAGATGTGGTATTTGCCTTAGATGTCTCTAAGAGTATGCTGGCAGAAGATATTGCACCCAATAGAATGGATAAGTCCAAGCAATTGGTAACCCAAGTTATCAATAGCCTAGCTGGAGACCGGATAGGTATTATTGGTTATGCAGGAAGTGCTTTCCCACAGGTTCCGATTACAACCGATTTTGCCTCAGCAAAGTTGTTTCTCTCTAGTATGAATACCGATATGGTATCTTCGCAAGGAACAGCTATAACAGAAGCCATTTCTTTGGCAATGACCTATTACAATGACGAAGAGCAAACCAATCGGGTTTTATTTATAGTAAGTGATGGTGAAGACCATGAAGGCAATGTAGGCGCAGTTGTAGAAGAAGCTTCGCAATTGGGGATCAAAATATTTACCATTGGAGTTGGTACTGACAAAGGAGCACAGATTCCCATAAAAAGAAATGGGGTATTGCAATACTATAAGAGAGACCAAAATAATGAAACGGTGATCACTCGTTTAAACACTCCTACCTTGCAAGAAATAGCTGAAGGAGCTAATGGAGAATACATAGACGGAAGAAGCACCAAAGAAGTGGTTGAAACAGTTACCGCCATTTTAAATGGAATGGACAAAAAAGAATTTGAAGCCAAACAGTTTACGGATTTCAAGGACCAATTTCAATGGTTTTTGGCAGGGGCATTATTTTTGTTGTTATTAGATGTCTTGTTATTGGAACGCAAAACAAAGTGGTTAAAGAAGTTGAATTTATTTAATGAAGGAGAATAATATGAAAAGGAATGTAATTATTATATGGGTTTTCTTCTTATCTGTAAGCACGTTATTTGCTCAGAAGGAGACCAAAGAACAAAAAGAGCAACGAAGAGATACACAGGGATATCTTAGTGATGCTAATGCTGAATTATTTGATGACAACTTTGTCAATGCGGAAGTAAACTACAGAAAGGCAATCGCCACTAGCCCTTCCTTAGAAACAGGAAAATACAATCTTGGAAATGCCTATTATAATGAGGCTAAGAATGATGAAGCCATGCGCCGCTTTGCTCAAGCAGCCGAAGTAGCTAAAAACAAACCCGAGAAGCATAAAGCATATCATAATCTAGGGAATTCCTTTATGAATGCTGAAAAATATCAGGAAGCAGTGGAGGCCTATAAAAATGCCCTTCGTAATAACCCAACCGATGATGAAACTCGATATAACTTAGCGCTTGCAAAGGAAATGTTAGAGAAAAACCCACCACAAGGAGGTGATGGAGAAAACGACAATAAAGACCAAAACGAGAACGAGGACGAAAAGAAGGATAATCAGGAAAATAAAGATGACGAGGGCAAGGAGAAAGAAGGAGATGACGGCGAGCAAAAAGAAGATGAGAGTGATAAGGGAGATGAAAAGGATCAGAATGAAGGAGATAAAGAAGGAGATAAAGAAAAGCCTCAACAACAAGACCCAAAAGAGCAGAAAGACGGACAAGGAGATGATCCTAAAGAACAAAAACAACAACCTGTGCCTGGACAATTATCCCCTCAGCAGATTAAAAATCTATTGAAAGCCATGAACGATCAAGAAAAGAAAGTTCAGGACAAAATCAATGCACAAAAACAAAAAGGAGCAAAGGTTAAAAGTAATAAAGATTGGTAACCATGAAGCTACATAGGTTTATTTACATACTTATGTTTTTCTTGAGCTGTAGTTTCTTGCAAGCTCAGGTTACTTTTGAGGCAAAAGTTAGCAAGAAAAAATTAGGAATTAATGAACGTCTTCGAGTTGATTTCGAAATGAATAAAGATGGAGACAACTTCAATCCCCCAAATTTTGAAGGTTTTAGAATTGTTGGAGGACCTCACCAAGCCATAAGTAATTCATGGATTAACGGGAAAAGAAGCTATTCCAAAACCTATACCTATACCCTATCACCTAAATCCAAAGGTAGGTTTACCATTGGGCAAGCAACAATAGATGTAGATGGTCAAACCTATAAGACCACACCCATTGCCATAGAGGTAACAACTGCAGTAAACAAACCTAAAGATGGTAATAATGCCGACTATTTAGCCAGTGAAAATGTACATTTGGTGGCAGAAGTATCCAAAGCCAACCCTTTCTTAAACGAATCCATTACAGTAGCATATAAACTTTATGTATCTCACGAAGTGAGCATTACCAGCAATTGGAGAGAGATTGATACACCGAAATATGCTGATTTCTGGAGTCAGAATATTGACAGTCGTGGGAATTATAAAATTTATGAGGGAAAGTATAAAGGGGAGGATTATCGATATGTTATTTTAAGAAGAACAGTATTGTATCCACAAAAAACTGGGAAGCTAGAAATTGAACCCTTAAGTTTGGATGTCCCCATAGATGTAAAAAGCAATCGTCGTGATATTTTTGGTCGTCGATTAATGACTCGGGTCAATAAAACTATCTCGGCAGGGAGAAGAACCATTGATGTAAGACCATTACCAGAAGAAGGAAAGCCTATTAATTTCACCGGAGCGGTGGGAGAATTTAATTTCGATGTAACTACCAACAAAACACAATTGGATGCGAATGAAGCTTTGGAACTATCTGTAAAGGTTTCAGGTAATGGAAATCTTAAACTATTTGATCTTCCTAAGTTGAAATTGCCAAGTTCTTTAGAAGTTTATGAGCCCTCCAGAAATGATAATATTAGGACTAAGGTAGATGGAATGAGTGGTTCTATGGTCGAAAACTACACTGTGGTTCCCCAATTTAAAGGGAATTACCCTATTCGTCCAATTTCCTTTTCATACTTTAATCCAAATACAGAAACTTACGAAACCATTTCTTCAGAAGAAATTCTTATTGAGGTTGAAAATGGGCCACTTACTGAAGAAAGCACTTCCAATACTGGAAATACGACCAAGCAAGTGGTAACCTTGGACAAAGATCAGTTTAAGTATATAAAGTTGGATGCAGATTTGGAGCCCATAGAGAAAGATTATTTCTTCAAATCGAAATTGTTTTGGATGCTATTGGCAGTACCGTTCCTATTTATTCCTTTAGTAATATTTGCGGGAAGGAAAAGGAGGGAGCGAATGGCCGATGTTGCTGGGAATCGATTAAGGAGAGCCAATCAACTTGCAAAAAAATACTTGAGCGAAGCCAAGAAAAATATAGGAAACCAGTCTGCATTTTATGAATCTTTAGAGCGGGCATTACACAATTACTTAAAAGCAAAGCTTAGTATAGAAACCAGTGAGATGTCTAAGTCACATATTTCTAATGTTTTGTTAGAAAGAAATGTGGAAATGAGTGTAGTCGGTAATTTTACAGATCTTCTTAAAAGCTGTGAATTTGCAAGATATACACCTACATCCAATGTGACTATACAAAAAGATTATGATACAGCGGTATCTACGATTTCGAATATCGACAAACAATTTCAATAGAACACCCAGACAATGACAAAGGCGATTTACATACTGTTATTTCTTATTTCTTTTCTGGGAACTGCACAAAACGATGCTCTTTTTGAGCAAGGAAAGCAGCAATATAAGGCAGAAAAATACCAAGAAGCTATTACCAACTGGAACAAGATTTTGCAATCAGGTGAACATTCGGCAGCCCTTTACTACAATATTGGAAATGCTCACTATCGACTTAATGAAATTGGGCCAAGCATATATTTTTATGAAAAGGCACTCCAAATTGCACCTAATGATAAGGAAGTTTTAAATAATCTTGCATATGCTCAAAATGCTACAATAGATGCTATTGAACCATTACCTCAAACCGTATTTGCAAAATGGGACCAAAAACTTTCAGGACTTCTTACCTTCGAAGGCTGGTCTTGGGTTTCGGTATGGAGCGCTATATTATTCGCTCTTCTCTTTATTGGTTATTATTTTTCTACATACTCCCAACGAAAACGACTTCTTTTTGTAGGCTCTTTGCTTTCTATTCTTGTGCTTGTAACGGCAGTATCTTTGAGTTTTAGAAACTTTGATAGACAACTAAAAGATAAGCCCGCAATCATATTTGCAGAAAGTACAGAAGTGAAGGCAGATCCAAAATTGAATAGTGAAACCGCTTTCTTGCTTCATGAAGGAACCAAAGTGCAAATCCTAGCCGAAGATGGCGAGTGGAGTCGCATCCAAATTGCCGATGGAAAAGATGGCTGGGTTCCTAACTCAGACTTTAAGAAGTTATAGTTTTAGTATTAGGTTAACAACTTTAATTAACTAAAATACTATTTTTGATCTTGCTTAAAATATTCATGAAAACCAACGTCCTATTCTTTCTAATGCTTTTTTCGATATTTATCATCGGACCTACCATTATTAGCATTTGTGACAAAGAGTCAAATATCATAGAGTTTTCTATGGGTGAGGAAGAAAAGACGGATACTTCGTTGGTCGATTCAGAAAAGCATCCTCTCGAAACTTTTGTTCTACCCGAAAGTATTTGTAATGGTATTCAGAAAACCATTCCACCAACATCTTTTGAACTTGTTTTGGAAATTTGGTATCCAGACACCCTTTCTCCACCTCCTGAGAGTATTGTGATTTAGCATTTCATTTCTAAGTAGTTTTTTGCAAAACCATCAATGGTTTTGTGTTATTTCAAAACAGTTAAAACACAATCTATGTTCAAAAATATATTTACGAATATTAGGGGTAACGTATTTGGCGGAGTTACCGCAGGAATTGTAGCGTTACCATTGGCTCTGGCTTTTGGAGTCCAGTCTGGATTAGGTCCTAGCGCGGGACTTTATGGAGCTATTTTTATTGGATTTTTCGCTTCCCTTTTTGGAGGTACCAATACACAAATATCGGGCCCTACAGCACCTATGACTGCTGTTTCTATGTTAGTCATTGCTGGTATTATTGCAGCTAATGAAGGAGATGTAAACAAAGCATTGCCTTACATCCTTTTGGTATTTCTTTTAGCAGGCCTCATGCAAGTCTTGATGGGGGTCATTGGAATTGGAAAATATATAAAATACATTCCCTATCCCGTAGTTTCTGGATTCATGACAGCCATTGGGGTAATCATTTTAATCACTCAGATATCACCGTTATTGGGATATAGTGTAGAAAGGGATAATGAATATATACAAGATTTTAAGCCCGAAGCTGAAGAGGTATTACTCGATAAAATTTTACGCGAAGAAGCAGGAGAAGGAATATTGGTCTTAGAAGATTTTAAAGAAACCATTACCCGAGCAGAAAAGATTACTGAGGATGCAATTAAGACCGAAGCAACTACCCTTGCCAAAAGCCAGGGGTCAGGTGTTATAGGAACCCTTAGAACTTTACCAAGGGCACTTAAAGATGTAAACTGGTTAGAATTTGGATTGGCATTTATAACCATATTTATCATTTTCGGTTTTAAAAGAATTACCAAAAAAGTACCGAGTACCTTGGTTGCCCTTTTTGTTGTATCTGGAGGTGCCTATTTCCTGAAACTTGACTATTTACCTATTAAGGAAATACCAGGAGGATTTCCAATGATAAACGCAGAGATCTTTTCCAACTTTAGTATTGGTCAAATCACTCCCTATGTATTTACTGCGCTAACCTTGGCTTTCCTTGGTGCTATTGATTCACTGTTAACTTCGGTAGTGGCAGATAATATGACCAAGACCAAGCATAAACCTAATCAAGAATTGGTAGGGCAAGGAATAGGAAATAGTGTAGCTGCTTTGTTTGGAGGTATTCCAGGTGCAGGTGCTACCATCCGTACCGTAGTAAATATTAATTCTGGAGGAACCACAAAACTTTCAGGGATGATTGCGGCAATATTACTGTTGGTCATTCTCTTGGCATTGGGAGACGTAGCATCACAAATTCCAGCTGCCGTACTTGCAGGAATATTGATAACCGTAGGGATTGGTGTTATGGATTATAAAGGATTAAAAGCCATTCCAAAAATGCCCAAATCGGAAATTGCCATTATGTTGTTGGTATTGTTCCTTTCTGTATTTTGGGATCTTATCTATGCTGTAGGAATTGGATTGGTATTGGCCTCTCTCGTTTTTATGAAGAAGATTGGTGACCTAACTGCAAAAAAATCAAAGGTTGTTGTATTGGATAATGCAGATGAATTGGAACTTCCTTGGAAGGACGAAATCAACTTTCCAGAAAACTTAAAAAAGAAGGTATTCGTTAAACGCTTAAAAGGACCTCTTTTCTTTGGCTCCACTAGTGAAATTCAAGAGTTAGCGAAGGAAATTCCAGAATCGGCAACCCATGTAATTATTCGTATGGGAGAAGTCCCATATATGGATCAATCCGGTTCCTATACCATGGAAGAAATTTTGTTAGAATTGAACCAGAAAGACGTACACCCTATGTTCGAAGGGCTTCAAGAACAGCCTAATGCTATTATGACGAGTATTGATATTATCCCAGACTTAGTTCCAAATGAATGTCTGTTCGGTGATTTTAAAGATGCTATGATCTATATACGCGAACACGTAAATAGCGATAAATAAAAATTAGGTAGATGATTGGGAAGTCTCGATAGCCTTGTCTTCTTCCTTTTCACTTTTATAACGCGCTAGCACTTTTGGAATAACCAAGGGTGCTAGTGCTGCTATTGGAGTATATAAAACGGAGTTTTCTTTCTTTTCTTCAGAAATGACATAACCCGTAAGATTGGAATTGTTGAAGAACATGAAAACCACACTTATAATAAAAGCATATTGAAGCAAGGCAAATACTCCTCCCAATAATTTGTTCAGTAACCCCAAGGCGGCAAAATCTGCAATTTTGGTGAGAAATTTTCCCGCCATATTAATAAGAATAACAATGATGAGGAAAGTAACGGCAAAAGAAGCCAATTTGGTCACTTGATCACTCCAATTGAACCATCGGGAAATATAAGCTCCTGCGAAATCCGAAAAATAAATAGCTCCAAATACCCCTGCAATTAGCCCAATAAGGGATGCTAGTGCTACAAAGAGTCCTTTTCGGAATCCAGAAATAAATGCCAAGAGTAAAATTATCCCAAGAACAATGTCTATGATATTCATGATGTTTTTTATAAGGTATAACGTAAAGATAAGATTTCTGTTACATTCCATCTTTTAAATGCTAATAGCAGTACCTTTGTATCATAATTTGTAACATGTCCAGAGATCCACAATTAAAAGAACGATGGGAGGCTGTAGCGACGTTTTTGAGCAAACGTTTTGCAGACGGAGAACCCTTGGAATTGGATGCTATTATCTATCTGGTAGGGCTTCAGGAATTGGGGCAATTGCACCGCAAATTCAAAAAGGATGAAAAGGTCAATTTAATGCACATAGCCATTTGTCGTTTATTGGAGCCTTTTGGATATTACGAATTCGATTATTTTGATGATGATGGATGGCCTCATTATAAGGTTTTGGAACAATTACCTCCCCTTAAAGCAGGAGAACAAAGTGTCCTTATGAAAGAAGCCATTGTACAGTACTTTATAGAGAAGAAAGTAATTACCTAATTCGGTAGAATTTCAGTAATTTTGCCGACCATACCGGAGTGTAGTTATGATAGATAAGATAAAAGAACATTTGCAAGAAGTTGAGATTTTCTCAGCAAAGACCAAGGAAGACGTTGAAAATTTCCGAATCAAGTATTTAGGAAAAAAAGGACTTCTTAATGAATTCTTTGCCGAGTTTAAAAATGTAGCAAATGATCAGAAAAAAGAATTTGGTCAAACGGTAAATGCTCTTAAAAAAGCAGCAGAGGAAAAAGTAAATTCCTTGAAAGATCTATTAGAAGGTGAAGAGGAAAGCGCTGGTATTTATGGAGACCTTTCCCGCCCAGGAGAACCTATTACTTTGGGTTCCAGACATCCCATATCTATAGTTAAGAACAAAATTACCGATATATTTTCAAGGATAGGGTTCAACGTATCTGAAGGACCCGAAATTGAGGATGATTGGCATAATTTTACAGCGCTTAATCTACCAGAATATCATCCTGCCCGTGATATGCAGGACACTTTCTTTATCCAGACAAATCCAGATATTTTGTTGCGTACGCACACCTCTTCGGTGCAAGTACGCTACATGGAAAACAATAAACCACCTATTCGTACCATTTCACCAGGAAGGGTATATAGAAATGAAGCTATTTCTGCCAGGTCCCATTGCTTTTTCCATCAAGTAGAGGGATTGTATGTAGATAAGGGGGTAAGCTTTGCCGATTTAAAGCAGACCCTTCAATATTTCACTACAGAAATGTTCGGAAAATCGAAAATCCGTTTACGACCTTCTTATTTCCCCTTTACAGAACCAAGTGCAGAAGTAGATGTGTATTGGGGACTAGAAACCGAAACCGACTATAAAATGACCAAGGGAACAGGTTGGCTGGAAATCATGGGTTGTGGAATGGTAGATCCCAATGTGTTGGAAAATTGTGGAATTGACTCTAGTGAGTATTCCGGTTTTGCCTTTGGAATGGGGATTGATCGTATTGCGCTATTGCTGCATCAAATCCCAGATATTCGTATGTTCAGTGAAAATGACATTCGCTTCTTGGAACAATTCAAAAGTACATTGTAACACCCACCATTAGATTTTTTGTATTTATGAGAAAGGACATTAAAATCCCAGTGGTTAAGGATGTATACGTAGCTGCCGTTAAGGAATTCAATGAAGATTTTAATACCTACGACTGGAATGCCTACATTATTAATGATGGGCAGGAACCTCTTGAAACAGTTTTAATTGTTTCTCAAGGATATGACAATAAGCAGATGACTGCACCAATGAGGCATTCATTAAAATTACTGCCAGTAAGAAGTTATGCTAAGATTGAATTTTTGGAGGAAAGTATTTTCAAATTAGACAATTTTTTTAGTGTTACTTTCTTTATAGGAAATGTCCTGTATGATAAGCGATATGAACTTCCAGCTCACTCCATTTTAGATGATAATACAGTGCCATTGCCTGTGATGAATAAAAAAGGCGTGATTGCGAGATAGTCTAATTTATATAGAAAACAAAAAGGCCCAACAAACTGTTGGGCCTTTTTTGAATTAGTACTTTACTACTTTTTTGGAGAAGGAAGTGTTTTCTATCTGAAAACGGATGAAGTAAATGCCTGAAGGTAATCCTGAAATGTCCAATACATTGTTATCTACCTCAGATTCCATGACAGCCTTACCCAATACATTGAGCACTTGTGCAGAGGTTCCGTTTAATGAAAGTCCTGAAAATGTAAGAGCTCCATGGGTAGGGTTGGGGAAGATTGTGAGTAAATCACGTAAATGATCTTCCGTAGATAGGTCGCAATTGGTGTCTACACCACATTCCACATCTGTCAAGGTTGGAATTTCTGAAGAAAACTGAGGCATATCATTAGTGCCACCAGAACCATTACGAGAGCCATGGAAACCACTAGGGCTACAATCTTGAACATCGCAAACGGTGTCACTAGAATCAAATTTATAATAGCCTATTAGGTTGGGTTCATTACCCGAAAGCTCGGTAAGATAATTATCAGCAATTTCAGTTTCGGTACGGGTAGTATTCCAAATACGAACATCATCAATGTTTCCAAGAAAGTGTTCTCCAGGAACTCCGTTGCCTGCATAGTTCCCAATATGTGTGTGAGATGCTGTCTGTATATTAGATACAGTACCACCTCCGCTAGAAGTAAAAGGTTCTGGCGAGCCATCTACATATAAAAGTAAAGTGTCTACACCATCAAAAGTCATGGCAACGTGATGCCAGTTATTATCGAAAAGAAAATCAGAAGCACCAGTAACAAAGATGTAATCATCAAAGAATGTAGTAGAAATATAGCCACTTAAACGACCAGCTGTTGTAATCTGTAATCCCCAACCTCTAAAGGTGCTTTCTTCAATACCCAACTTTGAAACAATTTGTTTCAATCCAGGAGCATCAAATTTAACCCAGGCTTCTACGGAGAAAGTGTCCGTTACTTCAAACGCGTAATTATTTCCTAGATCGACGTAATCATCCATCCCATCAAAATTCAAAGATTGGTTTTGCCCACGCATGGCAATTGAGAAACCAATCATCAATAAAAGGAGTATAAAGTTTTTCATAATAGTATTTTTTAAAGTGATTTATAGCTCTAAAGTCTACTATATGAATACAATAGGCAATACTAAATGGATATCCGCTTTCATGTAATTCAGATTCGCTGGATATCATTGATAAAGCGCATAAAAAAACCCGCTCCATGTGGAGCGGGTTCCTTTCAGATATTATTTCTAAAGGGTTATTCCTTTACGAGCCTCTTCACTGTGGAAGCGTTCCCGCTTGTGATCTGTACCATGTACACACCGCTTGCGAGTGCCGATACGTCGATGGCCTTCTCCTGCTGCATGTCGCCCAGTCCGATGGTCTGTACCAGCCTGCCGTTGGTGTCGTAGATGGCCGCCTTGTCCAGCGGGGTGCCGGAGGTGTTGGCCAGCGTCACCGCGCTGCTTGCTGGGTTCGGGTAGAGTGCGATCGCACTGTCCAGTGCGTTGTCGTCCAGCCCCAGTACGCTCTCCACGGTGAGCTCGAACTCACAGGTGGACACGTTGCCGTACTCGTCCTCCGCCGTAAGGGTCACCGTGTAGGTGCCGTCGGGGATCAGTGTGCCGGCAGCGGGGTCCTGGCTGGTGATCGTCACCGGGTCCGTACAGTTGTCGGTGGCCGTTGCCTCGCCGGTGGCGAAGTAGTCCGGCACCTCGTAGAAGAGGTTCCCCGGCCCCGGGTCAACCGTCTGGTCGGCCGGGCAGGTGATCTCGGGCCCAAGCTCGTCCACCACGGTGATCTGCGATGTGCAGGAGGCGATGTTCCCGCTGGCGTCCGAAGCGAACACCGTCGCGGTGATGGTCGTGCCCACGTCGTCGCAGGTGACCTCGGTCACGTCCACTGCCAATACCGTGATGCCGCAGGCATCGAAGGACAGCGGCCCCCCGGGTATCTCCACGAAGAACGCGTCCCCGTCGCTGTTGTCGAGGGTAAGGGTCCAGTTGGCCGTGTCGAACTGCCCCTCGAATCCGGGTGCGAAGTTGCTCACGACCGTCGTGGCGGCACCGAAGTTGCCGTCCTCGGACTGTGCGCGGAAACCGAACACGTCACCGGCCACGAGCGGTACGCTGGCGCTTCCGCTCTGGTTGTTGGCGCCGTTCTCGTCGGTCAGCTCGGTGAAGGTCCCGTTGACGGTGTACCCGAAGCGGTCCCATGCCGGGCCGTCGTCGGTGGAGTACTCCCAGTCGAAGGAAACGGTCTCGTCGGCCGTCACGTCCACGGTGAAGTCCGTGAAGCCCTCGGCCCCGGAACCGTTGTTGCTGCTGATGGCGATCACCTCGTAGGTGCTCGGCATGTTGGCAAGCAGTATCTCAGGGTCGATCTCCGTGGTGCCGTCGGGGCCCACCCCGATGGTCACGTCCTGGCACACCAGTATCGGTGCCGTCACGTCCAGCACCTCCACGGTCGCCGTACAGGTCGCCGTGTTCCCGCTGTCGTCGGTCACCGTAACCTCTATGGTGTTGAGCCCAAGGTGGGAGCAATCGAAATCGATCGTGGTCGCCGGGGTTTCCGCGCTAAGGCTCACGTTGTCAAGTGCGAACTTGGCGGGCCCGGAGAAGTCATCGGGCATGTTCTGCCAGTAGGCGATGCGGATGTCCTGCCCGGCATATGCCGAGAGGTCAGCCGTCTGGCTCACCCACACGTTGTCGCTTTCCAGTTCACCGGCCGTCGCGGTAATCTGCACCAAGACCTCCAACACGTTGTCGCTCAGGTCGCGTACCTGCACCTCGTAGATCCTGTCCTGGCAGCCCGTGCAGAAACTGGCCAGGTCGTAGTCGATGTTCTCGTCCCAGGTAAGGGTCGCACCCACGATCCCCGGGGGGACGGATACGTCCTGGTAGAGGACCGCTTCCCCTGCTTCCCCGTCGAAACCGTTGCCGGCAAGCCAGCCACCGTCGGTCGGGAGTGCGGGGTCGAAGAACCCGGCACCGTCGTTGAACTCGTACGCACCCCACGGAAGGAACGGGTTCGGGTTGTCGATGGCAGTCCAGTCGCTCAGGTCCATGGTCTCGAAACTACCGTTCACGATCAGCTCGGTGGTATCCGTACCACCCGTTACCGTGTAACCGCAGGCCTCGTTGACACTGTCTACTAGGTTACTGGCATCAATGCTTGCCATTCCATTGGCATCTAATTCTACTTGAAGAACGGATGAAGAAGGAGCAATAAAGGTTTGTCCAGCATTAATATCTCCAGGAGAGGAAGCTGTAGGGGCATTCCATCCAAAATCTCCGCTACTGGAACCTGTCCCCGTTACTTGTAAGGATTCACCAATAGCAGTTCCGCCATTTTCTTCCACTCCAATATCGGTAGAGGTCATACCCGCAGCAATTCCGTCTGTAGCAGTAAAGCTTCCTTCGTAACTTAAGAATTGGATGATTGTACTGCCATTTGCCAATACAATTCCGTCAGGTGATCCGTTTTGAATTGGTGCAATAGGAAAGTTAACGGCTCCATATCCATTTCCTTCATCATCAATAGTTCCAGATAATGTAATGGTATTGTATTCTGAACCTCCATTTCCGTTATATAGAACAATAGAATAGGTGCTTAAATCAGTTCCGGCTGGTCCAGCAATTTCAATAGCTTCATCTTGGTCAGAACCACCATTATCATAATGTAATTCGTTAATGAAAACAGGCTCTCCATTCATTTCGCCTAAGCAGAAAACCTCTGGAGCTGTTACGTCTTCTACAGTAACATTTACGTTACAAGAAGCGGTATTTCCACTATCATCCGTAACCGTAAGAACTACCCCAGTAACATTATATGCCATTAAACCAGATACTGGTGTTCCCAATCCTGTATTTCCTATAAGGGTGGCTGCTCCTGTGGTTACATCAATTGTATAGATATTTCCAGCTTCAGGACCTCCAGATACACCGCCGTACAGTAACCCATTTTCAGCAAATTCGATACTTCCCATTCCAGCAGGTAGGGCAGCAATTGCAGTAAATTCACCAGTAATAAGATTAATAGTTCCAAAATCTCCACCTCCTGGTGTTCCTCCGGTAGCTCCAAACATGATTCCGGAAGCTTCATCATAAGCCATTCCTCTCATAGTTGGTGCATTTATAAAGGGTCCTATAGGGGTAATTACTCCTGTATTGGGGTCTAAAGTTCCTAAACTACTGGTTGTTATAGATGCTGTATACCAAACGCCTCCAACAACTTCAGCTCCCTGGATATCTCCAGCCCCAGGTGTAGTAGGAATGGCTCCTGTTAATTCTTCTCCTGTATTAGGATCGAAAAGGAATCCATAACCACAACCATCACGAGATTGCCCCCATGCAGTATTAGTGGATTCGTCATATATGATTTCACCTACTCCGTCAACAAAACAAGGAGCAAGTCCTGGTGTATTAAAGGAATTGCTAATCACAGTAGCTATCCCTGTATTAAGATCTATTGAGAAGTAGTTTCCTGCGATATCGGCACCATAAAGAATGTTGGCAGAAGGAACATTTCCAACATCACCACAATCTAGCGTAGTAATGTTTAGTGATAGGTTTACATTTCCACAATTATCACTACTTCCCCCATCTACTTCAGAAGGATCTAGGGTATATTGTCCGTTAGCATCCAATTGCACGGTAATGTCTTGACATACTGCTATTGGGTCTTCGTTATCTTCAACTGTAATGATAAAGGAACAGGAAGTACTGTTTCCTGCTAAGTCGGTTGCTGTAAAAGTGATGGTGTTATCACCAACTGGGAACGCACTTCCGCTTGGAAGTCCACCAGTTTGAATAACAGTGTCTAAGTCACCATCTGTATCAGTAGCAATGGCGTCTGGAAAGGTTACTACGGTTTCACATAATCCAGGAGAGGCCGGGGTTACAATATCAACAGGGCAAGTAATCATAGGAGGATTTCCTGTTCCTGCAGAAAAGGTTTGTCCAGTATTGATAGATCCCGGAGATTCTGCAGCTGGGGCATTCCATGCAAAATCGGTGTATACATTTCCAGTTCCTGTAAGTTGAAGGGATTCTCCAGCGGGTGTTGAACTGGTTTCAGAAACACCAATATCAGTAGAAGTAATTCCATTGGCAGGGCCGTTGGTAGCTGTGAAGCTTCCTTCGTAACTTAAGAATTGTACTAGAGCTGCTCCATCCACAAGGGCAATTCCATCTGGTGATCCATTCTGAATTCCAGAGATGAGTTGGCTAATGGCTCCAAAACCGGCTCCTTCGTCATCTATGGTTCCACTAAGGGCTACGGTATTGTAAGTAGCACCGTTGTTTCCATTGTAAAGAACAATGCTAAAAGTAGAAAGATCTGTTCCGGCAGGACCTGCAACTTCTACAAATTCTCCGGTGTCTGAACCGGAATTGTCATAATGAATTTCATTAATAAATACAGATTGTCCAAATACGAGGCAACTTGCAAATAATAATAAATAGGTTAAAGTAAATTTTTTCATGTAATTGTAGTTAGAAATACTATCCTACAAAGATACTAGAATACAAAACGGGTTCGAAATCTTTTCAGATTAAATTAAGGTGAAGATTGCCTTAATTATTATGATTAAGAATGAGTTTAACGAAAATAAATTCAAATTGACTAATTCAATTTGTCCGTTAACTTTTTAAAGATTTTTTTAGGGTTTTTCCCTTCGTACAAAATACCATAAACGGCATTAATAATAGGGGTCTTTGCTTTTTTCTTTTCTTTGGCTTGATTTAGTTCGTAAGCACTTTTAGTGGCATAATATCCTTCGGCAACCATGTTCATTTCCATCATAGCGCTTTTTACCGTATATCCTTTCCCAATCATGTTTCCAAACATTCTGTTTCTACTAAAGGTAGAATAGCCAGTTACTAGAAGATCCCCAAGATAGGCAGACCCATTAATGTCCCTTTTCATTTTATGAACCTTCTTTACGTATCGCTTCATTTCCCTAATGGCATTACTCATAAGTACGCTCTGAAAATTATCACCATATCCCAATCCGTGGGCAATCCCTGCGGCCAAGGCATAGATGTTTTTTAGCATGGCTGCATATTCGGTACCGATAATATCATCACTGGTAGTACATTTTATGTAACTACAAGATAAATTGTCCGCTATTATTTTTGCCTTTTTGGAATCTGCACAGGCAATGGTTAGGTAAGAAAGGCGCTCTAATGCAACCTCTTCTGCATGACAAGGTCCAGTAATAACACCAATATCCTTAAATGGGATATTGTAATGGGTATAAAAATGATCACCTACAATAAGGCTACTTTCTGGGACGATTCCTTTAATAGCTGAGAAAATGACCTTTCCCTTTAAAGAGACATTCAGTTTTGCCAATTCTTTTTCTACAAATGCTGATGGAATTGCGAAAATGAGATAGTCTGCATAGCCTACCAATTCATTGATGTCACTGCTCAATTTCAATTTGTTAGTGTCAAACTCAACCGAACTTAAATAATTGGGGTTGTGGTATTGAGATTTTATGTGTTCTAATGCCTGTTCATTGCGCATATACCAACCTATTTCATCTAAGTTTTCGCAGAGCATTTTAACAATGGCGGTAGCCCAACTACCCCCTCCGAAGACAGCAAATTTTGTTTTCTGAGCCATGTAGATTTTTCTGAAACGTAAAAGTACATAATTCTCCTCGGGTTGGCTATGGCTTAAGGGGTTTGAAAAATATTCTTTATAAAATTCACATTTAAATATCTGATAATCAACATATTAAAAACTTGGCACGTTTTTAGATTTCCAATTACCGAACCTTAAAATCCAGATGTTATGAAAGCACTAAAATTACTTTTCGGATTTACATTATTGGCAACACTGTTTACTTCTTGTTATACCGAAGTAATTGTTGAAGAGGATACTACTATAGATCCAGTACCAACGATTACCTTGGAAGAGGTATTGAATTCGCACGAATTGTGGTATGTAGATATTAACCGTTCTAATGCAAGTGGCCAAATACCGTACCTGCAAATTGCCTTTACGCTTTCATTTAGAAATGGAAATATCATGGCGAATAATAATTTGGTCGGAATCGGAGATCAAGGTTATGGATTTGGAATCGATGTTGGTTACTATGATACTTTTGCTGATGAACTTGAAATATCACACGACATTGATGGTTTCTATACCTTCGAAGTGACGCAGTTAAATGATCGAGAAATTGAACTCTATAATAGAATGCATAATGTGCAATATGTCTTAGTAGGATACCAAAGAAGTACTTTTGATTATGACCTGTTGTTCTATGACAACATCCACTATTTTGTGCAGGAGTATGTAGCCTGGGAAAAGATATATACCAGTCCTTATGGTGAGCCAAATGAGTTTGACTATGAGAATTTCCTTCAGTTTTTACCAGGTGGTGGAGATGGAAATTTTCAAAGTTCGCAAGATGACAATGGCGCCGATATCCATAGCATTTATTGGGATTATACAGGAATCTTTAATATAGATGATGTAACGGGCGATATGTACGCTAAATATTTAACACTAGATTATGATTATCTAGGCAATGAATATTTTGTTCTCGACGTTATTGATGACAGAACGGTTGAATTATTCCATGAACCTTCAGGTACTTTGTACCGTTTTCGAGGAAAAGGATATATTCAATACAAAAACAATGAAAAAAGGAAAATGCGCTTATCTAAAAAGGATATTGCAAAGCAAAACAAGAAGATTAGCATTTTCTAAGATATAAAGACTTTTGGTTGGTTATTTAGTTGAAACCGCTGGGTTCTCATTCTTCGAGTTCCGGCGGTTTCTTATTTATAGAAATTCATCTCATCTAAATATCGCCAAACGTTATGAGGTAAGAGTGGCCGAATGTTTTTTCCCTCTTTAATACTTTTTCGGATAAAAGTCGAGGAAATTTCCATTATGGGGGCATCAATCTGAGTGATCTTTTTATGCCCTTTAAATTGATGTTCTATAGTTCCTTCAGAAATTCTTGGGTACACATAAATGGCATATTGATCCAGAATCACCTCATAGTTTTTCCACTTATGAAAGCTCTTCAGGTTGTCCTCTCCCATGATTAAATAGAAATTGTAGTCGGGATACTTTTCATCTAAAACGGCCAACGTATTTACGGTATAATTGGGTTGGGGCAAATCGAATTCTACCTTACTTGCTTTAATTTTCGGATAGTCCTCCAAAGCAATGTCCACCATAGTGAACCGATGATGGTTGTCCAATAAGGTTTTTTTCTTTTTATGTGGGTTATGAGGGGTAACCACCATCCAAACTTCGTCCAATCCACCGTATTCTACCATGTGGTTGGCAATGGTTAGATGACCCACATGAATAGGATTAAAAGTTCCAAAGTACAATCCTATTTTTTTTGAAGATGCCATTATTCTTCTTTTGAACTAATTTTTTTTGAAATATGCTTTACCACCAACTGTTCTGCTTCATTCAAGGCATTTTCCAAGATGTCATTTTCAATAATAAAGTCAAATTGTGGAGCTGTTGCCATTTCTACAGAAGCCTTCGCAATTCGCATATTAATCTTTTCGTCGCTTTCTGTTTTTCGTTTTTTTAAGCGTATTTTAAGCTCTTCCACACTTGGAGGACGTACAAAAACAGCAAGGGTTTCCTCGGGGAATTTTCTTTTTATTCGCAATCCACCTACAACATCTATATCGAAGATTACATTTTTGCCCATGGCCCATATGCGTTCTACTTCAGTTTTTAGGGTGCCATAGAAATTATCGCGGTAGACTTCTTCCCATTCCAAGAAATCATCACTTTTCATATGTTTTTTGAATTGTTCTAAACTTATGAAATAATAATCCACCCCATCTTTTTCATCACCTCTTGGCGATCTTGATGTGGCCGAAATGGAAAACTCCAGATTGAGATGCTCTTGAGCTAGAAGATGTCTTACAATAGTGGTTTTGCCACTTCCGGAAGGTGCCGAAAACACAATTAATTTTCCTCCCTTCATTATAGTACGTTTAAGGCTTGTTCCTTGATTTTTTCCAATTCGTCTTTCATTTGTACCACCAACTGTTGCATAGGGGCAAAATTGGATTTGGAACCAATGGTATTGATTTCTCTACCGATTTCTTGTGAGATGAAACCTAATTTTTTTCCGTTCGAATCTTGAGAGGAAAGAGATTCTATAAAATATTCCAAATGGTTTTTAAGTCTAACTTTCTCTTCGGTTATATCGTATTTTTCCAAATAGTAAATGAGCTCCTGTTCAAATCGGTTTTCGTCTACTTCTTCCTTCAATTCAGAAACGGCCTTACGCAACCGCTCTTTTACAGTGGTAATTCTTTGAGGATCTATTTCAATAACTTGTTCTAATAATTGGGAAATATTGGAAATCCTTTTTTCGAAATCTTTTTTAAGGGCCTCTCCTTCAGAACTTCGGTAATTGTTAATTTCCACCAAAGCATTATCTACAGCATTCATGATTTGGTTGAACTCGTCTTCGTTTATTTCTTCCCGTTCGGTTTTAAGCGCATCTGGCAGACGGATGGCCATTTTAAGTAATTCTGTTTTGTCACCATCCACTACATTACCTAATTGTGAGATATACTCGTTCACCACTACTGAGTTTATCTTAGTATTGGTTTCTTCGCCAGTAATTTCTACAAAAAGGTTAAAATCGACTTTACCCCGAACCAAAGATTTTGCAATCTTATTGCGGATTTTCAATTCCTTTTCACGATAGGAGCCGGGAACCCGAGCGTTCATATCGAGGTTCTTACTGTTGAGGGATTTTATTTCAACCGTTATTTTTTTGCTGGCTAGTTGGATAACATTTTTCCCATAGCCCGTCATGGATTGGATCATACTTCAATTTTAACTGAAGCAAAGGTACATAATTCCAGATTCTGATTGATTAGAACTACTCCTTTGGATTTCCGAGATGATCAAAATGTTTGTCTAGGTATCTTTCGGTAGTTAAGAAAGCCAACAAGATGAGGAGGGTATTTCCTATAATAGTGACCAAGAGATTATATTCTGGGTATATAAAATAAAGAATAGCGGGTATTAATAAGCTATATAGAGTATACTGAATGGAAACTTTTATGGAATAATCATTGGCAGCTCTCCAAATGGTTTCATTCCGCATGGAACGTATGGTTCTGTATCCATAAATCCAGTTAATTTTCTTGGGGGGAAACCTTTTGAAGATCAAGAAAATCAGGAATATAAAGATACAATACCCTAAACTTAAAAGAAGTTGATATTCTGCGGTCATGACATATTAGTCTAACTCACGAACCCATATGTTACGGTAGCTTACCCCACTCATGTCTTGATGATCCTGCAATTTAATAGGTCCTTTGCCATGTGCATTGTTTTTGGGCCAGCCAATGTATTCGGTACTTCCTTCCAATTCGAAATGATCTTGAACTAATACTCCATTATGCAGAACTGTAATGGTTCCGGATTTCGTTTTGTTGCCTTCGGCATCAAATTCTGGAGCATGAAAAATAATGTCATAGGTATTCCATTCTCCCGTAGGAACCAAAGCCTGTACTAAGGGTGGTGACTGTTTGTATAAGGAAGCTGCTTGTCCATTAATATAGGTTGGATTGTCATTGTTGTCCAGTACCTGAACTTCATACAAATCCTGAAGGTAGACACCACTGTTGCTTTTTGCTTGGCCTTCGGCTTTACTGTCTGGATTGCTTCTCCATTCTACATGCAGCTGTACACTTCCAAAGTCTTTCTTGGTTTTTATATCACCTGTTTTGTCTTTTACGGTCATACTTCCATCTCCATTTAGGTCCCATTGGGCAGGGCTTCCGTCCTTGGCAGAGACCCATTCGTCTAAATGAGTTCCGTCAAACAAAACAATGGCATCACTGGGCGCACCATTATTGCCTGTAGGGTTTACTATGGCTCTTGCGGGTTCCCAAACTTCTGTTTCTTCAGGTTTTGTAGGTTCTTTTTGAGTAACCTCCTCTTTTGGTGTTTCATTTTCCATGGCCTCTTCGGGTTTCTTTTCCTGTGCTTGTTGGCATGAAATTAAGAAGCATACGAATGACGACAGTAGTATATATTTTTTCATGATGGATGTGTTTAGAGTCCTAATATCTTTTTTAATTTTTCTTTGTCGATTTCCTCACCGGCAAAATCGTCAAACCTTTTTTGAGTGGCTTCAATGATATGACTGGCTATGAAAGGAGCACCTTCTCTAGCACCTTGCTCTGGGCTTTTTATACAACATTCCCATTCCATAACTGCCCAAACATCACAACCATATTCGGTGAGCTTACTAAAGATGGTCTTAAAATCTATTTGTCCATCTCCAGGAGAACGGTAACGTCCTGCACGATCCTTCCAATCACTGTATCCACCAAAAGTACCTCGTTTACCGTCTGGTTTAAATTCACTGTCCTTTACATGAAAGGCTTTGATGAATTCATGATAATGATCTATATATTCAATATAGTCCAATTGTTGTAATACAAAATGACTTGGATCGTAGAGTATGTTAACTGCTTTATGATTGTTGGTGGCTTTAAGAAACCGTTCAAAAGTAACTCCATCATGAAGGTCTTCTCCAGGATGTATTTCATAACAAACGGCGACACCATTTTCTTCAAACTCATTTAGAAGGGGAAGCCAGCGTTTTGCCAACTCCTCAAAACCCATTTCTACCAAGCCATCTGGTCGTTGTGGCCAAGGATGCCAGGTATGCCAAAGTAATGCCCCGCTAAAGGTTGCATGTGCATTCAATCCTAAATGATTACTAGCCCTTGCTGCACTTATGAGTTGTTTTCTAGCCCATTCAGTGCGCTTTTTCGGATTGTTTTTACAATCATCCGGCGCAAAATTATCGAACATAAGGTCGTAAGCTGGATGTACTGCTACCAACTGTCCTTGTAAGTGGGTGGAAAGCTCTGTGATTTCAAGTCCGAAGTCGTTTATTCTTCCTTTAAGCTCATCACAATAGGTCTTGCTTTCACCAGCCGTTTCAAGATCAATTAATCGTGTTTCCCAAGTGGGAATCTGTATACCTTTGTAGCCCAAATCGGCAGCCCATTGGCAGAGCCCGTCCAAAGAGTTGAAAGGAGCTTTGTCGTCCATGAATTGAGCTAAGAATACAGCGGGTCCTTTTATTGTCTTCATGTGTGTTCAGTTAAAGTTCTTTCCAGACGTTTCCTTCTTCGTGACTAGCTACGGCTGTTTCTATAAACCGCATGCCACGTACCCCATCTCTCATACCAGGGAATTCTGCGGGATGGTAATCCTCTCCTCTAATGGCTTTTGCCAAGCCTTTATAAATATTACCCATGGCATCAAAGATTCCTTCAGGATGTCCAGGAGGGAGTTTCGTGCCATCCAATGAAATTTTACTATTATAGGCATGCCCAGGTTTTAGGGTGCGTAAGGGTTGTCCGTCTTCCAAAAGATACAAATAATTCGGATTTTCCTGCTCCCATTTTAGCCCTGCTTTTTTGCCATACACTGATACGCTAAAATTGTTTTCTTCCCCTGTAGCAATCTGACTCGCACAAAGTACTCCTTTGGCATTTCCACTGAAACGTAATAAGACTGTGCCATCGATATCCATTTCATTATCGTCATAGAGATGATTGAGATCTGCCAAAATGGAAGTCACATCCATTCCAGTTACAAATTCCAACATTTGATAGGCATGTACTCCAATATCACCTATACAACAACTGATACCTGATTTTTTTGGGTCTAACCGCCATGTAGTGCTTCTTTTTTCGATATCGTGAATGATGGGATTGATCCAACCTTGATAGTATTGCGCATCAATTTTTTGAACCTCTCCAATAGCTCCTTCGGCAATCATTTGTTTCATTTGCCGTACCATAGGATAACCCGTATATGTATGGGTAAGTGCAAAATGCACATTGCTTTTTTCTTGAATTTCAGATAGTTCTAAAGCTTCAGAATAACTCATAGTCATGGGCTTTTCGCAAATGACATGAAAACCAGTTTGCAGAAGCTGTTTTGCCATTGGAAAATGCAAGAAGTTGGGCGTAAGTACTGAAACAACTTGGATTCGTTCAGAGACAGGTAACTTTGATTCTTCAGCAATCATATGATTGATATCTGCATAAATCCTATGGGTAGGTATCCCAAGTTCTTTAGCAAATTCGATACTTTTTGCATGGTCTGGATTAAAAGCTCCTCCGATAAGTTCGTAGGCGTCGTACATGCTGGCTGCGACTCGGTGTAATATGCCTATTAGGCTATCACCGCCACCTCCTAAAACACCCCATTTTATTTTTTGGCTCATTAGGCTTTGTATTCTATTTTTTCATTTTTAAATAACAGGGCGAAAAGGACTAAAACAACAGCAGCAAAAATAGCTGGGAAAGTCCAAATGGATTTCCAAACATGGCCACCTTCAGCAAGAAGATTGGCGTCGGTAATTTTTCCTGCAACGTAAAACCCTACCAGCATACCCACTCCATAAGTGGCAAGGGTTATAAGTCCTTGTGCTGCACTTTTTGCTTTTTCTCCTGCTTTACTGTCAGTATAGATCTGTCCTGAGACAAAAAAGAAGTCATAGCAGATTCCGTGAAGAATGATTCCTGTAATAATCATAAAGAACATATCTCCTGCATTTCCATAGGCAAATAATAAGTAGCGAATACCCCAAGCTAACATCCCTACCAAAATGGTCTTTTTAAAACCATATTTTTTAAAGAAGAAAGGCAATAGAAGCATAAATACCACTTCAGAAATTTGGCCTGCAGATGCCCATGCTGTTGAGTTTTCTACACCACTTTCGGTAAGGAAAGGACTCAGGTTCTGATAGTAAAATGCCAGTGGAATACAGATGAGTACGGATGAAAGGAAGAAGACTAAAAAGTTTCGATCTTTCAATAACTTTAATGCTTCTAATCCTAGAATATCTGAAACACTTGCCTTTTCTCCTTTTGTTGTACTTGGAGGTGTTTTGGGCAATGTAAAACTGAAAACACCTAATAGTGCAGAAGCAATTGCCGTCATTAAGAAAGTGTTGGAAAGCATTCCTTCTTGAATATTTTCAAGTGCGTCCCACTTAAAAGCAAAACTAATAAGAAGGCCAGCTACAATCCACCCAACAGTTCCCCACACTCTAATGAATGGAAAATCCTTGGAAGGGTCTTTCATTTGATTGAAAGAAACTGAATTCACTAATGCCAAAGTGGGCATATAGGCAATCATGTATCCCAATACATAGGGATAAAATCCACTAAAACTGGTAGCTTGTGAGAGTTGGTACATTAAAAAAGCACCTATTAAATGCAATACCCCCAAGATTTTTTCAGCATTGAAAAAACGATCGGCGATCAATCCAATGATGAATGGTGCTATTATGGCTCCCCAAGATTGGGTAGAATAAGCCATGGCAGTTTCACCTCCTGTAGCAGATAAATTGTTTCCCAAAAACGTTCCCATAGTTACAAACCAACCTCCCCAAATAAAAAATTCGAGGAACATCATAACGGAAAGTTGTATACGTGTAATTGACTTCATAGATGTGTTATTTTTGGTTAGCGTATGCTTTTTCAATTAAAGCTTTTGTAGCCAGAATTCCTTCTTCTTCACTCATGTCATCCCCTTCAAACTCTACTCCAATATATCCACTGTATCCAGCATCTTTTACAATTTGTAACATTTTGTAATAATCAATTTTTTCTTCGTTGCCTTCCGCATCAAAACTGTACGCCTTGGCACTTACCGCTTTGGCAGCAGGCATCAGCAATTTAATGCCTTGATAATAATCGGGGTATTCTTCAATACATTCTCCCCAGCGTTTTCCATCAACACGTTTTACACACCAATTTCCAAAATCGGGAAGGGTTCCGCAGTTGTCCATATTTACTCCTTTAATAGCATCCATTAATAGTGGAGCATCTGAAGAAAGCCATCCGTGATTTTCACAAAGTACATTGATGTTCTTTGTGGCAGCGTATTCCGATATTTTTTTAAGTCCATCCTGTACTGTTTCTATCCATACTTCGGGATCGTTGGTTCCAAAGGTATTTACACGGATGGAATGCCCTCCCAGTTTGGCAGTGGCATCTACCCATTTTTTATGTTTTTCTACCGCTTCATTTCTTTTTTCTGCATCTGGATCGGCCAAATCACCTTCATGATCTACCATCACTAAAACCGTACGAACACCGTAGGTCTCATTTAAAGCTTTTAAGGAATCAATAACCGTTTCAAAACCGAGTTCTTCTATTTGTTTCTCGTAGAGTTGTGAAACGAGTTCAATGCCTTCAAAACCCAAGGCTTTAGCATCGGAGGCAAAAGTGAATGGATTTCCATCATCAGCTTGATATTTTTTGTGCAATGACCATTGAGCAAGAGAAAGCTTTAGAGTTTCGGAAGGGTTCTCTGTTTTTGTTTCGGCTTCTATAGGAGCTTTCGCAGTCTCTGGCTTTTCTTCAGTCGTATTCTTACAAGAGAAAGCGATAACAGAGATAAGGGATAATACGATAAGGCGCTTCATTTTATTGGAGTTTTTTTGTTTTTGGTTCAGTATTAAAGAGACTTCTAAGGTAGTTTTTTTTTGAAAGTTATATAAAAGAATAGTAGTAGTATTGTCATATTCTCAACCGAAAACGTTTTCGGTTGATGATCTTATTCTTTTAGCACTGGTTTTTTGTATAATCAAAAAAAATACAGGAAATTAGACGAACTTCTAATATAAAAGAGCAATACTATTCCACAGAAGCGTGTTGTTGTAACTATTTGAAAACAAACTAATTAAAACAAATACTATTTTGAATACACAAGCAAACCCTGATGAACTCTATGATGCGATTGTTGTAGGTTCTGGAATAAGTGGTGGTTGGGCCGCTAAAGAACTTTGCGAAAACGGCTTGAAAACTTTGGTGTTGGAAAGAGGACGTATGATAGAGCACGTAAAGGACTACCACACCATGAATATGGATCCCTGGGATTTTCCATATAAAGGAAATCTGCCATTAAAGGAACAACAGAAACAACTAAAGCAGGCACGTACAGGATATACTACAGATGAAGGGCACCGTCATTTCTTCGTGAATGATATAAAGCACCCTTACAATGAAACCAAACGTTTTGATTGGATTCGAGGTTATCATGTAGGAGGCCGTTCTATTATGTGGGGGCGTCAAAGCTATCGCTTAAGTGATATTGACTTTGAAGCCAATAAAAAGGAAGGTGTTGCTGTAGATTGGCCAGTTCGATATAAAGATATTGCACCATGGTATGATAAAGTAGAAGAATTTATTGGCGTTAGTGGCGAAAAATTAGGACTGGAACAATTACCCGACGGGAAGTTTTGCCCTCCAATGGAATTGAACTGTGCCGAAGAAGATTTAAAAGGGAAAATTGCCAATAATTATGATGACGGCCGTTTATTGACCATTGGTCGTGCAGCACATATCACAGGAACAGGAACCTACAAAGGACTAGGGCGCTCTGCGTGTCAGTATAGAAATCGCTGTATGAGAGGATGCCCTTTTGGAGGGTATTTCAGTAGTAATTCTTCAACATTACCTACTGCCAACGAAACAGGAAATTTAACCATTCGCCCCAATAGTGTTGTTAGTCAGGTGTTGTACAATGCCGAAACTGGAAAAGCAGATGGGGTAGAGATTATAGATGCTGAAACCAAAGAGAAAATAGTATTTAAATCCAAAGTCGTTTTCCTTTGTGCTTCTGCAATAGCTTCTGCCAGTATATTATTACAATCTAAAAGTGAGCGCTTCCCTAATGGAATGGGGAACGATTCAGGAGAATTAGGACATAACATCATGGACCACCATTTTAAAGCAGGTGCATGGGCTAATGTTCCTGGTTTTGAAGATAAATACTATAAAGGACGACGTCCTAACGGAATTTACATCCCTCGTTTCAGAAATATAGGAGGTGAAACAGACCAAAAAACCTTTAAAAGAGGATACGGATATCAAGGAGGTGCTAGCCGAAGTCGTTATAACGAAGTGGTAGCAGAATTGGCTTATGGAGAAAAATTTAAAGAAGCGATTACAGAACCTGGAGATTGGCGCATGTTATTGTTAGGCTTTGGAGAATGCCTTCCATATCATGAAAACAAAATGACGCTTGATTATGACAATCTCGATGAATGGGGATTACCCACTGTGACCTTTGATGCTGAATGGAAGGAGAATGAATATGAGATGCGTAAGGATATGGTACAACAAGCTATTGATATGTTAGAAAAAGCTGGGTATACTGATATTGAACCTTGGGATGATCCAGGAGCACCAGGATTGGGAATCCATGAAATGGGGACGGCCCGTATGGGACATGACCCTAAAACTTCGGTACTGAACGGAAACAACCAGATTCATGCAGTTCCTAATGTATATGTTACCGATGGAGCTTTCATGACTTCTGCAAGTTGTGTGAACCCATCTTTAAGCTATATGGCATTTTCGGCAAGAGCAGCAAATCATGCAGCTCAACAAATTAAAAACGAAGTGTAATGAATAGAAGACAGTTAATTAAAAATTTAGGATACGGAGCCGGAGCCTTAGTAGTTACGCCTACCGTAATGAGCTTATTGCAAAGTTGTAATAATGAGCCAGAATTCATCCCCGTATTTTTAAGTAAGGGAGAAGGACACGCTTTACGTGAAATGGTCACACTTATAATCCCTAACGATGATAAAGCTCCTGGGGCACGAGAAGTAGGAGTACATACTTTTATTGATTCTTTCTATAACAATGTACTGGAGCCAGAAGATCAAGAAATGGTACGTGTTGGCTTTAAAGTATTGGCAGATAAGTTTAGAAGTACTTTTACCAAAGAATTAGAACAAGGAAAACCAGAGGAATTTGATGAACTATTGGCTACCTACCTAAAAACAGATAAGGAAACCCAGAAAGGATATAACGAAAAAATGGGCGAGTTTTATCAGGCATATGATACCGATAAAACGGTAGTGCCAGATCCCGATGCAGGAATGTTCTCACTATTAGCTAATCTACGCGGAATGTCTATTTGGGCATGGAAAACTTCTGAAGAGGTTGGCAAGAATGTTCTTTGGTATGATCCGGTTCCAGGACAACAAAAAGGGTGTATTCCATTAAGTGAAGCCGGGAATGGAAAAGCCATGGCATTATAATCTGAAGAGATGAAAAGAAGAGATTTTATACAAAAGGGAGCCTTAACAGGTTCCCTTTTAACATTAGGAGGAACCTCATTGGTTTCAGGAATGATTCATTATTCTGAAACACAAAAGCATGTGTTTAATTTGAAGTATGCACCCCACGATGGGATGTTTAAAGCACATGCTGGTAAAGATATTTTAAGTCAATTGGACTTCATGGCAGATCAAGGTTTTACGGCTTTCGAGGATAACGAAATGCGGAATCGTCCTTTAGAGCAACAACAAGCCATGGCAAAATTGATGGAAAAAAGAGGACTGGAAATGGGGGTATTTGTAGCACATAAAATTTACTGGAAAGAACCCAATTTGGCCAGTGGAAAACAAGCATGGCGTGAAGAGTTTTTGAATGACATTCGCAAATCCGTAGAAGTGGCCAAACGAGTAAATGCAACTTGGATGACGGTGGTTCCTGGTCATGTAGATTTGCATTTGCATCCAGACTATCAGACAGCCAATGTCATTGAAACTTTAAAACAAGCCAGTGCGATTTTGGAACCTCATGGATTGGTTATGGTGTTAGAGCCACTTAATTTTAGAGGACATCCCGGTATGTTCTTGGCAGAATCACCACATGCCTATCAAATATGCAAAGCTGTAGATAGTCCTTCCTGTAAGATTTTGTTTGATATCTATCACCAACAGATTCAAGAGGGGAACCTATTGCCTAATATAGAAGCTTGCTGGGACGAGATTGCTTATTTTCAGATTGGAGACAATCCAGGCCGTAAAGAACCCACTACGGGAGAAATTAACTATCTGAATGTATTCAAATATATTCACAGTCGTGGTTTCAAAGGAATACTAGGCATGGAACATGGTAATTCCCTAGAAGGCAAAGAAGGTGAGCTACGCGTTATTCAGTCTTATAAAGAATGTGATAACTTTGTTTAGCAATTTATAGCTAAACACATGGAATCATTATTAAAAGCTATTGCTGAATATATCCTCGTTTCAGAAGAACTGAAAATTGAGATCGAAACACGATTCGAAAAACAGTTTCTTCCAAAAAATGAAATCCTTCTAAAGGAAAACACCTATTGCAATCATTTCTATTTTTTGGAAAAGGGATTAATTAGGTCCTATTTTTTGAAAGAAGGCAAAGAACGAACCTATTGGTTCTACGACCAAGGGAATTTTTTTACCTCTTGGTATAGCTTCTACCTAAAAATGCCAGGGTTCGAAACGCTGGAGGCCATAGAGGACACTCATCTTTATAAGATATCAAAAGATAATTTCGACGTATTTACTCAAGAATCTCCCAGATTTGAGCGCTTCGCCCGCCTTTTCATAGAAGGGCAATGTGGTTATATAGATTATGTAACCAAGAACTTCATGGATCTTACCGCCAAGGAGAAGTATGATCAACTCCTAGAGTCCATGCCCGATATAGAACAAAGGGCTAAATTAGGACAGATCGCCTCTTTTTTGGGGATGTCTCAAGAAACCTTGAGCAGACTTAGAGGCCAAAAGTGATTTTTTGATATAGGTCAAAAGAAAAAATACTACCCCCAACTACTTTTGATCTTATAAAAATCAAGTTATGAATAATACAAAGTTATTTTTTATCAGTATTGGGGTTATAGCACTATTAACTGGGATCCCGCACATCTCAGCAAACCTTAATTATACCGCAAATACGAAAAATGAAAAGATTTCAGAAGTAGGAGATGCTTCCAATACATTGAATACACAAGAGATCGAGGAAAGAGACTTTCCTAATGAGTCGCCATTTATAGGAAAGTGGCGAGCGAGTTTCGATTATGAAGGGTCGCTGGGTTATATGATCGTTCAAATTACTCCAAAAGAAGAAAAGATGGTGGGGCATGTTATTGCTTTTGAAGACGATCAAGGAAATAGTGAAGCAGCTAAGGAGTTTGTTTTGGAATTCACAAAAGAAAAGACTTGGGGGTGGAAGGCTTTATACACCACAGAATATGAAAATGAAACTTATGAAATTCCGTGCAAAGTAAAGCTTTTGAACCCATCGCAATTGCAATTGAGTTACGATTACTACGGGTATTCGGATATAGAAACTTGGACCAAAATAAAGTAATATGATCGATTTTCTCACCAAAGAGCTCAGCTGGATAGACGTACAATATTGGTTCGAAATCTTTAACAATTGGAGTGTTCCTTTTGTCATTATACCATTTTTTATTTTTGAGCTTATTCGGTATACGGTATTTAAACGTATGAACATGAATCTCATCAAAGATTCCGTAGCCAATGTAATTACGTTTGTAACATTTGTGTTCATCGAATACATCTTAGGGATATTGGCCCTAACCAAGTTGTTCTTTTGGGTGCACGCCAACATTAGCTTACCCCACCTTCCTTTAAATGGGATTACCATTATCTGCTGTATACTTCTGGCCGATTTTGCGTATTATTGGGAACACCGGATGTTACATAGAATGGGAATAGGTTGGGCAACGCATACGGTACACCACAGTTCGCCTCATTTCAATATATCTGTGGCCTACAGGTTTGGACCTTTAGATGGGATTTTCCCTATCCTATTCGTACTCCCTATTGTTATGTTGGGATTCGACCCTTTGTTGGTGTTGTTGTCCGAGGTATTCGTTCAGGCGTATCAAACGCTATTGCATACCGAAGCAATCAAAAAGTTATCCAAACCCATAGAATACATTTTCAACACGCCTTCACATCATAGAGTGCACCATGGCTCAAACCGGCAATACTGGGACAAGAATTATGCGGGAATTCTTATCATATGGGATCGTATGTTGGGAACCTTCGAGCCCGAAGTAGAAGTAGTTCGCTATGGTATCGATAAGCCCATCCATTCTACAAATCCTATAAAGGTGTTTTTGCACGGGATTCAACGATTATTCAGGCAGATGGGGGAAACCGAAGGTTTTTGGAATAAATTGAAAGTGCTTATTAAGCCACCAGGATGGCAACCTAAATAGTTAATGTATGAAAAGCAATGATTTTGTTTGGACGGATCTCTCAGCCTTCGATTTACTAGAAGCTCAAGAATTCTATAAATCCGTATTCCATTGGGAATATACCAAAGTAGATGAAAACTATTATGTAGCTCATAATGGTGTGCGTGATTGCAGTGGTCTTTATCTGATGCCTGAGAAGTTTGTAAAGATGAACTTACCTTCTTTTTGGATGTCATATATCCAAGTGCAGGATGTAATGGAAACGGTCGCTATAGCAAAGGAGTTGGGAGCTATTATTGAACTGGTAGATACCTCTTCATCTTTCGAAAGAATAGCCCTTATTCGCGATCCTTTGGGAGCAGGATTTACTATATACGAGGGAGAAAGTTTCAATGCCAGAACAGAAAATATCCCTGGAACCCTAGTGTGGAATGAATTGTTCGTGTCCGATTTTAAAATGGTGAAAGAATTCTACAGTGGTATTTTCAATTGGCAATTCGAAAAAGAAAAATATGATAGGTATTCCATCATTTCAGAAGGCAATAAAATTGCAGCCATACAACAAATGAGCAATGAAATAAAAGGGGAACACGAATACTGGGCTGTGTTTTTTGCTACAAAAGACCTTTCAGTAACAAGAAATAAAATTCTGAAAACAGGTGGAAAGATCCTTTATGAAGGAGATGGGATATATTTGTATGCCGATCCACACGGTGCTATGTTCCAGTTACAGCCCGTTCAAACTACTCCACAATAAATTTACCTTTCATAAGTCCAACATGTCCAGGAAAACTACAAATGAAGTCGTAGGTTCCTGCTGCTGGAGCATTAAAAGTGACAGAAGTGGATTGGCCGCCACCCACCATTTTGGTATGTGCAATAACATCTTTTCCATCATTGGGAATCCAGTCTTTGGGTTCTCCAGCGTTGGCTGCTTCCAGTGCAAATACGGGCATTTCTACACCAGGTTTTAATAAAACAAAATTGTGCCCCATAACTTTTAGGTCCATTTTACCTGTGTGGCGAAAGTTCAAAGTTACTTTCTGTCCTGCTTTCACCTTAATTTCTTTCTTATCAAACTGCATTTGGTCGTTTCCGCTGAGGGCAATAGTAACAGAATTGGAATCGGTCTTTTTGGTCTCTTTTTTAGTGCCAATTTTAACAGACTCCTTTTCTTCTTCCTTCTTTTTATCACCTCCACAGCTTAATAGGGTAAGGGAAAGTACTAGTACACAAATAAACTGAATTCGTTTCATACCTCTTGTTTTAAGTTTGGTTTAAAAATTGCATGGCACGTTGCTCGCTATAATATAATGATGGAGTTTGGTAAAACCCTACGTGCCCCCCGTGTTTTGGGGTTTCAAGATAAATGTTTTTTTGCTTTTCTGAAAGGGAATATGGATAACATTCGGTTGAGAGAAAGCTATCGTTTTGAGCACTTAAAATAAACACAGAACAATCTATGTTAGGAAGGAAATACAAGCTGCTGTTTTTCTCATAATAGTCCATTGCGTCTTTAAAACCATGGGCAGGTGCAGTATAAACATCGTCAAAACCCCGAAGGGATTTGATGGACTTAATTAGGGCAGCATCAATCTGATTGGGGAAACGTTCCACTTTGTGTTTAAACTTCTTCTTTAAATGATTCAGGAAGGTGGTGTAGTAAATCCAGTTTTGTCGTTCCGTAAGTCTATCTAGGGACCCTTTAAGGGATAACGGAGCTGAAATAGCAACTGCCCTTTTTATTTCTTTGGGTGCATCTTTCCGCTCACCAAGATATTTCAGCAGTAAATTACCACCTAAACTAAACCCCACCAAAGCAATTTCATGATAATGATCCTTTTGCAATAGATATTGAATAACGGCATCTAGGTCGTCTGTTTTTCCGGCATTATACGAAGAATACAGAAGATTATCCTCCCCACTACAACCTCGGTAGTTTACAGCACAGGCATCCCATCCATGAGTATTTGCATATTTTGCCTGCCCTTTCATATAGGTGCGTTGCGCATTACCTTCCAATCCATGGAGTAGGATTACAATACGAGAAGTCTTCTTTTCTGAAAAAGAAAAATCCAAATCCAAAAAATCTCCATCGATTAGTCTAAGACGTTCCCTTTGCTGCTGTAATTTTGGACTAGGACGTAGTTTGGCCGAATAGATAGTTGCAAAGTGCATGTTTTGAAACAGGCCTTTGGTACGATAAGGCGATTGAATTAATGGCATTTAATATAATATGTTGTCCTTGGGTTCAATGCCTTTCGGAAGATCTTCTTCATCCAACATATCCCTAAGATCTATTTCGATAGTACGGCACAATGCTGTCATAGGAACATCGTTTATGCGACCCTCGAAAGGATCTTCACTATTGTCACCAATAGAATCCATAGTACTGAAAATCCAAGAGATGAGCACAGAGAATGGAATCATTAAGAACAAATACCAATCCCGCATTCCCGCTCCAACCTCGAGGATGTCTTTTTCAAAAACATCCAATAATCCAAAGGGTAGTAACAAAATAAAAATAGTGGTAAACAACCATGAAAAGTAACCATATTGCCTAGGGAACGGAGTATTTTTAATACGCTCGCATTTCCCTTGCAAATTATAGAACTCCTCCAATACAGATTGTAACTGGTCTTCCTGAAAACCATCAATAACATTTTTCTTTTTAAGTTCCGTTATTGCTAATGCCTGATTTTTTATAAGATGTGTAGCTGGATTTACCCTTTTTTTAAGGTCTTCGAATTCTTTTGTATTTACAAATCTAAAGGCTTCATTGCAAGAGGGGTTTCGTTCACCGTGCCTGTCAAACAATTTTTCTACCCTACGGTTTTCCTTTATGGCCCATGATGTAGGCTGTCGTAACTGAACCCGTAAAGAATTGAGCCAAGCAATATGTCTATAGATGAGATCTTGATGCACTTGCTTATTATATTCGTCATCGTCAGTTTGGATAAAACTAAGGACTTGTATTCCCCAAGTTCGGCTATAGTTTACAATACCTCCCCAGATTTTTCTTCCTTCCCAAAAACGGTCATAACTCTGGCTATTCTTAAAACCGATATAAAAAGCAACAGCAATTCCTATAACACTAAGGGGTTGAAAAGGAATATCGATAAAATCCCAACCTAAAAAATGATAAGCACAGAAGATTGCCCCTGCATAAAGAGTATTAAATATAACCCGTCTCCAAGCATATCGTAATATGAGGTTCCAGCCTATATTTCTTTTTACGTACATAGTGTTTCAATTGGATTTTAAAGATATAATGAAATTCAAAAACCATAAAATTTTGCTAAAACATTTTTATGAAACGTTCGTTTCAGTATATTTGTTCCATAATTACAGATTAGAATGCCAAGGAGCGAAGATTTTAATAGAAACGAAGTTTTAGAACAAGCCAAGAATATATTCTGGAAAAAAGGATATAATGGAACTTCTATGCAAGATTTGGTAGATGCTACAGGCTTAAATCGGAGTAGTATATACAATTCATTTGGCAATAAAAAAGATTTGTACGAACAAACTTTAAAAAAGTATCAGGACGATTCGAGGTCTCTCTTCGATAAGGTGAAGGAAAAGAACCGAAATGCCCTGGAATCTATAGGGTTGGTTTTTCTTTATGTACTAGATGAAATTTTATTGGATAAAGAAAGCAAAGGGTGTATGTTGATTAATTGCTATACCGAAATGGGCAATCAGGACAATGACCTTAAAAATTTGCTAGACGCCAACCAAGAAAAATTACATGGTATTTTTGAAAGTTTGGTAATAAAAGGACAGGAGGACGGATCTGTTCGCAACAACGAAAGCAGTGATTTATTAGCACATTATTTAGTAAGTACCTTTCAGGGTTTCCGAATTACTGGATTGAGAATTCAGAATCCGAAAGTATTAAAGAGTATCATTCAGAATACATTGAAAACAATAGCGTAAATTTTTTTAATCTAATTTGGAACGAACGTTTCAAAAAAACAAAACTAAAAATGAATAAATTTGAAAACAAAACAGTAGTAGTTACAGGTGGTAATTCGGGAATAGGATTGGCCGCGGTGAAAGGATTTTTAAGAGAAGGAGCCAATGTGGTTTTTTCTGGAAGACGCCAAGAGGCTTTAGACGAAGTATCTAAAGAATTGAAGGGTAATTTTAAGGCTGTATTGGCAGATCAAGCCAATCCAAGTGATAGCAAAAAACTAATCGATACAGCTGTAGATACGTTTGGACAAATCGATGTCCTTTTTGCAAATGCAGGAGTCGCTCAGTTTGCTCCGGCAGATCAGATTGACGAGGATTTCTTTGATAATCAGTTTAACATTAATATTAAAGGCCCTGCCTTTTTGGTAAAGGAAGCCATTCCAAATCTTAAGGATGGAGCAAATATTATTTTCAATACTTCTATTGTTCACCAAAAAGGATTTGAAGGTGCTAGTGTTTATAGTGCCACTAAAGGAGCTTTAAGATCTTTTGCTAGAGTATTGACCAGTGAATTGGCTCCACGAAATATTCGGGTTAATTCTATTGCTCCAGGACCTATTGGAACACCTATCTATAATAAGATGGAAGGAATGACTCAAGAACAGGTGCAGGAAATGGGAATTACCTTTGCAGAATACGTTCCCTTAAAGCGTTTTGGAGAATCTGAAGAAGTAGCCGAAGGAGTCTTGTTTTTAGCCAGCGGTGATGCCAGTTATGTTAATGGTATTGAGTTGGAAATAGATGGAGGACTAAGCCAGATATAGAAATAAATCCCTAAATAATTAAAAACCTTCCCAAAACGGGAAGGTTTTTTTGTTTATTAAGATACCGATCGGTATCTTTGCATTGTGAGAAATTCTAAGACGACAAAAAATACCATTATCAAGGAGAGTGCAAATCTCTTCAATACCCAAGGTTACAAAGCAACATCCATTAGTGATATTACTAAAGCGACGGGACTGACTAAAGGGGCTATTTATCGTCATTTTGAAAGTAAAAGCGATCTAGAACAAGAAGCCCTGCGTAGCTTGGGTAAGCTTATGTTTAACGAATTGGGACAATCCATTCGGGAAGCAAAAACCTTTCAATTAAAGATGGATGCCATCTTTTCATTTTTTGAAAAATATATGGAAACCCCCTTGTATCAAGGAGGTTGTCCACTTATGAATGCTGCTGTAGAAGTAGATGATACTAATACTCCATTACGACAACAGGCCTATAATATGTTGGCACAGCTTAAAGCATCTGTAGGTAAATTGTTGGAAAATGGAATTAAGAATGGACAGATAAAACCAGAAATTGATCCTGGGTTTTATAGCACAATTATTATTGCTACGCTAGAAGGAGGAATTATGATGAGCAAGTTGGAACGCAACAAGGAAGCGATTTCCAAAACCATTTTGCATTTGCGAAAATTGGTGACGGATATATCGATATAAATTTTTTAATTAATCCGATACCGATTGGTATCTTAAAGAAATGAAAAAACTAATTACACAATCTGTAGGAACCTTTATCAATGTTACAGCAGTATTGTTTCCAGAGTGGAATGCCAATTTTTCTTTCAATTTACTGTGTAAGGTAAAGCGGGTAGGTATTTCTGAAAAAGGAATGGATTTTTTTAATGAGGCAGAGCAGACTTATATAGATGTGAATGGGCACTCGGCGGTATTGCACAAATGGGGTCACGGTGATAAAACGGTTCTATTCTTACATGGATGGCTTAGCAACTCCCAACGTTGGCGAAATTTTGTGGACCATTTAGATATGGATGAATATACCGTATTTGCTGTAGATGCGCCTGGTCATGGCATGGCCAAAGGAAAATACCTTAATCTAGAAGTGTACCGACAATCTTTAAAACAGACCTTCGATTTAACCGGTCCAGTAGACACTTTAGTATGCCATTCCTTAGGCAGTTTGGCTACAGCTTATACGCATTTGGAAGACCCTGAAATCCCTGTAAAAAAATATGTGATCACTGGAGCCCCCTCTGGGATGGATGCTATCTTTGTGTATTTTGAAGAGTTATTGGGCCTATCTAATAAGGCTATCCAAAACTTAGAAGGAAAGATTAACCGTGTTTTGAAGTTACCCCATAAGGAGATTTCAATGGAACAATTTTTCAGAAAAATAGATGAACCCTTGCTGGTTATTCATGAAAAGAAAGATAGAATTACCCCATTCAAAGCCATAGAAAAAGCATTGAATGGAAGTAAAACCATAGAAACCTACTTTACTGAAGGAAATGATCACAATCTCAAAACGCCTGATGTGATTGAAAAAGTAATATCATTTATAAAAAAATAGCTAATGTACTTTAAGGAATTCGATATTAGATGGAGTGATTTAGACGCCAACAGACATTTGGCCAACAGTTCCTATATCAATTTTATGAGCCATACCCGTATGGGTTTTTTAATTGAGAATGGAATTAGTCAAAAAGTGATGGCTCAATTCGATATGGGCCCTGTGGTTTTTAATGAGAACGTATTTTATTTCAAGGAAATTTTTCAGGGACAACCTATCAAGGTAAGCTTCCAATTAGGTGGCATGAGCGAAGATGGCATGTTCTTTAAGTTTGTTCACAATTTTTATGACCATAAGGGGCGAAATTTGTCTTATTGCGAAATGTACGGAGGCTGGATGGACCTGAAGGCCCGTAAACTTACACCGCTTCCTGAAGAACTACTACCGCTCTTAGGAAAGGCACCCAAAACGGAAGACTTTAAAGTACTCACAAAAATGGATATGCGGCAATCTGGCCGCACGCCTAAAGACTTAGCATAAAAAAACCTCCCGCATGGGAGGCTCTTTTTTATCCTTCTTTGGGAACATCATAGAAAAATTGTTCCCTAACAATTTTTCCATCGGCCACCTCGTAGACACTTATTTCCGACATTTTATTGCGGTGCCCACTTGGTTTGTGAGTTACATCAATTTCATGTCGCACACTGAACCAATTTTCGGCAACAATAGGAGCACTCATATGGCTGCTATGCATTTCAAAATTCTCACGCCACCATTCCCCTTTTTTGGCAACCTCTTCCATGCCTTTTGCAATTGGGTTTTCAGAACTTCCTTCGGGTTCAATACTCACAATATTTGGGCTGTACAATTCTTGGTAGCACTTTTCTTCTTGCCCACTATTGCACCATTCCATCAGTTTATTTGCAATTTCTTCGGTATTCATGTTGTATAGTTTTTTTATTAGGTATCTAAAGATAATAAGAAGCCTCCTTTTTTGTGTTAGCTATTTGTTAATCATTCCATCGTGTAGAAATTAATTTAGGTAAGATTAGCCTTCTTTTTTTTGGAACGGGTTGACAGAAATACGCCTAAGAAGATTAGAGCAGCTGCTCCCAACCGTAGTGTAGTGAGTGTGTCTGCTCCAGCCATAATAGCAAATAAGGTGGCTAGTACCGGTTGCAGGTAAATAAATGCACCAATGGTAGATGGGCTTAGTTGTTTCAAAGCATAGATATTGAAGAGATAGGTAAGGTAGGTAGTACCTACAACTACAAAAGCCAGTTTCCACCAAACACTAAAATTAAGATGCCCCCAATCTACAGCCATGAACTCGCTTCCTCCAATGGGAATATTCATAAATATGGCAAACAAAAAGAAAAACTTCATAAGTGTTATAGAGCTGTATTTAGCAACCAGAGGCTTTACCATGATTAGATAAAAGGCATAGGAAGTTGCATTTACTATGAAGAACATGTTACCCAAAGGAATATTTGGCGCATTGGGTTGTGTCTTTTCTCCAAAGAGAATAAGTAGGAGTGCACCCACGAGCCCCAAGCCAATTCCGGTTGATTTCAGCCAAGTGATTCTCTCTTTCAAAAAGAAAGCTGATAAGATAAGGAGGAGTACTGGGGTAAGTGTAATGACCACAGAACTGTTAATTGGGGTACTCAATTCCAACCCTTTAAAGAAGGCATTCATATTTAGCACCATTCCAAAAAGAGCACATCCCAAGATTCGAAGCCAATCTTTTCTATCTACCTTTTCTTTGGGTAAAAATATGCTAGTAATCCAAAATAACACAGCAGCGCCTACCACACGTAATACGATAAAGCCAAAAGGACCAATAACGTCTGGCATGAGCCCTTTTGCCAAGGTATGGTTGGCTCCATAAATGGCGCTGGCTCCAGTGGCGGCTAGTAGTGCAAGTACTCTTTGATTCATGAAGGTTATGAAAGGCTGGCTTTCGCATTTTCCACTACTTTTCTGCTATTGCCAATAAAGATTTCGTTGCCATTGACCAAAACAGGGCGCTTCAAAAAAGTGTAGTGTTCTAAGATGAATGCTTTATAATCCTCTTCTGTTAGTACTTCGTCTTTTAGTCCTCGTTCTTTGTACAGTTTCGCTCGTTTACTAAACAAAGCCTCATAACTTCCTGCCAGTTCTTTTAATGCTTCCAATTCTTTAACGGTAATCTCCTGTTGCTTTATTTCTCTTTTCTCAAAGGAATCAGGGAGGTTTAATTCTTTGATAATACGTTTACAAGTATCACAGGTGGCGAGATGGTATATTTTTTTCATAATTCGAAATTCAAATATGAGTCGATGTTACTTAATGGAACTTTCAATTCAATAACCCCTTCAGAGTATGGGGCTATTTCATATGGATTATACGTGATGAGCAAATGATCTTCAGAAAAACCCATGGAAGTGGATAGATGAAAAGTATCGTTTTCAAACCAAAACCCCGGAGTATTTATATTTTCATCTTTAGCTATGTCGTGCATTTTTCGGAATTCCTTTTCAGCTTCATCAGTGACAGCCTCCAGATTGGTGAATAAATCTTCTAAAGTTAATTCATTACCGGAGTTACCATCTAGGTTAAGATAGAAAGTGCCTCCATAACCATGAGCACCACCAGTATAGGTAAAATGGCTCATGCTAAACGAAATAATAGAAGGAGATTGGTAACCAACCGAAATATTGATTTCGGCCTCGTACCCTCCAGTATCTAAGATAGTAGGAAGATCGGCTTGGTGGTCGCGATAGGCCAAGATGAAATCTTCAGCAGCACTTTCTATGGTTTTAGCTGAAGGAACATCATCTTCTCCAAGGAAAAGGACGGTGGCGATCCATTGTTCAATCTCTCCATTTATTTTTTCTGAAATTACCATGTCTCCCATAGCTTTCGGGAAGTCGATCAACACGACTGAGCAAGGTTCATTATCACAAATCTTAAGCTCCTTTTCACTGAAACTTTCCAAAGTAAAAGTAAGGGTTGGGTCATTTTTACAGCTCAGGATAATGAGCAAAAGGAAAAAGGAAAATGATTGTTTAACCATAGGTTAAAAATACAATTGTTTTAATTTATTTATATAAAGTAGAGCGCTTTATTTCTTTGATGAATTCTGTTTTTCTATGAAACTCAAAACGTATGAGAAAACAACTCATAAGTTTACTTAATCCACAAATATTTTCAACATCATGAATGATAAAACGCTTATTTCTATAACTTTACAATTAGTTTAATACTCAACAATTATGAAAAGCTACGTAGCACTGTTTGTTTTTTTCTTTTTGGTCTCTTGTAAGCAACCTACATTAGATAAGAGTGCACCAAGAGATTTGTCATTAGATTCATTGAACTTAGCACAAATGATAATGGACAGAGAAGAAGCCATGATCCAAAAGAATATTGAAGTAGCCATTTCTCAATTTTCAGAAGATGTTACCTGGATCAATTCCCAAGGATATTATTTCGAGGGGAAGGAAGAAGTGATAAAATTCCATGAAATGTTGGTAAGCAGGGATTCGTTGGATTACTATTACAAAGCAGGAAAACCCAGGATTCGAATAATAGACTCTAGTACAGCACTGGTTTACTATTCATGGAAGATGTTTTGGTTTCGAAAAGAGATACCAACCGACACAACAAAGAAGGAAATTGGATTAATGACTTTATCTGCAAAAATCATTAATGATCAATGGAAATGGGTAGCAGTAACCAATCAACACACTCCGTGGTTTTATGAAGATATAGACCCTGTTACTATAGATTGATATTTACTAAGGAATCTGCTAGTAACTATGAGACAATTTGTAATGTATTGATTGTCTGTGGTTTATAAAATAATAAATTTTAATTAAACGACCAAGTGGCATCCCCTAAAATCTATACAGGATTTTTCCCCTAAATAATTCATTCAATTTCCCTGTCCAAAACGGGCAGAACAACTGCTAATATTCTGGATCAAAATAAGGAGCTTAGATTTCTCTAAAATCAAGGGGATTTATGCCTTCAGATGTCATTCATAAAACGCTACAGTTTTTAAAGTCTAAAGTTGATACCTATAATGGTAATGTAAATACCATAGTAGAAATCATGAATATTGCCACCTTAAATGATGGCGATCAATTTTTAGATTCTACGTCGCCCATAACTCTTTCCATCGTAAATATTGAAGAAGATACAGTTGCCAAAGTGCCAAGTGTCTATATTCCCAATACGACACAGTCGTCTACCGTGGAGAAGTTTAAAAACCCGGCGCAGAACTTAGTAATTTCCTTATTATTTACTGCATATAATAAGGAACAGACTACAGATAAGTACCAAGATGGGATCTTAAAATTGGAACATGTAATACGCTGCTTTCAAGAACAGAGAGTGTTCTATATAGATGGAACCGTAGAAGTAGATCCCACTACCCAAGATCATATAAAACTTATTCTAGACATGGAAAGCCTTAAGGTGAGCGAACTCAACCAATTGTGGTCCATGTTGGGAAATAAATACATGCCCTCAGCACTTTATAAAATGCGCATGATTACCATTCAGCATGAAGAAGAAGACGGTGGTAGTACCATAGAGAGTCTAAGGCTGAAGTTGTGGAACAACAATCCAGACGACATAGCAGGGCAGCTAGAAGAAAGTGACGAAATAATTCTAAACAATCCGTAAAATCAGAAATTATGATAAGTTCAATCAAAACACCTGGGGTTTACATCCACGAAATCAATGGATTTCCCCCAAGTATCGCCCAAGTGGCAACTGCAATACCTGCTTTTGTTGGGTATACAGAGAAGGGGCCAACAGAGCCTACAAAAGTGACTTCTCTGCTGGAATACGAACAAACCTTTGGGGGTGCTCCAGAACCAGCTGGGGTGAACATTACCTTGAATGTGGAATACACAGTTACCGAAAGCCAGTTCAAGATGTACAACAGTTTACGTCTGTTTTTTTCCAATGGAGGAGGTGAATGCTATATAGTTTCCATTGGGGATTATGAAACAGCTACACCGTTTTCATCAGCAGATCCATTTAATGATGGACTGGATTTATTGGAAAAAGTAGACGAAGTAACGTTATTATTATTTCCAGATGGTGTAAATCTAGGAGCAACCAACTTAGGATTGGTACAGAAACATGCATTGATGCAGTGTGCTGACCTCATGGATCGCTTTACCGTAATGGATGTTGTGCAAACCCAAGGTCCAGCAAATGGATTGGAACAGGATTCTGCAGACTTTAGAGATGCTGTTGGAAACCAAAATCTAAAATACGGAGCATCTTATTATCCATATTTGCAAACAAGTTTTGGATACAACTTTAGGTTTAACGATATCAATGGAACTGCAGCTGGCAGGGTAGATTTTGCCACCTTATATGCTTCCGATGCTACAATTACAGGTGCATTGAGTGATTTTGCTATCCTCAACACCGATATCAATGATGCTACCAATGGAGTTTTACAAGACTGGGAAGATGCTCAAACAGCCAACCCTAAAGTAGTTGTTGCGGCTGATGCCAATGTAGCAGGATATTTAACCAACATTTTTGGATTATTGGAAACCCTAGGAGATCCTGTAGCAGATATTACACACACAGGATTGGAAACCTTGGTAACCGATATGATCACTACTTCCTTACGGCCTATAGTATTGAAGTTGGTGCAGATAAACCTAGCCTATGATGGACTTGGAGGAACCGATTTAGATGTTTCTAACGGTGGTGTTGGAGGTAATTTTGTCGATGCCCAGTGGGGTGACTTTACTTCAAATGGTGCCAGCGGCGATTATCCAGTAACTGGGACAAACCCTTATACTGCCTTGATCGAAGACAGCGGTAATCCTGGAAATGCAGATTTGGCTAAAACGGGAGCTCAATTGGATAAGTTATTCAGTCAAGTAACGACCGCCATGAATGCTGTAATTAATGCAGTAGAAGAATATGAGCTCAAAGTAGAAAACGACCTTACAGCTCAGCTACCAATCTATCCATCTATTTTGGCGGAGTTAGCTAAAAGCATGAATACAGTACCACCTAGTGGGGCTATGGTTGGAATCTACGCCAATGTAGATGCTACCCGAGGAGTATGGAAAGCACCTGGAAATGTAAGTGTAAATGGAATTATAGGTCTTACAGATGATATTACCGATAAGGAACAGGAAAACATGAATATCCATGAATCTGGTAAGTCTATCAATGCCATTCGTAAGTTCACAGGAAAAGGACTCCTAGTTTGGGGCGTACGAACCTTAGATGGTAACAGTAACGATTGGCGCTACATTAATGTACGTCGTTTGGCGAACATGATTGAAGAATCGGCTAAAAAGGCCTGTATGAACTTCGTCTTCGAACCCAATGTGAAACAAACCTGGGTAAATGTTAAAGGGATGATAGAAAATTATCTTACGACGCTTTGGGGCGATGGGGCATTGGCAGGAGCAAAAGCAGAAGATGCTTTCTTCGTGAGTGTGGGATTAAACGAAACCATGACCGCGGATGACATTAACAACGGAAGGTTAATTGTAAAAATTGGATACGCACCTTCACGCCCTGCAGAATTCATCATTCTTGAGTTCACACAAACACAACAAAAATCATAAAAATAGAACCATAAAATAGAATAGTCATGGCAGATTTTCCATTACCAAAGTTTCATTTTAGAGTAGAATGGGGCGGTACACGCATAGGATTTCAAGAAGTTTCGGGACTCAATAAAGATCTGGAAGTACTTGAGTATAGACAAGGAGCAGATCCAGAATATTTCAAAAAGAAAATGCCTGGAATGCATAAATTAAGCAACATTACCTTAAAAAGAGGGGTTTTTCATGACGACAACGAGTTCTACGATTGGTACAATACAGTAGCAATGAACACGGTCGAAAAAAGAGATATTACCATTTCTCTGTTAAATGAAAATCACGAACCCGCTATCGTTTGGAAGGTGAAAGAATGCTTTATCATATCGTTAAAGTGTACTGACCTTAAGTCTGACGAAAACGCCAATGCGATAGATACCGTTGAGATTGCCAATCATGGATTTACCATGGAACATGTGTAAGCCATGTCAGACGGAATGCCATTAACCGGGTACCACTTTTCGGTCATCTTTGAGCTCCTACCTCAGTTTAGTATCGATACTAAATTTCAGAGTGTTACGGGCTTAAAGGCCACTATGGATACCGAGACAATTTCCGAAGGGGGGCAGAATCAATACAAGATTACGCTTCCCAAACGGGTTACCCATGAAAATTTGGTGTTGAAGCGAGGGCTTACTAAGGAATTATCGGGTTTACGTATGTGGACTACCAAAGCGCTAAACGACTTTGTGTACCATCCGGCAAATCTGGTAATATCACTGCTCAATGAAAAGCATAATCCTGTAAAGGTGTGGTATGTTTCGCAGGCCATACCTATAGGATTGGACACTTCGGGTTTTAATGCTGAAGAGAACAAATTGGTTATAGAAACCTTTACACTGAAATATCAATTTTTTAAAGAGATTCCAATTCCATAAATAAGTTACAATGGCAATAGAGATTAAAGAATTTCATATAAAAGTGATGGTAGAGGAAGAACCCAAAAAAACAGAGGTGCATCACAGCACCACGGTTCTGAATCAAGAAGTGGTTACAGCGGAAATCATTAAAAAATGTACACGCAACGTTTTGGAAATCCTTAAAGAAAGACAAGAACGATGATTGAAGGTGCCTTAGGAATAATTGATAAAATGCGGATAGAGGTCTATCCCAATGATGACTATAACGAAAGTGAGGCTATAAGCACCATTTTTGTCCAGGTAAATCCAGATAGTTATACCATAAACCATGAAGTGGAATTTGCCGAAGGCCAAGCTATGGGAGCCTCTAACCAAAATCTTAGTTTCAATAAGATATCTGGACAAGAAGTGTCCTTCGATTTTATTTTCGATAGCTCAGGTGTGTTGCCTCCGGCAAAGATAGAATCAGGGAAAGTGGAAAAACTTCCGCTTCTAGATAGTTTGGTGGATGTACTAAAGCCTGCTATTGCTAATCCTTTTGAGGAAGCTGCCACTATAGAAGAGGAGCTTAAACAGTTCAAGGATTTGTTGTTGGGATATAACGGTGACACGCATGAAACGAGATACCTTCAATTGTTATGGGGTGGTTTCGAACTGAAGTGCAGGCTTAAAAGTATGAACATAGAGTACAAGGTATTTCGTCGTGATGGTAGACCCATGCGCGCCAATGCTAAATGTACGTTCATGGGAAGTCAATCCTATAAGGAGATGCAGGCAGAACAAAACCAACAATCTCCAGATGTTACCCACAAAAAGACAGTGAAGCAACAGGATAGGTTCACTTTATTGGCAGAGCAAACGTATAACCAGAACAAGTATTATATAGATGTAGCCAGTGCAAATGGCTTGTTGAGTTTCAGAAAATTGGAGACAGGACAAACACTGTTATTTCCACCTTTAAAATAGATAGAACCATGGCGGTGACACCCTACACACCAGAGTATAATACCCTCCAATTGGACATTTTCATCAATGGTGAAAATGAAGGATTGCACACGGTTCTTAAAAAAGCAGAGGTTCATTATGAACTGAACAAAATTCCATATGCCAAGCTCCATTTTATTTCTTCCAATCCAGACATAGATCCAGAAGATAATCCATTGCAGAGCGATGTACTTTCAGTGACCGATGAGATAGAGTTGAAGGTCACCTCTGGAGAAGAGTCAGAGACACTTTTTAAAGGAATTGTTTATAAAGTGGCTAAGAATGCAGACCCTAGTTCAGGTTTTGAAACCAAAATAGATTGCAAAGATTTATGTGTGAATCTAACAAGTCAGTTAGAAGTAGTTGCTGATGAAACTTTTGCAGAAAAGATGGATCGCTTTCTTCAGGAAGTGTCAGTCTCTAATGAGGTTGAACTGGCAGCCTTTGGTGAGGAAGTGGTAACAAAGACACAAAATGTATCCCCCTGGGATTACATCATAAGTTATTTGGATGGTCTGGGATATATGACCAATATACGAGAAGGAATCTTTACCATATTTGATAGTACAGGCGAGATTGCCGAAGCCACATATCTGGGAAAAAATGGAGTGAATGTATTTGAGTTTGAAGGAAGGCAAGAAGAGAGTGTTGCAGATGTACAAGTTCAATATTGGAATCCAGAAACCCAAGCTGTAGAAACCCAAGAGAGCAGTACCGATGTAGAAAATGCTACAGGGACCGAGGTCATTGATATGAGTCAATCCAACTTCACTCCCGAAACGTTGAGCCAAATAGCAAAGGCCATTGCAGCAAAAAACCGTTTGGCTACTGTAAAAGGAAAGGTAAAGACCTTTGGCAATTTGCAGGCCAAATACGGAGAGAACATCACTTTTGAAAAAGTAAATGAGCATATTGATGAAACCCCTTTGTTAATTCGTGAAGAACACCATACTATAGAAAATGGCCTTTGGACTACTGAATATAGTTTTGGGTTAGAGGATAACAAATCATTTGCTGAAAAAATTAATGGTGACACGTCCAATAATACAACCCGAACAGGCCAGAACAACAATGTTCAAGGACTTCAGATAGGTGTTGTAACCCAGATTGAGGATGATCCTAAAAATGAATTTAGAATTCGTGTTAGAATCCCTTCTATTGCTTCTTCTGCTGAAGGAGTTTGGGCCCGCTTAGCATCTTTTCAGGCTGGAAGCGAACGAGGAGCTTTTTTTATTCCGGAGGTAGAGGATGAAGTGATATTGGGATGTTTAAACAACAATCCAGACACACCAGTGATTTTAGGGAAGTTGTATAGCAGTTCTAAACCCATGCCTTTTCCTATAGAAGCAGATAATAACATTCAGGGAATTGTTTCTAGGGAAGGGACAAAAATTGTTATCGATGATAAAGATAAATCAGTAGAGATAAGTACTGAGCAAGGGAACAAATTACTTATTAGTGACAAAGAGAAAGGATTTGTTTTAGAAGACGAAAATGGCAATTCAATTAAAATGAATAGTGATGGAATTACCATTGAGAGTACTAAGGATATCATACTAAAAGCTTCAGGGAATGTAAATGTAGAAGGAGCTAAGAGTTCTTTAAAAGCACAGTCTAAAATGGAACTGTCAGGACAAATTATAACACTGAATTGATATGGCAATGGCAGCAAGATTAAATGATATGCATGTATGTCCAATGTCTGATGGACCCAAACCTCATGTAGGAGGCCCTGTATTGCCTGGAAGTAATACAAGTGTACTCATTGGAGGACAACCAGCAGCTTTGGTAGGAGATATGTGTACTTGCTCTGGACCACCAGATACCATTGCTCAAGGATCATCGAGTGTGATGATAGCAGGCAAACCTGCTGCCAGAATGGGAGATGCAACAGCACATGGAGGAAAAATAATTATTGGATGCCCCACAGTATTAATTGGAGGATAAAAAGAACGTATGGAACAAGAAGATTTTTTAGGAACAGGATGGAGTTTTCCTCCCACTTTCAATCTAAGTGAGAAGAAGGTTGAGATGGTGAGTGATGAAGAAGATATACGGCAAAGCCTTGAAATCCTTCTTTCTACCAGATTGGGAGAACGGGTACTGCTTTCAGAGTATGGCTGTGGAATCAATACCATGCCTTTTGAAAATATAACGGTGACATTTTTAACCAAAATGAAAGCAATCATCAAGAAAGCCATTTTACTGTATGAGCCCAGAATAGACCTAGAAGAAGTATTCTTTACCAGCCCAAAATCTGAAGAAGGAATCGTAAACATTCAGTTGCAGTATAGCATACGTGCTACCAACTCCAGGCTCAACTTTGTATATCCTTTCTACATAAAAGAAGGAACCTACATTAAAACGTAACAGAAACATGTCCCATTGCGAAATAGACATAGCAACCCATAAAAGAACTTCCAGTAGTCAAACCGGGAGAATGCCTAAGGCGCTCCACACTGATTTTGTAGCGGTCGATGAACGGACCATTGCTGATCTCATTGTGAGTACCAATGCGTTGTCCAAACACATGAATTATTACAATAAGGATAATGTGTTATTGGATACTTGGGACACCTTTTTTCAATGGGAAACAACAGCTATTTTGGCACAAATTGCCAATCTAAATATTACTCAGTATTTATCAGATTTTCAAACCAAAAGGAGAGAACTACTCTTTGTTCCCGTATTGGCAGATCAAAAAGAAATCATTCTTCCATTTTTTGAAAATATTGGAAATCAAGCTAGGGATTTGTTCAAAAAAACGGAGCATCTTCCCAAAGGTTTTGAAATTAAGGAATACTTTGAAGGAACTCAAAAGCGATTGGAACTATTGCTCACCACAATTGAAAACGAGATCGAAACTTCTACAGATCTTCTATTTACATTACAGCATCACCTTTTCAATAAAAACATTCAGAATTTCTTTGGGTTACTAACACAATGGAAAAACAAAAGCAAGGAGAAGCTATATGAGAATTTAGATAACTACCCAGAACATTCACCACAATATGCTTTATACCTAGCATTTTTGAAACTCTTTGGTTTTGCTCAAGAAAACATCAATGAATTTACACAAAGACATCTTGATTTCTACTATAGAAAAATTCTTAGATTATCTCCAGAGAACGCATATCCAGATTATGCACATGTTTATATAGAACCTCATAAAAACGAACCTGTTTTTCTTTTGGAAGAAGGGAGTGTTTTTACAGCAGGAAAAGATAGTGAAGGAAACAAAAAATATTATAAGGCTACTTCAGACGTTAGCATCAATCAGGCCAAGATAGCGTCACTATATGGAGCTTCAAAAAAATCAAATAAATACTATTTTCAAGAGAGTACGGAGTTCAATGCTGCAGGAGATAGCTGGAAAGCATTTCCGCAGGAAAACCTTTTTAGTGATATTGGTTTTGCTATAGCAAGTCCCATGCTCTTTTTACGAGGAGGAGCTCGTTTAGTGCATTTAACCTTTACAGATGCGGTTAATAAGATGGTTGAGGTGAGCCCTAACAACTATGATTTTTACCTTAGTGGTGAAGAAGGATGGTATCAAGCAGAAGCAGATATCACAGAGGGAAAAACAGCCTTGACAGTACCAGCTGATGAAAAAGGAATTGTTCCGTTCAATCCTGAAATCCATGAAGGAGTGGCTTTGGACACAGAATTCCCTGTACTAAAAATAGTTCCTAAAAATGGACTATTAAAACAAAAGTCTTTTCAAAAAGTTAAGATTGAAGTCTTGGTGTTTAACTACAATCATTTCAAACTCTTTTCAGATACAGGAGAAATAGACCACACCAAGACCTATCAGCCATTTGGAGCAGTTCCAAGAAAGGGGAATGGTCTCGTATTTTCTTGTAAGGAATATTTTCAGAAAAAAGGAGCATATGGACTATTGGTAACTTTAACAGATGCGGTAGCCACATGGTGGCAGCAAAATACCCGCCTAGCCTTTTTGGAGAATGGCGCATGGACTGCAGGAGATAAAGGAGACGGTTTCTTTTCTTCATACATCATTACGAACACGATGGATGTTCCCTATGATTTTTCAGAGAATGAACCGGTAACCCCTAGCGATGCCACAGGTTTCGCAAAGATTATATTAAACTCAAATACGTACTTGAAGGAAGCATATATGAATCTTTTCATTACTGCTTCTAAATCTAACACACCAGTATTACCATACCTTCCTACTGTTACTGAAACCCATTTTCATTATTATGCAACAGAAACCTTGGAAGCTGGTGACAAAGCAGATACAAACCATAACTTTTTTCATATATACCCCAGGGGGTACAAAGAGCTTAAGGGAAGCAAGCTTACCCTATTACCAAGCTTTACAAACGAAGGTGAATTATTTATTGGAATAAGCGATATAGAAGGAGGAAACAGCCTGAGTTTACTGTTTCAAGTAGCCGAAGGGAGTGCAAACCCAAGACAAACGCCTATCGATTTAAAATGGAAATACCTCAACGGTGGTACTTGGGTGGAATTTGAAGCTGAAGATCTAGGCGATGAGACCAACGGACTTACCCAATCTGGTATTGTAAAGATTAACAGCCCAGAAGATTTAAAACTGGACGAGCAAACCGAATTGCCTACAGGGTTTTGGTGGATAAAAATAGAAGCTTCACAACGAATTGATGCCATTTGCGATTTGGTAGGGATTCATGCTCAAGCACTAAAAACCGTATTGACTGATTTTGACGAAATAGGAACTCAGTTTATTGAAAACACACCAGCCAAGACCATTTCCAAGCTGTTTAAGACCAAGAATGAAATCAAGAAAATAGAACAACCCTATCCCTCTTTTGGAGGAAAATTGGAAGAAACCGACACCTTGTTTTACCAAAGAACTAGTGAACGTTTACGACACAAAGGGAAAGCCATTTCCCTTTGGGATTATGAAAAATTGGTATTAGATAACTTCCCAGAGGTATTTCAGGTAAAATGCCTAAATCATCACCGATATGATACAGCAGTACTCTCTAATACCAGCGCAGGATATGTGACCCTCATTCCTGTGGCCAAAGGAAACACTTTAGAAGTTCCAGATTATTGGAAACCCATTGTGGATTTAGGCACCATGAAACGTATAGAATCCTTTTTAAAGGAAAAGACTTCTCCACATGTAAGAATTGCGGTGAAGCCTCCTAAGCTTGAAAAGTTAGAATTGGACTTTAAAGTGAAGTACATAGAGATTCCAGGGGCAGATACCCGTTTATATGCTCAGCTATTGCAAGAAGTAATCAATAACTTTTTAAGCCCATGGGCGTATAACGATGCTATAGTAGCCGATTTTCAGGAGGAGATTGAAAAATCCCGATTAATACACTTGATAGAACAACAAAGTTATGTGGATTATATATCAGACTTTAAGGTAAACCATCTAATTCTGGAGGAAACAACAGATGCCATTAAACAACGAATGAACGATTTAGACAAGATCATTCCTAAAACCGTCTATAGTCTTTTTGTACCCCATACACATAAAATAAAAACATTAACAACCGAATGCTGCTCATGAATACTGAATATTACATAGAGAGGACCCGGAGTTTAAAACCTGCACAAGATTATGAATACTTGAGACAGGCCGGACAGCAGTACATAGAATCTTTGGCCCATAAATTATGGACAGATTATAATGAACACGATCCCGGAATTACCATTTTGGAAGTATTGTGCTACGCCATTACCGAATTGGGGTATCGTACCAATTTTTCCATTGAAGATATTTTGACGAATGAAGAGGGACGCATTGATAACGATTCTTTTTTTACAGCCAGAGAGATATTAACCAATGCTCCGTTAACGGTTTTAGATTACCGGAAAACGCTAATGGATATTGAAGGCATAGACAATGCATGGTTTATTTACAGCAAGAACGAAAAAAATGAGCTGGGGTATGAACTGCCGTTGGATAACGAAATCCCTATTTACGTAAACCCAAAAGAGGACAAGTTGAGTTTTAGCAATCTGGATAAGTTTGGGAATACCCTCCAAAGATTGCCTATAAGAGGACTTAATCAGATTGTAGTAGAACTGAGCGAAGATATTACCCTAGGAGAACTCAATGAAGTTTCCTTAGAACATTCTTGGCTGGACGGCGATCGTTTTGTTGAGGTGAATATTACCACCGAATTCGATTCGTGGAACCACCCTAAGTCCGATTGGCTTAAATTAATGAACAAACCTTCCAAGATTAAGTTCAAAGTCATTGAAGAACTAGAAGACGCTATTAAAATTACAGTAGAAAGGCAGATCAATAGTTCACAAACCTTAACCCTTTATTTCACGCCAAGAGATCCAAAAGAATTACAGCAAGTAAAAGATTATTTCGATATAGAAAAAACCATCTGTTATGCTATTAACCTATTGGCCGAAAAGAAGAAAAAAGTGACCGAAATTTTCGGGAAAGTTCATGAAGTACTTTACGAAAATAGAAACCTAACTGAAGATTGGTTGTGTGTTGAAACTATTTGTAATGTTGAAATTGGAGTTTGTGCAGATATTGAATTGAACAACGAAGTAGATGCTGAAGAAATATTGGCCCAAGTACAACAAACCATAGACGAAATTTTATGTCCGCCCATTCCTTTCTATACCCTTCATCAAATGTTGGATATGGGAAGCAATCCTAGAGATATATTTAGTGGTCCCTCACTAGAACATGGATTTTTATTAGATGAAGAAGTACAAAACGCCCAATTAGCAGATTGCATACATGCATCAGATATTATTGCAGCCATCATGGATCTTCCTGGAGTGAAAGCAGTAAACAATCTCCTGATGACGGCTTACGATAAAGATGGAAAACCAATAGATTCTGCAAAAAACCAGCCTTGGTGCCTGCAATTGGATGGTCATAAAAAACCAGAGTTCTCATTCGAAAAATCGAAACTGTTGTTGTTTCGGGATGGAATTCCGTTTCTAATTCCTGAAAAAGGAGGGCTAGAACTTAGTCAGGGAGTCTATTACCTGAAAACACAGAACAACACGCTGAAACTGGAAAATCCAGAAAACGATTTTTCCATTCCCAAGGGAAGGTACTATCAGTTGGATGAATACTACAGCATTCAAAATGATTTTCCGGTAACCTATGGAATTGGTGTAGGACAATTATTAGATACCAGTCCAGACCTTAGAAAAGCCCAAGCAAAACAGTTGAAAGCCTATTTACAACATTTTGATCAGTTATTGGGAGACTTTTTTAATCAGCTCTTTTATGCGAAGAATTTGTTCGATTTAAAAACGATAGATAAGACCTATTTTCCAAAATATATCAATGATATCAGTGGGATTGATGAAACGTTATTTTCTGAAGAAGTGTATGGAAAAGAGTTTCAAGATACTTTGTTACACGGTGAAAATGACACCGATAGATCCTTATACGAGACAGAATCACTTTTCTATGATAGAAGGAACCGTATTTTAGATCACCTTATGGCCCGTTTTGGGGAATCCTTCAGTGATTATGTATTTATGAGCTATGCCATGCAACAGAATGCAGGAGGTATAGCAGAACTTACCATTCAAGAACAGGAATTAATTGAAGATAAGCAGCGGTTCTTATCTCAATACCCAAAATTGAGCTATGCCAGGGGATTGGGTATAAACTATTGTCAGGAATTATCTGAAGATCCAGAACACCCTTGGGGTTTTGTAAAAAGAGGAGGTTATGAAAAACGTGTCGCTGCATTATTGGGAATCAATTCCATTTTGTTACAGGATATCGTTGATGATGACCCTAAAAACAATTGGCATTACGATACAGATATTGGAACCCTTGAATTTCAATTATTGAATACTGTCCCGCTCACACAACAAGAAAGATGGGAATTGGCACACGAATTAATGCATACTATAAGTGCGTACCGTATTGATACTTTCTCCAAAAGTTATATATACTTTGTCAATAAAGACCACAAAAAGATTGCAAAGTTTAAGCAAGAGTTTGATACGGTTAAGGAAGCCAAAGAATTCATCCCCAAATTATATCAGGCCCTAAACTCCCATTTGGAAAACTTCTACTGTTTAGAGCATATTTTTATGCGCCCCATGGTGAAGGAAGATTTAACCGATGAAGATCTGTTAACAGTATGTCTTAATGATGATTGCTATTCTGAAGACCATAACGACCCCTATTCTTTTAAGGCAACGATGGTTATGCCAGGGTGGTTGGCTCGTTTTCGCAATCGGTATTTCAGGGAATATGCCGAAAAAATCATAAGACAAGAAGCACCTGCTCATACTATGATAAAAGTATGTTGGGTAGGAAGAGATGATATGATTGCATTTCAGATCGCCTACAAAAAATGGATTCTCGCATATCAAAAATTTAAAGCCAAATACTGCAGTGGCGTGTTAAGTGAAACTGCAAAGAAACAATACAATAAAGCGTTGTCTGAACTTATTGAACAGTTCAAAGAGTTAAATACCATTTATGATGAAGGTACGCTCTACGATTGTGAAGAAAGCGAATTAGACAACCCCATTATATTAAATAACAGTTCTTTAGGAACCCTTCAAAATATTGAGCCATGATACTAATAAACGATAGTTACCCCGTTTTTGAAGCAGATCAGGTACTAAGTCAAAAACATCTAAATAGACTCATAAGCTATCTCGAGGAGCAAGATAGGGTCTCCCGAACCCAATTATTGGGAATGGGAGTGGTTTGTGGTTTAGAAATAAGTAAACCCAATGTTACGACCGTCGCTATTAGTTGCGGTACAGGGATTACTTCTTTAGGATATTTGGTGCCTTTAGAAGATTCTAACTTCACCCATTTTAAGATAACCACTATATCCGAAAATTTCTTAAACCCAGATATTGAAGAACATCCTTATCTGGAAAGCCTATATCAATATACCCAAATGTACCAGCCGTTCGAAAACTGTTTGGAATTATTAGAAGCTGATGCAGAAGATGAGGACAAACAACCTTTAACAGAAGAGGTGTTGGATAACAAAGTGGTCATGCTATTGGTAGAAGCTTTGCTTATTGATCAGAAAAATTGTGTTGGTTTAGATTGTTCAGATAAAGGGAAACGATTGGAATTTAAAATCCGCCCCCTTTTGTTGGATGCCGACCTTTTAGAAGAATCAGAATTCGATCTTGAAATATGCAATCGCACCTATTTCGAAAAATTGGCTTTACCAAGATATAATGTCCCTAGAAGCACGCTGATTACTTCAAAGAACGTGATGGATTCCTATAATTCACTTATCAGTGCTTCAAAAAGCAGTTTAAGTGATGCTGTAAATAACATTCATGATCATTATGCAGATGCCTTTAGCTCATTAGATAACTATATCCGTTTGCACAATGTTGAAGGAAGGATTAATACAGTACATACACAAACCCAAAATGGAATCCATTTACAGTATGTCTGGGATTGGATGAATGATTTGGTAGGGACTTACAATGAGATTGCGCAATTCCATGCATGCAATCCAAGTCTATGTTGCCCAGATAAAGGAAAATTTCCATTTCATGTACTCTTAGGATCTGCCGAGTTTGCTACCGAGGCTATTTTACCAGGAAACGATCTCTATAAGTTTAGAACACCATTTATAAAGACAGGGATCTTAGCGTCAGAAGAGAAGGATAACAAAGAAACACTGAAAGGATTATTGGAAAAACTAATTCGCCTCATAGGTACTTTCAACCTTAATTTGGAGATAGTTCAGAACCAAGGAATCAAGATTACACCTTCCCATATTGGAAGAACACCACTTTCAGACAGAGGCATTCCGTACTACTATTCTGAAATTTCAGAATTAAATACAACTTGGTCACCAGAACGAACTATAAAAGGGCTTAATCAAAACATATTAAGTTATCATTCGGCAGAATATAATGTAACCAATCCTGTAGTAGGTGAGCCCTTGGCCTATGATCTAGAACCCTACAATTTTTTCAGAATCGAAGGACATATAGGCCAAAATTATTCAGAAGCGCTTACCGAAATTATTGCACAACAAGAAACATATCGATTACCTTTTAAGGTAATTGCCTTAAATGCAGTAGATCTGGCTAACAATACTATAGATATTTCCAACCAAAGAGAGATTTGGGACGATATGGAATTGGATTATGACCTGGCTAAAGAGAAAACCTATAATATTACCGAATATGTAATTGATTGGATTAAAGACAACAGAGATGAGATTCAGGAACATTATCCTGCCATGACCGATCAAACCATTACCAATTTGGAAGGGATATTGGTAGAAACACGGAATCTTTTACCTGAGGATTTAGCAGATTTTCTACCTATTTATGAAGCTTTTTATGAAGTGTTTGAAAACTTGAACGATCTCTTTCTTTTCCACAGAAGATGTATCAAAATTAGTGGTGAGATAGATGAACATGCCATTATTGAGGATTTGGTTGATCATCTGGATGAAATCAATAATCTATTTCTAGAAGATCCTTTTACCATTATTCATGAAGAAGCTAACCGAAGATGGGAAAACTCATTTAAGGAGACTTTCCTTTCTACATTTTTAGAAAAGCATCCTGGAATATCCCATGAAGCTGGAGTTCCCAAAGGAGGGACATTTATTATGGTATATGCAGATAGCAGTGTGTTTGAAACAGACCAACTACCTTTCAGAAATACCCTTTTGGTAGAGCGCATACAAAATTACAAGCGGTTGTTCAGATTCTCAGAAGCCGATGAGAAGGAAATTAGAAGTAAAAATGTGGTCCGTAAACGTGCCTTAAAAAAGGACGCAAACCCTTGAAACCAATTAGCGAAGAATCCAAGCAAAAGGAAGTTGCTATAAAGGCTAGGGTTATGGAAGCGGCAAAAAAAGACATGCATTCTTTACCGTTAGCTACCAGAAAGTTTATGGAAGAGCGGATGTCAAAAGCTTTTGATTCAAGGATCACAGCTAGAAAGAAAAACCCCGCCACAAGATTCATAGGAGAGGAAATCATTGTAACAGGATCTCGGAACCCGAGAAATATCCCTGAACGAGTAATCATTGCAGATTTCTATTTACCGTATATCTGTTGCTCTAATGGAAACAACATCAATATTGTGTTAGGTTCCACAGAGCCAGAACCCATCATTGCCGATTTTGAGGGATCTGATTTTGAGGAGAACGACTTTTTTACAAACGATCAATAACTTTAAAACTATAATATCATGTCAACAAGACCTATAGTAGAGGCTGCCATAGAAGCCATAGAAGATAACGGAAACAACACGGCATTAGAAGTAAGGGATGTACTTACCAAAATGCTCGACTATACTGAAAATGAAGATAGCTCACCACCTCCAAGTATCGATGTTTTTCATTTTTTTAATAATGGAGACCCTACCAGTAATAGTATTGCTAAAATGTTTTATTCATTTAAAGGAATTAAAGCTGGGACTGTAAATTTTACATTCCATTTGGAGTTGAATAAAGATGGAACTTTTTTAGAGCCCTTTCCAGTAGAAGGGGAACTAATGGATACCCTGCAAAGTATTATACATTCTGAAATGAAACTATCGTTTTCAGTTCCTTATTTTGATAGTGAAAGACAAATGATAAGTACTACAGAAGTCTTTTTAACTTTTAATTTCGGAGATAAAACAATACATCTAGATTTCAGGAATATAAAAGTATTTATCGTAGGGAGTACGGTAACAACTTCGGTTCACTTCCACTTACCAGAGTTTAATTTCGGATAATATATGCATCTGATACATCAGCAACATATCGAAGTGAAATGCACAGAAAAACCACTAGCTCATCTTATTAAGGATGAGCTTAGTGGAGTTTTTGAACATGATTTATATCCAAAGTTAGAAGCACTTATGGATCGCTATGATGTGCCTGATGGAGTCTGGAAAATAGAACGCCTCACCATTGAGGTACCCCCCATTCCTGTTAAGAACTGGAAGCGGGAATTGGTAGACGCTACCTTGCAACAAGTAGAACAATTTCTAAAAGAGCACAGTCATTCTTATTTGGACGAGGCGTCAACTATTTCTGAAGAAGAAAGGAGCTCGAATAGGGTTTCGAAAGAAAGACTGCTACAGGATTTGTTGTTATATTATCTTGAGAAGGGAAGTTTACCCACCAATGCACTGGTTGAAAAACTCGATATACTTTTTGAAATGGTGGAAATTGACTCTATTTTTTTGGAGCAATTATTACTTCTATTGAAAAAGGATATTGCGATAGTGTTGAGGTGGAGTCTGAATGTTCCACTTCATTTTAAAGAGAAGCTTTCTAAAGAAATAGGTATCATGACCCAATGGAGTCATGCACGGAAATTCTTGAAAAAAACAAAGAGTGTTGCAAATAGTTCTATAGAAATTGCAATGGTTCAACGTTTTGGAGAATTTCTTTTTTGGATAAGTATTTTTTGTAAAGAATTTACATTGTTCAAAACAGATTCATTGGTTGAAAGAGTCTTGATCTTTGCTGATGACTATTTTCAAATTACATCAGAATATATTTTGCAGGTTTTAAAACCTTGGATATTAGTAAGAAGAGAATTGGAATTAACGCCCTTTTCTGAAGTAGCATCTTTCATTAACAAATATCTCGAAGATCACAGTTGGGAGGAGAAGACCAAGCTTCAAAAGGAATTGAATGAAGAAGAAGTAAAGAAAGACGATATCGAAGCAATTTTAGAAGCTTTACAAGGACATTCCAAAGAAAAAGTTTCACAGTCAGCGAACGATGTCAATTATATCCACAATGCAGGATTAGTGCTATTGCATCCCTTCTTGGTTCCCCTTTTCAGAAAGTTGGGATATTTAGAAGAATCCAAATGGAAAAGCAAAAAACAACAGCACCGAGCAATTTTGGTTTTACAATATATCACGAATTTCGATCAAGAAATCTTTGAAAGTGATTTGCTACTCAACAAGATTTTGTGTGGAGCCGGCGTCACAGAGACAGTTGCAACAGAGTGGGAAATAAGCGAAGCAGAAAAAGAACAATGTGAAAAACTTCTGGAATCTGTTATTGAACACTGGACCATCTTGAAGAATACCTCTGTAAAAACCCTTCAAGAAACGTTTCTTCAACGAAACGGGAAATTACAGGAATATAAAGAGAACACCTATGAACTCACGGTAGAGCAGAAAGGGTTGGACATACTGTTAGACCATTTGCCATGGGGAATGGGAACCATAAAAACCCCTTGGATGGAACACTACTTATCTTGTTATTGGGGATAAAAATTAAGAATTATGGAGGCATTGGCACAACAAAAAGAGACGAGCATTGTTTCGTCGCCTGTGAAGAAAAAAGGAACCCCTTTTTTTGAAGGAGTTCCGGTACAACGAAAGCTATCTATTGGAGCTTCTAATGATGCTTATGAAGTAGAGGCTGATCGTGTAGCTGATAAGGTGGTAGGTATGAGTGATTCGCAAGTTAGCCCTGTACAACAAACAGGTTCATTGGTACAGCGAAAATGTAGTGCATGTGGGCATAAGGACGAGATACAGAAAAAGCCGATAGCATCTACCATAAGTCCAATAATACAAAGAAATACTTCGGGAAATAAAGGAGGAACGGCATCCAAGGCGCTTACACAGCAGATCAATAGTAGTAAGGGTGGCGGACATAAGATGGATACGAATACTCAAAATTTTATGGAAACACGATTTGGGTCCGATTTTTCAGGAGTGAGAATTCATACAGGAACTGAAGCCGTACAGATGAGTCACGAATTGAATGCCAAAGCATTTACAGTAGGCAATGACGTATATTTTAATGAAGGAATGTATAGTCCAAACACCTCTTCTGGCAAACATTTGTTGGCACATGAATTAACGCATACCATTCAACAAGGAGGAATAAGAAAGAAGAAAATACAAACCAAAAAGAAAGCTGCTCCTAAAAAAACGATATGGGTTAATATAGGATTTGATTCCAGTGCGAAAGCCAACAAAAAGACAATCAAAAAACTGAGAAAATCCATTGCCATAGAAAAAGCTGCGCTCAGCCATTGTTGTTCGACCCTCAAAAAAGCATGTAATGTTCAAGTAAAAACACACTATGACTATAATAGGGTAAATAAACCAGCGCCAAGTGATGGAGATTATGATAGTGATGTAGCAGCAGACAGAAAATTAAGGGACAAAAACTTAGACAATATTACGGCACCGAAAGGAGGTATAAAGATACTTGTTACAGAATCCAGTCTTAGCCAAACTTGGCAAGGAAAAAGAATTTTTCCTAGGGCCAATGCGCCGGCAAAGGGAGTGGTTTGGAATCGTGCCTTGGCTGCAGATGATACCATAGCTCATGAATCTGGACATAAAGCTGGTTATGTGGGCAATACCGAAGGGAACTCCCACCATACCGACCCAGATAATATAATGAGTTCAGGAAGAATTCGTAATGCAAATGCAAAACCCGACTCAGACTGGTGTACTAAAATGGCAGCAACAGCGGTGTAGAAATGTAAAGTAATTACTCCAGAAGGAGAAATCATTAAAGTGAAGTGATGAAAATAGTCGCCCTCATAGTTTTTTTAGTGCTGGCAGTAGTCACGGCTATTTTTCTTCTTTTCTGGAGAATAAAGAAGAAATCTTCTACAAAAACCCCTGCCATAAAAAAGCCTATAGTAGAGCAACCTGTGGTAAAGAAACCTGTTGAGAAAAACAAAATTGTAGGAGGAACGTATTATTTGGTAAATAGAGTTTATATCAATGAAATAGAGTTTACACCAAGATTAGATATTCCTGAGGAATATCTTGACGCAGTTGACATAGAGTTGGAAAAAATGAAATATAGTGAAACTCCTTTTGCTACAACTTCATTGGGTAATCTTATGCTGCGTTTTGCAAATGGAAAATCTATGGAGATACGAACCATATACAATATGGAGAAGAGAGAATATGACCCCTTCGTTTATATGGATGGGAAGCAGTATCGTGTTTCAGAGGAGTTCAAAAAAATCATTCAGGAATTGTCAAAACTGAATTAAAATTAAAGGATATGCAAAGCACGGAACAACAACATAAAGAAAAGCCTTCTGGCAAAGCGTCTTCGTTTGTGGAGCCTACCCCTGTAATTCAAAAAAAACTAAAAGTAGGTGATGCAAATGATGTCTATGAAGCGGAAGCAGATCGTGTAGCCGATGAGGTAGTGGGCATGAAAGATGCACAATTAAATACTAAAAGTTCCAAAGGTGCTTTGGTTCAACGTAAGTGTTCCGCTTGCAAACAGGAGGAAAGCATCCAGAAAAAAACCTTAGCAAACTCTATTACTCCCATTGTTCAAAGAAAAGGAGCGAAGATGGGTGGTGGAGTAGCTTCTAAGTCTCTTACCCAGCAAATAGATTCCAGCAAAGGAGGCGGTAGTAAAATGGACCATGCTACACAAAGTTTCATGGAAAGTCGATTTGGTACGGATCTCTCCAATGTTTCCATTCATACAGATTCTAAGGCCATACAAATGAGCCAGGGATTGAATGCGCAGGCTTTTACAGTAGGAAGCGATATATATTTTAATGAAGGAAAATATAACCCCAGTAGTATTTCTGGTAAACATTTATTAGCTCATGAGTTAACCCATACAATTCAACAAAAAGGAGTACAAAGAAAAATACAGAAGAAAGATCTGCTTTGCAATACCTATAATGAAGCTAATAAGTTAGCCGAAATTGATGCAAAAATAAACTCTTTGGACACCATAACATTAGAAGAAAAGCTAACTCTCATTCAGAATATAAAATGGGTGATACGGTGTGGAAGTGCTGAAAAATTGGAGGCGATAAAAACAAAACTTAATGCTAGTGATGCTGGAAAGCTAATATGGGTTGAGGCTAATTCAGCTTTTGGAGGATTCAGTGGGATGTATCCAGAATATTATGGAGGTGCTAAATCGAAACTTAAGAATCTAGGTGTTTCAGCGATAGAAGGATATAAAACAGTTGGAATTGGTTCTGGAAATAGCATAGACGGAACAAAACTGGATCAAGCAGCTACTGCAGCAGCTGTTGCTATGGAGTCGACAGACATTCTATACTTCTATGGACACCAGTATGCTCAATACAGCAATCCAGGATTGTTTGCCAATGGAAATCAAACCCGCTTTGTCGATTTTAGAAAACTAAGTGGAAAAGGTGATTTTAGCAGGGTAAAGTTATTGATAAGTACCTCTTGTGCCACCATATGTAAGGAAGCCATAGAGGTTTTTGCTCCTCTTTTTCCAAATGCTGTGATTTTGGGGTATCGTAAATCTGCACCATTAGATGGAGGCAAAGTCCGGACATCTTTTCAAAATGCCATTAAAGGATTGAATAGGCCCTTGTTGTTGGGTGAATCGGTAGATGTAGAAGCCATTATAGACGTTTGGAAATCTACTGTTAAAAGCTACCATCCAAATGAAAGTAAAAGATTGCCAGGATATTATAAAGGAGGAACGGTACATTATTTAAAGTCTGGGACTTGGAGTAGCATGCTAGGGACGGATGCTGCTAATTCCTGTAGAAAGAAGGGAACTACTGTACAAGAAGCAATGGATTGATGTTGATGTAAAAATTGAATTTGAAATGAATGTTTTTAAAAATAGAGGGCTGACTCAAACAAAAGCTAAACCTTTTGTTACACCTACTATTGTTCAAAAAAAACTTAAAATAGGAGATGCAAACGATACCTACGAAGTGGAGGCAGACCGAATAGCCGATGAAGTGGTTGGCATGTCCAATTCGCATGTTGGTTCAGTAAAACAAACAGGGTCATTGTTGCAACGAAAGTGCAGTGCTTGTAGCCAGAAAGACGAGATCCAAAAGAAATCCGTAGCAGATTCCATTACTCCTTTAATTCAAAAAAAGGGTGTAGGTACAGAAGGAGGTGTGGCATCAAAAGCATTAACACAACAGATTCATGGGAGTAAAGGTGGTGGTCACAATATGGATCGTGGGACACAAAATTTTATGGAAAGCCGATTTGGTGCAGATTTCTCCAATATAAGAATCCACACAGGACAGCAAGCCATACAAATGAGTAGGGATCTAAATGCAAGGGCTTTTACGGTAGGTAATGATGTTTATTTTAATGCTGGGCAGTACAATCCAAGCAGTACTTCAGGAAAACATTTGTTGGCCCACGAGCTGACACACACAATACAGCAGGGTGGAATACAGAGAAAAATGATTCAGAGGGATTTTGCATTAGAACCACCAAATCCCAATGTTGAATGTGAACCCCTTACAGAAGACGAGGTAAATGAAGCCATTCGTTATAACCAGAGGCAGCGTTACCAAAACAGAGATATAAGGTTAATGAGAGATGTGCTAGGGGTTTCTCCAGATCCAGTTGTTTTCGATGCAGATTTTGTTAATGCAATTGCCTGTTTCCAAGCACAATATAATTTAGATGTAGATGGAAAAATTGGGTCTACGACTGGGACTCACATAGGAAAGGAAATGCAGGCAGAAGGGCGATCTTTAGGGAGACCCGATGGAGCTGAGTTATTAGCTACTAGTAGAAGGTTGTGTGCCAATGGATATAAAACAGTTACTATAGATTTTGTAAAGCTTCATGGTGCTACTCGTTCTCCTAGATCCGATATCGAATTTGCGAATACGGTCTTTAGACAATGTTGTGTCCGCTTTCGAATAGGGCAGGTAGTTCGCGCTACGGAAGCCCAGACCAAAAGTTGGTTAGGAGGAGATACCATTTTACAACGAATAAGTTCCTGTTCTGCTGTACATGCCGAGGAAGATTCCATGCGCAGAAATGCAACGACTACTTTTGGACTAACCAGCAGGTATAAAGTCTTTTATATGGAACAAATGCTTCCCGATTTGAGAGGTGTAAATTTCAGTCCTGATTGTTCCAGTGGAGCACGTGCCCCATTTAATAGGCACTTATATGTTGATAATAGTGCGAACCGAAGAACGCTCGCTCATGAATTGGGGCATATTCCTATTGTTGGACTTAGTGACCACACAACCCACGGTGGTACAGCAAGAAATCTAATGATTCCCAATGGGCCGGGAAGTGAACTTACAAGTAGACAATGCGGTGAAGTACAAAGCAATATATAACCATAATTAAAAATTGGGATTGACAAATTATCCTTATGCTAGAAACGATATCAAAACATACAAACTCTCCACCCACTTCCCAAAAGAAGGAAGGCACATTTATTAATGGACAGCCAGTTCAACGAAAGCTCACCATTGGAACTTCTAATGATATTTATGAAGTAGAAGCAGATAAGATGGCAGATAAGGTAGTAGGTAAAGATAATTCGCATACTGGTTCGGTAACACAAACCGGGTCTTTGCTGCAACGAAAGTGCTCTGCTTGCCAAAATGAGGAAATGGTTCAGAAGAAAGGAGAGAATACAGGAGGGGCGGTAGCTTCTAAGTCATTAACCCAGCAAATTAATGGCAGTAAAGGAAGAGGCCATAAAATGGATTCTGGCACACAAAGCTTTATGGAAAGTCGGTTTGGCACCGATTTTTCCCAGATAAATATCCATACAGGATCGCAAGCCATCCAAATGAACGGAGAACTCAATGCGCGAGCATTTACGGTGGGGAATGATATTTATTTTAATCAAGGAAAATACAATCCAGCTAGTAGTGAAGGAAAACATTTATTGGCCCATGAGTTAACGCATACCATACAGCAGGGAGGTATTCAAAGAAAAATTCAAAAAAAGGACGGAGATAAGGATGAAAAAAAGAAGAATTCGTTCGATTTTAAGTTGCTTCCCCCTAAGTTAAAGTGGCAAGTTTCTTCTTTTATGCTCACGGCAGATATATCAAAATTGAAAATGGATTATGATTCCAGTTTCTTTATTCGAGGGCTGCAATATAAGTATGGAAGTAGCTTGAGCTTACTGATGCAACACAATGATTTTAAAATGAATGCAGGAATTGTTCCTCAAACTCCTGAGCTTAAGTTAGGTGCTACTTACAATAAATTTTATCTAGGATCATCCTATAATTTTAAGACCTCTTCTTTTGGATTGAATATGGGTTGGGGAGCAAAACCTTTGCCTTACAATTATGAGATGGCCAACACTTTTAATAAAGCAGGAAACTCTATACCCACACTTTTTGCCAATACTCCTATGGCATTTCAAATGCCACCTTGGGAGTTCTACAATCAAAATAAAGATGATATAGGCAATGTTGTAAAAGGAGTTTCTACCATAAAAAAGATAACCGATTACGGCAAAAAAGATATCCATTTTGGAGCAAATTTCAGACTAAGCTATGATCCTATAAATAAAACAGCATTTATGTTTACGTTGGTTGGACGATTTAAATAAAACATATTAAAAATTAATTGCTGAATGCAGACTGCGGTTCAAGAAAATACAATCAAACCCAAAGCCCAAACAAAATCGTTTGTGGCTCCTGCTCCTGTCATTCAAAAAAAGTTAGAAATAGGTGAGCCAGATGATTTGTATGAGGCTGAAGCCGATGCTGTGGCAGACAAAGTCATAAATCATATGGAGAGTCCCGGAATCCCTCCTTCAAACAAAGGGCCTTTGGTCCAAAGAAAATGTTCTGCTTGTCAAAATGAAGAAAAGTTACAAAAGAAACCTTTAGCAGATTCTATTACTCCTTTAGTTCAGAGAAAAAGTACAGGAGGGGAATCCAGCCTTGCCTCAAAAGCTTTAACTAAACAGATTCATGGGAGCAAAGGTAACGGACACAACATGGATCAGGGCACGCAAAACCTTATGGAAAGCCGGTTTGGTGTTGATTTCTCCAATGTAAGAATACATACTGGGCAGAAAGCTATTCAGATGAGTAGGGATTTAAATGCAAAGGCTTTTACGGTAGGCAATGATATCTATTTTAACGAAGGGAAATACAATCCTACGAGTACGTCGGGAAAACATTTGCTGGCACACGAACTAACACATACCATACAACAATCTAAAGGAGGGGATACCATTCAACGTGTTCCAACAGAAAGTGGCATAAATAGTAATAGATATCTCTATTCCACTAATTGTGGATGGATAGATTGGAGCCATGCGGGCCCAGGATTGCCGAGGCAATTAATCCAAGCCGTTAAAGATGCCTCAGATAGAATAGCTGCGGGTAGTCCTGCACCCCAAGCAGTAACGGCTCCAGCAATGCAATCTTCAGTACCCTATGTTGGTACAGTACTAAGTAGTGTAACTCCGCATTTTAATGTCATGAGACAGCTTACGCCTAGCGAGATAAATCAGGTAGCGCTTCGTGTATGGCAAATGCAATCTCTAGGTTTCGAATCACTTCAAAATTGGACCCAATCTATTGGATCTTCCTCCTTCTCTGAAGAAGATTTAACCTCTAATATGATTGGTTTCTATAGAGGAATCCATGGTTACTCCCGCTCCAGAATAAGACAGATTTGTGGGGCTTGGAGTAAAAGTAGATCCGTTACGCATTTTAGAACGTATAGCTTTACACGTTGGGGAAGCTTTGTTCCTCCTAGTTTACCTACAGGTGGAGCATGGCCTTTTACGTCTATTACACCAGCTCCGCTTAACGGTACTATGATGAGTGTGCCTGATGCCACATTTTCAACTACTACAAGTTCTGGACGATATTCTTTAGGAGGGATTCACCTAATAATGCAAAGGCGGCTTCGTATATCTTCCGCCCAAGGAAACACGGTAGACATAAGCAGCACTTCTACGAATATTAGCGATGCCCCAGAATTTAGTATAGGGCCGCTTTCTGTAACCAATGATCTTCAATTTAGATGGATTATCAAAGACAGTGCAAATCGCCGTTATCTAATGTGGGGAACATCAGGTTCTGTGAAGCACTATGGAAGTCACCAAAGAGCCTTTATTCAGCATCGAACTAGGGCTTTATTACGCAGTAGAGGAATTAGAAGTGCTACAGTATTATGTAGAGCTATTACGGGAAGAGGGAATCCTGGGGGAGTTAACCGTCTTTATAGTAAGCGGATAAATTTTACTTGGTAAACATAAAAATATGGAAATGTCATAATGCAAACAACTGTTCAGGAACATACCACTCCATCTAAAACACAAGCCAAAACCAAAGCTTTTGTGGCTCCTGCTCCTGTTATTCAAAAAAAACTAAAAATAGGAGCTGTAGATGATCCCTTGGAAGCCGAAGCTGATGCTATGGCAGATAGGGTAGTTCAACAAATGGATACTCCGCCAGTTCCTCCATCCAATAAAGGATCTTTGGTTCAGAAAAAGTGCAGTCAATGTAAAGATGACGAATTACAGAAAAAACCCTTAGCAGATGGTATTTCTTCATGGGTTCAGAAAAAATCACTGTTGTCTGGAAGACAATCGGTTGCTTCTGAAGGGATTACCAATCAAATAAATGCCAGTCAAGGTGGAGGAAGTCTTATGGGAGATACCACCCGTAGTTTTATGGAAAGTAGTTTTGGCAATGATTTTTCAGGAGTTAGAATCCATACAGATAGTAATGCAATTCAACTGAGTAAAGCCCTTAATGCGCAGGCGTTTACAGTAGGTAATGATATCTATTTTAACGAAGGAAAATACAATCCATCTACCACTTCGGGGAAACACTTGTTGGCCCATGAATTGACACATACGATTCAACAAAAAGGGGTGAATAATCAAGGGTTACAGAGTAAGTTAATTCAAAGAACTGAAGAGGAAGATATTGCAGCAGGTAGAGCCTCCTATGCACAAATGGTAAGGGATGCAATTGCACAAATAAACAATGAGTTGCTTGCCAGTAATACTTTTAGTGATACACTAGGTCCCTTTTTTCAACAACTGGCTCGGGACAATGCAATTGTTTGGCGTAGTGGGGATGGCAGTGAAACTCCTGGATCGGGGGGTGATCTCCAGTTGCAAGGAGGTACCCCTGGACCTTCAAGTGTTCACTATCGTTTAATTATTGCAGAGGGTATGGATGAACATTTCAATGGATTACATAGCAGTTCCAACAGAACTATAACCCTAAATCGAGACAATCTTACTACGGTCGAGGCTATTCGGAGAACACTATATCATGAAGGAATTCATATGTTGAGCGATATTTTGACAAATCGTGGTGCCGATGCCATTGGAGGTACAAGTGATGTTTCGGTACAAGCTTTATATAATAATCTACACCACAGGGAAAAACCAAATTTGAGGAGATGGATTGAGTTTATAAGAAATAATGTTAATGCAAGAAGAACTGCAACAGGGGTCGCAGAGATTCCGGAATCAGCCATAGACCCTATTGTAGATTTTCTATGGGATGAAATTAGTACCCGAGCAGAAACCTATTACTTCGAACTACAAATCTGGTTGGGAGAGCAAAGAAGACTTTCCGACGGTCTACCTAATCGCAATTATTTTTCGGTAGAGTCATTAAAAAGATATTTAAAGTTGGGAGGATTCCTTTCTCAAGACGATATAGATAATTTGCAAGAAGAGGATAATTTGCTAATTGATAGCCTCCAGGGAAGATTGCTCAATAATCAATGGTATTTAATAAAAGGTAGGGGTGTTGCCAACGTACATATTCCATACCCCGGAGAACCGGAAATGACTATAATACGACCAGAGAGGATACGACCGGATTTAGGGCCAATTAATAGACTGGAACCCCCCAGTTTTTTAGATGAAATCATTGAAGACGCACGTGAGTTATCAGATCATTGATAAGAATTTAAAATAAGATGCAAAAAGGACTCTCGCTACATAAAAAGAATCTACCCAAAGGAACCCAAAGTTTTGTTCCGGCCACTCCTGTGGTTCAGAAGAAACTTAAGATTGGAGCTCCAGATGATCCTTTAGAAGTGGAAGCCGATGCAGTAGCCGATAAGGTTGTTCAGCAAGCCCAGAACCCGCTACCCCCAAAGTCAAATACAGGACCGTTAGTACAAAGAAAATGCAGTAAGTGTAAAGATGATGAATTACAGAAGAAACCCTTGGCAGAAAGTATTTCTCCGTGGGTTCAGAAAAAGGCATTATCCTCTGGAGGGGATTCCGTTGCCTCAGATTCGGTCTCTCAACAAATAGCAGCTTCTAAGGGAGGAGGAAGTACTATGAACGATACTACAAGGGGCTTTATGGAAAATCGTTTTGGCAATGATTTCTCACAGGTTCGGATCCATACAGATAGTAATGCAACTCAACTCAGTAAATCTTTAAATGCACAAGCTTTTACGGTGGGGAACGATATCTATTTTAATGAAGGAAAATACAGCCCTTCTACCCAGTCTGGAAAGCACTTGTTGGCACATGAATTAACACACACGATCCAACAAAGCGGTGTGCGGCGTAAAATCCAAAAAAAGGACGATCTCGGAGACTATGTGGAGCCTGTTTTTGAAATGACAGATGAACAATTTGAGCAAAGCGAAGAGGGGGAAAAGATAGAAAGTTATGGAATTGTACAACATGACGAAGGAACATCCTTATGGCCCAATCCAGATAGAACAAAAGCAAAGCTGGGGCTCCTTCCATTAAACACAAGGGTTTTTATAGACAGGAAGGACAAACATGGATGGTACAGTGTGTATGTAGATAAACATCAGAAAGGGAAAAGCCTACCGGTTTCTCAAGGAACCATAGGATACATTCCTGAAAGCCGTATTAATAAAGATATGCCTGATCCTGATGCTTGGTTCTTCCGAATTACCAAAGATGGACAAGGCGCCTTATCGGTGGCAGGAGAAGTATTTCCAAATCATAAGCCAGAATGTTTGCTAGATAATGCATTGATAACCGCGGCATGTAAAAATGATTTTAGGTTTTTGGTAAATGGTTTGGTAGCAGTTAATAAGGCAAAATCCCGAGAATTTATACATAAGGATAAACTGGATGACGATTGGGATAAAACCAAAACAAAAAAAGGTCAGATTTGGGTTCCAGGAAAGAAACTTATGGACTCGCTAAAAGGGCAAATATCTTCAGGATCTATCTCCTATGAATTTTTATCAACTGCAGCAGACATTGCTATTGGTATAGCAGCATTCATTGTAGGGCTCTTGCATGGTGCTGTAATGTCTATTGTTGATGTTTTTGTAGGGATTTATGACTTGATTGTAATTATAAAAGACATCATTGTAAAACTATTTAAAGGAACGCTGGTTTCTGATGCCAAGGCTTTTTGGAATGACATTTCCAAAATAACATGGGCTGATATTAAGAGGATGGTAGGTGAAAAATGGAACCATCCCAATACCTGGGATAGATGGCATTTTAGGGGCTATGTAATAGGTTATGCCATTGTAGAGATCTTGATGTTGGTTTTCTCAGGAGGAGCTATTACAGCCATAAAATGGGCTGGAAAAGCAGGAAAATTTGGGAAGTTGGCAAGCTATCTCGGAAAAATGAAGAGCGTGAAAAAAGTAATGACGGCAGCCGAAGCACTTAAAGGAAAAGGAATAGAAAAAGTTAGAAAAGCACTTAAGGCTGCACACGCTTTGTCCGAAGGTCATGGATGGGCTGCAAAGACATTGAGAATTTCATTATCTACCTTAAAAAGGTTGTCGAATTTGGATATTGAAAAATTAAAGAAGTTACCACAATGGGCAAGAGAAAAGTTTGCGAGGCTTACCGAAAAAGCAAAACTTCGTTTATTAGGATGTAATTCCCCCTGTAAGGTAAATGTAGATGAAATTCAAAAAGCATTAAAGCTTTCCACAACTGGTGGAAAACTGTTGAATTCTGCATCCGATGTTCTTGCTGCACTCCCAAAAGGGCTGAATAAATGGAGAATAAGTGCCAAGTTGAGAAAGAAAAACTCTGCCTTGTTAACCGCTATTAAAGAAGCTAAGCTAACCGATAAGGACTTTGCGAAACTTGCTGACTTCCTCACTCCAGGAGATTCAAATCCAGCACAAGCTTATAGAACCTTTTCTAGGTACCTAACCAGCGTGGTACCCGCCAAGACTGGAAAAGATATTGGAGAACTTAACAGGATACTTGCCTTAATGATAAAAGCCGAACCAAGAAGAGGAGCTGCCTTAAAAGGAGCTATGTTTGAGCAATGGGTGGCTTTGCATGTTCCACAGTTGGCTTCCAAAACCTTCGGGAGAATAAAATTCGATTTAAAAAAATTGCTTGGTAAAACCAAGAAACCTTTTAGCAGAACGGTAGATAAATGGGTTCCTAAAAAAGGTGAAATATGGGATATGAAACATCAATTAAGTAAAATCCCTACAGATCAAGCAACGGATTATATGAATTTATTGGGTAAGATAGCCCCAGATGGTAATACAGTAAAAACAATTAACTATCTTTTCCCATCAGAAGATGCCGCAAAACTGAATGCATTTTTAAAAGCGGCCCCCTATAAATTCAATGTTTATTACATAGATAAAGTCACGAATAAGTTGGTAAAATTACCCTAAGCTATGAAGATACAGTGGATTAGTCTCTCCCGTTTTTGCGATTGGGATACAGAATACAGGAATATACCCAAGCAAATGATCGCAGAAGTTTTTAATTCAGGCCTTCTAAAAGAAGGAGAATGGATAAAAACGGGAATTGATAATGAGGAACAGTTACCCTATTCTAAAGAACAACTATCTCAATACTTAGATAAGGAGATAGGCAATGAAGAAATTTATTTATTAACGTTAGGAGGAAGCACTCCTGATACTTGGGAAATGTCCTTAGGATTATCTCCTTTTGTTCCTGCCATAAACCAAGCGAGAGGTTATAATATTTTAGATATTCAATGCCAGATCAATCTTGGAGACGAAGAACTGATCACATTATTTAAAAAAGTTAATCAAGGCAATGAAACAGAATTTGCGTTTATTCACCCCTATAAAAGATGGGATGATTTATCTGATACTGTTTTTGGAGAATATGGAGAGCCTATAACATTTAGACCTGCCTTTTCGGGGGTTTTTTGGGCAATTTTTCTTGGGAAAGGTCATTTAGAATTGTTCGATATGGAAAAGTTAAAACAGCTAAATGCGTATCAGGTTGAATGGATTAATGATGGCCTCTTTGTAAGGGTCAGCAAACACCTTTCAGAGGTGGAAAACCCAGAAGTTGAAGAAGAGATGTTCCGTTTAACGGAAGAATTTAAAAAGGCCTTACTTTAAAATATTATAACGTAACACTATGCCATTTCAAAAACTCCATAAATATATTATACAAAAGGTTTCAGGAAACCGAAAAGAAACCATGGATTTTAGAAATACTTTTTCTGAAGTTTTGGAAAAAGAAACCACTCATGAGGAAGGGCTCATTATTCTAATGGCGCTCGCACCACATATTATCCCAGGGTTTTATGATGGTATTCTTAAGGAGCTGTATCCTGATGGAGGTGAGTTTCCAGAATGGGGAGGTGTTAAGAACGAGACCTATCGCAGCATGCAACCCACCGGAGAAACACTGCAATATATTTTGGCGGGAGACGATATGCAAAAACGCCTGCAGTTGTTAGAGTATTTCAACGAAGACCACTGGTTCTTTAAGGAGCAATTAATCTATATTGATCCAGTAAATGAAGGTATGCCTTTTATGAGCGGGAAAATTATGGTTCCGCCTGAAAGTTTACACTTATTAATGTATGGCGAAGAATTAAAACCCAGCTTTGGCCCTGATTTCCCTGCCAAGGAAATTGCTACAGAGATGGAATGGGCAGATTTGGTGCTTAATACCAATACCTTGGAGCAGATTCACCAAATACGTTTATGGATAAAACACAAAGAACTTTTACGCCAAGATTGGGGTATGTCTAAGCGTATGGCTCCAGGATACAAGGCACTTTTTTGTGGACATTCAGGAACTGGGAAGACATTAACCGCATCTTTATTGGGAAAAGAATTCAATCGTCCGGTGTACAGAATTGATCTTTCTCAAGTTATTTCAAAATATATTGGAGAGACAGAAAAAAACCTTGAGAAAGTGTTCATTCGTGCAGAAAATAAAGATTGGATATTATTCTTTGATGAAGCAGATGCACTGTTTGGAAAACGTTCTGCTACCCGTAGTGCCCAAGACCGATTTGCCAACCAAAGTGTAAGTTATCTATTGCAGCGGATCGAGTTTTTTAATGGCGTGGTAATTTTAGCAAGTAACTATAAAAATAACATAGATCAGGCATTTATTAGGAGGTTCAATTCTATTATCACCTTTGCAAAACCCAATGCAGAAGAGCGACTAAGATTATGGGAAATGGCCATTCCTCAAAATATTGATACAGAAAATGAAGTGTTGAAACAAATAGCAAACACTTATGAACTTACAGGAGCCCAAATTAATAATGCATTGTCGTATTGCTGTCTACAAGTTGCAGAAAAGGGAGAAAACCACATTACTATGGGAGATTTCTTAAAGGCCATTAAGGAAGAGTTTATCAAAGAGGAGAAGATTTTCGTCAAATTATAATAGTTCTGTAAGAAAGCTTTTCGAAATGACTTCGTCCTATTTTAGAATGAGTATCTAAAGACGTATTTTTGTCTTCGAAATTTACGAGTTATGAAATGCCTTATACAAATGGCTATCCAAGCAGATGTATAAATTAAGACGTTGCATCTCCCTTAAAATTATGTAATAATAGATGAAATTTAACACCAAAACAATACATGGAGGTCAAAAGCATGATCCTGCTTACGGAGCAGTAATGCCTCCCATTTATCAAACCTCTACATACGCCCAGTCCACCCCAGGTGGGCATAAAGGTTTTGAGTATTCCAGAACCCACAATCCTACACGCCAAGCATTAGAAAATGCATTCGCCAGTATCGAAAATGGAACATATGGTTTGGCTTTTGCCAGCGGATTGGCAGCCATCGATGCTGTAATTAAATTGCTGAAACCTGGAGATGAGGTGATTTCTACCAACGACCTGTATGGTGGAACCTACCGTTTATTTACCAAGGTTTTTGAAGGCTTTGGAGTGAAATTTCACTTTATAGGTATGGAAAATGCTACTAAAGTTGAAGATTATGTCAATGAAAATACCAAATTGATATGGGCAGAGACCCCTACCAATCCTATGATGAATATCATTGATATAAAGGCATTGGCTCAGGTGGCCAAAAAGCATGATATTTTACTGGGAGTAGACAATACATTCGCTACTCCTTATTTACAGCAGCCTTTAGATCTAGGCGCAGATATTGTCATGCATAGTGCTACCAAATATTTAGGAGGACATAGTGACGTTGTAATGGGGGCATTGGTAGTGAAGGACAAGGACTTGGCAGACCGTCTGTATTTTATCCAGAATGCCAGTGGGGCCGTTTGTGGACCTCAGGACAGCTTTTTGGTGTTGAGGGGTATTAAGACCCTACATGTTCGTATGGAACGCCATTGTGAGAATGGAAAGAAAGTGGCCGAATATTTGGCAAGCCACCCTAAAATAGAAAAAGTCTATTGGCCTGGTTTTGAAAATCATCCCAACCATGAAGTAGCCAAAGAACAAATGAAGGATTTTGGAGGAATGATCTCCTTTGTCACCAAAGGCAATGATTACAATGAAGCCATTCGAATAGTTGAAAACATGAAGATCTTTACCCTTGCCGAAAGCTTAGGGGGTGTAGAAAGTCTTAGCGGTCACCCGGCGAGTATGACTCATGCGAGTATTCCAAAAGAAGAACGCGAAAAAACGGGAGTTGTAGATGCCCTTATTCGATTGAGTGTGGGTATTGAAGATGCAGACGATCTCATTGCAGATTTAGAACAAGCTATAGGATAAAATAGTTATCATAAGTTAAAAGAAAGGGCGGTGTAAAAACCGCCCTTTCTTTTATATAAATAATATAGTGTTGTTTACTTAATCTAGATAGTAGATATAGCCAATGTTCAACCAGAAAATCCAATCATTTGCTTTATTTTCTGGCACATCTTGCACTCCATTGTTTTCTAAGCTTGGATTCAGTCCATCTACCCAGTTCGAGAAATAATACTGCCAACGGGCGTCTATCATTAAATCACTTAACGGGCTCAATTTATAACGTGTTCCGGCGCTCATTACGATAGACCAGGTAGAATCTCCTTCTTGTTGAAAAGAATTAAAGTATTTAGGTGGGGTAGTCAATGTAGTATTTAAGGGTCCGAGTTCACTATAAACTTCAGGATCGAAACTTACCCAGTGAACACCAAAACTTCCAAATGGAGCAAATTTGTATGATCCGGCAGCAAAATCACGGATACTCAACGGGAAAAACTCCAATTGTGCACCAATATCAAATACCTTTGTGGATCCTTTCATGGCACGTAACTGTTCTGCAGGTAACGAAGTCTTGTCAGGATCTACCCATTCACCAAGATGTTCCAGATTGGTAACATGGTAATCTATTTCACTTCTAATTTTGAAGTGATCATTAAAATAGGTATCTCTTGTATAGCAATTACAGTCTGCTCTATATGAAAAGTTGAGATAGTGAATTATCCCTACTCCAAAACCTACATTTCCAATGTTGGTCTCAAAATCATATCGCTGTCCATAATCCGAATAAAAGGCAACTGGACCGGTTATGATACCGATCTCATGTGAGAACCCTAGTTGGGCAATAATCTCCTGTTTAGCAACAGCGAGTAAGAGAAATACCATTAGCAAAATTCTGGCATTCATTATATATGTGGTTTAGATTGAGACGTAACAAATATATAAAAACATATCTAACACGAAAATATATTGCACGTAATTAGGTTATTTAGTGCAAATAAGGACTTTCTTTTTTGTTAGATAACTTATATTTGCCAACAATAACGAAAACGTTTTCAATTTATTGAATTTTCATGTTGAAAATGTTATTTCATCGAACTTTTTAAGACTATCACTTTTTATTAATTCAAAGATTTTTATTGTGAAGCAAAGCATTAAAGATTTCATCTCCGAAGCGGAGAAATTAAATCCCAATGAACCCGAATTTATTCAGGCAGTAACTGAGGTTGCTGAGACTGTAATCCCTTTTATAGAGGAGAACGAGAAGTATCAGAACAAGATGCTTTTGGAGCGTATGATAGAACCCGAAAGAACAATTATGTTCAGGGTTCCATGGACAGATGATAATGGAAATATTCAAGTAAATAAAGGATATCGCGTAGAGTTTAACTCTGCTATCGGACCTTACAAAGGAGGTCTTAGATTTCACCCAAGTGTGAATTTAAGTATCCTTAAATTTTTAGGCTTCGAGCAAGTATTTAAGAATAGTCTTACAACACTTCCTATGGGAGGTGGAAAAGGAGGTTCTAACTTTAACCCAAAAGGGAAAAGTGATGCAGAGGTAATGCGTTTTTGCCAAAGCTTTATGACCGAACTATCCAAGCATATTGGCCCTAACACAGATGTTCCTGCAGGGGATATTGGAGTAGGTGGACGCGAAATAGGATATATGTTTGGGCAGTACAAAAGACTGCGTAACGAGTTTACCGGAGTATTAACCGGAAAAGGAATGAGTTACGGAGGTTCTTTAATTCGCCCAGAAGCCACAGGGTATGGAAACGTATATTTTGCACAAAATATGCTTGAAACCAAAGGAGAAAGCTTTAAAGGGAAGACTGTCGTAGTTTCTGGTTCTGGAAATGTAGCACAATATGCTGCAGAAAAAGTGCTTCAATTAGGAGGTAAAGTAGTAACATTCTCTGATTCTGGAGGGTTTATCTACGATGCCGAAGGAATTGACGAGGAAAAACTTGCCTATGTAATGGAATTGAAAAATGTTAAAAGAGGTCGTATCAAGGAGTATGTTGAAAAATACCCAGTAGCCACTTATACCGAAGGAGAACGTCCTTGGGGAGTTCCATGCGACATTGCATTGCCATGTGCCACCCAAAATGAATTGAACGATGAAGAAGCGAAGATTTTGGTAGCAAATGGATGTATCTGTGTAGGTGAAGGAGCAAATATGCCATGTACACCAGAAGCCATTGCAGTATTCCATGATGCAAAGATTCTTTTCTCTCCAGGAAAAGCGTCCAATGCAGGAGGGGTAGCCACTTCAGGGCTGGAAATGTCTCAAAACTCACTACGACTTAACTGGACACGTGAAGAAGTAGATGAAAAACTCCATAGTATTATGAATGACATCCATGCTGCTTGTGTAAAGTATGGAAAAGATGGAGACGGATATGTAGATTATGTAAAAGGAGCAAACATTGCAGGTTTTGTAAAAGTAGCCGATGCAATGCTAGATCAAGGTGTAGTATAAGGATACCATCCTATTCTATAAAAAAGGTTGTCCTTTCGGGCAACCTTTTTCTTTTAAGTACCGCAATAATTCCTATTTTAGCGTGTTTATGAGAATAGAAAACAAAGGGATTCCCCATATGAAGAAGATCATTATTTTGGTACTGTGCTTTCTTTGTGTGCAAGCAAAGGCACAGAATTTTGAAGATAGCTGGAAAGGGTTTTTCTCATACGTATCTGTAAAGGGAATATCGCAAGGAAATAACAAAATATATGTTGCCGCAGAAAATTCCGTATTTACGTATGACCTTTCTTCTCGCGAAATAGAAACCATATCCACGATCAATGGGCTTTCTGGAGACGAGATTTCGAGTATTTATTACAGTGAGAACTTTGGCGTATTACTAGTAGGTTACGAAAATGGACTTATGGATGTAGTCGTGGATGGTGATGAAGACATACTCAATGTAGTCGATATATTCGATAAGCCCACCATACCTCCAGATAGAAAGAGAATCAATGATTTTTACGAATACAATGGAAAAGTCTATATATCTGCACAATTTGGGATTACCCTATATGACTTGGATCGGTTGGAGTTTGGTGACACCTATTTTATAGGTGATCTGGGAACCCAAATAAATATTACACAAACCACCGTTTTAGATCCCTATATCTATGCTTCTTCCAGTGAAGCGGGTGTTAAAAGAGCCATGGTAGACGATGAAGACTTGATCGATTTTTCTAGATGGACTACAGTTACTTCAGGAAATATAAGCGGTGTTCAAACACTGGGAGCTGAAGTTTATCTGGCAAGAGACAATAATAATGTAGAAGTGTTTGATGAAGGGACTGATACATTTGGTTTTGTGGAAAACATAGGATCTTCCATCCTTGATTTTGAAACCGAAGGGGATGTACTTACCGTTACAACAAATCAATCCATACGTGCATATGGGCTGAACTATAACCTTTTGGCTGTTGTAAACAATACCCTTCCTAATTTCGATTTTCAACTGCAATCAGGAATGTCTTTCAACAATACCTTCTTTATGGGGACCACCGAAAATGGCATGTTGGTAGTTCCGTTTGGATCCAATGATGTAGTTCAAGCTTTGCCAGACGGCCCTATCCTTAACAGGTCTTTTTCCATTGCCGCCAGCCCCGGGCAATTATGGGTTACCTTTGGAGATATAGATGGTGATAACAACCCATTTCCATTAAGCCGGTTTGGGATTAGTAACTTTCGGGATGATGCTTGGATCAATTACCCCTACGAGGCTATCAGTAATTTGGGAGGCACCAGAGAACCTACAGATTTGGTGAATGTAACCATTAACCCAGGAAATCCAAATGAAGTCTATATGAGTTCCTTTTTTGGAGGACTTCTACGCATTAATGACCAAACCCCAGAGGCTTTTCTGGATCATACCAATAGTAATTTAGACGAAGCTTTTGTCCCTGTAGGTGGAGGCACAGAAAATGCTGGGATACGTCTCTATGGCAGTACCTATGATAGACAAGGAAATCTATGGCTTGTACAGTCTAAACTAGATGAAGGGTTATTAAAATTAAATGGAGGTTCAGGCAATCAGTTTGAAAAGGTAGATCTTTCACCTATTATCAATAATGTTTCAGAACAAGCCTTGATCGATGTTGAGATAAGCAGAGAAGGCTATGTATTTATAGGAACAGCAGAAAATGGATTGGTTGGGTATAATCCTGCCAATGGAGCTTTGAGCCGCATACAAGATGGCCCAGGTAACGGGAATCTACCTATAAACAATGCCAAAGCCATTGCTTTTGATAGACAAAATCGCTTGTGGATAGGAACTTCTAGAGGACTTCGGGTATTGTTTAATGTAGGAGGGTTTTTTGATGAAGAGGCCAATACCGATGCGCAGGAGATTATCATTGTAGAAGATGGAGTGCCACAAGAATTACTGTTCCAGCAAACCATTACCGATATTGAAGTGGACGGATCTAATAACAAATGGATTTCTACGTCTACTTCCGGTGTTTTTTACCTCTCGCCTAACGGTCAGGAGACATTGCTACGCTTTACAAAAAACAATTCTCCATTGCCTTCCAATAATGTTCAGGATATCACTATAGATGGCTCTACAGGACGTGTGTATTTTGCTACCGTGAATGGATTGGTTGCTTTTGAAGGAACTTCTACTGCACCCCGTGACAATTTAGATGAAGTTTATGCATTTCCCAATCCGGTAAGACCAGGTTTTAGTGGTAATGTAACCATTGATGGACTCACGGCTCAAGCAAATGTAAAGATTACTGATATAGAAGGGAATTTGGTTTTCGAAACTACCAGTGAGGGAGGAAGCGTGCTTTGGGATACCACTGCTTTTGGACAATACCGAGTAGCTTCTGGAGTGTACTTGGTTATGATTACCACAGATGATGCCCTTGAAACCAAGGTTTCTAAGATAATGATTGTACGATAACCATGCAGGTTTCTACCAAGGCACTGGTTTTTTCATCCGTTAAATATGCCGAGGCAGACTTAATTGTTTCCTGCTTTACCGAAGATTTTGGACTTAAATCCTATATGCTTAAAGGGGTGCTTAAGTCCAGAAAGGGCAAGCTTCGGGCATCTCTCTTTCAACCCTTAACATTGCTTCAATTAGAGGCCATTCACAAGGATAAGGGAACTTTAGAACGTATTAAAGAAGCCAAAGTCCTAGTCCCCTATAAAACACTTCACACCCAAGTAATAAAATCTTCCATAGTACTCTTTTTGGCAGAAATGCTTAAGAATTGTATTCAGGAAGAAGAAGCAAACCCAGCCTTGTTTCAGTACATTTCAACATCACTTCAATGGTTGGACACACAAGAGGATATTGCAAATTTCCATATTCTTTTTTTACTAAAGCTAACCGCCTATTTAGGATTTCATCCAGATACTTCAGACACCCAAGGGGCTTACTTCAATCTTATGGAAGGGAACTTCGAAAATAGATCCCATGGAGACTATTCCGAAACAGGAGAACACGTAGCAACTTTAAAACGGTTTTTCGGCATAAATTTTGATGGTTTAGCAGAGACAAAAACCACCAAAAAACAACGTTTTGAAACCCTTAATTTGCTATTGTTATATTATCAGTTACATTTGCAGGGCTATAAAAAACCGAAGTCACTTTTGGTACTGAACCAACTATTTAATTGATGATGCGAGTTGTACTGTTTATCCTATGTTTCATAGGATTTTCTATACCTGATTTTGCCCAAAACATTCAGGTAGTAAGTGAGGAAAATGAGGGTCCTGTTTCGGGAGTGGCTATCTATAATGAAGATCGAAGCAAAACAGCAGTAACCGATTTTGATGGATATGCCAATATCTCTCAATTTAGCGATACTGAAGTTATCTTTTTTCAGCATATCTCACATACACTCTTATCCCTTACCAAAAATGAGATTGCAACCAATGCAAATAAGGTGACCTTATCCCTTTCGGCAAGCAAGTTGGATGAAATTGTGCTCTCCATTTCAAAATTTGGTCAGAGCAAGCGAGACATTCCACAGCAAATTGCCAGTGTTACCTCAGAAGACGTATTGTTTAGAAATCCGCAAACCGCAGCAGATTTGTTAGAAAGTAGTGGACAGGTCTATGTTCAAAAGAGTCAGTTGGGCGGGGGAAGTCCTTTAATACGTGGGTTTTCTACCAATCGGTTATTGATTACCGTAGACGGTATCCGTTTCAATACAGCTATTTTCAGAGGAGGAAATGTACAGAATGTCATTTCTATAGATCCTTTTTCAGTAGAACGCACCGAAGTTATTTTAGGACCAGGATCAGTTGTATATGGAAGTGATGCCGTAGGAGGGGTGATGAACTTCTACACAAAGAAACCTAGCTTTTCTTTCGAAGATGGCTTTGATTTATCAGGAAATGTGTTGGCTCGTTATGCCACAGCCAATAAAGAAAAGACGGGGCATTTTGATATCAACATTGGCGGAAAACAATGGGCTTTCCTTACCAGTGTTTCTTATAGTGATTTTGATGACTTAAAAATGGGGAGCAATGGTCCGGATGATTATTTGCGCAATGAATATGTAGAAACCATTAACGGGGTAGATACGGTCATAGAAAATGATGATCCAGAGATACAACGGTTTACAGGCTATGATCAGATCAACTTCATGCAAAAAGCACGGTATATGCCATCTGAACAGTGGGATTTGGATTTAGGCTTGTTCTATACAACCACCAGTGATTACCCACGATATGACCGCCTTATCCGTGAGCGTGACGGACAGTTACGTTCTGCAGAGTGGTATTACGGACCTCAGGAATGGATAGGAGGAAACCTTCAGGTATCCCATCAGCAAGATGGAGTGGCGCTTTTTGACGATAGTAAGTTAAGTCTGAGCTACCAACAATTTACCGAAAGCAGAAATGATCGGGATTTTGGAGATTCTATCCTTTTTGAAAGTGATGAAACCGTCAATGCTATAAGTGGAGGATTGGACTTCACCAAAAAAATAGCTCCAAAGAGTACAATCTTCTATGGTGCAGAATACGTTTACAACAAGGTAAACAGTGAAGGAAAACAAACTGATATTACTACAGGGACTACGTCCAAAGATGCTTCTAGATATCCAGATGGCTCTATATGGCAGTCCATGGCGGTGTATGCCAGTTTGCAGTCTAAGTTTTCTTCTAGCGTATCTTTTCAGGGAGGACTTCGCTACAGTCATATTTTATTGGATGCAGATTTTACCGAAAACAATCAGTTTTTCGAGTTTCCCTTTTCAGATGCCAATGTAAATACAGGGGCATTAACTGGAAGTGCTGGAATAACATGGCAAGCTAGTGATTTTCTAGGATGGCGTTTCAATTTCGGAACAGCCTTTAGGGCGCCCAATGTAGATGATGTTGGAAAGATTTTTGATAGCGAACCAGGAAGTGTGGTGGTTCCAAATCCCGATGTGGAAGCAGAGTATTCCTATAACTTTGAAGTGGGAGCCAACTTAAATTTTAACGATGTTGTAAAGTTTGATCTCGCTACCTACTATACCAGCTTAAAAGATGCTTTGGTACGTAGGGATTTTAGTTTAAATGGGCAGACCCAAATTGAATACCAAGGTGAATTGAGTAATGTACAAGCCATTCAGAATGCGGGGCGTTCTCGAGTGTATGGTTTTGAGGCTGGAATGGAAGTTAATTTTTGTGAAGCGCTACAACTTACGTCTCAATTTAATGTAACCGAGGGCTATACCGAAGAAGAAGATGATAGCCGTGCAGCTGTACGTCACGTAGCACCTTTGTTTGGAAACGGACATTTGTTGTTCAAGAAAAAGAAATGGAAACTGGATGGATTTGTGGAGTACAACGGACAATTCGATTTTGAGGATTTAGCACCAAGTCAGCAAAACAATGCGTTCCTATATGCGTTGGATGAAGATGGAAACCCTTATTCGCCTTCTTGGTATACCTTAAACTTTGCTGGGCAATATCAGATGACCGAAGCTTTACAATTTACAGCTACCTTAGAGAATATTACCAATCAGCGATACCGTCCTTATTCTTCTGGTATTACTGCTCCAGGGCGTAATCTAATTGTTTCCGCTAATTATTCTTTTTAATATTGAAGGGACATTATGCTGAATTCCTACTGGCATTAATATTTCCAAACAACGACCGTGTGACCATTTTTTCATATACCTCCAGTTGGTCTTCGGACCCCCCATCCAATTTCAACTGCTGAATCTCCCGCAAGGCATACTGCTGAATAGTCAATAAAGGCAACACAATCTTTTCCCGTACGCGAATGGAAGCCCGCATAGCCTTAGAATCTTCCATGAGTTCTGCATAACCCGTTACTTTCAGTAATAATCGTCTGCTACGTTCGTATTCGGCAAAGATGATGGACCAAAAATCACCGTATTCAGGATCGTCTTTCATGTAGGCAGTCAGCGGGAAAAACGACTTGGTAAGACTCATCATGCTGTTTTCCAATAAGGTTCGGAAAAAGGGAGAATGTTTATAGAGGGAAATTACCTTATCAAATTCCCCATTGGCTTCAAATGCCTCTAAGGCAACTCCAACACCATAAAACCCTGGAACGTTCTGTTTTAACTGGCTCCAGCTACCTACAAAGGGAATGGCGCGAAGATCACTAAAAACTAAAGCACTGTTTTTACCTCGTTTAGAAGGTCGGCTCCCAATATTGGTTTTGGCATAGTATTTAAGAGTACTCATTTGCTCTAAATAAGGTAGGAACTTGGGATGACTTTTAAAGTCCTTGTAAGCTTCATAGCTTAAGGAGGCCAATTGGTTCATGGTTTCCCGATCGGTTTGGGAAAGGGAGGTGTCTTCATCACTAAATACTTCGTTGGTTATGCCAGAACTAATGAGCTGCTCCATATTGTACTGGCAGGAGTCTATAGTTCCAAAATTGGAAGAAATGGTCTGTCCCTGTACGGTAAGTTGTACTTCTTCATGCTCTATAGTATCTCCCAGTGAGGCATAAAACTGATGGGTCTTTCCTCCACCTCGTGCCGGAGGTCCTCCCCGACCGTCAAAAAAGAGCGCTGTGATACCATACTTCCGGGAAACTTCGGTAAGGCGTTCCTTGGCCGTAAAAATACTCCAATTGGCCATAAGATACCCCCCATCTTTGGTGCCGTCACTAAAGCCCAACATGATCGATTGTCTTTTGCCTCGCCGTTGTAAATGAGCAGCATAATGTGGATGGGTATACAAAGTTTCCATGACTTGGTCTGCAACCATGAGATCATCTACAGTTTCAAAAAGAGGAATGATATCTACGGTAGGTTCGGCCCAGTTGCACAGACGGATCATGGCGAAGGCCTCCAACACATTAACGACACTACCGTTGTTGCTAATGATATAACGGTTGCATCCCTGTTCACCATTGTATTTCTGGATCTGCTTCATGGCTCGTATAGAAGCAAGGGTTTTCTGTGCTATCTCATCTGTGAGTGAAGCAGGATCTATATTACCCTTAAGGGCTGCCAATTGCGCTATCTTTTCGGCATCTGTTAAATCTCCATAAGCTTTGCTAAATAGCTGTGGGTGGCACTCGGCAATATGAGTCATAACATGGGTATGAACCCGTGAGTCTTGCCTAATATCCAAGGAAGCAAAATACATTCCAAAGAGTTGTACTTTATAAATAAGGTCCTGTACTTCTGTCACAAATAAGGATTGGTGCTGGGTGACCAATAGCTTCTGTATTTCCTGCAATTGTGTTAACAGGTGACTAGTGGTAAGGGTAGCTTTTTCTGGAGGAAGGGCAAGATGGAGGTATACTTCTGTTTCTAAGGCAATACAAAGAGCCTCCACCCCTTTAAAGGTGAGTCTACGACGGAGTTTGCGTAGGTCTTTGTGGTAGTTTTTAAGCAACGTAAGCCGAAGGCGTTCGGCAACCTTTAGAGTGATTTCGGTAGTGACAAAGGGATTGCCATCACGATCACCTCCGGGCCAAAACCCTAAATTGATGACTTGATTGGTAAGGGTTTCCCCTTCAAAGATATTGTTCTGTATGTAGTTGTAAATGGCACTTACACTGTGGTAAAACACATGTTCCAGGTACCAGATAAGGCTTACTGCTTCATCATAAGGGGTGGGTTTCTGTTTTTTGAAAAAGGGTGTCTTTCCTAATTGGGCCAAGAACATTTTAATACTGTCCAGATCGTTTTCTTGTATGGCAATGGCCAGATCCGTAATAATACCCAATACGGGACCGGGGTAGAATTGGGTGGGGTGAGCTGTAAGCACAGGGCGTACTTTAAAGCGCTCCAAGTATTGTTTTAGGGCTTCCTTTTTGTTTTTGTCCTCAGCTTCTTCACGTACGTTTCTTAGGGTTCCGCGACCGTCCATATTATTAATGATGGTAAAGGTGGCATCTTCTATGGCATCAAATAACACGACTTGACGTTCTATGTATTGAATAAACCGAAACAGCAGGTTCACCTTTTCTTCTTCCGATGGAGCATCGGCATAACGATCAAAAAAGTGGTTTACGATCTCGGTGGGATTCTTTTGTTTGTCAAAACCTTGTTGACACACCTCTTGAAATAGGGGTAACAATGCCCCCGTTTGGGTAATCTCATCAAATGGCAGCGTCATAAAGATACTGTTATAGATCTGATATTTGGAGAGCACATATTGGTGAAAGCGCTCTTCTTTGGTGTACTGCATGTTCCTGTGTTTTAACCTATATAAAGGTACCGAAAATGCAGAAGTGCTTTGCTACTTTTTAAGTATTTCCCTCAATTTTAAGGACGAAATCGTTTTAGGTTGTATAGAGCCTCTTCACTCATTTATTTGTTTTGAGGGACTATTGAAGTGGTGATTTGTTTTTTAAATGGCAGACCATTTCTTTAAATGTATTGTACTATCTAAAAAAGTGCAGGGTTATGCCCCGCACTTTTTTTAATTTACCCTTTTAGTTTGTGTTACATTAAGGTTGTCTATGTATATTAAACGAACATCTACTTGTTTATGTCCGGTGGCTCTCATATGAGCTCGGGCACTTCTATAGGCATTGGCCTCTTTAATGAATAAATTACTTTCAAAGTCACCTCTGGAGCAATATGCTTGATAATACGTCATAACAAATGGTATTTATGGATTAAAATTTTAGTGGGAATGTAGTTCTAACACCAACAGTGTTTCTGTTTAAAATGCTGTTGTTTGTGTCATTGGTATTAAATATATCATTGAGATTATAGAATACTTCAAGATTAACGATAGACGAAGCTTTTTTTCTATCTCTGAAAGTCAGAACGATACCTGTATTTAGAGAAGCTATAGGTTTTAAATTCTCCCTGAATAACATGACTGGATTTAGATGGATGGCTACCTTATTTTCTTTGGTGAAAAAGTTGTAGTAATCTATATAAGTGGTCATAGAAGCAAGGTCTTCTTCGTAATTACCTGCAAAGGCATTTTGTCTTTTAATGGACTGTCTATTTGGCTCTTCCAAAATTTGTTTTACATCTACAACTTCTACCTGAGCTAACGACTTTAAATTGCTTGAATAATTGAAAAGGCCACCAAGGGACAGATATAACTTTGGAGTGGATTTTAAGCTTACCCCACCATCATTTTTAACAAGCTTCGCATTTCTTAATATATTATAACTGGCAGAAATAGATAGAGTGGTATATTCTTCCGATTTTATTTGTTGATCTACTGTCAGAGTATCGTTAAAGAGCTTGAAAGCATCATTCCGAATTCCCCCCTGAATGGTAAACCAGTTTAACATTATTTCTTTTGCTTTTAATTCTTCAATTTCTTCACGTGTCTTTTGATTTTTCTCCAAGAGTTCTTTTTTCCGTTGAAAGACCAATTTGTCTCGTATAGCATTTTGTAATTCAACTACTTTTTGAGATGTACTTTTCTCATCATATTGAGCGATTTTAATTCGGCCTTCTATGTCCTTTAATTGGGATTTTAGTTTTGGGATTACCTGAATGATCATTTCCCTTTTTGCCCTTAATGTGGTAAGCTCTACTTTCTTTTCATCAGTGGTTTTGTTGCTTAAGATTAATAGATCTTCAATTTTATTTTTGATATCTTCTACTGTACCTAAATTTATGATGCTATCTGCAATTTTTTTTCTTCCTTTTTGAAGTGTGTTTATTTTCTTTTGGATTTTGGCAAGAGCATCTAGAGCATCTAGAATATCTTTTTTATTATCAATGTAAAAGACATCCCGCTCATATTTTTCGTCTTCTTCCTTTAATTTATTTTCTAAAATGGAAAGGGCTGTGTTATCAATTGATAAACCATTAGGCGCAAAGTTTGAAAGAAAGTGTAATGAAGCTTCAAGACTTACATTAGAATTTATTTTTCCTTCATCGAAAAGAGCAGCTATACCCTGGGTAGCTCCTCCAGAAGCCTTTAGGGTTATCATCCTGTTTTCTTCAGTAACAAAAAATACAGATGCGGAAACGGAACTCTCATCTGTATCTAGGGCAGCAAAAGACCCGAGGTTTGAAAACGAATTACCAGATATTACATTGGAAAAGGCAATACTCAGTTTGTTTTTCAGCAAGAGTTCTTTATCAACTTCATTGTCATTTGTTTGACCATAGACATTTGATAGTAAGACAGAAGCAAATAACAAAAAGAAAGTATAAAGTTTCATAAGTGTAGTGATTTTATACTTCAAATGTAGATTCTACACACTATGGAGAACATCCCCACTACTGGGTATTTCTGGAAGAGAAGTTTAGAAAGATGGATTTTTTGGACTCAGCATACCCCTAGATTCAGAGCTGTCAATAGCTGGCTGTGGAATTGACGAAGTAATAATGGATTTGGATGGAATAATTTAAAAAGTACATTTAAGGACAAACGTTTGGTTTAATCAACTTTCCAGCCTTCCTTTTAATCTACAAAATATGGTAAATATAAATCTATAATAGTACCTTCAGAAGTTCCTTTGCCCACTAAAAATCTAGCATTCACTTTAAATTTTTTACCTAAAATCATCAGTCGCTCTTTTACAATGGTGCCTGAAACCGAAGTATTATTTTTATGGGTGTTTAAGTTTTCAGAATAACCAATTCCGTTATCACTTATTTGGATATGGAGCAGTCCATCATCATTTGGTTCAAAAATCTCTATTTCAATTTTACCCTTCGTTTTAATTCCAGCTAAACCGTGAATAATTGCGTTTTCAATAAATGGTTGAATTAACATTGGTGGAACTACAAGAGCCTCTGGGTCAATTCTATCAGTACCAATAATTTTAAAATCAAATTTATTTGAAAAATCCGACTGCAATTTTAAGTAATTTCTTAAAAGTGTTAACTCTTCATCCAGATCAACAAATTCTTCGCGGGAGTTTGTCAAAATTAGACGAAATAAGGTAGCCAACTTCGTTATATAAGGGATTGCGTTAGATGACCGCCCTGCTACTAGGCCACAAGCAGTATTCAAGGCATTAGACACAAAATGCGGGTTCATTTGAGAGCGTAACAATCGCTGCTCTAGGTTTTCCAATTTGTATTGATTGTTAAGATTTCGTTGTCTCCACAACACGATTCCTATAGTGGTTAACAATAGTAGTAAACCTGCCAACCCAAATCCTAAGTATCGCTGTTGATTGATAATTGTTTGCTGTTGCGATTTATTAATTTCCAATTGTTCAATAGAAGCATCTTTCTCTTTAGTTTGATAAGATATCTCAAGGTTCTGCATATCCTCCTTAATTTGAAGCTTATGAAAACGCTTTAAAAAAGCCACCTGTTTCTCAAGAACCGGTATCGCTTCACTATGTCTGGATGCTGAATTGTATGCGTTGACCAAGACTTCGGTACAGAAAGAATAATTCTCTTCATCAAATTTATTTAAAGTTTTTTTTTCATCGAGTTGGTCTAATACCTCTTTTAATCCATTGATACCTTTTTCTAGACGTCTTTCATAAATATCAACAAAGGCTTCGGCCTTAGCATAATTAAGCGGGCCATCTTCATAATCTCCATAACCGTATAGGTTAAATGCTTCATTTCCTTTTTTATAATAAAAGGCAGCAGAATCTATTTTTCGTTCTGAAAAATGCAGATGACCTAGATTGTAAAAAAAGGAATGAATATTTGATAAATAATCCAATTTATGAGAGATGTCTATACCCTTTAAGTAATACCGTTTTGCCTTTTCTATACTATCAAATGATTGATAGAGTATCCCTATTCTATGGAGAACACTTACAGCTGGTCTGGCAAGGCCCATATATAAAGTATCTTTACTCAAACCTAGAAAAGAAGAGAGCGCTATACTATCGTTGCCCATAGCCAAATGATTATCGGCAATTCCTGCAAGTATATAGGATTTCCATTTATACGGATGCTTCTTAGTTAGATCTAGAGCAGTCTGATAGTGATTAATAGAACTCTTAAATTTTTTCTGAGTTCTTAGAACGTTTGCCATTATTACGTGTAAAGGGATAAGTTGTGTCTCGTCCAAATCTCTTTTCAATTTTGCCTTTTCATAAGATTCTATTCCCTTATTGGCATAATAAATTACAGAATCATACTTGTTGTTTCTGTAGGACTGCCCGGTTTTTTTTTGATAATAAAGAGGCCAACCATATAGATCAGGATTTGTCTCCAAGATCCTTTTAATCATTGGAATGTTCTTATAATTCCGTTCTGGATGTTCAATAAGTGAGTCAATATAAGTTTGTCCATAAGTCCTAGTAGGATCAAAAGTATCCTTATCAAGTACCTGTGCCTGGATGCAAGTTGTGAAGAAAAAGAATATTAAAAAAACAATGACCGAAATCTTAAATTTTACTAATTTCATAGTGCAATAACCTAGTGTAAATGGAATCTAAAATTAGAACAATTATTATTGAAGATGACAGAAACGCTGTAGATTATTTGTCATCGATTCTCTCTTCAAATCTTAAAAATATCGATCTTATTGGCGTTTCCAATAATATCGCTGATGCCATTAGGTTTATAGACACTAAAGAGCCAGAATTGGTGTTTATGGACATAGAATTGACTGACGGGAACTCTTTCGAAATTTTTGATCAACTCCATTTTACAGACTTTGAAGTCATATTTGTAACAGCTTTTGATGACTATTTAAAAAGCGCCATTGATCATTATGCTTTTAGTTTTGTTGTTAAGCCCTATGAGCCAAAAAAAATTGTTGAAATTGTAAATCGTTACCTCAAACTAAAAAAGCGTTTATTTTCTATGAATAAGTACAATGCGCTTTCAAATTTTTTACAGAGTAATGATGCTCAATTATTACTAAATATTGGGAATGAACATATCTCCATTAAGATGAATGAAATAGTTAAATGTGTTTCTGATGGAAACTATACTTCGGTTTATATGACCAATGGAGAAAAACATTTGGCTTTACACTCCTTAAAATACTACGAATCTTTGTTTACAAATAAAGGATTTTTTAAAGCGCATCGTTCCACCTTGATTAATATAGCCCATATTTCTACTATTTATAAGAAGGAAACGATCATTCTTACCAATAATGATAAAATTAACGTATCGATAAGAAATAGATCAAACCTCACAAACCTTTTGAACACCTTTTCCTAAGCTACAATCTTCCTTTATCATTCTATATAGCACGCTTATCATCTCAAAGTAAACGCTAATACTTTTATGCATTGGCGTCAAGCGGTTCCGCTATAACTTTATCATTACCATTAACTCCATCTATCTGGATTTCAAGATGGTTCGCGGAAACCGAAAAGCGAATGAGTAGGTCGTATTTAAAACCAAAATTATGAAAAAAGAAAAATTTTTAGTGATTGGTTGTTTGCTATTACTTGCAACAGTAAATTTTGCACAAACCACCAGTGACAATTCACGAGGCCCAAGTTGTGAAAATTGTAAGGATCCTTGGGGCATTATCCAACCAACTAGTGAGACAAACGAATACACCTCATTAGCATTAGCAGATAACTACTTCTGGGAAGTTTGTAACGGGCCGGCATCAATTTCAGGATCCAATTCAAATCAAACCGTGCAAGTTATGGGAGGTTCTCTTTCTTCTTTTAGTCTTAGATTAACTTGGTTTGTTAGCGGGAAGTGTTTCGAGGTATGCAATATTTTTGTAGTTGTCCCACCCGTACTCACTGATTTAGAGCAAACTAAATCCGCAACCGAATCAATCATTACGGAAGAGTTAAGCTCTGATGTCATAGATCTAACTAATGGAAATTCTAAGGGACCAACATGTGATACCTGTAACGATCCACAAAATTATATAACCGATAATGGGGACAATACATTTACTGCTTCGCCCAATGCACAAGGCTACTTTTGGGAAGTATGTAACGGGCCTGCTCTTATTACAAATGGACAAAAGGCAAAAACAGTAACAGTCTCAGGAGATGCTGGAAGCACAAGCAACATTAAATTAACAATGTTCATAAATGGAAGCTGTGTTGAGACCTGTCAAACTTTTACTATTCCAGATCCAGTTGAATGTGATGGGTGTATCCATGTTACCGTTGAAAACAATGGTCCTGGTACCGATTGTGGTAACGCTGTTGGGAATCTGGCCAATTGTTTAGCCGATCCAATTTCAAGTGTGGAATGGTACTTTAAACTGATAGATGTTACTGGCAATAATGAAGAGCTTGTGGGCACTGATGAGGATTCACCAATTTTTGAATCTCTGCCTCTTGACCTTTCGGTATATGATGTTAATCGTCCGGATGGCGACTTTGCATCGCTTATTTTTATTGCTTATATAACCTATGAGGATGGTAGTATATGTAGAGATTGGCATAGTACTGATTTAACCTGCGATAATATGACTCGTGATGACCTTGGGAGTGGTGGCATTCCTGGAATTAACCTGTATCCAAATCCTTTAAAAGCAGGAACAGAAGTGAGCTTCGAAGGAATGGAAGTTGAGAATATTAATACAATTGAAGTTTTTGATATCCACGGAAACCAAAAAGTATCCATGAAGCCTTCAAAACAAAGTTTCAGTGTTAGAGACTTAACATCGGGAATCTATATTGTAAGATTCACTAATACAAATAATGAGGTCATTCAGAAAAAACTTATCATCGAGTAAGTTTAGATATATCTAATCAAAAAGAGGCAACCTTATGTAAGGTTGCCTCTTTCCTTTTATAGTTATTTACGCTACTTGTCTTTTACTGCTTCAGTAGTTTTTTGAAGTATGATTTGCCTTGTCCATCTTCAACAGTTACAAAATACAACCCCGAAGCTCTGGCACTAAAATCCAAGACGGTTTGTTGGTCGGCCTCTTGTTGAAACAACAACTTCCCTACGCTATTGTACACCGATATTTTGAAATACCCAAGGTTGGTTTCAATCGTTGTATGATCCATGACAGGATTTGGAGAAATGGAGATGAAAGGAGACAGGCTTCCTTCAGGAATACCCAGCGTACCCCCTATTATTTTTATAGAGCCGTCCGGGTCAAAAGGATCTGACCATTTTGGGTTGGTATAAATGTCAGAACCTGTGAGGGTTCTCAAAAAAGCTACCAGACTCTGTTTTTGTGCTTCCGTAAGATTTAGCTGTTGTGGATCCCCGTTATTATCTCTTAATCGGGAGTCTAAATTGGTGTTGGCAGGGTTGTCTGGAATATGGTTGTAATGGTTAACCACCTCTAAAAGACTGGTAAAACTTCCATCGTGCATTAAAGGAGTATTTAAGGTACCATCAGGATTTACAAGATCCCGTAGCGAAGGTGCACGGGTATTTGTTAAATCTATTTCGCCGGGCATTCCAGCCACTGTGATTACCCCATTGTTTTGAGAGCTTATGGTAATGGAAAATTCTGGCGGAATATGGCAATCTACACAACCAGCCCCGTCATTGGGCGTGTTTACAAACAAGTGCTTCCCCATATTCTCTTGGGGGGTAAAATTAGGAAAAGGCACGGTGTAGTTGTCTACTTGCGCCAAACCCTCATCAAATCGGGAGTCGAAAGACTGTATACTTCTTATAAATTGGGCCAAGGCCAATTGCATACGGTTTTCCGTGATTGCTGTATCACCAAATGCAAATTCAAAAAGGGTGTTGTAGTAGTCAATGCCCGATAAATGATTTATAAGATCATCCATATTGGGATCGCCATTGGTGCCGCTATACCCCATCTCTATATGGTCTTGTATGGGTTGGGAGGTTTGTACTTCCAATGTCTCTGCACGTTCGTCCCAAAAAAACTTTGCCTCCTGTGAAAACCGAGGATTTACAAGGCGCATAGAATGCCGGCCCGTGAGTCCGTTTATCCCCGTGCTTTGCACGTTTGGGTCGCCAAAAGCATTGGCTTGTATGTGGCAACTGGCGCAGGCTATGGTATTGTTGCTGGACAGGTTTTTGTCATAGAAAAGAACACGCCCCAAGGTAGCGGTTCTATCATCAATGGGGTTGCCATCGGTATTGTCTTTGCTTATATAATCCGGGATATCCTGGTTGGCATAGTTAAAGAGGTTATCCAAATCAATGGTGGCACTCATGAATATCCATCCAAAAGCCAATACGAGTAAGGAGTTTCCTAATTTGTTTTTCATAAGAGGTGGTTGTCACTAATGATTTGGTGCCTGCAAAATAGGTATATCTAGCTATTGCGATTTAAAAATAAGATATAAATTCAATATTGTCATTTAAAATGTGCGGGATTTTTATTTAAAAGGCGCTTAAAAAGCTTTCCAAGCCCCTTTGTCAGGGCATCATCCCACAATACAACTACTACACATAATCTACACTTATGATGAATAATTACCGCTTATTACTTTGTGTATGGAGAAATGTAAACCACATTTTATTTTAGTCCTGATTTCCCCGCTTTTTATTAATCATTTTAAAAACAGGTACTATGCCTTTTAACAATTTTGAGAGCCGTCATTTTACGACGGACGAGGAAAATCAGATTAACGAAACCTTATCTGGATTGGAAAATGCCTTAGCAAACAAGCTGGCTAATTTATCACCTCAGGAACGAATACAGTTTGGAAGTGTTAAGGAACACAACAAATTGATCGTAAACAAGGTGAAGGAATTTAGTGATACTCAACCAGGGTTGCGATCGCCAGATGTGGACTGGGAGGAGTTTAACCATGATTTTCAATCCCGTGCTTTTTTGGAATCGTTGTTAAACCGTTTGGCCAATTTGCAAACGGGATTGAACAATGCCAAGATCTTACATGACTTTGACAATTACAAAGCCAGTTTGTTAGACTATGACTATTCTAAGTACAAGAATTCCACAGCACAGGCTGGATATGAGGATAAGGTCTCAGGTCTGGCTCAGTTCTTTGCAAGGTCTCGCTCTAATGAAACCAATGAACGGACTGATGATCTTGAAACACCACCAGCAATGGAATAGGGTGCTTTTAAGGAAGATTATTGGGTAGTAAGTAACCCCTGCGAAGCTTCGCAGGGGTTTTTTGTGAGTATAAAATTGGTTTGATCTAGCTTGACTTGGTTGCAGGGTACTTTAAGTAGGTAAATAGGAGCTTTGAGCTGGTATTGAGCTATTTTGAGATGGTAAAAAGGATCTTCCAGCTCCTCTGGAGGGGCTTAAAGTAGGTAAGGATGACCTATGTAGATGGTATTAAGGAGCTTTTAGCTGATTTGGAGGAGCTAGGAGATGATATTTTTGACCTATAGAGGTGGTCAGGAGGAGCTTTGAGGTGTTAAGATTGGGGTAGAAGCTCCACGGGAGGAAGATTATACATCATCAATACACCAAAAGGCCTCAATTGCGGGAAACCCGTAGAGGAGTTTGGAGAAAATAGGTAATTTTGATAATTCTCAATACTGATTCACTAAAGAATAGAAAATGATTATAGAAGGTCATGAACCTGCAATTTTGTTAGTTGAAATAAGGAATATGAATTCACTATAGATCAATGGGAGTAGATGATATATGGTTGTCTGATGATGAAAATGGGTATATTTCTGGAAAAGAGCTACGTGTATGTGCCGAACATTTTCAGGATGAAGATATTTTACGCTATATAAAGTCTCATCATATAAAAGGACATGAATGTGATTTTTGCAATAAGTTTTTGTTTGATGGAGAAGAAGGAGAAACGGTCAAAACTATAACTTGGGATGAACTTATGGAGCGTATAGTTCCTTCCATTAGGGAATTCTATGACGATCCTGCAAATGGCCTTGCTTATGAATCTTCAGAAGGAGGATACTTTGGCAATGTTTATAATAGCTTAGAATTGTTAACAGAAGTTATTGAATTACATGCTGACTACGAAATTATTGAGGAAATTGCCAATACCCTAACGGGAGAAGCTTGGACAGAAGCTGAATTTTATGGCCCTTCTTATTTAGATCATCTTAATTATACGTGGGATTATTTTTCGGAGGTGGTTAAGTATAAAATCCGGTATTTGTTTAATGAAGTAGTGCTTGAGAAGGAATTTCATGGCGACGTAGATAGCCCCTATCTTATATTAAAAGATATTGGGAGGTTCCTTAAAGAATTCAAGTTGTTTACTAAATTCCCATTTGGAATGGATGTGTTAAGAAAGAAGAGTTTGTTGTACCGGGCAACCCAATACCACCCCAAGGAACGTAAAGTTAGAAAATGCGCAGATATTGGTTCTGCCCCCAGACAATATGCAGGAGCCAATCGATTTAGCCCAGAAGGGATCTCTATTTTTTATGGGGCAGAAGACGTGGAAACGGCACTATTAGAAATTAAAGATCTGGACAGGAAGGAAGATAAAATTGCTGTTGGGTGTTTTAAACCAGAAAGACCTTTGTATTTAATTGACTTAAGAGCAATCCCCCGATTTGGATTTTTTAATACAGAGCATGTAAAAGATATAGAGCCGGCTCGGTTCTTACAGATATTCGTAGAAAATATTTCTAAGAAACTAACCAAGGAAGACAATCATCGCATTGAGTATATTCCTTCCCAAATAGTGACGGAATATCTTAGGTACATCTTATCGAAAGAAGTAGATAAAAGGATCGATGGTATTGTATACAATAGTGTGCAGAACCCTGGAAAAAGTTGCTATGCTATTTTTGCAGACCATACTATGTGCAATGATGAAGGAGAGGAAGATGAAGACACGTTATTGGTGCTTCAAAAAGGTTCTATTAAAAAATGGAAAATTGTAGATCTTTAGCTCAAAGAATGTAACTAATGCTCAGTGAAATTGAAAAACTACCTATGTGTTTTATATATAGAGTTATTGAATATTTATGATATGAGCTGAAATTCCATAGAGACATCAGAGATATTTTAATTTTATACAAAGTATTTTGATATATAATTTATCTTAGTGTGAGTGAAGCATGGACAAAAGGAGTTTAATGACCAAAGAAGCACAAATAGAAGAAGAATTAATCGAAAGATTATCTGATTTAAAATACACATATCGAAAAGTTGTGTTTCATACCAAAAACCAGCCGCACAAACAGCACATTTGGTTTTTGCCGACACGAAAGCCAACACAGAAAAACCAAAAGAGCTGTTTTTTGCCAACGCTCGAATGATATTGAGAAGAAAGAATTAAATTTAAAAACTGACAGAGAGAATACATTATATGGAAATAAAAATCTTGAAACCACGAAAGGCAATAAATAAAGCCTTTTTAAAAATAAAACCGAACAGAACGGAAATTGAAAGTTTCAAGACGAATTTGATTGAACTGCTCGACCGAACAAATGATATTGAATCAGAAGAATTTCATAAAAACCTAGTAATTGACTTCTTTAAAAAAACATATTACGAACCAAATCATTTCGTAAATACTAAAGGAAAAACAGATTTAGTTATCCATACTGGAAATAAGGCGAAAAGCAATGTTGGAGTTTTAATTGAAACAAAAAAGCCTACCAATAAATCTGAAATGCTATCTAAAAGCAAAATCAATGTTAAGGCATTTCAAGAATTAGTGCTCTATTATTTAAGGGAACGAATCACTAATAAAAACCTAGACATAAAACATTTAGTTGCAACAAACATCAACGAATGGTTTGTTTTCGACGAACATTTATTCGAAAGAATATTTGCCCGAAACAAGAAGTTTGTAAAACAATTTCAAGATTTTGAAGCCGGAAAAAAATCTACAAATGTCTTTTATAATGAAATTGCAGCACCATTTATAAATGATATAGAACAAGAGATTGACTTTACTTTTTTCGATATTCGAGAATACGAAAAACCACTTCGTAATGATAATCCAAAAGACGATAACAAACTTATTTCACTTTTTAAATTACTCTCGCCTGAGCATTTATTAAAACTACCGTTTGCAAATGACAGTAATAGTCTTGATAAAAGATTTTATGACGAATTACTACATATTATTGGACTTTCGGAAACCAAAGAAGGAAGCAAAAAACTAATTCAACGCAATAAAAAAGGAGAAAGAAACACAGGTTCATTTCTTGAAAACGCTATAATTAAACTTGATAGTTTGGATATAGTAAATAGACTTGACAATCCTAGTCATTTTGGTATTACTAAAGAAGAGCGTTTATTTAATGTTGGTCTTGAATTAAGCATAACTTGGATTAACAGAATTCTTTTTCTTAAACTTTTAGAAGCTCAATTAAAAACCTATCATAAAGGAGATAAATCCTATGAGTTTTTGAGTATCGATAAAATTCAAAATTATGATGATTTAAATAGTCTATTCTTTGAAGTTTTAGCAAAGCAACAATCTGAAAGAAACGAAGATGTAACCGAACTTTTCGCAAAAGTTCCTTACTTAAATAGTTCGCTTTTTGAACCAACAGGAATTGAACACGGAACATTATTCATTAGCAATTTGCGTGATGATAAAACCATTCCGATTTATTCCTCAACTGTTTTAAAAAGTGAAAGCGGAAAAAAGCGAACAGGAAATTTAAGCACTCTTGAATATCTGTTCGAATTTCTAAATGCTTACGACTTTAGTAGCGAAGGAAAAGAAGAAATTCAAGAAGACAATAAAACATTAATTAATGCTTCTGTTCTCGGTTTAATTTTCGAGAAAATAAATGGTTATAAAGATGGCTCGTTTTTTACACCAGGTTTTATCACAATGTATATGTGTTGTGAAACCATTAGAAAAGCAGTTATTCAAAAATTCAACGAAACCAAAGATTGGAATTGTAAAGATATAGATTCTCTTTACGATAAAATTGAAGACAGACAAGAAGCAAATGATATTATAAACAGTCTTAAAATTTGTGACCCAGCAGTTGGTTCAGGACACTTTTTAGTTTCTGCACTTAATGAAATGATAGCCATTAAAAATGACCTTAAAGTTTTACAAGACAGAGATGGTAAAAGACTTAAAGAATACCAATTTGAAGTCGTTAATGACGAACTAATTGTTACTGATGAAGATGGAGAGTTGTTTGAGTACAATCCAACCAATAAAGAAAGCCAACGCATACAAGAAACACTTTTTCACGAAAAGCAAACCATAATTGAAAATTGCCTTTTTGGTGTGGATATTAACCCAAATTCTGTAAAAATTTGTCGATTACGTCTTTGGATTGAGTTACTTAAAAACGCATACTACAAAAATGAAAGTGAGCTAGAAACACTACCTAACATTGACATAAATATCAAATGCGGAAATTCTCTTATCAGTCGCTTTGAATTAGATGCTGACCTTAAAAAAGCTTTAAAAAGTAGTAAATGGACTATTGACAGTTATAGAATTGCAGTTGACACCTATCGTAATGCTCAAAACAAAGAGCAAAAGCGAGAAATGGAAAAACTGATTGACGACATTAAGAACGATTTCAGAAGTGAAATATCACTTAACGACCCAAAAGTTAAGAAACTAAAGAAATTGCAAGGTGAAATTTTTGGAATGACCAATCAAACGCAAATGTTTGAGTTGTCCAAAAGAGAAAAAACAGCTTGGAACAAAAAACTAAAAAAACTCGCAGAAGAGTCTAAAAAGTTAGAAACTATTATTGAAGAAATAAAAAACAACAAAATCTATGAAGAAGCTTTTGAATGGCGTTTTGAATTTCCAGAAGTTTTAGATGATAATGGAGATTTTGTTGGATTTGATATAGTTATTGGTAATCCACCATATTTACAACTGTCTAAAACTAAAAATTTGCCAAAAGAAGAAAAAAATTATTTATTGAATCGATACGAAACCTCTGGTGGACGTTTAAATACTTTCATATTTTTCACTCATTTAAGTTCAGATATTTTAAGAAATAATGGTTTTCTAAACTATATAATTCCAAACACAATACTTTCTCAAGAATACTACTCGTTTACACGTGATTTTTTAACAAACGAAGTAACCTTAAAAGAAATTGTTGGGTTCCCAATATTGCCTTTTGAAGATGCTGTTGTAGAAACGGTTTTGATACATTACCAAAAATATAAAACTGAAAATTATGTCGTTCCTATAAAGGAATTAACTCCTAATTCTATATTAAATGTTTCGAGTATAAAAACAGAAACTATAAATAGAGATAAAAAATATTCATTTGTTTATACACTAAACCCTATCATTGAAAAGGCATATGACAAAGAGCACTTCAATTTTGGCGAGATATGTGATATAAATCAAGGGATTGCTCTTAAAGGTGACAAATCACTTTCACTAAAAGATATAAATAGTACAGGAGAATATTACAAGCTACTCGATGGAAGAAATATAAACAAATACAAACTAGAATGGGATGGTGTTTATTTAGATTATGACCTTGATAGGATTCATAGTTGCAAAAGAAAAGACATATTTGAGTCAAAGGAAAAACTATTTTTTAGAAGAGTATCATCTTCCTTAATTTTCACTTACGATAATTTACAGTATTATGCATTAAATACGTTAATTGTGGTAAATAAAAAGGATGCTAAATTTGGTCCAAACATTAAATTCATACTTGGGTTAATGAACTCCAAATTGATGAATTATATTTACAAGAATAAGTTTAAATCAACGAAGAAAGTTTTTTCTGAAATTCAAGCTAGATCAGTAAAAGAATTGCCTATAATAATTACGTCATTAGAAAATGAAACTCTGATGATTGATTTAGTGAATCAAATTTTGGATAGAGAAAGCACTGAACAAATTGAATTAGAAAATAAAATAAATGAATTAGTATACCAATTATACGATTTAACAGAAGAAGAAATAAAAATAATAGAAGAAGCCAGTGCTTAAAGCCATACCCATTTGCAATTCGCTCAAGCCAACGCTACCCCAAAAATTGCAAAAGAGTATGTCTTTGCCAACGCTACAAACAGAACGGAAAATAAAGTACGAAAACACAACAACGTATATAAAAAATAGCGGTTTTAGTGCTTAAACGAAAGATAAATAATAAAATAAAGGTCAGTTATAAACCGAAAATTAGTGTGTAAAATCCGCTACTTTTCATATACAAGACCGATATACGTGACTTAAATGCGCTTAAGGAGTTAAGGTTAAAAACTATTTAAGGGTTTACTCTACCCCCTCAAAAAACTGAACGGCAAAGGAACAGAAGTCGACAATGACCTGTTTGTCCAGTTCAAACTCTTTCCGACTTCCTAAATAGTTTTTAGAAGTAGTTGTAATTTCCTTTCCTTCATCCAATTCCTTTACGGAAATACATTTAATATGTTTCTTACTCACCAAAATGATATAAGCATTGCCATAAGGATAATCCTTGGGTAAATCCTTTAATCTAAACTCACCACTTTTCCTGAATTTTACCTCAATAAAAAAGACTTCATTGGTTTTTGGGTTCTGGATAACAAAATCGGGCATTCTTCGAATTTCTGTTGCCACTTCACTTTTCACTCCTTTTAAGAGTTCCATGATGCCGGGAATGGTATTTTCCATACCATAACGAAATACATTATAACCCAGGGATAAAAACAATTCTTGAATCAAAGTTTCAGCAATGCGTCCTTTGATCATGTTGTAGCGATAATTTTTATCCTTCTCGCTTAGTCCTTTATTTTCAGATGCTATCTCGTCGGGAAGCGATTCTTCTACTTTATCTTCCTTTTTGTAGCAGGAAAAACACAAACCCCCATTGTATTTGGTGTAAGCACCGCATTGAATACATTCAGCCATGTTATTAGTGTATTAAATACAAATCCCCATTAACTCCTTCTCAAAGAAAGAGCAAATGGGGAAACCTATGCTCTAAGATACTAAATTTTACAAAGCTTACTCCCTCACAAACCTCAACACGCTTTTCCCCATCACCCACAAGGATTGTAATAACCGCCCCCATCGGTAGCTACCAGTTCCAGGAGTTGCAAACGGTCGCAATTGTCATTCAATACCCAGGCAAAGCCTTTGGTAGACGCTACGGGTAAGGCTCCTTCTGGCATTTGTACCGAGATAGCCGTTTGAGAAGGAGGGGCCTGTTGCTGTTGTTGCATCATCCCTGCGTCCTGCGGATCACAACCTTGTTGCTGTAGCAGTTGCCAGTCACTTCCGTTGGTAGAACTCCATGTTTGTCCGTTGGTTCCCGTAAGGAACAATTGCCCCGCTCTTGCGGTTATCTGTTCTAGGTGATCGCCATTTTGGCGATGGACCAATAAGAGGTTACCAGCGGCATTTCGCTTAAAGACACGCAATCCCGTAAGGGTAAGAACCGCTGCAAAAAGCCCTTCTTGGTTCTGTAGCAATGCATGATCCCGCCAGCTACCGTGAAGTTCCAGTTCATGAAGCAAACGATATCCACGGGCCATCACAACAAAGCCGGGAGAAGGATTGTTTAGATTACCTCCTGCACCTGCTACATGTAGTTGTATGGGTTGTGCTGTGGCATTGCCCTGTTGCCAGAACTCGAAACGTGCCGTTCCTAATTGATCTAGGTGTATTCCTGCAAAGTGTTCCGTTTGTCCATGAGTAAGTGTGTTGAGGGTTATATGGGCCTGTGGGTCCAGACCTGTAAAGCCCAAAGACCATCCCAGTACATCAATGTCTATTTCAGGAACAAATGGAAACGGCGAACGCATGAAATCACGGAGGTTTCGGGTACGGTCTTCAAACATATCTATAAGATCCTGATTGGCATTGCATTCTTCCAGAATTTCGTTCCTAAGGGTATTAAAACTCTCATCACTAAGATAATCTGCCAGCACAGGAACCTGAAATATTCGGGCCCCGGCGTTGGTCTGTACCAATAGTTTTATTCTGGGAAGATCAGACCCTGCATCGGCACGTAAAGCGGCAAGTTCATCACGGGAGAAATTATAATTATATACCAGGGTATAGTCTGATTGATAAATTTGAGGTGCGGGCCAACTAGCAGCAGGTGTTTGTTCTAAAATTTCAACCCGCCAAACCACAAGCGGAATAGGTCGGCTTCTGGCATAAAGATCAAAACGGAAGCCCAACTCTCCAAAAATAGTAGGCTCCTCCCCATCAGCAGGGCATTCGGCCCGATAGGGTTGCCGCCAACGGGGTGCCGGTAATCTGCCAGAAGGCAACCGTTGAAAGAGTGCGGGTAGTTCTGTAAGGTTACCCCCCGCCATAAGCCCATCCTCACAAGGAATAACGGTTGTAATCCCAATAGTACCTAGGACCCTGTTTTCAATTTGTTCAATCTCAATTTCGGCAAAATAAGCATTATTTGTTCCGTCAACAGCGGTTAATTCTGGAGTACTCAATGGCGGAATGTCTTGCGCTAAGATGGCGCCCATGGTTCCGAAGCCACCCAATAACCCGCCTAAGATTCCACCTACCACAGCGCCAATCCACCCACCAAAAACACCACCTATGGTGAGTCCGCCACCCGCTAGCAGCATGGCATTTAAGGAACCACAAACAAAGACATCTCCTGGGTCTACCTCATGGGAGGCAACCAGGTCCAGCCGAAGAACCCCTGCTCTGGGAACAGAAACCGTAGTAAGCAATGTAAGATTAACATCCATATCATATCCCCACGGAACACAGGCCCCGGGGAGGTGTACGGCAAAGCGAGTATCTAAGGTTCCTATTTCCCCAGGGAGGCAGCCTCCACCTTCGGTCATGTTTGAGACACTCCATGTAGAAGTAGGCCGGGAATTCAACACCACGTTAGAACGTCCAGCTAAGGCAGATTCTAGGGTACTGGCAACGCGGCGGTCAAACAGCTCAGTAGGGAAGAAAACACCCCAGTCAATACCCACTAGACGATTTCGTAGAGTTGCCGAGAAATAACTATTCCAAAGTGCCACCCAAGCCCCTGGAACACTGTCTGGAAAACCAAGGAAGGTAATAAGATCATCACGCTCCACTTGAAGTTGCAGATCTACCACCCCATTACTTACGCGCAGCCCCGCATTCCAAACTGTTAACCCTGCCCCAAAGACACTGTCCAGATTATTGATGGGAAAAGAAATGGGAGGGAACCATGCTGCTGCGTTATCTATCATGGTCTGCAGCAAGTCTTCTCCTAATTGTTGCGCTGCTTCACTGGGAAGACTGCCTGAAGGGATATAATTGCCAAACAAGCCAAAATTAATGGCTATGGGGCTGAATGCAAGACTAAGATTACCTCCAGAGATGGCAGGCTGGCTTATTTTAAATACCGCCTGAACATCGAATTTGGTATATTCTGAATCAGAAGCTTGGTTAAGCCCAACCGTCTCTAAGTCGCTTACCCTAATGGCATACACACTAATGTTTACCAGAGCAACCGGGTTTCGCACGGAGATATTGGTAAACTGTGGCAATGGGTCTAATCCGCCAAAGAGTGTTATGGGCGGTGTATTGATGGCCTTGGTATCTGGAGGAACTACAGACGGAGGTAAATAATCTAATAGGATATCTTCTATCTCTATACGGTCTATAACTCCCGGTTCTGTGGTGGCTGAAGCATCTGCCGGATCAAACGGAATGTTTTTAATCCCATCCAGATTAAGGCGTTGGCTGGTAAGAACTTCATTCTTGGCATACGCCAAAAGAACACTTTGAAATTTGCTTGTGCTGAACTGAATATTCAATATCATGAGGGTAGATTTTTAAAGATATTTTACGATTCACCTTTAAGCTATAGGCGAATGTATAGCTGATGGATGAAAATAGCTTATTTATAACGGAACTTGCATAGGTGAAACCCTATAACCGATACGGGGAAAACACCGTAAATGTAATAAGTTGGTATGCACAACCTTCTCTAGACCCCAAAAAAACCTCCCTCCACGAAGGAGAGAGGCTCATAAATTTCTTAAAAAGTGATGGCTTCACTACCCTAACCAAGGGTCTAGTTTTTCACCACTTTTAACACGCGTGTTTTCTCTGGAGTTATGACCTTGACAAAGTAGACTCCATCGCTCAGCGCTTGAATATCAACATCCTCAGAAGTTGTATTAACCAGTTGACGATGCATTACTTGGCGACCTTCCATATTATATATGGTTAGACTGGCACTGGGTTGGATTTGTTTAAAACCAATGCTAAAAATGCCACGGGTAGGGTTAGGGTACAACAGCACATCGTTGAAAGCAGCATTACCCGTTACACTAGATGTATTGGGTACCCCATCACCACCCGTAAAAGCTGTTACAACCACATCATCACAAGGGTCGGGCGTGGGGTTCCCGGAACAATCTTTAATGGTGATGTATTTATAAATACGCAAACCAGTAGGTGTTACGACCGATATTCTATAAGTATAAGGCAAACTTGGAGGATCAATTCCGCCAAAATCAAGCACCAAGAACGAGGAATCGTTGGGTCCATTTATGGAAACATTCCAGTGACTGGGATAGTGCCACTGAAAATTGTTACTGGGGTCAAGTGTAGTAGCACATACATTGAGGTTTATACCCCCATTAAAACCGCCATCACTATCGGCACAGATGTTTGATGATCCCGATATTTGATATCCTTGGTAATGCCCTTGATGCGGCAGTCCCACTGCTGCCCAAGCGGCGAGAACGGCAAAATATTCGTCCGAACAAGTGCCATAAAGATCTATGGTGGTTTTTACCGTAGCGTTTTTGGCCTGTACATAATTGGGATCTCTGGGCAATGTCGTTGTAAGGGTCTTGTAAAGAATACCTAAGGCTTTCTCTCTGGATATGCCGTAGACCGTGACCCCGTGAAAGGTTCCTCCTTGAGCGAGCAAATAATACCACTTGGTCATGACTCCAGCCGATATATGCGCATCGTCGCCAGCATTGTACTCTGAGTAATGATCAATCTTTGGGTCGGTACTTGATTTGGGGTGTTGCAAATGAACTGCAACGGAAGTTCCGGCGGTGCTTATCCACGTATTGGCTCCCACATTTACCGAATTGTTCTCATTAAAGAATAACTGTGCCTCGTTACCAAAGATGTCGCATATCCCTTCGTTTACGGCATTGGCATTCAACAAAGACGAATTGCCGTGTTCCCTATCAATAACATGATGGGTAAATTCATGCCCCAGGGTAGCAGCGGTGTTAAAAGAACTGGGAGCCGAAGGGATGACTCCAGTAACGATAACATCGGCGTCCTGTCGTAAAAAAGCACGGGCATTGGCAGCATTCCAACCCGAGATAACATACAATAGGTTCCCGGTATTGGCAGATCCAGATCGATTGAATTTTTCTTCGTAAAAATCCCAAACAGAGGTGGCAAAAATATGGGCATCGAAAGCGACTCTCTGGCTCATGGTTGTAGAGGCCCAAGGAGTGGTAGATCCTGTTTTGGTAAGGTATACATAATCTATCTCATACGAATTGGCAAATGGACTGGGGAGCTGTACTCCATCGAACTCGGTGGCTCGGTTGTACAAACTTTGAGGTCCAAACCATCCGCTGGGTGATCCAGATTCTAAAGGCTCCACATCATAGGTTCTTATCCACTTATCGCCATCGTCGGCATTTAAGCGATATACATTGCTACCTTGGTCTTGATCATCAATGGTAACTGCAGTAAATGGGGCTCCACTAAAAGCCGAAGTTGTCCCGGGAGAATTATGTGAATTGACACGATCGCCCCGCTTTTGAATGGTACAATCATAAGCATTAAAATAATAATACATCATAGAACGATTTACAGTAGCTTCGTACACATAGGTTACATAATACTCCTGTTCTTCTACTATGATTTCAGGATCTCTTGGGTCATTTCTATCTATGGGATTAGGGGAAAATACCGTTTCCAGATAAGAAATATCGCTAATGGGATCACCCGCATTGGCTACTACAAAGGTTTTTCCGTCGTTTACCTCGCAATTTTGAATGCAAATAAGATTATCACTGGGGACGGTAAAGTTGGATACAAAAGCGTCACCACAGTCAATAAGTGATTGTATAAAACCACCTCCTTCTACTGGGAGGCCACAATAGTATTGATCAAACAGTTCAATGGTTTGACCCGTCTCGTCATCTCGATCAATGTTGGACTTAACGAAGGTGATGTCGGTATCTAGGAAAATGAGTCCTCTAAATTCATCATCCATAACACCACGTCCATCCAAACCGGATAAATAATAGTCGTTAGGCGAGATCACACCACTAATATGGGTTGACAGAAAGGGGTTTCCGCTTTTTAAATTAAGATCTGATTGACCAAAACAAGAAGAGAGGCCAAATAAAATAAAATAACAGGTAATAACAGTCTTTACTAATTTCATGACAGTGTGTTTATTGGTTAATTACTGGATGTTTGCGAACCTACCTGGTTTTTATGTTTCAGGTTTTCGCTTTTAACTGAGGAGTTCCAATACCAATTTTGTTACCCTAGCATTCGTAAATTTTTCTATAATAGAGTCATAGGCTAATCAGCAAAAGCTGACACTTTGTAAAGTTGTTTGGAATAACTGGATGACTAAAAGGGTCTTTTTAGTCATCAGGAATTCTTCATAAAAACACCGCCGAGGCTATACTGAGAAGTTCCAATACTTAAAATTTTACCTGTAGGCGTAACAACATTTCCCTTCCTTCGTCTTCCCTATAAGCAACCCTTTATAAATTTGTTGCGTCTTTGTAGTAAAACCATCTTATGAAATTGTATTTTTCCCTTGTATTGCTTGTTTTCTTTAGTGCCAATGTCCTATATGGCCAATCTCTTACCGCCAAAGTAACCGATGCCAAAACAGGCAAACCCGTCTCTTTTGCTACCGTACAAACGGGAGAACACCAAGGCCTTATTACCAACGAGGAAGGAATATTTACCGTACAGCTGGACGATCTACGCCACCCGCAGGATTCCATTTACGTATCCTCTATGGGGTATGAAAAAGTGGGCTGGGTAGTAACCCAACCTACTGATACCGTCATTACCCTTGTACCCAAAACCTTTGAGTTGAAACAGGTCTTTGTAAGCAATACCCAGATAGACGTACGGGATATCATAGACAGTGTAAAATACCATATGGCACGTAACTATGCCATGGACCTCTCTAAGAAGAAGATCTTCTTTAGGCAGAGCGAACGTAACCAAATGCACAAGGTAGATTTTGGGTTTCAGAAATCGACCATAGCCGAGTTGAACAAACAACTCATAGATAGCATAGCAGGACTGGTTCCCAGACAGTCCGATTATTACAAAGAAGTGGCGGGTGAGTTTTATGGAGATTACAGTACCCACAAATTACACATAGACAAAGCTGCAGAGCTGTATGATAAATCTAAGGACGTGTCCTTTGACGGCTTGTCAGACAAATTGGAACGCATCTTTAAGGAAAACGTAAAACCCGATTCCTACCTAAAAATAAAATCCGGGATCTTTGGTACTAAGGTACAATTAGACTCCATAGCAGATGCTAGTGAAGATGGAGAAGCCATTAAGGAAGAAGTAGAGAAGAAACAAACCAAGCACTATTTTCAGCAAGGCATTGTAGATCGTGTCTCAGAGTTGTACGAGCAGTTGTTCTTTCATGAAGGAACCAAACTGGATATGTTTGACAAGTCTAACAGGTACCGTTTTACCAAACGCGACTATACCTTTATAGACAACGAACCTGTATACATCATCGATTTTGAGCCCAAAGGAAAAAAGGACTTTAAAGGAACCCTCTATGTAAACACCAGTGACTTTGCTGTGGTACGGTTGGAGTTTGACAATGTACGCCCCTTACGCCGCTTTGGACTGTTGGGGATTACCTTTCGCCAAAACGTGTATCGCGGCAAGATGCTTTTTGCCAAAGAATTGAACGGTACGTATAGCCCGCGCTATATAGAACTGGAAGATGGTAGCTTCTTTGGAGTAGACCGTCCCCTTAAGGTGATTGAAAAAAACAAGCATGTGAAAGGAAGGCGTAAGCAGAATGAATTGTCACTGGAACTGGAAGTGGAGACCTCTAACGTAGTGAAATACGAGCTGGTGGTGTTCGATTCTGAATACATCTCTAAGGAGCGTTACGACACTGCCCCGGAAAACCCTGAAATGGAAGCTACCTACCTATCACAATACGATCCCAGCTTCTGGCAGGGCCATACCATTATGGAGCCCAATGCTGCCATACAGGCGTTTAAGGTAGTGGAGTAAGAAGGTCACCTCGATACATTTTTCGTTCCACTCAAAACACTGGGTGTCCCAAGGACAAGTGTAATATGGGTACCTCGATACTATTTTGACGTTGTCAAAATCACTCGGTGACCCTATTTTTGTTATTATAGGGTTATCCCTGCACTCAGGGATTTGAAGAATGGCATGAAGGAGTATCTATATAGTATGTAAAAAACCTACTATAAGTAAGGTAATTCCATAATACACCATAAATTCAGGAAAAATCCCCCCTACTAGGTAGTCAGTTACATCTGTGTTTTTATAACTTAGCTGTAAATCAACTAACTATGTTACGTATTACCTGTTATTTTAAGGATTGCCCCACCCCTCATTTTATTGTAGATCCTAAAGGTGGAAGAATTCCTTTGATTGGCGGAGCCGATGATGGGAAGATCACCTTTTCCATGGATACGGTACAACGTATGAAGACAGTCATTCAAAAAGCGGAGTCTGATTCTGGAACGGATGGATTTACCGATGAGGACAAGGAAATCCTTAAAGAATGGTGCAAAGCCATTCAGCCCGAAAGTACTACTTCGGGAAAGACCGAAATAGAGGAGGTGAAAAGCAAACCCGGCGAGGAAACGTACAACGACTATATGGTGGTGTATTGCGAAACCAACCACAAGAACTTTATCCCTTTTTACAATCCGAAGAAAAAGACAACTAACTCAAACCAACCCTCATGAGTGATGAAGTAAAAAAGAATGAAACTTCTGCAGCCAACACGCCCTTTGTGCGTTACGATGAGTATTGGTTGCAAAAGGCGCGTACGCTAATAGATGATAGTGTTGCCCTGTTTACAAGACGATTAAATACCCTCAACAAATTCCTGAACTATTTGGCGGCGGGTACTTTTTTGGGCGGTATAACCTATACTACCTATACCCAGTCCCCTCACTTAGAGGTGTATGTTTTGGCAATAATCCCGTTTATTTTTATTGCCATTGCCAAATACAGGGTGGGAGTAAAGGGTTCTGAGCCTGCTATTACGGATACCAATATGCGGAGTCCTTCTGAAATCAATCAGGACTATGGGGAGTTGTTAAAGACTATTTCGGCACAAACCAAGGATGCCACCCTATGGGTAGCCATTGCAACAGGGTTTACCTTGGTGTGTTTGCCTTTTGCAGTGTTCTTTCAGAACAGGCATGCTGAGGTGAAAACACCAGATTCTTATGTAAACATACAGAGCGACACCCATAATGTACATATAGAAGGATTGCTGCCGAAGGGAGAACACGTTCATGTGGTTTTGCATGGAAAGAACGCCAAAAAGGAAACTATGGCACCGTATACCACGAACATTATAAAAGAAGACAATGGTGGTATCTCAGCCGTGTATTCGCTCAAGGAGTTGGAGTTGGTCTTAGACAGTGTACAGCTCAAATACCAAGAAGGGGGCAAATCGCATTTGTATACCTATGCTCAGGCTAAGGGTGGTCCTACCACTTCGGCTAGAGCACAAACCAAATCCAAGAAGGATCCTAAAAAAGGCGAAAAGAAGAAAGACACAACTGCCACCAAGGATACTACGGCTGCAAAGAAGCCAAAAAAATAAACGGATTCACCAGAGAAATAACATCTTATGAAATACATTTCCAACCCAGTAAACAAGGTTAGCTTTTGGCTACTTGACGTTCTTAAGCAAATGCAAAAACGTATCATGTCGGTCATTTTTGTACTGCTCGTATATTTTATGCTTTGGTACGTACCACAAGTGAATGACCTGATTATTGTAGTAAACCAGACCAGTAATCATTGGATAGCGGTTCCTATGTTTTTTGTTGCCTTAACGGTGTTTGCCTTTTTTGTGAGTGTAGCGGGCGATTATTTTGATCCGCCGGTACAGCCAGATCTGGAGGTTATGGAAGCAGATTCTCCACAGCAACAGCAACTGAAAGTATTTAGGGTTCCTAAAGATGCCAAGGAAATCTATTTGGAAGAGAAGCAAAAAGGGATGGGTGTTTCCAGTACTTTTCAGGAAAGCCAAAGTGATTACATACGGCGGGTATTTCCTAAAATGCTGGGATCCTTGCTTATTTTTTCAGCAGCTTTTGCAGTAAACAATACCTTTCAAACGGTGTATGGCCATGACATCATATTTACGGGTAATTGGGGCTTTTTAATTGTTATCATATTTATGTTGTTAAGCCTCAACCAAAAAATAACACAAACGGTATTGTCTTGGTTAAGGCGATGGAAATGGATGGGCAAATACGGTCCTGTGATCCTAGTAGGGATTTGTTCCATACTCATTATTTTCTTGGGCTTCCTTAACAGAGGGGGTACGGAAGGTGATTCGGTACGATTGTTTTATGCTTTGATGTTATTGGCGGTATTGTTTTTATTGCTATCCTTTTCGTACAACAAATTTGTTTTATGGTTTAAAAAACACATAGGGGCGCGTCTTACCATACTCTTTATTGTAGTTACTTTGGTGTCCTATCTCATTTTGGCCGTACACCCTAGGGCTTTGGAAGTTTACACGCCCTTATCTATTATCATGATATGCCTTATAGGTATTTACACCATATTCAACCTCATTAAAATACTGGGCCGCAGGATCAATGTACCTTTATTGGGAATCGTGTTGCTTTTAAGTGTGGTCTTAGGGGTTTACAATGCCAATAAAAACAATTTCAACCATTACGATGCAAGCTATACTACAAATATTACCAACACACCAGAAGATCGCTTACCTATAGAAGAATATATTGATAGGTGGATTGAAGACAGGCGTTCTCTTATACAGAACCAAGCTCCGGGAGAACAGTTTCCCATTATTTTGGTATCTGCCGAAGGAGGCGGATCTAGAGCGGGGCTATGGTCCTTTTTAGTACAGAGTTATTTGTTTGATAAAGATCCTGACTATTTTAGAAAGTATCTGTTTTCTATGACAGGGGCTTCCGGAGGTGGAGGGGGAAACAATATGTTTTATGCCCAAGCCTATAGATTGTTAGAAGATCCATCTGCATTACCGCTTAAATATGAAGATGCCAACGGAGGATTTCAATATAGAGCCAGCACTATCTATAACAAGGATTATCTATCCGCTTCGGTGGCTAGCATTATGGGAAGGGACCTCTTTAAAAGTATTACAAACATTGGAACCTTTGAAGATCGTGGGGGTTTATTGGAGCTGCAATGGGAAGACCAATTTAACGCTACTTTTGAGACCGAAAAGGATAATCCGTTAGGACAAGCTTACCTCAATTTAATGCCCCAAAAAGACAAGCACCAATACATTAGGCCCATCATTATTACCAATGCTACAGAATTGCAATCTGGGGAACGAGCTATTATGTCTCCCGTTAAAAACGCTGGAGACCCGCATCGTTTGGGAGTTTTTACAGATCTTCTTAAAGCGTATCCAGATCCTAAACGTATGATAAAGCGTTCTACTGCCATGTCTATGAATGCAAGGTTCCCGTATTTAAGCCCTGCTGCCCGTATAGATGGTGTTGGTCAATTTGGCGACGCGGGTTATTACAATAACATTGGAGGAAATGTAACCATAGCTTTGGAAAGGAGTTTACGGGAGGCTTTAGAAAAAGATACCACCTTAACCGGGAAGTATAAGATAAAACAACTCCTTATTACCAACCATACCAACCCACCTGCCGAAATTACTTATAGCAGCCAGATGTTGGCTCCACTTTCAATGATTGCCAATGCTACGTTTGCCCACCCTAAACAGTCTGAAAGGACTTTACAGGATGTTATCAATGTACAATCCAAGCGAACCCCGATTCCTCAGCAAGCCAGTATGATGGACTTTGTAAGAAAGTTTGCAGAAGAAGAAGGAGAGGATATAGAACCCATTATTCCACTGGGGCGTTATCTTTCGGAAGCAGCCGTACGATCTATGGAAGCTCGATTAAAAGAACAGAAAGTACAAGCACAGTTGGATAGACTTTTATCACCAAACTAAAAAAGTAACGGTAGCTCGATATATCTTGTAAGAGTCATCTCGGTACAATTTTCTTTCAGAAAATCACTCGATGACCGGGAACGTACCCCGAGTAGATCAGCGAAGCTGAATTGTATCGAGGGGTACAAGGTGAGATTCAAAAATTTAGAGCGCTTGCTTTATAATAGCTTCCACCACTTCTGGATTCAATAAAGTGGAAGTGTCTCCTAAGTTTGAAGTATCGTTATGGGCAATCTTTCTAAGGATTCGCCGCATGATCTTTCCACTTCGTGTTTTGGGGAGTCCGGGTGTAAACTGAATCTTTTCCAGTCTGGCAATGGGTCCAATACGTTCGGTGATGAGTTGATTGATTTCTTTTCTAAGATTGTCATTGTCCCGACCTTCGCCTACTTCTTTTAAGATGACATACCCATATAGTGCATTTCCTTTAATATCGTGAGGAAAGCCCACAATGGCACTTTCGGCCACGGCAGGATGTTCATTAATGGCGTCTTCAATAGGAGCTGTTCCCAAATTGTGCCCAGAAACTATGATAACATCGTCTACCCGTCCTGTAATTCGGTAGTATCCCGTTTGGTCCCTAAGAGAGCCATCGCCTGTAAAATATTTATTTTCAAAAGCTGAAAAATAGGTATCGCGATATCGTTTATGGTCGCCCCAAATGGTTCGTGCCATACTAGGCCAAGGAAACTTAATACACAATCTACCACTAGCAGGATTGCTGGAGATTTCATGACCGTTTTCATCCATGAGGCATGGTTGAATTCCAGGCAACGGTAATGTGGCAAAGGTGGGGATGGTAGGTGTGGCATAAGGAATAGGGGAAATCAGAATTCCTCCCGTTTCTGTTTGCCACCATGTGTCTACAATTGGACTGTTCTTTTTTCCAATGTTATCGTTGTACCAATGCCAAGCTTCTTCGTTAATAGGCTCTCCTACTGTTCCTAATACTTTTAGAGAGGATAGGTCGTATTTCTCTACATGACTCAGATTTTCTTTGGCTAAAGCTCTAATAGCAGTGGGTGCGGTATAAAACTGATTCACTTTGTGTTTCTGAACAATCTCCCAGAAGCGTCCCCAATCTGGATAAGTGGGAACACCTTCAAACATCACGGTGGTAGCACCATTGGCCAATGGGCCGTATACAATGTAACTGTGTCCAGTAATCCAACCAATATCTGCCGTACACCAATAGATATCATCTTCCTGATATTGGAATACATTTTTGAAAGTATAAGCTGTATACACCATATACCCTGCAGTGGTATGCACCATTCCCTTGGGTTTACCCGTTGAGCCAGAAGTATATAGAATGAACAGAGGATCTTCTGCATCCATGGTTTCGGGGACACAGTCTTTATAGGCGTTGTCCAACAATGGTTGCAACCAATGGTCACGACCTTCCTTCATGGTAATTTGTGACTGAATCCGTTTCACTACCAATACATTTTCCACACCATTGCAAGATTCTAAAGCCTCGTCTACAATGTTTTTTAAATCGATGGTCTTAGGACCTCGATAAGAACCATCTGCCGTGATAACCATTTTGCATTCACAATCGTTTATTCGGGTTGCCAATGCTGTGGAAGAAAATCCAGCAAATACCACAGAATGAATGGCTCCAATCCTTGCGCAAGCCAGTACGGCAATCGCCAATTCGGGGATCATGGGTAAGTAAATACATACTCTATCTCCTTTGGCAATACCCATATCCTTGAGCACGTTTGCAAATTGGCATACTCTTTCATGCAATTGCCTATAGGTAATATGTTGTGCAGGTTCCTTAGGGTCATTGGGCTCAAAAAGGATTGCTGTTTTATTGCCTCGATGAGCTAAGTGTCTATCTATGCAGTTTTCGGTAATGTTTAATTGAGCCCCTTCAAACCATGAAACTTCAGGCTTGGAAAAATCCCAAGAAAGGACGTTATTCCATTTCCTTCGCCATTGAAAGTGTTCTTCGGCAATTTCTTCCCAAAAGGTTTCGGGGTCGCGTACACTTTTGCGATATACCTGAAAGTATTCTTCTAAGTTTTTTACGTGGTATTGGCTCATGGCAATGAATTAATGGATAGGTGTATTGAAGCGACTAATTTAATGAAGTTAATCCGATTTTTATAGAACTTAGATCATGCTAGCTCATTTATAAATCCAGTTTCATGATGTAATCGCGTTGGGGCTCATCTCCCAGTACAAAAGGATGGATGCCGTCTTTGTAAAATCCGTTTTTTTCATAAAATCCAATGGCTTTTTCGTTTTGGTCCCAAACGCCTAGCCATATGTGGGACCGCTTTCGGTTTCTGGCAACTTCTATTGCTTTTAGCAACAATACGGCCCCATAACCGTTTCCTTGTTTTTGCGGGGAAATATAGATTCGTTCTATTTCAAGAGCTTCTGGGAATTTGGTTTCGGTTTGGGCTTCGTTTTCATTCAATTTCAAATACCCTATGATTTCATCTTCTTGTTTGGCGAAGAAATAATGGATGTTCGGATGCTGTAATTCGATTTGTAATAGAGTAGTGTTGAAATAAGTACTAATGTACTTCTCCATGTTTTCTGGAGTGTTATAATCACTATAGGTGTTTATAAAAGTGGCGGTGGCGAGCTCACTTAATAGTTCGGTTTCCGAAAGGGTAACGGGCGTGATATAGATTTCTGAAGAATTCATGCTTAAGGGTTAAAACAATCAAGTTGAAAGAATAAGTTGTTCTAATAAATCTCCAACAAAATAAGAAACCAAAGCAGCAATGGCACCTAGCGAAAGGGTTTCTAAAATACCTTTCCAAATTTTGGTTTCGGTAACATAGGTTTTTAAGAACCCAATAAAGATAAACCCAAATGCTGTTAGTATGGAAGTGATTAAGAATCGGTTTCCTGAGATGGGCTGAAAATAATCCCATGCATAAACAGACAAGGGGATTAACCCTACTAGTAGAAAGGCCATATAGGTGACCAAGCCCATTTTTATAGGGGATTTGCTCTCTTCCATCATGCCCAGTTCTTCTTTCATCATAACATCTACCCAACGGTCTCTGTCTTCTGTGATTACTGCTACGACTTGTTCTAACAATTCACCCTCAAACCCCTTAGCGGCATAGATCTCGCGTATTTCTTCCCTTTCAACATCGGGGAGGTTATCGACTTCCCAATATTCTACTTGTTTGTGTTTTTCGTAGTTGTCTTGTTCTGATTTGGAAGAAAGGTAGGCGCCAACACTCATGGCAAATCCATCGGCCAACAAATTTGCAAACCCTAGGATAATGATAATAGCGCTGTCCAATCCTGCTCCTACGGCACCTGCAACCACAGCAAAAGTAGTAACACAACCATCAATTCCGCCATAAACAAATTCACCTAAATAGGCTTCGTATTTTTTTAGGAATCCTTTACTGGAATGGAGTTGGTCCTCGTTATGCATATCTAAGTTGAGGTTTTGAAAGCGAAATTAAAGGTATGAAAAATTGACTTCAGAAACTAGATGGGTTTTTGAAAACAAACACTTGATTCGATTCCTTCATACTGACCATAATTTGAAATTTTGGTGAATCCGTATTTTTGGTATAAAGCAATTGCGGCTTCAAAACTGGCTCCAGTTTCCAAAACTAGGTTTTTATAGCCTTCTTCCTTGGCCCAAACAGCCAATTCATCCAATACTTTTCTTCCCAAACCTTTTCCGCGTTGATCAGGTTGGGTATACATACGTTTTATTTCTACCGAATTGGAATTGAACGGCTTCATGGCGCCACAGGCTACTGGTTTTTCATTTTCATAAATGAGAATGACATATGGAATGTTTTCAATACTGTTATACTGGTTGTAGTAGTCATGCATATCACCATCCTTAACCGTAAGGAAGGCGTCTAACTCTGCAACGAGTTTTACAAAATGGGGATGAGAAGATTGGGTGCGTTCTATGGTCATTTATGTTTTTTTGGTTCCGATGAGATATAGTATAACCCCTGGACCAGACTTTACTTTCCCTATGTTCCAGAGGAAATGGTCATGGTTCTTTACTTGCGCTACCAAATGCTGCATTTCCTTAACAGAATAGGTGCGTAAGGAAGAAACCAAGCCATCCCACCATACAAAACAAGGTACAATAGGGAAAAGGTAGGTAAAGAAGATCCTTCCAAATTTAAAAGGGCGTATAAAAGGGGTGGTGAGTAATACGCTTATAGGCGAAAAGAACATGGCTAATAGACTGATGACACTTCGTTCTTGTCCTTCAAAAATGGCAATGAAGTTTCCAGAATCTACCGCATTCTGAAGGATTTGAATGACATCATTGGGTTTAAAATGATGCAGTGAAAGAAATTGGGTTCGCAATCCTTGTAAATGTTCTGGTACCTTACGGGCATCTATGGATTTGGTTTCGTACGAAAAATTGGAAGCTAGTCTTTGGGTATATTTAAAAGCGGGGATGTTTGGAAAATAGTCGGTAAGGGTAATGGACAGATTTGGAAAGCTTTTTTGCAATTCGGTATTCAACCATAACAATCCACCGCCACCTCCAGAGGCTAGGTCAATGATTTTGGTACTGTTGCTTTTGCGTAGTGCTTCTTCCAATAATGGAACAATGGGTTTATAGAGTTTGGTTTTGTTGGAAAGGAACTGTAAAAAGTCGGTACCGTAATTCCTCAGAAATTTAGGAAACCACTTCTGATCTTCGAATTCGAAAAGGTGAATCCGTGCCATGGGCTACTTTTTTTTTCTAGGGTTGGGTTTAAGGGAGTTTACATAAGCCAATCCCTTCCTTAGATAACCTCCCACCAATTCATGATCTGTGAGCAATGTTTCAGGAATGAGTACATAGTCTTTCATGACGGCACCGTAGGATTTATAAACCTCGGTACCGGGATATTTATCAGCAAAAGCGGCTTGGTCTTCCTTACTCATTCGGATGCCCATTTCCCCAGCTTTATTTACCAGTGAATACATATAGGTATTGGAAGACGTATAAGGCATGGTTTTACCTAACCGATCTATTTCTGGGAGGGTGTCGATAATAGCATCATACAGTTTTAGGCATTCATCGAAAGTCATACTAATAGGTCTTTAACGGGACTACTTTTTTAAGTAGCCATGTAAAGATAGCAATTAATAGCCCGCTTGCCAAGCCTATGAAGAGGCCTGCAGGCAAGATCCAATAGTGTGTGTGGATTCCTTGAGGGACGCTAAGAATATTCTCATAATCTAGGTTGTTTACGAGATAAGTGTTGAAAAAGAGGAATAGGATGCTGTGTTGTAAAATCCCCCAGAGAGTTCCAATAGTCATGGCGGATATAAACCTTTTTTCTGAAAGGTAACGGGTCAATAAATAGGCGGTTAAAAGGCAACATAAAGTGTAAAAGATGAAGACCCAATAGACACTTATACCTAGTACCAGCAAAGAGCCCATAAGGATCCCTACTGGGGAAAGAAAAAGAATAAACCTCCAGTTCATAGTGTTGTTTTGTATATATACACTGAAAAGAAGGTTTTGGATGAGGTATTTATTGTAAAAAAGGTGTTGTTGCAGCGATAAATTATTTATTGAGATGAAAAGAAACCCCCCGCAACTTGTTGCGGGGGGTTTATAAGGAATTGAGTGTTAATTATCTCTAAGTGAAAGGAGTATTTTCCTAGCCTCAGGAAAAACAAAGACTTCGTTTTGAATGTCTAATTGAAGGTCTTCAACATTAAAATTCAAAATTTCACATAATGCCATAATCGTTGCATATAAAACAATTAGATTATTTGTGTCAACAGGCAGCCAATTTATTCTATTAACGGTTATTTTTAATCTACCTTTATTTAAATACCGAAAATAGTCATGGAATATGTGTATACCAGCTTCACAAGATGATTTCCACTCATGATCAGCGTTATAGCTTATTTCTAGTTTTGACTCCATGGTTGATGGATAAAAATCCACCTCCATTTCTATTTTCATATAAGCCCCTCTTTTATGGAGGACCTTCTTAAAAGCGAACTCATGTTTACTCATTGAAAAATTACTTTATTTATTTAAAAGGGTTTCAGCAGAAACTTTTTTACCAGTTTCATCAAAGAAATCTGTCATTTTCAATAGGTCAGGATCATTTAATATTCTACTTAGCTCCCATTCAGTTGTATTATTAATTTCCCATAAACTTTTCCCACCATACTCGTCAAGTCTGTCCATTAATCCTGTATCCGATTTTATACTTTTGGCTCTTTCTATATCCACATTTTTGAGGCTAAAATTAATCCTTCCTTTAGATTCTTTTACTTTTTTAATAATAAATTCGAATGCTTCTTGGAAATTTAAGAATTTTGCAGGATCATAACCTGGAATTTCATCAAAATGACTACGCATACTTGTGCTCTTCTTCTTATTGGCAAAAGATAATAGATCGTCACCAATATTTTTACCAAAGGCAATATTTATCTTATTTCCAAATTTAGAAATTATTCCTAGTCTCCCAACACGAATGATTTTATCCGTTCCTTTCGCAGCTAAAATACCAGTGATAATATCTGTAATAATTTCAGTTCTATCTTCCAAATCCCCACAAACTAATTTATAGTAACTCTCACTAAGAGCTTCTTCAAAGGCTAAAGTTGTTGCGACTGTAGAAGTACCAAACTTAAGATCCAAATATTGCATGTTTTGATAAGCCTGCATTGGGTTATTCTGCCCTGCCACACCGTATGCAGTGATTGCAAGAGCAAAGTTACCCATTCCTTCAAGTGCATCGTCCGGATTTGTGACGATAAATACGATACCATCTTTTGTTTTATTTAGTGATTTTTCAACTCCTCGACTTATTTTCTGAGCTGTTTCTCCATAATCTCCTCTATCAACAGCTTGTTTAACACCGATCCAACCAATTTCTAATCCTTCTAATTCGACAAATTCCAAAACTTTGTTTTCTGCATAATTATAAGAACCATTCCATGGGAAAGATTTAAACATAGGGTCTGGGGCAAAAAACCTTCCTATTCTGGGATCATGCATTCTATATTTAAAGTTGATTGAATTCCCCTCTCCTTTAATTTCATTGTCCATTTCCTGTCCTTGGTAACCATAGCGGTAATCACTAGTATTAGCATGCCTGCCTGGTTGTAACATACCAAATGGATAATAATCATTATATGACTTAATATCTGGATTAAAATAGAGTAAGGCTCCTTGATCATCTACCGATGGAATTTTTTTATCACTTACAGTACTTAGAACATCCCATAAATGGTCAGATAATTCGTAGCGACGATCTCCTACGATTCGATAATAATTGTGTTTAATCAATTCGTCCTCGCTAAAACCGGCATTAGAATTGTTTCCGCTCAATTTTCCGCCATCATCATTTACAATGGTAAAGCTACTAATGGTTCGGTTTTCAATACCCAATCTACTGCTGCCAAAAATATGGTGTTCTTTTACCCCAAAACTGTCAAATGTATTATTAGCGTCGCTTTTAAAATCAGCCATACTTTCCAATACACTCAGGACGTTTCCTTGGGCGTCACGAGCATAGTATGATGTTATAATTTCTTCATCAACATTATTAATAATTCTTTTTAAGGTTCTTTTACCCATTCCATCATATTCAAAATCTATAATTTCAGTAATTTTGGAAAAGGTGTCATCCGCATACTTGTTTACTCGTGCTATCTTACCATCTACACGCCACTCGATGGTCAGTAGTTCGCTACGATCCATGATCAATTGACCCAAATCGTCGTATATATAATTGTGTGAGTTGGTATTGGTTTCGTCATAGGGGACTCCAGAAACGGTTTGGTCTTCAATATCACTGGTATAGGGATCTCCACTGACTAAATCGTTTACCAAGGCTAATTTATTGGTGCCACTTAGGTATTGATATCCAGGATTGGTTTCTGTACCAAAAGCATCCATGGCTATGGGAGCTGATGTGGGACTTTCTTCGTTAAAGACATTACGTACCAAGCTGGTCAAGTTTCCATTACGATCAAAACTATAACTTGAATTATAGCTGTCGTATGGGGTTTCTCCTATATATCCTGTACCGTTAATGGCATAGGAATTCATGCTTTTAATTTGGTTTAACTGATCATACTCATAATTGTTGATTTGAGTCGGCAACATGATATCTTCATTATTACGTATGCTAGTGATTTTTTCTTTGATATTTCCATTATATAGTTCTTTTGTGCTGTGATTAATCACAGGATTTTCCGACACAGTAAACCCGCCTTGGGTATAAGGGCTGTCAATGCGAGAGGTATAATCTCCAGTGTAATAATGTAGAGAGAAACCATAAGCATCTTTAGCAGTGAGCTTATTATAACCTGTTGCATCTTTTCCAAAATCATTGTTGGGATTGGAAATATATTCTCCATTTATAGCCTTTAACCAACCTTGGAGTGTATAAACGTGATCCACTCCTTGAACTTTTTTGTCTCCAATTTCAGTTCGGGACATAGGGCCATGGGCATAATACTGATAGGTAGCATCTTGCTCCCAGATGGCACCATCTCGAGAGGTGTATACGGAGGTAATACGATTATCCGCATCGTATTCATATTTATGGATAAATTGATCAAACTCATCCTCTTGGTATTTTACTTTTACAACATTTCCTGTAATAAGGTCATATTCATATGAAGTACGCTTTATATGTCGTGTTGATAGAATATTATCTGACTTTAGACTAGTGAAATAGTTTACTAATTCCTTTACATTACTGTGAATATCATAGTTATAAAAAATTGCATGATCGAAAGGAGGAATAGCGTCTACTATACTATTAATTCTGTCATAATAAAGTACTCCAGTAACAAGATTACGAGAGTTCAACTCCTCATAATTGGTAAAAAGATCATCTGAACTGTTGATAGGGTCACCGACAGTAGATGAAGGAATTGGAACTGGATCATCATAGAAAATACGTGTCACCTCGTTTCGTGTTGCTGCGGCATCATCAAATTCGTTTACCTCTATTGGAGTGAGTTCATCATTATATAATAACTTTCCTTCCCCTGTAATTTCGTATTCGTTCAACTTCGTGCGAATTTCTCCTTGTTCTATTCTCCTTCCTAATTCATCGTATTTGGTATAACTAAAGTGTTCTGCGGGTCCCGTTTCGGTACCATCATAGTTCACCAATTTTAAATTGTTTATGAGGGTGCCAGGGCGTAGCATGGCAAAATCAATACGCATGGATTCTCCAGGATTGGTTTCACCAAAAGTGGCTTTTAACACACCATTTTTGTACATATTTATCGTCCCATTGAGGCGTTCTACCCGAAGTATATCTCCTATAGCGAAAAGATCGCTACTTGGAACTGAGATTCCATTATGTCCTGAGAATATGAGTCTATTAATAGTACCACTTCCTGCAAGGTATGTGTACATTTTATAATCTATACTATAGTAGGCATTGTCTTGTATGTCAACATCTAAAGTGCTGGTGTAGGAAAGACCAACTCCTACATTTTTTACATCTGCAGGAACTCCTAATATCTGCCACTCTATATATCCATTGCCTTCCAGAATATCAATACCATAACCCCCTTTCCATGTATTACCAATACGGATAATATTGCTTCCATCTTGTGAGAAGGAGAACTTGCCTGGGGTATCTTCAGCCAATAATAATGTAGAGAGACCGTCCTTTTGTTTGTCGTTTTGGGAAGCGATGATACGTCCCAAATCGTCATAAGCAAAGCGTGTTTCGCCACCATCAGGCGTTTGTTGCCAAATGAGCTGGTCCAGACTATTGTATTTGTACTGCGTGGCCAGATTGTGTTGCGGCAAGGTAGTGCCCGTTGTATTTTGATCGATATCGGTATCTATGGCATCATTCAATGCCATTTTGCTGGCTTCATCCAATCCATCACCCAGACGATCTACTCCCTCAGGGGAAACGGTTTGTATTAAGTTTCCAGCCTGATCGTAGTAATACAAGGTGTATTGGTATTCTTTTTCAGGGAAACGCATAGTATACCGTTCCACAGCATTTTCTATGGCTCCGGCAATGTAACCTTCCTCAAATTGTTGACGAATGGTTTCCAGATAATCCAAATAGTTTTGTTGGGTGTAGGCAAGCACGATATTGTCTATCATTGCCTCACATGGATCCACTATTTCTATTGGAATAGTGATATTAGGAATCATTGGTTTTGGAGGACAAACACTGTTGGCTTCTACATAGGCCGTTACATAGTCTTTCCAGCTCACCGAAGGATCAATATAACCATCGATGATGGCAATCATATCGTTTTCTGGAGTGTCCGGATCGTTATATCCATAGTTGAGCGGAGTATCTCCAAATTCTCCAATGTTTAGATAGTAATCACTCAATGTACTGGTAACTCCTTTAGAAGTAATGTAATACAGGTAATTTTCGGTAATGAATGCATAGTTAATTCCACAGAAATATTCCTCGTTAAAGAAATAGGGTTCTTCATGATTGGTAATAAGTTGTGATTCTAAAATACCGGTACCAGGATCTGTTAATTGTAATCCCGCATAGTAAACATCATACATTTCATTGCAGGAAACAGGAGCTACGGTTTGAGGTGCACAACAACCGTCTTGTAGGATAAGATCTGATAGCTCCTCATTGAAATCGTTAGAATCGAAATCCGCAGGACTTAATTTATTATAAACCCCTTTCCAGTTAAGGTCTTTTAATGGTGTATAAACCGAAAAATCTGGTAAAATATGTCCTTGATAAGGATTTTGGGTATGGATAGACGATACAATCACTTCTGGTTGTACGCCGAAAGCAGCAACTTCTGCAGGAGTTAGTGTAGTACCTTCGAAAGCGGCCAAAGCCTGTAGGATTAGGTTCTCTGTTGGGCCTACACCACTTCTTGGAATAGGGTATAATACCCCACGGAAATAATTGAATTCTGGCAATCTAGTTCTGAAATCCATATAATCCGTTTCAAAGGACGATTGTGGTTGTATTCCAAAATCATTCTCAACATTACTATGGTAACCAGAATGTACTTCGTCAACAAAAGCCAAACATATGGCATTATCTTCAGTCTCATAGGGTGTTGCAGGATCCGCAAATCCGGGTGGTAAAATGGCTAGATCTAAATAGGCTGTTACTGTTGCCAAATGAGCATCACCGGTTAACATACTTACCGGATACAACAAATATTGTTCATATAATTGTCCAGGTGGAGGGCCGCCAGTTCCTACTGGGATTACATATAGATTCCCTTGATAATCTGGGTTTTCAAATAAGTACTCTTCAAACCAAATTACCAAGGCATTTTTTAATTGTGTTGCATCAGCAATACTAACGGATGTAGCATCAATAAAGGCATAAATATCAGTAGCGTCTGAGAAACAAGCACCGGAGTCTCCATAACATTCTGTAATATCTATACAGGTGCTTCCTGTAAACACAAATTCTTCCACCACACCGGCCACTTCTACTTTTACCAATACCTCAAAATGATACGCATTAGGGTCTACAATGGAGACATCGTGATAATAGTTGGAAACCCCGACAATCTTCCAGGCACTTCCATGATTGTTCCAGGTATGCAGACCATTCCAAGTACTTCCTGTAGGAAGGTTTAATTTAAAAGGGCTTAGACAAACCTTCCCAATACTTAGTATTTGAGGATTAATGTCTAACTCACTTCCGCTAATGGTGGCTTTAAAATTAGGAGGTGCTGATGTTCCTGGAATACCACCCAAAGCTTCATAAAGACGCATACCAAAGTAGTTGCCTTCATAAGGCAATCCGCTACTCGTAAACATTTGGTCTACATTGGGATCCTTAAACAAACCATCGAAAAAGATTTGTTGCTCCAATTGCATGGCACACATCCCCGTCTCCTCATAGATTTGTTGATCGGTCATTTCCTCCAGCATATCGATGTATTGATCAGGATCACCATTAGCTGCATTGGCATCATATTGATGATCTACAGGAATAAAGCGTTTGTTTTTACTCTCATAGCTAGCTCCTACTTGAGAGCATAGGGAATTAGGCGTATCTCCTATAATAAGCGGTGCAATAGCCGAAGTGTCATAATTTTCAATTACTTCTAAGATGTCTGCAGCACCCTGCTCTCCACCTAAACAATGGTTGTGTACTCCTTCGTTTTGGGCATGAATGGTCAAGAAGATATAGTACAAGCGTTCTTTTAAGCTTAGGTAGTTTGTTTTATAAGCTGCCCATACCGATTCCTGTTTTTCTGGAGTCATGGAAGCAATAGCACTTACCAATGCACTATGAGTACTTGGAATGCTACAGGAAGATCCGTAGTTTCCACATTCTACATTGGCATACACGGTTTCTAGCATGTTATACCCAATCTCTTCAAAATCATTTTGCAATGCGAATTGCATCAGGTTTCTTCTGGCATTTCTATGAGAAGCCGTTTCGTTTGGAAAACTGGAAACAGATGTGAAATATGGATCGTCATTCATAAGTTTTAGCTGCGATCCCGAGGTGAAAAACCCTGCAGTTACAGCATCAGCATAACTATCCATTTCCTGAAGATAGAAGTTGTAGCTATATGAATTATAGTCTCCTACCTCATGTTGGCTTACGGCATCGGTATAATATGTATATGGGAATTCTGGATGATATGGGACTAGTGATTCAGCCCATTGGGAATCCCAGGCATCTAAGAAATCGTCAAGATGCGACAATTCCTGTGGAAGTACTGTGTTATTGGCATCTGGTATAACGGTAACTGGAATTTCTGGTTGCCATGCTCCGTCAATCCACTGTAACTGAATTCTTGAGTTTTCATCATCTACCTTATAAGGCGTTACTGGATTTTTCCAAGTGAATGTTATACCAGGGTTTGATGGAGTGTTGATTTGCCCATTGTGATATAAAATATTGTTTTCATTAAAAACACTTAAAGGGTCTGAAATTTCACCAAGACCATTGACTTCAGTACTACCGTATTGTCCACCTGGGTAGAAATCTGCAATCAGGAAGTTTTCGTACATGTCATTATCGTCAATAAGACTACATGCATCTACCAGTATAGGATATCCTTCGGTAAGATCGACAATAGTCAATACTACTTGATCAAATACTTCTGGATCTAAAGCTGGGTTGGCTTCTACAGGGTCGCTTCCTGCTACATAGGGAAGTGGGCTGGTTCCGAAAAGCGCTTCCAATTCATAAATAATAAATTCGTTAAGGGTATGGCTAGAAATAAAATCGCAATCCAGATCGTTACAGCTAATCTCAATGGTAAAGTCATCCTCGGTAAGGATACAACCATTGGCTGTTGCTGCCACCAAGAAATTATCCCAGTGTTCGTTAAGTGCTGCTTGACTTACACGAACATCTTTATATACACGATATTCCCCAACATTTAAAGTTGCAGGAAGCGTACGTGCTAAATCGGTTACTCTATTTTCGTGTACAATTTCATTGGGAGCATCGAAACTGTGGGCACCACAGTCGTCTCTCAAAGTAAGGCGAACATCATATTCGTAAGGGAAGGTATCTGGACAGTCTGGAAAACTATAAGTTCCAGTTTCTTCTAAGGTATAATCGAAAATATAATCTGCGTTGTTTTCAACAACAATGATTTGTTTGAACAAGCGCAGGCCGTCTTCTAAAACCCCAAAATTACCTGTACTGTATTTTGTGTTGTCGTCTTCATCCGTATCGGTGTCCGTTGGATTTAATTTATTGAGAAGATCGGTCGTAAAATAATCATGGAGTTCGTTGTTGATGTCTACTTCGTCTTCCAAAGGAACCAAGGAAGGGGGACTCCCAGCAGCCAAGGCTGTGGCAATGGTACGCCCTTGTGGGTCCATATAGCTTACACTTACTTGCCCATTTGGGTCTACGACTACGTTCTTTTTGTAGTGACTCAATTTTCCAACATGGTACCCAAACAATCTATTAAGTTCAAAAGAGGAACTGGGTTGTCCATAGAAATAACGCATTTCCTTGTCAGTACCTAATTGATGAGTGACGCCCACTCCACTTTTACGGGCAATTCGGCCCGTATTATCAGGGGTGTACTCAATTTGAGAAAAAGGGTAGGCTTGTGTATTGTCATCTGGATCTACGGAAGAGGGTACAAAATCCTGAAATGAATTTTCTGCAGCATTGTTGGGAGAATAGTATTTGGAAGCTCCATAATTTGGATTCATTCCTGCAACTTGAACTTCGCAGTTTTCTTCTGTAGCATCAAAATCGAAGTCTTGATAGGTATAGATTTTTCCAGCTGGATTTCGATTGAAATTTTCATAGAATTTGATTTCATCATCTCCTGCAGGAGCAGGGAGTACTTCTACAGCAGCCCTTCCTTGTGCATCGTAAATGACTTCACCAACAATGGCATTGTTGTCACTGTTTATTTTGGTAACGGTTTGTCGATTACGAAGGGAACCATCAAAATAACTTACCACATCTTTGCGCTTTCCTTCTTCAGCATAACTAGCTTGAAATTGCCAGTTTTTTTCATCTTCATGGGACGTATTGATAGTAACATAATCCCAGTCACTTACAAAGACTGGAGGCCCTGAAGGGAGATCGAAACTTGCATTCCAATTTCCATAGTATCGTACCGAAGGATCACTCAAAAAACGCCCAACGGCCCGTACACGATATATTAAAAATCCTTGTGAATGAATCAATGGAATTTCATAAAAGGTGTTTTTGGTTTGTATACGGGTACTGTTATTCTCAAACTCCTGAGTGTTTAAGTTTACCACCGTAGCAGCAAGTGTGCTTCCATCCGGACCATAGTTATCCACCCAAGTCCATTCTACATCATATTCCAAGGCCCCTGGGATACCACCACTTTGCCAAGAAAGTTTTAAACTCGTTGGGTTTGCAGTAAAAGGGGGTAAGAACGTAGTGCTTACGCTTGGAGAGGCATTTGATAGTTGGTAATAGCGTTTTCCTTTAAACCCTAATTGCAGGTATGCATTGGCTGGGATAGAGGCCAATGGAGTATCTGTATCTGTATCTGTAGCAATGGGATTGCCCACTACATTGATAAATACACCATATCGGTTTTGAAGTTGATGGAAATACAGATCTCTAAATTCCCCATAGTTACTATTGGGATTGTATTCCACCGTCATGGTTTGATTGTAGGCCTCAGATGCCACTGGATTTCCAGATGCGTTTATAGGAGTGATATTAAGAGTTACCTGTACTTCATAAGGTATAAAGGGTTCCTCATCACTATCTATGAAAAGTTTTACATAGGCACCGTAGTCTTGGGTTACTTTATCTGTAACACCGATTTCAGGATCAGTGAAAAACAAAACGTTTCCAGAAGATATGCCTGAAACAGGAATGGGACTATCTTGAAAGTCAAATTCTTGAGCATTCCCAATATGAATTATGGAGAATAGGAAAAAGAAAGCCCAAAGGTGTTTTAGCCAAAGTTTTTTTGAATTTGTGTTGCTATTTGTAAGTTCCATAATTAAGAATGCTTTACTTTATTATTTTGATGGTATAAGTTCGAAATCGCTGAATTCTTTGCTTAGAACAACGGTTTCTCCGTGCTGTGCGAAATAACGTTCTTGAGTGAGTTTTTCGTCATCTATGGTATCGCTGTAATTGGAGTAGGTTATCTCCAAGCGAGCTACATCCAGGTCCTGAGGGGACGGCTTGTTTTCGTAGACTGAAAAGTCATTAAGTCTAGAGAAGATCATAGACTGTTTCATTAACAGCATACTTTCTTTATCTATGTAGAGATCAAGTTTTGCAATTTGCAATGGGTTCCTATCCTTACCTATCAATTCTATTTTGTGGTAGTTTCCTTCACTTGAAAGTTTGTCTTTTTCAAAATGGCCAAGGATGCTTGCTAAATCAAAATTGGATAATTGAGGTGTTTGAGCTTCTTCCAAATTTCCAATGAGAATTTCCTTGTCATCATGATTCAATTTTACATAAAAGGAGTCGCTCTGTACATATTCCATGGCTCCTAATTGCTGGTATAGTCGAGTACCATTTTGAATTAATTTACCTTTGTATCCTTCGTATACTTTAGGATCATCAAGTCCTCTATACATTTTGTATTCAGTGGTGACTTCATATGAATCCAAGGATTTTGTTTTCTGAAGCGTAGCTTCCAAAATTTCTTCAAATGATTGAGCTTGTACTTGTATAGTCCCAAAAAGGACAATAAGTGCTATTACAATTCGGTATATGATAGGTTGCTTCATGATTATTGTTTTATGGAAGTTTTAGACCTTGTTTCTTGAATGGTGTAAACACCATCTTCTGTCTCCTTTTTTATTCTTACAAGGCCGCCTTCTTTATCGTATTCGTAAAAAGTGGCATAGTTGTTTTCATCCATTTCGGCCATAAGCCTAAAGGTGACCGGATCATATGTGAAGGATTTGAAGTTGGAGTTTAAAGGATGGATTCGGATATCATCGAAATACGAATCATTGCCAAAACTGTTACTTTGTAGTTCGAATTCAACAACGGCATAGTCTACTGGGACGTCTAGTTTTCCTGCAATTTTTTGCCATCCTTCAATGATGGGGCCTGAGGTTGTGAATTGCTGGGTAGAGATCAAGGCCAATTGATCGTCATAGAACTTCACGACAATAGCGGGGCCTCCATAGGAGATTACTTGACTGGAAGTTTCTTCCATGGCCCAAGCATTCAAAATATAGGTTTCGTCTGGATCTAGAGTTAAGCGAACACAATTGCATTCTTCTCTTCTGGTTTGACCGAAAGCCAAGCTAATGGTACATACTAATACTAGGGTGAAAATTATTTTAAGCTGTTTCATTTTCTTGGGTTTTTATTTACAGTAAGTAACATCTACGGCGTCGCAAACACTGTCTGAACATATTTCATATCTGAATATGGGGTTGTTGTCCAACGGCCCAGTGTAAATGGCAACAACGGCAGCTACTGCAGCGGTGTCGTTAGGGTCTAATGGTGGGTTGAAATTCTGTATTTCTACAGTTCCGCTACCATATACGGCAGTAATCTCCAAACTGGTAATCATACAATTACTCAGGTTATCATTTACTAGAATCGGGAAGGGTTCGTTTGCATTTTGGCAAGGCTCATTAATAGCCTCCAAAGTTTGGCATGCAGGGTCTTCGCATTCAGCATAAGGATTAATGCTATAGGTTAAAGATTGTCCTGCATTGATTCTTACACTTTTTCTTCCAGTATGAGACTCTTCCCCGGTAACCTGGGCCCCAGAGGTTGTTGCAATCGCTTCTTTAAAACTGAAGTGATCTTGAGAAGTAATATTATCGAAATCTACATATTCGAAATTATCAAACCCTATCTCTCCATAGGCTGCGTTAGATGCTATGGCACTAGGTAGAGATCCGTAGTAATCATATTGTGCTGCAGAGTAACGCCCAAGAGCATCCCTGTTTTCCAATTCAGCTCCAATAGGACTCACACGGGTTACTTCACTGGCAAAAGTCCATTGATCTGGATGTTTGCTCCAACTGCCACTGGCATATTGGTAAAACGGGAGATATTCTTCATAGAAGCCTTCGTTTCGTGGATGATAGCCCAATTCTCCATTATTGCGACTGGTTAAATACGCATAAGACTTTTGCGCACGATATTCTCCTTTTACATTGTACAGGTATGGATTGTATCTTTTGTATTGATCAATACCGCTGATATTTCCGTCGTCATCATAGAAAATAAGTCCTTCTTCGGGTAATTCATATTCGCATTGACTGTCCCAGAAGTCACTATACTCAATAGCACTGGTATTGACCACTTCTTTGTTTACCCAATCATTGGTAGGAGTTAGGTTTATATATTCGCCACTATCATTTTGTACCAATGGTAAATTTCTGGTAGTAACCGAAGCCATGGTCCCGTTTAATACGTTTCGTTTTCCTGAGCGCATTACGGTGAAATCTGCAGAAGGTATCATACCTAATGTTCCTGCGATATCCATGATTTTTACATTGTTTCCTATGATAGAAACCACCCAATAGGGAAGAGGATACCCTTCTAGTTTTAGTTCATCCCCTAGATTAAGGAAATCTGAAGGATTCAGTAAACTGCTATTATATGGATGGTGAATGGTATGGTCTTCACCTGAGGCATTGTTTAATGTCCCCTTTAAACCAATATTATCAGAAGCTCCACCCATATTTTCATAATGCCATCTGGCAGGATAAGTGAAATTATAGTACTTGTCATTGTATTCATTATCTACCTCAGTTAGCAATACAGCTCCTGTTTTGGCATCCCAAACCAGATTCTTGGTAGCAACTCTTGCACCCAAATCATAAGCAACCTTTTCTTTAAGAATGGCATTGGTATGAATAACCTTAGTAGTAGAGGCCATTTTTAATTGAGTCTTATGAATTCTTAAGTTGGGATAGAATGTTGGTGTAACCGTAATGAAGAAAAATGGAATAAATGGGAATGGATACCAGTTTACAGCAACATTGCCATCTACACCAATAACCTCAGCACTTGATTTACTTTTCCTGAAGTCATTTATCATGTCATAACTAACTCCTAAAGGTTCATAAGAAATGGTTCCATCTTCATTCATTAATGGCAGAACATTATTCAATTCATTGCTTTCATCAGTACTATAGAAATAATCTACACCAGATAGAAATTCATTCTCTCCCTGTCCTTCGGCCTTAATACGTTGTGATTTCATTTTACCATTCATATCATTGGTGCGAACAACAATTCCCTGAGACATGGTTAGGTGGTTACGGGTACGTACCCGTAAAAAGTTTCCTAATAATCCTGTTTTATCGAATTCCACAGACGGATCGGTGTGATCTGCAATGGTTGGATAATCCCTTGAGGTATAGAACTCAGTAATTGATTCACCAGTAGCATGTTTGGTAAGTGTATTTTCTGTGGTACTCTTATCAATATTTTTCACTTTTACCCTACTATAGGTTACTTGTGCAGATGGGAAAAATGATTCTCCCAACGGTTTTTCTATATAATTGTATTCCTTTGGAGCTACCAATTTTACAGGATCGTCAAAAATGGGAAGGACAAAAGGATTTTCCTTACTTCCATTAGGCTCGAACGTGGAAACACCACTACTTTTTCCGTTGGAATCCAAATAGGAATATTCTTGTCCGTATTTCTCTTTGTAAAGATCGTTTCCAGGATTGTTTACCATGGCATCCCACTCGTCATCCAAAGTGATCTTTTTCACACGGCAGCCTCCTCCATACTTAAATCCAGTAGGTTCGTACATACGAATCCAAGATTTTTCTGGAATGAAACGACTTGCGATGTCTCGGGATTTAAGAGCCTGATTGGGCCCACCAAAAATGGTGGTAATACTTCCTATGGCACTTAATAACGGTCCTGCAACATCTTCTATTCCACCTATGTTATCATCAGCAGGAAGACCATAGGATTGTCTATTTAGATATTTTCTGGCAAAATACCATCCTGCCTTGGCAATAGGGTTTACTTGTTGGCCAGACCCAAAAATACCTCCTTCTTTATCTTGGAAACTCAATGGAAGCGAAGCATAATTTTCACCTCCCACAGAGAATATTTGTCCAGAAGAACCAGCATCCAGTTTGGTATAACCATCTAGATAATCATAATCTTGGTTTCCTGGATTTTTTGTCATATTTGTTAAAAAGCGGAAGTACATAAGGTTGTTGTTGGAATATCCAATGGTACCATTAGGGCCTTCCGTATCTTTTAAGTATTCATTTTTAAAATCATTGAAGTCATATCCACTTGGCAGATCATCTCGTAATTTTACATATAGGAATTTCTTTTGATCGTTACCATCAAACAAACGATTTGCCGATAGTTGACCAGCACTTGGAGTAGCACTATTACCCGCTCCAGTTACCTTGAACATTTGCATGGCTCTTCTGTCCTGTACAAACTGATAATCGTCACTTTCCTGTTCTACTGTGAGTATACCTCCAGAAGGAAGGTTAATGGATTGCAGCGTCCAAGCCGTAGTATTTTGGTCTGCATTGATTTTGTTCTGTTCTGTGAATGGGAACTCAGTAGAAGAGAGACCTCCAGTAGTAACATTACAGGTAGCCCCTCCTGTATTTTCTTTATAGGTTCCCCAAATGTCATATCCTTTTAGGTTATAATTTGGGTTGTTTTCATTGTAGTTGAAAACATAAGGAGTATACTCTCCCATGTAAGAATTCTGATAAGTGAAATACAATTCTTTCAGTGTTAATTTTCCTGGGCCTGTAGTACCATTAAAATCTGTATGATTCGGAATGTTTTCACACAGTTCATATTCATACTCGAAATGAGCTGTTTTTAATGGAACTGCTTTGATAGGATCGGCCAAATAGTCTGGAAGAGCATACAATTTAATACGGTCCAGCTTTTTCATAGACTTGCTTAAACTTTGGTCTATACCTCCATTTTCTCCCAAGGCACCTAATCCATCTTTTCGATCACTCAATTCAAAAACTGCGATGTGAGTTTTGGTTTCAATGGTTTTCACATATTTCAGCTCCTTTTCACCATAGACATAGTTTCCTTTCTGATCTATATGATCTGTATTGAGTCCTGCATTATAGGATGCTGTATTTTGAAGCATTGGAGTTCTCCAACGATATTGAGGAACTTCGGTAGAATATTCAATTTTGGTATAGCTTCCTAAATCGTCACGGCTTACACCATCATTGGTGAGATCTTCGTAGTCAGTAGAAAGTACTCCAGTTAGTAGATAATTGTTTGCAAAACCAGGTGTAGTGATTCTATTGAAGTAATGATCTCTTCCTTCATCATTGTTATTACTGTTGTCACTTCCAGCTGCATATCCAACAAGTCCAGAAGAACAGTCAGGTGTTTCATTTTCATTGATACTGAAAGTAGCCTCTATCTTTTGGTTGTTATAGGTGTTTTCACCATAGACATATCTAGATCCATCTGCATTTAGTACCGAAAAACCAGCTGTGTGATGATTGGGAACGCCTGCTCTATATTGTACCAAGCCAAATGTTTGTGCTTGTTCATTGGATATTTTTTGAATGGCACTGGAACGATCTTCACGATCCGTTCTTTTTACCTTCCCCAACGTTACATTTTGATACGTAGGGGCGTTGTTGGCGTCATAGGATTTTGCTTGATAATATGTTCTGGTTTTACGACGGAAGCGACTTCCTCCAATACCTATTTTAAGAGGCTTAATACCGTAGAAGTTATTGTAAGATTGCTCATATTCTCCATCGGCACTTAAATCACCACTCATTTTATAGTAGTAAGGCTCATAATCAGCCTTTTGGCTTGGATTTTCGCTATCGTAAATGAAAGACTCTAGGGCTTGATTTTTAGAATCTTCCCATCGGCCCGAAGAGCTACTGGATGGGTTAACTTCGATATCCAATCCTCCATGAAATATGAGCCCGAAACCTAATTCGGCTCCTAAGGATCCTCCAAAACCTTCTGATGCCACATAATTGTTGTAGATATGACCTACTTGACTTCTATAAGGTCTGAAGCCACCTTGCAATCCTTGTCCGGTAACCACATAATTGTCATAAGTATAGTTGGTAGGAGCTAAGGCTTTGGTGTTTTCGTTTACAATACGATCCTTTTCTCGGTTGAAGTCCAGAATACTTTGTCCTACAATGCTGTTTTCTGTATTCTCATACCCAAAGGCAGGCATGGTTTTGTTTCTTTCATCATTTTTAAGATGTTGAATATTCATCCAACCTGTTAATTGCCCTTGAGGCCCTTCAAAGCCAAAGAACCATTCGAATCCTAGACCTAAACTTAAGGAGAGGTTGGTACTGTTATAGCTTAACTCGTTGGATGGTGTAAAAGTGAGATAATCATTAAGCGGAAGCCCTAAAGAAATGTTCTGCTTACCGTTTAATTTGTATAATGGGTTTTTAATAGGCGTATTAATATTAAGGGTTGTTAATCCTTGTTGAGAATCGTATGCAACACCCAGTCCTCCTATTAGGGATTCCCTAAAGTATTTATCACCTTCCTTTTTTGTTTGGAAAAGGGATACCGATGGAGATACCGATACACCACCACCAGAAGTGAGGCCTAACTGCAAACCTGCATTGGTGCTTGCCTTTTCACCTATATCGAAACTAGCTCCAAGGGATGCGTTATAGGTAATCCCTTGGTAATTGTTAAACTGAACTCCTAAACCAACACTTAGATTTAAAAAATCATATCCGTAAATAGGGAATCGAATGTCTCCATTTACTCCAACCGTTGTATTGTCTCTCAGGTTGTTTTCATATCTAATATCATCCCCATTGAAGTCATCAGGGATTCCCCTTACCTGTCTGTTTATCTGTCCAACGTTTAGATTCCACCCAAGTCCCACCCAGGAAGCTTCCTGCTCCATGGTTACCCCAGAGTCGTAGGCGAGGTTCAGGGGGTATCCGCCCACGTCCATGATGGGTATGTTGTAGTTGAAGTCCCCGCTGGAGAGGTTCACCATGTCCGAGGTCCCTATGGGTGTGAAAGCGTTGAACTCGGGCTGCGATGGCCCACTGGTCAGTGCGTACAGGCTTGATGGCTGCACGACGGTTACGATCATCTGTATGGCGAGGTAGCTTGCGATGATCTTTGAGAATCTACTGGTTCTGATCTTCTGTATCATGGGTACTTGTTTTCTTTATGATTTGAATGGTTGCTGATCGAAGGAGAACTTGAAGATCCCGTTTCCGAAGAGCCTGTCGTTGTAAATGACCTGTATTGGCTGTTGTTGGGGTATCCCCCCGAAGTAAAGGATGACCCTTTTGAAGGGGCTTACCTTGAAGTGTCTTTCGAAGTGCACCCCCGAGCATGGTATGGTGTCCCCGGTTTGGGTGACGGCCATGAAGTCACCCTGTATGGTGTTTGCCATGTAGGATACGGATCGGTCGTAGTCCATCCCGGTGAAGTCCTGTTCCAGGAGGTCGCTTTTGCCGAAGTGTTCGAACTCCATCTCTACGATCCTCTCGTTGGCCATGTCACGGGCCAGGGATGTGATGGAGTCTTGGTTGTCTTGGAGTGACTTGAGCAGGTAGTACTCAACGGGCACCTGTGTGGCACGGTACTGTATGTCACCTGCAAGGTGGGAGACCCTTTTGGATTTCCAACCCTCACCCTGAAGGGTATAGAGTTTATGAGCAATGTCTTGATCACTAATTTTAGCTGTCGGATTACCCTGACAAGCCAAAACAATGATTGAAACAATCACAATATATAGGGGGTTTTTCATTATGAGTTGTATTTATTTAGAAAGTGCCGCAAGGGGGACATCTTTTCCTTCGTATTTGTTATTTGCGTATGCTATAAATTCTTGTGTCACGTTTCGGGCTTCTTTGGCAAACATGAGGTTGCCACTACCTTGGGTTCCCAATACGATTTCGTAGTTGTTTTCTTTTCCGTACTCCTGCATGTATCCATTGAGTCTGGACCATACCTGCTGGCTCACTTCCCCGGCAAAATATTCGCCCATTTCACGGAGCTTATTGTTCTCAAAGACGAATTGCTGCTGCTGTGCAGCGTTGTCCGCTCCCTCATCTGCAGCCTGAAGAAGGGCCACCAAGCTATCCACTTTGTTTTTTTGTTGCTGTAGCTCAGACTGGTGCTGTTGGTTCAGGTCCTTGGCCATGTTGAAATTGGAGAACAGTTTCACATTGTCCACATATACGATCGGATCTTTTTTGGTTTCCATGATTGAAAAAGCAAGGAAACAGATGATTCCAAGCAATAGAATGGAATTGATAAGTGTCGGTAGAGATTTCTTAGATAGCTTCACGGTGTTTCTTCTTTTAAAAGGGTTTTGCTTCGAAGTTATCTAAAAGGGAGGCTCAGTTTTTTGGTAAGCAGTTGATATTCATGAATCTAGACTCGGTAAGAATCTAAGTGATTATTTTTCAGTTTTTTAAAAAAACGAAGATTCATGAAAGCAGGTTTCGTTTTCTAAAAAAAATCTTAAAATCTTAAAGTTTCAAGACTTTTGATTCTACATTAAATCGCTATTGTTGATGTGAGTGTTCCAAAAAAAGAAGAAAAACTGAAAAAACTTCTCACATTCAAGGAATAATTAAATAGGCAGATTATTAAAAAAGAGGAGTATGAAAAAAAGAGAAATCATCTTATTTTTCCATAGCTTTTCCAGCCCCATTAGGAATACGTATATGTTCCACAATTTCTTGAACTTCTTCGGGAGGTGATTGTGTTAGTGCATTCACGGTAAGTGAGACAATGAAGTTAACAATCATGGCTACCGTACCGAAACCTTCAGGAGAAATTCCAAACCACCATTGTTCTTGTAAACCTGCAACCGCAGTTTTTCCTCCGTCAAAAATCCCGAATTTAAATTTCAGCATATAAAATAGCATCAATGAAATTCCTACGATCATTCCTGTGATGGCCCCTTCTTTGTTCATTTTTTTATAGAAAATGCCAAGTACTATAGCTGGAAAGAAGGATGCTGCTGCCAAACCAAAAGCAAGAGCCACTACTGCGGCAACAAACCCTGGTGGATTGATTCCGAAATAACCTGCAATAACAACAGCAACGGCTGCCGAGATTCGAGCGGCGGAAAGCTCTCCTTTTTCAGAAATATTGGGATTAAATACTTTCTTAATTAAGTCGTGTGATATGGACGAAGATATTACCAATAATAATCCAGCAGCTGTAGATAAGGCTGCGGCTAGTCCTCCAGCAGCTACCAATGCAATTACCCAAGCAGGCAGATTGGCAATTTCGGGATTGGCGAGTACCATAATATCCCTGTCTACAGTGAGTTCATTGATTTCAGCATTGGCAACATATTGAATGGTTCCATCTTGGTTTTTATCTTCAAAAGTGAGCAGGCCTGTATCTTCCCAATTCTTGAACCATTTTGGCATTTCGGAATAAGGTTGGTCGCTTACGGTATTCAATAAATTCGTTTTAGCAAATACAGCTACAGCAGGTGCAGTAGTGTATAGAATAGCGATAAGTAATAAGGCAATTCCTGCCGATTTACGAGCATCTTTCACACGTTTTACAGTAAAAAACCGAATGATAACATGAGGTAATCCTGCGGTTCCTACCATAAGAGCAAGGGTAATTGCAAAGACATCGATCTTGCTTTTAGTGCCACTGGTATATTCCGAAAAACCCAGTTCGGTAGAAAGGCCATTCAATTTTTCTAGAAGGTAAGTTCCCGATCCATCATTAAGGGTACTTCCCATACCTATTTGTGGAACTGGATTTCCTGTCATCTGTATAGAAATAAAGATGGCGGGAACCATAAAAGCGAAAATAAGAACGCAGTATTGAGCTACTTGGGTATAGGTAATACCTTTCATACCCCCTAGGACGGCATAAAACAATACAATGACCATCCCAATAATAACTCCCAGATTAATATCTACTTCCAGAAAACGGGAAAAAACAACACCCACCCCTCGCATTTGTCCGGCAACATAGGTAAAGGATACAATAATGGCACACACCACGGCAACAATACGGGCTGTTTTTGAATAGTAACGATCTCCTATGAAATCTGGGACGGTAAACTTACCGAATTTGCGAAGGTAAGGAGCTAGTAACAAAGCTAATAACACATAACCACCTGTCCATCCCATGAGGTAGACGGACCCGTCATAACCCGCAAAGGCAATGATTCCAGCCATAGAGATAAAGGAAGCAGCAGACATCCAATCTGCCGCAGTAGCCATTCCGTTGGCCCAAGGAGAAACACCTCCTCCTGCTACATAAAAGTCTTTAGTAGAATTTGCCCTTGACCAAATGGCAATACCAATATAGAGGGCAAAAGTGATGCCTACGATGATAAAGGTCCAGATCTGTACGCTCATGAAGTTTCGTTTTTATCGCTTTCGTCAAAGCCATATTTGGTATCCAATTTGTTCATGAGGTAGACATACACGAAAATAAGAATTACAAATACGTAAATAGATCCTTGTTGGGCAAACCAAAAGCCTAGTTTAAATCCTCCGATTTGGAACTGGTCTAATTCTTCTTTGAAAAGGATTCCGGCACCATAGGAAACGGCAAACCAAATAAGGAGTAAAATAAGGAGATAGGTAAGGTTCTGCTTCCAATAGGCAGAGGCTTTGCTTTTTTGGGATTTCATGGGCTGGTTATTGCATGAATGATGCCTCCTAAGATACAAAATTGGATTTCGAGCGCCTAAGCACATTTATGAAATAAAAAAAGCCACCTTAGAGTGGCTTCTAATATCCAACAGTATTTTACACTATCCATTACAGTTTTGACCACATAGAAAATCGGTGAAGTCTTGAACGGGTATTTCTTCATAACCACAGAAAGAATTTGTCGCATCTTCAAAAGGTCTAACGACAATAATATTTTTATTTACTAAATAGGCAGTGTCTATTAATGGTTCGATGGTAGAATAATAACCTGATCCTGTTGTGGAGTCTTCTCTCAATTTAAAGCCGTGATTAGAGGGGTCTTCGTTTAATGGGTGTGCTGTGGTAGAAATGGCTATCGCAGAATCAGATATAGGCAAAAAATCCAGTCCAGACGGAAAATATAGTTCAAGACAGTTTGTCTCGATGATGTGATACAAAAATTCAGAATAGGGTGGTTTTCCATTATTGCCTCCACCTAAAGGCGGATCTGGCCAGGAACAACAGGTATCGGGATCAGGACAATCATTCCCACAATCATGGATTTCAAAAGAACCTTCAAAAGCATCATTGAAATGTGTCGGTGTTACCGTATCTCCAATTAATTGAGACAAAGGAATACTGTTGGCTCCATTTGTTATTAGGGTCATTATCTGATCTCTTGCAAGGGGATCTTGTAATAAGGTGGTTGCTGCTAAAAAAGCAGCCCATTGCATCCTCGATTCTAAGTATTCTATACCGCTTTCTCCACCTTTTCGGTAACTTGGTAATCCTGAAGGACTATTGGCATTGGTTTCAATTATTTTATTCTGTTCAATGCTGAGGTTTTCATGCGAAGTATTGTTTAAAGGTTTTTGTTCTTCCGTCTCACAGGAAACAATACACAGACACAAAATGATCAAAAATTTAAAACGATTCATAACAGGTGTTTTTAAATTAAGTAAGGGAATTTACTCTTTTCTAATAAAGGTTATGATTTTAATATTCTAACTGCAGTCCTTTTTCGCGTAACTGCGTCAAAATTGTAGACAGCTGTTTATTCTATGCGTTAAATATATTTTCCAAAACCCCTTTTAATTTCCTGCCAGATACAGGGATCTTCACATCTCCTATTAAAGTGAGCACTCCTTTTTTGTCATATTGCTTCACATGGAACTTGTTTACTACAAAAGAATGATGGCAACGAATAAAATTGTTCTCTGGCAAAAGTTCCTGCATTTTAGAAAGTGTTTGGGTAACCATGATTCGTTTCTGATCTACCGTGTAGAAAATGGTATAGTTCCCGTCCGATTTACAATAAACAATATCATCTTGAAAGACCGTATACAACGTTTTGGAGGTTCTTAGAACAATTCTGGTTTTTTCTTTCCCCGTGTAGTGATCATTTACAATTTCTACAAGTTTCTTAGTGTCTGGTTCCTTTTGGCCGTTTGACATTAGCTTATTTACAGCACCAACAAATTCGGTTTTATCAATAGGTTTTAAAATATAATCTAGAGCTCCAATTTTTATGGCTTTAATTGCATATTGATTGAACGCTGTAATGAAGATGACTTGAAAATTTTTATAGATGACCTGGGATATAACATCGAATCCCGTTCCATCAATTAGTTGAATGTCCAGAAAAACGACATCTGGTTTCACGGTTTCAATAAGTAAGACAGCTTCTTTTACACTCTCAGCTTCTCCAACTACCGAAATGTTGTTGTTGAAATAGGTTTCCAACAGACCGGAAATCTCTTTTCTCACATAAAATTCATCATCTACTATCAGTACGTTCATCATAATTTTAAGCTTTGTAGGGAAGATACAGTCTTACCATAAGCCCCGTATCATTTATTGATTTTTCTCTTTTATGGATGTACTCTACTTCCTTCCCGGTAGTTTTCTTTAAAAATTTCTTGATCAATGCAGTAGACCGCGTATTTTGATCTAATTCTTGCAAATTAAGACCAATCCCATTGTCTTCTATTTCACAAAACACAAAATCATCTAAGGTCTCAATTGTTAAGTCAATTTTTCCTTGAATGGTTGCGTCACTAAACCCATGTTGAATACAATTTTCAACAAAGGGTTGTATGAGCATGGGGGGAACCAAAACTCCCTCATTACCCTGTTTGTTTTTGTAATGAATATGATAAGAAAAACGAGAGGGGAAACGTAATAACTGTAATTCTAAATAGTTTTCTATGGACTCCAGCTCTTCTTCAAGAGCAATGTAGTTATTCTTGGAATTTTCGAAAACCAAACCCAATAAACGAGAAAACCTTACCAAGTAGTCAATGGATCTTTCTTGGTTTTCCCTAATGAGCCGTTGTATGGCGGTAAGAGCATTGAGGGTGAAGTGTGGATTCATTTGAGAACGTAGTAAGCGCTGCTGCATTAACAATTGTTCCTTTTCGTTTTTAATGATACGTTGCCTATAAAACAAAACCCCAATAACAATTAACAGGAATAATATACAAACTGAAATGAACAACCAATTCCGATTCTGTTTAAGCTTTAGATTGTTTATTTCCAATTCCTGCTGGGAAACCAACAAGTTCTTTTCGCGGGTATTGGCATTGGTAAGGCCCAAAAGTTCTGCTTCTATCTTTTCTTGGTGCACCTTGTTTTGGTGGCTTCTAAGATTGTCTAATGAACTTAATACAGAGCTAATATCATTTTTGGTTTCGTAATCCAATTTTAATTGGTACTTCAGGACATTCTGATAGGTAGTGGGTCTAACATTAGAAACTCCGAGCTGGAAAACAGAGTCCGCGTACTTTCGGGCCAAACCATATTTATCCAATTCAATACAGACTTCCATGATATTGGCATATTGGCTTCCCAAACGTTGTTTTCGTTGACCGCTTTCTAAACCAGGAATACGTTTTATTTCCTTTAGCGCTTTTAGATAATGGTCCAGACTTTGGGAGAAATCCCCTTCATAAAATCGTAAAACCCCATATCTCCAGAATAATTGGGCTTTCAGGTTTGATGAAAAATCGACACTGGTTTTCACTAAGCTATCTAGGATTGTAAATGCATTCTGCCTGTTTCCAAGGTTAATGTATTGTATAAATGCCTGGTCTATATTCTTTCGAACAAGATTGGAAGTATCTCCTTTTCTTGTGTAAGCCAAAACTCCTTTTTTATTGAATTCTAATGCTGCGGGATAGTCTTCTAGGCTCATATAGACATTTTCCGAGAAATTATAGGCCAATGCTTGGTTATCGAAATCAGTGGGCTCCAGAAGAGAAAGAAATCGATTACTTACACTGAGGCCGTTGCTATGATCCTCTAACTGCAAATACAGACCCCAAGCTTTCCGAAAATAAATAACTTCCCTAGGAGATTTTATAGAATCCTTTACCCATTGCGTGGCATTGAAATAATGAATTGATGCCGAATCAGGTTGGTTTTTACGTTCAAAATGGGTCCCTATTAAATATTCGTTTTCCGCCTTTAAGGAGTCTGGGGCCGAAACCGAAGTACGAAGCAATTGTTCTGCTTCTTTCAATAGCATGTAAACAGAATCCTGTGTAGCCACTTTCGATTTTTCCTGAAGAAGCAATATCTTATTTATACTATCCTGAACCCTTTCCTCTTTTTCAATGCAAGCGAAAAGCAAGGATATTATGAAAGTGGAAAAAACAATTGATGAAAGCTTCATTGGCGGGGGAACGTTGATGGGAAGTAAGATACCAAAAATTCTAATTTAAGGAGAGAACCCTACATCTAGCAATTAAAAACAGGGCATTTGCCCTGTTTTTAATTCGTTTTTTGAACTGATAAATTACTGTTTCAAGACTTTCCCATTATACAACTGTTTTCCAATTTGTGTTATCGTATAGAAATACTGCCCTTTTTGAAGATCTGAAATGTCTAGTGACCATTGTACCCTTCCTTGCTCGAAGGTCGTGTCTCTGACTTCTTTTACTTTTTTGCCTAGCATGTCGTATAACTGCAGATCCACTTTTCCCAAAGGAGATTTCGTAAAAGCCTCTATCGTGAGGTGTCCTTGGGTAGGATTGGGATATACTGTAACGATTAACCCGGGCGTAACTAGATCGTCTACAGATAGCACAGAATTAATGCCTTTAATTAGCCTTACTACTTGCGGATTCAATGGACCATTGGGTACATTGGTTAATGGAATAGCGCTGTTAACATAAATGGAATCCCCTGTTTGTGTAATAGCTACTCCATTGGGTCTTGAAAAACTAGCTACTGCTGCATCTCCGTCATCATTACCTCTAACACCACTTCCAGCCAACCATTCTAACTGTGAAGGATTGTCCAAACGCAGGTAGTATATACTATTAGATCCATGACTAGCAATAAATAGGGTTCTTGTGGGTTGATGGTATTCCAAATGTCCATTACTGGGTCCACTGGTGCTTCCGCCAGGAGTTACATTGAGTAAGGAGGTCTCTCCAGAAGGAGTGATTTTGATAATATTTCCATTAGAGAAATTGGATACATACAGATTGTCATCTTCATCTACCGTAATGCCATTGGGACATTGAAAAATAGCCCCAGAAGCAAATAAGGTAGAAACCCCTCCAGAAGTCACTTTACGAATGGTGTTATTTCCACAGTTGCAAACAAAAAAATTATCGTTACTATCGAATGCGATTCCTACAGGATTAGCAATCCCCGTATTTGTTACAAAAGTTCGTACACCTCCTACTATTTTGTAGATGCCACTGGCACCAATATCTGATTGAAACAATACGCCATTACTGTCAAAGTCATTTCCCGAAGCACCTACAAAGCCTGTAGCGTATAAAGTGAGGTCAAAATTCTCATCCATGCTCCAGATGTCATTGGGTAATCCATCAGGATCGGAAACAGAAAGAAAGTCTCCAAAATCAGCAATAATTAGATTTCCATCACTGTCAAAAGATAAACCACCACTTCCTTTAATTTCGGGTGTCACAGTAGTGACAGTTACCTGTGCAAAAAGGCTTGATACGCATAGTACCAAGAATGCTATAATATACTTTTTCATAACCCCTATTTTTTAATGAATCGCTTTGTTGAGGTCGTACCGCTCTGCTTCAGTGTAGCAAAGTACATTCCAGATGCTAGTGCCGAAACATTCAGGGTTAGCTCATTGGTATTTAAACTAGCGCCGTCTGATGTAACCGAAATCATTTTTTGTCCAGTTATTGAGAAGACATCAACCGAAAAAGGAGATTGGTTCAAGCGTTGGGTTGATAGAGTTATTTCAGCATTAGCTGGATTAGGGAACAATTTAAAATCTACTCCATTCGCATCAAAGTCTTCCACCGCAAGGGGATCATTTACATAAGAACGTTGCCAAATACCATGACCATGGGTGGCGATTCTGACTTTCCGATTGGAAGGAGAATCATTCAGATCGTAAATCATGACGGCCTCGGGGAGTTCCTCATTAAAGGTTTCCCAGGAAATACCTCCATTATCTGAATAGTATACACCAAGATCATTACCCAGATAAATGTCATCTGGATTTATGGGATCTATTAAAATTGTATTGGCGGGAACATCCGGAATCCCATTGTCAATAGGTTGCCAAGAGGCACCTGCATCTACGGTTTTGTAGACGTGATTGGTTCCAAAACCTGAAAAAACCGCATATAGAATATCTGAATCGCTAGGATCGAATTCGATGTCTTTACATATTCTGTTTGGGAGTCCATTGGTAAGCTGAGTAAAAGATTGTCCACCATCTGTCGATTTAAAAATTTTGGCACCGGTAGGGCCATTGGTTGGATCTGGAGATGTGGTTACATAAAGAAGATCTGGATCATCAGGTGCTATGGCAATTTTCAAAATAGGATTAACATCTACGGCACTTGTAGAGGTGGCAAACCAAGAATTGGAATTTGCTGCTCCATCGGTTGCTTTGTATAGATAAGTTCCACCTGCGTAAAGGATATCTTGATTGCTTGGGGCAAGTTCATAAGGTGCTGAGAAAGCAGTAAAATCTCCTGAAACAAGATTTGGAGTAATCGTTATATAACTAAAACCGTTATTTGCAGACCTTCTTAGGTTTAAGCCTTGAAAAGATCCATATACGGTCTGGTCGTCATTCTGGTTTACAGCAGCTGTCATGCCGTCTCCACCAATAACACGCCACCAGGAAGGATTCCCCCTATAGATATAGGTAGCATTGTCTTGAGTTCCGGCAATGAGGAAATTAGGGTCTGTTCCCGAGCTTCCCATATCTGCGTAATATTGTGTAGTTCTAAGACCGCCATTTAAGGTTGTAAAGGGTTGGTCTCCATCATCTGAAATGAATACACCTCCATCACTGGCATAGAATACTTTGTTGTTGATGGGATGATAGTATACGGCATGAATATCAGAATGAACATAATTATCACCTCCTTCCGGAAAGTCTACAGAGACTTCTCCTAAGGTCCATGAGTTACCAGACTTTATGGAGAAAGCAGCACCACCATCGGTCGATTTCCAGGCACTTATTCCTACATAAATCATTTCGGAAGTATTTGAAGGATTAATAGCGATGTCATGAGAATACCAACCTTGAAACTGAGCTATATTTTGGTTGTTGAGCAAGGCCCAAGTGGCTCCTCCATCATCAGATTTAAAAATACCTGCTGGTGTGGTAGGGTTTGTATTAAACCACCCTACCTGTGTGCTGGCATAAATAGTGTTTGGATTGGTAGGATCTAGCAAAAGTTTTGCATTTCCAGACCATGCGGTGATTAATCCAGGATCTAGAAGTTCGTTAAAGGTAGATCCACCATCGATCGATTTAAAAATTCCACTCAGGTTTGGATCCAATCCGTAGTTAAAGTTTCCATGAGAAACATAGATGATATCACCGTTGGTGGGGTCAATTTCAATATCAATACAATTGGTTAAGGTAAAAATAAGAGCCCAAGTGTCTCCCCCGTCTGAGCTTTTGTATACACCATCGGTAGCAGCAGCATACACTTCTTGCGAATTTTGAGGGTTTATGACAACATCCTGAACACCTTTGATATCATCTTGGTTAAATTGAAGGACATGGCTCCAGGTTTGCCCACCATCGGTAGTTTTTAGAATTCCAATTCCATAGGTGCCTCGTGTTAGACGGTTTACTGTGCCAGGTTCTGCAAACCCTACTCCGTAGGTTTCTCCAGTACCAATAAACATAATATCAGGATCATTGGCGTCAATAGCAATAGCAGCTACGCCTAAAACAGGAAATCCAGTGGGGACATACTCCCAAGCATTTTGACCGAAGCCCTGTGTAGTCGTTTTCCAGAGGCCACCACTCGCTGATCCGGCGAAGATAATGTCCTCATTAGTGGGGTGGAATGCTAAACATAAAGTTCGTCCTCCAATGTTAATAGGCCCCATACTGGACCATTCGCCCACTAGATTACGCGCACTATTGGCCTCCATCAGCTTTTGTGCCTTGTAGGCATCTGTATATTTAGAAATAGGGACTGTAGTGCCTGGATATGAACGTTCAAAAGACCAATTTTGGAGGGCTATGCCAGCTCCTGAGGTCTGTAAGTCTTCAGCAACTGTTTCATGGACGGTAGCTGTTTGTGTCGATACATTAAAAAATGTAATAAGAGCAACGGAAATAACCATTGCTCCTAGCGCAATTGAGATAATCTTTTTCATAGAATTATTTTTTTGGTCGCCAAGATCAGAAATGTACTTAAAGAAATATGTCAGATGAAATTTAGAACGTCTTTATTTATAAAGGAAGGGGTAAACATTTCTATTAAAATTCATTTTCCATTTCATTCTAACTATATTTAAGCAAGTATATAGACAAAGGCAACGATGGTTGTATCAATGTTATTAAAATTATATGAAGGGTTTTTGTCAAAAATTGCTATTTATCATCAATTCCGTAATTAAATAGATCATCGAGTTTACTGAAGAAATCATACGTTTTAATGAACCAAAGTCCAGAAGTTTTTTCCCGGATCGGTTTTCTAATGAAATCTATTTCTCCAATGTTAACAATGATTATAATTTAACCTATACTTCTAGTTTTTCTATAAAGTATGTTGTTAAAGGTGTGGAAAGATATGCTTTAGGAGGAGTTCCGTTTTCCATTAATGAAAATCAATACTTGTTAGTGAATGATCAACAAACCGTTGAAAATAGGGGGGCTAATGCGCAGGCTCTTTCTATTTTTTTGGACCGTAGCGTAGTCAATAACATTGTAGATAATTTAAATCTTTCTGAAAATTACTTGTTAGAAAATCCCTTTCAGGAAAAGCACAATCAGATTAACTTTTTTGAGGCTCTTTACTCGCAAAATGATGTGTTGGGGCAATACTTGGAAACCTTTTATCTACAGTCTGTAAGCCAAAAGCATTTTGATATTAACGAAGAGATTTTTTATGGAATTGGTTTAAACTTGGTAAAATCACAATTAAAGGTTTCCAAGCAAATGAGGCATATCAATAGTATTAAATATACAACGCGGTGCGAGCTTTTTAAACGGGTAATGAAAGCCCGAGATTATATAGAAGATCATCTGGAAGATGGTTTTAATCTGGATGTCTTGGCAGAGAAGTGTCATTTGTCTAAATTTCATCTTATCCGTGTTTTTAAAGCCGTATACCAAGCCACTCCTTATCATTATTATTTGAATAGTAAAGTGAAAAGATCCATAGATCTGCTTAAGAATAAAGAACTACCCTTGACTGAAATTGCCATACTATCTGGGTTCAATGATATCTATGCTTTTTCTAAAAGATTTAAGGTAATACTTGGAGTATCTCCCACAGAATACAGGAAGAGGATATTCTAATAAAAAAACCACTTAACAAATGTAAAGCGGTTTCTAAAGTATCAATATCAAGCAGGTTATTTTTGATTGTAAGCAACCCACTTTCTCGGGACTCTACGTAGATAGGTTTCTGTAAAAATATTATCTGGGACACCCATATTATATCTTACGTCTGAATATGTGGTATAGGTGGATTCTCCTGTCTGAATATTAGTCATTGAAAACTCCGTAATGGTTTTGTATCCTTGGATAGTCTCTACTTTTTCAGCGCGATATTCCCGTTGTTTTTCTCCGTTTTTATCATAAAACACACGCTTTTTCGGGATGAAGGTTTCTTTGTCAATCCAAGTATAGAAATAGGAAAACTCTACGGCTGAAGGGTCTTTTGGGGTGCTTTTTACTTCGTAATAGGCGTCCGTGCTTTTTATCAGTTCATGAGTATCCAATTTCGGAAATCGCCCCGTTACATCTTCGTATACAAATTGGGATCCTGCAAAACTACTTCGTTTATCAGATCCTGCTAATCTTTTTACCAAGTCCATGGCTGGAAGGAAAATCCAACGATCATCATCTTTGTAGGTATTTTTCCATACCATAAATACCATTTTTCGGATATCTGCTGGTTTTTTGAAATAGGCATACCACTTTTGTTTCAAGCTATTGCCATCATTTTTCTTTATCAACACCAATTCCCGGTTCATGATCACTTTGCCTTTGCTGTTTTTAATGTCCATATTGGCCATGGTAATACGGTCATCTCCAAAATACTTATAAGCTTCGTAGGTTTTGGCTACGATCTCATTTACGGCCATATCCTGTGCGGATACCCCTTGTATTCCAAACGCACTTACAATTACCAGTACTAGGAAAAGATTACTAAATTTCATATCAAGATTATTTTTATTACTAATTAGATTCAATATTATTTTTTACGAACAAACACCTTTTGTAGGGCACTGATCATTGCAGGTAATAACAGCAAAGTAATGATTCCTGAAAGGGTTAATATACTTGCTAGCAAAATCCCTACCGTTTTGTAAGGCATTAAATTGGAAAGCAGTAAAGGTAAAAATCCGATCGCGATTACTATAACGTTTCTTGTAATAGCTCTTGAGGGTTCTCCAAACATAATTTTAGAAGCTTCTTTCCAATCTCCTGTTTTCTTGATGGCTTCTCGTGACCGTACCAGAAAATGTATGGAAAAATCGATCGCCAGTCCTAAGGCCAAAGAAGACAATACAGCTACGGGCATATCATAATCCTTGCCAATAAAACCAATCACTCCATAAATAATGGCAATGGTTAAAGTAAGGGGCAACATACATAAGAAAGCCCATTTTACGGATCTGAATAAAAGAGTCATCATTAAGAAAACAATAATGAAGCTTCCCAAAAAGGCATTTAGCATTCCGTTTACCATCTTTTGTTGCCAGATTACATTGATATAGGTTAAACCAAACCATTCGTACTTTAAGTTTTGTGGCGGTGGGTTTTCTTTAAAGAAGGTATCTACTGCTGCAATGGTTTTTTCCATATCCTTATTGTCCCCGCTTTTTAACTGCAACCATAGGTTCAGTCCTTGAAAATCTGTATCTACGCAATGACGTAAGCGTTCGGGTAAGTGACTGTTTTGGTAAGAAATGATACATTGACCAACTCCTGAAAAACTTTCGGGCAACTTATGTGAATCACTATCGCCTTCGTGTAATTCCTTATTTATTTTTTTGATCAACTTAGTCAAGCTATTAATTTTTCCCACCCCGCCTTCTTTCAAAAGATGGTCTTCCAGTTTTAACGTATAATCCAATACTTCGGGTTGTTTGAATATTTGGGTACTGGCCAAGGCCTGAAGTTCTACTTTACCTGTGAGTTCTTCCCAAAGTTCGGCTTCAGCATCTGTTTCACTATAATCGATCTTATCATATAATTCGTTTGTTAATTCAGTGTATATGGATGCTTCTTCTAAAGAGGAATCTAAAGACTGAATTAAAGAATCCATTTGCTCTTTATAGGGTTGAAGGGTATCATTAACGGCAAAATATTGATTGCTTATGGATTGAATTTCTGATTGAACTTCTTTGGCTGTTTTAGTCTTTTCTGAATCGTTGGTAAGACTTAAATACGCCATATAGGTACCTCCAAAATGTTTGTTGAGTTCTCTATCTGCTTCTCTAATGGGATGATCTGAAGTAAACCATTTTACAGGATTGTCATTTATTTGAATAAGTGAGATTCCGTAAAGAGCCAATCCAAACAACACAAAAGAGCCCAGCAGGATTTTTTTGGAATGCAATCGCGTTCCTCTGCTCCATGATTGTAAAACATTAATCATCCTGTTTTTGTTGCCATCTTGTTTCACTCCAAAGTTTTCCAAAGATTTTTCAGACATAAGCATGATATAGGCTGGAATAAAACAAATGGTGAGTAACCAAGCGAATAGGATTCCGAAGCCTACAAAAATTCCAAAAACCTGTACGGGAGGTATTGGGGTTAATGCCAAGGAGGCAAATCCGGCAGCAGATGTTAAAGACGTAAAAAGCATGGGTCGGAACAATTCCTTCATTACTTTTTTCAGGGTTTCTTTTCGATCCTTTATTTCGGGATATTTATCAAAAAACTCTGAGAGGATGTGTATGGAATCCAGTACAGCAATGGGCATGATGAATATGGGAATCATGGAGCTCATGATATGTACGGTATTCCCTGTGGCAATAAGTAGGCCCATGGTACAAATCACTGAAACCATAGCAACGATCATAGGACTTAAGATAAGTTTCAGTTTTTTGAAGAAGAATAGCATGAGCAGGAAGATGCATAGCATAGCAACGGGTGCTGTAATACCCATTTGTATAAACATTTCGGTACCAAAGGTATCTTCGGCTACTGGCAAACCGGTTATGTGAAATTTATCATCACCTTCGTAGGCTGCTACTTTTTCCTGAAGCTTGGTAGAAATTTCATACGAAATGTCCTTTGAACTGATTGGGATGTACAAACAAATAGCCTTTCCATCTTCAGAAACAATGGTGTTTTTGAACATGTTGTTGCTCATCAATTTATCCTTTATTTCCAAAGCTTCTTCATCGGTTTCAGGTGCTGTGGCCATTAACCAATCAAACTTTAGGGTTCCGGGGCCAATGGGTTCAATATGATCAATATTGGAAGGCGCCATAACGTCCCTCTTAATGACGCCTGTATAGGTTACGATATTTTCTTTGGAAAGGTCATCTTCGGCGGTGCTCTCAGTAGAAGTATCTTTGTTTTCTTCTACTACCTGAAGGCTATAGATGTATTCGGAAATATCATGAATTTTGGTAAGTGAAGCCTTGTTGAATACACCATTAGGATGTTTTTCGTTTATGATACCCATCACAATAATGTCGTGCATATTGTAACGCTCCTTCAGTTGATTATGAATGATCCGTACGGATTCATTTTCGGATAACATATTTTCCGGATCGGTATCTATCTTTATCTGTGGTATAAACAGCAATAGAATCACTGTTATGGATAACACGATAGCTACAATGGCTTTCGGCTTATTTATGGAAAATGATAATAGATTCATGTGTTGGTTATTTGGTGTTTAGTTCAATTAAAAACTCCACTTTGCTCCTGCATAAATATTGTTGTTGTTTTGAAACTGACTCCAAAAAGTAGTTTCGCTCTCTCCCATAAACAAGTTGCTTCCTACTTCAATTTTCCATGCGTCAGTTAACTTGTAAGACACATTGGGTCTTAGGTAAGCATCGTTATCAGATAGGGAATAATATCCAAAAAATGAGAGGTTCAGTTTTTGCCGCAACCACAATTTGGTGAGTCGCAAAGTGACCATATCATGAATCTGATTTGGTTCAGGTGCGTCAGGAGGTAAGTTGGCCACCAAGGCATCGTGATCTGCCATGATTTCTGTATAATATTGGATTCCTGCCGAAAAGTCATTTTTGAAATCTCGTGTATACCCCAGTAAAAATACCCATTGACTATTTCTAATGGCAAAGTCGGTTCCGTCAGGATCGTCTCCAGAGTGATAATAACCGGCTTCAAAACTGGTGATTCCTTTAAAAAGGTTTCCTTCAAAACTCAGTCCATGTACACTCAACTTAGGAAATGTTGGGCGTCCAGTTTGTAAGTTGGCACCTGCTGGGCTTTTCCAATATCCGTAGTATCCATAGAGTGCTAAATCAAATCCTTTAATGTTTTTACGAGCACGCCAATGATATTCTGAATTCTCGAACCAAGTATTGGGAACTTCGGCATTGATGGGATTCTGATTGGTAACAAACGAACCCTGAAAAGGATTAAAGAAGGATAGGCGTTCCCCATTTGGGAAAATATCACTGTTAAAAGCAGGAACGAATATAGTATTGAGCTCAAACCAAGGTAAGTAAAAGGTGAGTTTGGCAGCATCTGAATACGATTTTAAATATTCCAATTCACGACCTATAAAAAACGATTGCCAGTCTTTGGGAAACAGATCGTTTACAAATAACATGTCTCCCTTTCCCCAAGTTAAAATCTGTCGTCCAATTTTAAGATCGAACCATTCTGCGGGTGTCAGGAAAAGATTTGCTTCCCTAAGATTTACGAGGAACTCACCTTGTTGGGAATCATATAAGAAATCGGTTTTTACTTTAACCTCAGAGATATCCGTCCAATGCACCAATTGTAATTGCAATCGGGTTTCGCTGAGGCTGTATTTGTTGGTTTGGTACGGATCGTTTTTTAGTCTGGGGCCATGCCGGGAATCTACAAATCCTTGCCATTCTATGGGAAGGTCTGAAAGACTAAAGGAACTCTTTTCTGTTTCCGAATTTTCTTGTCCATGGATATTCCAATATCCTGTTATCATAAATACAAGAAATGTATAGGCAAACAAAGAGGGTTTCATAAATGAATAGTCTGGTTAGTTGGTAGGTTTTACAGGCCTTTTGGGCGTTTCCTTCACAAATATATTTGAATTATTGACCCTTTTTTCAAAAAAACAGACTTCTTTGTCTTTTGCTTTTATAAGTATCAGATTTTCAATTTGTTGTGCAAATGAAATTCAATTTTAAACCTTTTAAAAATTGAGGTGTTTTAGATAGCTGTAGTCATTTGTAAATGCTTACAAGTGACTATAAACGAAAGTAAGTGTGTAGCTACCGACTCTTTTTGTTGAACCGTTTCATATTTGCCCTGTCGAACCGAAAGACGGTGAGATAGTATTAACTGTTTAATTATTAAAATTTAAAATTATGAACGCACTTAGAAACAAAGTACAGTTGATTGGAAGATTGGGACAAGAACCAGAAATCGTAACCTTTGCCGACGGTAATAAAATGGCAAAATTTTCTTTGGCTACAGATGATAGTTACAAAGACAAAAATGGACAGAAAGTAGAACGTACTTATTGGCATAATGTGATTGTAAAAAATGGCCTTGTGAATGTGGTAGAGAACTATGTTGTGAAAGGGCAAGAGATTGCTATAGAAGGAAAACTCACCAACCGTTCTTATGATGATAAAGACGGCACCAAGCGCTATATCACAGAAGTGTTATGTAATGAATTATTAATGTTGGGGAAGTAAGATTTTTAAAAAACAATTCATGTATTAATCCGGAGTGTTGGAGGGGCACTTCGGATTTTATATTGGCAGATTGTTGGCACTGTGGTAAGGCATTATGATGCTTTAGGTGTTGTAATTTCCCATAACATAATTTACTGAACCATCGTGCTGCCAAATACCCTATAGTTTAATTAATTGTTTAGCGAATATTGATTGTCCAGAAGTGATTTTTACAAATCACTTTTGAAGCTTTGTATGTCTAGCTCCATTCTCAAATCGATATCATTATAGATAGTATTATTGTGGGAAAAACTACTTTACCCAATGTATCCATTATTCTAATGGAATATATGCCGTCCAAAGTTGACGGTAGTTTTAGGTTAACAATAACACTTGTTGGACTTGGAGATAAGGAAAAGCCACTCTTTGTTAAATCGTAATTCCCGATAATTTCAAACATTTTTCTGCTTGATTCAATCTAATTTTACGAGAACCCTCTTCCAGTTAACCATGTCCCCAATGAACAGTGTGTCGTTTTGTAATTTGAAAGGTCTTGATTGATTGGTGTTGATATACCATGGAATGGCTCCTCCTTTTACATGATGAACTAATGTCCCATTTTTATGATCCAAAGAGTATTTGCCAAAATATACGGGAGAATTAAATAAGATATCACTAAAAGAATAACGTACTACATTTATAGAATCCTTTGTCGTTTTTATAGGATTTTGGTTAAAGATATTTACGATGACTGTTTTGTCATTGGTATAAGTAAAATACCCTTGAGCCTCTTTCCCAAAGGGATATACCCATTGTTTTGAAATGGTGTCGAAATCGGAAAATTCCACCAATTTCCAGGTACCCACTATTTTGTCGGTTTTTTTGGCTTCAATTAAATAGGTAGTATTTAAAAGATTTGGAGGATACTTGATCCAATCTATTTGCTTGATGATCTTTAAGTCATTATTGAAAGTATGGATGGTAATAAAATCCATGGCTTCGAATTTTGTGCCTTTCCATTCAAATTCCGTGAAGTATCCAGATGTAATAGCTTGGTTTCCATCTATCGTTTGAGTTTTTATGACCAATGCATCATTGCCTAAACGTTTTAGACTAGGATTGTTCCAGTCGAAGAAACCTGAAAGAGCCTCTTTTCCAACAATTTCATCTCAGTTAATAATATCTTCCAGTATGATACTTTCATCATAATAGCTCATAAAAGAGGTGAAATCTTCGTGTTTTTGGTATATTTTAAAATAATCGGATATTGTTTTTTGAATCCTTTCGCTATTGTTCTCTTTTTGAGAACAGGCAAAAAGAATAAAAAAGCAAGTTGTGAAATATTGCAAATTGACTTTCATTCTATTATACAAAGTTGTAGGGTTCGGACATCTATTTACTTAGTTTGGTAGCAGATTAAAATTCTTTATAATGATATTGAAATTGATGTACTACTTTGTTTAATTCCTGAAACAGAACTTCATTTGTGAATTCTTTAACAGGCATAGGAATTCTGAAGATATCTTCAATGATTTATTATTGTAGATCATTAAATACAGTATAAACAAGATTCTAAAATTTGGTATTTTACAAATCCTATTGCCTGTAGGAATATTAATGCATTTAATCTATGAAAATAGACTTTATCAACGCACTTTATACAGTAATAATTTGGTTGAGTTTTTTTTATGGTACTGTATTGCTTACTGCTAAGTACAATAGAAAAATCAGTAATATTTTTTTGTCGCTTAATTTGCTTTCTGTAGGAGCTCAGTTTACAATAAATTATTTATTGATAAATGATTATTTAGCTGATCACCCATTGTATCTGTGTTCTTTTGGATTTCTCTATGGCCCCCTAATATTCTTGTTCATACAATTCAGCTTGTTAAAAGAACGGCTTTTTAAACCAATAGAGTTATTACATTTTTTGCCCACAACATTCATTCTAATAACTTCTATATTGGGACTTGCATATTGTGAATTTCTGCATCCTTTTCTGCTAGCTATAATGCTCATTTATTTTCTACTAGCTCTCCGAAAGATAATCGTATACAGAAGCACTGTACCCCAGATTGCAGCTAAAGGAACAAATAGAGAAACGGATTGGCTTTTGATCCTAATCTTGATTTGTGTCATTAACAATGTTCTTAGTATTGTTGAAAGCTACAAGGGTAGTTTTCAATTAATGGGCAATGAACTCTACGTGGGGTATTTTGTTTTAATAGGGGTCTTGATTTTCGTTAACTGGATAATTTACCATGGGATTATAAACCCAAGCTATTTCCTAGGGATTACAGATGATGATGTAAAAATTGCAGCCATGAATAGAAGTAAATATTCCAATGGTTCTAACGACAACATGGTGTATTTAAATAATGTTTCTACAGACCTTACTCTATACATGAAAAAGAAAAGGCCATATCTAGAACAGGATATAAGTTTAGACTCATTGGCAAAGGAATTAAAGATTCACCCTAGGGTTTTGTCTCAAACAATTAATAGGATAGAAGGTAAAAACTTTTCCGATTATATAAATTCCCTTAGGGTAGACGAAGCAAAAAAAATGCTTGAAGAAACAAATGGAAATCTGCTGTCAATTAAAGAGGTTATGTATTCAACAGGTTTTACTTCGAGATCTGTTTTTAATACGGTATTCAAGAAAAAGACAGGGCTAACACCAAGCGAATTCAGGCAAAAGAAAAAGTTTGTCTAACCCTTCTCAAAATACAGGGTATATTCACTAACACCGACACCGTGAATTATTATAGTTTTAACAACCGTTAGTTGATTGTTTTCTATTGCTGCCAATCTCAGGTGTGATTTTTCAATTACCAAATACGTATTTCCCTTGTTTTGTTGAATATTGTATTCATAGGTTCCCGAAGGGACTCCATATAATTCATTACTTGCCAAATTATTTGTCACTGTTAGGGTTTGGTCCTTTTCATTAAAGGACCAGGTCATAGATTCGCTTTCGTAATTAACATTAATGGCTTCAGATCCCCCTTTTACATTTACAAGATCCCAAATCTTTTGTGCCTCTAAATTTTTGAGACTCGTTGTGTTTTTTGTGGGAGCACATCCATGTATAGATAAGATCAACAAAAGAGAAGAAAGAAATCTATTCATAGATATCAAGGCGCTACCTGGTTTTGTATACAGATTTAGGAATCTTTTGGTCATTGTACAATGAAATCGAATTTGGGAATGATTTCATCAATTAAATCCGATCCGTTGGTTCCATTGGTGAATAGAATAATTCCGCTTTTATTTTTCAAGTTAGCAATAAATTTGGCCCTATAAGAATCGTTAGCTCCCCCGTGCTGAAAGTATATCTTATCCCCATCAATCTTTATTCTAGATCCCAAGCCATAATTACTAGGGTTCACGGGAGTCATCATATCCTTAACAAGTACATTAGATAGGTAACCTGTATCTTCTCCATGGTAGATATTCAAAAGCATTAGAATCACTTTCGATAAATCTGAAGGAGTTGTCCATAATCCAGAAGCAGCCTTTTCAGGCATAGCTTGATATCCCCTTGGTAAGGCAACTGGCTTACCATTTCTATTATGAGCCTTGGCAATGTTGCCAAAAGTTTCTGGAAGTGGATTCTCATAACTGCTCCTTTTCATGTTTAATTGGGAAAATAATAGGTGGTCTGCAGCATCATGAAAGCTTTGTTGTGTAACGTCTTCTACAATTTGTTGTATTACAGTAGTGCCCCCACCAGAATATCGATATTTGGAACCAATGGGGGTGTTTACATAGATTCTGCTATTCTTAGCAGGATGTACCCCATTCAGTATTTGAAGTGTTGTTGGCAGTTGCTCTTCTGGCATATAGTCTGCAAATCCATGTACGGTAATCCCTGCAGTATGAGATAAGATCTTTCTCAAGGTAACCGGGTGCTTTTCGGTAAAACGGTTCGCCCCTATTTTCCATGACTTTAAATAAGTGTTAACATCCGTGTCCAAATCCAATGTGCCTTGCTTAACTAACTTCAACACCATCAAAGCAGCTCCTACCTTACTTATTGAACCTACAGAAAACATTGTCTCTGTGTTCACTGTGCCTGTTGTATTTGCTTGTAGTTTGCCATAAGCCATGGTCCAATCTAATGTACCGTTTTTAATGATTGCTATACTAATACCTGCGACTCCATATTCCTCCATCCTTTCTAATAAGCCCATCTTTTGAAAGATGTCATCATAACTATCTTGACTTGGATGTATCTCCGTTTCAAATACAGGAGTCGTTTGGAGTGTATTCACACTTAATTCCTTTTCCTTACAGCTTGCTAAAAGAAGGATGCAGGCTAAGGAAACAACGAAATGAATTTTTATTGAAAGTGTTGTAATCGAATAGTATCTCATAGCAGTAGTTTAAAAGCCAAGTTCGTAATTATCTAACAATATAAATATGAAAATAAATACTGAAATACCCAATAATAGGGTACCTATAGCAAAAAGTCGCTTCATCTGAAACCACATGATTAATCCCGAAATAGCCCATACAATCATCAAAATTGCCAAGGTGTCGGCAAAAAACACCCATAACCAGCGTATCGAAAATCCTGCCACAGGATATCCATGTTGTTCATGAAGATTGGTAAATAAATAATTAATCTTAAATTTTCGTTTATTAAGATCATCAACCCTATAATTACCGTTAGTTAGATCATAGCTTACCCGATAATTCTTATCGGAATTGCTTAGCTCAAAGACTAGATTAGGAATCCGTTGTACACGGGATGCCCCTGGGTTTATACCCTTGCTAATCAATAATCGTTCTGCTTTCATCAACAACTCATTCGAATTTATCGTTGAAGGAAACGAATAGTTCCCTCGGGTAACAAATGTGTTTTCTGCAAAATCAGGCAAGGTCATCAATTGTACCTTTGAAGAAGGGATATCTGCATTAATCCTATAATCTGCAATATCATTTAGGTTACGCAAAATCATAGTGTTGCTATATCGTATGTCCTTAATTTCCGGACTGGAAATTAATCCTTCAGATATCAAGGAATCCGTGACGGATGAAGCTAAGGCATTTATATTTGGAAACAGGGGGGCAAAACTTTCCCCGTTATCAAGCTCAAAGGATTGAGAAGTACGGTTTATCAATGCAGTAGGGTGATTGAACAGAAATCCTGAAAGACCAAAAATGAAAATATACGGTATCATGAACAATCCGGTATAAAGGTGTATTCTTCTGTTAAGCTTGTAGAATTTCATTTTGGTTTTTGCCATGATTTTTATGGGGATATATTTTTGAGTTTACTAAACATTGATTTTCAGTTTAAACATATATCATTAATGGATTGGTCTTGTTCTGTGTTACGAATTAGAACGGTATTTAACGACTATTTAACGCGGGCAGTAAGGCCTAAGAATGACTACACTCAATCACTGAAGTATATTATTAAATCACTTCTGTATCAAAAAAAGTAGGCCAATGAAATGGAATAATCCTACGGGCGCATTATAAAATTTTCAGATACACGAGGCAGCCTGAAAAAGCTGCCTCGTTACTCTTTAGAGGAATTTTTAGTAACCTCTTAGTCCTTACAAATGTTGAATCTGAAACATTGTTCTGTATGTTCGGTTTTGGTAATATCATAGCAAACCCCTTTCAGATTAATGTGATATTCACCTTCTTTTGCACCTTCATTGATTAGAACAAATTCTCTGGTTATACAAGAACAAGGTTCGATATCTCCAAAACAAAATATTCCTATTGGATGGATTTTTACAGACGGTGTTCCATTAGGAAGCATCTTTACAGGTTTACCATCAGCATCGACTACCTCAATCATAGAGATTTTGAAATTAGAGAACGTAAGGTTTGAATAGCAATTGCAGACTGTGAGGGTCATTACTTCATAGTCTGATGATTCTAAACAATCACATTCACTATCTCCCCATTTAATGGAAATACAGGGGTTAACTTCAGAAAGATCAACTTCCTTACATCTATTAATGCCACAAGAGTTACAGATAACTTCCGCTAATAACTTTACGTATTCATCTTGGCTAGGCGCATTGCTAAAATATACTTCACCACCAGTTTTATGACATAGATCCCTGTAATTTTCTAGAATAGCAGGATCTAGTTTTTGATAGGTTAAATGATGTGCAAATACCGTAACATTGTTTGCATTTGCTTCGGAAATAGCAGCATTTGTTTCTGCTGTTTCATGGCAAAATCTTTTCTGGGTACATTTCCATCCAATTCTTCATCACTTATATAGAATATAGCTCTACATGCACCATCCCTCCATTCAGCATACTTTGACAGGTCTTCTATTGCATTTGCACCCTGCTCTGTCTTATAACCCGCAGGAGGTCTGTCTGCTGCCATAGGAACCGTTCCGTGTAAGCCATAAATATAATCACGATGGCTTTGGGCAAATGCAGTACCAGGCCAAATTCCGTCTACACCCAGAAATGTAATCTTTAAATCGGGGTCACAGGAAGATATAGCATCTTCAATTGCTAGGGACACAGCATCAGATACAGCTCTAGCAGACGAATAAACAGAACCGCTAGTATCAATTAGAACGATTAAATCGGTAACCTTTCCCTTGGATGTAGCACCCTCTTTTCCGTCACAGCCACAATCATCATGTTTGTCATCACAATTGGACATATTATTTACTTTGGACGTTACCAATTTTTCAAGTATTGAATTGGTTTTGGTTGTCCACTCCTTACAATCAGCCCTTTCTTTATCTGCTAGTGCTTTTACAGATTCTGGTAAGGGTAGTGGTAATGCTGCCACTTTTTTGTTTTCGGCTTTTTTTCTTTGTTTTCTCTTTGCCATGATATTGAATTTTAATTTTCACCTACTCTTTACTACAGTTTTCGGTTTCCCTGTTATGATTTCAAAAAATTATAATGTGCTTTTAGAGCAATTATTAATTGACGTAGTGAGGAGTGTGTACGAGAATTTATTGAGGTGATTTAATCCTGTGGAGTTGTTTTATTGCCGGCAGAAATAGATAGTGGAGTACTATTAATATTTCTTTGGATCGAATTCATGAGGCAATAGAACAGGATCGTTACTGCAACAATCTATCATGAACCAAATATCTGTGGCATCCCAAGGATTACCCACGGCCAATCGGAATTTATAAACAATACCTGGGCGTAATTGATATCCCTGTGGAATAAAGTCTAAGATATTAATACTACTAGGGGCTTGAGTTAACGGATGAACCCAATCTGAATGCAAAACCAAATTGTTGGACCAAGTAGCTAAATTAAAATCTGCCAAGCCAATAAAATACCTATCTTCACAAGTACTAGCCGAACCATCGACCAATAAATCATTGGATAAGCATAATACGGAGACATCTATAGGGCCGTATTTGGATGCCATTTGTATAGTCCTATTTGGGTTTATAAAAGATGCCGCGGCAGTAGCAGATGGGCAACAACTATTATAATCGTAATCATCTATCTTCCCAATAAAGGTTCCTTGCAGGTGAGATGGGGGAGAGCTGTTATCAATGACTATATGTTCTGGACAGACAGTGTTACCATAAGTTCCCACAACGTTTACCTTGTTATCTGAGTCTATTAAAATTGCAGCTCCGTTGGATACGGATGAAGTCGCATTTGAAGCCCAGTTATTGGAGGTAACCCCAGTTGTTTTATTTGCACCAATGGCAAAGAAATCAGAACCACATTGAGTTCTTAAAACGTTGGTTCCAGTTCTCCCCGTTGCGTAAATTTCATCACAATTGTTTAATACAATTTGAAAGATTAGAATCACTCCCGGAGCCGTTGCTTGAAGGCTTTTGGTCCAAATTAAATTTCCAGAACTTAGAATATCATGCTTTAGTATTTTGTTTCTAGATATATAGTATACAGCCGTATTATCAGGATCTACTTTTACATCGAATGTCCTGTGCTCGTTCCCGTTAGAATAATTTTGTTTTAGCCCCCAAACTGAGTCATAATCACCGTTGGAATTAAACCGCAATAGATAATTATGCTCTGTTGTATTAGAAAATGTATGTGGTGTTGAAGAACTGGCATAAACAGTAAGTGAATTTTTAAATTTACCGGTTATATAGATTTTTCCAGAAGTATCAATGGCAACGTCTTCAACAGATCCATAAGACGGTGTTAGGACTTTTTTCACCCAAACCCAGTTGTTTGTTGCCAGTGAAAATTTTGCTACAAAGCCTGTGTTTTGGGATATGGGAAACATAGGAAGATTTCCAAAAGTGACATTAGAAGATGTTGCAAGAGATAGACTTAAGTTACCTACTACGAATAATTCGTCATTTTTAATGGTAATTCCATTTAGTATTACCCAACCGTTGGTAGAACTAATTATTGGCAATGAATTTGAAGATCCTAAACTGGTATCTATTTCATAAATGATTCCTCCAGTACTGTTTCTTCCAGCAACGTACACCTTGCTATTTCCGAAAGTGATATGGTTAAACGTTTCTGAAGGGAAAAACAATCCATTTGGAAGTGCGAATGAGTTCCCTGATTGTACCCCATTGTCATATTTAGTCACGCTAAATTGCCCATTGTTGGTATCCATTTCCAGTGCATAAATATGATCATTAGTATCTATACAGGCTCCTTTTGAGACACGACTTTGCGAAGAACTAGGAAAGTTGACAAAATCCCAATTGGGTTGTGTATATCCATACACTGAACTAAGAAAGATTACTACGTAAATAATTGAAAATGTTTTCATGATATAAATATTTAGTTCCACCTACTCTATCCTACAGTTTTCGGCGTCCCTGTTTTTATATCACAAATCTCGTAACAGGCTCATTATCAATTGATGAGTCATTGACGTAAAAGGGAAAGGAGGATCAACGAAAAATTTTAGGTTGTTTAACCCTCCCACATTTAGGTGTTTATACTGATAAGAAAATCAGGCAGTTATGGTTACTTTGAATCGTAAACAAATAACTTTAATCAATTAATATATAATATTATGAAAGCCAAGATTTTAACTTATGTATTAGCAGGTGTCTTACTCGTTTTTGGAGTATATGCCTATAATTATCCACCAAGCAGTAAGATTAACATAAAGAACGGTTCCATTTGTAAGGATTACAGGAAAAAACCTATAAGTGAATTGGAGGTTAGACTAGTTCATGAAATGGTAAATGGGTATCGGAAAGACAAAAAACAGTTATTCCATATTAATGGAGGGATGACCTTTCCAGGCCCTTCTGGCTTTACAAAGCGCGATGCAGAAAGTATTTGGTTCGACTTTGAGACACTTCAGGCATTTTTGTTTCATATGGAAAATGAAGCTACGAAAAGAGGAACTGATTCCGATGAATTAGGTGTCCGTATATATTATGCTAACTATCCTGAAGATCAAATGTTTTGGGATAAAACTAAAACCACTGATCTTCAAGGGGTGTCACTTGATTATAAAAAACGCCATACACTCGTATGCATACCAACAATAAGAAGAGATGGTCTAAACATGAACTTTAACCCTACAGACAAACGTACCTACACGCAATCTTTTGAAAGTTTACCAGATTATTCAGATTTAAATTCGACATTTAAAACAGCAGCATTTGGTTTAAAATCTAACGACCCTGGGGGCTCTACTGGAGCACAAAATCACGGAAATTTATACCCGCCTGATCTATAGTTTTAAGATATTTTAATAGTTAATCTATGGAAGAATTTCACAACATACTAAGAAGTTCTCTGCTAGTTGCACAATTTTTGGCTGCATTAGTAGGGACTTTTTATTTTTTTAGGTTGAAGAATAGTTATTGGAAGTGGTTTGCCATCTATCTGGTTTTTATATTTATACAGGAATTTTTTTGGCGAAATAGGTCGTCATTCTTTGGTGTTCCGATGAAAGGATATTATATATATTTTGGAACTGTATTGGAATGGATATTTTTCTATTGGTTATATGCGTTGAAATCACTCAAGAAAAAAAGGCTATTCTTAGTATGTTCCTTGATTTACCTAATTACAATAGGGATAGCGATACTATCTTCTAAAGATATAAATCAGGTTTCGGGATTAAGTTTAAACGTAGGTACTATAATCCTTACGCTATTGGTAGTCTTAGAGTTTATAAAACAAATTAAAAATGACGACATTCTTAGGTTTCGAGAAAATAAAATGTTTTACATAAATATCGCAATGGTATTGTTCTATTTAGGATCTTATCCATTCCATGTGTATGCAAAAGAATTGTATAATGAACATAAAACAATTTACGATGTGTACTTCACCTATTTTTTAATAAGCAATTGCATCATGTATTTATTATTTACAGCATCATTTATATGGGGGAAAATGGAATCATAATATCGATCATATTGTTTAATATTATCTTCATTGCTTTTGTTAGTGCTATTGTCATTTTTGTGAGGCAATATCGATTGAAGAAGAAAGCCCATTTGGCAGAAATAAAGGATATTGATGAGGTTCATAAAAAGGAGCTTTTGGAGACAGAAATGGAAATCCAAACCCAAACCATGAAACATATTGGGCGAGAGATTCACGATAATATAGGACAGAAACTTACCCTCGCTAGTTTATATACCCAACAATTGGCCTTTGAAAATAAGGCACCACAGATTAACGAGAATATTGAAAACATTGGTGAGATTATTAATGAATCACTTACCGAGTTACGAGAATTATCCAAATCACTAACGGACAATTCAATTAATAGTACATCTCTACCATTGCTCATCCAAAATGAATGCAAAAAGGTGAATAATCTAAATAAATGCAAGGTTCATTTTACACATAATATTATAGGCGATATTTACTCTTATACCACTAAGAGTATCTTGTATAGAATCACCCAGGAGTTTTTACAAAACAGTATGAAGCACTCCAATTGCAAAACCATAGAAGTATCCTTAGAAGAAGTTAAGGGAGTTCTGAATCTAATTTTAAAAGATGATGGTAAAGGGTTTAATGTAGCCAATGTAAAACCAAAAGGTATAGGGCTAAAAAACATGGAAAAAAGAACTGAAATGATAGGTGGTACATATACCCTGAAAAGTAGCCTGAAAAGAGGAACCAAAATAATAATAGAAATCCCATTGTAAATGGCCAAGACTATAGTTATAATCGATGATCATGTTTTAATTGCGCAAGCATTGAGCAGTATTATTTCAAATTTCTTACAATTTGAAGTCTTATACACTTGCGAAAACGGGTTGGATTTTCAAGAGAAACTAAAAACGAAACCCAAACCAGATGTAGTTTTATTAGACATTAGTATGCCCATTATGGATGGGTTTGAAACAGCCAAATGGATCAAGGAAACACATCCAGAAATTCTGATTATGGCATTGAGTATGCAAGAGGATGAGCAGAGTTTGATTAAAATGATCAAAAATGGGTCTAAGGGATATATGCTTAAAAATGTACACCCTTTGGAGTTGGAAAATGCATTGGATGGTTTGATTAGGAATGGTCACTTTTACCCAGAATGGGCAGCGAGTAAAGTATTTACAAGCCTTCGAGAGGACACTATTGATGCTAATTCTAAGTTAAATTTGTCAGATCGTGAAATCGAGTTTTTAAAGTATACTACTACTGAGATGACTTATAAACAGATTTCCGAAAAGATGTTTTGCAGTCCTCGTACCGTGGAAAACTATCGGGATAGCTTATTTGAAAAGTTAGAACTTAAAACAAGGGTAGGTCTAGCAGTTTATGCACTTAAAAATGGTTATGCAGAATAAGGCTTGAATTTATATTCAACTATTCCTAAAACCGTCCAACATACCACAAGAAGCTCTCGACGAATCCATCAATTTTCCCCTGAAGATCTTCATCCAATAACTCACCTTCTTCAGAAAACAAATCATTTACCTTAGATATACATAACTTTTCAGGAATTGCAATACCACCCAAGGCCAGTCCAACTGTTCGTAATTGAGACAAGCAAAGAATGCCTCCAAACCCCCCAGAAGAAACGGTAACTACCCCAAAAGGAACCCTTTTTAAAACTTGAGGCTCTAAATAATCCAAAGCATTTTTAAGGGCACCGGGAATACCATTTTTATATTCGGGACTTACAAAGATTACACCATCTACGTTGGTAAAAAAATCATTGAACTCTTGCAGTCCATGAGGTAATGTTTCTGTGTCATTCATCCTTACTTCCAGAATGGGAAAAGGATAGTCCTTCAGGTCCAGTAGTTTCGCATTAACTTTTTCACTGTTGTCAAAAGCAGCAGAAAGGTATTGTGCTACAAAATGACTTTTTCTTCCATTTCTAATCGATCCAGAAAGTATGATTATATTTTTCATCAAAGCTAATTTATGAAATCAAATAAAGTAATTTAAACCTTCACTTCTGATATCATTTCTTCATAAATACCAGCATATTTTTCTGCCATGGTAAGGTAATGAAAATGAGCCATGGCATAATCCCTGCAATCTTGGGGATCTATATTGTCTATGCAAGCAACTGCATGACGATAATCTGTCTCATTTTCACAAACAAATCCAACTTTTTCAGACATGATTTCACCGTAAGCTCCATTACTGCTACAAATTACTGGAGTTCCCGAAAACAGAGCTTCTACGATCGTCATACCAAATGTTTCAGGAAATCGGGAAGGTGAAATGAGGGCTTTTGCTCTTGCTATCAATTCCGTTTTTTGTTCTCCCCTTATGTCTCCTATATAAATGGCACCGTATTTTTTGCACAACGCTTCTACCTGGTCTACGTCTTCTTGATCTGGACTCGATCCCGCTACAACCAATTTAAAATTCAGATCTTTCGAAAGCTGTAAAGCAATGTCCAATCCTTTACCTCTATAATACCGGGCATTGGCCATATATAAAAAGTAGTCCAGTTTCTTTTTTGAAAAGATAAAATCTTCAGGATCCAAACCATTCCAAACATACTGAGGACTATTGTGATATCGAGCCTGTGTTTGGGATACAGACACCCATTTACAAAGAGGTTTTACGTTTGGTCTATGACCATGATTGGTTGCTAGGATAGGAATGTCTTTGGCAATATAATGAGCAATAATATTTGGATTACCAAGCGCTTTTATATGTACAATATCTATGTCTTCAATTAGGGTATTTACAAAAGTAACACCCGAAAGATGTGCCATCTCTTTTTCATTCTTTACATAGCAGAAAACTTCATGCCCAAGCAACGACAAACCCTTGGCCAGTATATCATGAAGAAAATTGGAGGCTCCAGAAGGAACTTTGGTAGTGGTTTTTCCTGAACCATGTGTTTGAGGGTGTATGTGCTTATGATCTCTAACAAGTAGTATTCTCATAGTAGATTAAGCATAATTTACAGTAGATTTCATGTCTTCCTCCATTTTGCGAATGAGCGGAATTACATGGGTGCCAAATCGTTTCATTTCTTCTAACTTGGGCCATCCCGAGAGTATGAAATGAGAAACACCTGCTTTTTTGAATTCCATGATTTTCAATGCGATTTCTTCATAACTCCCTATCAATGCAATTCCTGTAGGCCCAACACTTTTTATAAGTCCCGTCCAAATATGGCTACTGGGCCAATCTTCTTTGGCCAATAACTGGTTTTCCCTCAATGAATACGAATCACTTTTTAAAACCAAGGAAGACTGTCGGTCTTTGTCGCTCATGGTACTTTCCTTTAATTGAAATGCTGCAGACAAAGCTTCTTCTGTAGTTTCTCTACAAAAAACTGCAAAACGCAATCCTGCAGATTTTCCTTTTTGTAATAAAGGATTTAATTTATTCTGTAATTTTTCAGGAGGCTCACCTAGCTGCATCCAACAATCACCATAAGTTTCACTAAGATCAATAGCGGGTTGGGAACCTCCAGAAATAAATAGGAATGGCGAATCACCGTGTTCAGATACAAAAGGAGTATTGAGTCGTCCTTCTTCAACTTGAAGATAATTTCCGTTAACCGTAACAGGTTCCTTTTTCTCCCAAAACCGTGTACAAATATTCAAAAAATCACCAGTTCTATGATAACGTTCGTCGTGAGATAAGAAATCTCCGTAGGTTTTAAGCTCAGCAGGATTATATCCCGCTACAATGTTGATATATATCTTTCCTTTTATGAGGGTTGAAAGCGTGTTGATTTGCTGGGTAAAAAGTGTGGGAGATAACAACCCTGACCTTACGGCAATAATGTACCCTAGTTTAGGAGCGTATTTGGCCAAGGCTATAGGAAGCAGCATTGGATCTGGTTTTCCATAATTAATATCGATTAAAACAGATTCAATCCCTAAATCCTGTGCGATTTTGCAAAACCTCCCCTGTAATGGGATATCTGGATATGCAGCTTTTTTTTCGTCATTCTGAGAAGTGGCTGTCACCACTTGTTCTTCTCCAGCTTGAGGAAGACGCCAGTGAAAATGTACGGATGAATCGGTATTTTTCATGAGATGAGAGTCATTTGTTCCACTTCTTTTTTTCGAACCAAGGGGAGTACTCCTTTTCCAAAATGAACCACTTCTTCAATATCTGGCCAGCCTATAAAAAGGAATTGAGTGATGCCTATACTTTTGTATTCTATCAAGGCATTGGCTACTGTTTCATAAGAACCTACAAGTGCAATGGCTGGAGCACCCAAATATGGAACAGCACCATTCCATAAATATGGGGTTAGCCAATGAGAATCATTATTGAAAGCATTTTTCAAAATTTCTGTGAATCCTTCAGAGTCATAACGTTCTTCATAGCTTTTGTGAACCCCTTGGTTGTTCCCTATAAAATTTTTAAGTAATTCTTGAGCTGCATTTTCAGCTTCTTCTTGGGTAGGACGTGCAATGATAGAAGTAAGTAATCCTGCTTCTTTTCCAGCTCTTATGAGTGGTTGTAATTTTTCTTTCAGTACCATTGGTGTATCAGGGAATCGCCATAGGCAATCTCCATAATCTGAAACTAGGTCTATGGCTCTTTCAGAATTTCCACTAATATAGATAGTTGGTCTTCCTTTTTCAGAATTAAAAGGGGTGTGAATAGCTCCATTTTCTACTTGATAGTAATTTCCGTTATAATCAATACCTTGTCCTTTTTCCCAAAAAGCATGGCACAACTCTAAAAACTCCCGTGTTCGTTCGTTTCGTTCTTCTTTGTTTTTAAAATCTCCATAATATCTTAATTCACTTGGGGTATGACCGCTTACTATATTGATGTACAATCGATCTCCAATAAGGTTCGACGCTGTATTCATTTGCTGTACAAAGTAAGCTGGGGTAATTTGCCCAGAACGAACCGCCACCAAAAATTTAATACGTTCCGTTTCCAATCCTAAAGCCACAGCCAACATTAATGGGTCTGGGCGGGTAAACCCAATGGCCATAAGTACGGAGTCAATACCATTTTCTTCAGCCCTTTTACACAATTTCAATTGTTCCTGAAAGCTAAGAAGTCCCGTTAGCTTCTTGAATTCTCCTGAAGCCCTAAGATTATCCCCAGCCTGTGATAGGGTCCAATGAAATTGTAATGGTTTTTTTTTCATGATCTTTGGTAAAAGGGTACATCCAATTGTGTTTCACTTAGGGTAGAAATTTGTATGCCAAGTTCGTTTCGCATATGATTTAATAAAGGATTGAAACGGGAAACACTATCCCAAACTTCTCCGTGTATAGAAAGTGCCTCTGGGCTTTCATTTTCACTACGATCCCAGTATCCATTACCTGACATATCTACACCACATAGAAGGATTTCGGTGGCTCCCATATTGTAAGCCAGTTGAACTGAAAGCGAACTTACCGAAGCTCCTTTTCGTATGTGACCTTTTACGGGCCATATTTTATTTTCTTGGAGGTGTTCTTCTGCGGTTTCGAATTGATAAATATGATTTTGAGATAATTTATTGGCAGTTTCACTTATGTTGGGGACAATAGCATCTCTATAAATCCTAGGCCCATGATACAACTTATCTGCCTTTGGAAACCAAGAAGTGTCATCGTGGGCAATGACCCACCAATCGGGTTGCAGCGCCTCAATAAGTACAGCTTTATTTACAACAATTATTGAAAAATCACTAGGAATGGCATTGTAATGATTCACTCCATTTGGGCCAGGAGCAACAATACACACTTTTTTCCCGAAGGTTGCCCCAGAGGTTAGGATGTTGGGGTAACAGGTTGTGCTATATGTGGTTAATGAAATCATGAAAATTGAATTTCTTCCCTGTGAATGAGATTGTCTATAATGAACTCCAATTTTTTAGCACATTCTATATAGGCTCGTATCCCTTTTCCATGTGGAATAGGAAGTGTTCCGTCAATATCTAGATGATGTACTTTGAGCCCCATTTCTGGAAACTTCTGAAGAATCATGTCCTTATGTTTTTGAGTCATACACCAAACTTTATCAACCTTTTGAAGGTCTATGCGCTCTAGTCTTCGAGAGTTATGGGGCATCACCTCAATACCTAAGTGTTTCAATGCATGTTGGGCATCTTCCTGTATGGGAGTGCCATCATCGGTATTAATGCCAGCACTTAATATGGTAATTTTAGGAGATTTATTCTTTTTAGAATCGGATTCCAAGAAAGAAACCATCCTGTCGATACAAATGGCTTGAGCCATGGGGGATCTTCCTGTATTTCCAGGACAAACAAACATATAAGTGCGTTGTTGTGTGATTTTTTGACCCCTAATGAATTGAACTAACTTTGGCATGCTTAACGCAAAAATGGCAAGCATTAAAAAGATAGAACCTATAAGTTGCATGGGGGAATAGAAAGAGGTTTCAAAAACCAAGGTAAGTATCATAGCAGCAACAACTCCTGCCTGTAAGCTCATGGCTCGGTTTATGGGTATACAGAAAGTATTTTCCCGCTTGTCCAGATAAATACGAGAGCCAAAGATGTAAAGCCCAGCATAAAGCAATCCTATAATTAAGGCCACAGGCATTAAACTTGTTGTCATGAAAGAAGTGTATCCATTTCTAATTCCCAACATAAACCCTTCTGTGCCTATAATAGCAAGTAAGGGAGGAATTATAAAAATGACCATCATGGCAGAAAGCATTTCTTCAACAAAGAATTTGTAATTGGAATTCTTGTCTTTTGTTTTAGCCGTGTAGGTCATGAATTGCAACCGAAAGAAGTAACCGGATAAATAGGCGACAATATTAATTCCAGCAGCTATACTAAGATTGTAAGCGGCTTTTTCAGAAAAAACAATCAATAGCGAAAACAAGGTTAATCCAAAGGCCAACCATGAATACCATTGAATTTTTCTTCGGTATACGGTATCAATAAAAGGTGCCATGAGTAAAACGCCACCACGCATTAGCAAAGCAGCAAATACAATAGATATTCCTGTAAAGCTATAAGCAAGAGTGGTAGTGGCAATAATCACTGCCGTAGCGATACCTGAGAAGAAAGTAAACTTATGAGTAACAAAAGGAATTTTTCTTCCTAAAAATTTTACTTTACCAGCATGCTTCCACCAACCTGTAAATAGCAAAATGAGTATAAAACCCAATACCGTTCCTAAAAGAACTGTAGGAAGTATTTCAGCTCCAGAAATGGAATCTCCCTTTTCAGAAAACATTCCTTTGGATAATAACTTGGTTATACCGCTATACGGTACGTAAAAGGCAAAATATCCAAATGCCAAATGCCAAATGCTAACATTTTTACTTTTCATGGTTACTTTGTTTTTTATCATTATAAAATGAACGATCATGTGATTTTCCAAGAACTGCTTTTCCAATAGTAGCTAGGAGTTGATCGTCGTTGTCATGTCTTGTGTAAAGAGTAAGATCTCTAACAATCCGTTCTAGAGGACTGGGTTTAATAAGGGCTCGTGCACCACAAACATGAACGGCATGGTCTACGGTCTGTGTAGCCAATTGCTCTATTTGATATCGCACCATATTCCCTACTGATTTTGCTTCCTCGATAGCTCCTTGATCCCAAAGTTTTGCGACATGGTCCAACCACATTTTTGCTGATTCAATGTTTAAGGTCATTTTAGCAATACGGTGTTGTATGTATGGGTCACTCTCTCTTCCTTGCACCTTGATATGTGATAGGGTATAGTTGTAAGCAGCTTCGGCACCACCCAGAAAAGTAGCGGCATATTGTGGAACCCAACGGGTTTGCCATTCGTCTAAAAGAAACTGTCCGGGCTTCCCAATCTGATTTTCAAGAGGGATGAAGGTATTGTCAAAATTTACTTTATAGCTTACGGATCCCCGCATTCCAATAGGTTTCCACCATGAATCATCAAATGTGATAGATGGATCATCCAACTTACAGGCCAGCATGATTACTGATTCTGGGCTGTCTTCAGCATGACGAGCACCTCCAGAACCCTCAGTGTTTACTAACAAATTGGCCCAAGTTGCTCCTGGGGCACTGGAACAGAATACTTTAGATCCATTTAATATATATCCTCCATCAATTTTTGTAAGAACTGTGCCAATGCTACTTTTTTGTCCAGGAGTACGCAAAAGTGGCTCTCCACTCCACACAGTCCATATATCTCCGTCGCTTACAACTCCCGAAAACCACATTTCTTTTTGAATATATGAACCCAAGCTATCTAATAACATTAAAGCGTTGTTATGACCTTCCCAACAACGTGCAAAGGCCATGTCGGCTTTGGCAATTTCAGTGGTCATAGCCCATAATTTACGTATGTTACCATTTAGGTTACTCAATCCTAACCCACCAAATTCTTTAGAAACTGTTGGGGCATTAAGTCCAGCCGAGAATAATGATTGAAAGTTCTCTTTGGGGAATGTATAGGTAGCATCGTAATGTGAAGCTCTCTTGGTAAATACTTCCTTAGCTATTTCGGTAAGAACCGATAGTTCGTTTGTAACAGGGATTTTTATGTCTTGATTCATAATTATGATACTTTATAAAAGAATTCACGAACGAAACAGTCTGATCTAGGATCGTTGTCTTTAAAACATAGGTAGCTGGCTATAATAAGTAAGCCTTTGTTTTCATTAATGGCCAAAAAAGCCTCCATATCGTCCATTTTTACATGACCTCTAAATGCAACAATGTCATTACTGTCAGGGGTATATCCATGAGGAGTTATTGAACCTACGTTCCAAGGATTTTGATAAAAACTTTCTGCAGAATTCTTTATGGATATTTTCATGGCATCTTCTTCTTCAAAGAAGGTAAATTCTTCAATGAGACGCGATTTTTTATAGGAACTACGCCAAATTCCCATATATTGAGAGAGTTTATTTCTATAAGTGCTTTCAGTTGTTTTCATGATTGTTTTCAGGAGTTTGTTTTACAAAAGAATTCACGGCAGAAGTAATTGTTTCTATGGCTTCCGTCTTGGAAAGTATTGTAAGATTGAATCACCATTACACCATATTTCATGTTACCAGCAATTTCAACACGCATGAAATCGAAATTAAAATGGCATATAAAACCTTCTATTTCAGTAGAAGTTACATTAGAGCTAAAAAGCTCACAAGTAGTAGTTCCCCAATCCTTTGTTCCATCTTCCAATTTACCAAAGGCATGCAATAGCAAGGTGTCATCTTGAGAACTCATAATGATATGAGAAATCTGTCCGGTTTTAGGGTTTACGTTGTTCCAAGTTCCTAATAGTTGCTCTATTTCTGATCCCCATCCATGATAGAATTCGGAAACTAGATCATCCATTTTGGTATGTGCTAAGTTGTTTGTTTGCATTTAATTTATTTTTACGTTTCGCACTTTATTTTCATGAACTGGCATGTCCAATCCAGTCATGTGTTTAAATTGTTGCCCAATTTGTAATCGTGCAATTTCCTTCCCATCCATGGATTTAATGTTATGAGAAATACAATATTGGATAAGCTCAGTGTCGCGGTCCAGTACATAAACATGATCTATTACGGTAGCTTGACGGTTGAGGTTGATGATGTTGAAGGGGGTTTCACCTTTTTGCTTGCCTAATGGAGTGACATGTATAATAATATCAAATTGGCTAGGGTCGAATTCATAAAAAGATAAAAAAGGAAGTTCCAAAGCAGTGGCAATATCCAATCCTGTGGCCTCAGTCCTGTTTACCATGGTGATATTAGGATTCTTTCTTTTTAATGAAACCGCAATGCTTCGTCCTGCTCCTCCACATCCTATAATAGCAATTTGTTTATGAGGCCAATGTGGCGAAAGTTGTTCGAGTGCTTGTATAGCTCCATACGCATCGGTGCTGAATCCTCGCCAATAATTACCACTGCGTACGACCCCATTACAAGCCATGGCATATTTGTTATGGGTAATTTCTTTGTACTTTGAATAGTTATAAGCAGCTTGTTTAAATGGAGCCACGACAGTTAATCCATTAATTGGAATAGGAAACTTATTGGGATTGTCCATAATCTCTTTTTTGAAGGATAAGAAGTCTTGAACTTCAAAAGGCAGGTATAAATATGAAAGTTGTAATGATCTATAAGACGCATTATGTAGTTTGGGGGAAATCGATTCCAATACTGGGTTTCCAACGATTCCAAAAAGCTGGGTTATATCATATGTTTGTGGGAGTCCATAGTCATCTACCAATCGTTTTGGTGTAAAATAAGGAGCTAATTTCTCTGTAGAGTCAAGCGATGCGTGTACTTCTGGAGCACCAAGAAAAGGAGATAGTATTTGGGTCCAAACATTAGAAGCACCAACACCATAAGCTACTAAGTCATTGCTTTTATAGTTGTTTAATAATCGTATTAACGGAAGAACTCCTTGGATGCTATCATCATGTATTACAAACTTATATGTCTGTGCGGGTGTTTGTACTACTTTTTCAAATTTGGCAAACAACATTTCATAATGAAGAGGGCCCCCATACCATGCAATTCTTCTTTTTCTTTTGGGAATATGTCTTAAAAGCTCCCGATTCAGGTCATGCTCGGCTTCAAGCTCGACAAAATCGAAAGATTTTGAAGCTTCTATTAAGAGCTTATGGCGTTCTTTTAAGGTGCCGTTAAAACACCCTCCATACTTTTTGCTACGTATTACATAAGCTAAGGGTAGCCGGGTTTTTTCCTTAATCGATTTTAGGTCCTTTATGAGATCTGCCCTAGCCTCAATAAGATCAATATAAGCGACATGCTTTTGCAATTCATCCAGTTGTGCTAGGTGGGTAAGAGCAACTACTATATTAACGTTAGTATTCATGTTATTTTTCAGTGGTATTTATAGTGGTTACCAGTTTTAATTTGCGTTGTTTACTATCTAAACCGACGATATAAACCAAAGAGCTTCCTACTCTTTTGTTGCGATTATAGCTAAGGGAAGGAGTAAAACCATTGGAATACTCAAACATCCCTTCGAAACTTTCTTTTATTTGATCTTGGTAGAGGTTTTTTCCGGCGCGCTTTAAGATTTCCTCGGCAATTATTAGTTGGGAAAGTATTTCCCATTGATTTCGCTTCCAAGCTTTGGGTAATGTGTATTTGGCATTTATTTTTTGATATTGTTCTTTCCCTTCCCTTGTTCTTGCCGAAAGCCATGTAGGGTATCCCATATATATTTTATCTTCAAAATCTTTGGGGACATGAAATAGATTTATAGCCGAAATATTCCCCGGCACAAGGATATAAGGGGTTTTACCGGAAAGGCTAAATAGCTTTAAAAGTTCGTTGCCAAATTGTGGGGATCCTATATAAAACACAAGGTCCTTGGATGAGATTTTAGGATTTTTGGAGATCTTGGTTTTGTTGGTTTGATCTAATGGTAGTAATTGAGGACGTTTCCCAAAATTTTCTTCAACATTGTCAGCGATATTTTGAATGAGCATTTTGTGCTGATCGGTTTCTTCATAAACGATTGAAACGGTTGAATTTTCTGATAGTATTCCTTTTTCCTGAGAGAATTGAAATAAAGCCGAATTCTGAGAAGCAAGACTGGGATATAGATAAAAGGCATACGGATTATTAAGACCTTTCTCGGTCTCATTCTTTGTATGGGATAACAAAGAAGGAATGTGAGCTTGATTTACTTTTTCTTGCACAAATAGACTTCCCTGTCCTAGAACCATGAAGTAGTCATTTTCATCGAATTCAGAAGAATTCTTAAAAAAATAGGGTTGAATACTTCTATTATAAATTCCTCCTTTTTCATTGAGCTCATTACAATAAGCATATACCATTTGCTGTATTGCCTCATTTTTGCCATTTGGATGGGTAGTAGGATTGGGAAGGGAAATTCCAATACGAATTGCTTGGTCGGTGATCCCTTTCTCATTCAGATTTCCGAGTACTTTTAGATAATCAATAAGATTATCCATATCCTCTCTACTCATGGTATAACGAGGCATTGCACTATGTAACTCATTACCGCCTGAATCAATGCCGAGACTAATAGCATTTCTTAGGGTACGTTCGTTATAAGCAGGTCTCTTCCTCTGATCTTGTCGTTTTCCGCCGTAGCTTTTGGTAAGTTCTGTCCAAGTAATATTTGAAGGCGTAATACCTCCTTCTGGATTTCCAGTTCCTTCGGCATTATGGCAATTTATGCAAGCCATTACGGTTGCTGGAACCGAAACGCCGGACATATTGGCCGTAATTTTTATGTCGGTTACCCCAGAACCTTCGGTATATATGTCCTTACCTGCTTGTTGTTTTTTTGTGAGTTGAGGGTAGATAATAGGCCCAGATGCACCCACTAAAACAAAAAGCAGAAATACCCATAGTATTATGCTTTGTTTGTATTTCATCAGAGAGGCCTTTATTCTACAGAATCGGCTATAACACTATCAACTTGGGCAATGATATCTTCTACAGCCGCCAGTCCATTTACCTTTTTCCAAAGTTTGGTTTTTACATTACCTACCAAGAAAATAGAATCATGACCTTCCCGATTGGTCACTTTTTTTCCTAATTTCTGAAGGGCAAATTCTATGTTCTCTTTTTCACCGGTCATAAAATACCAACCTTTTTGGGCATGATATGATTTTGCATAGGCTTCAAGAGCTTCTTGTTGGTCGGTTTCATAATCTACTGTAAGGGAAATTATATGAACTTGTTCCCCTAATCTATCGCCTAAATGTTCCTGGATTTTCTCAAGTGTAGAACTCATTAATGGACATACGCCAGTACACTCGGTAAAGAAGGGATTTATGATTACTACTTTATCCTTCATTAAATCAGCATACAAACGCATGGTTTCACCGTGCTGATTCATTAATTCCACATTGGTAAAATAGTTTTCATCAGGATTGGAAACAGCTCCAGTACGAGTATCCTTTTCTGAGGGAGTATCGAAAAAACCATTTAGGGTCTTTGCAAGATCATTGGGATCTGCCAAACCATTAGTTCGTATCCAGTTTCCTTCGCCTTCCTTTCCTAAAAGAACAATTGGTGCGTGTTCCTCTTTTAAAGCGGTATACACTTCCATTTTTTTAAGTAGGGTATTGATATCATTCTTTTCCCCAGTTAATAATGTCCAATGATCACCAGCTTCAAATTTTTCACTCCAAGCTAGCAATCGCTCAGGAGTATCTGTTAGAGGGTCAATACTTATAGTAAGCATAGCCAATTCAGAACTTTCTACACGATCCTTCATTAATTCCTTAAGATGAACAAAATTGGCCCCCATAGGTGGGCAGATAGTCTTGCAGCTAGTAAAGATGAAATTAAGAGCAACTACTTTCCCTTTAATGAGGTCATAAAATTGCACCTCATCTCCATATTGATTAAGTAATGTAACATTGGGGATGTCTTTCATATTCCCAAGTGAAAAGTGATTTTTTTCGGTTGCTGCAGTATCTTTTGGAGCACAGCAAGAACCTCCTTTGTGTTCAGCTTTCTGTGCAATAACAGTTAAGGGGATCAGTAACAAGAATGCAATTATAGTGAGTTGAATTTTTTTCATGACAATGGGTTTTGGTTAGCTTATTCTTTATTTTGAGGCATATAGAGTTAAAAATTGAGGATTGTTGTATGTAAGTCCTCGTGAAGGACAGGATACATATACATAATGGAGTCCTTCTTCATTAAATGTGAGCTGGGTTTCGTAAATACCTTCCGTTTCAGATTCCGTAGCGTTTAATGAATGATGCCCTCTTCCAGCACTATTCATAGTCATAAGTTTTACATCGTTTAATTGGGATACGGGTTGTTGTGTTTTAATATCCCATAGCTCAAACCGTAAGGATAACTCTTGTCCAACTTTAGGACGGTTGGTTTCAGCTATGTATTTTATGGAAAGTGGGCCTAAACTATTTTGAAGTTGTTCCAATTCTCTTTCCTTATTGGGAAGTACAGTAACCGGAAAACATTCCATGAAGGAAGGGACGTCCATAAACAGGCTTACTTCATACGTTCCAGAAGAGCGCATTTGGACGGTTGTCTCATAACTTCCCGGAGAAGTTTCTTCTATACTTTTGTCAATTACCTGAACAGCTTTGGGTTTTTTACCATACGTACTAAAATGACCACTGGGAGCTGCCATTCCTTCAGAATAATAATAAATGGAGCGATCTAAGAAATTGGAAACCAAAACTGCGTTGGCTCCAGGTGCTTGCACAATCCCAGCTGCCCCATTTTCTGGAGCTCCCATAGCTGGAGGGTTTTGCCCACCTGTAAAATCTACTAAGGGAACGGGAGCACCTTCTTGACCAAGTACATCCAATGGTATCATCCAAATGATTTCGCTACCCAAATGACGTACGTATGCTAATTCGTCTGAAAAACTGACTTCATCAGGCTGTTGATCCACATCTGCAGATTGTATAATGGCATTAGTGGCGGCATCTAGTATATGAACTTTGTGGGTTTTGGGATTGAGAAGAAATCCTAATCTACCATCAGGGGAGAACTCAATTTTGTTGTTTCCTTTTTCACCTTCTATCTCGGTAATAATAGCACCAGTTTTAACATCAATTGCTGTAATTGATCCACTTAATCCATTCACCACATAGATGGCATCTGCTTTTTTGGAATACGCCATGGAAACGGGAATATCCGTAACTTGAATATCCTTTGTTTTTTCTAATGACTGTATATCAATTATAGATATAGTACCACTCCCTTGATTGGAAACAAAAGCACGATCATTCTGCAGGCCGTGTATAATTTTATGAGGCCCTTTCCCAGTTTTAATCACTTTTGTGAGTGATTTATCTTGAGTGTCTACTACAGCAACACCAGAAATACTTTCAAAATTACCAGGGAGATCATATCCCAGCCACAAATAATGTTCGTCCGGCTGTAATGCAATCTCTCTAGGTTGACCAGGAATGGAAATATTATGGTCGTTTTCCATTTCGGTGGTGTTTATAAATGCCACTTGTTGGGCATCGGGAATGGAAACATAACACTGGGTTTGGTCTTCTTTTACAGCCCAATCATAACCACTTCCTGCCAGCTGAATTTGAGTAAGCAATTGTGAACCTCCAAAACTAAACAAAGGATCTACCACATTAATGGTGTTATCTTCATTCAGGGTGAGTACGTAGTAAACATTTAGATCCAATTCTGGTCTAGAGAGCAAACCTCCTTCTATATAGGAAACGACTTTGCGCCCACAATCCACAGGGTTTTCAGGATTAGACTTGTCCATCCATGCGGCGGGGAAGGCTCCCGTTAAAGGTTTGCTTGTAATCGTGTCATATACCTTAAACTGAAAACGAACATTATCCCCTTCCCGAAACTCCCCTAATGGTCGTTTCGGGTTGAGGTTAGTCATACTAAAGTCTACCTGAATACCTTCTTTTACTACCGATTTATGATATGGCTCTTGGGCATGGACGGTACAACTTAGTATAAAACAAAGTGCTATTGACCAATAGATATGTGCTGATTTAAAGATCATTTTCTTAATCATTCTTATAACTACCTATAGGTTTCTTTTTACCGTCAATACGAGTAGCTGGTTTCACGCCTTCTGTACTATATGGTTCTGTTGTTGCTTTGTTGGCCTGTTCAGCATGCATTGCACGGGTTTTCTCCATTTCTTCCAACTGAATTTTACTACCTTGGATAGAACCTCCTTCAGGCGAAGAAATAACATAACCATCGTCTAATCTTTTGTTGCTCAGATTTGCAAAAACCCACGAACCATCTGCTTGAACATCTGTAGTTACCTTCTTTCCATTGTTATAGGTAAGGGAAACGAATTCAGGTAATTTACCCGTATCAGGGTCTACCGTTACACTACCAAGAATAGATGTTTTCTTTTTTGAAATATCCACATCGTTTAGAGACAAATAATCTTGCCCTTCGGTCACAGTAAGTAATCCCCAAATCCCTCCTTGATAACTTAGGTTGAGCATACTTCCATAGAGATAATCCCCTGGAATTTTATCAGCTCCACCAGCACTGTCTATTAATAGATCGAAACTATTTAACGGACCTACTTGATCACGGAATCCAAACCATTGAGAGGTTTTATTGTATCCCAATGTGGTTGATTCATTGGCATAGGGCTCTTCTTGCCATACATGGCCGTGAAGGTTGAAGGTTTCGGTGTTTCCACTACCACCAGGGTGTAATAACCTAAGCCGCATGGGTTCTCCTGCAGTTGCTACAAATCTTGGAGTAGCTGGATAGTTGCCTCCTCCTGTAGCATCGTTAGAAGTGATTCCGGCAAGGTTATTTCCGTTTAAGTTTGCATTGAGATCTGGAAGCCTATTTGCAAAGGGTTCTGATTTGTAATTCAATGCATAGCCTATACTACTTCCTGCTGCATTTTTTACAGAGATGTTATCTTGGAATTGCATCACAAATTCACGGAACAATAGATTGTTGTTGGCATCATATACATTTGCTGAACTTGGAGAATCTTCATCTTCAATCCAAGTGGCTCCTTGCGGCTCAATAATCAAAGCTCCAAACAAGCCTTTGGCATATTGCTCCAAAGGATCTGGAGCGGTTAATACCACCGATCCAAATTCCACTGGGATTGGAGTGTCTCCTTCCCACCTTCCTGCATACCACTCATACGTACGAGAATTTCCTATAGAAACTGTTTGAGAGGCATTGAGGCCAATATCGGTTCCATCGTTTTTAGAAACATCATATGAAAGCAATTCAGCATGCAAGCCTACATCTGAAGATGCTGTAACAGAAGTTGTTATACCTGTCTTAGTAGTGCTTCCGTCAGATTTTGTAACTACGCCTTGATAAGAATATCCAGTGGATGTAATTGGGAAGTTAGGAGTGATATCGTTTTCAAGAGTTACAGAAATACAGTCACCTGCATTGGCGCGTAATACTAAGGGTTCTCCTTGCCAATTACCAGATTTGTAATCCTCTGTTTTTACAAATACTAGAGCATCATCTTCTTCATATCCATATTGTTGGTTGTACACTAAACTTCCTCCTAATTTGTCAATAGACACTGCGGTAACTTCAAAGGATTTTTTTGGAGCTCCATCGGGACAGCCACAGTTTTTAGGTAACGAAGAAATAGGTGTTTTGGTCACGTCGTTATTTGGTAAAGGAACCAAATCAGATTGTGGATTTTCAAATGCACGCATTAGACCCCAAAGACCTGCTTTTCTACCGTTCACATCGGCGCTGGCTTCATATAAATAATCGGTAGTGCCGTTATCTGTTGCAGCTGTGACGGGTAGCTGAAAGTTCATTTCAAAATGTTCTGAAAGACCCATATTCTGGGTAGATCTGTATCCTGAGTTTTTGTTAGATGGCTCAAACAACCAATTAACTCCATGTACATTAAAGAAATGACTGGTAACGTGAGCACCTACTAAGGTTCTAATTTGAATTTTATCATTAGCGTATGCTCTAAATAAAGGTGTATATGGATCTCCAGGTTCCATGCCTGCTCCTAAAGGGTCTACAGGGAACCTAAACTTGGTGCTTCCAGGAATGAGGGAACCTCCAACGGGTTGCGTGTTCCATGCAGGATCTTGCCGTGTGATTTGAGAACTATAGATGGAAGCCAAATTACCAGCATCTCCTGAAGCTTGGGCATAAGTAGTACCCGAAGTTAGGTAAGATGCTCTAAGAGGCAATGGCTCATTTCGGTAATTCATAGAATAAGTACCTCTAAAGCCAAATGAAATAAGCTCAGGATACCCTTTGTTTACAATAGCTTTGCTAGGATCCATCCATCCACGATACTTACTAACTGAATCTAAGAACTTTACCTTTGGAATTCCTTCATAGTTTTTAGGGAACGTAGGGTATTTGTCTGCAGTTTCTCGGCTATCGGGTAAATATGCCTGTTGTGTATCTTGAAACTCTAGCATAAATTCACGGTAACTATCTTCTGGGGTTTTTTCGTATACAATGTTTGCTTGCCAACTGGTAGGTCCTCCATCACTTACTTTCATGGATTTGCCGTTTACAGTAACAGAGCGTGTTTTTCCATTAGTAGCAGAGCTTAGTTGATCACCCGTAATTGGATCTACCCAATAAGTATCTGTAGGTTCTACCAATAAACCAGCATACAATCCAACTTGCTGATGGGTAGAAGGCCCAAAATGGTCATGGGTAAATACAGTACGTAAGGTTCTGTCTTCTCCTCTATTGTTAAGTAGGGGGTCAGCATACCAACGTTGAATGGTTGTTTGAGCCCCTGCCCAATCTTGTCCTTCTGGAGCTTTTCCCCAAATAGGATTAGGAGGATGTACGGCTAGTTTTCTGCTATTGGTGGTATATCCAGAAATATTGGTAATGGGTTTTCCGGGTTGGAAAGTATAATCATATCGTTTCCCACCATTATTGATAGCATCTATACGATGACGTACCATATCAGGGGCCAAGGTTCCATCTTCATAATTCCAGCCATTAGCGGCACCGTCTGATGATGTGACATCAAACTTTACCAAGTGAATGTGTTGTCCAATGATGTCGGTTGGTGTACGTACTTGGTAATCATCCAGTTCATAGTATTCTGGCACCAAGTTGGTATGCCAGTATTCAATATATTCACGACTGTTTGCTCTAAAGTAAAATGGTTCGGGTGCTTTCTTTCCGTCTATATTGGCAGCTACATCTCCCCAAAGTGAAATAATTCTTTGTTGCGGAAAGTGCCATCCTTTTTTGTTGAGTACTACATCCAACTGAATATTGGCAGCTTTGTAAGTTCGTAATGTTCCTACGGCTTCTCCTTGTAAGTTCACAGCAGGATCTGCATATGGGGCTCCTGAAACAGGTGGGCGACCATTTAAAACAAAGTTGCCTTTGTTACCTTCTGGTGTTAGGGTGGGGTGGTTTCGTTTGGCATGAGTATCCATAGCAACCTTTTCTACAGCAGTACCATCTTCAGGCAATTCGATGATTTGGATATCTTCTATAATTTTAGTCCAGTCGTATTGCGTATGGTTCTCAAAGGGTACTTCTGCTTTATAGATTACATTTCGGGGTAGTCCACCATTTAAAGAGCCATAGGCTATGGAATCACCAGCCTTATTGTATATAGCACCTTTGGCAAAATCCAGAGGAGGATGTGGAGGTCTGCTACCTGCAATACCAGGGATGTAAAAAGGATATCCTGGGTTCTTGGAGGTGTCTTCTACTATAACTTGTCCATCTGAAATACTTGTTTTGGAAGGTACTGGAGCCATGGCCAATTTTGGAATAGGAACTAATCCAGGGATCGGAGTTCCTGTACTTATTTCACCATCGGGTAAAGCACGGGTATTAGATGCAACAGTCCCATCAGGATTTAGTTTTGTTCCCATTTCGAGTACGTCATGTACTCTCCACATACTCCACATACCTGCAGCAAAGTGAGGGTAAAAGTGACAGTGGAATATTTGATCTCCTACGGTTTTATTTAAATTTCCACTACCGTTATATACCATTTCTAAGGTATAGGATGATCCTGGATTAATGGCTTGACTATCCAAATAATGACCTTCATCACTATTAGGGGAATGTAACCATTGGGCAGCATGCTGGTGATGCACGTGGGTAAGTCCAGCCCCCGCATGGGTAACTCTAAATTTCACATGATCGTTCATATAACTATGGTATACATTCGAGGGGTCGTCTGCATACAATACTCTTTTTGCTTTTGGAGCAATAAGGGGTGTCATGGTTTTGTCTGCTTTTGATTTATTGGAATTAAACAAAAACTGATTCTGTTGAGTGACGTTAGGATTTGCTAAAGAAGCTGCATTAGCTGGGACATCTACTACCATAGAAGGATCTCCTACAGCCCAGGAACTCAAGAAGAATTCTTCGTAAGCGCAGTCCTCACAATCAGCCATAGGACCAACACCAATTCTGTTGGCAAAGATTTCAGCACCAATTCCACCACTTCCGTAGTTGATGGAAAATCCATCCACTCCAGTGGCAAGTGTTTGTGCAATTGAAATACCATCTTTATTTAAAGTTTTATCAAAGAAGATAGGGAAGGCTTGTACAGTCCAAGGTGACTCATGGTAGTGAATTCCAAACTCTCGGTAGGCTTGCCTACGATTGGGAGAAGCAGGAACCTTTAGGAACGAAGAGCTATCCCCAACAAATTCTCCCTTGTTGGGCCCTGTGATAATAGCTGTTAAATCTGTATGGATCAATTCCCTGTAATTGGGACGTACTTGTTTGTACATTTTTAAGATAGGGGTACCATCCGAAAATGTGGCATCATAATTTATGATTGGAAATGTGTTTTCTGTATCGTAGATATCTGGCAAATTTTGTTTTTCAATCCGTATATTCCGAGCACCACTTTGTGGAGAAAGTTGCTCGTAATGACTTACGGCTTGATCTAGATCGGTTTCTGTAACCTGACTTCGATACCATTCGGCACCTTCGGGTTCTACATTTAATGTTCCGAATAGGCCATTGGTAAGCTGTCCTCCTGGTTGCCCCCCATTTGCATTGGTAGCACCTGTACTATATAGCATAAAAGCTCCTTCTTCAGGAACGCGAAGGATGTATTCTACGGTTTCTCCTGGATTAGCAAGACTGGAAGCGTTAGCTCCAGACCAACTTCCATCAGAAGCAATACTGCCAATCATTTCAGTTCCTAAAATATGAACTCCTGCTGCTCTTGTTTTTGGGTAGATGCCGTTAGCTTGATTTTGATTTACTGTTGCGGGTCTATTTGTACCGTAAGCATCCACTACTTGTAAGGAATCATAAGGTGCTAATAAATTGGTAAATCTAATTTTTAAGACGTTGCCCCTATTAGCACGCAGTACAATGGGACGAGGTCTCTTATCAGGTCGCAAACGGACCTTTCCTAAAAGACTTTTTGGTACGGTGGTAGGAATATTGGCGTCTAAGTCTCTGGTTAGCGCAAAAACCATTCCTGTGGGTTGTGCAGCTCCTAGACGATTGTACATAAATGGCTGGTTAATAGCAGCCATATCTACATATACAGTGTCTCTAACTTGAGCTTGAAGGGTCGTTCCTATTGTAATTAATAACAGGACAATAGGTAGCCTGACGAAAGATAATGATAGTTTGGTTGGAAATTTCATGATTTCGATTTTAAAAATTTTGGTTAGTGGTATGAATATGAACTCCATACATTCTAAAAATCAAGGTTTGCTGGGGAGCATGAAAGATACTAAGTGAGGTCAGCAGCCTCAATACGTATAAATACGTAATCTAAATGTAAAATACTGTAACATAAAGATATAACGAACCAAAACCATATGGTTGAGGGCTAAGCTTCTTCCTTTTACGCGCTTACCGTAAACCGATATTTCTACGCTTGGTTATATATATTTTAGGTATAAATCTGTATTTTTAAAGAAGCGTTACCATTCCCGTGAGGAATTGATGACAGTAACCAAAACTAACCAGATATAGGAATCATCCTTATAAATAATGTATCATGAAAACAATGACTTGTAAACAATTAGGAGGGGCATGCAATATGGAGTTTCATGCTAGTACCTTTGAAGAAATGGCAGAGCAAAGTAAGAAACATGGAATGGAGATGTTTCAAAAGGGGGATGAGGCTCATTTGCAAGCCATGCAAAAAATGAAAACCCAGAAAAATTCCCCTGAAGCTATGATGGAATGGTTCGAAGCCAAACGTAGGGAGTTTGAGGGATTGCCAGAAAGCTAATGCCGCTTTCATAAAACAGAATAACAATAAAAAACCCGACTTAACGTCGGGTTTTCACAATCACAATCATCTATTTACTTCACCGTCAATGTGTACTGCGGTGTCTTGTTCAATGGGCAGAAGTAAGTGTAAGTTCCTTTTTCCAAAGTAACATGGTTGGAAGTTTGAACCTCTCCTTCTTTTACTACTTGGGTTACATAGGCTTCTTTAATATGATTTTCTGGTTTAGAAGCATCTTTTCCTTGAGGAACCAATACAAAACCTACATCAGTTCCAGCTTGATGGTTTGCAATTTCGAATACATAGGTTCCCTCAGTTAAAGTGATTCCCTTTTGGGTAAACTCACCCAGGGTTTGCTCTAAGGAAACAGTTTTTACGTCTTTGGACATCATTTTATCCTGTGCATGGGTGTTGGCAGTAAATGCAAACACGAGTACTAAAATGGCAATTGCTTTTTTCATTTTCTTGTTGTTTTAAAATTGTGGTTATTTATTAATTATGCGGTAGCAAGTTCTAAAGGCTGTGCTACTGGGAAATCAATTGGAATTTGTGTTGTGCTGTGGATGTAGTTGGAAATTGTTTTTTCCCCTACCTGAACAATGGTATCTACAAGGTTACCCTTGTCATATCCAGCGTTTAGGAAATTTTCTACTACGTTTTCATTAGCATGTCCACGGTTTTCGGTGAGGTTTCTGGCTAATTTTGCCAAAGCGTCCAATTTGTTATCAAAAGAGGCTTCTCCTGCTCTCAATTCCAGGATTTGGGCATCGTTAAAGCCATTCATCTTACCAATTGCGGTATGTGCGCTTAAACAATAAAAACACTCGTTTACTTCGCTAACAGCAAGATTTACTGCTTCGCGTTCTTTGGCACTTAAGGAGGTTTTGGCTCCAGAAAAGTTTAAATAGTTTTCTAAAGCGGTGTCACTATATGCATAGGTAGCATATAGATTGGGAACAAAACCTAGTTTTCCTTTCAGGTTGTCAAAAATTGCTTGATTATTTTCACTTACTTCTTCTCTTTTTGGTACATTAAATGTGTTCATTGTATATGTTGTTTTTGAAGTCTCTCCATTTTGGATTGACGGAATTAAACTTTAAATTTTATGGTACAAATATCCTTCACGGAGTGGAGGTAAACCATAGTTGTTTTTCCCAAATGATTGTCAATTATTCCTTAGCGGAAATAAATGGCTTCTCAGTGTCACAATAATAGTCATGCAAGGATTTGTGCTGACAATGCGTTTTGGGTAAAAACTTGGCAAGTGTCTTTCTTTTTCCGTTTCGGAATATTTCTATTAAATTAAATAGGGATTTATGTGTTGTTGTCATCTTTTTTATGTGTTTGTATTTAACACTACAAAGATGCGGCTCTTGATACGCTGAAAGAATGGAAGAACTTCCCTAGTGATTGTCTAAATTTCCCTAATTGCTAATCCAGCTTCTTTTTTAAAATTAGAAGGAGACTGCCCTGTTTGTTTTTTGAAGAGACGGCTTAGATGAGAGGCATCGTCAAAGCCTACTTCGTAAGCAATTTCCTTAGCCGATTTGTCGGTGTAACGCAAAAGTCGTTTGGCTTCTAAAATGATTCGATCGTGAATAATCTTTAATGGGCTTTTATCCAGTTTTCCGAAAGAATTGGAAAGTGTCTTGGGCGATTTGTGCAAAAGGCCTGCATAAAAAGATACGCTGTGTTCTTTTTTAAAGTGAGTCTCTACCAAGAGGTTGAATTGCCGTAAGAGCTCAATCTTACTTTCATAGAGATTCTGGGTGGTTCCGTTTCGTTTTAGCAATCGGGTGGTTTTAATAATAAACCGGGCCATGAGCATACGCAACATTTCAGCTTGAATGGTATCAGTGGTTTCTAATTCGTCCAAAAATACCTGATGTAGTAAGGCGTATTTTTCTTGATCTTCTTCTGTTAATGTAATCATAGGAATGTGCTCATTTCCAAAAAATAGCAATCCTACACAACTTACTTCTTTGTCATGGTCCTTTATACAATAGAACTCGCGGTTAAACTGATATACCTTTAAATTATCCCCTTCTATATATTGTAAGTGTTGTATGGGTGTAAGGGATAGGATGCTGTGTGGTGGAACGATTGTGGGAACACCGTCTATGGCAAAATGCGCTTCCTGTTCTTGGGTCCATATAAAGGAAAAGCTACCCAATTCCTTGGAGGTCTGAAAGTGATGGAGTATGTTTTCGTTCCCAACTGTTAGAAAAGCTCCGGTAGAAAATTCAGTAAACCTTTTTTGCATAGGAAATGTGTCGTTTTCTGTTGTTAAACTTACAAAGAGGGCAAATTCATTCACAAAATTAAATACTTTCGTTCATATTTGCTTCCAAATGAGCAGGTTGGCAACACAATATATTGTAATGGGTAAAATAAACTTATCGCAATACTTTTTTATAGATGTAGGTGCAACAAAAAGGCAAGTGGCCTTTTATGAGCTAAGTTGCATGTTTAAATTGGTCATATTCTTGTTCTGTCTCAAAAGGGTTTTTGTTTCTCAATAAGAATCTAATCGTTTTTCACTGTTCTAAGATATTTGTTTAGTAACAAACATCTTCAGCCCTTGTTTGCAAATAAAGACTATAGGTCTGTTAATGGCAATGGAGGTATGATAAAACGGTTGAAGGAAATATGTGCCTTAAGGCTTTGTGTGGTAACAGGGTCTTTTAAATAAAAACCGCCGAAAGTCGTTGCAGCTTTCAGCGGTTCATTTCATAGCAATTAATAAAGTAGGCAGGTTGTAGGTTAAGTGTACTATAAAAAATCTATCTACTAATCAACGGTGTAAAAGTAGCCCTTATTATAACATTTGTGAGTCCTTGTGAGAAAAATATGATATTATTTGTAGTGGTTTTATGAGATTACGGGTTAATTTTGAGTGTTTTTATTAGAAGTTATGAGAAAATCTATTTTGTGCGTATTTGTGTTTTTGAGTTTTTTTTCGGGAAACTCACAAGAGACGGATAGTCTTGAGATTGCGCAATCTAAAAAAAACCTGAAATTTCAACTCAATGATAATGAACTTTCTGATGCCGACAAAGTAAATACGTTACATGAGTTGGGAGAATTATATTATGGAGAGGAAAATGATAGTGCTTATTATTACCTCAAGAGTGCACTGGGTCTTTCTAGACTTCGTAATGATAGTTTAAAGATTGCAAAGTCTTATGTAAAACTAAGTTTGGTGGGAATCTATATTGATGATTATGATTCTGCCCTTACCTATATAGATAGTACGTTTATGTATGCCCAAAAAACGAGTCCCAAATATTTTGCGAATATGGGATGGGCATATAGCATTGCCGGAATCGTTTATAATAATTATGAAAAGATGGATTTGGCACTGGAGAATATTCTTTTGGCCAATAGTTTTCTTGAAAAAGCAAATAAGAATGATGAGACTCAAGAATACTTAGTTGAAAACTATAATGATCTCGCAGTAGTATACTTTAATACAGAATCTTATGATACCGCCTCCAAATATGCTCACATAGCATTAGAAAAAGCAAAGGAAGCCGAAAGCGAATACTATGTAGCTGAGAATCATAATATGTTGGGCTTAATTTACATTTCAACAGGGGAATACACATTAGCTGAAAAGCATTTGGATAGTGCCTATACAGGATTTGAGACTACGGGAAATAGAGAAGGTCAACATAGTGTGGCGAGTAATAGGGGATTTCTTTATCGGAGTCAGGGCATATACCAAAAAGCAAAGGAGGAATTCAAGAAATCTTTAGAGTTAAGCAAGGAATTGGAAGACCCTTATTCTCGTATTACAGCTTATACCGATTTGGTATATGTACATAATTCTACACTCGAACTGGAAAAATCGAAGGCCTATCTGGATTCGGCAAAAATGTATACCTCAGAATGGGTCATTCCCAATTTTGAAACCAATATCGCCCTTCTGGAATCTAAAATACTTGAAAAGGAAAACAACATTTCTGATGGAATTGCCATTTTGCAGGAAACCCTGAAAAGTGAAGATCTCAAAAAATTCAAACAGTCCGAAATGGATGTGTATTCTGAATTGTTCCATCTTTTTAAAAAGAGAGGGGATTTTGAAAATGGATTGCGCTATTACGAGAAATATACGGCACTAAGGGATACATTGCAACAACAGATTCAGAATGATAAATTGAATATACTTCGGGTAGAGCAGAACTATAATCAAGTAGTAGCAGAACTTGAAAATACCGAAACCCGCTTACAATTGGCAAATACCGAAAAGAAGAGCTTTAAAACCCGCCAATTTTTTATTGTAGGTATTGCTATAATGATGATTCTTTTCTCCATATTTCTATTCTTCAGGGAGCGTAAACTCAATACTACTAAAAGAGCAGCCTTAAAGTCCAACGAAGAAGTATTGAAGTTGAAAAAAGCAGCCTTGGATACTGAGATGCGATTTAAAAACAAACAAATTACCGAATTCGCCATTCACATTTCTGAAAAGAACGAGTTACTGGAAAAGATAAAATCCAAATTGCGAGGTATTAAAGTAACTCACGAAACGTATCGGGAAATGGTAAACGATGCACTGCACTTTATAAATAGTGATATAGAACAGAACAAAGAAAAAGTGCAATTGTATCAACACATTGATGAGACTACAGATTCTTTTGGAGCTAAAATTGAACAACTATATCCCAACCTTTCGGCCAAAGAGAAAAAAGTAGCCATCATGCTCAGATTGGGACAAACTTCCAAACAGATTGGCGTTCAATTAAATATTAGTCCTGCTAGTGTGGATAATTATAGATACAACTTGCGAAAGAAAATGGAGATCCCTAAAGGGCAGTCCTTGAAGTCCTTTATTCAGAATTTATAATTAGAAGAAGATTTCCTGAGCCACACGGTATGTGTTGGCATGTGCTTCAATAATGGTTTTAATATCTGGTGAATAGCCACCACCCATACTTATTTGGACTGGAATATGGGCATCTTTACAAGCTTGAAGTACAAATCGGTCACGTTCCTTGCAACCTTCTAGACTACATCCTAGTCTTCCCAACTTATCTGTTTCCAGAATATCCACACCACTTAAATAGAAAATGAAGTCTGGTTTTTCAGATTCTATAAGCTTGGGTAGAATTTCTTTAAGTGTTTTAAGGTATTGCTCGTCATTTGTGCCATCTTCCAGGTCAATATCCAAATCGCTAGTTTCTTTTCTGAAAGGATAGTTTTTGCCTCCGTGCATAGAAAACGTAAAGACCCTTGGTTCTTTTTCAAAGATTTCTGCGGTACCATTTCCTTGATGTACATCCAGATCGACTATTAAAATCTTTTCAACTTCACGATGGTTCAATAAATACATTGCACCAATGGCTTGATCGTTAAATAAGCAAAAAGCTTCTCCGTGATCGGTATAGGCGTGGTGAGTCCCCCCAGCAATGTTCATGGCAATGTTGTGTTTCAATGCATAATCTGAACCTTCTACCGTGCCTTGAGTAATATATTCTTCACGTTCAACCAGTTTTTGGGATAATGGGAATCCAAGTTTCCGAATGGCTTTCTTATCAAGCTCTAAATTTCGTAAGGAGGAAATATAGGTTGAGGTATGAACAGCTTCAATGTGTTCATATTCTACAGGACTTGGGACAAAGAAATTTTCTTCTGTACAAGTACCTTCTAATAATAATTGTTGATGTAGGAGTTCGTATTTGGACATAGGGAATCGATGTCCTAACGGTAGGTTGTGTTTAAAAATAGGGTGGTACGCTATCTTAAGCACTTCTTAATTAATAGTTGCTCCGTTGTCTGCCCCATCTTCATCTGGGTTTACAAAGACCAATTTTCCTTCAGGTGTTTCGGTCATTAAAATCATCCCCTGGCTTTCTACCCCACGTAAGGGTCTTGGTGCTAAATTGACCAATACGGTTACTTTTTTACCGATGATTTCCTCTGGAGAAAAGCTTTCGGCAATTCCTGAAACTATGGTGCGAACATCGATGCCGGTATCTACTTTCAAGACCATAAGTTTCTTGGTCTTGGGCATTTTTTCGGCTTCCAAAATAGTTCCCACCCGCATATCGAGTTTGGTGAAATCGTCGAACTGAATGGTCTCCTTTTGAGGGGTGACTTCTTTGGCTGCAGCTTCATTGGCAGCTTTGCTTGCTTCTAATTTATCCAATTGTTGTTGAATTTGAGTGTCTTCAATTTTACTGAAAAGCAATTCACTTTTACCAATAATGTGGCCAGAGGGTAATAGGTTACTATCTTCAGAAACCCTAGACCAATCAAGAACATGGTCTACTTCTGAATGTTGTAAAATTCGTTTTAATTTCTCTGAAGTATGTGGTAAAAAGGGTTCGCTTAATATAGCAAGGGCACTAGCAATTTGAATGGCCACATACATAACCGTTTGGGTGCGTTCTGGATCTGTTTTGATAGATTTCCAGGGTTCTTCGTCCGCAAGGTACTTGTTTCCTAATCGGGCAACATTCATGAGTTCCTGTTGTGCTTCCCGAAAACGATAGCGTTCTAAAGAACTCGAAATTATAGCTGGATATGCTTGTAGTTCCTTAAGAGTTTGTTCGTCAACTTCTGAAAAAATTCCTGGTTGCGGTATTTCTCCTTGGTAATACTTATGGGTAAGTACGGCCACTCGATTTATAAAGTTTCCAAAAATAGCAACCAATTCACTATTGTTTCGTTGTTGAAAATCGGACCATGTAAAATCATTGTCTTTACTTTCAGGGGCATTGGCCGTAAGAACATACCGAAGGACATCCTGTTGATTGGGGAAATCCTGTAGATATTCGTGTAACCAAACCGCCCAGTTTTTGCTGGTAGAGATTTTATTGCCTTCTAAATTGAGGAATTCGTTGGCCGGAACATTTTCAGGCAATACATAGCTTCCCTCTGCTTTTAGCATACTGGGAAAGATAATACAGTGAAATACAATATTGTCTTTTCCAATAAAATGAAGGAGTTTGGTGTCGTCATTTTTCCAATAGGGTTCCCAATTTTTCCCTTCACGATCTGCCCATTCTTTAGTGGCAGAAATGTATCCAATTGGGGCATCAAACCAAACATATAATACTTTTCCATCTGCTCCATCTACAGGAACTGGGATTCCCCAGTCCAGATCACGAGTTACAGCACGGGGCTGAAGGCCATCATCAATCCATGACTTGCACTGGCCGTATACATTGGTTTTCCAATCCTTTTTATGACCTTTCAAAATCCATTCACCCAACCAATCTTGGTATTCGTTTAATGGTAAAAACCAATGTTTGGTTTCTTTCATAACAGGTTTGCTTCCAGAAATAGCACTTTTTGGATTGATTAGGTCTACAGCATTATGAGATGTTCCGCAGTTTTCACATTGGTCTCCATAACTTTCTTCATTCCCACATTTTGGACAAGTTCCAATAACAAAACGATCTGCTAGGAATTGTTGTGCCTCTTCATCATACAACTGTTCGGTAACCTCTTCTATAAATTTTCCATCATCATACAGTTTTTTGAAAAATTGCGATGCTGTTTCATGATGAATTTTGGCAGAAGTGCGTGAGTAATTATCGAAAGTGATTCCAAAATCCAAAAATGACTTTTTGATAATTTCATGATATTTATCCACTACCTCTTGAGGGGTGATTCCCTCTTTTTTGGCTTTTAAGGTAATGGGTACACCATGTTCATCACTTCCGCAAACAAAAGCAACATCCTTTCCCTGAAGTCTTTGATAACGTGCGTAGATATCAGCCGGAACATATACTCCCGCTAAATGTCCAATATGCACAGGTCCATTTGTATAAGGTAGTGCTGCTGTAATGGTATACCGTTTTGGCTCTTGATTCATCATTAGATTTTGAAAAAGCAAAAGTAAGGATTTTATCGCTCAGGAAAACCATTAAAAACCAAAAGCTCCCTGTTTTAGGGAGCTTCGCGATTTATGGTTGTTTTCAGATTATTGTATGAGAATGGACTTGCTGTAATGTTGTCCACCTGTTGTAATTCTATAAATATACTGGCCAAAATTAAGTCGGCTATTGGTAGTAGCTTTTACATCTATTTTATGTTGACCAGCAAAGAGCATTTCATTTTTCAACTTTGCCACTTCTTTTCCGGTAATATCGAACAATCGTATATCTACGTGTGCCGTTATAGGCATATTTAATTCTATAAAAGTTCGGTTATTGGTATACGTAGGTCGATGAACCATACGGGTCACATTGCTGAAATCGTTTCCTCCCAGAATGTCACAATTGAACCCAAGATCCAAATTTTCATAGGTTTGTCCTAGTAAGATTAAATCTAAGACAGAAGGGTCTAAGCAGAACCAATTTGTCAAAACACTGGTATAAACATCTCTAAAGTCTGTAGAGGGGATTAAATTATCTGCTGGGTCCCAAGTACTTAAATCTGGGTGTTGATTTACAAAACCATTACCTTCTAGTCCAGGGCCAAAGAGAAGTACTGGAGAGGCCGCTCCATGGTCAGTTCCATTACTTCCATTTTCGTAAGGACGGCGTCCAAATTCGGAAATAGTCATAGCCAAGACATTATTATCCATACCTGTTGCAGCTAGATCATCAAAAAAGAGCTTCATGGAATTAGAAAGGTCTTCAAGTAATGTCTGGTGGTCTTCTACTTGGTTGGCATGCGTGTCAAAACCATTTAAGGTGACCATATATACCTTGGTTCCCAAATTACCTTTTATCATACGGGCTACAATGGCTAACTGATTTGCCAGTTCGGCATCTTCATATTCCACATCATTGTTGGAAGCCATATAGGCCTGATTTATAATATCTGCATAGAAAAAGGTGGTATTGGTTGTGGCGCGCATAAAGAGCAATTTGTCTCCATACACACAATCTGGTAAATTCAGAACATCATGTACAGTTCCGTTTTCTGCAATGTTTGCTAGCTGATCTGGATTTGCAACCGTAAAGGCATAATTGGTTTCATTTCCTTCAAAAACAAGATTTCCAATACTTCCAATCTGCATAGCAGGGGGAACCTCTGGTGGATTTATAATATAATCTGGATAGAGGTCTTCGAAATAACGTCCCCACCATCCGGTAGGTTCAAAGTTTATTTCGTCTGCGGAGGCCCAAATGTCTGAACTTCGAAAGTGGGAGAGGTTCTGATCTGGATATCCTACACCGTGCACTACCTTCATTTTTCCATCTCCCCACATAGGCTCCAAGGAATTCATATAATTTGGAATACCAAAATCTGCATTCAACATGGTAAGATCACTTTGTTGGTGCTTAATGGTAGGGCGTAAATTGGCATAGACATCGTAATCATAAACTGGCACAATGGTATTTAACCCATCATTTCCTCCTTTGAGGCGCACAATGACTAAGATGCGATCATTGTCATTTTCGGCTAATGCTACCGCTAATGGTGAGGGTTTGGCAGCGGTAATGTTAGAACTTCCCAAAACCATACTTCCTGCACCAGCCAGTCCCAATGCCTGTATAAAGGAACGTCGGTTCCACTTGCTGTGTTCCTGATCGTGAACATATTTTTCTTCAGCTACTTTAGCTTTTTTCTTAGGGATATTGTGAGAGTCACACATAATTGTAGGCTATTTAAGTTGAAATTCGGGCATCCTTGCTATGTGAACCAAAAGCAAAAGGCACTGAAAGGGTGCCGTTGACCAATTTAGGTTCCACGTACCATCATCATAATAATTCTGAGGGATTTCCCACTTAAAAATATCTGTTGCAATAACGTAATCTGAAGCAGTGTGTAATGGTTTACTTACCAAATGATCTACAACTACTTGCGTAATGAATTCAGGGTCATTACTATCATTAGAAAGTTCCCTTACAATATCTACGAGTGTGAATTCAAAACCGTTATTGTATAGATAATAGAGGTAAAACTCCATTAGCTGCCATCTTCCACTAAGGGTAGAGCCATTAATCCAGGTTTCGTCTCGTTGCCAGCCCGAAACATCGGGAGGGTCATAAATTTCTTGCCCCATGAGCCCTGCATAATACAGGAAGGCATCCATAATATCACCTCCATAGAAAAAGTTAGCGTCATTGGCATAGGTAAAGATGACATCGATGGGGCTTTTTATGACAACGCCCAATGCTCTATCATCGAAAAAATGCTCGCTTTTGAAAAGTAATTTGAGCATAGGAACCAATTCAAAATTATTGTCAATCAGTTCTTGTGCGAGGGGAGCAATAATCTCCAACTCTATCACCTCATCTACCGATGGGCTTACAAAATATTTATAAAGCTTGGTACAGATAAAAGTTGCAATTTCATTGGGGCGTTGTTCAAAAAGGATATCAATAAGGTTGTCATATCCCCAATTTCCAATTTGACCAAAAATGTTCTTTTCGCCACCATCAAAAGTGCTATTATCAAAATAGATGTCGCTACCAACCTCGTCCCAGTGATTGTAACCGGTTAGGGCTCTAGAAGCATTAATAATGTCATCTTGATCATAACCATTTCCTTCTCCCATAGTAAAGAGTTCAAACAACTCTCGGGCGTAATTTTCATTAGGGTTAACATCGGTATTTTCAAAACCATTTAGGTATAACAACATATTGTTGTCGACACCTACATTTCTTACAAATTCCTTAAAGTTACCTAATGCATGAGTTTGCATTAAGTTATAATATTGAAACATATAAGGTGCGTAGAAAATATTTTCGAGTTCTGTCACAAAATGACTCATCCAAAATAAGGTCATACGTCCTCTAAGGTCTTCAGAAATAATATGATTTCCAGAAGCCAACCGCCAATCGTAAATGTATTGTTCATTTTCAGTATCGAAATCACTAAAGTCACTTACAGCCCAATAACCCCAAGGCGGAGCCGCAGCTGGAGGAAGGTTATAAGCTGTATCTACTAGGTTGTCTATAAACTCACCAGGTGTTAAGGGTAGGGAATCATCTACACGGGTAGGGTAGGCACCATAGCCTATTCTTCTAAAAGCGTGTTTTATCTTGGACGTATTCCATGGATTTCCCGAATCTGGAACATATGGGGAAAGTGTGGCAGTATTGCATGAGGGGTTTGTAGCAATTTCCATAGGCAATATTTTTTCGGGGTATAAGTGTTTAAATATACTGAATAGTAGCCTTTTATCACAATTGAGACTTTTTTTTAACGAAAAGGTTTAATTTTAATTTTAAAATAGGACGAATATTTAATACTATGGTTACGCCTCCATTTTTAAGAAAAGGAAATGCAATTGGTATTGTTTCAACAGCCAGAAAAATTTCAGAATTAGAACTTTCTCCGTTGATAAAATTACTATCCGAATGGGGATTAAACTATAAACTGGGCAAGACTATAGGAGTTGATGATAATCAATATGCAGGGAATGATGCCTTAAGGGCTCAGGATTTTCAAGAAATGATTGATGACTCATCTGTACATGCTATTTGGTGTGCCCGAGGTGGATATGGAACTGTTCGTTTGATTGATGTATTGGATTTTTCAAATTTCAGAAAGTATCCTAAATGGATTGTTGGATATAGCGACGTTACTGTGATTCATAGTCATGTACATAAATTGGGTATAGAAACATTGCATGCCAATATGGCTATTGAGATTGATACCAAAACCGAAGCTACTAGAAAAGGAATTTACAAAGCACTTTTTGGTGAGACATATGAGATTGAATATCAGTCTAACATTAAGTTGCACAGAAAAGGGAGAGTAAATGGACCACTTATAGGAGGTAATTTGTCTTTATTGTATTCTTTACTGGGAAGCCCTTCCGATATAGATACCGAAGGAAAAATTCTTTTCATTGAAGACCTTGATGAGATGCTGTACCATATTGATAGGATGATGCAAAATTTAAAGCGCAATGGGAAATTGAAAGGACTTAAAGGGCTCATTGTTGGGGGAATGAGCGATATGAAAGACAATACTATTCCTTTTGGTAAAAAGGCGGAAGAAATTGTATGGGATGCCATTAGAACATATGATTTTCCAGTATGTTTTGGTTTTCCTGCAGGTCATATTCAGGATAACAGAGCATTGATTTTGGGTAGAGAAGTTGTATTGGAGATTAACCATCCCGATGTCACGGTTAAATTTTAGATGGAGTAGTAATGGCATATCACAATGAACTTGGAAAAATAGGAGAGGAATTGGCAGTTCAATTTTTATTGAAAGAAAATTACACCATATTAGAACGTAATTTTAGATATGACAAGGCAGAAATTGACATTATTGCAGAAAATGGGGATTCCATTGTGGTGGTAGAAGTGAAAACCCGAAATAGTACCGTATTTGGAAATCCACAGGATTTTGTGACACAAGGAAAGATTAAATTATTGGTAAAGGCAGCCAATGAATATATGATCTCCAAAAACCTGGACAAAGAAGTTCGATTTGATATTATTGCGGTTCTCAAAAATAAAACCACAGAGAAAATAGAACATTTTCGGGACGCCTTCTATCATTTCTAAATCTTTGTTAAAAAGCATCTTGATTTATGTTTATGGCGTACGTTTGTACCCAACCGTACGTTGAGTTTCTCTGAAACTACTACTTTTACAATACACAATTATACACTCCTCATGTTTGAGTTGATTGATGTCATCATCCTAATCGGAATTAGCCAAGGATTATTCTTGATGCTTACCATTTTGCGAATTCCGCAGGCTAATAAAAGGGCAAATTCCATCTTGGCACTTCTTATAGGGATTGCTACCTATATGTTAATAGGAAGGTTCTTAATGGTTCGTTTTTTAACCAAACCCATATTTTTTTATACCTGGATTTTCGATGTCCCCTTGTACCTTTTCGGACCATTGGTCTATTTGTACACCAAACGATTGCTCTTCCAAAATAAAGAACTACAGAAATTCTCTAAGTGGCACTTTCTTCCTGCTTTACTTTTCATTATGTTAACGCTTACATTGTTTGTTGTCTTTAATCCAGATACATATTACACGGCATTTATAGAAGGAAAACTCAAGCTAATGGTAAATATAGTACTAATAACAGCTATCGTTAGCAATTTCGTTTATCTCATAGGATCATTTTGGTTGCTAAAGAAATTCAAAAGAGCTTCCAAACAAAGTTTTTCGTTTGATCAAAACCCGGCGAATTACCTTACCTATTTTCTAATAGCTATTAGTGCGATTCTTACAATGTGGACCCTGAGTTATGTGAACAGTTCCCTATTCGATCGCCCTTCAAACATAATTACCTATGACCTTGTTTGGGCCTTGATTCCTGTGTTCATTTTCGTGATTGGATATTACAGTTTAAAACAACCGGACTTGTTTAGAGTAATGCCGGAGAAGGAACCCAAGACCCAGAAAAAACGGCTTACTGAAATGGAATCGACCTTCCTTAAGGAGAAATTGAACCAACTCATGACTCAAGAAAAACTCTATATGGAAAGTGACCTAACACTGGTGGATGTTTCGAAGAAGTTGAATACATCGAGCAATAACCTTTCTTGGTTACTCAATAATATATATAAAACCACCTTTTATGATTTTATAAATAAGCATAGGGTGGAAGAGTTCTTAAAGAAAGTTGAAAACCAGGAACATTTACAACATACCATTCTAGCACTTTCCCTTGATGTAGGCTTTAAATCCAAGTCTACTTTCAATAAAGCATTTAAACTTACCATGCAGGATACGCCCAGTAATTACATAAAGAAACATCGGGCGGCTTAACCTTTACGTCTTCCTGTGACCAGTCGGTCGATTTTAATCATTTCTGAAAGTAGGTTTGCCTTAAATATTAAACTTTCAGTATTATGAGATTAAAAACAATTACACTATGTATTTTAACATTGGCTTCCCTATGGGTCAATGCACAAACCGTCACCACGATTACTGAGGGGACTCCAGATGATGCCATAGCACTGGATAGCAATGGCAATATTTATGCATCCAATTATGTGGGTGATACGGTATTTAAATTCACCCCTTCAGGAGATATGTTTTCTTTCGTCACAGGATTGAATACCCCTAATGGATTAGCGTTTAACTCCAATGATGAACTTTATGTATGTGACGGACAAGGGAACACGATTTACAAATACGATATAGACGGGAATGAATTGGAGTCCTTTCCTGTAACATCACATCCTTCTGGAATTATAAAATCACCCGATAGTGATGATATGATCTTTACCCGTTATACAGGAAATACCATTAATAGACTAGAGCCCGATGGAACTATTACCTTGATATCTGACGCAAGTGAATTAAATGGCCCCGTAGGATTGGCATATGACGAAAATGGAGTGTTGTATGTAGGTAACTATAACGATCGTGAAATTTACAGGGTACTTTCCAATGGAGATTTAGAATATATTGCCCAACTGCCTACAGATGGAGGTTCTCTCCCTAACTTAGGGTTTATTACTTATGGGCAAGGGAAAATATGGGGAACTACCATGGGGAGCCATAAAATATATCATGTGAATCCAGATGAGGTTGATGATTATACACTTTTTGCAGGAAGTGTAGCTGGCGGTGCAGATGGAGATATATCAGTAGCTACCTTCAATATTCCCAATGGAATTCTTTTTGATAATGCTAATAATACACTGTACATCACGGATTTTGGGCCTAAAAACCTAAGAATTATTACAGATGTTATTCTAGGGGTTGGAGAATCTGAATTATTAAACAGTAATTTGAGATTGTCACCTAATCCTGCCCAAGATAATTTGTTTTTAACAGGAACCCTTACAGAGGGAAGCTATAAGGTGGAATTGTATAATGTTGCGGGACAATTATTGTCAACAATGTCTATTACCTCAGTTGGCAATGAGATATCTGAAGCAATGAATATATCGAACCTCGTTTCAGGAGTTTATTTTGTAAAAATCTCAGATGGCAGCAATAGCTTGACCAAGAGAATGATTAAAAAATAAATACATCTTTATAAGTAGGTAAACTTGTACATAATTATGTGTTCCCTTCAAAGTGTGCAAGTTTACTTCTTTGATAATTACTGGACACTCCCAAGGAGTATTACTGACGTCTTCCTTACGGTTGCTGAAAGAACGTAAGAAGGAGGCAATGCTGTTTTGGCTTGGATAGTTGGTCATTTCGATAATCAAGCTCATTGGGAGATTGTCCTTATCTTGTTTTCAATTAGAATGGATTTGGTGTGTTTGCTATTAAGTACAACAGTTGTACACAAGGCAAAAAACTGCATAATAAATATGGGAGATGGAATAATAAATTGGAACGTTGAGCCCGAAATATTTTGGATAACTGACACCTTTCCTTTAAAATATTATGGGTTGTTTTTTGTTACAGGCATTATTATAGCTCTTCAATTTGGAAAAAAAATATTTATAAAAGAAAATATACCTATTGAGAGACTAGATAAACTATTTATATATATCATTATTGGAATAGTTTTAGGAGCTAGACTTGGACATTGTTTCTTTTATGAACCATCATATTATTTTCAAAATCCAATTGAAATTTTATTACCTATTAAAAAAATAGGAGAATCATATAAGTTTATTGGATTTCAAGGATTGGCAAGTCATGGAGGGACACTTGGTGTTTTAATTGCATTAGGACTTTATTGTAAAAACCACAAAACAAATTTTTTGTGGTTAATAGACAGAATTGCTATTGTGGCACCAATAGTTGGAGCCTTTATTAGATTTGGAAACTTTATGAATTCTGAAATTTATGGAAAACCAACAAATGGAAATTGGGGTGTAGTTTTTCAAAGAGATGATTTAATTCCAAGACATCCTACTCAATTATATGAGGCATTATCATACTTATTGATATCTGCTATTCTAATGTATATTTATAAAAGTAAAATTGAGAAAAAACATAACGGACTAATTTTCGGAGTGTGCATAGTTTTGATTTTTTCAGCAAGGTTTATAATTGAATTCTTTAAAGAAAATCAAGTTGGATTTGAAAATGGAATGACCATTAATATGGGACAAATTTTAAGCGTCCCCTTTATTATCATCGGACTGATTTTAGCATTTGCAAGAAGAAAGCCCAGTGTACAACAAGGTCTATGAAATAGTAGCGAGCAAAATGACATTACATTTTCGGATTAACACACAACCAAATTAAAAGTTTGGAAGTCTTTACAAATAATCATAGCCTTTCCAATTTAACACTTACTAGCTATGTTTTATACACAAGTCCGTTATTTTTCAGCCTTTTCCGGAGCAATAATTTCAATAAGTTCTGGTAATCCTGAGGGCTTTGCTGTTAAGATTTTGTCTTTGTTCAATAAGAAAAAAGTAGGTGTTCTTGAAACACTGTATGCAGTTGCTATTTCATTTTCCCACTTTCCAAGTCCTAGAATATGTTGAAATTCTGGGTAGCGAAGCGTTTCATTTTTCCAATCGTATTTATTGTCTTCCATTCCTATAGCGATTACCTTATATTCCTTTTGGTCTAAGCTTTGTACAAACCGCTGTAGTTTGGGAAGCTCTTTTAAACAATGGGAACAGGTACTGCTCCAAAATATTAGAATGTAGTTTTCTGCAACATCGTAGTTGTGAAGGTTCTGAACTTCTACTTTGTTGTTTTCCTCTGTCTCCCAAGTAAAATTTGGCACCAAAGACCCGATCGAGGTATTTTTATAGTCTTCCAGTTTTTTTGAAATCTCTTTTTCCTCTAAGGTATTGCAAAGTTGAATCAAGTATTTCTCAGAAAGATAGTTGGCACTTCTTGGCATATCTTCAATAACAAGTCTTCCCCATAGTTGGTACAGGATGTTTTTCTGAAAAACAAGATCGCTATTTTGCACCAAATCTATAATTGTATCCAGCTCACGATAAGAAGCGATTTCACTTGTTAGAGAAAAGGAGCTAATGTATCTAATAAAGGAATCTAGAAGGAAACTGGAATTTTGCAGTACTGGATTATTGGGATCTACGTATTTAAAGAACTCAACGCGTTTCTTCTCTCGGTAGGTTTCCATAGGTTCAAAAGCAGTTGGGATATACTCACGGGATGCTAACACAAATATTTCAGAAAAAGATCCTTTAAGAGAATCTTCACTGGCTTTTTGCAATTGTGATTTTTTTTGAAAAAGCCCTTCAATTTTTTCTTTATCTACTGGGTCAGATGTATAGGCATTTGCAATGTCTTTATCTAGCAGAAAATGTTCCATCGTAAGATCTTGATAAACCCTATTTTCTTTGGAAGTATTGAAAGAGAGTCCATCTGTTTTTGAAAAAGCTAGCTCTATATCCTCGGCACCATTATAAATGATGTCAAAATTTTGCTCTTCCTGCGGAATCCCATAAACGAGTTTGTAGACACCTTTGGTTACCGTTGAGTCTAGTGTTAATGTAAATTTCCCCTCAGTAATCTTTCCATCAGTCACATATTTGTAATTGTCAGAATTCACTTTATATAAAATGCACCATGAAAATTGATCTGGTGGTGAAAAACTTCCAGAAATGCTATGTTGTGCTAAAGTGAGTGTGGGTATTAAAAGTAATGCGAGTAATATTTTCTTCATCATGTTCGTAAATATAGAAAACTATAAACAATCGTTATGCCAAAAAACGTTTCAAAAGATCTAAGATGTTTTCAATTTTTGAAACATTTTCTATCGTTAATAATAATCGAAGCCCATTTCGGGTTTGTTTTTCCTTCATTTTCACAGTCTGTGGATGCTTCTGAACAAAATCCAAGACCTTCCCAAAGGTATCTGTTTGATAAAAATCACTTTGTTGATCACTAATAAAATAGCCAACAAACCTTCCTTTTTTCATAACCACTCGCTCCAATCCCATTGTGATGGCAATCCATTTTATTCGAACGCTATTCAATAGATCTATAACAGACTCTGGAAGGGAGCCAAAACGGTCAATAAGATCTTTTTCGTACTGTTGTAATTCCTTTTCTTCCTTCAGCTCACCTAGTCTGTTATACAAATTCAGCCTTTCAGAGATGTTGTTCACATAATCATCAGGGAACAACAATTCAAAATCCGTATCTAATGTGGTTTCTTTCAGGAAATTTCTCTTCTCGTGTTCGGTTCCAGCATAAAGATCCTTGAATTCTTTCTCCTTGAGTTCCTCAATGGCTTCAGAAAGTATTTTCTGGTAGGTTTCAAAACCTATTTCATTAATGAATCCACTTTGTTCTCCTCCTAAAAGATCTCCAGCTCCACGAATTTCCAAATCCTTCATTGCGATATTAAAACCACTACCCAATTCGGTAAATTGCTCCAATGCCGTGATTCGTTTTCGGGCATCATCAGTCATCGCAGAGTAAGGAGGGGTAATGAAGAAACAGAAAGCTTTTTTGTTACTCCTACCCACACGGCCCCGCATTTGGTGAAGATCACTTAAACCAAAGTTGTTGGCGTTGTTAATGAAAATAGTGTTGGCGTTGGGTACGTCCAAACCACTTTCAATAATAGTTGTAGAGACCAAAACATCGAACTCATTGTTCATAAAACTTAACATGAGTGATTCCAGTTTTTTACCCTCCATTTGTCCGTGTCCAATTCCAATTTTGGCATCTGGTAATAGACGCTGTATCATCCCCGCAACTTCTTTGATGTTTTCAATCCTATTGTGCACAAAATAAACTTGTCCCCCTCTTGAGATTTCGTACCGAATAGCGTCTCTAATGACCTCTTCGCCAAAACGAACTACTTGGGTCTCTACCGGATAGCGGTTAGGAGGCGGTGTATTGATCACACTAAGATCTCGTGCAGCCATTAAACTAAACTGCAGTGTTCGTGGAATGGGAGTTGCTGTAAGTGTCAGGGTATCTACGTTTTCCTTGATTGTTTTCAGTTTATCCTTAACTGCTACCCCAAATTTTTGTTCCTCATCTATAATAAGCAGTCCTAGGTCTTTAAACTCTACAGACTTATTAACCAATTGATGGGTACCTATAACGATATCTAACCTGCCATTTTTCAGGTTCTCCAATACTTCACGGCGCTGTTTGGTAGATCGGAAACGGTTGAGGTAATCTACATTTACAGGCATTTCCTTAAGCCGTTCACTAAATGTTTTAAAGTGTTGGAAAGCCAAAATAGTAGTGGGCACAAGTATAGCAACCTGTTTTCCATTATCTACCGCTTTAAAGGCGGCTCTGATTGCAACTTCGGTTTTCCCGAAACCAACATCTCCACAGACCAAACGATCCATAGGACGTTCACTTTCCATATCTCTTTTTACATCTGCTGTAGATGAAATTTGATCAGGAGTATCCTCATAGATGAATGATGATTCTAATTCGTGCTGAAGATAACTATCCGGATCATATTTAAAACCTTTTTGCAAACGTCGTTTCGCATACAATTCGATAAGATTGAAGGCAATCTCCTTAACTCTCTTTTTGGTCTTTTGCTTTAATTTCTTCCAGGCAGCACTTCCTAACTTGTAAATCTTGGGAGTGGTGCCATCCTTTCCATTGTATTTGGAGATTTTATGGAGGGAATGAATACTTAGGTACAAGATATCTCGTTCTCCGTAAATCAGTTTAATGGCTTCTTGAGTTTTTCCTTCAACTTCTATTTTCTGAAGCCCGCCGAACTTCCCAATACCATGATCAATATGGGTAACATAGTCGCCCACTTCTAAGTTTGTAAGTTCTTTTAAGGTAATGGCTTGCTTTTTGGCATAACCGTTTTTTAAATGAAACTTATGGTAGCGCTCAAAAATTTGATGATCGGTATAGCAAACATGTTGCTGGTCATGATCTATAAATCCTTGGTATAATGGAAAAACCACTGTTTCAAAAGCATTCACATGTTGATCTGCGTCTTCAAAAATATCATGGAATCGTTTTGCTTGAGCTTCGCTACTACAAAAGATATAATTACGATATCCTTTATCGGTATTCGAATTAAGATCTTCGATTAACAGATTGAACTGTTTGTTGAAAGATGGCTGTGGGGTTATATTAAATGTAATATTGCTATGTAGCGATGTATTGTTTTTGGTATTTAGTATGATAGAGGTAAATTCCGAAAGTTGTTCCTTCAGTAACACGGATGTACAAAAAAGATCTTCGGGGGGACTTACCTTTACTTCTCCTTGATTATCATGATAGGCAGTTACTGCCTTTTGAAATAGCTTTTCAATACTACTGCTTAAAAGCTCTTCATTTTTAAGTACAATCACAGTTTTAGCTGCGATGTATTTGAAGAAACTAGCCCTTTTTTCATCCAAAAATTTGTTTTCTACATTGGGGATGATCGAGACCTTTTTTAAGGTTTCCAAAGAAAGTTGTGTTTCCACATCAAATGTTCGTATACTTTCCACTTCATCACCAAAAAACTCGATTCGGTAGGGTTCGTCATTGCTAAAACTGAAAACATCCAAAATTCCACCCCTAACGGAAAACTCACCGGGTTCAGTTACAAAATCAGTACGCTTAAATTGGTACTCGAACATTACTTCGTTTACAAAGTCAATGGAGAGTTCATCTGCTACTGAAATCTTCAGGGTATTCCGTTCCAATTCCTTTCGGGTAACCACCTTTTCAAACAAAGCTTCAGGGTAGGTAACAATGAGCGCTGGTTTTTTCCGAGAGTTAATCCTATTCAATACTTCAGATCTAAGAAGGACGTTGGCGTTGTCCGTTTCTTCTATTTGATACGGTCTTCGATAACTTCCTGGGTAAAACATTACATTTTGATCACCCAAGAGGTTTTCGAGATCGTTTAAATGATAGGCAGCCTCTTCCTTATCATTCAGGATAAACAGAAAAGGAAGTTCAGATTTTTTGTAAATGTCAGCAATAGACAGGGAAAGAGAAGAACCGGTCAAACCCGAAACCTGAATGTGTTTTTCTTTTTGGGCAATAGCTTCCCCTAGTTTTCGGATTTCCGAAGACTGTTCAAAAAGCGATCGAACCAGGGCTTTGCTCATTGCGGGGCAAAGATAATAGAGACGACCTTTAAATAAAACAGGAAACCAACTTTTCTAGTTCTGCCTGTGTATTATACAAATGACAGGAAACCCGAATGGCATTACCTCTGTAAGAAACAAAAATTCCTTCTTGTTGTATTCGTTGTTGTATGGCCTGCATTTGGGCCACATCAGGTAGATAAATTCCAAATAGATGCTGCGCTCTAAAACTTGAATCTTCAATAAAGTAACCAGCATTCCTTAATGTATCTATAGGAAATCTATTGATGTGTTGGCAGTATTCCTGAATATTTTCGGGATTCCATTCTAGCAACTGTCTAATACTTTCGGCAAGCATAGGTGTGAGGACAAAGTTACTCGACTCTCCTACATCATATCTAATGGCTTTGGGTTTTAGGTTGTAATTATAGTTCACCAAATTCCTGAAATCTTCACTACCTGCATGGTTCATCCAGTTATCCTCAATAGGTTTCCCTTCATGAAAACGAGGGCCGTAGTAAGCAACCCCTATAGAATAAGGTCCTAAGAGCCATTTGTACCCCCCGCAAATTAGAGCATCTGGTCGTATTTTTGCAACCGAAAATGGCAAGGCTCCAACACTTTGGGTACCATCTATAATGAGATAGGCCCCTATTTCGTCTGTCTTGGAGCGAATTTGTTCCAAATTGAACAACGTCCCGTCTGTCCAATGAATATGGGGAAGGGCTACGACCTTAGTATTTGGTTGTATAGCATCTAAAATACGTTGGTTCCACTGTTGAGCTCTTCCTTGGGCAATTTGTGGAGCCGAAATGGTATGAACGGTAACACCTTTTTCTTTTTCTAAATTTTTCCAAGCATAGAAATTACTAGGGAATTGTTCTTCAAGAACCACAATAGAGTCTCCTTCATAAAATGGGATGTTTGCCAAGGCATTGGCAATACCATAAGATACAGATGGAATGATGGCGATGCAATCTGAGTCCTCAGCCGTGATAAGTTCTGCAAATTGGGATCTAAGAACCTCTTTCCCTGAAAAAAAGTCTTCAGGGGTTATTTGAAACGGCTGTGATTTTCGTTTCATATTTTCTATTCCAATCTGTTCTACCGATTTTAATTGCGGCCCCATGTATGCACCATTGAGGTAAATAGGATTTTCTGGAAGGTTGAAAAGGTGTTTTTGGGATTTTAGCATCATGAAGTATACGCTAGATTCTTTAAAATGAATGTCTAGGTAAAGATAGGAAAAACTGCTGCGATCAAATTTTGAATTCTCTTAATGCTTTGGCTATTGAGAAAGGTTAAAGATGCATTGTTCTCGAAGCTCCCAAATATCATCAAACGACAAAGGGATGTTTTCTTTTTCTATCCAGTCCATTAAATAATCCTTGTGGTATGCTATTTTATATTCGGATACTTGGTGTGGTAAGATTTCAACTTCTTTCAATAAATCATTTTCAATGTTTGCAATATCAGCTTGTGAAGAAGTTAGGTCTTTTCGGACGCTATTGATCATTAAATAGCAATGGGCTTCTGGGAGAAAGGGAATAGGGGTTTCAGCAAGAACACTCCCAATACCTGGTGTATTTTCCTCAGACATTTTATACATGCCAAGAATCAAGTGAATATCTTCCCAATTATTTTCCAAGGCAATGGCTTTTAGCAATGCATGTTTACTACTGCATGTTCCTTTAGATTCTGATATTACAAGTGAGAAATCATTGCGATTGGAGTTCCTTCCGTAAGGTAAATTCTGAATAAACTGGGTGAGTTGTTGCCAATTTTTAATGCCTAGATCCCTTGCCAATTGGGTAAGTTGTTTGTTAGATGTAAATGCTCTTCTCATTCCTGTAACAGTAAAGGTATAGTTTTGGTGCTAGGATTTTTAGAATATAGAGAAATTGATACTTTTTTCCGAATGAAATACGGTACAATAATTTTATATTTGCAGTCTAAAATTACAATATGTCATTTACAGATTTATTTGAAAGCGGGGAACATAAAAGGAACTTAGGGCATTTTGCTTCTATAGCAAACATTGCAGCGGTAGATGGGGCTCTTAACGATGCAGAGGAAAGACTACTACAGCGTTTTGCAAGAAAATTAGATGTAAGCGAAAGTGAATATGCGGATATACTGAAAAACCCATCAAAATATCCTATCAATCCACCCAATTCTGCTGATAAGCGATTGGAGAGAATGCTGGATCTTTTCAAAATGATCTTTGCAGATCACGAAATAGATAATGAGGAAAGAGATCTATTGGAGCGATATGCTATTGGTTTGGGATATACCGAAGAATTGGCTACTAAATTAATAAAACGTTCTATAGATATTTTTAATGGTGGTTTAGATCTTGAAGATTATAGATATCTGTTAAACAAGAAATAATCTGCAATAAAAAAAATTATTCGAGGAGCTTTTCAATATTTTTGAAGAGCTCTTTTTTTGTGTAGGGCTTCGCCAAAAAGGCATCGGCTCCAGCATCTAACATCTCCTGTTGTTCTGTAATGAGTGTGCTGCCACTTGCCATGAGAATAGGAATTTGCATTTCTTCGTCTTCTTTTAAAACCTTCATAAGTTCATTTACATCGGCATCTGGAAGTATTTTCTTTAAGATAATAAGATCGTATTTTTTACGATTCATAAATGACAACATGTGCTCGGCATTGCTGGCAATTTCAATTACATACCCTTTTTCGTTATTCAAGAAACTTTTCATGAAAAGCATTTGAGCGGTTGGGTCGTCTTCTACAATTAAAATACGCTTGCTTTGAAAAATTCCGGTTCCTTTCTTTACGGTCTTTTTCTCACGTTTCGAAGTTCTTTTTTCAAAGGGCAATTCACAAATAAATGTAGTTCCTTTTTCAAGCTCACTTTGCACTTGTATTTGGCCATCTAAAAGAGCTACCAAATCTTTCACAATTTTAAGACCCAAGCCTTCTCCCAAAGGTTTTTCTTTTCGGAGTTTAAGTTGAAAATAGGAGTCGAATACCTTTGTCAGTTCCTCGTTAGGGATCCCTTTGCCCGTATCACTCACTTCGAAGATAACATGAGTAGTTTTTTTGTCAATATCCTTACTGGTTAGATTCAATGAAATCTTCCCTTTTTCCGTATTCCTAAATGCATTTTCCAACAAATTGAAGAGAATTTGATTCAACCGAATTGGATCCCCTAAGAACGTTTTGGGCATATGTTCTTCGGTGGTAATGGTAAACTCTATTTTTTTGCTGCCATACTTTAGGTCATAATGATTCTGGATGTTTGCCAGAATATACCCTAAATGAAAATTCACATGTTTTTTAGTGATGATACCGCGTTCTATTTTCGAAATATCCAGCATGTCATCCATCAGGGTTTTTACATGGGCGCCAGTTTTTTGAATCACCTTTAAGGTTTCATACTGTTCATAATCCAGCTTGGTTTCTCCTAAGAGTTCCAAAAACCCCAACATACTGTTTAAGGGGTTTCTCACCTCGTGGTTGAGATTGGACAAAAACCCATTTTTAAAATTTTCCTTGGCTTCTAACAAGCGTTTGTCAAACTCCAATTTATTCTTGGCAATAGAGGCTTCATTTTTTTCCTGTACCAGAGGATGTGCAGCTTCATAGTGTTCGGTAAAATCGAAAAGCATAAGAAACAATCCTTCGTTTTTATCGATTAATTCGATATCAACAATTTTGGCAACTTTGCCTATTTGTAGATTGACACATGGAAAAGTTGTGTTTTCTTCTACATTGGGAAGTAACAATTGCAAGGCTTCCAGAAAGGGATGTAGTTTCCCTATGGATTCGTCTTTTGGAAAATCAAAAAATGCTTGATCACTATGTAAAATATCTCCTTTTTTTGAAATCTCAATTACCTGGATTTTTTTATGGGCAAACTCAGATTTTAAATCATTTAAGCTCATGTTATGATGTTTTGGCCGCAATATCCCTAAAAAGTGCATCGACAGTATCTCCTGTTTTTGCACTGGTGAAATGGCAATTTTCGAAATGTGGGTCTTTAAAAAAGGACTTGGTGAATTCGCTGTCAAAAAGATCAGCCTTATTACCAGCCAAACTTATAGGAACATCTGGGAAATTTTCATTCAGATATGAAAATTCGCTTTCAAGATTTTCATAGGTTTCAGGACGTGTAATATCAAAAACATATACAAATCCATGTGTGCCTAATAGATATGATTGTCGAGCTTTGTCGATAGAGGTATTACCTTCAATATCCCAGATAATAAGCGTGATCGTTTCATTATCAAGGGTAATTTCTTTCTTCTTTACATGTACTCCTACGGTTACAAGGTAGTCTTCGTTAAAGGCATCATCCACATAGCGACGCAATAAACTGGTTTTACCGACACCAAAATGGCCGAGGAGTACTATTTTTTTAGATTGGGCCATGCAAAACTTAATGTTATGAATTGTAAATATATTTAATTCCTTATAGTTAGAAAGGGCAATATGATTTTATTAATTGTCAAAATCAAAATCCAAGCCTTCTCTTATTTGAATGGCTCTAAGATGGAAGCTTCCAATAATTTCTTCAATATCTTGTAAAATCTCTCGCTGTTCAGGCTCCAAAGAAGAACGTTTTAGTTGCTCTACTTTACGAACCACCTGTTCCATTTCAAAAATAAGTTTAGTGTCTATCCTTTCTCTAATAAAATCCAAATAAGCTTCTTTTTCGGAAGTGTATTTCAGTTTCAATTGATGTTCTCTTTCCTGAAGCATGGCACTTTTCTTTTCTTGTGCTGCTTCATGTAAGTGCTCGTAGTGTTGGGAATAATCGAACAACAAAATGGCTAGAAAATCACGTTCCCTTTTTATAGTAATATCGCAAATAGCTTCTTTTTTATGGATTTCCAATTGAACACATGGAAAAGCTAAGCTGTTTTCCATAATCCTTCCTTTTTCAAATTCATGCTTCAAACTTTCAAAGAAGGGGTGTAGTGAATATAAGTTTTCACCTTCTTTCAATTTGAAAATGGTATCACTGCTTAGAAAGATCTCCCCACCAGGTTTGGCATGGATCTCCTGTATTTTCTTTGAAAAGAATGTGTTTTCCCGATTCATGTCTCTAATTTTTGGGTGAGTCTTGTGAATAGGTCCTGAATGCCTTTTCCAGATTTTGCACTAACATATCCAGTAACAGAAACATTTCGTTCTTTTAATAACGGGGCCACGGTTTTTTCATCTTCCATGTCAATTTTGTTTCCTATGATTTCTAAAATCACTTTTGGATATTTTGTCTTTATAAATTTGATGTCGTTTTCTATGTTTTGATAGGTGTAAGGTCTTGTAACGTCGAACACATAAACAAAAGCATGAGATCCTAGCAAATAAGAACTTCGAGTCCTTGAAACCGACGAGAAGCCTTCTAAGTCCCAAATAATCATGGATAACTTTCTGCCTGAAGGTAATTCGATTACCTGTTTTCGGATTTGGACCCCCAAAGTTGGAACATAATCATTATCAAAAACATCCAATAAATACCTTCGTGCTATAGATGTTTTTCCAACGCCAAACTGTCCCAATAAGACAATCTTTTTTGTTATTTCCATTTTTTGAAAAATTCATACAAAAACGAATCGATTTCTTCTCTGGTGAGAGTGGAAACCTTAGGGGAAAGTTTTTTGGAAAGGGTTAATAATTTATTCTCGATTTTACTTTCAAAGGAACGTGTATAATTTCCAGATACTACAGCAGCGATGTAATAACTATAGAAATTCTGAATATGAATGGTGTACAGTTCATATTCTATAGCTTCAAGGTTTTGGGCTCCAGCCGAAAAAGCATCTTCTACGAAGCTTTTAATGGCAGTGAGCATTCCAGAAACCATATCTTTATCTAAAGTTTCGGTTTTACTATGATTTCCTAAGAGAATGCCAGATCCTTTTTCAATTACGAATATTTCATTTAGAATAGGAGGATTGGCTTCACTCAAGATTAAGTCACTTTCTTTTACACCTGTAAATCTTGCTTGTAGCTTTCTTTTTATAGCCTGAACAGAGAAAGTATTATTTACTTTTTTGTTGATGTTTTCTGAAAGTCTCGAAATTTCGTTTTGAACGTAGCGCTTTATCATTTTACCCATAATAGGGTATAAAGCTTCAACAACTTCGTTTTTGGAATTCTGAATTTGTTGTTGCAATGTTTTTGTGATTACGGGTCCTAAACGTGCTGGGATATTTTCAACAAACTCCTGCAATCGATCTTCTAGAATAGGGTCAATTTTTTTGGAAAGCTTCTCTCGCTTCTCAATAGTATCAGAGATTTTATCCAAACGTCTAGTTACTGCGTTCGCAACTTCCCTGTCGTCCATTAACAAGATTTCACGAAGCAATTTTAGCTTGTCTTCTTCCTCCTCTACCATGGTAGGACGTTATTTTAAGAGCTTATTTTTTCACCCAAATTGATGAGAAGTTTCCCCAAAGTTTTACGATCCAGTTTTTCTTCAGCTAAGGAATTCGTTTTGGCCTGAAGGTTGTCCTCTAAATCTGTGATACGAATATTCACGTCTGTGCTCAAGGAATCAATAGATTGCATGAGCTCGTTACGAACTTCGTCTACGTAATTTTCAAGTTCTGCTTTGCGCCTGTCTATCTCCTTTTTAAGCGTATTGAACTGACTATCGTATTGTTCAATATTTTCGCCAAAGATGAGGTTCTTAATTGCCTCTATCTTAGAAGAAGAGTCCTGGGGTGGATTAGTAGCTTTGGATGTGTCTTTTTTGGCCATTGATGGGTCTTCTAACTTTTAACTCTTATAAAAGTAATAAAAAAACAACAATGTCCTAGGAAGCAACAGTATTTATGCATTTTGCATAAAACTCTCCGCTTTCTCAACCATTTGTTTACTACCACAGAAGAAAGGAACCCGCTGGTGTAGTTCAGTGGGCTGTATGTCCATTATTCGCTCAAAGCCATTACTGGCTTTAGCTCCTGCCTGTTCCGCTATAAAGGCCATGGGGTTGCACTCGTAAAGAAGTCGCAATTTACCATTTGGGTCTTTGGCTGTACTTGGGTAAATATAAATACCTCCCTTAATCATGTTTCTATGAAAGTCACTTACCAAAGATCCAATATATCTAGAAGTATAAGGTCGATCGCCTTCTTCTGCTTGGCAATACTTGATATAATCTTTTACTCCTTGTGGGAAATGCACATAATTTCCTTCGTTTACCGAGTAAATCTTACCCGTTTCAGAGAATTTCATGTTTGGGTGCGAAAGGTAGTAAGTCCCAATAGCCGGATTAAGGGTAAATCCGTTTACTCCATGACCAGTAGTATACACAATCATGGTAGAAGTACCATAGATAATGTATCCTGCTGCCACTTGATTTTTTCCGGGTTGAAGAAAATCCTCTAAAGTTACCGGAGTTCCTTCTGGGGTTACCCGGCGGTAGATGGAAAAAATGGTTCCAACAGATACATTTACATCAATATTGGAAGAACCATCCAACGGATCTATTAAAACCACATATTTATTGTCGTTTTTTTGATTTCTTCCTTCAATAGTAATAAAATCATCTTCTTCCTCACTGGCAATTCCACAAACGATTTCACGGTTGGTTAAAGTTTTAATGAAGGCTTCATTGGCAAAAACATCTAGTTTTTGCTGGTCTTCACCTTGTATGTTGGTGTCGCCGGCTGCTCCTAAAATGTCAACCAATCCAGCTTTGTTTACTTCGTGGTTTACCACTTTGGCAGCGAGTCTAATAGAATTGATTAACCTTGATAATTCACCTGAAGAATATTTGAATTCACCTTGGTTTTCTATTATGAATTCACCAAGGGTCTTATTTTTTTGTGACATTATGGAGTAGGTTGTTGTGAATTTGAGCCAAATATCGGGATTTTTAAGAAATTTGAACCGATATTTGCTTTGGAAAATTTAAGGGTTATGAACATTAAAACACGTAAGGCAATTCCTGAGGATATGGGAGCTGTTTTAGAGCTCATACAAGAATTGGCAATTTTTGAAAAAGAACCTGATGCTGTAAAAGTTTCGGAAGTAGATCTGAAAGAAGCTGGCTTTGGAGAAAACCCCATGTTTACTTGTTTTGTAGCAGAAAATGAACAAGGGATTATGGGAATGGCTTTGATCTATTTTCGGTTTTCTACTTGGGTAGGTAAGACCGTACATCTTGAAGATTTGATGGTGAGGGAGGAAATGAGGGGAAAAGGTGTTGGGAACTTACTGTTCAAAGAAGTTATGAAGTATGCACTGGAGCACAAAGTGAAACGGGTTAACTGGATGGTCCTTGGATGGAATAAAGGAGCCATCAAATTTTATGAGCGCAGTGGCGCTACTGTAATGGATGACTGGTGGCAAGTGAAAATGGATGAACAAGGAATTAAAAATTTTGTAACGAACAACTAACACTGTCCCTAATGAGGGAATCGCTAATGAAAGTTTTCAAATTTGGTGGAGCATCGGTTAAAGATGCAGAAGGAGTTAAGAATTTAGTTTCAGTATTAAAAAAAACAGGAGAAAAAGACGTCGTTGTTGTGGTTTCGGCCATGGGTAAAATGACCAATGCATTTGAAGCTATGGTTCATAATTATTTTTCTGATGATGAGTCCTACAAAAGCTCTAAGAGTGAGATTTACGAATATCACCATACTATATTAAAGGAATTGTTTACAAACGAGTCCCATGTTATATTCAGTAAGGTGAACGAATTATTTTCTGACTTAGGTCAATTTCTCGATGGAAATAAATCGACCAACCATGCTTTTGTGTATGATCAAGTAGTGTCCTTTGGAGAACTTATTTCAACTACCATTGTTTCTGCATATCTCAATGATGTAGGAATGGATAATAGCTGGTTGGATGCTCGTCAATGTATAAAGACCAATGATTATTATAGAGATGCTAAAGTAGATTGGCAACAAACCCAAGCACATATCATCAAGAACGTAAATACCAAAGGGCTTACCATTACACAGGGGTTTTTAGGCGCAGAATCTGAAAATAATTTCACAACAACTTTGGGGCGAGAAGGAAGTGATTATACCGCAGCTATCTTTGCTTATTGTTTGAATGCCGAAAGTGTCACTATATGGAAAGATGTCCCTGGAGTACTTAATGCAGATCCTCGCTATTTTAACAACACACAGTTGCTAAAACATATTTCGTATAGGGAAGCTATAGAATTGGCATTTTATGGAGCCTCTGTAATTCATCCAAAAACATTACAGCCTTTACAGCGAAAGGAAATTCCTTTATTTGTAAAATCTTTCGAAAATCCTGAAAATGAAGGGACCTGTGTTGGGAAAGGAGTGAGATTAGATCCTATGACCTCTTGCTTCATTTTAAAGAAAAACCAAGTGCTTATTTCTTTATCTTCTCTAGATTTCAGTTTTATGATGGAAGATAATTTTAGTGAAGTTTTCAATCTTCTGCATTATTATAAAATGAAGGTAGAGCTCATTCAGAATTCAGCGATTAGTTTTTCGGTATGTGTGGATAACAAATACAACAATCTGGAGCCACTGCTTACCAAGTTGAGAGAAAAATTTAAGGTTACTTGCTACTATGGGGTGACCCTGTATACGGTCCGTCACTCAAAAGCTGTGGAGATTAAATCCCTTGCAGAAGAAAAGGAAGTACTCCTTAAGCAGGAAAGTGCAGAAACTGTTCAACTCGTAGTGAACGAGTAAGTTACTTAAATTCGGGGCGTTTCCCTATATTTGTTCTCCTTCGTTAGGAAGAAATAACTAAACCTATCCACCTATTATGGGACTCGTTAATGCCAAAGAAGTTGCCAAGGCTATAAAAGTCGATAAATTCGGTTTTTTAGGCACTTCAATGGGGTGGCTATTAATGAAGATCTTGAAAATTTCTACCATGAACAAGATCTATAATAAGCATAAGCACCTTAGTGATCTCGAGTTCATGAATGCCCTGCTGGATGAGTTTGAAATTAAATTTGAAATTCCAGAGGAAGACCTGAAAAGAATACCAAAAAATGGTTCCTTCATAACCATCTCCAATCACCCTTTGGGAGGTATCGACGGTATCTTGTTGTTGAAGTTGCTGTTGGAGAGCCGTCCAGATTTTAAGATCATTGCCAATTTTCTTTTACACCGCATAGAGCCACTGAAACCGTATGTTATGCCTGTAAATCCTTTTGAAAGTCATAAAGACACCAAGAGCAGTATTATGGGTTTTAAAAGTGCGATCACACATTTAAAAGAGGGACATCCTTTGGGTATTTTCCCAGCGGGAGAGGTGTCTACCTATAGAGATGACAAGCTAGTGGTAGATAAGCCTTGGGAGGTAGCGGCCATGAAATTGGTTAAGAAAGCTGGAGTGCCAGTGGTGCCTATTTATTTTCATGCTAAGAACAGTAAGTTGTTTTATCGTTTGGCTAAATTGAGCGACACCCTTCGCACGGCAAAGTTACCTTCTGAATTGCTCACACAAAAGGAACGGGTCATTAAAGTAAGAATTGGGAATCCCATTTCGGTCAAAGATCAAGCCGAGCATGAAAGCTTGGAAGAATTCACCGAATTTCTACGTAAGAAAACATATGTACTTTCAAACCCTTTTGAAAAGAAAAAGTTGCTGGAAACCATTCCAAAGACTATCAAAATAAACAAAGTCCCCAAACAGATTGCAGGTCCAGTGTCCATTGAAGCTTTGGAGGCCGAAATAAATGTATTGGAAGAAGACGGGAAACGGTTGTTGAAAAGTAAAAATTACGAAGTTTATTTAGCCCCCGCTGTTGCTATTCCTAACATACTTCAAGAAATTGGGAGGTTACGTGAAATCACTTTTAGGGAAGTAGGAGAAGGGACCAATAATGCAACAGATCTGGATCATTATGATGCCTATTACCACCACATGTTTCTTTGGGACAATGACGCCAAAAAACTGGCGGGAGCCTATAGAATGGGTCTTGGGCAAAAGATTTTTGAAAAATATGGGATTGATGGATTTTACCTGCAAAGCCTTTTTAGGTTCGATGAGGAACTGCATGATATGATGGGAAAATCCATTGAAATGGGCAGGGCTTTTATCATTAAGGAATACCAACAACGCCCCATGCCTTTATTCCTGCTTTGGAAGGGAATTGTACATACTACTTTGCGTTTTCCAAAACATAAATTTTTGATTGGAGGCGTGAGTATTAGCAATCAGTTTTCGGAGTTTTCCAAGTCGTTGATGATTGAGTTCATGAAATCCAATTATTACGATCCTTATGTGGCACAGTACATTCACCCCAAAAAGGAGTACAAAGTAAAATTGAAAGATGCAGACAAGGACTTCATTTTTGATGAAAGTGAAGCTGATCTCAATAAATTTGACAGACTTATTGATGAGGTAGAACCGGGTAGTTTGCGACTTCCTGTGCTTATTAAAAAGTATATAAAACAAAATGCCAAAGTAGTGGCTTTTAACGTAGATCCTATGTTTAATAATGCGGTAGATGGACTTATGTACATCCGTATTGCAGACCTTCCTGAAAGTACCGTAAAGCCTGTTATGGAAGAATTCCAGGCCGAACTGGAAAAGAAGTACCTCAATAAGAGCGAGGAAGAATAACTACTTCTACCGTTTATTTTTTGGGCAGCCAGAGCAACCTTTCTTGTTTCCCTCTTTTTCTTCAAATCATTAGCTTTTTATTAGTCTTTAAAATGTTAAAGTATTACCAAAGAGAAAACCTTTGGCAATCTACAAGGTCATATCAGAGAACAAACTAAAACTACAAATTATGAAAGCGACTTTGTATCTCCTGTTACTTTGCCCTATGTTACTTTCCTGTACTACAGATGATGACACTTCCTCAACGACTTCTACGGAGGGAGATGAACAACAAACCACAGATTGTACAGATGTTACCAGTACATTTTCAATTAACTTAAATGCATCGGAATGCAATGTAGATTTAAGCACCAATAGTATTTATACAGAAGTGGTTAACGTAGGTACGGATACCCGAACCATTACCTTTAATGGAATTCCAAGTCATTTGGTGGGTGTTTTTCCCAATGCTGGAAACCCAAACACGATTAGTGAACAAAATGACACTTACAGTATGGATTTAACCCCTTCCTTGGCCAGTACAAATTCTACAGCTCAAGGATATGAATTCGGAATATTGTTTAGTGGGGTTACAATAGATCCTTTTACTGCTGAATTTTTTATTGGAACAGGAGGAATGAACCCCGAATGGAATATTACAACATTAACCAATACGGTAGACTTAGGATTGGACTGTAATAATGCACATGTACAGCCAACAGGGAAATATCACTATCATGGAACTCCTAGTGCATATGCTTCAGATTTGGGAATTGATGGTAGTGAAATGATAAAGGTGGGATATGCTGCAGATGGGTTCCCTATTTATTATAAATATGGATATGATGATGGGGGGACTAATATCATCACCTTAGAAAGTGGATATCAATTAAAAGAAGGGGCTCGTCCAGGAGACGGAGCAACTGCGCCTGATGGTTGTTATGACGGAACCTATTTTCAGGATTATGAATATGTAAGCGGCAATTCGCTTCTAGACGAATGCAATGGTAGATTTGGCAGAACACCTGAGAGTGATAACGAATATTACTATACAATTACTGATAATTTCCCTTCCTCACCTTTATGTTTCTCAGGAACACCTAGCAGTGATTTCAGTTTCTTTTAATAGGTAGGTCATGAGAATGAATAAAATAATTTTGTTAGTTGTTTGTGTTGGGATGGTGTCCACAATATGTGGGCATAATCCCAATCAGATTGGATATGAATTAAATGATAAAGACCATTCGTTAACTGTTCATTTTACGTTGCGATCTGCCATGGATTTGATTAAGAAAATTTGCCCTGAAGTAAAGGATCATAAATCAAACCTTAAGATTTCTGATTATTTTCAAGACCTCAGTGCTTATTTCAATACTGAAATACAGCTTCAGATTAATGGTGCAGATGTGTCTTTTTTTCTAAAAGAATCGCAATTAAATAGACATGATGCTTTTTTGAAGTTTGATATAACCCAGATCCCAGATTGGGATACCATCGAGATGACCGTAAATAGTTTTACGGAAGTGTACAAAAGAACCAAAAACATCGTGAATATTGGGTCAATAGAAACCAAAAAAGAATTCTATTTAGATAAAAACAATCGTTATTTCAACACAAATTTTTGAATTAGAGCGGAAATGTGCTGTGAATTTTGGCAACGTTGAAACCATTTTCCATAACAGCTTGATAAGCATCACTTTCTGGATCAATCAATGGATTTGTATGATTGAAATGAATGAAATAAACCTTCTTTTTTTCTTCTGGAGAAAGCGATTTAAAAAGCTCCATACTTTCAATAATAAAGGGATGGGGTATTTGTGAAATATCCCTAGTGTTTATTTCTTCTCCATGGAAGAAGGTAGCATCCAAAAAAGCATAATCCACTTGAGAGATAATATCGATGATGGATTTCTCCCATTTGTTCCATTTGTCGATGTCTGGAATAAAAAGTGCTTTTTTTGAAGGCCCTTGTATGGTATAACCCACAGTTTCTGAATATTCATCCCGATGAGGAACCAGAAATGGAGTGACAGATACTTGGTTGGTGAAAGCTATTTCTCTTTCAGCTTCCATACCTAAAATTTGAATATTCTTATTTGTTACTAACTGACTCCAGGGACCATTGGTTTCTAAAAATGATTTCATTCTAGGCATGGCATAAACCGGAACATTTTTGGCATTGGTTGCTTCTTTCCCCAAATACATAAGACCAGAATAGTGACCTATATGTGCATGAGTAAGAAAAATACCATCGGGAAGCTCTTTTTCAGTTTTGGTTAATCTCTTTAGTTTTTTTGTTTGGGTAGAAATATCTGGAGTTGCTTCAAAAAGATACTTTGACTGGTTTATGGGATCAATCAATCCTAATGAAACTACTTGACGTTTGGAGTCTGGATGTTCAAATAATTTTTTGCAACATGATTTCTTACAAGCTATATGAGGAGATCCAGCATCCTGGATGGTTCCTAAAATCACTAAATAAGGGGTTTCTGGAACAGCTTCCGTTATTTCTTCAATTTCAGGTATTATTACTTCCTTAGGATCTGAAGAAGATTGACAGCTATACAGGAACAAAACCGTTATCCATATCCAAACCTTCATTCCTTTGGGGTATAATTTAAAATTGTGAGGTATTTGGGCCAAGGCCCTACTTCGTCTTTGTATTGTTTGGCCATAACCCGCGACACCTGAGCAATATGTCCTAAATCATGCACTACCCAAGCAGATAGCATCTGCCTCAGTTCTACGGGGCCAAGTTCTGGATGATTGGCTTTTTTTAAAAGGTCTGACTCGGTTAAGTTTTTAGACCTCAAAGTTTGTAAATTTTCCTTTCTGAGGACTTCAAATTCGTTAAGTAAAACTTCCAAAGACTTTCCTTGATTCATAGTAAACTGGGCAAATCTATCGTAGGGTTCAAAAGTCTTCGTGGGGCCACCGCTTAATACGATTTCCAAACGTGGCATCCAATCAGTTCTTTCTCCATGAACCAGATGTCCAACAACATCATAAGGACTCCAACTTTCGCCTCCTTCGTTTTGATGGGTCCAAACTGAAGGTAGGTTGGATAACATGGATCTAAAAACGGCAGGTGTCCTTTCCAGAACGGCAATGGCTTCATCTAAGTTGTAGTTCATCATTTTATCATTTAGGTTCTACAATTAAAAATACAGCGGTACTATCTCCAATATTCAACACGGTATGCCAATTAATATATTCGTTATAAAAGTTTGTTCCCGCCGGGACATTTACTTCCCGAATTCCTGTTGTATCTTCTATTTGGAATTTACTTCCCACTAAGGTATACCCAAAATGGCGTGGATGAAAATGTTTGTCATGTCCTACACCAGGAGCAAAAGTACATTTTAGTACACGTACCTCTTCATTGTCCAATAGCTTTTCACATACAGGAACACCTTTCCAGCCAGCTTCCAATGGATCGGGTAATTTAGATTTTGAACCACAACTTATAAAGATTATAAAGGTAATTCCATATAACAGTATTTTAATGGAGTTAGGCATATTCTCAAAGATATAGCATTCAGTTCAGCCTAAAGATAGCTGAGCCATTTTTTGTGCTTGTTGGCTAATTTATAGTACATATACTTTTTACAGAATGGATATGTAATAAGAACTACTCCAATCCAAACCAAATACACAATACCTAAGGAGTAGCCATAATTGGCTAGTTCTGGATTGGTAAAATTCTTCTGGGTCAAGATCATTAATGTCCAATCTTTCCCAGTTAGGACAAGTCCTAATAGTGCGCCTAAGTGAACTACCAATATGTGTAGTAAATAGTAAAAGAAAGGGACCCTTCCAAAGACAATGAAAAATTGAGAAAGCCTATTCTGTACTTTTTCCACTCCGTAAAGAAACAAAAATGCAGGGCCTAGGGTAATGAGTAGGAAAACCAAGGATGGTGGATACTTGGCTACATTGAAAAATGAAAGCAAAGTATAGGTAGTGTTTTTTTGTGTAGACCAAGGAACCAGATCGCCGTATAGATTGAGACCTCTCAATAAGAAGAAAAGTAAAACAGAGGCCACTCCTAATTGTAGGAGCCATTTTTTTCTGATCGCTACAGTAACCTCCTTTTTGTAAAGGTTTCCAAAAACATAACCTAGAGACATTACTCCAACCCACGGAATTATAGGATAGGAAATGCTTACCCAACGAGTCCCCAAAGTAGTAAATGAAAGTTCATGAAGGATGGACCAGAAGACACCTAAGCCACTTTTTTCTGTTGTTATGCTGTCCAAGGCATTGTGTCCCAATACTAATAGCAGAGCGAACCCTATCAAGATATTTTTTGGAAGGTAAATAAGTACTGCCAATAAGATCATACATGCACCAATGGCCCACAATACCTGAAGGTTAATGAATCCAAAAGCGGGATCGAACCACCAGAAAAAAGTATTTACGGTTACTTCTATAATAATGAGCCAAAGGCCACGTGTCCATAAAAAATGGGAGAGTTCTTTTTTGGTCTTTTTTTGTCCGTACAAAAAAGCAGAAGTTCCTGCGAGGAAAATGAATACAGGAGCGCAAAAATGTGTAATGAATCGTGTAAAGAACAATATGGGAGTGGTTGTTTCCATATTGGTGGGGTCACTGGTCATGGCTCCCAAGTGAAAATAATCCCGGACATGATCCAACGCCATGAGTACCATAACAATGCCTCTGAGGAGATCAATAGATTGTATTCTATAGGATGTTATGGCTTTCATTATTATTGGAGATTAATTGGTTTGAGGTATTTTATCCATTTCCTTTATTATTTCTTCTTCTGTGGCATTGAGAAGGTTTTTAAATGTATGAAGATAATCTACTTTGGTTCTGTCGGTTTCAATTTTAAGGTTGATAAGATTTTCGAGTTGTAGATTTTCAAAAAAAATCGAAAAATCCTTGGTTTTATTAATGGCTCTCATTCCTCTTCCTCTAACCAATTGCGCATAGTTGAGTTGCTTTACCATATACGGTTCTATGAGTGTATTGAGTTGTGTTTTTGCATAATCATCTACAGTATTGCCAAAACTCAGTGAGCGTTTAAGTTTTAATAGGAATTCCTTTAAATGGGGATTTGATATTTTTGAAGCGTAGCCCTTTTCTAAAAATTCACTGGTTGCAGGCATCTCATAAGTAACTGTTATGACGTTGGATAGTGCTATCAGGGATTCATAAATAGATTGGATAGAATCTTCATTTCTTAACTCTAGTAAGTGTAAAGACCTTTGGTTTCTTCCAATAATTAGAGAGTCTATATATTTTGCTTTTTGATTGGCCAAATTACTGGTGGCACGAATTTCTTCTAAAATATTGGAATATTTTGAGGCTATTTCCTTGTTTTGAATTCTTTCAGAATTCCAGTTGTTTACTTGCAATGCCAAGAGGATACCAACCATAACCAGCGCAATTTCGCCAAGGGCATATAATAGGTATTTGGGAAGTTTGTCTTCTCCTATAAGCGATTTTCTAATTCGACGAAAGAAGTGGATCATGTCTTACGGGTTGGTTTAAAGATATGAAAATTAGTTACTTGTTATTCGTCATAAAAAAATGACAAGTGTTACGAAAATAGAAGTAATGCTATTGCTAAAAGGGCAGGTAAAGCTTGAACGAAGAAAATTCTTTTGTGTGCGGTTAAGGATCCATAAATGCCTGCAACGGCAACACATCCTAAAAAGAACAAGGCTATGTTTACCTTCCAGATGGGATCTTGGATAAAAAATGTCCAGAGAAGACCTGCAGCAAGAAATCCATTGTACAACCCTTGATTCGCTGCCAAGGGCTTGGTGGGTTCAAATAAGTCTTTTGGAAACCCACGAAAGATTTTTCGCCCTATGGTAGTCCAGGCAAACATTTCAAAATACATGAAATAAAGGTGCAGGACTGCAACAATACCAATAAGTACTTTTGCTGCTATGGCCATAGTTTTTATAGATAGTTCTCTATAAAGCTACGACAATATTCTTTAATTTCATTTCTTGCTTTTTCAAAAGCAGTATGTTTTTCTGCTTCTGAACCATCCACTTTCGAAGGATCGAAAAAATTATGGTGTAATCGCTTTGCGTTAGGGGCTGGGATGAAAGGACAGTTTTCATTGGCATGATCACATACTGTAATGATAAAATCCCAATCTATCCCTTGGTATTCGTCCACGTGGTTGGAAGTATGTCCTGTGATATCGATGCCATCTTCTTGCATAATGGCAACAGCACCAGGATTGAGGCCATGTGTTTCTATCCCTGCCGAATATATGTTTGCCTTGTCATGGGCCATTTGGTTTAAGTATCCATGTGCCATTTGACTTCGGCAACTGTTACCCGTGCATAGTACGAGGATATTTTTCATATTGTTTATTTTTTTACTTCTACGTTCCATTAATACATTATCATGCCAATTTCCATCTCTTTGTGCTACTTTTTCTCGAGTTCCTATGATACGAAAGCCACATTTTTTGTGTAGCTCAATACTTGCTGTGTTTTGTGAAAAAATACCAGCTTGTAAGGTCCAAAAACCTTCTTTTTCACTTTCATGGATGAGGTAGTTCAATAGTTTTTTGCCAACACCTTTTCCTTGGGCATTTTCAGAAACATAAATTGTATCCTCAGCCACTCCTTTATATACCTCTCTTTTAGAAACCGCACTTAAGGCACACCATGCTAGTATTTGTTCATTTTCTATAGCAACATAACGACATACAGGCAGGAATTTGGCATTCCATGTTTCCCAGTCTGGGACACGTGTTTCAAAGCTAGCCACTCCTGTGGCTAGCCCTTCTGTATAGATGCGTGCTACTTCAGAATAATGTTCTTGAGTGAGCGGAAGTATTTTCATGATTTAACAACAACCACCTCCAGGTGCACAACAAGCTTCAGTACTTTCTTCGGCTACAGTTTCTGAAACCCCACAGGTTTCTTTGGCCTTACAATCTGTCTTTTCTACTGCTAATTTAAGAAGCAAGTTGTTCTTGTGTATTTCGTAATCGTTAACAAACAGTTGTGCTGTGTGAAATAAGGAATTTCCATATTCAAATTTCACTTCAGAAGAAGTGTCATAAGCTTTCATTCTCCCTACCTTGTTTAAAATACCCAATGCTTTGTAGGTAGACATATATTCGGTTTTTCCTATTTCTGATGGGCTTTCCCAAAGTTGAATTACAGTTTCATTCCATGCATCGGAATTGGCTCCACAGTCTACGGAATCGATTTTTATGTGCTTTACTTCGGTAATGTGGTAATTGGCACCTACTAATTGATTAGGGGCATATTCAAAGAGTAATGATTTATCCTGATGGGTATTTAAAACCTCAAATAACTCTTGTGTTTTCATGTTTTAAATTTTTGGGTTAACAACATTTTTGTTCGGTGGTTTCAAAAAAGTCTTGAAACAGTCCTTTTAAGGCAGTGAGTTTATCTTTGTTAATAGTATATAGCTGACTTTTACCTACAAATTTGCTTTTTAGCAATCCAGACTTTTTGATCACTTGTAGGTGCTGTGAAGTGGTGGGCTGTGACAACCTAATGTTAGATGCTATTTGCATACAAGAACAACCTTCACAATCACCAATGTAATTAAGAATGGAAATCCTTGCCGGGTGGGAAAGGACTTTGGCTAGATCTGCCAACTGATTTACATGGACGGAATGTAGAAAACGTTTTGAAACTCCCATAGTAGTATTATTTATATATCGCAATATTACGATAATAAAATAAAACAAAAAAGCCTTTGAGTGATTTTTCAAAGACTTTAACGTTTTTAGAACCAGGGTTTCTTCCCTACTTGATAGGTTTGGTAGAACTCTTCGTCACTTTTGGTAAGGTATATAATTCCTTCTATAAGTGTTATGGCCCATACAGCAAGACTAGCTATGCCGCAAGTGAATATTCCTAAAATTACTGAGCAAACCAATAAGATGATTCCTTCCTTATTGTACCCTAAAATAAATTTATGAATACCCAAGCCACCTAATAGAATAGCCAAAAGTCCAGCAAGGAGTTTTTTATTCTCTCCGCTATTGGTAGCTTCGTTCCAACTTTCCTTGAATTCTTTGGCAGCTTCCTTAGCCTCTCCAGCAAATTCCTTAGCAGTTTCTTTGGCTTCTTTGGCGGCTTCGTTGGCCTTATCCTTTAGGTCATCCCCAAGGTTTTTGTTTTCTTCGTCAGACATAATGTTATGGTTTGGTATTTAGTGAGTTATAAATGTAAAAAATAATTTATAAAAACGCACTGTCTACTGGTTCCCAAAGCTCAATTTTATTTCCTTCGGGATCTAAGATCCAACCAAATTTTCCATAATCGTACGATTCCATGTTCCCAACCACTGTGACTCCTTCTTCTTTAAGCACTTTTAATAGTTCTTCAAGATTTTCTACGCGAAAGTTCATCATAAACTGTTTTTCACTAGGGCTAAAGTATTGTGTGTCTTGAGCGAAAGGACTCCACTGGGTTGAGCATTTGTTGCCTTCCTCATCTTTCCACCAGAAGGTCCAGCCGTATTGGTCTGTAGGAATACCCAAATGTTCTTTGTACCAGTTTTTTATACCATCGGGGTCCTTGGTTTTAAAGAAGAACCCTCCTAGGCCTGTTACTCTATTTTTCATATATCTGTTATTTTTACCAGGTTTTCATTGCATTCATAGACCGCTCCAAAAATGTTTTGAGGACATCTCTATCAATATCTGTCAATCTTTTTATGTATAAACAGGACTTCCCTGTTTTATACTTGCCCAGTTTGGACATGAGTTCTTTTTCTTTTTCAAAACCACTAATGGCGTAAATACTAATATTTTGTTTTCTGGGAGAAAACCCAATTTTATACCAATCACCTTTTGTCGCTTTGGTTTGATAAGAGTATTTGCCGAAACCCACAATACTATTCCCCCATATTTTAGGGGACTCTTTGGAGATAGTGGCCATGAGCTCCAATAATTCTAAGAAGTCCGGAAAGCGTTCTTCTTCCTTAAACTCTTCAAGGAATGAAAGGACATCATCGTTACTTTCTTGTGTTTTTGGAATGTACATGATTGCTATTTTTGACGAGCGGTATCATAAATGTCAATCCATTCCTCTACAGTCATTTTTTGGCAGAGTTCAGCAATGAGATCGTAAGGAATGTCTTCCACCTTTTTGAAACGGACACAGCTTTTACCCATATCTAATTTGTACTTACAGTGTTTTGGGTATTCGGCTACAAACCAATCCAACAATTCTTTTTTGGCATAGATTCCACTATGGTATAATGCCACAAAGTTTTTTTGTGAAGCAATATTTATAAATGGAAGTGGATCTTTTGGATTGCAATGATATCCGTTTGGATAAATGGAATGAGGTACATAAAAACCAATCATTTTGTAGGTGATTCCTTCTTCAAAACCCTTCGGAAGGTTCTTTTTAACGGTTTGTCGCAGCTTTTCAACTGGGCTTTTTCGTTCTTCGGGCAGCTGTGTTATATAGTCAGCTACAGTATCTGCATTGTATTGCATATTATTATTTTTTGCGTTGTAAAATTAAAGAGGATAGTAAGCTTACAATAAAGCCTATTACAAAAACGGTTAAGGACATCACAACAAAGCTCATGAATTTATTACTGAACATTTCCTTTTGAGATTCCATCTTTGTCAAGGCAGATTCCAATTCGGGTCCAGATAAAGAAGCTTTAAGTTCTGATATTTGATGGTCGTAATACTCAGCGGTGAAATTTGGATTGATATATTCAATATATATAATATCAATAAGGCCAAATGCCAATGAAGCAAAAAGGCTAATGAGCAAACCAATGATCAAAGCTTTTCCAAAGGAAACACTACCGTTGTTAACCTTATCACGATAATGTTTTATTCCTAAAAACACAAAGCTTAAAGAAAGGATCATAGAAGTATAGCCTATGATTTCTTGGGCGGTGTAATCTAATTCCAATCCTTTGCCTGCAAACCAACCGATCAAGAAAAGACCACAAATGGTTATGGCAGAAAAGATGCCGTAGCGTAGTATCGTTTGTTTCATAAAAATAAAGTTAGTGATTTTGTACAAATGTAAGTGGAGAAGGTAAAAATGGCTTCATACTAAAGTACCAAATAACCTCCTACTAAAGTGCGAAACCCTATTTTAAAGGATGATTTTCATTTCCTTGGCTTTTTGAACAGCTTGTGTTCGCCGTTTTACATCGAGCTTTGTGAAGATGTTAGAAACATGGGTTTTTATAGTGCTTTCAGAGACAAATAATTTTTCTGCGATTTCTTTGTTGGAAAGTCCCGCAGAAATTTCAATTAAGATTTCGTATTCCCTTTTACTAATGCCTAATGCTACTATTTTCTGTTCATTGATTTCCTCATCTTCAGACTCTAGTATTTGCGAATGAAGACTTTTTTTATTCACATAAACTCCTATAATAAAGAAAATGACGGCAATCACACCTATGGCTATTTCAATTTGTAAATCGCCAGATGCAATGGAGTATTTGCTTAATTGAAATAAAGTAAGCAACGCGACAATGAGGGCACCAAAAATGAAAACGGTTTTTCGCACCCTTAAAAGTAGAAAATTATCTAATTATGGATTCAAACTAAGTTGAAAAAGGTATTTGAATAAATTCACGAAAAATACTTCAATATTTTTTCGACAATAGTCTGGGCCATTTTTGTTTTACTCTCAACGGTCCATCCAGCTACATGAGGGCTTAAAATGACATTGTCTAGTGTAAGTAATTTTTCTAATTCGGCGGGCATTTCTGAAGAAAACAAGGACTCGAAAGACAGTTTTTCATATTCTAGCACATCCAATCCTGCTCCTAATATTTTTCCTTCATTTAAAGCGTTTACCAAATCTTTGGTGACCACACTTTTTCCTCGGGCTGTATTGATAAGCCAAAAGGGTTTCTTGAATTCTGAAATAAAAACTTTGTTTACCATTTTATCCGTTAGCGGGGTCCATGGAGTATGCAGGCTAACCACATCTGCCATTTCCTGGAGTGTTTTTAACGAAACTTGGGTTGCATTTTTGTTTCCTACACCCTCAATAATATCATGACAAAAGACGGTACAGTTAAATCCTTTTAGTTTTTTGGCGAAGGCTTTACCCATGTTTCCATAACCAATAATACCCACTGTTTTTCCGTCCAATTCTACCCCGCGATGCAATTCACGTTCCCATTTTCCGGATTTTACGCTACGATCTGCTGTGTTCAATTTGTTGAATAGTGACAACAACATTCCCAAGGCATGTTCTCCTACGGCATTCTTATTTCCTTCTGGAGCTGAAATGAGGCGTATGCCTTTTTTTTCTGCGTAAGGGATATCAATACTTTCCAATCCTGCCCCAACCCTTGCAATGAATTTAAGGTTTTTTGCTGCGCCTATGAATTTACGATCTACCTTAAAACGACTCCTAATTACAATGCCATCATAGGCATGAATCATTGTTTCGATTTCCTCTTTAGAAGACGTGTAATCTTCAGCGTTTTTAAAACCGGCCTCTTCCAATTGCTCTAGTAACAAAGGGTGATTCTTATCTAGGTGAAGGATTTTCAAGGGTTCAGATTTTAGGGTATTCGGTTTGAGTTTTGTCATGTACTACATCACCCGTATGTTTGGTTGCAATTTTTTCGATCAGCAATACATGTACTTCTTCATCTCCAATACTTTTGGGACAGTGCTCTACACCTTTGGGTACCACAATGATTTCCCCTTCTTTTACAATTTCCATCTTGTCCCTAAAATGCATTTCTAGGGTTCCTTTTTGAACATAAAAAAGTTCGTCTTCATCATCATGTTTATGCCATACAAACTCTCCTTGTATCTTTGCTAGGATCACTTGCATATCATCTACCGTAGCTATTTGATGAGGATGCCATTGTTTGGAGAATTTTTCAAATTTTTCTTTGATGTTTATGGAATTCATAGCGTTTTTAAATTTTAAAACAAATTACGAATTTCCTCGGGAATTTTAGTGGGTTTTAAACTTTGCGCATCCAGAAAACACCAAAGGGTTTTGGCTTCTACAATAACCTGTTCCGTAGTTGTATTGATGATTTTGTATTTCCGTTCACTTTTTACTCCTTCGGAATAAGTAACCCAAGTGCGGATTTCTAATTCATCACCTTCAAAAGCAGATGCTTTGTAATCGATGGTATGATTAAGTACGTACCAGACATATTGACTTCGCATTTCTTCAGAGGCATTTTTCTCCCAATGAGCTTCTGCAGCATCCAGACACCATTGTAAATAAGTAAGGTTATTCACATGATTTCGAACATCGATGGCTGAAGATGGTACCTTAAATCGATGTTTGAAAACTTTTGTTTGCATCAGAAACCCAACATTATTTTGGAAATGTAAAAGAAGAGGAAAATTCCGAAAATATCATTACTAGTAGTAATAAAAGGTCCTGTAGCAATAGCTGGATCAATTCCTTTTTTGTCTAAGATAATGGGTACAAAAGTTCCTACCAAGGCAGCAACAATGATGACACATAACATGGAGATTGCAATGGTTAAACTAACCATTTGATCCAATCCTGCAATGAAACCAAAAAGAATAACCAATAGTCCTAGGGCAGCTCCATTTATAAGTGCTAAACCAACCTCTTTCATAAGACGCTTTAACAAACTCCCTTTTATAATGTCATTGGCCAAACCTTGAACAATAATAGCACTGGATTGGACACCCACATTTCCTGCCATGGCCGCAATTAAAGGAGTGAAAAAGAAAAGTATAGGGAATTTATTCAAGGCTTCATCAAACCCTTGCATGATGTAAACACTTCCCAGTCCACCAAAGAGGCCCAAAACAAGCCAAGGTAAACGTGCCTGAGTTAGCAGCCACACATTATCATCAGCTTCAACATCCTGAGAAATACCTGCAGCAAGTTGATAATCTTTTTCTGCCTCATCTTTAATGAAGTCTACAATATCGTCAATGGTGATACGTCCCATGAGCATACCAACTTCATCAACAACAGGAATGGCTTCAAGATCATATTTCTGCATGATACGGGCTACTTCTTCATTTTCAGTATGAACTGTTACGTAGTCTACCTTTGGAATATAAACATCACTAATGTGAGATTTCTCAGAGGCAGTAAGTAAATCTTTAAGGGACAGTCTGCCTTTCAGTTTCCCGTCTTTGTCAGTTACATAAATGGAATGCACTCTTGTAACATTTTTGGCTTGACGACGCATTTCTCGTACACAACCGGCAACTGTCCATGTTTCTTTTACTTGCACCAATTCCTTGGCCATAAGGGCTCCAGCTGTGTCGTCATCATAGGCAAGAAGTTCTACAATATCTGCAGCATGTTCTTCGTCTTCTATTTTTTCAATTACTTCCTGCTGAATTTCCTCGTCTAATTCAGCCACTACATCAGCTGCATCATCCGTATCCATTTCTTCCAGCTCCTTAGCAATTTCTTTTGGTGAAAGTCTGTCAAGGATTTTTTCCCGAACGTCCTCATCCACTTCCATTAATGCTTCAGAAGTAATATCACTTTCCAAAGACTTAATAAGGAAAGTAGCGTCGTCAGATTTTAATTCTTCTAGGATTTCAGCTATATCGGCAAAATGGTATCCCTTGAGCAGTTCTTTTAACCCAAGACCATTCCTTTGAGCAATAAGATGCTCAATATGCTGAATGAATTCACTGGTGAGTTGAAATGCCATCGTCCTGTATTTTTTGGGTAAGACTTATAAACTCCGAAACCGAAAGTTGCTCGGGACGCTGGGCAAATATAGTATCTTCTTTTAGTTTATTGGATAGGTTGAAGGTTTTTAAACTGTTACGAAGTGTTTTGCGGCGTTGTTGAAAGGCAGTTTTTACAACTTTGAAAAACAACTTTTCATCACATGGAAGCGTATAGTTTTCTTTCCGCTTTAACCTAAGTACTCCACTATCTACTTTGGGAGGTGGATTGAAAACCCCAGGCTTTACAGTAAATAAGTATTCGGCATCGTAAAAAGCTTGGGTGAGCACAGATAAAATACCGTACGCCTTACTACCTTCCTTTTCACATATTCTTTGAGCCACTTCTTTTTGAAACATACCTGTAAATTCAGGAATACGTTGGCGCCACTCTAATGTTTTAAAAACGATCTGAGTAGAAATGTTGTATGGAAAATTACCGGTAATGGCAAAAGCCTCCCCTTCAAATAAAGTAGAAAGGTCAAATTTTAGAAAATCAGCCTCCACAATGGTTAGATTGTCTTGGGGGTATTGTTTTCTTAAGTAAGCAATGGATTCTGTGTCTAGGTCCATAGCAATAACTTGGAGAGGTTTTAGAATGATATACTTTGTAAGAATCCCCATTCCTGGACCTATCTCTAAAACATTTTTATAACCTTCACAGGTTAGTGTATTGCCAATTTTTTCAGCAATATGCTCATCATGAAGGAAGTGTTGTCCAAGGTGTTTTTTTGCTCTTACGGGATTCTGCATATCGTTTTCAAAGGTATGGGAATTCTAAGATATATTTTGATTTCATAGGTTGGCAGTTCCAGCCACTATAATACATCTTAGGTTAGTAAAAAAATGACAAAACGTTAAAATATGCAATTGAACGAAAATATGTACAGTTCAACTAATAAGTGTAGGAAAATTCTGTTGAAACATTAGATTTGTCAAGAATCTAAAAATGTCAATTCAATTCTCATTATGAGAAAACTTTTATACCCCCTTCTTGTTTGTTTATTTGTTGTTGAAGTAAATGCACAAGGCCTAGCAAGTTCAGATATAGAAACGGAAGTAGCAGAGGCTACTTCAGAGTTTACTTTAAATAAAATTGGAGATAATGGTTTTAAGTTTGAAACACTTACAACTGGGATCAATTCCAAATATGCTGATTATGGTTCTGGACTTTTTATGGATAAGTTTATTTCCTTTTCGGCAAGGAAAATTGGTGCTATTGCGCCAAAGGATCCAGCTACTAACGAACCTTATACAAAGTTATATTGTAGCGATATTTTGGATAATTTTGATCTTACTAGACCACTATTATTTTCAAGTATTCTCAATAAAAATGAAAATTTAGGAACGATATCTTTTTCACAAGAGGGGAACGTTATGTTCTTTACCAAAAATAAAGAAGGAGATACTCAACATTTCCAGTTGTATAGAGCTGAATTAAATCCTGAAAGACAAGGGGAATGGATTAATATTACACCACTTCCTTTTAATAGTGATGATTATTCTGTAGAAAACCCACATCTAAGTAAGGATGGAAAAACCTTATATTTTGCTTCCAACATGTCAACCTCTAAAGGGGGATATGATATCTTTAAAGTTGAGGTAAAAGGAGAAAATAGTTATGGAGAGGTACTGCCTATAGAAGGACTTATCAATACCGAAGAAGACGAAAAGTACCCACACTTATCTTATGATCAAAAATTCATGTTCTTTTCGTCAAAAGGACACGATAATATTGGAGGATACGATGTATTCAAATCACGAAGAACGAAGAACGGTTATGTTACCATTCTTAATTTGGGGAATACCATTAATACTGAAAAAGATGAAATTGCTTTTGTCCCTGCTACCGAAAGAATAGGGTATATTACTTCAGACAAAGAAGGCGGTTATGGGAATTATGATATTTATCGTCTTACAGAGTACGTTTTATCACAAACGGTAAGTGGACGAGCAATTGATTTTGAAACAGGAATTCCTTTGTCCAATGCCGAAGTAAAATTGATTGATACGGATGGTACTGAAGTTGGAAACATGATTACCAATGAAAAAGGGGAGTTTAGTTTTCCAATTTCCTCTTTTGAATACTATACAGTAGTATCTGGGAAAGAAGGATTCTATAAAGGTTCTACCATTTTTAATACGGATAATAGAACTCCTCGTTATGAAGCCGATGTTACTCTGAAAGTGATTCCAGCTCCTATTGTAGTAGAGGAAGAGAAAAGCTATATTAAAATAGACAACATCTTGTTTGATTATGACAGTGCCAATATTAAAGAAATATCCAAGATTACGTTAAATAAGGTTGTGGCAACACTGAATGAAAACCCCGAAATTTCAGTAGCATTGGGAGCGCATACAGATTTTAGAGGTAATGATGCATATAACATGAAATTGTCTGGTAGACGAGCCGAGTCTGCAATGAAATATTTATTGTCCAAAGGAATTTCTAAGGATCGACTTACTTGGAAAGGATATGGAGAATCTCAGCCTGTGATTAAATGTAATCCCTGTACAGAAGAAGAACACGAAACCAATCGTAGGATTGAGTTTGTAATAATGGAGACTAACTAACCAAGTTATCCCAGAATCCCCGCAAGAACCCGATAGTTTATCTGTCGGGTTTTTTAATATTCGGAGATTACTTCCAACTCAGTTCTAAAAGCCACAAATTTACCTTCAAAAGGTTTACTTTGTCCACGCAAAGTCTGTGCGTCTTCGCTATAATACTGCTCTAGAGTTTCTTTGCTATCTGTTCGGTACTGAACTGAATAAGTAATACCTCCCATTTCTTCTTTTATCTGCACACGGGTCAATAATGCTTTCGAAAATTTACCGGTATCCAGCATGGCTGGTATGTGTTCTTGCTGCATCCAGTCCAACCATTGGTCGTGGATGCTCTCGTCTATATTTATAGTAACGTTGTATATGTACACTGAAGTAATGCGTTAAATTGATTGTGAATTCGGAAATTTAGTTGATTTCATCACCCCTTAACATCCGATATCTTTTTCGGGCTTCAACAAAGTATATGCTATCTGCAAAATTGAATATGATTTGCTCATACAGTTCTTTCGCTTTTAGTGGTAAATCCAATTTGTCTTCATACAATTTGGCCAACCTAAAATGTGCATCATCTGCAAGGATATCATCATTATAAAATTCGATGATCTTTTGGTAGTTTGTTTCGGCTTTGGAATAGTCGCCTATAAGTTCAAAAACAATCCCCAGTTTTAATAAAGTCTCATCCTCAATACTTTCTCCTTTGTGGTTGGTAAGAATTTCTTCGAAAACAGTTACAGCTTCACTGTGTTTGTTTTGAAGTACTAACAAGTCTCCATGTGCAAACTTTTTGAGTGCCATTTGTGTAGAGTCTTCCAAGGAATTATCACGGATCATTAAGGCAAGTTCCATAGCATCATTTGCAATAAGTTGAGAGGCAGATTTCTTTAAAACATCCAGCTGGACCATTGACCAATCAAAATCACCTTTGTAATAACTGGTTCTTGCTACTTTAAATCTAGCTTCTTGAGCTAAACGGTCGTTTTTTACCTTTTTCTGAACTTGAGAATAATAAATAAGGGCTTCGTTGAATTTTTCATCAAAAACCAATATATCTGCCAACTTTAGCTTGATACGGGCTTCTTGGTAGATAGAAAGACGTTTCTTCGACAGTTTCTTCAGGTTGTTTATGGCTTCTTCCTTTTTACCAAACTTAAAGGCGAGAAAGTCATTATAATCCAATTGCAAACTATAGGTTTCTCTTCCGTTTCCAAACTTTTCAAAAAGATCCAAGAATTGCTTTTGAATGGTTTCATAATCCTTCTTTTCTGCCAGTTTCAATTCTACACTCATTAAATATTGATGACCAGATATTTTGGCTTCTGGTGTAATGGCTTTTTCAATAACAAAGTTGGCAATGTCTTTGGCATCTTCATAGCTTTTTTCGTCTATAGATATTCTCAGTAAATCTATAATACCCCTAAGATCTCCATCGGTTCGTTTATAGATTGCTTTTTCCTGTGTGAATGCCTTTTTAAAGTCTTTTTGTTGGATGAAAAGCCAACTCAACAATTCATTGTATAAGACACTAGGGTTTCCCTGAAGCCTTTTAAGAAGTGTTTTTTTGAAAATGATATTGGCTTCATTATTAGGATCTTCATTGATAAAAAAACTAAAATTTCGTTGCGCAGAAGGACGGTAGGCATCATTGGATTCTATGATATCGACATACTTATCAAACATCAATTCCAATTTCCCCTGTTCTCCATAAATCCTAGCCAGTGCAGGATTGTAATCCCGATCAGGATCCAATTTCATAGCTTTTTCATACACTGCAGCTGCCTCGTCCAGTAGACTGTAATCACTAAAAGTTCTCCCAATTATATAGGCATATATGGGGTTTTCCTCTATGGACTCAATTGCTTTTTGATATTCTATCTTAGCTAAACTGTCTTTGTTTTGTAGGGTGTAATTGTGCCCCAGCTCCACATAGTATTTTGGGTACTTTCTGCGGCCATTCATTTTCTCTCGCAAAACTTGTTCTGCATCACTATAGTTCTCCAATTGCTGGTAGGTCTTGACCAAATACATTAAATGATTGGCATTACCGGGGTTCTGCTTCACCAGTTTTTTGAAAATAGTAAGTGCTTTTTCGTATTTCCCTTGTTCAAAATAATTTTTGGCCAAGCCTTCGCTTTGCGCCAAAGAAAAATGGGAAACCAAAAAAACAGTTATAATAAGTGCGATTCGCATGAGGTAAATATACGCATTGAGTTCTTAAAAAAATCTCAAATATTAGGCCGTTTTACTTCAAATACGCTATTAACTAGTTAATGATATCAAAACCACAATAAGGAACCAACACTTCTGGGATCTTAATCCCTTCTGGAGTCTGGTAGTTTTCCAGAATTCCAGCTAATACTCTGGGGAGTGCCAATGCACTTCCATTAAGAGTATGCACAAGTTTGTTTTTTCCGTCGCTATCCTTAAATCGTAATTTCAATCGATTGGCCTGAAAGGTCTCAAAATTGGATACAGAAGATATTTCCAGCCAACGATCTTGAGCAGTTGAAAACACTTCAAAGTCATATGTTAAAGCAGAAGTAAAGCCAAGATCACCACCACACAAGCGTAGGATTCTATATGGCAGTTTTAATTCGCGAAGAATTTCTTTCACATGATCTACCATACCATCAAGTGCTTGGTAGCTATTATCTGGATGCTCAATTCGAACAATTTCTACTTTATCGAATTGATGCAATCGGTTCAAGCCTCTAACGTGTGCTCCGTAACTTCCTGCTTCACGACGGAAACAAGGGGTGTAACCTGTACAAGTTATGGGGAGTTGATTGTGCATCAATAAATCGCCTCTAAATAGATTGGTTACGGGAACCTCTGCTGTTGGGATAAGATATAGATCGTCTACTCCTACATGGTACATTTGTCCTTCTTTGTCGGGCAACTGTCCCGTTCCGTAACCACTAGCTTCGTTCACCAAATGAGGAACTTGGTATTCGGTATACCCAGCCCCCGTGTTTTTGTCTAAAAAGTAAGAAATCAAGGCACGTTGTAATCGAGCTCCTTTGCCTTTATATACAGGAAAGCCAGCTCCCGTGATTTTAACACCCAACTCAAAATCAATGAGGTCGTATTTTTTAGCCAATTCCCAATGCGGAAGTGCATCACTTTCCAAAACTGGAATGTCTCCTTCACGATAGGTTTCTTCATTATCATTTTCATCGGTACCCGCTGGAACCAATTCATTAGGTATGTTAGGAAGCGTATACAACAACTCCTGAAGATTGTTCACAGCTTCATTCAGTTGGATTTGCAATTCCTTGCTTTGTTCTTTTAGTTGTGAGGTTTTCTCCTTTAAAAGATTGGCCTTTTGGGTTTCCCCATTCTTATAGAGCAACCCAATTTCTTTGGAAAACGTATTGGATTGCGCAAGGGTTTCGTCCAATTTTGCTTGGGTAGCCCGCCTCAATTCATCCAGTGACAGTACTTCGTTTAAAGTATCTTTAGCCTCTAGACCTCTTTTAGCCAAGGCTTCTGCATAGGCCTCTTTATGCTCTCGAATGTTCTGTACTTGTAACATTTTCCTTTGGATTTAAAGTGCGCAAAGTTAGCGAAAAAGAGGGTTTAAGTGAAGTTTTGAATTTATTCTTTTTTGGGTTTGTTATGGTAGTCTTCCGGCGAAGGCAAAATCCAATCATGATGTTTAAAATGATACCAATCTTCTTGGGCTAAGTCTACTTCGGGATCGATGAATGGATAATATACACCACCATTGATTTTCACTTTGCAGTTGGCATAGACAGCAACATCGTTTCCTTTTTCCAATTCTAAAGTATGGATATGCTGTGCCAGTTGCCAAATAAGATCGGGTTTGGTCTGCACATTTCTTTTTTGCTTTTTAGAAAGTAACTCCTTGTAGGGGTATTTGCTGCGTTTGCCAGTGGCTTTGTCTTCAACCCAGATACTAAGTATGCCAGAACGGGAACGCAACATCATTCTCCAACTAAGTCGATGCCCTTCTTCGGTCCACAAAACATCATCTTTAAAAAACCAATGTCGTAAAGGAAGTCCAATTTGAAAAAGGAAATAGATGCTAAACAATACAATGGCAGGTTTTGCAATAGAAGGGACTTTCACTTCATTTCCTGAGTAAATCTCTCGTTTCAGCTTAAACCGTTTCACTAAGGTTTCGGAAGAGAAAAAGAAAAAAGCAAATGCAATGGACATATATGGGAAAATCCCAATTTGAAAAATAATGGAATTGAACAGATGAAAAAACAACGAAAGGCAAAGGGCAAAAAACCGTGTCCTTTTCCACAAAAATAGGGGTATGATGAGTAAATCGAAAAACACTCCGAAATAGGATATACTATAATGAACCCAGGTTTCCTGCAGCAAATCACCTACCAGCCAATAATTCTTTTTCCCCAGCATAAGTAGAGCAGGAGCCTTCATGTTCCACCAGTCAGGATATAGTTTTGCAATTGATGCATAGGTGAACACAATGAATACCTGAAGGATCAAAATTACTTTTACCCATTGTGGCATGGACAATGATTTAAAAGCTGGATTTCTCTTTACATCTAATGATAACCATCTATTGGCAGGTAAAAAGACCATGATCCAACAGAGAAGCATTAATAAATAGTAATGGTTGTTGTAAGAGGTTTTTTGCATGAGATAAGCGAAGCTCCATAGCAAAGCATAGGAAAACATGGCAAAACGGTATTTGTAACCTAACATTACAAGGATTCCCAAGATCCCCAATACCACGAAATAAAAATACATTCCCGTTCCCTGAAGGGGTTGAAGAAAATCGAAACCTATAAAATTAAATGTGAAGTCAGGTTCTACAAAGGTTCGCCTTACCCAGCCTGTAGCAATAGCGCCAAATCCTTCAATGGCAATAAGAAGACCAAAAGCAATACGCCAGAGAATGAGTCCGGTATTGTCTATTTGCTTGAAAAAAAAATTATTCATGGTCATTCAAAAAATTTCGAGCAAAACGTTCATCCTCTTGAATAGCTTCAATGAGCATATCTACAGAGTCAAAATTGGCTTCTTCTCTAATATGGGTAATAAACTCTAAAGTAAGGGGACGGTAGTAAAGATCTTCATCAAAATCCATGAAGAAAGTTTCTATGGTTATGGATGTTCCTCCTACTGTAGGATTGGTGCCAATACTGGTTAAGCCATAAGTTTTCTTTCCATCTAGAGTTGATTGTACGAGATAGACTCCTTTTTTTGGAATGAGCTTATAATTTTGATCCACTTGTAAATTTGCCGTTGGATAGCCTAAGGTTTTTCCAATACTTTTTCCTTTTATCACAGAACCTGATAAGCAATAGCGATATCCTAGGTACAAATTTGCAGAGGTGATGTCCCCTTCATTAAGGGCTTTTCTAATTTTGGTAGAACTAATAGCTACATCGTTCATTTCTTGAGCAGTAATCTCTTCTACTTCAAAATCATAGGTCTCTCCAAAATCTCGAAGATTTTCAATATTTGCTGTGCGGTTTCTTCCAAAACGATGATCATATCCAATAATAATACGTTTTGCATTAAGTTGATTTACAAGAATATCCCGAACGTATTCTAAGGCAGTAAGTCTTGAAAATTCTTTGGTAAAAGGCTCAACAACCATATGGTCAAGCCCCAATGATGATAAGAGTTGCTTTTTTTCGGCTAAGGTATTAATGAGTTTAAGATCACTGTCTTTTTGTAAGACCATGCGCGGATGTGGAAAAAAAGTAAGAAGGACTGCATCTAGGTTTTCCTTCTTGGCTAATTTCACCAATCTTTTAATAATGGCTTGGTGTCCTAAGTGTACCCCGTCAAAGGTGCCAATAGTAACCACGCAACCTCTGTTGTTATTATATTCCGAAGCCGAAGTGTATTCCTCCAATTTATTTTCCGTTATAGGAGTTCATGGTTATTTGAATGCCTGCCAAAGCAAAGGATTCTATTATTTTGGTTGCCATTTCCAGTCGTTCGGGCAATTTAGAACATTCTTCTTCATTCCAATCGCCCAACACATAATCTACTTGTCTTCCTTTAGAGAATTCATCACTAATTCCAAATCGAAAGCGGGCATACTTGGTTGTTTGTAACGTGTTCTGAATATCTTTCAATCCATTATGACCTCCATCACTGCCTTTAGACTTTACGCGTAAGGAACCAAATGGAAGGTTGAGGTCATCGGTAACAACCAATAAATTTTCCAAAGGAATTTTTTCTTTGTCCAACCAATACTTAACGGCTTTCCCGCTTAAATTCATATAAGTACTAGGCTTTAAAAATAAAAAAGTGCGTCCTTTCTTCTTGTGAATGGTTATATCACCCAATTTTACGGTCTCCCAGGTGAGTTCGTGTTCCTGTGCTATATGGTCCAATACTTTAAAACCAATATTATGACGGGTATTTTCGTATTTGGGACCAATATTTCCCAGACCTGCAATGAGGAATTTTTTCATAGGATCGCCTTTTGTATAGGCCTTATTTTTTTCTGAAACAAAGATTGATCTTAAAAAGGACAGCATTCCTTTTGATATTTTCAGTAAAAATAAAAAAAGCATCCCGAATTCGGGATGCTTTTCTTTTTATATAAAAAATAGAATTTATTCTTCTGCCGGAGCTTCTTCTGCTGGAGCTTCTGCTGCAGCTTCTGTTCCTTCTTCACCTTCCTCTTCCTCTTCTTCATCAACCATAGCAGTACGAGAGGTTCTTATTTGACAAATCACAGCATTCTCAGAGTGCATGATCTTAAATTTGTCTTGTGGTATTGCAGTAACATACATTTTGGCTCCAATACGCATTTCTGTAATATCTGCCTCTATGAAATCAGGAAGATCTTGTGGTAATGCCTTTACTCGGAGTTTACGGTTTACAATACGTAATACCCCTCCGTTTCTTACCCCACGAGAGTTTCCAGATAATTTTACCGGGATATTCATGGTTACTTCCTTGTCATCAAAGATTTGATAAAAATCTATGTGTAAAATACGATCGGTTACTGGGTGAAACTGAATATCCTGAAGGATACATTCTACCTTGGTTCCGTCTTCTAGTGCAACTACAACTGTGTGTACGTTTGGAGTGTACACCAAGTTCTTGAATGCAATTTCGTCTGCCGAAAAGTGTATAGGTGCTTCTCCTCCGTAAACTACGCAGGGAACCTTTCCAGCATTACGTAAAGCTTTGGTCGCTACCTTGCCTACGCTTTCTCTTTGAGATCCGTTAATTGTAATTGATTTCATTATAATGATTTAAATTAAATAAGCCGCTTCCTTTGAAAGCGGCTGCAAATATACCAAATTGAGTGTAAATGAGAAAAGTATCCCTAATGTTTTTGGAAAAGATTATTCCTTGACAATTTGTTTGAACAATACTTTTTTGTCAACCTTGATTTTTAATAGATAAGTTCCCGAGCTCAAAGTACTTATGTCCATTGTGTGTTTTGTAGTTTGAGGAGCATCTGTCATCAATTGTTTTCCTTGTATAGTGAAGATTGACACTTCCATAATTGGAACATCCAAAATAAGTTGAATGACACCTGTACTTGGGTTGGGGAAAACGACAAACTCTATTAATTTATTTTCTTCAATACCAATAGTGCTGCAATTTTCATCAGGGTCCATAGGGTCACTACCGCATGCAATTTCTTCATCATTTGAGTCTCCATCACCATCAATATCGGGATCTACACAATCTGGAATAGAATCCTGATCTAAATCTGGAGAAACATCTGTAGGGTCTAGAGGATCGGAGCCACAGGCTATTTCATCTTCATCTGTTTGTCCATCACCATCATCATCCGGATCTGCATTGTTGCCTATTCCATCTCCGTCGGTATCTGTATCCTCGTTGGGATCGAACGGAAAATCATCATTTATATCTGGTGTTCCGTCGTTATCATCGTCATCGTCTCCAAAATCGCATATGCCATCACCATCAAAATCATCCCCGTCATTATTAGGGTCACCACCTGAGCCATCTGCACCTGTATTACTGCAATCGTCACAACCATCGTTATCGACATCTCGACAAATATTGGGATCATTTGGATCTGTGTCTTCTCCGTCAGGAACACCATCACCATCACTATCAGTAGTACCAGTATTCATTGAAATGCGATTAATTCTTCCTTTGTGGGCACCATTAATTTGAGTAAAGGTGCCGCCAATGAGCAGATCGCCTTCGTTGTCTATATCCATGGCAAATACAATACGTTCATCTACGTCATCAATTTGGAAGGTTGTGTCGATATTACCATTAATATCAAATCTAACAGCACCATCTGTAGGGTGGCCATCTGCCGAAAACAAGCGTCCTGCCGCCATGATTTTGTCGTCCGGAGTTAAATGAGCTACTCGCATTTCCGAAACAATTCCATTGTCAAAAAAAGTGGTATCTAGAGAGCCATCACTATTTAATTGGAAAACTGAGCTCACGTTTTGTCCATTGAAGCTGCCAGAATTACCACATACAATGATCTTACCGTCGGGACGTACTAATGCACTAAGTAGGTAATTGTTAGAACCTGTCCCTACATTGAAAGATGAGTCGTAAGTTCCATCGGCAAAAATCCTGACGATATCGCGACTTGGATTGGTGCCGTAAGTGTCGAACTGTCCTGTGTAAATAATTTTCCCATCAGGTTGAATTTCAATACCACGAATACTGAAACCATCGAGCAAATTGTCAAAGCTTGTATCTATCGTTCCATCTGAATTCAATCTAAGGTTTTGAACGGTACCTCCCCCCAATAGTATTTTTCCATCATCTTGCACTTTTACGATTGTAGGGAATTCGTCAGATGGAAAGGGGTTTTGAAAACTTGGATCTAAAGAACCATCTGGGTTTAAACGAACCAATCCATGTAAGAAGGTCCCATCCTCTAGATAGTAGGTTGATGTGGCGACCAAAATCTTACCATCGGGTAATAATGCAAAGTCGAAAATTCCATTTAAAAGCCCAGTGCCAGGGTCGAAACTTGGATCAATATCACCATTGGGAAAGATTCTGGCTATTCCAAAACGAGTGCTAGTTCCATATTCTTCGAACAAACCTCCCAATAAAGTATTTCCATCTGGTTGTACAATGATTTCCCGTACAGTTCCATTGGCTCCAATAACAGGATTAAAACTGGCGTCGAGGATTCCATTTTCAAAAGTTCTTACAATGTACTTCCTTGGCGATCCTTGATAACTTTCAAATTCACCTCCGAAAAGCAATTTTCCAGAGGGGGATAAAGTAACTTCAATAATATTACTACCTGGAAAAACTGTTGTGAAATAGGTGTTGTCGAGGCTTCCATCAGCATTCAAACGCAACACGAACTTAAGTTCTTCACCTGCATAGGTTGTAAATTGCCCTACAACCATGAGTTTTCCATCTGGCAATAATTGCAAATCGAGAACAGGACTAAAAGGGGTAGTGATATTGGCAAGATATGAGGTGTCTAAGTTTCCATTGGCATCAAATTTTGCTAATTTGTTCATGTCTATGCTTTCAACTTCTTGAAACCGACCCCCAATAATAATATCGTCGTTGGGCAAAACCTGAAGTGTATTTATCTCTTCATCTATACCACTTACATCAAAAGTGTCGTCAAAAGTTCCATCAGTATTAAGTCGTATAAAATTGTTGATAGGGTTCCCATTATACGCATTAAAATCACCTACTAAAAGTATCTTTCCATCACTTTGTTGTCCAATTTTACGCACATCCGAATCGGACAATGTACCCATCCCATTATGGGGTTCAAATGTAGTGTCTACACTGCCATCATTATTAAAACGTGTGATGCCTCGGGTATCATAGCTTACTCCATTATAACTTGCTGCCACCAAAATTTTCCCATCAGGTTGTAGGTGACTATCATGAGATATATTGCCAATAATTTCGAAGGGATCTGTGGATATGGTTCCATTGGAATTCAAAAAAAGAACGCTTCGCAAGCAATCTGGACTACCATCGGAGCAAAAGGTGTTAAATTGTCCTGTTATCAAGATTCTTCCATCTGCCAAAGGGATAATGCTTCTTACCGCACCAAAGAATTCGCTAACCAATGGAGACTGAAATGAATTGTCTACAGTACCATCTGGTAAGAGCCGCACAATTTTACTACTGGGAAATGCATTGTAATTTCTAAAGCCTCCACCCACTAATATCTTTCCGTCTGCTTGAAACTCTATTGCATAAACCTCGTTATTGTCCAAAGAGCCGCTTTCGGCACCATTGGGCCCAACAAAATCTAGCAAATTATAGGGTACATCGGGCCAACTGGGATGAGAACCTCCATCCTGGGCAAATACTGATATTGAAAAAAGCAAAAGAAAGCCTATACAAAACCTCATAAAGCGTTAGTTTTTTTAACGTTACGAAAATAGACTATAAATAGCGTAATTGAAAAGTTAAAGATATTAGCTTACTCCTATTTCTTGAAAGTTACATCAAGAATTTTGATGCAATACTCTCGTTATTTTGAACTCTGAGCATAACATCAGCAAATAGATTGGCACAACTAAGCACTTTTATTTTTGGGCTTTGTTGTTTTAATGGAATGGAATCAGTTACAATCAATTCTTCCAATTGCGAATTTTCTAAGCGTTCATAGGCATTTCCAGAAAGAATGGGATGTGTACAAATGGCTCTAACACTTTTTGCTCCACGTTCCATCATTAGATCGGCTGCTTTGGTCAGGGTTCCTGCGGTATCTACCATATCATCTGCTAACACTACATTTTTACCTTGAACGTCCCCAATGAGTTCCATGTGTGAAATTACATTGGCCTTGGCTCGTTGCTTGTAACAGATTACAACATCACTTTCCAATGCCTTGGAATAGGCATAAGCTCTCTTAGATCCACCCATGTCTGGGGAAGCAATCGTGAGGCTGTCAAGATTAAGCTGTCTTAGGTATGGAAGGAAAATGGTAGACGCAAAAAGGTGATCTACTGGCTTTTCAAAAAAGCCTTGAATTTGATCGGCATGTAAATCCATCGTTATGATACGTGTAGCACCTGCGGTTTCTAACATTTTGGCTACCAATTTTGCAGCAATGGGAACTCTGGGCTTGTCTTTTCTGTCCTGTCGTGCCCAACCAAAGTAAGGAAGCACAGCAGTGATGTGACGGGCAGAAGCTCTTTTGGCAGCATCTAACATTAACAGCATTTCCATAAGATGATCACTATTGGGAAAAGTGGAGCCTATGATAAAAACCCTGCTTCCTCGAACAGATTCTTCGAACGAAGGTTGAAACTCTCCATCACTATAAGTAGAAGTAATTACATTGCCTAGTGGAGCACCAAAGGCTTTGGAAATATCTTGAGCAAGGACTTCGCTTTGCTTGCAGGCAAAAATTTTAGGTGTTGGTATGGAAGGAGCCATGATGTTGTGTTGTTTAGTTGGATGCAAATGTAAAAAATAGTAGGGAGTGTTCTTCAAAAAAATGAAGAAAGGAATTGTATCAAATTAATAAATATTTATGTATTTTTGCCGTCCCTAAATGCTCAAGTGGCGGAACTGGTAGACGCGCTGGATTCAAAATCCAGTTCCTTCGGGAGTGTGGGTTCGATTCCCACCTTGAGTACAAAGCCTTTAGTGTAAAACTAGAGGCTTTTTTATTTCAAAAGAATACATAGATAAAGCATTTTTTTTAATAGCTAAGTTCGAGCTCCAGTGGGCCAACTTAAAAAACTCTTAGAGTTTATAAACCCTGAGGGTTTTTGATTTATTTGGGTTGAATGGATTATAGCTGTTAATAACACTATTAATAACTCGATCACTCACCATAAGGAAGGAAGTGAGGATTTGATATCTTTATTAAAGATAAAAAGGTCTTTTATTATTTAAAAAAATGTATTTGAATAACTTTCAAGTAGTACTGCAGGAAGTGCCCGGAGAGATCAGTCTTTGTTTTTCTATTTCTGGTTGCCCACTTAGATGTGATGGATGCCATTCTCCCACTTTATGGAAAGTAGGTGTGGGTAACTTGCTTACCGCTAAATGGTTTAGTGACATATTGGATCAATATGACAACCTCGCCACATGTGTTGTTTTTATGGGAGGTGAATGGCATCAAACTGAAATAGTATGTCTATTAAAACTCGCGAGGGCGAAAAAATATAAGACCTGCCTGTATACAGGAGAAGAGAAAGTGGCTCGCGAAATACTGGAGCAGCTTACATGGATAAAAACAGGCAAATGGATAGAATCACGGGGAGGGCTTGAAAGTAAGAACACGAATCAGAGATTCATTGAAATAAAAACAAATAAGGAACTTAATTATCTATTCACTAAAGACTAACCTATGATACGACTTACGGGTGCTCAAGTAGCAAAAAAAATAGATTTCATTGATCAATACATTAGTTCGTCCAACGCCGCAGATGGCTCAAAAGTGGATGCCAATGCCAATGTAACCTCCAAGAATATTGCCACTATGGAAGCGGAGCTAAACAAGGATATAAATATTCAAGTGAACAGAGCTCTTGTAAAGCGTAAGATCGAATCACTTTTCGGGAGTGACCTAGCTAATGAATACACTCGGCAAATTGAAGCACATGAAATTTATATTCACGACGAAACATCGTTAAAACCCTATTGTGTTTCCATAAGTATGTATCCATTTTTATTTGATGGTCTAACGAAACTTGGAGGGGAAAGTAGAGCGCCACAACATTTGGAAAGCTTTTGCGGTGAATTCGTAAATCTTGTATTTGCTGTGAGTTCACAATTTGCAGGTGCCTTGGCTACGGTAGAGTTTCTTATGTATTTTGATCATTTTGCGGCTTTGGACTACGGTGAAAACTATCTGAAAACCCACGAAAAGATAATTGGCAATCATCTTCAGCATGTTGTATATGCCATTAATCAGCCAGCTGCTGCGAGAGGATATCAATCCGTATTCTGGAATATTTCATTATATGACAAGGCCTATTTCGAAAGTATGTTCGGGGATTTCGTTTTTCCAGATAGCACCAAACCCAAATGGAGAAATGTAAAAAAACTGCAATCGTTTTTCATGAAATGGTTCAATGAAGAGCGTACCAAAGCCATACTTACGTTTCCTGTGGTAACTGCTGCCATGCTTGTTAAAGATGGTAAACCGGTTGATATGGAGTTCACCGAAATGTGTGCCGAGGAATTAAGTGAGGGGAACTCGTTTTTCATTTATCAATCAGAAAATGCTGATAGCTTGGCTTCATGCTGCCGATTGCGAAATGAGATCAGTGATAACACCTTTAGTTACTCTTTGGGCGCAGGGGGAGTGGCCACAGGATCCATTAATGTGATTACCCTTAACATGAATAGGTTAGTGCAAAAAAATGCAAATATTGTGGAAGAGGTGCGGAAAGTACATAAATACCAGGTTGCATACCGAAAACTAATAGAATCTTATGAAAGCGCAGGGCTTCTGCCTGTCTATAAAGCCGGATTTATAACACTCGACAAACAATTTTTAACTATAGGGATTAACGGAATGGTTGAAGCTGCCGAGAGTCTTGGGCTAACCGTTGGAAATAATAGTGAATACAAGGAGTTTGTCAACACCAATTTAAAAGCGATATATGAGGAAAATAAGCAAGCCAAGAAAACGTATAGCTATATGTTCAACACCGAATTTGTACCTGCTGAAAATCTGGGGATTAAAAATGCGAAATGGGATAAAGAGGATGGATTGTTTGTACCTCGGGAATGTTATAATTCCTACTTCTACAAAGTTGAAGACGATACCATCAATACACTCGATAAAATAATCCTGCATGGAAACGAAATCATTAAATATTTAGACGGTGGTTCGGCGCTTCATCTTAATCTGGAAGAAGCACCAAATAAAGAAGGTTTTATTAAACTTATTCATGCCACAGCTTCAGCAGGGTGTAATTACTTCTGCTTTAACATAAAAATCACCGTTTGCAATGATTGCGACCACATTGATAAGAGGAGTATCAATAACTGTAGTAGGTGTGATTCGGAGAACGTAGACCATGCAACTCGGGTAATTGGATATCTTAAACGCGTTTCAAGCTTTAGTTCTGGAAGACAAAAAGAACATCATATGCGGTATTACCATAGGAAGCAACCTAAGCATCCTATTGTCAAACGACGGGCGCAAATTATGAGTGCTGGAAAACCATCAAATGATACGCTTGCAAAAGAGCCGATAAATTGCTCTAAGGATTTTTAATATCGTATCCTTTTGTTGCAGTCTTTAAACATTCTAGTCTTTTCCAATTTTTACACGCACGTCAACTGCAGTTATTCTTTCCAAAGTTCCTATAAGGGGATTGAGGTCCATTTCTATGATTTCGGGAGCGACTTCGACTAGGGCAGAAACGCGTTGTACAATGTCGATAAATTGATCTTGGTTGATTCCTTCTTTGCCTCTTATTCCTTGAAGCAATTTATATCCTTTAAGTGAAGCTATCATTTTTCTTATTTCAGATTTTGACAACGGACTTAGTCCGGCAGCCACATCTTTCATTATTTCTATGTAGATACCACCCAAACCACATAATATGGTGTGATTAAAACCGGATTCCTTTTTTACACCGACAAATAATTCTATTCCGGATAACATGGGTTGTACGAGTACTCCAACTGCATCCTGTATTTGTATAAGCCTGTCAAAACTCTTAAGTGCCTCATCCAAAGAACCTACATTGAGGACAACACCCTGTACATCCGATTTGTGTATGGGGCCGATCACTTTCATAACAAAGGGGAAGGTGTTTTTTTTAACTTCAGAAAGCAATGTTTCTTTGTTGAATATGATGAATTCACTTACTCTGGGTATGCCTGCTGCATCCAGCAGCTTCGTCGATTCTTCAGGTGTTAAATAGCCATTTTCAGCTTCCTCAATGACAGCCCTTATTGATTGTGTGTCAATTTTGGGTAATTGTACCTCTTCAATAATTGGAATAGGCGTATTGTATACCTGAGCCAAAGCTCTGCCTAAAACCACTTCATCAGGAAAATTTATGTTCCCTTTAGATAAGAAGGCCTGTATTTCTTTTTGGGCATTTATTACCGAAGGAAGAACGGGGTAAATGGGTTTGTTACAAACGTCTAACTTCACACTTAATACATTATAGACATTTTCTACATCAAATAAGCCGGGACTTCCAAATACAACTACCATGGCATCAATGTGCTCAAATTTATGCTCGCAATAGTCGATAATGATTCCTAATTGCTCTGCAGTACCCGTAGCCAGAAAATCGATTGGATTACTTACTGAAGAGCCTGAATGCAAAAAACCTTCCAGTTGTCGGGCATCATCCCCTTCAATAATGGGGATGTGCAGGCCTCCTTTTGAAAGTACATCCGAGAGCATTACCGCAGAACCTCCCGCATGTGTAATAATGGCAATGTTATTCCCTTTTAGTTCTTTATAATTGAAAATGGAAGCAACACTTAGCAACTCTTCCCTACTGCTGCAATACACAATTCCGGCTTTTCTGAACAAGGCTCTTACGGTCATATCAGAACTGGCTATGGCACCAGTATGAGAGCTGGCCGCCCTGCTCCCGGCTACTGTACTGCCTGCTTTAATGGCCGCTATTTTTGCACCTTTTTTTATAAGAGAAGAGGCGTGTTTCAGTAGTTTTTGAGGATCTTTAATAGCCTCTAGATACAACAGTTTTATCGGTGGGTCTATAGCAGGATCATAGCTTTCATCCATATATTCCAAAATCTCTTCCGCACCTATTTGGGCTGAATTACCTACCGAGTATACATTAGCAAACTTTACACCCAGAGGTTCGCCTGCTTCCATAATAAAAACAGCTGTAGCTCCGGAACTTGAAATGAGATCACAACCTTTTGGATCATATTCTGGAATAGGAGCTGTAAAAACACCTTTGTAATTTTCATTGAGAACACCAATACAATTGGGTCCTATCAAACAACCATTCACACCAGCAACAATTGATACTATTTCTGCTTCCAGTTTCTGTCCATCTTCATTCGTTTCGGAAAACCCTGCCGAAATAATAATAAAAGCCTTGGTTTGTTTCTGTTCTGCCAGTATAGATACGGTTTCCAAGCAAAATTTTGAAGGTATGGCAAGTATAGCCAATTCTGTTTCGGGAAGATGATTCACCGAAGGGTAACTTGGTATACCTTGAACTTCCTGCTCTTTTGGATTAACAATACGAAGTTGCCCTTTGAATCCACCTTCAAGAATATTTTTTACAATTTTTCCGCCTGGTTTTTTAATATCATTGGACCCTCCCACAATGGCGATACTGCTTGGATTGATTAATTGTCTGTTTAGCACGGTATTTCTTAAGTTTTGGCCAAAAGTATGGGTACCGCTTAACATATTTGATGACAAAGGTCATAATGATACGGTATGGAGAACCTTGAATCTAATAGGGAGGTGATCTTTTCCTTGAAATCATTTAGGTTTTGTCAAGAATAACAAAAGAGGTGATTTTCTCTTTAATGAAAGTACGCTTTCTGTAGCTGTAGCAATGCCCTTTTTTTAGAATAATGGAATAGTGACTTTTATCATGTTTCTGACCTGTTTATAAGAATACTTTTGCAACAGAATACCCCTTAATATAATGGACCTGAAAAAGAGAATAACTGATCTCAAAAAAGAGAAGAACGCCATCATTTTGGCACACTATTATCAAACTAAAGAAATACAAGATGTCGCAGACTATGTTGGTGATAGTTTAGGGTTGTCTCAAAGAGCAGCCAAAACCAATGCAGATATTATTGTATTCGCTGGGGTTCACTTTATGGCAGAAACCGCAAAAATTTTGAATCCTACAAAAAAGGTTGTTTTGCCGGATTTGAACGCTGGTTGTTCTTTGGCCGAATCTTGTCCGCCGGAGTCTTTTGAAAAGTTTATCAAAGCACACCCTAACCACACGGTTATTACCTACATAAATTGTAGTGCCGAGGTAAAAGCATTAACAGATATTGTTTGTACATCTTCCAATGCGTTGGAAGTCGTGGCCTCGGTACCGACTGAAAAGCCTATAATTTTTGCTCCTGACAAAAACCTAGGGGAGTATCTCAATGGAAAAACAGGAAGAGACATGGTTCTATGGAATGGTAGCTGCATAGTGCATGAAGCTTTTTCCATTGATAAACTATTAGATCTATACAAACAACACCCGAGAGCTTTGATCATAGCGCATCCCGAATCTGAAGAACATATCTTGAAAACGGCCACATTCGTTGGGTCTACTTCACAAATGATACAGTTTGTGAAGGAACATCCCGAAGAAGTATTCATTGTAGCCACCGAAGCTGGAATCCTTTACAAAATGCAGGAAGAAGCTCCGGAAGCAAAGCTGATCCCTGCTCCAGCCTTGGAGGATAATACGTGTGCCTGTAGCGAGTGTCCCCATATGAAAGTGAATACCCTACAAAAAGTATATGATTGTTTATTGAACGAAAATCCACAGGTTGAGGTAAAAGAAGATATTAGAAAAAAGGCTTTCATGCCAATCCAACGAATGCTCAAATTGTCTATGTAGTATGAAGATGGTAGATCATTTGGTTATTGGTTCAGGAGTAGCAGGGTTGACCTTTGCAGTAAAAATGGCTGAGAAATTTCCAACTAGGAAGATTTGTATCGTCACCAAAGGAGATGAAGACGAATCGAATACCAAATATGCTCAAGGGGGAGTGGCTGTCGTGTTTGACAAGGAAGAAGACTCGTTTCAGAAACACGTTATGGACACCTTAAGAGCTGGTGACGGGATATGTGATGTTGAAATTGTGAAAATGGTCGTAAAAGAAGGACCCAAAAGATTGAGGGATCTTATGCGTTGGGGTGCAATATTCGATGTTGATAGTGAAGGGAATTTCGATCTAGGTAAAGAAGGGGGGCACTCGGAATCACGTGTAATACACCATAAAGATATAACTGGATATGAAGTAGAGAGAGCCTTACTACAACGTGTACATCAGCTCCCCAATATAACGCTTTTGTCCCATCACTTTGCTATAGATTTAATTACCGATCATCATTTGGAAGGCTCGACAAAGGGGAAACTATCTTGTTATGGGGCGTATGTTCTGGATCAGAAAATAGGTGAAATACAAACCCTGAATGCAGGAAGTACCTTACTGGCCTCTGGAGGTATTGGCTGTGTATATGGGCATACAACCAATCCTATTATTGCTACAGGAGATGGCATAGCCATGGCCTATAGGGCAAAGGCTTTGATAGAAGATATGGAGTTTATTCAGTTTCACCCTACGGCTCTGTACAGCTCAAAGGGAGGCTCTTTTTTTCTTATTTCGGAAGCCATTAGAGGATTTGGAGGCTATTTGCGTAACAAAGAGGGCTATAGATTTATGCCTGATTATGACGAAAGAGCAGAATTGGCTTCAAGAGATATTGTAGCTCGCCGTATTGATAACGAAATGAAAAAAGCCGGAGATTCGCATGTTTTTTTGGATTGTACACACCTTGATATAGAAGCATTCAAAGCACACTTCCCAACAATTTATGAAAAGTGTAAGAGCATAGGGATCAATATCTCCAAAGACTGGATTCCAGTTGTAACAGCTTCACATTATGTATGTGGAGGTATTGTTGTTGATCCAAATGGAAAAACCTCTGTTAACAATTTATTTGCCTGCGGAGAATGTTCAAGAACGGGATTACATGGAGCCAATCGGTTAGCATCGAATTCCTTATTAGAAGCTTTGGTATATGCCCATAATATTTTCGAATACCATTGTACACATTCCATAACCCCGTCTAAAATGAGAATTCCACCATGGGATGACAAAGGAGTGAACATAGACGAAAAGCAAGCTTTTATAGAGGGTAATCGTAAAGAGCTACAAGCAGTAATGAGGAATTATGCAGGGATTGTTAGGAACAATGCCTGTTTAAGACTGGCTATGTCACGTTTAGAGGATATGTACAATGACGTTGATGAATTGTATCGAAAATCAAAAGTAAATACTGCCTGCTGTGAATTGAGAAATATGCTAGCCGTAGCACACCTGATTATTGGGCAGTCGTTAGAACGAAAAGAAAATAAAGGAGGATATTATAATAAAGACAACTTGAAAAATGGAAAAACTAATAAAAGACAGTATCTCCAAAGGAATTCCTTATAGAGAATATGCTGATTTGATTCAAAGATATGCTCAAGCTGGAAAAACTACTGGAAATGAGCAAACGGATGAGCATAAGGCGTTTACCAAACTAAATGCAAGCAGAATGAGACGCTTAGATAAAAACGTTGTACTTTCCAATGAAGTAGTTATAGCGTTACTTGAGATTCCGAAGCAAACCTGGCTGGTCATTTCTGAAAGTTGGTGTGGTGACGCTGCCCAGACACTTCCTGTACTAAATAAGATAGCTGAAGCGGCTCCATGGATTGACTTGAAGGTCGTTTTACGAGATGAAAATCCTGAACTAATGGACGCCTTTTTAACCAAGGGAGCACGTGCTATTCCTAAGCTCATAATAATAGACGTAGCTAATAATTATGCTGTCTCACAAACATGGGGAGCACGGTCTAAGAAGGCCACAAAATTGGTTGAGGAGTACAAAAAAGCATTCGGACAAATAGATGAGCAGTTTAAAAAAGACCTGCAAATCTGGTATAACAAAGATAAAGGAGCTGCGATCATAGAGGATATCTTGGAGATTATAAGCGATGTGCCTTTTGAGAAAAATAGGGATTGCGGAAAAATAAAAAACTCCCTTTAATCTTAAAGGAAGTTTTTATTTTTTGGTTAACATAAGAATGTTCATTTACTCTTTTATAAATTGATACATGTGCTTATTTCCATTCTCAATGGTTATTTGTGCAAAATAAATTCCGGGTTTTAGAAAAGACACATCGATCGAACTGTTTGGATCCAAAGCTGTTCTTTCTAAAACATGACTTCCTAATATTGAATACACTTCAATTTTTTCTAAAGCCCATTCCTTGGAATTAATAGTAAGTTTGTTCTTTGCTGGATTGGGATAGATAGTGATACTTTCCTTTTCGAAATCGTCCGTAGAAAGTAGATAATAATTGCCATGTACGGCGGTATTTCCTTCGGGGGTGGTTATGATCAGTGTTTTCTTGTCATCGGTTCCATCTATTATTTCGTAACCAAATGTTCTTTGGGATGCTCCGTCTCCAAACAGTATAACGCCAAGGTATTGAGATTCAAGCAAGCAATAATTACAATCCCCTAGAGTAACGCTAGGTTCATTAACAATAAAGCTGTCTTCATCAATTATTACTGGGGGCAGACCGTCTGAGAAAACATTGAAATCAATAATAGCGGTCACTTCATATTCTATAAAGTCATCATAGAATTGAATTCCGGGGTCGTAATCAAAGTCAAAAGGTTGTGGAGGAGGAACATTAATTGTCACCCCATCGATCACCATGTAATGTAATTTCCAATCATGTTCTAATAATTCCTGCTGGGCGAACCCAAAAAGAGAGAACATTGAAGTTAGAATAAATAGAGTAGTTTTTTTCATAACAGCAGGTTTTTCGTCTTATAAAACACAAATAGTAAAATGCATTTTATCATAAAAAAATATGAAATATGTTGCATAAATGCAAACATTAAGGCCCTTTTAAGTAATATTTAAAAAGGCTATTCCTTTATAAATTTATGTATTGCGTTTCCTTCACGGGCAAGCACCTCTAAAAAATATATCCCTTTTGGGAGGCTGGAAACATCCATAGAGTTATCAGTGTTTCTTTGTTCAGAGATTTTTTGTCCAGAGATATTGTATATGTTTAGTTCTTCTATTTGAATATTCCCCGTGCCTATATGAAGTTTTTCTAAAGTGGGGTTAGGATAGGGGCTGGTACTGAGTTTTATATATTCTGAAATATCTAATGGAGCATTACTAAAATAAAGCTCGACTGATGATATAACAGTGGATTGGAAGTACAGTGTTTGGGTTCCGTCATTTTCGTTGGTAATGGTAGGTATGAATGAATCCAGAAACTCAAACATTAAAAAGTAATCTTGATCTTCGAAATGGGTATGAGATTGATAACCACAATCTTCCAGAGTTCGTTCAAAGGAAAGAATTTGAAATATGTTGATAGAAGAGTCATAACTTAATGTGCCATTGAAACTATTACAAGCACCTTCCCCATGATAAGTTAAAGATTCCTCAAATGTTAAAGTTGGACTTATGCGAGGGACAATATCTTCTACATAAAAATGAACACCAGGATCCAAAATATATTCTGTTAAATACCATGTTTTGAACAAATCTGGATTTTGCCCAAATATTTGGAGAGAATAGAAACCTATAGAGAGTGTTAGTAATAGTTTTGCCACAGCTTTATTTTTTTATAAATTTTTTGATGGCATTCCCCTCTGTAGCAAAAACCTGTAAAAAATATATTCCCTGAGGTAATACAGATACGTCGATCGTATTGTCAATATTTTGTTGTTCCAATATTTTCTGTCCTGTGATAGTGAAGACTGAAAACGTTTCAATTTGGGTGTTTTCTGCTGAAATAAGCAGCGTTTCCGAAACTGGATTGGGGAAGACCGTAATGTTGGCTAACTCAAAGGTTGTTAATCCTAATAATGGGTCAGTGTTATAAATTGCTTGATCTCCATCCACATTTGTGACAATTAAGGTTTTAGTAGTATCGGGATTGTCAATAACTTCATAAGTAAACCAGTTTCCACCAGAAGTAAAATAAAATGGACTATATATTGCAAAATAATCCTGACATGCATCTGTAAAGCAGTATCCAAGGGTTAATCCTACCGATTCTCCCAACATGAACTGAGGACCAGACTCGTGGTATATCACTTCAAATGTTTCTAAGGTGCTTTCATTTGGAAAATAAAATGCATAAGGATAACCTTCATCTATAAGAAAATCACAGGGAAGGTTTACTGTTAGATGATCAGGCACATAACTAATACCGTCTTTAATAAAATCATGAAGAAACCAGTTATCAATAATACGGGAGTCTGTTGGATCCTGACTAAACACCATTAAATTGGTTAAACTCATTAAAACAAGGAGGAATATCTTTTTCATAGCTAGCTGTAGGTTTTGTAAATCCTTTTAAAGTTATGAAAATCTTACTAGTTTGGCTATTTTGGCTGTCTGGTTTCTTGAAAAATATGATTTACAATGAATGATTTTAGTCTGTACTTTACATTAGGGTTGGAACATGTCCTAGACCTTAAAGGATACGATCACGCCCTTTTCTTAATTGCTTTATCCATTACATTTCAACCTAAAGAATGGAAACGACTCTTGGGGTTAGTCACTTTTTTCACATTAGGGCATACATGTTCGCTATACCTTTCTAGCAAGGGAATATTCTTCCTAGATCCAGAAATTATAGAGATTTTAATACCCACAACCATTTTTCTTACCGCTTTGTATGTTTTGATATCTAGCTGGAAAGGAGTTATTTCTAACTCTGGTCATTGGGGGCTTTGGATAAGCACCTTATTGTTTGGTATAATACATGGTTTTGGTTTTGGACGCTATTACAATCAAATCAACGATGAAGGTGGTTTCGGGCCTTTGTTGTCTTTTGCGTTAGGGATTGAGGTGGCGCAAATTGTCATTGTAATTGCAGTGGTTTTGTTGGGAATAATTTTTAATAATGTCTTTAAGTTCAGGAAATCAATGATTGTAATTGTGGTTTCCATTCTTATTCTATTGATAAGTGGTTATCTCACTGTAGAACGTTACCTAGAATATTTGAGAAACATTTAACACCCAGTGACTTTGCTGAGCTGTAACTAACCGCTAAATTCGCTTACTTACCATATGAAGAAGAACAAACAGAAACAATACGATGTGGCTTACTTGCGAATGGCGGCCGAATGGAGTAAATTATCCTATTGTAAGCGAAAGCAAGTTGGGGCACTCATTGTGAAGGACAAAATGATTATTAGTGATGGTTATAACGGAACCCCCACAGGTTTTGAAAATGTTTGCGAAGACGAAGAAGGGTATACCAAGTGGTATGTATTGCATGCCGAGGCCAATGCCATTTCTAAAGTAGCTTCGTCAACACAGTCCTGTAAAGGAGCTACGTTGTATATAACCATGTCACCTTGCCAACAATGCAGTAAGTTAATTCATCAGGCGGGGATTTCCCGTTTGGTCTATTACCATGCTTATAAGGATGAAAGCGGATTGAAATTTTTACAAAAAGCAGGCGTTGAAACAACACATATACCGGAACTGGATTAAATGAAGAATACAAAAAAATATGTGCCTTTCTTTTTAGGAATTGCCTTGGCGTTAGGAGTTTACCTAGGGTCTAAGCTTAATTTTAAAGATAGCAATGAAAAAATATTTGCTACCAACTCAAAGAAAGATAAGCTCAATCGATTGATCGATTATATAGATTACGAATATGTAGACGATATTAATACCGATAGTATTGTAGATGTTACGGTAAATGGAATTCTAGAAAATTTAGATCCACATTCAGTATACATTCCTGTAGATCAGTATGAAGATAATGCAGATGATATGCGGGGTAATTTTGTAGGTATTGGCGTTAGCTTTTACCCCTACAATGATTCTATTGCTGTCATTCGTGCTATAAAAGGTGGGCCCGCTGCTAGAGAAGGAATAAGAGGTGGAGATCGAATCTTATATGCAGACGGGAAGCAGCTTTTTGGTGAAGATATTCATAGAGATAGTATCTCCAAATATCTTAAAGGAGAAATTAATAGTAAAGTAAAAATAAGGGTATATCGAAAAGGGGAAAAAGAACTGTTGGATTTTACGTTGAAACGTAAGCGGGTGCCTATTGTAAGTGTGGATGCTTCGTATAAATTAACAGACGATATTGGATATATTAAGGTGAATCGTTTTTCTGAAACTACGTATAAAGAATTTAAGGCTGCTTTGGATAACCTTATAGATGAAGGTGTTTCCAGTTTGGTGTTAGACCTTCGGGACAACCCTGGCGGGTACATCTCAGCTGCAGAACGCATCTTGGATGAATTCTTGAAAAATGACAAACTCATGCTCATTACCAGAAACAAGAATGGGGATGAAAATAGAAGTTACGCTACTAGAAAAGGAGATTTTGAAGACGGAAAGCTTTATGTGCTCATCAATGAAAATTCAGCTTCAGCAAGTGAGATTATAGCAGGAGCATTACAGGATAACGATAAAGGAATGATCGTGGGCCGAAGATCTTTCGGAAAAGGATTGGTGCAACGGGAAATGGCATTGGGAGATGGAAGTGCTGTCAGATTAACCATTGCGCGTTATTATACCCCTACAGGACGTTCTATTCAAAGACCCTATGGTAATGGCAATGGTGATTATTACAGTGATTATGAAAATCGTTACCGTAATGGAGAAATGAGAAGCTCCGATAGTATTAAAGTGGCAGATTCGTTGAAATTTACAACTCCCCAAGGGAAAGTAGTGTATGGTGGTGGTGGAATCATTCCAGATGTGTTTGTCCCTAAAGATACCAGTGTAGAGAATGAAACCTTGCAATATGTTACCCGAAATGGCTTTATGAGTTATTTTATATTCGAATACCTAGAGGCTAATCGCGATGATTTTGAAGGGATGACTTTAAAACAGTTTACCGAAGATTATGAAGCAGGCCCAGCCTTGGCCGAAGACTTTATATCTTATGCTCAACTTGAGAAAGCCCAGATTGATATCAGCGATTATGATAAGGAATTAAAACTAGCCTTAAAAGCGAATATAGCTCAGCAATTATTTGGTCCCAACGCCTATGAGTTTTTTCTGAATCAAGACGATCCAATGATTAAGAAAGTATTGAGCGTAGAGGCAAATACTCCAGAAGCCCCATAAAGACTATCTCCCTTTATTCTTTATTTTAAGTGAGGTGCGTAATATAAGCGCAAGAAGAATGGCGCAGCCGGCAGCTAGAATGCCAATGGAAGCTACAGCACTTTCACCCTCAAAAAGATTAGAAAAATCTAATTTGGTACTGTTTAAAATAATTAATCCAGCACCAAGGATAAGCAGTATGTAGATAAAGATTTTCATAAACTCATTTTTTTCAGAAATAGATTACGCGAACAATTCTTGAATGTTGGAAGTAAATAGTTTTACCGCAATAGCCAATAAGATAACTCCAAACACTTTTTCAATGATGCCAATCCCGTTTTTACCTAAAAAACGTTGTAGTTTGACAGAGGATTTTAGTACAATGTAAACCACCACAATATTTACAATGATAGCTACAATGATATTCTCAAGTTCATATTCGGCTCGTAAGGATAACAATGTGGTCAAGCTACCAGGTCCAGCTACGATGGGGAAAGCTATTGGGAAAACGGTAGCCATTTCCAGATTTTCTTCGCTCTGCTTAAAAAGGGAAATACCCAATATCATTTCCAGGGCAATAAAGAATAGTATAAAGGCCCCAGCCACAGCAAATTCATTTACATTGATACCAATGAGGTTTAAGATTTCCTCTCCTATAAAAAGGAACATTATTAATACTACCGCTGCTATAATACTAGCTCGCCCACTTTTAATTTTTCCAGATTTTTGTCGTAAGGAAATGATAATAGGAATACTGCCAATAATATCAATCACCGCAAAGAGAACCATAGTCGCGGTCGCTATTTCTTTAAAGTTTAAATTCATAATTGCGATAGTTTAGGCTGCAAAATTAACCAATTAAAATACCATAATGATGTCTTTGCCTTAAACTTTTATCTAAAAAGGACTCTTAACTTTCTACAGAAACAGTCTATATTTGCGCCATGTTTCAATTGGGAAAGACCATAGTTTCAGAAGATTTACTTGAAAAAGAATTTGTTTGCAATTTAGGAGCTTGCAAAGGAGAGTGTTGTATTGCTGGTGAAGCTGGAGCTCCTGTTTCTAAAGAAGAGGTATCCATTCTTCAGAAAGTTTACCCCAAGGTGAAACCTTTCCTTAGAGAGGAAGGGATTAAGGCAATTGAAACTCAGGGAACTCATATTGTTTCAGACTTGGATGAATTGGAAACCCCTTTGGTAAATGGAAAAGAGTGTGCATATGTTACTTTTTCAGATAATGGTACTGCGGGTTGTGGTATAGAGGATGCCCACAATGCAGGAGAAATCGATTTTAGAAAACCCATTTCGTGCCATCTATATCCCGTACGTGTTCAAGATTATAGTGAATTTGCTGCGGTGAACTATCATAAATGGCCCATTTGCAATGATGCCTGCACATTGGGTCAAGAATTAAAAGTGCCTGTTTACAAATTCGTAAAAGATGCTCTTGTCAGAAAATTTGGAGAGCATTGGTACGGAGAGCTTGAAAAGATTGCAGAAGATCTGTAGTAAAATTCCTCTTAAAAATACCGTCTTTTCCCCCGTTTTTATCTTATTGAAGATCATTACCTTACGGCTACGAATTTCAATCAAACTTACATTAAAATGAAAAAAGTAGTAAACGCCATTCTTGTACTGGCACTGTTTGTAGCCTGCAAGGACAATCCTGTTTCCGAGAAAATAAAGGAAACCCGCCAAAATGTATCCAATACCAAAGAAGCCTTTAAGGAGATTAATGAAATGCAGGAAGATATTGAGAAGCTCAAGAAATTAACACCGCTAACCAATGAGGAATTCAAAGATTGGCTACCTGATGAAATAAAAGGCATGAAGCGAACGGCTTATAAGGCAGGGCAGGGATCCTATATGAATCTAGCCATGGTAGAAGCCACGTATACTGCCGAAGATAAATCTAGAAAGTTCAAGATACAGGTTATTGATGGCGCTGGAGAGATGGGTTCGGCAGCAACCGCCACCATGCGGATCTTGTTTTCGCAGGACTTTGAAGAGGAAACGGAATATAAGACAAAGAGAACTGTGAAACGAAAAGGAACAAAAGCTGTGGAGGAATACCACAAAAGCAATAATCGCAGTACCATTCAATTTATGGAAGACGATAGGTTCTATTTTAATGTCACGGGGACAAATATGGACATGGATGAAACTTGGGATGCTATTGAAGATTTAGATGCTGAAAAGCTTGGCTGATCTTCAAAAAATTAAAAATATAAAACCGGAGGAAAAACCCTTCGGTTTTTTTATTTTTTGGTCTAATTTTCCTTTTTGTAAATAAAAATTGATTTTTTTTTTCATGAGATTTTTGTTGAAAATTCATGTTACGAAAACGTTAGCTAAAAGTTGTCCAGTACCTATGAAATGGGTACCTGTTGGGGTTATTAACGGGAAAATTATCGATTGTTGATAACCATGCGTTGATTTATATAAAATATTGAAAATCAAATATTTAACATAAAAAATTAACACAATTATAATAACAATCCCAAACTTCATGTGTTGAAAACTTTGTTGAAAACACAAACACACTTTTCCTAAAATTCCCTCCTATTTTTTTCATATTTGTTAGTCCCTAGTAATGAGAAAATAATCCAGAAAAATTTAAACGAAGGACATGAGCGCAGTAGAACCCATTTTAGCAGAGAACAAAGATCGTTTTGTGATTTTCCCAATTCAACATCACGATATTTGGGATTGGTACAAGAAATCAGAAGCAAGTTTTTGGACTGCAGAAGAAATTGATTTGCACCAAGATTTAACCGATTGGTCAACCAAGCTAAATGACGACGAGCGTTATTTCATTAAACACATTTTAGCATTTTTTGCAGCCAGCGATGGAATTGTGAATGAAAACCTGGCCGAGAATTTTGTAAACGAAGTACAATACTCTGAAGCGAAATTCTTTTATGGTTTCCAGATCATGATGGAAAACATCCATAGTGAAACCTATTCGCTGCTTATTGATACTTATGTGAAAGATGATAAAGAAAAAGATAAGCTTTTTAATGCGATTGAAAATTTCCCCGCAATCAAGAAAAAAGCTGATTGGGCCCTTAAATGGATAGATAGTCCAAGTTTTGCAGAGCGCCTTATTGCATTTGCTGCGGTAGAAGGAATCTTTTTCTCTGGAGCATTTTGTTCAATCTTTTGGTTGAAAAAACGTGGTTTAATGCCTGGATTAACCTTCTCTAACGAATTGATTTCACGTGACGAAGGAGTGCATTGCGATTTTGCGGTACACCTTCACAATCATCATTTGGTAAATAAAGTTCCAAAAGACCGTATTCGCGGAATCATTGTAGACGCTCTTAATATTGAAAGAGAGTTCATTACAGAGTCGTTGCCTGTAAGCTTGATAGGGATGAATGCAAACCTAATGACCCAATACTTGGAATTTGTTACAGACCGCCTACTCGTTGAACTGGGTTGTGACAAAGAGTATAACACCAGCAATCCATTCGACTTTATGGATATGATTTCACTTCAAGGAAAAACCAACTTCTTTGAAAAAAGAGTTTCTGAATACCAAAAAGCTGGTGTAACCAACAAGGACAAAGAGTCGAACAAAATTAGTTTCGACGCAGACTTTTAAATTACTTCCGCTGGCTCCCCAAACGGCGGATTTTATTTTAAAATTTTTAGAAGTGTACGGCCCTAAAGCCGTACAGGCAGGATTTTATTTAAAAAACACACAACTAACAACACCTTAAGAAGTATGAACGTAGTTAAGAGAGACGGCCGCAAAGAACCAGTGATGTTCGATAAGATCACATCCAGGGTTCGTAAATTATGTTACGGATTAAACCAATTGGTAGATCCAGTAAAAGTTGCTATGCGTGTCATTGAAGGATTGTATGATGGGGTAACCACCAGCGAACTGGATACATTGGCAGCAGAAATTGCAGCTACCATGACCGTATCCCACCCAGATTATGCAAAATTGGCAGCAAGGATTTCAGTGTCCAACTTGCATAAGAATACCAAGAAAACCTTTTCCGAGGTGATGAAAGATTTATATGAATATGTAAATCCACGTACCGGAAAACCTGCACCGCTATTAAGCGATGAGGTTTACAAAATTGTTGAGGAAAATGCCGATGAATTGGATTCTACCATTATCTACAACCGTGATTTTGGATATGATTACTTCGGATTTAAAACCCTAGAACGTTCTTACTTATTGAAATTGAATGGGCAAATTGCAGAGCGGCCACAGCATATGCTTATGAGAGTTTCTATTGGGATTCATTTGAATGATTTAGCAGCAGCTAAAGAAACCTATGAGTTGATGTCCAAGAAATTCTTTACTCATGCAACACCTACCCTCTTCAATAGTGGGACTCCAAAACCACAGATGTCTTCTTGTTTCCTTTTGGCAATGAAAGATGACAGTATAGATGGAATCTACGATACCCTAAAACAAACTGCAAAAATCTCACAGTCTGCTGGAGGGATAGGATTATCTATTCATAACATTCGGGCCACAGGTTCTTATATAGCAGGAACCAACGGTACTTCTAATGGAATTGTGCCAATGTTGCGAGTATTTAATGATACAGCACGTTATGTAGATCAAGGTGGAGGAAAACGTAAAGGAAGCTTTGCTATTTATGTAGAACCTTGGCATGCCGATATCTTTGATTTCTTGGACTTGAAAAAGAATCATGGAAAAGAAGAAATGCGCGCACGTGACTTGTTCTATGCCATGTGGATTCCAGATTTGTTTATGAAGCGTGTACAAGAAGATGGGGAATGGACTTTAATGTGTCCTAATGAATGCCCAGATCTTTTTGACAATCATAGCGAAGAATTCGAAAAAATGTACCTTCAATACGAAGCTGAAGATCGTGGAAGAAAAACGATTAAAGCACGTGAACTGTGGGAAAAGATATTGGAATCTCAAATTGAAACGGGAACACCGTATATGTTGTACAAAGATGCGGCCAACCGAAAGAGCAACCAGAAAAACCTAGGAACCATTCGTTCTTCCAACCTGTGTACCGAGATCATGGAGTATACTTCTCCAGACGAAGTAGCGGTATGTAATTTGGCATCCATAGCATTGCCTATGTTTGTGAAAAATGGCGAATTTGACCATAAGGAATTGTTCAAAGTGACCAAGCGGGTAACTAAGAACCTAAATCGAGTGATTGATCGTAATTACTATCCGGTTGTTGAAGCTGAAAATTCAAATTTCCGTCACCGCCCTGTAGGACTAGGAGTGCAAGGATTGGCAGATACGTTTATTATGCTTCGCTTGCCATTTACTAGTGACGAGGCCAAAACGTTAAATCAGGAAATTTTTGAAACTCTATACTTTGCTGCAGTAACTGCTTCTATGGAAGAGGCGAAGGCAGATGGGCCTTATGAGACTTATAAAGGATCGCCTATATCCGAAGGGAAATTCCAACACAACCTTTGGAATATCAAGGACGAAGAGTTGAGCGGTCGTTGGGACTGGGGGAAACTCCGTAAGGATGTGAAGAAACATGGAGTGCGTAACTCTTTGTTGGTAGCACCTATGCCAACAGCTTCTACTTCACAGATTCTAGGAAACAACGAAGCTTTTGAGCCGTATACTTCCAACATCTATACACGTCGTGTACTTTCTGGTGAATTTATTGTTGTGAACAAACACCTCTTGGAAGATTTAGTGAAGTTAGGACTTTGGAACGAGGACCTTAAAGAAGAGATCATGCGCGCCAATGGATCTATTCAGAATGTAGATATCATTCCTCAGGAATTGAAGGATTTATATAAGACAGTTTGGGAATTGAGCATGAAAGATATTATCGATATGTCCCGTCACAGAGGATATTTCATTGACCAATCCCAATCTTTGAATCTCTTTATGGAGAACGCCAACATGGCGAAGCTAACATCAATGCACTTCTACGCATGGAAGAGTGGTCTTAAGACCGGAATGTACTACTTGCGTACCAAGAGTGCGGTAGATGCCATTAAGTTCACTTTAAAGAGTGAAACCAAAAAAGAACCGGTGGAAGCAACAGCAGCAATGGCCGAAACAAAAGTAGAAGCTACATCTGCAGTAAGTGATAAGCCACTAACAGCTCAGGAATTACGAGAATTATTAGCCAAGTCTCGTGATGCCGAAGAAGATGAGGATTGCCTCATGTGTGGTTCTTAATTAGACCCTTTTATAGAGTCAACTTTTAAGTGTTAAAATGAAAAAAGGGAGACAATTGTCTCCCTTTTTCTATATTTAATTTAAAGGGATATAATAAAATCCTTAAGGCTTTGCTCCTCGGTCAGCTCCATTTTCTTTTTAATTCTATAGCGAGTAGCTTGCACAGAACGGGGCTCTATATTCATGAGTCTTGCAATTTCTTTAGTAGGGATTAGTAGTTTTATGAAGATGCAGTGTCGTTGTTCGGTAGCAGATAATGAAGGAAATTCATGTTTTAATTTATCTATAAATCCAGAGTGTACAACATTGAATTGATTTTCCAACTGGTTCCACTCCTCTTCATGGCTCATTTGGTGATCAATGCTGTTTATTACTTTTTGAATATCGTGCTTATTCACTTCGATCTTGCCCAGTAGATCTTTGAGATTTTGTTGGAGCTCCTTTAAATATTGATTGTGTTTTAGATTGTGAAATGATTTATTAAGCATTTCCTTTTCAGTCACTTCTTTATGTTCCTCTAGTGATTTAAGGAGTTTTTCATTTGCCTTTAGTTTCTTTTTAATTTTTTGATAATACCATAGTCCAAATATGATGGATGCTAAGAGGAGTGCAAGCAATGCGTATTCAATGAAAATGTTTAGCCTTTTCGAATTTTCCAGGAATCTATATTCTGTCTCTTTATCTCTAATTTCTTGTTTTAGTGCAAGTTCTTTTAGTTGATTGTTTAATTGAGAATTTTCTTCTTCCTGTAATTGAAGTAATTGGGATAGGTATTTGGTGTCTGAGTGCCCTATGAGTGCCAAATCAAAATAGGAATCGGAGGTTCTTACAGACCCTTGATAGATGGCAACACTTAATCGGTTTTTCCCTTTTTCAAAATATTTTATTGGGAACAATTTAGAATGAATAATGGCCTCTTCATTATTTCCTAAACTCACACTTGCCCTGCCATTGTTTTTCGCATTTTTATCAGCAATGTTACTTCTCCAGACCTCTTTACCATTGAGATAAACTATGGCCCCGTCGTCTCTACGTAATTTCAATTCATAAACAAAAGCATCAGAGGGATTATCAATGGTAAACTTTTTTATATAGTAGGAAACGAGGTGTTTGTTTTCTTCGTCACCACCATAATCAATAACGGTATTTAAACCCTCACTTTCTCCATAACCAAAAGGAGCAATTCCAGTTTTCCATAAACTGTCTTCTATAAAATGTAATGTCCATTCCTCTCCTTGAAGATTGCCTTGGTCATAATATTTCCATTCACTAGCAGATTTTACTATGGTGTCTTGAGAAACCATTTGGATGCTAGCCAGAAAAGAAAAAATAATAAACAATGATCTCATTGTAGGGGATTTAAAAAATAAAGATAGGACGAATTTTTGGCAGTTTGTTTTAAATAGAAATTACTTAACAAGTTATAAATATACTGGAAAGGAGGTTTTAAATCAATTCTGCAAAATGATGAAACCTTTTTTGAAATAATCTGAGGCTGTTGAATTCAAATTCCATAAAACAATTGAAAAACACACCCTTGTAGCACTTTTGTAGTCATTAATGTGAGATATGTAGTAGCTATATAGCACTTGTTTTTAAGTAATGGTTTCTGTGGCTTATAATTTTGAGAGGTATATAAAAAGCAGATCAATTCAACTTATTCGAAACATTGCTTACTCCTAAAATAACCAAACATGAAAAAACCCATTTTACTCTTAGTTTTATTTTTCAGCATTGCTTGTGTGCAAGCACAATGTGATCCTCAAGGTACACCCTGTGATGATGGTGATTCCACAACTATTTTCGATGAAGAAGACGGTAACTGCAATTGTGTAGGACTTCCAGATAATGTGTCTGAAGGTGTCTACAACATTGCAATAGACACTGATGATGCAGAACAGCAAATTTTAACGCAGGAAATGATTCTTACCAACACGGACTTGGAACTGTTCGAGGAACTCCCTACCGAGATTGAACTAGTGGGAATTAGATACACAAACATTCAAATACCCGAAGGGAGTTTAGTAGATAGGGCATATATCCAGTTTACAGCAGATAATAATACGGCAGATTTTACCAGTATAAGTATTCGAGGGGAATTGGCTAACAATAGTACCACATTTATATCTACAATTAACGATATAGGGAGTCGCCCTTTGACTGCTGCAGAGGCACTATGGGATGATGTGCCAGAATGGACAACCATTGGAGAAGCAGGATTGGACCAAAGAACAATTTATATAACAGATGTAGTCAATGAAATTATTAGTCAGCCTGGTTGGGAAAGCGGTAATGCCATTACATTTATTTTTTCAGGTGAAGGAAATCGTGTGGCAGAGTCTTTTGAAAGCGATGGTGGGGCGGTGCTAAGTCTCTTTATTCAAGATTTTGTTCCCTGTGAACTTGCAGGAACTCCTTGTGATGATGGAGATCCTTTGACCTATTTTGACGTAGAGGACGGAAATTGTAATTGTGCAGGAATTCCAGAAACAGGGACGATATCCATTCAAGTTAATAACGGGTCAAGTGATGCAGAAGAAGATTCCACAAACGGTGTAGTAGATATTGAAAGCTCTGATTTAGAATTGGTGTTTGATAGTGGTGATCAGGCAGTTGGAGTGCGTTTTAGAGGAATACCCTTACCCTCGCAACATACAACAATTACCAATGCCTATATTCAATTTACAGTAGATGAAGTTAGTACAGATCCAACATCATTAGTAATTACGGGAGATAGTGCGGTAGATGCAGCGGTCTTTGAGGAGGTAGATTTTGATATAAGTAATAGATCTGTAACCACCTCCCAGGTAACATGGGATAATGTTCCAGCTTGGAATACCGTGGGAGAACAAGGAGTAGATCAACAAACTCCAAATTTGGGTCCAATTATAGAAGAGGTCATAAATGGATTAAGCTGGGACATTTCAAATGACATTGCCTTTATCATAACGGGTACAGGAGAACGTGTAGCAGAGTCTTATGATGGAGATGCTGCAAACGCCCCTACACTTGTTATAGAATACACTATAGATGTTCTTGGTGAATGCCCTAGGGAAGGAACCCCTTGTGATGATGGGGACGCAACTACTAGTTTTGATGAAGAAGACGGTAGCTGTAACTGTATAGGCTTTGCTTCAGATGTTTCTCAGGTGGATTTTGAAATTCAATTGCCATCAGATGATGCCGAAGAGGAGTTAAGTACAGGAGATACAAATAATGGGAGTTCAGACCTCGAACTGGTATTGGATGATGAGAACCAAGTAGTGGGACTACGATATATAAACATTCAATTGCCTCAGGGAGAGCAAGTTGAAAGAGCTTACATACAATTTAGCACAGATGAAGACGATAATTTTCAAGAGACAGACCTGCTCATTCATGGTGAACTATCTGCCAACAGTGCCACTTTTACTGAAACCATTGGTAATATAAGCTCTAGGTCTCTAACCGTAAATAATACACTGTGGACGGATATACCAACATGGTTGGTGGAGGGTGAAGCTGGGTTAGATCAAAAAACCTTTTATGTGACAGATATTGTCAATGAAATTTTGGGTCAATCAGACTGGGAACAGGGAGGTGCCATTGCCTTTATTATTTCAGGAATAGGAAAACGAACTGCAGAATCTTTTGATGGAGATGGAGGCCCTGTATTAAGCCTTTTCACAACAAGTCTTGTAGCTTGTAATCCAGGAGGAACCCCTTGTGATGATGGTGATCCCTCAACAACTTTCGATGTGGAAGATGGAAACTGTAACTGTATTGGGATTCCAAATTCAGGAACGTTAGAAATTCCTGTTTCCCGTGCAAGTGATGATGCAGAGGAAGAAGATACGGGTGAAGTAGATATTAGTAGCTCGGATTTAGAATTGGTATTTGATGGTAGTAATCAAACAGTGGGGATACGTTTTCAAGGCGTGCAACTTCCTGCCACTGCCAATATCTTAAATGCTTACATTCAGTTTACAGTAGATGAGGATAATGCAGACGCTACTTCTGTTGTAATTAAAGGTGAAAGTTCTGCGAATTCAGCAACTTTTGAAGAATTAGACACAAATATATCCAGTAGATCCACTACAACAGCAGAGGTGACATGGAATGATATTCCTGCATGGAATACAGTTGGCGACAATGGTCCAGATCAACAGACTCCAGATGTTTCAGCTATCGTAGCAGAAGTATTGCAAGATGCCAATTGGATAGGTTATAACCCAATTACATTTATTATCACAGGAACTGGTGAACGAGTAGCAGAATCATTTAATGGAGATGCTCCCAGTGCTCCAGTATTGGTGATAGATTATGATTTGGATCCTCTAGGGATTAGCGATAATGAAAACCACTCGAAATTTAAAGTATTCCCAAACCCATCTGATGGAACCTATGTATTACAGATGGATGAGACTTATGAAGGTATAACCCTAACCATATATACCATTGCTGGTTCTAAACTGCAAAGTGCTACTTATAAAGAATCATCAAATAGTCAAACGATTGATTTATCAAATCAAACGGCAGGTGTTTACTTTCTTAATATAACTACTAAAGATGGGGCATCTTCAACAGTTAAATTGTTGAAAATGTAAAAAATAGCAGAGATGCTATATCGATGAATAAGTAATTCAAGAGTGCTTAAAGCCTTGCGACAGGCACTCTTTTAAATTTTGAAATCAATAGATAATAACTCGAAACCATGTTACAGAAAAAGAATATTATTTTTTATCTAAAATTAGCAACTGTTGTTGTTTTTATAGGAAGAGGGTACCAATATCTGTTTTTTGGAGCGCCCTTTCGCACACTACTTTGGGATGAAGATTTGTTAAGACCTATGGTAGAATCGTGGTTTGGTATATCATGGAATGATTACGCTACCAACTTGATAGTAGATCAGTGGATTGATACGAGTATTCAAATCAATGGCGTTCTTTTTCTATTGGCAGCCTTGGCAACTATTTTCATTAAACAGTCCAATAAGAAACTACTTAGAATCCCAATTTTTTTAGGAGGAGCGGCATTAGCCTTCCTTGCATTTTTAACACTGAAAGAACGTTTTTATCAGTGGGGGCAGTTTTTTGAATTATCCATTCAACTAGGAATTCCATTTGTCTTGTTGTATGCAATAAAAAAGAATGTGTCCATTTCTCGAATTACCATAGTTTTAAAACTGTTGGTTGGATTCACCTTTATTGCGCATGGTCTATATGCCGTAGGGTATTATGCTGTCCCGGGACATTTCATAGATATGACCATAAGTACTTTTGGAGTAAATGAAAGTCTGGCCAGAATGTTTATTAAAGTGGCTGGGATACTAGATTTTGTAATCTCAATTTTAATATTTGTTCCTAAGGTTTCAAAGTATGCACTCTTATATGCTTTTGTATGGGGTACAATAACAGCTTTGGCAAGAGTTGTGTCCTTTTATAACCCGGATTTTATCAATGCATCTTTCCATCAAACCTTATATCTGGTATGTTATAGACTGCCACATGGAATAGTTCCACTTTTAATTTTATTAATTCAAGAAAAACGGATTTTCAAAATGAAATCCCACATTAATTTTAATATCCAGTAATTATGAAAAAGCTATTAATTTTTACGCTACTCATAACCACTTGTGTTATGTATGGTAATAATGATAAATACAGGCTTGTCCTTAATGGTGATCCTGCAACAACCATGACCATAGGGTTTAATCAAATTTCAGGAACCAATCCAACGGTTCATTATGGAACTGTAGATCATGGAACAGATTATACGTTATATCCTAATAGTCAAGCAGAGGATAGAGCTGTGGTGTATAGAGGCATGGATAATCGTTATGTTCGCTTAACAGGTTTAGCCCCTAACACCAATTACTATTTTGTGATAAATGATAGTGAAGGAACCAGTGAACGGTTCTGGTTTAAAACCACACCGAGTGATTTAAGCAGACTTTCCTTTATAGCTGGTGGTGATTCTAGAAACAATAGGTTGCCAAGGCTTCGAGCTAATATATTGGTTTCAAAATTGAAGCCTCATGCCGTTTTTTTTGGGGGTGATATGACCAATAGTGATAATGATGAACAATGGAGACAATGGATGGACGATTGGCAGTATACCAATGCTGATGATGGAAGGATGTTTCCTATAGTAGCAGCTAGAGGAAATCATGAGGATACTTCTAATGTTATTTACAATTTGTTCGATACCCCTTCGGAGCAAAGTTATTATGCCTTGACTTTTGGAGATGAATTAATAAGAGTGTATACGTTAAATACAGAGATTCCTGTGTTTGGCGACCAAACAGATTGGCTTGAGGACGATTTAAGTGCAAGTTCCGATATCCTATGGAAAATGGCACAGTACCACAAGCCAATGCGACCCCATACAGCAAGTAAACCTGAAGGAAACCCACAATATAATGTGTGGGCTCAATTATTTTATGACGAAGGAGTTAGATTGGTTGTGGATTGTGATTCTCATATGGTGAAAACAACATGGCCCGTAGAGCCTTCTTCTGGTTCAGGGAGTGATGAAGGGTTTATTAGAAATGATGACAACGGAACGGTGTATGCAGGAGAAGGATGTTGGGGAGCTCCTCTACGGTCTAATGATGATGATAAAGACTGGACTCGAAACTCAGGATCATTCAATCAATTTAAACTCATTTTTGTAGAAGAAGACAAAATAGAATTGAGAACCATTGATGTTTCAAATGCCGAGGATGTTGGTGAGGTTTCTAATGATGATCCTTTTTCATTGCCGGGAGACCTTATTGTATGGAATCCATCTAATGGAGATGTTGTGACTATTTTTCCTGCAGTATTAGGCGTTACAGATAATGAGATTATTATGGATATTCATATTTCTCCTAATCCGTTTGAAGATGCGTTTATTATAGGAATACCATCTTCCCTAGAGGAAGATATCTTAGTGAATGTGTATGATGTTAAGGGGGTTAATGTTTATGGAACCACCTTCTCCCATGGTAGCAAAAGCAAGGAACTACACCCAAATATAACCGCCCAGGGGATTTATTTCATAACGATTACATCTAACGATGGAAAAATATTGACTTCTAGGCAAATAGTGAAAAAGTAGTTTTCCATATTTTTAATTGGTTCTTAACGCATCAGTACCTAAGTACTTGTCATCCTTATTGTAATACCAAGCTCGGATTTTAGGCATTCTAATCCCTTCTACAATAGCTTCTTCAGAAAGTAAGATGTATTCACCAGTATTTTTTCCTTCACCTTCAGGATCTCCCTTAAAGAATTGATAAATTTCCATGGCATAGGTCTTGGGGTCAAAGTAAAAGAACCATACATCTTTGCCAACTGCTTCGTCGTAAGTTACTTTCATAACTAAGTAATCTTTCCCCTTAAAGTTTTTATTTTTTACTTCAGGGTCAATATGAGTGCCAGAATCTGTAAGCTTCATGGGTAAGCCGTAGAGATAGGTATAATAGTTTTTATAAAGTTGGGCCGTTTCACAAGGAGTTCGTTTTTGTTTAGGTGTTACGTCTGATATAGAGGTGGTGCATTTTCCTTTGTCAATGGTATAAGTTGTTTGGGTAGTGTCTCGTTTTGCAATGAGATGGAAATATTCTTCTGCGAGATTAATAAATATGTCACTATCTCTATTGGAATTATTGGGGGTTTCCATCGTTACTGATAGCTTGCCATTAAATTGTTTCCAATTTCCGCGGGGGTCATGATATTGAATAGTTTTTTCAAGCAATTGAGGGCCTGTGAGTACCTGACCAAAACTTGTATGTATTACAATAAAAAGAAAGAGAATGAAAAAGGAATTGTTCATAAGGCAGTCAATTTTGATAAAGATAATCAGAAATAAATGCAAATGAAAAAAGCTCCGTTCCCATTAAAAGGACGGAGCTTTTTTCTATTGATAAAGAAGTATTACTCGCGTTTGTAGCTAGTATAATACTCTTCCATAAGATTCATGATACTGGTAACGAGATCCTTCGTTTCTAGAAGAATATTGAAATACAGGGTGGTATTTTTCGGGCTTGATTCTTCAGTACGGGTTCTGTCAATCTGTGTTTGAATCTTTTCAGATATGCTATTCAGGATTTCTTCCTTACGTGCAATCACATAGCTGATTCTTTCAAACTTTCGGCTATCAAACACTTCAACAATCTCATTCAGTAAGTTTTCTAAAGTATCGTCAATATCCTGAAGCTCGGTGATTTGCTTATATCTAAGCTTCTTGTGATTGTTGTTTACATGTTTGTAACTCTTTTTAGATATAAATTCTAGGGATTGAGCAACATCGGTTAAATAGGCAAGAACGGTGATATAGAAGCTACTTCCACGAACACTGGTTTCATCCAGATTTTTAATTAAGTAGAATATATTATCTCTCAGATCTTCAATTTCTGCATCCAGTTTCTCAACTCCTTTTCTACTGTTTTTAAGAGCTTTATTGTCCTCGTAGGATAATCCTTTAAGAACCGCAGTGTAGATCTTATTGCTTCGTGAAATTACATTGGAAATGTTATCTGCACTTTCAGAAATAATACCTTGTACAGTACTACTTTCCGATTTTTTAAGGCTCTTTGGGTCTACTTTGGTCATACTTTTCTTTCTATGAGAAAGATAATTTCGAACCAATAGCGCCACAGTAATAAGCAGTAAGATAGGGGTCATCACTTCCTTGTTCCAGTGGATCAGGAAAGCCACAATACCAGCAGCGATAAAGGCTCCAATAGCTGTAAAGAACCAACCGCCAATTACATTAAGAACCCCAGCAACACGGTATACAGCACTTTCACGTCCCCAAGCTTTATCTGCCAAAGAAGTACCCATGGCTACCATAAAGGTTACATAGGTAGTGGATAATGGTAATTTCATAGCGGTGGCAATGGAGATAAGTACTCCAGCTACCATTAGATTTACAGAAGCTCGAATCATATCAAAAGCAGGCGCATCGATACTTTGGTCTTTAGTAAGTACCACTTCGGGTTTTCTAAAACTTGCAGCAATCTTCTCTTGGGTACTATTTGGCATAACATTTCCAAAATATTTTCCAAGTAAAGTAGATACTTTTACAAGACCTCTGGATAGCATATTGGGTTGAAACTTTTCATGCGTATCGGTTTGGCGAGATAAGCTGATTTCAGTTTCGGCAACAGTTTTTGCCTTTTTAGAAAACCAAAGTGTTATTACCATAATACCTCCTGCTATGAACAATAAGAATGGTTCGGCAGGCATTTTCTTATCCAATACATCCATGGCAAATAATGAAGCATCAACCCCAGAAGCAGACCATGCCTCATAAGAATGGTAAGCAGCCATAGGCACACCAATAAAGTTTACTAAGTCATTACCAGAAAAGGCCAAGGCCAATCCAAAGGTACCTACACCAATGACTACTAACAGGATGCTCTTCTTTGTAATCTTTTGAAAGGCAAAAGAAAACAATGTAAATACGGCAAAACCAATTAGGATGATAAATATTTCGTTTCCTTCAATAAGACCCTTCATGTCTTTGTAATAAGGAGTCCCTTTTAGTCCTTTCATGAAAATAAAGTACAAGATTGCGGTTAATGCAACCCCTCCGAAAATAGCTCCGAAGTTTTTAATTTTCTTTTCGTATTGAAAGGTGAAGATAAGCCTCGATATCCATTGTACAATTGCCCCTACACTAAACGCAATCACTACAGATAAGAGAATACCACTAATAATTTCAATGGCCTTTTTTGTATTGATATAACTTCCCAAATCTGCAATGGACTGTGAGTCTGATCCACTAATCTTTATCAAAGACATTACTACAGCTGCTCCAAGCAAGTTGAATACAATAGAAACTGTAGTCGAGGTAGGGAGTCCTAAGGTATTGAAGAAATCGAGTAATAATATATCGGTAATCATTACGGCCATGAATATGATCATGATTTCATCGAAATAGAATTCTCCGGGTACAAATATCCCTTTCCTGGCGACTTCCATAAGACCGCTGGAATAGACAGCTCCAATAAAGATTCCCAAGCTAGCCACGATCATGATGGTCCTCATGGAGAGGGCTTTAGATCCAATAGCTGAATTCAAAAAGTTGATCGCATCATTACTTACTCCCACCACGATATCGGCAATGGCAAGAATTACAAGTGCGACGAGCATTAATAAATAAATATTCTCCATTATAAATTGAAATTCCATGGTGCAAATGTCTCATTTTCCATGAGCCTATTTGTTACCAAATTGTTATCCTTTTTAGCTTAAAAATGCAAGTCGAACCCAGTGCGGAACATGATATTGTCGTCATTTCCGTCTAAAGTGCTATAACTTACATCTGCTTGTATTTTAAGTTTATGTCCAACCACGTATTTAGAAAAACCAAGGGTGTATTGTTCCTGTGGAGCTCTTCCTGTCACGTCATCAAAATCCAATGTGGTAAAACGGCCGGTAACTTCATAATTGCTTTTGAACAAGTAACTAGCTTGTGCATTAAGGGCATTACCAGTGGTTACTATATCTCCAGTTTCAGTTCCATCTGCTTCAACCGCAATAGGGCTGTCTGCATCTCTCATGGCATATTCACCCATAAAAGCAAAGCCCTTGTATTTAAACATGGCATCTGCAAAGAAGGTGGTGATGTCGGTTTCGTACAAAGAACCATCGTCTAGGAACATATAAGAACCTAAATTACTTCTTGTTTTTACGGCATCTTGATTATAGTCATATGTAAACCCAAGCATCAATTTTGGAGTTTGTTCCCGTTTAAGATCACCTTGTATATAATCACCTTTGGAAGCAAATTTTCCAAAGGGCAGAAATTCCAAGCGACCTGTATATTGAAGTCCGCCTTCGTTTCCTTCGGTTACATTTCTTCCCTCTCCTTGTGAAATAGCAATCTTTTCACGCATTAAGAATTTTTCTCCAAGTTGTGTGTGGTGACGCAATTGAATTCCTAAGTCACGGTCAATGTTAAATCGACTGTTTAATAAAGAACGATCAATTAATTGTAGATTTCCAGAAGATACCACACGTTCCACGTTTCCTGGAAGTTTGGTTTGTCCTGCCCAAAGCTCAAAATTTTCGGCAAAATTCCACATAATTACAGCATCAAGGATATAGCGCGGTGTGTTTCGGTTGAACTGATTGGCTCCAGATATATCTCTATTGGAAAGTCCTAACTCAATTTTATATTTCAGTTTTGTTGAATAAGCAAAACCATTGAATTTTAATCGCGCACGACGAATCAGGAAATTTTGTTCTCCGCTCTCATAATTATCACCATCATGATCCCAGCTAATCGTATAACGTCCTTGAATTCTAGGAGCAAACTTAACACTGAAAGAACTGTCTTTGGCAGTATAGTTAATGATACCTTTTCCAAATTTGGTATCGCTAATTTCTTGAGAATGAGCAGTGTGTAAAGCAGATAAAAATACTACTGCTAGGAAGTAACGTAATTTCATTAAAATCGTTTTAAGTTTTTGTCGCTGCAAAGAACCAAAACCAATGTTAAGTTAATGTTACGTCAAGTTTAATTTTATGGAATGCATTAACACCTTTATAAACAGTGTGAAAAGTAAAGGGCTACCTTAATTAAGGTAGCCCGAACACTAGTAAAATCTAGTCGACAAAAACTTAACGATTCAATAGTGTTTTTTCGTCTTAACGACTTCTGCAAAGAAATAGAATGAATGTAGCCTTTTTGTAATGCTATTATTAATAAATGTTTAAGAATGGGTATAAAATTGATTATTCCAATGTTAAATTTTCATTCATAAAATATTGATAATTAGTTAATTATGAAGTTAATGTAAATTTAATGTTACCAAATGTTTTCAAAATCGTTATCTATTTTTTAACTTTGAGTATCTATTAACCCAAATGAAATTGATATGATGAAAAAGATAGTATTACTTGTGATAGCAGCTTTATCCATGAATATGGTTATGGCTCAAGATTGTAAAAAGACCTGTTTAAAGAAAGATAGCTATGTGCAAAATGGGGATTTAATAGAAGCTACATTGTATCATGATAATGGAGTTGTGGCACAAACTGGATATTATACATTGGATAATAAATTACATGGAGAATGGATTAGTTATGATGCCTCGGGAAATAAAACTGCGGTAGCTAGTTATGACAATGGAGAAAAAACAGGTACATGGAAATTCTACCAAGGAGAAACCATTAAAGAAGTAAGTTATGAGGACTCTCGCATTGCTGAGGTTAAAACATGGACAGTAACAGATACCAAAGTGGTTGTAAATTAAAGCCACTACATATATAAAATAGAAAAGAGCTCCAATTTGGAGCTCTTTTCATTTTGAGAAATTTAAAGTTAGTTACGGGTCCATCCCGCATTCCAACTGTCGTAATCGCTACCAGTGGCATTTCCATCACCAGAAATGAAATCTGTTTCAGAGAAATTGAATTCGGTATCGTTTTTCATTTTAAGGACTACATCTTCAAAAGTAACATCTGTAACTGTTAAGTTTCCATCTAGTACTCCCTGTCCCGTTGGGCTGTCTCCTGTATCACCATCTAAGTCAAATCCTTCTTCGTATCCTTGAATTAATACATTGCTAAACACTCCTTGAGTACCTGCTCTCAATCTTATAGCTTCATTTCCAGTAGCTGAGCCTCGACCTACAATGGTTACATTAGATACCGTAGGGTTAGACCAAAATACTGGATTGGAGTTGTTTCCGATATCAGTATTAAACCCGTCACACTCAAAACCTTTGTCATGCTCTACACGATGTTCTACATAAACATTGGTTAAGTTTCCAGTGAATCCTTCAGTCCAATCCACAGAATCATCTTGTGCTCCTATGACCGATATGTAGGATGCATTTACGGTTCCTCCAAAGAACTCAATACCATCGTCTTTTCCTTCAAAGGCTTGGATGTATTCAACTGTTGTACCGTTTCCTACTCCGTAGAAAGAAAATCCGTTATTTTCAGAAGAGGCATCTGCCGCTCCTCCAGAATACTCAACACGAACATATTTTATAGTTCCAGAGTTGTCACTTTCATTGCTTCCGCCATAAGGCAAACCTCCAATTTCACTAGTAGAAGTGGCATCTCCACCAGCTACAGAATTGATTGGGGCTTTTCCTAAAACAATAAGTCCTCCCCAATCACCTGCGCTTGGAGTTGCTACTGCTGAGGTCATTACAATAGGACTGCTAGAAGTCCCCTCGGCATTAATAGTAGCTCCTTGTGCAATAGCAATGTATACACCAGCTCCAGGATTTGCTTTAATTACTACCCCAGCAGGAATGTTTAGGGTAGTTCCTTCGGTCATGATCAAAGCTTCAGTAAGGTTGTACTCAGTACCCAATTCTAAAGTTAGATCGGTAGTCATAGTACCACCAATATTATTGTCTTCGGGAGTTTGGCCTCCGTCTCCTCCGCCTTGATTGTTTTCAATTACAACAGGTGCGGTATCGTCACTTTCGCATCCGGTAAAAACCAGTCCAGCGATCGCTAAACTTGCTAATAAAATTCTTGTTTTCATAGGTTTCATTGATATTAGTTTTGTTTAAAATTTATATTTCATTTGTAGTGCGAGGTTCATTCCTCTTTTATAGCTGGATAATGCAATATCACCCAGTGTTTCTGTTTCACGAACCCTTTCAATGGTTGGGTCCAATAGATTTTTAGCGCTTGCGTTGATTTCGAAATTATCTCCTATTTTGTTCTTCCAAACTAGGTCCAGTGTAGGAACAGACTTTTCAATAATGTTTCCTAGTTGTCCAGAGCCAATAGCGTCTATACGGTCACTGAAGTATGAGAATACCAAATTGGCCACCGGTTTGTAGTTTCCAAAAACAGGACTATAGTTTATGTCTGCGTTGATTAGGATTGGAGATGCACCTTGAAGCTCTTCGGTTCGTCCTTCTTCAAATGTAGTACTGAATAATCCTTGAGAACTCTTAAGATCCTGCTTGGTGTACATGTAAGTGGCATTAAATCCAATACTTAATTCAGCATTTTCATCTTCATCTAATAATAGGTTTTTGCGCAATTCTATTTCGGCACCCAATACTTCTGCTTTGTCTCCGGTACGGAAGAAGCGTTGTGTTCCTGTAGCGTCATTTGCTATCACTTTGTTGATTGGATCATTTATCTGTTTAGCAAAAGCAGCTGCTGAGAAGATTTCACTTTTCCCGAAGAACCACTCGTACTTCAAATCAATATTGTAGATTTCAGAAAAAGAAGGGTCGTTTAATAAATCAGGGTTTCCACCTACTCTTTGGGTTACGTCTTCGTATACAAATGGGGTAACCTCTTTAAATTCTGGGAACGACACAGTTTTACTGAAAGAAAAACGTAGATTTTGATCTTCGTTTAGTCCATATTTTATATTCAAACTTGGTAAAACATATGTTTCAGAAGCAGTTCTAAAACCAGGGTCTGTTGGTAATAGATTGATCACATCATATACAATATCTTGTTTCAGTGATTCAAAACGAATCCCAGGAACAAAAGTCCAAGTAGAATCGGTTTTTATTTCGGCATTAACATAACCTGCATGGACTCCTAAGGTTCCTTTATAGGTGTTTTCTGGATTGCCTGGAAAATTTTCACTGCCAATACCATTGGCAGGATCAAGCGGGTTAAAAACAAATGTGTTGTATACTGAGCCTAGATTTTCGAATGCAAAAACAGTATTGAAATTATTCACATCTACTGCTGGAGTGTTTGGTTCAATGAAATCGTATCCGTATCTAATATTCTCAAATTCACGTTCCTTCGTTCGGCCGTTATAGCCAATATTAAAGCTTAGCTTCTCTGAAGTCTTGTATTCCATGTTCATTCTACCATTAATTTCCTTGTCTTTGATGTCTTGGAAATAGCGTTGGTTGTCAAAAGGAATGTTGTTGAAGAATGATGGATTGGTGTTGGGGTCATTATCTAAAGCAAGGTCATAGCGTTCTAGACTGATCCGTTTTCTGTCTGGTTGTCGTGAATCTACTACGTTGTATCCTACGCCCCAATCAAATTTTAATTTTTCGTCTAAGTTGTGCGTTCCCAATAACTGGTTTACATAGATCATGTCTTGGTCAAACTGAACGTTCATTTGATAGAAACCTCTATCGGTATCCAAAATGGCATCTCGATTGGAACCCTGTCCATCAGTACCAAAATAACCAACTTCGTCACTTGCACTATTAATGAATAGAGAGTTGTAACTTACTTTATGGTCGCCATCAATTTTATAAATGATATTGGCCATGGCTGTAGTAGTGGTAGAATATTCATACACTTCGGAAGCATCAAAACGTTTTTTCTCAATCGTAGTGAAATCGACAGCAGGTCCTTTTCTGTATTCAAAATTATTATCGAAAGATGCTGTCCCGAAGAAACTTAATTTGGATCCGTTTTCAAATTTTATAGAAGTTCCGCCTGAGAAACTTCCATTAATACGAACGGGTGTCCCTGCATCTTCAGGATCAACCCCGTGAGATAGGATTACCGCGAAAGGGTTGTTGTCGTATCGATTGTAGAAACCGAATTTGCCAGTTCCTTCACTCTTCACAAAGTCTTCTCCAATAGATCTAGAGTTGAATCCAGTGGCTAGGTCAATATCTAAGAACCCTTTGCCAGCATAGTCTTTTGCTACGATATTAACGTTCCCTGCGGCAAAATCTCCGTAAAATTCGGTTCCATATGCTTTACTCACAGAAACGTTTTGGATAACATCTGAAGAGAATAGGTTAAGGTCCATGTTCTTCTTTTCAATATCATTGGAAGGAAGTGATAAACCATTGTAGGTAGTATTTAGGTATCTGTCACCCAATCCGCGAACATATACATTACTTCCACCTTCTTGGCGAGAAATACCAGAGATTTGTGAAACAGCTCCGGCGGCATCACCAACACCTTTTCTGGAAAGTTCATCGGCACCGATACTTTGTTTTATGGTTGTAGCCTTTTTTTGCTCAAGCAAAAGAGCAACTTCACTTTCTCTCTTGGTGGTAGTTGTAATAACAACTTGCTCCAGCTGAGCCGCACTAGCACCCATAGGTACATTTACTGTAGTTACCTTGTTAGCTTCAACCTTGATATTTGGGATCTCAACAGTTTCATATCCAACAAAGCTATATTGAATGGTGTAGGTGCCAACGGCTAAATTTTCCAATGCATATAGGCCATCAAAATCGGAGGTGGTACCCTTGTCACTGTCTTTAATTATCACGTTAGCAAAAGCAAGGGGTTCGTTGTTGAAGTCTTTATCGGTTAATTTCCCAACAATAGACCCAGTTTGTTGTGCTTGGATTGTAGCACCGAAACATAAGATTACTAGTAAAAATAAATTTCTCATTTTGTTGTTTAAATTTCTCGCTGCAAAGAAACCAGAGTAGTGTAAAGGACGTGTTATGTGGAAATTAACCTTAGGTGATTTCAAGGTTAGGAAATTGTTAAGTGCTTAACATTGAAATTTACGTGGGAAGAAAAGAGCTAAACTTGTATCTTGGCAGTCTATAACTAAATAACTATGATGCAATGGGAGCAACTCCTTTCGCTACGCAGACAAGGGGATACCAATAAACGATTGAGAGTTGAGCAAGATGAAACCAGATTGGGTTTCGAAGTAGATTACGATCGAGTCATTTTCTCTTCTCCTTTTCGAAGCTTACAAGACAAGACACAGGTCATTCCTATGTCTAAAACATCATTTGTGCATACTCGCTTAACCCATAGTTTAGAAGTGTCTGTCGTAGGGAGATCTTTAGGTAGGGCCGTAGGGAAAAAGTTGTTGGAACGACATCCGCAATTAAAGGAAACCCACGGATATCAATTTAACGATTTTGGAGCAATTGTTGCCGCGGCGGCTTTGGCTCATGATATCGGAAATCCACCTTTTGGACATAGTGGAGAAAAGGCTATTGGGGATTATTTTCTGAATGGTAGGGGCAAGCGCTTCAAAAATCAACTTACGGAAAAAGAATATCAGGATTTAGTTGATTTCGAAGGAAATGCCAACGGTTTTAAAATCCTCACAGAGAGTAAAAATGGAGTGGAGGGCGGATTACGTTTAAGTTATGCTACACTCGGTGCCTTCACCAAATATCCAAAAGAATCACTGCCAAAAAAGCCTACAAAACATATTGCAGACAAAAAATATGGGGTATTTCAAGGGGAAGTGTCATTTTTTAAAGAAGTGGCAGATGAGTTGGGGCTTATTGCTTATGAGGAAAATCGATATGCAAGGCATCCATTAACATTTTTGGTTGAAGCGGCAGATGATATCTGCTATACCATTATCGATTTTGAAGATGGAATTAATCTTGGGTTGATAGAAGAGGAGTTTGCTTTGGAATATCTTATTAATTTAGTGAAGGATACGATTAATAAAAATAAGTACAACCAATTGGAGCAAGCTAGTGACCGGTTGGCATATTTGCGTTCTCTGGCTATTAGCACGTTGATTGGGGAAGCAGTATCCATTTTTTTGGCAAATGAAGAGGCAATTTTGAAAGGTGAATTTTCGCAGGCTCTATTGGACAAAAGCCAATATCAGGCACAAATAAGTGATATTATAAAAATCTCGGTTGAAAAAATCTACCAAAGTTCTGAAGTGATTGATAAAGAGATTACCGGATATCATATCCTTTCATCTCTTTTGGATGCCCTTACCACAGCTTTTGAAAATAAGAAGGAAGGAGGAGTTAGGCATTATGATGATCTTTTGCTTAAAAGTACAGGACTTAACTATAAAACTACAGACGACACCTATATATATTGTATGAAAGTTTGTTCATTTATTTCTCAGCTTACTGATGGAAAATCCCTACAAATATTCAACAAAATGAGCGGGAATATGTAATATTTTCAAGGGACAAGGGTGTTTTGTAAAAATAAGATATTATATTTATGGGCTTTTTATTTTAAACCACATTTTAGATAAAAGCATTTTTTCTTAATTAATTATTCATCATAAACTAAAAGACTATGAAAAAATTACTTTACCTGTTTGCTTTCCTTATGGTTAGTGCCGCAGGAGCACAAGACTTCGCGCCTGTGATTAAGTCTTACCTAAGCAGTAATAGTGCTGCTCATGGATTGACTGCACAAGATGTAGAGGCAATTTCAATTATTTCCAACAGTACTTCTAAGAGTATGAATGTGGAAAATGTATATGCTAATCAGCAATACAATGGGGTAGATGTTTTCAACTCCACTTCTAGTTTTGCAGTTAAAAATGGTCAAGTAGTATATGCTGCATCTCCTTCTTTTACTGCTAACCTTGCAAGTAAAATAAACACTACCAGCCCGTCTGTAGATGCAATGACTGCTATTAACAGAGCGGCTAGTGCTTTGGCACTAAGTGCTCCTACAGGGCTTGAATTGTTAAATGCTGAAGGAAACACATACCTATATTCTAACGGAAGTATTTCCTTGAATGAGATTCCTGTAACCTTGGTATACCAGCCATTAGAGAACAATACAGTTCGTTTGGCTTGGGATTTGAGCATTTACTTATTAGATGGTAGCCACTACTACAGTGTGCGTATCGATGCTGTAAGCGGACAATTGTTAGATACTACTGATTGGGTTGTAAGCTGTGACTTTGGAGCTAATCCACATGCTCATTCTGGAACTGCTGAAGCTGAAAGCATTTTGTTTGCAGATCAACCAGCTCCTTCTGTAGCGCTTAATGCTTCTGATGTTGGACAATATAGAGTATTCCCATTACCATTCAGTAACCCTGATGACCATGGTACTAGTAATGGTGAGTTAGTAGCTGATCCAGACCTTGCAGCTGCTTCTCCTTTTGGATGGCATGATACTGACGGTGCTGATGGTGCAGAATTCACTATCACAAGAGGAAATAACGTATGGGCACAAGAAGATGCTGATGGAAATAATGGTACTGGTGCTTCTCCTGATGGAGGTGCTCCATTGGTATTCGATTTCGATTACAACTTACCTCAAGATCCTGCAGACTTCCAAGATGCTGCAATCACTAACTTGTTCTACTGGAACAATATTATTCACGATGTTACCTATTTATATGGTTTCGATGAAGAAAGTGGAAACTTCCAAGAAAATAACTACGGAAACCCTGGTAACGGAAGTGATTCTGTTTTAGCAGATGCTCAAGATGGTTCTGGAACTAACAATGCAAACTTCGGAACTCCACCAGATGGAGGAAACCCAAGAATGCAGATGTTCCTTTGGACTTCAGGAGCTGGACCTGTTGCAGACATCCTTACTGTTAATGAAGGACCTTTGGCTGGAACTTACGCTGGTGTACCAGCAAACTTTGGTGGTGACATTCCTGTACCACCATTAACAGAAGATATCGTTGCTGTTATAGATGATGATTCAGGAGGAACTTCTGCAGATCCTCAGGATGGATGTGATGTTATTACTAACGGTGCAGACCTTAATGGTAAAATCGCAATAATTAGAAGAGGAGATTGTGAATTTGGTTTCAAAGGACTAGCTGCTCAAAATGAAGGAGCTGTTGCAGTAATCATTGTAAACAATGTTGCTGGAGATCCAATCATTATGGCTCCTGGAGCTGTAGGAGATCAGGTAACTATTCCAATGTTCATGATTTCTCAAGCAGATGGTGACCCAATCATTGCTGAAATTTTAGCTAATGGTCCAGACGAAGGAACTATCAACGGAACCAACATTTCATCTGATATTGATGGAGACTTGGATAATGATATCATAGTTCACGAATATGGTCATGGAGTTTCTAACCGTTTAACAGGAGGACCTGTAAACGTTAGTTGTTTAAACAACGCAGAGCAAATGGGTGAAGGATGGAGTGATTACTTAAGTCTTATCTTCACTTTACAAGCAGGTGATGCTGGAACTGATTCTGTAGGATTGGCTCCTTATGCTTCGGGTAACCCTAATGGTATTAGACCAACTCCTTATAGTACTGATACTACTATAAACCCAACTACTTATGGTGATATTCCAGGATTGGCTGTGCCACACGGTGTTGGATATGCTTGGGCTACTATGCTTTGGGATATGACATGGGTATTTATAGATGCTTATGGAATGGATCCAGATATCTACAGTGGAAATGGAGGAAACGCTCTTGCATTCCAATTAGTAATGGACGGTATGAAACTTCAGGCTTGTAATCCTGGATTTGTAGACGGTCGTGATGCAATCCTTCAAGCAGATATGCTAGCTAATGCTGGTGCTAACCAATGTCTTATCTGGACTGCTTTTGCAGCTAGAGGATTGGGTATTAATGCAGACCAAGGATCATCTGGATCTTCTACCGATGGTACAGAAGATTTCGATATTCCTGCTGAGTGTGTTGGAGGTGTTGGAGATAACAACTTCGATAACAACTTCAACGTTTATCCTAACCCATCTAACGGTGAAATCAACATTAGTTCTGTTGTAAGCCTTGGAATGACTAAGGTGTCTATCTTCGACATGAACGGAAGAAGAGTATTCTCTCAAGATGTTGAGATAGGAAACAGAGCTTCTATCAACGCTACTGGTCTTACTTCTGGTGTTTATGTAATTAAGATTGACGGTGGAAATTACGCCCACACTTCAAAATTGATTATCAGATAATCAGAATTGATAAATAAATAGAAAAGGCTTCTCAATTGAGAAGCCTTTTTTTATAGATGCTTTTTTATGATTGATGCAATACCCTCGGTAGAAATACCAGAGATTTCCTGAAGTTGGGTAATAGATCCATGTTCAGGAAAGATGTCAGGAATTCCAATAACCTCGATCGTACTTTTATAATGATGTTTTACTGCAAACTCTGCAATAGTAGACCCAAAACCTCCTTTTGCAGTTCCATCTTCTACCGTAATAATAATACGATGCTCTTCGAAAATTTGATGCAATAAAGATTCATCAAGTGGTTTGAGAAATCGCAAATCGTAATGGGCAATGATATTATTGGAAGTTGTTTCTACAACTTCAATGGCATCAGTAGCATTATAGGCAATGGTTCCAAAAGATAAAATAGCGATATCGCCTCCATTTTTTATGCAAGTCCCTTTGCCAATTTCTACTTGGGTAAAATCCTCTTTCCAATTGACAATTTTATCTCTTCCCCTTGGATAACGTATGGCAATAGGGTGTGATAATTTCAATTGTACCGTATACAATATGTTGCGTAGCTCAATAGCGTTTCTGGGAGCGCAAATAAGCAGATTGGGAATACAGTTAAGGTAAGCTATATCAAATATTCCGTGATGTGTTGCACCATCTTCACCAACAATCCCTGCTCTATCTAAACAAAAGATGACCGGGAGATTTTGTAGGCAGACATCATGAATTACCTGATCATATGCTCTCTGAAGGAATGTAGAATAAATATTGCAGTATACAATCATTCCCTGTGTGGCTAGTCCTGCAGCTAAAGTGACAGCATGCTGTTCGGCAATTCCAACATCGAAGGCACGATCTGGGAATTGTTCCATCATATATTTTAAAGAACTTCCAGTTGGCATAGCTGGAGTAATACCCATGATGCGATCGTTTTTTGAAGCCAACTCAACCAATGTTTTACCAAAAACATCTTGAAATTTTGGAGGAAGTCCATCACTTTTTTTAAGAATAAGATCTCCGGTTTTAGCATTGAACTTTCCTGGAGAATGATATTTTACCTGATCTTCTTCGGCTTGACGCAATCCTTTCCCCTTTTTTGTAATAACATGAAGCAATTTAGGGCCTTGCACGTGCTTTAACCGCTCTAATTCTGAAATTAGTTGATCAAGGTTATGACCATCTATTGGGCCTGAATAGTTGAAATTTAATGCTTCAAAAATGTTGTCACTTTCAGGAGCGTTGTCCAAAGTAACTTTGGTTAGGTAATCTTTAAGGGCACCAACGCTAGGATCTATTCCAATAGCGTTATCGTTAAGAATAACCAAAAGATTGGTTTGTGTTACTCCTGCATGATTTAAAGCTTCAAAAGCCATTCCGCTAGCAATAGAAGCATCACCTACCACCGCAATGTGTTGTCGCTCTTTCAGACCTTTAATTTGTGCTGCAATGGCCATTCCCAATGTTGCAGAAATAGCCGTGCTACTGTGACCTACACCAAAAGGATCGTAATCACTTTCCTTTCTTTTTGGAAAACCACTAATGCCTCCCAATTGTCTATTGGTGTGAAAAGTTTCCTTACGGCCTGTTAAGATCTTATGGCCATAGGCCTGATGACCTACATCCCAAACCAAGATGTCTTCAGGCGTATTGAAAACATAATGAAGAGCAATGGTAAGTTCTACCACCCCCAAACTGGCTCCTAGATGGCCTTCCTTAACAGCTACAATATTGATAATGAATTCTCTAAGCTCTTTAGCGAGTTGAGGGAGTTCACTTGGCGCTATGTTGCGAAGATCGCTTGGGATCGTGATTTTAGAGAGTAGGTTTTCTTTCACATGTCAAAGATACAGCTATTGTCAATTTGTTGCTTTATTTTCCTTCCATGTAAAATAAATGGCATTTGTGATTTTGCAAACTCACTTGTTTTAGACAAAATTTGAGGAGCACCTTCTTTTAGTTATTAGAATTTTTACCTTTGGTATCGTGATAGAACCTTATGACGATACGTATTTTATGAAGCGCGCTCTGCAAGAGGCAGAAGCTGCCTTCGAGAAAGGGGAAGTGCCTGTAGGTGCTGTAGTAGTGGTAAAAAACCAGATCATTGCAAGAGCACACAATTTAACAGAAACCTTAAATGATGTTACGGCGCATGCAGAAATGCAAGCAATAACATCTGCAGCCAATTATATTGGAGGAAAATACCTTATAGATTGTACTTTGTATGTTACATTAGAGCCTTGCCAAATGTGTGCTGGTGCTTTGTTTTGGAGTCAAATTTCAAAAATTGTATACGGGGCAAGAGACGAGAAAAGGGGTTGTGTTGCTATGGGGACTCAATTGCATCCCAAGACTGAAATGATAGGGGGTGTTTTGGAGACAGAAACATCACAACTTCTGAAGCGGTTTTTTGTGGAAAAAAGAAATCTAAATTAAAAAAACCTGCTTTTGGAGCAGGTTTTAGGTAAGCGGGTGAAATAAGTTATATGTTATTCATAAATTACCCTAATCTTGGTAGCGACCATGCCTTTTCTTCCTTCCGTCTCTTCATACTCAACTCTGTCGCCTTCGTTTATAGCTTCTCCGTTTAATCCGGTAACGTGTACAAAAATATCCTTTCCGGTTTCGCTGTTGGTTATAAAGCCATACCCTTTGGATTCGTTAAAAAACTTTACTGTTCCTTCCATTGTAAATAATAATTAATAATAATAATTAGTAAAGGTACGTTTTTTCTGTTCTGAAATGTTAAAAAAAGTTTACTATTTGAAAAAAATGGAGTCGTTTATAGGTTTTTTTGTTCTCCCTCGTCCCGCATTTTTTCAATGTTTTCCTTAGTAAGCATATAGTCCTTAACACTTTTCCCTTTCCATCGGTGGTATATAAATAAAGGCATCCAAACAAAAAAGAGTCCAACTACCGAAATCCCAATGCAAAACTCTCCCGTTTTAAAATCTGTAGGTTTTATATACAAGCCATAGGAAAGGGTGGCGACTATTCCTAAAAAAATAAGAGTTAAGAATATTCGCATAGCTTCACTTTTTAAAGGTCTAGTTTTAAATTAAGCTCTTGCAATTGCGCATTGTCTATAGAAGCTGGAGCATCTATCATGACATCTCTTCCCGCATTGTTTTTAGGAAATGCTATGAAGTCACGAATGGTCTCTTGCCCTCCCAAGATGGCCACCAAACGATCCAAGCCAAAAGCAATACCTCCATGTGGAGGTGCCCCGTATTGGAAAGCATCCATTAGAAATCCGAACTGAGCTTTGGCTTCTTCTTCACTGAAACCTAAATAGTCGAACATTTTGCTTTGTATTTCCTTATCGTGAATACGAATGGATCCCCCTCCAATTTCATTTCCGTTAAGAACTAGATCGTAAGCGTTAGCTTTTACTTCACCAGGTTGCGTTTTTAACAACTCTATTTGTCCTGGTTTTGGAGAAGTGAAAGGGTGGTGCATGGCATGGTAGCGTTCCGTCTCTTCATCCCATTCCAGTAATGGGAAGTCAACAACCCATAAGGGTGCAAACTCATTAGGCTTTCGAAGTCCCAATCGTTCGGCCAATTCCATTCGTAAGGCACTAAGCTGTGCTCTTACTTTATGAGAATCTCCAGAAAGGATGCAAATTAAATCTCCGGGTTTTGCTCCAGTTGTCTCTGCCCATTTTGCTAAATCTTCTTGGTCATAAAATTTATCGACAGATGATTTGAAGGAACCATCTTCATTGTATCGGCAATACACCATTCCCATGGCGCCAATTTGTGGGCGTTTTACCCAATCGATCAATCTGTCAATTTCTTTTCTAGTATAGCTGTTGCCTCCAGGAACCGCAATTCCTACTACTAATTCTGCTGAATTGAATACATTGAATTCTTTGTGCTGAGTTACTTCGTTAAGTTCGCCAAACTCCATTCCAAATCGGATATCTGGTTTGTCGTTCCCGTATTTTTGCATAGCATCATCATAGGTCATTCTAGGAAATTCCCCAACTTCAACCCCTTTAATTTCTTTAAGAAGGTGTCTCGTAAGTCCTTCAAACGTATTTAAGATGTCTTCTTGTTCCACAAAGGTCATCTCACAGTCTATTTGTGTAAATTCTGGTTGACGATCTGCTCGGAGGTCTTCATCACGGAAACATTTCACAATCTGAAAATAACGATCCATGCCTCCTACCATTAGGAGTTGTTTGAATGTTTGTGGAGATTGTGGAAGGGCGTAAAATTGACCTTCGTTCATACGGCTGGGCACTACAAAATCCCTAGCTCCTTCTGGAGTAGACTTTATAAGGTAGGGAGTTTCTACTTCAACAAAGTTCTTTTTAGATAAATAATTACGGACTGCCATAGTTACTTTATGACGAAAAATCAGGTTTTCTCGAACGGGATTTCGTCTAATATCTAGGTAACGATACTTCATTCGAAGGTCTTCACCACCATCAGTTTCATCTTCAATTGTGAAAGGTGGTGTAAGCGATTCATTCAATAAATTGATCTCCGAAACCAGTAATTCGATGTCGCCAGTAGGCATATTTGGGTTTTTTGACTCCCTTTCTATAACGGTTCCGGTTACTTGAATCACAAATTCTCGCCCTAAATTGGAAGCCATTTCCATGACATTTTTAGAAGTCCGTTCCTCATCAAATATCAATTGGGTTATACCATAACGATCCCTAAGATCTACCCAAATCATGAAACCTTTGTTTCTAGTTTTTTGTACCCAACCAGACAGGGTAACAGTCTGATTTATATGTTCTGAACGGAGTTCTCCGTTGTTGTGTGTTCTATACATTTTTATTGTTTCAAAAAGGAGGCTGCAAATTTAAAAAAGATTATCGGGGATTACCTTATGATTCCCAAAAGATGCTAATTTGAATTGAGACCTTTACAATAGTTTCTATAATTTTGAATGATTCTATTGAAAAAAATAGGATATTCTTTGGTTTAAATGAAGAATTACTACTATTTTCGAACGATTAACAAAAACTTAATAATTATGAAACAAACCAACTTTAATTACAGGATATTCCTGTTTTTATTACTCTTCCCTTGTTTCGTGTTTGCTCAAAATACAATTACGGGGAATGTGAGTACTGATAATGGTGACCCTGTTTCTTTTGCGAATGTAATTGAAAAGGGAACTTCCAATGGTACTACAACAGATATCGACGGTAATTATTCTATCGAAGTATCCAGTCTTCCAGTAACCCTGGAATATTCTTCACTGGGATTCACAACTGTCGATCAACAAGTTACCTCTGCTGGTACTGTAAATGTAACTCTTTCTGAATCTGCACAAGCATTGGAGGAAGTGGTTATTACGGGGTTAGCCACCTCTACAAAGCGTTCTAACGCAGCCAATGCCGTAGCTTCTATTAGTGCAAACGAATTAACTGGAGTAACTACGCAATCTGGTTTGGATGGAGCACTTTATGGAAAATTTAATGGTGCGGAGATTAAAGCTAACTCTGGAGCACCTGGAGGAGGTATTTCTATGCGTTTAAGAGGGGTTACTTCTATCTTTGGAGACCAACAGCCTCTTTTCATTGTAGATGGTGTGTATGTTGATAACTCAACTATTGGTCTTGGTAATAATGTGGTAAGTGAAGCTGCGGGTGGAGGAAACCCTTCCACTAATCAGGATGACGGTTCCAACAGGATTGCAGATATAGACCCAGAGGATATTGAGAATGTAGAGATCCTAAAGGGAGCTTCTGCAGCGGCCATTTATGGTTCTCGTGCGGCAGGGGGTGTGGTTATTATAACTACCAAGCGTGGTAAGAAAGGAAAAGCCAAGGTGACTTTTTCTCAAACTGTAGGTGTGCGTAGTCCTACACAGCTTTTAGGTTTAAGAGATTGGGATCAAAGTGAAATTGAAGCTCTTGGAGGGCCAGCAAATTTCAACTTAGATAACCTTAGAGATTACGAAGCAGAGCTTTTTGATCATAGAAGAATTTCTTATACTTCTCGTTTTACAACTTCGGGAGCTACAGATGACACGGATTATTTCTTTGGGGTAACTCATAAAAATGAACCTGGTTTGGTAGATAATACAGGATATGTAAAAAGTTCTGTTCGTTTGAATATTGGACAGAAAATCAACGATTGGCTAGATTTTTATGCTACTTCTAATTACATAAACTCAGAGTCAGATCGTGGATTCTTTAACAATGGTAACGCCAACAGGACAGTTGGTTATGCATTAGCATTTACCTATCCATGGGAAAATCTGTCTCCATCAGGGGGTGTATATCCACAAGGTGGTGCTGGATCTAATGTTCTAGAAACAGTTGCTATTACAACTAATAAAGAGAAGATCAATCGTTTTATCGGGAGTATCAATTCAAATATAAAATTGGTAAATACCGATGCTCATCGTTTAAAGTTGGTGCTTCAAGGAGGGTTTGACCAATATACTTTAAGAACTACAAGTATATTCCCAAGAGCTCTTTCTTATTTTAGAGATCCTTCTTCTTTAGGAGGGGTTGCTATTTCAGGAACCACTGTAAATACAAACTTTAACCTTTCTGCATTCTTAGTACACGACTGGGATTTCGAAAATGGTTTAGAAATCACCACTCAGGTAGGTAACTTCCTTCAAGATTTTGATAGAAATACAGTTACTACTATTGCAACAGGTCTTATTGGTTCTCAAACTAACTTAGGACAAGCTGATAACATCTCTACCCAACAAGTAATTGTTCCACAACAGGATACTGGATTCTTTGGACAGACTGAAATTAACTGGAATGATCAGATTATCGCTACTGCTGGTGTGAGGGGAGATAAGTCTACCAACAATGGAGACGCAAATAGTTTCTATTACTACCCAAAAGCAAACTTGGCAATTAACATTCACAAGTTCGATTTCTTTGGAGAAAATGGAATTATAAGTAGTATAAAACCAAGGGTTGCTTATGGTGAATCTGGAAGATTTCCAAACTTTAGAGATAGATTTACACTTCTTAATGCAGAATTTATCGGCGGACAGTCTGGGTTGAGTATTTCTAATTTTAGAGGAAATCCAAATATTGAGCCAGAAAGACAAAGCGAGTTGGAGTACGGATTAGACTTAGGGCTTTTTAATAACCGCTTTAACCTAGAAGCATCTATATATAACAAAAAGGTTGATGATCTTCTTGTAGAAGCAGATTTTCCTTCTTCATCTGGATTCATTACAACTGTTATAAATGGTGGTGAGCTTGAAAATAAAGGAATTGAACTTAATCTTAATGCAGTTCCTATTGATAGTGAAAACTTCACTTGGAGTACGAACCTTAAATGGTGGAAGAACAAATCGGAAATTACCCGTTTAGATGTGCCAAGTTTCACAGAAGGTGGATTTGCATCCTCTTTGGGTACTTTCTTAATCCAAGAAGGAAAGAGTGCTACTCAAATTGTAGGAACTTATATTGCAGATGATTTTACTGCCGAAGAGATTGCAGCTAGAGATCCGGAAGGAGATGGGTTCTTTGTTTATGGAGATGCCGAACCAGATTTCCAAATGTCATGGTCTAACCAATTTAGTTATAAGAACTTTGACTTATCGTTCTTGTGGCACTGGAAAGAAGGTGGTGATGGAATCAACCTAACGACTTTATTGTACGATTTAGCAGGAACCACTTGGGATTATGATGATACTGGTTTAGATCCTTCAGGACAACTGACTAATGGTCCCTACAGAGCGAGTCAAGCTTTTAGAAATCCTGAGCCAGTAATTGAAGATGCTTGGTATTTGCGTCTAAGAGAGGTAGGTATTTATTACACCTTGCCTGATGGACTTATCGATGTTGATATGATTAAATTTGGTGTTTCTGGTAGAAACCTAATTAACATTTTCGACTATAATAGTTATGATCCGGAAGCTTCAAACTTTGGAAACAATGTATTGGCTAACAATGTGGAAGTAACGCCTTATCCAGCATCTAAATTTATTAACTTCCATTTGAACGTTAATTTCTAAAAAAATTATTATGAAAAATACAATATTTATAATCACTTTATTTTGTGCTTTCTTAATATTTCCTAGTTGTGAAGTAGATGAGGTAGAAAACCCAAATGCTCCCACAATTGGAACTGTTGAGAACGGAGCTTCACAGGCTGATGTACAACTTTTAGCTATAGGGTTGGAAGCTGTGATGCGAAATGACCTTGCTTTCCATTATGATACTGTAAGCATATTAGGAAGGGAGTATTATGATCTTACGGGAGTAGATCCTCGTTTAACGGGAGAACTTTTAGTAGGTCCACTAGATAACAACGGATTTTTAACTACTAGGGCTTTTGCTGCTTGGTATAGAGCAGTAAAATCTGCCAATATTCTAATTACGGCAGTTACTAATTCTTCTGCTGGATTTAGCGATCAAGTTAAGAACAGTTATTTTGGTTATGCCAATACACTTAAGGCTTATGCTTTGCTTATGGTTGCAAACAGACAATTCTCTAATGGAATTAGATTGGATGTAGTTGATCCTGATAATTTAGGGCCTTTTGTAGATTATGATTCAGCATTAGCTGGTATTATGAGTTTATTAGATGAAGGGCTTAGTAATTTAAATAATTCTCCTGGTGAGTTTGATTTTAATTTAAGTAGTGGATTTGCTGGATTTGATACCCCTGATTCTTTTAAGCAGTTTAATCGTGGTTTAGCAGCAAGAGTAGCGCTTTATCAAGGGAATAACCAAGAAGCTCTTGCCGACCTTAATGGATCATTTTTTGACTTGAATGGTGATTTATGGGCTGGAGTTTCCCACGTATTTGGTTTAACTGGAAATGATATTTCGAATGCTCAATTCCATGTACCTCAACAATCCGGTCAAGAATTTATGGTTCATGATTCTTGGATTGCAGATGCAGCAGCTGGAGATAGCAGAGTAGCCGATAAATCTGTTTTGTTTGAAGGCGGAACGGTTACTTTTGACGGTCTTTCTGCAGATTATCAAGTAGCTCTTTACGATAGTAATGTTGCTCCTGTTTATTTAATCAGAAATGAAGAATTGATTCTTATCTACGCTGAGGCACAGATAGGAGCTGATAATAATGCTGCTATCAATGCTATTAATGTTGTTAGAAATGCAGCAGGTATTGGTGATTACAGTGGTGCTACAGATGCAGCCTCACTTTTAGATGAGGTTGTAAATCAAAGAAGATACTCTTTGTTTGCTGAAGGACATCGTTGGGTTGACCTAAGACGTTTAAATCGATTGAATAGTACGAATGTACCATTAGATCGAACAGGAGATAATATAATTAATGAATTCCCTACTCCCTTCAACGAAGGATTGTAGATACGTCTTAAAACAATAAGATAAAAAACCCCGTTGATTTTAAATCAACGGGGTTTTCTTTAAGCAGCTGTTTTATAAGCTGTTTCTTTTTCTTTGGGTTTGCTTCTCCAACCGCGAACCTTAATCTTTATTCTATAAATGATGTAGAATAATAAAGGAACAATAATTAGTGTTAAGAAGGTTGCTATTATCAATCCATAGATAACTGCCCAAGCTAATGGTCCCCAGAAAATAACATTGTCTCCACCTAGATAGAATCCAGCATCAAACTCTGAAAATAAACCAAAGAAATCTATATTTACTCCAATGGCCAACGGGATAAGACCTAATACTGTAGTAATTGCTGTTAGTATAACAGGGCGCAAACGAGCTCGTCCACCTTTTACAATGATGTCTTTGACTTCGTGAACAGGTAAAAGTGCATTGTCTGGCAAGTCTAATTCTACAATACGACGATCAATAAGTAATTGAGTATAATCCAATAACACCACTCCATTATTTACTACAATCCCAGCTAAGGAAATAATTCCCATCATTGTCATCATAATAACAAAGGGAGCTCCTGTAGCTAAAATACCGCCAAATACACCTATAAAACTTAAGAAGATGGCAATCATAATAATGAGAGGCTTGGATATGGAACTAAATTGGAAGATTAATAAGAAGAAAATCAACCCAAGACCCGCAAAGAATGCACCCATTAAGAATGCCATTTGCTTTCCTTGTTCCTCTATTTGTCCAGTATAGTTAACTTTTATGGTTGCTGGAATAAGACCTTCTGCTTCTGTACTATTCATTTCTGCTTGGACCTGGCCTACCACAGCACCTGCATCTGTATAACCAGGTTGCAAGGCAGAATATACCGTTACTACACGACGTGTATCTCTGTGTTTAATAGCGCTAAATGAAGAAGTGTTTCTCGTCTTGGTTACAGCGGTTACAGGAATCTCTTTTATTTGTCCACTCGCTTGATCCCTAAAAGTGATGTTCTGGTTAAACAATGCAGAATTATTATAACGCTGGTCTTCTTCAAAACGGACATAGATATCGTAATCTTCTCCATCTTTTTTATAGACCCCAGCCTTATCTCCAAAAATGGATCGTCGTAATTGGTTTCCTACCATTCCTGCAGCAACCCCAAGTTCTCCTGCTTTTTCACGATCTACAACCACTTGAGTTCCTGGCTTTCCTTTGTTTACATCAATTTTCAATTCATCAATTCCAGGAATGTTTTTCGTATTGATATAGTTACGCATCGCTTCTGCTGCAGCAATCAATTCGTTGTAATCTTTCCCTTCCAGCTCTATGTTTACGGGATATCCTGCTGGTGGGCCTACGGCATCTTTTTCTACTGAAATAGCTACCCCTGGATAGATTCCTTTTACAGCTTCTTGTACCTTGGCACGAAGCAATTCACTATCCTCACCTTTTCGGTATTTATATTCCCGCATGGTAGCCGTGATCTTAGCACGGTGTGGCATTTCTGCACTACTTCCTCCATCGGTTTGTGGATTTCCAGCGCCTTCCCCTACTTGAGATACAGCTGTTTCTACCAAGAAATTATAGTCTTGTCCTTCTACATAGGTTTCGTCATTGAATACACGGAATACACGACGTTCTATTTCTTTGGTAATCTCATTAGTCTTGGTAATTGCAGTTCCTTCAGGGTATTCTACATACACAGTGATCTGGTTAGGGGTATTGTCAGGAAAGAATTCTACCTTGGTTCGTTGTGCTCCTATAGAGGCGCCAAAACCTGCAAAAGTCAATATTAACAACAAAAAGATTCCACCTACAAATAGAACAGGCTTCCAACCTCTAATCGCCCAACTTAAAAAGTTTTGGTATTTCTTTTCTAACCAGCGTAAGAAACGTTTCTGAAATCTTTCAGCAGCTCCCATTAATACATAACGATACAACCACATAAATGCAATGGTTACTAGTACTAGGGACCCTAATCCACTCATACTTCCCCCAGCGAATAAGATGAGTAAGCCAACGGGTAACATAATTAATGAAACACGAATCAAAAATTTGTTGGTTAGTGGTTTCTCTTCTGTTTTCATGAACTGTGAAACCAACATCGAGTTAATAAATATGGCTACAAAAAGCGATGATCCTAGTACTACCGAAAGGGTAATAGGGAAATAGATCATAAATTGTCCCATCACTCCAGGCCACATTCCTAAGGGTACAAAGGCAGCTACAGTAGTAGCTGTAGAGATAATAATAGGAAAAGCTATTTCGCCAATCCCTTTTTTAGCAGCTTGAATACGTGACATACCTTCCTCATCCATAAGGCGATAGACGTTTTCTACTACCACAATTCCATTATCTACCAGCATTCCTAATCCCATAATCAAGGCAAAAAGAATCATAGTATTCATAGTATAGCCCAATAAGCTTAGAATCATGAAACTCATAAACATGGACATAGGAATAGCAAATCCAACAAAAAGTGCATTTCTAAACCCTAAAAAGAACATTAAGACACCTACCACCAGAATAATTCCAAAAATGATATTGTTTACCAGGTCATTAACTTGATTTTCTGTTTTTGCACTTTGGTCATTCGCAGTAGTAACCTTTACATCAGGAGGGAATACATCTTCACGGGCTTTATCTAGAATTTCATTAATTTGTTCAACCGCTTCGATCATGTTCTTCCCTGAACGTTTCTTTACGTCCAGCATTACTACATTTTCACTTACCTCGGTATCAGTAATGCTTTCCCCTTTTTCCAAAGTCAGATCTCGAGCAAAAGTTGTTTTTTCTTCTTCCCCAAATCTAACCGTAGCAATGTCTTTCAAATAAATGGCAGAGCCTTTTTCAGATTTAACTACAAAGTTTTTAAGTTCTTCAGGGGTTTCTATTTCTCCTAAAACCCGAATGGTTCTTCGTTGCCCAGATGTAATTACATTACCAGCAGAAATGGTGTTGTTCTCATTTCTTATAGTATTGATAATATCATCAAAACTAACCTGAGCGGCCATCATTTTGTAGATATCTACAGAGACTTCTACTTCTAAGTCTTGAGCTCCACGAATGGTAGCTTCTTTAATTTCATCTAATGCTTCAATTTCGTCTTGAAGATATTCTGCATATTCTTTTAGCTTTTCAACTTGATAGTCTCCTGAAATGTTAACATTTAAAATAGGAGTTTCTTCAGAAATACTTAAATCGAACACATTGGGTTCAACCTTAGCTCCATTAAAAGTAGGCCAATCTTCATTAGCAGTCTCACTATCAACTTCATCCTTTACTTTTTGTTTGGCTTGCTGAACCGTAATATTTTCATCAAACTCCACAGTAAGTATTGCATAATCTTCTTGAGCAGTAGATAAAATTTCTACCACATTGGAAATGTTTTGCAGTTTGTCTTCTAATGGATCTACAATAAGACGTTCAATATCTTCTGCTGTATTTCCTGGGTAGGGAGCAGAAATATAGATTTTTGTTTCATTGATTTCTGGAAAATTTTCTCTTGGCATGGAGAAATATGCACTCAACCCTAAAACTAAGAAGAGTGCCACCAGTACATATATAATAGTGGGGTTGTCAATGGCCCAACTGGAAAGGAAAAATTCCTTATTAACTTGTTTTTTCTTTTTGGCGTTCATCTTCTAGTAGTTAAGGATTCGTACTTCTTGATTGTCTTTCACACTTCGTGCTCCTTCTACAATTATCTGATCTCCAACCTTAAGTCCTTCCAATATTTCTATTTGACTCCCTTGTGTTTTTCCGGTTTGGATAATTTGGCGTTTCGCAACAGCCGTATTATCATCACTTCCATTTACTAGGGCAGTATATACGTATTGTTCACCTTCAGAATTTTCATTAATAACATTTAAAGGAATTAAAATGGCCTTTTCTACCGTATAATCGTTAATGGAAAGGCGAGCCGTTAAATTTGGTTTTACTTTACCGCCTTTACTAGGTAAATCAACTTCAACCGTAAAACTACGATTGGCAGGATTGATATAATTTCCTGTTTGGCGTACCTTAGATGTAATAGTTTCTCCTAAAACGGGAAGGTTAACTGACACTTCTTTCCCTGGTACTACAGTACTCAGGTAGCTCTCAGGAACCTCTGCAGTAACATACATATTGTTAAGGTTCACAATTCTGAAAATTGCCATACCTGGAGCAACTACTGTTCCTTGGTCTGTAATTACATCATCTATGACTCCAGAAAAAGGAGCGCGAATAGTAGTTTTTCCAAGTTGACTTCTCAATTGTTTAACCGAATTTTCGGCACTTTCATATTGTGTTTTAGCTTGTAAATATTGAATTTCACTTCCAATTTTCTGCTCCCACAATCTCTTTTGACGTTCGTAAGTGGTTTTAGCCAATGCCGATTGTGCTTCTAGCTGTGCTACTTGACTCCCCAAACCACCATCATCAATTCGCGCTAACGTTTGCCCTTTACTTACTCGCTGGCCTTCTTTTACCAGCACACGAGTTAAGGTTCCTTGATATTCAGGATAGATTAACACATTCTGTTTGGTTTCTACATTACCCTGAACTTCTACATAGTGCTTAAAGAGTGTGTCCTTTAACGCCATGGCGGTAACAAGAATTTCTTTTTTGGTTGTATCATTCTTTTTTAAGACTTCATCTAACTCAGTTACTTGGGCACTTAAAACTGATATTTGATTTTTGATTTCTGCTTTTTTGGCACGGATTGTTTCTAAATTGCCATCAGAAATAAGCTTTTCTATAGACTCCCCATCCTTATTTCCCCCACAAGAGGCCAAGGTGGTTATGGCGATTAATAAAAGGGTGAGTTTTTTCATGTTAGTGACTTTTATCATTTGAATTAGTTTCTTAATTGAGGTGTGTTTAAAACAGTTTCCAGTTCAGCCTTGTTATTAATAAGATCTAGCATGGATTGAAAGTACTGTTGTTGTGCAGTGTATAACTGAAGTTGTGCTTGGCGCAATTCAAAACTGGTAGCAATTCCTTCGGTAAATTTTACTTGATTTTTGTTCTCAATACGTTCTGCCAGATTCAGGTTCTTTTTAGCATTGTTGTATTTATCAATACTAAACTGATAATTGTTTTTTGCTGAATCATGGGCTAGTTTTATATTTTGAACAGCTTCTTCTAGGTCTGTTTCCGCTTGTTCCAATGCAATTTTGGCGCGTTGGGTCTTAGCACTTCGCATACCACTACTAAATATAGGAATGCTCATATTTACGCCTAGTACAGAAGACTGAAACCAAAGTTGCTCGCTGTCCAAGAAAGTGAAATCATTACTATTGGCTTGGGTTCCGTAGTTCACAAAAGCTCGTAAGCTTGGAAGCGCTCTACTTTTTTCCAATTTCATTTCCAAGGATCTTTGTTCAGTAAGATTGTAAGCAATTTTATAATCCACATTGTCTTCAACGTTCAAAGCTTGGTTCATAAAACTTAACTGAATGTTTTGTTGTGCCAGACCATCTAAATCTTGAGTGAGAGTAGTGGGAGTATTGATATCAATACCCAATGCTACATTAAACATCTGTTTGGCAATGGCTAAGGTACGCTCGGTGTTCTGTATATTGATTTCAAGGTCCAAGAAGGTAATCTCCAATTGTTCCACATCTTCTTCTTCGGCCAAACCGTTCTCATAGATTTTTCGGGTTTCGAAGAGGTTCTTTTCTACAGCAGATTTGTTTTTCTCAAAGATGGAAAGGAGTTCCTCTGCTAAAAGAACACTACCGTAGGCATTAATAACCCCTTTTCTAACTTCCAATTTCGTTTTCTCATTGGCGTTTTCTGAAAAATCTAAAAAAGCCCTAGCAGCTTGTAGGCCAACCAAATAACTTCCGTCAAAGATGAGTTGGGTTAATGTAGCAGTAGCATTGGCACTTTGTTGTGTGCCAAAAACCACAGGGGAAAAAGTACCAGGCTCTCCGCCAGAAAATTCTGCTGGAATTAATGTCACGGGTTGTTTTAATTGATTCTGATACCCTATTTCGGCATCAATCTGTGGCAATCCGGTAGCTGTGGTTTCCCATTTTTGCTTAATTGCTTTTGCAATATCCCTTCGGGCATTGATAGCGGTATAGTTACTATCCAAAGCAAATGAAATAGCTTCTTCTAAAGAGAAACTATAATCGTTTTGGGCTTGTAACTGGAATCCTATTAGGATTACGAGAGTTAGGCAAAACTTCTTGATCATTATTGTTGGTTTGAGTGTATGATTTTATTTAATATTTTTCTTCCCTTTGGTGTTACAATCCCCCTTATGTGATACTCTAAGAACATACCGTAGAGTTCGGAGGGATCAAATACACTAGCCGAGAAAAGGTCGTTGTCTTTAATACTTGAGACTCCAACGAAATAGATACGAGATACAAATTGTACATTTATATTTTCTCTAAACAGTCCCAATTCAAGTCCACGGGTTAAGTTTTCAACAACACATTCCTGCATATAGTTAAACTGTCGCTTCTTTACTGAATCATGGATTTTGGGATAATATTTTCGCAATTGGTACCAAGGAGAAGATTTTTCGTTCCTCATATGATGCATGACCAATTTTTTGATCTCGTATACCTCTTCAATAGGATTTAATCCGAGATCGCAAATACAATCAATACCATGAGAAACTTCTTCAAAAAGGTTGTCTACTACTACAGCAACAATGGTTTCCTTATTTGCAAAATGACTGTAAATTGTCTTTTTGGAAATTGCCATGTTCTGAGCAATATCATCCATAGTGACACTTTTAAATCCTTGATTTAAAAATAGATCGGTGGCGGTTTGAACGATTTGATTTTTCATAAAAACGAAGCAAAAATAAAGAGGAAACTTTAGAAACAAAAAAAGTTTCCATAGTTTTTACAATTTTTTAACAATTAATTTTCATTGTATTACCGTTTGTCCATTTTATCAATTCTTTAGCGACCGTTTTGATTTCATGCCGTATTTTAGCCGGAAATTTTGTTGATGGAACTATTGAAAGTTTACCAAAAAAGCTTGACCGAACACCTTCAAACTGTTATAGATAGTGAGGAACCGGCACAATTGTACGATCCTATAAAATACATTTTAAGTTTGGGTGGAAAACGATTGCGCCCCACCTTGACATTGTTAACGGCAGATTTTTTTGGCGGGAATATTGACAAAGCCATGAATGCGGCACTGGCCGTAGAACTGTTTCATAATTTCTCATTGATTCATGATGATATTATGGATGATGCTCCATTGCGAAGAGGAAAGGAAACAGTTCATGAAAAATGGGATGTAAATACGGGGATATTAAGCGGTGACGCAATGCTTATTTTGGCGTATCAACTTTTTGAAGCATATGAACCTTCAATGTTTCAAGAATTGGCAAAGTTGTTTAGCAAAACTGCAATAGAAGTATGTGAAGGCCAGCAATATGATGTAGATTTTGAGGTCAGGGACGATGTTACGATTCCAGAGTACATACGCATGATCGATTATAAAACTGCGGTATTGGTTGGAGCTGCCATGAAGATGGGAGCCATTGTTGCAAAGGCTTCAGAGAATTGCCAAGAAGGAATTTATGATTTTGGTAGAAATCTGGGAATTGCATTTCAGCTTCAAGATGATTATTTAGATGCCTTTGGTGATCCCAATACGTTTGGAAAACAAGTAGGGGGTGATATCATAGCGAATAAAAAAACCTTTCTGTATTTAACTACCTTGAAAAATAGCAGTCCTGCTGAAGCGGTGTCATTGCAAAGTTTGTTTGGAATATCTCCAGATGACCCTGCAAATAAAATAGAAACGGTTAAAGCAATGTACATTTCTTCTGGTGCAGCTCAAGCAACAATAGAAGAAATTGAGAAATATACAGCAAAAGCCAATTTAGTATTGGATACGATAGAGTTGTCTAATGACAAGAAGTTGAAGTTGAAAGAGTTTGGTGCTTGGTTAATGAAGCGCTCGGTTTAAAAGTACACTCTTACAAAAGGTGCCCAAGGATCTGCGTAGATGCTTTGCTCTTCATCATAAAGAACATCGTATCGAATTCCGAAAGTAATATTGTTGTTTCTAAAACCAGCTCCTAAAAAAAGCGCCGGGTACCAATAATTGTCATCTTCTATGTTCAATCTATTGTCATACTTTCTATGTACGTTAAGCTCCTCAAACTCTGCAGAGAGTTGCAATTCTGGGATTATATTGAAAAACGTAAGTAGACTTCCTCCTATGATGGTAGATTTGTAATTATCTTCCAAGCTATTGTATGTCCCGTTAAGACCAACTCCAAATGCTATTTGATCGTTTACTTCGTAAATAGCGCTTGGGGCCAAAGTTCCACTAAAAAAACCATTGCTGAAACTCATTCCAATTCCTCCCCCAAAGCGTACTTTCGACCAAAATTGAGATGGAACCTCTTGAGCTTGGGACTGAAAAGAAAAAAATAAGCTGCAGCATAGAAAAGTGCAAAATAAAACAAAGGAAAGAGTTGACTGTTTCATGAAAATGGAACTTATTAAAGAATACTATATAAATATACAAATAAGAGAAGTTCGTTTAGGGATTTGTTGTATTTTTGTAGCGTTTTATTAAAAGCGGCCCTTTTTATTCCTATTATGGATAGATTTTCTTTTCTGAATGCGGTTCATCCTGAATATTTAGCAGATCTCTACGATAAGTACTTACAATTTCCAGATAGTATAGAGCCCAGTTGGCGTTCTTTCTTTCAAGGATTCGATTTTGGTATTGAAAATGGATCATTGGAGGCTCTTGGTATTGAAGCAGGAAGTATAGTTCCTGAAAACGTATTGAAAGAGTTTCAGGTAATAAAGCTCATAGATGGCTATAGAACCCGTGGACACCTATTTACCAAAACAAACCCAGTACGTGCACGTAGAAAATATGAACCTACACTGGCATTGGAGAATTTTGGACTTTCTGAAAGTGATTTGGATTCCCAATTTGAAGCAGGATCTGTTTTAGGATTGGGGAAAACAAGCTTACGGCAAATCGTACAGCATGTAGAGGCTATCTATTGTGATGCTATTGGTGTTGAGTATATGTACATTAGGAATCCGGAAGAAATCAAATGGATTCAGAATTGGTTGAATAAAAATGACAACCATCCTACCTATAGCTCTGAAGAAAAGAAACACATTCTAAAAAAATTGAATGAAGCACTTTCATTCGAAAGCTTTTTGCATTCAAAATATGTAGGACAAAAACGTTTTTCGGTAGAAGGTGTAGATTCTATCATTCCTGGATTGGATGCACTTATCCAATTGGGTTCAGAAAAAGGTATTGAGCAATTTGTAGTAGGGATGGCCCACAGAGGTCGTCTTAATGTATTGGCCAATGTTTTTGGAAAATCTCCAGAAGCCATTTTTAGCGAATTTGACAGTAAAGAATATGATGAGGCTGAACTTTTTGATGGCGATGTAAAGTATCATATGGGATGGACTAGTTTCCGAGAAACAGACAAAGGGAAAAAAGTCCGAATGGATTTGGCTCCAAACCCATCACATTTAGAAACAGTAAATGCCGTTGTTGAGGGAATTTCAAGAGCGAAATTAGACAATAAACTAAATGGCGAAGAAAAGAAGATACTTCCCATTCTTATTCATGGAGATGCTGCAGTTGCAGGGCAAGGAGTGGTTTATGAAGTAGTGCAAATGGCACAGTTGGAAGGGTATAGAACTGGAGGAACCATTCATGTAGTCGCAAATAATCAAGTTGGGTTTACAACCAATTACTTAGATGCCAGATCCTCTACCTATTGCACAGATATAGGAAAAGTTACACTCTCCCCGGTATTACACGTAAATGCAGATGATGTAGAATCAGTTTGCCATGCATTCACATTTGCATTAGAATTTAGAATGAAGTTTGGGCGGGATGTATTTATAGATGTATTAGGATACAGGAAATATGGTCATAACGAAGGCGATGAGCCTCGTTTTACACAGCCTAAATTATATAAAGCAATTGCAAAACATAAGAACCCACGTGATATCTATGCAGAAAGGTTAAAAGCCGAAGGGGTTATAGATGATGCTTATGTAAAACAATTGGAGCAGAATTATAAGGATGACTTGGAGCAAGACTTAGAGGCATCCCGAAAAAAGGATAAAACAGTAATCACTGAGATTCTTGCCGATGATTGGAAATCCTATAGATTAGGAACCAAAGAAGATATTCTTGCAAAGGTAGATACTACCTACAATCTAAAAAAGTTGGATGCGTTAGCTGCCGGAATTACACAGCTTCCATCAGGCAAAAAATTCATCAGAAAGATTGAACGCATCATTGCAGATAGGAATAAGCGTTATACAGAAACCAATCAGTTGGATTGGGCAATGGGTGAATTGTTAGCCTATGCCTCCCTTATGGAAGAAGGATTCAATGTCCGAATGACAGGGCAAGATGTAGAAAGAGGGACATTTTCACATAGACATGCGATTATAAAGACAGAAGATGATGCCGAAGAAATCAATCTACATAACCATTTGGATGTAGACGGAAAGATGTATATCTATAATTCATTATTAAGTGAGTATGGTGTTGTTGGGTTCGATTATGGATATGCCATGGCGGCACCAGAAACCCTGACTATTTGGGAAGCTCAATTTGGAGATTTCTCCAATGGAGCACAGATTATGCTGGACCAATACATCTCTGCAGCAGAGTCTAAATGGAAAACCCAAAATGGATTGGTTATGTTACTGCCTCATGGATATGAAGGGCAAGGTTCTGAGCACTCTAGTGCCAGAATGGAGCGATACCTTCAACTATGTTCTCGTGATAATATGATCATGGCAGATGTGACCACCCCTGCAAATTTCTTCCATTTACTTAGAAGACAGATGAAGTGGGACTTTAGAAAGCCTCTAGTGGTGTTTACCCCAAAGAGTCTATTGCGTCACCCTAAAGTTGTTTCTACAAGAGAAGAATTGGCTAAAGGTAAATTCCAGGAAGTGATAGATGATGCTGAAGTAGACAAAAAGAAAGTGACTTCTTTGGTGTTCTGTACCGGTAAATTTTATTACGATCTACTAGCAAGAAGAGAAGAGAATAAACGTAATGATGTTGCGTTGGTACGAATAGAACAATTGTTTCCTTTACCACAGCATGAATTGGAAAAGGTCATAAAATCATATCCCAATGTTACAGATTATGTGTGGGCCCAGGAAGAACCAAAAAACATGGGTGCTTGGGGATATATGCTTATGAATTTTGATCAGGTAAAACTTAGAGTAGCTTCAAGAAGAGTATATAGCTCTCCTGCGGCAGGAAGTAGTGCCAGATCCAAAGCAAGACATAAAGAAGTAATCGATAGTGTTTTTGAAACACCCAAACAATAATCCTAACTAGGAAAAAAACAAGACTATGTTAGAAATGAAAGTTCCCTCACCGGGAGAATCCATCACCGAAGTAGAAATAGCACAATGGCTAGTGGAAGATGGTGATTATGTGGAAAAAGATCAAGCAATCGCCGAAGTAGACAGTGACAAAGCTACTTTAGAATTACCTGCAGAGGCAAGTGGAATTATTACACTCAAAGCCGAAGAAGGCGATGCGGTAGCTGTAGGAGAAGTGGTTTGTTTAATTGATACAGATGCTCCAAAACCTGAAGGAGCTAGCTCTGATGCTCCTAAAGAAACTAAAAAAGAGGAAGCAACGAAGACAGAAACTAAAAAAACTCCTGAAAAGCAATCGTACGCTACAGGAACTCCCTCTCCAGCAGCTAAGAAGATATTGGATGAAAAGGGAATTGATGCATCAAGTGTTACTGGGACAGGTCGTGACGGAAGAATTACGAAGAACGATGCTGTAGATGCAACCCCTTCTATGGGAACTCCAGGAAGCGGTAGTCGAGGTAGCGAACGTAAAAAACTTTCTATGTTGCGTAGAAAGGTTGCAGAACGTTTAGTTTCTGCAAAGAATGAGACAGCCATGCTTACCACTTTCAACGAAGTGGATATGAGTCCTATATTCGAATTACGAAAAGAATACAAAGAAACTTTTAAAGCTAAGCATGGTGTAAGCCTAGGCTTCATGTCCTTTTTTACACTTGCCGTTGTAAGGGCTTTAGAGTTATATCCTGATGTAAATTCCATGATCGATGGGGATTACAAAATCACTTACGATTTCAAAGATATTTCCATTGCGGTTTCTGGTCCCAAAGGATTAATGGTCCCTGTTATAAGAAATGCAGAAAATCTAACCTTTAGAGGTGTAGAGGCAGAAGTAAAACGATTGGCAATACGTGCTAGGGATGGACAGATTACAGTAGATGAGATGACAGGTGGAACCTTTACCATTTCCAATGGAGGTGTTTTTGGTAGTATGTTGTCTACCCCCATTATTAATCCTCCCCAATCAGGAATCTTAGGAATGCACAATATTGTGGAAAGACCTATTGTTCGTAACGGGGAAATTGTAGTAGCTCCTATTATGTTTGTTGCATTAAGTTATGACCACAGAATCATAGACGGACGTGAATCTGTTGGATTTTTGGTGGCTGTAAAAGAAGCATTGGAAAACCCCATCGAGTTGCTTATGGATAATGATATAAAACGTGCTTTGGAACTATAATTCCTTACATAAATAATAAACACAAAAAAACCAGCCAAACGGCTGGTTTTTTATTGAACTTGGTTAGAAGTTGATAAAATAAATCTTACTTACGTATAAGAAACAATAAAGTTGAAAACATTCAGCAAAACAATACTTATTGCAAATAGTATTATGAAATAAAACAGCCATTTGTTTTCAGCCCCTTTTTTAACACTTTTGTTTTGCAAAACATCACCTCTTTTCATGATGTAAAAATGGGGAATAAAATAATGAAAGTAAATACGTACAAACACGTAAATTTACTGGAGCTTTTCTTGGTGTTCTTTTGCCCAAATAAGAAGACTATTGGTTTTGGGCTCTAATTTAAGCTTGGTTATTATATTGCTTCGATGTTTTTCTACTGTTCGGTATGAGATAAACAACAAGTTGGCAATCTCTTTGTTGGTTTTATCTTTAGCAATCAATTTCAAGATTTTCTTTTCAGAGGGAGTAAGTAATTTCAACTCTTCATTTTCTTCATTGTCCTCGGCTAGTAGCTCTTTTATTTTAGGACTGAAGTAGGCATTTCCTTGAGAAACCGTTTGTATGCAGTTTTCTATTTCCTCTAAAGCAAATTCTTTTAATATGTAACCAAAGATTTTTAAATCCTTTGCTTCTTTATAGAGTTCCTTTTCTTTGTGAAAAGTGATAAGGACAATCTTGGTGCTAATCTTATTGCTATGGCATTTCTTGGCAATTTCTATCCCAGACATAAAAGGCATTTGGATATCCAGTATAGCTATATCTGGGTTAAGCCTATTGATAAGATTAAAAGCTTCACGACCATTTTCGCCACGCCCTATTAGATTGTACCCTTTTTCAAGTAAAAAATCGCTCAATCCTTTCAAAAGAAGGGGGTGGTCGTCTGCTATGATGATGGATTTACTTTTCATGCGATGGGAAATTGAAATTCCAAAACCGTGCCGTGATTTCTTCTAGAATTTATTTTCATATGACCTTTTAAGAACTTGGTGCGTTCCAATAGGGTTTTTAATCCAAGAGATCGTCTGTTCTGAAACTTTTCAGAAAAATCGAAACCTATGCCGTTGTCCCGTATAATTAATTTTACGGTCTGTACTTCACGTCTTATAACCACCTTTCCGGCTTCTGCCTTTGCGTGTTTCAATATATTGCTAAGTGACTCCTGAACAATTCTGTACAGATTTACTTCTTGTTTTTTATTGAATAGATTGTCAATATTATCTATCTCAGAAGAAATAAATAAAGTGGTGTTTTCATCTATTTGATCTATGGTTGTTTCTATGGCTTTGGTAATGCCAAGTTCTTGTAACTGAAACGGATGCAGGTTTCTTGAAATACCACGAACTTCTTCAATAGCAGTTTCTACAAGAGCTTTGGTTTCCGGATCCTCATTCTTTATTACATTATTCTTAATAAGGAGTAGGCGTTGCCCTAAGCCATCGTGCAAGTCTTTAGAAATACGCTTGCGTTCTTCTTCTTGTGATACCAGTAGTTCTTGACTGAATTTTTCCTGAATTAATTTCTTATTATTAATACGCATCCTATTTCTGTAAAGTAGGATCATTCCAAAAATAGAGACAAGTAAAATACTCACATATAAGGATCTTCTTTTGGCAGATTGATTGTCTTTTTCCAATAATTGAATACTGGTATTCTTTTCTATGAGTTCATTTTCCTTTTTCTCCGTTTCATACAAGGTTTGGTAATAGGCCAGTGTGTTGGAGGTTGTTTTGTTGAAAATGGAATCCTTTAGTACAGCATATTTATTCTTGTTTTCCAAAGCATTCTTATAGTCTTGTTTGGCGGTATATATTTTTGCCAGAAGCTCATAAGAGCTCATAATGTCTTCTTCAAATTTGAGGGTTTTAGTGGCCTCTAATTTTTTATTGGCGTGATCTAGTGCTATTTCGTATTCCCCAAGCGCAAAATGATAATTGGCTTTGGCATAATTGTAAAGACTATTGTTTACCAGATCCTTATTGGTTGAAACATAATTTTCTTCAAGCAATTCCAGATACTTCTTAGCCTCGTCTATCTTTCCTGCGCTTGAGTAATAATCGACAATATTGGAATAGACGTATAATTTATTAGAAGGATTAACCGTTCCTTCGGGTGCGGCATATATGGCTTCTTCAGCTTTTAGCAGATTGGCAAGGTATTGTTTTTTGTCTCCTTGTTTTTTATAGTCCAATGCCTGATTGTAATAGGTCGTCACCAAGTGGTGCTCAATATCCAGCTCCTTTATTTTCTCAATATTCTCTTTTCGTTCTTTTCTGGCTTTGTCATAAAAACCATTCATACTGAACATAGCAGTAACTCCTTGTCGTGCATAGAACATGTATTCATAATCCTTTAGGGATTCGAAATACTCATATGCCTTTTTATAGCTTTCGCTCGCTGGAACAAATTTCCCTAGATTGGAATAGGCTTGACCACTAAAAAGGTATGCATCTGCAAGGTATAAAGAGTCTTTAGAGCCGTAGTTTTTTATGGCATTTTGATAATCGTTGATAGATTCTTCCAAATCCAAACGGTAGTTAGCTCCCCCTCTTTTTAAATGTAAGCTCCCAACAATAAAACTATCCTTTATTCTATATTTCCTGGCAAGGATGCCATCTATAAGGGTTAGGGTTTTTAGGGGTTCGTTTTTTATACTGGTCAAAGTATAACTTACATTGATCAATTTTCTGGCAGCAGCTTCTATACTGTCCATTTCTTTTGCCAATTCAATATAGGCTAGGCTGTATTCTGCAAAGGTGTCCACATTGACCCTTCGGGTTAGGGAAATAATAGAATCCATTGCCCTAAGTTTTTCTGCAGGATCTTCGCTATTTTCAATAAGAGTTTTGTACGCGTCAATATCTTGTGCTTGTAATGGAAGACAGCACAATAAAATAGTTAGGGTTGTTATAAGAAACCTGAGGCGGGTCAAATTTGAAATATTTTCAAGCAATATAAATATAAAAAAAATAAGACGGATATCTGTTAGGACTTAATATAGATGCAATTTCTTCCATAATCTATAATCGCTTTCAGTTTTTTTAGCAAGTCTGCCCCTAAAATGCCATCTACAGCAGGTTCAGATACCTGTTCCAAAGCTTCATTTACATGGGTAAGATTGAAAAGGATAAACGCTTGTTTCTTAATACTTGTTGTGCCAATTTTCAATACATTGTTCTTGGTGATTTCAGTTTCCATATTGATAGCTCCAGCACCGGCAGCTTTGATGTCACTTTTTTCGCTCTTCAATAAAAACACAGAAGCACTATCTAAACCAATGCAGCTGGTTGAGGCACCGGTGTCAACAATAAACCCTCCTTTTATACCATTTACGGTAAGAGTGATTTTATAGTGTCCCGTGCTTAGTTTTTTTAGAGGGATACGAGTGAAGTTTTTAGCTTCTAGAAAGTTTCTTAGGGTCTCCAACGGTTTTTTTGTAAAGATAGACAACAAAATACTAGCTTTGCCCCTATGTTAACAGATACCCATACACATTTATACAGTGAGGCATTCAATGATGATCGGGATGCTATGATGAAAAGGGCCTTTGATAATGGTATTGACCGATTTTTTGTTCCTGCTATAGACTCAAGTTATACAGATGCAATGTATGCTCTGGAAGCATCCTACCCTGAGCATGTTTTTCTTATGATGGGTTTACATCCTACTTCCGTAAAGGATAATTTTGAAGAAGAGTTGGCACATGTAGAAACTCAATTTTCCCAAAGAAAATTTATAGCTGTAGGGGAAATAGGGATCGATTTATACTGGGATACGTCTACCTTAGAAATTCAGCAAAAAGCTTTTAGACGACAAATTCAATTGGCAAAGAAATTTGGATTGCCTATTGTGATCCATTGTAGGGAAGCATTTGATGAAATTTTTGAGGTGTTGGAAACCGAAAAAGATGATGCGCTATATGGTATCTTTCATTGTTTTACAGGAACATTGGAGCAGGCCAAACGTGCCATTGGGTTTAATATGAAGTTGGGAATTGGTGGGGTTGTAACCTTTAAAAATGGTAAAATAGATCGTTTTCTAAACGAGATCCCCCTTTCTCATATTGTTTTGGAAACAGATTCCCCGTATCTTTCGCCGGTTCCTTATAGAGGGAAACGGAATGAAAGTAGTTATTTGTCGTTGGTGTGTCAAAAACTATCGGAGATTTATAATATGTCAGAACAAGAAATTGCTAAGATCACCACAGAAAACTCAAAAGAAGTATTTGGTATATAGATGAGCCAGCAACCCAAAATATTACTTATATATACAGGAGGGACTATCGGGATGATTAAAGACTTCGAAACGGGAGCTTTGACAAACTTCAATTTTGATGACCTATTAAAACACATTCCAGAACTTCAGTTATTGGATTGTGAAATAGAAACAAAAAGTTTCGATAATCCTATTGATAGTTCAAATATGAATCCTGCCTATTGGGCAGATTTGGCAACTATCATAGAAAATACGTACAATGATTTTGATGGCTTTGTAGTTTTACACGGAAGTGATACCATGTCCTATACTGCTTCGGCCCTGAGTTTTATGCTGCAAGATCTTTCCAAACCTGTGATTTTTACCGGATCGCAGTTGCCTATTGGAGATTTAAGAACCGATGCCAAAGAGAACTTGATAACCTCCATTCAGATTGCAGCTTTGCAAGAAAAAGGAAAACCTAAAATTGCTGAGGTAGGGCTTTATTTTGAATACAAACTGTATCGTGCCAATCGTACCACCAAGATCACGGCCGAACATTTTGAAGCATTTGCATCCCTTAACTATCCTCCTTTGGCTGAAAGCGGAGTGCATTTGTCTATTAACGAATCTGCCTTAATGCGTCCCAACCGCAGGAAGAAACTGAAAGTTTTCAAGAATTTAGAATCCCATATTGTGTTGTTAAAGATGTTTCCCGGGATAGATCGGGATACCGTGGCGCACATATTTTCGTTTTCTAACATGAAAGGGCTTATTCTGGAAACCTACGGTAGTGGCAATGTAACCAGTGAGCGTTGGTTTTTAGATTTACTTAAGGAAGTCTGTCAGCGAGGTATTCCTATTGTTAATGTCACACAGTGTTCTGGAGGTAGTGTAGCAATGGGATTGTATGAAACCAGTGTGGCACTCAAAAAAATGGGAGTTATTTCTGGGAAGGATATCACCACAGAAGCTGCGCTGGCAAAATTGATGTATCTGTTGGGGCAGGGGATTACTACAGAAAGCTTCAAGATGTTTTTCGAAACCCCACTTCGAGGGGAAATGATGTAATAAAACCATTGTTTTATTGTCTCCAACCATAATTTTTTTGTTATTTTTGCGACCCTTTTTACCGTTAATGGTAAACCTAGAGAGGTGGCCGAGTGGTCGAAGGCGCACGCCTGGAAAGTGTGTATACGCCAAAAGCGTATCGAGGGTTCGAATCCCTTCCTCTCTGCTACTAAAACAAAGAAGTCCAAAACGTCCAAGCTTGCTTGAGTGTTTTGGACTTCGAGTTTTTGGTCAATTGCGAAGCAATTGATTATATAGCAAGACGTTCCCTTTTGGATCACCGAAGGTAATCCCTTCCTCTCTGCAATTCAAAACCCACAACTTTGTTGTGGGTTTTTCATTTTGAAAGCAGGTTCGCTACTTTCGGTTGTAAAGGGGAGCAAAATGAGTACTGAGTTTTAAGCCTTGGCTTTCCGTTTACGTTACATTTTTTTTGAAACCCTGAAAGAAATTCCATCTTTTGGGCTAAGGAAGTGTTAAGAACAAACTTAAAACGGCGATGCATGTAATAGAGATAATAAGGAGACCCAATAAAACTCCAATGAAACCTACGTTACGATGCAGCTTTTTATAAATCTTTTCTAGTTCTGGGTCCATTACCGCATCTCAAGTCGCTGTATGAGTTCCCGTTTGGCAGCAGCTCTTTTTTCGGCTTGTTCTTTATAGAAAGCAGCGGCCCTGGCAATGCCATCTTCTATATGATCATGTGATACCCCGCAATTGAGCACATTGGATATGTGATTTTTAGAATAAGGTTTGCCGTTTTGGCGAAGGATGTTGTTGTCAGTGAAAAATTTGTGGATAGCAGAAAGAGACCTTTTCCCGATAACTTCCTTGATTAACTTCTTTTCTTGTTCCGTAATCATAAGACTTATTTGTTAGTGGGGGTAGGTTTTTTAGTGTTATATTTGTGTGAGTTTAATTTATTTTTTGATTCATCTACAACAAAGTTTGAAAAAATAATTATCAATTCCTAAATATTTGATTAAATAATCGACAATCAAACCTACATAGCATCCAACCTTTTGTATTTGCGTGAACTTACTGATAAAAGTCAGACAGAGTTCGGTGCCTTGTTTGGGCTTACCCGTGGTAAAATAAATTCGTACGAGGCAAATACTGAGCCTAGGGTAATGAAGCTGATTGAAATTGCTCGCTATTTCTGTATTTCGGTAGAAACACTGGTATTGGTCGATTTAAAAGAGAAGGAATTTAAGCTTAAGCCGGATACTTCCCTTAACGTGAATGAGCCTCCGCTGGATTATGTGGTTTTCGATCAGGAGCGGTTAGGTGATATTGCCGATTTTATTACGGAGTACCATTCAGAGCTTCTCAAAAACAAAACCTATCGTTTTTGGTTCGAAAAAGAAGTATATCAGAATTCTGTAGCGGTTCTAAAAGACAAAAAAAAGAAATAATCTTTTTTGTTTTCAAAATTTATGCCTGTTTTAAATTTCAAATGATTTAGAAACTTATATATTGCACCTTAATATATATAGTTCTTTTTCTAAGACCTATTTCGATCTGTCAATGTTTTAACAAAATTATTTTTTAAACGGGGCATTTACGTCTTCGTTTATAAATTATGGGTAATGTATTGGTGGATATTATGTTAAAAAAAGGAATTTAAAAGAGGAACGTATATTTTTGGAAAGGATATTGTGGGAAACCCCGTAGAATCTTATTATTATTGTACAATAACTAATTATTTTTATATCTTTAAACCTTTAACTAAAAACAAACTTTAAGTCGATAGCAATGAAAAAATTATTTTCTATTCTAGCAATTGCAGCAATGATTTTTGCGGGAACAACCAACGCAAACGCAACAGCTGCTCAAACCTTGCCAACTAACGTGCAATCATTAGTGACGGCATCTACAGTTACCATAGTCCAAGACGATGATGCTTCATCAGATACAGAGTCTGTAAGTTTCCACCAAAACCTTAAGAAACGATTCATTGAAGGAGGTCCTGGTTTCATGGGAATTGTATTGTTGTGTTTAATTCTTGGTCTAGCTATTGCTATCGAGAGAATTATCTATTTAAACCTATCTACTACAAACACTCAAAAATTGGCCAATAATGTAGAAGATGCACTAAACAGTGGAGGAATCGAAGCTGCTAAGGAAGTATGTAGAAATACAAAAGGTCCTGTTGCTTCTATCTATTATCAAGGTCTAGACCGTGCCAATGAAAGTATTGATGCCGCTGAAAAAGCAGTAGTTTCTTATGGAGGTGTACAAATGGGACAGCTTGAAAAGAATGTGTCTTGGGTATCTTTATTTATCGCCTTGGCTCCAATGCTTGGTTTCATGGGAACAGTAATTGGTATGATCCAGGCATTTGATAAAATTGAAGCTGCGGGTGATATGAACCCATCTTTGGTAGCAGGAGGTATTAAAGTAGCACTTCTTACTACAGTATTTGGTCTTATCGTGGCTATTATCCTTCAGATTTTCTATAACTATATCATTGCTAAAATTGATAGCATTGTAAATAGTATGGAAGATGCTTCTATCACATTGATCGATATGTTGGTAGATTACAAAAACAAAAAATAATCTAACAACAGAGATACAATGGGATTACATAAAATAATAAAGATAGTCGCTATACTTCTCTGTGTGGTTGGTATTATTTTCTTTGGAATGATTTTATCCAAAGGTGATGATGCTGTGAAAGCAACAGGTGAAGGTGTAGACGGATACATATACGTAGCGTATATTGTATTTGCATTGATACTTGCGTTCGTTTTAGTATTTGTTCTTAAGGGCCTTGCTCAAGGGAACATAAAAAAGACATTATTATCCATAGGAGCCTTTTTGGTAGTTGTTGCCTTGGCTTATGGATTGGCGCAAGGAGTAGAGACTCCTATGAAAGATGGTGAAATACTATCAGCCAGTGGATCTAGATGGGTAGGAGCAGGTTTATATGCTTTCTACTTCCTAGCCGTTGTAGCTATAGGAGCTATGTTATGGAGTGGCGTAAGAAAATTAACAGACAGATAAATGGCTAGAAGAGCAACACCCGAGGTTAATGCGGGGTCTATGGCGGATATAGCATTCCTACTGCTAATCTTTTTCTTGGTAACAACTACCATTGAAAAGGATAAGGGAATTGCTAGACAATTACCGCCTATTGAACCTCCCACAGACCAAGACGTAATTATAAAGCAAAAGAACCTGTTCATAGTTAATGTGAACCGGGACGATCAGTTGCTTGTAGAAGAAGAATTGATGGACATCAAAGACCTGCGTCAAGCTGCCAAGGAGTTTATCGATAACGGAGGAGCGCCAGCAGGTTCACCGGAACACTGTAGTTATTGTAAAGGGAATCGCTTGCCAGACTCTTCAGACAACCCTGAAAAGGCTGTAATTTCAGTTCAAAATGACCGATTGACTTCTTACGGAATGTACATCGCAGTTCAAAATGAATTGGTGGCAGCTTATAATGAACTTCGTAATAGAGAAGCCAAACGATTGTATGGCTGGGAGTTCACAGATATGAAGAAGGCTGTAGACGATGGTGACATTACCGGATCGCGAGCAGACGATATTCAAGAGAAGTTGAAAAGGGTTCAGGAAATGATTCCAATGAAGCTCTCCGAAGCTGAACCTAAGAAAGCAGGATCTTAAAAACGATAAAAGATGTCAAAATTTAAAAAGAAAAAAGGTGGAGAAATCCCAGCAGTGAATACAGCATCGTTGCCTGATATTGTATTTATGCTTTTATTCTTCTTTATGGTTGTAACCGTTTTGAGGGATAGTAACCTTTTGGTTAAGCAGACACTTCCTCAGGGAGATCAGGTAGAAAAGTTGAAAAAAGACAGATCCTTATTCATCTATGCAGGAAAGCCAAGTCCGCGCTATCAAAAACAATATGGTACCGAAGGTAAAATCCAGATTCGTGATAAATACACCAGTCTAGATGCATTGCCAGCGGCACTTACTGAGCTTAGAGCAGGTTTAAGACCTGAACTTCAAAGTAAGGTTATGGTAGCTCTTAAAGTGGACGAAGAGACCAATTCTGGTTTGGTATCCGATATCAAACAAGAATTACGGGAGTTACAGATGTATAAAATCATTTACATCACCTCTCCTGGTAACCAAACAGAAAATTAATTTCTATATACCTTTCGACAAAAAGCGCCTTGATATTCAAGGCGCTTTTTGTTTTGTAGAATTCCTATCTTTATCCAATGACCATTACGAAAAGATTTATAGTGTTTTTTTTCTTGCTTATGCATGCGCTAGTCGGATTTGGGCAAGAAGAAGAAAACGATATTTACTTGGATGAGAAATATAGAGAAGACCAGTTATATGCAGGGTTTACTTATAATTTGTTGACCCATGTTCCTAGTGATGTGAATCTTCAGGGTGTGTCTGGTGGAATAGCATTTGGATACCTTAGGGATATGCCTATTAACGAACGACGAAATATTGCCATTGCCTTGGGGTTGGGACTTAATTTCGATCAATTTGGACAAACTCTGTTTATAGGGGAAGATGAAGCTAATAATAGTATTTTTAGTGTGTTAGACAATACGGTTAGTTATGATAGTAACAGATTTAGTACCGCAACAGTTGAAGTCCCTTTCGAGTTTCGTTGGAGAACCTCTACAGCAAAGGATTATAAGTTTTGGCGTATTTATACAGGGTTTCGGGTAGGTTATACATATTGGTATCGAGCCAATTTTAAACAATCCGGAAATCAGGTAAGTCAAACCGATATTCCTGAGTTCGATAGGCTTCGAATATCCGCCAATCTTAGTTTTGGCTATGGAACCTTTAATTTTTATACTTCATACAGTATTAACCCTTATTTTAAGGATGCGTTTATTAGTGGTACGGGTGAGAAAGTTGATTTTAGAACGCTAAAACTGGGGATCATTTTTTACATTTTATAGCCAAAATTGAACCATAAGTAGTTGGGGGATGGCTCCCACAAAAAACCCCAATACAAGTTCAGGAACGGTATGGGAGTTGGTCATAAGCCTTGATGAGGCTACCCATCCATTTCCAAGCAAGAATAGGCCTATCCATAAGAGCATATTAATTTGAAAGTGAACACTAAGCGCAATCACAAAAAAAGTAATACCAGCAATTCCAATTTGATGTAAGCTTACCTTTATTTTGAATATCACCAAAATGAGAGCCGAAATACTGGAAAAAAGAATGCCAACATAGAAGTAATACATTTCTGGAGCATCATATGGATCAAAAACCATTTTTACAACCAAGAGCATCAAAAGACATTGAATCATTAAAGGGATTTTCCGTTGTTTTACGTCAGATAATTCCCTGTCTGTAATGAGGCCAATGTTTTTAAGTAAAAAATAGATTACCACGGGTATGAGGAAGGTAATGATAAGGATTGCCAATAATTTGGTCTGAATAATATCAATGTCAGTAAAACGTGGCGTTACCGAAAAATAAATCGCTGTCCCAAAAATGGGCATCAACAAAGGATGAAGGACATAAGCGCCCAAACGTAAAAAGCGATCCATTAAATTTCTTTTCGAAGCCTAGCCACTGGCAGATCCAGTTGTTCTCTGTATTTAGCTACAGTACGACGTGCAATGGGATATCCTTTTTCTTTTAAGATCTTCGCTAGTTTATCGTCCGTTAGCGGTTTTTTCTTGTCCTCTTCGGAAATGGTAATTTCCAGAATCTTTTTAATCTCTTTAGTAGAGACATCTTCTCCTTGGTCATTCTTCATAGATTCACTGAAGAAATCCTTGATAAGTTTTGTGCCATAAGGAGTATCCACATACTTACTGTTTGCCACTCTGGAAACCGTAGATACATCCATATCTATCTTGTCAGCAATATCTTTTAAGATCATCGGTTTTAACTTCCGTTCATCTCCAGATAGAAAGTATTCTTCTTGGTGGTGCATAATGGCATTCATGGTGACAAACAAAGTTTGTTGGCGTTGTTTGATGGCATCTATAAACCATTTTGCTGCATCTAGCTTTTGTTTGATGAAAAGAACGGCATCTTTCTGTGATTTCGATTTGTCCTTAGCATCCTTATAGCCCTTCAGCATATTGGTGTATTCTCTAGACACGTGTAGTTCAGGAGCATTACGTCCATTCAAGGTAAGCTCTAGTTCTCCATCTACAATTTTAATGGCAAAATCAGGAACTACATGTTCTACCATTCTTGTATTACCAGAATAGGTGCCTCCAGGTTTTGGATTCAAGCCTTCTATTTCAGAAATGGCATCTCTAAGTTCATCTTCATTGATGTCGAACTTAGAAAGCAATTTTTTGTAATGCTTTTTTGTAAAATGGTCAAATGCTTCTTCTATGATTTTGGTAGCTAATTCTACAGATGGGGAATCTTTTTTTCGGTCCAATTGCAGTAAAAGACATTCCTGAAGATTTCTGGCTGCAACACCAGCAGGATCCAATTCCTGAACCAAAATTAATACTACTTTAATTTTTTCTTCTGTGGTATAAACATTCTGGGTAAAAGCCAAGTCATCTACAATATCCTGAAGGTCTCTCCTTATATACCCACTTTCATCTACACTTCCCACCAAAAATTGAGCAATCTCCTTTTCCTCATCGTTTAAACGATATGTATTGAGTTGCTGAAGCAAATATTGATTGAAAGATGTCCCAGATGCATAAGGGGTTTGCTTTTCCTCATCATCAGAACTATAATTGTTTGCAGATAATTTATAACTGGGAATTTCGTCATCACTTAAGTAATCGTCTACATTGATTTCGGTTTCTATGCTCTCCGAATCATTAAAGTCATCGAATTCTTCATTATTAAATTCATCATCCAACGTATCTTTCTCGTCCTTTCCACCTTCCAATGCAGGGTTTTCTTCCAACTCCTGAGAAATACGCTGTTCAAAAGCTTGAGTTGGCAATTGAATCAACTTCATCAACTGAATTTGCTGTGGAGATAACTTCTGGGATAATTTAAAATTTAATTGTTGTTTTAACATAGATTGACTACTTGATGTTAAAATTAAGAAAATCCAGCTATTTAGGGCAAAACCTAGCTGGATTTAATAGGATATTATGATTGTTTTTGCTGTGGCTTAAAATTCAGCATTACCTGGCGTTCTTGGGTAAGGTATGACATCCCTAATATTCCCCATTCCTGTTGCAAAGAGAACCAGTCGTTCAAAGCCCAATCCAAAACCACTATGGACACAAGTTCCATATTTGCGGAGATCCAGATACCAGTATAATTCGTCTTCAGGAATCCCCATGGTTTCCATCTTTTGTTTTAATACGTCATAGCGCTCCTCTCTTTGAGAACCCCCTACAATTTCACCAATCCCTGGAAAGAGTACATCCATGGCACGTACCGTTTTGCCATCGTCATTAAGACGCATGTAGAACGATTTAATTTCGGCAGGATAATCGAAAAGGATTACAGGGCACTTAAAATGTTTTTCAACAAGGAAACGCTCGTGTTCGCTTTGTAGATCTGCACCCCACTGATCTATTGGAAATTTGAACTTTTTCTTTTTATTGGGTTTGGAATTTCTAAGAATATCTATGGCCTCCGTATAGGTGATTCTTTTAAACTCATTGTCTACCACAAAATGGAGCTTTTCCCTAAGGTTCATTTCACTACGTTCTGCTTGCGGTTTCCCTTTCTCTTCTTGAATCAATCGGTTTTCCAAAAACTCCAAGTCATCCTGACAATTGTCTAAGGCATACCGAATGACATACTTTATGAAATCCTCGGCAAGATCCATATTGTCGTCCAGATCATAGAATGCCATCTCGGGTTCAATCATCCAGAATTCTGCTAAATGCCTAGAGGTATTAGAGTTTTCTGCCCTAAACGTAGGGCCAAAGGTATATATTTTACCAAGTCCCATGGCATAGGTTTCTCCTTCCAATTGTCCACTTACCGTAAGGTTGGTTTCTTTTCCAAAGAAATCTTTTTTATAATCTACCTGACCATCTTCAGTAAGGGGTGGGTTTTTTGGATCTAGTGTAGTTACTCGGAACATTTCACCAGCACCTTCTGCATCACTTCCAGTGATAAGAGGAGCATGCATGTAATTAAATCCGTTTTTCTGAAAATATTCATGAACAGCAAAAGACAGTTTGGAACGTAATCGCATGATTGCGCCAAACGTATTGGTTCTAACTCGTAAATGGGCTTCTTCGCGTAATTTCTCTAAGGTATGTCGTTTTGGAGACAAGATGGTCAACTTCACCTCTTCAGGATCTGCTTCTCCTAATACTTCAATATTCGATACTTGGATTTCAACATTTTGCCCTTGTCCTTGACTTTCTACCAAAATTCCTTCTACACGGATTGCAGCTCCTACCGTAACTTTTTGCAAAGTTCCTTCTTCAAAATTTTCAAAATTGACCACGCACTGTATGTTCTTAATGGTAGAACCGTCATTTAACGCAATAAAACGGTTGCTTCTAAATGCTTTTACCCATCCAGATACAGAAATAGTGCTGGAGGATGGTTTGCTTTGAATGAGTTCTAAAATCTCTCTTTGTTGTGATCTTTTCATCGTAATATTGAAAAAAAGGTTGAATTTTGTTAGTTAAAATAAGGCGTAAAGATACTTTATTAATTCTGAAAATCTGATGACTCTTCTTCTGAAGAAGGAAGGATTTCCAGTGCTGGTTTTTTGAAAGTCTGTTGGTTGGCAATATTTCGTTCCAGAGAAAGCAAGAGTGATGGCAACAATAATAAATTAGCGAGCATTGCAAACAAGAGTGTTGCAGACACCAAAGCTCCTAACGCAACCGTTCCTCCAAAACTGGAGATGGTAAATACAGAAAACCCAAAGAAGAGTACGATAGATGTATAAAACATACTTACTCCGGTTTCTTTAAGGGCAGCATATACCGATCTCTTAATCTTCCAGTTGTTTGCCAATAATTCCTGACGGTACTTTGCCAAGAAATGAATGGTGTCATCTACCGAAATACCAAATGCAATACTAAAAACAAGGATTGTTGAAGGTTTTATGGGTACTCCCAAAAACCCCATTAATCCAGCTGTGATTAAAAGTGGCAATAAGTTAGGAATGAGTGATACCAAGATCATCTTCACATTACGGAACATCCAGGCCATGAATATGGCTATCAGTAGAATGGCAAGGGATAAGGATAGGATTAGGTTGTTGACCAAATATTTAGTTCCTTTTTCAAAGATGAAAGCCTTTCCTGTAATGGAAACATCGTATCGATCCTCTGGAAAAATTTTTACAATCTTTGCTCGAAGGTCTTCTTCAATTCTATCAAAACGCTTTGTTTGTGTATCCTTCATAAAGGTAGTAATCCTTGCATATTGCCCCGTGGTATCTACATAACTGGAAAGCAAATTGGCACTATTGGCGCTGTTTTTGGCATAGGAAAGGATAAAGCTTCTCTCTTGACTGTTGGGTAATTGGTAGTATTCTGGGTTATTGTTATAATATGCCTGTTTGGAATATTTTACTAGGTTTACAACAGAGATTGTTTGAGAGAGTTCAGGGATCTCATCAATGTACTCTTCCAGTTGATCCATTCTTTTTAAAGTTGCCAATTTCATAACACCTTTTTTGCGTTTGGTGTCAATAAGTATTTCTAAAGGCATGATTCCTTCGTATTCTTTTTCGAAGAACTTAATATCACTGAAAAACTCTTTGCCTTTGGGCATATCTTCTATGAGACTCCCCGAAAGGCGAATATTGAAAATCCCTATAATACTTGTGCAAAGCAAGGCTATGGTAGCTACATAAATGGCAATACGGTGTTCACGGACCATTCGTTCCATCCAATTCACGAAGCTGCCAATCCATCGTTTGTTCAAATGTTTTAGATGCTTGTATTTGGGTACAGCCATATAACTGTACACAATAGGGATAATGAACAAACTGAGTAAAAAGATGGCTATAATGTTAATGGAAGCTACGATACCAAATTCCTTGAGTAATTTACTATTGGTAAGGATAAAGGTGGCAAAACCAGAAGCTGTGGTAACATTAGTCATAAGGGTTGCATTCCCTACCTTAGTGATAACGCGTTGCAATGACTTAGCTTGGTTGCCGTGTAATTTTATTTCTTGTTGATATTTATTGATCAGGAAAATACAGTTGGGAATTCCTATAACAATGATGAGCGGTGGAATAAGTGCTGTAAGTACAGTGATTTCATATTTCAATAGGCCCAAGACGCCAAATGCCCACATTACTCCAACGATCACAGTAACCATAGAAATAAAAGTAGCTCTGAAGGATCGGAAAAAGAAAAAGAAAATCAATGAAGTAACCAACAATGCAGCGCCTATAAACTTTCCAATCTCATCGATAATGTTTTGAGAGTTCAGGGTCCTTATATAAGGCATTCCACTGGTATAGACATTAACGTTTGTTTTGGCTTCGAATTCTAGGATAAGCGGAATAAGATCTTCAGTAATAAAGTCCTTTCTGGCTGGGGTATTTACAAGATCCTTCTTTAGATAAATAGCGGTTCTAACCGACTTTTTACTGGGGCTATAAACCAAACCATTATAGAAAGGGAGTTTATTGAATAGTTCGTATTTATAGCGATCTAATTTTTCTTGGTTTAAAACGGAATCTGTTATAAAAGGGACCAGATCGAAAACCGTAGAGTCCTTTCTTTTTTCAAGCTTCTTAGGTCTCCTATAGACATAGTCATGTCTACTTCATTGTATTTGGAGATTTCAAGAGATAAATCTGACCAAGCCTTAAATACCTCTGGTTGGAAAAGGGTAGAATCTTTTACTCCTAAAATGATCAGGTTTCCTTCTTCTCCAAAAGTATTTAAGAACTGTACGTACTCTTTATTAAACTCGTGATCATCGGGAAGAAGGTTGGCTTCCGTGTAGGTGAAACGCATGTGTTTCCATTGCATTGCCATGAAAACGGTAAGTCCAATAATGGCAATAATGATTAGGGTCCTGTTGCGAAGGATAAACCGAGCTACCGCACTCCAAAATCCGATACTGAAAAGCTTGTTCAAACCCCTAAAGTTGAAAGTCGCGCAAAGGTATTAAAATACATAGGATTGCGTGTCCTAAAGGCTGTTATATTTTTAAGTTGAAGGTAAATTTGAAAGAAATATTGTCCTCAAAATCCTCTAAATGATAAAATCCATACCGATAAGCGAAACTAAGGCCAAAACCGAAAAGGATTCTATTCAATTCAAATCCTGACTCAGAATAGAATTCATGGAGCGTATTGAAGGGAATTCCTTGGTGTTCTTCGGGGTTTTCCAAATCACCTATGGCGTGTCGGGTAATGAAAACCAATTCGGGTTTAAACTTTTCTGAAATATCGAACCTTCGTAAACTATGCTTTCCTTGAAAAGTAATTAAACGGTCTGAGAAGAATTCACCAAAATACATAGTTTCGAAACTACGGGTTCCGGCAACAGAAAATCGTTGAAGAATTTCATCTTTTGTAGGACTGTTTGGATAAGCATGAAATAAATAGTCCAGCGGGACGTCCCCAAAAGCCGCCATTCCTTCTAAAAGGAAATTACTGGAAGATAGATCGGTTCTTTTTATGTAGTAGTCCAATTTTAAACCCAACTTCGTATAGTTGAAATCACTTTTTGCAATTCCTTTCAGCCCTTGAGTAACTTGAGCGCTAATCTTTGGGAAACCGTCAAAATATTCGATACGCCCATCATCTATAGTAACAAATTTTGTTTTGGGGCTAAAGCGAAAAGATAAAGTAGCTTCTGTAGTATGATAATTCCGATACGAGTTCCCATCTTTTAAAAACACATAATTCTCTATCTGGTCTACTTTGGTTCTAGAAACCCTAACCTCTGAAAGAATCTTTGGCGAAAACTCATGTTGTAAACTACTTTGCCATGTACGGTGTTGGTAAAATTGGATAACATTGATGCGTCTGGGTTCGAAAACCGAATAGACCCGAGCATCAGTTAAATAGGCAAAACTTCCTATTTCCCTAATGTCACTAGTGTAATAAAGATTCCACCAAGTATTTGTTTCGGGGTGTAAGCGAAGGTTTCCACCTAAGCTGTATTTAAAGTTTTGGTCTTTAAATCCATAAGCGACATAACCGCCAACTTTAAAATTTTCGAACAAACGTTCGTTGGTAATACCTCCAAACCCCAAACGAAAAGCTTCATAATTATTGTATTTGATAAAATAACGAAGATCTACGTCAAAAAACTCTAAAGAATAATATCCCGTTTTAAAAGGACTTTCTTTTTTGGCTTTTTTGCCATCCTTTATAGTATCATTGGTAATTTTTTGGAAAGTTCCTCCATAGGAATACTGGATTAACCCAATTAAAAAAAAGAAAGAAAGAATGCCAACGCGCAATGTGAGGAATTTAGGATAAAGGTATAAAGAAAGCGGCAATTGAGCCGCTTTATTGTATGTAGTTTAACGTCATGCCCATTTATTTATACGGTCATGATTTCTGATTCTTTTTTATTGAACATATCATCAATTTTATTGATATGTGTATCGGTCATTTCCTGAACGTCGATCTCTAAATTCTTTTTCATGTCATCGCTTACATCCAGATTCTTGATTTCGTTATTGGCATTTTTACGATCGTTCCTAACACCAATCTTAGCCTCTTCAGCTTCGGCCTTGGCTTGTTTTGCTAATTCGCGACGGCGCTCTTCTGTTAATGGAGGGACATTTATGATAATACTTTCTCCATTGTTCATAGGGTTAAATCCAAGGTTTGCCGTATGAATCCCTTTTTCAATTTCAGGAATCATTGCTTTTTCCCATGGTTGTATGGTGATGGTCATACCATCAGGTGTATTTACATTGGCTACTTGATTAAGAGGGGTAGCGCTACCATAGTAGTCTACCATAACACCACTTAACATAGAGGGAGATGCTTTTCCGGCACGAATGTTAGCCAACTTTTTATCCAAATGCGAAAGTGCATTACTCATGGCCTCTCGGGCACTGTCCAGAATAAATTGAATTTCTTCTTCCATACTCAAATTTAAATTTTTCTTCGGAATTGCAACAATTGTTCCAAAAATAAATTGTTTATAGATTTACCTTGGTACCTATTTTTTCGCCAGAAACTACTTTGAATAAATTCCCTTTAGTATTCATATCGAAAACTACAATGGGAAGTTCGTTTTCTTGGCTTAGTGTAAAGGCAGTAGTGTCCATCACTTTCAAGCCTTTCTTAAGTACTTCATCAAAACTGATAAAATCAAATTTTGTTGCCTTATCGTCTTTTTCCGGATCACTTGTATAGATCCCATCTACTCGTGTTCCTTTTAAAATAACATCGGCTTCTATTTCGATAGCTCTCAATACGGCGGCACTATCTGTAGTGAAATATGGGTTTCCGGTTCCTCCTCCAAAAATAACCACACGACCTTTTTCTAAATGACGAATTGCTTTACGTCTAATGAAAGGCTCTGCAACCTCATTCATTTTTATGGCGCTTTGCAGTCGGGTTGGGATACCTTCATCTTCCATGGCGCTTTGCAATGCCAATCCATTAATAACCGTGGCAAGCATTCCCATATGATCTCCTTGTACACGATCCATTCCTTTACTGGCCCCGGCTACACCTCTAAAAATATTACCGCCACCAATAACAATGGCGACTTCTACACCTTTTTTGGTGATCTCCTTGATCTCTTGTGCGTACTCTTTCAATCTTTCGGGGTCAATTCCATATTGTCTAGTTCCCATGAGGGCCTCCCCAGAAAGTTTCAGTAAGATTCTTTTGTATTGCATGTTGGTGTTTTGCTGGCGCAAAAATAATGAAAATTATGGATGATTAAACTATGGGAAAAAGGGAAATCCCATAGAGGAATTAATACAAGTAGTGTTAAAATAAAAAACCGCTCGGATTTCCCGAACGGTTTTTAAAAATGATATGTATAATTGGATTAACCCAAAGTAACTCTTTTAAACCCAACAACACTAACGTCACCCTTGCTGGCAACATAATCTGCTACAGATTGTTTTTCATTCATGATGAAATTTTGATCCAACAGACATTGTTCTTGATCCAAGGTAGTATTGTCACTAATGAAACGCTCTAGTTTACCAGGAACAATTTTATCCCAGATTTGCTCTGGTTTTCCTTCTGATTGCAATTGTGCTTCAATATCAGATTTGGCTTTAGCCAATACTTCGTCTGTCAATTGTGCTCTAGAGATGAATTGAGGAACATTTTTTAAGGTTTTGCCTAAACGTCCTAATTCAATGTTATCTTTTTCAATTACAGCGATACGTGCTTCTGTTTCAGAAGCAACATAAGCAGGGTCAAAATCTTTATAAGAAAGAGTAGTTGCTCCCATAGAGGCTACCTGCATAGCGATAAACTTACCAAGTTCAGCAGCACCATCAATAGCGTTCGAAAGACCTACCAAAGCACCAATCTTGTTTCCGTGGATGTAAGAACCTACGAAAGGAGCTTCCAATGTTTCGTATCCGCCAATTTCTATTTTTTCACCGATAACACCGGTTTGTTCAGTTAATTTCTCTTGAACTGTCATTCCAGCCTCAAACTCTGCAGCTAAGAATTCTTCTTTGCTAGAAGTTCCTAAAGCTACATCTGCCATTTGGCGAGCCATAGCTACATAAGTGTCATTCTTGGCAACGAAATCAGTTTCACAGTTTAGGGAAACGATTACACCTTTGTTGGCAGCATCATTTACTTTAGCAATTACAGCTCCTTCACTAGAGTCTCTATCTGCTCTTTTTTCTGCAATCTTCTGTCCTTTCTTACGAAGGATTTCAATTGCTTTATCGAAGTCACCTTCTGCCTCTACCAATGCCTTTTTACAGTCCATCATTCCGGCTCCGGTTTTCTTTCTTAATTCATTTACTTGTGCGGCGGTTATTTTTACCATCGTTGTAAGTGTTTTAGTTTGTGTGAATTGTAAAAAGTCGCTCAAATGTACTCTAGAAGAATAAATCCAAACGACTTTAAGATATTATTGAATTGTTATTTATTCTTCTTCGCTAGAGGCTTCTGCAGCTACAGCGGCAGCTCTTTTTCTAGGAGCTTTGGCTTTGGCTTCTGCAGGGGTAGCTTCACTATTATCTTTTCCAGCTTTTCTTTCGGTAAGACCGTCCGTAATAGCATTGGCTACACTACTTACGATTTTCTCGATAGATTTTGAAGCATCATCATTAGATGGAATTACATAGTCGATCGGTCTAGGATCACTATTGGTATCTACCATTGCAAAGATTGGGATGTTCAATTTCTGGGCCTCTTTTACAGCAATATGCTCACGAGTGGTGTCTACTACGAACAATGCTCCAGGAAGACGACTCATATCGGTAATAGAACCTAAGTTCTTTTCCAATTTAGCTCGAGTACGATCTACAGCTAAACGTTCTTTCTTAGAAAGGGTGTTGAATGTACCGTCTTGTTTCATTCTATCGATAGCGGTCATTTTTTTAACTGCTTTACGAATAGTTACAAAGTTGGTAAGCATCCCTCCAGGCCATCTTTCTGTGATGTAAGGCATGTTGGCACCTTTTGCTTTTTCTGCAACGATGTCTTTTGCTTGTTTCTTGGTAGCTACAAAAAGGATTTTACGTCCACTAGCAGCAATTTTCTTAAGAGCAGTATTAGCCTCTTCTAATTTTGCGGCAGTTTTGTATAGGTTGATGATGTGAATCCCATTACGCTCCATATAGATATAGGGAGCCATGTTTGGGTTCCATTTACGGGTTAAGTGTCCAAAGTGAACACCAGCGTCAAGGAGATCCTTAACTTCTTTGTTGTTTGCCATTTTGTTTTAGTTTACGTTCTGTAATAATTAGTAGCAACCTTTCCTTTGTTTTCACAAATTCTTTGATTTAGATGCTAAACTAATATCCCACCCGGCAAAGGATGGAATTAACAGCTTGATTAATAAAATATGAACTTGGCCTTCGCAATTGGGTGCTTCGAGAGAAACACCCAATTGTTTGGGCTGAAAATATTAACGTTTAGAGAACTGGAATTTCTTACGAGCTTTCTTCTGTCCGAATTTCTTACGTTCTACCATTCTTGGATCTCTTGTAAGCAATCCTTCTGGTTTTAATGCCGATCTGTGCTCCTCGTTTAGTTCACAAAGTGCACGAGAAATAGCCAAACGAATTGCCTCCGCTTGTCCAGTAATACCACCTCCGTATACATTTACCTTAATGTCAAAGGCACCTTCGTTGTCGGTCAAAGCCAATGGTTGTTGTACTTTGTATCGTAAAGTAGGAGTGGTGAAATAGTTATCTAGTTCGCGGTTGTTTATTGTAATGTTTCCTTTTCCTTCAGAAACATAAATACGAGCAACAGCAGTTTTTCTTCTTCCAATTTTATGAATAGTCTCCATTACTTGATGTCATTTAGGTTAATTACTTTTGGTTTTTGTGCCTCTTGGTCATGCTCTTCACCTACATATACTTTAAGGTTTCTGAAAAGAGCTGAACCTAATTTGTTTTTAGGCAACATTCCTTTTACTGCTTTTTCTACCAATCTAGCAGGGTCTTTGTCATACAACTCTTGTGCAGTCAAAGAACGTTGTCCTCCTGGATAACCCGTGTGACGGATGTATTCTTTGGAATCCCATTTTTTCCCTGTTAATTTAATCTTAGCAGCGTTAGTAATTACCACATTATCACCACAGTCTACATGAGGAGTGAAATTTGGCTTGTGTTTTCCGCGAAGTAATTTAGCCACTTCGCTGGCAAGACGACCCAATGTTTGCCCGTCCGCATCTACTAACAACCACTCTTTATTTACGGTAGCCTTGTTAGCTGATACTGTTTTGTAACTTAATGTATCCATTAGTTTTTTGTCAATAGTTAATAAATCATTGTAATTCCCTTCAAAAAGGGGTGCAAAGGTAGTGTTATTTATTTGAAAAACAACACGTGATGCTGTTTTTTTAAAGGAAGTGATTCCAGGCAAAAAAAGTTAAACTTCTCCCAATTAACAAATAAATATGTCACACGGATACGTTATTGTGGTCTATAAATCATCAATCACAAAAACGACTAACAACCATGACTATCAACCGTTTACCATTTTTTATCTTATTACTCCTTCCATTTTTTTCCATTTCTCAAACAGAAAACACTACAAGTCAAGATTCTACAGCACAGGTGTCTTATGAGAAACGTGTGTATACCACAGCATCTATTGCAGGGACCGATGGCATCACTATAGATGGGATATTGGATGAGGCTGCTTGGGACGCAGTAGAATGGACCTCAGATTATGTGGAGTTTGAACCGGACAATGCAACGCCTCCTACCGAACAGACTAAAATGAAGATTGCTTATGATGATAAAAACTTATATGTAGCTTTTAAGTGTTATCAAGCTGATCCCAGTACTATTGAAAAACGTATGGGACGTCGAGATGATTTCCCAGGTGATTGGGTAGAAATCAATATTGATAGTTATAATGATGATAGAACGGGCTTTTCTTTTACCGCCTCTGTTTCTGGTGTTAAAGGAGACGAGTTTATTTCAAATAATGGGAATTTTGATAGCAGCTGGAATCCTATATGGTACCTAAGTACAGCAGTTGATAGTGATGGTTGGACAGCTGAGATTAGAATTCCATTAAGTCAATTGCGTTTTGGAAATGACGAAGAACAAGTTTGGGGTATACAATCCACTAGACGGTATTTTAATAATGAAGAACGTTCCTTATGGCAGCCCTTACCAGCAAACCCACCGGGATGGGTTAGCGAGTTTGGAGAATTGAGGGGTATTAAAGGGATTAAACCTCAAAAGCAGCTGGAAATACAACCTTATACAGTAGCTCAATTGGATACATTTGAAGAAGAACCTGGAAACCCTTTTAGGGACGGTAGTGATACTAAATTAACTGGAGGACTCGATGCCAAAATAGGAATAACGAATGACCTTACCTTGGATCTTACGGTAAACCCAGATTTTGGGCAGGTAGATGCAGATCCAGGAGCAATTGCACTTGACGGATTTGAGATTTTCTTTCAGGAGAGACGCCCCTTCTTTGTAGAAAACAAGAATGTATTCGATTTCCGTGTTGGAGGTGGAGCAGATAACCTATTCTTTTCCCGTCGAATCGGGCGTACACCACAAGGTTATACAACAGCAGATGGTGGCAAAGGAGAATTTGAAGATTTTCCGAATAATACTACTATTTTGGGAGCCGCAAAATTTAGTGGAAAAACAAAGAAGGGACTTTCTATAGGAGCCTTACAGAGTATTACAGATAAGGAATATGCCAAGATTGAATTAGATACACGTCAGGATGTATTAGACAATTTGGAAGAAGTAGGGGAAGAGCGTGAAGAATTGGTAGAGCCTCTTACAAGTTATTCGGTATTACGATTGCAACAGGATTTTAATGATAATAACAGTTTTGTAGGAGGGATTGCTACCTATACAAAACGAAACATTGAAGGGAACCTTGATTTTCTTCGAGAAAACGCCTTTACGGGAGGAGTAGATGTGCGTCATAACTGGAAAGAGAGAAAGTATTACGCCACTGGGAAGTTTACCTTTAGTAATGTAAATGGAAGTGAGGAATCTATAGAAGCTACCCAACGTTCATTAACGCATTTGTTTCAACGTGAAGATGCAGGTCATGTAGATGTAGACCCTACTAAAACCTCATTGACCGGTACAGGAGGTAGTTTTGAAGTAGGAAAAGGCGGTGGTGGAAATTGGCGCTATAATGTGGGAGGAAACTTCCGCTCACCTGAATTGGAATTGAACGATATCGGGTTTTTACGCCAGGCAGATCAGATTACTCAATATGCCAATGTGAGAAGATTATGGAACAAACCAACTAGTTGGTTCCGTCGTGCTAATCTAGGGGTAAACCAATTTACGCAATATGATTTCGATGGGAACTACAATCGTATTCAGTATGAAATCAATGGTTTTGTAAACTGGAAAAACAACTGGTGGAGTGAAGCAGGTTTTGGGCATAAGCCCAGAATCTATAGTAATACGGTACTTCGTGGAGGTCCTAGATGGAGATGGAATGATGAAAATTTTGTATTTCTCTTTTCTGGAACTGACGGTAGGAAGAAGTTTCGTATGCATGCAGGATATGTGCATTCTGCAGCAACACAAGACAATTTTTCTTTCCAGCGATATGTTTTAAGATTCTTCTATCAGCCATTAAATACATTGAATCTTTCCTTGATCAATGAATTTGAGGTAAATCCTAATAAAACGCAGTACGTGACACAAGCAGACTTCAATGGAACCCAACGATATATTTTGGGTGAAATAGATAATGAGTCTTTAAGCACGACCCTACGGGTAAATTATAATATTAATCCCAACTTGACCATTCAGTACTATGGCCAGCCCTTTATCTTTAAAGCAAAGTATTCTAATTTTAATTATGTAAATGATCCTGTAGCGAGTGATCTTAATGACCGGGTAACTTGGTACGGTGATAACCAAATCACGTTTAGTGAAGAAGATGACACCTACTTTGTGGATGAAGATGGAGATAGCCAGACAGATTATTCCTTTGGAAATCCAGACTTTGCTTTTGTTCAGTTTAGGAGTAATCTTGTAGTACGCTGGGAGTATATTCCTGGATCAGAAATCTTTTTGGTGTGGTCTCAAGGAATTACAGGATTGGGTGATGTAGATAACGATTTCAGTGAAATTATCGATAATCAATTACTAAGTGCCCGTCCTCAAAATACATTTTTGATTAAAGCTACCTATCGATTCGTTCTTTAGGGAACGTTATCGAACGGTGTATTCATATCGGTTTGATTGCCAAAGCTCCCTTTTATGGGGGCTTTTTTTGATATTTAATTTCCCGTTACAAACAAGCTTGGAAGAATGAAATAGGTTAGGGCTATCAATAATGCGATGGAGATAAGGTTAAGCACAATTCCTATACGCGCCATTTGATGAACTTTTATATGACCGCTAGCAAAAACAATAGCATTGGGGGGTGTTGCCATAGGTAACATGAAAGCACAACTAGAAGCAAGTGTAACGGGGATGACCATTTGTAGGATGGGTGTGTCCAATCCTAAGGCAATACCAACCACAAGGGGAATGAGAATGGTTACCAGTGCAACATTACTCATTAATTCGGTCATAAAAAGCATAAGTACAATAAGTACAGCTGTTACAATCAGGATGCTCCAATGCCCTTTAGAAGAAATGTATTCTCCAATGAGATCTATAAAGCCAGCTTGTGTAAGCCCAGATGCCAATGCCAGTCCACCACCAAACAGCACTAGGATACCCCACGGTAACTTTTGGGTGTCCTCCCATTGTAAAGGGAATTCTCCTTTTTTAAAATTTAGGGGAATTACAAACATGGCAACCGCTGCAATCATACTAATGGTAGTATCTGTTAATTTTAGATTGGGGAACCATTGGTTAAGACTTCCGCGTAGCATCCATGAGATTGCAGTAAGCAAGAAGATAGCTAGCACGACCTTCTCATCTTTGGAAATAGGCCCTAATTTTTTCAGTTCTTCAGAAATAATATCACCTGAAGATTGAATCCTGCCTAATCTATTTGGAAAGAACAAGTGTACAATACAGGCATAAGCTATAAGTAATAGAAGTGCTGCAAAGGGAACTCCCATTTTCATCCATTGAAAGAATCCAATGTCAATTTGGTATTCTTCATTTAGAAATGCTAACATCACACTGTTGGGAGGTGTACCAATTAAAGTGGCCATCCCTCCAATATTAGCTGAAAAAGCAATTCCCAACATAATGGCAAGTGCAAAATTCTGATCGTTTTTGGTGAAGCCGTCACGATCGTTCATTAATAAAGCAATGACAGAAACAGCAATAGGGAGCATAACTACAGTACTTGCTGTATTAGAAATCCACATACTCATAAGGGCTGTAGCCAGCATAAAACCGAAAATAATACCGTTGGCTTTTACGCCAGTTATCTTTAAAATAGAAAGTGCTATACGCTTGTGTAGTTGTACCTTCTCTAGAGCCAATGCAATAACAAATCCTCCAAAGAATAAATAGACAATAGGGTTTGCATAATTTCCTGCTACGGTTTTAATGTCCATCACACCAATTAAGGGAAATATAGCCAGAGGTAATAGTGCGGTAACCGAAATAGACACAGCCTCACTAATCCACCATACAATCATCCAAACAGCAACGGCAATAACCGTATCAATTTCAGATGAAATTAAGGTTCTTGGAAAAAAGTAAATAGCCACAAACAATAAGGGGCCCAATAAAAAAGCAATCCGTTTGTGAATTGAAAAAAATTTCATTGCGATGAAGATAATTATTCTTCCCAAATGGGACAACATTAAGGATTATTATGGATAAAATGAATAAAGAAGTAAGTGTGTAAAAGCATCAATTTCATGAAAACAGGCTTTTTCCTATTTTTTTATTGCCCCAATTGCTCTTTCTTTGTGGACTAATTAAAAAACCTCAATAATGAAAAAATTAATGAGCCTTTTGGCCTTAGCTTTAATTTTAGCTTCGTGTTCTGGCGATGATGATGGTGATAATGGAGCTACGGCAGATTTAACCGGTTCTTGGACATTAACTAGTTACACGTTCGATGAAGCAGTAGACGTGAACCTAGATGGAACTCCTTCTACTGATTTCTTTGCCGAGTTACCTTGTTATATGTCTTCGGCAACTTTTGTTGCTGACGGCACTTTTACCTCAGCAACTTCCGAAATTGATATAGACATCGATATTGTTAGCGGAACTGTAACTGTAGATTGTGCTCCCGCTGTATCCTTAACAGGTACTTGGGAATTGAATGGTGACCAATTGACAACCACTGCGGAAGGTGAAACAGATACAGAAACTGTTGAATTAACAGCGACAACATTGACATTTGATATTGTAGATCCTGAATTCGGAGCTGCCACATGGGTGTGGACCCGAAATTAGGGTTAGGTTGTAATAACCAAGTGTACGGGCCGGAAGTATTTTGCTTTCGGCTTTTTTAATGCGCTTCCAACCAGTTTTCTCCCAATCCCATCTCCACATCTAATGGAACACTCATTTTGTAAGCGTTTTCCATTTCTTCTTTTATCATTTTCTGAAGAGCGTCCAACTCAGGTTTGTACGCATCGAAAACCAATTCATCATGAACCTGAAGCAACATCTTACTTTTAAAACCTTCTTCTTCTAGTTTCCTATGAATATTGATCATCGCAATTTTAATGATGTCGGCCGCACTTCCTTGTATAGGAGCATTTACGGCATTACGTTCGGCCGCTCCGCGCACTACAGCATTTCGGGAATTGATATCCTTTAGATAACGACGTCTTCCCAACACCGTTTGTACATAACCATTATCCCTTGCAAAATCTACCTGTTCACTCATATAACTACGAAGCTTAGGGTAGGTTTGGTAATAGGTTTCTATAAGTTCTTTGGCTTCACTGCGAGATAAATCGGTTTGATTACTCAACCCAAAGGCAGATACTCCGTAGATAATCCCAAAGTTTACAGTTTTGGCATTGCCACGTTGTTCTCTGGTTACTTCGTCAATAGGAACATTGAATACCTTGGCAGCAGTAGAAGCATGAATGTCTTCTCCATTTTGAAAAGCTTTGATCATGGTCTCTTCCTCACTGAGGGCAGCAATGATACGAAGTTCTATCTGACTGTAATCTGCGGCCAATAGAATATGGTCATTGTCTCTAGGTATGAAAGCCTTTCGCACCTGTCTTCCCCTTTCTGTTCTAATGGGAATGTTTTGAAGATTGGGATTGTTGCTACTTAATCTTCCAGTAGCTGCTACCGTTTGCATATAATCTGTATGTACACGATGGGTGCTTTCTTCAACTTGTTCTGGAAGTGCATCTACATAGGTAGATTTCAGTTTTGTCAATCCGCGGTAAGCCAAAACGTCTGAAATGATTTTATGGTCCTTAGCTAAGTAGGAAAGTACGTCTTCTGCTGTAGAATATTGTCCTGTCTTGGTCTTTTTGGGTTTGTCTACCAATTTCAGTTTTCCGAAAAGAATTTCTCCCAATTGCCTTGGTGATGCAATGTTGAATTCTTCTCCGGCACCTTCATAGATATCAGCTTCCAGTTTTTTGATGTCGCTGTTCAATTCTTCAGAGAGGTTTTCAAGAAATCCTTTGTCTAGATTAATCCCCTCCAGTTCCATATCTGCTAAAACCCGTAACAAGGGGACCTCAATTTCGTCGAACAATTTTTGTGTATTGGCCTCTCCCAATTCCTTTTCAAAATGTTCTTTTAACTGATATGTGATATCTGCATCTTCCACCGCGTATTCTGTTTGTTGAGAAATAGGAACTTGACGCATGGAAAGTTGATTCTTTCCTTTTTTCCCAATGAGTTCTGTAATGGAGATAGGAGTGTAGTTAAGATAGGTTTCTGCCAATACGTCCATATTATGGCGCATATCGGGGTTAATTAGGTAGTGCGCCAACATGGTATCGAAAAGCTTACCCTTTACCGTAATGTCATATTTGGACAGTACTTTGATATCGTATTTCAGGTTTTGGCCTATTTTTTCTATAGCCTCATTTTCAAAGAAAGGACGGAACATTTCAACGACTTCTTGGGCTGCTTCTTTCCCTTCGGGAACTGGAATGTAAAATCCTTTGCCAGCTTCCCACGAAAAGGCAATTCCTACCAATTCAGCAGTAATTGGGTTAAGTCCTGTGGTCTCAGTATCAAAACAGACTGAGGATTGTTTCATCAAGTTCTCTAGGAACAATGTTGTGCCCAATCCTGGTTGTATAGTTTGATAGAAATGCGAAATATCTTTTGCAGTGTTTCTAGAACTGAAAGCTTTGCTTTCTTCTGTAGCTTCTCCATCACCGCCAAATAAGGAAAACTGTCCAGATCCAGCTGCTGTTTTTTTAGATTCTGTTTTTTGGGTCGTTGTTTTGGGTGTAGTACTTTCTTTTGAGGCTTGATCTTCGGAAGAAAAGGTTTTCAAAAAGTTATCGGTAAGTCTACGAAATTCCAATTCTTCAAAAACTTGGGTGACTCCTTTAATATCTGGGTCACACATTTCGAAATCTTTTTCATCAAATTCTACAGGAACATCTAATAGGATGCGGGCCAATTCTTTGGAAAGCAACCCTAATTCCTTAGCGCCTTCTACTTTCTCCTTCATTTTTCCCTTTAGTTGATCAGTGTTTTCCAGTAGTCCTTCCATAGAGCCAAATTGTGCCAAGAACTTTTTGGCGGTTTTTTCGCCTACTCCCGGAAGCCCAGGAATGTTATCTGCACTATCTCCCATCATGCCTAAAAAGTCGATTACCTGCAAGGGATCTTTTACTTCAAATTTTGCTTGTACTTCGGGAATACCCCAAGTTTCATATCCGCCACCAAAAACGGGGCGATACATAAAAATATTTTCAGAAACCAATTGAGCAAAATCCTTGTCTGGGGTTACCATAAAAGTTTTATATCCTTGTTTTTCAGCTTTTTTTGCAAGTGTTCCAATAATATCGTCCGCTTCAAAACCTGCCTTTACTACGATGGGAATATTCATACCCTTTAGGATTCTTTCTATATACGGAACCGCAATTTTTATGGCTTCGGGTGTTTCATCACGATTGGCTTTATACTCAGGGAAAAGCTCATTGCGAGCTTCACTGCCTCCTTTGTCAAAACATACCGCTAGATGGTCTGGGCGTTCTCTTTTAATAACGTCTAGTAAAGAGTTCATAAAACCTAATATGGCAGAGGTGTCTGTTCCTTTTGAATTGATCCTTGGGTTCTTGATAAAGGCGTAATACCCACGAAAAATAAGTGCGTAAGCATCAACTAAAAAAAGTCTTTTTTGGTCGGACATAGGTGTGTTTATTGTAATGCCTAAAACTACAAAACTTCTATGGGGCATAGAAATTTATTGAGGCGCAATTGTGTTTTTTGAAGGTGTAGATGTACTTCAAACATTCTTATTGTTCGTATCGTAGTGCTCTTATAATAATAATTAGCATTAGGATAAAACCAAAACCATAAGCTGCTACTCTAAAAAGTTTTCTTTGGGAGAAAATCTGGTTTTTTAAAGGAGGTGTGATTTGCAATAGTTTTAGTTGGTACCCCATTTTGGTAATTGTAGTAAGGGCAACCCCATTTATGTTGTTTTTAGCCAAGAACTTTCGGAGGTCTGAAGCTGCTTTAGATATAGAATCCTCCGTAACTACAGCGTCCTTCCATACAAAGTCCATCAATTCTTCTCGGGATACAACGTCGTCCTTATTCAATAGTAAAATGTGAAAGAAATCCTTAAGTCTGGGTTCCATGAAGATTTCCCTTCCTTCTTTACTGATAATACTTCCTTTTTTGGGATGAAAAGTATAGTAGAGAAAGGAAATTGGTGAATAGCTACGATCTTTCAGATTTGTTTCAGTCATTTTTCCACTGTTTTTCAATGGTTTTCTTATTGTTTTTGGCAGTTTCGTTCTGTAAAAACAAGATAATGAAAAAAGGACAAAAAATACTTAGTTGGATAGTTCGTATTCTTATTTCCATCGCTTTTCTGTTGGCTAGTACGGGAAAATTAACAAGTAACGAAGCAGTTATAGAAATGTTCAATAACTGGGGGTTTCCCAATGGGTTTTATATGGTAATTGGTGTTTTGGAGTTATTACTGGCTATACTGTTATTAGTTCCGAAAACTATGAAAGTGGCACTATTTGGATTGGCAATACTTATGATAGGAGCAACTATAACACATTTACTGAAAGATTCCATAGCGCAAATGATTCGCCCTCTTTTGTTTTTGGCTCTTCTTTTTGTTGTTTATTATTTGAACTTCTGGAATAAAAAAGTAATTATTGAAAGCTGAAGAAATACATGGAATTTTCAATAAAAAAAACCGCCATACGGGCGGTCTTTTATGATTAATTAATTTGTAATGATCTATTTCTTTATGAACTTTCCATTAAATAATTGCTTTGCGCCCTGGTTTACAGTATAGAAGTAGTAACCAGAAGCATACTTGGAAATGTCTAAAGTCTGTTTAAAAACTTGGTCAGTAGTATGATTAACTTTCTTGAGGTCAAGACGATTGCCCAATATATCATAGATGTTAATGGTTAGGTCTGAATATATGGAAGGAAGATAAGCTTCTATGGTAAGATGGTTATTAGCTGGATTTGGATACGTCTTACTGTAATAGGAAGCAGCAGTGTTTTCTTCTATAGCTAATGTTACTCCTGTGATTAATCGTATAACTTGTGGGTTTATAGTAGGGCCACTTAAGGGTACAGCGCAGTTTATGTAGATAGAATCTCCTGTTTGTGTAACAGCAACCCCATTGGGAGTGGAAAATGTAGCGACCGTTGCTTCACCGTCATCGTTACCCCGAACACCAGTTCCAGCCAGAACTCCCATATCTTGACTGTCTATATTTAAGCGAAATATTTGTTGTCCAGCGTAACTGGCTATATAAAGGTTTTTTGAGTTGATGTCATAATCTAAATGACCATTTCCTGCAGGGGTATTTCCAATGACAGAAGTAGTTCCGTCTGGAGTTATTTTTACAATGTTAGTGTTGGAGAAATTAGAAACGTAAAGATTGTCATTTTCATCTACAGTAATTCCATTGGGGCATGCAAATAAAGAACCTGAGGCAAACTCAGTGGAAGTGCCAGAAGGAGTTACTTTTTGAATGGTACCATTGCCACAATTGCATACATAGAAATTATCTTGGCTATCAAAAACAATACCTACGGGTGATACAATACCGTCTGAAGTAACAAAGGTTCTTACGCCGCCAACTATCTTATAAATGGCATTGTCCCGAATGTCTGACTGGAAAAGAATGCCATTGCTGTCAAAATCATTACCAGATGCACCAACAAAACCCGTAGCGTATTGCGTAAGGTTTAAATCGGTATCGAGCTTTAATATATGATTTGGTATGCCATCAGTGTCTGGGCCTCCTAACATATCCCCAAAATCCCCAATATAGAGATTGCCGTCATCATCTAATGACAATCCACCGCTGCCATTAATTTCAGTTGTAATGGTACTTACATTTACTTGAGCAAATACAGTTGCACTTGCAATACAAAAGATAATAAAGTATAATTTTTTCATAGTGATATAATTTTATACCACGAAGAAAATTTAATGAAAGGAACAAGTTGTTATTCCTTATATAGGTTTACAGAGGTTAAAAGGAAATTTCTGTCGGGAAATAAAGATGATCAATTGTTAGACAGTGCTTTGCCTCAATTTGAATTGCCCAGGAGTCATACCTGTATGTTTTTTGAAAGTATTGTAAAAAGATACTCGGTTGTTAAAACCACTGGTGTAAATTACATCGGTAATATTTAAGTTTTGGTCATGTAATAGAAGGCTTTTAGCTTCTTCAATTCGATAACCATTAATGAAGTCGAAGAAATTGGTGTCGAAATGTTCGTTGATGATTTGAGATGTGTGATGTCTGGATAGATTTAGCATTTGAGATAAGTCGTCCAAACGTAAATTGCTATCCAAATATGGTTTTTTTGTTTTCATACACGCTAGCAAACTGTTCTTGAGTTCTAGGGAGTGGCTTTTGGTGAGTCCAGTATTCTTGTATTTTTTAAAAGGAAGGACTTTGTCCATGGACAAACCATTAAATACGTCAGGTTGTACCAGACCAAAATATGTGACCAATCCTACAAATAGAATAAGTGTATAGGTTATAAAATAATCATGAGCTGTCGTAATTAGTCCCAATCGAGAAAGCACATAATAGGAAGTCATGGCTAGCACATAACAAGCAAAAGAACCTAAAAGCCAAGTGATCCACCTGTTTTTGTTACGTCCTAGTTCTTTGTTTTTAAAAGACAGATAGGTTAAAACCGTGTAGAAAATCATTAATATGATGGTGATGTCGAAATTGTATTTCAAATTAATGACGTATTCACCCAATGCTCTATTAAATAAGACTTCCTGTTTTTCTTTTGCTGTCAGAATATAAAAGGGAATATGGAAAGAGATCATTGCAATGGTGGGAACCGCGTGTATGATATCTTTTAAACGAAACCGTTTACCTTCAACCACTCTTCTTGTGTAGAGATAGATAAGTGGAGGATAAGAGATCCATAAATTGGCGAGTATACCGTATAAATGAATAGAACTTACTTCAAAAAGCAATTTCGACCAATACAAAACATTGTATGTAATGTTAAATGAGAATAGTAACAGGTATACTCCTAAAATACGGTTGGCTGTTTTATCTCCTTTTTTTTTGAAAAAGAAAAAAATAGCCATGATCAATGCTTGAAATGAAAAAAACAAAAAAATGATTTCCCAGATATTGAACATGGATATATAGATTTTGGCAATGATATACTACCGTGCTTTTCAAATGTAAAAATTACGCTTCAGAAAAAAGAATTTAAACCAGAAAAGAAAGTGGAAGTCTATCTCAATCTTTTAAAACACAATTTGTATTTTTCACCCTTATTTTAATTGTAAAAGATGAGCGTATTTTCAATAGCTATACATGGAGGAGCGGGGACATTGATCAAGGGTCTTATGACCCCAGAATTGGAGGCTGAGTACAATGATGCTTTAAGTCAAGCGCTTGATGCTGGTTATGATGTTTTGAAGAATGGGAAAAGTTCCTTGGACGCTGTAGAAGCAGCCGTAAAGTCACTGGAAGATTCACCATTGTTTAATGCTGGGAAAGGTTCTGTTTTTACTGCAGAGGGGACGCATGAAATGGATGCTGCTGTTATGGATGGTAAAACACTAGATGCTGGAGCGGTGTCTTTGATTACTGGAATTAGGAATCCGGTGTCCTTAGCTCGGGATGTTATGGAAAAGAGCTATCACGTTTTTTTGGCTGGCGACGGCGCAATGCGCTTTGCTAAAGATTTGGGGTATGTAAAGGAGAATCCAGATTATTTTTATGATGAACTTAGGTACCAACAATGGCAGGAGATTAAGAATACCGATGATTTTCAATTAGACCACAGTGTAAAAAAGGATGGGAAGTTTGGTACTGTTGGTGCAGTAGCGTTAGATATTCATGGAAATGTTGCCGCTGCTACTTCTACGGGAGGAATGACAAATAAGAAGTGGGGTCGTGTAGGAGATAGCCCAATGATTGGAGCAGGAAATTATGCTAATAACAAAACCTGTGCTGTAAGTTGTACTGGGAGTGGTGAATTTTTTATTCGTGGCGTAGTTGCATATGATGTTTCCTGTTTAATGGAATACAAAAGATATTCTTTGGAAGAAGCTGCTTCAGAGGTAATCCAACATAGAATTCTTGAAATTGGAGGAGATGGAGGGTTAATAGCAGTAGATGGACAAGGGAATATTGCCCTACCCTTTAATACCGAAGGAATGTACCGAGGTTATAAAAAGTCTACAGGAGAAGAAGCAATTGCTATCTACAAAGACTAGACAAAAGGAGCGTCAATAGGCAACACCTTTATTTTACGTTCTTTAATATTGAACACATCTCCATTAGCAAGGACGTGGGTTTTTAAATTGGTAAGCGTCATTGGAGTTCCCTCAGAAAGTATCTTATGGTTGTTGTGCTTTACTTTTCTTGCATCAATAATGATAACCATCCCAGACCCAATCACTTTAAAAGAATTTTCTTTAATGATCAATCCCGTATCTTCAGCTAGGCCAATTCCAACCAATTGTGGGAACTGAGCAACAGCTTCGGCCAATCTTCCAAACCTCCCCCGACGTATAAAATGCGAATCGATAATAAGATTAGGGATAAAGTCCATTCCTTCTCCCATTCCTACGGCACCTTTAACAAAGGATTCCTGAGCGCTTCCGCCAGTTATCATTTCTTGAGACATACACATGGCACCGGCACTGGTCCCAGCAATTACAAATAACTCGTTCTGGTATTTGTCCAACATTATTTTATGAAGCGTAGTATCTTTTATATTTCTGGTGATATTGGATTGATTTCCACCAGAAAACATAACACAATGAGCATTCTTTATAAGCTCAATATTCTTAGGGTCTTCGGATTCTTCCCGATTGCGGATGTCCATAACTTGAACATTTTTGCACCCTAATTTGCGAAAAGCATCTAGGTAGTTCTGCCCTACTTCTTTGGGGATGCCAGAAGCCGTAGGAACTATAACAATGTTCGAGTCAATCCCACCTGCTTCCTTTACAACATGGTAAAGAATACCTTCACTAATAAACTCGAGGCTGTACTGTTCGTTTTCCTCTGTTCCTTTATCTTCATTTCCACCTATTGGAATAAGAATTCCTTTTATACTCATGAGCTTTTTATAAGGGGACAAAAATACGTTTTTGTTCTGAAAAAAATTATATATTTATGTTCTTACCTTATTACTAACCGAAAACCAAAGCCGAATGAAGATAAGAGAAATAAATGCAATGAGAGGACCTAACTATTGGTCCGTAAGGAGACACAAATTAATTGTAATGGTGTTGGATCTCGAGGAAATGGAAGAATTGCCATCCAATAAAATTTCAGGGTTTCGGGAACGATTAGAGGAAATGTTTCCTACTATGTATGAGCATCGTTGCTCTGTTGGTACACCTGGTGGTTTTTTTCAACGTGTTGAAGAGGGAACTTGGATGGGGCATATTATTGAGCATATTGCATTGGAAATTCAAACCCTAGCAGGTATGGATACAGGTTTTGGAAGAACTCGGGGATATGGAGAAGAAGGAGTTTATAATGTAGTGTTTTCATACATAGAAGAAGATGCAGGGCGCTATGCGGCAAAAGCTTCTGTTCGTATTTGTGAAGCTCTTATTGCAGGAGAGGATTATGATTTGACCGAAGACATTCAGGAAATGAGGGAATTAAGAGAGGCACAACGATTGGGACCAAGTACAGGTTCTATTGTAGAAGAAGCAGCCAGTAGAGGTATTCCATGGATTCGATTGAACAAATATTCATTATGTCAGTTAGGGTATGGAGCTAACCAAAAACGAATCCAAGCTACTGTTACCTCTGAAACCAGTAGTATTGGAGTTGAGATAGCTTGTGATAAGGAAGACACCAAATACTTGTTAGAACAAGCAGAGGTTGAGGTTCCGAGAGGAGATATTATCAGCAAAGAAAGAAGCCTTAAAGAGGCTTGCGAATATGTTGGGTATCCATTAGTTATAAAGCCCATAGACGGGAATCACGGAAGGGGTATTACTGTAGATATTCAAAACTACGAAGAGGCCCTAGTGGCTTTTCATGCAGCCAAAGAAGTATCCCGAAGAGTTATTATAGAAAAGTTTATAACTGGTAGAGACTATCGTCTACTGGTCATTAATAATGTGTTGGTAGCAGCGGCGCTTCGTACACCAGCACATGTTATTGGGGATGGAAAATCTACGGTTAGGGAATTGGTAGATAAAGTAAACGAAGATCCAAGAAGAGGGTATGGGCATGAAAATGTCCTGACTATGATCACTATAAATGATCTAACAAAAACCATCATGAAAGATGCTGGTTATACCGAAGATTCGGTGCTACCAAAAGGAGAACAACTCATCTTAAAGGATACAGCCAATTTAAGTACTGGAGGTACTGCAGAGGATGTTACTGATATTGTACATCCTGCCAATGTTTCTATGGCTGAACGTATTTCTAAAATCATAGATCTGGATATTTGCGGTATCGATGTCATGACAAGTGATATTACCAAGCCGCTTTCAGAAACTGGGGGCGCTGTACTAGAAGTAAATGCAGGGCCTGGATTTAGAATGCATTTGGCACCTACATCTGGATTGCCAAGAAATGTGGCTGCTCCAGTAGTAGATAAATTGTTTCCAACACAAGGAGACACAGGTAGAATTCCAATAGTAGCTATTACAGGTACCAATGGAAAAACAACTACCAGTAGGCTTATTGCCCATATAGCAAAAATGAAAGGATATAGAGTAGGATATACAACCAGTGATGGAGTTTATATTCAAAACCGACTGCTTATGGAAGGTGATTGTACAGGGCCTGCCAGTGCAGAATTTGTATTGAAGGACCCAACTGTCAACTTTGCGGTGTTGGAATGTGCAAGAGGAGGAATGCTAAGAGCAGGACTCGGTTTTGGCAATTGTGATGTCGCCGTAGTCACTAATGTAGCTGCAGATCATTTGGGCTTAAAAGGAATCCATACTGTAGAACAATTGGCAAAGGTGAAAGGAGTGGTGCCAGAAACGGTATTGCCAGATGGTTATGCCATCCTAAATGCAGATGACGATTTGGTTTATGATATGAGAAGAGGAATTAACTGTAATCTAGCGTTGTTTTCTATGGATGAGAACAACCCTCGGGTTCAAGCATTACAGCGAAAGGGAGGAATCACTGCGGTCTATGAAAATGGGTATGTAACTATTTGTCGTGGAGCATGGAAGATGCGAATTATGAAGGTCGAAAAAATACCTTTAACCTATGGAGGGAAAGCCGCTTTTATGATTCAGAATGTATTGGCAGCAGTATTAGCGGCAAATGTTAGGGGTATTAGTATTGAGGATATGAAAGCTGGTCTTGAAACCTTTATTCCTTCAGCATCGCAAACCCCTGGGAGACTGAATCTCTTCAAATTTGAAAACTTCACTATTTTATTGGATTATGCTCATAACCCAGCAGGTATGCGAGCCCTTCAAAAGTTTACCGATAATTTGGAATGTACCGTAAAAGTAGGAATCATTGCTGGGATAGGGGACAGACGGATTGAAGACAATAATGAAATGGGCGCTATTGCAGCAGATATGTTTGACGAAATTATAATTCGTCAAGATAAAAGGCTTAGGGGAAAAACAGAAGAGGAACTAATTAAGATGTTAAACGATGGGATCATGGCAAAAGATCCTAACAAAAAGACAACTATAATTCCTTCAGAAAAAGAGGCCATTACTTTTGCCGTTAACAATGCCAAAAAAGGATCATTGATTATTTTGTGCAGTGACGTAATTCCAGATGCATTAAAGCTGGTACAGCAATTTAAGGAAATGGAAGCCAAAGGCGAGAAGGTATTTGCCAGTTAAAAAAGAAAAACCGCTCCCCCTCAAAAGCGGTCTTTCAAACAACAAACAAAGAGTATGACTTAGTCTTTTCTTGCGAGGTGAAAGTTACGTCACGTTTATGATGAAATTATTATCTCAATGTTATAGAATAAGAGAAAAGACCGCTTGAATGAGCGGTCTTTTAATATTTAGAAATCTTTATCAATTCCCGTTTCTAATTAATAATATGAGTCCAAAATAGAAAAGCCACCACAGATGTGATGACTTTTCGCCCCAAATTTGATTGACCCACCTTATAGGCAGGGCAACCTACTTATGTATACCAAAACTATAAAAAAATTATGGTTTTATGAGACTTATAATAGAATTAATCATAAAAATACGTAGTAATACGTATTATTTAACAACTTAATAATCAATATTTTAACACTATTTAATACGAATATCCTTACAGGAAATGATGATTAAGTGTTATTTGTTTTTATTGAAAAAATCTGGAGGGTAAGAATTAATTTTATTTTCTTGATAAATAGTAGCGTAGAAGCCTTCATGTATTGAATATGCTCCAGTCTCTCCTTTTTTGTTGACGGCTATATACCCTACTTGAAAATCCTTGTAATTTGGATTTTTGTTTACAATTCGGTGTACCGCTTCTTCGCAAGCAGCTTGTGGAGATTTTCCTTGTCTCATAAGTTCTACAATCAAGAAACTACCTACAGTTTTTAAAACCTCTTCTCCAAGTCCGGTAGCTGTAGCTGCCCCAATTTCATTGTCTACAAAAAGGCCAGATCCTATAATAGGAGAATCACCTACACGTCCGGCCATTTTATAGGCCAATCCACTAGTTGTACAACCTCCAGAAATATCTCCATTTTTGTCAATTGCCAACATTCCTATAGTATCGTGATTTTCAATATTTATAATGGGTTTATACTTGGATGTTTTTTTCCATTCTTCCCATGCCTTTTTAGATTTTTCAGTTAGGAGATTCTCTTTCACAAACCCCTGTTCAACAGCAAACTTTTGAGCTCCACTTCCCGCCATGATAACATGGGGCGTTTCCTCCATTACCTTTCTGGCAACAGAAATAGGGTGTTTTATATCTTGAAGGCATACTACAGCTCCGTAGCCTCCTTGACTGTTCATAATACAAGCATCCAAGGTCACCCGACCATCACGATCTGGAAGCCCCCCAATACCTACGCTTTGTCCTTCTTCATTGGCTTCCTCTACCTTACAACCAGCTTCTATGGCATCTAAGGCGCTTTTTCCCTCTTGCAGTACCTGCCAAGCTTTGGTGGTAGCATCAGGAACATTCCATGTAGCAATGACCAAGGGGATACTCTCCGTATCAGTTTTGATAGCAATAGCTTCCTTTTTTTCGGAATCAACTTTACAACCTAAAGTTGCCGCTCCCGCTACAACTCCAAGGCTTCCCAATGAGGTATTCTGAATAAATTTTCGTCTTTTCATTCTGTATTATCTTATGGTTATTTCATCGACAAAGATCCAAGCTTTGCCATCATAGGGAGCCCCTAAATGCCACTTGGGAAGATCTCCTAGGTTTTTGGCCACAATCTTAATATATCGGGCACTGTATCCATTCATATTAAACTGAAGGGTTTTTATTTCACTGTCTTCTGAAGGGTTTTCCGAATCGATCTCTTGCTTGGGTAAGTTCTTGTAAAATGTTTTTCCCGGAGCAACAAAACACTCGACCTCGGTAGGATAGAAAATCCAACTTCTTTGGTCCTGAAGGAAACTCACCTCAATCGTTTCAATGGGCTTTATACTACCCAGATCTACGATAGCAATCACATCTGTATCCTGATAACCCTGCCAAGCTCCTGTTCTGAAATCCTTGGCACCTTTAATGCCATCAATGAGGGCGTCATTGCCACCGGCATTATATTGATTGGCATATTCAGTTTCCAGTGTAATGCTGACATTAGGATCTATTTTATAGAATTCTGTATAGAGTATATTGCTTTTATGACCATTTGCTTCAGCATACGTGCTTAATGTGCACTTCTCAGAAATAGAGATGGGATCTTCATATTTTTTGAATTCTGCATTATCAATACTATAGTATATGTTAGCTGTTTCAGACACAGATTCCAGAACTACATTTGTTTGGTTTTTGAAAGCGACATCTCCGCTAGCAATAAATGGGGCGGGTGTAATAATGTTTTCAGAGATTTCCGTTTTGGGAATCTCATGATCCTGAATTCCCCAAGGTGAAGGACTGCTTGCCATTTCAAAAATTAAGTGACCACCCTTCGCAATCTCTTCATGAAAAAGATAAGTACGATTAAGGGGTTCACCATTTAGATGAGCCGAAGTAATATATATGTTTTCTTCAGAAAGACCCTTTGCCTCTACGGTGAAAGTATTTCCATTTTCTAGATTGATACTACTTTTTGGAAATAAAGGTGTGCCAATAATATATTGATTGCTTCCAGGAGTAACAGGATAGAATCCCATACTACTGAAAACATACCAAGCGCTCATCTGTCCACAATCTTCATTACCACTAATTCCATCAGGAGTATTGGTGTACAGTTCAGTTAGGATTTTGTGAACCTTCTCCTGAGTCTTTTGAGGCTTGTTTACAAAATTGTACAAGTATGCCATATGATGGCTCGGCTCGTTTCCATGTGCATATTGACCAATAAGACCTGTTATATCTGCCTGATCCCTTCCCGAAGTTTCACTTTTTGCAGTAAAAAGACGATCTAAGTGATTTTCAAGCTGTTCCTTTCCACCCATAAGATTGATAAGGCCTGAAATATCCTGCGGAGCATACAAGCTATATTGCCAAGCATTGGCTTCGGTGTAATTAAAGTTTACTTCAAAAGGATCAAAAGGGCCAAACCATGTATTTCTGAAACGACCCTGAAAGAAGCCAGTTTCTGGGTTGTATAAATTTTTATAGTACTGAGCTCTACCTGCATATTCGGTAGCAGTTTTAGAATCTCCCATTGTTTTGGCCATTTCAGATATGGTCCAATCATCATAGGCGTATTCTAAGGTTTTGGAAACACTTTCACTTTCTTCTTCTACTGGAATGAATCCAGTTCCTTTATACGATTCCAGTCCCAGATGATCACGAGTAGCACTATGTTTCATAGCTTCCAACGCCTTTTTTGTATCATATCCCCTAATTCCTTTCAGATAGGCATCGGCAATAACGGGGACACCATGATAACCAATCATGCATCCGGTATAATTAGCAGATAAATCCCAGATAGGGAGTATACTTCCTTCATCGTACTTTGCCAGAAAAGTATTGATAAAGTCATTGGTTCTATCTTGCTCAATTAGTGTATAAAGCGGATGTGCTGCACGATAGGTATCCCAAAGTGAGAATACCGTATAATAATCAAAATTGGATGCCTTATGAACCTCAAGATCCATCCCTCGATACCTTCCGTCCACATCTTGATAGAGGTTTGGAGCAATCATGGTATGATATAAGGCAGTATAGAAATTTGTTTTATAGTCTTCGTTATCTGATTCTATAACAATTTTTTCTAGTTGTTTTTCCCAAATTTCATTGGCTTCCTGTTTCAGAAGGTCAAAAGATTTAGAACCTATTTCTTCTTCTAAATTTCTTTGGGCCCCTTCCTCGTCTACGGCAGAAATTCCTATAGAAACAAAAACGGGTTCATTGTTTGGGTTTTCAAATTCTAATCCTACCATTCGGGAACGTCTATCCGGAGTGCGGTGAAAAAATGTTGGTTGTTTGGTAGGATGCGAGAACTTGATATGAAAGAAAACACGCTGATCTTCTGCCCAAGCTTTTGAATGTCGAAAACCGTTGAATTCATAGTCATTGATTTTCTTAATGTCAAAATCCAATAACTGATCTCGATGTTCTAAATCTATAATGATAAATTGATTCTCCGAAGATGGGAATTCATATCGGTGCATTCCGGCTCGTTGAGTCACGGTGAGTTCTACATGGATATTGGTAGAATCCAGATGTACTTTATAAAAACCAGGAGAAGCAAATTCTTCTTCATGACTAAAATGGGTACGATATCCTTTTTTGCCATCAGCACCATTATTAAAAATCATTTCGTTGGTAGGCATGAGCAATATATCCCCATAGTCACTCACTCCAGTTCCACTTAAGTGTGTATGTGAAAAACCATAGATGTAATTGTCGCTATAATGATAGCCACTGCATCCGTCCCACCCATCCAATCGGGTGTCTGGGCTTAATTGCATCATTCCAAATGGAAGCGTAGCCCCGGGATAGGTATGTCCATGTCCGCCAGTACCAATAAATGGATTGACTAAAGAAGTAAGCGGCTTATCTTTTTTTGCAGGAATTGGTGGGTTTTCCTTTTGAGTACAACTAGAAATTACTATGCAAAAAGCAAGGGTTGATACAATTCTGAACATGTTAGGTTTTTGGTTCGGAAAAGATACAAAAACAAGTTAAAAAAAAGTGAATGCCACAAAAGTGTAGTTAAAAGGAAGTTATCTTTATCCATTAAAAGCAGGTATGTTGCGTTGGATCATTTTTATTGTCATCTATATTGCTATTGATGTCTATGGCTTTCAGGCTATGCGGACTGTCACTAAGAATCAATGGTTGCATGGTGCCTATGTGGGGATTTCAGTGTTGTTGTTGGGAATGTTTATTTACCAGTTAAATTATGGAGCACCCAATAGAACCATGACACCATTACGTATGTACACCTTTGGTGTGTTTATAGCGGTTTTTGTTCCCAAGTTGATTTTGGTCATTTTTATGTTTGGTGAAGATGTGGTTCGTTTGTTTGTAGGGGCCTTTGCCAAAATTGGGGGAAATGAAGAAGGTTTTTATTTGCCTTCCAGAAGAAAGTTTGTGAGTACTTTGGCTTTGGGAATAGCGGCTATTCCATTTAGCTCGCTGTTATATGGAATGTACCGAGGAAAGTACAATTATAAAGTCCTTAAATATGCATTGGAATTTGATGACCTTCCCGATGCATTTGATGGTTATACCATCACACAAATTAGTGATGTACACAGTGGAAGTTTCGATAATGAAAAGAAGATTAGCTATGGCATTGATCTTATCAATGAACAGCAAAGCGATTTGATAGTTTTTACCGGAGACCTGGTAAACAATGTAGCTGAAGAAATGAAGCCTTGGAAGGGCTTGTTTGCCAAACTAACAGCTACGGATGGAGTTTTTTCTATTTTGGGAAATCATGATTATGGTGACTATGTGTCATGGGAAACCCCAGAAGCCAAAATTAAGAACTTGCAAGAATTGAAAAACCTTCAAAAGGAAATGGGGTGGAACTTATTGTTGAATGAGCATCGTGCAATTGTTCGCAATGGCGAAACTATTAAATTGATTGGTGTGGAGAATTGGGGTGCAGGAGGTTTTAAAAAGGTTGGAGATCTGGATAAGGCTTATGACGGTGTTTCTAAAGAGGATTTTAAAGTATTGCTAAGCCATGATCCGTCTCATTGGAAAGAGAAAGTAAAAGTTGACGAACGCAATTTTCATCTAACCTTAAGCGGCCATACTCATGGGATGCAATTTGGGATTGAGATTCCTGGATGGATAAAGTGGAGTCCGGTTAAGTATCGATACGAAAATTGGGCTGGGATATATGAAGAATTTGGAAGATATATAAATGTAAATCGTGGGTTTGGGTTTATAGGGTATCCAGGACGTGTTGGGATTTGGCCAGAAATCTCTGTGATCACCCTTAAAAAAAGGCGTAATACCGCATAATTCGCGGGAAATGTTATATTTGTAGTAACCAATAATTCAAACCTATGTCCAAATTTGGTGAATTAATTGAAACACACATCCCCGTACTTTTGGATTTTTATGCGGAATGGGATCAGGCATGCAAAGAAATGCATCCTGTTTTAAGGGATGTTGCAGCTGCTTTGGGAGATAAAGCGCGTGTTATTAAAATTGATATAGAAAAAAACTCGGAACTTGCCGAAGCCCTTCGTGTAAAAGGTTTGCCTACACTGATGATCTATAAAAATGGCGAAATGAAATGGAGACAAAGTGGAGAGCAAGATGCCAATACATTGATTGGATTGGTACAAGAATATGTCTAGCCAATTGATTGGCAATTCCATCCTTTTTCAGCAATAAATTGTAATACTTTAGGTAAAACAAAATGAAGTTTTTCTTCTGCCTTTATACTATCGTGAAATACAACGATACTTCCTGGCGATAGGTGATCTAATACATTGTGAAGGCACTGTTCTTTCAAGATGCCTGTATCAAAGTCGGCACTTAAAACATCCCACATGATAATCTTATAACCTTTTTTGAGTAAATCTTTAGATTGATTAGAACTTAGCTTTCCATAAGGAGGACGAAATAATTTTAAATCTAAATAATCATGCTTAGCTATAATGTTTTCTGCATCTAGTATGTCTTGGGCATATTTATTTTTTTGCGTTTTCCAACCGTTTAAGTGATGAAAAGTATGATTGCCAATGGCATGACCTTCTGCTAATATTTGTTTAAACACTTTTGGGTGTTTCACAATATTATGACCTATACAAAAGAAAGTGGCCTTGGCATGAAACTCTTTTAAGGTTTCTAGCACCCATGGAGTTACTTCAGGGATTGGGCCGTCATCAAACGTAAGGTATACAGTTTTTTCATTATTGGGCAATCTCCAGATACGTTTCGGAAATATCCGTTGTATAAGTGTTGGAGTTTTTGCCCAATAACCTTGCATTTTATTCGGTGGTATCTATTTCTGAGCTGTCCTTAAGAAGGGAATCCAAAAACTGTTCGGTCAGTTTTTCCTTCCGAAGGAATTCTTCATCAATATCAATTCCCAATCGCGCAAAGAACCCTCTAAAAGGACTTAGATAATTCAAGAATTTCTCTTTTTCTTGTTGGTAATACGAAGGATCATCATAGGTGTAGACCAACTCTACCAGACTCTCATACTGATTCATTTTGGAATATATTTCCTCAATCATATTTCCTTGGTCTCCAACTGTCATGGCACCATAATAGGTTAGGAATTCTTGATGTTTTTTTGAAGTTTCTTCAAAGACTTTTCGAGCTTTTTCAACTTTATCTATGGCATAATAATGTTGTGCAAAAGGTTCTAATAGCGAGTAATACTCAAAATAAGCAACGGGCATTTTTTCCATGGCCAAATCAAGTATGTTTTCTGCTTTATCCATTTTGCCTTCCTTGATCAAAGTTTCTGCCAAGCGAGCAAGGTGACTTCTATAGGTAATTCCGTTTCTTCGGGTTTCGGTATCGTGATAGATATCTGGGCTACCACTATTTCCCCAATCCCAATTCATGACAATATCGTATGTTTTGTCTGAATCGATTCTTCCCATATCAAACGGATTTCGAGGATCAACAGGTGTTCTAATAGGAACCAATTTATATACAACACCATCCAATTGTAAGTAGTTTTTCATCCATAAGTAATCATCATCTCCAAAAGCACCACCACTAAAATAAATAGGACGTTCCCAATTATTATTGGCAATAATATCAAGCATAAGAAGTCGATTTTTATATACAAAATCCCCTTTCAGCGTAATATCTATGTAAGGAACTATTTTATCGGCATCTTTTTGGGCTACAATTCCATTTCTAAGTACCGCTTCCTTGTCTACAGGAATCCTAATAACTTTTGAAGGGAACGAACTTATCATTTGTCCACTGTTCAGTTCTACTTTGGTAGCAGGATTGTCACTACCTGCCCAGTTCATCCAGGTTTTTATATCTACGGTATCTTCTTTGGTTTCCATAAAAGCAATCACGTCACGTGTTCCGTAGGTATACTTGTCATGTGTAAGTTGTGATGGAATAGGATCACTGGAGAAAGCCTTTTTCTTCATGTCATCTATATACCAATCTGTTTGAAATAAACTGGTATTTACAATGCGAACGTCTTGACGGTAGCCTTCAATATTTTGTTGGTACCAGAGGGCAAAAGTGTCGTTGTCTCCAATGGTAAAGAGGATGCTGTTTTCATCACAGGAATCCAGATACATTCTACCCATAGAGTTGGCAGTACGACGATTGGAACGATCATGATCATCCCAGTTTTGTGTAGCCATAAGAACGGGAGCAGCCAGTAGTGTGACTCCAAGAACAATTGGGATTGCGGTTTTTGGTTTAATGTATTCTTTTAAGATCTCATACAGTGCATAGACACCATAACCTATCCACATAGCAAAAACATAGAAAGAACCTACCAAAGCGTAATCCCGTTCTCTTGGTTCGTAGGGTCGCTCGTTGAGGTATACTTTTAGTGCAAGCCCTGTAAACAGGAAGAGCACCAATAGGACCCAAAAACTTTTGTTATCATTTTTAGCGTGGAATACCAACCCTAGAATACCAATGATAAGTGGTAGGAAGAAATAGGTATTTCTAGCCCTGTTATCAGCCATGTCACTGGGTAAGTTATCCTGAGAACCTAAGCGAAATTCGTCTATAAATTTAATTCCACTCAGCCAGTTTCCGTTAAGGTTGCCTCCTTGTCCTTGAACGTCATTTTGGCGCCCAACAAAGTTCCACATAAAATAACGCCAATACATGTAACTAAACTGATGTTGGAACATAAAGGTTATGTTGTCCCAAGCGGAAGGTTTTTTAATATCGAGGAAAGGTCCAAATTGAGTTAGGAATTCATTGTAATCTTCTCCATCTACCAACCCTTCTGTATATGCTTGCTTGAATTTTGATACTTCTTCAACCAACCTTTGCTCTCCACGGTATTGGTATTTAATTCCAAATTCTAGGCCACCGGTATGATCTAGGTAATTTGCGTTGTGTTCTAAGCTCCACATTCTTGGTAGAAATGCTTTTTGTGCATTGTCTGTATTTTGACCAGCATTCTTCCAATCATTTACAATCACATATTTTCCAGACTTTATATCCTTTTCGTATTTGGGTTTGTCATCTTTATAGGGATCTTGAGGGTCTAACCCTACATAAGTCTCAGTAAATTGAGGACCGTAGAACAGATGTGTTTCTGGATATTGTTCACGGTTATAATAGGCTAACAATTCGCGGGCATTGTTCGGGTTATTTTCATTGATTACAGTACCTGCATTGGCTCGGATTGGTAGCATAAGCCAGCTGGAGAATCCTATGAAAATAAAAAGCACACATAATAAAAGTGTGTTGTACATAGCGTACCCATTATTACGCGTGTATTTCAATCCGAAATAGAACAAGGCTATAAATAATAATCCAGCTATAATGGTACCAGAGTTAAACGGCATCCCAACTGTATTCACAAAGAACAGCTCAGAAGCACTAAAAAACTTCATGGTCATAGGTAGTAATAGCTTAAATATAAATAGAAGAATAGCTACAGTAACGATATTTGCAATGATGAAGTTTTTAATGGTGATTTTTTTATACTTCTTGAAAAAGTAAAGAAATCCAATAGCAGGGATGGTTAATAATGCCATAAAGTGTACTCCAAAGGAGAGCCCTACAATGAATGCAATAAGAACAAGCCAACGATCTCCTCTTGGTGTAAACATTTCCCGTTCCCATCGAAGACCACAATAAAACATAATAGATAATAGACAAGCAGCTGCGGCATACACCTCTGCTTCAACTGCACTAAACCAGAAACTATCGCTAAACGCAAATGCCAAGGATCCTACAGCAGCACTTCCTAGAATAGCAATGCTATTGTTTTTAGTAAGTTCACTGTTTTTAGAAACGAGATTGGAAAGCAGTATGGTAAGTGACCAAAACATGAATAGAACGGTAAAGGCACTGGCAAAAACTGACATAAGATTAATGGTGAGTGCTATACTGGAAGCATCCATGGCAAAAATGGAGAAGAAAGCTCCAAGGAGTTGGTATAGTGGTGCCCCTGGAGGATGCCCTACTTCTAGATTACTAGCTGTTGTAATATACTCTCCAGCATCCCAAAAACTCACAGTGGGTTCTACAGTAAGCCAATACGTAAGGAGTGCTATGGCAAAAACCGACCATCCGATAATCTGGTTCCATTTTTTATAATTGAAATCGCTCATAAAGGTTTCCTGTTTAGGTTGTGGCGAATTTACTAATTATATGGCAAGCGGAGTGATAAAAATTTGCTAAGAGGAGAGGAGTTGCAGGTATTTCACATGAAAACAGGGTGGATTTCGGGACTAGACCCTGAAAAAGTTGTTTTCGGTATAGAATTGAGAAATAAAGCCTATCATTTTTCTAAAAATTTGTTTGCGTGTCCCAAAGTTTGTATTAAATTTGCACCCGCACAATGGAATTGGCCCATGGTGTAACTGGCAACACGTCTGGTTTTGGTCCAGAAGAGTCTAGGTTCGAGCCCTAGTGGGCCAACAAAATTGGAAAAGTCCTGAGTGAAAACTTGGGACTTTTTTGTTGAATACACGTAACTACAATCTCTGGGCATGAAGCCAACCCATGCAACGAATACAGGAAACTCTACCTGCCCGACCTGACAAAAAATCCTTTAGTTTCAAATAGGTCAAAGAAATTTTCATTTCTCCCAACGAGTTTTAACTTATTTGAATTAGGATTTTGAAAAGAAACAAATATCTTTAATCACTCAACACAAACCTTAATTTTTCGGGAATTCCCTAACCCATGAACACTAAAAACGCCACTTTAATTTTGGCAGATGACCATCCCATGCTCCTTAAAGGATTGTATGAAGAATTGGTTGCCAACGAATACAAGGTTGTAGGACAGGCAACTAATGGAATGCAGGCATTAGAACTCATCTTAAAGGAACAACCGTCCCTCGCATTGTTAGATATAGATATGCCTCTGCTTACAGGATTCGACGTGATTAAAATGGCAAAGGAAAAAGGGAGTGTAACCAAATTCATCGTACTATCCTTTCATAAAGAATCCGAATACATTGCTCAGGCAAGAGCACTCCACATTAATGGTTATTTGTTAAAGGAGGATTCTTTTTTCGATATAGAACGATGCATTGAGGCTGTGTTAAGAGATGAACAATATTATAGTCGTTCATTTAAAGCCAATACCCTAAATGTAGTTTCTACAGAACTAAAAAAACTTCAATTATTGACTCCATCAGAACAAACCATCCTAAAAATGGTAGCTCAACAGATTTCTACTAATGCTATTGCCGAGAACCTTTTTGTGTCCAAGCGAACAGTGGAAAAACACCGGAGTAATATAATTACTAAATTGGAATTGGAAGGAGGCACGAATGCGCTTACCAACTGGGCAATTTCCAATAAAAGTGTTATCCTTGAGCTGTAAGTATTACCACGTATATGTTACGTGCTAGCCCGTATGGTATAACATATTGGTTTAGGGTTACTTTGCTGTATAAAATGCCCGATGAATGTTATATAAGCATAGTGATTGGATTTTGATTGCACATGGCGACAGTTCTTATGCCAAACAATTGAGAAAAAGCTTAAAAAAGCAAGGCATGGAGGTTTCAGAGGTGGTCTGTAATGCATTTGAAGCACTTGGCTATGTTCTTTTGAATCAACCTTTCATTGCGTTATTGGAGCATGACTTTTCATACCTATCGGCTATGGACATAACAAATGCAATTAAACAAAAACATATGGATACCCAAGTCATTCATATACTTCCAAAAGACTATCAAGGTAAGCTGCCCGAAGCACATTTCTTTTATGAAAATGATTCTATTGAGCATATTGAAGAATGTATAAATCGGGTGGCCCAGAAAATTTACAAGAAGGCAATTAGAATTAAAAGCAACATGGGGTAATCCCTTAAATATATAGGGTAATTTTGCAATATGCTTGTGCCAATATATTTTGTACAACCTTTAAAATCATATCTTTAAAGTCTATATTGAGTTCAATGAAAAAGTACCTATTTATAGTCATTCTTTTGTATTTCAACCCACTGTTTGCTCAAACAGTGGATTCCCTTCAAATGAAATTGAATGATATAACAAACAAGATTCGAGTGTCGGAAGGCAGTCAAAAATTAATATTACTAGACAGTCTATCTGAATTAACCTTGAATAATACCGAACTCAATTTTGAGGATCATGTCCGTCGTACCATCAATTATGCCCTAGAATTAGATTCCATTAATTCGGCAGCTTACCATACCTCAAGACTTGTATTCTATTTAGCCAATAGGGCTGGCAAACCCAGAGAAGGGATAAAAGTCTTTAACGATTTTATTTCGAAAAACTTGGAGGTAACCAATCCAAATATCAATGCTCGACTATATATGAATGCTGGAGACAGTTATTTTTTTGGTGGTGAAACTGCTGCATCTATTCCCTTCTATGAAAAAGCGGGCAGTTATGCGCAAGAAGCCAAGGATTCGCTATTAATGGGAAAATCGAAGATATACACATCAGACGCTTTGGCTGATACTGGAAAGTTTGCCGAAGCTGGGGCTATCCTATCCGAATCCGAAATAATTTTTGAAACAATGCGGGACACCTTCAACCTACTTACAACCCGTAACTCCCGTGCTAATCTATACAGTAGAATTGGTTTTTTTGAAGATGCAGCACAGGTGCGAAACGAAATTGTTTCTATGGCCGAGAAGCGAAAGGATTATAGAATGTTACAATCCACTTTGTTTAATGCTTCTATAGATAACAGAAAAACTAAAGATCATAAAAATGGTATTCTCAACCTGAAGAGAGCACTATACTTTGCTGAAAAAGGAAATCTAAAAAGCTACGAACCCAAAATACTTAATGGTTTGCTAAAGGTTTATTCAATAGCCGATAGTCTTGATAAGGCCAAAACCATACTGAATCGCATTGAAAAGGACATGGATGGATTTAAGCAGGGTTTGGATGGTTTTAGTTTTAAGGAGGCACTGGCCCATTATGAATTCGGTCTAGGCAATTACCAAAAGGCCATTGCTATTGCAGAAGAAATCGTTACCTCAGGAAGCGCAAAGGATTTTGGTAATGCAGAGCAAGTGCATGAACTACTTACAAAGCTATATGAGGCTATTGGTAACCCAGAGAAAGCCTATTACCATCATAAAATCTATGCAAAACTTCGAGATAGTATCATCAGTACGCAAAACGTAAGAGCTTTAACGTACTATCAAACGCTCTATGAAACCAAAAAAAGAGATGCCACCATTCAAGAACAAAATGCTGAAATTGCATTTTTAGACGTTCAAAATAAGTTGAAGAATCAATGGATACTTTTCGGAGGAACGGGACTCATTATATTCTTTATTATTTTCTTACTGGTACGCTCGCGTAAACATTCGCGAAACAAAAAACTACTTCTTGAAGGATTTTCCCAGGAATTGATAAAAGGTCAAGAGGAAGAACGTTTGCGTCTAGCAAGGGAACTGCATGACAGTGTAGGACAAAAATTGATGTTGCTTACCAAAAAAACCAAAGGACTGGGTGATGTACAAATGGAGTCTTTGGCAGACACCACACTGGATGAACTACGTACCATTTCAAGAGGCCTACATCCATCCAATATAGAAAAACTGGGGCTTACAAGAGCGTTGGAAGTATTGGTAGATCAAATAGATGCCAATACAGATATCCTTTTTACGCATGAGATTGACGATATTAATAGTAAATTAAATCCTGAGTTAGCCTTGCATGTATACCGGATCGTACAAGAAGCACTCAATAATATGGTGAAGCATTCAGAAACACGCTCCGCTTCCATACTTGTGAAAAACAAAAAAGACCATATCAATGTTAGTGTCATTGACAAAGGCAAGGGGTTTATTTTTACAAATGCCCTAAAAAGTGGAGAAAGTCTTGGTATGAGAACCCTCTTAGAGCGAGCCAAAATCATTAACTCAAAATTGGAAGTTTCCAGTAGTCCAGACCAAGGAACCACGATCCATTTAAAGGTTCCATTATCCTAATATATCTTTAGAAATCAATAATTTAACTCTATCCTACGTAGTACCACGTAGATAATACGTGTTGCTTCGTATTTTGACGTCTTGGGGCCTTGGGTAATTTGCGCTCGATTAAAAACCTGACCCATGAAAACAAGCATATCAATAATATTTATTACCCTTTTCCTATTATCGAGTGTCGGAAAAAGTTACGCCCAATGTGATGGAACCAATGACATCATTCAAGATGATTTCGATAACGAACTACCCTCATTCTTGCTACCTGCAGGAAATACCTTTACAGCAACCTGTTCTGGTAATATTGAAGGTGTTTCTTTCTGGACCCGAAGAGTTACAGGCGGAAGCATTGGAGGTGTTTCAGTTACTTTAGAGTTATGGTCTCAACCACTTAGTAGTAGTACTCGAACACTTATTAATTCGCAAACATTAGACCTTCCCTTTAGTGGTTCACAGCAAGAGCATTACTTTCAGTTTGATAATGTATCACCGGTAAATTCAGGAGAGCTGTATGCTTTTAGGGTTGTGAAGAACGATGATGATAGATCGATAGATTTACGTACGCATGAAGCCACCGATGTATATTCCGGCGGAGAAATCTTTACAGGCCAATTTTGGAATTTCGATCCTATTTCTGAAGATTGGGATATTAGATTTCAAGTGCATTATTTTGATGAAGTGGCTCCTAATGCAAATTGTAAAAACATTACAAGATCTTTGGGAACAGGTAATACGGTTTCCATATCTGCAAGCAATATTAACAACAATTCTAACGATGACGATACTGGGATTGCTTCTTTTGGAATTTCCCAGAACACATTCGATTGCACCAATATTGGAGACAATACGGTAACTTTATTTGTGACCGATCAAAATGGTAATAGCAGCAGCTGCCAAGCAATTGTTACTATCTTGGATGAGAATGCCCCTGTATTAACCTGTCCCGGAGATATCACTTTTGGTACCGATCCCGGTGTTCCGGCCACGGTTACTTACAACGATATATTGTATTCTGACTGCACAGTAGAAGCACCCAGCGGATTTACGCTTTTAGGAATAAGGGATGAAAGAACTTATTTTATCTCGAACAATGCCATTCTAGTACAGAATGCCCATACAGATGCAGAGTCCAAGGGAGGTTTTGTGGCCACCATATGGGATGACGCTCACAATGCGTATATAAGAAATGCCGTGAATACGGTAACGGGCAATTCTTCTGAACAAGTACTTATAGGATACTCCGATGCACCTACCGAAGGGTTTTTTAGGTGGCATGGGGAAAATTCTGGATATGAAAATTGGGGTGATGGTGAGCCCAATAATTTGGGTGATGAAGATTATACTGTAATAAGGACTGATGGAAAATGGAACGATATCAACAGAAATCAATCTAGGAAGTACATCTTAGAATTATCTAACCCTACCATTACCCAAACGGCTGGTTTGCCATCAGGGAGTGTTTTTCCATTAGGGGACACCGTGAATACATTCCAAGCAACTGACGCCAGCGGCAATGTAGGAACGTGCTCCTTTACGGTTACCGTAGTTCAAAATCCGTATGAAACCAATGTAGAGATAGACAATGGAGCGCTAAAAATCACTGATATAGAAACCGACTCTGATGATCAGATTACCTTATCCAGTGATGGTACTACTCTTACTATAAGTAACCTAGCGACTCCTGTTCAAGTTTTAGGAGGACCCACACTTACAGACCCAACAACGGTTACGGTACCGCTAGCTAGTATAACTAATGGAATAGAATTTAATGCAAATAACGGAGACGACACAGTCAATTTTAATAGCGACCTTACCTTAACGGGGGCCAACAATGGGATTTCGCTCTACGGATTGAGTGGTTTGAGTGCCTATTCCCAAAGTGGTGCCATAGACATTGAAGGAGCATTTATCATTGACAATAGTAGCAGTGCATTTATCCTTATCGGGGAGCTTACTGCAGCGAGCTTGTCCATTACAAATGTGGATCGCATTAGAGATCGCATAGTACCTTTGCCTATTACCATAGCAGGTCAAACAGATCTTCAGGCTACAACAAATATTTCAATTATTGAAGGAGCCACACATACGTTTAATGGCGTGGTGAACTTAGAATCCCGAGATGTTTCTTTTTACGCGATTGGCCCCACTACATTGGGAACTGTTACCACCACTGGAACCGGTGACTTTTCCGAAAGCTACATTCGTGTAGGACCTGGTAGTTTAGAGCTTACAGGAGATATAACCACTGCTGGTAATTCGGACCTTCGCCTTAGAGCTCAAACCACAATCACACAAACCAGTGGGACTATTACAACAGATCTCTTGACTTTAGAAGGAAGAAATGACGGGGGTACCACTGCAATTTTGTTAGGTGACAATGATGTTAACATATTGGAGACACTCACAGGCGATTCCTTAGAGCTTATAGTTTTAAATGATATCGATGATGTTGAATTAGGTCTAATTATAGTGGATGGTATTACGGTAATTGCTCCTACTATCATACTATCTGAAGATACTGAATTAACCAAAAATAATAGCGGGGTCGCTTCCCTTTTGGGTAACATTGACTTAACCGCTACCTCGGGAACCAATTCAGCAGTTATCAACCATAATGGAGGCCTGCTAGAATTCGCTGGAGATACGATCGACCTTTCAGGAAATTTAGACTATAATGGCGTTTTAGATACAACCACGAGGTTTTTGGGAAACACCACATTAGATCCAGACGGGATTAGTCCATTTTTCGGAAATCTATATGTTGAAGGAATATTTGCTTTAGAAGTTTTTGTCAATGTCTTAAATGAGGCAAAATTCAGTAAAGAAACAACGGTATTAAAGGGTAGAGGATCACTAGGTGGAGGTCCTACAATTATAGAAAACGACGCTGTGGTTACTCCAGGTATTATAGGAGATGTCGCAAGCCTTTCGTTTAACAATCTCTTAATTTCGTCAGGGACGTATGCTCCCGTAGTAGAAAATGACGATGATTATGATATTCTGGAGGTAGCTGGTACGGTAACACTTACCAATGCTGCATTAAGTCCTATTGGAGGGTTTATAGCACAATCTGATGATGTTGAAATCATGCTCATAGATAATGATGGTACAGATGCTGTAGTAGGCACCTTTAATGGTATTCCAGAAGGAGGCGGGGTAACCTTTGGAAGCTATACGGGAATCCTGAGTTATGCTGGGGGCGATGGAAACGATATCACATTGTTACCTGATGCTGTAGATCCTGTGGCCGTTTGTCAAGACCTTTCCTTGGCCATTGGTTTAGACGGCGCAGTGGTGACACCAGATATGATTGATAATGGTTCTACTGATAATGTAGCCATTGCCAGTTTATTGATTGATGGTGCATCACAAAAAGACTTTACCTATGAAGATTTAGGTGATAACGAAGTGACCCTTACCGTGATGGACACCAGTGGTAACACTGCTCAATGTACAGCTACAGTAAACCTCACCTCTACCGTAACCTTTCCTATACAAATAAGTGAATACCAACCCCAAACGACAAATGATCCGCAATCTATTGAGATTAAGGGTGAGGCTGGAGAAGCTTTTTTAGGAACTTTTGTAGTTGTCGAAGGCGATACTGATACTAGCGACATTGGTGTTGTAAAAAGTGCAGATAGCTTCTCAGGGACATTTAATGCTGATGGATTATTGGTAGCTACAGTGCCTAACATCGTGGGGCCAACCCATACAGTGATATTGACCACCTCTTTTAGCGGGACTGTTAACATAACCGATATAGATAGTGATGATGATGGTACGGCAGATGATTTAACAGCTTTTGGAGTCATACTTGACGCGGTAGGTGTAGGTGATGGAGGGGCTTGCTGCCCTCTAGATGTACTCTATGGTACTGACTTTGGGGGTGTTAACTTAACAAGTATCGGTGGTATTCCTTCGGCAATTTTTAGATTGGGCAGTACTGGGAACTTTTATCAAATAGCTTCTAGTAATGACAATATTTACGACAATACGGGTACATTAGTAGATGCTTTCCTCTTTGATATAGTGCCGACTGCCAATGGAACTTTTGGAACTATTAACCCGTTAGTAAATGCAAGTACGGATGCTTTTGTAACCACTTGGAAAACAGATAATTCAGGAAGTAGTGGGGATGATCAGATAACTATTTTCACAGATAACTCTTTAACTTATGATTATAGGGTAGATTGGGGAGACGGAACTGTCGAAACAGGAATTATAGGAAATATCACCCACACCTATGATAGTGCAGGCACTTATACCATTCGTATTATAGGAACTTTTCCAAGGTTTAGATCTAACGGTTCCTTTTTTGGAGACGCCGAAAAACTACTGAGTATCGACCAATGGGGTACGAATGCTTGGACATCTTTTGCAGAAGCCTTTTATGAGTGTGAAAATATGGACATGGTGGCTACCGACATACCTGATCTATCCAATGTCACTAGTCTATTCAGCATGTTTGGCAACTGTAATGCACTAGTAGGAAATGCTTCAATTAACAATTGGGATGTGAGCACGGTAGAGAATATGCAACTTTTATTTGTGGCTGCCATTAATTTCAATCAACCCTTAGATAATTGGAATGTTGGCAACGTCACCAATATGGCTAGTATGTTCAATACAGCAGAATCTTTCAATCAGGATCTGAATAGCTGGAACACTTCTCAGGTACAATTTATGGACTTTTTGTTTTTAGGAGCATTGAATTTTAATGGAGCAATTGGGAACTGGAATGTGAGTAATGTTGTTGAGATGAGTTGGATGTTCAACAATGCTGAAGATTTCAATCAAGATTTAAATAGCTGGAATGTAAGTCAGGTTCAAGAAATGGACTTCATGTTCTTAGGAGCTACCAATTTTAATGGAAATATCTCCAACTGGAATCCTGCTCAGGTAACTACCATGTATGCCATGTTCCAGAACGCTGTTAATTTTAATCAGGATATATCAGGTTGGGACGTAGGTCTGGTAACCGATATGGGATGGATGTTCCGGGATGCTACCAATTTTAATCAGAATCTGGGAGGCTGGGATGTGTCCAATGTAGGTCAGGCAAATGAAATGTTTATTGGGACTGCACTATCCAATGTAAACTATGACAGTTTACTATTGGGCTGGAGTCAGTTGACTCTACAAAACAATATTTCTTTCGGAACAGATGCTTCCTATTGTCTTGGCGCTGAGGCAAGAGATATCCTAACCGATCCATCGGGATTAAATTGGACCATCACAGATGGTGGATTGAATTGTGATTCAGTATTTATCACATCTTGGAAAACCGACAATCTAGGTTTTTCCACAGACAACCAGATCAAGATTACAACAGCCTTTGGTGAAACCTATGATTATAATATCAATTGGGGCGATGGCACTTCTGATACTGGAGTAACGGGTGATATTACGCACACCTATGGAGCGCCTGGAACCTATACCGTAACGATCTCAGGAACGTTCCCAAGAATTACTACGGATACTCCAGGAACCCCCGGAGATACTTCTGACCGATTAAAACTTATTGAAGTGGTACAATGGGGGACCAATCCCTGGACGAGCATGAGACTGGCATTTGACGGATGCGCTAACTTAGATGTGACAGCAACCGATACGCCAAACTTATCGAATGCTACAAGCTTATCGAATATGTTTGCACGTTGTCAAAATTTGCAAGGAACCGCTGCTTTTAATAATTGGGACGTGAGTACCATTACCGATATGCGTGCCCTATTTTTTAATACGAACAACTTTAATCAAGAGTTAAGCAATTGGAATGTCTCCATGGTAGAAAGTATGGATTTTATGTTCATGTTTACGAATAGCTTCAACCAAGATATAAGTAATTGGAATGTTTCCGCAGTAACAACCATGGAAAACATGTTCAATAGTGCCACCGCTTTTGATCAAGATTTAGGTAATTGGGATATCTCAAGTTTGCAGGATGCAGAAGATATGTTTAATAACGTAGCCCTATCAACAGTCAATTATGATAACACCCTAATTGGCTGGGCAACTTTAGATGCCGGAGAAGCACAAATACCAGCCAATATTATTTTTGATGGGGGTAATAGCCAATATTGTTTAGGAGAAGTATCACGAAACACTTTAACAGACCCATCGGGATTAAACTGGACCATTACCGATGGGGGACTAGATTGTACTTCTTGTACTGCAACTACGACCTACACAACTACAGGGTGGGACAATGGAGTTCCGGATAGTAACACTTTAGCTATTATAGCGTTTGATTATGATACTTCAGCCAATGGTGATATTGATGCTTGTGAGCTAAAGATATCTTCAGGAGCCACTTTAACAGTGGGAGCAGATGATTATGTAAAGGTTGAAAACGACATCGAGGTAGACGGTAGTTTGTTTGTATCTCATACAGGTAATCTGGTTCAAACAGAAGACGATGCCCAAGTAATTAATGATGGTGCCATTAATGTAAATGTAACCACTCCTGTACTCCAGACTAGGGACTTCATGATTATGGGAAGCCCTATGACAACAGAATCCCGAACCGATGTATATGATTCAGCATTCTTGGTGTCAGATCATACCCCAGAAAACTTCATACCCCATCCAGATGTGGCTCCGGGAGGAACTAACTTTGCCGATGACAATGGCGATTTCTGGACACAGATGGCTTCAGGAATTATAGATCCGGGTAGAGGTTATATCGTAAGACCACAGGATTCTTATACTGACCCTGCTAACGAAGCCTACAATTTTACCTATGCATTGGGTACATTAAACAATGGTATTGTAACTAAACCAGCGGTATACAATGGTGCCAGTAATCCAGATGGGACCCCAAACGTATATGCGAATCCTTATGCTTCCGCCATTTCAGCAGATGATTTTATCAATGCCAACCCGTTGGTGAGTGAACTGTATTTCTGGGAGCACCTTACTCCACCGAGTACGACTTTCCCTGGGTCTAACAGTATCAACTTCAGTATGGACGATATTTCTATGTACAACCTTTCTGGAGGAGTGGCTGCGGCAAATGATCCTACGGGTACAGAGACAGAACCGAATGGGATCATTGCAACTTCCCAAGGATTTGGTGTTAAGGCTTTTGCTAGTGGAAATGTGACCTTTAATAACACGATGCGTTTAACTAGTGGTAACACAACATTGCGCTTTGCGGAACAAGTAGATAAAATTTGGCTTCAGGTTACCAATCTAGATTATGAATTAGGAAGCAATACTTTAATTGCATTTAATCCAGTAGCTACCGAGGATATGGATTCTGGTTACGACAGCAATCGTTTAGCCACAGCTATATCTCTCTACTCTCACTTAAAAGATGGAAATGGACAATTGGGGATCCAAACTTTGGATGCCTTTACGCCTAACAAAATAATACCCATAGGCTTCAGTACTTTGGTTAAAGAAGAGTCTTATTACAATGTTTCAATTTCCAACCTCGAAGGAGATCAAATAAGTGAAGTTACCGTATACCTTACCGATAACTATTTGAACATAATTACAAATCTTTCAGAAGGGGATTATTATTTCAGCAGTGAAGAAGGTGATTTTAAGGGTCGATTCACCTTATCTTTTGAGGAACCCATTATACTTTCTTCAAATGATAATGCATTGCAGAAAATATCAATAGTCCCCAACCCAACCCATGGATTGCTAAACATTCAATCCCCAACCAGTATCCAACAGGTACAGGTGTACGATATGCAAGGGCGTATTGTGGTAGATTTAGCAGGAAATGGGTTGGAATTTCTGGAGGTGAACATAGAGGATATGGCATCTGCTATGTATTTCTTGAAGGTCTATACTGAAAAAGGATCTGTTACCAAACGTATCATTAAAGAGTAAGGTATGAAAGTATTCATTCACTGGCTTTTCCTAGCAATAAGCAATTTTGTAATCATTTTGTTTTTCCACTGGATGACAAATCAGAGGACAAGACTAGCTATAAATACAAAACATGAATTTTAAGCTTGGGGTTATGGATCATTTACTTGTACAAGATATTGATTACGAATTTGGATACGGGTCACCAGACCAGATGGAACGAATAGCGTTTTTAGAAGACAGAATTGCTAAACATGAATTATTGCTAGCAGTATAATTTTTTTCATGATTGATTTGGGTTTATTAGATGACCTCTCAACTGTAATGGTTGGGAGGTTTTTGTTGTAAATGGCTACAACGATTACCTGTTGCATACCGCAAATTTTTTACGATTTATTGCCCTGATGATTTTTTTAAAGAGAAAAAATGATTTTGAATTTTTTGAGGGGGTGATAATTGTCATTATTTAAGTGATATTTCAAAGCTATTTTTGGAACAAATGTCATCATCATGAAAAATATCCTTCTTCCTACCGATTTTTCTGAAAACTCACAAAATGCCATAATATTTGCACTCGAGCTTTTTCGTGGTAGTAGTGTGCAATTTCATATGTTGAATGTTCAAAGACCTTCAGAGTACACAACAGGTGATATTATTTTGTCATCCCCTGGAGACACTATTTTTGGGGTTGTAATGAATGATAACAAAATTAGGCTAAAGAATCTAATTGCTGAGTTGAAAGAACAATATAAGGACGAAGATTATGAGTTTGAGGTACATGTAGATTTTGATACACTTACTGATGCCATGAATCAGATTATCCAAAAAAATAAGATGGATTTAATCATCATGGGAACTAATGGAGCCACTGGAGCTCGTGAAGTTTTATTTGGAAGTAACACCCTAAATGTAATTAGAAAAATAAACTGTCCTCTACTTGCTATTCCTGAAGGGTATGTTTTTTCAAAACTTGATTCCTTTTTGTTTACATCAGATAGTTGTAAGGATTTGGGGCATGAAAACACAAAACCAATGAAGCAACTTATGGAGATGTTTAATCCCTTGTTACATGTCCTTAAAATTAAACCAGACACTGCGGTGACCCATAATTGTGATACTTGTCTTCAGACCATTGTAAAGACGGGTTCTGTTAAGTCGTATACCGTAAAGGGTATTCCTGCTCCCATGGTGATAGATACTTTTGTACAGCTGAATAGCGTAGATGTACATGCTATGTTTGTTAAAAGAGAATCGTTTATGGATCGATTTATTTTTGGATCAGATACAACAAAGATTAGTTATAAAACAAGAATTCCCCTATTGTTAATGCATAAGTAATTAAGCGAAGACCAGATTAGGTCTCCCGTATTGAATTATATTTTCAGGTTATGCATTGTATACTTTCATCGAAGTTATGGTGAGTTCCATCATGACTTTTGCTAGTGGATCATCGCTAAAATCCCATCGCATAGCAACCTCAGGTTCTATGTGTTGTAGTGCTATAAAATCTCGAGTCAAATACCCCACCAACCTGTGGTACTCATCAACACTATAAGTCCCTTTGTTTTTTAATTCTTTCGCAAGCTGAAATTGATTTTCTAGTTGCAACTGTCTTCTAAACGGATTGTCGTAAGGTTGGTTTCTCATGACACATTTTTTTGGTTACAATAACATAATCAACTAGTGTGCCATTCTTGAATATAATCCTTCTTTTGAATGTGCAGAACAAGTCTGTACGGGTGTCTCTTTTAAACACAAATGCCTGTTCAAAAAACAGTTATGACGATAGTTTACCGTCTAATCCTCATATTGATCAACTATTACATTAGGATTTGAAAAGCGGTATTTTATTATGAAATTTATTCCAATAGATTAATAAAAAAGGGTATGAGTAAACAAAGATTGAGTAGCGATGAATTGACTTTTCTCAAGTTGTTTGTACATGGGTATAATAATTCTGATTTTTTAAAATACTTCAGTTTGGATGAAGAAGTTATCGCCGAACGGATTATGAGTATTCAATGCAAATTCAGGGTAAAAAACTGGCAAACCATAATAAAAAAGGCATTTCATGAAAAAATATTAAAGCCTGCAGATTTTACTGAACGATCCATAAAAGAACTATCGTCAAAATTTGCTATCAGAATTTTTAATGAACACCAATCCAAAACTGATTTTGATTTTGAGAGTCTGAAAGAAACGATAATCGACTTTATCTATAATTGCAATCATGAATTGGCTTTCAATAGATCAATTGAAGATTTTGAGCAAAAAACGTTGAGCTTAAAGTTGAAGCTTAAAGAGCGGAAGCTTATTGAGCTTGTTTACATAGGTATTTGGGATGAACGGAAAATAGCAAAACTATTATTGGTGCCAATTAAAAAGGTTTCCATCATGAAACAAAATATTCTTCATGTGTTATCAGCGAATTCTTGGTACAATGCTATACGAAAGGCATTTCAATTAAACATTTTAAGTAAACAAAAGTATGTAAGCGTTGACTTAAAACAGGAGATGGAAATGCGCTGTCAGTTAATCATAGGAATTTTAACCGAGCAAAACAGCAAGGAAATTAAGACTAAATTGAAGATATATGATGAGTTGCTAGATTTATATAATGTCTATGAATACAGTTGTTTGCTTAGAAAAGATTTTGATGAACACAAAATCACATTAATGGAGCCATTTATGGTAACAAGAATTGATGAGGTTCGTGTGTAGTTGTTAGGAATAATGCCTTCAATGTGTGTAAGGAAAAACATTTATTCCCAAAAAGGATACGTTTATTACAAGCTTTCCTCACTTATTACAAATGGATTCGTAGTAAGAAACATTTCATATTACTTTGTCTATAAGTTGAAGAAGATGACATGCTTAAAAAACGTATAAGAAATTATAGTAATAGCTAAACCCAGTTTGAAATAAAGTTTGTTTAATTTCTATTCTCTTCAGCCCAACTGTTTTTTTAGTAGAATGATTCAAGCTTGATTGTTATATGCAAATGACAACCTTGCCTAAATAGATCAAAGGGGAGTATCTAAGATTATGCAATGAATACATAATCACTAGGTAGGGTTGTGGGTTTAATTTTAAATTGATATATCATTCCTTTCTTGTTTCTTCTTTTGGAACTTAATGGGGGTTTTGTTCTGAGGAAAGTGAATGATTCATACGCCATAACAAGCGTATTTGTGAAAAGGGAGTGCTTCTAAAGCACTCCCTTTTTTATGCTGAAATTCATTGGGATAGTAACACAATATGTCAGCGTATTTCTGTGAGAATTATGGGAATTAAATTGTATTTATTATTAGGATAGAATTTATATCTTAAAAGTAATCACGGGCATGTTAGCGTGGTTTACTAAGTCTTCACTAATACTCCCATTAAAAAAATGAGAAATCCCTTTTCTACCATGAGTGCTCATACCAACCAACTGTGCATTATTTTCACGGGCAAAGCCTAAGATTCCTTTTTCTACAGAAGTATCGTTGTATATGTTCAGCGTATAGTTTTCAATCCCCATGCCTTTTACAAAGTTTTTCATCATAGAATTGGTCTCCAATGAGGTTTTAAAATCACTAGGGGTGTTCACGTACAACAGATGCATTTTGGCACCAACGTCCTTGGCAAAACTTTGAGCTTTGCCAAAGGGAGCGCGACACTCTTCTGAAAAATCAGTGGCAAACACAAAATCGGTAATTTCAAAATGAGAATGTTCATTTTTTATAACTAAGACGGGAATTTCCGATGTGCGAACCACTTTCTCGGTATTACTTCCTATGAACATTTCTTTAAAACCACTCAAGCCGTGAGAGCCCATAATAACAAGATCGATGTCTTTTTCCTGAACAGTTTGTTGAATGTCTTCGTAGATTTCACCATGCCCAATAGCCTCGTAAATTTCCAGATCTTGAAGGTAAGGACGCAAGAGGATTTTCTCAAACTCCTTTTCAGCTAATCTAATGAAATACAGTGACTCTGGAAGTGTCCCTACTTGTCCCACATCGTTAAGATGAGAAGGTAAGTTTAATGAATGTTCTAAATAAATCTCGCTCTGATTTTTTCTGGCAATTTGGGCAGCGACCTTTAAGGCATTCTCTGCTTGAATTGAAAAATCTGTGGGGACAAGAATACGTTTCATAAGTGTATATATTGGAAGGATTTAGCCCAATTAAATTACAAAATAATATTGAGCGCGTCGGTTTTTATTATCTCGAAAAATGTAGTATATTTGCAGCGAAATTAAGAGCAACAAGGTGAGGGGACGGGAAGTCCCCTCTTTTTATAGCCAAAATTGATGCAGGAAAAAGTTACCCAGTTGTTGGAAAAAGCCTTGAAAGAAAATCCATCCTTGTTTTTGATTGACATGGAAATTAGGCCTGGAAATCAGATTCGAGTAACTATAGATGGAGATCAAGGAGTCAAAGTAGAAGATTGTATTGCTATAAGTCGTGCTATTGAGCATAATTTGGATAGGGAAGAAGAAGATTTCTCTTTAGAAGTCTTGTCTGCGGGAGTCTCTGAACCCTTGTCTATGGTTCGTCAGTATAAAAAGAATCTAGGCAGAAAGCTTAAGGTAAAAACCAGTGATGAAACCTTGGAAGGAGAATTGGTAAATGTAAGTGACGAGGATATTACCCTGCATTGGAAATCAAGAGAACCCAAACCCGTAGGTAAAGGAAAAGTAACCGTTCAAAAAGAGGCTGTAGTGCCTTATAAAAATATTGTAGAAGCAAAAGTTATGATAACATTTAATTAAGAATGATATGGAAAATTTAGCGTTGATCGAATCATTTTCAGAGTTCAAAGATGACAAGATGATAGACAGGGTAACGCTTATGGCGATACTGGAAGATGTTTTTAGAAATGCACTGAAGAAGAAGTATGGAAGTGATGACAATTTCGATATCATTATAAACCCCGATAAAGGGGATTTGGAGATTTGGAGAAACCGTATCGTAGTAGCTGATGGTGAAGTGGAAGATCCTAACGAAGAAATTTCATTGAGTGAAGCACGTAAAATAGAAGATGACTTTGAAGTAGGTGAAGATGTGTCTGAGGAGGTAAAACTTATCGATCTTGGACGTCGTTCCATTTTGGCACTACGTCAAAATCTTATTTCTAAGATTCATGAACATGACAATACCAATATCTATAAACAATTCAAAGAATTGGAAGGAGACATATATACGGCAGAAGTACATCATATTCGTCACCGAGCTGTTATTTTGTTAGATGATGAAGGGAATGAAATTATCCTTCCTAAAGACAAGCAAATTCCATCCGATTTCTTCAGAAAAGGAGATAATGTTCGTGGTATTATAGAGAGTGTAGAGCTCAAAGGAAACAAACCATCCATTATTATGTCTCGTGCAAATCCATTGTTCTTGGAGAAATTGTTTGAGCAGGAAATCCCTGAGGTATTTGATGGATTGATCAATGTAAAGAAGGTAGTGCGAATCCCTGGGGAAAAAGCCAAAGTGGCTGTAGATTCCTATGATGATCGTATTGATCCAGTTGGAGCTTGTGTAGGAATGAAAGGTTCCCGTATTCATGGTATCGTACGTGAGTTGGGGAATGAGAATATCGATGTAATCAATTACACCAATAACCTTAACCTTTTTATTACACGTGCATTAAGCCCTGCTAAAGTAACTTCTATTAATATTGATGAAGAAACCAAACGTGCAGAAGTGATTTTAAAGCCAGAAGAGGTGTCTAAGGCCATTGGTCGTGGTGGACACAATATCCGTTTGGCAGGACAATTAACGGGTTACGAAATCGATGTCCTTCGTGAAGGTGCAGAAGAAGATGTGGAGCTAACAGAATTTAGTGATGAAATCGAAGAATGGATCATTCAAGAGTTCAAAAAGATAGGTTTGGACACCGCCAAAAGTGTATTGGAAAAAGATATTGCCTTCTTGGTGAATAGTACAGACCTAGAAGAAGAGACCGTTCAGGAAGTGGTCAACATATTAAAAGAAGAATTTGAAGAGTAGTCGAAAGTTTAACTACTTTTACGATTCAATAATATATAAAGAATAATACGAAAGCAGTTTATGGCTGAAGTTAAAACAATGAGGCTTAGTAAAGTACTAAGGGAATTCAACATCTCGCTGGATCGTGCCGTGGAGCATTTGGCTTCACATGGATACGATGTCGAAGCACGTCCTACTACAAAAATCAGTGATGCGGAATACCAAGTACTTTTCGACGAATTTCAAACCGACAAGAGTAAAAAGGTTGCTTCCAAAGAAGTAGGAGAAGAAAAGCGGAAGGAGAAAGAAGAACTTCGTTTGGCTCGTGAAAAGGAGCTGGAAGAAAAACAACCCGAGTCTCGTGTTATTAAAGCCGAAGCTAAGCTGGAAGGACCTAAACAGGTCGGTAAGATAGATTTGGAGCCAAAGGCTAAGAAGGAAGAAGTAGAAGAAGAAGCTCCAAAAGAAGAGAAGGTTGAAGAGGCTCCTGTTGTTGAGGAGAAGCCTGTAGCTAAGAAAGAGGAAGAACCCAAGAAAGAAGAAGTACAGAAGAAGGAAGAGGTACAAGAGAAGAAGGAAGTTGTAAAGGAGGAAAAGCCTAAGAAGGAGGAGAAGCCTGTAGCTAAGAAAGAGGAAGAACCCAAGAAAGAGGAAGAAGTTAAAGCTGATCCTGAAGTTTCTAAAGGACCAGAAAAGGTAAAGACCCAATACAAAAAACTGGATGGGCCAAAATTTACTGGGAATAAGATTGACCTTTCCAAATTCAAAAAACCCGAGAAAAAGAAAGATCCTAAAAAGGATGAGAAAAAAGGCGAGAAGAAAGGAAAACGTCGTAGGATAAGTAAAGGGCCTTCTCAATCCGGAGGTAATAACTTCAGGGATAATAGAGGAAGAGGTAAAGGCCGTACGCATGTTCCCAAAGAAGAGCCTAGTGAAGAAGAAGTGCAAAAGCAGGTTCGGGAAACTTTAGAAAAATTACAAGGGAAATCTTCTAAAGGAAAAGGAGCTAAATATCGTAGGGAAAAGCGAGATATCCACCGCCAAAAGACAGAAGACGAATTGGCACAGTTGGATGCTGAAAGTAAGATACTTAAAGTTACAGAATTTGTAACCGTAAGTGAGGTTGCAACTATGATGAATGTTCCTGTAACACAAGTGATCTCTGCTTGTATGTCCTTAGGGATGATGGTAACCATGAACCAGCGTTTGGATGCAGAAACCCTTAGTATAGTGGCAGATGAATTCGGCTTTACTGTAGAGTTTGTGACAGCAGACATCGAAGAAGCTATCCAAGAGGTAGAGGATAATCCAGAAGATTTAGTGACACGAGCACCTATTGTTACCGTAATGGGGCATGTGGATCATGGAAAAACTTCTTTGTTGGATTACATTCGTGAAGAAAATGTAATTGCCGGTGAATCTGGTGGAATTACACAACATATAGGAGCCTATGGAGTTACCTTAGAAAGTGGGCAAAAAATTGCTTTCTTAGATACACCGGGACACGAAGCGTTTACAGCAATGCGTGCCCGTGGGGCTCAGGTTACTGACTTGGCAATTATTGTGGTTGCGGCAGATGATGATATCATGCCTCAGACTAAAGAGGCCATTTCGCATGCTCAGGCTGCAGGAGTGCCAATTGTTTTTGCCATCAACAAAATTGATAAACCCACTGCAAACCCTGATAAGATTAAAGAAGGGTTGGCAGCAATGAACCTTCTGGTAGAAGATTGGGGAGGTAAAATCCAATCCCACGATATCTCTGCTAAAACAGGTCAAGGTGTAAATGAACTTCTAGAAAAAGTATTGCTGGAAGCTGAGCTATTGGAGCTAAAAGCCAATCCGGATAAAGTAGCTAATGGAACCGTTGTGGAAGCTTTCTTGGACAAAGGACGAGGGTATGTTTCTACAATCTTGGTTCAAGGTGGTACACTTAAGATTGGAGATTATGTATTAGCTGGGCAACACAGTGGTAAAGTAAAAGCCATGCATGATGAGCGTGGTAAAAAGATAAAAGAGGCTGGGCCTTCTACGCCGGTTTCAATCCTTGGATTGGACGGTGCGCCACAAGCTGGTGATAAGTTTAGTGTGTTTGATGATGAACGTGAGGCAAAAGATATTGCCAACAAGCGAACTCAATTACAACGAGAACAAAGCGTACGTACCCAACGTCATATTACATTAGATGAAATAGGACGTCGTATTGCTCTAGGAGATTTCAAGGAACTAAACATTATCCTGAAAGGGGATGTGGATGGATCAGTAGAAGCCTTAACAGATTCTTTCTTGAAACTTTCTACAGAAGAAATTCAAGTAAATATCATTCACAAAGGAGTAGGTGCAATTACCGAAAGTGATGTTTTATTGGCATCTGCATCAGATGCTGTTGTGATTGGATTTAATGTACGCCCTATGGGGAATGCTCGTCAGTTGGCAGATAAAGAAGAAATCGATATCCGAATGTATTCTATTATCTATGATGCCATTAATGACTTGAAAGATGCTATGGAAGGTATGCTATCTCCAGAGATGAAAGAAGAGATCACTGGTTCTGCAGAAATCCGTGAAACCTTTAAGATTTCTAAGATTGGAACCATTGCTGGATGTATGGTTACAAATGGGAAGATTTTCCGAAATTCCGGTATCCGTTTAATTCGCGAAGGGGTGGTTGTATTTACAGGAGAGTTGGCTTCCTTAAAGCGATTTAAGGATGATGTTAAAGAAGTCTCCAAAGGATACGATTGTGGTATGCAGGTTAAAAACTACAACGATATTAAAGAAGGTGATATCCTAGAAGCTTTCCAGGAAGTTGCAGTTAAGAAGAAGCTATAATTTTATATTTAAACAATAAAAAAAGAGCGACCAAATGGTCGCTCTTTTTTTATGAACTTAATTGGTTCTATTTTATAAATAGCAAGTGTTGTTTGGGTTATACAATCTCAATACATAACCCAAAAAAATAAATCTATTTTTTGTTCGGCTGTAAAATAAAGGCCGTCGGGAAATTTCGGTGTATCTCCAAGAGCGCCCTATCTGCTTCAATACGAGAAGTATAATTACCTACCCAAACCTTGTAGTTGGGGGTTTCGTACTCTATGGACGCAGGCCATTCTGCATACTTATTCCGGTAGTTTTGAATTACCGAATTGGCTCTATTTAAGCTACCATAATATAATTGAATGGTGTACCCATCAGTAAGTTCATTGTCCTGCTCCATGTCTTTTTTTAATTCTAGGAGCTGTGGAATTTTTTCATCTTGGTTTACGGTAACAGTAGCTGTTTGAGCTGTTATCGAAAAAGAAAACACAGCGGTGAATATGGTAAAAACCAATCCCTTAAATATATTTTGAAAAGCAATCATCATCTTTCTTTTTTGCAAATGTAAATCTAAATAACTTTTTAAGGCCGTCATTTATTATTTAGAATTGGTATAAATTAGGTTTAACAGTTTATTTGGATTTCTAAAATCGACTTTATGACGTACTTTTGCACAGTTATTTGAGGCACGTGTAAATTGTTCAAAAACACAACTATTTATAACCAATTGCGTGCCAAACTTATGGATAATAATATAACCGATCGTATGGAAAAGGTACCTTACCGAAATCTACCCACAAAATGGTCATTTATAGCGTTAGTTTTCTTGCTAACCGTTTCTTTCTCCCAAAGCAATTATGCTTCTACTGGTTTTCTGCCTACTCAGGCAGTAGATACGGCTGCTGGCGAAAAGTTGTTTAAGGCTAATTGTGCGGCTTGTCACAAGTTGTATAAAAAAGCTACGGGACCTGCCTTGTTTGAGGTGGGAGATAAGTACGATCGTGAGTGGTTGTTCAAATGGATTAAAAACAGCCAGGATTTGGTGAAGTCTGGAGATGCTTTAGCGGTAAAGCTTTTTGAAGAAAACAATCAGTCGGTCATGACGGCCTTCCCAACCTTGACCAATGAGGATATAGATAATATTCTTGCTTACACATATACAAAAAAGAAAACAGTAGTTCTCCCTGAAGGAGATACTGCTTCTACTGATGGAGAAGGTGGAATTTCCAATAACATCATCTTGGCCATTCTTGCTTTGATGTTCTTCATGTTGGTCATTGTTTTATTCTTGGTGAACAAGACCTTAAGACGATTTGCCGAAGCGCAAGGTGTTCAGGTGGAAGAGAAAGAAAAAGGAACTCCAATCTGGAAAGCATTTGTAGAGAACCAATTCTTAGTATTGGTAACATCAATTTTCTTGCTGTTAAGTGCAGGATATTTTGCATATGGATGGATGATGCAGGTAGGTGTAGATCAAGGATACGCTCCAGTGCAGCCTATTCACTATTCACATAGAATCCATGCAGGTGTTAATGAGATAGATTGTAACTATTGCCACAGTTCGGCTCGAAAGAGTAAAACTTCGGGGATTCCTTCTTTGAATGTTTGTATGAACTGTCATAAGACTATTGCTGAGGTGGCTGAAACAACTCAAGCTGAAGGCCAAAATGAATATGGTGTAGATTACAATGCGGAGATTCAAAAATTGTATGCAGCGGTAGGATGGGATGAGGCAACTCAGGCTTATACAGGTGAAGAAAAACCCGTAAAATGGGTTCGTATCCATAACCTTCCAGATTTTGCATACTTCAATCACTCGCAACACGTAACGGTTGCTGGGGTAGAGTGTCAGACCTGTCATGGAACGGTAGAAGAAATGGAGATCATGGAACAACATGCTCCATTAACTATGGGATGGTGTATCAACTGTCACAGAGAAACCAATGTAAATGTAGCAGACAACGAATACTACGAGAAGATTCATGAAGAACTTTCTAAGAAGTACGGAAAAGACAAGTTAACAGCTGCCGAAATGGGTGGTCTGGAATGTGGAAAGTGTCACTACTAATTTAATCTTGAATATTATTTTATAATTATAATATGGCATCAAACAAGAAATACTGGAAAAGTGTTGAAGAGCTAAACGAGAATAGCTCTATTGTTGAGACGCTACGACAAAACGAATTTGTAGAGCCCATTCCTACGGATGATTTTTTGGGTGACAAAGAAACGTTGGAAGCATCTTCAACCACACGTCGCGATTTCTTAAAATATGTTGGATTTACTACAGCTGCAGCTTCTTTGGCTGCTTGTGAAGGTCCAGTAATCAAATCCATTCCTTATGTGGTGGCTCCAGACGAAATTGTTCCTGGTGTAGCAAATTACTATGCCACTTCAATTGCAGATGGATTCGATTTTGCTAATGTCTTGGTGAAAACCCGTGAAGGGCGACCTATTAAGATAGAGCGAAATGATTTGGCAACACATGGAGGTAGCGTAAATGCACGTGTTCATGCATCTGTACTTTCCATGTATGATAAAGAACGTTTGCAAGGCCCTAAGGTAAATGGAGCAGATGCTTCATGGGATGAACTTCATGAAGCAGTAGCTCAAGGAATGAATGAGATGGCGGGGAAAGATGTAGTGTTGTTGACCCAGACTTTTGCAAGTCCTTCTACATCTAAGTTGATTGCCGATTTCAAAACAAAATATCCAAACGTTCGTCATGTTATTTATGATAGCGTTTCTTCCAGTCATGCTTTAGATGCTTTCCAAGCTAAATATGGAACCCGTGCATTAGCAGACTATGACTTCGCAAAAGCAGAGGTGATTGTTTCTGTTGGGGCAGATTTCATTGGAGACTGGCAAGGTGGCGGTTACGAAGCTGGCTATGCAAAAGGGCGTATTCCTAAAGATGGTAAAATGTCTAAGCATTTTCAGTTCGAAGCTAATATGACCCTATCTGGTGCTAATGCAGATTTGCGTGTACCTGTAAAGCCTACAGATCAAATAGCAGTACTTAGAGCCCTTATGGGCGGAAGTGCTTCTGGTTTGGCAGATAACGTAGCTGAAGCTGTTAATAAAGCGAAAGCACAGTTAAATAAAGCCGGGGATAAAGGAGTGATAGTTACTGGAATTCAAGATGTTCAGTTGCAAACTGATGTGTTGAATTTCAATGAAAATATAGGTAGTGTTGTTATGGACAAAGATCGTCCTAAGATGACTGCCATGGGAAGTGCTTCCGAAGTAACCAATGTAATGAATGGTGTTGTAAGTGGAAGTGTGAAAGGATTAATAACAGTAGGTGTGAACCCTGTGTATTCCTTCCCACATGCTGGCTTTGCTGAAGCTTATGGAAACCTTGAGTTCTCTTTAGCATTTTCAATGAAAGAGGATGAAACTGCTTCCAGAGCAAAGTTGATAGCAGCAACTCCACATTTCTTGGAGTCTTGGGGTGATGCCCAGTTCAAAAAAGGAACGTATAGTTTGATGCAACCTACCATTCGTCCGTTATTCAATACTCAGCAGTTCCAAGACTGTTTGGTACAGTGGACCGATAATGGGGATGGGGACTCTTACTACGATTATATTAAAGAAACTTGGAATGCCATTTTAGCAGACGGAGGTTCTTGGAGCCAGGCATTGCACGATGGTGTTTACGAAAGTGCTGTTGAAATCACAACAGATGCAGATACAACAGAAACCACAGAATCTTCTACTTCGCATGGTGCATTAAATACTGTAGCGCAAGGAGGATTGGAGCTTACCCTATATACCAAGACAGGATTGGGAGATGGGCAACAGGCCAACAACCCATGGTTGCAGGAATTGCCTGATCCTATTACAAGGACATCTTGGGATAACTACATAACTGTTTCTGCTTCCGATGCAGCAGATATGGCATTGACAAACTGGAATGTAGCTAATGGAGGAATGAATGGTAGCTATGTAAATGTAAAGATGGGAGATGTTACCATCGAAAAAGTTCCTGTTTTAATTCAACCTGGGCAGGCCAAAGGTTCTATTGGTTTGGCATTAGGTTATGGAAGAACAGCTTCTGTTCAATCAGAAATGCAAACAGGGGTTAATGCTTATGCTTTATATAACAACTTCTCTACTACGCAAACAGGAGTGACTCTAGAAAAAGTTTCTGGAGAGCACGAATTTGCTTGTGTACAGTTGCACAATACCATGATGGGTCGCGATATCATTCGTGAGACCACATTAGAGATATTCAATACCAAAGATGTACATGACTGGAACCCAATTCCAGAAGTATCTAAGGATCATCAGGAAATTCCTGTGACTTCCCCAGATGCCGATCTTTGGGATTCGTTTGATCGTTCCATAGGACATCACTTCAATCTGTCTATAGATTTAAATTCTTGTACAGGTTGTGGAGCTTGTGTTATTGCTTGTCATGCAGAGAACAATGTGCCTGTAGTAGGTAAAACTGAAATGCGTCGTAGCCGTGATATGCACTGGCTGCGTATTGATAGATATTATTCTTCTGAAGATTCGTTTGCTGCAGATTTTGAGAAGAAAGACAACATTTCTGGATTGGGAAGCTCACTTTCAGAGTTTGCCGAAATGGAAGTTGCCGCGGCCAATCCGCAGGTAGCATTCCAGCCAGTAATGTGCCAGCACTGTAACCATGCTCCATGTGAGACGGTTTGTCCAGTTGCTGCAACATCTCACGGACGTCAGGGTCAGAATCATATGGCTTATAACCGTTGTGTGGGTACACGTTACTGTGCAAACAACTGTCCTTATAAAGTACGTCGTTTCAACTGGTTCTTGTATGCAGAAAATGAAGAGTTTGATTATAACATGAACAACGATCTAGGGCGTATGGTGTTAAATCCAGATGTAGTAGTTCGTTCTCGTGGAGTAATGGAGAAATGTTCCATGTGTATTCAAATGACACAGAAGACCATTTTAGATGCAAAGCGTGACGGAAGACCTGTGAAGAGCGGCGAGTTTAAGACGGCTTGTTCAGCAGCATGTGAAACAGGAGCTATCAAATTTGGAGATATTAACGATCATCACAGTGAGATTTTCGAATTGAAAGAAGACAAACGTATGTATCACTTATTGGAGGCTGTAGGAACCAAACCTAATGTGTTCTATCAGACCAAAGTGAGAAATACAAACGAAGCATAATAATCTAACTAAGAAATTGAATACATAGATATGGCGTCGCATTACGAAGCACCTATTAGAAGACCCTTAGTTACTGGAGATAAATCCTACCACGATGTTACTGTGGATGTGGCTGCTCCCGTAGAAGGAAAAGCCAACAGACAATGGTGGATAGTTTTTTCTATTGCCTTGGTAGCCTTTTTGTGGGGATTGGGTTGTATCATTTACACCATTTCAACCGGAATTGGAGTTTGGGGATTAAACAAGACCGTTAACTGGGCTTGGGATATTACCAACTTCGTTTGGTGGGTTGGTATTGGTCACGCAGGAACTTTAATTTCGGCGGTATTATTGTTATTCCGACAGAAATGGAGAATGGCGATTAACCGTTCTGCAGAGGCGATGACCATCTTCTCTGTAATTCAAGCAGGATTGTTCCCTATCATTCACATGGGACGTCCTTGGTTGGCCTATTGGGTATTACCCATTCCTAACCAGTTTGGATCCCTGTGGGTAAACTTTAACTCTCCATTGCTTTGGGACGTATTTGCGATCTCTACGTATCTTTCAGTTTCTTTGGTATTTTGGTGGACAGGTTTACTTCCAGATTTTGCGATGATCCGTGATAGAGCCATTACACCATTTACCAAAAGAGTTTACAGCATTCTATCTTTTGGATGGAGTGGGCGTGCCAAAGATTGGCAACGTTTTGAAGAAGTATCTTTAGTATTAGCAGGGTTAGCGACACCTCTGGTACTTTCGGTACACACCATTGTATCCTTTGACTTCGCAACTTCGGTGATTCCAGGATGGCACACCACCATCTTCCCACCTTATTTTGTTGCTGGGGCTATTTTCTCAGGATTCGCCATGGTAAACACCCTTCTTATCATTATGAGAAAGGTGTCTAATTTAGAAGATTATATTACCATCCAGCATATTGAATTGATGAACATCGTTATCATGATCACTGGTTCTATTGTTGGGGTGGCTTATATTACAGAGCTGTTTATTGCCTGGTATTCTGGAGTAGAATACGAACAATATGCTTTCTTGAATCGTGCCACAGGACCTTATTGGTGGGCTTATTGGGCTATGATGACCTGTAACGTGTTTTCTCCACAGTTCATGTGGTTCCCAAAATTGAGAAGAAGTATTATGTTCTCCTTCTTTATTTCGATTGTAGTTAATATAGGAATGTGGTTTGAGCGTTTTGTAATTATTGTAACTTCATTACACCGTGATTACTTAACCTCTTCTTGGACCATGTTCTCTCCAACCTTTGTAGACATAGGAATCTTCATAGGAACTATTGGATTCTTCTTTGTATTGTTCCTATTGTATTCAAGAACCTTCCCGGTAATTGCGCAAGCAGAAGTAAAATCTATTTTGAAATCTTCAGGAAGTAAATACAAAAAATTAAGAGCTGAACAAGGAGACGATGCAAAGCATTATAGCATGCCTGGTACTGCTGCTGAAATAGTTAGCGGAGGGGCAGAGGCTAATGGAGGAGCAGAATCTTCAGAAGAAGACCATTCAGCAAAAGCAGATTCGTTGTTGAGTACCATTGGAACCTTTGATCCAAATACCCAAACTGCGGATGACCTTAAGAAAATTAGTGGTGTAGGACCAAAAATGGAAGAAAAGTTACACCAATTAGGCATTTATACCTTTGAGCAGGTAAGCAAAATGACTGATACTGAATATGATTTATTGGACAGCATCACTGGAGAATTCCCAGGTCGTGCCAAGCGCGATGATTGGGCAGGACAGGCTGCTAAACTTAAAAATAGTTAATGTATGGCTTCGAAAGTAATTCACGCTATCTATAACGATGATGATATCTTAATGAACGCTGTAAAAGCAGTTCGTAAAGAGCACTATCATATTGATGAAGTATATACACCATTCCCAGTACACGGGCTAGATAAAGCTATGGGATTGGCTGATACAAGAATAGCCATCTGTTCATTTATGTATGGATGTGTAGGTCTTGCTGTTTCTATTATCATGATGAATTATATCATGATTTCAGACTGGCCTCAAGACATTGGTGGAAAACCAAGCTTTAGCTATATCGAAAACATGCCGGCTTTTGTGCCGATTATGTTCGAGCTTACTGTATTCTTTGCAGCTCACCTTATGGTAATAACTTTTTACATGCGTAGTAAGTTGTGGCCTTTCAAAAAAGCTGAGAATCCAGATGTTCGTACCACGGACGACCATTTCTTAATGGCTATTGATGCAGGACATCACAATGTAGATCAGGTTTCCCAGTTTTTAAGCGATACAGGGGCGATTGAAATTAGTTTACACGATAAAGAAGACGATCACTAATATGAAACGGATTTTAACCATAGCATTTCTGTTTGCTGCATCTATCACAATGGTATCTTGTTTTGATAATGCAAAGCCAAACTATCAATACATGCCTAATATGTATACGCCAGTAGGTTATGAAACTTATGGTGAGTATGAGGTGTTTCCCGGAGAGCAAGAAGCAATGCTTCCTGCAGAAGGCTCCATTCCTAGAGGATGGCAACCTTATGATTACCCAAACACCAATGAAGGAAGAGAATTAGCTAAGGCTGAATTGACCAATCCACTACCAGTTACCCAAGAGAATCTGGATAATGGAAAGAAAATGTACGATATCTATTGCGGAGTATGTCATGGAGACAAAGGTGATGGACAAGGGATATTGGTGAAAAATGAAAAAATATTGGGAATACCGAGTTACGCAGACCCAGGAAGGGTAATTAATGATGGAGGTACGTATCATGTACAAATGTTTGGATTGAACTCTATGGGATCATATGCTTCTCAAACCAATGAAAAAGAACGTTGGCAGATTACTATGCATGTTATGAATTTGAAAGCAGCTTTGGAGGGAAAACCACTATTAGAAATTGAAACCCCAATGGAAGATGTAGCCGAAGGAATTGCTGCAATGATAAATGAGACTGGATCTGAGACGGAAGAAGGACACGAAGGAGAAGATCACGATAACGACGAACAACACTAACTGAAGAATAAAGAGTATAGCTAAAGATATGGATACTACGTATAAGCTACCCAATAAATTAAGAACATTTGCATTCATCTTTATGGTGGTGGGAGCCATTGGTATGATCATTGGATTTGTTTCCGCTCCAAAGACTATAGATGAAGTAAAAGCAATTGAAGCTAGTCATCACGGAGATGGTCATGGGGGAGATCATGCAACTGCTGACACACATGATTCCGGACATGAAGCCACAGATGCCCATGGTGGAGATCAAGCCGAGGCTGGTCATGATGGCGATGCACATTATGAACATGTATTGCATCAAATGCAAAACAGACCTTGGTCCGCTTTATATATTGCTTCTTTCTTTTTCTTTATGATTGCTTTGGGAACACTGGCGTTCTATGCTATTCAGCATGCCTCCCAGGCAGGATGGTCTCCTGTGCTATTTAGGGTAATGGAAGGGATCACTGCTTACTTGCCTTGGGCCTCAGTGATTATTCTTATTCTATTAGCATTATCGGTCACTCATGTAAACCACATTTTCCATTGGATGGATCCAGATTTGGTGAACCCAGATAGTGATCATTATGATAAATTAATCGCTGGTAAAAGTGGTTGGTTGAATACCACTGGATTTATGATCCGTGCGGTTATTTACCTATTGGGATATAATGCATACCGTTATTTATCAAGAAAATGGACTTTAAATCAGGACAATGCAACAGACAATAGCTGGTTTAAGAAAAACTTTAAGCTATCTGCTGTATTTTTAGTATTCTTTATTTACACAGAATCTATGATGTCTTGGGATTGGATTATGAGTTTTGATCCACACTGGTTCTCTACACTATTTGGATGGTATGTATTTGCAGGAATGATGGTGAGCGCCATTACAGTAATTGCGATGATAACCATTTATTTAAAATCCAAAGGACATTTGGAATTCGTAAACGATAGTCATATTCATGATTTGGCTAAGTTTATGTTTGCCTTTAGTATCTTCTGGACCTATTTATGGTTCTCTCAGTTCATGCTTATTTGGTATGCGAACATCCCAGAAGAAGTAACTTATTTTATAACTCGTATTGAAGATTATAAATTACCATTCTTCGGAATGCTTGCAATGAACTTTATCTTCCCGTTATTGATTCTTATGAACAGTGATTACAAGCGTGTAAACTGGTTCGTAATCATGGCAGGAATTGTCATCTTGGCTGGACACTATATTGATGTATTCAATATGGTAATGCCAGCTACAGTGGGTACATCTTGGTATATAGGATTGCCAGAATTAAGTTCGCTTCTATTCTTCTTCGGATTGTTTGTGTTTGTCGTCTTTACGGCATTAACCAAAGCTCCTTTGCTTGCTAAAGGAAGTCCATTTGTGAAAGAAAGTAAGCATTTTCATTATTAATCTAATTAAAGAAGACAGATAACGATGACCGCATTTTTAGTTGTACTAGTAATCATACTTTTTGGAGTTGCTGTTTGGCAAATGGGTAAGATATTCCAGTTATCCAAAAACGAGAATGTAGATTCCGAAATAGCTAACGATAAAGACAATAACCTGAACGGATGGTTAATGTTAGCCTTCACTATTTTCACATATGCTCTTCTCATAGTATGTTTTTGGAAGTGGGGAAATGTTGTATTGCCAGAGTCAGCTTCAGAACATGGTGATGAAATTGATAACCTAATGTTTATTTCAATGACCCTTATTTTTATAGTAGGGTTCTTTACACTTTGGCTGCTAGGTTATTTTTCTTTCAAGTTTAGAGGAAGACAAGGACAACGCGCAACTTTCTTTGCGGATAATGATAAGTTAGAATTTATCTGGACTATTATACCTGTAATTGTATTAGCTGGGTTAATTATTTATGGGCTTTTCACTTGGACGGATATCATGAATGTAGATACCGAAGATGATCCATTGGTAGTGGAGTTATACGCGTATCAATTTGATTGGAGGGCTCGTTACGGTGGTGCGGATAATACGTTGGGTAAAGCCAATGTTCGTTTAATAGAAGGAGCAAACCAGTTAGGAGTAGATGTTGCAGATCCAAATGCACAAGACGATATCGTAGTAAACGAATTGCATTTACCAATTGGAAGAAAGGTATTGTTCAAGATGCGTTCACAAGATGTATTGCACTCTGCATACATGCCACACTTTAGAGCGCAAATGAACTGTGTCCCTGGTATGATTACACAGTTTGCTTTTACGCCTAATAAAACCACTGCACAAATGCGTGAAAATATTGATATCATTAACAAGGTTGCACGCATCAACGAAATTAGAAAAGAGAACAGTAAAGCGTTATTGGCCAAAGGAGACGAGGGATTAGAGCCTTACACCTTTGACTTCATGCTTCTTTGTAACAAAATTTGTGGTAATAACCACTATAATATGCAAATGAAGATTGTAGTAGAGACACAAGAGGAGTATGATGCTTGGATTGCAGAACAGGCCACTTTGGCTCAAACTTTAAAACAATAACAAAAAACTAGCTTAGAAAGATATGTCAGCACACGCACACGATTTAGCAGTAGATCACCACGACGATCACGGACATCATCACAAAGAGACTTTTGTAACTAAATATATATTTAGTCAAGATCATAAAATGATCTCTAAGCAATACCTTATCACAGGTTTGTTTATGGGAATCATCGGGATTGCCATGTCGCTTCTTTTCAGAATGCAATTGGCTTGGCCTGATAAGGAATTTACCATTTACGAAGTTCTATTAGGAAAATGGGGTGAAGGTGGTGTAATGGATCCAAGTGTATACTTGGCTTTGGTAACCATTCACGGTACCATTATGGTATTCTTTGTCCTTACAGCAGGACTAAGTGGTACTTTTAGTAACCTTTTAATTCCATTGCAAATTGGTGCAAGGGATATGGCTTCAGGGTTCTTAAACATGATCTCTTATTGGTTGTTTTTCCTTTCAAGTGTCATTATGGTACTGTCTCTATTTGTTGAAGCAGGACCAGCTTCTGCAGGATGGACTATTTACCCTCCTTTAAGTGCATTGCCACAAGCCATTCCAGGTTCTGGAACAGGGATGACATTATGGTTGGTTTCTATGGCAATATTTATTGCTTCATCATTATTGGGGTCACTTAATTACATTGTTACAGTACTTAATTTGCGTACCAAAGGAATGTCTATGACAAGACTTCCATTAACTATTTGGGCGTTTTTTATTACAGCAGTTATTGGTGTTGTTTCATTCCCAGTTCTATTATCTGCAGCTTTATTGCTAATCATGGATCGAGGTTTTGGAACTTCTTTTTTCCTTTCAGATATATACATTGCAGGAGAAGTGTTGCATAACCAAGGAGGATCTCCTGTTTTGTTTGAACACTTATTCTGGTTCTTAGGACACCCCGAAGTTTACATTGTTATTCTTCCAGCAATGGGAATGGTTTCCGAAATTATGGCAACCAATGCCCGTAAACCAATTTTCGGTTATCGAGCAATGGTAGCTTCTATCTTGGCAATTGCGTTTTTATCTACCATTGTATGGGGTCACCATATGTTTATCTCAGGGATGAATCCATTTTTAGGATCTGTATTTACATTTACAACATTATTGATTGCAATTCCTTCAGCAGTTAAATCATTTAACTGGCTAACGACCATTTGGAAAGGAAATCTCCAAATGAATACTGCCATGTTATTCTCTATTGGTTTTGTATCAACCTTCATAACAGGAGGACTTACAGGAATTATTCTGGGAGATAGTGCTTTAGATATCAATGTACACGATACTTATTTTGTAGTAGCACACTTTCACTTAGTAATGGGAATATCTGCACTGTATGGTCTGTTTGCTGGTGTATATCACTGGTTCCCAAAAATGTTCGAAGGAAGGATGTTGAACAAAAATCTTGGATATATACACTTTTGGGTAACCGTAGTTGGTGCCTATGGAGTGTTCTTCCCAATGCACTTTATTGGAATGGCGGGACTACCTAGACGTTATTATACCAATACAGCATTCCCATATTTTGATGACTTAACAGATGTAAATGTTGTGATCACTATTTTTGCCTTTATTACTGCAGCAGCACAATTGGTTTTCTTGTATAACTTTATCTCTTCCATGTTCTTTGGTAAGAAAGGACCTAAAAACCCATGGAACTCCAATACATTGGAGTGGACTGCCGAAGTAAAGCATATTCATGGAAACTGGGATGGTCCTATTCCTCACGTACACCGTTGGGCTTATGACTACAGTAAATTGAACAAAGACGAAACCGATTATGTGATTCCGGGTCAGGATTATGTTCCACAGACAATACCGCTTCAGGATAATGAAGAAGAACTGAATCACTAGTTAAGAAAACGTATAAATCAATATAAAACCCTTCCGAACTACTCGGAAGGGTTTTTTGTTATCTTTACCCCCCCTTGCCAAACCGGCCAATTATATGAATACCCTAAAAAAAATCTTTCATTACCTCCCCAAGGCTATATCTGGAAAAGAACAAGAGTTCACCTCCGGAAGTATACGAAAAGCAGTCTTTATGCTTTCCATTCCTATGGTGTTGGAAATGATGATGGAGTCTATCTTTTTTTTAGTAGACGCTTATTTTGTCTCTAGTTTAGGAGCCAATGCCATTGCAACAGTAGGATTGACAGAATCTGTGCTTACACTGGTGTATGCTATTGCTATCGGCCTTAGCATGGGAGTAACCGCTATAGTTGCCCGAAGAATAGGTGAAAAAGACATATCTGGAGCTTCTCAAACTGCCGTACAAGCTATATTCTTGGGTATAGCAGTATCAATCTTGGTAAGTGTAATAGGAATTCTATTTCCCAAAGAGATACTATCCTTAATGGGAGGTGAGCCCGAGCTTGTTGCTGAGGGATATGGATACACCCAAATTTTGTTGGGAGGAAATGTAACAATCATGTTACTATTTCTGATTAATGCTATTTTTCGAGGAGCTGGAGATGCTTCAGCGGCTATGAAAGTCTTAATTTTTTCAAACCTTCTGAACATTGTACTGGACCCTATATTTATTTTCGGCCTGGGCCCAATTCCTGCTTTTGGTGTAAAAGGCGCAGCTATTGCTACTACTATTGGAAGGGGGAGTGCCGTGATTTTTCAGCTTTATATTCTGTTTTTTGGATGGACCAAAATAAAGTTGAAGATGAAAGATCTTATTCTTAGGGCTGGAATTATGTTGAACTTGATAAAAGTCTCACTGGGGGGAATCGGACAATTCATTATAGGTACTTCCAGCTGGGTATTCCTAATGCGTATTATGGCCGAGTTTGGAAGTGAAGTTCTTGCAGGGTATACCATTGCCATTCGCGTGTTGATGTTTACATTAATGCCTTCATGGGGGATGAGTAATGCAGCTGCAACATTGGTTGGACAAAACTTAGGAGCAGGAAAGCCAGAACGTGCAGAGAAATCAGTTTGGAAAACTGGGAAGTACAATGCTTGGTTCATGCTAGGCGTATCACTATTCTATCTTTTATTTGCCGAATTTATTATTAAAATTTTCAGCGACAATCTAGAAGTAATTAAATACGGAGCATTAAGTCTGCGTATTATTGCTGCAGGATATGTGTTCTATGCATACGGAATGGTTATCGTTCAGGCATTTAATGGAGCAGGAGATACCAAAACTCCTACTATCATCAATTTCTTCTGTTTTTGGTTGTTTCAGTTGCCATTTGCCTATACTGCAGCGATTTATTTTGATTGGGGTGTTTTGGGCGTCCTCTTAGCCATTACCCTAGCAGAAGCTTTAATTGCAGTAATCGGAATCCTTTGGTTCAAAAAGGGAAATTGGAAACAGATAAAAGTTTAACTATTGAGTATCTAAATACGTGTTTTTACGTATTGCCCCTACGCAAAACTCACACTAGATTTACGTTATAATACTAGAACATCACGGGCTGGGGAGCCTTGGTGTAAGGAGCCGCAGAATTACTGCGGCTTTTTACAGAATTCCCTTAAAAGGGGATTCCAATAAGTTTGGGAAATATAAATTTTGATGCAAACCAAACACAGTGGGCTGAAGAGAGCTACTGTATAAAACCGCACTCATGTAGTGCGGTTTTATTGTTTTGTATGAATATCACTTGCCCAACACTTCGTATATTTGTTATATGAATGAACACCTCGATCCCACAGGAGAAAATTTCTCTCCTCAAGAACTGGATATAGAGAAAAAACTAAGGCCACTGTCCTTTGATGATTTTACAGGTCAGGATCAAGCTTTGGAAAATCTACAAGTGTTCGTACAAGCAGCAAACCTTCGGGATGAAGCATTAGATCACACCCTTTTTCATGGCCCACCAGGATTGGGGAAAACGACTTTGGCACATATACTTGCAAACGAACTGGATGTAGGTATCCGCGTTACATCGGGCCCCGTTCTTGATAAACCAGGCGATTTAGCAGGACTGTTAACCAATTTGGATGAAAGAGATGTTTTGTTTATTGATGAAATCCACCGGTTGAGTCCTATTGTTGAGGAATACTTATACTCCGCAATGGAAGATTATAAGATCGATATCATGATCGAGAGTGGTCCTAATGCCCGTACTGTGCAAATTAATTTGGCTCCCTTTACATTAGTAGGGGCAACTACGCGATCAGGATTGTTAACAGCACCTATGCGAGCCCGATTTGGTATTTCTTCCAGACTACAATATTATACTACTGATTTATTGACAACTATTGTACAGCGAAGTTCCAAGATATTGGATATGCCCATTACCATGGAGGCAGCTATAGAGATTGCTGGGAGAAGCCGAGGTACTCCAAGAATTGCCAATGCATTGTTGCGAAGGGTTCGAGACTTTGCCCAAATAAAGGGAGACGGTACCATTGATATTTCCATTGCCAAATATGCCTTGCAACAATTACATGTAGATACACATGGCTTGGATGAAATGGACAATAAAATATTGAGTACTATCATCGAGAAGTTTAAAGGAGGCCCTGTTGGTATTACAACCTTGGCTACGGCAGTTTCCGAAAGTGCTGAAACCATAGAAGAAGTATATGAACCCTTTCTTATTCAACAAGGGTTTATTATCAGAACACCTAGAGGAAGAGAAGTCACAGAACATGCATACAAGCACTTGGGGAAACTAAAAGGCCCTACCCAAGGAGGCTTGTTTTAAGTAAAACATTTAGGGGTCTCAGTGTTACAGTTAAATGTCAAAACCTGAAAAATACAATTACCCCAAATCCTTATCCATCCTTAAGTTTTTTTGGAATGCCGAAGCCATTAGGAAGAACCCCATTCCTTTTCACAATCGTTTTTTTGAAAAATATGGCGACACCTTTTCTGTTCGTTTAAGCCGAAAAAAATATTTGCTACTTTCTAGAGACAAAGAAGTAGTAGAATATATCCTTCGTAAGAATCACAAGAATTATTATAAATCCAAGATACAAACCGACTATCTGTCCAAATACCTTGGGCATGGATTACTTACCATAAATGGTGAATATTGGTTGCAACAACGTAGGCTCATTCAACCAGCATTCCATAAACAAAAAATGGAACAGTTGGTGGAGTTGATGCAAAAAACAATACATATAGAGTTGGAACAGCTACCCCAAGATCAGGAAGTAGATGTATTTCCAATAATGAACCGATTGGCTTTTCAAGTAGTGGCAAAATCGTTATTTCATGTTTCGGCTTCCCAAGAAACACTAGAGAGATTACAATACATTATACAGCAAGTTCAGGAATTCTTGGTTAAAGAAGTACGATTACCACATAAAGGGTGGTGGTTTAAGTTGAGTGGTCAAGTGAAGAAACATTTAAACCTCTCTCAGGAAAGTCGTGATATTCTTCAAAATATTATTGAAGAGCGAAAGGAATCTCAGGAAACACATGATGATTTACTGGATATGTTGTTGGCCACGCGATATGAGGATACTGGAGAACCCATGTCTATCAAACAACTTATAGACGAGATAACAATATTGTTTGTAGCGGGACATGAAACAACTGCTAATGCTCTTTCTTTTACCTCGTGGTTGTTGGCTAAATACCCAGAAGTACAACAAAAAGTCTATGAAGAAGCAATTCGGGTTTCTCAGAATACCTCCAATCCTATTGAACAAATTCAGCAAATGGAATATACCAAAGCAGTGATTGATGAGTCGATGCGTCTATATCCCCCCGCTTGGATTACCGATAGGGAAAACTTAGAAGATGATACCCTAACCGGATATCACATTCGGAAAGATACACTAGTAGGGATTTCTTTCTACGAACTTCACCGTCACCCAGACTATTGGGAAAATCCGGAGCTGTTTAATCCCGAACGATTTATAGGTGCAAATAAAAAGAAGTCAGCAGGGGTATATTATCCCTTTGGGGCAGGTCCCAGATTGTGTATTGGGTTAGGCTTTGCCATATACGAAATGGTGTTGGCCGTATCTCATTTGGTGAAAAATTATTCACTAACTACACAAAAAGAGGATATTAAATTAAACCCGCTTATCACCTTAAAACCAATTGATACTTACCTTACTTTCAAATCCAGATAAGCTCAAAATGTAAATTAATACTTCATAAAAATCTCATAGCAGTGAAATTTTTGAAGCTTATTACGACTTAAGCTTCAATTAATTCAAAAAAACTTATTTATGAGAAAAGTATTATTCCTTGGTTTTTCATTGTTATCCATCTTTACAATGAACTCACAATGCCTCGAAAATGTAGATGGTTTTGGGAACAACAGTAGCATTCCTATGTACAATATATCAGGTACTGTAGATGTAACATTAAATACAGATGGTACAGTTACACTTGATTTAGCAAGTGATTTTATGACTGCTGCAGGGCCAGATATTCGAGCCTTCTTGGTAAATTCTGGTGGACTTACCGATCAACAATTAGCAAATACCTTGATTGCTGATTTACAAAACGTTCAGTTTGGATTGGTTGGGAGTGGCACTGTGAATCAGAACGGTGCAAAATCATTTACCATAGATATCCCTGCGGGTAATAATATTCAGGATTTCGATAAGATTTTCTTTTACTGTCTTCAATTTGATCAATTTTGGGATTTCGGAACATTTACTCCTTTTTCTGATACTACTTGTGATATCCTAAGTGTGGAAGATGAAAACTTAAATAAAATAGGACTTTATCCAAATCCAGCACAGGGTGAAGTAGAAATCGTATCAGATGGAATTAACTCCGTAACAGCAAAAATATTCACTATGCAGGGAACACAAGTTTTAGATAATATTGCTGTTAATGGCAATTTAAGACTGGATATTTCTGCTTTAACAACAGGTGTTTATTTGGTGCAATTTACTACCCAAGAAGGAAATAGTAATGTTCAAAAATTGGTGATTAGATAAACAACTGAATAACTTCCATTAAAAAAGCACCCATCATTGGGTGCTTTTTTGTTTCAATTTTTCTAAAGGTAGTATCTTGTGGGGCAACTTCAGCAAATTGGTTACTAACTTGCAAAAACATACTCAATTTATTAAATCCGAAGCTCAGCGCCTCGGGTTTCTTTCCTGTGGTATTAGTAAAGCAGGTTTTCTGGAAGAAGAAGCTCCGCGTTTGGAAAAATGGTTGAATTTACAAATGCATGGAGAGATGAAGTATATGGAGAATCATTTCGACAAGCGACTTGATCCCACTAAATTGGTTGAAGGATCTAAGAGCGTAATCTCCTTATTGCTTAATTACTATCCTTCAGAATCACAACAAGAAGACAGCTATAAGATATCCAAATATGCCTACGGTACCGATTATCATTTTGTAATCAAAGACAAGTTAAAAGAGTTGCTTCATTGCATTCAGTCTGAAATTGGAGATGTTCATGGTCGTGCTTTTGTAGATTCGGCACCTGTGCTGGATAAAGCTTGGGCAGCCAAAAGTGGACTGGGTTGGATGGGGAAGCACACCAATTTGTTGACCAAGCAAGTAGGGTCCTTTTACTTTATTGCAGAATTAATTGTAGACCTTGAGCTGGAATACGACACTCCAGTAACCGATCATTGCGGTAGCTGCACAGCCTGCATTGATGCCTGTCCCACTCAAGCTATTGTTGAACCATATGTGGTAGATGGAAGCAAGTGTATATCGTATTTTACCATTGAGCTTAAAGATGAAATTCCAAAAAAATTCTCTGGAGCTTTTGAAGACTGGATGTTTGGATGTGATGTTTGTCAGGATGTATGTCCGTGGAATCGTTTCAGCAAGAGCCACAAAGAACCACTTTTTGATCCACATCCAAAATTGCTATCGATGTCTCGTAGCGACTGGGAGGAAATTACACAAGATGTTTTTCAGGAAATCTTTAGGAAAAGTGCTGTAAAACGCACTAAATTTTCGGGTTTACAACGAAATATAAATTTTCTGAAATAACTTTCTGTATTTCCCCGTCTCAGTTACCTTTGTAAGTCTTAATATGCAACTTCCATGAGCAAACAAAGTAAAAGACGGGAAGCCTTACTATACCACGCCAAACCCAAACCTGGAAAAATTCAGGTAGTGCCTACCAAAAAATATGCGACACAGCGTGATTTGGCATTAGCCTATTCTCCTGGAGTAGCTGAGCCCTGTTTAGAGATCGAAAAAAATGTTAATGACGCCTATCGATATACAAACAAGGGGAATTTGGTAGCAGTGATTTCTAACGGTACAGCTGTGCTTGGACTAGGTAATATTGGCCCTGAAGCTTCTAAGCCAGTGATGGAAGGAAAAGGATTGCTCTTTAAGATTTTTGCAGACATTGATGTTTTCGATATCGAAGTGAATACCGAAAATGTAGACGAATTTATTGCAACCGTAAAAAATATTGCTCCTACTTTTGGTGGGATTAACTTGGAAGACATAAAAGCTCCTGAAGCTTTCGAAATCGAAAGACGCCTTAAAGAGGAATTGGACATTCCTGTAATGCATGATGATCAACATGGGACGGCTATTATTTCAGCAGCAGCTTTATTGAATGCTTTAGAACTAGCAGAGAAAGCTATTGACAAAGTAAAGATTGTTATTAGCGGTGCAGGAGCAGCAGCTGTTTCGTGTACACGATTGTATAAAGCTTTTGGAGCTTTGTCCAAAAATATTGTTATGTTGGATAGTAAGGGGGTTATCCGTAAAGACCGCGAAACCCTTACCGAAGAAAAAGCTGAATTTGCCACGTCCCGTAAAATAGATACCCTCGAAGAAGCAATGAAGAATGCCGATGTCTTTGTGGGGCTTTCCATTGCAGACATCGTAACACCAGATATGTTGAAAACGATGGCCAAAAGGCCTATTGTTTTTGCGATGGCGAATCCAAATCCAGAGATCGCCTACAAATTGGCCTGCAGTACACGAAAAGATATCATAATGGCCACAGGGAGAAGTGATCATCCCAATCAAGTAAACAATGTGTTGGGTTTTCCTTTTATTTTTAGGGGAGCATTAGATGTTAGGGCGACCAAAATAAATGAAGCAATGAAAATGGCCGCGGTAAAAGCGTTGGCCGAATTGGCAAAAGAACCCGTCCCTGAACAGGTGAATATTGCCTATGGAGAAACGAAATTGGCATTTGGAAAAGATTATATCATTCCCAAACCTTTTGATCCTAGATTAATAGAGCAAATCCCACCTGCCGTAGCAAAAGCTGCCATAGCAAGTGGAGTAGCAACAGAACCCATTAAAGATTGGGAGAAATACGAAGATGAGTTGCGTGAGCGCATGGGTAGCGATAATAAGATTACGCGATTGCTCATGGATCGAGCCCGGACCAACCCGAAAAAAGTTGTTTTTGCAGAAGCGGATCATTTAGATGTACTAAAAGCGGCACAAATTGCACATGAAGAAGGCTTAGCCATTCCAGTTTTGTTGGGAAGGAAAGCGGTCATTGAAGAACTCATGAAGGAGCTCGATTTTGAAGAAGAAGTCGAAATTATTGACCCTAAAAGTGATGAGCAATCCGAGAAGTTGAATGAATATGCTACCAAGCACTGGCAACAACGTAAACGAAATGGGGTAACGCTGTATGATGCAAAACGATTGATGCGTGAACGTAATTATTTTGCAGCAATGATGGTGAATGAAGGTGATGCAGATGGAATGATTTCAGGATACGCTAGAGCTTACCCTACGGTATTACGTCCCGTTCTTGAAACGATTGGGAAGTTTGATGGGGTAGATAAAGTTGCTACTACAAACCTTATGCTAACTAGCAAAGGCCCGGTTTTTATTTCGGATACTTCCATTAACATAGATCCCACGGCAAAAGAATTGGCCAATATTGCACAAATGACCAATTACACAGTGAAGATGTTTGGACTAACACCTGTCATTGCAATGATTTCATATGCAAACTTTGGCTCTTCAAAAGATCCCCATGCGGCAAAAGTGCGACAAGCGGTTTCAATGCTTCACAAATCCAATCCTGATATGATTTTGGATGGAGAAGTACAGACGGATTTTGCGCTAAATACGGAAATGATGAAAAGTAAATTTCCCTTTTCTAAACTAGCTGGGAAGAAAGTGAATGCTATGATATTTCCTAATTTGGACTCTGCCAATAGCAACTATAAAATGCTAAAAGAACAAAAAGGAGTGGAATCTATTGGGCCAATTATGTTGGGAATGAAGAAGCCTGTGCATATACTACAACTGGGTGCGAGCGTTGAAGAAATTGTAAATATGACAGCTATTGCGGTAGTAGATGCACAACAAAAAGAGAAAAGAGCCAAGGAGGCTTTAAAAAAGAGGAAAAAATAGCCTTTCGATTTTCATATTTTCCATGTCAGCACTTGCAAATAATTATGCTATATTTGGGCAATTAACTTATGTTAGCGGATGATTACCCATTTGCAAGGAAGACTTGTTGAGAAAACCCCTACCAGTGTTGTTATAGAATGCAATGGTGTGGGTTATTTTTTGAACATTTCATTACATACATTTTCACGACTCCCCAATTCGGAAAATGTTAAGTTGTTCACGCATTTACTAGTGCGGGAAGATTCTCATACTTTGTATGGGTTTTCAGGCCACGTAGAGCGGGAGATATTTAGATTGCTAATTTCAGTTTCAGGAGTGGGGGCTAGCACGGCTCGAACCATGCTTTCATCTCTTAGTCCTGATCAAGTGAAGGAAGCGGTTGCAAGTGGTGATATAGCTACCATACAATCTGTAAAAGGGATTGGAGCTAAAACGGCGCAAAGGGTAGTCCTGGACATAAAGGATAAAATTTTAAAAGTATATGGCTTAGAAGATGTTTCTGCCATTTCAAGCAATACGAATAAGAATGAAGCGTTATCAGCTTTGGAGACCTTAGGTTTTGCGAGAAAACAAGCTGAAAAAGCTTGCAATTTGGTCATTAAAGAAGATCCAATGGCTTCAGTGGAAACGATCATAAAACAAGCCTTAAAAAATTTGTAGGAATTGAGTACAAAAAATTACGATTCAAGATATAGCTTAGCGAAAATTATTGTTTTGGGGATATTGCTTCTAACTACGAATCAATTATTCTCACAAGATACCACGGCTACGGGCTCCACGATGGGCCGACTAGATCTTCCAGATCCGGCAAGCATTCAAAACTTATATACTTACGATCCTATTACCGAGCGATATGTGTTAACACGGACCCTTGGTGATTTTGACATATCGTATCCAGTAATTCTAACTCCAGAGGAGTATCAGGAATTGGTGATGAAAGAGCAAATGAAAGCTTATTTCAAAGAAAAGATTGATGCGGCTGATGGGCGTAAGGAAGGTTCTGAAGAGGCTCAAAAAAACCTTTTGCCTACATTTTATGTTAATTCCAGCTTTTTTGAAAGTGTTTTTGGAGGAAATACAATTGAAGTAATCCCACAAGGTACTGTAGAGATGGACTTGGGGATACTTTACACCAAGCAAGACAACCCTTCCTTTTCTCCTAGAAATAGAAGCAATCTGTCTTTTGATTTCGATCAACGAATTAGCCTAAGTCTTTTAGGTAAAGTAGGAGAGCGTTTACAAGTAACAGCAAACTATGATACCCAGTCAACTTTCGACTTTCAGAATATCATAAAGTTGGAGTATACTCCTACCGAAGATGATATCATTCAAAAAATTGAAGTCGGTAATGTAAGTATGCCTTTAAATAGTTCCCTTATTCAAGGGGCACAAAGTCTTTTTGGAGTAAAAACTGAATTGCAATTTGGTAAAACAACCATTACCGGAGTGTTTTCAGAACAACGATCAGAAACCAGATCTGTTGTTGCCGAAGGAGGTGCTACTGTAACAGAATTTGAGTTATTCGCCTTGGATTATGATGAAAACAGACACTTCTTCTTGGGGCATTATTTTAGAGACAATTACGATCGCGTACTGGAACAATATCCATTTATAAACTCTAATGTACAGGTTACCCGTATCGAAGTTTGGATTACCAACAGAAATAATACCACCAATGATGTTCGTAACATTGTGGCGCTTCAGGATATTGGAGAGTCAGATATTACTAACATTGGTTTAAACAATCCTCCAGGAGGTTTCATTAATACCTCTCGAAATGCATTTCCAGATAACGGGAATAATGACTTTAACCCTTTTGGTATAGACAATCCAGCAGAACAGAGTGTTCTAACGGAAGCCATTCGTGATATTGCAAGTGTTTCCAATGGATTTAGTGGAGTACCTGTAGCAGATGGTATTGATTATGTTACTTTAGAGAATGCTCGAAGATTACAACCCAATGAGTACCAATTAAATTCGCAATTAGGATATATTTCCTTGAACCAACGTCTTAATAATGATGAAGTTTTAGGGGTTTCATTTCAGTTTACTGTTAATGGAAAAGTATTTCAGGTAGGTGAATTTTCTACAGATGGGGTTGATGCTACTGGCGGTCCTATTCCAAATGGAGGTGGTGATCCCGGCAACCCAGACCCAACTAATGAAGTAGGAATTCCACAAAACTTAGTAGTTAAGCTACTTAAAAGTAATATTACCAATGTAAATGAACCAGTTTGGGATATTATGATGAAAAACATCTACCCAATTGGAGCATTCCAATTGGAGAAAGAAGATTTTAGGTTAAATATCCTATATACAGATCCTTCTCCATTAAATTATATAACACCAGCTCCTGGAGGAGGGGATTTCCCTGTGGAACCACTCCCAGATGATATAGATGATGAGATTTTAACGGATGAAGTCTTGTTGCGTTTATTCAACTTGGATCGATTGAATTTTAATAACGATCCACAACAAGGAGGTGATGGTTTCTTCGACTTTTATCCAGGTTTAACGGTAGATCAACAAAATGGACGTATCATCTTTACCAGTGTTGAACCTTTTGGAGAATATCTTTTTGAAAAATTAGATGCACCAGGTGGTGGACAAGAGTATGATATTCCTTCCAGTTATAATGCAAACCAGGCTAAATATGTATTTAGAACGATGTATCGTTCTACTAAAACACAAGCTGAACAGGAAGATAGCGACAAGAATAAATTCCAGCTACGAGGAACCTATAAATCTACAGGGTCAGACGGAATTCCAATCGGAGCTTTTAATATTCCTCCAGGGTCGGTAACAGTAACTGCTGGTGGAAGAACGCTGGTTGAGGGTGTAGACTATACGGTGAACTATCAATTGGGTCGTGTACAGATTTTAGATCCAGCATTACAAAACTCAAATACCCCAATCAACATTTCTACAGAGAACAATACTTTGTTTGGGCAACAAACCCGTCGATTCACGGGAGTTGATGTGCAACATAGATTTAGTAGGAATTTACAAATTGGAGGTACTTATTTAAACCTTAACGAACGTCCACTAACTCAGAAGTCGGCATTTAATAGTGAGCCTATCAATAATACCATGTTTGGACTTAATGCACAGTATTCTACAGAGGTGCCGTTTTTAACAAGGTTGGTAAATAAATTACCTAATATAGATACTGATGTGGCATCCAACATTGCCATTCGAGCAGAGGCTGCTTATTTATTGCCAGGTGCTCCAAAAGTTTCAGACTTTGATGGGAAAACCACTTCGTATATAGATGATTTTGAAGCTGCTCAAACAGCTATTGATGTTAGTGCGCCACTTACTTGGAGTCTTTCCAGTGTGCCTAATGGTTTTGGACGTGTTTCAGATAATGGAGTAGAAGAAGTTCCGGTAGATGCTATAGGGTCCAATGACAGACGTGCTTTATTGAATTGGTATACCGTAGATCCTATATTCTATAGTTCACAGCGTCCTGATGGTATTTCAGATCAAGATTTATCCTCTCCTTTTACTCGTAGAGTTTTTAGAGATGAGATTTTCCCAGATCAAGATTTAGTCCAAGGGCAAACACAGGCTTTATTTACGCTAGACTTATCATATTATCCGGACGAAAGGGGTCCATATAACTTTAGATCTACCGAAACAAATTTAGGTGATCTGAATACCCTTCAGAATCCAGAAAGAAATTTTGGTGGAATCATGCGTCAATTAACCACGACCGATTTTGAGCGTTCCAATGTGGAATACATTCAGTTTTGGTTAATGGATCCATTCATTTATGATGAAAACGCAAACAATCAAGGAGGGAAACTAACTTTTAACTTAGGAAACATTTCCGAAGATATTTTAAAGGATGGTCGTAAGCAGTACGAAAATGGATTGCCAGAAGATGGTGGTACTTTAAATACGTTGGAAACAGACTTGGCTAAAGTTCCGTTGAACCAATCTCTGATTTATACATTCAGCACGCAAGGGCAAGAGCGTATTAATCAAGATGTTGGTTTTGATGGTAAAAGTGATGCTACTGAGGCCACTAGTGTATTCCCAGAGGTAAATACCGTAGTATCTCGATTTGCTGGTGAAGATCCTGCTCGAGATAACTATCAATATTTCTTGCAGGCAGATGGAACCATCTTGAATCGTTATAGAAGATATAACGGAACTGACGGTAACTCTCCAGAGACAGTTAGCAATAGTGATAGAGGTAACAACGCACAGCCAGATGTAGAAGATGTTAACCGTGACAATACTATGAATACGGTAGACAGTTATTTCCAGTATGAGATCGATGTTGTTCCTGGAATGAATATAGACAACACGCCGTATGTATCTGACGTAAAAGAGATACAGGTAACTACCCAGAATAACCAAGAGATCCCCGTGCGTTGGATTCAGTTCAGAATACCGCTTAATGAGCCTACAGATGCTGTTAATGGTATTTCAGACTTTAGATCCATTCGCTTCATGCGTATGTTTGTTTCCGAGTTTGAGCAACCTACGGTACTTCGTTTGGGAACTTTAGAGCTATTCCGTGGAGATTATAGAAGATATGCTGGTTCTTTAGATGTAGCTAATGATCTTGAGCCCAACGAAAATGACGATACTACGTTTGAGAATGAGGCAGTAGGGATTATTCAGAATAGTAATTATGTAATTCCTCCTGGAGTATTCCGTGAAGAATTGAATCAAAATAATAATATCATTCGTCAAGACGAACAATCACTGGCACTTCGTGTATGTGAATTGGAACCTGAGGATGCAAGAGCGGTTTACAAGAATTTCAATGTAGACATGCGTCAATACAAAAATCTAGAGATGTTTGTTCATGCGGAGGCCAATGAAGATTCTGGAATTCCATTGGCAGATGATGAGATGTATGCTTTCATTCGTTTGGGAACTGACCTTAATACCAGTTTCTATGAAGTAGAAATTCCATTAAAAGTATCTCCTAATTTGGCAAACCCAACAGATGCAGATGCCGAAACGGTTTGGCCAAGTGAAAACCGATTAGAAATTCCATTGTCAGCACTTCAGGAACTGAAAAGTATAGCAGTAAGTTCTGCTCAGGAAGGATTACTTCCAGAAGATGCAGCAGGAGTACGTTATGCAGCAGCAGGAACCATAGATGCTGATGAGAAATTTAGATTTGGTATTAAAGGAAATCCAAGTTTTGGAAATGTTCGTGTCATCATGATCGGTCTTCGTAACCGAACCAATTCAAATCTTTGTGGAGAGGCTTGGTTTAACGAATTAAGACTTTCTGAATTAGATAATAAAGGAGGATGGGCAGCTGTTGCCAATGTAGATGCCAATTTTGCAGACTTTGCAAATGTAAGCGCTACAGGAAGTATTAGTACCATTGGGTTTGGTTCTATAGATCAAGGCCCTAACCAACGTAGTTTAGAAGATACTCGTTTGTATGATGTGGTTACCAATTTCAATTTAGGTCAGTTATTACCTAAAAAATGGGGAATTAATCTTCCGTTCAATTATGGAATTGGCGAAGAGTTTATAACCCCGAAATTTGATCCGGAGTTACAAGATATTGAACTGGATACTCGTATAGATAACGAAACAGATGAAAATCTTAAAGATGCCTATAAAGACCAAGCTGTAGATTACACGAAAAGACAAAGTATTAATTTTATTGGGGTTCGTAAAGAAAGAACGGGTGATAAGAAACCGATGCCCTATGATATTGAGAACTTCACTTTTTCATATTCATACAATCAGGTAGACCATAATGATTTTGAAATTGAAGAGTCATTAGATCAGAATGTACGTGTAGGAGGAACCTATGATTATAGTTTCCCTCAAAAATCTATTGAGCCTTTCAAGAAAAATGATTCTATCTTTAGAAGTAAGTATTGGCAGTTTTTGAAGGATCTAAACTTCAATCCGCTTCCATCTAATATATCGGTTAGTTCCAATATTGTAAGACAGTATAATGAACAAAAGTTCAGAGAGCTTAATTTGCTTCCAGGAAATATTGGTATTCCTACCTTATATCAACGTAATTTCTTGTTTGATTGGCAATACGCCATTAATTATAACCTAACGAAATCACTTCGTTTCAATTTTAATGCAGCCAACAACCGTATTGTAACTAATTACATTAATCCAGAGCAACAAGAGGACGGGAATATAAATTATGTTACAGATAATTCCGTAGGGATATGGGATGGATTTTTCGATGTAGGAGATCCAAACCAGCATTTCCAATCGTTGCAGATAAATTATGATCTCCCAACACAGAAGTTCCCATTCTTGAAGTGGATACGAGCTACCTATAGTTACCAAGGAGATTACCAATGGCAGGACGGAAGTGACCTTTTTAGTAATGTTGTGATTCCTCAGGAAACTGGAGATCCTATTGTTTACGATTTGGGTAATTCTGTACAGAATGCAAGTACACACCGTATCAATTCTACATTCGACCTTAAGAATTTCTATCGTTATGTGGGTCTTACCAAAATAAAGAAGAGTACAAGAAGGAATCGTGATGGTAGAAATGGTAGAGGAAGTGGAAATGAACGTGGGGGCGATAGCAGAGGTGGCTCTGGAGATGATAGTAAAGGTGGTGGAAAAGACGGCAAGGACAACACTAAATTGGAAGATAAGGGAACAGAGAGTAAGAGCGATCGTATTGCCCGTAGAAATAGGGAAGCTGTAGGTAACAACTCAGGAGGTGCTGGAGCTGGATCATCAAGTTCCTTGAGCGGAGGAGATAAAGCATTAAATTCCTTAATTGGGTTGGTTACTGCAGTGAAGAAAGTAGGTATTAACTACCAAGAAAATAACGGTATTTTCCTTCCGGGGTATACACCTTCTATTGGATTTGCAGGTTCTTTAAGACCAACTACTGGATTTGTATTTGGTAGTCAAGCAGAAATTAGGGACTTGGCTGCAAGAAAAGGGTGGCTAACCTTGTACCCAGAATTTAATGAGCAGTACACAGAAGTAGAAAGTCGTCAATTGGATTATCAAGCCAATATTGAATTGATTCCAGATCTTAAGATCGATATTAATGGTAATCGTACATATTCTGAAAATTACGCAGAGAATTATATTATAGAAGACGGTTTGTATCGCTCTTTAACACCAAATACATTTGGAAACTTCAATATCTCTACGGTTCTTATAAAGACTGCGTTTGGTAAAAGTGATGAAAATGGTAGTGATGCCTTTAATGACTTCCGTAGTAATCGATTTACTGTTGCCGACCGTTTGGCAAGAAGTTTTGCAGCAGAAAACCCATCTGTATATCAGTATGCTATCGATGAAGATACGGGCTTCCCTGTTGGTTTTGGTCCTACAAGCCAAAATGTATTGCTAACCTCATTCATATCAGCTTATAAGGGAAGTGATGTGTCCAAAGAAAAGACAGGATTATTTAGGGATTTCCCATTGCCTAACTGGGATCTTAAGTATACTGGATTTATGAAAATTAAATGGTTCAAAAAGAATTTCAAACGATTCTCCATCCAACATGGATATAGATCTTCGTATACTGTGAACCAATTCCAAACCAATTTGGATTATGATAGAAATGATCCTACTGCTTTAGATCAAGCGGGGAACTTTAAAAGTGAAACTTTCTTAAGCAATGTGAACCTAACAGAGCAATTCTCTCCATTGGTACGTATTGACTTTGAAATGCAGAACTCCGTTAAGATTTTGGCAGAGTATAGAAAGGACAGAGCTTTGTCTTTAAGTTTTGCTAATAATCTTTTGACTGAAATTATTGGAAATGAATTGATATTAGGGCTTGGTTATCGAGTTAAAGACCTTAAGATCGGAACTAATTTTGGAGGTAAAAAGAAAGTTATAACCAGTGATCTTAATTTTAAGTTAGATATGTCTGTAAGGGATAACAAGACAGTTATCAGATATCTTGACATAAACAATAACCAGGTTACTGCAGGACAAACCATTTACGGGCTTCAGTTCTCTGCAGATTATGCTTTAAGTAAGAACTTAACGGCATTGTTCTATTACGACCATACATTCTCGGAGTATGCAATTTCTACTGCATTCCCACAAACAACCATAAGAAGTGGATTGACACTTCGCTACAATTTTGGAAACTAAATAACAAACTCAATAATAATTTAAACAATCATGAACATACCTTCAGATTTAAAATACACCAAAGACCACGAATGGATAAAAGTGGATGGCGATGTTGCTACTGTTGGGATTACCGATTTTGCTCAAGGCGAATTAGGAGATATCGTATACGTAGAAGTAGAGACATTGGACGAGAGCTTGGACAGAGAAGAGGTTTTTGGAACTGTAGAAGCAGTAAAAACAGTATCCGATCTATTTATGCCTTTATCTGGTGAAGTGGTCGAATTCAATGAAGATTTAGAATCCGAGCCTGAAAAGGTAAATTCGGACCCCTATGGTGATGGATGGATGATAAAGATTAAAATGTCAAACCCCGAAGAAGTTGAAGAACTTTTGGACGATGCAGCTTATAAAGAAATTATTGGGGCCTAGGCCCCTTTTTTATGCGAGCTTATTTTACACATCGGTAATAACCGTTTTATTTTTATTACCCGTAAGGGATATTCCTAAGGTAGCTGTTAAGTTTGGAGATAAATGGGCGCATGTTGTGGTCTTTTTCATGCTTACCCTTCTCTGGCTCCTTGCAACCATGTTTAATAAATGGTTTGTAAAAAACAATATGTTATGGGTTTCGTTTTGGGCGCTTATCTATGGCATAGTAATTGAGGCATTACAGGAAAGGTTTTTTGAAACACGAAGCGCAGATGTTTGGGATGTTATAGCAGATGCAATAGGTATTCTTATAGCATGTTTCGTTTTTTTTAAGTTGAAAAAAAGAATTAGTCTTAAAACTTAAGTTTCATTTTAAAAAACAAATCCTTTTACATATTTTAGCAACTATATAAATACTCTATTATGGAACCTAAGAAAAATCCTAAAGCAGACCTGAACAGATGGAGTTCAATATTCCTCTATGCAGGGTTGGCATTAATGTTACTAATTTCTGTTACCGCTTTGGAATGGAAAACATACGATAAGAGCAATCTGGCTGGAGATGTTCTGGATGTAGGTGATGACCTGGAAGAAGAAATTCCAATTACCCAAACCATTACACCGCCACCACCGCCACCGCCACCGCCACCAGCTCCAGAAGTGATCGAAGTAGTGGAGGATGAAGAAGAAGTAGAAGAAACCATTATAGAGTCTACAGAAACTAATCAGGAAGAAGAGATCGTAGAGATTGAAGAAATTGAAGAAGTAGAAGAAGAAGAAATTGCTGATGTACCTTTTGCGGTAATTGAAAATGTGCCAATTTATCCTGGTTGTGAAAAAGCAGGGAACAATGAGGCGAAAAAGAAATGTATGTCTGAAAAAGTACAAAAGTTTGTACAGAAGAAATTCGATACAGAATTGGCAAATGATTTAGGATTGGAAGGAAGACAGCGTATTTCTGTTCAATTTAAAATAGATAGAAATGGAAACGTTGTAAACGTAAGAGCACGTGCTCCACACCCAAGACTAGAGCAAGAAGCTATCAAGGTAGTGAAGTCTTTACCTAAGATGACTCCTGGTAGACAACGTGGAAAATCAGTAGGTGTATTGTATGCATTACCTATTCTTTTCCAAGTAGAAAACTAAAAAAAGGATTTTTACCATATAATAAACCGCCTCCCATTGGGAGGCGGTTCTTTTTTGGCACAACCCTTGTGTAACTAGTTATTATAACTCTTAAATATAAACACTATGTTACCATCTATTAAAAATTCGGACGGTGCCGAAACAAAGGTACTGTCAAAAAGAGAACAAAAAAAGCGAATTAACATTCGCTGGAACTCTACCCTGTTTTTTCAAATAGGGCTTGTAATTACACTACTACTTACATTGGTAGTCATGGAAATGAATTGGGAAGTCCAAGCAAAAGAATTTGGGTATGCTCGGGTAGATCGCTCCTTGGATGAAGTTCAGATAATGAACATCATCATTGATCAACCCAAAACTCCCAAAAAAGTGGAAATTTTTGATGAGCCAAGACCTAAAATTCAGAAAGTAACATTGGTTTCTACATTCAAAACTGTGGATAATGACACCCCAACACCAGAAACGAAGACTGGGGATTCTGAACCCGATGATGCCCCTATGGTTCCTAAGACAAATGTGGTTAAAGAAACACCCAAGCCACCTGTTTTACGAAATGTGAATACGGTAGATATGGTACCTACATTTCCAGGGTGTGAAGGCATTTCAGACAATAAATCCAAGCTGGATTGCCTTTCCTCTAAGATCAGGGCATTTGTAGGAAGGAAATTTGATACCGATAAGTATTCTGTGAAATATGCAGGACAGGTATTACGGATCAATGTTCAGTTTACAATCGATGCTAATGGAAATGTGGTGGACATCGTTGCAAGATCTAAAGAGGATGATCTTGAGAAAGAGGCTACCAACGTAATGTCTAAACTTCCTAAGATGAAACCTGCAAAGGATCTTAATGAGAATGTACCAGTCATATATAGAATGCCAATACTCTTTAAAGCAGAATATTAATAGAGCAAACCCGTTTCGTAATGGAAACGGGTTTTGTTTTTAAGGGCATATTAAAAAAACGTATCTTTCGGCAAATTTAACGCCCTTTATCGATGAAGAAATTTCCAGTCCTTTTAGTTCTGCTCCTCTTTTTTGGTAACCAAATTCACTCACAAGACCTGTTCGAAAAATATCCCGTTTTTTCTGAATGTGAGAATGTGGATGTAAGTGAATTGAAAGCTTGTTTCAACAATCAAGTTAGACAACTTATTTCTGAGAATTTTCAAGAACCTGAAATCATATCTCAAGAAAATTATAAGGGTGAACTGGGTGTACTTTTTGAAGTGACTGATGAAGGAAATTTCGAAGTATTGTATATCGACGCTGTGTACCCAGAACTTAAGGAAGAACTTACTAGGGTTTTTGAGGCCTTCCCAAAAATAGAATCTGCAACGTATAATGGGAGGCCTATCAGCACCCAATATACTTTTAATTTTGGCGTTCCTTTGGGAATGTTTGTAGATGAGGTGGCACAAAAAGAACCGGATAATTTGGATGGAGGAAATGTGTCGACAGAAGTTATCGGAAATGAAGAGCATCCAGAATACGATGCTATTGAAAAATTTCCTTATGAGAATGATGAATATACAAGCGGGATTAATATCCCATTGTCACACCACAATTATGGGTTGTTTGATCCTTCACTTAACCAAATAGGAAGTAATAACCACACAGCGCAGAAACCATTTGTGTATTCTGACGTAAACAAATACTACAATTTTGCCGATGAGAATGCCAAAATATCCAAAACTCGTAGCACGTGGTTGGGTAGGAAATGGTGGAATGAACACATGGTGAGGATCAAAGGCAAAGATTTTTGGCTCACTTTGGACCCCGGAGTAGATTTGCAAGTAGGGAAAGACACAGATTCTGATATAGATACCTACAATAATACCAGATTAGTATACGCACAGGGGGGGCTTGGAAAGCAAATCAATTTTTTTGCTGTGGTCTATGAAAGTCAAGGTCGTTTTGCAGATTACTTTAATCGCTTCGCAGAAGCTCGTGCTCCAGATGGCGGAAACCCTGCTATTATTCCGGGAAGAGGGATTGCAAAAAATTTCAAAACAGATTCGTATGATTATCCAATAGCAACGGGACATGTTTCCTATACACCCAGTAAGTATTTTAATTTGCAATTAGGGCATGGTAAAAACTTCATAGGAGATGGATACCGTTCTTTGTTTTTAAGTGATAACGCAAGTCCGTATCCTTTTTTTAAGTTGAATACTACTTTTTGGAAGTTAAAGTATACCAATACATGGATGTCATTGCGGGATGTTCGTAGCGAGGTAACAGCAGATGGTTCGTTTCGCACTAAATATATGGCCAATCATTACCTCAGTTATAATGTCACCAAACGATTGAATATTGGTTTGTTTGAATCTGTTATTTGGGAAAATGACAATGATCGTGGATTCGATTTCAATTACCTAAATCCAGTTATATTTTACCGTGCTATTGAGTTTTCAACTGGATCTAGAGGAGGAAATGCTATTATTGGGTTAAGTGCAAAGTATAAGTTTACGAACCGATTTAATATGTATAGCCAATTGATTATCGATGAATTTTCTTCTTCAGATATCTTTGGAGGAAACGGGAGTTATAAAAATAAGATTGGATATCAAATTGGCGGAAAATATTACGATGCCTTTGGCTTGAAGGGGTTAAACCTTCAAGCCGAATACAATCGTGTACGTCCTTATACCTATGCTCACAATTCTGTGGTACTCAATTATGGCCATAACAATCAATCTATGGCGCATACACTTGGAGCTAACTTTTCTGAGTTTATAGGAATTGCTAGATATCAGAATGGCCGCATATTTGGTGATGCGAAGGTGATTGTGGCAAAACGGGGCTTTGAATTCAATACATCAGAAGATAGCGCATTCTATGGTGGAAATATTTATGGTAACGAAGATGATCGTATATCTGATGATGGAAATGAATTGGCACAGGGAAATACGACAGATTTTTTCCACGCAGAAATTCAGGCTGGCTATCTCATAAATCCTGCTACCAATTTAAAAATATATGGGAGTTTAATCATAAGAGATTTTAGTCCAGAAATAGATACAGAGACAGTTTTCAAGAATAATACGACATGGGTTAATTTTGGAATTCGTACAGACCTCTTTAATTGGTACAACGATTTCTAAACAGAATCACAAAGAGATTTAATTAATTGCCTCTTCTGTTTTCGTATTTTACTTCTGCAGCATTAAAAAACACTTTAATGAACTCTCTTGTGGAAATAAATCCACCGCCAAATCCTTTGTCGTCAAAAGGTTTTGCGACATCGTCCAAAGCAATTATTTCATCCAGAGTCTTTCCTTTTACATAATAATAGGCAACACGATCTTTAAGATACTTCATCATAGAGTGTGTTTCCTTTACATCTTTAATAGAGGCAATATCACCATGTCCAGGGATAATAACAGTGTCTTCATCGGCAAAGGTTAGTATCTTTTGCAATCCATTGATATAGCCTTCCATGCTACCACCACTATTTACATCTACAAAAGGATATTTCCCTTTTATATAAGCATCACCTGTATGAATTACATTGCTTTCGGTAAAATATATCATAGTGTCCCCATCGGTATGGGCCTTATGTATATGAAATAGCATAATCTTTTCGCCATTATAATAAAATGTAGAGCCACCAGAGTATGTAATCATGGGTGAGATGTATTCTGCTTCCAAGGATTTTCCAACTTGTTCTGCATAGCGCTTTGCACTTTCAGAGGCCTCTTCGTCACTGTTAGCATCTTTTTTGGCCTTTTCTAGACCTTCATTATATGCCTTCTCAACAGATTTGGAGTTTTGCGCGTTTTCTTTCTTTAAAATTCTTGATCTTACATTTTCATGGGCAAATAAAACAGCTCCTTCCTTACTTAGATTTTCGTTTCCACCTACATGATCGCCATGATGATGCGTATTTATTAGAAAACGAATGGGTTTGTCACTTAACTCTTTAATAGCTGCGATAACCTGTGGACTAGCTTCTGCAAATTGACTGTCGATGACTAAAACTCCATCGGCTCCAAAGCTAACACCAATATTGCCTCCCTTTCCTTTAAGCATGTATATGCTGTCATTGACTTGAACTTTTGTAACAGGAATCATTGCGTCTTGTGCCATTAGCATAGAAGAACTTGCAAAAATTAAAACCCATAAAATTGTAAATCGCATAAGATATCTATTTAGTATAAGGGCGAATTTAAGAAAATAGCTTAAATACATGGGTAACAATATAAGATATATATTGTAAAAATTGGGGTAGTGGTGTATCTTTGCAGCGTTTTCAAAAACAGGCACTTTTGTCCAAAACACAATCTACATCCATTCCAGTTCTAGCGATCAGAAATTTTACTGAGATCACCAAAATGCGGCTCTCTATAAGTGTGGTCTTCTCTTCTGTGGCGGGTTATTTGCTGGGGGTTGAAAATGGGGTTGATTTTAATACGCTGCTATTACTGTGTTTAGGGGGGTATTGCATGGTGGGAGCTTCCAATGTTTACAATCAAATAATCGAGAAAGATTTGGATGCCCTTATGGAAAGAACAAAGGATCGGCCTATTCCTGCAGGAAGAATGAAGGTAAATACTTCCTTTGCCCTAGCAAGCTTACTCACTATAATAGGGATTGCTTTATTGTACTATATAAACCCAAAAACAGCCATGTTTGGGGCTATTTCCATTTTCATGTATGTGAGTTTGTATACTCCATTAAAGACCAAGACACCACTTTCCGTTTTTGTGGGAGCATTTCCAGGAGCTATTCCATTTATGTTAGGATGGGTAGCTGCAACCAATGATTTTGGGATAGAGCCAGGTACATTGTTTATGGTTCAATTTTTTTGGCAGTTTCCTCATTTTTGGGCCATTGGCTGGTTTCTGTATGACGATTATAAACGAGGTGGCTTCTTTATGCTTCCCAATGGAAAAAGAGATAAAGGAACCGCCATTCAAGTAATTTTGTACTGTGTTTGGACGGTGTTAGCATCATTAATTCCAGTAGCTGGTGTTACGGGAAGGTTATATCTTACCCCAATTTCTGGATTTATTATTTTAGGAATTGGAATTTGGTTGATCTATTATGCAGTTAGACTATACCGATTAAAAACAGACAAGGCAGCTCGGCAGTTAATGCTGGTGAGTGTAAGTTATATAACGCTATTGCAAATTATTTACGTAGCCGATAAATTTATTCGTTAATGAAAGATTACACACAAGGAACTAATGAAATGAAAACCCGAAGGGCCAAAAAGATGATGCTTTGGTTTGGGATTGTGAGTTTAGGAATGAGCTTTGCAGGGCTTACCAGTTCATATATTGTTAGTAAATCTAGAAAGGATTGGCTTCAGGATATGGAACTTCCTCCTGCCTTTTTTTGGAGCTTATTGGTCATTGTATTGAGCAGTATCACGATGCATTTTGCGAAAAAAAGTGTTCAGAACGAAAAATCTAGAGAAGGATTATTGCTATTATTGGCCACTTTTTCTTTAGGTATCCTGTTTATTTGGTTACAGTTTAAGGGCTTTGTGCAGATTGTAGAAGACATGGGGATCAATTTTACAGGTCCAACAAGTAACATTAAAGGAACATTTATATATGTAATAGCCATAGTGCATATAGCTCATGTTGTAGCGGGCCTAATTGCACTGTTGGTTGTAATTTATAATCATTATAAACAGAAGTACAATAACGGGAAAACCCTTGGAATAGAACTAGCTGCTACATTCTGGCATTTTGTTGACTTTTTATGGATTTATCTCTTTTTGTTTTTCTATTTCGTTAGATAAAAATTATACTTATTTTTGCACACTAAATAAACCAATATCTTTATATGGAATCTACTGTTGCTAAAACAGGTACTGAAGGAAAAACCTGGGGCGGGGGAAACCGTCCTCTCAATGCCAGCTATGGCAAGATGATGATGTGGTTTTTCATTGTATCTGATGCATTGACATTTTCTGGATTTATCGCTGCTTATGGATTTTCCAGATTTAAGTTTATAGACGCCTGGCCTATTGCCGATGAGGTATTCACACACGTTCCTTTCTTGCATGGAGTCCCTGCACCTATGTACTATGTAGCTTTCATGACATTGGTGCTTATCTTTTCTTCTGTAACTATGGTATTGGCCGTAGATGCAGGTCATAAAATGCAAAAGAACAAAGTCATATGGTATATGTTCTTCACCATTATTGGGGGTGCTATATTCGTAGGTTCTCAAGCATGGGAATGGGCAACATTTATTAAAGGAGATTATGGTGCTGTAGAAACTAAAGGAGGAAAGATTCTTCAGTTTTTGGACACCGATGGGGAACGCGTAGCAATTGCTAGTTTTGCAGAACACCTACCTACAGATAGGGCTACCCACGAAAGAAAAAATGGAATTTGGTATGACAAAGAGCCAGAAACAAGAACAACTTATTCTTACGAAGAAGTTAAGGCCGGTTTTCTTGCAAACGATAATTTGTTGATCCGAACCCAATACCTAGACGAGAATGGACATCCTACTGTATTATCTAGGGAAGAATCTGTAGCGAAACTGGTAAATGATGGTAAGTTGGTTGTTGAAGGTGCTAACTTGAAACGCAATGAATATGGTCATCCATTATTCGCTAATTTCTTCTTTTTCATTACAGGATTTCACGGATTTCACGTATTCTCTGGAGTGCTAATTAATTGTATTATTTTCTTCAATGTAATTATAGGTACTTATGAAAAGAGAAAGAGTTACGAAATGGTGGAGAAAGTTGGGCTGTATTGGCACTTTGTAGATTTAGTATGGGTATTTGTATTTACTTTCTTCTATCTGGTTTAATTTTATTGAATAGGCAAACAAATGGCACACGAACATAAATTAGAGATTTTTAGAGGGCTTTTAAAGTTTAAGTCTAATGTAACCAAGATTTGGGGAGTGTTTTTCTTCCTTTGTATTGTTACAGCTGTAGAAGTTGTTTTGGGTATTATAAAACCTGAAATACTTACAGGAAACCGTTTCTTGGCAATGAAATGGTTAAACTGGATATTTATTATTCTTACACTTGTGAAAGCATACTACATTACTTGGGATTTTATGCACCAGCGTGATGAGACCAAAGGTTTAAGAAGATCAGTAGTGTGGACAGCAGTGTTTCTTATTTGCTATCTAATACTGATATTACTAATAGAAGGAGATTACATTTTTGATGTGTACAAAGAGAATTACGTAAAATTCAATTTTTAATTGAATGATATCATAAAGTAAAACCCTGTTATAAACAGGGTTTTTTTGTGTTTAAAAACGAGTTAAAAATGTAGAATACTATTGCCCAAGCCCTATTTGGGTCGTATTTTTGTAAAAAATATATACGTGCAGGTTAAAAAATTCATCATACTTGGAATTCTATTTTTACTGCCAATTTCGGTATACCTTTTTTTTGCTACAGGAAAGAACAATTTTGTGAAACTACCCACATTGACCTATGGAGTTCATGAGCTTTCAGAATTTCAAAGTTTAGATGGGGGTCCTTTAGGGTTAAAAGATAGAATAACTGTTTTAATGTTCTTTGGTGAAGATGTAGAAGGTAAAAAAGCCAATGCGTTTAATCTGGCACATAAAATATATAAGAAGAACTACCAGTTCAGTGAATTTCAGTTTGTAGCCCTTATTTCTGAAAATCAAAAAGAAACCGCTTCACAGCTAAAAGAAAAACTAAGGGAAATTGAGAATCCAGAAAATTGGCGCTTTGCTATAGGATCTCCAGAAGCTATTCAAGATGTTTTTTCATCGCTTAAAACCAACTCATCACTTTCAAAAGCAATGAGTACAAATTCTGTGTTCATTATAGATAAAGAGCAAAATCTTCGAGGAAGGAAAGATGATGAAGATTACGGAATGTTATATGGATTTAATGCAAGCGATTATGCTGAAATAAATAACAAGATGAGTGACGATATAAAAGTGGTTTTGGCAGAATACCGTCTGGCTCTCAAGAAATACAATGCTGATCGTAAAGATGAATTTAGAGACAAGAACCTTAAGTGATACATAAGGATATGAAGAATTATTCGTACATAGGAATATCGTTTATCATATTATTGTTTGGAATATGGGCAGTACCCAAAATTGTAGATCGTTATTCAGAAAAGGAAATGGCAACCATTGGAAAGGTGCTGGATTTCAGTTTTACAAATCAAAACGGGGAAGCCATAACCAATAAAACCTATGAAGGGAAAGTCTACGTAGCCGAGTTTTTTTTCACCACCTGCCCATCCATATGTCCCATTATGAACCGTAACATGGTTAAGATCCAGAATGAGTTTTACGGGAACCCAAACTTGGGAATCGCATCCTTTAGTATTGATCCAGCCTATGACACTCCAGAAGTACTAAGCGATTATGCTGAAAATTATGGGATCACCAATCCAAACTGGAATTTATTGACTGGTGATAAGGAAGCTATTTTTAAATTGTCTAATGAAGGTTTCAATTTGTATGTTGGAGAAGCTGCAGAAGATGTAGGAGGATTTGAGCATAGTGGTTATTTTGCTTTAATTGATCAAGAAGGAAACATTCGTTCTCGTTACGATGAGAATAATAACCCGATTATTTATTATGATGGTCTGGAAGCAGAAGGAATACAGATGTTAATTGAGGATATAAAACTTCTTTTGAAATAATATGGGACAAGTACAAACTAAAAAATACAATACTTGGATATGGATTTTGTCCATCGCTATTCCTCTGGTAGTGGCTGCATTATTTGGAATTAAAATTCCTAATGTAAAGCCCCTTTCGTTTTTACCTCCAATTTATGCTTCCATAAATGGATTAACAGCAGTTTTGTTGATTTTGGCAGTAATACAGATTAAAAAAGGAAATAGAGCAAACCATGAGCGGATCATGAAATTTTGTATTCTATTATCAATCCTGTTTTTGGGTATGTATGTAGCTTATCATATGACATCAGAATCAACAGCGTATGGTGGAGAAGGCGCCATTAAATATGTGTATTATGTAATCCTTATAAGCCATATAATTCTATCCATAGGAGTTATCCCCTTTGTTTTAGTAACCTATGTTCGGGCATTGACCGGAAATTTTGAAATGCACCGTAAAATAGCAAAGATCACCTTTCCAATTTGGTTGTACGTGGCTATTACTGGCGTTATTGTTTACCTAATGATTTCCCCGTATTATTAATGATATGAAGAATAAGCATCTGGTTATATTATTGCTTTTTTTACTGGCATCTTTGCCTGTAGAAGCCCAGTGTGCTATGTGCCGAGCAGTCTTGGAGACTGAGGAAGGTGGAAATACCGCAAAAGGGATTAACGATGGAATTGCGTACCTCATGCTTTTCCCCTATTTACTTGTAGGAGGTTTAGGCTATGTTATATATAGGATGCACAAGAAGGCCCAACAAGAAGAAAATTAACAATTCCGATAAAAAAGTGTAACGAAATTGTTTGTGAACAGTCTTATGGGGGAGACTTTCACTAACCAGCCCTGTAAGTCTTAACATGAATTTTACAAAATAGCGGTCAAAACCGTTTTACTTTGTATAGGATATATATTCATTATGATAGAAATTAAAGACTTACACAAATCTTATCAAATGGGAAGTAATTCCCTCCATGTGTTAAAAGGAATCAATTTCACCGTAGAAGAGGGAGAGCTAGTTGCTATTATGGGTTCTTCAGGTTCTGGTAAATCAACATTGCTTAATATTTTGGGAATGTTGGATGAATCTGATAGCGGAGAATATACGTTGGATAATGTAGCGATTAAAGGTCTTAATGAAACCAAAGCTGCAAAATATCGAAACAAATTCTTAGGATTCGTTTTTCAGTCTTTCAACCTAATCAATTATAAGTCAGCGCTAGAAAATGTAGCGCTTCCATTATATTATCAAAAAAAGAAACGGAAAGAGCGTCAGGAAAAAGCTATGAGATACCTAGAGAAGGTTGGTTTGGCAGAATGGGCTACCCATTTACCCAGTGAACTTTCAGGAGGTCAAAAACAGCGTGTAGCTATTGCCCGAGCTTTAGCCGCAGAACCTAAAGTGCTATTGGCTGATGAGCCTACAGGTGCCTTAGATTCTACAACATCATACGAGGTAATGGATATTATACAATCTATTAACGACGAAGGGAAAACCATTTTGGTGGTGACCCACGAAGAAGATATTGCCCATATGTGCAAACGTATTGTACATTTAAAAGACGGGGTGATTGTCGAGGATAAAAAAATAGAACAAGTAAGAGCATCCAATTATGTTTAGTAAAGACCGTTGGAGTGAAATATTTCAAGCAATCGGAAAGAACAAGTTGCGTACTGTCCTCTCTGGTTTTACCGTAGCGTTGGGGATTTTAATCTTCACGGTGCTATTGGGATTGGGAAATGGCTTGCATAATAGCTTTCTTACCAGTTTTGTAGATGATGCCCAAAATATCATATTCGTAAGAATGGGCCGAACGTCCAAAGCACACAAAGGTTTCCAAGAAGGACGTCAACTTCAGCTTAAGAATGAAGATATGGGCTTTATCAAGGACAATAATATTGGCAAAGTAGAGCACTTAACCCCTAGAGTTTATTTAAGTGGTACAGCCAAGTATAAAAAAGAGTCCGGGAGCTACAGTATTCGTTCTGTAAATCAAGATCATCAATACCTAGAAAAAACAATCATGATGAAAGGTAGGTATTTGAATGAAGTAGATATTCATAAACGATCCAAGAATATTGTGATTGGCCGTTTGGTTGAAAAGGATCTTTTCAAAAAAGAGGATGCATTAGAACAGTATTTGGAGATTGACGGGATTGCCTATAAAATTGTTGGGGTATTTCAAGATAGCGGAGGAGATAATGAAGAACGGATTATCTATTTACCTTATACCACGGCTCAACTTCTTTTTGGGAACAATGATCATTTAGATCAAATCAATCTTTCCTACAATATGTCAATGTCTACAGAACAGGCCATTGCTTTTTCCGAAAAGATAGAGGATGACTTTAAAAAGAAATTCAATGTAGCACCAGAAGATCAAAGTGCAGTTAGAGTACGTAGTTTTGCTGAGGATATTAAAGAAACCATGATAATTCTAGGAGGAATTAATCTGGTCATCTTTATAGTAGGAATTGGAACCTTAATTTCCGGTGTTATAGGGATTGGAAATATTATGACGTTTGCAGTTAAAGAAAGAACCAAAGAACTTGGAATTAGAAAAGCGCTTGGTGCCAGTCCACGATCAATTGTTTCAATGATCTTGCAAGAAGCTATGTTAATTACAGTGGTGGCTGGATACTTAGGTTTATTGGTAGGGATCGTCCTACTTAAAGCCATTGGCAATGGTCTAAAAGACTTTTTCATTCTTAACCCCTATGTGGATACCGGAATTATAATAGCGGCTACAGTTACGCTTATATTGGCTGGTTTGTTTGCAGGATACATTCCAGCAAGAAGAGCAGCAAGAATTAAACCCATTATTGCCTTACGCGATGAATAAAAACCAGAGTTATGAGATTTATATTCGATAGAGATACTTGGCAAGAAATATACGGAACCATTCGTAAGAATAAACTACGAACCGTGATTACGGTAATAGGAGTTTTTTGGGGTGTTTTTCTTTTTATGTTATTGTTAGGATTGGCTAAGGGATTGGATAATGGTTTCAAAAGTCAGTTTAATGATTTTGCAACAAATACGATGTTTCTCTGGGGACAACAAACCAGCATTCCACACGAAGGTTTTGAACGAGGAAGAAGGATGCAACTTACCTTGGACGATGTAGAAGCATTAAAATCCCAAGTTTCGGATATTGAATTCATCGCTCCTAGAAATGTAACAGGACAATGGGGAACTCCTCCTGGACAATTTGTAAGAGGATCTAAGTCTGGTGCTTTTAAAATTTTTGGTGATTACCCTACCATTGATAAAGTATCTAAAAAGAAAATATTTGATGGAGGTCGTTTTATCAACGACGAGGATATTAAATACGAACGTAAGGTATGTGTCATAGGAGAAGATATCTACAAACAGTTTTATGATAAAGACGAAGATGCCATAGGAGATTATGTGAGGATTAATGGTATTTACTTTAAAGTAGTTGGGGTTTATAAACCTACAGGAATGGGCTTTGAAGGGGACGACTCTATTTTCCTGCCATTTACTACATTTCAAACCGTATTTAATCAAGGAAATAGAATCTCTTGGATGGTAATTACCGCCTTTGCCGATAAAAATATTGTTGGAACAGAGGAAACCATTAAAACAACTTTGAAGCGAATGCACAATGTACATCAAGCAGATACACAAGCTTTCGGAAGTTTCAATTTAGGTGAAGAAGTTGCCAAGGTAAATGGCTTTCTAAGTGGCCTAAAACTTATAGGATATATCGTAGGATTGGCCACACTCATTGCTGGTGTAATTGCGATTGGAAATATTTTATTGATTACCGTAAAAGAACGTACCAAGGAAATTGGTGTGAGAAGAGCTATTGGGGCAACCCCAAGTGAAGTAAGAGGGCAAATTATGTTAGAGTCAGTTTTATTGACTACGGTTTCTGGAGTAAGCGGATTTGTTTTTGGAACTTTTGTGTTGTGGGGCATTAATACTATAATGCAGGGGATGGAAGATGTACCCATAAAAAACCCAACGGTCGATATTTTAGCCGCTGTTGGTGCTGTCGTGGCAATTACATTATTGGGGACCGTCATTGGTCTTATACCCGCCCAAAAAGCAGTAAGTGTGAAGCCTATAGATGCTTTGAGAGAAGAATAAAAAAATAATACTAAATATAACTATACCGAACAATGAAAAAGTTTTTTAAAATTTTACTGATTGTTATATTCATTTTGGGCGTCATATTTGCCGGGATGTACATTCTCAATTCCAACAGTAAGTCTCCTATCACCTATACTACGGAGCAAGCATTTTATACTACTATTGAAGAGAAGACGGTAGCTACTGGGAAAGTGATTCCAGAAGATGAAGTAGAAATTAAGCCGCAGATTTCAGGAATTATAGACCAAATTTTTGTAGAAGAGGGAGATAAGATAAAAGCAGGAGACCTTATTGCAAAGGTAAAAGTGGTTCCTAATGAACAATCATTGAATAGTTCTAGAGGACGTGTTAAAACAGCACAAATTGTACTGAATAATGCAGAGATTGCATACAATCGAAACAAGCAATTGTTTGACAAAGGAGTGATCTCCTTAAATGAATTTCAGAATTTTGAATTGTCCTACAATCAGGCCAGGCAAGATGTTGCCAATGCCCAAAGTGATTTACAGATAATCAGAGTAGGTTCTGCAGGAGGTTCTTCTTCCGCCAACACCAATATTAGAGCTACGGTTTCAGGAACCATTTTGGAAATTCCTGTAAAAGAAGGAGATCAGGTAATTGAAAGTAATAACTTCAATGCAGGTACTTCTATTGCAACCATAGCAGATCTTGGAAAAATGATTTTTGAAGGAAAGGTAGATGAAGCTGAAGTGGGAAAACTTGAAATAGATATGCCACTTAAGGTAAGTCTTGGAGCCATTCAGGACAAGGAGTTTGATGCCAAACTTAAATTTGTTGCTCCTAAAGGTAATGAAGAGCAGGGTGCCGTTCAGTTTAAAATAGAAGGCGAAGTATATTTGGATGAAACCTACTTCATTAGAGCAGGATATAGTGCTAATGCATCTATCGTGCTTCAGAAAAGAGATAGTGTTTTTGCCATAAAAGAAGCGCTGTTACAATTCGATAAGGTAACACAAGACCCATATGTTGAGGTTCAGACAGGAGATCAGCTATTCGAAAGAAAAGATGTGGAGATTGGAGTTTCGGACGGAATCAATGTAGAAGTTTTATCTGGTATCACCGAAGAAGATAATATTAAGGTCTGGAACAAGACAGAGCCTATTAAGATAGTGAGTGAAACCAACTAATAATAACAAGTGCTTTTTATTAGCAATTTTGTAACACTTTCAGCAATCAAAAGACAAATCCAACAACCACATTCAATCATGAAGAACATTGTAGTGATAGTATTACTTCTGTGCTTGAGCTTTACAGCACAGTCGCAAACCAAGAAATGGACCTTAAAGGAATGTGTTCAACACGCTATGGAGAATAACATCTCCATAAAACAAAACGAGTTGGATGTAGAATTGGCAGATATTACCAAGAGTGACGCTTTGGGTAATTACCTTCCATCCATTAATGGTTCCGCATCTAATTCCTGGAATACAGGGTTAACTCAAAATATTACCACAGGAGTTTTAGAAAATCAAACCTCTAGAAACTCCTCCTACAGTATTACTGCGGGGGTAAACATATTTAGTGGGTTAAGCAATTTGAGAACCATGCAACGTGCCAAAATTTCTCAATTGGCTGCGGAATATGGACTTTCTAAAATGAAAGATGATATTTCTTTATTAGTGGCAAATGCTTATTTACAGGTACTTACCAATAAGGCCAATTTAGAAGTAGCCATTTCTCAAAATGGAGTTACCAAAGAACAGATTACCAGAACCACAGAGTTGGTAGATGCTGGAGTACTACCTAAAGGTGACCTTTTAGAAATCCAAGCTACAGATGCTACCGAATTACAAAATATTGCCTTGGCAGAAAATTCTGTTGAGATTTCACTGGTGAGTCTAGCTCAATTACTTCTCGTTAAGGATTATGAAAATTTTGATATCGAAGATGAAGGTTACGATATTATTGATGAAGGAATATCTGCCAAGACTATTGCAGAAATCATTACAGCAGCCCAGGAAAGTAGGAGTGAGGTGAAAATTGCACAAGCTAATTTTGATTTGGCCGAAAAAGATCTTCAGATTGCTCGCTCTTCGTATTATCCTACGTTAAATGCTTTTTTCAATTATAATACACGGGAGTCAGACCTTCCAAGTGGTATAGCAACTATTGTGGATAGTGACAATCCAGTTATCCAGACAGATGCACCTATAGGTGTTGTAGATGGAACGGGACAATCTGTTTTTGGATTGCAACCCAATGTAATTGGTGCAAGAGAATTAGATCCTTTACCGTTTACAGAACAGTTGTACTTAAACGATGGTATTTCCTATGGATTTCAACTTAATGTCCCTATTTTTAACGGTTTCTCTACCCGTAACAATGTGAGGCGTAGTGAAGTAAGCGTGAAGCGACAAGAATTCCTTTTGGAGCAGGCTAAATTAGACCTAGAGTCTACCGTATATCAAGCCTATGTAGATGCCAAAGGATCGCTAAAATCATTCGAGGCTGCTCAAAAAGCAGTAGAATCTCAGGAACTAGCTTATCAATATGCGAAGGATCGTTACGATGTTGGTTTAACCAATGCATTCGATTTTAGTCAGTCAAAATTAAGGTATGATAATGCACAAATAGAACTGAATAGATCCAAATATGATTACATTTTTAAATTAAAAGTGTTAGAATTGTATTTTGGTATCTCTGCTACCGACCTAAAATTTTAATCATGAAAAGAAGAACTCTAATTATTCTAATTGTTTTTTTGGCCATTGTTGCATTGATAGCTTTGGTCTTTGTTGGGAAAAACAAAAACCGGGATGTTAGAGAGGTTGAAATTTCAAAGATTGAGCCCATTACTATCATTGAAACTGTAGCAGCTACGGGTAAAATTCAACCAGAAGTAGAAGTAGCTCTTTCTTCCGAAGTTTCGGGAGAAATCATTGAGTTGCCCGTAAAGGAAGGACAGCAGGTGAAAAAAGGAGATCTTTTAGTGAAGATTAATCCAGATTTAATTCAAAGCGCATTATCCCAAGCACAAGCAGGATTGCAAAATGTGAGGGCGCAATTGTCGCAAACGGAAGCCAGTCTTAAAAACGCTGAACTCACATATAACAGAAATAAATCCCTATTCGAAAAAGGAGTTATTTCAAAATCCGATTGGGATCGTACCGTCGCTGATTTTGAAATGGCGCAAGCCAACAAACAAGCAGCATATTACAATGTACAAAGTGCTGCCGCCAATGTTAAGCAAACTCGTGATAACCTTACAAGAACAAGTATTTTTGCCCCTATGGATGGTACGATATCCAAACTTTCTGTTGAGCTAGGGGAACGAGTGGTAGGAACTGCACAAATGGCGGGTACAGAAATTGTACGCGTAGCCAACCTTAACAATATGGAGGTAGAGGTAGACGTAAATGAAAATGATATTGTGAAAGTTGCGATAGGCGATTCTACCATCGTTGAGGTCGATGCTTATTTAAAAAGGGAATTCAAAGGATTGGTTACAGAAATAGCAAACTCAGCCGAAACAGCCTTGAGTGTAGATCAGGTTACCAATTTTAAAGTGAAGGTTCGTATTTTACCAGAATCTTATGAAGATCTTACAAAGGACAAACCAGAATTTTATTCACCATTTCGCCCTGGAATGACCGCAACGGTAGACGTCATTACTGAGAAAAAAGAAAACGTAATAGGAATTCCCATTAGTGCCATTGTTGTAAAACTCCCTTCAGATACCATTACCACCCGCAAAACAGAAACAAAAAGTGTAGTCTCGGGTGATGAAGAAAAATTTGAAGGTGTGTTTGTAAATCAAAATGGTAAGGCCGTATTAAAAGTTGTAGAAACAGGTATCCAGGATGATAGTAATATTGAAATCACTTCTGGTCTTGCTACAGAAGATATCGTGATAACTGGGCCTTATAATGTGGTGACCAAAAGATTGGAGTCAGGAGATAAGGTGCAAGAAATGGATGAAAAAAAAGATAAAAAGGGAGAAGAAGAATCTGAAGACTAATGGCTAACATACTTTGCATAGAAACAGCAACGACTAATTGTAGTGTGGCGCTTTCGGTAAACGGAAGCGTTCTTTCTTTAAAAGAGGATAATAGTAAGGGATATTCCCATGCTGAAAAATTACATGTTTTTATTGAAGAAACCCTTAAAGAAACAGGGATTGATAAAAGCAATCTGAACGCCATAGCAGTAAGCAAAGGACCAGGTTCTTATACAGGATTACGTATTGGGGTTTCTGCTGCTAAAGGACTTTGTTTTGCATTAGATATTCCCTTGATCTCCATCCCAACCCTAGAATCACTCATGTGTCAAGCTAAGGATGACAGGCAGTTTTACATTCCATTGATCGACGCCCGTAGAATGGAAGTATATAGTGCCATTTTTGGTAACGACCGAAAATGGGTGCGAGAAACAAAAGCAGAAATACTTAATGAAACTTCTTTTTCAGATTATTTGGAAAAAGGGCCAGTGATTTTTTTGGGAAGTGGTGCAGAAAAATTTAAAAATATCTGTAAACACCCAAATGCAAATTTTAATACCGATGCGTTACCATCTGCTAAAGAATTGGCACAATTGGCACAAAGTAAATTTGAGCAATCGGATTTTGAAGATGTAGCCTATTTTGAACCTTTCTATCTCAAAGACTTCATTGCTGGAAAAAAATCAGTCTAAAGCGTTTCGTAATACTCGAACAACCTTTTTAAATCATTGTCGTCAGAAACATCAATTTTGTTCTTCTTAATAAACCCTTTGATTTGATCTTGCTGATTGGCAAGTAGCTTGATTACTTTTTTCTTCGAAGTTGGAAAATCTGAATAATTCCCTTTGGCATCTACAAGGTAATAAGCTAATTTATCTTTGTATCTGGCAGGCGAATCCCGTGTTAAGGAAGTAGTAGCCTGTACACTTTCATAATAAACTTTAGAATGTTTTTTAAGAAGACTGTATTTGGCTCCAGAGTGAATGACTTGATAATATGACTCACCTTTGCCTACAACAAAAAGTTCATCTCCTAATTTGATTTTGTAATCTTTAGACTTGATAATGATTTGGGCTTGATCTTCACTAACATTCAAGTTCATTTTTCCCTTGAAAAGATCGTTATATACATTGTATTTCAAGGCTACGTTTTGTACAACAACTTCATCATTTTTCAGAATTGCCCCAAATTTATATCCTTCATATAGATAAGGGGAACCTTTTACATTTTCAGACCTATCAACATTTTCATTGGCACCACTCACTACATATACAGAGCTCATTCGTGTATAATTGGAGTTGGAGGTTACTTCTGCAGTATTTACAGATTGAGCGTATAATGTTTGTAATCCAATTAAAGAGAGTAGAAAGAAAAAATAAGTTTTCATGAGATTAATTTATGCGGTTAAGTTAAGCAAACAATGTATAAAAAAACCGCTATCATACAAATAGATAGCGGTCTTGGTTTATCAATCAAGATTTGTTTTAAAGTGTTTCGTAAAATTTCATGATCTTAATGAAATCTTCATCTTTAGACAATTTGAGCCTGTTTTCTTTCATATACTTCTTTATGCTTTCAGATTTATCTCCCAGGGATTTTAAAAACTTCTTCTTGGATTTTGGGATTTCAATAAAATTAAAATCAGCATCCATCCTAAAGTAAATGGGCGAGTCCTTGTACATGGCAGGGACATCTCTTGTCATACCCGTTTTGGCTTGTTGACTGGCATTAAATACCTTACGCCATTTTTTGAATAAATTTATTTTTTCACCAACAAACAACACTTGAAAATATTCTAACTTTTTACTGTTAGGTTCAACCATGGTAACAAAAAAACTATTGTTGATTCTAACAGTTTGCCCATTTGTTTTACTGAGAACGTTAGCTGTTTTAACATCTGAAGATTCTTTTATTTCAACGATGTCTTCATATGCATTGTACCGAAGAAGCACATCTTTTTTATAGACTTCTTCATTTTTATAAACAGTCCCGGCAAGAAAATTCACATTATAATATGGACTCCCCTTTATTTCCCCTCTATCACCAATAGAGTCGTATTTTATTCTAAGTAAATTGTTTATGTTCGCAAGGTTGTACCTGTTATTGTTAGTTCCTGATCTAAGCGTGGTTTGAGAAAATGATAAGAAGGATGTAGTCAGTAAAAAAAGAAAAAATAATCTAAGCTTCATGAAAAATATAATTTGGGCTAAAGATAAAAAAACCACTTTCTAGAAAGTGGTTTTTATGCAATTAAGCAAGTTGTTTTATGAAATCTAATTTTTATAGAGAGTCATAGTATCGTAATAGCTTCACCAAGGCATATTCCTTGTTAATGTTAAGTCTATTTTCGTTAGCATATTTTTTAAGTTCTTTTTTCTTGTTTCCAAGAATACTGAATTTACCATTTCTGGATTTTGGAAATGCTTTCACAGATCCACTTTCTTTATCAGCTAAGAAATAAAACTGTTTCTCTTTATACAAAGCAGGGATGTCACGAGTAAGTCCAGACATAGATTCAGATCCTTCTGAATACTCTTTGGTAATCTTCTTGTATAAATCGAATTTCTCTCCTTCATGAACTACCATAAAATAACCTGAAGTAGTAAGTCCTTCTTTGTTTGGTACATAAACAAATACCTTATTAAGGATTTTTGCATAAACGTCTGGTGATTTCACCATAACACGGGCAGTTCTGTTGTGGTCGTCGATCTTGGTCTTAACTTCGATCTCATCTCTAAGGGCGTTGTAGCGAATTGCAACACCACTGGCTAAAACCTTTCCATCTCTGATAATATTTCCTTTTCTAAACTCTACATTCTCGTAGGGAGAACCAGAAATACGCTCGGTAGAGGCGTAGGCCTTAATAGGTGTGTTAGAAACATATTGAGTTGGAGACTGCTCATCTGAAGCCATTTGTCCAAATACAGAGCTGGAGCCAACTAGGAAAAGTGAGAAAGCAAGAATTGCCAATTGTTTTTTCATAGTATTTATTTTTTTAGATGATAAAATTAGGTTTATTGAGTTATTCAACGAACTTTTTAAACCTATGATTTATAAACGCGGGGGAAAACTTCATGAAATCATCTCAGCGCGTTCATTTTGTAAAGGCAGCTGCGAATATATAAAATCTGAAATTTTAAGGTGTTAAAAATGAGTAAAAAATGAGAAGTTGTGCTATGAAAGCACGATTTCCCGAAATAAACTTCCTATTTTAACAGTTTAATGGCTGTTTCTGTTTCGCTTACAGGTAATTTGCAGGTATTATTCACACACACATAAATCAATGTTTTTCCTTCCAAAAAGCGTCCTTTCAGCAAAGGAAGTTCTGCTGCTTTTGTACTACCAGCAACAAGGGAATTTGGTAAAAATTGAATGTTCATTTCTGATACTTTTTGAATAGCATCTGATCCAACGACGACAATTTCATAATATTCTGATTGGTAATGAGCCAATAAATCAAGCCAATTAGAAAAACCACTTGGGTATTTTTCCATTTCACGAGCAACATTTTTTAGCATCTGTTTGGCAACATCTGCATATTGCTTATGGTCAAAATGATGGGAGAGTACAAATAAGTTCTTAGCCATTATAGAATTAGAAGCCGGAATTACATTGTCTCTATATTCAAAATTCCTGGTTACAATTTCTGGATCATCACTGGAGGTAAAATAAAACATACCACTTTCGCTATCAAAAAACTTTTCAAATGCATAATCTGATAATTTTCTGGAAGTTATAAGCCATTGTTCATCCAAGGTAACTTCATAAAGAGCAATGAAAGCATTAATAACAGCAGCGTAATCTTCTAAATAACCATTTATAGTACTCTTTCCATCTTTGTAACTGTGAAAAAGAGCTCCATCTTCCCGTAACTGATTTTCAAGAATAAAAGTCCCACTTTTTAATGCAGTTGATAGATAAGAAGGATTCTGAAACACTTTATAAGCATCCACATATCCTTTAATCATAAGGCCATTCCATGAAGTAAGCGTTTTGTCGTCCAATCGTGGTTTAATGCGTTTATTTCGATAATTCAGTAATTTCGATTTCCAATCTTTCTTTTTTTGGACCAAAGATTCTAGGGTTAAACCATGAGTTTGAACAAAGGAAGAATCGTTTTGATTTCGGATTAAAACATATTTGCCTTCTTCTTCCCACTTTCCAAAATCATTTACATTGTAATAAGCAGCAAATAAATTAAAATCATCATTCAATTGAGATTTCAATTCTTCTTCAGAGTATATGTAAAATGCTCCTTCCTCAAGCTCTCCAGAATCAGTTTCACTGTCAGCATCTAAAGAAGAATAAAAAGCCCCTTGTTCATTGGTCATTTCCCGTTCAATAAAAGTCAAGGTTTCTTCTACAACTTCTTTATAAAGTGGTTCTTGATTGATTGAAAAAGCATGACTGTATAAGCTTACTAACTGTGCATTGTCGTAGAGCATTTTTTCAAAATGAGGAACATGCCATCTCTCATCAGTGCTATAACGGGCAAATCCTCCGCCAATATGATCGTAAACCCCACCGTAAGCCATTTTTTCCAAGGATAGTGTTACTTGTTGAAATAGCTTTTCGTCATTATTTGTAGCTGCTTGCCTAAGCAAGTATTCCCAATTACTAGGAGTCATAAATTTTGGAGCTCCCCTAAATCCACCATAAACAGTATCGAAACGAACGCTCCAAGAATCTATAATAGATTGTGTGTCGTAAGCTGCAAAATCAAGTTCTTCGTTGTTAAGCGTAATAAGGTCTACATTTTTTATGCCTTCTTCGAGACGCGAAGCATAAGCATCGAGCCTTCCGGGTTCTTCTTTGTAAAGTGTTTGTATCTGATCGATGGCTTGTATCCATTCCTCTTTCGGGAAATATGTCCCTCCCCATACAGGCCTACCATCGGGTAAAGTGATGACGTTAAGGGGCCATCCTGCACGACCCGTCATAAGTTGTACAGCATTGATATATACCTGATCCACATCAGGGCGTTCTTCCCTATCTACCTTTACAGAAATAAAATCTTTGTTCATCACAGCAGCAACAGTAGAATCCTCGAAACTTTCTCGCTCCATAACATGACACCAATGGCAAGCTGCATAACCAATGCTAACAATCATTAATTTATCTTCCTGTTTGGCTTTTTCCAAAGTGGTTTCATTCCAGGGCATCCAATTAACGGGATTATGAGCATGTTGCAATAAGTAAGGGCTGGTCTCATTAATCAGGGCATTTGTGTAGCGATGTTTTTTCAAATTCTCTTTTTTTGAAGTGTTACAAGAAGTGACAACGATGAGCAGGGATAAAACAATGTATTTGGTCATTGAAAGAGTGTTATAAAACAAAAATACGCTTTTGAGATTTCAAAAACGTATTTAATAAAAACATTGGAGAGAAGTTATCTTACCTCGAAAGTAATTTTAACATTTACCCGAAACTCGGTAACATCATCCCCATTTACTATTGCGCTTTGTTCATTCACATAAACCGAACGTATGTTTTTAATACTTTTTCCTGCATGCTTTACAGCATTCCTTGTGGCGTCTTCCCAACTTCTGTCAGAATTTGCCAATACTTCAATCACTTTAAGTACTGCCATGTTATTTTTACTTTAGGTTAATAATTCTAAGTTACAGAATATTATCCTAAGTACACAAAAAAGTAGAAATTATCCATTTACAGCTTCCACTGTGGTTACTTTACCATGGAGCATTTCCCTAAGCATGGTCTCTATTCCATTTTTTAAAGTGACAGTAGAAGAAGGGCAGCCACTACAGGCACCTTGTAAAATGACCCGAACAGTTTTGGTTTCTTCATTGAAAGAGTCGAAAGCAATATGTCCTCCGTCACCAGCAACTGCAGGTCGAATATACTCATCTAAAATTGAAATGATTTCTTTTTCAATTTCAGTAACGGGTTGTTTTTCGTTGGTTGTTGCGGAGGCCCCTGAAGAATCTTCCGCAGCTTCTTTATGGCCATCTAAGATTGCATCATCAAAAATGGGTTTGCCTTCTTCAATATAGGCACGAATAAACTCCCTTACTTCCATAGAAATCTCTTGCCATTCAACAATATCATACTTCATGACCGACACGTAATTGGAACTAATAAAAATTTCTTTTACAAATGGAAAACCAAATAAAGCCTGAGCTAGTGGAGCATTTCGTGTGTCATCAATGCTTTTAAATTCAAAAATACCATCAACAATGGGTTTGTTGGAAACAAATTTCATTACGGTAGGATTGGGAGTACTCTCAGCATAGATGGTTACGGGTATTTTTTTAACAGAGTCTACCTCATGAACTACGGGTTGCCCAGAATTCAGATATTCTTCAATACTTTCAGCTACCTCTTTTTGAACCTCTTCCCAACTCACAATATTGTATTTTTCAATAGCAATGAAGTTTTGTGAAATATAAACGGTTTTAACAAATGGAAGGTGAAATAATTGTTGGGCAATTGGACTAGGCGCAGCCTCTTCAATATTGCCAAATTCGTAACTATTTGTTTGAGTTAAGAAAGAATTTACAATAAATTTAACAATATTTTCGTTTTTAGTGGGCTGGATGGAAATGTTAAATTGAGGCATTAGGTGCTTTTTTTTGCAAAATTAGGAAAGAAAACCAATGTATTCAATATATTTGGCAACTTAATAACCTATTTATGAAGAAACTATTACTCCCGCTAGTTTTGCTCTTCAATGGTGTCATCTTTTCCCAAATCACCGTAGATGAAACCATGACTACACAACAGTTAGTCGAAGACATACTAATTAACGGGACTTGTGCAAGTGTTTCAAATTTTACACAAAGCACAGGATCTGACTTTGGTGATGTAAATGGAATAGCTGCATTTGATGCAAATGGCTCAGATTTTCCTTTTGCAACAGGTATTGTTTTAACCTCTGGAGATGTTTCTAGAGTGCCTGGTGGAAATGTGAATCTATTGAGTGATGGAGGTAACGGATGGCCAGGAGATGCAGACCTAGAAGCTAATACTACAGCTGTAAATACTAATAATGCCTCTTGGATTCAATTCGATTTCGTTCCTCTGGTGGGAGAAATTAGTTTTGATTTTATCATGGCTTCTGAAGAGTATAATCAATTCTTCGAATGTACTTTTTCCGATGCCTTTGCATTTATACTAACAGATCAAGTAACAGGAGTGGTGCAAAACTTGGCGGTATTGCCAGGAACCACGACACCAATAGAAGTTACTAATATTCGTGAGGATGTTCCAGGACAATGTGGAGCAGTTAATCCAGAATACTTCGATAAATATAATTTCGAACCCTTTAATATTGCTGCAGACGCTGCGATAGATTATAATGGACAAACGGTTGAATTGACCGCAATGGGACCAGTAATAGTTGGAAACCCATATTCTATAAAATTGGTTATTGCAGATCAAGGAGATAATGCATATGATATATCAGTCTATTTAGAAGGAGGATCTTTTGATATTGGAGATGTAGATTTAGGTATAGACCTTACAGTAGTAGATGGTAATGCACGTTGTGAAGGACAGCCTTATACCATTGTGCCAGACTTGGATGTGCCAGGAAATACGACTTTCGAATGGCAATTTGAAGATCCATTGGGTTCTGGTGTCTTTGTACCCTTTTCTCCACCTGAAACCGGACCAACTCTAGAAGTGTCTACCACAGGTAACTATAAAATTATTGTCGACTTTGCAGGAAGTTGTACTTCCGAAGGCTCAGTTTTGGTTGAATTTGCACCTCCCATAGTGGTAAATTCAAACCCAGATACATTAATAAAATGTGATTCCGATAACGATGGAATTGTAGATTTTCCTTTAAATGATGCAGATCCAGACTTAACGTTAGGCGATCCTAATTTGGCAGTAAGCTATCATGGTACTTTTATTGATGCCGATATGGATCAATTACCCTTGACAATTCCGTATACAAATGATGATCCCTATGATGATAGTGTTTGGGCACGAGTGTTTAGTTTGACTAGTAGTTGTTATGAAGTGATTGAGCTTCCTTTAGAAGTCCGCGACAGCCCCGTTGCGGTAACCCCGGCGGAACCACTTCGAAAGTGCGACGATGATGGTACTGAAGATGGCTTTACACTCTTCGACCTTACGGTTGTTGAGCCGGAGGTGCTTGGCGGGATGAGCCCCGTTGAGTTCGACATCTACTACTACGAGGATGAGACCGATGCGATCAACGCTGGGGACGTGGCGCTTACGGCCCCGGACTTTTCACTGGCGATCGCAGTTCCTAATAACTACCTAAACGCAGGTAATCCACAAACACTTTACATACTGGTCGTTGGCAACGTTAACAGCACGATGCCGAACAACGGCGCGAGCGGCTGTTACGATATCGTGGAGCTGGAGCTGATCGTGGACCCTTTGCCGGAGGACTTCGGCCCCTTCGAGATGATGCTCTGCGACGACGAGCTGAACGGGAGCACTTCGGACGACGAGGTATCGACCTTCGACCTGACGAGCCAGGACGCTGCTGCTACGGGCGGCGACGACACGCTTGTGGTTACGTGGTACGAGACCCCCGCTGACGAGGCCGCGAACAACCCGATCATGGGCCCGGACATGTACCAGAACACCTCTACGCCCCAGACGGTGATCGGACGTGTCACTACAGAATTTGATTGCAAACGCATAATTACCTTAACCCTTACAGTATTGCCTAATCCTAGTCCCAATACTGCACCTTCTGCTTTAGAGCTTTGCGATGACGACGACGACGGTTTGGTCGGGGGTTTTTTGTTGACGGACCGGGACGCCGAGATCATCGACGGTGAGCCGGATGTGAATGTATTGTACTACGAGGGCCTACAGGAGGCCATCGATGCGGTGGCGGGCACGGAGATCGTGAGCCCCTATACGAACATTACCCCGAACACCCAGGTGGTCTATGCCCGCGTCACGCGTGACACGCCGCCTGCGACGGTCCCCTGCTATAGTATTGTAGAATTGACACTGAACGTGATCGCGCTCCCGGACATGCCGGATGCGACGTTCCGGGACCCCTTCCTTTCGTGCGACACGGACGGCAGTGGCCAGGCGGTCTTCGATTTGACAGAGCAGGACACGGCTGTGCTCGGTGCTCAGGATGCGGTGGACTTCGAGCCGATCACCTACCACCCCTCGCAGGTGGACGCAGATATGAACACCAACGCGATCGACCCCGCCGATGCCTATGTGAGCACAGGGGGCGAGACCATCTGGGTGCGCCTGGAAAGCCTTGTCACCGGTTGTGCGAGGGTAACGCCCTTCGACCTTGTGGTGGGGGCCTTCCCGACCATCGGGGTGGGCAACGACCTTTTCGAGTGCGATGATGAGCTCAACGGCAGTACACCGGATGACGGGATATCCACCTTCGACCTTACGGTGAACACTGCATTGATCAACCTTGGTGACGACACCCTGGTGGTGGAATACTATGCCACCGCCGCGGATCAGGCGGCCGGTGTTGCCATAGCGGACCCCACTGCCTACCAGAACACGGTATCCTCCCCACAGCAGGAGGTCTTCGTTAGCGCCTTCAACGGTGAAGGCTGCGCTGCATCGAACAGCTTCTTCCTGAACGTGGAGCCGAACCCGGCCCCACTGGAGCCCACGGCCCTGATCGCCTGCGACGACGACAACGACGGTTTCTTCGCGGACTTCCTCTTGACGGACAAGGATGCGGAGGTCATCAACGGTGACGTGGACGTTACCGTGAGCTATTATGAAACCCTGGTGGATGCACAGGCCGGCGACCCCGCCGACATGCTGTTGAGCCCCTATGCGAACATAGTGCCCTTCAGCCAGACGATATACGCCCGTGTGGTGCGGGATGTCCCCCCCGGGGTCAACCCCTGCTTTGCGATCGTGCCCATGGAGCTCCGTGTGGAGCTGTTGCCGAACCCACCGGACCCGGAACTGTTCCTGGACCCTATGGAGGAGTGTGACGACGATGCGGATGGTTTTGCGGTATTCGACCTCACCCGGCAGGACAATGCGGTGCTCTCCACCCAGGACAGCCCCATGGACTTCCTCCCGGTGTCCTACCACGAGACGGAGGCCGATGCGGAGGCCGGCACCAACGCGGTACCGTCACCGGATGCCTATACGAACCTCGGCACCCCTCAGACGATCTGGGTGCGTGCGGAGAACTCGCTTACGGGCTGTTACCTGGTGACCCCCTTCGGGCTTGTGGTGAACCCGCTCCCCGTACTGGGCACGGGCCCCTTCGAGATGGCCGAGTGCGACGACGAGGAGAACGGCAGTACCCCGGACGACGGGATCTCCACCTTCGACCTTACACTGAACAACTTGGCGATCACCGGTGGCGACGACAGCTACTCGGTATCCTATTACCTGAGCGTGGCGGACCAGGACAGCGGCAACGCCATAGCGGACCCGACCGCGCACCAGAACATGGACCCCATTACGGGGGCCTCCATAAACCCACAGGACATTTTCGTGACGGTGTTCACCGGCCCCGGCTGTGAGGCCCGCACGGACCTTACCCTTAGGGTACTGCCCAACCCGACGCCCTCCACACCCCAGCCATTGCAGATATGCGACGGCGATGGGGACCCAACGGTAGATATCGATGACAGCGACGGGCTTTCCATATTCGACCTGACGCAGAAGGATGCGGAGATCATCAACGGTGAACCCGGTGTGGGCGTCCTGTATTATGAAGACCTGGCACTTGCCGAGCTTGGCGACCCACTGGATGCGATCGTGGATCCAACAATCTATGAGAACACGACCCCCGGGTCACAGATAGTTTACGCCCGTGTGACCAGGGACGTCCCCCCCGGGGAGCTTCCCTGCTTTACCATAGTGGAGCTGGAACTGCTTGTGAACCCACTGCCCGACGGCAGTGCGGATATCCCCGACCTGGTGGCCTGCGAGTTCGCGGCGGATGACATCGCGGTGTTCGACCTCACGGAGCGAGATGCCGATGCGCTGAACGGTCAGGACCCCCTGCTGTTCACGGTGACCTATTACAGGAGCCTAACGGATGCCCAGACGGGCATTGCTCCGATACTGGATCCAACCGCCTTTCCAAACACGGTGAACCCACAGCCGATCTTCGTGAGGGTCACGGACAGCGGCACGGGCTGTTTCAGGGCCAGTGAAGAGGACCCTGTGACCGGTGAGGCGAGCCTGAGCTTTGACCTTGAGGTCAAGGAGGCCGCTGCGGCCAATGCGCCCGCGCTGCCTTACGAGATATGCGACAATTTTGGGGAGAACGACGGTGTGGGTGCCTTCACCCTGATCAGCGACCCTGCCAACCCGACGGACCTGGATGCTGAGGCTGACGCCCTGCGCGATGAAATCCTGAACGGTCAGGACCCGGCAATCTACGTGCTGACCTACCATGAGACCCTTGAGAACGCGGAATCGGGCACCGACCCGCTCCCGAACGTATACAACAACGTTGTGAACCCACAGGTCATCTATGCCCGTGTGACCAACGAGGCCGACCCGGCTGACGGGGACGCGTGCTTCGCCGTGGTGGAGGTGCTGCTGAGCGTGGTGCAGCCCCCGGTGGTGCAGCTGGAGGAAGAGTACCGCCTGTGCGTTGACAACGGCGTTGCGATCCCCGAGGAGGATGGGGACCCATCCCCGCCGCTGATCGATACGGGCCTGGACGCCTCGCTCTATATATTCGCATGGACCATCAACGGGGTGTTGCAGCCCAACGCGGTGGAACCCTCCATCGTTGCCCTTGAGGGCGGGGGCTACGAGGTCCGGGTGACGGACATGGAGACCGGTTGCAGCACGGTTGCAGCTACCACGGTCATCCTTTCCTCGCCACCCCAGGAGTACACCGTGGATGTTACGAGCAATGCCTTTGACAGCGAGCACGTGATAGAGGTCACGGCCACCGGGGAGGGCCAGTACGAGTACCAGCTGGACGACGGCCCCTTCCAGGAGAGCAACATCTTTACGGGCGTGGAGCCCGGCACGCACACGGTTACGATCCGTGACGTGAACGGTTGCGGCAGCGTTACCGAAGAGGTGGGCATCATTGATTACCCGAGGCTTGTGACGCCGAACCAGGACGGTTTCCACGACACCTGGAACATCATCGGGATCGCCAGTGGCGACCCTACGGCAAAAATTTATATATTTGACCGTTTCGGGAAGCTGTTGAAGCAGATCAGCCCGTTGGGCCCCGGTTGGGACGGTACCTACAACGGCAACCCGCTGCCATCGAGCGATTACTGGTTCAGGGTCGAGTACATGGAGGACGAGGCCAGCAAGGAGTTCACGGGACACTTTACCCTAAAACGTTAAGAAAAAGACTATGAATATTAGAAAAACCTACTTAAGCTTATTATTTACTTGTTCTGCATTTATTGCTTTTGCACAGGATGGAATCCCAACCTATACCGATTATTTTGCAGATAACATTTACTTATTGCATCCAGCTACTGCTGGTGCCTCAAACTATAATAAGCTTCGATTGAGTGCGAGACAACAATGGTTTGATCAGGACGAAGCTCCTAATTTGCAGACATTAAGTTTTAATGCTAGGCTAAATGATAGGTCTGGTATTGGCGCCATCGTCTTTAACGATAAAAATGGGTACCATTCTCAAGTGGGAGGGTATTTAACCTATGCTCATCATGTTAGGTTTGGTCGAAGCAATGCAGATTTAAATCAATTGTCATTTGGATTGAGTGCTGGTTTAATTCAATCGCGATTGGATGAAACCCAGTTTGATCCTAATGATTTTGATCCTATAGTTGCTGGAATAATACAAAGTAGTTCCTATTTTAATGCAGATGTAGGGGTGTCTTATTATTTCTTAAATTTCTCAGGGCATGTTACAGCAAAGAATGTAATATTTCAGAATAGAAACTTGTTTACGGAAGATCTTGAACCAAATAACCAGAGAACTTATATGATATCTTCTGCTTATTTTATTCCAACAAGCTACGGAATTTGGGCTTATGAGCCTTCTTTCTTATTTCAATGGAAAGAAAGAACAGGAGAACAATCTATAGATGTTAACTTCAAAGCATACCGAGAAATGGAATTTGGACGAGTTTGGGGTGGTATTTCTTATAGAAGGAGTTTTGATGGATCTGAATTTTTGGACGGAACCGAGATAAAGGATCAAAAACTACAATTTATCACACCAGTAATTGGTGTTAACTACAAGAAATTTGTGTTTGCTTATACCTATACACATCAATCTGGTAGTGTGAAATTTGATACAGGTGGTTTTCACCAAATTACTTTAGGATATAATTTCTTAGAAGGTAAAATATCCAGATGGTCTCAAGATATGAGATACAATGGTATGTTACGTCCTAGAGGTAAATAGAAAACAAAGAATAATTATAAAAAAAGCCCCTCATCATAGAGGGGCTTTTTTTTTAGTTCCAAGTATAATTTTTCTTTTTCGCTTGCTTTTTTAAGGCTTCTATCATTGCACTTTCCAATTCATTGGAAGATGCTTTCTTTTCTTTGGAAATATATGTTCTTCGTTTTTCATTCAATTTCGAAATTTCACCTTGAATTCTAACTCGTTCGTCTTTTTGCTTTTTTACAAAGGCCTTTATTTCGGCAGTTGTTTTTCCCTTTAAATTATCGGGAAGTTCTTCTTCTTCTAAGTCATCATAACTAAAATCTTTCTCTTCCTCGGCATCTACCAAATCCCAAGAACTATTTTTATAGAATCCAGAACTTTTTGATACCGCTCTGCTTACAGCATTTTCCTTTGCATACCCCAAGGCATTACCGTCTTGTTGTTCCTGAACGGCTATCTTGGTTCGACCTCTTTTTCCATAAGGAATATAGGTGCTGTTTAATTGAATGTTGAGCTGTAGGATTAGGTCATCATAAGGGGATGCAATGTGAACTGTTTTCTGATCGTGGTTTATAGCCATATAATCTCCATACGCAACTTTGGCTCCATCTTGCCATTTGGTGGCAACCCCATGTTCAAAGTCTCCGCAAAAAATAGTGTTCACGACAACGTCTTTTTCTTTTGCTTTATTACCCGCATCTCTATAATCGATTTTTCCTTGTGTAAAAGGTTCGTTTCCTGCAATGAATATCATCTTTAAATCATCTGCGTTATTTCCCCAATCCAATTCATCTAGGGAAGCATTAATGACAGTTCCACAATATTCACTTCCACCATCTGTAGTAAGGGAAAACAATTCTTTAGATACATCATCTAGATCGTTGGTAAAAGGGAGGATCTTTCGGAGGTAACCGCTCTTGGAATTCAATTTGTCATTTCCATACTCATAAAGTGCAATTCTCAAGTTGGGCTGTTTGTTTCTACACTTTGCATAGGATAGTTCGTTTACAATTTCCCAAAGTTGTGCTTTTGCTTGATCTATTAGACCGTCCATACTGTTAGAGGTATCTAATAAAAGAGCAACTCGAATATAGTGTTCGGACACATTTTCGGAAATATCTTCGTTTGTATAAAGCGCTATATCACGTTCTTTATCAATTTTACATGCATACATTGACATAAATGAGAAGAACAAAGCAATAGTTTGTAAGGTTTTCATATACTAATTCATTTAAATTCAGCGTAAACGTAATTCGACCTTTTTTTATAAAAAAAGATCGTTTAGGAAAGAAGGCTTTTGAGTTAGGGAATGGGTCTTTTCTTTTAGGGACGGAAGGGTTTTTGAGGTAAATTGCTGCTGTAAAACGGGAAGTCCATTTTTTGAAACGCCTTAAAGTATGTATGTTTACGTTTTAAATTGGCAATGAAAAACATCATCCTATATAGTATTTGTTCATTCTTCCTTTTTTCTCAATTGGGATATTCTCAAGAGGATATGATATTGGGTAATGAGGAGTCTTCTGATTTTTTGTTAGAGGGCCAAGTATTGGAGTCTGACACCTACCGCCCTATAAGTAAAGTAAATGTAGAGGTGACAGGGAAAGGCTATACTACTACAAATAATGAAGGATTATTTCAAATAAATGCCAAGGTGGGTGACGAGCTTGTTATTAGGAGTGATGAATTTGAAACGGTTCGCTATACCATAGCAGATCAACAAAAAATTACACTGGAAGTTAAAAAAGCCATTGCTTCAGAACTGCTAACTCGTTCCAAAAAAAGAGGGAGATCTGGCTTTTTTTCAGTTTATATAGATTCTGCGAAGACCACTTTAAAGACAGATGCTAAAAAGAGTATTGAATATGTAACTAAGGGACTACAATCTGTAACTGGAAGAAAGGCGTCATCCTCTCAAAATGCCACTGCTTTTGAAACTTTGGGAGATATTAATTTGTACTGGCAATTACCAGATTTAGCCATTGCAAATTATAAAGAGAGTATTAGGTCCAGTCCCAATGCCGATACTCGTATTAAATTGGCCCGTGCCTTTACACAAAATGGAAATTATCAAGAAAGTATAGATGAATACAAAAAACTACTCAACTTAAAGCTTTCTAATTATCAGCAGGTAGAGGTGTACCAAGGATTAGGTGACAATTATAAAGCTACGAATGATGCTGTAAAAAGTGTTTTTAACTATCAAAAAGCACTGGATATTGCCAATGAACATCAGATCATTCCCAAGATTACAGACCTTAATTCAAACATTGGAGAAGCCTATGCTCTAGGTGGCGCTATAGAGGAAGCGGAGGCTTATTTTGGTAATTCTTTGAGTCTTTCAAAAAATGAAAATAGAAAAAGGGCTGTGGAAGAAAAGAATAAGGTGGCAGATTTTTACAATCAGAAACAAGATTTTGCGAAGGAAATAGAATTGCGTCAGGAAGCATTGGGCGAAATACAAACATTACGTGATCAAGGTGATGACGAAGATGCTGTAAATAGTGCCCTCACACCACAACGTCAAAATTATAAGATAGCCAATGCATATGTAGCTCAAGACAGGTATGATGAAGCGATTCCTTTCTTAGAAAAAAGTATCACAGAGGCAGATGCAGAAGAAGATTTGGTAGTACAAAAAGATGCTACACGGAAGCTTTCTGAGATTTATCGTGATATTGGGGATTTTGACAAGGCAGCAGCAAGTTATGAGCGCTATGTGAAAGTTGTTGATGAATTATATATTAAAAAAGAACAAGAACTATCTCAAGCCACTCGATTTAATAAAGAAATTGCTTTAAAACAAAACAGGATCACTAGTTTGGAAAGTGAGCGGGTTTTGAATGAAAGTCGTTATCAACTGGCTTTCGAAAACCAAGAATTGATAGAGAAAAACAACAGGGTTCAACAATGGATTATTGGTTCTCTCATTGCCATAGCTATATTATTGTTATTAACGGCTTATAATCAAAAACGAAATGTAACTCAGCAAAAATATGCTAATAATTTACTGGCTTTAAAGTCATTACGCACTCAAATGAATCCGCATTTTATTTTCAACGCGCTCAATTCGGTAAACAGTTTTATTGCTAGTAATGATGAACGTGCTGCCAATAGATATTTAAGTGAATTTTCTCAACTAATGCGTTCAGTATTAGAGAACAGTGAAGAGGATTTTATTCCACTTTCCAAGGAAATCGATTTATTGCGCTTGTATGTAAAATTGGAACATTTCAGATTCAAGGACAAATTTGATTATGAGGTAATTGTAGATGAAAAGTTGGTTTTGGATGATTTTGTAATTCCTCCAATGCTATTACAACCTTATGTTGAAAATGCAGTTTGGCATGGATTGCGCTATAAGGAGGAAAAGGGTCGTTTAGTGATAGAGTTTAATCAGCGGGATCGAGATACAGTTATAATTACGATTACTGATGATGGTATTGGAAGAAAACGCTCTAAAGACCTAAAGACTGAAAATCAGAAGAAACAAAAATCCAAAGGAATGGGAAATATTAAAAAACGTATTGCTATTCTTAATGAGATGTATCAGGATAAGGTAGATGTATTAGTGGAAGATGCTTTTGAAGACGAAGTGGGTACCCGAGTAAAATTAATTTTAAAGAGAGACTAGATGAATTTAAAGGCTATTATTGTTGAAGATGAACAAACCAGCAGGGAAATTCTAAGGAATTATTTGGTGAAATACTGTCCTAAAGTACAGGTGATGGGAGAAGCAGCCAATGTAGACGAAGCTTTGGTTCTCATACGAAACCACGATTTAGATTTGGTCTTTCTAGATGTAGAAATGCCTTATGGAAATGCCTTCGATTTATTGGATAAGGTGGGAGATCGCACTTTCGAAACGGTTTTTGTTACTGCTTATGACCATTATGCTATTGATGCCTTAAATGCACACGCCTCGTATTATTTGCTGAAACCTATAGATATTGACAAACTAATTGAAGCAGTAGATTACATTAAAGAAATAAAAGAAAAAGAAAATAGTCTTCAGAATACAGTTTTAAAACCAAAACAAGCTACAGTGAATGGCAAAATCACGATTCCACTTCAGCATGGTTTTGAGGTACTTCAAATAGAGGATATTCTATATTGTCAGGCCGATGATAATTATACACAGATATTTGTAGGTGACAAAAAGAAATTGGTAAGCAAAACATTGAAATATTTTGAAGATACTTTATCAGATAATGGCTTTGCCAGAGTTCATAAATCGTATTTGGTAAATGTAAATGCTATTACAGAATACAGAAAAGGAAAGGGTGGGAGTGTAGTCTTAAAAAATGGCAAAGAGATCATGGTAAGCCCTGCCAAGAAAAAAGGTTTGTTGAGTTATTTTGGATAAAACGATGATTATTAAATCTGTTAATGGGAAGTATCCCGAGATTCCTGAAGATTGTTTCGTAGCAGAAAACGCTACGGTGGTTGGAGATGTGGTTATGGGCAATGAATGTAGTATTTGGTTTAATGCGGTAATTCGCGGAGATGTTCATTATATCAAAATGGGTCACCGGGTAAACGTACAAGATGGAGCTGTGATTCACGCTACCTATCAAAAATCCCCTACAAATATTGGTGATAATGTTTCCATTGGTCATAACGCCATTGTACATGGTTGTACTGTAAAGGATAATGTCCTTATAGGTATGGGAAGTATTGTTATGGATGATTGTATTATTGAAAGCAATAGTATTATAGCTGCAGGAGCTGTTGTTACCAAAAACACCCATGTTGAAAGTGGGAGTATCTATGCTGGGGTACCTGCAAAAAAAGTAAAAGACATTAGTGAAGCATTATTAACAGGGGAGATCCATCGTATTGCTGAAAACTATGTAACTTATTCCGGATGGTTTAAAGATTAAAATCGTTCTCTTTTTACAACCACCTCATTACTATATTCGAAGAGAAGATCTTTTAGGGTTGCTTCATCTGAGTTGGTTAAAAAAGTGAGAGAAGGTGTTTCTTCACTAGAATTCAATAAATCATATTTTTTCAAAACCGATTTGGTCTGTCTAGCTACGGCTGTTCCTGAATCTATTATTTTAACGTCTTCTGGGAGCATTTCGCTCAACAAAGGCATAAGGTAAGGGTAATGTGTACATCCTAGCACTAGATGATCTATATGAGCTTCTATCATGGGTGCTAGGTATTGTTTTAGCAGTTTATGTAATAGTGGGTCGTTGAGATTTCCCTTTTCAATGAGTGGAACCAATCCCTCACCAACAACTTCGGTAAGTTTAATGTTATTGGTAAATGTTTCTGCGGTTTTGTGAAATAAGTCACTACCTAGGGTGCCTTTAGTGGCAAGAATGCCAATACTTTGGGTTTTGGTTTTAAGGGCGGCCGGTTTTATGGCAGGTTCTATACCAACAAAGGGGATGTCGTATTGGGAGCGTAAATGAGAAATGGCGTTTGTAGTTGCCGTGTTACAGGCCACTACAATAATCTTGCAGCCTTTATCTAGGAGGTATTCTGTATTTTTTTTGCTTAGTGAAACGATCTCTTCCTGTGAGCGATTTCCATAAGGGGCATATTTGCTATCTGCCAAATAGATAGTGTTTTCGAAAGGGAGCAGATGATGGATCTCCTTCCAAATGGAAGTCCCTCCAACCCCAGAATCGAAAATACCTATGGGTGCGCTTTGTTTCATGGTAGCATAAATATAAAAAAAGACCCCATAGAATTTCTATGGGGTCTTTTTTTAATTAGGATATGATCCAATTAAATTCCAAGTTCTTGTTTTACAGAGCTCAAAAGATCAGTTCCGTCAGCTAAAATCACTCCGTTACCAGTAGCTGAGTCCAATACGTATTGGATTCCTTGCGCTCTTGCTACTTTTTGGATAGCAGTACGTGCTTTTTCCAAGATAGGTTGAAAAAGATCTACTTCTTTTTTCTGAAGATCCTGAAGAGCTCCTTGTCTGTAATCGTTAATGTTTTTTTGCATCCCTTGAACTTCGATTACACGCTTTTCATTTTCAGCATCCGTTTTGGTCTGCGCCTCACCGTCATACTGCTTCATTTTAGCATCTAATTCCTTAAGCATGGATTTGATCTCCGTATCATAAGTCTTTTGTAGCTTTTCCAACTGACTTTGGGCTGCTTTCATTTCTGGCATAGCCTCCACCAAAGCCTGTGTGTCAATATGAGCAACTTTAGATTGCGCATTTACAGTAGTAAATCCTACAAAAAGTGCAGCAGCTACAAATAGTAATTTAAATTGTTTCATTGTAATTGTATTAAATTAAGTGTAAATAGATTTTTTATTATTTGGATTTATTGTCCTCCGCCATTTCTTGCATTGAGAATGGAGTCTTTTCTTCTTTGACGTTCTTCTAAAAGACGTTTCCTTCTGGCTTCAAATTCGGCTTTCTTGGCAGCCCTTACAGAGTCTCTCTGCTTTTTTCTTTCTTCCAGCAATCGGGTTCTCTCATCTTTCTTTTCTTCAGCAGCTTTCTCTCTGGCAGTAACTTCTTTATCTGCTTCATCTGACAAGCCATCTCTTGCTTCAATTTCTTTTTTCTCTTTTCGGGTTTTAGCTTCTTCGCGCTTGTTAGCTCTATTAATTCTTCGTAAAACCTGATCGCTAATATCATTTCGTTTTGCAGAAAACAACATGACAATATCTGCAGATTTATCGAAAATAAAATCATACTTCTTAGCTTCGGCGATTTCCTGAACAATATTAAAAACTTGATCTTGGATAGGTTGTACTAATTGCCGTCTTTGAATGTCAAGGTCACCATTGGGCCCAAAACGAGCTTGTTGGTAAGTGAGCATTTCTTCTTCCAAGATTTTTATTTCCTCTTCACGCTCTTCTATCAGTTCTGTAGTTAACAAAACTCTTTCATTACTAAGATTCAGTTTCATTTGCTCAATTTCGGCGTTGAGCTTTTCGATATCTTTTTTCCATCGCTGCACTTTGCCGTCCAATTGTGTAGAGGCTTCCTGGTAATCGGGTACACTTTCCAGGATATACTCCATGTCTATGTATCCGATCCTAGCTCCTCTTTGGGCTTGTGCAGTAAACACACTCCCCAGTAGTGCTATTGCGATTAAAAAGAATTTTGTTGTTTTCATAATTGCTGGTTGTTACTTTGAAAATATCGTGCCAAAAATTAAAATTGTTGCCCAATGATGAAATGGGTCTCCCATCCATTACGCTGATTTCCTCCTAAAATAGGATCGAAACCATATCCAAAATCAATACCCAATAGACCAAAAGCAGGCATAAATATACGAATTCCTGCACCAGCTGACCTATTTATATCGAACGGATTATAATTTCTAAAACCGTCGTAAGCCGCTCCTCCTTCTGCAAATGCCAGGACGTAAATCGACGCTAATTGCTTTAACGTAACCGGGTATCTTAATTCTAACGAAAATTTATTGTAAATGGTATTTCCATCATTAGTAGAAAGTGATTGATTTGGATATCCCCGTAGCTGTATTACCTCACGGCCGTCTAAACTAAATGAACCTAAACCATCACCTCCAACAAAGAAACGCTCAAAAGGAGGGATACCTCTATCGTTGTTATACGCTCCTAAGAAACCAAATTCGGCTTTTGGACGCAATACCAAATCTCCAACAATAGTAGTATACCATGTAGCATCAAATTTCACTTTGTAGTACTCTAGCCATTTAAAGCGTTGCTGGTCAATTTCTGAAATACGCTCTTGAGCATCTACAATTGCCCCTGCTTCACTATTACTATCACTAATAATATTTTGGTTGTCCTGTCTTTCATCTGCTAAGGCTGAATAATCAATGCTTCCAAAGGCAGAATAGGGGAAGGTTACTTTTGCGCTCACATTAAATTGTGAACCAAACCTTGGATAAATTGGGTTGGCAGATGTACTGTTTCGGCTTAATCCAATTGTATATGCTAAGTTATTGGAGAACCCATCTCCAAAAGTAAAGAGCCCTGTATTATAGTTTTTAAGGTTATAGTGTTGAAAACTGACGGCTTGAGACAATTGAAAATAATCATCTGGCCATTTCAATCTTTTTGCCAAACCTATAGACCCCCCGGTTATTAAGAATCTTCGGTCTTTATCACGTTCACGCGTACTAAAGTCGAATAAGTACTGAATGGTATGTGAAAAAGAAGTGCTCAATTGCACGGGTTTCTTTCCTCCCAACCATGGTTCGGTAAGGGACACACTGTATGTCTGATAAAAACTACTAGCCTGAGCTCTAAGAGAAAGTCGTTGACCATCTCCCATAGGAACGGGTTGCCAAGCATCTTTTTTAAACATGTTTCGTAAAGAGAAGTTGTTGAAGGAAAGCCCTAGGGTTCCTACAAAACCACCTCCTCCATAACCACCTTGTAGCTCTATCTGACTGGATCCTTTTTCAACTACTGAATATTCAAGATCCACCAAACCGTTGTTTTGATCTACTTGCTTAAAATCTGGAGCAAGTTGCTCTGCATCGAAGAAGCCTAACTGACCTAATTCACGTACTGTCCTAACAACATTACGTTTACTGTACTTTTGTCCAGGGCGTGTACGCAATTCACGATATATAACGTGATCATTAGTTTTGTCATTTCCAACAACCGTAACATGGTTGAAGTAGAACTCCTTATTTTCCAGTATTCTTATTTCGAAATCGATGGTGTCATTTCTAACAGCTACCTCAACTGGGTTGATGTTTACAGCAAGGTATCCGTTGTTTTGGTATAAGTTGGTAAGGTCAACAGCATCAGGATCGCTATTGTCTTGAATACGTTCTTTTAATAGGGTTCCATTGTATACCTCTCCTTTCTGAATCCCCATATATTGACGTAGGAAATTATCGGTGTATTTACTATTACCTATGAAACGAATATCACCAAAGTAGTATTTTCTTCCTTCTTCTATATTTAGTTTTAAGGATACTGTTTTGTCATCTTCAACAATAAGTGAGTCACTTAAGACTCGAGCATCCCGGTAGCCAATTTCGGCATACTTTTTTACCAAATTTTCTTTGTCTTCTTCAAAGCCATCTTCCGTATACTTCGATCTTTTAAAGATTCTGATCGGATTTTTTTGTTTGGTGTTTTTAAGGAACCTTCTAAGTTTTTTATCCTTGATATCCTTATTGCCTTCAAATTCAATAGAAGATATTTTAACTCTTTCTCCTCTATCTATGATAATCTTTACGTTTTTACCAACCTCGGTTCCTGTTGAATCTCTATGGGGAGTGGTACTAAAAACGACATTTGTATTGAGGTACCCTTGGTCCCTATATTTGTTTTTTATGTAATTCTTGGTGGTAGTAATGAGGTTTTTGGTGATTTTTGCCCCCTTGGTTAAATCATTGTCTTCAATAACCTCTTTTGCTTTTCCTTTTCGAATACCCTCAACGGTAACCTCATTCATTTTGGGTAATTCTACAATGTAGAGTTCTAAGTCCACACTATTCCCATCTATATTGGTAACATAAAATGCAATGTCACTAAATAGATTTTGCTCCCATAATTTTTTGGTTACATTACTTAGCTTTTCTCCAGGGATGTATACTCTATCACCTACTTTAAGACCTGTAAAGGCGATAACCGTATTTTCATTAAAACTTTGTGCTCCGGTAACCTTAATGCTCTTGATGGTGTACTTAATACCCGAATCCAATTCTTTCTGCTGTGCGGTAAGGCTCCATACCGATAATATTGTAGCCAATATAGCACAACATAGGTTTCGGTAAAAAAAGGTGGAGGCGCTATGGGTTAAGTTGTTCACTCGTCTTTCCAAATCTTCTTTCTCTGTTTTGATAATTTAAAATGGCTTCGAAAAGATCATCTTTTCTAAAATCCGGCCATAGAGTTTCTGTAAAATACAACTCAGCATATGCGATTTGCCATAATAAAAAGTTACTTATACGATGTTCGCCACTAGTCCTAATCAATAGATCAACATCTGGCAAATCATGCGTGTAAAGATGATTATTTATCATCGATTCGTCAATATCCGACGGCGAAATTAGGTTATTTTTAACTTTAAGGCTAATCTCTTTAATAGTTTTTGTGATTTCCTCCCTAGAACCATAGCTTAGAGCTAGGGTAAGTGTCATGCGAGTATTGGTTTTGGTTCGTTCCATAACGTCCATTAACTCGGCACGTGCTCTCTTAGGAAGTGACTCTAAACTGCCAATGGCATTAAGCTTAATGTTGTTTTCTAACAGAGTGTTAATTTCTTTCTTGAGAGAAGAGACCAATAATCTCATTAGAGTTTCTACTTCTAGTTTTGGACGATTCCAATTTTCAGTAGAAAAAGCATAGAGGGTAAGATAGGGTATTGGGAGTTTTGCGCAAGCCTCTACAATTTCACGGACAGCTTTAGTTCCGTTTTCATGCCCCATAGACCTAAACAACCCTTTCTTTTTTGCCCATCTGCCATTACCATCCATGATCACGGCTAAGTGCTGTGGAAGTCTGTTTTTGTCTATGTTATCTTCAAGCGTCATTTTTAAAAATTGCAGTAACAGGGCCTTCTTCCAAAAGTATATGTTAGGGTAACTCCTGTGAAAACATACCAGTCATCACTATTTGTATTTCCAAATTGGAGTAATTCACTCCCTTCTATATCAGGGCTGCTCCCATCCAAATTGTCTGTGAATGTATATCTAGCACCAATTTCTATGCCTAAAACAAACTTTCCCAAAACAGAAGTTTTAAATCCTATTGCCATTGGGATAGCTGGAGTACCAGCACCATCATACTTTACAAAAACATCACTACCTCTTCTTTTGTATAGAGCATCATAAAAAGTATATGTTAGCCCAGTATACAGATAAGGTGTGGATTGGGGGCGACCACTGTACATGCTAAATTCCCAAAAAGTATATTCTAATCCTACAGAGAGTTCAACAATGGTATTTTGAAACTCATATCCACGTTGTTTTCTACGTTCTTCACTTGAATCCAGATCATCTCCTTTGATGCCAGCAACAATCAACGATCCCCGAAAGGAGTGTCTGGCACTTCGGTTCCATTTAAAGATGCCTCCAAAAGCAAGATCGTTTGGCGCAACATAATTGGTTTTTCCTACGTCCCCAATATAATTAGAACCACCAAGGAAACCTCCTATCTCATACGTCTGTGCATGACCTTCGAAAACAAACGAAATTAATAAAATAGCTATCGCTAAATACCTCATATCCCTTAAAAGTTTGCAAATATACTAATTAACTTTGCTTCTCTGTATTTTAAGCAAATTTGTCTCAGTTGATTAACAAGTTTTAAAGTTTTTTATTGTCTAATTTCGTTTGTCTTCACCCCACAGTAATTTTTTCCGAAGAGTTTTTACAAAGCTTTCATCTGGCAGCTGTACTAGTTTTATTGTAAATGGTGATTTTCGTATGGTAATAATTGTATTGTTTTGAAGTGTCGCAATTCTGGAGTCTAAGGAAATAAGATAGCTTTCTTCCCGTCCTGAAACTTTTAAGGTGACCGTGCAATCATCTGGAATTACAAATGGGCGCGCATTTAGATTGTGTGGGGCAATGGGAGTTAGTATGATACTATTTGTGCTAGGATCTATAACAGGGCCTCCGCAACTTAGTGAATATCCGGTAGAACCGGTAGGCGTCGCCACAATGAGTCCGTCACTCCAATAAGAAGTAAGGTATTCATTGTTAAGGTGTGTTTCTACCTTAATCATGGAGGTTGTATTCTTTCTGTTTACTGCAATTTCATTCAAAGCAAAATCAAGCGATTGTAAATCTGGATGTACAGGATCTGTAGAAACCGATAGTAACGCCCGTTCCGAAATAGTGTAGTTGCCTTCAAGGATGCGCTGAATGCTTTCGGTGACATTCTCTTTCTGAATCGTTGCCAGAAAACCAAGTCTTCCGCTATTAATACCTACAATAGGAATTCCTAAATCCCTTACAAACGTGACCGATCGCAGAATAGTTCCGTCACCACCAATACTAAAAAACAGATTGTAAGAACTATCCAGCTCTTCAAAAGTTCCCATAGATAGCACATCATCTGAAATCCCTTTGTGAACTTTTAGAATTTTTAGAAAATTAGCTTCAATAAAAACCTCCGCATCATAATTGCGAAGAGCATCCAAGATGAGTTGGATGTATACCTCAGAGTGTTCGTGATAAAATTGTCCGTAAATACCAATTTTCATACTTACATATTTAGGTATTTATTCAAGTAATTGGAACGCTCTTGAAGGTCTTTCAGCATTTTGTCCTCTTCATGTTCAGAAATCACATTGTAGCCATATCTTCTATAAGTCTGTACGATGGAGTTCATTCCAGAATGTCCAATTTTTATAGTGGCCTGAATGAGATCATTGGCTAATTTCGAAACAAAGACACCCAATACCTTTCCATCATTGGTTTCCACTATTTGGCAGATCTCACTAAAAGAATAGTCCTGAATTCCTTTTTCCACGACAATAATACCTCCAGTTTCACTTAGGAAAGGAGTATCGTTAAAAAGTGCCATGATATCACTCAATTCATAATATCCAATATACGTATTGTCCTCATTTAAAACAGGCATGATATTACTTCCGTGAAGGGCAAAAGCTTCTAAAATATCCAGAAAATGTGTCTTCTTCTTAACGTGAAAAGGCTCTAAGGCATATTGGTATTCATCCAAGCTTTTGGAACTCTCAAAACAATGTGCATCTGTTTCACTTAAACATCCAACAAAGACACCATCTTTGGCCACAGGGATGTGGGAATACGTTAAATTATTAAAAGTAGTTTGCACTTCAGATATCAAGGAAGTTATCTCGAAAGCTTTGATGTCATTTATGATGTAATCCTGAGTATTCACGTATTAAATTTTATGCAAATTACTTAAAATAAAGATGCAAAACCGAGGTGCATCTTCGTATTTTTGTCTTTTTCAATACAACCATGACAAAACTTAGTGTAAACATCAATAAAATAGCCACTTTGCGCAATGCTAGAGGTGGTTCTATGCCAGACGTTGTTCAAGCAGCAAAGGATATTCAAAAATTCGGAGGACAAGGGATCACAGTACATCCCAGACCCGATGAGCGACATATTCGATATCAGGATGCCTATGATTTAAAATCTGTAGTAACTACCGAATATAATATTGAAGGCAACCCTATCGATAAATTTCTGGATATGGTACTAGAAATTAAACCTACGCAAGTGACTTTGGTGCCGGATGCTGTTGATGCAATCACATCTAATGCAGGTTGGGATACTGTAAAACACAAAGATTATCTTTCTGAAATAATTTCCGAATGCAAGCGAAATGGAATCCGGACTTCAATTTTTGTAGATCCCGAATTAGCCATGATCGAAGGGGCTGCTGGTACGGGAACCGATAGAATAGAATTGTATACCGAAGCATACGCACATGAGTACGCCTTGGGAAATGAAGCGGCTGTTGTTCCCTATTCCCAATGTGCTGTAAGAGCCCATGAAATGGGGTTGGGAATTAATGCAGGACATGATTTATCACTTCAGAACATTCGGTTTTTTAAGGAAAATGTACCGCATTTACTGGAAGTGTCCATTGGGCATGCACTTATTTGTGAGGCGCTCTATCAAGGTTTGGAGCCTGTGGTTAAAGAATACCTTCAAAAACTTGCGTAAATGATCTTGCATTCACAAATCATAGGAGAAGGATACCCATTTGTTGTTTTACACGGGTTTTTGGGTATGAGTGATAATTGGAAAACCTTGGGTAAAAAATTTGCTGAGATGGGCTATGCTGTTCATTTGGTAGATCAACGTAATCATGGCAGAAGCTTCCATAGTGATGACTTTTCATACCAAATCATGGCAGATGACCTTCTTCGGTATTGTGATTTTCATGGGCTGGAAGAAATCATCTTGCTAGGACATTCTATGGGTGGAAAAACCGCTATGGAGTTTGCTACAAAATATGAAAGCAGGGTTTCCCAATTAGTAGTAGCAGATATTGCCCCTAAAAGCTATCCGCAGCACCATCATGAGATATTGAAAGCCTTGGGATTGCTGGATTTCAATAAAATTAAGACCCGTGGTATGGCAGATGAAGAGTTGTCGCTTTATATTAAGGACATGGGAACACGGATGTTTTTGCTTAAAAACCTGTACTGGAAAGAAAAAGGACAGCTGGGATTGCGGATGAATTTGAAAGTTCTTACCGAAAAAAATACAGAAATAGGGAAGGCCCTTCCTGAAGATAAACAATATAAAAGCCCTACCTTGTTCGTGAAAGGAGAGCATTCTAGCTATATAGAATCCTATGATGAAATATTGTTAAAAAAGTATTTCCCTTTAGCACAACTGGCTACAGTGGAAGGAGCGGGTCATTGGTTACATGCTGATAATCCTACAGGTTTTCTAGAAATTATTGCGAATTTCTTACAAAAAGAGATATAATTTTTATAAAATTGCAGAACAGGTTATTATGTATGCATAATAAATTTCGATATTTATGTTGCATTTTACCGTCAAACACTGAACAAAAATTAAAACTTAACTGAATTATTATGAAGAAATTAGTCTTTCTTGCTGTATGTATGCTTGCATCTGCAATGATGTATGCTGGTGGATACCGTGTGAGTCTTCAAGGGAATAAATCCCTGGCAATGGGGCATACTGGGGTAGCATTAATTGACAGTAGCGAATTGGTATTTTTCAATCCTGCGGGATTGGTGCATCTTGAGAATAAATTGAATATATCTGCGGGTGGATTCGGGGTGTTCTCTAGCGTATCTTACCAAAATGGAGCAACCGGATCCTCTACCGAAACAGATAGTCCGGTAGGAACCCCTTTCTATTTGTATGGTTCTTACCAAGTAAATGATTGGTTGGCCTTTGGTCTTGGAGTATATACTCCTTATGGAAGTAGGGTAGAATATATGGATGATTGGGCAGGATCTCACTTGGTGAACAATATTGAATTGGCTGCCATCTTTGTGCAACCTACCGTTTCCTTTAAAATCAACGATGTACTGAGTGTTGGAGGTGGACCTATCTACGTTACAGGTTCTGTAAACTTCAACAGAAACCTATCCAGAACCCTTACCGACATTGAAGGGAATCGTAGTGAAGTAACTATTGATGCTTCTGGAGTAAACAGTTGGGGATGGACCGCTGGAGTAATGGTTAGGGCAGGTGAAAATGTTACCATTGGAGCCAATTACCGTTCAGAAATTATATTGGAAGCTGATGAAGCCGATGCTGATTTTGAAAACATTCCAAACTCACCGTTAACCCCTTTTGCAGACACTTCGGCCAAGGCAAGTTTACCATTGCCAGCAGAAATGACCGTAGGGGTTTCCTATAAGTTCTGTAAAAAATGGACAGCGGCTTTCGATTTTAACCGAACTTTCTGGGACGTGTATGAATCGTTAGATATTGACTTTGCCGATGAAAATATTCCAGATTCTTTCAACGCAAGAAACTACAAGAATGCTTCTACAGTTCGTTTCGGACTACAGTACGATGCTACTAAAATGTTTACACTAAGAGCTGGATATTACTTTGATGAGTCTCCTGTACAAGATGGATTCTTTGCGCCAGAAACACCGCGTAACGATAGTAATGGGTACACAGCAGGACTTACTGTAAACTTGAGCGACCGTTTCCAGATAGATGCTTCTTTCCTTTACCTACACTTTAAGGAAGTAGATGCATCCTACGATGCCTATACAGAGAATGGAGTGGCTGCGCCATTTGGTGGAACCTATAAGAGTAATGCCTTTGTTCCGGGCCTTGGTGTAACCTATAAAATGTAATTAAATTACCGAGACGATGAAAAACACATTTAAATATATAGCATTGGCAGCAGTTGTTGGATTTGCAAGCTGTGAGCCAGAATTTGAAAATTCAGTAACCGATGCCGGTTTTTACGATACAGGTAGTGCAAACCTATCCAATTATGTAGCTGTAGGGAACTCCCTAACAGCTGGATTTGCAGACGGAGCCCTATACATCCTTGGGCAGGAGAATTCTTATCCAAACATTATGGCAGGGCAATTTGCCTTGGCAGGTGCTGGAGATTCCTTTACACAACCTTTAATGAACGACAATCTAGGTGGATTGCTTTTGGGAGGAACTCCAGTAGCAGAAAACAGATTTGTACTTTCTACAGATGCCAATGGAAATCCGTTCCCAGCTAGGCTGGAAGGAAATCCAACCACAGATGTTACCACCAGTGCAGCTGGGCCCTACAGCAACATGGGGGTTCCCGGTGCTAAAAGTTTTCACTTGGTAGCTCCAGGTTATGGAGATGCTTCCGGAATTTTAGCCGGAACAGCCAATCCGTATTTTGCGCGTATGGCAACAAGTGCAGGAACAACCGTTGCGGGAGATGCCGCGGCTATGAGTCCTACTTTTTTCAGTCTTTGGATTGGAAATAACGATATCCTATCGTTCGCTACTTCTGGAGGAGTTGGTGTAGATCAAACTGGAAATTTAGATCCATCTACTTACGGCCCTAATGATATTACAGACCCTAACGTATTTGGAGCTTCTTATACGGCCGTATTAGATGCTTTAATGGCTGGAGGAGCAGAAGGTATAGTAATCAATCTACCCGATGTAACTTCCATCCCGTTCTTTACTACAGTGCCGTATGCGCCGTTAGATCCTACCAATCCAGATTTTGGGCCTCAGATTCCAACATTGAATGCTACTTATGGATTATTAAATCAGGCCTTTGCAGCCTTAGGGGTTGCTAACAGATCCATTCAATTCTCTACCACAGGACCAAGTGCTGTAGTGGTTAAAGATGAAGGATTAACAGATATTAGTACAGAACTAACACAAGCATTGGCTGCAGGTGGATTGGATTTACCTACAGCAACCATTTTTGGTTTGCAATACGGACAGGCAAGACAGGCTGATGAATCTGATTTGTTGGTATTAACAAGTTCCTCTGCAATTGGACAATTAAATACAGATCGTATGGCTGAACTAATTGCTTTTGGACTTCCAGAAGCCGATGCCGCTCAGCTATCTGTAAATGGAATTACCTATCCTATGGAAGATCAATTTGTATTGGTGCCTAGCGAACAGGAAAGCATTGCAACTGCTACCGCTGCTTACAATGCAACCATTGGAGCGTTAGCAACAGCCAGAAGCTTGATCATGATTGATGCAAGAGCAGAACTGGCCGAAGTAGCCAGCACTGGGATTCCTTACAACGGCGGTATTTTAAGCTCTACCTTTGTAACCGGGGGTGGTTTTTCTCTGGACGGGGTACACCCAACGGCAAGAGGATATGCCTTTGTAGCTAATTTGGCAATTGATGCCATTAACCGTAAATACGGTGCCAACATACCAACCGTAGACATAGGAAATTATCCTACAGTACAAGTACACAACAACGGAGGAAACTAAACACTTCCCTATTTATAAATAACAAAGCGCCTTCCTTGGAGGGCGCTTTGTTGTTGTGCCATATTTGTGTTGTTTTTGTGTCGAAATAAATACGTACCTTAATCTTTTAAACAACTAAAACCGCACAATATGAAACAAATTATTTCCTTGGGGAGGGAAATAAAAATGATTTCCTTCCTAATCTGTCTACTCATGGCAGGTACTTCTGTCACAGCACAAATAGGCGAAGAATGCCTTTTTGATAGTACTGCACTCGGTAATCCAGACCCTAATCCCACAGGGATATATTCCTATAGCACCGATGTTAACCTTTTAAATAGTTTTGATCCTATCGTGTTCAATATATTTTTTTGGGGCATTAATGATGGAAATGGAAACCCGGGTGTATTAGAACTGGATGAAGAACATTGCCTGACCACTGTAGCACACCTGAATAGGATTTACAATGAGTTTGGAATCTTCTTTAAGTATCATGGAATGGATATTGTTAACTCTGAAACCTATTACCATTTAACGGGTTCTGAAATGGGTGGGGTTGTAGGATGGGCCAATGCAGCTGGCCATAAAAAGAATGATGCTTTTAATATTTATGTAGCCAGTGGTGGCTCACCAGGCTCACTAGCTCCATTATTGTACTATAGAGATATAGTGACCCATTATAATTTTTTTACCAAAGATGGCCCAATGGTACATGAAATGGGCCATTGCCTGGGTTTACAACATACTCATAAATCTTGGTGGGCTGGTCATGTCGTTCCACAATATTGTGGCGGTTGTAGTGGAGAGGATTTCTGTACCGAAAATGTAACCCGAGATCCTGTAAATGTTAATTACAATGCCACTAAAGCAGGAGATTATGTTACCGATACCCCGGCCATTCCCAATTTTAGGTTTGAGTGGTGTAGCTACAACGGAGTCTTGGATTTGGATTGCGATTCACATTTTTATGAGTGGGTGGATGAAAATACTTTTGTTTACTTTGGGCCAGGTACAGACTGTGTAGGCTTTCAATATGATATTGATCCTGAAGATGTGAAAAATTATATGTCCTATGCGCCCAACCCAAATAATTTAACATTTTTTCAAAACTATACGGCTGGCCAAAAAATACGGATGCATGAGTCTATTGCCTACGATCCTGCAGGACAGTTGGCAGCGGCCCAAACCACGGTCGAAGTCTTGTATGAACCCTATAAAGGGGTGTATTCCAGCAATGGAAGTACTGGTACGCAAACAGGTGCTACTTTTCAGCCCGGGTTCGATTATGAATTTGTAAGCTGTGGTCCCTATGGGGATTATCCACCGCCATTGGATTACAACGATACTTCTTTTTGGTATGTGAATGGGGGTTTGTTCAATTACTCCTTTGTACAGGACATCCCTCCTGCCAATTACGATGCCATTGTACATAAAAACAACTTTGCCATCCGTATTCAACAAATAAACAACACCCCCAGAAACTGTTATTCTGCTTCGGGCCCGGCCACTTTGGGAGTCGTGATTAAGTTTGAAGATGAGGTGTTTAACAACAACATTACGGTAACTCCCAAGGATTCCACCGAAATAAACAGCCCCAACCTCATCAATGATTTAGTCCCGGGGCTCTATAAAATAGAAAAGGACCACGGTGGGGGTGCCATTGAGGAAACCGTGATCTTAAAACAAAATAACTAACTTTGACTAGGGGAGTGGAGTTGCTGCTCTCCAAAAGCTTCTGCTATGAAAAAGTATACAAGCCTTTTGTTTTTATTGGTATCCATGTCTGGCCTTGCACAATTTGGATCTCAGCAAGTGATAGATAATTTGGCTACCAATGCTTTTATGGTTAGAACAGGGGATATTGATGGGGATACTGATCTGGATGTTGTAGTTCCTTTGTTTGATGATGTGGTCTGGTATGAAAACCTGGATGGCAATGCCAACTTTGGTTCCCAGAATAGTATAGTGACGGGGTTGGGCCAGTCTTTTTCAGTTGACTTGGCTGATCTGGATGGTGATACCGATCTGGATATTATCATCACCTCTTTTGACAATGATCAATTGCTCTGGATAGAGAATTTAGATGGACTGGGTACCTACGGTAGCCCTAACATCATTTCAAATACTGTTTTGGGCGTCCAGACTGCTGTAGCAGCAGATTTGGACGGAGATACGGACATGGATATCGTTTGTACCTCAGATGAGGATGATACTATAGCATGGTTCGAGAATTTGGATGGTTCTGGAACATTCGGTGTAAAAAATATCATTACATCATCAGTTTCTGGTCGGGATTCATTTGTGGGAGATCTTGATGGTGACAATGATATGGATGTACTTACCTCTGCCAATGGAATAGGTAAAACACTATCCTGGTTCGAGAATTTGGATGGTTTAGGAACGTATAGCACTGAAATCATTATCGCAAACAATGATTCGGGTGTTGAAGAAGTTTTTATGTCAGATCTAGATGGGGACAATGATTTAGATGTATTATTTGTGACTCCTGTACAAAATTTGGTGGCTTGGCATGAAAATTTGGATGGTTTGGGAAACTTTGGTTCAGAACAAATAATTACAGATGGGAATGGTTTTGTGCGTGCCGTATTTGCTGTGGATCTGGACAACGATGATGATATAGATGTGCTTTCTGGTAGTTCGGTTTTTGGAGAGAATATTTCGTGGTATGAAAATACGGATGGTGATGGAACCTTTGGTCCACCCCAACAGATTGAAGGTATAGAAGCTGCCGGGATACGTTCCGTGTTTGCTGAGGACCTGGACGGGGATACTGACAATGATGTGTTAGGCGCTTTGCTAAGTGAGAATAAGGTGACTTGGTATGAAAACACCACCATTGCGGGGGTGGCAGACAATTCATTGCATTACCTCAAGGTTTACCCCAATCCCGTAAAAGAGGTTCTGCATGTTGCTACGGGGGCTTCCACAATACAAGAAATACGGATATACGATACGTTGGGTAGATTGCTGTTGGAGCAAAAGACTTCCTCCCAAAGCATCCATATAGCCCAGTTACCTACGGGGATATTGTTTGTGGAAGTGACAACCCATGATGGGGTGGGAACGGAAAAAGTGATGAAATTGTAATAACGGCCAGAAAACCCATTAAAAAGGATTGATTACCTTTATGTAAATCTTCAACAATATGAAAACCTTCCTTAAAATTTTATTGACGGCCGTAGCCGTAATGATTCTTGCCTATGTCCTGCCCGGAATAGGGGTAGATGGCTATGTGTCTGCCCTAATTGTGGCTGTAGTGCTGGGATTGCTCAGGGCCATTGTAAAGCCCATCCTTGTAGTGCTCACCCTTCCTATTACGGTGATTACGCTAGGGCTATTTTTATTGGTAATCAATGCCATTGTAGTGCTCATAGCCGACTATTTTATTTCAGGCTTTTCAGTAGATGGGATTCTTTGGGCATTGATATTTAGTCTATTGCTTTCCTTTTTACAATCCATCTTGTATTCCATGCTGGAAAAGCAAAAATAAACCCTTGAATTTCAGTTTTTAAAAGCTTGTCGACTTCTTGGAAAAATTGTACTTTTGCACCCTCTAAAAACTAGAGGTCAAAATTTTTTAAGACGTATGAACATTACAAAAAAAGACATCGATAGCTTAAATGCGGTACTTACCGTAGAGATTTCGAAAGAAGACTATTCAGAAAAAGTAGATGGTGTACTAAACAATTACCGAAAGACTGCCAATATCCCAGGTTTCAGAAAAGGACATGTGCCAATGGGAATGGTACGTAAGCAGTATGGCAAAGCGGTATTGGTAGAAGAAGTGAATAAATTACTTCAGGAAAACCTTCATAAGTATTTGACCGAAGAGAAACTGGACGTATTGGGAAATCCACTACCAAAGAACGAAACCGATATTGACTGGGATGCAGATGATTTTACATTTGAGTTTGAGTTGGGACTAGCTCCGGAGTTTGATGTAGATGTGAAGAAGAAAGCGGTGACCCAATATAAAGTGGTGGCAGATAATGAGATGCTTGATAATCAAGTAAAAACCATCCGCAAACAATACGGTAAACTAATTTCAAAGCAAGAAGTTGCCAAAGACGACGAAATAACGGGAACTTTTACTGCGACCGAAAAAGAAATAGAAAACAAAACCACTTTTGAAACTGAAGTGATCAAAGGAAAGAAACAACTTTCTGCTTTGGTGGGTGCAAAGGTTGGCGATGAAGTAGTACTGAAGACCAAAGGATTGTTTAAGGATGAGCATGATAATGAAAAATTCTTGGGAGTTTCTCATGACGATGCGCATGGATTGGACGTTGAGGTTACTTTAAAGATCGAAGAAGTGAACACACGCGAAATGGCCGAACTAAACCAAGAGTTGTTCGATAAGTTATTTGGTGAAGGTGTGGTAACTACAGAAGAACAATTAAAAGAAAAGATCAAAGAAGATGCTGAGCGTCAGTTTGAGCAACAAAGTGATCAGAAGTTATTGAATGATGTGGTGGATTCACTTATTGAAAACACCAAATTCGATTTGCCTTCAGAATTCTTAACACGATGGATTCAGGTTTCTGGTGAAAAACAATTGACAGAGGACGAGGCCAAAGAAGAATTTGAGCGAAGCGAAAAAGGACTTCGTTACCAATTGATAGAAGGGAAATTGCGTACAGAGAATAACCTGCAAGTAACTTTTGAAGAGCTGAAGGATTATTCTTCAAACATGATCAAAATGCAAATGGCGCAATTTGGACAAATGAACCCTACTGAGGAAGAGATAGAAGGTGTTGTAGCTCGTATAATGAGCAATCAGGATGAGGTAAAACGTCTGTCTGAACAATTGAATACCAACAAAATCCTTCAATTTTTTAAGGAAAATGCAAAATTGAAGACTAAGGAAGTCACCTACGACAAATTCATTAAAGAAGCGTACGCATAAGTGAGCGATAAAATAGTTATCTTTAGGGCGTTGAATGGGTACATTCAACGCTTTTTGTTTTAGAAAATTGATTAAGAATTATATGAACTACGAAAAAGAGTTTAAAGACTTTGCAATAAAGGATCAAGGAATCAGTAGTACTTACTACGACCAGATCATTAGTAGCATGAATCCTGTTGGGCTAACGCCCAATATTATTGAAGAAAGGCAAATGAATATTGCCATTTTTGATGTGTTCTCACGTCTTATGATGGATAGAATCATTTTTTTAGGTACCGGGATCAATGACCAGGTTGCCAATATTGTTCAGGCACAATTACTGTTTTTGGAAAGTGTAGATGCTTCCAAAGACATCCAAATATATATTAATTCTCCAGGTGGTAGCGTGTATGCCGGGCTGGGTATTTATGACACCATGCAATTCATTAAGCCAGATGTAGCAACTATTTGTACTGGAATGGCCGCTTCTATGGCCGCAGTGTTATTATGTGCAGGACAAAAAGGAAAAAGAAGTGGATTACCCCATTCTAGGGTTATGATTCATCAACCTCTGGGAGGAGCTCAAGGACAAGCCAGTGATATAGAAATTACGGCCCGTGAGATCTTAACTCTTAAGGATGAACTGTACCAAATTATTGCAAAACATAGTGGACAAACCTTTGAAAAAGTATACGAGGATAGTGATCGGGATTACTGGATGAAATCCGACAAGGCCTTGGAATATGGAATGATAGACGAAATATTATCCCGAGGATAATACCCCTTAAAATTAAGGTTATGGCAAAAGAAGATTTAGAATGTTCGTTTTGTGGTCGTAAAAAAGCCGAAACCAATTTATTGATTGCTGGACTGGATGCACATATCTGTGATCGCTGTATAGAGCAAGCTCATGGAATAGTGGTAGAAGAAGCATTGCATTCTACCAATACAGAATTAACCAAGGAGATGATGCTTAAAAAGCCAAGAGCCATTAAAGAGTTTTTGGATGATTACATCATTGGACAAGAGCATACCAAGAAAGTGATGTCTGTTGCAGTATACAATCATTACAAGCGTTTACTGCAGCCTAAGAGCGAAGATGATATTGAAATACAAAAGAGTAATATTGTCATTGTAGGACAGACAGGTACAGGAAAAACCTTGATGGCCAAAACGGTAGCACGTATGCTTAATGTGCCTTTGGCTATTGTAGATGCCACGGTACTTACAGAAGCTGGGTATGTAGGAGAAGATGTAGAAAGCATTTTAACCCGATTATTACAAGCAGCTGATTACAATGTTGAGAAAGCGCAAAACGGGATTGTTTTTATTGACGAGATTGATAAAATTGCCCGCAAAAGCGATAACCCTTCCATTACTAGAGATGTAAGTGGAGAAGGAGTGCAACAAGCACTGTTGAAGTTGTTGGAAGGTACAGTGGTTAATGTACCACCCAAAGGAGGAAGGAAACACCCAGATCAGAAATTCATTGAAGTAAATACAGAGAATATCCTATTCATCGCTGGTGGTGCCTTTGATGGTATTGAAAGACATATTTCCAAACGTTTGAATATGCAGGCGGTAGGATTTAGTGCATCCAAGAGTGATGATAGTAGGGAACGTGATAATTTGTTGAAATATATCATACCTAAAGATTTAAAAGACTTTGGATTGATTCCTGAAATTATTGGGAGACTTCCTGTATTAGCCTATATGAATCCGTTGGATAAGGGTACACTTAGAGCTATTTTGACTGAACCCAAGAACGCTATCATTAAGCAATACAAGAAACTCTTTGAAATGGATGAAATTGATTTTGTCATTACAGAAGAGGCTCTGGATTTTATTGTAAATCAAGCTATAGAATATAAATTGGGAGCAAGGGGATTGCGTTCATTATGCGAAGCAGTACTTACAGATGCCATGTATGAGTTGCCAAGTACCAATGATAAGAAGCTTCATGTAACCATGGAATACGCTCAAGAAAAACTGAATAAGTCTACCATTAAGAAATTAAAGGCAGTTTCCTAATCACAACTACAGTGTCAAAATAAAAAAAGCCTCTAGATCTAGGATCTAGAAGGCTTTCTTAACTTAAACTTAACCTAAATAGTCTTAAGGAGTAGTCAATACAGTTTTTGCCTTTTTATTGGCAATCTTTTGATACATTAACTCCTTTTTATCTTTTAAAGTATACCCAGATACTGATTGATTTTGATCAATCTTCATAGGTGCAGCACAAGATGTTAAAGACACACCTATTACAGCTATTAGCATAAGAGTTACTACTATGTTTTTTAATGTTTTCATTACAGCCCCAATTGTAATTTGATACTTCAAACGTAGTGTGTAAGAAAAATACCACCAAAACTTTTAGTTGAAATTGTAGGAAAATTCGTTAAAGTGCACACAAAAAGTTATAACTCGATAAAGTGTTGCGAATCATCGATTTAATGAGCTTTTTTAATCGTATTAACTTGCCTTTTATCGGTATTTACGTGCACTCCATTACATAGAAGTATTCATTTAGGAGTCATTTTCAGTAATATTGGGAGGCAATACCTGGACTGTTTAGCACTTCTGTAAAGTATTGGGTAAGTTTCCTGAAGACTTTGGTTTTCTTCAATTAATCGTTAAACGATACACACATAAGGATATCTCCTGGGTCCAATAAAGAACGACAAAGGGGCATGACCTTTTCTAGTTGATCATGTCTTAGAAAAAGAAACGATTTCTATGGCAAAGAAGTACATCATTATAAGGAGAAACACGATCGGTAAATCCGTTTGTCCATTTTTCCAATCCTGATCGTAACCATAAATGTACGTAAAGATCTTTGCTTATTTACTCGAGTTGGCTACGATAATAAGCAATTATAGAGGCGGTATCATGCACAAACAAATCCATCAGTCATTTAAATAGAGGAGTTCTTCTATGTAATCACGGTTATTGGATAGTCTAGGCACTTTATGTTGTCCCCCCAGCTTGTCTTTTTCCTTTAGCCAATCATAAAAGAGCTTTTCGCGTGCACAATGAATCTTAGGGGCATTGAGCGTTGTGTTATTATAGCGTTTGGCTTCGTAATCACTATTCACTTCTTGTAACGATTGATCCAATAAATCTATAAATTTTGACACATCCTTTGGCGGGGTTTTAAACTCTATGATCCACTCATGAGCCCCCTTTTCCTTTCCATTCATAAAAATGGGTGCTGCGGTATAGTCCACAATCTCGGTTTGGGTAAGTTGGGTGGTCTTTTTTAACGCAGCTTCTGCATTTTCAATAATTAGTTCCTCACCAAAGGCATTGATATAATGTTTGGTTCTTCCAGTTACTTTTATTCTATAGGGATTGGTGGAAGTAAATCGCACCGTATCTCCAATTTTATAGCGCCACAAGCCTGCATTGGTAGTGATGACAATGGCATAGTTTTTCCCAATTTCTACTTCAGATAAAGGAATGATTCTTTCTGTAGCACTGCCATAAGAGTCCATGGGGATGAATTCATAAAAAATACCATAATCCAGCATAAGGAGTAATTCTTTATTGGCATTTTGATCTTGAATGGCAAAGAAACCTTCGGAGGCATTGTAAATTTCATAATACCTGAAATCTTCTTTTGGAAATAATCTGTTGTACTGGTCAATGTATGGATCAAAACTAACACCACCGTGGAAATAGACTTCCAAGTTGGGCCAAATTTCAAAAATGTTTTCCTTGCCAGTGGTGTCAAGTACGTTATTTAAAAGCACCAACATCCATGATGGTACCCCAGCCAAACTGGTTACATTCTCTTTTATGGTTTCGTCAACAATAGCCTGCATCTTGGTTTCCCAATCTGCCATTAATGAAATTTCACTGCTGGGGGTACTGCTAAACTCTGCCCAAAAAGGCATATTGTCTATTAAAATAGCTGAAAGATCACCAAAGGCGGTTCCGTTTTCTTTGTAAAGTTCTTTGCTTCCACCCAGTCGTAAACTCTTACCAACAAATAATTGAGCATCGGGATTATTGTTAAGATATAAACAAAGCAAATCCTTACTAGCAGCATAGTGACAGTTCTCTAAGGATTCTTCACTTACAGGGATAAACTTGCTTTTGGCATTGGTGGTTCCGCTGGATTTTGCAAACCACTTAATGGGTTTGGGCCAAAAGATATTGGCTTCTCCACGGCGGGATCTTTCAATATCACTTTCAATATCCTCGTACTGACTTAAAGGGATTCGTTGAGAAAATTCACGATAGGAAGTAATAGATTCGAAATCATACTTTTTCCCAAACTCAGTTCCCTTGGCTTGTTGCAATAATGATTGCAATAACTCCTCCTGTACCTCGATGGGATATTTTAGAAAAAGCTCGATTTGGTGAAATCGCTTCTTTAAAAACCAAGAGGCTATAGAATTTACTAAGGGAATTGGCATGTTTTTGACCTATCTTTACAAAGTAAAAATAACAATTTTATAAGAATGAGTTACGAAGGTGCCCTTACAAAAATGCAGACCGAAAATGGAAGCCCCATTCAGTACTATTTGGTATTTGAAAATGACTTCATGCATATGAACCAGTTACTCAATAAAAAAATAACCATAGCATTTGTGGGTTTTGAATGCCTCAACTGTAAGTTGAACAAAAAAATATTTCGTCAGGGCTTCTGCTATGACTGTTTTTATGAAATTCCACAAGCAGCAGATTGGATATTAAGACCAGAGTTGAGCAAAGCACATTTAGGACAAGAAGATCGGGATTTGGAGTATGAGAAAAAAGTTCAATTACAGCCTCATATAGTGTATTTGGCAAACAGTAGTAATGTGAAAGTAGGGGTTACAAGAAAAACCCAAGTACCAACCCGATGGATTGATCAGGGGGCACATGAAGCTATTGAAATAGCCGAACTACCTAACCGTTATTTGGCGGGTATTACAGAGGTTGCCTTAAAAGATCATGTGAGTGATAAAACGAATTGGCGTAAAATGCTAAAGAACGATATTGAGGATGTAGATTTGGTAGCATGGAGGTCTAAATTGAAGGAATTTGTTCCTGATGAAGCTGCAGATTATTTCTTGGATCAAACCACTGAAACCAATCTGGAATTTCCAGTAGTGGGTTATCCAGAAAAACCAAAAAGCCTGAATTTGGAAAAAACACCAGAGTATTCGGGAGTGCTAAAAGGGATAAAAGGACAATATCTAATCTTTGAAGACGATACTGTTTTTAATATCCGAAGTAATGAAGGAGTAAAAGTGCGTATCACAATTGGTTAGATGAATCATAGTGCTGAGGAACATCTACACCGCATCTCCAAGGCATTTTTGTTTATTGAGGCGCATATAAGAGAGCCTTTGAGTTTGCAACAAGTGGCTCAAGCTGCTCATTATGCCCCATATCATTTTCATCGGGTTTTTAAAGAAGTTACAGGAGAACCGTTGAATGCCTATGTAAATAGACGCCGCTTAGAATACTGTGCCGCACAGTTGCTTAATAAACCCAATCTTCCGGTAATTGAAATTTCACAGACACACGGGTATTCCCAATTAAGTGCTTTTGGAAGAGCATTTAAAAAATATTTCGGAATGTCACCTTCAGCTTTTAGAAAAGAAGCTCCTTCAAAGTTTAGCAAGATTCGTATACTGGAAGGCAAGAACGGTACACCCGTCACCCAATTCGAACCCTACTTTCGTAGCATTGATAACATTATAAAATTTTTGAAAATGAATGCTACTATCGAAATCAAGGAAATGCCTTCCAAACATGTTGCCTATATCACACATGTGGGATTACTTACGCAAAGCGAAGGCTATCAAAAAATTATGAAATGGGCACGTCCCAAAGGCTTTATGGATTTGCCAGATTTGGTGATGACAAGCATGTATTTAGACAGTGCTAAAGTTACTGCACCGGAAAAAGTACGGGTAAACATTGGAATCGTACTTCCTGATGCTGTAGCGGAAGAAAAAGGAATTCATTACACACACTTACATGCTGGAAAATGTGCTGTGGGTTCTTTTGTGTTATCATTACCCGATTTTGAAAAAGCTTGGGTGTCCATGTTTGTTTGGGTTAATGAACAAGGATATCAAGTTCGTGATTTACCTCCTTTTGAATTGTATTACAATGATTATAGGGAACACCCAGAGAAAAAATGCATTGTAGATATTTGTATTCCTATTCAATAAGAAAACGAATTCCTTGAAGTGAAGACAATATAATAAGAGCTATGCCGATCACTCGATTGAGTTTTGAGGGGTCGGTTTTTTTCTTTTGTTGCCATCCTTTTCCCAACTTTGCATAAAGGTAGAGAATCCCTGTTTTTCCTAAGAAAACACCCAAGAAAAAAAAGAAAAGAGTTAATAAGGAACTCATATCGGTAAGCGGTAACAAATATTTTTGGGTAAGGGAAATACCTAAAATCCAAAATAATAAGACAGGAGGATTAAGAACACTAAGTATAAAACCTGTAATAAATTTAGAATGTGATCTAGGTTTGATCTTTGCGCCTTGTCTTGAAAAAGTGAGTCTTACTGAAAAAAAGAATAAGATTCCTATGATGAAAAAAAGGATCATAAAACTCAATTGCAACCAGGTGTTCATTTCGAAGAATTGAGTTAAAAATGAACTATAACATAGGGCCATGAAAGCCAATAATATTTCTCCAAAACCAGCACCTATGGCAATACGCATTCCTTTTTGAAAAGAATCCTTTGTAGTTGTTTTTATTACGGCAAGATTAGAAGCTCCGGGAGCTGCTCCACCCAAAGATGCCAAGAATAATCCTATAAAGCTATATCCTAAAATCATATAAGCTTAGTAGGCGAGCTTCTTGAAAGCTTACATAATCAATTCTCTTGCTTTGTAGAATCTTTTTTCTTCTTTTTCTTTCCAAAAATACCCCCTAAGATGTCTTTAACTACTTCTGTAGTCTGATCTTGAGTTGTATTTTCATTTGTATTGGAGGTATTGTCACCTTCATCTTTTTTTCCACCCCCAAGGATGTCCTTTAAAATATCGGTGCCTTTATTGGTAAGCTCTTCTTTTTGTTTTTCAATAAGACGTTGGGTAAGCGTGGAAACGGCACCTTTTGTATCTACTGAAACCGTTGGGTTGGTAAAAGAACCTCCAACACCTACAGGTAGGGAGACTTTTGTTTTTTTGGCTTCAGCAGGATCTAATTTGGTCAACAATTTGTTTACCTCCCCTCCTAGGTATTTGGCAGGAACATCCATAGTAACCTGATAATTCATGCTCTTGTCCAGACCATGATCTCCTTGAGCAGTTATAGAAATATCCTCTACTTGGAAATCGAAGGGCTTTACAATGATCCTACCATTGCTAAAATCAAGTGCGGTACTTACATCCTGTAAACTTAGTTGATCAAGATTCAGGAAAGAAACCTGCTCTCCTAATTTGGACAACAAAGGAGTTTTTTGGGCATCCACCTGCGCTGTGATTATTTGGGCTAAAGCACTTCCGGCGATGGTTTTTAGGTTAGGTGTTAAGTCGTCGTTTAATTGTCCTTTAAGATTGATTTTAGTATTTAAATTACCATCCAACGCCTGCGCAATAGGGGCTATGTACTTCAGTAAGGAAAGTTTCCCAAAAGATTCATCGATATCAATTTTTTGAAGATCGAGATCCATACTAAAAGAAGGAACAGTTTCCTTGGTATTCACATTGCCAGATAAGGCAACATTTCCACCAAATGCACTCGAGTTAATATTCTTTAGATGTGCTGTTTCGTCACTAATAGTCACGGTACCACTGGTGTTTTGAAGTTCCAGGTTATCATATTTTACTTTCTGGGCAGTAAAATTTAGTGTGGCATCTAAGAAATCAGGGATTTTGATAGATTCATTTTCAATAGGAGTATCTGTTTTATCCTCAGTTTCTCCAGAAGAAGCGGTTGTGTTTTCAGAAGCCTCAGACCCCATGAAGTCACTTACGTTGAAGGTATTGGATTGCACGGTGAAATTTCCTTTCAAGTCTTGTTTTGCCATGATCCAAGGAATGAGGTTTTGAATGTTACCAGTAGCTGCAATATCGGTTTCTCCACTTTTGGCATTCAATTTATTAAGAGTGATATTTCCCGATGCCATCTTTACCCTAGCTTCATCAATAAAAATGTCATGCGTAAAATATGGATCTTGATATGTAAAATTGGTCAAGGAGGCAGTACCGTTGGTAGTAATATTCTGGTATTGTTCTGTTTCTAAGGAATACATGTCAAAACGAGTCGTCACATCGGCATTAAAAACTCCTGTCAGGTCTTGTTCCAGCTCCAGCGGAAGTACCTGTTCTATGTTGGCGAGATTTAAAGTCCCTTGCAATGCAAGTTGTACTAAGGCATTTTGAGTAAGGTTTCTAATGCTTCCACTCGCTTTAAATAGTTCTTGGTCTATCTTAAATGTTAGGTTGCCAATAGTAAGATATGTGTCTTTAACCAGTCCGGATTCGTTCTTCAATTGCACATTGATGGAAATATTTCTTACCGCCTTGGGAAGATCTGGATATTTAAAAGAGGCATTGTCACTTTGCACTAAAATATCCATGGTAGGAATGTGGGTGTCATTAGCCATTCCTTTTAACATACCATCCACACTGAAATTCCCTGTGGTGGTTACTCCATCTAAGTTTTTCACATATTTCTTTGGTATCACAGCCAAAAAATTCTTAAAATCTGACGAAGGTGTGTTGAAGGTAAGATCTATAGTACTGCCGTCGTCCAATATTTGAACAAACCCATTAAAAGTCAAAGGAAGTTCATTGATCTTTGCTTCGTTTTCCAAAAAGCTGTATTTCTGATTTTCAAGGTCTAACTGAAAGGTTGCATCCAAAGCCAATGAATGACCGCTAAGATATGCGATATCGCCTTGAGCAAAACTTGCCTTTGCTTGTGTGTTGGTGATAAGTTGAGAAGTGGCTGCAGAAAGATCTCCATTCCCCACATGGGTAAATTCTTCTAGGGTTAAAAAAGTACCTGCTTTCTCATCGTGATAATTAATTCTGGAATTATTTATTTCGTAATGTTTTAAATCGAAGGCAAAACCACCATCAGAACCTTCTTGAGGAGTTTCTGAAGAAGCAGTGTCGGTCTTCTTGCCAATATCGTAACTGGCATTTCCTAAGGAATCTACCTGAATGTTGACGAAGGCTTCGTCCAAGACTAAGCCATTAATTTGGATGGGATCTTCAGAACTTTTAAAAAGTTGATTAATCCCCATGTCCAAAGCAATTCGTTTTCCACTTGCTAGGGTATCACCGTTAAATAGGCCAGTATTTACTACACTAAAGTTTTTTACCACTACGGCAGCATCTGGGAAACTTTTGAACAAGCTTAGGTCCAGTGATTCCCATTCCACTTGGGCGGTAAGGTTTTCATTCAGATTCTTTTTCAATAATTTTTCAATGGATCCTTTAAAGAGAAATGGGGCTACTAAAAGGAATACCAATATAAGCCCGAGGACTATACCGATGATTTTTACAATTTTTTTCATTTTTACTTTGTTAGGTAGGTGTTGTTATCTCAATTTCGTCGAATTTGAATTCTTCAGCTCCTTTTAGCCCGAGTTTTGCTCGGAGAGTATATACCGCAGCATAAAGGAAAGGAGTATCCAGTGCAGCTACTAATACTTTGAAGAGGAACCCACTTAGCAATAATGGGCCAAACAAATCCCATTCAATTTTTCCAAAACTGCACAATAAGAATAACACGGTAAATGTATCTACAAATTGTGACAGGAATGTTGAGAAATTGTTACGAAGCCATAAATGCCTTCCCTTTGTTAAACGCTTCCAAAAGTGAAATATTTGGATGTCTATATACTGTGCTAAGAGATAAGCCATCATGGAAGCAAATACAGCTACTACAGTTGCTCCAAAAACTTTGGTGAAGAGGGTATCGTTTATAGGGCTCCAGTCTGTGGCGGGTACATAGTTGGCAACATAAACGATGAGTAACGAGAAAAAGGAAGCGAAAATTCCGGCGGTAACAACCTGATTAGCTTTCTTTTTCCCATAAACTTCACTTATTACATCTGTAATTAAGAAAGTAATGGGATAAGGGAGTATTCCAACAGAAATTTCAAAAGTATAGAGTCCAAAGAAATCCCAGTAAAAGAACTTTTGAAATATGAGATTGGAGACCACAAGTGAACAGATAAAGAGCGCTGCAAGAATAAGGTAGATACGTTGGGCTAATAACCGATTTCTAAGTGTCTGTGTTGTCACAATTTTTTGGTATTATTACAAAGTTAATGTGCCCCTTTTCGGAATGCGTTAATTTCGTCACAAATATTAAAATTAGTACTTTATCAAACCAACACAAAATACATACCTGTCTTTGGGCAGTAATATGGGGAATCGTTTCGAGCATTTACAGGCTGCTGTAGATACTATTTTTGAAGAAGTGGGCCATATTGTAAGAATTTCTTCTATATATGAAACCCCAGCTTTGGGTTTTGAGGGAAATGATTTTTTAAACTGTGTGCTATGGGTTCGCACGTCTTTGACTTCTAAGAAGATGATGTCGACTTTGTTGGAAATAGAAAAAAGAATAGGTAGGGAACGCAATTCGGAAGAAGGATATGTATCACGTCCTATAGATATCGATATCATTTCGTACGAAGACGAAATAAAGGATACTAAAAATCTAAAACTACCACATCCCCGAATCCAAGAAAGAAAATTTGTATTACATCCTTTGGCCGAAATAAATAGTCAGTGGGAGCATCCTGTTTTAAATACAAACGTGATCAAATTATTGGCTATAACTGAGGACGAAAGTGTGCTTTCCAAGCAATCCAAATGGCTCCGCAACCCCAAAAAGGACTTTTCCATTTCTCAATTCAACTATTTGGCCATAGAAGGTAATATTGGGGCTGGAAAAACCAGTTTGGCGAGTATGATTGCAGAAGACTTTAACGCGAAGCTCATTTTAGAGCGCTTTAAAGACAATGCCTTTTTACCTAAGTTTTATAAAGACCAAAGTAGGTATGCTTTTCCGTTAGAGATGTCTTTCTTGGCAGATCGTTATCAGCAATTATTAGAAGATATTAAACAATTTGACCTTTTTAAGGATGCTGTGGTGGCAGATTATGATGCGTATAAGTCATTAATATTTGCCAAGGTAACCCTAGCTGAAGAGGAATATGCTCTTTATAAAAAATTGTTTCACCTTATGCACAAGGAATTACCCAAACCTGATTTGTATATATACCTTTATCAAAATACGGATCGCCTCTTAGAAAACATTAGGAAGAGAGGGAGGAGTTATGAAAAGGATATCCCTGCCAAATATCTGCAAGAGATCAACGATGGTTATTTTGAATTTATTAAAGGATTGCCTCAAGATAGGGTTAGGGTGATTGATATTTCCGAATTGGATTTTATCAAAAATAGAAAGGATTACTTGTTTATTCTTCGGCAAATAGTGTCCTAAGAATGTAATTTTTTAAAGAGATCCCAAACAACCACACCACAACTGACACTTATGTTCAGTGAATGTTTGGTTCCATATTGAGGAATTTCGATGACGGTATTGCTTTCAGAAACCACATCCTGTTGCACCCCTTTTACTTCATTGCCAAAGACAACTGCATAGGTAGTGTTTTCCTTCACGTCAAAATTTGCCAACGAAATGGCGTCTTCTGCTTGTTCTATGGCAGCTACAAATACATTTTGCCCCTGCAATTCCGTAATGAGTTCGAGGGTAGATTTTCTATATTCCCAAGCTACACTTTCTGTAGCTCCCAAAGCAGTTTTCTGAATGTCTTTGTGAGGGGGTTGGGCAGTGATTCCACAGAGGTAAATTTTTTGAATAAGGAACGCATCAGCCGTTCGAAACACCGAGCCAATATTGTTGAGACTGCGAATATTATCCAAAATAATGATGAGTGGTGTTTTTTGCTGATCTCTAAAGTCTTCTACAGAGATTCGTCCCAATTCATTATTCTTGATTTTCCGATGTTTCATGTCGCAAAAATAAAGCTTAAAATGAAAATCAGGGTTTGTAAAAGTAAGATTCTGAAAAATGTAAAAATTGTTCCTGTGGTTGTTGATAATATTCAATAACTTGAAGGATAAAGGGCTTCGCAAAAAGAGGTGCTTTCGTTATTTTTATGACTTCTTAATGATTATTGAATATGGCCAAGAAGACCACACCACTAATGCAACAATACAATACCATCAAGGCAAAGTATCCTGATGCGTTGCTGCTTTTTCGGGTGGGCGATTTTTACGAAACTTTTGGAGGAGATGCAGTAAAGGCTGCAAAAATCCTGAATATTACACTTACTGCAAGAAATAATGGAGGGGATCAGACCGAATTGGCAGGGTTTCCTCACCACTCATTAAATACCTATTTGCCCAAGTTGGTTATTGCTGGCTGTAGGGTTGCTATTTGCGATCAGTTAGAAGACCCCAAACAAACCAAAAAAATTGTAAAACGTGGGGTAACTGAACTGGTGACTCCCGGAGTGGCTTTAAACGATGATATTTTACAGAGTAAGTCCAATAACTTTTTGGCTTCGGTCCATGTTGGCAAAAAAAACTTGGGGATCTCTTTTTTGGATATCTCTACAGGAGAGTTCTTAACGGCAGAGGGGTCTTTGGAATACATAGATAAACTACTTCAGAATTTTAGCCCAAGTGAAGTTTTGTTCAATAAACAGAAACGAAAGTGGATCGATGAAACTTTTGGGGACCGTTACCATATCTTTTATATGGAGGATTGGATTTTTCAACCCGATTATGCAATAGAAACCCTTCAGAAACAGTTTGACACCCAGAGTCTTAAAGGATTTGGAGTGGCTCATTTGGAAGAAGGGGTTATTGCTGCAGGAGCAGCCCTTCATTATCTTTCAGAAACCCAGCATAATAAACTGCAGCATATTACTAAGATTGCACCTATAGCAGAGCATGATTATGTGTGGATGGACCGATTTACCATCAGGAATCTGGAATTGTATCATGCCAATCAGCCAGGAGCGGTAACCCTCATAGATGTCATTGACAAAACCATTTCTCCTATGGGAGGACGTATGCTGAAACGTTGGATGGCTTTGCCTCTTAAAAATCAAGAAAAGATTGTTCAAAGACATGAGGTGGTAAGTTTTTTATTAGATCATCCTGACATGTTGGAGAAGACCCAGCAGCACATCAAAAGAATGGGTGATTTAGAACGGCTTATCTCTAAAACTGCTACAGGAAAGATCAACCCTAGAGAAGTGGTGCAGCTAAAAAATTCATTGGAAGCGGTAGTTCCAGTAAAAGCCTTGGCAGAGCAAAGCAACAATGCCTCTTTGCAGCAAATAGGTGAGCGGTTGGATGATTGCGAGGTATTGCGAAACAAAATCAAGGAAACACTTAATGAAGAAGCTCCCGTAGCTATTGGGAAAGGAAATGCGATAGCCGATGGAGTTTCGGCAGAGCTTGATGAACTTCGAAATATTGCCACAGGCGGAAAGGACTACTTAAATGCCATGCTGCAACGCGAAAGTGAGCGAACTGGGATTACATCATTAAAAATTGCATCCAACAATGTATTTGGATACTATATTGAGGTCCGTAATACCCACAAGGACAAGGTGCCGGAAGAGTGGATTAGGAAGCAAACACTAGTAAGTGCAGAACGTTATATAACTGAAGAGTTAAAAGAATACGAAGCCAAAATTCTTGGTGCAGAAGAAAAAATATTAGCATTAGAACAACAACTATTTACAAGGTTGTTGGAGCAAATGCTTCAATTTATTGGGCAAATACAGTTAACCGCTACCCTTATTGCACAAATTGATTGTCTATCTTCTTTTGCCACTCAAGCCAAAGCACGTAATTATTCCCGTCCGTTGTTGGATGAAAGCTTTGATTTAGACATCAAAGATGGAAGGCATCCTGTCATTGAACAGCAACTTCCTCCAGATACCCCATTTATTGCTAATGATGTGTTTTTGGATAGAGATAACCAGCAAATTATTATGATTACGGGGCCTAATATGAGTGGTAAAAGTGCCATTTTACGTCAAACGGCCCTCATCGTTTTGCTGGCACAAATGGGAAGTTTTGTACCAGCAGGAGCGGTGCGTATGGGGTGTGTAGACAAGATATTTACCCGAGTAGGTGCTAGTGACAATATATCAATGGGAGAATCTACTTTTATGGTAGAAATGAATGAAACTGCCAGTATCCTTAACAATATTTCAGATCGGAGTTTGGTGTTGTTAGATGAAATTGGAAGGGGAACCAGCACCTATGATGGAATCTCTATTGCATGGGCCATTAGTGAGTATTTACATGAGCATCCATCTCAGGCCAAAACGTTATTTGCCACGCACTATCATGAATTGAATGAAATGACAGAAACATTTGATCGTATTAAAAACTACAATGTTTCGGTCAAGGAGATGAAGGACAATGTGTTGTTTCTTCGCAAATTAGTTCCAGGAGGATCCCATCATAGTTTTGGAATTCATGTAGCTAAAATGGCTGGAATGCCTAAGGTTGTTTTGCAACGGGCTAACAAAGTATTGAAACGATTGGAAAAGAGTCATTCCTCAGAAGAATTAAGTGACAAGATGAAGGAACTTTCTAAGGACGAAATGCAATTGAGCTTTTTTAAATTGGATGACCCTTTACTGGAAGAGATTCGGGATGAAATACTGGAAACCGATATAGATACCTTAACCCCAGTAGAGGCATTGATGAAGCTTAATGAAATTAAGCGGATGTTGCAACGCAATGCTTCGATGAAATTTAAGAAGTAGATGCCTAAATGGAGTTACTTTATTCGTAAGAATTTGTTTAAGGATTCTTGACGTCTTTTGGCAATGGGTAGGGATTCATTATTACTCATTTCACAATAGCTTCCATCCGTCTTGTTTATTTTTTTTATATGCTGCAGGTTGACAATATAACTATTGTGAATTCTGAAAAATTGGGTTTTATCTATTATGTTTTCAAACTCCCCAAGGTTTTTGGAAGCCATAATTTTGTTTCCATTGCTTAAATAGAAAATGGTATATCTTCCGTCTGAATTTAAGTACAATATGTCTTCAATTTTCACAAACTCAATCTTGTCCATAGAAGGGACGGCAATAAACCGAAACGGTGCCCGGTTTTCTATAGTGCCAGTGAGATTAAAAATTTGCTCTTTACTAGTAAACCATTCCCTTTCTATATCTTCATAGGCTTTATTTACCGCAAGGATTAAATCTTCTATTGATACAGGTTTTAGAATATAGTCAATTGCGTTATGTTTAAATGCTCTTACAGCATATTCACTATAAGAGGTGATGAAAATTAACTTGTATTGAGAATGGTTGATTTTATCAAGGACATCGAAGGCGGTACCTTCGTCTAATACAATATCCATGAATATGAGATGTGGCTTTAAGGCATCAATTTTTTCTACAGCTTCTTCATTGGTTAATGCGGTACCAACTATATTTATTTGGGGACAATATTTTTGGATAAAATGATCCAGTAACTTTACATTCTTCCCTTCATCATCTACTATAATAGCATCAATTTTTAACATATCGAGGATTTCTGCTGAAAAGTATTTAATTTTTAAGTTATTGAAAAAGAAATGATTGAATTTAAATGCGGTTTTCTACGAAATGTACAGAAAAAAGGCTAATTGTAAATATTATCTTCATTTCTAGAGGGCAAAGTGATTTTAAAATCAAACTTATCTTTAAATATGAAGTTGCTGATCTCCATGCGCTTGTCCATGATCTTAGTAGTCTACAAATCATGCTTTCTCTCTGTAGTGTCTTTCTTTTTTCTGAGGCATCTCTTCCAAATCCATTGTCAACAATTTTTCCAATTAAATAAGTATCGCTTTAATAAAAATCCCTTCTCCATTAGGAACCTGTAAATGGAAGGCCTTCTGCCCGTTTTCCATTTCTTGCACCAAACAAATCCATCACGGTCCAAATACATGATTTTGTTTAGAACTTCACTGTAATTATTATTAAAGACAGGTATTTTCTTAATAGAGCACTTCTGTTGGCTCAAGACATGTTGAATTAGGAATAAAGTGAGTCTTATAAATAATTGAAGAAGCGATGATTTCCAAAAAGGTATAAGGCAATATTGTAAGGTTTTTAGCAATCGAAAAGCAACAAGATAGAGCAGAAGTGTACAGATATTATCAGTATTGCACAGTTATTACTTTTCATTATTTAGTTTGCCCACCTTTTTAGACTTTCACCAAAGACTTGTATCAACGGTACAAGTAAAATAAGATAGTTTGGGTTTAAACCTTAGTCAAAATATGGAGTAAGCCTTTACTAATTTATAAATAGTAATAAATGCAAAATAATCTTAATATGGATGTAAGGTTAATGGTCTTTGATCCCTATATGAAATTACAAAATTTAGTTACTGCATGTCTTGTCGATAATTTCCCAGAAATAGTTATATGTGGGATAGCAGATACTTTAGAAAAGGGAAGGTCATTGGTGAAGGAACATTCTCCAGATATAGTAGTTGTATATCACGAGAAGAGGAATAAACATATAGAGGCCTTAATTAAAGAATGGGTTTCGTCAGAATTACAGGTTATAGTAATTAGTTCTATTGCGGATTTTGCAATAGAAGCCATTAAGCATCAACTTACGGGTTTTATCCTAATCCCTTTCAATGCTAATGAAATGATTAGGTCTTTAAATAGAGCCTTACAAAAAGTTTGGTCAAAAAATAGCTTGGTTCCACTAATAGAAAATGAATTGATAAGTGTTACGCCAAATTTTATAGCAATATCCATGCTTTCAAAAATAGAATTATTGGTAGTAGATTCTATCTTGTTTTGTGAAGCTCAAGGGCGGTATACTTTATTTCATATGAAAAACTTTGAACAGAAAATTTCAAGTAAGAATCTTGGAGCGTATGAGAAATTATTGTGGCAGTTGCATTTTTTTAGAATTCATCATAAATATCTTGTAAATCTAAACAATGTGAAGAGTATCGTTGTTGGCAGTCCCACAAAGTGTGAGTTAATAAATGGTGATGTTTTGCCTATCTCCATGAGAAAATATAGGGAACTACGTAACTATCTCTCCCTTTAAATTAAACCTTAAGGAAATTGGGTCCTGAAAAACGAATGTTCGTTATGAATTGGCGTCCGTCCGTGGTTTTTTGTGGTATATAAAACCATTGGGATTGAGCTATTTCACTCATCTCTAAGGTCTTGTTATCCCATTTCTTTTCTAGATTAATAGTAGTGTTTTTAAGAGGTGTTTATTCACAATAATACGGGAATAGCCACGACTATTACCATATATGTCCACTTATTACTTCTCACTAAGAAACCTTTCTTATTCCACGTTACTTTGCCCCTGAAACATTGGGCAATTCTATGATTATAGAACCTTCTTTAGAATATTTAGAAGCTATTAAGAGTAAACAATTAATCAGAACTGCCAGCAATTTCAATCATTAACTATTCAAATAAAATTATTAACAATTCTAAAACTATGAAAAAACTTATTACGCTATTGTTCCTATTGTGTTTAGGAACAACTTATGCACAAGTTGGGATTGGAACACCACTACCCAATGGCTCTTCGCAGCTCGATGTGGTGGCCAACGACAAAGGGATATTAATCCCAAGAATCTCACTAACAAGTAGTACAGACGCTACCACTATTAGTAATGGTAATGTTTTCAGTCTTTTGGTGTTCAATACCTCTACAATACAAGGAGACATAAGTCCAGGATATCATTATTGGGATGGCAGTAAATGGCAGCGAATTACTAATGCAGATGATGTCGTTACCTTAATAGAAGTTAATGAAACACTAACTAGCATATCACAAGATATCGATGCAGGTACCATTACCTATATAGATGAAGATGGCGGCGTTACGGTACTCGATATTGCTCAGATTATAGATGTCAATGAAACACTAACATCATTAACAGATAATGGAGACGGTACTATAACGTATATAGACGAAGATGGGGCTGCAACCATTATCGATTTAGCTGAAATTATTGACAATTTTGAAACCATAACCAATCTGGTAGATAATGGTGATGGTACCATTACTTATACCAATGAAGAAGGAACCAATCAGACCATTAATATCGAAGATATCATTGATCAATTTGAAACGGTTACCACTATGGTACAAGATGATACCACAGGAGATATTACCTATACAGATGAAGACGGAAATCCAAGTGTTGCCGATATCATTAGTGATGATACTGCCAACATTATCATTGTAGGTCCCGATGGAGGAGCTTTTATGGATCAGGCCATTATTCAAAACAACGAAACACTCACCATATTAGAACTTCTAATCGACGGTAGTACCTTACAATATACCGATGAAGAAGGGGGTATTACCCAAATAGACTTGGCCTCAATCATTGATAGTTTTGAGACTTTAACTGTTTTGGGCATGAATGCAGATGGGATAAATCTAGATTATCAAGATGAAAATGGAGACATTACTCAAGTAGATTTGGGAGCAGTCATTACTGCCAATGAAACACTCACCATTTTGGTAGATAATAACGATGGCACCATTACCTATACCGATGAAAATGGAGACGATACCGTAATTGATATTGCTACTATTATTGGAAACTATGAAACCGTTACCAACCTGGTAGATAATGGAGATGGCACCATTACCTATACCAATGAAGAAGGAACCAATCAAACAGTAGACATTGTAGATATCATACTTCAGGATATCATTAATCAAGGTGATATCTACAACGAGATTATCAACATAATCAACGCCAACACAGATATCTTCGTGGACAACGGCGACGGTACCTTCACACACACCGCTGCCGATGGAACGGTAGTGACTTTTGATGCCAATACAACTACCATGACCAACAATGGAGATGGTACCTATACGTTTACCAATGACAATGGAGATACCATTACAGTAGATGTAATTGGAGACGTGGTGACCAACATCCAAAACCAAGGAGATATCTATAATGAGATCATCAACGTGATCAACGCCAATTCTGATGTATTACAAGACAACGGTGACGGTACCTTTACACACACCGCTGCCGATAATACAGTTATAAGCTTTGATATTACCCAAACAGGAACAGGAGATCCAAACGGAAATGGAACTACTGGAGCTGCTGGAAGTGTTTACGTAGATGAATCTACAGGTGATGTTTGGACTTTTGATGGAACTATGTGGATAAATCAAAACCCAGCAACCAATGAGCCTTGGTTTGGTGCCGATGATAATATGGGGGCTACAGAGAATACCGAGGATATTTATTCTTTAGGTAATGTGGGTATAGGAACCCAAACCCCTTCTTCCCTTTTAAATATTAATACTGATAGTGCTGAGGATATGATCTTGGTAGAAAGTGAAGGTCTAAAGCAGAAAAACGAGTTCATTACCTACTCTGATACTCCTGGAGATGAACCCCAATTATTATTAAAACACTTTCGAGGGGTAAAATTGGCGCCAACTGCGACTCAGGATGGAGACGAATTAGGAACAATTGCTTTTACTGGTTATAGTTCTGAAACCAATGGGTCAGAATATGGCGCCCAAATTAAGGGATATGCAAATGGAAATTTTGATGGAAACACTGAAGGCGGATATCTGGATTTTATAACCAGAGAAAATGATGCGTCTGCAGGGAATGAAAACCATACGGTGATACTAGGCAATGGAAATGTTGGGATTGGTATAGATACCCCCAGCGAAAAGCTAGAAGTAAACGGTAAAGTACGCGTAAGCGACCTTACTGGTGTAGATTTACCTACAGATGTTATTGTAACCGCAGATGCCACCACAGGAGAATTAAAAGATGGCAGCATTGCAAGTCTTGGTTTGGATGCTACAGACGATGCTTGGATAAATAATCCAACCGATAGTCGAGTAGAGTTGGGTACCCAAAGTGACGGAAGCACGGCAAGAGCTTCAGAAGCAGAAGTGGTTGTTGCAGATAATGGCAATGTAGGATTTGGTACTAACACCCCTGTTTCTTCCTTACACATTAAAAAGTCGAGAAATTACCTTTCTACCATTCAAAATCATAACAGTATTTTAACTATTTCTGCCGAAGATGGGGGAGAGGAAAAATTTACGCACCTTGATGTATTCGGACACCAAGGAATGCGTTTTAATACGCGTTTTGTGCTAGGCACTGGACCAGTATCTGATAACAATTTATTTGCCGGGTCGTATTCCTTTGATCCAAATTTAGGAGACTTATATATGACCGTTGGGGACAACCCAGGAACTGGTAACACTGCAACAACCTTTAGAGCACTTACTATTAAAAACAGTGGAAACGTAGGGATTGGTACAAATACCCCCAACGAAAAACTAGAAGTAAACGGTAAAGTACGTGTAAGTGACCTTTCAGGAGCAGATTTACCTACAGACGTTATTGTAACAGCAGATGCCACCACAGGAGAATTAAAAGATGGCAGCATTGCAAGTCTTGGTTTGGATGCTACAGACGATGCTTGGATAAATAATCCAACCGATAGTCGTATAGAGTTGGGAACCTTGAGTGACGGAGTTACTGCTCGTCCTGCTGGCACTGAAGCTGTAATTACTGATGAGGGTAGAATGATTTTGGGAGGAACGACATTACCTTGGGCACCACAGGATTATGTAGTTGCTGTTGGGGAAGGACCACAGATTAAATCCGCCAATACAAATAATACCAATCGATATTATCCTTTTGTAGCACAGGAAGAAACCGCACCAGGTAGTTTTATTACAGTTTCTGGAATACAACAAAGCGGAACCGCACATCCTACTACTCCTGGTTTAACAAGGTTTCATAATCATTTGGCTGGTACTAGCCCAACTGGAGGTATAACTAATACTGGAAGTATCGATTTGTCATTGCATCGCGGGGCGGTATTGAGTATAAGACCCACATTGGATGGTCTAAGCGGCAACGTAGGGATAGGTACAGATACCCCCAACGAAAAGCTAGAAGTAAACGGTAAAGTACGTGTAAGTGACCTTACAGGCGCAGACCTTGCTACAGACCTTATTGTAACCGCAGATATCACTACAGGAGAACTTAAAAGTGCAACAAGTAGCACAATAGCTACTACAGCAGCTATTCGTACAGAAACAGCAAATTACGCAGTACTTGCAGACGATGCTACTATATTAATAGATGCTACAGCCGGAAGTGTTATTGTGACACTACCCACACCAGTATTAGGTAAGAAGTATGTTGTAAAAAAGATAGATGCAACAGTAAACAGTATGGTTCTAAACGGTGGTGGTGCTACTATTGATGGTGCCGCTACACGAACTACCACTGTGCCATATCAAGCATTTGTATTACAAAATGATGGCACCAACTGGTTCATTATCAATTAACAATTTTAACGAAAGCGGAAATAATATCCCGTTTTTATTAGATATAACTTTTTTTAAAAAAGCATACAATGAAAAGTTTTAAATTAAATATAAAATACATCTTGCTAGGCGTTGTGTTTTTTTCAGCGTTAGCAGTTTCCAATGCACAAGAATCCATTGGAACCAATAACCCAGACCCTTCATCTGCGTTAGATATTACAAGTACTGATAAAGGATTATTGGTGCCTAGAATGACTACAGCTCAGAGAGACGCTATCCAGTCTCCAGCAGAAGGACTCATTATTTACAATTTAGACATCCATTGTCTCGAATGGTACAATGGATCAAATTGGTTTAATAGCTGTATTGCCCCTACTGCATTAGTTGCCACACTAGACTGTGCATCGGGAACCGCTTCCCCGGCAACAGCTACCGAAAACACGGCCTACACTGGAACAGCGACCATACCTTATACAGGTGGTAACGGAGCAGCCTACGGAGCAGGGTCTCCAACGGCTTCTACGGGAGTGTCAGGATTAACAGCAACCATTCAAGCAGGTACTTTAAATACAGGAGCTGGAAACCTGAGCCTTAACATCACGGGAACCCCGACCTCATCTGGAACGGCAGATTTCGCCATCAGTTTCGGGGGACAGACCTGTACGTACTCCCTAACGGTAGACGTGTTGAACCCGACCATATTGAACTTGTTTTGTGGTTCTGCAACACCTTCTTCAAACCCTACCGAAAACACGGCCTACACTGGAACAGTGAGCATCCCATACGAGGGTGGAAACGGAGCAGCCTACGGATCAGGGTCACCGGTTAATTCTACCGGGGTGACTGGATTGACCGCTACCTTGCAGGCAGGTACATTGGACGTTGGAACTGGGGCTATTACTTTTGACATCACGGGAACCCCGACCTCATCTGGAACGGCCAACTTCACCTTTAATTTCGGAGGACAGTCTTGTACCTTCGCGCTGACGGTTGATGTACTGAATGCCACGGTAACGAACCTGGACTGTGCATCGGGAACCGCTTCCCCAGCAACGGCTACAGAGAACACGGCCTACACAGGAACGGCTACCATCCCTTATACGGGTGGAAACGGAGCAGCCTACGGGGCAGGGTCACCGGTTAATTCTACCGGGGTGACTGGACTGACCGCGACCATACAGGCAGGTACTTTGAATACAGGTGCAGGGAACCTGAGCCTTAACATCACGGGAACCCCGACCTCATCTGGAACGGCAGATTTCGCCATCAGTTTCGGGGGACAGACCTGTACGTACTCCCTAACGGTAGACGTGTTGAACCCGACCATATTGAACTTGTTTTGTGGTTCTGCAACACCTTCTTCAAACCCTACCGAAAACACGGCCTACACTGGAACAGTGAGCATCCCATACGAGGGTGGAAACGGAGCAGCCTACGGATCAGGGTCACCGGTTAATTCTACCGGGGTGACTGGATTGACCGCTACCTTGCAGGCAGGTACATTGGACGTTGGAACTGGGGCTATTACTTTTGACATCACGGGAACCCCGACCTCATCTGGAACGGCCAACTTCACCTTTAATTTCGGAGGACAGTCTTGTACCTTCGCGCTGACGGTTGATGTACTGAATGCCACGGTAACGAACCTGGACTGTGCATCGGGAACCGCTTCCCCAGCAACGGCTACAGAGAACACGGCCTACACAGGAACGGCTACCATCCCTTATACGGGTGGAAACGGAGCAGCCTACGGGGCAGGGTCACCGGTTAATTCTACCGGGGTGACTGGACTGACCGCGACCATACAGGCAGGTACTTTGAATACAGGTGCAGGGAACCTGAGCCTTAACATCACGGGAACCCCGACCTCATCTGGAACGGCCAACTTCGCCATCAGTTTCGGGGGACAGACCTGTACGTACTCCCTAACGGTAGACGTGTTGAACCCGACCATATTGAACTTGTTTTGTGGTTCTGCAACACCTTCTTCAAACCCTACCGAAAACACGGCCTACACTGGAACAGTGAGCATCCCATACGAGGGTGGAAACGGAGCAGCCTACGGATCAGGGTCACCGGTTAATTCTACTGGGGTGACTGGATTGACCGCTACCTTGCAGGCAGGTACATTGGACGTTGGAACTGGGGCTATTACTTTTGACATCACGGGAACCCCGACCTCATCTGGAACGGCCAACTTCACCTTTAATTTCGGAGGACAGTCTTGTACCTTCGCGCTGACGGTTGATGTACTGAATGCCACGGTAACGAACCTGGACTGTGCATCGGGAACCGCTTCCCCAGCAACGGCTACCGAAAACACGGCCTACACAGGAACGGCTACCATCCCTTATACGGGTGGAAACGGAGCAGCCTACGGGGCAGGGTCACCGGTTAATTCTACCGGGGTGACTGGACTGACCGCGACCATACAGGCAGGTACTTTGAATACAGGTGCAGGGAACCTGAGCCTTAACATCACGGGAACCCCGACCTCATCTGGAACGGCAGATTTCGCCATCAGTTTCGGGGGACAGACCTGTACGTACTCCCTAACGGTAGACGTGTTGAACCCGACCATATTGAACTTGTTTTGTGGTTCTGCAACACCTTCTTCAAACCCTACCGAAAACACGGCCTACACTGGAACAGTGAGCATCCCATACGAGGGTGGAAACGGAGCAGCCTACGGATCAGGGTCACCGGTTAATTCTACCGGGGTGACTGGATTGACCGCTACCTTGCAGGCAGGTACATTGGACGTTGGAACTGGGGCTATTACTTTTGACATCACGGGAACCCCGACCTCATCTGGAACGGCCAACTTCACCTTTAATTTCGGAGGACAGTCTTGTACCTTCGCGCTGACGGTTGATGTACTGAATGCCACGGTAACGAACCTGGACTGTGCATCGGGAACCGCTTCCCCTGCAACGGCTACAGAGAACACGGCCTACACAGGAACGGCTACCATCCCTTACACGGGTGGAAACGGAGCAGCCTACGGAGCAGGGTCTCCAACGGCTTCTACGGGAGTGTCAGGATTAACAGCAACCATTCAAGCAGGTACTTTAAATACAGGGGCAGGGAACCTGAGCCTGGACATCACGGGAACACCGACCTCATCGGGAACGGCCAACTTCGCCATCAGTTTTGGTGGAGAGACGTGTACCTTCTCCCTTACAGTGGATGTACTGAATGCCACGGTAACGAACCTAGACTGTGCATCGGGAACCGCTTCCCCAGCAACGGCTACAGAGAACACCGCATATACTGGAACGGCAACCATCCCTTACACGGGTGGAAACGGAGCAGCCTACGGAGCAGGGTCTCCAACGGCTTCTACGGGAGTGTCAGGATTAACAGCAACCATTCAAGCAGGTACTTTAAATACAGGGGCAGGGAACCTGAGCCTGGACATCACGGGAACACCGACCTCATCGGGAACGGCCAACTTCGCCATCAGTTTTGGTGGAGAGACGTGTACCTTCTCCCTTACAGTGGATGTACTGAATGCCACGGTAACGAACCTAGACTGTGCATCGGGAACCGCTTCCCCAGCAACGGCTACAGAGAACACCGCATATACTGGAACGGCAACCATCCCTTATACGGGTGGAAACGGAGCAGCCTACGGGGCAGGATCACCGGTTAATTCTACCGGAGTAACGGGACTGACCGCTACCATACAGGCAGGTACTTTGAATACAGGAGCTGGAAACCTGAGCCTAGACATCACGGGAACACCGACCTCATCGGGAACAGCAAACTTTGCCATTAACTTTGGAGGAGAAACTTGTACCTTCTCGCTGACGGTAGATGCATCAAATCCAGTAGTAACCGCATTAAATTGTGGATCTGCTGTTTCCTCTGGAGCCGCTACACAAGGCTTTAGCTATACGGGTACTGCAACAGTACCTTACACAGGAGGCAATGGTTCGTCGTATGGAGCAGGCACACCAATTAACTCAACAGGAATTACTGGTTTTACTGCTACTTTACAGGCAGGTACTTTGAATACAGGGGCCGGAAACGTTGTTCTTAACATTACAGGAACAGCATCGAACCCAGGGATCGCCAACTTCGCGTTTAGCTTTGGCGGACAAAGCTGTTCGTTCTCTTTACAAGTGAACGCAAGCGTCATTAGATGGGGATGGTTTGGTATAGCATCCTTCGGAGAAGGACCTAACTACAGTAATTTTGTAGCTCAAGTGAATAACGCTTCAAACTATGGTCCGTCTGGAACATACCAAACACTCACAGAAGATATTACGTTTACTCAGGCGAACCTTTCTACGGAAACCGCGGCAAGTTTATTGGCAAAGTATGATGTAATTTCAACAGGAATTATAGTGCCTACTTCAGCAGAATCGCAATTGCTTAAGGATTATGTAGACTTGGGTGGTGTAGTAATGGCTTATAGTACAGCGGGTGTTACTCCTGATGCACTTATTAATGCCTTTGGTGGAACTGGTGGTTTTACTCTTCAATCTGGGGATAAGCTAGATATTGTCACCAATGCTAATGCCCTAAACAATGGTGTTTTTGGTACAGGCACAAATCTTACGGTGGCAGATAGTTCACCTGGCCCTAACAATTACAGTGTTTTCACGGGAACATTACCCCCAGGAGCCGTTGTATTAGGCAATCGAGATATTTCAACAGCAGGGGGAACCAATGGCCCAGGAATTTGGACCATGGGAGCTGGTGGTAGAGCCCTCTTTTTTGGCCCTGGGAATGAATTTTCAGATGGAGCGCCTTATGTGTCTGGTGCTATTGACACCCCAGAAGAGCGATGGTTACATAACATGATTGCTTATTTACTCGATCGTCGAGGGATTTAACTAAAAAAGCTCAGTAATGAGTAGATAAGAAATGAAAACAATAAATATATACAGACAGCTAGTTATGCTCGGAGCACTTTTGGTTCCGGGCATACTCCTGGCGCAAACTGTAAATACAGGAGAGCTTACCATTAGCCCAAACACACAGTTTTCTACGGTGAGTGATTTAGACAATAAAAATGGTGCCAGTCTTATCAATGACGGCGAAGCCTTTATCTATGCGCACTTTAATAATGATGGTGTTGTAGATTTTACCAATGGTGAAGAAGGGCTTACCCGCTTTGAGGGCACGGCCGTACAGCAATTAAGTGGAGGGAGTGTGAGTTATTTCTACAATGTATTGTTTGATAATGATAGTAGCGATACAGCCTCTTTTGAACTAGGAAGTGATATTAGTATTGCCAATGAGGCAGACTTTGACACTGGAATCGTGAAAAATGACGATTTTGGAGGACTTATCGTTTTTGAAGATGATGCATCCCATCGAGGAGTGTATGATGGAAGTCATGTAGATGGCTTGGTTCAAAAAAATGGAGATGATAGTTTTACCTATCCTATTGGAGATAAACAGCTATTTCGATATGCTGCTATAAGCGCTCCAGATGATATAAGGGATGTTTTTACGGCCAAATACTTTTTTGAAAACCCAGTAGGGCAAACCATTAATGGAGAAACACCAACGTCCAGTATGGCTGGAGTTATTACACTGTTGGATACAGCTGAGTTTTGGACCCTAAAAAATGATGCAGGAATGAGTGATGTCTTGCTTACTCTTAGTTGGGAAGAAGGGACTACCACTCCGGCAGAAATCGCCTCAAATCCACAATCAGCCATTCACATTGTTCGCTGGGATGAGAACCAGCAACTTTGGGTAGACGAGGGAGGTCTCGTGGACGTCGATAATAAGACAGTGACCACACCTCTCCGTTTGGATGCGTATGGCATATTCACTTTGGGACGTGTCAACGAATCCATTATACTAGACGGTGATGTGGTGATTTACAACGGTGTCACGCCCAATGGTGATGGTAAGAACGATTATTTCTTTATAGACGGGATACAAAACTTGTCAAACAACAACGTGCAGATATTTAATCGTTGGGGGGTAAAAGTTTATGAAACCAACGATTATGACACCAATGGGAATGTCTTTAACGGTTTTTCCGAAGGAAGGCTTACCATAGGGGGAGATAATCAGCTCCCCACAGGAACCTATTACTACGTATTGACGTATGACTATACCAATAATGGTGATACTAACCGGGTGAAAAAAGCTGGGTTCCTTTATATAACCACAGAATAAAATGGAACAGATGAAGACTTTAATACAGCACGATATGAGCAAAATTTTGCCTGTCGTTGTCATTGGATGGTTGATGTCCATGGTATGTTTACATACCGTAACGGGACAGCAAGATTCACAATATACTCAATATATGTACAATACCCAGACCATCAATCCCGCCTATGCGGGGTCGAGAGGCGTTTTTGGAGTCACGGGTCTTTACCGGAACCAATGGGTAGGACTGGAAGGCGCGCCAGAAACCTTCAATGTAAGTGTAAATTCTCCCGTAGGCCCATCAGAAAGGGTAGGGCTGGGTCTAAGTGCTTACAAGGATAAGGCAGGACCTGCAGACGAAAGTTTGTTAACGGCAGATTTTTCATATACCATACCCCTTAGCGAAAAGGTAAAACTGAGTTTTGGGCTCAAGGGTGGACTCAATCTGTTGAACGTGGACTATTCCATACTCAATATTTATCATCCAGACGATGCTCTGCAACAGTTCAATATTGAAAATAGGCTAACACCAGTTGTAGGAGCAGGAATATACCTTAACAATGATGAAACTTGGTATGCAGGGTTTTCGGTCCCCAACATTTTGGAGACCACCCATTTTGATGATGCCACAACATCAAATGCCTCAGAGAAGGCCAATTTATATGCTATAGGAGGGTATGTATTTACGCTTGGTGAGAACACCAAATTTAAGCCGGCTGTACTCGGGAAATTCGTTTTGGGTGCTCCAGTTTCGATCGACTTATCGGGAAATTTCCTGTTCAATGAAAAATTCACTTTAGGGGCCGCCTATAGGCTGGATGCCGCCATTAGCGCTTTGGCTGGGTTTCAAGTATCTCCGGGTGTATTTATAGGATATGGCTATGATTATGGAATACAGGAATTGGGGAACTATAATTCTGGCTCTCATGAGGTATTCCTAAGGTTTGAGATTGGAGGTAAACGCAGTGATCGTTTTATTTCCCCTAGATTCTTTTAAAGAAATTATGAAATTATGAAATTACTAAAATATACAGGATTTATGTGCCTTTTGCTTTTCGCGATTACAGTGAAAGCACAGAATGGTAAGGTTAAAAAGGCAGATAAGAAATTTGAAAATTTAGCCTATATAGATGCATTAGAGATTTATAAAGATATTGCAGAAAAGGGTTATGAAGATGAAGCTGTTTATAGAAAATTAGGAGATAGTTACTATTTTAATGCGTCGTATCTAGAGGCTTCCAAATGGTATAGAAAGTTGCAAGGTGTACAGGGGAGTTTAAGTCCAGAATACAAGTTTCGGTATGGGCAATCCCTTAAAGCCATAGGAAGCTATGAAGAAGCGGATGTCCAGTTGAAAGACTTTTTTAGAAGCCAAGGAATGACCTACGAAAGTTCTGGTGAATATTTACAAAGCATTGAGGATATCTCGTACCAATACCTGGTAAATAAAGTTGCATTTAATACGAATACGTCAGACTACCCTGCGTTTTTAAACTCCAGTGGACTTTATGTTATTTCTGGATCAGACAATAATAAAAAAACACCATGGAATAATGAGCCAACATCAGATATTTTTAAACTGGAAGGTGATAATCTAGAAACCCTAGAAGGAGATGTCAACACAAAATTCAATGAAGGTTCCATTGCTATTACAAAAGATGGAGCCACCTTATTCTTTACACGTAATGACTATAATGAACGAAAACGAGGTAGGGATAGTAATAAGATAACAAGACTCAAACTATACCGCTCTATCAAGACTGATGAAAAGTGGGGAAAAGCAGAAGAATTACCTTTTAACGACAGTGAGTACTCTGTGGGTCACCCTGCTTTAAGTCCAGATGGAAAAATACTATACTTTGTTAGCGATATGCCTTCTATTGGTAATATGGGTGGAACCGATATTTATGCCGTAGATTTAGGAGAGGATGGAAGTTTGGGGACTCCCACTAATATGAAGGCATTTAACACTCCTGGAAATGAAATGTTTCCTTATGTAGCTGCAGATGGCACCTTTTATTTTGCCTCTAATGGATATGTTAGTAATTTAGGAGGATTGGACATTTATTCATCCAAACCTCAAGAGAATAATAGCTATGGAGAAGTAGTGAATTTAGGGAAACCAGTGAACTCTGCTATGGATGATTTTGCAATGATGATGGATCCCGAAACCCAAAAAGGGTACTTAGCCTCTAATAGGTCTGGTACACAGAGCGATGATATTTATTCCGTTGTTCCGAATGAAAATTACGAAACCCCATGTGTGGTAGCTCACCGAGGAGTGGTTAGGGATAAAGATACAGGCAACCCAATAGAGAATTCTATAGTCTCTTTAATAGATGCAAATAACAAGGTAATAGCGCAACAAGTAGCTCCAGCTGGATTATATGAATTTGAGGAACGTGATTGTAAAGACGCTAAATTTGTAAGAGCAGAAAAGAATGACTATCAATCTGGCGAAGAATTAGTAGGGGAACCACAAAATGGCTGGGTAATTACAGATGTTTACTTAGAAAAACAGATGATTGATCTTTCCGTGGGAGTAGATTTAGGGAAACTCTTAAATCCTATATATTTTGATTTGGATAAATCTTTCATTCGTCCAGATGCAGAAATAGAGTTGCAGAAAATTGTTTCAATCATGCAGGAGCATCCTACATTAAAAATTGATGTTCGTTCACATACAGATAGTCGAGCTGACGATAATTATAACATATCCTTGTCCAATCGTAGAGTCCGTTCTACCATAGAATATATAGTAGCGAATGGCATAAGTCGATCTCGACTAACAGGAAGAGGGTATGGAGAAAGGGAGCTTGTTAATGGATGTTCAAATGGTATAAGTTGTTCTGAGGATGAACATCAACGTAACAGAAGAAGTGAGTTTATAATAGTAGAACAGTAAAAAAAATAGCAGTTTAAATCTGTTTTATTTATTTTTAAGTGAATTTTTTCAAGCAGGCATAATTCACCTAGATATTGGGGCTATCATTTCAAACTGGTGGCCCTTCTACCTTGTTACCTAAATCAAATAAAAGGAACGGTCTCTTACATCTGAAATTGGTAATAGGAGTGTAGATCAATTTCTTATATAGAATATGAAATTTGTACATAGATTATTAATGTTTTTTTTGCTTCTCTCGTGTAGTGAAAAAAGTAATAATCTTACAAATGAAATCAAACAAAATGAACCGCTAGGAATTCTAGAGCCAGATGAGATTGTTCAATGGAAACCCCAAGAGGTGATCAAAATAAATTTGGATTCGGTTAAGAAAAGTGAAGCTAAAATAGAAAGACTGAATACCGTTACCTCCAAGAGAGTTTTGGACCCTTATAACCCAATATCATTAAAACCCCCAAAGCTATTTACACCCCTAACAGTTCTTGAATCGGACTCAATTAGAGTGTATACAGAAGAATTATTCTTAGAGCCGAAAAGTACAATTGTTAGAGAGCCAAAAAGTACCAAGGCTTTGCCTTTTCGCTTAAAAAATAATACCCGTTTTGATATCGGATATCTAAATACTCCTCAAGGGCTACCAAACTCTTATATAAAAGACCTTACAGAAGATCACTTCGGAAATGTGTGGGCTATTTCATATAATTATCAACTAATAAAATACAATGGGACTAATTTTAGGACATATGATAGAAGTCATGGTCTAAATGAAGACTATAAGAACGTTCTTCACATAGATACCGAAGGCGACATGTGGATTGGAACCACAAATGGTATTGATATTTATGACGGTAACAATTTGTGGGAACTTGATTTGGGGAATATAAATATTCATGCCATAGAAGAGGATTGTACTGGAACTATTTGGGTGAGTTTAAGGGAAGAAGGATTGTTTAGGATAAAAAAAACCAAAGGTGATTATTCTGAGATAAGCGTATTGCACTATAGAATTATTGATGACCTGGAGAGTGTTTCTGTTAATTCAATCTTACCCATGGATGAAAATAAAATATGGGTAGGTACAAATAAAGGAATAGGGATTTTTGACGAGAACACTTATACAAAAGTCTTTGATTTTCAAGATGAGGCTAATATCGAAATTAATGGAATAAAACAGGATAATAATGGTACTATATGGTTTACGAGTAGTACTTCACTGTATTCCTATGATGGTGAATCGATTGCTAGCTACGGGAACGATGAAGGTATTAAAATTTCACCAATTAATGGATTAGAAGTTGATAGTCAAGGAGGAATATGGGTGTTCTCGTCAGATCAAGGCATTGGGGTCCTGAATCGAAGTGGCTATTTTCAAATTCATTCAGAAAATGGATTAAACTTGAATAATGTTGTTAGTCTAAAAGAGGGCCAGTATGGAAATATGTTGGTCGGCACATTTGGTGGAGGTATTGCTAAGATTAGTATGAAAACCTTACAATTTTTGCCTCACGGAAGCAGCGCTATTAATCATCCTGTTCTTAGTTCTGCTCAAGACAATGATGGGAATTTTTGGTTTGGGACTTCTCATCAAAGTTTAGTCAAATATAACGGGCAATATTTTGATAATTATTTTTATGAAGATAAGGAACATATAAGATATCTTATAAAAGATACTAAAGGGAATATTTGGCTAGCGACTAGAAATGGGGTTTATATGTTTGACGGCAGTAATTTTGGCTTTATTGATGTCATGAAAAATCAGCGTATCATAGGAATTTATGAAGATGTTAATGGTAGTTTGTGGTTTGGGACCTATAACGGAGTATATATGTTTGATGGGACTTCCATAATAAACTATTCTGAAGATTGTGGATTGGGAGGCAATATTGTAAATTCAATAACACAAGATGTACACAAAAGAATGTGGTTTGCGACGACAAATGGAATAACTATGTTTGATGGAAGTTCTTTCTATAATTACTATAATAATGACTCCTCAAATATGTTGGCTGAAGAAGGGGTGTTTTTTATTCTAAACAATAGTGATGGGGACCTCTTTATTGATTCTGATGTTGGTGTTGCGAAAATTATTATCAATAAAAGACAAAAAAAATCTTTCCATAAAATTTGGAATTATAAAATAGGGAAGGATCTCAATCCGAATATTTCATTTTTAACTTTAGACCGCAATGATGATCTTTGGGTGGGTTCAAACATTGGTGTCAATCGACTTCGTAAAATCAAAGGAGACGAAATGAACTTTAAGAACTCAATTTTACATAATCAAAACGATTTTCAAATTGTAGATGGAATAGTCAATATCCCATTAATTGATAATCAAAGGAAATTATGGTGGGGTTCGTCAACTGGAGTCAAAATATTGGATATGAATATTTTTGAAAATGCTATGTCTCCACCTAAAATACAATTAAATGAAATTCGGGTTAATGGTGAGTTTATTGATTTTGCTCGATTAAAAGATTCCTTATATGCACCGAGTATTTCATTTGAAGCAAAGTTGTCAAAAGTAGTTGGTGATAAAGTTCCATTTAACAACTATCCCAATAGTCTTATTCTTCCGCATGATTTTAACAATATCTCATTTCACTATGCCGCTATAGATCAGAATATTCATAGTGATATTAAATATCAATACAAATTGGTAGGTCAAGATAATGAATGGAGTTCCTTATCTTCTAATGTCGAAGCTAATTTCCAAAACATTTCCTACGGAGACTATATTTTTATGGTGCGGGCTAAAGGTTTGGCGAATATTTGGAGTTCACCATTAGAATATCCTTTTACAATCCAACCGGTATGGTGGCATACTTGGTGGGCTCGAATTTTATTTATTTTAATGATGGTTAGCCTTGTTTTTGGAATATCTCAATGGCGTGTATTAAGAGCAGAAAATATTTTGAGGGAAGAGCAAAACATTAAAGCAAAAATGAATCATTTAGAGAATAGAGCTTTGAGAGCTCAGATGAATCCACATTTTATTTTTAACGCTTTGAATGGGATACAAAGTGTTATGATTTTGGAAGGAGAACGTGAAGCAAATAAATACTTGGATTCATTTTCCAAATTACTTCGACTAACTCTGGATATAAATAATTCTGAATTAGTTTCCTTGGACGTTGAGGTACAATATCTGAATTCCTATTTATTACTAGAGCAAATGCGTTTGGATGAAAATTTTTCGTTTTCTATTATGGTTTCGGATAAATTAGATATGGAAAATATTGTGATTCCTGTAATGCTTTTTCAGCCTGTTGTTGAAAACGCGATTGTTCATGGGCTTTTACCCAAAAAGGGTAATAGGAAGGTGTCTCTTAATTTTTTTGAGGATTCGGGATATTTAGTTGGTGAGATAGTAGATAATGGAATTGGAAGAGCAGCGGCAGCAGAAAAAAAGAAAATGAGCATATCAAATCATGCTTCTTGGGCTAGCAGAATTATGAATGAACGTATAGCAATTAATAATTCTCTTTTTGATGAGAAACAAGAACTCAGGATAATTGACTTGTTTGAAAATGAACAACCAATAGGTACTAAAGTGATTCTTAAAATTCCTATGCGAACGAAAACATAATTCTTGGTAACAGTCAAGCGGGAACAGGACTCGAGCCAGTGGCCTTCGGATTTTAACTGAATGAAATTCTATTTGATAAATAGGATTCGTTGAATTCTTAAACTCATTTCAGTCCATCGCATTGACCAACTTTACTATTGTTCCATTTTGGGTGTCTTCGGGATTCGAACCCTGTTCTTCTCATTCACAGTGAGGCGTTTTACCAAATAAACTAAAGACACCATATTTTGTAAACCCGATAGGACTCGAACCTATACCTCAGGAGTCAAATTCCTGTATGCTTACCGATTACATCACGGGTTTATTAGTACTCCACCCAAGATTCGAACTTGGACTGAACGGGGCTTAAACCCGATGCCTCTACCAATTGGGCTAGTGGAGCTTTGTACGGGAAGAGGGATTTGAACCCCCAAAATCTTGATTCTAAGTCAAGCGCGTATACCAATTCCGCCATTCCCGCATTTAATATTCAGTACTCCGTAAGGGAATCGAACCCTTAATTCCACATAGAAAGTGTGGCGTCTTAGTTGTTTGACCAACGGAGCATTTTGTCTGAGAAGCAGGATTCGAACCTGCGACCTCTCGCGTCCAAGGCGAGTAAACAACCACCGTTATCTTCCCAGAGAAAGTACCACACAGTTACAGTTTATAACTTTTAGCTATTCGAGAGACAGTCGAATATCTATTGTGGTACAAGTGGAAGCGGCAGGATTCGAACCTGCAAGCTCCAAAGAGACCAGATTTACAGTCTGGCAAGCCAACCAATTGCTCAACACTTCCATATTTTGAGACAAGGATGAGATTCGAACTCATAAATAACGGATTTGCAATCCGTCGCCTTAACCATTCAGCCACCTTGTCTTTCTTTTTGCGGAGAGCAAAGGAATCGAACCTTCACCACTTTTACATGGACTTGATTAGCAGTCAAGCGTAACAAACCAGTATTTACCTACTCTCCAATGCGGAAGGAGTGGGAGTCAAACCCATACGAGTCGTTATCTCCGAACGGTTTTCAAGACTGTGACCACCGCCAATTGGTTTGTCCTTCCAAATTATTGTTCATAAAAAAAGCACCTCTTTTCGGGAGGTGCTTTACTTGTGATTGTTTAAAATTATATCAATTCATAACATAAGTATTCTCCCTAAATCTAAACTTGCATTGCTCATAACTATGAAACAGCTCTAAGCTCTTCGGCGAGCGAAGACAGAAATCTGATGATAAAATATGTGGTGAATAAAGTTTCATTATTATATTACTTTGTTATTGTTTTTTGATGTTGCAAATATGTTACCAATTTTTGAAACACGCAAGAAAAAATTAATTTTAATTAATTGAATATCAAATACTTATGTTAATTTTAGGCAATAGAATCCTTGTCCGTATATTTACAGATATTGAACATTTTATACAACAGTCTGTCTCCCAATTGTTTTCAGTTTCAATTTTCTATGTTACCTTTTTCTAACTTCTAAACATTATTTTAAAAATTTCCATAAAAAAAGCGCCCAGTTTTACTTGGACGCCTAAAATTTATAATGATTTATGGTTTATAATCTGTTTAATTACTTCTAAAAATCACATAGCGTCCTAATCGCTCACTGTATTCCGGGCGAAAGTAATAGAGACAAAACTCTATTTGTTGACTGATATGTAATCTTTGCGGTATCATTTATTTTACAAATATGAGAATATTTTTCATATCAATAGTTTTATTGATAAAAACGTTCTCTGATATTAATCAATTATTTTGAGTAAGGCCTTAAAGCCTTTTCAATCAATGATAAAAACTCAAGCAGCATTTGTTAGATTTGGGAAATTTGGTCAACGTGCTTAAATAAAGAAAAGGCCAAATGCAGACTTATATCTAACCGCACTTCCTGTTGACTATTTAAGACTTATTTGTTTGCGGTTGGGGAAATGTTGGGGATATTTATTCTCAAAAGAAAAACCGCAATCAATTGTAATACAATTAACTACGGTTTAACTAAGTACTGAAGGCGGGACTTGAACCCGCACGGGCTAATGCCCATTGGATTTTAAGTCCAACGTGTCTACCAATTCCACCACTTCAGCTTCGGACTTAAGAGCGAAAAACGGGATTCGAACCCGCGACCTCCACCTTGGCAAGGTGGCGCTCTACCAACTGAGCTATTTTCGCGTATATGTAAAGAACGTCCGCTAGGTAGTGTAGCGGGCAGCAAATTTAAAACTTTTCAAACAAATGCAAAGTGATTTTTGTGGGAAATTTTAGAAAAAATAACGACTAAAGTTTGTCGCTAAAAATTTTGGTAATTTCATCATCTGCCTCCTTCTTTAGATTAAGACCTTCTGATGCTCTTTTGTTTAAGCGAATAGACAAGTAAATAAGGAAGAACAATATAGGAAGCACCACAGGAAGTGAATACCAGAAGTCGAATTCATCTATATATTGAATACTGTAGTTGAGTACTCCAGATAATTGAAACAGAAACATAGTGAAAGGGACCAATATGGCATATTTCCACCAATTGTGTGAAGTGAGAAACCATATTCCAGTAAGAACTACAAAGGTAATTTTAGTAAATAAATTATGCGCAAACGATTGAACATTGCTAAAACCTCCTGAACGTATAGTTCCGAAAATAGTATTCCATTCCTCTGCATCAACCGGGGCAAACCTGTAGATATAGAACAAAAAGGGCGTCATTATCAAAAAAAGTGATAATAACACCCCTGTAATGATATTTGCTTTCTTATCCGTTTGGCGGGATGTCAGTTTTGTTTTTGTCGATTTGTTGTTCGTCACTTGCTAGGGCTTCAGGAGTACAACTTACGGTTAATACTAAACCTGCTATAGCTAAAATAAATAATAATTTTTTCATGGGGATGAATTTTTAGTTGTTAATTACCCCACAAAGCTATAGAGAACATTGTAATTTTCTAATAGCCAGTATTTTATATTTTAGCTGTAATTTTGTAAGTTATTTTCGACCAAAGGTAGAATAAATTCGATAAACCGCCCAATTTCCTACAGGAAAATATAAAGCAAAGAAAAGAGACATGCCCAATGCAAAGACGTGTTTTCCAAACCATTGGTCTAGAATATTGTTTGGATATATATAAGAAGTTCCAAGAGCATATCCGCAAAATTCCAGCAACCCCATAGCCACTAAGCCGTAGGCGTATTGTGTGAAAAAGGAATAGTCCTTTATAAGGATGGAGATGGGGATCATATAGAGTATGTAGCAGGTTATTACCTGCCACCAATAAGTGAATTTGGCAATAGCTACTTCTTGTCCAAACCAGTTCATTCCCAGTCCCCAAAGAAAATAGACAATTACATAAATAATTAGCTGCTTTTTGGGGACTTCTTTTATTTTTTTAATGAGCGTGTTAAGCATTTTTTGGAAAATAGTTTTTAAGATACATTTATTTATTAAATCCCCAACAACTCCCATTCCGTATTTCATATATGGTAAAACCGTATCTCAATCCTAAAAAGAAATAGTAATTTGCTTAGTATTAATTGAATGCAACAAACCATAGGCTTCTATCAAGAGCTTAAAATATTGCTAATATGGAATATCCCTATATCATCATAGAAAACGATCCCCGGACGATAGAGGCTATCCATCTGTCCATGGAAAAACAGCATAGTTTTGCTTGTGTTGGAGTTACTGGTGACACAGAAACTGGACTGGATCTCATTTTGGAACGCCGACCCAGTTTGGTTTTCATTAATATCGAATTACCTGGGAAAAGGACCAGCAAGGTTCTTTTTAACATAATGAACGAGATTAAAAATTACTTAGATACAATACCAGAATTTGTGGTCTTGGCAAAAACACCAGAGTATGCTATTGAAGGCATTCGAAACAACATACTGGATTATATGCTGAAACCACTGGACATGCGTACGCTTCGTAGGTGCCTATTACGATTTCAAAAAAAGGCAACGGACGAATTGGTGAGTACCCTTTGCTTTAAGTCTTATGGTGACTATAAATTTATACAAGCGCAAGATGTACTCTATTTAAAGGCTGATAACAACACTACAGACATAGTGCTGTCTGGTAAAAAAGAAGTTAGGGCATTTAAAACGCTGAAAGCATTTCAGGATGCATTGCCTTCCAATTTTGTGAGAATTCATAATAGTTATATAGTGAACATGGACCATATTTCTAGAATTCATTTCGGAAAGTCCAAATGTACCTTTAAGAATACTACAGATTGGGTTCCGTTTTCCAAATCCTATCGAGGAAATGTAGAGATTATTCGTGATTCTCTATCCAATAAGAGTCTTATGATTGTTTAACGGGTTTTCTTCATACAACCATTTACTATTGTAGTTGATACAATTGCCATTGTCTGGATAGTATCTACAATATCATAGACTATATACATCCTCAATTTCCTTTATCCTAAGTAATTTAGCGCTGTAATCAGGCCAGATTTACAGTAAAAAAGCTTTTTAAAATTTAATGTACTTATAAGTTGCCATGGCTTTCTAGGGATAAGCCTAAATAACTTTATTAAGGGCATTAAAAGGAAATCCCAAAAACAATAATCAATCTTAACATCCCAATTGGGGTGCAGAAAACTACATTTCAATCCAAAATTTAGTACTTATGAAAAACTTTAAATTACTATCTACAATAATTGCTGCAACACTCTTATTGGTAGCTTGTGAAACAGAAGAATTAGCCTCAATCAATGAGACTCCCCAAAATCTAGAATATCAAAACACTCAAGAAGATCCCAATCCCCAAAACACTGATGATGAAGATGATATGCCAGGACAGGGTGATGGTTTCACCGAAGATGAGGATGATATGCCAGGACAAGGTGGAAACCTTACAGGAGATAACGTGCCAGGTCAGGGTAGTGAATCTACCGATGACGAAGACGATATGCCAGGACAAGGGTTTACTGATGATGAAGACGACATGCCAGGACAAGGGTAGAAAAGAGGAACATATTATTAAACCCTTATGCAGTTACAATGCATAAGGGTTTTTTTGTTTACACAGGAAATAATGAATAGCTTTATGCTGAAATTTCTGTCAATATGCCTTGTCTTTTCAAGAATATAAGAAGCTTCTGCTTGGTTTTGTTGTTTATAGGGGTTATCACTTCTTGCAATTCTAATAAAAGTAGAGAAGATATTACTCAGTCAATTGCTTTTGGTGAGCCAGTTGCTGATAGTGCGTATGTTTACATTGGTAAAAGCAAAGAAAAGGAGCTGGACAAAACAAATGCTATATCATCCCTTGCAAAAGCCCAATATTTCACGGAAAAGATTGACAACGATTCTTTAAAAGTAAAGACTCTTATAGATTTAGGGGTAGCATGGTTTGGACTCAGAGAATGGGATTCCTTTTACAATGCATCTAAGAGACTGGATGAAATTTCCCGAAATATTAGGGACACTTCAGGGATGGCACGGGCACATTATAATTTTGGGAATTATTATTTTGAGAAAGAACAGATAGACAGTGCCTATCAAAATCATTTTTTGGCCGAGCGTTTGTATGAAAGGGTAAGTGATTATAAAGGAGCGGGATTGGCAGCATTGTCTATGGCAATCATTCAGAAAAATGTTGGAGATTATATAGGAAGTGAGGCAAATTCCATACGAGCCATCAATCATTTCGAAGAGGTAGACGAAGATCGATACTTAGCCTCCGCCAATAATAATTTGGGGTCTATTTCCAAAGAATTAGGGAAGTACGATTCGGCAATTGAATATTATACCATTGCATTAGAGAATCGTAAAAAGATAAATAATACGAGATTGGTAATTGGTTCTTTGAACAACTTAGGATTGGCCTATGCAAGTAAAAAGGATTATACCGAAGCGATACGTTTTTATAATATGGCTTTGGAATATGATTCAATATTGGAGCTGAGACCTAAAACGTATGCTAGGATCATTGATAATCTTGCGCGGTCAAAATCTTTTATAGGCGATAGTAATGATATGCCCAGGTTATTTTACGAAGCTTTAGCCATACGTGAAAATGAAAGGGATAATTCGGGCTTGGCAACCAGTAACCTACATCTTGCCGAATATTTTTTAAGAAAAGATTCCTTAAATGAAGCATATTCATATGCTAAAACTGCTTTGGAAAAATCAAAACCGTTAAAGTATATCAAGGTGATGTTGGAGTCTTTGGATATATTGGTGGAAACGTCAGGTACAGAAGAGGCCTTGAACTTTGCCAAAATGAAAGGCCAAATTACAGATAGTCTTCAGAGAGAAGAACGGGGAGATCGAGAGCAACTTGCCAGAATCCGATTTGAAACCGATAAAATAGAAAGTGAAAATATAAAGGTGACAAGGCAGAAACGACAACTAACAATCCTATTATTAAGTTTGATCGCTACTTTTTTCCTTGTTTATATTTTTATACAGCGAAGATCCAACCGTAAAGAATTACAGTTTCGGGAGGCACAACAAAAATCCAACGAAGACATCTATAACCTGATGCTATTGCAGCAGGAAAAACTAGAAGAAGGTAAGCGGATAGAGAAGAATAGAATTTCAGAAGAGTTGCACGACGGAATTTTAGGACGTTTGTTTGGGACAAGACTTAACCTGGATAGCTTGAACGAAAGTCAAGATCTGGGGGTAATAGATATGAGGGCAGGTTATATTGACGAATTAAAAAGTATTGAAGATGAAATAAGGCGGATTTCCCACAATTTGAGTTCCAATGTTTTTGCAAGGGATATTTTTTTCATTGAAGTAGTAGAGAACTTGGTAGAAGGTCAGTCTAATATGGGTCAGGAAAATGGACTGGAATATCACTTTAAAAATGACCCTCGTATAAATTGGGAAAAAATGCCTAATGCCATAAAAGTACATCTCTATAGGATTATTCAAGAAGGATTGCAAAACATTAGAAAACACGCTAATGCAGAAAATGCTTGGGTAAATTTTGATAAAGAAGAAGATCATTTGGCACTTTCCATAGTTGATGACGGTCAGGGCATTTCTGTTGGAGATAAGCTTAAAAAAGGAATTGGAATGAAGAATATCTCTTCAAGGGTGAAACAGATAAAAGGAAGTGTTTCATTTTTAAGTAAAAAAAGAAAAGGAACAACAATATTGGTAAAAATTAAGATATAATTGTAAATTAGTGGCACAATCCCCTTAAACCCCTCGACTGTTCCCCGTGTAAAATAGTTGTTAAACGCTTAGATGCATAAAATGCTTGTATAATGAAACGGAGGTTAAATGTTTTAATGGTAGATGATCACCCTATGATCATTGAAGGATATAAAAATACGTTGCTGTCCAAATATCAAGATACTTTTTCCATTACTGTGGATATAGCTTCAGATTGCGAAGAAGCACAGGCTTTGATAAAAAAAAGAGCAAAAACAAGACCTTACGACCTGGCTTTAGTAGATATAAAGATACCAGCCTCTAAAGACGGTACTATTACCTCAGGAGAAGATGTTGCTATTTTGCTTAAAGAATACCATCCCCAAGCGTCTATCATGATCCTTACCATGCATAATGAGGGAAACAGAATTCATAACATTTTACAGAATATTAATCCAGAAGGGTTTCTTATAAAAAGCGATTTGTCATCTAAGGAATTTTCAAGAGCTTTTGAAGATGTAGTAGAAGGGAAAACCTATTACAGTACTACAGTGAACAACCATTTTAGAAAAACAATATCCAATAATTTTTCGTTGGATCAGAAAAATCTACAAATTTTATATCACATTTCTAGAGGGGTGAGGACCAAAAACCTCAGTAACTATATTAACCTATCTCTTAGTGCAATAGAGAAGCGGAAGAACTATATTAAGGAACTTTTTGATATGAAAGCCGCCAATGATGAACAACTTATTGAAGAAGCTCGGAAACGAGGCTTTGTTTAGTGGTTTTCAACAGATTACACCCTAATTCATTGAAAAATACGGTTTTACCGTATTTTTTTTGTGACCATCCTAGACGACTATGTGCGGTTTTCTGAATAATTTTAGCACAAGTTTATTGAAATTCTGGAGTAAAAGTTGCAATCGTTGACCAAGTTTTTAGCGATACTGGTTAAACTAAGAATGTAAACTTTTTATAAAAAGTAAAAAGATCTTGATTCATAAGATTAGGGGAAATCTTCTCAAGGTCTTTTACTTTTTTTTATTTTCAGAAATAAATACACATTTTTGTAGAAATCGTTTCTCTTTTTCTCTCATTTGAATTCAGAATAGACTTTTCATATTTAGATTGATAAAATAGGCCGTGTATTTATACGCGGCTTTTTCTTTAATGGGTTGATTTTAAATGGAATAATTCCTTAAAATAATTGGAATAATTCCAATTTGTTTGTATGTTTGAATATGGACAAAGAAATACCTATAGAAGCACAACGTTTCAAGAAAGTAAGAGAAGAACAACACTATACCCAACAATCTTTTGCAGAACTTTTGGGAATTGGTGCCACAACCGCAGACATTGAACGGGGAAAGACCAAGATATCAGGAAAAGTGGTCATGGAGCTTTTATTGCGGTATCAGATAAATCCATTATGGTTGTTTGGAAAAAGCTTTCAAAAGATTGTAACCATTGATGGAGGAGATGTAAGCCCTAAAGTAATTACACTGGACCAAGATGGAAACGATACTATGGTGTTGGTAAATCAAAAAGCAGCAGCAGGTTATCCGCATAACGTTCAAGATGTGGAATGGTTCCAGACACTTCCTACCTTTAATATTCCGCTTCCTGAATATAGAAATGCCACCTATCGTGGTTTTCAGGTAGAAGGAGATAGTATGTTGCCCAATATTCGTCCTAAGGATTGGGTGTTGGGAAAAGCTGTTTCCAATATTTCAGAGGCCAATGATAGTCGGATATATATTGTGGTTCTTCACGATTCTGTCCTAGTGAAAAAACTTCAAAAAATACCTTCAGTCCCAGAAAAGGTGAGGCTTATTTCTTTGAACTCTGCTTATTTGCCTATAGATATTGAAGTGAAAAATATTCAGGAACTCTGGCAGGTTAATAGTAAACTATCTTTTGGGGTTGAAGAACCTTCAGATAGCCTGTTATTGCAACAACTTCAGCATTCTATGGAAGAATTAAAAAAACAAGTCAATAATCTTCAAGCGTAATATGGGGTTTCCGCAATTATTTGACTTCTTAGAACGACTTCAAAAAAACAATAGTAAGGAATGGATGGATGCACACCGAAAAGAGTATCATGCCATTCGAGACTTTTTTATAGTTTGGTTAGATGACCTTAACCAGCAATTGGCGGCTATAGATGATGGTTATTTTGATACGCCTGGAAAGAAAGCAATTAATAGAATTAATAACAATCTCATGTTTTTTCCTAACAAGCCTATCTACAAAGATCATATTGCAGCTGGATTAGATCAGGTTAGTAAACAAGGAGATTTTTATATAGAGTTGGGAGTGAAAGAGTGTTTTATGGGAGGTGGTTATTGGCATCCATCATCTAAAATATTGAAAAGTATTCGAGATGCTATTGATTATAATGGTGAAGAGTTGAAAACTGTAATATCTAAACCTAGTTTTCTGAAAATGTTTGGAGGTATGGTGCCTTCGGACACATTAATTAAATCACCAAAAGGATTTGACGAGACCCATCCTCATATCGATTTGTTAAAAATGAAGTCTTTTGCCGCGGGTTGCTATATAACCAGAAAAGAAGTGATGTCACCAAATTTTGATAAACAGGTGGTTGCCGTATACAAGGAATTGTTACCGTTTAGGCGATACTTAAACGAGGCGGTTACGGTATGATTTATCAATATATTGTGTGACTATTCGAGTTGCTCCGGTATTGCTGTTTACAAAATGTTCTGTAATCATACCGGTTTTATTTCTAAAATGTGCATCAGAAACCAGTTTATCCATGATTTGGGCATATTCATTTTCATTGGATATGGAAAATAATCCTGCCAATCGTTGCAAATGTTTAGCTTCCGGAAAGTCTTCGAAATGCTTTCCAATTATGATAGGGACTCCAAAAGTAGCTGGTTCTAGAATATTGTGTAGTCCAGTTGTTCCCATGGCACCTCCTATATATGCAATATTCGCATAACTGTAGATTTTTGTTAAAAGCCCAATGGTATCTATGATAAGAACTTGAAAGGAAGCTAAATCTTTACCATCCATTTCAGAGAACAAAACAGCATCTTTGATGAGTTTTTTTCGAAAACCTTCAATTTTAGAAGGGTCTATTTTATGTGGAGCCAAAACAAATTTAATGGTGCGATCTGCCTTGTTTATATATGATAACAACATTTCTTCGTCTTCTGGCCAGGTGCTTCCACAAACAACGCATAAAGAGGTTTCTTTAAAACGATCCATGAATTCTAAAGAATTGTCTTGCTCTATCTGATGAGAGACCCTGTCAAATCTTGTATCTCCACTAATGGTAATATTTTGCAGTCCTAAACTTTCCAAGAGACTTTTCGAATTTTGGTCTTGAACAAAGAAATGATCAAATGATTTTAGGGCTTTTCGCATAAAGCTGCCATGCCTTTTAAAAAAAATCTGCTTTTTCGAAAATAGTCCTGAAATCAATAAGGCAGGAATATCATTTTGCTTTAAATGGTATAGATAATTGGGCCAAATTTCATATTTAATGAATATGGCAAGTTTGGGTCGTACGGTTTGTATAAATCGCTTGGCATTTTTTTCGGTATCAAATGGTAGATATACTACGGCATCTGCCAGAGGAGAGTTCTTTTTTATTTCAAATCCGGAAGGTGAAAAGAATGTAACTACTATTTTACAATTGGGAAATTCTTTTTTAACGGCTTCTATGATGGGGACTCCCTGTTCATACTCTCCTAACGAAGCACAATGAAACCAAACGCATTTATCTTCTGGTTGTATCTTTTGCGATAGAATAGCAAAAGATTCTTTACGGCCTTGTACAAATAACTTGAGTTTCTTGCTAAACCCTTGTGCTATTTGTAAATGTACATAAGTGATTTTGGAAAGGAGATCGTAAAGCATCCTCATATGGCTAAAATAATTGATATTTGCCAATTAACCTTCGGTAAGGTGTAAGGATTTTCATTTATAATTTCTAAATGGTAATGAGTTGTGGCCTTGACAATTTTCGTAATTTTACCGGAAACATATTCAGAGAGATTTCATGCGAAAAATACAAATGGTCGACCTTAAGGGTCAATATGAACATATAAAAGAGCGGATTAATCAATCAGTAATAGATGTCATAGAATCCACCGCTTTTGTGAATGGCCCTGAGGTACATCAGTTTCAAAAAGAATTGGAAGAATACCTTGGTGTGAAACATGTAATTCCTTGTGCCAATGGTACTGATGCACTACAAATAACCATGATGGGCTTGGGGCTTAAACCAGGTGATGAGGTGATCACAGCAGATTTTACCTTTGCTGCTACCGTTGAAGTAATTGCGCTTTTAGGGCTTACCCCCGTTTTGGTAGATGTAGACCCGGTAACTTTTAATATAGATGTAGAAGCAGTAGAGAAGGCCATAACTCCAAAGACCAAAGCCATAGTTCCTGTACATCTTTTTGGTTTGGCAGCTCCTATGGATGAAATTATGGCATTAGCAGAAGCACATGATTTGTATGTTATTGAAGATAATGCGCAAGGAATTGGAGCAACATATACGTCTAAAGATGGTTCTAAACAAAAATTAGGAGGTATAGGACATGTAGCATCTACTTCGTTTTTTCCATCTAAAAACTTGGGTTGTTATGGAGACGGAGGAGCAATTTTTACCAATGATGATGACTTGGCCCATATTATTAGGGGTATTGTGAATCACGGAATGTATGTTCGTTATCACCATGACGTAGTTGGAGTGAATTCTAGACTGGATTCCATTCAGGCTACCATTTTACGTGCAAAGCTTCCATATTTAGACGCATACAATGCTGCTAGGAGAAGTGCCGCCAAAAAATATACACAAGCATTTCAAGGAATTGAAGGTGTTGTAACCCCAAAAGGATCTTGTAAAGGAGAAGATTTTCTTTGTGAAAATTGTGATTGTCATGTATTTCATCAATATACATTACGAATCTTACATGCTGATAGAGATGCCTTGGTAAAGCACTTGCAGGAAAAAGGAATTCCTTGTGGTGTATATTATCCTATTCCATTACATAGTCAGAAAGCATATATAGATGAGCGCTACAAGGAAGAAGATTTTACGGTGACCAATCAATTGGTGAAAGAAGTAATATCCTTACCTATGCATACAGAGTTGGATGATGAGCAGATTGACTATATTACCACTACTATAATTCAGTTTGTTTCGTAACTTATTTGCTTTATTTCTATAAAATTTATGAATAAAATTCTTGTTACTGGAGGTCTTGGTTATATTGGGTCACATACGGTTGTGTCTCTACAAGAAGCAGGTTTCGATGTAATAATAATTGATAATTTATCCAATTCGGAGCAATCTGTACTCGACGGAATTGAAAGTATTTCAGGAATACGTCCCGCATTTGAGAACATAGACTTACGTATAAAAAATGATGTAGAAGCATTTTTTGATCAAAATAAAATTCACGGAATTATACATTTTGCCGCTAGTAAAGCAGTTGGAGAAAGTGTAGAAAATCCATTATTATACTACGAAAACAATCTTCATTCACTTGTTTACTTGTTGCAGGAATGTGAAAAACATGCTATTCATAATTTTATCTTTAGCTCTTCTTGTACCGTGTATGGAGAACCAGATACGCTGCCAATTACAGAAGACGCACCAATAAAAGAGGCGGTTTCTCCCTATGGAAATACCAAGCAAATTAGTGAAGAGATTATTTATGATTCATGTAAGGCATCTTCTGTATTAAAATCCATTAGCCTTCGTTATTTCAATCCTATTGGAGCTCATGAATCTGTTGCTATTGGAGAATTACCCAAAGGCACTCCTCAAAACCTAGTGCCTTTTATTACACAGACTGCAGCAGGAATGCGAAAAGAGCTTTCGGTTTTTGGAAACGATTATCCAACTATTGATGGAAGCTGTATACGAGATTACATCCATGTAGTGGATTTAGCTGAAGCTCATGTGGTTGCATTACAACGACTTATAGCAGAAAAGAACGACGCCAATTTTGAAATATTCAATTTAGGAACAGGTCGTGGTAGTTCGGTTCTAGAGGTGGTTAACGCTTTTGAAGCAGCTTCTGGTGAAAAACTAAACTATAAAATTGTCGATAGACGTGCTGGAGATGTCATCGCCGTTTATGCCGATACTCAGAAGGCCAATGAAGTTTTGGGTTGGAAAGCAAAAAAGACAATGGAAGAAGCATTGGCCTCCGCTTGGTTGTGGGAAAAGAAAGTAAGAGGGATTGAATAGTAATTAGATCATGATCCTTTTTTATTGACTGCTGAGAGACATAGTTTTTTAAATCTAAATATATTTTTATGAAATCTTTATTCTTAGTACTACTTGGTATGATTTGTTGTGGGCTTCAAGCCCAGAGCACTTATTTGCATTGTGGAAAGCTTATAGATACAGAAAGTGGAAAAGTGTTAAATGAGAAAACAATTGTGGTTTCTGGAGATAAGATTATAAAAGTAGAAGATGGGTATCTTCCTCCGGCAAATGAGAGGGATGTCCTGATAGATTTGAAAGACAAGACGGTCATGCCTGGCCTTATTGACATGCATGTACATATAGAAGGAGAGACCAGCCCAACACGATATCTGGATGTATTTACCAAGAACGATGCTGATGTGGCTTTGAATGCAGCCGAAATTGCCCATCGTACTCTAATGGCAGGATTTACTACTGTTAGGGATTTGGGGGGTAGTGGTGTGAATGTATCTTTACGAAACGCCATCGCAAAAAGAAAAGTGCCAGGTCCAAGAATATTTACTGCAGAAAAAGCCATTGGAACTACTGGTGGTCATGCTGATCCTACCAACGGGAGAAGAAAAGATTTAATGGGAGATCCAGGGCCTGCCGAAGGAGTAATTAATAGCCCAGCAGATGCCCGAAAGGCAGTAAGACAGCGTTACAAAAATGGAGCTGATTGCATAAAAATCACAGCTACTGGTGGTGTGCTTAGTGTAAGTAAAAATGGGGTAAACCCACAGTTTACACAGGAAGAAGCCAATGAAATTGTAAAAACAGCCAAGGAATACGGAATGCATGTTGCTGCACATGCACATGGTATTGAAGGAATGAAACGGGCAATTAAGGCGGGTGTTACTACTATTGAACACGGCTCCTTAATGGATAAAGAAACAGCCCAATTGATGAAACAATACGGAACCTACTTGGTCCCAACCTTATCAGCAGGTCGTTATGTAAGAAAGCAAGCGGATATCCCAGGTTATTATCCAGAAATAATTATACCTAAAATCATGAAGGTAGATGCCGGTTTACGTAAAACCATGAAAATGGTAGCTCAAGAAGGTGTTAATATTGCCTTTGGTACCGATGCAGGTGTGTTTCCTCATGGTGAAAATGCAAAAGAATTTGGCTATATGGTAGAAACGGGGTGGTCTCCTATGTTTTCAATACAATCTGCTACAATTACCAATGCAAAAGTATTGGATATGGAAGGTCAATTAGGTGAAATCAAACCAGGTTATATTGCAGATATCATTGCTGTAGGCCAAGACCCAACTCAGAACATAGCCACTATGGAAAATGTGGTTTTTGTAATGAAAGAAGGGGTTGTTTATAAAAATTAAATGCCTTTTAATTGCCGTAAATACTCAGAAGGATATAATCCGTATTTTTTATAAAATGCTTTCGAAAAGCATTCAGTGCTTTTAAAACCGATTTCCTGACCAATGGCTTTTACCGTATATTTCAAGTAAAGAGAGTTGTCTGCCAATTCGTGATAGATATACGCTACTCGCAATTGGTTGATGTAATTTGAGAAATTTTTCCCTTTTTCAGTATTAATTACCTTAGATAGATAGTTGTAATTAGTTCCAAACTCTTTTGCCAATTGTTGAAGGGATACATGCTCAGACAAAAATCCATGATTTTGTTCGAAGGAGTTTAATTTTTCAATGATTCTATCAGTTGTTTTTTTAGGAACACTCATTTTTTTGGTTTCAGGTATTAATAAATCATTACCCAATTTTTTAGATAGCCAGTCCAAACGCTTTTTTAATAAGGCTTGTTTCTTTTTATGGTATTCATACAAATAATTGGTAGCTCTTAACTGTGCAGATAAAAGCGAAATGTTACCATCAATAAATCCATTTTTTATGGAATCTACTGTTATTTTCTCTCCATTTGTGTTGGGGGTTAGCTCTGGGAAATTAGGATTAAATGGTAGCGACATAATTTTCTTTTTCTTTCATTAAACATCTGTTTTAGAATGGCTAGAGGGTTTTTTTAATACACCTCTTGATCAATTCTAAGTACAAATTGCTCAATATTCATGAAAAAGAAAATAGGTAACTAATAAGCGTAGGGAGTTATTTCAAATTCGTAATCATTCATTATATAATTGAAATTGCGTAATGATCGTATTTAGTTGAAATTTGCTCGATAAATTAAAATTCACAGCCCTAAATTTTCTTTAGGGCTGTGTTTCAGAAAGATAGTTTTAAAGCTTTTTATCTCTTTAAAACTATTTTTTTGGTTTCTGAACTTCCATCTTCAAAGCTAATTTTAACAAAGTAAATACCACTTTGTTCATTGCTTAAATCGATTTCTTGATCAAGGTTTTTATTTATAGACTTTATTAATCGCCCATAAATATTGCGAACTTTTATTTCGGAAATAGAAACACCTTTTTCACTTTGTACAGTAAACTTATTAGTTGTTGGATTTGGATGTATGACTAATTTTTGGCCACCTCCTCCTCCAGAGGTACAATTTAAGGTGATGACTTTAATGTATTCAGAACACACGGTTCCATCTACTAAATAAGCTCTTGCCTTAACAACGAGATTATAATTATCCCAACTTCCTGGTATAGGCATACCTGGTGTAGGTAAGTTCCAATTTACTGCATGTTGTCCACTGCTATTTCCTGTGGTAGTTCCTAAGGGTAAATTAGAGTGCGGGCCAATAGAGTATCTCCAGGTAATATGGTCAACTTCAGATGCATTAACGTTCCATGAAGCTGAAGCATCTCCTCCCGCACCATCTCTACACTCAACATCGTATACAAATATTTGGTTTGGTGGGCATGTTGGGTCGCTTTGCCCAATACAAGAAACGGTGATATTTTCACTATAAGAATCTCGACACATCTTAAGGGGGCTGGTCGGATTTCTAATAGTAAACTCTACATTATATGTCCCGGATTGTTGAAAATCATGTGTAAAATCCTCTGAAGTACTTACTAAAACACCATTTATTCTCCACTGGTAATCATATTCTGGGCAACTTTTTCCTTGATTAATCCCATTAAAGTTTACTACACAATCATTAATGTTCTTAGTGAAGTCAGCTACCATATCACATGAACTAGGGCCACAGTCAACAATACAACTTTGAAGTATAGAATTTTGAATTTCAAGAGGAGGGATCACATTCTGAGGGTCCTCTAAAAAATACTTCATTCTTCTTACCTGTAATGGAGTGAAGCTGTCTCTACAAGGTGATGGATCACAATTAGCAATACCGGGCATCATGAAATTGGTAATATCTGGATCTGGAAACATATAGCCATTACAGCTAAGAGGAATACTTGTATTGTCATTTACTGCTGTTGCAGTACAGTTGTTCAGATTGCATTGGAAATCTCCCGTAGTAGCAACAGTGTCACCCACATAATCTCCTGCAGTATACTTATTGCTTCCACTGGGACATTCTGCAACGTGATTTGAGTAACCGTCATATCCATTTTCACAATTATTGTTGTTTGCTCCAGTAGGACTATACCCAATGGTGCCATGAAAAGGATGGAACAACCCTAGTGCATGACCTAGCTCGTGTGCTAAGACCCCAGTTCCAAATTGATTTGGACCAAAAGCGACCATGGCTTTGTCGGCAATTCCATTAGCCACAGAATACCCCATAGATGTACGTCCGTAAAAAAACAAATCTATTCCATCACTGTGGGCATAGTTGTTAAGAGGGCCAAAGTTTACTATTGCACATCCCCCTGAGGCTTGAACTATCTCATAATTGTAGATTAAATCGTTATTTAATTCCAAAATATTGCCATCCCAAACAAAACTAATCCCACTACCGCTAAACTGGCTGTTAAGTATATTGATTTGGTTGTTTAAAACTGATTCTGAAACTCCTCCACTAAAATCACCTTCCATAACATTATGCACATATACCTTCAGACAGTAGGAATTATTATTAACATGAGGGTATGTGTTAACGTGAATATAATCACTTGATTTTTGCCCCACGTTTGAATGGGTGGTTGCACAGGATATTTGCGCTTGCATTTGGGAATTGAATATCATCCCGCAAATGACGAACAAAATAACCCTGAGAAATGGTTTTGTTTTTTTCATAATACTTGATTTTAAAGATTTATAGTACTATGATGTTATGGGATTTATCTTTTCTTACCCTTCCTGCTCAATTTTTTCAGAGAAACTGTGATAATAAAGATAAACAGTGCCAAAAGGGTAAGATAGAACCAATAATTGTTGGAATGATGTATGGAATCATTTTGTCCCAATAAAACAAATGAAGCCCAATAATGTGGAGAGGATTCTGAAAAACCGTGCGATGTAATGTAATCCAATTTTGCATTATGAAGAGCAGCAGATTTGGTTTGTCCATTACTTAAATTATGATAAAACTTAGATACGATCTCCGAGGTAGAACGATCATTGATACTCCAAAGAGAAGAAATAACGCTTTGTGAACCTCCATAAAAAAAACCTCGTGCCAAACTCATAACCCCTTCACCAAGTTCTTGTTTGCCAAGATTGGTGTTGCACCCACTTAAAAGAACTAATGAAGCATTGTTTTTTATAGTATACAGTTCATCAAGGGTTAGTTTGTCATCTGTAAATGCAATCCAAGGAGATTCTTCATCTTGTGCATCGGCATGAGTGGCTAAATGAATAATACTTTGTTCTTGTAACTCAGTTAGAAAATTACTTTTAGTAGATTCTTGTCCCAATAAAGAAACTCCGCTAAAATAGCGCTCTATACTTTTTACTTCGTCTTCATTGTACTTTAATTGGGATAGTTGAATGTCTTGAAAATTGGAAGGAGCCACAGCTAAAAAAGAGAAGTCTTGACTATCAATTCCCTGTGTATTCTGTAAAAATGAATTTGAGTAGAGATAACTAATCTCATTTTGCGTAATAAGAAAAGTCAGGTCGTCTTTAGAAATAGAAAGGGCTTCAAAAGGAATATAGGAAAGGGAATGATCTGGAATAATAGTAAGCTTTTTATTCTTTATGTGATTTTTTATATCCTCTGAAGGAAATAGTTTTAGGTACAAATTATGGGAAAGAGTATTGTAATTAGTGATATCCTCCTGAGTCCTAAAAGGAGTTTTAATATTGTAAACAAGTTGAGACAAATCCTTTTCTAACTGGGATAGATTTGTAATTTCATGAAAGGAAACAGAATCCTTATCAATAAAAAGGACGTAGCCATTTTCATTATTCGAATAGAGACCAAAACCATCATCTTTCGACATATTATATTCTATAATAACCTCATTTTGAGAAATCCGTTCCTGAAGATGGGATAACGTTTCAATTTCAATAGGCTGGGTAATGTTTTGTGAAACCCCATAAGTTTCCTTAAGTAGATCCAGTGCAAGTTGCTTGTCTATAAGGTCTTTCTGAATTTGTTTTTTTTCCTTTTGGTTAGTTAAAGAAGATTTTAGTGTGCCTTTAAGTTGTGATATGGTAATTAATAGTTCTTTTTCTTCCTTAAAATAATCATGCGGAAGGCCTAATTTTTCTATGTGTTGTTGGGTGGCAATGTCTTCTAAGATTAATAAGGCTTTGTTTTTTTCCATGAAATAAAACGCCTTTTCCGTATCATTTTTTAAATAACAAGCCCTTATGGCAGTACCATAAAGTTGAGAACTTGTTCTTCGCCAAAAAAGGCGGGAAGTAAATTCATCACTATTTATCTTAATGAAGTCTATCATTTTATCAGCCAATGTATAGTAGGACAAACTTTTCTCTAGGTGAATCGGATTGTTTTCCTTTTCATAATAACTCAGATAAGATTTTGCTAGGAGTGGAATGGAGTAAAGAAGTTGTTGCTTGTATGCCGTTTTTGAAAAATAGGAAAGAGATATGTCGTCATTAAAATCCTGTCCAGTAAGATAAGTGAGTGATCTGTGGAGGTATTCAATACTTTTATCGAATTCTCCCTTATAGCCATAGGTGAGACCCAAGTCGCTTGTAGAATAGTATAGGCTAAGAGAATCTTCAGGATGGGTCAATGATAGAGATTCCTTTAAGTATTTTATAGATTTGTCTTGGTTGGTAGTGTTAAATAAAGAACCTTTCCCAAATAGGACTTCTCGCATTCTTAAGGTATCCTTTAATTCTTTAGCAAATTCATAAGCTTGTTGGTAGTAATGATATGACTTTACGGTATCCAAAGTAAGATGTTGGTTGTAAAGTTCTGCATAGCAATTCTTTATTCTATAGAGTCTGTCCTTTTGAGTTGGGATATGCAAAGCCAAAGAATCTGCAATTTTAATATGTTCAATACCATCTTGTAGAGCTTCTTTAGTGTTTATCTTTAGGGCAATACTGGCAATATTATAATGAGCATCTCTTTTTAGTTTTGAATGTATATTTTTCTTGTCAAGTAAAGTGGTAACTAGGGTATAGTTTTTAATTGCTTTTGGGTAATTATAGATTTTATCATAACAGAAGCCTAATTTGTTATATGCTTTAATGGCATTTTCGTTTTGATTGTTTAACAAGACTACATCTCTATATGCAGCTATGGCATCTAAATATTTTAAGTCCTTTTGGTAATAAAACCCTAATGCTATACTATTTTTTTGAAGAAAAAGTATGTCATCGCTGTTTTTTGTGACACCAACAGATCTTGCTTTTTCTTCAAAAAGGATGGTTTTTTTAAGATCATAATCATAGAGCCAATAGGCAAATTGATTGTATAGGTAAGCAATGGAATCGTTGTTTTGTTGAGTAGTTAAAAATACCTCGGCAAGATCAATTCTTTCTTCGGGGGTATTGGGTAATCCTAAAATATGTTCCAGTTCTATACTTTGTTGGGAAAGTAGAGGAATGGACAAAAGAAGAATCCCCCCAAATAACACATATTCTAAGTTTATTTAAGAGATTCTTCATTGTTTTTATGATTTATGGTATTTATCCTCCAGAACCATTCCCAACGGTTAATCTTGGGTCATCATCAATGGTGCCTGAAGTAGATTGACTAGGATACCCAGGTATTAGCTTCCAACTATCTATGTGAGGATCTGTTGGTTGTAGTATATTCATTTTAAGAGCAAGGACACTTTGAGAAAAATACTCTATCCGAATACAATTTATTTGCTCTGGTGTTAGGTGAGGGGCATAGTGAATGGTCCAAGTTATGCTATACATCCAGTCGGTCAGAGGGTTGTAAATAGGAAGGGGATAATCAGGTTCACATCCAAAACCCCTGTTTCCAGGATTGTCTTTGTTTGCCTCATGATTGGTATCCGTGTTTAATTCATTTATTGTTTCTTCTTGAGAACATGAAGTTAGGAGTAGTACAACTACAAAAAATAAGGAAAATCTTGTTTTCATAATGAGTAAATTAATTAATAAAAATTATCTATACCCTGTTGTTATAAAAATAAGAAAATCTCACCCTCCTTTTTTATATAACTCTCTATTGTTTTATAAAATTAAGGATATGCTCATAGAAATCAGGTCTTCTTTTTCATATTTTTGTTTTGATACATAACCCTATGAAATCTAATTCCCCTAAAGAAATAATTAATCTTCTTTTAGTTAATGATGAAAATTGTATCCGTTCTATCTATGAACGTAATTTATATAAAGTGATAAAATTTGTTTCTAAAAATAAAGGGATACCCAGCGATGCAGAAGAGATATTTCAAGATGCCTTGTATCAGATTATTGTTAGGGCTAAGGTAAAAGGGTTGGAAATTAATTCTTCATTTGATGCTTACTTATTTACCGTTTGTAAAAATTTATGGTACAAGGAATTAAATAATAGAAAAAAGAAGGTAAGAAATGATGCCATTTTTGAACTTAAAGGGACGAAGACAGGCATTTAGAATCTATAATGTATCAAGAGCGATGGGATTTGTTTGAAGAGATGCTTATGAAGCTTTCAGGGAAATGTAAGGCTTTACTAAAGGCATATTTCAATAAAGTCGCCTATAATGAAATTGTAGAGAAGTTTTCTTATGCCAACGAAAATTCTGCCTTTCAAGGAGTGTTTAAGTGTAAAAAACGATTAGCGCAACTCATTAAAAAAGATACTAGATATCTTGCCCTTAAATGATGATGGACGATAACTTACAATATAAAATAGAACAATATTTAAGTGGTATGATGCCACCAGATGAGGTTGTCGAATTTGAAAAACTCATAAAAGAAAAACCAGAAGTTGAAAAAGAGCTAACACTTTTTAAAGAAATAAACCACCACTTAATTGGTAATAGAGAGGATTATGATATCCCCGATAATGAGTATACAAATGAATTGCGTTCTTTTTTAAAAGGTGAAGAAAGTAAGAAGATTAAGCAAAGCATCCTTAAAATTGGAGAAGAGCATACAAGAAACAATAGAAGGCCTCGAAGATCGAGTCGTTTGCTAATAGCAGCTTCCATAGCCTCCATTTTATTTGTTTCCTTAGGATATTGGTTTTTTGGCAACTCTTCAACAGAGGATTTGTATTTGCAATATTATACTCAAGAAGACCTTCCATCCGTAATAAAACGAGGTGATGATCATGATTTATTAGAACAAGGGGTGTTGTCTTTTCAAGATGAACAATATCGAGATGCTATTTCTTATTTTAATAATTATATAAAAGAGCAGCAGGATGTTGATAATGTTGTTTACCTGTATTCTGGAATGTCTCATTTGTTAATGAAACATTGGGAGTTGGCCCTTCAGGATTTTGAGACCATGGCGCAGTCAAACTCTCTAGACGCTTCAAAAGGTTTGTGGTTTAAAGCCTTGGTATATTTAAAAATGGGTGATGAGTCTAAAGCAAAGAAACAGCTTCAACAAATCACCCAATCCAAATCAAATTTCAATTATAATAAGGCAGTAATGCTTTTAAAAGAACTCTAGCTCTTAGGCAACGAGACCCTTTAAAAAAGCGGAAGGATAAATCTCGTACCTCTCTCTGAATTTTTTTGAAAAACTCTCGGCACTTTTAAATCCATTGTCATAGGCAATGGCTTCGATGGTATATTTTCTTTTTCGTGGATTTTCCAGAAGGTCTTTGTGTGCGTGAGCTATTCTTAGGTCGTTTACATAATTCTTAAATGATTTTCCTTTGGTGTGATTGATGATTTTTGAAAGGTAGCTACTGTTCGTTCCCAGTTCTTTGGCCAAAGAGCTAAGACTCACTTCTTGACTTAAAAACAATTTTTGGGTTTCAAAGGAATGGATTTTTAAGATGATGGTTTCCAAAATCTCTTTGGAAATCCCTAAACTGTCATAGTTGGTATCTTTTTTTGAAGGCCTATGATTTATTTTCCTTTTAAGACGTTCATTCATTTTCTTGTAGTGTGCTTGACGCGCCTCATGAAAATGATATAACTTTAAAGACGCATGAGAAATGATGGTGAAAAACAATTTTTTTGGAGAGAATACAAGCTCCATAATAGAGTCATCATTGTGATCTACATAAGGTAGTGTTGTTTTCTCAATGGAGGTAATTGATAGTTTGTCCATAGCGTTAAATTTGAATCTAACTTATGGGCAAAATGTTAAAATTTAGGCAAATCCGATAAAGATTTACTTCGTCTAATTTTAACATTTCAAGATAAAAAACACGTAAAAGGGCATTTTTTCTTCTAAGAAATAGAAGCTTTTTCAGTTTTTAGACTTCGGTCTACTTTCTTCACCAAGCCTTGTAATACGTTACCTGGGCCTACTTCAATGAATTCGTCGGCACCGTCGGCAATCATGTTCTTAACGCTTTGGGTCCATTTCACGGGAGCCGTTAGTTGAAATATTAAATTTTTCTTAATTTCTGAAGGATCAGTAACTGCGGTTGTACTCACATTTTGGTATATTGGACAGGCTGGATCTGTAAAATTTGTTCCTTCTATAGCTGCTGCTAATTCCTCTCGGGCAGGTTCCATAAGAGGGCTATGAAAGGCACCGCCTACAGGTAATAATAATGCTCTTCTAGCACCGGCTTCTTTTAATGCTTCGCAAGCCTCATTTACAGCATCTACTTCTCCAGATATAACCAACTGTCCAGGACAATTGTAGTTGGCTGCAACCACGATTCCATTAATGTCTTCACAAACTTTTTCCACCACTTCGTCATCAAGTCCCAATACAGCAGCCATAGTGGAGGGTTTTAATTCACAGGCTTTCTGCATTGCCTGTGCTCTTTTGGATACCAAAAGCAATCCATCACTAAATGCCAACGTTCGGTTAGCTACCAATGCAGAAAGTTCTCCTAGAGAATGCCCTGCAACCATGTCTGGTTGAAAGCGATCTCCCAGTACGATTGCCAAAATAGTAGAATGCAAGAATATAGCAGGCTGCGTAACATTGGTCTGTTTTAATTCTTCCGCAGTGCCTTCAAACATGGTTTTGGTAATATCGAAACCAAGTAGCTCATTGGCATGATGAAAAAGATCTCTTGCTTTATCCGAAGAATCGTAAAGATCTTTACCCATTCCTGTAAATTGAGCTCCTTGTCCTGGAAAAAGATATGCTTTCATATAAATTGATTATGGTTGGTTATGGAGGCAAAAATACGACTTTAATAATATATGAAGCTTGATAATATATCTAACTATACTTGGAAAGAACATGTAAAACCTGATGGTAATACCCGACACCAAAAATATTGAGATGTACCAATAAATAATACAACTGCCAAAGAGGAATTCGATCTTCCCATCCAGATTGAAGCGGAAATCCTTCGTGGTATTGAGAAAATACTTGTGACGGAAAACCACCAAATAATTGCATCATGGCAAGATCCATTTCACGAGAAGAATAGGCCACTGCAGGATCTATAAGGACCGGTTGTTTGCTTTCAGAAATGATATAGTTTCCGTTCCATAAATCTCCATGAATTAAGGAAGCTGGCTCGTTGGGTATGAGTTCTGAAACGGAATTGTAAAATTGGTCTAGATCTTTAAACGAAAATCCTTTTTGAACAGCACTTCTAAACTGAGGTTCCAATCGCTGAGTCACATAAAAATCCGCTAGATTATTACACCAGCTATTGTATTGTACCAAACTGCCAATATAATTGTCATGCTCCAAACCGAATTTTGGATGAGTTGTGCTGTGTAACTTTATTAAAGAAGAGGTGAAAGATTCCCAAAAGGTGCTTGTGGCTTTTCCGGAAGGAATATACTCAAGTAACATATAAGAGAAATCATCATCAATGTTATAGGTGATCACCTTTGGAATCTGAAAGGAATTAGATTGTGCCAAGAGATTAAGCCCGTAAGCCTCTTTCTCAAAAAGCTTTAAAAGTTGTTTGTCCCGATTCCATTTTAGAACAAATGCCCCGTTTTGTGTGTCAAGTAAATAAACCTGATTTATATCACCTCCTGTAAGTAGAGACGTCTTATAGATTCTCGTATTTAAAACAGTGCTTATATGTCCGAGAAGAGGTTCCACATGAGGACTTTAGAGTGTTGTTTCCTTTTCCCATGTTTCGTAGGTAAAGGCATAATCATGTCTGTCATCTTTGTCATGATATACTGAAGAAACAAGTTTCCAAGAGTCTTTAGGAATGTTGGGAAAGAAAGCATCTGCTTCAAAAGTGCCGTGCACTCGGGTAAGTTCTATTTTTTGAGCATACTCCAAGCCCAGTGTATAAATTTCACCTCCTCCAATAATAAAGGGTTGATCGTCATTTTTGGCGACCTCTAATGCGTCTTTAAGGTTGTGAACTACAATAATACCCTCTCCCTTATATTCTGTATTTCGGGTAATAACAATATGTGTTCTGTTGGGTAAGGGCTTTGGGAAGGTCTCAAAAGTCTTACGCCCCATAATGATATGATGTCCAGTAGTAAGTTGCTTAAAACGTTTAAAATCATCTGGTAAGTGCCAAACCAGGTCGTTGTCCTTGCCAAGTTCGTCGTTTTCGCCTGCGGCAGCAATCATTGTAATCATAGTTCTTCTTGGGGTGGTGGGGTTGAGTCGTTTTCTTTCTTTTTTTTTACTTCAGCAGTAATCACTTCTTTTCGGACCTCCTTTTCCAATTCGGCGATGCGTGCTTCTTGTTTTGCTTTTAATTTTTCAATCTGTCTGTCTTCCCATTCTTTGCCCATAAACTTACTCATGAACAAGACATTAAGTAAGTGAATTAAAAAGAACAGCACCCATATAAGTATGGCCCATACAAACCAATCTTTAATGAAAAAATCTTTTCCAATTCCAAGAATTGGATTGATGATAATAAGTACAATAGAACCCGCCAGAAAAGCTACAAAATGCTGCATGAGTCGCTTTTTTTGCTTAACTCTTTTACGTGCGTATTCGTACTGTTCCCTTTGTTCAGGATCAATTCTGGCTGTTTTGTTGGCTTTTGAAAACATTGTTGGTTACTTTTACAACCTTCGTAAAAATACCATTTTTTCAACGTTTATCCTTGTTTTATGAAAGACCTTTCTACTCATTTCCCAGTTGCATCTCAATATACATACCTAAATACGGCCTCTTGTGGGCTGCTTTCTAACGATTTGGTAGATTGGCGACGGGAACATGACAGTAATTTATTGCAAGGTGGTAGTCTATTTCGGGATCTTCACAAAGCTCATGTAGCCGAAATTAGAGAAAATGTAGCTCAATTTTTTTATACATCAGCGTCTAGTGTAGCATTGGTGCCTAACTTTTCATTTGGGCTCAATGTACTTTTAGATGGTATTTCAAAAGGACAAAAAGTGCTTTTGTTGCAAGGGGATTACCCTTCGGTGAATTGGCCTATTGAAAATCGGGATTTTGATGTGTGTTACGCAAAGATTGATGCCCATTTGGAGGAGAATATTGCCGAGGCTGTTGCCATACACCGTCCCAACATTTTAGCATTGAGTGTTGTGCAATACATCAGTGGAATTAAAGTGGATCTGGGTTTTTTAAGTAGGTTGAAAAAAGACAACCCAGAACTTATGATCATTGGTGATGGAACTCAGTTTTTAGGTACTACCAATTTCAATTTTGAAGAAAGCGCGTTCGATATTTTGGGAGGAAGTGCCTATAAATGGTTGCTTTCAGGATATGGATGTGGATTGTTTTTAGTGAAAGAACAGGTGCAAAAAAAATATTTCCAAATACGATAGGATTTAATTCTGCAGATGCCAGTTTTAAAAAGAGGGATCATATAGAATTTGTGGGGCATCTGGAACCTGGGCATCAGGATACGCTGAATTATGGAAGTTTGGGAGAATCTATAAAATTTCTTGAGTCAATGGGGAAAAAAAATATCGAAGAGTACTTAGACAAACTTACCCTAAAAGCCAAAATTGCTTTCGAAGAATTAGATTTATTGGATTCTATGGTTTCTTCCAGAAAAAACCACTCTACTATCTTCAATATTAAAGGAGATGCTACTTTGTTCGATAAGCTCAAGAACAATGGCATTATCGCTTCACTAAGAGGAAAAGGGATACGAGTGAGCTTTCATATTTATAATATAGAAGAAGATATAGAGAATCTAGTGACTGTTTTGAAGAATCATTAGAGCTTACTCTACCACTTCCACACCACGCCAAAATGCAACATAGCCTTCTATGGGCTTAGCAGCATGCGATGTTTCAGGATAATACCAAGCCGCATCTGGATTGGCTTTACCTGCTACGTCTAACGAGTAATAAGAGGCCTGTCCTTTCCATGGGCAATTAGTGTGCGTATCACTTTCTTTAAAGTATTCTTTTTTTATACTGTTGGCTGGGAAATAGTGGTTGTTTTCTACAACAACAGTATCATTGCTTTCGGCCAGGATTTGGCCATTCCATATTGCTTTCATTTCTTTCTTTTTAATGGTGTTTTTTTCTTCGGAATACATAGTTCCTGTAATATCCTTTTGAGTCTGAAAAGAACGTTTCAATCTCCAATCCAGATTCTTCGGCTAGCCAAGCAACAGTTTTATCATCGTATTTCTGTGAAATTTCAGTATGAATAGTTTCCCAAGGATCAAAATCTATGGTAAGATCAATATCTTCAATTCTTACCTGCATGGCTTTGGTTGCTACCAGATAGCTTTTAGCGGTTCCGGTTTCAGGATCATAGACTTCCCAATGTGTAAAAGAATCTGGATCGAAATTTCCTCCCAATTCACGATTGATTCTGTATAATAAATTTTTGTTGAATGCTGCTGTAACTCCGGCAGGATCACTATAAGCGTCTAAGATGGTCTTCGGTTTTTTCTTTTGGTCAAATCCCATAAAAAGGAGGTCATTGGGATTCATGGTATCTTTTAACTGAGTTAAAAATTCGATAGCTCTAGGATGTAATAAATTCCCGATGTTAGATCCCAGTACCATAAGTACTTTTTTACGTTCATTGTACTGCTGTAAACGTTGCAATACTTCAAAGTACATTCCCTTTTCGGGATCTACAATTACCTTTGGAAGTTCCTGTGATAATGCATCTGATAGCTCATCAATTGCATTTTGACTAATGTCGATAGGTTTGTAAACAAAGTTGAAATTGTTTTCGGAAAAATACCGAAGGAGTACTTTTGTTTTTTTTCCATCTCCAGCTCCTAATTCAATGAGGTCAAAACCATTTTCATTTCCATGAAATAGGGAGGCAATTTCTGAGGTGTGGGTGTTAAATATTTCGAACTCGCAATTGGTAAGATAGTATTCGGGCAACTCCATGATATCCTGAAATAGCTTATCTCCATTGGCGTCATAGATGTATTTTGAATATAAAAATTTGGGGAAGGCGCTAAGACCTTCAAACACATCTTTTTTAAATGCTGTGTCCAGAATGGTTGAAGTGGTTGGATTCATAAAAGAATAGTCGCAATTATTTTGCTAACCTTATACCGGTGTATTGCCAACGTAGGTTGGGTTGAAAAAAGTTTCTGTATGTTGAGCGAATATGATTGGATGCACTTACAACTGAAGAACCACGGAGAACTTTTTGGTTTACCATAAATTTTCCATTGTATTCTCCTAAAGCCCCAGGAGCTTTTTTGTATCCAGGGTATGGCAAATAGGCACTTTCAGTCCATTCCCATCGTTGCCCCCAATTAAATAAAGCTTGAGCGGCTTCCCATTCAAACTCAGTTGGAAGACGGAAACCTTTCCATTGTGCATAAGCAAAAGCTTCATAATAGGATACATGGCAAACAGCGGCCTCAAGGTCTAACCTGATTAAACCTTGTAAAGTATACTGATGCCATTCATCTTCTATCTTATGCCAGTACATGGGTTGGGTTATTTTTTCCTGTTTTACCCATTCCCATCCATCCGCATGCCAATGGTTAAAATCTTGATAACCTCCGGCATTTATAAATTCCAAAAATTCACCATTGGTAACTTCGCGGTTAGAAATCTGATAATTATTAAGATAAACCTTGTGTCTTCCTAATTCGTTATCGTAGCAAAAATCAGATCCTGCATAACCTATTTCATAAATGCCTTCATCTACAGAAATCCATTCTTGGTTTTCTTGTATTGTAGGGTTTTCAATATATAAGTTGTTGTATTTAGGTAGTAATGGATTATTACCCAAAATATATTTAATGTCTGTCATCAATAATTCCTGATGCTGTTTTTCATGGTGAATCCCAATTAAAAGGACTTCTTCCAGTTCGGCAGGAATCTCGTTAGACAAAAACTCTTTCATTTCATTGGTAACATAATGCCGGTAGTCATATACTTTTGCAACCCCGGGGCGGGAAAGATTTCCACGGTCATTTCGTATCACACGTTTCCCAAGTGTTTCATAATAGCTATTGAATACAAAAGCAAAATCATCATGGAATAATTGATAGCCAGGCTTGTGACGTTTTAAAATAAATTCTTCAAAAAACCAAGTGGTATGCCCTAGATGCCACTTAGGTGGAGATACATCCATCATAGGTTGTACTACGTAATCTTCAATCTCAAGAGGCTTGCAAAGAGTTTCTGTGTAAGCACGTGCTTCTAGGAAAAGAGCGGTTAAATTTTGAGTCTTAATCATAAAAAATCCAACATTGGAGTTGACACATTAAAGATACAAAATCTTGTGGCGGTTCTTCAGGATTAGATGTTAAGACTTCTTTCTTCTGCTCTTTTTTTGATTTTTGTGGTTTTTCACAGAGAAATCTAAAGGAGTGCCATACAAAACACCTATTTTTTCTCCCCTTCGTGAACCAGGTTCTAGCTTAGGTAGTAATGAAATAACACGAATGGCTTCTTCTTCTAAGTGTTTATGGTAGATGGTAGTGCTTATTTCAGAAATAGTTCCCGTTTTTGTAATGAGAAAATGTACACCAAATCTTTTGTCATTAGGTCCTAGCAATGTTTTATTGAAATTGGATTTTATGAAATCATGGATAGCTTCTTGGGTACATTTTTTTCTTTCAATATTTGTCTCACCAAAACAACCGGGATATATAGGACTAACTTCAACTGTAGCAAAGGGAACTTTTGTTTCTGAGAGTTCTGTAGTTTGTGGTTTAGTTTGCGAATAGCTAGCAAATCCTATTGACAAACTCAAAAGAACGAGAAAATGAACTTTCATAAATGCTGGTTTTTGTGAACAGGCACAAAAAAAGTGCCAACAAATGTTGACACCTATTTCTTATTTTTAAAATATTTTGAAGCGGTCTTACTTTCCTGTTTTGAAGGTAATAGGGACCGTATATTTAATAGCTCTAGGTTTTCCAGCCAACATGCCAGGTTTGGCCATTTTAGGAATGAGACTTATATTTCTGCGAGCTTCTTCTTGAAGAAGGGGCGTTCCGCCAGAAACTTTTTTAATATCTACAGTTCCTTTTTCGGTAATATAAAACTCAACAACTACTCTTCCTTGTTGGTTCTTTTTGTAGGCATCTGCAGGGTATTTAAAATTCTTACCAATGTGACCAGCTAATTTTTGCTTGAAACAAGCATTGATGCCAGCGCCTTTTTTAGATTGGCACCCGGGCCAAACTGGAGCAATTTCTTTCATGGTAACGGTGTTCCTGTTTACAGAACCCCATTCTTGGGAAAAGCCCATGGTGGACACAAGAATACAAGCAATAAAGAGCAATTTTTTCATAAGTAGGTTTTAGTTTAAATAGCGACCGCACCTTTTATATGTGGGTGTGGATCATAGTTTGCTAGTTTAAAGTCATCAAAAGTGAAGCCAAATATATCTTTTACTTCTGGATTTAACAACATTTTCGGTAAAGGTCGTGTTTCACGGGACAATTGAAGTTCCAATTGTTCGAAGTGGTTGCTGTAAATATGGGCATCTCCAAAAGTATGTATAAAATCTCCTGCTTCATATCCACAAACCTGAGCCATCATCATAGTGAAAAGAGCGTAGGATGCAATGTTGAAGGGGACGCCTAGAAATATATCGGCACTTCGTTGATATAATTGGCAGGAAAGTTTTCCATCTGCTACATAAAACTGAAAGAAAGCATGACAAGGTGGGAGTGCTGCTTTTCCATGAGCTACATTTTCAGAAAATGGCTTGCTCGTATCAGGCATAACACTAGGATTCCAAGCACTCACCAACATACGACGACTATCTGGATTGGTTTTTAGTGTTTGTATGATATCAGAAATTTGGTCAATTTCTTCACTGTTCCAATTTCTCCATTGGTGTCCATAAACGGGACCTAAATCACCATTTTCGTCTGCCCATTCATTCCAAATTCGGACTCCATTTTCCTGGAGGTATTTAATATTGGTGTCTCCTTTCAGAAACCATAACAATTCATGAATAATGGATTTAAGGTGCAGCTTTTTTGTCGTAATCATTGGAAATCCTTCACTTAAATCAAACCGCATTTGGTAACCAAATACACTTTTGGTTCCTGTTCCAGTTCGATCACTTTTTTCATTTCCATGTTCCAAAACATGCCTAACAAGATCGTGGTATTGCTTCATCGTCAATTAAAAATTAGGTGGTTAAATGTAAAAAACACCTAGTAGTTAGTAAACCTTAAAATCGTTGATTTATTATAAGTTATTAACGGTTAATCTTTTCAGTAACTATTTGTTGGAAAAAATCTTATTATCCAATGATCATTCCGGCAATAGTAGCAGAAATAAGTGAGGCAATAGAGCCTCCTAAGAGTGCTCTCATACCAAACTTTGATAAAAGTTTACGCTGCCCCGGAGCCAAGGAGCCAATACCTCCAATTTGTATCCCAATAGAAGCAAAGTTGGCAAAACCACAAAGCATATAAGTTGCCATGATAATGGATTTTTCGTAATTGAGATGCACAGCATTGGAAACATTCTTTAGGTCTGCCAGTTGGATGTAACCTATGAACTCACTAGCTGCCAGTTTAATTCCCAAGAGTTGCCCCATGAGCATCATATCCTCTTGAGGGACTCCAATAAGCCACATAAGGGGTGCAAAAATATGCCCAAGCAAAAACTCTAGTGATAATTCGCTGTAAGTAGTAGCATTTGCAATTTGTCCGTTGAGTGAAGTGACATCCCCAACCCAACCTAGAATACCATTAAACATAGCAATGAAAGCCACAAAGACAAGTAGCATGGCACCTACATTCACAGCTAATTTAAGACCTTCAGTAGTTCCATTGGCAATAGCGTCAAGTAAGTTACTTCCTATTTTTTCTGAAGAGACTTTAACATCAGTATTAATGTCTTCTGTTTGCGGGTACAGAATTTTAGAAATTACGATAGCTCCTGGAGCGGCCATTACAGAAGCGGCCAACAGGTGTTTAGCAAAGATCAATCTTAAGGCGGGATCATCACCTCCCAAAAAACCAATATAGGCAGCAAGAACAGCTCCAGCAACAGTAGCCATACCACCAATCATGACTAACAATATCTCAGACTTGTTCATTTTCTCCAAATATGCTTTAATAAGCAAAGGAGCTTCGGTTTGTCCTAAGAATATATTTCCAGCTACACTCAAACTTTCGGCACCAGATATTTTTAATAGTTTGGATAGAAGCCAACCAAATGCTTTTACAATTTTCTGGATAATTCCAAGATAGAATAGTACCGATGTCAGTGCAGAAAAGAATATAATGGTGGGTAATACCTGAAAAGCAAAAATAAACCCAAAAGTATCCATGTCTACTACAAGTCCTTCAAATAAAAACTTACTTCCCGCTCGTGTAAAATCTAATATCGAGACAAATACTTTTCCTACCCCATCAAAAATGGATTGCACAAAAGGAACTTTTAAAACACCAATGGCAATGGTTAACTGTACGGCAAGCCCAAGTCCTACCGTCCTCCAGTTTATAGCCCTTCTGTTTGCACTGAATAAAAAAGCTATAAATATTAATGATGCCATACCAAGAATACCTCTCCATAGATTATCTAGTGAAAACCCTTGGGAGGGTATAATTTGAGAAGTATTCTCTGCAGCTGTTTCTTGCTCTTTAAGCAGGGGTACAGGTGCTGCTGCCGTAAAAGCATAGGACACATTATTTTCAGTAAAAAAAAGCGTGCTATCCGTAAATTGCGTAATACGGTATCTGCGAATGGTGTCTGTTGGTTTGTTATAGAAAAGAACCAGTAATTGATTTTGAATGATGTAATCACCCGAAGCCTTTAGATTGTCTTTGGCTTCCAAACTATACTCAAAAGTACCATTGTTGAGTTTAAATTGATCTTTTTCTTTGTCAATAGAAAAGAGGGAATCTCCGTTGGTGCTTTCAATACTTGAAAAGTTCCATGTCTTTTCAAGATTTTGGGAAAATAAATTTCCGAAGCAAACAAAGAATAAGCTAAGAAGAATATAGTTGCGCATAGGCTTTAATGGCGTTTGGATATTTCATCTCTTATGGCAGCAGCACGTTCGTAATTTTCTTGTGTCACGGCTTCATCGAGCATTTGGTCGAGTTCTTTTAGAGAGAATTTTGTGAAATCTTCAGAAACTATATGGACGGCCTCTTTGTCTTCGCCAGATATGAGATCTTCTATGACTGCATCTTCCCTTTCAGTTAGCTCGTCATCTTCTTTGGCAGGTGTTTTTAAATAAATACCGGCTTGATCAAGGATGGCTTTGTAAGTAAAAATAGGAGCTTTAAAACGCAATGCTAAGGCAATGGCATCACTTGTTCGGGCATCAATGATCTCCTCAATACCATCACGTTCACAAATGATGCTGGAATAGAATACACCATCTACCAATTTGTGAATAATGACTTGCTTTATCACGATCTCGAACCTATCGGAAAAATTTTTGAAAAGGTCGTGTGTTAATGGGCGGGGAGGTTTTATTTCTTTTTCTAGTGCAATGGCAATAGATTGGGCCTCGAAAGCTCCAATAACAATAGGAAGTTTTCGCTCTCCTTCTTCTTCGCTGAGAATAAGGGCGTAAGCTCCGTTTTGTGTCTGACTATAAGAAATGCCTTTTATATTAAGTCTAATGAGGCTCATAAACCAAAAATTGCATGTGGGATGTAAAAAGGCTGTTTAAATAAGGGTTTTACTTATTTAAACAGCCCTTTTTCAAGGCACAAAATACTAAAAAATTATGCGTTTTGTGCTTTAAAGGCTTTTAATTTTTCGGTGAGTTGTGGAACCACTTCGAAAGCATCGCCAACGATTCCATAGTCAGCAGCCTTAAAGAAAGGAGCTTCAGGATCATTGTTTATTACCACTTTTACTTTTGAAGAATTAATTCCAGCTAAATGTTGAATAGCACCACTAATTCCTATGGCAATGTATAAGTTGGAAGCTACAGGTTTTCCAGTTTGTCCTACGTGTTCACTATGTGGTCTCCATCCCATATCACTTACAGGTTTGGAACAAGCGGTAGCTGCACCTAGGGTTTGAGCAAGATCTTCAATCAATCCCCAATTTTCAGGTCCTTTCAGTCCACGACCACCAGAAACTACTATTTCTGCATCTGCAATGGTAACTTTATCTGTGGCTTTATCTACAGAAACCACTTCAACTCCTCCTGTGTTAATTGAGGGGGCAAAGCCTTCGGAAGATGCTTCTGTGGTGTTTTCCTTTACTCCGTAAGCATTTTTAGCTAAACCAATTACTTTTACAGCTGTATTGATTTCGGTATGCGAGAATGCTTTATTGGTAAATACGGTGTGTTTTACTTTAAAGGGCGATGTGCTTGATGGCAAATCTGTTACATTAGGAACATAACCGGCTTCAAGGTTAACGGCTACTAAAGGAGCCATGAATTTTCCATTGGCGCTAGATGTAAGAACTACCACTTCGGCACTTTCATTTTTTGCTGCTGCCGCTACAGCATCTGCATATCCTTCTGCGTTGAAAGAACTAAGGCCATCGTTATTTATTTCCAATACTTTGGAAGCACCATAAGTACCCAATTCAGAAGTGTCTCCTGCATTTACGGTAACTGCAGTTACCTGAGTTCCCATCTGGTCTGCAATTCCTTTGGCATAAGAAACAGCTTCGTGGGCTATTTTTTTGAATTTTCCGTTTTCAGATTCGGCAAATACTACTACTGACATATCTTAAATCACTTTAGCTTCGTTGTGTAATAAATTAACTAGGTCGTCTACATTGTCTACCAATTTAACGGCTCCTTTAGGTGCGGGTTTTTCAAAGGATACTGTTTGGGTTTCTGAGTTGGCATCCACAGGCTCCTTAACATGAAGAGGTTTGGTTCTTGCTTGCATGATTCCGCGCATATTTGGAATACGAAGATCACTTTCAGCTACCAATCCTTTTTGTCCGCCAATGATCAAAGGAAGTTCGGCTTTCAAAGTTTCTTTACCTCCATCAATCTCACGAGTAGCAGTAGCGTTGTTTCCTTCAATTTCTAAACCAATGCAAGTATTTACAAAATTGGCACCGGTAAGTTTAGCTACCATGCCAGGAACCATGCCTCCGTTGTAATCTATAGATTCACGTCCTCCAATAACCAGATCATAACCTCCTTCTTTAACAACGTTTGCCAATTGTTTGGCTACAGAATATCCATCAGTAGCAGGAGTGTTTACACGAATGGCTTCATCGGCACCAATAGCTAATGCTTTACGAAGAGTAGGTTCGGTTTCGGCTCCGCCTACATTTACAACGTGCACGCTAGCGCCTTGTTTTTCTTTGAACCACATAGCACGGGTTAAACCAAATTCGTCGTTAGGGTTAATCACAAATTGCACACCATTAGTGTCAAATTTTGTGTCTCCGTCAGTGAAATTGATCTTAGAAGTTGTGTCCGGTACATGGCTTATACAGACTAATATTTTCATATCGGATTTTATGTAATGTTGAATGATTTTTTTCGGGTGACGAAGATACAACTATAATATGAATTTTCCTATGCACGCATAATAATTTTTAAGTGATAGTTCTCCTTTAAAATCAAGTTCGGTTTTTTCTGAAAACGTTTGCGTTGTATTTAAAGGATCATTTCACGATTTAGTTCCTTCTAAATAAGAAATAGTATTATTTTTGTTTTCCCTAAAAACCAGATTTTCAGAAAAACTATGAAAACGATACAATTTAGAGAAGCAGTTTGCGAGGCCATGAGTGAAGAAATGCGTCGCGATGAATCCATTTATTTAATGGGAGAGGAAGTAGCCGAATACAATGGTGCTTATAAGGCCAGTAAAGGTATGTTGGATGAATTCGGTTCTAAAAGAGTAATTGATACCCCAATTGCAGAACTTGGATTTGCAGGTATTGCTACAGGGTCCGCTATGAACGGTAATAGACCCATTGTAGAATTCATGACCTTTAACTTCTCTTTGGTAGGGATTGATCAGATCATTAACAACGCAGCTAAAATCCGCCAGATGAGCGGAGGACAATTAAACTGCCCTATTGTTTTTCGTGGACCCACAGCTTCTGCGGGTCAATTGGCAGCAACGCACTCACAGGCATTCGAAAGTTGGTACGCCAACTGTCCGGGGCTTAAAGTAGTAGTGCCTAGCAATCCAGCAGATGCAAAAGGATTATTGAAAAGTGCCATTCGTGATGATGACCCAGTAATCTTTATGGAAAGTGAGCAGATGTATGGAGATAAAGGAGAAGTGCCAGAAGGTGAATATTTAATTCCTCTTGGGGTAGCCGAGATAAAGCGCGAAGGAAAAGATGTAACTATTGTTTCTTTTGGAAAAATTATAAAAGAGGCTTATACAGCTGCAGAAGAATTGGCAAAAGAGGGTATAGAATGCGAGATTATCGATCTGCGTACGGTACGTCCCATGGACCACAAAACAATTTTAGATAGTGTGAAAAAGACCAATCGCCTTGTGATTTTAGAAGAAGCTTGGCCTTTTGGAAATGTAGCTACGGAGATTACTTATCAAGTACAAAACCAAGCATTTGATTATTTGGATGCTCCTATTGAGAAAATAAACACAGCAGATACTCCTGCGCCTTATTCCCCAGTATTGCTTGCAGAGTGGTTGCCCAATAGCGGCGATGTTATTAAGGCTGTTAAAAAAGTGTTATATAGGTAATATTCACACTTTTTTTAGGATATTTCCGTTTCCAAATCTGTCACCTTTTTAGTTGCTATGAAGCAAACATTACTCTTGTTTTTCTTTTTTTTTACTGTTGCAGTATGCTCGCAAACTAAAGTGAGCGGTGAAGTGAAAGATGAATATGGAGAACCAGTTGCCTTTGCCAATGTCATTTTTAAAGATTCCAATGAAGGTACCATTACCAATGAAAATGGTAGATTTTATCTGGAAAGTGAAGAAATTCACGATGCGCTTTGGGTTTCCTTTGTAGGATACGAGCTAAAGGTGGTCCCTTTAGAAAAAAGGACAACCTACCAATTAGAGATCTTACTTAAAGAAGAAGCAGCTGCTTTAGATGAGGTAGTTGTTTTTAGTGGAAAAACATCCAAAAAAGACAATCCTGCAATTACCATACTTCGGAAAATTTGGGAAAATCGGCGTGAGAATGGTGTCAAAAAATTCAAACAATACCAATACGACAAGTACGAAAAACTAGAGTTTGATCTAAATACGATAGATTCTTCCTTAATAAAGAGTCGGTTATTTAAAGGAATGGAGTTTGTTTGGGAACAGATTGACACTTCTAATGTAACGGGTAATTCCTATCTGCCCATCTTTATTAATGAAGCTATTTCAAAGGTTTATGGGGATAACCTATTGAAGCAAGAAAAAGAAACTCTAGAAGGAAACAAGAACTCGGGTTTTGAAAACAACCAAACCCTGATTGCTTTTGTAAAAGATCTCTATAAAGAGTATAATGTTTATGACAACTACCTGAAATTTTTCGATAAGGCATTTACGAGCCCACTTTCAAAAACGGGGATCGATGTGTATAATTATGTGTTGTTAGATAGTGCCTATCGTGATAATAAATGGTGCTATAACATTGTTTATTATCCGAGACGAAAAAATGAACTGACCTTTAAGGGCGATTTTTGGGTGAATGATACAACTTGGGCCATTAAGGAAATCAATTTACAGGCCTCCAAAAGTGCTAATCTTAATTGGGTGCGAGAAGTTTATATTGAGCAAGAATTCGATGTATTGAACGATTCTATTTTCCTAATTACAAGGGATTATTTCCTAAGTGATTTTTCACTTCGAAAGAAAGAAAAAGCCCAAGGTATATATGGTAAACGGACTACTTTGTATGACAATTATGAATTTGATGAAGAAAAGCCCAAAGCATTCTATGGCGAACAAGTAGATCCTTATCGGGAAGAAATTTATAACAGACCGGACGATTTTTGGGAATCCAGAAGAATGGAGCAGTTAAATAAGGATGAAAAAGGGGTGTATGAAATGTTGGATACGCTGAAAACCGTACCTCGCTTTAAGTCTTTGTATAATATAGGTGCAACATTGGCCAGCGGATACTATCAGGTTGGTAATTTAGATTTTGGACCTGTTTTCTCCATCTTCGGATTTAATGAAGCAGAAGGAATGCGGATTCGCTTGGGGGGGAGAACGTATTTTAGTCAAAATGATCCGTGGAGATTGGAGGTATTTGGTGCTTATGGATTTAGAGATCAAAGATTTAAATATGGGGTTTCCGGAAAATGGTTGTTAGACAGAAAATCAAGGTTGACTGTTTTTGGAGGAAATAGGAAAGATGTAGAGCAAACAGGCGCAAGCCTTACGTCCAGTACAGACGTGCTAGGACGCAATCTAGCTTCTTCTTCGCTTATTTCGGTGGGAGCCAACGATCGATTAACACGTATAAACCTAAGTACAGTAGGATTCTCTTTAGAGCCTGCCAAAAATTTAAATGTTCGTCTTACGGGTTCATATAGGACATTACAATCTGCGACCGAAACTTTTAAAATAGACTACTTCGATGAGGATGGTAACCTTCAGAACGAAGTGCAGCAACCAGAAATAGAATTAGGTTTATTCTATACCCCTAAGCGTAAAACTTCTGGATATGGTGTAGAACGAACTATTATTAATGATGGGGATTATGCTAATATATTTTTGGGATACACCTACGGTATTAAAGATGTGCTGGGTGGTGACTTCGAATATTCAAAATTACAAGCATTATATACCCAACCCTGGAATCTAGGTGGAATAGGGCGTTTGTATACAACCGTTGAAGTGGGGAAGGTGTTTGATCCGGTGCCATTGAGTTTGTTGAATCCAATACCTGGAAATCAGACCTTATTCAGTATATACAATACATTTGCAAACCTTGACTTCTATGAATTTGTAAGTGATTCCTACGCGTCTTTCCATTTACAACACGATTTCGGCGGACGTATTTTTTCACGGATTCCATTTCTACGGAAGTTGAACCTTCGGGAAATTGTTGGTTTCAGAGCTGTTTATGGCGAATTATCTCAGGAAAACATAGATCTAAGCCGTCCAGCTTTTGAATCCATCACAGATGAACCCTTACTTCCCGAAAATTTAGCGCCGTCTGGTAGTCCTTACTGGGAATGGAGTGTAGGTGTGGGCAATATTTTCCGGATTTTCCGAATCGATTTTAATTTCCGAGGGAATTATTTGGACAAACCTGATGCTAGGAAATTTGGGATAACTGGGTCTTTTGGATTTTCATTCTAAGTTAAACGACTGATTTTCAGTAAAATTTACTTCCGTTTAACAATTTAATAAGATAACAGTACAACTATTAAATGAAAGGAATTCCGTACTTTTGCACCCCTTTTAGAAAGGGTTTTAATAGAAAATTTTAATAGAAAAGATATATGACTGCAGAACAAGTAACTACCTTCGATGTACTAGTAGAGATTCCTAAAGGAAGCCGAAATAAATATGAATACGATTTCCAATTGAAGAAAATAAGATATGACCGTATGATATTTTCTTCTATGATGTATCCTGCAGATTACGGGTTTGTTCCAGAAACCCTAGCATTAGATGGAGACCCATTAGATGTTTTGGTATTAGTTACAGAGCCTACATTCCCTGGTTGTGTGATAGAGGTGGCTCCCATTGGGGTTTTCCATATGACAGATGAAAAGGGACCCGATGAAAAAGTAATTTGTGTTCCAGTAAGTGATCCCATTGCCAGTCGTGTGAAGGATTTATCTGAGTTGAACCCACATCTTATAAAAGAAATAGAGCATTTCTTCCAGGTGTACAAAGATTTAGAAGAAAAGAAGGTTGATGTAGGTGGCTGGGGCGATGTAAATGAGGCTAAGGAAATTGTAGCGAAATGCATTGATCGCTTTAGAGCGAGTAATGTACCCGTTAACGATGTTAGCATACGGTAATACCGTAATACAAGTGAACTAACAATTTGTAAAGCAATAACCTAACAGTTATTGCTTTTTTGTTTTGTGCTATTTTCATACTTTTGCCCCGCTAAATTGAAAATGATTTCTAACTAAATAACTTATAATGGAACAAAACATTATTTACGTACCTATCGCGCTTTCAATACTTGGGCTATTGTTTATGCTGGTAAAGATGAGCTGGGTAAAGAAACAAGCAGCAGGTAGTGAGAAAATGCAAGGTATTTCCAAAGCCATTAAAGAAGGTGCACTAGCTTTTTTAAATGCAGAATATCGATTGCTTCTTATTTTCGCTATCATCGCGGCTGTATTATTATATGTAGTGTCAGCTATGGTAGATACTACCAGTTGGATGATCGTACCAGCGTTTATTTTTGGTGCTATTTTTTCAGCCTTAGCTGGAAATATCGGGATGCGTATTGCTACCGAAGCAAATGCTAGAACAGCAGAAGCGGCCAAAACAAGTTTGCCTCAAGCTTTAAAAGTATCTTTTGGTGGAGGTACTGTAATGGGTCTAGGTGTTGCCGGATTGGCAGTATTAGGACTAAGTTTGTTTTTCTTGTTTTTTGTTGGTCAGTTTATGAACGACGAAGGAAATTTTTATAATAATATGACGGTAGTGCTCGAAGCACTTGCTGGATTCTCTTTAGGAGCAGAAAGTATTGCTCTTTTTGCCCGTGTAGGAGGAGGTATTTATACCAAAGCTGCAGATGTAGGAGCGGATTTAGTTGGAAAAGTAGAAGCAGGTATCCCAGAAGATGATCCTCGTAACCCCGCTACTATTGCAGATAATGTAGGTGATAATGTAGGTGATGTAGCTGGTATGGGAGCTGACCTTTTTGGGTCATATGTGGCAACCGTATTAGCAGCCATGGTACTAGGTAACTATGTAATTAGAGATATGTCTGTTACTACTCAGTTTACAGATGCATTTAATAATATGGGACCAATTTTATTACCTATAGTTATTGCAGGAGTAGGAATCTTGGCCTCAATCTTAGGTACTTTCTTGGTTAAGATTTCAAGTAATGATGCCAAAGAAGCACAAGTGCAAAAAGCCTTGGATTTGGGTAACTGGGCAGCAATTGTATTAACCTTAGTTGCTAGTTATTTCTTGATCGATTGGATGTTGCCAGAAACCATGACCATGAATTTCTTTGGTGAAGGCGCTAAAGAAATTTCTTCGATGAACGTGTTCTGGGCTGCCTGTATTGGTTTGGCCGTAGGAGCACTTATTTCTATGGTAACAGCATATTATACTAGTTTGGGTAAAAAACCAGTTTTAGATATTGTACGAAATTCATCAACAGGAGCCGCTACCAATATTATTGCTGGTTTGGCTGTTGGAATGAAATCAACTTTCCTATCTGTAATATTATTTGCAGCAGCAATCTATGGCTCTTACGAACTGGCAGGTTTCTATGGAGTGGCATTGGCTGCTTCCGCTATGATGGCAACGACAGCAATGCAGTTAGCAATCGATGCCTTTGGACCCATTGCAGATAATGCAGGTGGGGTAGCCGAAATGAGTGAATTAGAGCCACATGTACGTGAGCGTACCGATATTTTGGACTCTGTTGGAAATACTACAGCTGCTGTAGGAAAAGGATTTGCTATTGCTTCTGCAGCCTTAACGGCATTAGCCTTGTTTGCAGCATACGTAACCTTTACAGGAATTGATGGAATCAACATCTTTAGAGCAGATGTATTGGCAATGCTATTTGTTGGGGGTATGATCCCAGTAGTGTTCTCTGCAATGGCAATGAAGAGTGTAGGTAAAGCCGCTATGGAAATGGTAGAGGAAGTACGTCGTCAGTTCAAAGAAATTCCAGGGATTATGGAAGGAACCGGAACTCCAGAGTATGCTAAGTGTGTGGATATTTCTACGAAAGCAGCTTTAAAGGAAATGATATTACCAGGTTTAATGACTATTCTAACTCCAATTATCATAGGACTGTTATTTGGTGCAGAACCATTAGGAGGATATATGGCTGGAGTTTGTGTGAGTGGTGTTATGTGGGCAATTTTCCAAAACAATGCTGGAGGTGCTTGGGATAATGCTAAAAAATCTTTCGAAGCAGGTGTTGAGATCAATGGTGAAATGACATACAAAGGAAGTGATGCACATAAAGCTGCTGTAACGGGAGATACGGTAGGAGATCCATTTAAGGATACATCAGGACCTTCTATGAACATCTTGATTAAGTTAACCTGTTTGGTAGGGTTGGTAATTGCACCAATTTTAGGAGGTCATGGAAGTGATGAAGTTTCTATGGTTACTGAAGATGGAACTAAAATTGAGATCACTCAGGATGGTGTTAAAGAAACTAAGCAAGTACAAAAGGAATTCAAGGTAGCACTTTCTGAAGAAGATGGACAAACAGTAGGTAATGTAACCATTACAACAATTGTGGATGGTGTTGAAGCTACAGAAACTAAAACTTTCAAAGGAACTGAGGAGGAAGTAAAAGAGCAGATAGAAGCTTTGAAAGAAGGAATTGTAGTTGAAGGAAAGGAAGTGATTAAAGAAGTAAAAGAGGTAGAAGAGGAAATCACTCAATAAGGATTTTACTAAAACGTTAGATAAAAAAAACCGAGCTTATAATGGCTCGGTTTTTTTATGCTTTCATTTTATATCTAAAAACAACCCATGCAATTCCGCATCGATCTTATTGATGACTATTCCAAGATCTTCAGGATTGTCTACAAAGTTCAGGTTATCTACATCAATGACCAATAAGTTGCCCTTGTCGTATCCATGCACCCAAGCTTCGTAGCGTTCGTTCAATCTGCTTAAGTAATCGATACTGATAGAATTTTCATAATCGCGTCCACGTTTATGTATTTGGTTTACCAAATTGGGGATTGTACTTCGCAAATAAATGAGTAAGTCAGGCCCTTTGGTTACACTTTCCATAAGGTCAAAAAGAGATCGATAGTTTTCATAATCTCTATTGGTCATGAGACCCATAGCATGAAGATTGGGTGCAAAAATATAGGCATCCTCATAAATTGTTCTGTCCTGTATTACTTTTTTGCCACTTTCCCGGATTTCCATGATTTGACGGAAACGACTGTTCAGAAAGTAGATCTGAAGGTTAAAAGACCAGCGCTCCATCTGATTGTAAAAATCATCTAAATATGGATTGTCTTCAACATCCTCGTAATGAGCTTTCCATTTGTAATGTTTGGCTAGCAGACGGGTAAGTGTAGTTTTGCCAGAGCCAATATTTCCTGCGATTGCAACGTGCATAAATATTACTTCTTTGGTTGAGTTAGTGTTAAGCTATGGAGGAGTTTTCCGTCATAAATATAAAGGAAATCTTGTGTTAACTGCAAGTCTTTTATTGGGTTTTCGGTTAATTGAATATCCAATGGACTAATAGCTTCCGTTGTAATCCAATACAGTGTATTTCCCTTGAGGCCTACAATACTATCTCCATTTCGTGTCAAGGCATCATATCCTTTTAGTTCCAATTCTGAAAGCAAGCTGCCATATATATTTACCTGCCACAACTTGTCCTCGGTAAGTAAAAAACAATCATTGAAATTACTAACCAAACCTTTCGGAATACCTTGATATGGTTGAGAGAAAACCGTTTCTCTCAGTGTGCGATAATCAAATAATTGTAGCTGTTGTGTATCTACGTTAAATAACCATAATCTGTTATTGCCCGCATTGGTGGCAGATCCTACATTGATGAAATTGGGAAGGCTATTGAAGTTAATTCGTTCCTTTTCCGTAAGCCGGTTGTCCAACAAGACAACTGTATTTACTTCTGCATAAAAAACCACAACATTTAATGGGTTTATAATATCTACATGGGTAATTGGGCCTAATTGGTAATCTTGAAAAACAAACGATCCCAAGTTTCCAGTTTTTTGAAGAACCCCATCCTTTATGAAGTAAGTATGTTGGTAGGAATCAACACCTATAAATCGATCTGCTTCAAAAGGTTTTGAATCCTTTAAAGTGAGCTGTTGTGCACAAAGCGTTGTACAAAAAAGAAAGAAAATGACCAATTTCATTAGAGGTCAAGATACAAAAACCCAGCCAAGATTAGCAAATTAGTTTGTATCCAAATCCTCGAACATTCACAATCTGAATGTTCTCGTCTTTCTTAAGCTTTTTTCGAAGTTTGGTAATAAAAACATCCATACTCCTAGCATTGAAGAAGTCGTCGTCTCCCCATAATTTTTTAAGAATGATGGAACGGTCCAACACTTGATTTTTATTATTGTGAAGATGGTAAAGCAGATGTGCTTCTCTATGGGTAAGTTTTATGGGGTCTTCGGTTTTATAGGTAAGTGTCTGTTGTCGAAATCCAAATACGTAATTCCCAATGGTCATTTCAGAAGGAGCATTCTCCTTTCTGTGATTCAGCAAATTCTTAATACGAACAATAAGCTCCTCCATACTGAAGGGCTTTTTAAGGTAATCATTCCCTCCTAGCGTAAAACCTTCCACAACATCCTGAGTTTGTGATTTGGCTGTTAAAAAGATGATTGGAATGTTTTGATCCTGCATTCGGATTTCCTTGGCTAAAGTAAATCCATCTTTTTTGGGCATCATAACATCCAAAATAAGCAGTTGGGGCTTGGTTTGGTAATAGGTGCTTAAGGCCTCTTGTCCATCTTTGCATAGCAATACCTCAAAGCCCTTGGTTTCAAGGCTTTCTTTTACTATTTGCCCCAATGCGGGTTCGTCTTCGGCCAATAATATTTTAGCAATACTATCCATGAGGTAAAGAGATTTTGAATGAAGTATGTGGCTTTGTCTGTAATTGAATTGTCCCACCGTGCTTTTCAATAATCGTTTTGGTGTAGTAGAGGCCAATACCAAAGCCTTTTACATCATGCATGTTCCCTTTTGGCACCCTGTAGAATTTTTCAAATAACTGCTTTTTATGGGCTTCTGTTAAGGAATTACCACTATCACTAATAATAATTTCTATAGAGCTCTTGCCTTTCTCAATAGACACATCAATGGAATCCCCGCCATATTTTATGGCATTGTCTATAATATTATTGATAGCATTTTCAAAGTGAAATGAATCCACAAAATACATGATAGACTCTTGGCTTGAATGAAATGCAATCTTCTTGGAGGCATTAGAAAACAACTCTTTTTGAGAAGCTTTTTGAAGTAATGCTACCAAGTTGAAATGTTCAGGTTTTAGTTCTAGTTTTTCACTGTCTAAGGTTGCTGTTTCCAAAAGTTTTTCCACCATGATATTCAACTTATCTACCTGTTCACTTGAAATTTTGGCATATCGTAAATTCTTTTCCCGATCCTCTTCTGAAGAGAAATTCTGTATGGCCTCCATAGCCACCCCTATAGTAGCAATGGGGGTTTTAAATTCATGCGTAATGTTGCCGATAAGGTCATTCTTAACCTCGGCCAATTGTTTTTGCTGCTGTATTATTTTAAGCAGATACAACAAACAACCAATTACAGCAGCCATAAGTAGAAAAGAAAGTAAGAGGCCAATGGTGTTTTTTTTCAAAACAGCTAAGGTCAGGTTCGAAAAATGGGCTGTAAGTCTATTGTTGTGGAAAAAATAAGGAGAATGTGAAATGGTCGATAATGATGCATTCTGTACATTTTGAGATCGTACGGTATCATTCTTACCATGAAAATCTTGATGAGTAAGTCCGTAATCTATAGCAATATTTTTCCTGATAAGTTCTTCAGAAAAAAGACTATCCACCTTGGGGAGGGATAATTCATCTTCAGAAAAAGAGATCATGATTTTTGAAGACAATTCCTTAATAATACTAGAATCCACTTCTGTAGAAAAACGGTCATGGATTCTTGGCCCCAAGAAGATTGAATCGAATGTTTTAGAGCTGGAGGGTAAAGAATCTAGAATGTGATTTAAGGATAGGTCGAGGCTTAAGCTATCGGTCCAATCAGATTTTATAATCGTAATAGATCCATTTAAGGTATCAGTGATTTCTACAAAATCTTTTGAAAATAAGGAGTCTTTAACAACTAAGGTTTTTCCTCCTTTAAAATTGTGGCCAGATACTCTATCCAAAGAAAGAAACTCAAAGGAATCCCTTGTAGCAAGTCCGGTAAAGTATTGATCTACGGCATTGTCTAAACTGGTTTGAACATCGTTAACAAGCTGTTGTTTACTTGTTACATAGTTTTTGTAGTTCCAGTATACCTGAATACAGAATGTGGCCACGATTACCGAGGTAATAAAATAGAGTATCCCTTTGTATTGCAATGCATTCATATGCCAAATGTACTAAGATGATAGGCTCCATCCCAAAACGGTTAACACTAGTTAACACTGATTAACTTATAAAAACACGAGTCCTTTGCATATTTGTGCTGTAAAATTTTAAAATCATAACCATGAAATCACACGTTACAATTACAATGCTAATCGCTTTTTTTGTGTCCTCTTTTTGTATGGCACAAGGAATTGAAGGGATTGCAACCTATAAGACACAGCGTAAGGTAGAAATTCAATTAGACAGCACTCAAATGGATGATGCGATGCAGCAGCAGATGATGGCTATGCTAAAAAAACAATTCGAAAAAGAGTATACTTTAGAGTTCACAGATTCGGAATCTGTATACAAAGAGGTAGAAAAACTGGATAGCCCACAAGCAGGAGCCAGTTGGGTACAAGTAGAAGTGATAGGTTCTGGTGGGGAAGGTATACTGTATAAAAATCTAAAAGAAGGTAGGTTTGCCAATCAGACCGAGTCATTTTCCAAAATGTTTTTAATAAAAGATGCTATTGAAGATAGAGAGTGGAAATTGGAAAAAGAAACCAAAAACATAGGACAATACACATGCTTTAAAGCAACCACCACCTATGAAAGAACCATAAGAAGTATGGTAAATTCTGATGAAAATGGAGATAAAGACAGTAAAGAGGAAGAAAAGAAAGAAACCGTAACACTCACGGCTTGGTATACACCCCAAATACCTGTAAAGAATGGTCCAGATAATTATGATGGGCTTCCGGGTCTTATTTTGGAGGTGGGAGATGGTGATCTTACCGTTTTATGTAGCAAAGTAGTACTCAACCCTAGTAAAGGTGTTGATATTAAGGAGCCCTCTCAAGGAAAGAAAGTGTCTCAAGAAGAATATGATGCTATCATGGAAAAGAAAATGAAGGAAATGAATGAGCGTTACCAAAGTGATAACCGTCGAGGAGGCCATGGTAATGAAGTAGAGATAAGAATTGGGGGGTAATTAAACCTTTTGAGGTTTTAAGGGTCTAAGGATATTGTAATAACTTTGAATATATTCAAAATCCAAGACCATGAAATCAATACTCTTAACTGTTGTACTTCTCTTTTCGTCCATTACTATAGCTCAAAATATTAGTGGCAAGGCTTATTATGAATCCAAGACCACTGTAGATATGAGTGATTGGGGTGGAGGGCGTATGAGCGAAGATCAGAAACGGCAAATTGCCGAGCGCATGAAGAACATGCTAGAAAAGACATTCATCCTTACCTTCAATACAAATGAATCTATTTATAAAGAAGAGGAGAAGTTAGAGACTGGTGCAGGGGGCGGTGGCTTTCGTATGATGATGAACAGTTTTGCCGCAGGGAAGCAGTACAAGAATTTGGAACATAACCAGATATTGGAAGAAAGGGAGTTTTTTGGGAAACAATTCCTTATAAATGATACCATTACCAATTTACAATGGAAAGTGGGTAAGGAATCAAAACAGATTGGACAGTATCTCGCCATAAAGGCAACAGCCATGAAACAAGTAGACCCCAATGATTTTAGCATGGCGCGCCGTAGAAGAGGTCGTGGACGTGGTGGAGAAGAGAAAAAAGAAGAAGTTAAGGATAGTACCGAAGTCAAAGATCCCATGGACGAGATCGAAGTGCCTAAAGAAGTGTTGGTGACGGCATGGTTTACACCTCAGATTCCTGTAAAAACAGGACCTGGAGAATATGGTGGGTTACCTGGACTTATTTTGGAAATGAATATAGATAGAACAACAGTGTTGTGTTCTAAAATAGTGTTGAATCCTGAGGAAACGGAAGCAATTAAAGCTCCAGATAAAGGGAAGGAAGTAACGAGAGAAGAATACAATAAAATTGTAAAAGAAAAGACCGAAGAGATGCGCGAAAACTGGAGAGGTGGCGGAGGAAGAAGAGGCGGTGGCCGTAGGTTCGGTGGATAATCAAGTATTTTAATTAAAGATCATTTGTACTCCCAAAATATATTGGGGTAAGGACAGTCTTGGTCATAAACGAATTGAAAGAAGAATGAAAAACCTAATACTTTGTTTGTTTTTATTGGCTGTTTCAAGCCTGTCTGCACAGACTATTAAAGTTCGTGGAGTGATAAAGGATTCCATAGGAAATCCATTGGAGTTGGCCAATGTTATAGCTACCAAGGCCGAGTCTGGAGATATAGAATCCTATGCCATTACCAATAGTGATGGTCTGTATCAGCTGGATTTGGGGAAGGGAGAATCCTATGTGTTAAAAGCTAGTTTCTTAGGGTACAAAAATGCCGAAGCCAACCTTACGGTCTCCGAAGATGCTGAAAATATGACCCAAGATTTTGTGTTGAAACAATCCGCAGCTCAATTAGAAGGTGTAGAAATTGTATATGAAATGCCAGTTACCGTAAAAGGGGATACCATTGTGTACAATGCAGATTCCTTTAATCGTGGAGATGAAAAGAAATTAGGGGACGTAATGAAAAACCTTCCTGGGGTTGAAGTAAACGAGGATGGTGAAATTGAAGTAGAAGGCAAAACGGTACAAAAGGTAATGGTAGAAGGGAAAGATTTCTTTGATGGCGATTCCAAATTGGCTACAAAGAATATTCCTGCAGATGCAGTAGATAAGGTAGAGGTATTACGTAATTATAATGAAGTGGATCAAATGCGCGGGTTGGGGAACGATCAGGATAATGTGGCGATTAATATAAAACTGAAAGAAGGGAAGAAACGATTCTGGTTTGGAGAAATCACTGCCGGAGGAGGATTGGATGATGAATCTGAAGCACGCTATTTAGTACATCCAAAACTATTTTACTATAGCCCAAATTACAGCATTAACATCATTACCGACTTTAATGATATTGGAGAAGTACCGTTTACATGGCGTGATTATTTCAACTTTACAGGAGGCTTCCGAAATTTCAACAGAGGAGGTGGTACAAGTTTTAATACGAACGATAGCGGTTTAGGCTTTGCCCTTACACAAAACAACCGCGCCAATGCTATAGAATCCAATTTTCTAGCGGGGAATTTTAGTTGGAGAGCTACTCCAAAATGGGATGTAAGCGGATTTGCCATTTTAAGTGATAACAAAACCAATATTGTAACCAATGCCATAAGACAGTACATTTCTACAGGAACCGTAGAAAACACAAATACGGATATTGACCAAAGAAATCAATTGGGAATGCTTAAACTAAGCAGTACCTATAAACCAAACAGCAATTTTCAGTTTGATTATGATGCTTTAATAAAAGTTTCAAAACAATCAGAAGATTCTAATACACTTTCTCAATTTGGAGGTGATACCAATGATATTGAAGAAGGTCTGGAAAACAAACCAGCGTCCATTAGTCAAAATGTGAATGCGTATTATACACTCAACGATAAGAACATCTTTGCAGGTTATGCCCAGTATCAATGGAAAGACGAAGATCCATTCTATAATGTTATTTCAGATTTGGTACCATTTCCTGGAATACTTCCGCTAGATACTTCAGATGATCGTTTCAACCTTAATCAGGAAAAGAACGTGAAGACCCATCAGTTAGACGCCAAGGTCGATTATTATCATGTGTTGAATAATACCAGCAATATCAATCTAACCCTAGGGACTACTCAGAGCAATCAAAAATTCAATTCTAACATCTTTCAACTGTTAGGGAATGGCAATCGATTGGATTTAGAGGAAACGACCGAAGTGGAAGGTGAAGCAGAACCTCTTATCAATGATGTGAATTTTAACTTTAGTGATGTTTTTTTAGGACTACACTATAAGCTTAAAACGGGCAAGTTCACCTTTACGCCAGGAGCAACACTACATAATTATGGAATTAGTAATGAACAATTTGGGGTTAAAACAACTCAGAACGATTGGAGGGTGCTACCTGATTTCAATGCCATTTTCGATATTAAAAAGAGCGAAAGTTTGCGTTTTAATTATGCACAAATGGCAGAATACACAGACGTTAACAATTTTGCAGAAGCTTATATTTTCAACAACTACAACAGTTTGTTCCGAGGGAATAGAAATTTGGAGAACTCATTATCACATTCCTATAACTTGTCGTATTTCAGTTTTAATATGTTCAATTATACCAATGTAAATGCTAGCTTAAGTTATACCAAGCGCATAGAGGGTATAAAGAGTAACGGAAGAATTGATAATATAAATCAAGCTAGTACCGTAGACAATATTGATAGTAATTTCCCAGACGAAACATTTTCGGCTTTCGGAAGATTAAGTAAGCGTGTAAAAAGACTGCAATTTTCAGGGAATATCAATGTAAGTTATAGCACTTCTTACAATATTTTTAATGAAGAGGTACAAAAGAGTGAAAGCCTTACCCAGAATTATAGATTAAGTACTCGTAGTACCTTTAGGGAATGGCCCAATTTTGAGATAGGTTACAATTTTACAGTAAATAGCTATAACAATGGAGGGCTGGAACAGACCTTCTATACAAACCGTCCTTTTGTTAATGTAGATGTTAGTTTTCTAAAGCACTTTTACTTAAATGCCGAATGGGATTTCTACAATTATACAGATAAGGCAGACACCATAGAAAATGAATATTCTTTCTTAAATGCAAAACTGTTTTACCAAAAAGGGGAAAGTCCTTGGGAATTTTCAGTGCAAGCCAGTAATATCTTAAATACAGAGTTTACTAATAGTGATAGTTTCAACGATCAATTCAATACTACGAACCAGTATTTTGTACTGCCAAGAATTGTGATGCTTGTAATGAAGTACAATTTATAAGGATTAATTCTTCCTACAGGCTAAATTCTTCAATATCAGCACTGTAGGATTTTACTGAAAATGATGACATTTTATTGAAGGGGGTTTTACAAATTATTTAGATATATTCGCGCAAAATATATTTTTTAAAGACCCCCTATTATGAAAAAAATTACCCTCTTAATGTTGATGGTTTTCGCATCAGCATTTTCTATTTATGGACAATGCGGCCCTGGTCAAAATATTGATCAAAGTCTTTTCAATGCAGCATTGACAGCCTCTTCAACAGAGCAAGGAAATAGTTTTGTTGCTCCTTGTACCGGACAGATTGAATCGCTCACCATCCGAGTGAGTAACGTTTCTGTGACCGGAACAGCTACCGTGACCATACACGCTGGTGATACTGGTGTTAATGTAATAGGTACAACTACATTGAATATCCCTGCAGCCGGAGGCGATATTACTGCAACCTTTGCCACACCCGTGGCTGTAACTCTAGGAAACACCTATACCTATATGGTGGATCCTGGCACTACGTTGTATCGCCCTTCTTTGGGATTAGGAGATCCTTATCCAGCGGGAGATAACCTTAGAAATCTTGGAGGTGTTTTTTCTGGTTCTACCAACCCCGATGCAGACTTTCGTTTTATCATTGGATTTGTAGATCAAGTAAATCCAACAGCAGTTTGTACTAATTTTGCGGCTCAATTAGATGCCTCAGGTAGTGTAACGATAAATCCATCTGATGTAGACGGAGGATCTTCTGATGATAGTGGCTCAGTTACATTGAGCGTAAGCCCAAACACTTTCAATTGTACCAATATAGGAGACAATACGGTAACCCTTACTGCAACCGATGCATCGGGGAATACAGATACTTGTACGGCCACCGTAACAGTAGCAGATACTATAGTCCCAACTGTTAACTGCCAGAATATTACTGCTCAGTTAAATGCTACGGGAACTGTGAGTGTTGTTCCTGCCGATGTGGAAGCAAGTTCTTCAGACAATTGTGGAATTAGCAGTGTAGCCTTTGTAGAATCTACAGGTACAGCCTTTGCCGAAGTTACAGAAAACCAAAATTTAACAATTACCGTTCCTGCGGGAGCTGTGATAACTTCTGTAGACTTTGCTAGTTATGGAACCCCTACAGGTTCCAATGGAACGTATACTATTGGAGGTTGTCATGCTGCCAATTCAGTTTCTATTGTAGAAGGGTTTGCACTAGGTAATAATACATTTACCATTCCTGCTACCAATGCCATATTTGGCGATCCCTGTTTTGGGACTCTAAAAAATCTTTACGTCACGGTAGGATATAGCACGTTAATCTCAAATATCGATTATGCCTGTACTGATATAGGAGATAATACAGTAACACTTATTGCGATCGATACGAGTGGAAGAAGTTCGAGCTGTACTGCAACGGTTACTGTTGAGGACAATGTTGCTCCTAATGCCGTTTGCCAAGATATTACGGTTCAATTAAATGCTTCTGGGAATGCTTCCATTACTGCAACCGATGTAGACGGTGGATCCAGTGATGCTTGTGGAATTGCTTCCATGAGTGTGAGTCCAAGCACCTTCAATTGCGGTCAAGAAGGAGCTACAATTCCTGTAACCTTAACGGTTACTGACAATAACGGAAATTCGTCAACCTGTATAGCAAATGTAACTGTAGATGATGCAATTTCTCCAACAGCAGTTTGTCAAGACATAACAATTCAATTAGATGCTTCAGGTAATGCAAGTATCGTTCCTGCAGATGTAGACGGCGGTTCTTCAGACAACTGTGGCTTTTCACCACTTTTAAGTGTTACACCAAATACATTCGATTGTACTAACATTGGCCCTAATACAGTGACACTAAGAGTTGGAGATGGCAACGGAAATCAAAGTACTTGTACGGCTATTGTAACTGTAGAAGATACCATGATTCCTGTTTTCAACAATCTAGGTGGAGATGGAACCCTTGGTAATCCTTTTATTAGCTTGGCTCCCGAGGTAGTAGGTTCCGTGTCTAGTGGCACCTATTATTTCAACTTTAACGGAAGTACCTTCCAAGGAGAATTGGATAATAGCAATGGTGGAGGATGGTTAATGATCCTTAACTACGTACATCAAGCAGGGAATAATTCTAACCTTCAAGTACGTAATACAGACCTTCCCTTACTTGGTGCGTCTGTTCTTGGAACCAGTGAAGCAGGTTCTGCTTCTTGGGGACACTTTGGAAATACCTTAGCAGCCGATATCGATTTTGAGGAACTACGCTTTTATGCACAAACCTCTAGGGATATTAATGATATCATCAACTTCACTACAAATTATACCAATGCAATTAATTATGTGAAAACGGGTGCAGGTTCTTTTAATGGAATTAACAATGCTGCGAATTACTCATTGTTAGGAAACCATACAGCCAGTATTCCTCAAAATGCACCTAATGAATTTGGGAATCAAGGTAATTTCGCCTTAACTAATTTCCCATTCTGGAGAAGTGGACAAGCACACTGGGGGATTCGAGGGTTAGGAAACCGTTGGGAAGTAGATGATTTTGGAGTAAATAACTTTAGTACTATTCATAGAGTATGGGTGCGAGGAGATCTTTCACCTGCTCAACCTATTGCTCCAACCGAAATTACAGTTCAATTAGATGCAACAGGGAACGTTACTGTTACGACAGCAGATTTTGGTATTACGGCTACCGATAACTGTAGTACTCCAACCTATGCCATTAGTCAAACTGATTTTGATTGTTCGCACATTGGCGCCAATACCATTCAGTATTCAGCAACTGATGATGAAGGAAATATTGCCAGTATAGATGTGATCGTAAATGTAGAAGATACGATTGCTCCTACAATCACATGCCCAGCAGATATTGCTGTAAGTAACGATGCAGGGGTTTGTGAAGCAAATGTAACAATACCAGCTCCTACGTTTAACGATAACTGCTTTGGAGCAACAGTTACAAACGATTTCACAAACACAGATGATGCTTCTGGGGTATACCCATTAGGAACTACTACAGTGACTTGGACGGTTACCGATAGCTCAGGGAATGTATCTGCCTGTACCATGGACGTAACAGTAAATGATACTGAATTACCTGTTGCCGTTTGTAACGATATTACCGTTCAGTTGGACGCTTCAGGAATGGCTACCGTAACTACTGCCGATTTAGATGGTGGAAGTTCGGATAATTGTGGGATTGCTAGTTTGGCAGTTTCCCCAAATAGTTTTGATTGTAGTAATGTAGGACCTAATCCTGTTACACTAACAGTAACGGATGATAGTGGAAATGTTGCCACTTGCACCTCTATCGTAACAGTAGAAGATAGCATCGTGCCAACGGCCGTTTGTCAGGATATCGATGTGTTCTTGGATGCTTCTGGAATGGCAACCATTGCAGCAGCAGATGTAGACGGAGGATCGGACGATATCTGTGGTATTGCCGATTTGAGTATCGATATGGATACGTTTAATTGTAGCAACACAGGCCCTAACAATGTAATGTTGACTGTTACCGATAATAATGGAAATGTTAGCATGTGTACTGCAGTGGTAACTGTGATCGATGATATTGCACCAATTATCTCCTGTCCTACAAATGTGATAACCAATACAGATGCAGGTCTTTGTTCTGCTCTAGTAGTCTTTTCTGATGCTTTAGCAAGTGATAATTGTAATGTAACAGTTGCTCAGACGGCTGGATTACCCTCTGGAAGTGCTTTTCCTGTAGGAGTTAGTACAGTAGAGTTCACCGCAACAGATGATAGTGGGAATACAACTTCATGTTCCTTTACCATTACCGTAGAGGATAATGAATTGCCAACGGCCGTTTGTCAGGATATCACAATTCAATTGGATGATACTGGAAACGCAACAATCACCGCTGCCGATGTAGACGGAGGTTCCAACGATGCTTGTGGAGTAGGAACCTTAGCAATCGATATGGATACGTTTGATTGTAGCCATGTGGGTGATAATACAGTGACATTGACCGTGACCGATGTGAACGGGAATATTGCTACCTGTACGGCAACTGTAACTGTTGAAGACGTAACAGCTCCTGAGGTATTCTGTCAGGATATCACGATCGACCTTGATGATACGGGGATGGTGACCATAATAGGAACTGATATTGACGGAGGAAGTACTGATGCCTGTGGCATTGCTTCTTACGAACTTGATATGGACACCTTTGATTGTAGTAATGTTGGGGACAACACAGTAACACTAACAGTGACTGACGTGAATGGTAACAGTGCAACCTGTACTGCCATTGTAACGGTACAAGATGTAATTAATCCGGTGGTTGCCTGTATGGACCTTACCGTGGAACTGGATGAGAACGGTATGGCAGTCATCACTCCTGAGGACGTAGCCACCATTACCGATAACTGTGGAATAATGACCACGGCTATTGATATCTTCGAGTTCTCCTGTGATGACATAGGTACCCCTGTGACCGTTCAGGTATTCGCCGAAGATGAAAGCGGCAACCTTTCTACCTGTACGGCTGTTGTTACAGTGGTAGATGCATTGGCACCAGTGATTACCTGCCCAGCAGACCAGACAGTGGATCCAGGACCGGGTAACCTGTTCTATGAGATTCCGGATTACTTTACTACGGGAGAAGCCACGGCAGTAGACAACTGTACCGATCCGGTGACGATCACCACACAGGATCCGGCAGCAGGCACCTTGGTGCCAGATGGTACTTACACCATTACCCTTACGGCTGAGGACGAATATGGGAACATATCCACTTGTGAGTTCGAATTGACCGTGGAAAGCGTCCTAGGGATCAATGACAATAGCATCGATCTTTCGACCATCGTTATGTACCCGAACCCTGCTACAGAAGTGGTTTATTTGAGCAACCCAAGACAAATCGCTCTTGATAGTGCCGCAATCTATGACCTGATGGGAAGATTGGTTCAGACCATCGACCTGAAGGATATGGGAACGGAAAAGGCCATAGACGTTTCACAACTGGCGACCGCTACCTATGCAGTGGTGATCTCTGGTGAAAACGGACAGGTGATCAAACAATTGATCAAGGAATAGACATCAATATTTAATAGAAGAAACCCTCCTTTGCGTAAAGCTCTGGAGGGTTTTTTTGTTTTGGGTTTTCAGAATCCCTCAGTATTTCGTTTTTTTGCTACTTATCCCCGCCACGTTCCCATGATGCGTAATACGACCTTTATATCTGCGTTTTTTCTCCTATTTGGCTGCTCCTTATTTTGTGTAGCCCAAGACAAATCCACGGTAGGGGATAGCCTCAAGCTGGAGAAGTTGATAGAAGCTACCAGCAATGAGGGAGAAAATTCCCTTGCAAAAACTAATGAACTATTAAACCAAGCATTTACCATTGCAGATTCACTCTCAAAATTAAACCCCAAAACCAGTTATTACCTGGATAAAAAAGCTCAAATATTGGTCAGGCAAGGCTTTTTCTTAAGAAAGGAAGGAAATTTAGAAGAAGCCCTTGAAATGTTTTCGCAATATTTTGAAGTAAAGAAGCGATTAGACAAGGATGAGGACTTGGACGCGAAGTTAAGGGATGATATGGAACGCTCTATGGATAGCATACGTATAGCTTCAGAAAGAAAAATCTTAAAGATAGAAAAGCAAAAAAAGGCCAATACGGTTTTTTGGGCACTATTATCTGGATTGATTTTGATGCTGGCAGTAAGTACTATGACCTATTACAGAAGTGAAGAAAAAGAAAAAGAACAGGCTTATAAAAATTTACTGCTCAATAACAAAGTTGCCACTAAGGAGGAGGAAATTAACAAATTACTGGCTGAGACCATCCAGCACATAAGATCCAAGGAGCGCATAGCCGAAAACCTTCAAAAATTATCTAAAGAAGAAGAGGGAATTACCTTAAAAAGTATCATTGCAGATATTAATGCCAGCAAAACAGATGATACCAAGCTTATGCTTGTAAAGCAAAATATAGAACAGGTAAATTACGAGTTTATAAAAACCCTTAAATCTACCCATCCCGATCTCTCGAAAACCGATATCGAAATTTGCTCCTTTATTCGCATTGGTTTAGATAGAAACGAAATTTCCAAATTGAGGAATACTTCGATAGAAGCAGTGCGTAAATCACGTCACCGAATTCGTAAAAAAATGAATTTGGAAGATCATATAGATTTGTATACCTACCTTACTGAAAAGGTATTTTCAAAGAATTCGAAAAAATAATCTTCTACTTGTCAAGCAATTAAAGATTTGTCCGCCTTTTTGTCCGCCCTGTTTTTTTGGTAGGATTTTTTTGTTCGCTTAATCTTGCCATAGAATTTATTCATAGCGATAATGCGATCATTGTTTAAGAAGATCAACATGCTTTTTTCTTCCAAATTAAATATAGAAGACCATAAAACCCTCCACGAAATGAAAAAGGAGGAGGAGATGTTAAACAGCAAATTGAATACGCTTGAGGAGATGGAAGAAAAAATAAAAGATGCCAAAAAATAATGCCAGGTATCCAATGGGGGAGATTGGAGCTTGGTTTGATAAAAATAAAGTTGAGGTTAATGGTTGGGGTGGAATAATTTAAGGGATTGAACCCTATTTGCACCCCACCATTTTTTAATCATTAGCCATGATATAGACAAACTTGCGGTATTAGCTGAGCAGGTTTTTATAAACTTTATTTATGCACAATGTGGAACGGGTCTGGTATGGATCAGAATGTAATTAGTGCAGCGATGGACAATTGAACAAACGACTAGTAAAAGAGTAAACTGAGGAGATATTCTTTTGTGAGGCCCTCTGGAGTATAATACGAAGGAGGGTTTTTTATACTCGATTGTAAAAGCCATACTCGAACTCAAATTTTCTGTATCTTTCTGAAAAACTTCGGGATGCGTAAGATTCTTTTTGGTGTCGTTCTTACATTGATGTTGGTTTTTGGCCTTCGGTATTGTGAATACCAAAAGGACAATGCAGATCAGCTTATTCAGCACAGTGCTCTCATAGAAAAGCAACTTAAAAATGTAGGGAAGTTAGTGGTGACCGAGGGTTCCTATTCTGAGGTTTTTAGCTATGAAGACTCCAAGAAATTTTATTTTGACATGTTGTCGTCAACCAAAAAAGCGTTGGTTATTGTAAATGCAGATGCGACTATTTCCTATGATCTTAGCTTAATTGAAACAAAAATATCCGCAGACACTAAAACAGTTACCATAACACATATTCCAGAACCCGAATTAAAAATATATCCGCAGATAGAATATTACGATATAGATCAGGGATATTTCAATAAGTTCAGTGCAGGAGATCATAATAAAATAAAAGTAAGAGTAGAAGATTCCCTTCGGAAGAAAATAGATGCCTCTAACCTTTCTGCCAATGCCCAAAATCGTTTGATTTCAGAATTACAGAAAATATACATTCTAACCAATTCCATGGGATGGACTTTGGAATACAAAGGCCAAGCACTGATGTCTGAAGAGTCAATTAATGAGCTAAAGCTCTAGTTTTTTACTTAAAGAAAACCATCCTCCACCGTTCATGGCTTCTATGCCATTAGATCGTAAAATGGAAGCAGCACTTCCGCTTCGTACACCACTGGCACAACACGTAATCACAGGTTTGTCCCATTTCTTTATTTCGGTCATTCGCACAGAGACTTGTTGCAAAGGAATGTTCTTGGAGCCAGGAATAGCTCCTCCGTTGTATTCCCCTTTGGTTCTTACATCCAGTACAATGGCTCCACGACTCTGAAAGTCAGCAATTTTCTTTTTTTTGTTTCCGAATAGATCAAATAATCCCATAGCTATTTTTGAAAATGATTTATTGAATAGTTTCTTTTTGCAATAATTCCAATCCACCTTTGATTAAATGCGCAATTTCTGGACGACTGTTTGCCAGCGTAATCAAGTGCTCTAAAATTGGAGGGTTTGTGGTTAGTTCAAATATTTCAAGAGGTAAGAGCCAATCTGAAGGAAAATGAACCTTCGCAGTTTCAAAAATACCTAAAAGTGTATCTTGATTTTCATTTTCAGATTCCCGAATATCTCTTACTTTTCCGTAAAGGTTGTTTAATTGTTGGTCTTTTTCTGAAAGTTGGGTCCGCACTGTTTCTGTTTCACTCATTTGGTGCGTAGCCAGATTAAAACTAAGATAATCGGCTGCTCCTGCAAAAGCAGAAACAATATCGGTTCCTACCGCCATATCAAAATCCCCATCTTCTGGGGAAAATAGGATTTCGTCCTTATACTTTACAGTACAATCCGTGAATTGAATGAGCATGAGTTCTCCGCCTAGATTTCGCATACCCGTTACGTTCATTCCTGCTACGGTAATACCGCTTTCAAACTCAAACGAAATGGGTTTTCCATCATAGAAATTATAAGCTTGGAGGTCTCTTGGCCCCATGTTTTCAATAGCTAGATTAATACCTTTTAGCTTTCCTAAGGGAGAGCGGAAGCCATTTTTATGACGACTTACCCCATGACCAATCACCTCTTTTTCTCGATATGCCAAGGCAGTTTCACCTTCAGTTTCAAAGTAGACCACTTCATTGTCTTCGTTTTGAATCATTCGGGTAAATATCCCAGAAACTTGAAGCCCAGTACTTATTTCTATAGTTCCCAATTGTTTGGAGCCTATTAATTTTTTGAGACCACGCCAGCCTCCTTTTCGTACTGCCATGGTGTTGGCAAATTCTTCCAAAACTTCCTGTAGATAGGCAAAATCTGGCGTTACATAGAGTTGAGGTTGTGGCTTGGTAATATCAAAATCTTGGTAAGCCGCATCTATGGAATAAGGAATTTTGCGTACTTCCTCTTTCATACACCATTCGCTTTCCCCGATAGAAGAAAGTAATCCAGCACCATAAATCTTAGGTTCCTCAACTGTTCCTACCATACCATACTCTACCGTCCACCAATGTAGGTTTCTTATCAATGAGATTTCTGAAGGAGTCACTTCCTTGTTTTGAAGAACTTCTACTTTTTGTTCGGCAGCATCAATCTGTGTCTGTGGAGTTCCTTCAGCTTCCTTTAAAATGGATAGTTCCCGTACGGCTTCGTACATTTCGGTATCATGGGCACTGGTTATGGCTTTGGCGCCCACTTCTCCAAAACGACGCAAGTATTCTGCATAGTCGGGACTTGCAATAATAGGAGCGTGACCTGCACCTTCGTGTATAATATCTGGAGCAGGAGTATATTCTATGTTTTCCAGCTGACGGATATCACTGGCAATGACCAACACCTTATATGCTTGAAATTCCATAAACGCATTAGGAGGTATAAAACCATCTACCGCTACAGCAGCCCAACCAATTTCTTTCAGAATACGGTTCATTCCATACATGGAAGGAATGGAGTCTATGGAAATTCCAGTTTTGTTCAATCCATCTACATAACTTTCATGTGCCACTTTACTTAGGTAATCCACATTTTTTCGCATTACATAGCGCCATACCGCTTGATTTATGGGCGTGTACTGCTCATAGTTTTGCGGCTTGATGTATTGCTTTAGGTGCGGTGGCAACCTGTCAATAAGCTCGTTGGTTTCAATCTCCTGTTTCATAGACAATCAAAAGTAAAACAGTACAATCTTCTATCCAAAATCTGAACGTCCTTATTTTTGTAACTTGCATCCAATGAAAGGAACCAAACGTAAAGAAGAAATCATTAGCGTCGCCTCCCGCTTATTCGAAGAAAAAGGGTTTACGGCGGTTTCAGTTCGGGATATTGCCCAGGAAATGGGCATTAAGGCGGCTAGTTTGTATAATCATATCAGCAGTAAGCAAGAGATCCTTTCTTCTTTAATACTGAAATTGGCCAAGGATTTCACCAAGGGCATGGAAACTGTTCAAGCAGCTGAATCTTCTCCTTTAGAAAAGGTTAAAGCCCTCATTGAATTACACATTGATATTACCGTGAATCATTCAGAAGCCCTTGCTGCATTGAACAATGACTGGATGCATTTGCAAGGTCAGGACTTGATAGATTTTGTACAGATGCGGGAAGATTATGAAGAAAATTTCAGAAACATCATTAAAAGTGGTATTGATTTGGGACAAATACAACCGCGGCACCCAGAAGTGATACTGTTTTCCATTCTCTCTACCCTAAGAACGCTCTATTTGTGGTATCAAAAACGCGGGAAATTAGATGTAAATGTCCTGAAAAAGGATATGGTATGTGTTTTGATTGAAGGTATTGTATGATTTTTGCCTTTTGCATTCTGATCTCATTGATACAGTTGTTTCTCTATTATTTAAACCATTATTTTAAGTGGAAATACGGCATTTTTCTAACAGTTTTTGTTTTAATTGTTGGGTATATTTTTGTTTTTCCAGAGTGGTTTTATCCAAAGTATGAAGAAGGGGATATGAAATGTGGTCTCCCCATTTTAGGGGCTATTTTGGGCACTTGGATTTTTGGGTTTACCAGTCTAATAGGGACGCATGTTTTTTATAGGGTCAATTTGAAAAAATCTTGGAAAAAATAAGCCATTTGCAAATCTAACTAACAATCGTTAGTTTTGTGTTCCTGAAATCAGAAACAGTGGCTACATTTCATAAACTACCTATTAAAGATATCTATAAAGAAACAAGTGATTGCAGTGTGGTCACCTTCGATATCCCTTCATCCTTAGAAACCGAATTTGCTTTTCGCCAAGGACAGCATTTAACACTTAAAGCAGATATAAATGGCGAAGATATCCGTCGTTCTTACAGTCTTTGTTCAAGCCCCTTAGAAGGAGTGTGGAAAGTTGCAGTAAAGCAGATTCCTGGAGGTAAATTTTCTACCTACGTAAATGAGGAACTAAAAGCAGGAGATGTTTTAGAAGTAATGCCTCCTAGCGGAACTTTTGGGGTCGATTGTAAACCTGAAGCGACTAAGAACTACTTGTTTTTTGCTGCAGGAAGTGGAATTACTCCTATATTATCTATGATTAAAGCACATCTAGCCGTAGAGCCTCATGCTACTTGCAAGCTGTTTTATGTGAATAGAACCTCAAAATCCATTATCTTTAAGGAAGAATTAGAACAGCTTCGAAATCAATACTTTGGGAAGTTGGAGATCTATTATTTTCTTACAAAAGAATTACGTGATATCGACTTATTCAACGGGCGTTTTGATGATGAAAAGATGAAGGTTCTTGTGGGGACTTTTATAGATATACCCGATACAAGTGAAGTGTTCTTATGCGGACCAGAAGAAATGGTAAATTATGTTGGGGATTATCTGGTGAAGGCAGGATTACCTAAAGAGTTGGTACATTTTGAATTATTTGTAACCGGACTTTCAGAAGAAGATAAAAAACGTGCTGAACGATTAGCACAACAAAATGTAGAAGGAGTAGAGGTCACTATTGTGGATGGAGGAAAAGAATTTCACTTCACCATGACCGATGAATATGATAACATTCTTGATGCTGCACTAGGAGCTGGTGCAGATCTTCCATTTGCCTGTAAAGGTGGTGTTTGCAGTACCTGTAAGTGTAAAGTATTGAATGGGAATGTGGAGATGAAAATAAATTATGCCTTAGAAGAAGATGAAGTGGCCCAAGATTTTATATTGAGCTGCCAAGCTGTACCTACTTCCGAAAAGGTAAAAGTAGATTTTGATGTATAATACCGTGTTATAGCCTAGTGTTTATAGCAAACCACCCAAAGCATAACTATATGAGTGAAAAAGAAATAAAAAATCTGGAAGCTATTTTTGAAGCACGCATTGCTCGTGATGAAAAGATAGAACCTAAAGATTGGATGCCAGAGAAGTACCGGAAAACACATATTCGGCAGATTTCCCAACATGCTCATTCCGAAATTATAGGAATGTTGCCAGAAGGAAATTGGATCACCAGGGCACCATCCCTTAGGAGAAAAGCAGCGTTATTGGCTAAAATTCAAGATGAAGCTGGACACGGGTTATACCTTTATTCTGCTTGTGAAACCTTAGGAGTTTCAAGGGACGAATTGTATGAACAGTTGCATACTGGAAAAGCAAAATATTCATCCATCTTTAACTATCCTACGGTTACTTGGGCAGATATGGGTGCAATTGGTTGGCTAGTAGACGGAGCTGCAATTATAAATCAGGTTCCACTTTGCAATACTTCCTTTGGCCCATATGCACGCGCTATGGTTAGGGTTTGTAAAGAAGAAAGTTTTCATCAGCGTCAAGGCTATGAGATTATGCTAACCCTGTGCAATGGTACCCCGGAGCAAAAAGAAATGGCACAAGATGCACTGAACCGTTGGTGGTGGCCAAGTTTGATGATGTTGGGGCCTATTGACTCAGAGTCTGTACATACCGAGCAATCCATGAAATGGAAGCTGAAGCGTAAGAGCAATGACGAACTACGCCAGCAGTTTATAGACCAAACGGTACCGCAAGCAGATATACTAGGATTAACCATCCCAGATCCAGACCTTAAATGGAATGAAGAAACTGGGCATTATGATTTTGGTGAAATTGATTGGGATGAGTTCTGGCAAGTAGTAAAGGGACACGGTCCTTGTAACAAGGAACGTATGAATGCTCGAGTAAGTGCATGGGAAAATGGTGCTTGGGTTAGAGATGCAGCCATGACATATGCTGAAAAACAAGAAAAGAAGAAAATCTCCAAAGCGAGTTAAAAAGATAATTATGAAGAAAAATTGGCCTTTATGGGAAGTGTTCGTTCGTAGTAAAAATGGATTAGAACATCGTCACTTTGGGAGCTTGCATGCTGCCGATGCTGAAATGGCATTGGAAAATGCACGTGATGTGTATACACGTCGTAATGAAGGAGTGAGTATTTGGGTAGTGGAGAGTAAATATATTACTGCTTCCAATCCAGAGAATAACGGAGAAATGTTTGAGCCTGCTCAGGATAAAGTTTACCGTCATCCAACTTTTTACAATCTCCCCGACGAGTTAAAACATATGTAATATGAAGGACGAAATGTTGTACAACTATATTTTAGGAATTGCAGACAACAGCTTGATTTTAGGACAGCGTTTTGGTGAATTGTGTGGTCACGGCCCCAGTTTGGAAACCGATATTGCGGGGACTAATATTTCTCTAGATCTAATTGGACAGACGCGAAGCTATTATCAATATGCCGCTAAGGTTTCTAAAAAAGATATTACAGAAGACGATATTGCTTTTTTAAGACTGGAACGTGAATATCGAAACGTACTTTTGGTTGAGCAACCCAACACCCATTTTGGGTTTACCATTGCCCGTCAATACCTTTTCGATGTATATCATCTGTTGTTTTTAAATGAACTTCAGCATAGTAAGGATGAGACTTTGGCTGCCATTGCAAAAAAAGGAATTAAGGAAGTGAGTTATCACAAACGCTTTTCTGGTGATTGGATAAAACGTTTAGGTGATGGGACAGAAGAAAGCCATGAAAAAATGCAGGAGGCCATTAACGGTCTTTGGCGTTATACGGATGAACTTTTCGAGATGACAGAAGCAGATCATGAAATGGTTGCTTCTGGAATAGGAGTGGATCTTTCTCAATTGAAAGAGACCTATTATGAGGAGTTAACCGAATTACTTACTGAAGCTACCTTGGAAATACCAGAACGCAAATATTTTAGCTACGGAGGCAAAAAAGGAGTGCATTCTGAACACATGGGATATTTGTTGAGTGATTTGCAATACATGCAACGCACCTACCCTAATATGCAATGGTAAGAAATTAAACACCCTTATGACAATCGATTTACTGCCAAATATAGATACTCAATTAATTGAGATTTTAGAGACGGTTTCCGATCCGGAAATACCGGTACTATCTGTATTGGATTTGGGTGTTATTCGAGAAGCGATTGAAGAAAAGGGAGAGGTAAAGATAAAATTGACCCCTACTTATTCAGGTTGTCCTGCAATGGATGTCATTGGTGACGATCTTAAAAGTGCTTTTGCAAAAGTTGGGAAGAAAGCAACTGTAGAATTGGTGTTGTCCCCAGCTTGGACAACAGATTGGATGAGTGAAGCTGGAAAACGGAAGATGGAAGCATACGGCATAGCCGCCCCATTGGAAGAAACGGCAGATAAAGAGGCGTTATTGGGCAATAAAAAAATTGTGAAATGTACCAATTGTGGTAGTACCAATACCCATTTGGTAAGTCAGTTTGGATCCACGGCATGCAAAGCACTATTTAAGTGTGATGATTGTCTGGAGCCCTTCGATTATTTTAAGTGCCTCAAATAAAAGAGAACAAAATACCCGTGTTATTTCATGAAACTGAAATGAGGCGGTATCAAATAAAAGGTATGAGCAATAATTCAATTCTTAGTAAAATTGAAAACAATATCGGGTGGATCACATTCAACCGTCCTGAAGTATTTAATAGCTTCAATCGAGAAATGGCATTGGCTTTTCAGGCAGCATTGGATGCAGCAGAAAAGAATGAAGAAGTTCGCGCGATTGTAGTTACAGGAAGTGGAAAAGCATTTTGTGCAGGTCAGGATTTAAAAGAAGTGACCACGCCAGAACTGAATCCTGGTTTCCGAAAAATACTGGAAGAACATTATAATCCTATTATCACTAGGATTCGGAATATAAAAAAGCCCATCATTGCTGCTGTAAATGGAGTAGCTGCTGGAGCCGGAGCAAATATTGCATTATCTTGTGATATTGTAGTTACTTCAGAGAAGGCAAGCTTTATTCAGGCATTTAGCAAGATTGGATTGATTCCCGATAGCGCAGGAACTTTCTTTTTGCCACGATTGATAGGGTTTCAAAAAGCATCTGCACTGATGATGTTGGGAGACAAAGTATCTGCTCATGAGGCAGAACGTTTGGGAATGGTGTATAAAGTATTCTCGTTGGAAGAATTTGGTTCTGAAGTTGAAAAACTGGCCATGACATTAGCTAAAATGCCTACGAAAGCATTAGGAATGACCAAAGAGTTGATGAATGCTTCCATGACCAATAATCTGCAATCGCAGTTGGACATGGAGTCTAGTTACCAAATAGAAGCAGCTCAAAGCGATGACTATAATGAAGGCGTAGCCGCTTTTGTGGAAAAACGAAGCCCTAATTTTAAAGGAAGATAGACTTATGATTGAAAAAGTAGGAATCATAGGAAGTGGTACTATGGGCAGCGGAATTGCCCAAGTAGCAGCCACAGCAGGCTGTGAAGTAAAATTATTTGATACCAAACCCGAAGCCTTAGAAAGAGCCAAAGCAAGTCTTGTCAAAATCATGAATCGACTGGTAGAAAAAGGACGCATTGATACCGTTGAAAAAAACCGAATTGAAGGGAATATTACCTATGTGAATTCCCTAAAAGATCTTTCAGATTCAGATCTTACTATAGAAGCTATTATCGAAAATTTAGATATTAAAAAGAAGGTGTTTCAAGAACTGGAAGGCTATGTTTCCAAAAAGTGCATCATTGCTTCCAATACTTCTTCTTTATCCATTGCTTCCATAGCAGCTTCATTGCAAAGCTCCAAACGATGTATCGGAATTCATTTTTTTAATCCAGCACCTTTAATGAAGTTGGTAGAGGTAATTCCTGCGGTGCAAACTTCAGAAAAAACTACGAAAGTAGTCATGGAAACCATTACAGACTGGAAGAAAACAGTAGCCTTGGCCAAGGATACCCCGGGTTTTATAGTAAACCGTGTAGCACGACCTTTTTACGGAGAATCCCTTCGTATATATGAAGAAGGTATTGCAGACTTTGCCACGATAGATTGGTCACTGCGAAGTCTGGGCGGATTTAGAATGGGCCCTTTCGAATTAATGGATTTTATAGGGAATGATGTAAATTATACAGTAACCGAAACAGTGTTTAAGGAATTCTACTATGATCCTAGATACAAACCTTCATTCACCCAAAAACGACTAAGTGAGGCAGGTTATTTGGGAAGGAAATCTGGGAAAGGATATTACGACTATAAAGAAGGAGTAGAAAAACCAAAGCCCAAAGAAGATGTGGCTTTGGCTCAGAAAATATTCGACCGGGTATTGGTTATGCTTATTAATGAAGCAGCAGATGCGTTGTTTTTGAACATTGCTTCAGCAGAAGATATAGACAATGCAATGACCAAAGGGGTGAATTACCCAAAGGGGTTATTGGCTTGGGCCAATGAAAAAGGAATCGATTGGTGTGTGGAGAAGTTAGATGGATTGTATGAAGAGTATCATGAAGATCGGTATCGATGTTCACCATTATTGAGAAGGATGAATAAAGAAAACGAAACATTCTTGTAATGCAGGGAGAGAAGATTCCATACAAGATGTTGTCTTTAGATGCTTTCAGTACATGGTTAGGCATTGAGATTTTGGAATGTGAAGTAGGTCGTTGTAAAGTAGCATTGACCATTCGCCCTGAGATGTTGAATAGTATGAGGTATGCTCATGGGGGTATTAGTTATTCGTTAGCAGATACCGCTTTTGGTTTTGCCGCAAATACCCATGGAAAGTATGCTGTGTCCATTGAGACGAGTATAAATCATATCGAGGCTTTGAATGCTGGGGATTATCTAACAGCTGAAGCCGTAATTGATGTTCAAAAAAAGAAAGTGGGGTTTAACATAGTTGAAGTAAAACGGGGAGAGGAAATAGTAGCCCTTTTTAAAGGAGTAGTATATAGAACCAGTAAGGACTGGGAAGAATAAATTATGAAAGACGCATATATCATTGATGGAGTTCGTACTCCTATCGGAAATTATAAAGGAACCCTTAGCGCAGTGCGAACGGATGATTTGGGAGCACATGTTATTAAGGAATTGGTAGGTCGTAATCCCAATATCCCAAAAGAAGCTTATGATGATGTTATCATGGGGTGTGCCAATCAGGCAGGAGAAGACAATCGAAATGTGGCGCGTATGGCGCTGCTGCTAGCAGGTCTGCCCTTCACCGTTCCCGGTGAAACAGTCAATAGACTGTGCAGCAGCGGACTCTCGGCTATTATTCAGGCCAATCGAGCCATTAAAGCGGGTGATGGAGACCTTTTCATATCAGGTGGAGTAGAAAACATGACTAGAGGACCCTACGTTATTGCCAAATCTTCTTCCGCTTTTGGAAATGATAGTAAGATGTACGATTCCAGTTTTGGATGGCGATTTGTGAACAAAAAAATGCACGAATTGTATGGAACGGACGGTATGGGAAATACTGCGGAGAACTTGGTTGAAAAATATGGGATATCTCGCGAAGATCAGGATGCATTTGCTTTTGGAAGCCAAATGAAGGCTGCTAAAGCGAGAGAGTCTGGGAGATTGGCTAAGGAAATTGTTGAGGTTACCATTCCGCAGCGGAAAAAAGATCCCATTATTTTTTCTGATGATGAATTCATCAAGCCTACTACCACTAAAGAAATCTTGGGAAAACTTCGGCCTGCTTTCAAAAAAGAAGGAGGTAGTGTAACTGCAGGAAATTCATCAGGATTAAATGATGGAGCCGCGGCTACTATTATTGCTTCCGAAGATGCAGTTAAAGAATATAACTTAAACCCAATAGCTAGAATTGTTAGTTCTGCCGTAGTAGGTGTAGAACCAAGAATCATGGGAATTGGTCCTGTACAAGCCAGTAACAAGGCATTGGAAAAGGCAGGGTTGAAAATGGAAGACATCGATGTGATCGAATTGAATGAAGCTTTTGCTTCTCAAGCCTTAGCGTGTATTCGTGAATGGGGCTTGGCAGATGATGACCCAAGGATTAATCCAAACGGAGGTTCCATTGCTATAGGACATCCATTGGGGGTGACAGGAACTAGGATTGCTTATTCTGCAGCGTTGGAGCTTCAAGAAAAAGGAAAGCGATATGCACTTATTACTATGTGTGTGGGAGTGGGGCAGGGCTATGCAGCTATTATCGAAAACGTAAATATATAATAATGAAGGTATTGATTATTGGGGGTAACGGAACTATTGGAAAGAAAGTGACGGCTTACTTTCAGCAAAAACACGAAGTGCTTATCGGCGGAAGAAGTAGTGGAGATGTAACGATCGATATTTCCGATTCTCAATCCATTAAAGATGCTTTAGAGAAAACTGGTATGTTGGATGCTATTGTGAATGTATCTGGAGAAGCCAAATGGGATAAGTTTGATAACCTTTCAGAAGAAGATTTTTACATAGGCATCAAGAGTAAATTAATGGGACAGGTAAATCTGGTACGAATTGGTAAAGACTACCTAAACAAAGGAGGTTCTATCACCTTAACCACGGGAATTTTAGCTGATGACCCTGTAGATATGACCACAAGCGCTGCTATGGTAAATGGAGGAATTCACAGTTTCGTAAAAGCTGTGGCCTTAGAATTGGATGGCGTTCGCGTCAATGCCGTTTCTGCAGGATTGGTGGAAGATGCTTTCGAAAAATACAAAGATTATTTTCCTGGCCATGATCCTGTTTCCATGAATAAAGTGGCAAACGGATATGCCAAGAGCGCCGAGGGAAAAATTAATGGGCAAATTATACGAGTAAACGCATAAACTCATGACAAAAACACAACACTACGTACAAGGAGAATGGAAAGATGGACTTGGTGAAGGAACTCCTGTACTTGATTCAGTTACCGGAGAGCATTTTACCAGTGTTACGGTAGAAGGGTTAGATATTCCCGAGGTTCTTCAGTATGGAAGAGTTCAGGGAGATACCCTTCGTAAAATGACGTTTCAGGAACGTGGTCTTATGCTTAAGAAGCTAGCCATGTACCTAAACAAAAGAAAAGAACAGTTCTATGAACTAAGCTATCGCACGGGGGCAACAAGAATAGACAGCTGGATTGATATTGAAGGAGGATTCGGAAACCTTTTTGCCAATGCTTCTTTACGAAAGTTATTTCCTAATCAACCCTACCATGTAGAAGGTGAACCCATAGATTTGTCTCGTGGAGGCCGATTCATGGCGCATCACATCATGGTACCTAAAAAAGGAGTAGCTGTGCACATTAATGCGTTTAATTTCCCAGTTTGGGGAATGTTGGAAAAATGTGCTGTAAACTGGATGGCTGGGATGCCTGCGGTAGTGCTTCCGGCACCTCAAACTGCTTATTTAGCAGAAGCTGTTGTTCGTGAAATTGTTGCTTCGGGTATCTTACCAGAAGGAGCTATTCAATTGATCAGCGGGACAGCACGCAATATTTTGGATACGGTGCAGTCTCAAGATGTAGTAACCTTTACAGGATCTGCATTTACAGGTAGAAAACTGAAGAATCACCCACAATTGATTGAGGAATCTGTTCCATTTACTATGGAAGCAGATAGTTTGAATGCTTCTATTTTAGGCGAAGATGCCGTACCCGGAACTCCAGAATTCGACTTGTTCATTAAAGAAGTCCGTAAGGAGATGACGGTGAAAGCTGGGCAAAAGTGTACTGCAATTAGAAGAATCATTGTTCCTGAGAAACTCATGGAAGATGTTCAAATTGCCTTGGGAAAGCAACTAGATAAAGTAACCATTGGAGATCCTAGATTGAAAGAAGTCCGTATGGGAGCCTTGGTAAGTGATGCGCAACGAACTTCCGTTAAGGAGCAGGTAGCTAAAATTTCAGAAACTGCGAACATCGTTTATGGAAACCTAGATGAGGTTCAAACCATTGGAGCCGATGCGCAAAAAGGAGCGTTCCTAAAACCAATATTACTAAGGGAAGATCATCCCTTCAAAAATGAAGCGGCCCATATCACTGAGGCATTTGGTCCAGTGAGTACGCTCATGCCATATAAAAACTTAGACGAAGCCATTACACTTTCCCAGATGGGTAAAGGATCCTTGGTGTCTTCCATAGCTACATTTGACGATACTATTGCTAAAGAATATACAATCAATGCAGCTTCCCATCACGGTCGGATCCTTATTCTAAATCGTGAAAATGCCAAACAAAGTACAGGTCACGGTTCGCCATTACCCGCATTGGTACATGGAGGCCCTGGTCGTGCAGGAGGTGGAGAAGAGATGGGTGGAATGCGAGGAGTGAAACATTATTTACAACGATGTGCCGTACAGGGAACACCTACAACGCTAACCGAAGTAACGGGAATATACCAGCCCAAAGGCGCTTATAAAGAAGCTGAACAGCATCCTTTTAAATATCATTGGGAGGATATTGAACCCGGAATGTCCCTTAAGACACATAAAAGAACTATCACTGATGGAGACATCGTAAACTTTGCAAACCTTACTTGGGATCATTTCTATGCGCATACCGATATCACATCTTTGGATGGAAGTATATTTGAAAAGCGAACGGCTCATGGCTACTTTATTTTAGCGGCGGCGGCAGGATTATTTGTGTATCCTAACAAAGGTCCGGTAGCTGCAAATTATGGATTGGAAGACTGTAGATTCCTACGCCCTATTTATCATAACGATTCCATTTATGTACGCCTTACCTGTAAACAAAAGATAGATCGCGAACAACGTGGAACAGAATTACCTAGCGGAATTGTAAAGTGGTATGGAGAAGTATTTGATGCAGATGATGAGTTAGTGGCTATTGTTACCGTATTGACTATGGTTCAAAAGAAACAAACCACTTTGGTGGAAATGACTTCAGAAAAGATTAATGAATGTCTAGCTGGGCTTACTGAAGACTCCAAACCCAATTGGGGAAATATCTCCGCTCAGAACATGATAGAGCATTTAGAATATACGTATAGGATAGCTTCAGGGGAAATACAGGATTTCGAGATCAGTACCCCAGAAAAGATTTTGGAAAAAGTACATGCTACCCTATACAATTATGAGAAAATGCCGCGAGGATATGATTTTCCATTAGCGGAAGTATCCGAAATAGATACCCATAAACATCCCGATTTGGAAACGGCAAAAGCCAAAATGTTAGAAGCAAGATCCGAGTATTTGGAGGTTTTCAAGGATGATGGAGAAAAGAGAACCAACAATGTGGTCTTTGGACCACTAAATAGATTTGAATGGTATTTGTTGGAGCGAAAGCACCTGAATCATCACTTCGAACAGTTTAACTTGTTGAGTTAAACTGTTCGAATTTTCCACGGATGTGGAAATCTTAGAATATGAATTTTTATGTATACATAATAACAAACAAACCGAACGGAGTTTTATATATAGGATTAACCAAAAACTTAAAAAGAAGAATATATCAGCATAGAAAGAAAGTACATCCTAACACGTTTTCGGCTAGATATAATTTGAAAAAGCTTGTTTATTTTGAAGTAATTGAAAGTAAAGAAGAAGCCTTAATAAGGGAAAGAAGGATGAAGAAATGGAATCGTGATTGGAAAATTGAATTAATTGAAAAGAATAATCCTTATTGGAAAGATTTATATACTGATTTAAAATAAAGTTTAATTATAAAATCATTTCTGCTTTCGCGGAAAGTAAACATGACCAAACCATACGTAAAAGAACATATAGAAAACGGAATTTCAACTATAGAATTCTTTCATCCCGCACACAATAGTTTGCCGGGTGATATATTGGCAAAATTAGCTCAAACCATTGCCAGTGCAGGAGAAAATGATTCTGTAAAAGTAATTATCCTAAAAAGTGGTGGCGATCGTACCTTCTGTGCCGGAGCTAGCTTTAAGGAGCTTATCAATATTAATGACGCAGAAACAGGACGGGTCTTTTTCAGTGGATTTGCCAATGTTATTAATGCCATGCGAAAATGCCCTAAGTTTATTATTGGTAGAATTCAAGGTAAGACCGTAGGGGGAGGTGTTGGTGTAGCGTCTGCAACTGACTACTGTATGGCAACCAGGTTTGCTTCCATTAAATTAAGTGAACTGAATGTAGGTATAGGGCCTTTCGTGGTAGGGCCTGCCGTTGAACGTAAATTAGGACTAAGCGGAATGTCCCAAATTGCTATTGATGCCAACTCTTTTTACGATGCCGAATGGGCAAGACAAAAAGGATTGTACGCTCAGGTTTATGAATCTACTGAAGCTCTGGACGAAGCCGTTCAAGGCTTAGCTGGAAATTTATGTACTTATAATACCGAGGCTATGAAGGAAATGAAGAAAGTCTTTTGGAAGGGAACCGAAGATTGGGACAATTTACTAGCTGAAAGAGCGGCAATTTCAGGAAGATTGGTGCTTTCAGATTTTACCAAAGAAACATTGAAACGATTTAAATAAATGATTTACTCCTTCAAAGGCCATATACCCGTAATTCACAAATCTAGTTTTGTGCACCCTTTGGCTGCAGTTACTGGAAACGTGATTATTGGGAAAGACTGTTATATTGGCCCAGGAGCCGCCATTCGTGGAGATTGGGGAGAGATCATTTTGGAAGATGGTGTAAACGTACAGGAAAATTGTACGGTACATATGTTTCCAGGAAAAAGTATTGTGCTTAAAGAAGGAGCACATGTAGGGCATGGAGCTGTGATTCATGGCGCCAACCTGGGACGTAATTGCCTTATAGGAATGAACAGTGTCATTATGGACGATGCCGAAATTGGAGACGAATGTATCGTAGGAGCAATGAGCTTTGTGAAAGCAGAAACTGTTTTTGAAAAAAGACAACTTATTGTGGGGAACCCTGCCAAGTCTGTAAAGGAAGTTTCAGATGAAATGATTGCTTGGAAGACGGCAGGAACACGGTTGTATCAACAATTGCCAACCGACTGTCATGAAGGCTTACGAGAAGTGGAGCCTTTACATGAAATCCCTGAGGATAGACCCTTACAGGAAAATTTTTATAAAACATTAGAAGAATTCAGAAAAGAAAAATAATCGCAACGCATGCCAGAAGTTGAATTTAAACTCCCAAAAATGGGAGAGTCTATTACCGAAGGAACCATACTTAGTTGGGTGGTTCAAGAAGGAGAATCCTTTGAAGAAGGGGATATTTTGGTAGAGGTAGGGACTGATAAGGTAGATAATGAAGTGCCTGCACCATCAGCAGGGACCATGATACGTCATGAAGTAGCTGCGAAAGACGTGGTAGCAGTTGGAGCAACCATTGCGATTTTGGATGCATCTACAGATTCAGTATCCAAGAAACAAGAAACGTTTGTATCAGAAAGTCCTACAAAGAAAAAAGCGGGTACTTCTAAGATTTCAAAAACAAAGAAATCTGTTTCTCAAACAGCTTTTAAGGTGAATGAGAATGTATTCATTTCTCCATTGGTGGATAGCATGGCGCGTAAACATCATATAAGTTATGAAGAGTTGGCCAGAATCCCAGGAACCGGAAAAGATGGAAGACTTCGTAAAAGTGATGTGAATCAGTATATAGAAGAAGGAAGACCTTTTCAATTTGCACAACCTGTAGTCGAAAAATCTGGATTTCAGGTGCCCGATCTTCAATTTGACAAAGGAACGGGTAAAGTTGTTGAAATGGATCGTATGCGAGAGATGATTGCCGATCATATGGTTTTCAGCAAGCATACGTCACCACATGTTACGGCCTATGTAGAGGCAGATCTTACCGAAATGGTAAACTGGCGTAATGCTAATAAAATACCTTTTCAAGAAAAATATGGTGAAAAACTAACGTTTACACCACTATTTATTGAATGTGTGGCAAAAGCCATTCAAGCATTCCCTATGATCAATTCCTCTTTAGATGGTAAAAACATCATTGTAAAAGAACATATAAATATAGGAATGGCTACGGCCCTTCCTAGTGGTAATCTCATTGTTCCCGTGGTAAAGGATGCTGACAAAAAGGATTTGAAAGCTTTGGCAGTGGCTACCAATGAGTTGGTGACAAAAGCACGTGAAGGAAAATTAAAAGGAGATGATACTAAAGGGAGTACTTTCACTATTAGTAACGTGGGAACCTTTGGAAGTTTGATGGGGACCCCCATAATCAATCAACCAGAAGCTGCCATTCTAGCAACCGGAATTATTAAGAAAAGAGCAGAAGTGATGGAAAACCCAGAAGGAGATTCCATCGAAATTAGAAATATGATGTACCTATCCCTTTCATTTGACCACCGTATAGTGGATGGTTATTTGGCCGGATCTTTTTTACGAAGAATTGCCGATGAAATGGAAGGGTTTGATATAAAAAGAACAATTTAGATATGATAGCTACAGATAGCATAAAAATTACCACAGTTGAAAGTTCCAAAGTATCCGAATTAGACTTTAGCAATATCCCACTTGGGAGAACTTTTACAGACCATATGTTCGTTTGCGATTATCATGATGGACAATGGAATAACCCAAGAGTGGAGCCTTTGTCACATATACCAACACATCCAGCAGCAATGGCTTTGCATTATGGTCAGGCAATTTTCGAAGGAATGAAAGCCACTATTTCAGAAAATGGAGTCCCAATGTTATTCAGAGCCGGAAAGAATGCAGCTCGACTCAATTTCAGTGCACGTAGAATGGGAATGCCTGAATTTCCAGAAGACCTATTTGTAGAAGGATTAAAAACTTTGGTAAAGGTGGAGCGCAATTGGATTCCCCCACAAGACGGGAGTGCATTATACCTACGTCCTTTTATGTATGCAGACGAGCCTTTTATTGGAATGCGGGCGGCAACCAGTTTCAAGTTTTTGATCATAGCTTCACCCGCAGGCCCTTTTTTCAGTAAGCGGATAAAACTGTATGCCGAAAAAAAATATATTCGAGCGGCCGAAGGAGGCACAGGAGAGGCCAAAGCGGCCGGGAATTATGCCGCTGCCATTCGTCCTACCGAAATTGCCAAATCCAAAGGTTACGATCAAGTACTTTGGTTAGATGCGCTGAAACACGAATACATTCAGGAAGTAGGAACCATGAACATCTTCTTCAAAATAGATGGAAAGTTCATCACACCTAATCTGGATGGGGCCATTCTTGACGGGATTACCCGAATGAGCGTGATTGCATTACTTCAGGACAAAGGATTTGAAGTAGAGCAACGCCCAATTTCTATTCATGAGATTAAAAAAGCATCAGAAAATGGCACTCTAGAAGAAGCCTTCGGAACCGGGACGGCTGTAGGAATTGCCTATATTCAAGAGATAGGATGGGGAGAAGAAACACTACATGTGAGTAATGATAGTCCTGTAGGATTGGATGTAAATAACACACTTAATGCCATTAAAACTGGCAAAATTGAAGATAAATTTAATTGGATGACCCAAGTTCAATAAAATGATAAAAGAACAAGTACAAGATTTGAACGCTTCTTCCATAGATAAAGAAATATTACTGAAAGGTTTTAGGAATTTGGTAACTGCCAAGGCTATGACATTTCAGTACGAAGAGAATTTTAAAGTGGTCTCTAAATATGTGCATGCCACATCGCGGGGACATGAGGTCATACAGACGGCAGTGGGAATGCAATTGACACCAAAAGACTATGCATTTCCCTATTATAGGGATGACAGTATGTTGTTGGCAATTGGTATGAAGCCCTATGAATTAATGCTCCAGGTATTGGCCAAAAAGGATGATCCATTCTCTGGCGGAAGAACTTATTATTGCCATCCAAGTTTACGGGATGACGACAAACCAAAGATTCCACATCAAAGTTCGGCAACGGGAATGCAGGCTATTCCAGCGACGGGAGTTGCTATGGGGTTTTGGTACTCTGAAGCAGAGAGCCTAACGACTCACCCAGATGGAGAAGCGCCGGTAGTTGTTTGCTCCTTGGGAGATGCCTCTGTCACCGAAGGTGAGATAGCCGAGGCTTTTCAAATGGCTGCCCTAAAACAATTACCTATTCTATACTTAGTTCAGGATAACGGATGGGACATTAGCGCCAATGCTGAAGAAACCCGAGCACAGGATGCTTATGAATATGCCCAAGGATTTCATGGGTTGGAAGCGGTAACCATAGATGGAACCGACTTTGAGGAATCTTATACAACAATTCAGCATGTTATAGAAACTATTCGGAAAGAACGAAGACCCTTCTTAGTGCATGCCAAAGTTCCCTTGTTAAATCATCATACCTCTGGGGTACGGATGGAATGGTACCGAGATGATCTTGAAGAAGCCCGAAGCCGTGATCCCTATCCTAAATTCAAGGAATTGCTAAAGTCTCGTGGTTTTTCTGAAGATGAACTGCAAGAAATAGAAAACGAATGCATTGATGGGGTGCGTGCCGATTTGGATCGTGCATTGAAAGCCGAGGACCCCAAACCCGAAGATTTATTCACCCATGATTTTGCTCCAACACCCATCACAGAGGAAGTAGGGGGACGTTCCCCGGAAGGAGCTGATAAAGTGGTGATGGTAGATTGTGCCTTGTTCGCCATTGAAGAATTAATGGCTAAAAATCCAGAGTGTTTATTGTACGGACAAGATGTAGGAGGAAGATTGGGAGGAGTGTTCCGGGAAGCAGCTACGCTGGCACAGAAGTTTGGTGATAACCGCGTATTTAATACACCTATACAGGAAGCATTCATTGTAGGATCAACAGTAGGGATGAGTGCCGTTGGGCTGAAACCCATCGTTGAGGTGCAATTTGCCGATTATATCTGGCCAGGTCTCAATCAACTTTTTACAGAGGTGAGCCGAAGCTGTTATCTATCTAACGGAAAATGGCCCGTTTCTATGATTTTACGTGTTCCTATCGGAGCTTATGGTAGTGGAGGTCCCTATCACTCGTCCTCAGTAGAAAGTGTAGTGACAAACATTAGAGGGCTAAAGATTGCATATCCTAGTAATGGAGCTGATTTAAAAGGACTGATGAAAGCTGCTTATCACGATCCTAATCCTGTAGTTATTTTTGAACACAAAGGATTGTATTGGAGTAAGGTGCCGGGGACCAAAGGTGCCACATCTGTAGAACCTGCGGAAGACTATGTGCTTCCTTTTGGAAAAGCTTGGGTGCTTCAAGAAATCTGGGAGCAAGAAGAAGAGGAAACACTCTCTATTATTACTTATGGAATGGGAGTGCATTGGGCCATCAATGCGTCAGAAGAGTTAGGATTGCAAGATTCTATTGAAATTGTAGATCTTAGAACGTTGCATCCTTTGGACTATGACACCGTATTTAAAAGCGTGAAGAAGTGTGGAAAATGCCTAGTGGTAACTGAAGAACCTTCAGAAAACAGTTTCAGCAGAGCACTTCAAGGAAGAATTCAGGAAGAATGTTTCCAAGAATTGGATGCTCCTGTTATGGTCATTGGTAGTGAGAATATGCCAGCCATACCATTAAATTCTACTTTGGAACAAACCATGATTCCTTCAGTGGAAAAGGTGAAAAAGAAAATGGAAGAGCTATTGAGTTATTAAAAAAAGCCGTCTCAAAAGGACGGCTTTTTTTTAGCTGTAATATATTCTTTAATTAGCGGCAATGCCAGGAGGATAGGCAGCTAAGATTTCCCGAACGATTTCTCGAATACGTTCATCTTTTTTGTCAATGTTACCACTCGTAATGAGCTTGGCACTCCCTACACCTTGCCATACCAATTCTTTGGTTTGAGCATCAATAAGATCAATGTAGAGACTTCCTTCTGTAGAGCGGGAAACAGTACTTCCATACGCTCCTCCATACCACCAAGGATTCCATCCCCAACCCCAACCAAAATTGTTGTTGTACACATTAATGCGTTCTCGTTCTTTGGTAAAAATGCTTACCAAAATGGTTGGATTCTCATTTTTCACCATACCCTTCGCAGAAAGTTCAGAGTCGATGGCTCGTAAGATCCTTTTTTTGTCTAAATCGCTAATTTCGGCTTTATCAATACCCGGTTTAAAAAAGGCGAAGGTATTGTAATCACCAAAATTGGCTTCGCGGTCATAATCAGTAGCGACGCGAACCGTAGAACAAGAAGAAAGAACAGTAAGTAAGAAGAAGAGGGCAGTAATTCCTTTAAAAATTTTCATAGCAGTAATTTTTAACTTAATAATTTGTCATCTACGAAATTAGGAAGCGTGACTTTAAGGGTTGGATTTCGTTCCATTTCCCTTTTAATGGCAAAAACAGCTTCCTCATTTCTAGCCCAACTACGTCTTGCAATCCCATTGTTCACATCCCAGAACAACATGGATTCCAAACGGCGTTGTGCTTCCTTAGTTCCATCAAGAACCATACCGAAACCACCATTCATTACTTCACCCCATCCAACGCCGCCACCGTTGTGAATGCTCACCCAAGTAGCGCCTCTGAAGCTGTCTCCAATGACATTGTGAATGGCCATATCTGCTGTAAATCGACTACCGTCATAGATATTTGAAGTTTCCCTAAAAGGAGAATCGGTTCCAGACACATCATGATGATCTCGACCCAATACCACAGGGCCTATAACACCTTCTGCAATAGCTTTATTGAATGCTGAAGCAATTTTCATTCTTCCCTCAGCATCGGCATATAGTATACGTGCCTGTGATCCTACCACTAATTTATTCTCCTGGGCACCTTTAATCCACTGGATATTGTCGGCCATTTGTTGTTGAATTTCAGCAGGAGAGTTTTTCATCATTTCTTCGAGTACTTCGCAGGCTATGGTATCTGTTTTTTGCAGATCGACGGGATCACCAGAAGCACAAACCCATCTAAAAGGACCAAAACCATAATCAAAACACATGGGTCCCATTATATCCTGAACATAGGATGGGTATTTGAATTCCCGTTGTGGATGGTCAGGATCCATAATATCTGCTCCAGCTCTGGATGCTTCTAGTAAAAAAGCATTTCCATAATCGAAGAAATAGGTTCCCTTGGCAGTATGCCTATTAATAGCATCTGCATGTCTTCTCAGGCTTTCCTGCACCCTCTCTTTGAAAAGGCTAGGGTTGTTGGCCATCATTTCATTAGACTCTTCATAACTCATCCCTACGGGATAGTAGCCACCTGCCCACGGATTGTGAAGGGATGTTTGGTCACTTCCTAAATCAATGTGGATGTTTTCTTTATCAAAATGTTCCCATACTTCTACCACATTTCCATCATAGGCTATGGAGACGGTTTCTTTATTTTCTATGGCTGTTGCAACCCTGTCTGAAAGCTGATCTAGATTAGAGATGACTTCGTCTACCCAACCTTGACTATGCCTTGTATGAGTTGCTTTTGGATTTACTTCGGCACATACAGTGACGCAGCCTGCAATATTTCCTGCTTTGGGTTGTGCTCCACTCATTCCGCCTAAACCTGAAGTAACGAATAGCCCTCCTTTGGTAGACTTGTTTATTTTTCGGAATCCATTCAGCACAGTAATGGTTGTTCCGTGAACAATTCCTTGTGGGCCAATATACATATAACTTCCAGCAGTCATCTGCCCGTATTGAGTAACGCCAAGGGCGTTGAATTTTTCCCAATCATCGGGTTGGGAATAGTTGGGAATCATCATTCCATTAGTAACAACAACTCTGGGGGCATCTTTATGTGATGGAAACAACCCTAGGGGGTGGCCAGAGTACATAACCAGTGTTTGCTCATTGGTCATTTCAGATAAGTATTGCATCACCAATAGGTATTGCGCCCAATTCTGAAAAACGGCTCCATTACCTCCGTAAGTTATCAACTCATGTGGGTGTTGTGCCACAGCTGGATTCAGATTGTTCTGAATCATGAGCATGATGGCTTTCGCCTGCTCACTTTTTCCAGGATATTCTGAAACCGGTCTCGCATACATTTCATAGTCTGGTCGGAAACGGTACATATAAATACGTCCGTGGGTTTCTAATTCTTTTTTGAATTCAGGTAGGAGGGTAGCATGGTGTACTGGATCAAAATATCGGAGTGCATTTTGAAGTGCCAACTTTTCTTCTGCTGGATTCAGGATTTTTTTTCTTTTGGGAGCGTGATTTACTTCAGGGTCGTAAAGTTTAGTGGGTGGAAGTAAGGACGGAATCCCTTGTTGTATTGCTGCTTGAAAATTCATTTAGGTGTCTATTTAATTACTACGTTACTTTTTGGATCAAAAAAGTAGTAACTAGGGATATCTAATGTCTGCGCGATGGTAATGGGTCGCTATTAATACTCGATATGTTCTAAGATAGGCATCCAATTGTTATGCTTGTTTATTAGTTTTCTTGTCATAGCCATATGGGCAATGTCTACATCCGCTTTCGCAACAATACCCTCTTTTTAAGTGATATTGCTCTGTGAAACATTTATAACCTTCAGGCGTGAGGTAATAGTCTCCTTCTTCCAGTTCTATTTTTTTCTTGAAGAACATATTACAAAAGTACCAATTTATTAACTTGTGGAGATGATTGTTTTAGTGAATCCAAATTTAATCCGAAAGGGATTTTTAGGCATAACTCTTTGGCCTTTTGTTATTCTAAAAGAAAGGCGACTTAAGACGGATGAAGTTTTCATGAACCATGAACGGATTCATTTACGGCAGCAAGCAGAGATGCTCATTGTTTTCTTCTATGTATGGTATGGCATTGAATTTTTACTTAAGTGGATGCGTTTTAAGAATAAGAAAGCTGCCTACTATGCTATTAGTTTTGAAAGAGAAGCGTATAAAAATGAAAAAGACCTCAATTATATAAAAAAGAGGCCCTTTTGGGGGTTTATATCATATCTTTATTAAAGACTTATAGGTCTTTTACGATAAGCTTGTAAGTAAATTTTGCATTAGAATTTCCACCTTCTAGTTCGGAGATCATAAATGAATGCTTGTTCTTTTTTGAAACGTAGATTCCATTGCTTTCGCCATCTAGCTGAATGGAAATTTTAACCATGTCTTCAATACGGTCACCATCTATTAAATCTACAATTTCGGGATTGATTTGAATTTCGGCAAATCCATTTTCTAGTTTTCCAACTCCTGATTCTCTGATTAGAATACCATCATCAGAAGTTTCGGATACGGTAGCAAAACCAGTAACGGTTTCAGCAGTTTCATAGTTCATTTGTGCATGTCCGGCAACAGATACCAAAAGGATACCGGTAACAAGAGAAATTTTTCTCAATAGTGAAAAGTAATTTGGGGCCATAATCTTATGTATTAAATTTCTTACGTAATATTACAATTTTTAAAGATAAAGTGCAAAAATAATCGATGAAATGCACTTTCTCAATAATTGCATTTTGTAATTAACTGACAATCAATAAATTAAAATCAATAAAAATTATGCTTTATTGATCTGATTGTAATGTATTGTATTATAGGAAGATAGAGGCTAGTAGGAGCCCGTCATCTTCATAGCTTTTTGTTTTATAAACGGGAAAATTGCTATTATAGTATTTAGGTGTTGAATTACAAATAATAAATAAAGGGTTTAATGATTAATCATTAAACCCTTTATAAGTAATCAATTTTCTTTTTTAAAGATTATCTCTTGATGATCTTCTTTGTAATAGAACCAGCGTCTGTATTAATCTTAACAAAATAAACAGCTGTTTCAAGTCTTGAAATATCTAGACTACATGTGTTTTTTTCTTTTTCAATGTTCTGTTTCATTCTTCGTCCTCTAATATCAAATACTTCCACAGAGTTAATGAATGAATTAGTGGATAGTACAGATAATAGATCGTTTGCTGGGTTTGGATATACAATGATGCTACTTTCTAAACTATCATTCGTAGATAATACTCCTGAAGTAAACTGTAGTGTGAATCGATTGTTGAAAGTACCCATTTCACTGGTGAAACTGTAGGAGTCACCCCTTAAGTCGTGTATGGTTCCAGTAAGATTGTCAACTAAATAAACATCAGATTGAGACAATTGTGCTCCTTCTATATTACCAATAGATACTTTGTATTCCGTTTCTGCATCAATAAGTGTTGAAAAACCAACAGGGATGGTAATTGAATTGTCAAAAGCTTCACGGGTTTGTATACCCAGTTGTTCGGTTCCATCTCCAAGGTGCGTGTATAAGGAAACTACAGTAGCCAGTCTTCTACTATCGTAACCAGAATCCATACCTTCAGAAGCTACCGAATTAAATGCTATAAGAGCTTGTTTCTGCATTCCATGCTCAAGATTGTTCACTTGCAACCAGATACGTTCTTTATCATCCTGAAACCTTAGTGTTGTGTTTCCGGTAGTTCTTCTCATAGCATTGGTAAATGTAGCTGTACCTGCAGCACTGGCTTTAATACCAAATCCTTGTCCTGTAGAAATAATTCCATTGGGCTCTGTAGAAGTTCCGGGATCACTTGCAGCAGCCGTTCCTCCAGAAAGATTGTACATAGAAATATCTTCCATGGAGAAGTTCATGTTGTTTGCTCCTGGCAAAGTTGTACTAGGAGGTGTTAAATGCTCCCAGAAATATACTTCCTCAATCATGGCATTTGCGTTGATCAAGTCATCTGCAGAAATAGCCGATGGGTATGGGTTAGACAACACATTAGGGCTGGCATTTTTGTTGTCAGCCGGGGCAGGGCCTGGTGTGTTCTGTACCACTGTGAAGTCCACATTACCATTGTTAAGGGTGCCTCCGTCATACGTATAGTTGAATATACCGCCTGGTTGGCCATAGCCTGTCTGTGGTCTAACTATATATCCTGCTCCAGGTGCAAGTGCACCACTATGTGGATTCCAGAAATCACCGTTGTCATCTGCAAAATTCTCCGCCCCAGGGAATTGGATAGCAACATCTGGATGGGGTACAAAATTAGCAGTAGTGGCTCCAATTACTAAGAAGGCACTACTCCATACACTTTCACGTGTTTCCCCACTCATAGGGCTACCCAGTACCATGAAATCACGGGAAGCAAGGGTAGGCGTAGTTTGATTTACGTTAATTGTACCATTATTAATAGTAGTAGCACTAGCGTCAGTTTGTACTACACTTCCTTGGTGTTCTACAACCAGAGTACCGTTTACGGTTATGTCTTTTGTAATGTTTAAGTAATCTCCAGCGTCAATAGTCAAAGTTCTTGTATTGTCTACTTCGCAAGTACAAGCATCAATGCTTCCTCCATCAGAACCAGTACTATAATCAGAACTAATTTTGGCATTAGAGCCAATAGATGGTGTGCCATTGGTCCAAGTAGCTCCTGTAAATGCTGTTGTTTCAGCGGCTACAGTTACTACTGCGACACAAGAAGATTCGTTTCCATAATCATCTTTTACGGTAAGGGTTACATTGAAGTTGTTTCCGACATCGTCGCAAGTAAAGGTAGTTTGACCACTAAGGGTTCTGCTTACAATCCCAAAATCGTCAGTAGAGCCATTGTCTACATCTGTAGCATCAATAGTTACTGATCCTGTAAGACGATCTAAGGTTGCGGTAATGTTTTGGCATATAGCGGTTGGATCAGTATTATCATATAGAGGATCTTTTATAACAAATAATCCACCATCTCCATTAACACTAACATTTCCAAATCCAGTAACGATCATATTTCCACTTTCGAAAAAGGGATATACATTCCAGGTAGCATTAAAAGAGGCGCTATTGGAACTTGGGTACGTGTCGAAATAATTTATTTCGGTCATACTTGGTGTAGCATCGTACAAACCTTCTATATTGAATACACGCATACCAGCTGCATAGTTGGCCAAGTAGAAACGGTTTCCCCTTACATATCCATTATGGTCAATAGCTGTTGTAGAACCAAAGTGTGTATAGTGTAAGGATGGGTTGTCTAAATCTTCTAGGTCGAAAACCAAGGTACGGGTGTTAAAGCCAATATTCTCTTCGTCCACTTCGTCCCCAGTAATAAAAAATCGTTTGTCTTCGGTAAACCATCCTTGGTGTGTATAAAATTTGTTGGTATAGTCGATCGTAGAAATCTGTGTAATACTAGATTTGTTGCTTACATCTAAAATGCGAACAAAATCTGAACCACTAAAACTACCAATTAAGATTTCTTTTCCTTGATAATCTGGATCAGGTCCATCATACAATACAACCTGAGCATCATGACAATATCCTCCTGTAGAATAAGTAGCTACTTGTGTAGGACTCGTAAGGCTTGTATTTAGATCATATATTACAATTCCTCCACTGATATAGGGAGAAACACCCATGACATAGGCATAACCGGTATCTTCGTTTATAATTAAGTTATGAGCACGTCCTCTATTGCTACCAGAGGTTCCCCAAGTAACACGGCCATCTCTAGAAAAAGTAACAGGAGGGGCAGCAACACTTCTAAGGGCTGTTAAATCGAAAATTTGCATCCCATGATTGCCATTGGAATCACTTACTATATAGGCATGATTGTTATATACTTTAACATCTCTCCATAAACTAGACCCTGTATGTGTAGGTAACCATCCCAAGTAGGTTGGACTTGTAGGGTTGGTGATATCAACAAATGCAGTTCCGTTGTCAAGTGCAACTATGGCATATTCATCTCCATTAAGAGGGTCTGTCCAACCCCATGAATCCTGAGACTCTGCAGTACTCGAATTACCAAAAGTGGAAGTTTGTATAAAACTTTGTAAAGTTAATCCGTCACAAGGGTACGAGCCGGCCATACCTCCCGAACAGGGAGTTTGGGCAGAGAGGTTAAACGAACAGATAAAGATTAGTAGGCTAGCAAATAATGATAATTTCATAAGAGGTTCTAGGTATTTTCGGTTAAGTTCAATAAAAAATTAATCGCCAATGTATTCAAATTCTACAGAGCAAGGAATGGTATGTCCAATATGGCCTTGGCCATCACCGGAGTCTCCATTATTCACAAAATAGGCATGGCCAGTGTTGATACAATTACTCAAAGTAAATGTATAGTTATTCCCTGCAAGTAAGTACAGGTGATATATTAAAGTTGAGAAATGGGGAACTTCATAACTTTCTATAGCGGGGACTTCAATATCATTTTCACAGGCATATGGGTGTGTGTACATCCACCCTTCCGTATAGTCAAATGTAGAGCTGGTAGGGTCTATGTCAATACCGGTTCCAGACATGGTAAAGAAGAAGGCTCCTTCGGTAGTAGCCAAAGACATTTCACTTTCAGTTCCTGATGTGAAATCCTCAATTCTACCTGCTCCAAAGTTGGTTCTGATCTCAACGCGATAGGTTCCAGAATAGGCTGGTGTGAAAACTTGATTGGTAAGTCCTGCAATATTATCAGCATCACTTGGGTTAGGGTTTGTATAAGATTCCCGTATGGTTGTTCTCTGACATCCTCCCGTTTGTTCATATTTTGTATATATTTTTTTATAAGCTTGAGGAAGCCATTGCGTACCATCCCAAGCATATATGCCAGGTGAGAGATCATTAGCTCCAAGTGTGGTAGTGTTTGTGTTATAAACAGCAGTTCCCACTTCTAAGCCTCCTCCATTTGGATTTACCACGGGTGATGAGCTTGTTCTAGAGGTTAAGGATACACTTGGGTATACAATTCCGGCAGTGCTGGATGCTAAATCCAACATCCCGTTAGGGGTTGTGGTACCAATACCTACTTGTCCCAACATAGTTTGGAAAGATAGAAGGCATATGATAGCAATATATAAAGTATTTTTTTTCATAATATCTGACTTAGTTTCCAACATATTTAAATTCTACGGTACAGTGTAAACTGTTATTTATGATGATATACCCAGTTCCGTCATTGGCTACATTGAGGAAGTCTCCATCTTGTTCAAAACCATTGGAAGTGGTTTGATTAAAGGTTAAAGTAAAAGGATACGCAGTAGCCCGTGTTAAAGTTTCTGCTACCGTATATGTGGCCTGATTGTACTGATTATAATGGTTATTAATGGAACCTCCATCAAACAGTCTGTCGTCATTAATCCCAGAGAATGATTTTAATGTGAAGGTATGAGTAGTACCATTAAAAGTAAAATCATACTCTCCTCCTTGCGAATTATAATTGACGTGTTGATCATTACCATTATTTGGTGGATCCATAGCCCCACCACCAAAATGAGCCGTAAGCGTAATAAGGTATTCGCCATCGTATTTAGCGGTAAATGAATTCGTGTCAAAAGAAATCGCTTGGTTTCCATAAGTACCATCATTCGATCCGGTTCTTAAATCTGTATCCTGTGAACAAATCTGGTAATCCCGTTTGTGGAATTGAGGAGTCCACTCGGTTCCGTCCCAAGTATATATACCAGGGAAAACAGCTGTAATACCACTTCCTGCGGTAGCATTGTTATATATAGTTGTCCCAGCTACAATATTGGGTCCATTGGGGTTGGTTATGGTTTCTGTAGATGTACTGCTAAGAGATACCACTGGATAGACAACTCCCATAGTTGTTGATTGAACATCCAAGATTCCTCCTGGAGACGTGGTATTGATCCCAACTTGTGAATAAGCACTTGAGCTTAAGAATACCACACATAAAATTGTTGCGTAAAAATGTTTCATAGACAAAAGTTTTATTCTCCCATATAGGAAATTTCGACACTGCAAGGAAGGTCATAAGCTACATAGCCATATCCTCCAGAAGAAGTACTATACTCTTCTGCAGCATCTTGTACAAAGGTTAAACTCAAATTAACTGTTTGATTGGCATTAAGAGTAACAGATTCATTGATGAAAAACTCTTGCCAAATCGCAAAATAGTTAGTAGAAGGACTAACATTATTATAAGCTGTTGAATAGGCGTGAACGGGGATTGTATAATTAGTTCCGTTAAAGGTAAAGGTGAAATTACCGGATGCCTTTGCTATATTCAAGTCACCATCAGATCTACCTGATCCACTCCCTTCATTAGGGGATAGTGCATCTCCACCCCCAAAATCTACACGAACCCGTAATTTATAAGTTCCTGTATACTTTGCTGTAAAAGAAGGGGTGTTAGAACCATTAAGGGCAACCGTATAGGTCGTTCCTGGGTTGGTTCTAAGAGATCCTGTCGTACTTTGGTATAATGCGTGCTGCCTTTTTTGAAATTGCTCTATCCATTTAGAGCCATCCCAAGCATAAATTCCAGCAGTTACATCATTGGTTCCTGTATTGGTAGTATTGGTATTATATACTGTAGTACCAGCAGGAATAGCTGTGGCAGCTGGATTTGGATTAACCACTGGGGCTTGTAGAATACTTGATGTTAGTGCTACCCTTGGAAGTACCACTCCCATGGTGGTGGAATTAAGATCAAGAACTCCTCTAGGAGTCGTTGTGTTGATACCTACTTGCGAATAACAAGTTGTTGTTAACAACACAAGAAAGAAGCTTAATAACTTAAAGCGGGTTAAGTAGTTTTTCTTCATGATGAGGCGATTTGGGTTTTAATATCTCGGGGTTTATAGTTCTAATTATTGTATTTTGGCATTAAAAATGATCATTTTATCGATCATATACATTCTTTTAACAATTGTTTTCGTTTAAATCACGCAATCTTTCGGTATAATAATTTGAAAGAATTGCACCAGAAATCTTTTTTGAAAAACGGGGACTTTTACTTGAAATAAGTAAGGTTTGGTACCTGGACGATATGTAGCTATTTTTTAATGCTCTGTGATACTGATTATTAAAATCATCAAAAGAATTTAGTGCTCTTTGCAAAAGAGAAAAAAATACCCAGCATAAGTAGTCCAAGGTAAATTTGGATTTCATTTTATAGATCTTTAGGTGATTTGGTATCAACAAGTTTACATTATATATTCCATAAAAACCAAAAAAATTCGATGAAATGCACTTATTACTAAGTAAATAGGAAAAATACTACAAAAATTAAGTGTAAAATGCTATTTATAAACAGGCTTCTAGAATCTATTTTGTGGTATTATTTACAAAAGTAGTTTTACTCTGTGATCTTAATTAAGTATGATTTTAGCCACAATATCGGTTGCACACCTTCTCAGAATTAGTAAAAGAAGAGTATCCTAAATCTTATGTTGGCTTCATTAAATTCTACTCAAAATTCACTTCTGATGCATCTTTTTCGTTTGCTGTGATAATTCATAAAAGATGAAGATATATGGCTTCCTGAAGTTGTATCTATCTCACTATTTTGTATAGTGAATGAAAGGGTCTTATTCTGGGGACAATTCCAATAAAATATGGATATGTTTCTCTTTAAGTTCAGAATGCATGTTTTTGACAAAAATTAACGTTATTTGAAGGTCTTTAGAATTATTTTAATCCACTGACTTGTTTTTTTCTGAAATTTCCACTCCAATTGAACCTATAGACCCAACTTTTTTTTCGTTGACTATTAATGAATTGGGCATACTTAGAGAAGATACTATCGATACTTTTGTCTCTGGAAATAAATTCAGAAAATTAAAATACAATCTTCAAGAAGCTAGTTCTCAACAAGAAACAACCATCCTTACATTTGGCGGTGCTTTCTCCAATCATATTGCGGCGGTTGCTTCAGCAGGGAAGCGAGAAGGCTTCCAAACCATTGGGGTTATTCGTGGGGAGGAATTGGCTTCAATGCCAAGAAACCCTACACTGTTGTATGCCGAAGATTGTGGAATGAAATTACATTTTGTTTCACGGGAAGCCTATAAACAAAAAGAAGATCCTTCATTTGTGTTAGAACTAAAAGAGATATTTGGAGATTTTTTTCTAGTGCCTGAAGGCGGAACCAACAGATTGGCGGTTAAAGGGTGTGAGGAAATTCTTTCAGACCGAACCCATAAGTATGACTATATATGCACTGCTGTGGGTACTGGCGGTACATTGGCAGGATTGGTGAGTGCTTCAGAATCACATCAAAAAGTGATCGGTTTTTCGGCATTGAAAGGAACTTTTCAAGCTTCGGAAGTAAAAAAATATACTTCCAAAACCAACTATGAAATTTTAGATAATTATTCTTTTGGTGGTTATGGTAAAATAGATGTAGGTTTGGTGCGTTTTATCAATGATTTTAAAAAGAAAACCCAAATTCCCCTAGATCCTATATATACAGGTAAGATGATGTATGGTGTGTTGGACTTGATTCGAAATGGTTTTTTTGAAAAAAACAGTCGGATTTTAACAATCCATACTGGTGGATTACAGGGAATAAAAGGAATGAATGTGCAATTACTAAAGAAGAATCTCCCTCAAATTGAATAATATGAACGCAAAATGGATTTTGTTATCGGCCCTAGTTCTTTTGTTTGCGACTTCCTGTAAGTCTAAAAAGCGAACAGTTGCTTCAACCAAAAAAAATACTACAGAGAAAGTTATTATAAAAGATAAGGGAAGTAAGGTGATTGTGCAACCAGATAAGGATGTAACCAATGGAACTACAAAACCCAATGTGAATGCTCCTTATGCAGAGGTTGTGGCATTTTATATAGATACCTATAGTGCTATTGCTAAAGATGAAATGTTACAGTATGGAATTCCTGCCAGTATTACACTGGCCCAGGGAATTTTGGAAAGCGGAGCAGGGCGTGGAGAATTAACCAGGCGGGCCAACAATCATTTTGGAATTAAATGCCATGGAAGTTGGACCGGGGAGCGCGTATACCATGATGACGATGAAGAAGGGGAGTGTTTCAGAAAATACAGAGATCCTAAATACTCTTTCCGGGATCATTCTTTGTTTCTAACACAAAGAAGTAGGTATCAAAATCTATTCAAGCTAAGAAAGGATGATTATAAGGGTTGGGCCAAAGGGCTTAAAAAAGCAGGATATGCCACAGATCCTAAATATCCCAATAAGCTAATAAGCATCATAGAGCGTTATAACCTCACTCAATATGATAAAGATGTGTTGGGGCAATCTTCAGGAAACCCATCAAAAGAAAGTAAAATTAAAACCTATACGGTTACCAAAGGAGATACATTGTATAGTATATCTAGAAGGTTTAATATGACCGTAGAAACCCTTAAGCAATATAATGGGTTGCTTTCCAATGAAATTTCTATAGGGCAAGTGTTATATTTGCACCCTGTAAAAGGACGATAAATTTTTTCCATGAAATATCAGAGAAGTAGTGCTTTGTTCACTGAAGCGCAAAAAGTGATTCCGGGTGGGGTAAACTCACCAGTACGGGCTTTTAAGGCCGTTGGGGGGCATCCCATTTTCGTAAAACAAGCCAAGGGAGCTTATTTATATGATGAAGACGGAAATATACTCATAGATTATATCAACTCTTGGGGCCCAATGATTTTAGGTCATGCTCATCCAGATGTAGTAAACGCAGTAGTTGATAAAGCAAAAAAAGGAACTTCCTTTGGAATGCCTACCGAAATAGAAACCGAAATTGCCTCTCTGGCAGTTTCCATGGTACCCAACATCGATAAAATTCGTTTCGTGAATAGTGGGACAGAGGCTTGTATGAGTGCTGTGCGTTTGGCACGAGGATATACAGGAAAAGATAAGATCATCAAATTTGCGGGATGTTATCACGGCCATAGTGATTCTTTTCTAATTCAAGCGGGTAGTGGTGCTGTTACTTTTGGAACACCCAACAGTCCTGGGGTAACTTCTGGAACGGCCAAGGATACGCTTTTAGCACATTATAACGATCTAGAGAATGTGAAGGAAATCATATCACAGTATGAAGGCGATATTGCTTGTATCATTTTAGAGCCAGTTGCTGGAAATATGGGGTGTATTCCACCAGTAGATGGATTTCTGGAAGGGTTAAGACAGCTTTGTGATGATCATGGAATTCTCTTAATTTTTGATGAAGTAATGACTGGTTTTCGTCTTGCAAAAGGAGGCGCTCAGGAGTTGTTGGGAGTAGATGCAGACATTGTTACTTTTGGAAAAGTAATTGGTGGGGGATTACCTGTTGGTGCATTTGGAGCTAGAAATGAAATCATGGACTTTTTAGCACCACTAGGACCTGTTTATCAAGCTGGAACCTTAAGTGGCAACCCACTTGCTATGGCAGCAGGACTTACGATGCTGCAAACATTGAATGATCAGCCAGGGATTTTCAAGTCCATTGCAGATAAAACGGAATACTTGCATAATGGATTGACTAATGTGTTGGATTCAAATAGTATTCCTTATACAATCAATAGAATGGGTTCTATGATATCGGTTCATTTTTCTGAAAAGCCTGTTCGTGATTTCGAATCGGCAGCAGAGGCAGCCAATGGGGATACATTCAAAAAGTTCTTTCATCATATGTTGAATGAAGGAATATATATTGCGCCAAGTGCCTATGAAACTTGGTTTATTTGTGATGCCCTTACCAAAGAAGATTTGGATAAAACAATAGAGGCATGTAGGAAAGCTTCAAAAAACATTGCATAAAAAAAGCTCCGAATTTATCGGAGCTTTTTTTATTATGTGATACTAAATTATTGTTCTAGTGAAAGCCACTGTTTGTATTGAACATCAGTTAGTATTTTTTTCATAGAGACTTTCAAGTCTTCATTAAGTTTTTTCTTTTCTGCAGCAACTACACTTGCGCTTTTTCCTTCAATGCGTTTGTGTCCAGACTTATAAGTTACCAAGGCTCTAAAAACAGAACGTTGTTGGTCACCTGTTAAATCCAGTGCCTCACTCAAGTCTGCAGTTTGCTTTTTAGCAACTACTTCAGGTCTATTTTGGTCTTGCTTTAAGCTTTGTGCTTGTACAGTATTTATTCCCAAGCAAAGCACGAAAGACAGAGCGATAATTTTAAAAATATTTTTCATGGTTTTTTAATTTAAGGATACCAAAGTAACCAATTTACTATTAAATAACCAAGAACTGGGCCAAAAACTATTTACGACCTTGCCTCATATGATGTCGCTTCTTTAAGCGTGCTTTTTGGTGGTTCCCTTTTTCAAATTTTTCATACTGTGCTTCGGTAAGGATTTCCTTTAATTTAGATTTCATAGCGATTTGTGAATCCAATCGTGCAATCCTTTTTTGGTAGAGTTCTTCACTCGAGATATCTTCTTTCTTTTTTTTCCTTTCTTCTGGTTTTGGACGATTTCTTTCTTCAGCAACTAAAAGGTTCTTTACTTGTTGTTGTTGACTCTCTGTGAGGTCTAAGTCTAGGGTCATGCGTTTTGTTTTCAGCTCAGCGCGTTGCTCAGGTGTGAATTCCTGCATTTTTTCGAATAAATCACCGCGTTCGTGTCCCTTTTTTGGAGGATGTCCTTGAGCAGTTACATAACAAGTGGTTACCAAGAGACATACAATTAATACTACGTTTTTCATTTATTTTAATTTTTAAGTTCAATGTCCTTATGACTTATTGTTTATAGAAGAGTTTAATGTATTAAGGATAAATTTTTGTTAAAGGATTTTTAGATTGTCATGATTACTCATTCAGGATGGTGGTTCCCTCAAGCATGCTTGTGCATAATACCTGCCCCATCTAGTTTTACATCAGAACTTAAAACAGAATAATGATGAAAAGTAAGTTGCTTTTGCTGGCGTTGCCAGTTTTATTGGTCGCTTTTTGGATGTCTGCCACCTTTACAAAAGGGGATTATGCAGAAACCAAGCGAACGTTGCAGCCTGAAGAAGGTTGCGTATTTATGACGGTTATGGGCGAACAGCCTTCAGACAATTTCCATGTTTTTAAAAACAATGAGAATCTTAGGTCATCTGTTGAAGACGGATTGGCTTGGTTAAATGATGCCCAGTTACCTAATGGTGGATACGGCGCAGGAAGCCATAATGCCCAACATGTGAGAGATCCGCATGCGGTTAAAGCAGATCCGGCAACCACAGCAATGGTTGTACAAGCATTTTTGAGAAGTGGCACTACGCTTAAGAAGGGTAGATATGCTAAAAACTTAACGAAGGCAATTTCTTATTTGTTGGAAACCGTAGAGAATGCACCCAAAAAGAGTGAATACATTACTGAAGTCCGAGGCACTCAAATCCAAACCAAACTTGGACAAAACATCGATGCGGTGCTCACCGCTCAAGTATTGTCCAATATTTTGGATCGGAATCTAAAAGGAATCGATAAAAAACGGGTGAATCGATGTTTGGATATTTGTGTTTCTAAAATTCAACAAGGAACCGATGCTTCTGGAAGACAAAAAGGGGCTGGATGGGCTGGAGTGCTACAAAGTGGATTGGCTACTAGTGCATTGGAAGCGGCTCAAGCTGTGGGAGCCGATGTGGAAGAGGAAGTGATTGAACGCACCAAGAATTATCAAAAAGGGAATTATGATTCTAAAAGCGGAAATGTAAAAACAGAAGATGGTGCCGGAGTCATGCTCTATGCCATTAGCAATAGTGTCCGTGCGAGCGCCAAAGAAGCGCGAAAAGTGAAAGAGGATATTGCTAAAGCAAAAAAGGAAGGTAGAATTAACAAGGATGCTAAAATTTCGGCGGAGACCTTACGCGATATTGGATATGACGAAACGAAGGCAATGGAGTATACTACATCCTATGAGATTTATGAGTCTGCCAAGAACAGAGCACAACAGGAAGATGTGATGACGGGTTTTGGTAATAATGGAGGAGAAGAATTCATAAGCTTTTTACAAACGGGTGAATCTTTGGTGGTGAACCAGGACAAGGATTGGAGAAAATGGTATGACGATATGAGTGGCCGTATTTTGAAAATACAAAACCAAGATGGAAGCTGGAATGGGCATCACTGCATCACCAGTCCCGTATTTTGTACCGCCACCAGTTTGTTATTGTTAACGGTAGAGAATGATATTGAATTTTTAAGTAAAGTAGGCGAAAAGTAGTCTAAAATGCTCTTGATTTATAAAAGCAGAGTTCTGTTGTTTTGAAATTCTTGAGAGTCCGTTTATTTTTAGACCACAAATAGTTTAGGTTGGTTAAGCACCGCCCAAGTCAGTTGATAGCGATTATCGGCCCCCTATGCCAAAAGGAGGAGAACTTGGGCGGTGTTTCCTTTTTTATTTCATTTGTACAAGTTGAAGCGTAGTTGCGTATAATTCTTCTTTTTCCATCTTGGATTTTAACCAAGCATAAAAACTCATAACAAATACATCTTCCTGAGAAGCTTCCTTCCAGGTAAACGACATCTGTACTCGTTCCCTAAAACTGGATGTTTCAATTTCTTTGGGTTGCTCATAGGCAAAAGCTATTAATTTTATAAATTGAATGACCCTCACCTCATTTTCCTGTACTAATCTTTTAAAAAAACGACGTTCAAAACTTTTAAGTCGTGCCAACACTAGATCCAATCGATTTAACTCCATCAATAATAGTATTTCAATGATGTTCTTTTTCAATACCCAAATCCAACCAATTTTTTTCTCATACCAACGATCACTATGCGTAAGATTTTTTAGTATTTGATACGCATCTTGAAAATGATTTTGTTGAAAAAGACACATAGCTTTGCTCAAAGCAATATCTAAAGATTCGCTCTTATAAGAATTTAAATGTGTGATGGCTTGTTTGTATTGCCCCGTGTAGTTTAAGTTCAAGGCCTTTATAAGAATAAGTTTTTCATGAAAACGATTAAAATACGCCCTGTTGTTTTTTTGCATATGCACTTCCATTTGTTTCGAAAACTCCATTGAACGATTAAAATTTCGGTTCCTAAAATGGGTATTGGCCATAAGGAGTGTAATCTCGATAAGGTAATACAGATGCTTTTCTTCTGGACTGGTTTTGCGGGACACAATCTCATAAACACTTTCCATGAAACTTTCTATTTGATGAAAGTCACTTTGAATCTGCGCTGCAGAGAAGGCAATGCTCATAAGCTGAAAGAGTGATTTATAACTAAGGTTTTGATCAATCTCAATTTCAAAATCCGAAAAGGCATTGCGAATTACTTCATTAATGGACTGTGGTTTGTCTGATTTTAATTTCGACTTTATCGTGGCATAAGCCATGTTAAGTTGTTGTTCCCGTTCAAAAAGGGTTAGGTTTTGTTGAGAAACGGCAATAAGTTCCTTAATGGTAAGATCTGGATTGGTGTGTGCATATTGAATCTTGGTGTGGTAAATTTCAGTGAGGATTGAGTATAGGTCCAAATGAAGGGCTTTCTTCTCCGCTTTAGATAAAGTTTTATAACCTAGTTTGTATTGTTTGTTTTCCAGAAAAATACGGCTTGCTAAAAGTAGTTTTAGAATGTCTAATTCTTCACTGGTTTCACCTTGAAAGCTCTTTGTGGCAACAAAATCTATAAGACTATCATGGAGTCGTTTGCTTAAGGCATGGTAGGCATTCTTAGCAGGTTTTCCATACAATATTACATCTAAATTTTTGGTATTTCCAGTTGTGATAAGTTGAAATAACTCGATGTTTTTGGTGTCGCCCCTACGGTTTTTCTTACGAAGGAATCCTGTGAACTCATTTTTGTTTTCTTCAGATAAAATTTGTGAAATTTGAAATAAAGTATTCATTTTAAATAATAAGTAAATATTTATATAAAAATATATAAATATTGACATTATATATCATTGATGTAATATTAAATCATAAGTTTTTTTAAAAAAATGTATTTTTTAGCCCCAGCTTTCCTTTCATATTTGCTTCATAATCAAATTAAATCATCAAAACATTAGATTATGGAAAATCAAATTTTTAAAGACAAGAAGCCTGTTAATGCGCCCTTGATCGACAAGATTGTAAAAACAAAAGAACAATTTAATTGTAGGCCAACACCAGCTTTTATTTCGGCCTCTTGGACCGCTTTATTTATAGGAATGGTTTCCTATTGTGTAGGGCTTTGGAATGCTTATATGGAACTCAACGAAAAAGGGTATTACTTCACCATTTTGCTGTTTGGTCTTTTTGCAGTGGTTTCGGTACAGAAAAGTGTACGGGATAAATTGGAAGGTATTCCCGTTACCGATGTTTATTATGGAATCAGTTGGTTTGTGACCATCGCTTCTATTCTGTTACTTATCATTGGTTTATGGAATGCCGATCTTGAGTTAAGTGAAAAAGGATTTTATGGCATGTCGTTTATGCTAAGTCTTTTCTCTGCTATTGCCGTGCAGAAAAATACAAGGGATATTCAATTTTTGGATCGTGAAAAAAGTGAATAACTCAAAACAGGAGCTTACTTTTTGAGGTTCCTGTTTTGATGATGGGTTGTTCTAACCCGAAAGCCCCGTCTTAGGGCGGGGTTTTTTACAAAGTTTCAACTTAATGGTATCGTCATGAAAATTATTAGAATCCTTTTTGGAACCATGTTCCTTTTCCTAACAGTAGTAATTGCAATTTATTCCACATACTTTGTTTGGTTAGTCGCCATTGGTATAGGTTGGAGTGGTAGAGATATAGGACTTATGGAGTTTGTATGGATGGTAAAGGCGCCAATACTAATGTCTTTGTTTTCCTTTATTGCCTGTGTGGGTTTGTTCCTCAATAAAAGGTGGGGAAGCCTATTTGGGCTGGCACTGGGTATTGTTGCTATGTTTATGTGCTCAGAGTTTATAATTATAGGGATAGGTGATGGTAGTATAAAAATCATATCTGATCTTTTGGATGGATTACTATGCCTTTTTATATCGTTTGGTATAACGGTGGGGCTTTTAAAGTTGATTTACAATGCTTATGAGAAATTCAAACCTTTACAGTACCTAACTGTAGGTGTTGTGGTGTCTAGTGTTCTTTTGTCCTATTATACCCTATTTCAATAATGATGGATGTTGTGGTAAAAAAGTCAACCCGAATCGTTGAGATCCTTGCTGTGGTATTGACCGCCGCGGGCAAATTCATCTTTATGGACTTTCTAAACTGGCGTTTTCCCTATGTGGCGACAGCTGTTGTAGGTTGGACGATTTACATTCTTTATAGAAAACGAAAAACCACTGGAATTTTAAAACATTGGGGATTTCGTACCGATAATTTTAAGAAGGCCCTATATAACGTATTGCCTTTTGGTATTTTTTCTGTGGTTGTATTTATAATGATTGGTATATGGCAGGGAAGTCTTAATATAACTTGGCATATACTTCCCATTCTTATAACCTATCCGTTATGGGGAGTTATTCAGCAATTTTTGCTCATCGCCTTAGTAACGGGAAACTTAAGGGATGGGAGGTTTGCAATGCTTCAAAACTGGCAAATCATATTAGGAGCAGCTACTTTATTTTCCTTGGTTCATTACCCTTCCTTGTGGCTTATGTTAGGGACCTTTTTATTGGCGTTATTTTACGGTTTTATATACTTAAAGGAACGAAATGTATATGTATTAGGGCTTTTTCATGGATGGTTGGGCGCAATTTTTTATTACACTGTGGTAGGAACTGTTCCTTTTGAAGATGCTTTTATTGGTTTGTTACAATAAAAAAAGACCTACTTAAAACAAGTAGGCCTCCTTTTTAATAGTTGTATGGAGTATTAATTCCCCATGGCTTCTCTGAACCACCTGGAGCAAAAACAGTAGCCATTCTGCTTTTTTGCCCTTCTGTAAACATGTGCATACAGGAATCTGAGGTGTAATCCATGAAGTTCATAGTCATATCGTTAGATCCACAATGAACGGTTGGGTAGCTAGGGCAACCTGAGTTGTACCTGTCAGATACTGGAGTGTCTGAGACAAAATCGTCTACACTACAACCACCATCACCCCAAATATGGCGAAGGTTGGCCAGTGTCCTACTTCGTGGGTAGCGGTTCTATCTGTGCTTCCAACAAAACTAGCTGCTAGTACCACACCGTCTGTTGCCCAATTTCCACCTGGGAATTGAGCATATCCAAGAATCTGTCCACCTTGGTAAGGCATATAGTTTACAATCCAAATATTCAAGGACTCTTGAGGATTCACAACATCGCTTCCTCCTTTAGAACTGAATTTCATATCATCATTAGGTCTCCATCTTCTTTTCTTTGAGTTTTGTACTCGGATCACATCCTGTAGTGTGAAAGAAATACCTACGTTGGCTTCGACACCTTGAAATTCTGAAGGAATTCCCGCTCTTCCTGGATTGTTTAGATTGAAATCTTCATTTAAAGCATCAATCTGTCCCTGTAGTACCGATGTAGGAAGGTTTTCACTTTGGGTTCTATAAATCACATGAAATATAACCGGAATGGTAATATTGATATTTCTAGCTCCTTCAGGCGCTTCTGCCAGTGCTTTTTGCGTAAAACGCTCAACAGCATCATAACTATCTTTTTAAGGATGGATTGTTTAAGATGCTTTCTTCAAGGGCGCCCATGGTAGCACATTGCTCATGATAGGATTGATCTAATTCTAGTGTCAGGTCTTGTTCCTCTGGTGTTTCGGTTAGTGTTTCGTTTTCGCAGGAACTAAATAGAATGGCAAGAACTGCCATTCCTACAAATAGTCTTTTCATAAATGTTTGGTTTTTCGTTAATAATGGCGCTAAAAATAAACGAAATCATAAAAATTTTAACAATTATAATAAGAAGTTATCAACATAACGATTTAATATGTATTTAATCGATTGATTTTGTAGGAATTAAGAAAAAAGAAATTTTTTAAATAATCGATATTTAAAGTATAACATGATTTATTCAGTTCCCTATCTGATCTATTTCTGAATCTATAGAACCTTTAGGGTTGGGGCCATACTGGTTTTTACCATTTTCACTGTCTCCAGCCCAAAAAAAGATAAGTACAATCCAGCCTATATAACTTACATAGGGAATAAAGCATAACAGTGTCCACCATCCAGACTTTCCGGTATCATGCAATCGCCTTGAAGAGGCTGCAAGAAATGGAATGAATAAAAGTAGCCAGATAATTAAAAAAAGAGCCAAGCTAATATCGAAGAAGATGGACTCACCATCTTCCAAGTCAGATGAAAGACCTACACCAATAAAAGTTGTTATCAGTAGTATAGAATTACCAAGAAAAAAATACCAGAATTCTTTACGCCTAGATCTACCTTTAAAGATTGCATAGTTGTCATAGAAAGCCTTCTTCCACCAATTGAGCAAGTTGTATTCTTCCTCTTGTTTTTTTATAAGCATGTTTTATAAAGATAAAAACAAAAGTAGAGTTTCATTAAAAAAGATAGGGATTAATCTTTCAGGTCTACAAGCAAGCCTTCTTCTGTTTTTTCTACCTTGGCAAGGCCATTTTTGGTTAATCCTTTAATGGTTTTGTCCCATTTCTTATTACTGAGTCCTGATTGAGCCTTAAGTTCATTAAGATCTATTGGTGCATGGTCCTTAAGGATTGTGAAAACTGCTTTTTCCTCCTCACTCATAGGTACTTGTTTTGCTTCAGGTTTCATTTGCGGAAAGAAAAGGACTTCTTGGATAGACTCATTGTTAGTCATAAACATGGTCAAACGGTCAATCCCGATACCAATTCCTGAAGTAGGAGGCATACCGTATTCTAAAGCACGTAGGAAATCCTGATCTATAAACATGGCTTCGTCATCTCCTTTTTCGGATAGTTTTAATTGATCTTCGAATCGCTCACGCTGATCGATTGGATCATTCAACTCCGTATATGCGTTGGCCAATTCCTTTCCATTTACCATCAATTCAAAACGCTCAGTAAGTCCTTCTTTGCTACGGTGTTTTTTGGTCAATGGACTCATCTCTACCGGATGGTCCATAATAAAGGTAGGTTGTATGTAATTGTGCTCACACTTTTCGCCAAAAATCTCATCGATCATTTTACCAATACCAAAAGTTTCGTCTACTTCAAGATCTAGAGCCTTGCAGGCTTTACGAACTTCTTCTTCGCTCTTTTGAAATAAATCATAGCCGGTATGCTCTTTAATGGCATCCAAAATTCCGATTCGTTGGTACGGTGCTTTGTAATCAATTACATTGTCTCCAAAACGCACTTTAGTGGTTCCGTGCAATTCCAATGCAATTTTTTCAAGCAGTTTTTCGGTGGTATCCATCATCCAGTGGTAATCCTTGTAGGCCGCATACATTTCCATCACTGTAAATTCTGGATTGTGGGTACGATCCATTCCTTCGTTTCTGAAATCTTTCGAAAACTCATAGACTCCATCAAAACCACCAACAATCAATCGCTTAAGATATAACTCATTGGCAATACGCAAATACAAGGGAATGTTCAATGCGTTGTGATGCGTTACAAATGGACGTGCCGCAGCACCTCCCGGAATGGGCTGTAGAATAGGTGTTTCTACTTCTAAGAATCCCATCTCGTTGTAAAAATCACGAATGGTATTGTTGATCTTGGTTCGTTTAACGAATGTATCTTTTACTTTTGGGGTTCACGACCAAATCCACATAACGTTGCCGGTAACGCAACTCAGGATCATTAAATTCGTCAAACACATTTCCTTCACTGTCCGTTTTAGGCAGTGGAAGTGGGCGCAATGTTTTGTTAAGTAACTTGAAGTCCTTTACCAAAACCGTCTTTTCACCAACTTGAGTTGTAAAAAGCTCTCCAACAATTCCTATAAAGTCTCCAATGTCCAATAGTTTTTTATAAACATCGTTGTAGAGAACTTTGTCCTCTCCAGGGCAGATTTCGTCACGGTTAAAATACACCTGTATGCGTCCTTCACTATCCTGAAGCTCGGCAAAAGATGCTTTCCCTTGAATACGTCGTGACATTAATCTACCAGCAATCGTCACCTTTTTTCCTTCAGAGAAATCCTGTTTTATTGTTGCTGAAGTATGATCTACAGGATATAATTCTGGTGGGTAGGGGTCGATTCCCATTTGGCGCAATTGAGCCAATTTTTCACGTCGTACGAGCTCTTGTTCTGAAAGTTGCATAACTGTCTATAAAAAATAAGAGGCAAAGATACAGACAAACTATGTGTTTTTCAATTCGAACTTCTTTTTATCGTTCGGTTTTGTGTTTACTGTGTTCCTTCTCTGTTCGTCGTGAGTTCATTCATGGCATTTTTATACTTTTCGTTATCGGGATCTAACGAAAGTGCTTTTTTATAGTTTTCTATGGCGCCTTTCATATTGTCCATCTCAATCATTTTACGGGCTAAGCTTTCATATACTTTGGGTTCTTCAGGAAACAGCAGCGTATTCAACCTACTCACTACAATGGCTTCATCTTTTCTGTGGGCATAGAACAAGACACTTGCATAAGTGTTGAGTTCATACATGTTTTGTACCTGCTTTTTTAATTTAGGTACTAATTTTCGATGTTTTTTATTGAATCTTTCAAGGTTCATTTCAGAAAGCATATCATTTACCAAAGTCACTCCGTGATAATTTGAGGTATATTCTTTTTCAATGATTTTTACCAGATCTGTTTCCAGGGATTCCACGGGAGATTCTACAATTCGATTTACTTCCCTTCCGTTTTTGTAAAGAATGAAGGTAGGTACTCTATGGATGTTTAAGGATTCGTGTTCTCCGCCAGGGCTTTGCTTGTAAGTTTCCCGATCCCTACTTACTGCCACCATAGTTAATCGTTCTAAAGGAAATTCTGCTGCTTCCAATACTTTGTAAAATCTCGGGGTTTCCCGTTTACTATCTCCGCACCAAGTTCCCATAAATGCTTTAATGGTGTACTTGTCCAAATGCCTTTTTAGGGTGTCAATAGCTGTTTCATTGACTTGGTATTCATCGTAGTTTTTTTGAAACCAGGAAGCATAGTTTTCAGAAGAGAGTCCTTCCTTGTTTATTTTGCCCAATAGATAGGGAGACTTTCCTTCGGGTTTAAATTCTTGATTAAGCGATTGTGCGTTGCATACCATTGTAAGCCCTAATAAAATGAGGGTAGTAAATTGCTTCAATTTCATCTTTGTTCGGTTTTTGAGTTGATGGTACGAAGATGGGTGCGATTGCAAAAATGGAAAAGAAAACTACGTTGGAAATAGGGTCTAGAACCCCGGTGGAAATTGAAAATGGTTGTTAAGCCAATTTCTTTTTTACTTCGTCCCGAGACGAAACATTCAGTTTTTTGTACACATTGTTAATGTGTGTTTTTACGGTACTAAGACTTACAAAAAGCTGGGAGGCAATTTCTTTGTTGCTTTTGTCTTGGAGAATCAATTCCAGCACTTTGTTTTCTTGTTGGGTTAAATGACTTTTATCAAACTCTTTTTGTTGGAGTTTTTTGTTTTTATTGATGAAATAATAGTTGCCTATAAGAGAAATTACCGATATGGCACTCAACAACCAAAACCACCAGGGCAAATCACTTTTGGCATGTTGTTCAATTAAGTATCTATCAGACTGCAATTCGGCTTTGTACTGCTGGGTGTAGGGGCTATCAGGATATGTTTTTTCTAGACGCTCCAGAAGGCCATCATAGTAAGAGTTCTTTTTTAGATCTTCTAAATAATAACCATAGAGTTCATTGCTTCGGTCACTTAAGAAGGCATAACTATACAATTCGGCCAAGGGTTCTTGTAATTGCTCGCCGTATTGTTGAAGGATGCTGAACCATTTTTTGGAGTTCAATCTTCTATTGGCTTCACTGCGGTAAGTGCTAAAAGCAAAGCGCATATCATTTTTTAAGGAATCTATCTTCAGTAATGCTTTAGATTGTTCATTTTCAGAGACCACTTCGCAAAACATTTCATTTTCAAAAGAAAAAGGAAGAATTAATTGGGTTGTATTGTTTGCTACAAAAATGATTTCCCTACTGTTGGGACAATGTCCCGTAAAGTGGTTGGCCATTTCTTCTTCTTCATTACAATTGTCTATATGTATTCTATACATCCTATTTCCATCTGGGAGGTTGTTCCCTGAGAAACTAAAATGCCCTGTAGAATCTGCCTTGGTTTCATCTAAAATCTGTTCTGGATAGACTCCAGAAAGTTTGCGATAGTCTTCCACCATGGAGAGGAATACCCTACCGTCTAAGTTTTCAGAATTTACCTTACCAGAAAACTGGTATTGTGCCCAAAGGAATGAGCTCCAAAAAAAGCAGAAAAGGATTAGAATCTTTGTTTTCATATTAGAAAAGCTAATATACAAGAAACCTTATTGTAACAAAAGTAAGTTGAGTGCCACATATAGATACATAACCTAGTAAATTTATCTTATGAGTTTTTGGAGAGTCCTCCTTTCTATATTATTTCCACCCCTCGCTGTGATTGACAAAGGCTGTGGTTCTATACTTATTGTTGTATTACTTACCATTTGCGGCTGGGTACCAGGCGTAATTGCTGCTCTTGTAATATTGAATAATCCAGATCGTTAGATTTGTTTCTTGTGCCTTCTCCATAGGGTAATTACCCTATGTAATTTCATTTAAGAGTTATGAAAAATGCTTTAGCTGATTTCTGGAAGTGATTTTAAGCTTACTATAAATACTGTGTAAATGACTTTTAACTGTACTGATCTCGACACTCAAAATATCCGCAATCTCTTTGTTGCTTTTTGTTTCTAGGACTAAATTAAAAACCTCTATTTCTCGTCCAGATAAAGATTGTAGAAGCTTCTTTTTATGCCGAATCCTGTAACTAATTATAAACCTGTACAGTAAATAAGTGATCAGTAAAATTCCACATACAACAATAAATGTGATAAGTGTTTTGGACTGGTTGTTTGTAATTAAATACTCTGCCAAATAGGGGTGTGATCCAAACTTAGCTTCCAAATTAGACATGGTCTCATGAACTTCTTCTTTATTGAAACCCATATCTGAAAGATGAGCTGCATAGATGGCCGGCAATATACGGGATATTGTGTCGGTATGTTCTTTTAATTCTTGTGCTAATTCGTGTCTTATCTTGATTTTTTTCGGTTCCTTCCTTGGCTTTTTGATATTTATTTTCTCCAGTTTCGAAAATAGCTTTGATCTTCATCATCTCAGCATTTAAGGGATCTTCTTCACAAGAAAAATCCGAAAATAAGCCATGGCCATTATGAGTATATTTTAATTCTTTAGCATCCCCTATTGCTAAGAAGGCATGATTATTATCATCACCGCCAATAATAAGACTTGCCTCTGGATAAGGTTTCTTACTAACATGGATTCGAATAATATTAGAATTTGAGGTTTTTGGTATTTCAAGAATCCAATATCCTGCACTATCAATTTTCGATTTGGCTATGATAAGGGAATTGGAAACAGTGTAAAAGTCATTCAACGATGGAATTTGACTGGCATATATTTCCTTCCTCCAAGTAGAATCTAAAAGGGTTTGTCCATGAATTCTTACCTGACCCCAAGCGCAAATGGTATACATGCAGAAAGACAACAGGATGATTTGCTTTACTATCCTCATTCTAAACGAAAATCTATTTTATAACCGTATTAGCGTTGCGTGTCTAAAGAAACAGTAATTGCTCCCTTTGCATTAAGTGCTTTAACGGAAATAACCCATTCACCAAGTAACGGATGCAATATTTGTTTTTTCATATTTCCATTTACCGAGGTGCTGTTGTGTTTACGATCGGGCGTGGTCCGTGCCTGCAGCTCGAAACCACCTTCTCGCTTTCCGTTTGGGTCGAAAATTACAATTAATAGATCGCCTTTATCTATTATACCTTCAAACTTGAAATCGATATGTGATAATGACTTATCTACATCCAAAACTATTTTGTAGCCTGTATTATTATCATTGAACTCTATCTTTTCTTCAAATGAACTTCGGTCACTAAAATTATGATGGATTGTATTTTGTGCGGTCATAAGTTGAAAGACCATTATAAAACTAAAAAATAAAAACACCTTTTTCATGATTACTTGTTTTTCGGGATTTATAGGACAAATGTAAGATAAGCAATAGGTCCAGTCTTGTAATTAAGGATTGAAAAAGGATTGAAAAGGGTTTGAAAAAAGGTGGATTTGTGCTATTCGAGCTTCATTTTGCAGTCCCTCATGGGGCATTTTGAGCGATCATAAAATTAGATTCAGGATTTCGAATAAGAATCCAAGTGTTGGCTTGCATACAAAATTTGGTCAAGCGTTCCCCTCAAATCTTTTAAAGAATTTTTTATTAAGGCCATTTAGGTATCTTTGTTTTCAAGACTTTTGGAATAGTACTTGATTAACCTAACCTATATTACTCATGAGAAAAATAGTTTTTGCATTAGTAGCCACATTGGTTTTAATAAGCTGTCAATTTACAGAAACACTAACCCTTAATGAAGATGGTAGTGGGCGTATATCTGTATCTGTGGATATGTCTGAAATGATGGCTTTTTCGGGAGAGTTTGCAGATTCTGCCAAAGTAGAACAAATGGATACCATCATGAAAATGAAAGACCTTTTGGCCGAAAAAAAGGATAGTATAGCTCAATTACCCAAGGAAGAACAAGAACGATTAAAAAGATTGGAGAATTTTAATTTTCGGTCACTGGTAGATTCAGAGACAAAAGAAATGTTTTTTGACATCTATACAGACTTTAAGAACGTAAGTGAAGCCAATGAACTTATGAATGCGTTTGAATCCAGTAGTGATTTTATGCCAGGGATGGGTTCGGATACAGAAATTAAAAAAGATCCTGATTCTGGAGGGATCATGGCCGTTAAGTTTTCGTTTAAAAATGGAAAATTTGTTCGGGATGCATACATAAAAGATGAAGAGAAGCATAAAATGCAATTGGATAGTATTAAGCAGGCAGAGGCTTTTATGAGTAGTATGAAGTATAAATTAAAATATACCTTTCCCAGACGTATTAAATCGATATCTGTAGATGATGCACGCTTCTCGTTGGATGGAAAGACTGTTGAATTTGAAAAAACTTTTGTAGAATACCTTAAAGACCCAGATGTACTCGATTTTGAAGTTGAACTTGAGAATGAATAAAATATATGCTATGATAAAATACGTATTTCTTTTTGCAATTGTAGGGCTTATATCCTGTGATAGCACACAAAAAACAGTTTCTGAAACTAATAATGGACCTGATGCTAAAGTTTCTGTGAATGAAGGGAAGTGTCCTGAGCAAGGAACTTGTTCCTTCGAGTTGAAAGAAGGCACTTCTTATACCATAGAAGTTGATGGTACGGGAGCCCAGTATCCACAATATAAGGAAGGTGACGGTTCTGTTGCGCAATTCCGATACGAAGAAAAGGGGCCTGAAGGAACAGCAGATGGTGATTATGCAGAAGTGATTCAATTTAATGTTCCTGAATCTTATGCCAAAGGAAAATCTTATGTGGATGAAGCTCTACAAGATGTAAACCTAATGTATCATAAGGCCTGTTTTTGTAAAGGTCAGGCAGGATATTATAAAGTGACCAAAGGTTCCTTAAAAATCTTTAAGAATAAAGATGGAGATTTGAATTTCGATCTACAATTCTCTATGGATGGATTAAATCAAACCATTCATCGAATTGTAAGACAATAAAAAAAGGGAATCATATGATTCCCTTTTTTTATGCAAAAATTAAATTTATTGTATCACGATCTTCTTGGTAGCGCTAGAATTTCCGTTGGTAATTCTCACAAAATACATACCGGCCTGAAGACTCTCATAGTTCAAGGTTTCATTAAATATTGATCCTGGACTGGTAGCGAATGCACTAGTAGATACTTTTCTTCCTCTAATATCAATAAGATCTACAGTTACTTTTTCATTAACTGCAGTGAAAGAAACTGAAAGACTACCCTGTGTTGGGTTAGGCCATACAGCTAGATTTTCTAAAGAGATATCATTGATTCCGGCAATTCCAGAAATAATGAAATTTATGATGTTTACATTATAAAAGAGATTATCGCTAGCGGCCACCATAAGCCTTGCTTCACTGGTGTTTGGAATGTTTGGTACAGTTAGGGTATAGCTTCCAGTATTGGGGACATTTTCTGCTACAATGTAATCAAAGTTTACACCGCCATCTATAGAAACCAAAATATCCATTTCACTAGCACTAATTGGGGCAACATCTGTATTGGCCACATCCCAAGTAACGGTTTGTGTTGTTCCTATTTCCCAATCTTCAGCTGAAGACTGTGAGGTAACTACAAAAGGTCCTGTGCCATCAATGGTAGTAACTCCGGTAACGGCACTTGCACTCGCTCCACCATTCAACACATTATCTCTAACTGTTAAACGGAATCCCATACTTCTTTGTACAGATGGAACAACTTCCCATGTACTACTAGTAGCTCCACCTATTACGGTTGCTAGTTTTGGCATGTATCGATCCGGTGATTCAGTTGGGTCTAGTGATCTAAATAATGGGCCTGCAGTAGAAGTAGATACTGGAGGCATAGGAGCAGGAGTAACATCTATTTGTTCCCAACAATAAGTTAGAACATTTCCAGCGTCAGGATCTGTTGCTTCACCTTTAAGGATAAAAGGAGTGGATAATGGGATAAAGAATCCACCACTACTTGTAATGACAGGCGGCTCGTTATTAGTATCTGTCTGTTGTGCACAAGTAGAAGCACCCGTAGAGATATTGTTCCACATTTCAATAATGCTTACACCATTAAAGTAATCATCACTGTTGTTTTGCACGTTTGGCGCACAGATCCCGGCATATCCCATAATGGTAGATGCACTTCCTGGTTCTATGGAAACCTGAGATCTTTGACAATTATTATTTTGTGGGTGATTGGCACCATATTGGTGTCCCATTTCATGAGCCACATAATCTATGTCATAAAAATCACCAATAGGATTGTTAATTCCCGTAACTCCTTGGGCTTTACTACCCGAAACACAGGGTGAGTTTAATTGTGCAACACCACCTCCTTGCGTACTGAATACATGTCCAATATCATAATTGGCATTTCCAATAACACCGTCACATTTTGCTTGATTCTCTCCCAATAAAGCAAAAGGGTCATTATTGGTATAACCATCAGTAGCTGGGTTCAAGAAAATAATATCGGTATTATTGGGGATCAATTCCATAGTAAGAGCTACATCTCTTTCAAAAACCCCATTTACACGAGTCATAGAAACATTCATAGCAGAAAGAACAGCTGCTTTTTTCACAGAATCTGGTTCTCCCGGATCTATTCCTTGGTTGTTTAAGTGGAAAATGGAATATTCTCCCGTACATGCCAATGCCAAACGGAAGGTTCTTAACTTTCCATCATTGGCATTTCTGTACTGAGTTCCTTGCTCTTCTATATAAGTAGAAACCGTATTATCTACATAACATTCAAAAGAATTTGGATCTGATGGAACAGCATCTTTTGAATAATGAATATAAAACTGTTTGTCTTTGGTATAAGGGTCTATATAGATTGTTTTATGCTTTGGTGAACTAATCATTATATGTACTCCAATTGGAGAAACACTAAAACGGGCAATAGATGATGGATCATCTACTCCTTGAGCTACATATGATTTAATGTTAGGGAATTGTGCTTTCAATTCATCACTAAAAACAGAAGCTTCCAATACTCGGTAAGTAGCTATTTTTCCATCCATAGAAGGAATGGAAAGTAAGGTATTTGACGAATTATTGCTCTTTCTGGTAGGGGCAGTTTCAGCCAACTGTCCAAAAACTTCTGTGTTCAATTCGAACAATTGATATTGATCAGGAGTAGAATTTCTAAATTCTTTCTCCATTGAATTTACCCTTGTCTCTTTAACCGATTTCCATAAACCATCGGTTTGTCCCAAAATGGATTGTGCTACCAATAGGAAAGCACATACATAGATCATCTTCATGAATCTGTTTTTCATAACATATTTTTTAAAAATTAAGTATTCAAATATAGTAAATATAGGTAGGGCACTAGAAATTATGAGGTTTTGGTTAGATTTCACATTCATCAATTTTTTATGAAGTATTTTTGTAATTCGTTTTACAATCTTCATTTTGAATAAAGACATATACATACAAGATTTAGGACTTAAGGATTACAAGGAGACTTGGGACTATCAAGAAACTCTTTTTAAGGAGATTTTGGATCTTAAGATTAAAAACCGAAGGGAAGGAACAAATTTGTCTACACCAAATCATTTCCTCTTTGTGGAGCACCCTCATGTTTTTACGTTGGGTAAAAGTGGAGATTTTGACAATCTATTGATTTCTGAAGAACGACTAAAAGAAGTAAACGCTTCCTTTTACAAAATAAATAGAGGAGGTGATATTACCTATCACGGTCCTGGGCAAATTGTTGGCTATCCTATCTTGGATTTGGAAAACTTTTTTACAGACATTCACAAGTACCTTCGTCTTTTGGAGGAAATGATCATAGGCACACTAGCAGAGTATGGACTTAAAGGAGAACGATCTGAAGGTGAAACGGGTGTGTGGTTAGATGTAGGAACTCCCTTTGCTAGAAAAATATGCGCTATGGGTGTACGTGCCAGCCGCTGGGTTACCATGCATGGATTTGCCTTTAATATTAATGCTGATTTGGGCTATTTTGATTATATGATTCCATGTGGTATAAAGGACAAGGCAGTGACCTCCCTGAATGTAGAATTAGGGAAAAAAGAAATATCCATGGAGGAAGTGAAAGAAAAATTAATCAAGCATTTTTCTGAACTCTTCGAAGCCCATATTCTTGAAAATAAAAAAGTCTAATTTTCTGGCTTGTGATCTGAAGATACCATCCATTGTATTCCAAATTTATCTACCAACATTCCAAACTTTCCACCCCAAAAAACATCGGTATAAGGCATCATTATATTTCCACCATTACTTAGTGCATTAAAAGTAGCTTCTCCTTGTGCTTCACTTGCGTTAATACTTAAATGATAATTACTTCCCGTTACCAAATGTTCTGGTTCGTTGGTATCTGAAGCCATCAATGTTGCTCCGTCAAACTCCAAGGTGCAATGCATTACAAGATTCTTATGCTCATCTGCTACTGGGAATGCATCGGCAGGGGCATCTTCAAAACGCATAAAGGTGGTAAACTCACCGTTAAAGATGTTTTTGTAAAAATTCATAGCTTCTTCGCAGGTGCCGTTAAAAGTTAAATAAGTGTTTAGTTTCATGATGATACTCTATTAGGTTGTTTGCATCTTTAAAGATACTTGATATAACTATAAAAACTGCTTTGTAAGGAATTATTGCTTAATAAAAACGACCCTTCTGTTTTTTGCTTTACCCGCTACAGTACTATTGTCTGCTACGGGTTCACTTTCTCCTTTACCATTGGTGGTAAGTCGACTTCCGTCCACACCATAAGTACTAATCAATGCATTTTTCACAGCTTTAGCTCTGGATTTTGAAAGGCTTAGATTATTACTGTCGCTACCATCACTATCTGTATGTCCTACAATAAGGAGTTTAATGGAAGAATCTTGTTGTAAAACTTGAGAGATTTGGCGTATGATTCCGTAGGATTGTGGTTGAATGGTTGCTGATCCTGAATTGAATAAAATTCCGTTGGTAGATACTTTACCTTCTGAAAGCAGTGTACGGCGTAAATCCAAACCACCTTTGGCAATTTTTAAATTTGAAATAAAAACTTTTTCCTTTCCATCTTTGAACCCTTCTGTATGCAATTTTAAAAATTTAATATTGCCCCCTTTTGCCAACATTTTTGGTATGTCAATGTACTTTTTTTCATTCACCCAGAGTCGGAACCGTTCTTTATTCACTGCAATAGAAATATGTGGGTGGTTTTTTATAGCTTCACGAATATCTGCAGTGACTTCGTTGTTAATTATATAACCTTGAGTTTTTGTGTAGCTTTTTATTTGAATTCCAAAGGCTCCATATTGGCCAAATGGTAGCCATGCACTGCCCCAATTTTCTCCTCTTTCAAAATTTGGGTCGTCAGATAATAGTATTTGTAACTTAGCTGTAGAGGACGTTTTGTTATCAATACCATACCCCATCGCATCAAATTCTATAGTATATTCTTCAGGGAGGGTAACATCTAATGGAAGATAATAAATATTGTAACCTGATAAGATTTCCAACCACCTTTGAGAATCATTGTTTATAGTAACAACTTCACCACTACCATTGGTATTCCATTTACTGGGGAAATCTCCAATAAAGTCGTTGGAGTAATCATCAAAAAACAATAGTTCGTCACCAGGAACAAAGTCAAATTTGCTATTTATTTTAAAACTACCTCCAGAATTCCCAGCGTTTTCTTCTGTTGTTGTTTCAGTTCCTGAAGAATCCTTTCCATTGGTTCCGTTACCGCTATCAGATTCTTCTTGGGAAGTATCTGAGTCTTCTTCATTTTCACTAGATCTTTTACCAGCCAATAATTCAGTCGCTGTTTTAATACTATACTTCAGCGCTTTTTTTGCTTTGTTTATCTGTAAAGTAGCCTTCGCTTGTTTTAGGGCACCCTCTCCATCTAAATCAGAAAGTATATTGGGGGCACTTGTAAGAAGTAGTTCAGCATCAGTAAGTGCATCTTCCAGAACATCTATATCATCATCATCCAGTGACTTTCCTGCTTTGGCATAGCCATCATATCGGTAGACCTTATCATAAATGTCGAAGGAATTTCTAACAAAAGTATCTACACTATAAATCCCTACACTCGTTTTAGGTCTTTTAATGCGTTTGGTCTGAGCTAGTGTTGAACTTCCAACAAACAATAATAATAGAATAATCAGTGGGGTTTTTACAGAAGATTTCATGGAGTAGTTTTTAGCTTAAACCACAAAAATAAAATGTAATACGCTGAATGTCAACGGGGTTTTCCTTGTTTTTTCACAGGGAATAAACTGCTATCTCTTTTTCTTCTACTGCAGTTGTTACCAAAAGGCGTCCTTTTACAACCGTAATATCCGCACGGGTACTTCCGTATACTGGAAACCCATCCAGAATATTTCCTGATTTGTCAATCACATAAAGCTTCTTTTCCTGTGTTTCCGTAACAGTAATGTAGGTGCCTTTATTAGAATTCAATATTTTGGGTGACGTATATATACCATAGGGAAGTTCAACTAATTTTCCATTGATACGTAAAAGGTTATCGTCTAAAGTAACTTTGGTGTTTCCTAATATTTTAAATTGATAATTACTGGAAACATCCAAAGGGAGTGAAGTCACTTTTCCTGTTTGAGAAATGCTTTCTTTGGCATGTTGCTTTGTTATGATTACGAAATTATTTCCTTCCTTGGCAATGGGTAATTCGGAAAAATCAAATGTTTTGCTTACCCGGACTCTTTCCTTTCCTACCCTACTTAGAATATTTAGTTTGCCACTTTCTTCGGCAATCAGTAAATAATCTTTGGTTCGCATACGAATATGTTGTGGCGGCAATACAATATTAGATTGGGTGTTTTTGAAAGTAAACCCAGTGACGGTTTTTCCTTTGCTGTCATACATATGCACTTCTTTACCCTGAACAATCACAAAACGGTAATTCCGTTTATTGTCGTAATCAAAAACAGCTAAAGGTTGCGTAATTGGATCACTGAATTTCTTTGGAAAAGGGTTCACAGTATTCCCGTTTCTGTCAAGAATATAAAAGGTTTTAGAGGTTGCAAAGGCAAGTTGTTTTTTTCCGTTCCTTAAAATATCCACTTCACTTATAGAACCTAAGATAGGGGCGTCCAGTTTCTTTTTCCAAAGTATATTGCCTGTTTCCGAAAGCAAATAAAAATTGTTTTGCATATCCTGTACTGCGATATCCTTTTTTCTTGTACGGTGGTTTGTAAAAAAATGAGGTCCATTAAGTATAGGTGCATCCAATGTCTTGGAAAATAATTGGGTAACGACCCCAGGAGTTTGTTTTTTGGAGCCGTTCAATTCTTGACAGACCAAATTTACATGAGCAAAACCATGATCACTACTAAATTGAAGTGAAATTAGAGGAAACCTGGGGACAACACCTTCATCAGCAGATAGAAAAGGAGCAATCCAGGTGTCAATCTGGCCTTGCATATTAAATACCGAAAAAGAGGAAGCCTGACTTAACTGCGGTAAAACTTGTTCATAAGCATTAGATTTTTCTACAACAGCTCCATTTTTGATAGACGTGATAATGTTTTTGGCACTTTCTTCGTTTTCGGAAAAAATAAAAAAATCTTCCCACCTTAATAAGACAGTTGGAGTAAGATTTTCCAAAATAGGATAGAACCTATTGAATACGTTGCTTCCATCAGTATACTCATATAAGATAACCTCCCTAAAACGGGAAAGTTCATTTAGAGAACTGTTAAGCTCTTCTTGGGTAATATCTGGGTCTATACTTCGGGCTACCATATGATTGCCAGAATCTGTTGTAATGCTTCCCAACTCTATAACCGAATCGAAAATGGGCGCTATAGAAATACTATCTCCATGAAAATGATTCAAGTTTTTAGAAAGTAATTCTGCATCTTGAAATGTCATAACCTTGGCCTGCTTAGCATTTATGGGAATGATACTCGCAATTTCATTTTTTTGAGGAACTAACCCTTCAAAAACTGACAATAAGCTTGGCAATGTATCCTTATCCATAACAACACCTGTAATGGAAACTCCTTTAGGGAGTACCTCCAAAGAAGTAACAGCTTGCGTAGCCAATTTTATTTGCAAAGAGTCTAACACGAGCACTTTAGGTGCAAAAATGGTAGATAGATCTGTATTTTGCTTTAACTGAAATGCTTTTCGTAACGGATCCTTTTCTGCCAAGATGCCATCTACAATGCTTTCAATGGTTTTTTCTGAAGAAGAAATTATAAATACACTATCTATTGTGGTACTATAATGTGTTAGCCCGTCCCAATCACTAACAGTGATTGGCTGTTTTTTATAGGTCCTTGTCATAGGTGGAGCCAAAGAATCAAACAGAATCACTTTTGGGTGATGTCTTGTTATTACTGCAAAATGTGTACTATCTGATCTTTGTTGAAAAGCAATAACACTTTGATCTTTGGGTTGAAGGGACGCTATGAATTCTGGATGCGATTTCATGAAATCATAGACTTGAGGGTTCTTGAGTTCGTTATATAGACTGTTGTTGGCAAAATCCTGCTTAACCATCGCTAAATCATTGAATTTTACAACCAGATCAGCCTCTGGGGGGAGGTAGTCTACCAAACTGTCAGATCTGTTAATCTGTTTTTCACAGCCAGAAACCCAAAAGGCTATGATGATTAACAAAATAGGGGTATATCGAAATCGCATATACAAAAATAACAAGCTTTTGTAGGTATTCCTTTCGGAAAGGAAACAGTTTATCTACTTGTTTTCAACATTGAAAATGTCTAAAAATCCAACTTTAATTGCTCTGGAAGTAACCGAAAACTTTTTCTGTGATACGGAGTAGGGCCGTATTTTTTTATGGCTTCCCGGTGTTCTTGGGTAGGATACCCCTTATTCTTTTTCCAATTGTACATAGGGTATTCTTCATGCAGTTGCTCCATATAGAGATCTCTATAGGTTTTTGCCAATATCGAAGCAGCTGCAATGTGAAGGTATTTTCCATCCCCTTTTATTACACATTCATAAGGGACTTTTGCATAAGGTTTAAATTTATTACCATCAATGGCGATAAATTGAGGGATAGGGTTTAATTGGTCAATGGATCGATGCATTCCAGCAATGGATGCATTTAAGATATTAATTTGGTCAATCTCTTCCATCATTACATGCGCGACCCCAAATGAAAGGGCAGTTTCTTCAATAATGGGTTTTAATTCCATGCGTTTCTTTTCAGAAAGTTGCTTGGAGTCGGTTAACCAAGGATGTGAAAAGTTGTCAGGAAGAATAACAGCTGCCGCAGTAACAGGCCCTGCAAGGCACCCACGGCCTGCCTCATCCGTTCCGCATTCAATGAAATCTTTATGAATTTTTAACTTCAACACTCAAAATTAAAAATACGCATTTCCGTTTAAACATTTACCTTTGTTGCATAAGACCTTTTTCAATGAACAGAACACTTTTGCTACTTTTCTTTTTATGTACTTCGGTAACAGTGTTTTCGCAAAATATTCCTGCTAAATTTCAGAAAGGGGGAACGGACAAGACAGACAAGCCTCCTATTGAGCTTTATAAAATCATTACTATGGAGCGGGACACCACTTTTTTGGATACCTCCCTAACCATTCAAAGGGCCTATAATTACAATTATTTACGACGGGATAATTTTGAGTTATTACCATTTTCAAACGTAGGACAGACCTATAATAGGTTGGCATATACGTTTAATGACTTCAATCTTATGCCCAAGTTTGTCGGGCAATCGCATCACATTAATTATATGGATGTAGAGGATATGTTATATTATAATGTACCTACTCCGCTAACCGAAATTTATTTTAAAACAGCTTTTGAACAAGGACAGCAATTGGATGCTTTTTTTACAGTGAATACCAATGAACGTTTTAACTTTTCTGTAGCCTATAAAGGGCTTCGTTCCTTAGGAAAGTACCAACATATATTGGCCAGTACCGGAAATTTTCGGTTTACAACCAACTACCATACAAAAAACAACCGATATCATTTTAGAGCACATGTGGCAGCTCAAGATATTTTGAATGAAGAAAATGGCGGATTGCCACAAACCTCTATCGATCTTTTTGAATCTGGAGATGCTGAGTTTGACGATCGAGGACGATTAGACGTAAATTTTGAAGATGCCGAAAACAAACTGGAAGGCCTCCGCTTTTGGGGCGAACAGCACTATGAATTAATTTCTAAGAAAGATAGCCTTAGCTATTCGGTACTAACCTTGGGTAATACCATTAGCTTTGAAGAAAAGGATTTTAAATATGGTCAAACAGCAGCTTCAGATCTGTTAGGAGAAGCGTATGTAAGTTCCAACTTGTTAACCCAAACCAAGCTGGAAGACTTTCAGGTAGAGGGTAGCGCAACTTTCGAAAATTCTATCTTAGGAGAACTGTCTGCCTTTATTGGATATACTGACTATAACTACGGTTATAATTCGGTATTGGAGTTGAATGAAGGGCGTATTACCAATCGTTTGCAAGGAAATATTATAAAAGCAGGCGCAAGCTATGCAAAGCATTACAAGGGATTTGATCTCTTTGGGAAAGGAGCCATTAATATTTCGGGAGATTATGATGGAAACTATATCCTAGGAGGAGCTTCGTATCAATTTGACGAAGAAAATTCGGTCAAAGCACAGATCAAAATTCATAGTGCAGCACCCAATTTTAATTTTCTTTTGTACCAAAGTGATTATGTGAATTATAACTGGCAAAATAGTTTCAATAATATAAAAACACAGGAACTCAAATTAGAGATTGCTTCTAAGAAATTATTGGATGCTGAGGTAAGTTACACGGGAATTGATGATTACACATATTTCACAATTAAGGCTAATGATAGTACGCCTACACCACAACAGTTTGCAGATCGTGTGGATTACCTGAAGGTGAAAGTAGGAAGAGAGTTTAGGTATGGAAAATTTGCTTTAAACAACACCATACTATTTCAACAAGCAGTAAGTGGAGAAGAAGTATTTAATGTTCCTGAAATTGTAACCCGCCAATCTTTGTATTATGAAGATGAATGGTTTAAGAAGGCCATGTTTTTACAAGCAGGAATTAACTTTAAATATTTTACAGCCTACAATGCCAATGGTTATGATCCTGTATTGGCAGAGTTTTACGTACAAAATGCCCAAGAAATTGGAGGTTTTCCACTTGTAGATATCTTCTTTAATGCCAAGGTCCGTCAAACACGAATTTATGTTAAGTTCGAACACATTAACCAATTGTTCAATAGTACCAATGAACATTTTTCAGCACCGGGATATCCGTATCGTGATGCTGTGATTCGATTTGGTTTTGTTTGGAATTTCTTCTTATAATTATGATTGTCGAGATCACACATACCCAACTGGATGATCTTGATGTTGCGTGCCAAATCTTTGATGATGCTATTGCCTATCAGAAACGAAAAGGCTATCCAGAATATCGAAGTAACGATAGGGAAGGTGTAAAGCAGGCCATTTCCAAACAATTACATTATAAAGTATTAATCAATGGAGACATGGCTTGTGTCTTCAATATTGTTTATAATGACAAGCCTATTTGGCGAGACAAGGATCAAGATGACAGTATTTTTCTACACCGTGTTATTACAGCACAGAAATACAAAGGCCAAAAATTATTTAGTCATATTTTGAAATGGGCTATCAATTTGGCCAAAAGCAAGAACAGACCTTTTGTGCGTATGGACACTTGGGATGATAATCCAGATTTGGTAGACTATTATCAAACATTTGGTTTCAAAGTCGTAGAACACTTTGTAGCACCTTATGACCCCATGGTAAGTCCAAATTGTTGGGGAAATAAAGTTGTCCTTTTAGAATATAAGATTACTGAATAGAATCTGGAATCACATCAAAAACCCGTTCAGAAACAGTGTCCAACTGTAAACTATCTCGCTCTTGGGTAATGTCTATCTCCAATCTAGTGGGCCAAATGTCTTCGTCTTTGAGTCCTTCGCTGGTTTTCCAAGTCTCTCCTAACTGATTTAAAATACTAATTTCCCATTGGGAAGGATGTTTTGCGTCAATCCATACCACATCACGGTATTCACAATCAATCAAAGCCAAATCTGGCGTAGCGGCTCCATCAAACTTTTTACTGTCATCTCGCATGGCTGCAATGGTACTCAGGACAAACAAGCGCCGCTTTCCTGCAATTTCCTTTACGTAGGGTCTAAACTCTACTGGCTTGTTTACACTCCAGTCGTATTCCTTTCTGGATTCGATCACTTTTAAGGGCATAGCGCTTACACCAGCCATTCCCTCTTTCTTCGCAGCATGGTTGTAATAGAAAAGCTTATCGGTACCATCTGCAGGGATCATAACACTAAAGGAAAGACTGGTACGTTCCTCCCCAATAGGCTCCAGACCAAACCAATGGTAGAGCCCACTAAAGGCGTCGTATTCCATGGCGTTCCAATTAAAGTCGGTTACAAAGGGTTGTTGGTTTTCATCATCCTTTAAATCAGGAATCTTTACAGCTGTTTGTTTGTTCCAAGGGAGTGGATCTGTAAATCCACCCAAGAATTGTAATGACTGTGCTTGCAGACGGGAAACTTTTTCGGACAAAGTGTTTTGTCGTGTAAGGAACGGATGATTTTTTATTTCAGAAGGAGGAATGTACGTTCCTTTTCCAATAAGAATACGTTCTATGTAATCTGATGCATCGTGTTCACCTTGTTCAATAACCATAACACCTCCATAGGTTGGGTAAGGAAAAAAGAAACCTTTATATTTCACCAAACTCACTACTTGGACCCATTTCCCCGTATCGTTTTTCATATAGAAAATATCACTGGGTTGGTGTGTGAATAACTGAAAGAAATTGAGCCGTTGTACCACAGCATTGTAGGTGTTTCTACTAAAAGCGTGCGACTCGCCAATGGCAAAGGTGACGGGGACACGGTTGTCGCCTGAAAAACGAGGGAAGGGAGAAGTGCTTTCTACTGCAAACAATTCTTCCGTATTATCATTCATTCGCTGCCAAGTATATTCTTGCGAAGGTTGAACAGCCATGGTCCATTGGTTGGTGCTATCTACCCTTATTAAATGCGGAATGGTTACTTCCTGTGTTTCACCCACGCTTTCATAGGCCATGGTCAAGATATTATTGAGTGGCTGAATACGTTCGTTTTGGGTAAGTGGAAGTTCATGGATTTCTACTTTGTTGAGATCACTGTAGATATTATAACTCTGCATGAACTCATAGAGTTTCATCTTGTAGCCAAAGAACCAACCCGTAGCAAAAAAAGCTGCAATTCCTAAAAAGATGAGAATACGTCTACCTGCAGTAGGTGCTTTTCGAAATTTGGAAATGGTAAATACTAGAAATAGCAGTCCAACCAAGATGAGAAAAATATATTTTCTGAGGAAGAGTAATGCAGGTTGATAATCATCCCGGAGTACAAACAAAAGTATAAGTAGGACTAAACCACCTATCATGGTAATGATCTTCTGTTTTCTTCCTTTTTGCCAGTATCTTTTTAGCATGTTAAATAACTTTGGAGGTCGAGTGGGCACGTTTCAAAACGTGGTTGTATCGAGGCCTCGTTAATGGTTGGTTTAATTAATCATCCCCTTATCCTTCAAGCGGTCACGGGCACTTTTCTTAGCTTCGGGCTCGGGTTCTTCCGTTTTGGACTCTTCTGTTTTGGCTTTGGGTGTTTTTTCTTCGTCTTCTCCCTTTAGGTCTTCCACAAAGTCCTTTCCTTTTTGATAGGCTTCTTCTGCTTTTTTCATGATGTTCTCCTTAGTCAGTTCTTCCGAAGCCACAAAGAAGGAGGAAGCGATATAGGTCCCGATAAGGGTTCCTACAATGGCTGATGCAAAATACTGAATGTAAAAACCGTTGATAGGCGTTACAAAGGTGACAACTACACCTGCTAGTACAAATAATACGGTAACCCACACCAGACGCATTAAAAAAGTCTGAAGGTGTACAAATCCTTTTTTGTTATCTGCTGTCATCTGAAGATCTTTAGCATGCATGAGCTTGTTGAAAAAGCGATACAATTTGTTGCTTTTCGATTCTCGGACATACCAAACAATCCCAAAAAGGATGGCGGCAATAAATACGATGATCTCTATGGTCATAAGCTATAGTTTTTGTTTTCTTTAAGGATGCATTGTATCACCCAGTCTTTGTAAGAGTCTTTCCACGAAGGATAGGTATTGTAAAAAGTCTCCTTATCGTACCAATATAAGTGCAAAGGATCTAAGGGGACAATTTTAGTGAGCAATTTCCAAACCAGTTCTTCTTGCTCTTCCTCTAGTGAGGAATGCGGTTCTAGTAGTGCTTTGGTATATTGAATATCTACTACTTGTTCTATGTTTAAGTCTCGTTCAACAATTTTTCGTTGATTGTACAGCTCTACACTCATCAGTTTTTTGCGAGAGTCTACTTCAATCTCATTCAAGTATTTTTTAAATAGGAAAGGGCTGTCCAACACTTCATGAAGCGGGTGTTCTGTTTCTTCCAAATGTGCTACAAACAAATGACTTTTAATACGTTCGTATCGTTTGGTTTTTGCAGCTTTCTTGATGTCGAATTCCGTAATTCTATGGTTGACCAAGGTAGAAGTAAGCTCATTGTGGCTGGTATGGAACAATGAAACTTCATGCACGGTGTCCTTAATGGATTTACCAAAAATCTCTATGTCTTCAAAAACAATAATATCGGTCACGAAATCACGCAGCACAAAGATCCCTCCAAAGGCTTTAGTATAAAAGGAACCAATGTCTAGTGTAATAGGTTCTAGTTGAAGGTTTCTATGCCGCAGATCACCATATTTCTTGGCAGACTCCAGTAATTCATTATGGAGATTTCGATCTATAAAATTATTGCCTTCTTCAAATTTTTCTACCAATTCCAACTGTTCTTGTTGTTTCTCTTGGAGACGATTTAACAAACGGAAACTCACTGATAGTTTTTCATACCGTAGTAGATCAAAGGGCTCGTAATAAGCATCTATGTTTTGATCTAAATGAACACAGATCGCGGCATCTTTGGTAATGTCTCTAATTTCTTTGTCATAAGCAGCAAAAATAGACGTCATGATATCTCGATCAAAACTATGGAAAGGCATGTGCACAGGTTTTCCTTTTTGCAATGGGGATACAATAATGGCATTGCTATTGGCCTCTCCAATATTGAGGTAGTAGTTTTCGCCTTTTTCTTCGGCTACCTCGGGACTCCAACCCATGCCGTCTATAGAGAAACTTTTAAGTTGTGTAGGGGAAACACCCAGCATTGCCAAACAACCGTTATAGCGTTCTGCCAACGATCCGGTTACCTTTACCAAGGCACCTCCAAACAACCCAGCTTGTTTCAGTTTTTCCATTAATCTTCGTCTTCTTCAAATTGTTTTCTCGCTTCCATCTGAATGTTCATATCATTCACACGTTGATCTACCTTACGCTTAAAGTCCGTATCCGCTATGGTTGCAACATTGTCGAGATAGCGAACCACTTCCTGTCTTCTAATATCTGAAAAGCTGAGACCTTTCATATTGGCTTGCATCAACTCCTGAAGCATTCCAAATTTAGTTTCATAATCCTGTTTAAAGTATTCTTCAGGATTTCCGAACCAATCTTCGGGCAAATCAAAATCCGTTAAACGCAACGATACGGCACTTTGAATGTTTCTGATGTCCCTTGAAGAGAAAAATGGAAATGCTTTCTGAATATTTCTATAAAGCTCTGCGTAAAACAGATGTTGATCTGTTTTAAATTGTGCTTCTACCGTATCATATATTTCCAACACTCGTTCTTCGGTAGGTTTTTCGGCCTGCTGTAGTATCTCTCCCAAGTTTTTCGCTAGTCCCTGCTCGCTTAAGTATTTATAGTCATTCGGATCTTTCATGTTTACAAAACCAGGCATGGTTTCATTCAATTTATGCCACCACAAATAATCTTGATCTACAAAATCTGGAATGGTACGGGCACCGTCTATTTTAAAGCGTCCTTGTACACGTGAAATCACTGCCTTATCCAACATTTCGGGAAGGTTGGTAAATAGACCAATGGAACTATTTCCATAATTGACCGCGTAGGCTCCTTCTGTATAACGTAGAAACACACCAATTACTTCTTTTACTCCAGCAGATACTCCTTGAGCGGTACGCTCCTGAAGGTTGTTCTCTGCATCATCTATAGGAGCAAAAATGAGCTTGGTAGGATCTTGTAAAGGTTTCATCCATTGTACCATTTTTTCGGCTGATCCTCCCTGAAAAGTTGAGATTAATGTGTCGGGCATAGGATGGAACAAAAACGGAATGTCCAAATTGTCACAATGCTCCTTCAAGCGTGTAGCAATAGCAGCAATGAGCATACTTTTCCCTGTCCCGGGGATACCATACCCCATGAACACAGGCATGAACCCTCCCAATTCTTGAAACGGATTCTTTTTGGCTGTGAAATCATAACTCATTAAACGTTCTGTCAATCGGCGGGCAAAGTGTTTGGCATCTCGATTTCCAACAATTTGTTCGAACTGTATTTTGTTGAATTCTACGCTAACCGCGGTTCCTTCGAATACATTTTCCCAACCAGAAATAGCAAATTCGCTATTTTCCAGTTTATAGGTGCGATCGGTAATAGTTTCTGTGTATTCTAAAGAGCCAAGTCGCAACTGAATTTCAGAAATGATGGCTTCAAAATAGACCACTGTAAAATCAATTACGTCTTTGTCCTTGGTAATGATTTCTGGATGATTTAAATATGTATCATAATAAAACAACAAACAGGAAATCCCTTTTAATGGAGACATAAGGGAAAGTTCTGGTATGCCAGCAAACTTATTTTTCAACACGCTTAAATCATCTGAAGCTTTGGGTTTCAATTCAAATAAAACCCTACAAGCTATTCCGAAGATCATAAAAGCGGTTGTCGTGTGTTGCTTAGAATCAAACTCCCTGCGTTGGGTATTGTCCAAAGAAGATTTGCGTTCGTTTAACGAAGTGAGACCTGAAGCGTCTGAATAGCTATCCTTAAGCCAGATTCCCATAGTAATTCCTTCCTGAAGCGCAAACAACGCTTCGTTGAGGTGTAATGGAATGGCCACAGAATCGGGCAAAAGGCGTTTCTTTAAACCCAATACACTTTTAGATACAGAAGTAACTGTAGAAGTGCTATTTCCCGTAGCCTTTGAGAGGTACAATAAAATAGAATCGTCCTTTACATTCTTATCTCGGTTTTTGGCTTTCATTCCCTGATCCCATTGCACCCCTTTTAGATATGAAGTAGCTTCGTCTCTTAGAGTTGCGAGTTCAGAATTTTTAATAGGAAATGTAGTGTTGTGCTCCATATTACAGTGTTAGTTCAGGTATTTCTATGGGTTCTTTGGTTAATTGATTGATGTTTTCCGGAATCCTATCGTATAAAGTTTGCATGACCCGATGTGGTGCAAAAACATATTTTTCGGTCTTCTTGGACTCCCATTTTTGGAATGTCTGTTTATTGAAAAAACTACCTTCTGTAAAATCTCCAGTAGAATTAATCTCATTAACAGATAGACTAATGGCATGAGCAGAGAGTTTCAGGTTTTTCTGAACAATACCTTCCAATATGACATGCGTGATTTGCAATTCGTCTTTTGCAAAGACATTGTGCAAAGGCCCTACGTCCAGTTTGCGTAATTTCTTCGGCATTAGTTTGGGTAATTTTTTATCAATAGCATACGCCATCATATCCAAACTCATGTTTCGATCGGCTGTCTTTTCTAATACTTCATAAATCTTCTCAGTGTATTCTGTTACTGAAGTTTTCTCTAAATCGAAATACATAAAACAGATAAATGGACGATTGTGGGTTACATCATAAAAAGCCCAACTGGTTAAGTAAGGTGCTTCAGGATTGTTTTCTATGTGTACTATTTTCCCTTGTATAAACCGTCTAAAAATATAATTCTTCTCTACTGATGTGTAGTATACAATAGAGGCGGCTTGTTCCAATTTACGTTTGGATACGGGCTCTTTGTATTTAAGTAAACTCTCTAGAAATTCAGCTTTTAAATCTTCAGGTTTTGGGAGTTTGGCAATGTGATCTTGTTTTAATGCTAGATCATTGATGAGATAACGGAATTCCAAATAGTTGGGAAAACCCGATTCTGTAAGATCAATCTTCATTTTTTCTTCTTCGTCATACAAATACTTTACTCGGAATGCTTCCAAAGAGTACAGCAATAATTCTGCATATTGTTTAAAAAAAGAGATCTCTAAAGGATTGCATAATTCATGTGTTACCATTCCTTGAACCATTTCCCTGAAAGCATGCTGTACAATCTTGAAATAGACCGAATACTGTTCTTTGTTTTCAAGAACAGCACTGTCAAGTGGAGTGACTATTTGGTTGATGGACATGAAATTAAAACGTATTTGACTTTAATGTCTGATTGATTTTTTATCTGTATGTTGGGTCGGTCGCTCACCTGCCCCGTAGGCAGGCAGGTGAGCTCCTTTATTTTAGACAAATAAGATTTTTAACAAATGCATTTTGGGGTTACCCTAACAAATCATCCTCTTCAGAAGGAGTAGGATTATCTGGTGTTTCTGGTGAGTCATCCCCAGATGGTGCACTACCGTCATTGGCATAGTATTCTTCAAAAATCTCCTTCATGTCAATTCCATAACGGTCTGCAAAGTCCTTTTGAATTGCCTGATCCTTTTCACGAATTTCCTGAAGGGCTTCAGCATAGCTACTATAGACTCCCTGCATTACTTTTTCGTGTACTGGGATGTTGTCCATCATTTCCTGACGAGCTCTAGCACTAGCAGAGTGCATGGATGCTAAGGTCTGTCCAATATGCTCATCGGTTTTAACTCCTAAGTGCTCTAAGATTGCAGCAAATTCCTGATCGGTTCTTGCCTTTAAAGCCACAACATAGCCATCGTAATATTTAAGGCGCTCATCTGTATCACTTTTCAGTTTTGCACGGTGTGTTTGTAAGTTGCTTCTTAACGAGGTTAATACCTTAATGGTTAAGTTGTGTTTATGAACGAAACTATCTTTAGAGGCAGCCAAGGTGGTGTAAGCATTTTTAAGACCTTCCAGTTCTTCTACCTTTTGCTCTATGGAAGTAATCTTGCCAATGGCTTCACTGTATTCAGTAGATTGTTTATCGGCAATTTCCTCTAAAGCAGCTCTAGCTTGTTTTAGTAAAGCATATTGTTCTTCCAGTTTCTCCTCAGTCTCCTTCTTCTTTTCCAGTGCCTTGGTGTGGTTTTTACTGGCTTCTACAATGGCATCCTGTAGTTTGTCTTCTACTTCCTTTATTTCTACCTCACGGTTTTTTAGACGGTTTACAGCAGCTTGACTCTTATAGGAAAGTTCACTCAGTAATGTTTGGATGTCAGCCTTTTCAATACGTTCCTGGAACATTTGTTTGGCTTTTAAATCAGCTCCTTCACGAACTTTTTGGGCATTAGCTAGTTCTTCCTGTCGTTTTTTAATTCTTGCCTTTCGGCCCCAAAGGTTGTTCCACCAGTTGTCTTTAACATTTTCTGCATCCTCCAAAGCTAACTTGGCTCGTTCCAGTGCTTTTTGAGCATTGTCTATGACTTTTTGCTCTGCAGCATTTAGAGTGGAGAATTTTTCGAAAATAATTCCTACTTCATCTTGGTAATCGGTAAGATCCTTAATGGCATCTAATAGTGAAGTACGATCTTTCTCGGCCATATGTACTACATCGTCCAAAGTGGCATTCAATATTTTTTGACGCATTTCAGGATCGTCCTCTTGGGCAAGCTTGGATTTCATTTGGTCTACAGCTTTTCCCCAATTCACTTCTACTTTTTCTTGTTTTTGGGAAGAAGAATCGGTTTCTAATAAATCAAAATCATCAGACATAGGTATGGCTATTTAGTGGTTATTAACTGTTTAAAACCTGCTCTGGACAGGTAAAATTTTTCGGAGTATCAATTTCGGTAAAAAAAACGAGTTGAGAAACCCGAATTCTTGAAATCTTGATGGTTTGTAAAAACAATGCTTTTTATGAGTCGTTCAAATGCAAAAAAGTTACATTACCTAACCAAAAAGGCCGATAACATAACTTGTAGAAATTTGGAATTACCTAATTAAAAGAAGCTTACAGATTTGCTTTGATAACAGAGACAACATCGTTCAGTTTTTTTTCCCCATCACCACCAGGGCCAAAATATTTTTTGGCAAAATCGCGCAATGCGACAGTATTTCCACAGGCATCCATAGCAGTTAAGTTAGAGGGAATGTCAATTTGAACTCTATAATATTCCAATCCCGTTGTTGCTGCAAATTGCTTCATTTGAGTTGCAGCTACAAATTGATTGGCATTCAATGTAGTTCCCGTAATGATTGAATTAGCAGTAGCTTCTCCTGCTAAATTTTTAAGATAGGTTCCCCAGTCGGTATCACCCCAAAACCCATATTTCTGTCCATAGGGTTGATGATTTACAGCATCATTAAAAAGCTCGAGTCCGCCATTTGGGGGGTAAAAACCACATCCTAGCGAAATAACGACGATGTCTTCAAGACTGTTAGCGGCACCTGTTCTAAGGGCTTCGGTAATGGCCCAAACAGCAGGATCATTGGTCATGACTCCGCCATCTATGCCCCATTTTTCCATAGTTCTGGATCTACCCCTTTGTCCACCACCTACATGAGCCACAGGGAAATAAGTGGGTGCAGCACTGGTGGCACGAGCCGCCTCCCATAAATAGTAATCCTGAGCAGGATCTTGCAATGCGTCATGCCAATTGAATAAGTAAGGACCGTAATCTATCCCCATGATAGGTTTTTTTACGATGCCACCACCACTATTAATTAAGTAGGTAGTTGTGAAAACTTGTTTCACTTTTTTTTGAGGAAGAGTTTGCGCGGCATATTTCAATGTGGTATTGACTCCCAGTTCTGATTGCAAAAAAGGCTCGAGTCCATATTCATGGGCATAGTACAAGGGACCGGTAGGTTGATCATTGGCATAGAATATTTTTTTACAATCATTCATATAAAAATCCAGAACCTCATGGGCCGTTCTAGGAGAATTGTCAGAATGATACGGTGTGGTAAGTCCAATAGAAATTATACCTCCAGTGGATGTTCCTCCTATCACGTCGAAAAGTTGATACGATTTTGTGCTGTTCATCTGCAATTCTACCTGGGTTAGGAAGTAGGCAGGCAAGATTCCTTTTATTCCACCACCATCAATGGCGAGGATTAGAGTCTTCTTTTTAGTGGTGGTTTCAACTTCTGCTACGGTAGGTTCTTCTTTTTCTTTTGGGCTATTGCACGAGATAAACAATAGAAGAATAAAAAGAGATGTAAAGGTGTGGATTGAATTTTTCATTTGGAACTCATTTTTGATGGATTCTCAAAGATAAAACCTGAATTTTCAAATAGGTATACGTGGAAATACGTAAAAAATGTACAAACGGAAAAAGCCGTAATGATTGATCATTACGGCTTTTATATATATGATAGTAATTATTAGTCTCTCAAAAGTCCTCTGGAAATCACAATCTTCTGAATTTCGGAAGTTCCTTCATAGATTTGGGTGATTTTTGCATCACGCATCAACCGCTCTACATGGTATTCCTTTACAAATCCGTTTCCACCATGAACTTGTACCGCTTCTACAGTAACCTCCATAGCGGTCTGACTTGCATATAGTTTTGCAATAGCACTACTCATATCATAGTTGTTGCCCTGGTCTTTGTCCCAAGCAGCTTTCATAACCAAGTGACGTGCAGCTTCAATTTTGGTGTGCATGTCGGCCAACTTAAAGGCGATGGCCTGATGATTGCAAATTTCAGTGCCAAAAGCTTTACGGATTTTTGAATAGTCCCTAGCTAATTCATAAGCACCTGCAGCAATCCCTAAAGCCTGTGCGGCAATCCCGATACGACCTCCCGATAGGGTTTTCATGGCGAACTTAAATCCGAAACCATCTTCTCCTATACGATTTTCCTTAGGAACTTTAACGTCGTTGAAGTTTAAGGTGTGGGTATCACTACCACGAATTCCCAATTTGTCTTCTTTGGGTCCTACCTCAAAACCTTCCCAGCCTTTTTCAACAATAAAAGCATTGATTCCTCTATGCCCTTTTTCACGATCTGTTTGTGCAATTACCAAATAGTAATCTGCAGAACCTCCATTGGTTATCCAGTTTTTTGTACCATTCAATATATAATGATCTCCCATATCTATAGCTGTGGTACTTTGTGAAGTTGCATCACTTCCAGCTTCGGGTTCGCTTAAACAGAAAGCGCCAATGGACTCTCCAGTGGCCAATTTGGTTAAATATTTTTGTTTTTGTTCTTCCGTACCAAAGGCTTGCAGTCCATAACAAACCAATGAGTTGTTTACGGAAACGATCACAGAACAGGAAGCATCAATTTTACTCAATTCTTCCATAGCCAACACATAAGATACAGTATCCATTCCGCCACCACCATATTGTGGGTCTACCATCATTCCTAAGAAACCAAGCTCTCCCATTTTCTTTACCTGTTCGGTTGGGAATTCTTGTTTGTTGTCACGTTCAACAACACCGGGAAGTAATTCGGTTTTTGCAAAATCGCGAGCTGCATCGCGTATCATTAAGTGTTCTTCAGAAAGGCTAAAATCCATAATATTCAGAAAATTAAATGATGTTCAAAAAAGTGCCGCAAAGATACCGTTTTATTGATAAATTATCAATTTAAAGCTTAGATAATGTGAATCTTCTATTGTTAAAGTTTGTTATTTTTACTCAGATGAAGAAACAGCAATATAAAGTAGTTGGAGTAATGAGTGGAACATCCTTGGATGGGGTGGATTTGGCCGAATGTTTTTTTGATATTTCCGAAACTGGCGTTTGGAGTTTTGAAATAGCTAGGGCCATTACCATCGCTTATCCTGAGGTTTGGAAAAATCGGTTGAAAGAAGCAGTGCATTTTTCGAAAGGAAGACTGGAATCCCTTAATGTGGAATATACTCGTTATCTGGGGGGATTGATTTCTGATTTTATTGACACACATCAACTCGAAACTATTGATGCGGTATGCAGTCATGGACATACTATTCTTCATCAACCTGATAAAGGATTGACCTTGCAAATTGGTAATTTGCCTGAAATTTCAGAATATACCCAACAAAAAGTGGTTTGCGATTTTAGGGTACAGGATGTGAAATTTGGCGGACAAGGAGCTCCTTTGGTTCCTATGGGTGATCAATTGCTTTTTCAGGAATACGATTACTGTTTAAACTTGGGAGGTTTTGCCAATGTTTCTTCTGAGATACATGGGCAACGGATTGCCTATGACATCTGCCCGGTAAATATTGTGCTGAATCCTTTGGCTGAAATGTTAGGTGTTCCTTATGACGATCAAGGAAAGCTGGCTGCTTCTGGAAGCTTGGACCAAAGGTTGTTGCTTAGCTTGAATGAATTATCCTTTTACAAGCAATCTCCACCCAAGTCATTGGGCTTGGAATGGGTAAAAAAGGAGGTGTTTCCCATATTAAAAACTTCTGAAGCTACCATTCAAGATCAGCTACATACAGTAACGGAACATATAGCATCTCAGTTATCAAATGTTTTTGAAGAAGGTTCAAGTGTTTTGGTTACAGGAGGAGGTGCGTACAACAAATATCTGTTGGAGCGTGTTCAACACTACAAAGATGTAAATCTTGTGCTTCCAGATTCTACACTCATTGAATACAAGGAAGCGCTTCTCTTTGGGTTGTTGGGAGTGTTGCGACTTCGGAAAGAGGTAAATTGCTTGTCTAGTGTAACGGGGGCTTCAAAAGATCATAGTAGCGGCGTTATTTTCACATGCTAAACGTGTTGGTCCAATAGAATGGTATTCCCGTCTGGATCTACAATAACAAAACTTCCCGGTCCGCTAGAAGATTCGTCAGCTTCTGAAGAAAAGGCAACTCCTTTTTCTTTTAAACTTTTTTGAATATCTCTTACATCGTCAAAAACTTCCATTTTTTGTGCATTTTCGTCCCAACCGGGATTGAAGGTCAGGATGTTGTTTTCAAACATACCCTGAAATAGTCCAATTAGGGAATTACCATTTTTCATGATGAGGTAATTCTTTTCAATATCCCCGGCAAAAACCGTGAACCCAAGATGTTCGTAAAATTCTTTGGAAGCGTGAATGTCCTTCACACTTAAACTGATAGAAAAGGCGCCTAATTTCATAATCGAAAAAATGTTTTATGGTTTATTTGATATCATCTGAAAAATGTCCTCCGTGCTTTCCTTTCGAAAATTTATCATGATTAAAAGTTTGTGATTTGCCTTTAGGAATAGAAAGGCTTTGCCAATCCTTCCCTTTTATCATTCTGCCTAAGTATACAATCTGTCCAATGTGGTATGCATAATGCATCATTTGTCTATTGAGTGCTTCAACAATACTATGCTCTTGGTTTCTAATATATATAGGAGTGAGGAAATTTTCAGTAGTAATACTTCGCAATGCTTCAAACAAACAACTCCATCCTGCTTTCCATTTTATTTCCAATTCGTCACGGGTTTTAATCAGGGGTTCAAACTCCATATCACGATTTCGCCATTCCTTTTCTCCATCGACAGTGAGAAAATCGGTCCATCGCGATAACATATTCCCCCATAGATGATTCACGATGATGGCTATGGAATTACTTTCAATATTATATTGCCAAAGCAGTTCTTCATCGGTGAGTTGAGCAAAGGTCCTTTCTCCAAGGGCTTTGTAATACTCAAATTGTTTTTTTACACTGTTTAAATAGCTTTCTTCCATCATATGATGACTCTAAGGTATTGCTTTTTGTGAAATAATTTGAAGCTTAATCTTATAGTTTTAAAGAATAAATAACACACTTTCCTATCTTTGCGACACTTTACAAAAACCTATGAAAGAACTACTTAAAAAATACGAGCAGAAAGCACCCGAGATTGTGTTTCATTGGAAGGATCAGGAGACCGAAGCAGAAGGTTGGACGGTTATTAATTCTTTACGCGGTGGTGCTGCTGGAGGTGGTACACGCATGCGTCCCGGGTTGGACCAAAATGAAGTCCTTTCTCTGGCTAAAACCATGGAAGTGAAATTCACTGTTTCTGGACCTGCTATTGGTGGTGCTAAATCTGGAATCAATTTCGATCCCAGGGACCCTCGTAAAAAAGGAGTGTTGGAGCGCTGGTACAAAGCAGTCTCTCCTTTATTGAAAGCTTATTATGGGACAGGAGGAGATCTTAATGTAGATGAAATCCACGAGGTAATTCCTATTACTGAAGAAAGTGGAGTATGGCATCCCCAAGAAGGAGTTTTTAACGGACATTTTACGCCTACTGAAGCCGATAAAATTAATCGTATAGGGCAGTTGCGTCATGGAGTGATTAAGGTGTTGGAAAATACCAACTATTCTCCAGATGTTTCGCAAAAGTATACGGTGGCCGATATGATTACGGGTTATGGAGTTGCCGAAGCTGTAAATCATTACTATGAAATCTATGGTGGGGAAATAAAAGGAAAAAGAGCAGTTGTGCAAGGTTTTGGTAATGTAGGAGCTGCTGCTGCTTATTATTTGTCTCAAATGGGGGCAAAAATAGTAGGGATAATAGACCGTGTGGGAGGTGTCATTAATGAAGAAGGTTTTTCCTTTGAAGAAATCAAAGAGCTTTTTCTGCAGAAAGACGGAAACACTTTGGTGGCAAAAGATATGATTCCTTTTGAGGAGATTAACCAAAGAATTTGGGCCATACCTACTGAAATTTTTGCGCCTTGTGCTGCTTCACGACTTATTACAAAAGAACAGATTTCGCAAATGATAGATTCTGGCTTAGAGGTCATAAGTTGCGGAGCTAATGTGCCTTTTGCTGACAAAGAAATTTTCTTTGGACCTATCATGGAATATACAGATGAACGCGTGAGTCTTATTCCAGATTTCATTTCCAATTGTGGGATGGCACGAGTTTTTGCCTATTTTATGGAACGTAAAGTACATATGACTGATGACGCAATCTTCAACGATACGTCCATGACTATAAAAAATGCCATAAAAAATACTTTCGATCACAATAGTACCAAAAAAAATATTAGCAAAACTGCTTTCGAAATTGCATTGAATGAGTTGCTATAAAGGTATTATTAGTGCAAATCGACCTAACGCAAAAAAATCCTGCCATTGAGCGGGATTTTTTTATGGTTATTAAATCTAAATACCTATTTTTAGATTTCATAAACTGACTTGCAAATTCAATCCTTTCTATGGAATCAATCATCATTCTCGTTTTTGTTATTGGCTATTTATCCATTACTCTAGAACACCCTTTACGACTTGATAAAACAGTACCTGCTTTAATTATGGCAGCCTTAATTTGGGCACTTCTTGCGGTAGGATTCCAAAAAGGGTGGTTCAACGTTATAGATACCCATGATCAGGTATTCAGTTTCCTTTCAGGTGGAGAAGAAGCCGAACATGGATTCGAAAATACATTATTACACCATTTAGGGAAGACGGCAGAGATTCTCATTTTTCTTATTGGTGCTATGACTATTGTAGAGATTATTGATCTTCACAGAGGTTTTGAAGTGCTGAAGGGAGCCGTACGAACCAAAAGCAAGAAGAAATTACTATGGATTATTGGAATCTTGGCTTTCATACTTTCTGCTATTATTGACAACCTTACCGCTACGATTGTATTGGTCACCTTATTGCGAAAGCTCATACAGAACAAGAACGAAAGGCTTTGGTTTGCAGCTATGGTTGTTATTGCGGCCAATGCAGGAGGTGCGTGGTCACCTATTGGAGATGTGACAACTACGATGTTATGGATTGCCAAGAAGGTAACTGCAGGGGGACTTATTAAATGGGTAGTACTTCCATCGATCGCCTGTTTTATAATCCCTTTCTGGATTGCCAGTTTCTTAAAACCTTTTAAAGGAGATATTGAGGTAGATACCACCGAAGATTTAGCTGCCGAAAAGTTATTGAGTAGCCGTACGATGCTGTTCCTTGGTTTAGGGATGATAGTTTCAGTACCTGTTTTTAAAACCTTAACACATTTGCCTCCTTATGTAGGGATGATGTTAGCGTTGGGTGTGGTGTGGCTCGTCTCAGAATATATTCATCCAGAAGAGGATTTCAGTAAAGAGCGCAGGCATCTATATTCTGCGCATAAAGCCTTATCCCGAATAGAAATTTCTAGTATTCTTTTCTTCTTGGGGATTTTAATGGCCGTGGCAGGATTGGAAAGTTTGGTTTATGGAGTGGCCGAAAATGGTGACCCTGTAGGAACCCTTCGTTATCTAGCTGAAGTCTTGCAAAGTGCTATTCCAAACCAAGATGTGGTGGTTATGTTGTTGGGGGTATTCTCTGCTATTATTGATAATGTACCGTTGGTAGCAGCTTCTATAGGAATGTATTCAGAAGCAATAGATTCTCCGCTATGGCATTTCATCGCCTATTCTGCAGGAACGGGAGGAAGTATGCTTATTATAGGTTCAGCAGCTGGGGTTGCAGCCATGGGAATGGAGCGAATCGATTTCATTTGGTACCTAAGAAAAGTAGCATGGCTAGCCTTTTTAGGATTTCTGGCTGGAGCAGCAGTATTCCTTGTTTTTAAAGCTTTTGTTTTTTAGAGTGCCCTACAATTTCTGAAAACTTAACCCGTTATCCTTTAAATTACCATATTTATGCTAAATCACTTTTTCCAAGATGGAGCTGAACAAGCTGCAGAAAATCTTGAAGGCGAATCAGTTGAGAAAACGCTTTCCTTAATGGAACTCCTTATGAATGGGGGTGTTGCTGGACAAGTCATTATCATTGTACTTTTTGTCTTGTTGTTTGTAGCTGTTTATATCTATTTTGAACGATTGTTTGCTGTAAAGGCAGCTTCTAAGATGGATAATAACTTCATGAGTCAGATTAAAGACAATGTAGCTACTGGAAACATTCAGGGAGCAAAGGTCCTTTGTATGCAACAAAACAGTCCTGTTTCACGCCTTACCGAAAAAGGAATTTCCCGTATAGGAAGCCCTTTAGAAGATATTAATACAGCTATTGAGAATGCTGGTCGTTTAGAGGTCTACAAACTGGAAAAAAATGTAAGCATTTTAGCAACTATAGCAGGTGCTGCACCTATGATTGGTTTCTTGGGAACAGTAATTGGAATGGTGTTAGCATTCCATCAACTAGCAACCAGTAGTGGACAGGCCGAAATGGGAAGTTTGGCAGAAGGTATCTATACTGCCATGACTACAACCGTAGCAGGTCTAATTGTAGGCATCATTGCTTATATGGGATACAATCATTTGGTGGTTAAAACAGATAAAGTAGTTCACCAGATGGAAGCTACCGCTGTAGATTTCTTGGATCTATTAAACGAACCTGCATAATGAATTTGCGAGGTAGAAATAAAGTAAGTCCGGAATTTAGTATGAGTTCCATGACCGATATTGTATTCTTGCTGTTGGTGTTTTTCCTATTGACATCTCCTGCCATTACTCCAGATGCCTTAGACCTTATATTGCCAAAAGCAAAAGGAAAGTCTACCAATCAACAAAAGGCTTCTGTAAGTATTACAAAAGACGGCGCCTATTATGTGAATAAAGAGCGGGTAAGTGAATATGGTGTAGAGAAGGAACTGAGAAGTGTACTAGCAGGACAGGAAGAACCTACCATTATTCTTAGGGCAGAAGAAGGTGTGCCCATTGAAGACGCAGTATTTGTTATGGATATAGCCAATAAGAACAACTTTAAGGTAGTATTGGCCGTTAGACCCAATTAATTAGGGTATAGTAATTGTATAAGGAAACATATAGTAGAATATATTAACTCAATGAGTTTAGTAGATACAAAACATAAGCGGAAAAGTATGACCATCACGGTAATCTTACATGTGATCATTCTCTTGCTTTTGTTGTTATTTGGTTTTACATATTTAGATCCACCACCAGAAGACGGTATTGCTGTTAATTTTGGTACTACAAATTATGGCAAAGGAAATGTACAACCTACCGAACCTATAAAAACTGCTCCAAAGCAAACCACACCAGAACCTGTTCCCGAAACTAAAGCGGAAATTAAAGAAGAGGTGGTTACCCAGGATAGTGGAGATGCTCCTGTAATTAAGAAGGAGAAAAAGAAGAAGGAAGAAGTAAAAGAAACTCCTAAGGAGGAACCTAAAAAAGAAGTTCCTAAAAAGGTGGTGCCTAAACCAGATAAATCTACCACAGATGCCCTTTCAAGTTTAATAAATGGCCCTAAAAAAGATGGAAAGGCTCAAGGGGGTGAAGGAAACGATAATAGAGATGGAGATAAAGGAGATCCTAACGGAGATCCTAATGCCAAGAGCTATTACGGAACGGGTAAAGGACTGGATGGAGATGGAAATTATCTGTTGGGCGGAAGAAAACCCCTAAATAAACCTAAGGATCCGCCAGATTGTGACGAAGAAGGAAAGGTGGTAGTGAGTATTGAAGTAGATCGCTCTGGAAGGGTTTTAAAAGCAGTTCCTGGAGTACGAGGAACCACAAACAATACCAAGTGTCTCCTAGATAAGGCTAAAGCGAATGCCTTGGCAACTAAGTTTAATTCAGATACGAACGCGCCGGCAAAACAAATAGGTAAGATTATCTACAATTTTACCCTTTCCAATTAGTCTTCTTTTTCTGATTTTTGGGAGCCATTTTTAGCATATACATTCAGTACCATTCCTATGATGATCAATAACATTCCTAACAATGCTATATAGCTGTGGTCTTCATCTAAAAAAATAAGTCCTAAGCCTAAAGCATATATTAGCTCCATATATTTAAAAGGAGCAATAGTGTTGGTGTCTGCCAATTGAAAGGCACGAGTCATAAATACCTGTCCTACAAGTCCAAAGATTCCAATAAGGATCACCCAAGTCCATTCATTCCCTTCTGGCATTCGCCAGTTATTAATAAAGAACAGACTGCCAATGATAGAAGTGACCATAAAATAATTGATAATGGTGAGTGCGTGTTCTTTCGGACCAAGGTAACGTACCAAAGTAAAAACAGCACCTACTAAAACAGCAGATAATAAAGCCAAGAGAAAACTCCCTTCATCAATCCTTAAATCAGCTCCTTTCAAAATGAAAACCCCTACAATTGCTATAAATAAGCAGAACCATTGTAAAGGTTTTACCTTTTCCTTCAGAAAGATGACAGCCAAAATCACACTAAAAGCGGGTCCTATATATCGTATGGAGATTGCCGATCCTAAAGGGATTCTTTGAATGACCATAAAAAAAGCAGCCAATGAAATGAAGCCAATAATTCCTCTCACGCTCAACCAGAAAACTTCCTTTCCAATAATTGGAATCCGTTTGTAAAGCATATATGGAAAGATAAATGCGAAGGTTCCTAGCGCTCTAAAAAACACAACTTGTAAAGGGTGCATTTCAGAAAGATAGCGAGCTAAGAGATTCATCCAAGCAAAGGCGAATGTGGCAATTAGAATGTAAACAATACCTCTTAACAATACGGAAGGGAAAATAGTGTATGCAAAGATATGGAATTACTTAGGGTAGGGAGTGTGTTGCATTCAAAATTCAAGTTTTTTCAAATGCGATTTTAGTATATTTAACAAAAATTAGATGTTATGAAAAAATTTACCCCCTTGTTAGTGTTGTGCCTTATTTTGATAGGTTGCGCCGAGAATTCAAGCACAAAAAATTCAGAGGTGATAGCTAAGGAAACTCCACACGATTTCATGTTTATGCAACGTGCTTATCCAACTGGTGAAATAAAAACATCAGCTTATACAGAGGCTATTGCATGGAAAAAACAAAATCAAAACCGTGCTCAAGCTGCCGTCTGGGAATTTGCTGGACCCGTTAATGTGGGGGGGCGGATTACAGATATTGAAATTCCAATAGATCAGGCACAAACTTATTATGTGGGTGCCGCGTCTGGAGGTATTTTTAAAACCACTGATGCAGGAGCAACATGGAACCCTATTTTTGATAATGAAGGAGCCTTATCCATAGGCGATATTGAAATTTTAAAAAGCGATACCGATGTGATTTGGGTAGGGACGGGAGAAGTAAATGCAGGAGGAGGTTCTTTAGCGTATGATGGAGATGGAATTTACAAAAGTGAGGATGGGGGTCTTACCTGGGAAAGTAAAGGCCTGCCTGATGTAGGAAGCATAGGTAAAGTTGTAATTAGTCCAGACGATGATAACACTATTCTAGTGGCTGCCATGGGGCCATTATTTAGAGATGATAATAATCGAGGCGTATATAGAACAACTGATGGAGGAACAACTTGGAATCAAGTTCTTTTTGTAAGCAATATAGCAGGTGCTATAGATATGGCCATTCATCCAAATGATGGAAATATTGTTTATGCTGCAACTTGGGAACGGGTACGTCGTCCTCAATTTAGAGACTATGGAGGAGCTGGTTCTGGGTTGCACCGTTCTACAGATGGTGGAGCTACTTGGGCAGAAATGACCAATGGTTTACCAAGCAATCCAGATGATAAAGGAAGAATTAGTATCGATATTTCACAATCCAATCCCAATGTATTGTACGCTCGCTATGCAGATGCCAACGGAAGTATTCAAGGAGTTTATAGAACTTCAGATGGAGGGGACTCATGGGTTGAGGTTAATTCCAGCCAATTGACCAATGTTGGATTCCATTGGTGGTTCCGTGGAATTTTTGTGGATCCTAACAATGAAGACACCATTTATAATGTCGATTTTGTGGTAGAAAAGTCCATTGATGGTGGAAATTCATGGGCTACAGCATTTCCAGGTGTACACGTAGATCAGCATGCAATGGCTTTTAATGCAAGTACTGGTGGAGAGGTGTTGTTAGGAAATGATGGAGGTTTTTATAAAAGTTCTAATGACGGAGCTTCTTCTGTGAAAGATCTCACACTTCCTATTACACAATTTTATAGGTTCCATGTAGATGCGCAAAACTCCAATAAAATATATGGTGGAGCACAAGACAACAACACCATTCGTACAACGACTGGTAGTTTGAACGATTGGCAGTCTATTTTTGGTGGAGATGGATTCCAGCCTTTGGTAGATCCTACAGATACCAATGTCATTTATGCACTTTCCCAAAACGGAAACTGGGGTAAATCTATTGACGATGCTGCTAATTTTCAAGGATTGCCAACTCCAGGAAATCGAAAAAACTGGGATACCCCAATACTTTTAGATCCTAACGATTCCCAAACGGTATATTATGGAGCCAATCAATTGTATAAAAGTACAAATGCGGGAGGTAGCTTTACGGCTATAAGCCCAGATCTAACCAATGGTTCAGGAGGAGGTAACCTTACCTTTGGAACTATTATATCTTTTGATGTTTCATCTTTGGATAGCAATACTATTATTGCTGGAACGGATGATGGGAATGTTTGGATTACCCAAGACGCTGGGGCAAATTGGAACAATGTTTCGGGAACCTTACCTGATCGTTGGGTAACCAAGGTGTTGGTAGATCGAGAAGACGCCAACTCGTTTTATGTTACCTTTTCCGGATACAGATATGGTGAAGACTTTGGACATGTGTACCGTACTGAAGATGCTGGAGCCAATTGGATAGATATTAGTACTACTTTGCCAGATATTCCAATTAATGACATTGTAAAAGACAGCTATGGGAACCTGTTCCTCGCAACTGATGTTGGTGTGTTTGCCAGTGCAGATAATGGGGCTAACTGGGCTCCATTTGGAGATAATATGCCACCAGTGGTAGTTACGGACATGCATATCCACGAAGGTGACGAGTATCTGTATGCTGCAACCTATGGCCGTTCTGCATACAAAGTAGATATAGCTAATGATGTTCTTAATACAACCAATGTTGACTTCGAAACATCTATTGCAATATATCCCAACCCAGCTTCAGATGTGGTAAACATAACTCTTCAAGATACGTCAAGAACGATAGAAATTTCTGTTTACGATGCCTTAGGAAGAGTAGTGATGCCGTCTAAAAATCTGGATGTTGGACGTTTGGATATTTCGGGATTGTCTTCTGGGGTGTATTATATAAAAATCATTCAAGAAGGGAATAAAGCCGTAAAACGATTGATTGTAAAATAGTCAAACAGTAAGATCATCACGTATTCAGAAACCTTAGATTGGCTGTATGCACAGTTGCCCATGTATCAACGCATAGGGAAAGCAGCATACAAAGCAGATTTGTCCAATACCTGGAAGCTGGCCGAGTACCTAGATCATCCTGAAAATGAATGGAAGTGTATTCATGTGGCAGGAACTAATGGTAAAGGATCAACAAGCCATATGTTGGCATCGGTACTTCAAGCTGCTGGTTATAAAGTTGGGCTGTATACTTCACCACATCTTAAAGATTTCAGGGAACGAATCAAGATTAATGGAAAGATGATTTCCAAACGATCTGTTTCTTCTTTTATTAAAAAGCATAAACCTTTTTTTGAAGCCAATCAACTAAGTTTTTTTGAAATGACAGTGGGTTTGGCTTTTGATTATTTCAGAAAAGAAAAAGTAGATATTGCAGTTATCGAAGTTGGATTGGGAGGTCGTTTAGATAGTACCAATATTGTGTTGCCGGAAGTTTCAGTGATTACTAATATTGGACTGGATCATACCCAATTTCTAGGAAATGATTTACCTTCCATTGCCAAGGAAAAAGCTGGAATCATTAAAAAGGAAACCCCAGTTGTTATAGGGGAAGCCCTTGAAGAAACCCGTCCTGTGTTTGAAGCTGTTTCTAAAGAGAAGAACTCAACTATTTACTTTGCTGAAGAAGAAAAATTGGATTTGTTCCCGTGTGATTTGAAAGGAGAGTATCAGAAAAAAAATCAAAGCACTGCTTTGGTCGCTTTAGGACTGCTTAGAGATAAAGGGTGGAGGATTTCAAAAAAGAATATGGAAGAAGGTTTGTCCCATGTGGTTGCGAATACAGGTTTATTAGGACGATGGCAAGTGTTGCAAGACCAACCTAAGGTCATTTGCGATACGGCTCATAATAAGGAAGGGTTAATGCTTACCATGAGTCAGCTTAACAAGGAACATTTTCGTGACTTACGGATTGTGTTGGGAATGGTGAGTGATAAAGACCTAGATAGGGTTTTGGCATTGTTTCCAAAGTCGGCACAGTACTATTTTTCCGAGCCAGATATTAGCAGGGCGTTAAATGTAAAAATATTGAAGTCTGAAGCAAAGAAGTTTGGTTTGCAGGGAAAAGCCTATGATACAGTAAAAGAAGCCTTTACAACAGCATTGAAAGAGTCTCATAAAGAAGACATTATTTACGTAGGTGGAAGTACATTTGTTGTGGCTGAAGTTTTGTGATTTTTTTGATGGTTTTGTTTGCGAGAAATAAAAACTGCCTTATATTTGCATCCGCTAACAGCGAGGGCGCTTAGCTCAGTTGGTTCAGAGCACTTGGTTTACACCCAAGGGGTCGGGGGTTCGAATCCCTCAGCGCCCACACCAAAACAGAATCCCGATACATTTTTGTATCGGGATTTTTTTATTTCCTAAACAGTCAAGATTTCCATTACAATCAAGGAAAATAGAGTGACAGTCAATTTAACATCCATTACAAGAAAATAGCTGCCAAAATTTGTATTTTTATACAAAGACTGTTGTTATGAAAGCACCCCAAAGATTTGAAAACGCTATTCAGAAATTATACGCAGCATTTCATTCCGAAACCCTGCATCCCGAATGTTGCCAGCAATGTGCAGTGGGCAATATTTTAGATAATACCGAATCTTGGAGGTATTTAGCAGATGATCATGGTTCGTTGCGTTTAAATTATATTGGTCTTATACATCAAAATCTTGGCAGAAGGTTTGCGGGATATACCCCTCAGGAATTGTTGAAGATTGAAGCAGCTTTTTTGAAAGGTTGCGGTTACGGATTGCCACTAAGGCACAACAGTAAAAAACCGAAGAACCCTAAAGATAGAGATGTGTTGTTTACCGGACTTTGTGCAGCTATCGAGTTGTTGTGTAAGATGGATGGAGTTGAGAATGTAATGGACTACTCGCAACTCTTTGCTCCACAAGTTTCGAAAGTGGAGTTTTCTTTAGAGATATAATCTACATGGCATTTGTAATTTGTATTTTAGCTAATCGCTTTTTGGGTCATTAACTCAGTTGGTTCAGAGTGTCACCTTGACAGGGTGGAAGTCACTGGTTCGAATCCAGTATGACCCACAACAAGCAACATCCCGATGCAGAAATGTGTCGGGATTTTAATTTATTGAACCCTAAAAGATTATGGTAAAATGCCTTATATTCATGTCATGAAAGAAATTGCAAAGAAAAAACAGTATTCAGGAACTTCTCTCTATTTTATTGTGTTGTTTTCCATCTTTATTATTTCCTGTAAAGGACAGGACAAAGACAATACATCGTTTCAAAATAATACGGAACCCAATACATCTTCTCAAGTATTTATGGATCCACTTTCTGCAATGGATACCAATGCCATCTATAATCAAACGGGTTTGCCTATGTATTACGATGGGCAATTGAGCCATTGGGTTCGAAATATATTTGAAGACAGTAGGGGCAATTTATGGTTTGGCACTAATCATTATGGGGTCATTCGGTACGATGGTGATACAATAAACTATATCTCTGAAACACATGGTATAGGCGGTGGTAGAATCAATGAAATTGCAGAAGATAAAGATGGAAATGTTTGGTTTTGTACTTATGGAGGTCTTAGTAAATATGACGGGGAGTCTTTTTCCAATTACCCAGTTAAAGTGGGCGATAACAACAACGATCTTTTTGCCTTGGTAATAGACCGAAATGATAAATTTTGGATAAGTACTATAAACGGTGTTGTCCAGTTTGATGGGGATAATGCATTTACACCATTTGAAATTCGTCGTGCTAAAGTAGAAGATCCCGATCCAGTACTTTCGCCCAAGAGGGTTACAGCGATCATGGAAGATAGTAAAGGGTATATGTGGTTTGGAACCGATGGTTTTGGGGTTAGTATATATAATCCATCTGCCAAGGAAGGGGAAGATCCCTTTACACTTATTACGACCGAGAACGGATTGCCAGACAACAGGGTGTCGCAAATTATGGAAGATAGTAAAGGTAATATTTGGATAGCAACTATGTTTGGAGGAATAAGTCTTTACGATGGAGAGTCATTTACCAATTTCACAAAAGATGGTGAGGTTGAGGGTGTTGAAGCTGGTGGGTTTTATGAAGATAAGGACGGGGACATATGGTTTGCTGTCGAAAACCATGGTATATACCGTTTCGATGGAAAATCGTTTGTGAATTTTCATGAAGAAGAAGGCCTTATGAGTGGAGGGGTGCTTTCCATGCTTGAAGACAAAGAAGGACGATTCTGGATTGGAGGTTGGAAAGGTCTTTTCCGTTACGATAAATCTGCTGAAAAGGAAGGAAAGGAGTCCTTTGTTCCAGTAACTAGAAATGGACCTTGGGAGAAATAATTAAGAACGGATGTTGCCAATACAGAAGATCGTCTCTATGAAGTTATTAGTCTTCGACCCAATCCGGTAATGGGTATTCTTTTGTTTCGTCTTGCCAAAATATTTGAGTAATGTACCATCTACCTTCCTTAAAGATGAGTTGAATACTATTTACTCCACGTTGTTTTACAGGGCCTTCGGGTTCAAATCGAAATTGATAAGCTGAGAAGATCTGAGCAATGCCTCCGTAGACTTTTGTTTTTCTAGCAAGTTCTTCTTCAAAAAAACCATTTTTACGCATTAGGGGAGCGCTAAGCTCCACATAACGTTCTGGGGTAATGGGATTAAACTTAACTATGCCTTCTTTATTCTTTCGGGTAGGGCCCAAAAGAGCCTTTTCATGAAATAATTCATGGAAAGTGTCCCAATCCCTTTCTTCTTCTGCAGGGCCAGAAATTACTTCATAAAGGGTATTCATTAGGATATCTATTTGCGAATAGTCCTTTTGTTGAGCAAAAAGAGATGTAGCAAATAGAAGGGTTGTAATTAAGGAGATTGTTTTCATGTGTTATAGTTTTTCCCACATCTTGTCTGCATTCAACCTGAAGGTTCCAAGATGGTTAAAATTGCATTCGTTGGGTTTTATTAAAGATAGGAAAGATTGTTCCTTAGAGTCTTTGTAAAGGTGATAGGTTTGTCCTACAATAGGTTCAAAATTGAATTTAGCCTGATATACCAAATTGTTGTACTCAAATTGTTCTATAAGCCTATCAAATTGAACTTTCAGTTCATCATAGCGTGCCTGAACTTGTTTATTGACCTTGTCTATATTGGTGTTTTTCCAAGTTGTGGTGTCTAGAGTCGTAATCCTTGGGGCACCTACACCGGTAGCATACGGTTTTAGGGAAGCATCATACGATTGTTCCTCTTCATTAAATACAACTTGATCAGGCTTCTTCTTGTCCATATTATAATAATTCCAATATACGTTCTAATGCCATGCCTCGAGAACCCTTAATTAAGATGGTACTAGGAGGAAGGGTTTTTATAATACCTGAAGTCTTAAAATCTTCAAAGGTTTTAAATATTTTGGTTTCTTCGGAGTGATTTTCAGTATCAAAAAAGTGAGCTCCTAGTAAGTAGGACTTTCCAAAAGGATTTTCCTTTAAAAAATCGACAACACTTTGATGTTCATGAGTTGCAGTTGGTCCCAACTCAAACATATCTCCAAGAATCATAATCTTAGAGTTACCTCGAGTTTGTTTGAAGTTTTCAAGTGCAGCCATCATACTCGTAGGATTAGCATTGTAGGCATCTAAAATGATATGATGTCCTTTCTTTTCAATGAGTTGAGATCTATTCATATTAGGCACATATGCCTCGATAGCATCCTTTATTGCTGCTGGGGATACTTCGAAATAGGCTCCTATGGCTATAGCGGCTGCTATATTGTGGAAATTATATACGCCTATAAGGTTACTTTGTATTTGCAACCCTTTAAAACCTATAAGAAGCGGTCCTGAGCTTTCCAATAACTGTACGGGGCAATCGGTTCCATCTTTTCCAAAAACCTGCCGATTCATGCTTTGGGTTAGTTCCATTTGCTTAGGGTCGTTCCCATTTACAAAAACCAATTTGTTGCGATCATTAATATCTTTGTAAAGCTCAGATTTTCCAAGAATAACTCCTTCTAAGCTACCAAACCCTTCCAAATGTGCTTTCCCAAAATTGGTAATGTATCCATAATCTGGTGCTGCAATTTGGGTGAGAGTTTCAATCTCTTTTAGATGATTGGCTCCCATTTCTACAATACCTATTTCAGTTTCTGAGGTCATAGTTAGAAGCGTTAGGGGAACGCCTATATGGTTGTTTAGGTTTCCAATGGTAGCAGTGGTATTGAATTTTTTGGAAAGCACAGTGTTGATGAGTTCTTTACTAGTGGTTTTCCCGTTGCTTCCCGTCAATGCAATAATGGGTAATTTTAATTGCATACGATGATGGTGTGCCAGTTTCTGAAGAAGTTTCAATGAATCTCTGCACAAAATGGTTTCTCCTGTATTTTTATGATACCTAATATCGTCAATAACAACCTTTAATGCCCCTTGGTCTAATGCCTCCTGTGCAAAGGTGTTTCCATTGAAGTTATCTCCTTTTAGGGCAAAGAACAGGCATTGAGGGGTTATTTTTCGTGTGTCAGTACAGATGCCACTACTTCTTAGATAGTGTTGATACAATTGATCTATTTTCAATGGAATTCGGTTTTTTTGTAAAAAATAAAGGTACAAAAAAACCCTCTGAAGAACGATCAGAGGGTTTCTGTATATTGAAACTATTTGAATTTAGTGTCTTGGGCGTTTTGCCTTTTGAGATTTAGATCCTACACGAGACATTGCACAACGGAACCCTATGTAGTCAGTTGCCATATCTTGTGGGAAGTAGCGTCTCTGGGCTGGGTCTAACCAGTAATCACGATCTCTCCATGAACCTCCTTTGTAAACACGTACTTGATTGTCTATTAAAGTAGTTCTTGTTGAAGATTTGTCATACTGACGGTTCAGGTCACCAGAAAGTGTGTCTCCAGCAGTCACACTGTGACGTGGGGAATTATACATTCTCTTGGCATCATCTAGATCTTCTTCTTCATCTTCACTTCCAAAAGATTGGTAGTAACGAGTAGAGCGCTTATCTCCATCACGGTAGTCACGATTATCCGCAGTAGAGAAATTGGTTCTTAGGTATGTTTCGTTTTCATCTACTTCTACTTGGTAAATTTCACCTGGAAGGTTACGAGCTACTATTTTTCCGTTACTAAGAGTATCGTAAACAATAGAATCTGCAGTAACTACTTTTACCTTTCCATCTTGGTCAATAGCATTTTTTGTATAGACATTACCTCTATAGTAGTTAAAGTCGTTAAACTCATCATCAACAATAGGACGGTATACATCAGCTACCCACTCTGCCACATTTCCTGCCATGTCATACAGACCAAAGTCATTAGGCTCATAGGATTTGATTTCGGCAGTGATATCGGCACCATCGTCACTCCATCCTGCAATTCCACCGTAATCTCCATCACCTTGTTTGAAGTTAGCTAATTGGTCTCCACGAGATCTTCTCTTCCCAGAACGGGTATACTGTCCATCCCATGGGTATTTCTTTCTACCTCTATATACATTGTAATTTCTTAGTCCAACAAGACCCAAAGCAGCATATTCCCATTCAGCTTCGGTAGGCAGTCTGTAAGAAGGTAATAACAATCCATCTTTACGTTGTACGTATAGGTTGGTACTATCTTCGTTTCTTTTTAGTAGAGATTCTGAACGTTTTCCTCCTCGGGTAATGGAATCATTACCTCCATATGACATGGTGGGAGCGTTCAAATAAGTTTGAGTACTGAAAGTTTCACCAGGCTCCACGTCATAGCGGGCTCCTCGGGTGGTGAATCCTTCTTGTTCTAATATCAATTCGTTTACACGGTCACTTCTCCAGTTACTGAACTCTACCGCTTGTACCCAACTTACTCCAACTACAGGATAGTTAGCGTATGCAGGATGGCGAAGGTAGTTATTGGTCATAACTTCATTATAACCTAAACGGTTTCTCCATACCAAAGTGTCTGGAACGGCACCTTCGTAAATGCGTCGGTATTGTTCGTCTGACGGAGGAAATACTTCCTTAATCCAATCCAAGTACTCCAGATACATAAGGTTTGTAACCTCAGTTTCATCCATATAGAATGACTGAACGTGCTGTTGATTTGGACTGTTATTCCAATCGTGCATGGGGTCATCCTGAACTCTACCCATAGTAAAGGTACCACCTTCTATGAATACAAGTCCTGGTCCGGTTTCTTGTTCTTTTGCTTTGGGATTGTACTGGAAACCTCCTTCTTTGGAGTTCATTTGCCAGCCAGTGGCCCTTGAGCTATTATTGTAATCTCTGGATTTACTGCAACCTACCATTAGGGACATAACAGTAGCTGCTAAGAATAGCTTAGAAAATAGGTTCTTTCTTAAGTTCATAGTTTCAAATATGAAAAAATTGGGTTCGCAATATAGTAATTAACGATAAAAGAGCAATAATATTTTAATATTTATGCACTGTAATGACTGCTGTTTGTAATTCGACCAAGATTGTAACGTTCCTCTTTCAAATTTATTATTCGCTTACAAAAATTGTAAAATAAAGTTTAAAAATCCTCTATACTAAGTGTATCTTTAGAGCGTTATTTGTTATGATGAGAAAATTACTCCTTCTATTTTTTATAGGTTTAGGCGTTGCTATATATGCCCAAAAGCAAGATGTTACCATATATTGGGATGATGACCATAAAATATCATCCTCCTCTCAAAAGATTGAAAGTGATAAAATTGAAAAGGATAAAAGACTTTCGTCACTTAACCTTGTTTTAAAAGAAGATGAGCAGGTTTTTAGCTATCGATGGAAGGATAAGGCTTTTGCCAATCCAAACTCCATTCAGGTATCCAATATAGTTTATGGAAATCCTACCCCTTCAGAATTAAAAAAAATAAATAGATCACAAGCCCCTTCAAAGCCTACTTTCAGTATCGAAAGTTCCTATGGGCGGGACATTATTTATACAACAGTTTTTATTTCTCCTATTGTTAATGTAAATGGACAACTTAGGAAAATTCGCTCTTTTTCGGTGGATTATAGTTATAAAACTGGGCGAAATAGAGGTAATAGAGTAGCCATACAAAATTCTGTGTTGGCCACAGGTGAGTGGTTTAAATTTAAAGTAGAGAAAACAGGAGTGCATCAAATCACCAAGTCTTTTTTGAATGACCTTGGTATGAATACCAATAATATTGATCCAAGAACTATTAAGGTTTATGGACATGGTGGCAAACCTCTACCGTTGCTAAATAGGGACAATCCCAATTTGGATCTTCCCGAAAATGCTATTCAGGTGGTAGGAGAAGCAGATGGTAGTTTTGACAATGGAGACTTTATATTGTTCTACGGAACTTATGTAGATGCACGTTCTGACAAGAGTTTTAGTGAAAATGGAACGAACTTGAATCCATATAGTGAAGAATCATACTATTATGTTACGGCAGGCGGTTCACAAGGACTTCGTGTGCAACCTATGGTAGAGCCTTCTGGAAATGCGACTACGGTTATTGATACCTTTCATGATTATCAATACCATGAAATAGACGAATTTAGTCCAACTAAAGTAGGTAGGAGTTGGTTTGGGAATAGATTTGATATAGAAAGCCAACAATCTTATGAGTTTACGTTTCCTAATATAGTTGGGGAACCCATGAATATCAATATAAAGGCAGTTGCTACCGCAGAGGTTGCAACAAGTATGACACTTTCCATAAATTCTACAAGTCTGAACCCATTAACGTTCCCCTCTATAGCTAATAGCCCTACTGGATTATTGAGTACTGATTCTTTTAATGGTGAATTCCCTGCTTCAACAGATAATGTGGTTGTGGATTTGGAATACATAAATTCGGGAAATCCTTCCAGTGTAGGTTATTTGGATTATATCAATATCGAGGCTGTTCGTCGTTTAATGGGGGTTGATGGGCAGTTAATGTTCCGAAATAATGATGTTGGAAGTCAATCAGGAATTGGAGCATATCAATTAAGCAATGCATCACAATTCAGTCAAGTTTGGGATGTAACCAACCCACAGATCATCACTTCGGTTTCCAATGAAAATGGTGATGGGAGCTTTGGTTTCAAGGTAAATTTAGGAGAAGTAAGGCAATATGTAGCTGTTAATCCAAGTGATTATTTTTTACCCACCAAAGGACGTGAGACCAGAGTAGCGAATCAAGATTTAAAAGGGACCATCTTTAATGATAATTCTGGAAATTTTCAGGATATAGATTATCTTATTGTAACACCTTCTTTCCTTATTCAACCAGCGCTAAGATTAGCAAATCATCATAAAAATGTAAGTGGATTAAGAGTTAAGGTAGCTACTACCGAAAAAATATATGAAGAGTTCAGTTCTGGGAAGCAAGATATAGGTGCTATTAGAAACCTGGTGAGATATATCTATGAAAATGCCTCTTCTGAAAATGATAGGATTAAATATCTGTGCCTTTTTGGTGATACCTCAGTCGATATGAAAGATCGATTGGCTAATAATAACAATATCGTGCCTTCTTTCCATGTTGTGGAAAGTGATGATTCTTTAGATTCCTATATGTCTGATGATTTCTTTGGAATGATGGATACGGGGATAGATGGGGATCAAGGTGATGGAATGATGAGGGTTAGAGATCTCTTGGATATTGCAGTAGGCCGCATATTGGCAGACGAAGTGTCTTTGGCAAATTCTATGGTAGATAAAGCCATTAATTATTCACTTCAACCTTCCTATGGAAACTGGAGGAATAATTTGGTCTTGGTTTCAGATGATGTGGATAATGCTGGAGAATTTCAGAGTTTACAAGTTACCTTGGATGGTATTGGAGATCGCATTTCAGACGAGAAACCACATATAAATGTGAAGAAGATCCATTCAGATGCCTTTCAACAAGAAACTTCGGCTGGTGGAGATCGATACCCTAAAGTAAATGAAGAAATCATCAATGAAATAGAACTTGGAGGGTTAATTCTTAACTATTTTGGGCACGGAGGAGAGGATGGCTTAGCCAGCGAATTTATATATACCAAAGGTGTTGCTAATAACCTTAGAAATGAAAACCGTTACCCATGTATTGTAACGGTTACTTGTGAGTTTACAAAGTTTGATAATCCTTTACGAATTACTGCTGGAGAACTTACATATTGGAACCCTGAAGGTGGTGCTGTAGCCTTGATTACAACGACTAGATCCATATTTATTAGTACAGGTGTAGCTGTAAATCGAGAATTGGCCGAGCATCTTTTTGGTTTCGATAGGGATGTGCCCGTACCACCTTCGGAAGCACTTCGATTAACAAAGAACGAATTAACTAACAGCCGTGATAAACGAGTTGTGTTTTATGTGGGAGACCCTGCACTTCGTTTGGCATTTCCAAAACAAAGTATTCGTATTTCTACATTAAACGATGAACCTATTAGCCAATCTACCGTTGTTTTAGAGGCTCTGAGTAAAGTGAAAATGGGTGGTGAAGTATTGGACGAATCGGGCAATGTACTTACCAATTATAATGGAGTGTTGGAAGCTAAGGTGTTTGATAAAAATGTGATAAGACAAACCTTGGGTAATGATGGGATTACCGGTAGTAATGACGAATTGCTTATCCTAGACTTCATTACCTTGGGAGAAGTGCTTTTTAATGGAAAGGCTACTGTAATTAATGGAGAGTTTGAATTTGAATTTGTAGTTCCAAGAGATATTCAAATCCCAGTAGGACAAGGAAAAGTGAGTTTATATGCCCAGCGAAATAATGTACTCGAAGATCAAACTGGATTCAACCTAGATATACGGGTAGGTGGATTGAACGAAAATGCTCCATCTGATAATCAAGGCCCGGAAATTCAACTTTTCATGAATGACGAATCGTTCATTTCTGGAGGAATTACCAATGATTCCCCCAACCTCATAGCAAAACTTTCTGATGAAAACGGAATCAATACAGCCAGTGGAATAGGACATGATATCGTTGCTACTTTAGATGGCGATGAAACAAACCCTTTCATCCTTAACGAATATTACCAGGCAGAAGTAGATGATTTCACAACAGGAACGGCCAATTACAAGTTGCGAAACCTTGAAGAAGGATTGCATACATTAACCTTAAAAGCTTGGGATGTGTATAACAATTCATCCACAGCGGAGATTCAATTTATTGTTTTTGGAGATAATCAATTAGAAATTAGGCGCGTTCTTAATTACCCAAATCCATTTGTAAACTATACTGAATTTTGGTTTGAACACAACCGTCCTTCTGAAATGTTAGATGTTCAGGTACAGATATTTACAGTGACCGGAAAGGTAGTGCGAACTATAAATCAGACCGTGGTTTCCGATGGAGGCCTCTCTAGAGAAATCGTTTGGGATGGTCTGGACGACTTTGGAGATAAAATTGGAAAAGGCGTGTATGTATACAAGCTTACAGTGAAATCTCCGTTAATTGATCAGCAGGTCGAAAAATATGAAAAACTGGTCATCCTTTAAAAATTACAATTATATTTGCTCAAAATTAACACCTCATGAAGAAACTTTTTATTCCATTATTACTAGGATTAATCATTGTTAAGGCTAATGCCCAGGAAAGTAATATAGATGATAGGGTAATCACTACTGGAGTGCCCTTCTTGTTGATCGCTGCCGATGCACGATCTGGCGGTATGGCGGATATGGGAGTAGCTACTTCGGCCGATGCCTTTTCACAACAGTGGAATCCAGCAAAATATGCTTTTGCTATTTCCAAGCAAGGGGTTGGTGTAACATATACACCTTACTTAAGTAACCTTGTAAATGATATCTTCCTAGGAAATATATCTTACTATAACAGATTGAATGAACGAAGTGCTGTAGCAGCAAGCTTTAGATACTTTAGCAATGGAGAAATTGAATTGCGTGAAACATTTGATCAAGAACCACTTATTGTGAAGCCGAATGAATTAACGTTCGATGTTTCCTACGCACTACGATTAAGCGATCGTTTTTCTATGGCGGTAGCGGGTCGTTACATTCGTTCCGATCTCAAATTACAAACAGCCAATGAAGATGCTTCTGCAGCAGGTTCTTTTGCAGTAGACGTTGCTGGTTTTTATCAGAGTGAGGAAATTGCGTACAACGATTTTGATGGTCGTTGGAGAGCAGGTTTCAATGTTTCCAATATTGGTCCAAAACTAAAGTATGATGAAACAGGTCAAGAAAACAGTCTTCCTATCAACCTTGGATTAGGTGGTGGTTTTGACTTCATCTTGGACGAATACAATAAGATAGGAGTAAATGCAGAAGTAAATAAACTATTGGTGCCTACCCCTAGTGATTCTAACGGTGATGGGGCCATTACAAGAGATGACGATTTTTATAACGAGAGTTTTGTAAGTGGAATGTTCTCTTCCTTTGGAGATGCACCAGATGGTTTTGGTGAAGAGCTAAAAGAATTTACCTGGGCTTTAGGAGCAGAATACTGGTATCAAGATGTATTTGCCTTTAGAACAGGGTACTTTAATGAAAGCGAAGATAAAGGATCTAGAAAGTTCTTATCCTTAGGAGCTGGATTTAGATACACGGCAATTAACATCGATATTTCTTACTTATTCTCAACTTCAAAAGTAAGAAGCCCATTAGAAGGTACGCTTCGTTTTGGACTTACTTTCAACTTTGGAGATGAGTATTCCGAATACTAAAAATGAAAAAGCTTAAGATAGAAACAGAACTAGACGTTTTCGAATCTGTTTCGGAGCTTTCAAAAGATATTCAAAAACTTATGGATAAGGCGCATGAAGCACGTAAAAATGCTTATGCGCCTTATTCGCATTTTCAGGTAGGCGCAGCTCTTTTATTGGATTCTGGAATAATTGTAACAGGAAATAATCAGGAAAATGCAGCATTTCCTTCTGGACTCTGTGCAGAAAGGGTAGCAGCGTTTCATGCTGGCGCAACCCATCCTGGTGCAACATTTGTAGCATTAGCAATTACAGCAGGCTCTTTAAAACATAATACTTCAGTACCTATTCCTCCATGTGGAGCCTGTAGACAATCGTTGGCAGAATACGAGGTGAAACAAGAAACTCCGATCCCCATATTTTTTATGGGCACTTCCGGGAAAGTGGTAAAGTCAAATTCGGTAAAAGACCTACTTCCCCTAATTTTTGACCACTCCTATTTGTAGTAGCTAGAGAATATTAATTCCCCGATAACGTTTTCGCTGGTTTTTTCAGAAAATGAGGTTTTGTAGTCCCCTAGAATGTAGTATTTTTGTTATTCTGAAAATTTTTTTCAGAAGGAATATAGAGTTGATTCAATGAAAAAAATAACCAAACAAACGTATCTTCAATGGTATGAGGATATGCTTTTCTGGCGTAAGTTTGAAGACAAACTTGCACAAGTATACATCAAACAAAAAGTACGTGGATTTCTTCATCTTTATAATGGTCAAGAAGCTGTTTTAGCTGGAGCATTGCACGCTATGGATTTAGGCAAGGATAAGATGATCACGGCCTATAGAAACCACGTTCAGCCTATTGGAATGGGAGTTGATCCCAAGAAGGTAATGGCCGAACTTTATGGAAAAGCTACAGGTACTTCTCAAGGACTGGGAGGCTCTATGCATATTTTTTCAAAAGAACACGGTTTTTACGGAGGTCATGGTATTGTTGGAGGGCAGATTCCTTTAGGAGCTGGCCTTGCCTTTGGAGATAAGTATGCAGGAAGAGACGGAGTGACTTTAACTTTTATGGGTGATGGCGCAACACGTCAAGGTTCGTTGCATGAAACCTTTAATTTGGCAATGCTTTGGAACCTTCCCGTAGTATTTTGTGTTGAAAACAATGGATATGCCATGGGTACTTCGGTGGAACGTACAGCGAACCATACAGATATTTGGAAACTAGGATTGGGTTATGAAATGCCTTGCCGTCCGGTAGATGGTATGAAACCAGAGGTGGTAGCCAAGGAATTGGATGAAGCCATATCTAGAGCAAGAAAAGGAGGAGGACCTACCTTCTTAGAAATAAGAACCTATCGTTATCGTGGTCACTCTATGAGTGATGCACAACACTATCGTACCAAGGAAGAAGTAGAAAAGATGCGTGAAGAAGATCCCATTAGTTATGTGTTGGATACTATCTACAAGAAGAAATACGCTACTGAAGAGGAAATAAAGGTAATTGATAAGCGGGTTAAGGATTTAGTGATTGAATGTGAAAAATTTGCAGAAGAATCACCTTATCCAGAGAAAAATGTGATGTACGACGCCGTATACGAACAAGAAGATTATCCATTTTTACCTCATAAACTATAAATTATGGCAGAAGTAATTACGATGCCCCGACTAAGCGATACCATGGAAGAAGGTACCGTTGCTTCTTGGCTCAAGAAAGTGGGTGATAAAGTGGAGGAGGGTGATATTTTGGCAGAAATTGAAACCGATAAAGCCACCATGGAGTTTGAGTCTTTTTATGAAGGGACATTACTGCACATAGGAATTGCAGAAGGAGAAACTGCCAATGTAGATGCGCTCTTGGCTATTATTGGAGAAGAAGGAGAAGATATCTCTGGGCTTTTATCTGGAGAAACTTCAAAGACTGTTGAGGATACTGCAGAAGTAGCCGAAAGTTCTTCCAATGATGTTAATGAGAGTGCAGGGTCTAAAACGGAATCAGATGATATACCTGAAGGGGTAGAAGTAATTACGATGCCCCGACTAAGTGATACCATGGAAGAAGGTACAGTAGCTACCTGGCTTAAAAAAGTGGGTGACACAGTGGAAGAAGGAGATATCCTTGCAGAAATTGAGACCGACAAGGCCACCATGGAATTTGAGTCTTTTTACAGTGGAACATTGTTGAAAATAGGTATAGATGAAGGAGAAACCGCTAAAGTAGATGCACTTCTTGCTATCATTGGTCCAGCAGACACAGATGTTTCTGGAATTACATTGAGTGCTGCGCCATCTGAAAAAGTAGCACCCAAAGAAGAAAAGAAAGTAGAAATACAGGAAAATAAAAAAGCTGAGCCTAAGAAAGACATAATAAAAAGTGTGCCCCAGTCTACAGGCGGCCGTATTTTTGCTTCTCCATTAGCCAAAAAGTTAGCTGAAGAAAAAGGAATTAACTTAGCTACAGTACAAGGATCTGGAGAAAACGGACGTATTGTAAAACGAGACATAGAAAATTATCAGCCAAGCGCGATTACAATGGCAACTCCTGCCTATACTCCAGTAGGAGAAGAGAGTTGGGAAGAAGTGAACAACTCGCAAATGAGGAAGACCATTGCGAAGCGTTTGGGCGAATCTAAATTCACAGCACCCCATTATTATCTTACCGTGGAGTTTGATATGGACAGCGCCATTGCATCGAGAGTGGCCATTAACTCAGATCCTAATGTAAAGATATCCTTTAACGACATGATTGTTAAAGCTTGTGCTATGGCTCTTAGAAAACATCCAAGGGTGAATTCTACTTGGGCAGATAAAACCACGAATATTGCCAATCATATTCATGTAGGAGTTGCTGTTGCTGTTGATGATGGTTTGGTGGTTCCAGTTCTTAAGTTTGCCGACCAGATGACCTTCTCCCAAATAGGAGCTTCTGTTAAAGAACTAGCGGGCAAAGCACGTAATAAGAAGTTAACACCAGATGAGATGCAAGGAAGCACCTTTACAGTTTCCAATTTGGGAATGTTTGGTATTAAGGAGTTTACCTCTATTATCAATCAACCAAATTCTGCAATTCTTTCTGTGGGAGCAATCATTCAGAAACCAGTAGTGAAGAATGGAGCCATTGCCATAGGGAATACCATGACGGTAACCTTGGCATGCGACCATAGAACTGTGGATGGAGCTACAGGAGCACAGTTCTTACAAACATTGCGAAACTATATAGAAAATCCAGTTACTATGTTCGTATAGTGTATTGGCTAACCAATAACGATCCCTAAAGAATATGCATGTATGAATTAGGGCTTTTATCTTTTTTTTTGATTTTATGGCTTATAGCGTGAGAATTGTATTTTTAGTCATTTGCGTAGGTGCGTTCTTGTCTTGTAACAGTGATGATGGTAACAATGAAGGTGGAGGTGAAGAAATTCAAGATGGTGCAACTCTTATTTTTGGATGGTTTGCCGATGACAGTTGTCAAGGAGATTGTGCAACGATTTATAGAATAGATGATGAAAAGGTATATAGGGACGTAGCTATTAATTTTCCTGAAGATGATGATTTTGAAGGGGATTTTCAAGAAGTGAATGGGGCAAATCACGAAGATTATGAACAAGTGATCACTCAGCTTCCTGATGAAATTTTTGACGAACCTAGTGGTTATCTAGACTGTCCGGAATGTACGCATGAAGAAGGAGGGTTTTATTTAGAATATGAGACTGAAAACTTCCATAGAACATGGCGTTTTCGCAATGGGCAATATCCACCCTATATGGATGATTATAGAAGCCTACTGATCGATAAAATTGCAGATCTTAATAGCCTCTAGGGAATACTTTCTACTTTTACCCTTATCCTTATTGATTTCTTTAAAATCAGTGGTTTTTTTATATATTAAGACTATGAAGAAAAACATTATTATAACTGGAACAAGTAGAGGGATAGGCTATGAACTAGTAGGCCTTCTGGCAGACACAGAACACCAAGTATTGGCACTTTCCAGGAATGAAGTACCTGTTTCTGGATTGGGGGTCACCAATTGTCATTGTTTCCCTTGTGATATTACAGATGCAAAAGATGTAAAAAAGGTACCTGCCTTTGTAAAAGAGCATTGGGGTTCTGTAGATATATTGATTAACAATTCTGGTTATTTGGTGAGTAAGCCATTTTCAAAACTTAGAAAGGAAGATTTTCTCCAGTCATATGAAGTAAATGTATTTGGAGCTGCTTCGCTCATGCAAGTTGTGCTACCGTTTATGGGCAAGCAAGGTCATGTGGTAAATATTAGTAGTATGGGGGGAATTCAGGGAAGCCTTAAATTTCCTGGCTTAGCAGCTTATAGCAGTAGCAAAGGAGCTATAATTACCCTTACGGAAGTGTTGGCAGAAGAATATAAAGATTCTGGTCCTTCTTTTAATGCCTTGGCATTAGGAGCCGTACAAACCGAAATGCTGGAAGAGGCGTTTCCAGGCTATAAAGCACCTATTACTGCCAAAGGTATGGCACAGTATATACTCGACTTTGCTTTAAACGGAAATCAATATTACAATGGTAAAATATTACAAGTGTCCAGCAGTACTCCTTAAGTATGGATAAAATACTTACCAAATACATTCCATCTGCTGCTGTTCCCAGTGTACTTCAGCTTATTAAAATCCATCAGGTACATCTCAAAATAGTCAATGAACGGGTTACACGGCATGGTGATTATCGTAAGATGCCCAACGGACAACATCAAATTACTGTTAATGCCAATCTAAATCCTTATCGGTTTACGATCACTTTAATTCATGAAATAGCGCATTTAGTTGCTTTTACCAATTACGGGAGACTTATTAAACCACATGGTAAAGAATGGAAGTATACGTTTCAGCAATTAATGCTTCCTTTTATTAGACCTGAAGTATTTCCCAATACATTACTTCCTTTATTAGCACTTCATTTCAAAAATCCAAAAGCCAGTAGTGATACTGATGCTAAATTATCGTTAGCATTAAAGCAGTATGACCCTCCCAATGATAAAAACTATATATTTGAAATTCCATATGGAGGTACTTTCCGATTGTATAATGGGAAAGTTTTTAAAAGGGGCAACAGAAGGGTGAAACGTTATGAATGTATTGAAGTGGCTACAGGAAGAATGTACCTTTTCAACCCCAATGCAGAAGTAGAATTTTTAGAATAAAATAATATCGCGTTGAATTCAAATTATTATGCAGTTATCATGGCTGGAGGGATCGGATCTCGGTTCTGGCCAGTAAGTACGTCAGAATTGCCCAAACAATTCCACGATATGTTGGGTACGGGTAAATCCCTTCTGCAACAGACCTTCTCAAGACTTACCAATAATATCCCCTCTGAAAATGTTCAAATATTGACTAATGAGCGATATCTAAATCTCTGTTTGGAACAATTGCCTAGAATTTCGAAGGAGCAAGTAGTCTTGGAACCTGCCATGCGAAATACAGCTCCATGTATTTTGCTTTCGGCACTTAAAATATACAAGGAGAACCCTGAAGGGGTTATGATTGTTGCTCCTAGCGACCATTGGATTGAAGATGAGATTGCCTTTCAGAAAGATGTAGAAGTCTGTTTCGAAGCATGCAGTGAAGAAGATATTTTATTAACACTAGGAATTCATCCTACGTTTCCAAATACAGGTTATGGATACATAGAAAGTGATAAAAACGATGATTCCCTTTTGAAAAAGGTACTCCAGTTTCGTGAAAAACCAAATTATGAAACCGCAAAGCAGTTTATAGCCGAAGGGAATTTCTTTTGGAATGCAGGAATCTTCATATGGAGCGTGAAGAGTATCATTAAAGCGTTCGAACAACTCATGCCCGAAATGTACGTCTCTCTACATGAGGGATATAGCGTATTAAATACCTCAGGGGAGAAAAGATTTGTCGATGAAAATTATCCAAATGTCGAAAACATTTCCATAGACTTCGCCATTATGGAAAAAGCCAAGAATGTTTTTGTGAAAAAAGCTACCTTCGATTGGAATGACCTTGGAACTTGGGGTGCTTTGCACGATAAGATTACCGAAGTTCCTTCGGAAAATGGGGTAGTAAGAGCTATTCCATATCTAAAAAATTCTCAAGGAAATATGATTTATACTGCTACCGAAAAGTTAGTGGTTTTAGATGGTTTGAATGATTATATTGTAGTGGACAAAGACAATGTATTATTGGTTTTTCCGAAAGAAAAGGAACAAGACATTAAGGAATTGCTGAATGAGGTAAAGGAAAATTTCGGGGAAGATTATACTTAAAATGATACCATATGGAGGAAGCAGATAAGGAGAAGGAAATAGCGAAGGAGAAAGAAATTGCACAAAACAAAGAAGCAGTAAAAAAAGATGTCCAAGGACTTTGGGTGAGCATCAAAGTTTTTCTTATAGAGCTGTTAGACTTTCGGGCCGATACAGATCGTGAAAATACGATAGAAGCAATTAAAATTGACATCCCTTTTAAAGGGGCAACTGCTTGGATTTTAATCTGTTCTATTTTTGTGGCATCTGTTGGACTTAATGCTAATTCTACGGCAGTAGTTATTGGAGCGATGTTAATTTCGCCGTTAATGGGCCCTATTTTGGGGATTGGAATGTCTATTGCTATCAATGATATTTTTACACTTCGGAAATCACTCATCAATTTTGGAGTGATGGTCATTTTAAGTGTTATTACTGCCTTTCTTTTCTTTTGGATGTTCCCATTACGTGAAGAATCCTCTGAGTTACTGGCACGAACCAAACCCGATATAAGGGATGTCCTTATTGCATTTTTTGGTGGATTGGCGTTGATTATTGCCCGAACGAAAAAAGGAACTATTGCCAGTGTAATCTTTGGAGTTGCTATTGCCACAGCCTTAATGCCACCATTATGTACTGTGGGTTATGGATTGGCAGAAGCTTTTATTGGGAATAGTAAAGGACTTGGTTTTGCGGGTGGTGCCATGTACTTATTCATTATCAATACCATTTTTATTGCCTTAGCGACATTTCTAGTGTTGAAACTCCTACGATTCCCGATGATTAAATATGCCAATTCGGTAAGAAGGAAAAACATTGCTCGATTTGCCTCCTTTGTGGCATTATTGGTAATGATTCCAGCTGGGATTACATTCTATAACGTATTGAAAGAAAGTACTTTTAAGAACTCTGCAAAGCGTTTTATTGAAACTGAATTGGAGGCATTGCCCAATGCAGCCTATATTAAGAAATATGCTACCTATCAATACAATAAAGGAGGGATATCTACGGTAGAGTTGACTTCATTTGGGACCGATCAGATTCCTTCGGAAACTATGGATGTACTTAGGAGTAGAATGATTACTTATAGAGACCTTAAAGACAGTAAACTAATGCTCAATCAAAGCAAAACCGATAATAGCTTTGAAGATGAAGTTAGGTATATGGAAGAGCTCAGATCTCGAGATTCATTAGATCTTTTGACCAAGAATCAAAAAATTATCTTTTTGGAAGAAAAGGTATCGCAGCTTAGTAAATTGGAAAAAGATCAAATTCCATTTAAAGATCTCTGTGATGAAGCTAAGATCAATTATGAAAACCTAAAAAGCTTGAGTTATTCTAAAACATTGGTTTCCGACCTTCAAAAGATAGATACCTTGGCAACGTTTACAGCAAAATGGTCTGATTCTGTAGAGAATTCTATTATAACAAAAGACAAAGCACGCCTATATACTTGGTTAAAGTTTAAATTGGCCAAGGATACCTTGGTGCTGGATTAGAGATTTAATTCTCTTTAATCTGAACGTCCCTAATCTTTTTGAATAGGTCTGAAGAATAGACAAAATCGGTAACATCCTTATTGTCGGTTTTAAATATTTGGGTGTTATCTCCTTGCCAAGCTAAATTGCCTTGTTGTAGAAATACAATTTTTTCCCCGATCTCCATCACTGAATTCATGTCATGGGTGTTTATAACCGTAGTGATGTTATATTCTTGAGTAATTTCCTGGATAAGATTATCAATTAAGATAGCTGTTCGTGGGTCTAACCCTGAGTTGGGTTCATCACAAAATAAATATTTAGGATTGTTTACAATGGCCCTTGCTATAGCAACTCTTTTTTGCATTCCTCCTGAAATTTCAGATGGATACTTCCTATTGACATTTTCTAGATTCACCCTTGCCAAAACTTCATTTACCCGATCTAGCATTTCAGATTTTTTCTTTTTTGAAAACATGCGCAATGGAAACATAACATTCTCCTCAATATTCATAGAGTCGAACAAAGCACTTCCCTGAAAAACCATGCCCATATTTTCACGGAGCTTTCTTTTTTCTTCCTCATCCATATCCTGTATGGCTTGATCCTCGAAGATGATTCTTCCTTCCTCCGGTTCAAACAAACCTAAGAGGCATTTCAGGAAAACAGTTTTACCACTTCCACTCTGTCCAATGATAAGGTTGGTTTTACCCTTGTCAAAAGTCGTGCTCAATCCTTTTAGGATATGCTCACTACCAAAGCTTTTATGTAGGTTTTCAACAATAATCATTAACTAAGGAGTAAAGAGGTTATAATATAATTGGTTAATATAATTAGGACACTGGTCCAAACAAAAGAATTGGTACTGGCTTTTCCTACTTCTAAGGCGCCACCTTTCATATAAAAGCCTTGCCATGAAGGCACTGTTGCCAAAATAAAGGAAAACACAAATGTTTTAATGAAAGCATAAATTACATGAAACGTAATAAAATCTTCCTGAAGCCCTTGGATAAAAGCATCAGAAGTGCTAAAACCACCATATACACCTGCAACCCAACCTCCCAGGATTCCTAAAAACATAGATATAGCAATGACGAAAGGATAAAATAGTAAAGCAACTATCTTTGGAAATACGAGATAGTTTAGAGAGTTGATTCCCATTACTTCTAAGGCATCTATCTGTTCTGTAACCCGCATGGAACCAATACTGGAAGTAATAAAAGACCCCATTTTACCTGCCATAATAATGGAGATAAAAGTGGGTGCAAACTCCAATATAATCGATTGTCTTGTGGCAAATCCCACCAAATACTCAGGAATTAGTGGATTGTCAATGTTTAATGCAGTTTGTATAGCGACTACGCCACCTACGAAAAAAGAAATAAAGGCTACAATTCCTAGTGAATTAATGATAAGTTCATCTACCTCCTTTAGTATCAGCTCTCTAAGCACCGAACCCTTGGTGGGTCGGCTAAAAACGGCTTTCAACATCAAAAAATAAGAGCCTATATCGTGTAGGTACTTCATAAGTAGTAGTGTGGTGCTAATGTAACAAAATTAGATGAGTGTTCTTCATTCAAGTAACACACTCACTATTCATTAAAAAGTGCCATCATTTTGTGATATATAGCAGTATTTTCATACAAACCACCAAAATTTTCTTCACCTGGACCTTTGGCAAATACAGGAACCATAGTTGCAGAGTGACCATCTGTAGAGAAGGTAGGGGAGATTGCATTGTAATTATCTCCATCTGATGATAAAGTGAATCCCCCTGTTTCATGATCTGCCGTCACAATCACCAAGGTTTCACCATTATTTTTAGCAAAATCCAAAGCAACACCTATTGTAGCATCAAAATCGAGTAGTTCTGCAATTAAGTATTCGGCATCATTGTCATGCCCAGCCCAATCTATTTGTGAACCTTCAACCATGAGAAAGAAACCTTTTTCGTTTTTTGAAAGATGGTCTAGAGCCAATTGGGTAGACTGAGGTAAAAAGTCACCCCGTGTTTTCACAGTTGGCATTCCCATTTCTGATAAAAGGAACCCTTGTTTTTCATTTTCGTTTTTATTGAGAGCAGTGGTGTCAATAACAAAACCGTTTGCTTCTAATTCACTGATTAGGTTTTTTGCATCATTCCGTTTGTTGAAGAACTGTAATCCACCACCTGCAAAAAAATCAACTCCAGATGTAGGCAAATAGCTGGCAATATCCTCTTCGTATCGTCTGGATTTGCTATGCGCATAAAAAGCCGCAGGTGTGGCATGTGTAATGGAAGAGGTGGATATGACCCCTGTAGAAATATCCTTTTTGGATACATGTTCTACAATGGTTTTTATTGCTGTAGAGTCAGAATTTACCCCAATAGCACCGTTATATGTCTTTTCTCCACTGGCAAATGCGGTGGCTCCTGCTGCAGAATCTGTAATCAATTTATTGGAAGCTGAAGTTTTTATAAGGCCTACTACTGGAAAACGTTCAAAATTAGAAGCGGTTTCTTGAAAGTAAAGACTGGCAGAAACTTCACTTAATCCCATACCATCGCCTACTAGTAAGATGATGTTTTTAGGGTTTTTAGGTGCTTCAGTTTCTAGAGTTTTTTGAGTTTCTTTTTCTCCCGAGTTACAGGAAAAACAGAGAATGGCTAGTAATACTGCAATTTTTTTCATGAATTGTTGATTAGGGTTCAAAAATACTGATAATGTATGACTATGGGTGTTAATGGAACGTTATGTACTATAAAAGCTTACTTCGAATAGCTTTCCACCGGAGATTTCTTATGAATTTCCCTTCTTCTGGAGAAACAATGTAGTTGTTTGTGGAACTGAAAAAACCTTTCATACAATTGAAAAAATAAGAAAGGCTTTTCTTTTTAACAGCCAATTTTCCTGATGCAATAAGTGTTATTAAAAAACCATAGCGCATTTTTTTGAAAGCTTCCCCTTGTTTTTTACCAGCTTTATTGGAATAGTTAGCTCCTGTTGGTTTTAGATGTCTAACCTGTAGTTTTGAGTCGGTAATTACATCCCATCCATGGTATTTTGCCAATAATTCATCTACCGTATCCCAACCCATAGATTTTTTAAGACCTCCAATCTGTTCAAAGCATTGTTTTCTATATGCTTTAAGTGCACCACGTATGTGATCTTTATTGGTTAAGTTTTCCAGAATCCATTGCCCTTCTTTTTCTATATAACAAAATCCGCCTGCAATACCGCAATTCGGGTTTTGTTCAAAAATTTGATTTAAGTGTTCCAGATAGTTTTTTGGAAAGATAAGATCTGCATCAAATTTACAGATGACATCAAAATGTTCGTTCAAGGATTTTATACCTGTATAAAAGGCTTTGATTACTTTACTGCCAGGAAGGTGCTTTGCTTCAGAATTATTGCGTACTACAGAAATAAAAGGATACTTTTCTGAAAAGGAGCGTGCTATTTGTAGGGTATTGTCGTTAGAATTGTCATCAACTACTATAATTCTTTTGGCAAGTAAGCTTTGGTTTGCTAATGATTGAAGAGTTTTTGCAAGGTGTGCCTCTTCGTTATAGGCGGGTATAACTATAGAGAAATCCATTTATTTGCGCTCTGCATACACCAAGTAATAACGAGGTGTAAACCTTCTTAAAATAGGGCGTATGCCTACTTTTTTTACAGGGTTTGTAAACTTCTCCCGCTTTTTTATTCGCCATCCTGCTTTTTCCAGTAACCAATCAAACTGCCAATCTTCAAATTCATGATAATGTCTGTCTCGCTCATCTGTTTTACTTCTATATGCTGAAGCAAACCATAATTTTAGCGGAACCGATGCTACCAATTTTTTGGCTTGTATATCATTAATGATATTGAAAGGGGATACCAAATGTTCAAAAATTTCAAAAGCAGTTACAACATCATATTTATTTGTTTGTACTGCTTGGGTATTCAGGTCTAAATCCTCTCCTTCAGTATTGGTAATAGTATACCCTTCCTTGGTTAAAATTTCAGAAAAAGGATTCGATACCCCTAAATCCAGAATAGATTCCTCTGTGGAGATAAAATTCTTTAAAAAGTGGAGTGTATGTTTGTAACGTTTCTTAGGAAACTTTCCTTCGTACATAGCTAAATTCTGTAAACAATCGCATTGATGTTCATTCCAGCACCAACACTTGCAAAGATAACGATATCTCCTTTGTGAACTTCATGTCCGTCCAATTTTCCTTTTACTACAAGATCATATACAGTAGGCACTGTTGCTACACTAGAGTTACCCAGTTTATCAATGGTCATTGGCATTATACCTTGAGGAGCTTCCATCCCGTAAAGCTTGTAAAATCGCTGAATAATTGCCTCATCCATCTTTTCGTTGGCTTGATGAATGAATATTTTTTTAACAGCTTCTATAGGAACATTGCTTCTCTCAAGGCAATCCTTCATGGCATTGGGCACATTATTTAGGGCAAATTCGTAGATTTTCCTTCCGTACATTTTTATGTACCGGCGTGCACCGTTAAGCTTTTGTTTATTGGATTCTCCAAAATAAATGAAGTGCGCTTCATCATATGTGTAAGTTGCACTACAATGACCTAAAATATCGCCTCCTTCAGTATCGTTATTCTGCAGAATGGCTGCACCTGCACCATCACTATAAATCATGGAATCTCTATCATGCTGATCAACCACTCTTGAAAGGGCTTCAGCACCTATAACAAGACATGTTTTTGCCATTCCTGCCTTTATAAAAGCTTGTGCTTGAATCATTCCTTCTACCCATCCCGGACATCCGAAGAGGAGGTCATAAGCCACACAATAAGGGTTCTTAATGCGAAGTAGATGTTTTACTCTAGATGCCAAACTGGGTACAGTATCACTTTGGTGTGTTCCAAACTTCACATCTCCATAATTGTGTGCTACAATAATGTAATCTATCGTTTCCTTATCAATGCCAGCATCTTCAATTGCCGTTTCTGCTGCAAAATGGGCAATTTCAGAAGTGACCAATTTATCTTTTATATAGCGCCGTTCTTCAATTCCCGTTATGGCTTTGAACTTCTTTATGATTACATCATTTTCATGGCCAAAGGGGGAGCCGTCTAGGTCGTAAAAATCATGATTTTCAAAACCTTTGTTTGGTGCAATTTTACTGGGGATAAAACTTCCGATCCCCGTGATTTGTATGCCCATAGAAGAAAAATTATTTGATAAAAGTAGGTAAAAACGGTCAGCTAGAAGTCATTAAATGGATGAAATAATAATCCTTTGAAAAATATTCAAAATAAAGGCCCAAAAATGAAGAATTCGCATTTTGGACCTACTATTTTAATCAATATTTGTTGGTTTATTAAGAGTTTACGCCTCCATGTATTCTTCTATAGGGGCGCAAGTACAGATTAAATTCCGATCTCCATATGCATCATCCACTCTTCTTACACTTGGCCAGAATTTGTTGTCCGCAACATATTCTAAAGGAAAAGCAGCTTCTTTTCTAGAATAAGGGAATTCCCAACTGTCACTTGTAAGCATAGCCTGTGTGTGGGGTGCATTTTTCAACACATTATTTGGGTCTTCTTTATTTACAGTGTCAATTTCTTTACGAATGGAAATCAATGCATCACAAAAACGATCTAATTCTTCCTTGCTTTCACTTTCGGTAGGTTCTACCATGATGGTTCCTGCAACTGGAAAAGACACTGTAGGGGCATGGAATCCATAATCCATCAGTCTCTTAGCAATATCTGTTACTTCTATGCCGTGTTCTTTAAAAGGTCGGCAATCAAGAATCATTTCGTGTGCAGCTCGACCTCTTTCACCTGTGTAAAGCGTTTCAAAATGACCACTTAATCGCTCTTTCATATAGTTGGCGTTTAAGATTGCGTATAGTGTAGATTTCTTCAATCCATCTTCACCCAACATACAGATATAGGCATAGCTAATAAGACAGGCAAGGGCACTTCCCCAAGGAGCTGCCGAAATAGCAGTAATAGCTTTATTTCCACCTGTTGTTATCACTGGATTTGTGGGTAAAAAAGGAACCAATTGTTCTGCAACACAAATAGGGCCTACTCCTGGGCCTCCTCCTCCGTGAGGAATGGCAAATGTTTTGTGTAGGTTAAGGTGACATACATCTGCTCCAATAGCTCCGGGATTGGTTAAAGCTACTTGAGCATTCATATTAGCACCATCCATGTATACCTGACCTCCATTTTGGTGAATGATATCTGTAATTTCCGTAATGGCACTTTCATAGACACCATGAGTGGACGGATAGGTTACCATAAGAGCGGATAAATGGTCTTTGTATTCTTCTGCCTTGGCCCTTAAATCATCCACATCTATATTTCCTTCTTCAGTAGATTTGGTAACGACAACCTTCATTCCAGCCATTACAGCACTTGCTGGGTTGGTTCCGTGGGCTGAAGATGGAATCAAACAAATATTCCTATGTCCTTCGCCACGGGATTCGTGATATGCACGAATTACCATAAGACCTGCATATTCTCCTTGAGCTCCTGAATTAGGTTGAAGTGAAGTTCCAGCAAAACCTGTAATTACAGTAAGCTGATCTTCTAATTTTTTCAACATAAGTTGATAACCTTCTGCTTGCTCTACAGGTACGAATGGATGTATATTACCCCATCGTGCATCACTTAAAGGAAGCATTTCTGCAGCAGCATTCAATTTCATGGTGCAGGAACCTAATGAAATCATGGAATGATTAAGTGCCAAATCACGACGCTCCAACTTTTTAATGTAGCGCATTAATTCGGTTTCACTATGGTAGCTGTTGAAAACCTCATTGCTCATAAATTCTGATGTTCTCGCTACACTTTCAGGAATGGCATTACCTTCTATGATGTCTGAAATGGCTTCTACATTTTTACCCGCCACTTCTGCAAATACTGAAAGGATTTGATTGAGATCTTTTAAAGTAGTGGTTTCATTGATTGCTATAGAAACAGTTTCTGCATCTGGATAGTAAAAGTTGATTCCCTTTTGGGTAGCTACTTTGTTAATAGTATCTGCATCTGTTTTTATGGCAATGGTATCAAAATAGGTTTCATTTGCTTGGTATAGCCCTAGGCTTTCCAAAGCACTAGATAAAGTAATCGCTTTATGGTGTACATTTTGAGCAATGTGCTTTAACCCTTCAGGTCCATGATAAACACTGTACATTCCAGCCATTACAGCCAATAATACCTGTGCGGTACATATATTGGAAGTTGCCTTATCTCTTTTTATATGTTGCTCTCGGGTTTGTAATGCCATTCTAAGGGCTCGATTGCCATCGGTATCACGAGTAACCCCAATAATTCGCCCTGGGATGTTTCGTTTATATTCTTCTTTAGTTGCAAAATATGCGGCATGCGGTCCTCCATAGCCTAAGGGAATTCCAAAACGTTGTGTGGTTCCCACTACGACATCTACTCCAAAATTACCGGGTGCTTCTAATTTCACTAAGCTCAAGATATCTGCTGCTACAGCAACCTTGATACTGGCATCTTTTGCTTTTGAAACAAAGGAAGTATAATCGTAAATTTTTCCACTTTTACCAGGATATTGCAAAATAGCTCCAAAAAATTCCTGTGAAAAATCGAATTCTTCATGGTTTCCAACCACTAGTTCAATCCCAAGGGGAATGGAACGTGTTTTAAGAAGGGAAAGGGTTTGCGGAAGGATTTCTTCAGAAACAAAAAACTTGACCACATTCACTTTCTTTTGTGCTCTTTCTCGAACTGCAAAAAGAAGGCTCATGGCTTCTGCGGCAGCAGTAGCTTCATCTAGCAATGAGGCATTGGCCAGCTCCATTCCTGTAAGGTCTGTGACCATAGTCTGGAAATTCAGCAAAGCTTCCAATCTTCCTTGAGCAATTTCTGCTTGATAAGGAGTATATGCTGTGTACCAACCAGGGTTTTCAAGAATGTTCCTTTGTATCACAGCTGGGGTATTGGTAGCATGATATCCAAGACCAATATATGTTTTGAACATCTTATTCTTAGACGCCAACTCATTAATATGTTCTAAATATTCCTGTTCGCTCATGGCATCATCCAAAACAATATTCTGCTTTAAACGGATATGATCTGGAATGGTTTCATGAATGAGTTGTTCCATACTTTCGGCTCCAATGGTTTGGAGCATGGAGGAAAGATCACCTGGTCTAGGACCAATATGTCTAAGGGCAAAAGAAGAAGTGTTCATTAATAATTGATTAAATTTTGCCAAAATTACGATATAAACTGCAAAAAAATCACCTTTTACATTTCCATAGCTGATAATTTTTCAACCAAAAAGGAGAGTTACTAACACTTTGGGTATTTTTGTTCGATGCGTTTTTTCAAACTCTTCTTCAACTTTTACATAAATGCCAGTATTCATGTGGCATTGGCAGTTTCTTCTCTAGCGTATATTACGATACAAGAGTATATGGCTCCCTTTTCTCCAGAACTGTTTGTCGTTATTTTTTTGGGAGCCATATCTGGATATAATTTCATAAAATATGCAAGGATAGCTGGATTACATCACAGAAGTTTGGCAACTTCATTAAAGAGTATACAGGTTTTCTCCTTTTTGTGCGGAGGCACATTATTGTATTTTCTTTTTTATATACCTAGATCTACTTGGGTTTTGTTACTCTCCTTGGCATTATTGACACTTTTTTATGCTATTCCTTTTCTAAAAAGAAAAAGCTTACGAACTCTTCATGGAACAAAATTATTTGTGGTAGCTATAGTGTGGTCAGGGGTTGCGGTTTTATTGCCTCTGTGGGATCTGGGTATTGTCCAGTTAGGGCAAACGGATGTCATTTGTTCTTTTGTACAAGTATTTTTATTGGTCATTGTTTGGACTTTGCCTTTCGAGATTAGGGATCTTAACTTCGATGCTCCTTCATTAGGAACACTTCCTCAAAAGTTAGGTGTTAGGGGAGCTAAGATTTTAGGAGGTGTTATGGTTCTATTAGCAATAATATTAGAAGGATTTAAAGACACGATATCGTCTTACCATTTCTATGGTTTATTTTTTATAGGAATTTTGAGTGTTGTTTTACTAGGAATATCCTCAAAAAAACAATCGAGATACTTTGCATCATTTCTGATAGAAAGTATCCCGATTATATGGGTTTTGTTAGATATAACTCTAAGAAGATTACTTGGATAGTTCCTGTTGTAAACGTTCTTTTAAAACATCTTTGTTTACGGTCTTTACTTTTGGGTTTTTAATAGCTTTGGTAAGCTTTGTATTTCGAGCCGTGTACTTCCTACAGGCCCTACAATAGATAAGGTGAATGTTAAGGCGCACTTTTTCCCAAAAAGTAGCTTCCTTATACTGATTTTTATCACAAAAGTGATTCGCCTCGTGGCATTCTAATTTTATATTCATAACTTCTTAAAACCAATTTTCTTCTAGACAATCTGCCATCGCTTTACGAGCTCGATGGATAATTACCCATAGGTTAGACGGCGTAATATCAAATTCATTACAGATGGTTTCGGTGTCAAATCCATCCACAGTCTTCATTCTAAAAATAGTGGCTTGTTTCTCTGGTAATTTATCCATGCAACCAAAAATGGCCATTCCCAATTCTTCATTCTCCATCGTATCCTCCGCTGTCTTGTCAAAGGGATCTCCTACACGTTCTTCCAGCCAATCTCCATCATCTTCACCTTCCTTGTAATTGACTCGTACTTCAGCTTTTCCTTTATTGGAATTTATCTTTCTGTAGTGATCAATGATTTTCCTTTTTAGAATAGAAATAAGCCAGGTGCGTTCTGTAGATTCACCTTTGAAATTATCTTTGGACTTAAGGCCTGCCAAGAATGTTTCGGAAATTAAATCCTGGGCAATTTCGTGATCATTGACCCTGACAATGGTATAATTGTACAAATAGTCGGAATATTTATCGATCCATTTGTTAGGATTTATTTCGTTGATTGGCATGGCGGCTTTGTCGTAGTTTTTTTCAAAAATAACAAAGTTTATGTTAACCTTAACCTAATATGTAAGATATGGGATTTTTATGAGGTAATATTTTATGTATAATACCAAATCATGCAGTATCTTCGGGGAAAAGTTAGAATATGAAATTTATAGTTACCCTTTGTTTATTGTTTACGATTGCAGCGCAATCTCAAAATTTTGACGGATTTTATGCTACAATGGCACTTCATGATGCCAAAGAGCTACAGAAAGACATTCCTGAAGAAGTTCAAATTTTAAAAGAATACCGGAATGAAGCAGCGGTTTACATGACAGAACATGCTAGTCATTTATTGCACGACCGTGTACTGGTTCATGGGCCGGGTTACATTTACATGCCCAGTTTGGAAGATGCCATGAAAGCTTTAGAACAACCTAAGAGTAGACCCGGTAGTTCACGGATGGCTTTTTCAATTACGGAAGATGTTGCTGTAAATGCTGCTCTGGATGTGATCAACACACAAAACATTGAAGACCATATTTTGGAATTGGAAGGATACGGGACCCGTTATCACACCATGTCTTCGGCAACAGACGCAGCTAATGATCTTAAAACAAAATGGGAAAATATGGCTGCAACCTACAATAGGACCGACGTAAGCGTTCGTTTGTTCAACCATAACAGTACTGGTATGCCTTCTGTAATTATGACAATTACTGGAGCTACTACTCCCGATGAGTTTGTGATCGTAGGAGGTCATTTGGATTCTACTTCCAATCAAGGTGACAATGATGCCCCAGGGGCTGATGACGATGCTTCTGGTATTGCAACAATTACCGAAGCTGTAAGAGCCTTGTTCGAAACTGATTTTGTGCCTCAAAAAACTATTGAAGTAATGGCTTATGCTGCAGAAGAAATTGGTTTGGTAGGTTCTGGAGAGATTGCTGCACAGTACGACAACAACAACGTGAATGTAATTGCAGTGAGTCAATTTGATATGACCAATTACAATGGATCTGCGAATGATGTGTCTTTAATTACTGATTTTACTAGCGGTAACTTAAACATCTTTATGATGAATTTGATGGATCATTACAACGATTCTGGAGTGCATGAAGTTACCTATGCAACTTCTGTTTGTAATTATGGATGCTCAGATCATGCCAGTTGGACCAACAGAGGTTACTTGGCTGCTTTTCCTTTTGAATCAAATTTTGGACAGCACAATCCAAATATTCACTCTCCTAATGATACTTTTAGTGTTTCCGGGACAGCTACACATGCAACTAAATTTGCAAAGCTTTGTGCAGAATTCCTGATAGAAGTTGCTAAGAGCGAAGGGAGTTTATCTGTTGGGGACCATGTGCCAAATGCTTCTTTATTAGTAAGCGCACGTCAAAGAGTATTATTATATGATGTAGTAGGAAGTGCCCAAGAATTTACAAGCGTACAATTATATGACATTCAAGGCAAGCTAGTTGTTGAAGAAGATATTACTTCAAATAAAGGACAAATTTCCTTGCCAGAGTTGAGTAAAGGGATGTATGTGGTTTCCTTATCAACCCAAAACGAAAAATCCATTTCGCAAAAAGTACTTTTGAAATAACCATTTCTATAACACTACTTTTAAAGCCTCTTTCTTTGGAAAGGGGCTTTTTTCTTCCGCATTTTTTTTGATATACTCATTCCTTCTGGTTAAAAAATGTATGAGATGTTTCTTGAGGAAAAATTGATCGAACCATTTTCCGACGAATCCAAAAGGAACTTTATATTTTAAAATGTCGATCATAAATGTATGGTCATTATGATTTTCGAAAATATGTCGATGTGCGAAATAGGTAAAATGTCCTTTCACCATGATGTCCGTAAATTGGGAAGGGCGTTCATAAAAAACAATTTTGCTTGTATGTTTTAGGAAAATCCCAAAGTGTTTTCCTTTCCAAGTTACCGTTTCACCCGCTCCAATAAGTCCAGAAGTTCTTCCAGAGATTGCCTGTTCTTGAGTTTGAGTTGCAGACATAAGGTGTAAATCGATGTTTCTTGAAAGGTCGAATGTTACCTCCAACGGAGCTTTGATTTTGGTATGTAGTTCTATGGTTGTCATTATTTTGTAGCGGTTATGATGTAGTATCCAAAGTCTTTGAGGTGTAATCCCGATACCAAAGCATAGAAAGAAGCCTTTAGGTTGTTCCAACTCTGGAGTTTTATGGGTTTTCTTTGAAAAATATTTTTCAATAAAAATCCTACAATAGCAAATGGAACATGAAATACTGAAGGAGCTACTCGGGAGGAGATTTCTTCAATCTTCACTTTCTGAAACCCGATTTCCTTAAGATGTTTTTCAACGTCATGAATAACCCCCAATCCGCTTAAACTCCACCCTCTGCAAAGACCGTTGTAACTGAAATAGCTTCCTTTGCAGAGTTTTGAAGGGTCTTTCTTTAGGAAAGCGTCTGCAATTACCATGGTGCCTCCATTTTTTAGGATTCTGAAACCTTCCCTTAAACATTCTTTGCTATGCCCAGAGTGACACAAGCTTTCAATACCAATAACTCCGTCCATGCTATGCGAAGAGATAGAGGTTTGGGTATAACTTTCTTCCAAAATCACACCCTTTTGTGGTCCCAGCAATCGATTGCCTTCCCGAACCTGAAAAGGAGAGAGGGTTACCCCCATCATGGAAAGTAGCCGATCTTTTTTCAAAAAATGGCGCATAGTCCCTCCCATACCACACCCTAGATCGGCCACGACCCTATGATCTCCTTTAAGTTTTAGGCGGTTGTATATTTGCTCGTTCATTTGGTTGAGCATACTATCTCTTCGGAAGGGGTTTGTTTTGCCCCAAATAAAATACCCAAAGTGCATGTTGAGATCTTTGCTCCAAAATGAGTAGTCTTCCGTAGCTTCGTCATAAAATGTAATAATATCTTTTTGCGAAGCATCTTGTTTTTTGCTTTTTTGAAAGGGAAGGGTGATTGTTTTCATAACGAATGATTTAAATGATGTTTTTAATGAATAGAAGTGTATATACGGATGCAAAGAGTACAAAAAGAAGGTTCATTCCATAGCCGCCCCATTTAAACAGAAATTGTTTTGGGATATCATACATGGGGTAATAGGCTATTTGCGTTGCTACTTTTCCAACCCAATAAGCAGCAATGAGACCTGTAATGGCAATAGCCAGTGTAGTTCCGTTTTTAAGATCAGAAGGAATGAGGATTGCAATTAATCCGAAGGAAAAGTTCAATCCTTGGATGTATCTACCATATGTCTTTGCAATTTCCTGATTCAAGGGTTTTAGTTGTTTTACATCATTGTACCAGTCAAAAACCTTGTGACGGATGTATGGATAAACTAGTGCTGTAAAAATTTGTCCAGCTCCTCCTAGAACAATGAGCCAATTTGGGATATCTATTTTCATTATTTCTAAATTTTCAATAATTATTGAAACATATTATTCAAAGAAAAGGGAGAAAAACTCCCTCGGATTTCTTAGGTGGTTTTGCTTTTATTTCAAAAACTTCACCAAGGTTTTGGTAATCCAATTTTGTTCTTGGTTTACCATTCTATTCAGCATAGCATCAGCTGTTTCAACCAATTCATGCATTTCTTTGGTTTTTTTTATGAGTTCCTGGGTTTTTTTGCTGCCATCATCTTCAATACTAGAGACCTCCTTCAAAACTCGAACCGTTGGCCCAATTTCCCTTCGGCTACGTTCTTTGGCTATTATTCGTGCTAGTTCTGTAACATCCTTTTCGCTGGCGAAAAACTCTTTTCGTTCACCAGGTACGTTTACTTTATATACAATGCCCCAATCCATAAGGCCTCTTAGATTCATACTGGCATTTCCACGAGATATGCCCAATTCTTCCATCACTTCTTCCATGGATAGCGGATCTGGAGAAATAAAGAGCAAAGCATGAATTTGAGCCATGGCTTTATTAATACCCCATAAAGTTCCCAAGGCTCCCCAAGTGCTTATAAATTTTTCTTTTGCTTCTTTGTATTCCATGATTCAAATATACAAATAATTTTAAACTTTCAATATTTTTTGAAAGTTTATTGTTAATTTATTGAACTGAACCTTTTAAATAAATCTAATTATTGTATAAGTCCAGCTCTTTTTAATAGTGCATCCGGATTGGGTTTTTTGCCTCGAAATTGTACATACAATTCCATAGGATCTATTGTTCCTCCTTTGGAGAGTACGGTGTCTTTAAACTTTGTAGCTAGTTTTTTGTTGAAGATACCTTCCTGTTTAAAATAGTCAAAAGCATCTGCATCTAGTACTTCGGCCCATTTATAGCTATAGTAGCCTGCACTATATCCGCCTTGGAAAATATGTGAAAATGAAGTGCTCATACAGGTTTTTGGAGTGTCGGGATATAAACTTGTTCTTTCAAAAGCTTTTCTTTCAAAGGCTTTTACATCATCAATCCCTGAAGGGTTCATACTATGCCATGCCATGTCCAGCATACCAAAACTCAACTGCCGTAGTGTTTGCATTCCTTCATGAAATGCCGCAGATTCCTTAATCTTTTGCACATATTCCATAGGAATGACCTCACTTGTCTCATAATGCGTGGCAAACAATTCCAGGGTTTCTTTTTCGTAACACCAATTTTCTAAAACTTGACTGGGCAATTCTACAAAATCCCAATATACACTAGTCCCACTAAGCCCCTTATAGGTAGTGTTTGCCAGCATGCCATGTAATGCATGGCCAAACTCGTGAAATAATGTGGTAACTTCATTAAAAGTAAGTAAAGAGGGTTTGCTGGGTGTTGGTTTGGTGAAATTACAAACGATAGAGACATGAGGTCTATCGTTGATTCCATTCTTTATCTGTTGAGGTTTATAACTGGTCATCCATGCTCCACCTCTCTTTCCAGGTCTTGGGTGGAAATCTGCATAGAAAATACTAACCAAGACCCCTTCTGCATCCAATACACGATAGGTCTTCACTTCTTCGTGATATTTGTCTATAGTGTTATCTTCTTCAAAACGAAGCCCGAATAGTTTTTGTGCTACTGTAAATACACCCTCAATGACATTTTCCAGTTTAAAGTAAGGTTTTAGCTTTTCGTCGTTTAGGTTAAATCGCTCTTGTTTTAGTTTCTCCGCATAATAGGAACTGTCCCATTTCTGAAGTTGGTCAATACCATCTAGTTTTTTTGCATATGCTTCCAATTCATTGAATTCTTTTTGGGCTGCAGGTTTAGCTTTTTCAAGGAGTTCTTCAAGAAAGGAGTTTACATTTTCAGGTGTTTCTGCCATGCGTTCTTCCAATATAAAATGTGCATGACTGTTGTAGCCCAATAACTGGGCTCTTTGGTGGCGAAGCTTCACAATTTTTAATACATTCCCTTCGTTATTTCTTTCATTTTGCTGAAATGCCTTTGCCCCAAACGCTAGCGATAGTTTTTTGCGAAGCTCTCGGTTCTTGGCATATTTCATAAACGGAATATAGCTAGGGTAGTCCAAGGTAATAATCCAACCCTCCTTTTCTTTTTCTTTAGCTATTTGTGCGGCAGCTTCCTTGGCTCCTTCGGGAAGTCCTTCCAGATCATTCTCATCTGTTAAATGCATTTGGAATGCGTTGGTTTCTGCCAACACATTTTCACCAAAAGTCAATGCAAGTTTAGCCAATTCTGTATCCAATTCACGCAGTTGTTTCTTTTTGTCTTCTGAAAGGTTTGCACCGTTTCTTGCAAATCCTTTGTATTGCTTCTCCAAGAGCATGGATTGTTCTCCATTTAAGGATAATTTGTTCCTAGATTCATATACGGATTTTACTCTTCTAAATAGGGTTTCATTGAGTAAAAGGTCGTTTTTAAAGTTGGTAAGCAAAGGGGAGATTTCCTGTGCGATTTTTTGGATTTCTTCATTGGTCTCTGCACTGTTAATATTGAAAAAGACACTCGTAGCACGATCCAACTGCATCCCTGTGTTTTCCATCGCTTCCACGGTATTTTCAAATGTAGGACTGTCGTTGGAGTTGGCAATGATATCAATCTGTTCTTTAGTGGATGCTATCAAAGCTTTGATTGCCGGTATATAATGTGCTTCTTTTATTTCTGAAAAAGGAGCGATATCAAATTTTTGAAGTAGTGGATTCATGTAATTAATTGGTAATTGAAATAAAAAACATTGAAACGAAGATACGAATCGATAAGAGTATTTTTAACTAAGAAATGTTAATGTCATAGCCAGAGTTTGCCAATATATATGAGAAGATAGGAGTAAAGGTAAGAACAATTAATAGGATAGATAAAATAAACCCCACAATACTTAATGCTTTGTTCTTGAAATATCCTTTTATTCCGAAGAAAATACCGATAAGGCCAATGATAAGCCCAGACATTTTAATGAATTTTGGGATCTCTAAATTAAAATCAGAAAGAGTTGTTCCTTCGGGAAAGTTATCATAATCCATGATAATCTCGGCAAAACTATAGTTGAAATAGATGATCCAAATCAATCCCAAAACAGCCACAATAATTGATAAAATGGCGTGTTTCATTTAGTACTGGTCTTTCACCTTTTTGGCACCTTCTTCTACTTTCATCTTCAATCCTTCTTTGTAAGCCAAAATTTTATCTAGGACACATTGATCTGAACTTCCAATAATTTGAGCCGCAAGGATTCCTGCGTTCTTGGCACCATTTAACGCTACGGTTGCTACGGGCACGCCCCCTGGCATTTGTAAGATACTAAGAACACTGTCCCAACCATCTATAGAGTTGCTTGATTTTACGGGAACTCCAATTACGGGAAGAGGAGATAGGGAGGCAATCATACCGGGCAAGTGTGCTGCACCGCCCGCTCCGGCTATGATAACCGAAATACCTCGAGTATGTGCATTTTTACCATAATCAAACAATTTGTCTGGGGTACGGTGTGCAGAAACAATATCTACTTCCACTTCTATATCGAAACCCTTTAAAATGTCTACAGCGTCTTGCATAACTGGCAAATCACTGGTGCTTCCCATAATGATTCCTACTTTACCCATCTTTATTTACTTATTACTTTAATAGTTGTTTTTACTTTTTCGGCCACGATTCTGGCTTTATCTATGTCTGTATTTACAATGGTAACATGTCCCATTTTACGAAAGGGACGGGTCTGTTTCTTGCCATAAATATGAGGAGTTACCCCATCTAGGGCCATAATGGCTTCCATATTTTCATATGTTACATCTCCTGTATGACCTTCTGCACCTACCAAATTTACCATAATACCTCCAACTTTACTGTCGGTATTGCCCAAAGGAAGGTCTAAAATTGCGCGAATATGCTGCTCAAATTGATTAGTGTAACTTGCCTCAATACTATAGTGTCCACTGTTGTGTGGTCTGGGTGCTACTTCGTTTACTAAAATTTCATCTGCTTCTGTTTGAAACATCTCTACGGCCAAAAGCCCAACATGTTCAAAAGCTTCCGAAACTTGAACTGCTATAGCCCTTGCTTTATCAGCTACTTTATCAGCAATCCTGGCGGGACAAATTACATATTCGACCTGATTGGCCTCTGGATGAAATTCCATTTCCACCACGGGATAGGTTTTTACTTCCCCAGAAGGGTTTCTAACCACAATCACCGCCAATTCATTTTTGAAAGGAATTAATTTTTCGGCAATACAAGGCCCATTGTCCAGAGATTGGATGTCTTCTATTTTCCTAATAATGCTCACGCCCTTTCCATCATAACCTCCAGTACAACTTTTCCAGACAAAAGGATAGTGAAGTTCTTCGGCAGTAATGGCTTTATTTAATTGAGCCTTATTTTCGAAAACAAGAAACGGAGATGTGGGAATGCGGTGATTTTTATAAAATTCTTTCTGTACTCCCTTATCTTGGATATTTCTGAGGGTTTTTGCCGAAGGATATACTTTCTTTCCTTCCGCTTCCAGTTTTTCCAACGCTTCCACATTTACACCTTCAATTTCGAAGGTGAGTACATCTACTTTTTTACCAAAGTCATAAACGGTTTCAAAGTCCATGAGGTCCCCTTGTTGAAATACATTGCAAGCAATTCGGCAAGGAGCTTCAGCACTAGGATCAAGAACGTGGGTTGCAATATCGTACTTTCGGGTTTCGTACAACATCATCTTGCCCAATTGTCCACCTCCTAAAATACCTAAGACGAAGTTTGAAGAAAAATAATTTGCCATTGCGCAAAGGTACAATCTTCTCCGAAATGGGTATCTTTGCACCTTCGTTATGTGGAATTTTTTTAAATCATTATTCAGAAGTAATAAAAAACGAATGAAAAACATCGTATTATTTGGCCCTCCAGGGGCTGGAAAGGGAACTCAAGCTGAAGTTTTAAAGGAAAAATATCAGTTGGTACATATCTCTACTGGAGATGTGTTTCGGTACAATATTAAAAATGCAACCGAATTGGGGACGCTAGCCAAATCTTATATGGATAAAGGGCATCTGGTGCCAGATGAGGTAACTATTAATATGTTGAATGCTGAAGTAGAAAAAAATTCAGGTGCAAACGGATTTATTTTTGATGGTTTTCCACGTACCGAAGCCCAAGCAGAAGCCTTGGCTCAATTAATGAACGAAAAAGGCAGCCAGATTAATGCCATGGTTGCTTTGGAGGTAGATGACGAAATTTTGGTTGGTCGATTATTAGAGCGAGGAAAAACTTCAGGTAGGGCAGACGATGCGGATGAAAATGTAATTCGTGAACGGATTGCCGAATATTATAGAAAAACGGACATTTTAAAAGGGTTTTATCAAGCTCAGGCCAAATACCATGGAGTGGATGGCGTAGGGAACATACAGCAGATTACTGAGCGTTTAAGTGCGGTAATTGATACACTTTAGATACGAAATACAGTTCACTTAGGGAGCGTATTCTTATACATGTACCATGACAGAAGGAAATTTTGTTGATTATATTAAGATTCATGTCACTTCTGGAAAGGGTGGGCAAGGAAGTGCACACCTTAGAAGGGAAAAGTATATTCCAAAAGGAGGTCCTGACGGTGGAGATGGAGGACGAGGGGGGCATGTAATCCTTAAAGCCAACAAAAACAAATGGACTTTATATCACCTCAAATTTAAACGTCATTTTAAGGCGGGACATGGTGGTGCTGGTGGAAAACAAACCAGTACGGGTGCCAATGGTGAAGACGTGTATATAGAGGTTCCTCTAGGGACTCTGGTTAAAAATTCCAATACCGGCGAAATCATTCATGAAATCCTGGAAGATGGGGAAGAACTCATCATTGCAAGAGGAGGAAAAGGAGGCCGAGGTAATAATCATTTCAAAAGTCCTACCAACCAGACACCTAGATACGCTCAGCCTGGATTACTTGGTGAAGAGGCAGACGTTACCTTAGAGATGAAGGTATTGGCAGATGTGGGATTGGTTGGATTTCCCAATGCGGGTAAATCTACATTGCTGTCCGTCATAACTGCAGCCAAACCCAAAATTGCTAACTATGAGTTTACAACTCTAAAACCCAATTTGGGAATTGTAGACTACCGTGATTATCGATCTTTTGTAATGGCAGATATTCCTGGGATTATTGAAGGAGCTGCTGAAGGGAAAGGATTGGGGCATTATTTCTTACGCCATATTGAACGGAATTCTACGTTGCTTTTTTTAATTCCAGCAGATGCAGATGATATTCGTAAGCAGTATGATATTTTAGTAGATGAGCTTCGTCGCTATAATCCTGAATTGTTAGATAAAGAACGATTGGTAGCTATTTCTAAAAGCGACATGCTTGATGACGAATTAAAGGCCGAAATGAAATTGGAATTGGACAAGGATTTTGAAGGGATTCCCTACTTGTTTTTCTCTTCAGTAGCACAACAAGGACTTTTGGAGCTCAAAGACAAGCTTTGGGAAATGTTAAATTAAATACTTAATAGGATTAGAAAGCTCATTTCTCTTTCTGTAATCTGAAGCCCTACACGAGTCATAGGTATTTTATATTTTTAGACATAATATTTCAATGATCTCCATGAGAAAGTTTTTTGTTGTACTTTTTATTCTAAACTTATTTGGCTGTAATAAAGCTGTAAATATTGATGAAAGTGAAAGTACTAAGAATTCTATAGTAGCTTTACATCAGAGAATAGATAGCGTTGAAACAGATATAAAGTATCCGCTTATAGAAAAAGCTAAGCTCATTATTGAGAATAATGCCACATTGCATGACACCATAAAAGCTGAACAAGATTATTTAACAGGTGTTTATTTTGCTGGTAAAGGTAATCTGGATAGTGCTTCTATTTATTTCCAGAATGCTACAAATTATATTAAAAAAGGGCCTTTGGTCAAAAGACACTTAAACTATTTTTATTGGGCATGGGATACCTACTTGGATAAAGAAGAATATGGTGAATGTATAGCAATAAACCAGAAGTTCAAATCCTTGGTTAAAGAGAACAACGACGATAGGCTCAATAGCATAGCTCATAGCTTGGACAAGAATATCTACCTTAAGACCAAGGAATTTAGAAAGGCCTTAGAAAGTAGTAGCAAGCAGATTGCACATTTAAAGAAAACGGGGGATACAGCAGATATTGTTAGTGCATTGATATCCCGTACCAAAATCTTGGATGATGTATATAATGATCGAGCTGAGGTTTTTAAGCTTTTAGACAGTTTAACATTATATAGCAAAGATTATACCCCTGGGATTAATCGTCTGTTATATGGACAGTATGGAGTACATCTATTCAATGAAGAACGCTATGCAGAAGCTCGTGATTATTATGAACAAGGATTGGTTTTTGCTAAGAAGATAGAGAATCCTACTACCCGTCGTAAAAGAACCTCCAATATTTACAACAATTTGGCAGAAGTATGTTTAGAACTTAATAGACATGAAGATGCAAAAGCATATTTAGATACGGTTTATCAAATGGATATTGCAACGTTAGAAAGGCGTCAGCAACGGGCTTATTTGAGACATCAATTACGATTAACGGCAAATACAAATCAAGACATTAATAAAGTACTTACTGTCTTAGATTCTTTGAATACGTATCAGAACAGAACTTATGAAGAAAAGTATACCAAAGATTTAACGGCATTAAAAATTGCCAATGAAAATGAAAAGAAATTGCTTTCGGAAAAACAAGAAGCAGAGTTCAAGAATTTTCGGTTGCAAGCTATTATGGTTATCGGATTAATCACGGCGGTTTTACTAGCTCTAATTGGCTCCCTTTTTTATAGGCAAAAAAAATATAGTTTAGAGCGGGAAAACCTATTGACTCAACAACGTTTGCTTAGGGCACAGATGAATCCGCATTTTACATTTAATACTCTTTCGGTAATAGGGGAAATGATTGATCAAAGCCCACGTAATGCCAAAAATCATTTGGTAAAGTTTTCAAGACTTTTGGCTTCTATTTTTGAAAATTCAACATTTAATTATGTTTTACTGGAGAAAGAATTGGATGCTTTAAAAGAATATATGGACCTCCAAAAAATAAGGATCAAAAATGGTTTCAATTATGAAATAGAGATGAACGATGTAGAACCTGATCTTGTTTATGTTCCAGGGATGTTATTGCAGCCTATTATTGAAAATAGCATCAATCATGGGTTTTCGGGAATTGATTATTCTGGGCAGATCAAAATTCATCTTAATTTTCAGGAGAATTTAATTCATTGTGAAATTGAAGATAATGGCAAGGGATTGGTAAATTCTTCAAACAGCACCAAACGGACTTCTTCTACACAGTTGATATCTGCTTTTATTGAGAAGATCACCAAGACGAAATTCGAGGTTATTGATAAAAAAGATACCTTTGAAGGAGTAACTGGTGTCATAGTGAAATTTTCAATACCGTATAAAGAATCAATGGATGATTAGAGCTGTAATTATAGATGATGAGGCTTATATGCATGAGGAAATTAAGAAAAGACTTCTTGAGTTTTTTCCTAAGGATATTGCCGTTGTTGCCGAAGCTGAGAATGTTGCTAATGCTTTGGATATCATTACTAAATTTGAACCTGAGCTTATTTTTTTGGATGTACATTTAACGGACGGAACAGGTTTCGACGTTATTGAGAAAAGTGATTTTAAAGATTTCAATGTCATTTTTATCACAGGATATGATACGAATGCAATTAAAGCGATTCGAGTTGGAGCCTTAGATTATATCTTAAAACCCATTGCTGATGATGAGTTTAGGGAAGCGGTTCAAAAAGCAATAGAAAGTAAGAGTAAAGAAACACATCTTGAAACATTAGTGAGTGTGTCTCAGGGGCATTACAAAGGAACCGATGATCAAAAAATTGTATTAAAAACGACCGATGCGGTTTATGCCTTACCCCAAGAAGACATTCTTTATTGTCAGTCAGATGGTAATTATACTACTGTACATACCAAGGAGATTGGTGAGATTTTGGTTTCCAAGCATATTAAAAAAATAGAAGAATTGCTTCCTCCACAGCAATTCATTCGTTGCCATCAGTCGTATATCGTCAATAGACAGCATGTGGTAAAATACAGTAAACAGGGATATTTGTTATTGCAAGAAGGAATACAGGTTCCCGTATCGGCCCGAAGAAAGGATTTTGTGCTCAAGAATATTTTTTAATATTCTCAACTACGCTTTTTGATGGATTCGGTACGGATATTAACCCATTTTGTACGCTTTTTTATTTTTTTTGCAATCCTTGACGTTTCAATTCATATTTGTATCGATAAGAATTTGTCAATTTAAATGAAGATATGAGAAAGTTACTGTTGTTGTTTTTGGGGAGTTTGTTTTGCATGAGTGTTTATGGGCAATGTCCCAGCACACCAATTACCTTGTCCAGCCAAGCAGATGTAGATGCATTCGTAACCAATTACCCTAATTGTACAGAATTAGAGAGTGAACTCATTATAAGCGGTAACGATATAATAGATCTTTCTCCATTAAGTATAATAACACAAGTGGGTACCTCTTTTTCCAGTTTTGGGGGACTTACCATTATTAATAACCCCCAACTCGAAAACCTTAACGGATTGGAAAACATACAAGATGTATTTTCTGGAAGTATTACAATAGAAAATAACCCACAGCTTTTGAGCATAGAAGGACTTTCGGGGCTTTCTGGACAACTTAATGCTCATTCCTTAATTATTAAGGATAATCCTTTGCTTATATCTTTAGAGGGGCTTCATAATATTAATTCTCCTGGGGACGATGATTTAATAATTTGGAATAACGATTCTTTATTGAATTTAAGTGGGATAGAAGCATTAAATTCTGCAGACGACATATTAATCTGGGACAATGATTCCATGACCAATTTTTTTGGAGGTTCTATTTTAAATACAGGCACTCTTTCCATTAAAGATAATGACGCTTTAGAGACACTGGGGGGAATTGGTAATGTGCAAACATTGTTTGAATTAGAAATAGTTAACAACCCTCAATTGCGATCCATAACCGGTATAGCCTTTGGTACTATAGAGGCGGGCTCAGGAGGGGTAACCATTACAGACAACCCTCTTTTATGGGCCTGTAGCGTCACCAGTATTTGTGATTTTTTAGATAATGGAGGAATAGCTACCATAAGTAATAATGCTACAGGATGTAATAACGCTGTAGAAGTACAAACAAATTGTAGTGATTGTCCTCCTGCTCCTGTTTTTTTTACCAGTCAGGCCCAGATAGACAATTTTGCTATTAATTACCCCAACTGTACCAACATGCCATTGGGGATGAGGATTGAGGGGGCTTCCATAACCAATTTAACTGGGTTGAGTCAACTGGAAAACCTGAATCATGTTCTCATGATTTTAAGTACAAGCATTACCAACCTTACTGGATTGGAAAATCTTAGATTGGAAAATGGTGTAAGTCTTAGTATCAGTGGAAATGATAACCTCATTGGAATTTCAAACTTTCTATCTCCCACTCCCACCAACATATTTTTGAATTTTGGGGCCAATCAAAGTTTAACTTCACTGTCTGGAATGCCTTTGTATACAGAATTGAGTCGACTGTCGGTACATAACAACGATGCATTGCTAAATTTGGAAGGATTTCCACTTCTTCAAAGTTTGGGGAGTTTATCCATTACCGATAATGATTTGCTGGTCGATTTAAATGGCATGGAGGCTTTGCAAGAAACAATATCTATAAGATTAAATGATAATAACAATTTACTTTCGGTAGATGGACTTCAAAATATTACTTTAACATGGCCAACAGATAGTAATGGGCTCATCGAAATTCATAACAATCCACAATTGGGGTCTTTATCGGGCTTGTTGGCCCCTGTGCAGGATAGAAGGGTGAGTTTAAGTGTTGAGGACAATTCAGGGCTTGTCTCTTTAGACGGGCTTAACTCTTTGGTTGATTTTACTTTATTGGAAATTAGAAATAATGATTCTTTACAGGATCTTACAGGATTGGAAGGCGCGCAGTCTGTAATTCATGAATTTAGGATTTTTGAGAATGACCAAATGACTTCTGTAAATGGATTGCAAAACGTAGTTTTCGGATTACCAGATTCGAGCTTATCTCCATTTGCAATTGAAAACAATGCCCAATTGTCAAGCTTAGAAGGAATTTCGGCACCTAATTCCAAGGGTTTAGTTATTGTGCAAAATTGCCCATTGTTAACAAACTTAGATGGTTTGGAAGGATTTAATAGTATTCTTCGACTTTGGCTTATTAACAATGATTTACTTTCAGATATTTCAGCTCTTGAATCTGTAACGGAAATAGGACAGTTTATGAGTCTCATAGGAAATCCTTCTTTGCAATCACTTGATGGATTGCAAAATGTTGTATACGGTGACGACGACCCCTCCACATTGACTCATTTAAATTTACAAAATAATCCAGTACTTGAAGATATTTCAGCCATAGCGAATTATGATTTTTCATTGATAAATGATCCGGGTGAATTTTTTCAAATAATAAATAATACAAGCCTATCTAGTTGCGCTATTGAGAGTGTTTGCGATTTTCTGGATAGTGGTACTGATGCGAGTGTTTTGATTCAAGACAATGGCCCTGGCTGTTCTGATGGAGCCGAAATTATAAATGCTTGTAATCTTGCACTAAATGTGGTGAGTGGTCAGGTTGTATATGATTTTGACGATAACGGATGCGATCCTGACGATTACGAGTGCGTTTCTGTGTTGATAGAAACTACAGATGGAACGGATTCTTTTGGGACTTTTACCAGTATACTAGGCCAGTATCAAAACTATATTGATATAGAAGGTACTGTTACTACTTCCATTGCAGAAGCATCTATTCCTCCATTTTTTGAAGTTGCCCCAGAAAGTGCAGAAAGCGTATTTATAGGCTTTGGGAATGAAGATGTGGTAGATTTCTGTTTAACCACCACGCAAACCGTAAACGATTTAAAAGTAACTCTGCTTCCTTTGGATGATGCAGTTTTGGGTCAAGACAGCAATTATGCTATTGTATATGAAAATTTGGGAACGGCTGTTTCTTTAACTGCTGAAGTAACCCTAACGTTCGATTTGCCTAGACAAACATTTGTGAATGCAATTCCTGCGGAAACCAGCATTGCTGGGAACACAATTACTTGGGATGTAGCTGGACTCCCACCTTTACAGAGCGGGGTGATCTTGGTGCGAATGAACACTCTTTTGCCACCAGCTAATGAGATAGGAGATGTAATCATCATGCAGGCAGAACTTGTAGAAGATGAGGGAGATGAAAGCCCAGTGGATAACATATCTATACTAGAACAAACCATAGTTGGGGATAGCTTAACCAATGATTTGGTAGTGATTCAAGGTCCAGAAATTTATGAAGATTATGTAGGTGAATACCTAAGCTATATTGTTAGGTTTCAGAATCTGGGAACAATAGAGGCTGCCCAAGTAATAATAAATAACACTTTAAGTGATAACTTGGATTGGAAAACCATACGCCCTTTAGCATCCAGCCATCCCTTTAGGGCACAGATCCTAAATGGAAATGAGGTTTCCTTTGTTTTTGAAGACATAAATCTGCCACCGGTTAGTGATAATCCAGAAGAAAGTAAGGGATATATTGCTTTTCAGGTTAGAACGTTGAATTCCCTTGAAGTGGGTGATACGGTTGAAAGTTTAGCGAATATTACCTTTGGAGAAGACGATCCAATAACTACAAATTTGGTAACCACAACAGTGGTAGAAAACCTTGGAGTAGATGAAAATCACTTAAGCCGTGCTATCAAACTTATTCCAAACCCGGTTTCACAAAAACTGAAAATCATTACTGAGAATTATTTAGAGGTAACAGATGTCCAGGTACATTCAGTATTGGGAGAATTGCTGTTCTTCAGTGAGGAAGTGGAACTGGATTTCACGGCGTTACCTACAGGAATGTATTTCATAACTATAAAAACAGATCAGGGAACCATTACAAAAAAAGTTATGAAAGAGTAACCAATCCAGTCTTTGGGTAAGGGTCTGTAAAGTCAATCATAAAAATAGAATGAACGTTGGGGATAGTCAATACCCCTAGAAAACTATTGGCCTAATTTAATCACATAAAAAATTAAAGAAATGAAAAAAGCAGTTTTAATCTTAGCAATGTTAGCCCTTGTTTTTACAGGATGCGAAAAAGAAAATGTAGAGCAACAGGAAGCGATAACAGCCGATTTACAAACGAGACGTGGCTTCCCACAAAGTATCTCTTTGGAAGATTATTTTATGTTAAGTCTAACCTCTGGTATTTCTCCCCGGGAAAGCGATTTTGTAGAATTTGGCTCCAAAAATGAAACCGAATGGTTTATAGAGGATAGAAATAATACGACACAGTATTACGAATTAAATGAACAGACCAATATGTTACATGCCATAAACGAATTTTCTGGAAGGGTTATAGATTATGAAAATGATACAAGTAGGGGAAGAAGGATTTGTTCTTATTCGTTGGATAATGGATGTACAATACAAGTACACGAATACCAGTTTTTCTCAACATCCACGGTTAACTGTTCTTCTGGCTCTCATACAGAGTTTTTTGCTGGAGGACTTGGCACCTCACTTCTTCTATGTGCACAAGCGGCTTTAATAGCAGCCATGTAATATTTACATAAAGTATTGTAATACACTCACAATCACCATTGACATAACTTAATCTTATAAAAATGAAAAAATCAGTTTTAATCTTAGCGATGTTAGCACTTATTTTTACAGGCTGTGAAAAAGAAAATATAGAACAGGAGGACTCGGTAACAGTCGATTTGCAAACAAGACGCGGCTTTCCACAAAGCATAACTTTAGAAGATTATTTTGAATTGAGTATAAATTCACGCGTTTCTCCAAGGGGAAGCGATTTTGTAGAGTTTGGAGCCAAAAATGAAACCGAATGGTTTATAAAGGACATTAATAATATAATTCAATATTATAGTTTTGATGAGCAAACAGAAATGCTTCATGCCATAAACGAATTTTCCGGACGGATTATAGATTATGAGAACGATACAAATAGAGGAACCCAGGTTTGTAGTATGCAATTAGGGCATGGATGTAATTTAGTGGTGAGCGAGTATTTGTTCTTTTCGACCACAACCATTACTTGTGGGTCTCATGTGAGTACCCAGTATTATGCAGGAGGGTTGCCTATGGCTGTCTATATCTGTGCTGTGGCAGCAACCTTATAATATGAAAACTAGGTATAAATTATAAATAAAGTCATGAATAATTTGAGTTTCGCTAAAACTATAAAACCAATATTTTTTGCACTGATTTCCCTAAGTTTTTCGGCCAATGCACAAATAATATTTGAAACCGAAGAATTTATAGGTGAAAACCTATATGCTCACAAAGTTATGTCCATGGATACAGCAGATATTGATGGAGATGGGGATATGGATATTTTGGTTTCTTCCAATGTAGGGTACCCTCTCACATGGTATCAAAATAATGAAGGAGGAATGTATTTCGCCCCTTCTCATTTGTATTTGTCCGATACAACTTCAAATGTGTCTATTCTTACAGATATAGATGGGGATAACGATTTTGATATCGTAGAAAGTAGTCTTTCAGGTATCTATTGGTACGAAAACCTGAACGGGTTAGGAGATTTTGGAAACCCTATCGAGGTAGATATAAATACTGGGGGTGCTTATAATTCGCTTTATACAGCAGATGTAGATGGAGATGGGGATAAGGACTTAGCGGCAGCATCAAATCTTATCGACGAATTGGTTTGGTATGAAAATACAAATGGAGCTGGAACATTTATACTGGCTCAGGAAGTCGATCTCAATGCCAATGGTTTTATTAACGTGGTCCTGAGCGATGTTGACAATGATACAGATTTAGACATGGTTTCGGCATCTGAAGATGGTAATACTATTATGTGGTATGAAAATATAGATGGTATAGGGGATTTTTCTACTGCATCGTTAATATCCAATGCCGTAGATGGATTGCAGAGAATTCGTGTTGCCGATATAAATGGCGATAACAATCTGGATGTTTTATCTGTTTCGGAAAATGATGATAAAGTAGCTTGGTATGAAGGAGACGGAGCAGGTAATTTTGGTGTTCAGCAATTAATAGGGACTTTGGATTTTGCAAAGGATGTTTTTCCTGCAGATATCGATAATGATGGGGATTTAGATCTCATGGCTTCTTCAGCTAATCCAGATGTGGTTTGGTATGAAAATTTGAATGGAGCAGGAACTTTTGGGCCAAGGATAATTGTTCATAACGATGGAAACTTTTTTGGAGATATGGTGCACCCTGCAGATTTGGACGATGATGGGACTATAGATTTAATGGCTACTATGCATAGGATTGCAGACAGACATAGATTGGTTTGGTCTAGGAATACAGACGGCGCTGGGGATTTTTTAGATTTTGAAGTCATTTCAGCTGGGTTGGATGTAGTAGGGAATTCATACACGGCAGATTTTAATGGGGATGGTTTTATGGATGTGGTAACTCATGCAAGTGATGGGAAAATAGCATGGTACAGAAATGTGGATGGACTGGGGACTATGGATAATCAAATAATACTGACAATAGATATGGAAGAGCCAGAAACTGTATATGCAGATGATCTGGATGGAGACGGGGATCAGGACATATTGGCGACTTCCTTTGATCTTGATAGGATTTCGTGGTTCGAAAACATGGATGGACAAGGAAACTTTAGTGCAGAAATCATAATTTCAAACCTTACCAATGGAGCCTTTTCAATTGTTACGGCAGATCTAGACAATGATGGAGATAAAGATGTACTATCTACCTCTGCTAATGATGGAGAAGTAGCATGGTATGAAAATGATGGGAACGGAAACTTTGGTTCTCAACACATCATTTACGAAATGTTCGAACCCACTGGGATTGCCGTTGGAGATCTAGATAACGATGGAGATTTAGATGTCGCTTCAGTATCTTTTCATGATGGAGAAGTAGCATGGGCTGCAAATGAAAACGGCCTTGGTGTTTTTGGGCCTAAACAAACCTTAAGTATGCAGGGGGATGGTTGTAAATCTGTCTCAATTGTGGATCTAAATGGAGATTCTTTGATGGACGTTTTGTTTTCTGATAATGATGGAGCAGGAACGCATAGAGTGAGATGGATGAAAAACAATGGAAATAATGACTTTTCAGACATACCCCTTATTAATAGCCATGGAACTCCGTTTGCAAAAGCTGCAGACATAGACAATGATGGGGATCTGGATGTAATAACGCCACAGGTGTATTATGAAAATTTTGATGGATTAGGAACTTTTCTTGCCGGGGTTTCTTATATAGATGATGCTTTTCCTTTTGGTTTCACCCAAATGCACATAACCGATATTGACAATAATGGAAAACTGGATATTATAAGCGGAGCAAGTGGTATGGACAATCTTTATCTAAATAGAAATACTTCCATTTTAAACGTTAATTTAACTAACTCGGAGACCCTATACAAGGTGGTTCCTAACCCTACAAATGGTATTGTTAGCATACATGCTCAAACGACTTCAACCTCAATTTACATAATGAATAGTTTGGGACAGGTTCTTAATGAATATTTGAATAAAAGTGAAATAGATATATCAACATTAAACAATGGCATATATTATTTAAAGATTATAGATGAATACGGAAGGATAGAAGTACATAAAATCATAAAACAATAGTAGCTAGACTAAATTTTTCTTGATTTATAAATTAAGAGAAGATTAGAAGAATATTGAGAGAGGATTTCGTTATCTTAGGAAGTTTAAAATCAATTCCTTGCTATGAAAAAACAACTACTCACACTTGTATTTTTATTGGGTTGCTTAACGGGGATGGCGCAATGCCCAACAACCAATATTGTATTGGCTTCTCAAGCTGATGTTGACAATTTTGCTACCAACTACCCAGGTTGTACCATTCTTACCCATGAAATTAAGGTAGATGGAACCAGTGATAATATAACTAACTTACAAGGACTTTCCGTTATTACAGAAGCTGTAGACATTGTTATAACAGCTACAGATCTTATAGGTTTTACAGGTCTTGATAATATAGTTTCTATGGGAAAACTTGTATTGTGGAACAATCAAGAACTTCAGAACATGTCTGGATTAACTTCCTTGCAAACCTTAGGCGGGTTGGAACTTTTTGTTAATAACGCTATAACAGGTTTAGATGGATTGGGTAACTTACAATCTATTGGGTCGGTTAATTTATTTGAAAATGATAACCTTCAGGATATCTCCCAATTAAGCTTTGCTCAAAGCATGACTTCCCTTACTATAGGGGGTAATTTATTGAGTAATTTAAATGGTTTGGAGAATTTAGAAACCGTTCAAGGAGATGTTGCCATTTCTGGAGAGTCACTAACGAGTTTGGATGAATTGTCTAATTTACAATCTGTAGGAGGATCCATATATATTTTAAGTAATGAAGACCTTGCAGATATCTCTGCGTTAAGTAATATAGACACTCTAGTGGATCTATACATTTCAGAAAACTACGATCTAGCAAGTTTGGCAGGTTTGGAAAATATTTCTACAATAACCGGAACGATTCGTATAGGGTATAATGCCTTAATCAATGACCTTTCCTTTTTAAGTAATTTAACCTCGGTAGGCTTTTTAGATATTCATGATAACAATAATTTACAATCCTTGGCAGGATTGGAAAATCTGCAAATAATCAATGATCGACTATTGATTATTAGTAACCCTAGTCTTAACGATATTTCTGCTTTGAGTAGTGTGTCTCCAACACAAATAAATGAACTTGTCATCTCAAATAATACCAATTTAGCAGTTTGTACCAATCCATTTATATGCATTGCCATAAATAATGCGGCTGTTTCTAAAGTGATTGCCAATAATGCTGAGGGTTGTAGTTCATTGCCAGAAATACAACAAGCCTGTCTCTTGGGGTCAGAAGACTTCTCATTGGCTCAATCTATTCACGTGCTACCTAATCCGGTTGCTAACCACCTTACAATTTCGTCAGATAACAATGTTTTGATTGAAAAAGTAGAGGTGTATTCAATTTTAGGACAAAGGATTCAGCAAACGGCTAAGAACATTGTAGATTTCTCTTCTTTTTCTGAAGGAATGTATTTACTAAAGATTCATACGAATCATGGGTCCATTACCGAAAGGATAGTTAAAGAATAGTATTTTATAATTCAGCAAAACCATTTTCGTTATCTTTATTAAAAAGATATCTATGAAGTTATTTGCATTGATTGGCATGAGCATACTATTGGCTTCTTGCGGAGCTACCGTGGCCGTGGATTATGAAAAGCAAACAGATTGGAGTAAGTATGCTTCCTACCAGTTTTATCCAAACATTGAGTCGGGTCTTAACGATTTGGACAATAAACGTATTAAAAAAGCTATGGATAGCGTTTTTAGCACCTCTCTTTATAAACCGAGTGAAACCCCTCATTTTCTGATTAACTTTTACGCTAAAGAAGCGATTTCCAATTCAAGAAACACTTTAGGTATTGGCGTTGGTGGAGGTGGAGGCAATGTAGGTGTTGGTGTAAGTGGAGGAATACCTATTGGCGGTCCTGTCATTGAACAACAAATAACGATCGATTTTATAGATGCCGAAAAAGATCAACTTATCTGGCAGGCAATTGTAGATTGTAAATTGAAGGAAAAAGCCACTCCTGAACAGCGTGACGCACATTATTATAAGGTTATTCAAAAAGCATTTAAAAAGTTTCCTCCTCAAAATTAAAAAAGGGCCTCTCGGCCCTTTCTATCAATTCAATAATTCTTTGTATTTATCTTTATAGCCTACTAGGACTAATATATTAAGTACGAACAATACCACTGCACCTGCACTATTTCCTGGATCTAAAACAAGATGGAAGAGGAGCGCATTTACAGAAACACTCATAAGAATAATAGACATTAATGCCCCAAATTTGTTGAAAATTAAAGCAATTCCTGCCACAATTTCAACAATGGCTACCAATGTTAAGGTCTTTGAGCTCATTAAAGCACCAAAGTATGCACCAGCATCACCTGTAGGTGCTTCCATTTCCAAAAAGTGAAAAAATTTGTTGAGGCCAAAGAATAGAATAAACAGTCCGAGGAGGATTCTAATGACCATAAATACTTTTGAATTCATAATATCAAAGTTTAATTTGTTACCTTTTAAAGGTACTGAAAATAAAAATAAAGCTCGGTTCTTAACGTTTCATTTTCAGTAAAGAAAGAATAAGTTGGTTATATTTGAACCCCAAAACGATGCTATGAATAGAATTTTGCTATTCCTTTTTCTCATTCCTTTTTGTACTACCGCCCAGAACCAATTCTTGGCTGCGGAACAATATTTTAAAGCCGAAAAATTTCAGGAAGCAAAACCATTATTCGAAGCGTATTTAGAAGATCATCCAGATCACCACAAAACCCGAGAATACTTAGGGGATATTGCTGGATATACGAAAGATTGGGATACAGCAATCCAATATTATGAAGGATTGGTAGAAGATGATGACACCAATGCCAATTACCATTTCAAGTACGGAGGCGCCATGGGAATGAAGGCATTGGCAATTTCAAGAATACGAGCATTATCATACATTGGTGATATAAAACGGGCTTTTGAGAGAGCTGCTAAATTAGACCCTAATCATATAGAAACACGATGGGCCTTGGTAGAATTTTATATACAACTACCCGGGATCATAGGGGGAAGTGAGAAGAAAGCCATTAAATATGCCAATCAATTGGCTAAAATTTCTCCCGTAGACGGTCATTTAGCTAACGGTTATATTGCAGAATACAGTAAGCGTCCTAAAGATGCCGAAAGGTTTTATAAAGCAGCAATTACAGTAGGTGGTTCTGTACATACTTATGAGAAGCTCACCCAACTGTATGAAAATACCGATCAACCAGAAAAGGCTTTAAAGACCATTGAAACCTGCTTAAAGGTACACGACCGAAATGCACTTAGGTATCAGATCGGAAAAATTGCAGCCCAATATAATTTGGATGCCGAATTAGGTATTAATTGTCTTCAGAAATACATAGAGAATCATTCTGTAAAAGATGGGGTTCCTAAAGATTGGGCTTATTATAGACTTGCACAGATTTATAAAAACAAAGGACAAAAAGATACTGCTCTTGAATGGATAGATAGAGCCCTTAGTGCTCGTCCAGATTTTAAGGAAGCTGTAAAGGAGAAAGAAAAGATTCTAGAGCTTTAATTCTATTTCATTTTTACTTAGTATCAAAATTTTCATGGTGAATACATTGTGAATGTATTTACAGTATCTTTACTTTTCAAAGAAAACAGCACCAATAATAGCATCCCAATAAGGGTATATATATGAGAGTACATTTTATTGCCATTGGCGGAGCAGCCATGCACAATTTGGCATTGGCACTACACGAAAAAGGATATCAGGTAACCGGAAGTGATGATGAAATTTTTGACCCTTCCAAATCCAGATTAAAGGCAAAAGGTCTTTTACCTAAAAACTATGGATGGTTTCCAGAAAAGATTTCGGAAGGATTGGATGCCATTATTTTAGGGATGCATGCCAAACCCAACAATCCAGAGTTATTAAAAGCGCAGGAATTAGGTCTTACCATTTATAGCTATCCAGAGTTTTTATACGAACAATCCAAGGATAAAACGAGGGTGGTTATAGGAGGCTCGCACGGCAAGACCACCATTACCTCCATGATTTTGCACGTATTACATTACCACGATATCGATGTAGATTATATGGTAGGGGCGCAATTGGAAGGATTTGATACCATGGTTAGATTAACCAATGATAACGATTTTATGGTTTTAGAAGGAGATGAATATCTTTCGTCACCTATAGACAGAAGGCCTAAATTTCATTTATACAAGCCCAACATAGCTCTGCTTAGTGGAATTGCATGGGATCATATCAATGTATTTCCAACATTTTCTGATTATGTGTCGCAATTTTCTATTTTTCTAGAGCAAATTACCCATGGAGGAGCTATTATTTACAATGAAGAAGATGAAGAGGTAAAGAACGTCGTAGAGGATTCTACCAGTTTAATAAAGAAATACCCTTATCAAACCCCTGTATACCACATTGAAGACGGTGAAACCTTATTGGAAACACCAGAAGGTCCTATGCCTATTGAGGTATTTGGGAAACATAACTTAAATAATTTGGAAGGTGCTCGATGGATTTGCCAGTTAATGGGAGTAGATCAGGATGATTTTTATGAAGCGATTGCTACTTTTAAGGGAGCTAGTAAACGATTGGAAAAAATTGCTGAATCAGCTACCAGTGTTGCCTACAAGGACTTTGCTCATTCACCAAGCAAGGTAAAGGCTACTTCACAAGCAGTAAAGGATCAATATTCAGATAGACATTTATTGGCCTGTCTAGAACTACATACCTATAGTAGCTTAACCCCAGAATTTTTGTCTGAATACAAAGGGACATTGGATGCAGCAGATAGTGCGGTGGTTTTTTACTCACCCCATGCTGTAGAAATAAAGAAATTAGATCCTATTTCTAGAGAGCAGATAGCCAAAGCTTTTCAGCGAGAGGATCTTATCATCTATACAGATCCTAAAGAGTTCAAAGAATATCTGTTTGCCCAAAACATGGAAAATACTGCTTTGCTATTAATGAGCAGTGGTAATTACGGCGGATTGGATTTTACAGAGGTTCGGAAAATAGTTTCTTAGGAACCCAGAGTATCAATTATTCAAAAATCACGACTACTGTTTTTGTTCAAAAAACAATAAAACCATTAATATAGGCGTTCAAAAAGCCTAACCAGTCAGCGTATTCTATACTAATACTTCATTATTCACTAAAACCATTGTATTATGTATAGATTGTCAATTTTAGCACTTTCTTTTTCTTTAATTCTATTTTCTTGTAATAACGACGACGGAAACGATTCCGAAAACCAACAAGCTAATTTCTTTGCTTTAACTGTGGGCAACACTTGGGAGTATGAAGTTTCTAGATACTCTAATATTATAGAAGAATACGAGTTACAAGACCTTGTTATTACCAATAGAATATCTGCAGAAACAGTTGTAGATGGAGAGACCTTTTACACTTTCACAACAACATCAGAAGGAAACGATACTTGCCAACTTTGTTTGGATGATATCGGAAACGAAATGGTCAGGGATTCTTTGGGGTATTTAATAAATGCAGATGGAGATATTTTATTTTCGAATACAGCTACTGAAGATTATTTACTGAGTTCTAATACGTTTGGAGATATTTATGGAAAATTTGTAAATAACAATGTAAATGTAAATACACCTGCTGGTGAGTTTACGGCCCACCAAAACGATAGATATGTTATTCGTCCAGACGGAGAGTTAGCCCCTGGAACTGATTCTCATTTAATTTCTGAAAGCATAGGTACTGTGCAGAAAACGATTTCCTTAATTAGTGAACCCATACCGTTATATAAAATAACGCTTAAATCCTATTCTTTAGTTGGTGGAGAATAGTTATAAATACATTTTCTCTATAAAATCCAGGGATTCGTCTCTGGATTTTTCAATTAGGGCCTGTTTTGCTTGTTCTTGATCACGTTTATTCTTGTCTTGAGATAATTTAAATTTTCCTTCCCATTTTGAAACTGTGATATCGAACGCCTGAATATAATTTACGGCGGCCTCCATACGTTTGTTGTCCTTTGTAAGCACAAATTTTTGTTCAGCACCTTCCAAAAACTCAGTCATTGCGATCATGGTGTCTTTCGCAGCTTCTGGATCGTCTATTAACGTGACGATGCCAGTAACATGGACGATAAGATAATTCCAAGTAGGCAATTGCGTTGTCGTGTATACACTAGGAGATATATAAGCATCCGGTCCTTTAAAAATCACAGTCACTTCTGCTCCGTTTGTAAGGGTTTTAACCTGTGGATTATATTTATCTATATGGGCTACAAGCTTCCCACTTTTTTCATTATATATGATAGGGATATGCGTTGTATATGGCTTACTGTCTTTGGCAGAAATCAATATACCCAAGGGATAATGTTTCACCAGTGATATCATTTTTTCGATATCCTCAATTTGATGATGTGGAGGGGGATATTTTGCGTTCATAGTTTAAACTCCAAATTGGCGTAAATGATGATCTAAATGCTTGTACTGCATTTGTCCCCATTGCTCATTGGTAAAGTAACCAAAACCTGGGTGAGGATCCCATTCTGTTTGATCCTTACGAAATTCAAATTCTCTGATCAAATCTTCCAACACAGCTTTTTCCTTTACAAAATCCCTAGGCTCAGTTTCTTTTAAAAATTTTGCTGTCGGGAGGTTTTTCCGCCACAATTTATCATTGTAAAGTGATTTCTTGAAAAATACCTTTGCCAACCAATTGGGTTTCATACCGTAATCGTTTTTTCCCAACATAATGTTGAATGGTCCCTGACAATGATGTGCCATTTGCCCCGCGGTCATTTTACCCCAGAGGCGTTCAGAGTTTTCATTCAATTTTTGAAGCCTAGAGGTAATCTCGGCATAAGCATCTGCATCGAATAGTGATTTCATTTCTGCAAATTTTTGTTTTAAAATATCTCAGTTTAAAGATACATTATTATCTTTATTGAAAAGCGATTTGTTTGGGGGAAAACATTACTTCATTTTCGATTAAAACCTGGAACGAGGACGATCGTCCTAGGGAAAAGTTATTGGTAAAAGGCAAGACAAGTCTTAGCGATGCTGAGTTAATTGCAATTCTTATTGGCTCTGGAAATAAAGATGAAAGCGCCGTGGGGTTAAGCAAGCGGATCTTATCCAGCGCAGGAAATAATTTGAAAGAACTAGGTAAAAAATCCATTCCTGACCTGTTGGAATTTAAAGGTATTGGAGAAGCAAAAGCGGTTACCATTCTAGCTGCTTTGGAATTGGGGAGAAGAAGACAAGCAGTAGATGCCTTGGAAAGAGAAAAAGTCACCTCTAGTAAAGCAGCTTTTGAATTGTTGCGTCCCATGATAGGAGATTTGCCTCATGAAGAGTTTTGGGCTGTATATGTTAATAATTCAAACAAAGTACTTCAAATGCAACAATTGAGTAAAGGAGGCATTACGGGGACTGTGGTAGATGTAAGACTAACAATGAAATCAGCCTTGCAGTTGGGTGCCGTTGGTATTATTTTGGCACATAATCACCCAAGTGGTACTTTAAAACCCAGTGCATCTGATCTAAAACTTACTGAGAAACTTAAATTTGCAGGTGATAGCTTAGATATAAAGATTCTGGATCATCTTATTATCACTGAAAAGGCTTATTTTAGCTTTGCTGACGAACAACTGCTGTAATCTGTATGCTTTTAGTTTACACCCAAAAACAAACCTCCCGATTAGACTATTCTTTTAAACATATTTGTACCCGAATCTTAGGATTGCAGGTTTCCTTTACATCTTCAATAGAAGCTTTTATTGCTCATCAAGGCCCAAAACTTTCTTATGGAAAACAACCCATGGGAAACGAACTTTTTATTCAATCTCATGGATTGCTGTTTCAGCAGGGATTTGAAGATCTAGATATTAGTGTAGCTCCATGGGAAGATAGTATTGGTTTTTGTGGGGTTGGCGAAAAAAGCGCACTTCCGTTCGATGTTTTTTCTGCGACCTTTTATTTGTTGAGTCGTTACGAAGAATATTTACCCCATGTAAAAGATGAACTGGGACGATTTCCCCCACAGGAGAGCCTAGCTTTTAAGGAGGGGTTTTTAAATCAACCCGTAATAGATATATGGGCATATCGTTTTTGGGATGCCCTTAAAGTACATTATCCAAATTTGGGTAATGTTTCTAGAGAATACAACGTGCATCATATTGTGGAGGCCAGTAGGCCATTCGAGTTTTCGCAGCGAGGGTTTCTAAGGAATTTTACAGGGTTTTGCCAAGACCTTTTTAGACTTAGATTGAAACGAATCTTACTAAGAAGTCGGGTGCTATTATATGTAAGAAAAGATCCCTATGATACTTTCACATGGATAATAAACGCTTCCAAAAAAAATGGAGCAAAGTTGTCGGTATTCTTTCTTTTGGGAGAAGGATTTAGCTATACAGAAGATTTGAACACCAAACGCAAAAAAGTAAAACTATTGGTTAAGCAAGTTGCAGACTATACCCACGTAGGTTTAATTTTTTCTTTTCATTCCTTATTGGATGCCTTGCGTTTAAAACGGGAAAAGAAACAATGGGAAGAATTAATTCATAGATCCTTACAAAACACTATGAGCGACCAATTTAAGGTTGGTTTGCCAAATACTTATAGAAACATATTGGAGTTAGAGGTTCGACGAGATTTTTCTATGTTATACGACTCAGGAATTGGTTTTCGGGCTGGTACATGTACTCCCTTTTTGTTTTATGATTTAGATTATGAAATAAAAACCCCATTAGTTGTTCATCCAGTTTGCGGTAACACTAAATCCTTATATGATTTGAAAGAAGATGATCAAAGAGTTGCTATTGAAAGTGTAGTGGAAGAAGTAAAGAAAGTAAACGGAACTTTTTCATTGGTTTTTTCCAATAGAGATTTTACTTCAGAAAAAGAAAACAGATGGTGGAAAGAATTTTTCTCTAAAAATGTAATGAATGAATAAACTAGATATAAAACATATATTCTTCGATCTTGATCATACCCTCTGGGATTTTGACAGAAACTCTATGCTAGCCTTTGAGCGCATATTTAAATCCTTCAACATATCTGTTCCGTTAAAAGATTTTTTAAAGGTGTATGAACCTATAAATTTTAATTATTGGAAGATGTATCGCGAAGAGCGAATAGATAGGCAAGGACTACAAAGAGGAAGGTTTCAGGACTCCTTTAGGCCTTTTGGGGTTAGCTTTTCCTTGAAAGAGCTCGATGATTTAACCGCTTCCTATATTAATGAACTTCCTAAGGATAATTATTTGTTTGATGGTGTTGTGGAAATGCTCGATTATCTTTTAAAAAAGAACTATACCATGCACATTATCACCAATGGTTTTGAAGAGGTGCAGCACCTTAAATTGAAGAACAGTTCTATAGATCACTTTTTTAGAACTGTTACCACTAGTGAAGAGGTGGGAGTGAAGAAACCTAATCCATTGGTTTTTAAAAAAGCATTGCAAAAAGCAAATGCTACCCCTATAGAAAGCGTTATGGTGGGAGATACTTTTGAAGCTGATATTCTTGGGGCAGAAAAGGTAGGAATGCACACCCTGTTTTTTAATTATCGAAACGAGAACCAACCCAGTCAATATCGGGTGATCGATCAAATTGTAGAAATTAAAAAACATTTGTAACTATACTAATTGGGCTTATATTAGCGTTACTTATGTAAAGCCCAAACCCAAATGAAAAGGAACCTACTAATCCCAACGCTATGTGTCCTTGGAAGCTTGATGATATTTTCGTGTGTAAAGGACACGGATTTTGATCAAGCCGAAAATATCACTGCCACACCTGTCGTTGAGCTCAATCTAATCCATTTTGATGTGGAGGCGAACGAGTTTTTTGACGACGTTACAAACACCCCAAGATTGGTCTTAACAGATACTACAGAAATACGTTTTCTAGATGATACGGAAATTCAGGAAAGTTTGCTGCGTGCAGATTTTCTGTTTCGTTTCACCAATAGTATCCCAAGATCATTTGCTGTAGAATTTCAGTTTTTAAGTGAACAAAATGAAATTACCTATACAACATCTACAACAGTTCCAGAAGGTTCGGAAGAAAGCCCTGCAACCCCACCGGATTTTATTGAAGTGGTAGAAGGTGATGAAATTTTACAGCTTACCCAAGCAGACAAAGTAGTGGCAATGGTTACAATCCCCTCTGCTGATGCCAGTCTGGTAGGTAATTTGAAATTACAGTCCAAAACCACGTATTATCTAGAAGTCAAAGAGAGAAACTAATACGATGAAAGTACCGTCCCTCTTTTTTATAGCCTTTGGGCTATCGATTGCTGCTATAGCACAAAATAAGCAGATACTATATGGCTTTGAAGAAATCCCTCAAGCATTGTTGGTAAATCCAGGAGGTAAAGTGAGCGATGCCCAGAAAATGCATTTTGGGATTCCGTTTTTGTCTCAACTACATGTTAATGGAGGTTCTTCCGGAGTAAGTGCCTATGATATCTTTGGACAATCTTCAGTAGATATAAATACTCGTGTAGAGGAGAAGATATTCGAAATGACTGAAAAAGATTTCTTCACTGCTACCCAGCAATTGGAAATCCTTTCATTTGGATGGCGTTCCAAGAAAGATATATACTTTTCGGGTGGGGTATATCAGGAATTTGATTTTATAACCTACTTTCCTAGAGATTTAGCCATTTTGGCTTGGGAAGGAAATGCAAATTATATAGGGTATGAGTTTGATCTAGGTCAAGTAAGTGCCACAGCAGATGTTCTAGCGGTATACCATTTTGGAGCTAACAAAAAAATTGGAAAAAGATGGACCGTTGGTGCTAGAGCTAAGATTTACTCCAGTATACTTAGTGCAAAAAGCACCAATAACAAAGGAACCTTTGTTACCAATTTAGGAGATGCCAATAGTGAAAACATTTATGAGCATACGGTGCAAGATGTAGACGTTACTGTAAATACTTCAGGTTTTTCCGATAATCTAACTGCAGGTCAACTGGTAGGGAGAGCATTTCTAGGAGGTAATCTTGGAGTAGGAGTAGATTTGGGAGCTACCTATGAGGTGACGGACCGTATTACCGCAAGTGCAAGTGTTTTGGATGTGGGTACAATTTTTCATAACAAAAATGTAGAAAGCTATCGTGCCACTGGAACTTATACATTGGACGGCATCGAACTAATCTTTCCTCCTTTAAGTACAGGAGAAGCAGGTATTCCGTATTACGATAATTTAGAAGATGAGTTAGAACGCGAAATCCCAATAGATACAATTACAAGCGGATATACCCAGATGCGACCTATGAAAGTAAATGCTGGAGTTAAGTATAGTTTTGGTGGTTTTGTAGGAGGGGAAGAGTGCGATTGTTTGCATAAAGGACAGATAGAACGAATGCAAGCAGTTGGTTTACAGTATTATAGTATTTTTAGACCCAAAGGCCCTCAAATGGCTGGAACCTTATTTTATTATAGGCGTTTATATGACTTTATATCTGCAAAAGCTACCTATACAGTAGATTCTTATTCCTTTACAAATTTAGGACTGGGGATTGCTGCTAATTTCGGAAAATTCAATTTTTATATTGCAGCCGATAACATCCTTCGTTATGGTAATATTGCAAAGGCAAAAAGTGTATCTTTGCAACTAGGCTTTAATATAAAATTTAATGAAGAATGAATAAATATGTAGCAGCCGCAGTTGTTTTTATTTTTTCCATTTCCACCCTTTTTTCTCAGAAAGATCTCAATTCATATAGTTTTGTTGTTGTACCAGAGAAGTATGACTTTCAATTCGAGAATGATCAGTACAAGTTAAATTCGCTAACAAAATTCCTTTTCAATAAATATGGGTTTCATGCTTTTTTTAATAATGAGCTCCCTAATGTGGATAGATGCGATGGGCTTTGGGCAGATGTTACGAGGCAATCGGGTTTTGTTTGGACAAAGGTTGTAGTCGTTTTAAAAGACTGTAATGGAGAAGTGGTATACCAAAGCAATGAAGGGAAGAGCAAGCTTAAAGAATATGCTAAGGCCTATCAGCAAGGTGTAAGGACTGCTTTTGAGAGCATTATTACCTTAGGGGTAAAACAGAAGGAGCTGGATGTTTTTGATTTTTCTAAAGAAACCCAGCAAGAGGAGACTACTGTTGTCGTGACTGAGGAAGAACCTATTGAAACCAAAGTAAAGCAAAAATTGCCTGTCGAGGTTTTAGATAAGACAGCAATAAAGTCTATAGATACTTTCTACGAAAACAACGGTAAAGTATTTATCCTTAAAGAGCTTGAAGGAGGTTACAAACTCTACGAATTGATTGATGAGAAGCTGAGTCTAAAAGGACAAATAGAAAAAGTAGATGATGGTCTTTTCTTTACAGATATCTCCGGAAATAAGTTTAGCTGTGTTTTTGATGATTCAAAAAACTTGGTGATTACGACTTCTTTTCAAGAAATGATCTTCAAGTACCAGCGTTAGTACTTGTATTTATCTCCCCATAACTTTGATAGGTAGTTTCGCAAGGAGCTTTCTCTTTGGTTATTTCCTGGATGATACAAAGTAGTTCCTTTTATTTCTTCCGGAAGAAATTCATGTGGCACAAAATTTCCTTCGAAATCATGGGCGTATTCATAATTCTTCCCATACCCCAACTCTTTCATAAGCTTTGTAGGTGCGTTTCTAATAGATAGTGGCACAGATAGGTCTCCAGTTTGCTTTACGAGCTGCTGAGCCTCTTTAATGGCTTTGTATGAAGCATTGCTCTTAGGAGAGGTGGCAAGATAAACAGCACATTGACTTAAAATAATTCTTGCTTCCGGATATCCAATAGTATTTACGGACTGAAATGTTGTGTTGGCCAATACCAATGCTGTAGGATTAGCCATTCCAATATCTTCAGAGGCCAATATGACCAATCGCCGTGCAATAAACTTAACATCTTCACCACCTTCAATCATACGGGCTAACCAATAAACAGCAGCATTAGGATCGCTTCCGCGGATGGATTTTATAAATGCAGAAATGATGTCATAATGCTGTTCTCCCGTTTTGTCATATAATACAGTGTTCTTCTGGACTTTTTGGGTCACCATCTGGTTAGTAATAGTGACTTTTTTGGTCTCTTCAGAAAGTACAACCAATTCTAACATATTAAGAAGTTTTCTGGCGTCTCCTCCAGATAACCTAATCAATGCTTCAGTTTCCTTAAGGTGAACTTTTTTCTGAGAAAGAATAGAATCATCTTTTATAGCTCTTTCAAGTAGTTTTTCTAAGTCTTCTTTCGAAAAAGAATTCAATACATATACTTGACACCTTGATAACAATGCAGGGATTACCTCAAAACTTGGATTTTCTGTTGTGGCTCCAATAAGGGTTACCCATCCTTTTTCAACAGCTCCTAAAAGTGAATCCTGCTGTGATTTACTGAAACGGTGAATCTCGTCAATAAACAGAATAGGGTTTTTGGTAGAAAAAAGATCGTCACTCTTTTTGGCTTTTTGAATAACTTCTCTAACTGCTGCCACACCACTGTCTACTGCACTTAAAGTGTAGAATGGCCTTTTAGACTCGTTGGCTATAATATTTGCCAAAGTTGTTTTGCCTGTGCCAGGAGGACCCCAAAATATCATGGAAGAAATCATTCCGGAAGATAATTGTGAGGATAAAGCTCCTTTTGGGCCAATGAGATGTTGTTGGCTTAAGTATTCTTTTAAAGAATTTGGGCGAATCCGTTCGGCTAGAGGAGTACTCATAGAACAAAGTTAGCATTTATTAAATTGTGGAATACTGACAATTTATCATAATTTAGGAGTTGGATTGTTTTTTGACAATACTAGCTCATGAAGAAAAAAGAACCTTTAAAATTTTCTACAGATGTTATTCTGTATCCGTTGGTTTTCATATTCCTGTTATGGTTGGTGTATTGGGCAGAAATACGTTTTGGGATAAGGACTAAGGGTTGGGGGATTTATCCACAAACTCTCAAGGGGCTTAGGGGGGTTCTCTTTGGCCCGTTTATTCATAGCGGTCTCAAGCATATTTTTAATAATTCCATTCCGCTTTTTGTTCTTAGTATGGCGTTATTCTACTTCTATAGAAAAATACGCTGGAAGGTAATGCTTATAGGGTTTTTAGCCACAGGATTGCTTACGTGGATTATTGCAAGACCTGCATTTCATATAGGCGCCAGTGGAGTAGTCTATATGTTAGCGGCTTTTTTATTTTTTAAAGGAGTATTTTCAAAACGATTCCAGCTTATAGCGCTTTCTTTGATAGTTGTCTTTTTGTACGGAGGTTTATTGTGGTATTTGTTTCCTATAGATCCCAAAATATCTTGGGAAGGGCATCTTTCGGGTTTTATAGTTGGTATTGTATTAGCTTTAGTTTTTAGGGGTAACCCTGTTGAAAATAAAAAATATGAATGGGAAAAAGAGGGGTATAATCCAGAAGATGATCCTTTCTTGCAGCATTTTGATGATGAAGGTAATTTTATAGAACAACGTTTAGAACCTACAGAGGAGGTTGAAGATGTTCAAGAAACTGAAATGAATCGTATTAAGATTAATTATATTTTAAAGCAAGGTAAAACGAAAGAACCTCCTTCTTCTAAGTAGTTTGCCGTTGTCTTACTACTTCGTAAAGAAAAGCACCACACGCCACAGATACATTTAATGAATTAATATCTCCCAATAGGGGCAGAGAGGCCTTTTCATCTACTAGACTCAATACTGATTTGGAAACTCCTTTGCCTTCAGATCCCATAACGATAGCAAGAGGTTGATTGAGGTCTTTGCTGTATATTGAATCAGATGTTTTCTCCGTTGCAGCTAGAACTTTAATGCCAGAACCTTGTAGATAAAAGATGGCATCTTTTATATGGTCTACCTTACAAATTGGAGTTTTAAAGATAGCGCCCGCAGAAGTTTTTATTGTGTCTCCACTAACAGGGGCTCCTCCTTTTTTTTGTATGATTATAGCATCTGCATTGGTGCATTCTGCGGTTCTAATGATTGCCCCAAAATTACGAACATCGCTAATCTGATCTAATATTAGGAAAAGCGGAGTTTTATTACTGGTAATTGCATTTTCAACAATATCTTCTAGAGATTGAAAAATAATTGGTGAAGAAAATGCAGCAATCCCTTGATGGTTAGAACGAGTTAGTTTGTCCAGTTTTTCTCCAGGAACAAAGCTTATAGAGGAGTTCTTTTTTTCTAAGGCAGCAACTATTTCGTCTATGGTGTTATTTTGGATGCCTTTTTGAATGAATACTTTGTCAATTTCGATATTGGATTTAATAGCTTCTAAAACTGGGTAGATACCGAAGATTAAATATTCTTTATTCATGAGTAAGTTCAATTATTTAGTAAGTAGTAGAAAATGAAAAAGGGCTGTCATATGACAGCCCTTTTATATAAGGTAGTAAGTAAATTACTTAATGATCTTATAAGTACCAGTTTCTCCAGCGATATCAACTTTTACGAAGTAAGCTCCGCTTGCCATTTGAGACATGTCGATAGAAGAAGATAATGCATCTACGTTAGCAGCATATACTTGCTGACCAAGAACGTTATAGATAGCAACAGAAGAAATAGCTTCTTTAGCTTGAACGTTCAATACATTTTGTACTGGGTTTGGATATACAGAAACTCCTTTTGCTTCTAATTCTTCAACTCCAAGTGGAGAATCAGAGTAAGTCATATCATCAATATAGAACTCATTGTTTGCAGAAACAGAGAAGAAGTTAATACCACCTAAAGAAGTAGCAGTAGTTCCATCAGCACTTGTGAAAGCAGTACCTGCAGGAATTACATCATTTCCGTCGATGCTCATAAACCATGTAGCTAGAGAGATACCAGCAGAGATATCCCATCCCATGTATACTCTAAACCACGCGTCTTCTGGGTAAGTAAAAGTAACAACTCCTAATGCAGAGTCATCAATTGAACCGTTACCAGCGTCAGTTCCACCTTGGTTAAAGTAGATGTTTCCTACAACCCACTCTCCAGAACCAATTGGCACAGTACCTTGAAGGTTAAAGTAACCTTCTTTACCAGCTGGGATATACATCCAGAATTCGATGTACCAAGTTCCAAAGATCTTGTTTCCAAGGTCTAATACTGGGTCATAAGCAGCTGGATCTCCAGGAACTAAGTAAGATTGAGCACCTGCGTGAAATTGAGCGTCACTTGATAAACCTGCAACTGAACAATCTGCTGTCCAATCTGTCCACCAGTTTTCACAAACAGCAGACCCAACAGTATAAGATTCCATATCGTCAGTGAAAGGATCAATCTGAGCAGTAGCGCTTAATGTAACTAGTGCTAGAAGGGTAAGCAATAAATAATTTTTTTTCATAATAGATAAATTTAAAGTTTAATATAAACTCAAATGTACAAATTTTTCTCTAAATGCAATTTCTGCCATCTAACTTTTTTGTTAAAAAATAGAAAAAATAGTCATTTTTTTATGTTTAAAGACAATAAGTAGGGTGTGATATCATAAAAAAAAGGCAAAGTTTAAAACTTTGCCTTTTCCCTTTAATATGCTATAATCCTTATACGTTAAGGAAAATAATTCTATATAAGAATGGAGAGTTGAAATAAATACCCCCAGAAATAGTTGCTCCTACATTGGTGTCTGTCCAAACAGTTCCATCTGCCATCTCAAGCTCTAATCGTAATGCAATAAATGCAGGGATGCTAATATTGGCATCTGCAGGCAATGCATCTACAATTGCTTGTGTTGGGATAGAAACATCAGTTCTTGGAAGTCCATTAGACTCAATTGTAAACTGACTTTCTGGTAGTGTAGCAAATAATACTTCACCTATGTCATTCCCAGCACCATCAGTAATGGGCATAGTAATATCCTGATCTTGATATAAAGCTACATAAGCTCTTATTTCTTTAAAGTCTGGAATAAAACTACCATTACCTTGCTGTACTTCGATAGTCATAGCGATAATGTTGTTCGCATCATTAGTAAGACTTACTAATTCAGGAGGTGAAACTAGAGTTCTAACAACAGCACCTGTCTCAGTATCTACAGTATCTAATACTTCGTCGATGATCAAGTCTGAATCCTCGCAAGAAGTTCCTGCTAGAACGACCATCGCAATCATTAAAAATTTGAATATGTTTTTCATAATACGTGTGTCTTTTAAAAATTAATTAGCAGGAGGGAATCCAGGTGATGGAGGATTGTTATCCCAGAATACCTGTACGCCCACATTTGGTTTTTGAGTGATATTTGCGTTTACGTTTGCTTCGTTAGCTGGGTAAAAGAAAGATCTTACAAAACCTCCAGGGTTCGTGTCTATGTTAAACTGTAGACCATCGTTAGGGAATCCTGTTCTTCTATAGAAGTTATATGGGTTTAATCCATTTCCATAGTGAGTAATGAAAAGTTGATTTCCTAAAATTTCCCATCTACCAGTATTACTAGCATTTGCAAAAGAACTTCCAACACCAGATACATAAGCACTTACTTCAGCACCAGTAGGTTCAAAACTGGTATCTGCATCAGAATCAAGACTAGCAAATCCTTGTACTTTGGCAATGGACTTTGTCAATGCAGCCTCTAAAGAATTTCTAGCAGCTCCAGTATTTCCACCACTAAGAGAAGCTTCTGCTCTCATTAAGTCAGTGTAAGAGGCTAACATGATTGGCATGATACCTGCTCCTCCACCTCCAGATCCAACTGTCGCAGATCCGAATTCATCATCATCAAACTGACCTCCATAAGGATATACACCAGCAACAGTTCTTAGGAATCCATCTGGTGGAATACCTTCACCATTACCATGGTCACGTCCCCAATATCCATCTTCAACACTACAGAAAATCATATCTCCTGGGAAGTGAGATGGTCTTGGAGCTACAGAGCATCCTAAAGTAGTTTGATTACCACCTTGGTTACATGAAGCACCTGGTGTACAACTGTTTTGACGGTAGAAGTAATATCTTCTTCTTGGGTCATCTAATTCTAGCATAGTATGCATGATCCAGTTTGCTCTATAACGTCCAGCTCCAGAAGTATTGTAATCTGCATTGTATCCTGGGTGTCTAGTATCTGGATTAGCTTCATTTGCTCCATATGGCCATTCGAAATCATCTGCAGTACTAGAAATAAAACTTCCTGGGTTGTTAGCAATTCCATTAAAAGCAGATGTGTTACCAGAAGTAAGGTATGCTTGCATTTTAACAGAGTTAGCTAGCTTTCTCCATTTAGCAACGTCATTACCATAATAGAAATCATTTTCTAATGGGCTACTACCAGATGCTTGATTTAGGAAAGCAATTCCTTCATCTATAAGTGCGATAGCACCAGCATATACATCCTGACCTGGGTCTGCAGAAGGAGCAGGGAACTCAGAAGGATTGGTTGCTTGACTAAAAGGAACATCTCCAAAATTATCTACTAAGGTAATAAAGGTGTATCCCTTAAGAACTCTCATAATACCTAAATGGATATAATTTTCATTTGCTAATGCAGTAGGTTCTGCTGCTGCCATGTCTGAAAACATATTTTGATATGCCAATGTCCATTCACCATCCAAAGCTACTGGCTGGTAGTTGTTAACATAAGTTCTACCGAACATGTATTCAACACGGGTTAACTGAGCTCCATTACGTCCCATTTGACGCATAAAGCTAGCAAAGTCAATTTGTATGCGGGTAAGAAAACGATCTAAACTCGCATTTTCTGTCGTGATCTCATTTGGATCTTCAAGTAAATCTAAATCTGTGGTTTCGCAAGATGTAAAAGCAAGTCCAAGAAGTAGAAAAACAACTGCTGATATTTTATTTAATTTTTTCATGTCTTAATTTTTTTTAATTAGAAAGTAGCATTAATACTAAATCCATATCTCTTGCTACTTGGACCAGTTAAGAACTCAAATCCAGCTCCGTTACCAGCTCCTAATCCTGTAGTGTTAGGATCGAAGTTGATTCCGTCAGGTGTGTTATAAGCGTCATACCAAAGGTTGAAACCACTTACTTTAATTCTAAAGCTACCAAATGGAGTTTTCTCAAGTAATTTACTTGGCAATGAGTATCCTAAAGAAACTTCTTGTAAACGAATTACAGAAGCATCGTATACGGATAGATCACTTGCCGCACTTGCAAATCCATTAGTAAAATAGAAATCTGAGTTGTTGATCTGGATATTGTTAGGCAATCCAGTATCTTGACTTACACCTTGTAAGATGTATGTCCCTAAACGGTCTTCCGTGTCTGTTGTAAGACCACGACCTAATAAAGTAGAAACATAAGCAGAGAAAATATCACCTCCAGAAACGTGGTTTACAGCTACGTTCAATGAAAGTCCTTTCCAAGACATTGTACTGATGTAGTTCATTACGAAATCTGGGTTAGCATCTCCAATTTTTGGAACCAATCCATCTTCTGTAACAGTTTCTGCTACATAGTTACCAGCAGAATCAATCAATGGCTCTCCTGCATCATTTCTAGCAACTCTAGATCCGTAAAGAGCTCCAAGAGGATCTCCAATGGTTGCAAAGTTACCAAGGTTGGTGAATCCTGCGTAAACAACCTGTTCAGTATCCTGACCCAAGTCTACTACTTCACTTTCAAATGTTGTGAAGTTTACGTTTAATTTCCAGTCAAATCCACCTGTGTCAGACTTAAAGATGTTAAGCCCTAAATCAGCTTCAATACCATTAGCTTCAATTTTACCAATGTTGTTATCAGTAAAACGTGCTCCTGTAGAAGCCGGTATTGGTTGGTCTTCAACAATTAGGTCAGTAGTCTCTCTAGTAAAGTAAGAGACGTCAAAACTTAATCTGTTGAATATTTTACCTTCCACACCAAATTCGATTTCTTCAAAAAGCTCAGGCTTAATGTCTGGGTTACCAACACTACTGTCTGTAGTATTCGTAGTTACATCGTTACCTTCTCCATCTTGGAATGCTTGCGTATTTAAGTTTACAAGAGTAACTGTTGGATATCCTGTAACAAAGTTTGCAGAAGTTCCGTAACCAGCTCTCAATTTCAAGTAGTTAAGTCCGTTGTCAGACTGAATTCCCTTGAATGCACTTGTAGGTACAAAAGATGCACTTACAGATGGGTAGAAAAGAGAATTGTTGTTTGAGTTAGATACCCAGTCATTTCTTCCAGAAATGTTCAAGAAGAAGTAGTTGTTGTAATCTAACAACACCTGTCCAAATACACCAATAATATTTCTTCTTTGGTGGAATTCGATTTGTGTTCTTTCCACGAATCCTGAATGATCGAAGAAGTTGAATACCTGCTGATCAGTACTACGTAAACCAATTCTATTGAAATCGGTACTTTTCGAAGTAGCACCTAACGTAAAGTTTAAGTTTACTTTTTCTTCAAAGAAACTAAAGTTGTTTCCAGAGAATACAATTCTGTGATCATAAATAGTGTTAGAAGTATTTACAGTCTCGTAAAATCCTCTATCTGTATTAATGTTTCCTGTTACACCTCCACGGTTCTGTCTGTTCACAGAATCTTCAGAGTAGGTATCAACACTTGCTTGGTAGAAAAGGTTGAAGTTGTCAGTAAGATCGTAATCTATAGCTGCAAATCCGTTAATACGATTTACTAATTGAGAGAAACGCGTATTTTTTACAGTCCATAATGGATGCTGAATTGCATTGTCATCACGATAGTAAACACTTGCTCCATCAGGAAGCTCGAAAGGAAGCTCGAAGAAGTCAACACTTCTTGGTGTGTAGAAAAGGTCTCCAAAGATAGAAGAACCAGCTCCATTAACACTACTACCAAAACTAGTTGCTACTGGTGGGGTTTTAAGATCTGTCTTAGTATAGGTCATAGACCCTCTAATATTAACCTTGTTATTAAGTTTAGCGTTTCCAGAAATAGTTAAGTTGTTACGCTTAACATTATTTCCAGGTGTAAATCCATCTTCATCTAAGTGAGAGAATACAACTCCATATCCATATTTACCATCTTCACTTCTTCCTCTTGCACTTACAGAAAGGTTAAGAGCAAGTCCTTTACGGAAGAACTCTTCAACACTATTTCTTGGTTTCCAGTCATAACGAGCACCATCAAATAGGGCTTGGTAGTCTGGATAGTTTGTAGCCAAGAAGTTAGAAGTTGCATAAGGGTGAGGAAGTGTTCCGTCTTCATCAAAAGCAGGATCATTGCTCCATCCACCTAATCCATCGCGGTAGAATCCTGGTCCCCAGTTACTGTAGAACCATCCAAATGCTTGGTCAAATCCACCACCAAATCTATTTTGATAGTCTGGAAGAATGGATACCTCATTTACAAACACAGAAGAAGAAACTTCAATTTCTTGCTTAGAATTCTGTGCTCTAGAGCTTCCAGTCTTAGTTGTAATAAGGATTACCCCATTACGACCTTCAGTTCCATACAATGTAGTTGCAGCCAAACCTTTAAGAATGTCTACACGTTCAATATTGTTTGGATCAATATCAAAAGAACGGCTAGATCCCATATTTCCATCAACAAAGTTTCCAGCTTCATTGGTGTCATTACTGATCGGTACACCATCAATTACATATAATGCGTTGTTGTCACCAGAGAAAGAGTTTGTACCTCGGATAACTACTTTGTTAGCAGAACCAGACAAACCATTCTGGCTTGTAATGTTGATACCTGCTGCTTTACCACTCAAAACACGAGTAAGGTCAGTCTGTGGACTTTCCTTGATAGCCTCCTGCTGTATGGATGATACTGAGTATCCAAGAGCTTTTTTCTCTTTTTTAACAGCAAACCCAGTTACCACCACCTCGTTAAGTACGGAGGCATCCGGCTGCATAGCAAAAGAGATAGTAGCTGTTCCAGCTGTAACACCTCTTTCTTCTGTCTTGTAACTTAGGTAACTGAACACCAAAGTTTGTCCAACACCAACATTAATGGAGTAATTTCCATCAAAGTCTGTTTGGGTACCATTTGATGTGCCCTTTACAATAACATTGACCCCTGGCAACGGCAGATTTGTTTCATCTGTCACCGTACCTGAGATCGTTTTTTCTTGTGCGAACGTAAGTTGCACTACAAACGCCAGTAATAGCGTTAAAATTCCACTAAACTTTGTTCTCATTTTATAATTTATTTGAATTAGCCAATGCCAAAAATCACAATAAAAAGTTAATTACACAACTTTTCATCCTTAAAATTTGCATTTTTTTTTATCAAATTGTTAAGCTATTGTTAGCTTTAATTAAAAGCGTGAAGAAAGGCTTATATGGATTTTTGTGTTCGAAAATTTGAATTGTTGATCTTGCGAAATTCCATTAGCAATATTGAACTTAAAAATACCAGCTTCCGTATTCAGTCCAAAACCGAATCCGAAGCTGTATAGTTCTTCCTTTAGGTTTAGTACGTTATTTTCGAAATAAGCAAGGTCTATGATGCTGTGTATGTAGGTGGAAGGACTGAAGAGATATCTGTATTCGGTATTGAAAACCGAAAACAGCGAAGCATCTATACTGTTCTCGCTAAAACCCCGTATGCTGTTAATGCCTCCAAACCGGAATAGTTCATTGGTTAAATAGTCATCACTGGATAGAACGCTGCTTTCACTATTCAAATAAATGGAATTCCTCAGATTAAGATTAAATATATGGCCCACTCTTCCCGTTATCCGAAACTGATCCTGTTTTCCTGTGTCGCTTTCCCGACTCCCAATTTCGCCATTTAGTTCAATCCATGTCTTCTTAGGGGAAAATTGTTGTGTTTGGGGTTTTTGGTATGTGGCCCCGATAAGTAGATATTTTGAATTATAATCCACTACTGCAGATCCTGCAAGTACCTCGTCAAGTAGGTTGCTGGATTCGTATGTTTTGTATCCGGCAGACAGGGATAGGTTTGGGCCAGCTTGATAATGTAATTGCGCTTGCTGGTCAGTTGTAGAAAAAGTGCTATCTCTTTTAAATATTTTAAGTTCGGCGCTAATGCCGAAAGGAGATTTCAATAAATAAGGCAATAAGGTTTTTACCCTAAAGTTTTGTTGCTCCCTTCCGTCGGCTTTATAATTAATGAGGAGTTGTTCACCAAAATTGAGATTGTTGTTCAATTCTAAATTTAGATAACCATTGAATTCCAGTTTTTGGCTTTCCTCATTGGTGGCAAAACCTAAAATACCGTCAAAAAGATTGTTGTTTCTTTTTTCCAGATACAAGTACACCGTGGTGGAGTCTGTTCTGAAAAGTGCTTCAGGAGGTTTTAGGGAAGTGGCGAATCCTAAATTGTTGAGTAGTTCATTTTTCTGAATAATTTTTTCTTGATCAAAGTTTTTATCTGTTCTTATCCCGGCGTAATATTTCAAAAAGGACACAGGGAATTTTTCATACCCTTTAACTATGATTTTGTCAATAGTTCTTTGTGGGCCTAATTGTGTATTTATGTTTGCTGTAAGAGTTAGATTGTCTTTCTTCTGTATTTTTGAGAGCTTCAAAGAGGCAAACGGGCTTCCATTCAGGGTGAGTTGTTTGTTTAAGTAGTTGAGGGCATCTTCGGTTTTAGAGAGGGGTAGTATAAAGTGGTCGTCCTTTACTTCTTTAGATATAGTTTGTAAGAGATTCTTGCTTAATTGGGTTTGGTCGTAAAAAATTTTGATTTGCTTCCAGCGATTCCCTAGTTGGATTTGTGCTAAATAGGTTGAATCATTTTTTTGGGTTAGGGAAATGAGCTGGCTATCTAGATATCCTCTTTTTTGGAGGGAAGGTAATAGGGAGTCTATTTCGGAGGATAGGGATCTGTAATTAACATGATTGGTTTTGGATTGGATAGAATCCAGAAGCCCTACAGGGAATTCTTTTTCCCCTTCAATTTTTAAGGTCAAATTCTGAGCATTTAAACCTTCGGAAATTATTGTATATATATTAAGGTATAAAATAAGATACAAAAAATGCTTCAAAATGCCTCTTTTAGGGTCTGTAAATCTAACGCTATTGAGCCGCTTTTCATATTCCAATTTTAAATAATTGTTGCGTAGTCAAAAATAAATTGGGGCTTATTGGATTAATTCAATTTTATTTCTACCTTTGCACGCCCTTTTATAGGGGAAGTTATATCATTTAATTAAGTATAATAAGGATTTTATATGCCAACTATTTCACAATTAGTACGAAAAGGAAGAGCCAAAATAACCAAGAAGAGTAAATCGGCTGCTTTGGATTCGTGCCCGCAACGTCGCGGTGTGTGTACACGTGTATATACCACTACTCCTAAAAAACCGAACTCTGCGATGCGTAAAGTAGCGCGTGTTCGATTAACTAACGGGAAAGAGGTAAACGCATACATCGGCGGTGAAGGACACAATCTTCAAGAGCACTCGATAGTATTGGTTAGAGGTGGAAGGGTAAAGGATTTGCCAGGTGTTAGATACCATATCGTTCGTGGAGCTTTAGACACCGCTGGTGTTGAAGGTAGAACACAACGTAGGTCTAAGTACGGTGCAAAACGCCCTAAGAAGTAATTTTAATTTATTTAAGACGAAGAAATGAGAAAAAGAGCAGCCAAAAAAAGACCGCTTTTACCAGATCCAAGGTTTAACGACCAGTTAGTTACGCGTTTTGTAAACAACTTAATGTGGGACGGTAAGAAGTCGGTGGCTTTCAAAGTATTCTATGATGCGATCGATATCGTAGATGAGAAAAAACAAGATGAAGAAAAAACGGCTCTAGAGCTTTGGAAAGATGCCCTTTCCAATGTAATGCCTCATGTAGAGGTACGTAGCCGAAGAGTGGGTGGAGCTACTTTCCAAATCCCAATGCAAATACGTCCAGACCGTAAGATTTCCACAGCTATGAAGTGGTTGATCAGTTACTCTAGAAAGCGTAACGAAAAGTCCATGGCGCAAAAATTAGCTGCCGAGATTTTGGCAGCTGCTAAAGAAGAAGGTGCTGCAGTTAAGAAGCGTGTAGATACGCATAAAATGGCTGAAGCAAACAAAGCATTCTCACACTTTAGATTCTAATAAAAAATGGCAAGAGATTTAAAACTTACTAGAAATATTGGTATTGCTGCGCATATCGATGCCGGTAAAACCACTACTACAGAGCGTATCCTTTATTATACAGGGGTAAGCCATAAAATTGGAGAGGTTCACGATGGTGCTGCAACAATGGACTGGATGGAGCAAGAGCAGGAAAGAGGTATTACCATTACTTCTGCGGCTACTACTTGTACATGGAATTTCCCAACAGAGAATGGGCAGCCTACTGCAGATGCAAAAGGATACCACTTTAATATTATTGATACTCCTGGTCACGTTGATTTTACTGTAGAGGTGAATCGTTCGCTTCGTGTATTGGACGGGCTAGTATTCTTGTTTAGTGCGGTTGATGGTGTAGAGCCACAATCTGAAACTAACTGGAGGTTGGCAGATAATTACAAAGTGCCTCGTATTGGTTTTGTTAATAAAATGGATCGTCAAGGTTCTAACTTCATGGCTGTATGTCAGCAGGTGAAAGATATGTTAGGGTCTAACGCTGTGCCAATTGTAATGAACATTGGTGATGAAGCTGACTTTAAAGGAATAGTAGACTTGGTGAAAAACCGTGCTATTGTATGGCATGATGAAACACAGGGGGCTACTTTTGATGTTATTGAGATTCCAGAAGAATTGAAAGCTGAGGCTGCTGAATTGAGAGGGAAACTAATCGAGGAAGTTGCAGCTTACGATGAAGATCTTTTGGAAAAATATATGGAGGATGAAGATTCTATTACTGAAGATGAAGTGCATGCTGCCCTTCGTGCTGCAGTAATGGATATGTCTATTATCCCGATGATTTGTGGATCTGCATTTAAAAACAAAGGAGTTCAGTTCCTTTTAGATGCTGTATGTCGTTACTTGCCTTCTCCAGTGGATAAGGAAGGTATATTAGGTATGAATCCTGATACAGAAGAGGAAGAAATGCGTAAGCCAGATGTAAAGGAGCCATTTGCTGCTTTGGCATTTAAGATTGCTACAGATCCTTTTGTGGGTCGTTTGGCTTTCTTCCGTGCTTATTCAGGTAGGTTAGATGCTGGTTCTTACGTATTGAACAATCGTTCTGGTAAGAAAGAGCGTATCTCGCGTATCTATCAAATGCACTCTAATAAGCAAAATGCTATCGATTTTATCGAGGCTGGTGATATTGGAGCTGCTGTTGGATTCAAGGATATTAAGACAGGAGATACCCTTTCTGCAGAGAAATCCCCAATTGTATTAGAATCTATGGACTTCCCAGATCCGGTAATTGGTATCGCTGTGGAGCCTAAGACTAAAGCTGATGTGGATAAACTGGGTATGGCTTTGGCTAAGTTGGCTGAAGAAGATCCAACTTTCCAGGTTCGTACAGACGAAGCTTCAGGTCAAACTGTAATCTCAGGAATGGGAGAACTTCACTTAGATATTATTGTAGATCGTTTGAGACGTGAGTTCAAGGTAGAAGTAAACCAAGGTAAGCCTCAAGTAGAATACAAAGAAGCTATTACTGCAAAAGCAGATCACCGTGAAGTATATAAGAAGCAGACGGGTGGTCGAGGTAAATTTGCCGATATCGTATTTACATTGGAGCCTGCAGAAGATGGAAAAGTAGGACTTGAATTCGTTAACAGTATTAAAGGTGGTAATATTCCTAAGGAATTTATTCCTTCTGTTGAGAAAGGATTTAAAGCGGCTATGAAAAATGGTCCTTTGGCAGGATTTGAAGTAGATAGTATGAAAGTGACTCTTAAGGATGGTTCTTTCCACCCTGTAGATTCTGATCAGTTATCATTTGAATTGGCTGCGAAATTAGGATTTAAAAATGTAGCGAAATCTGCTGGTGCCGTGATCATGGAGCCTATTATGAAATTGGAGGTATTAACTCCAGAAGAAAATATGGGTGATATTGTAGGTGACTTGAACAGACGTCGTGGACAGGTTAATGATATGAGTGATCGTGCTGGTTCTAAAGTTGTGAAAGCTGAAGTGCCACTTTCAGAGATGTTTGGTTATGTAACCACATTGAGAACATTGTCTTCAGGTCGTGCAACTTCAACTATGGAATTTTCACACTATGCGCAAACTCCTTCTAATATTTCAGAAGAAGTAATTGCAGCAGCAAGAGGAACCGCTAACGTATAAATATTCAGCAATGAGTCAAAAAATTAGAATCAAATTAAAATCTTACGATCATAATTTAGTGGACAAATCTGCTGAGAAAATCGTAAAGACAGTAAAAAGTACCGGTGCTGTGGTAACAGGTCCAATCCCATTACCTACACACAAAAAGATTTTTACCGTATTGCGTTCACCACACGTGAACAAGAAGAGTAGAGAGCAGTTTCAATTAAGTTCTTATAAGCGCTTGTTGGACATCTATAGTTCTTCTTCAAAAACCATCGATGCTTTAATGAAATTAGAGCTTCCAAGTGGTGTAGAGGTAGAGATCAAGGTATAAGTATTATTCCGGAATAGTCCGGAAGACATGTCCTGAGCTGCGAGCGAGGGAAAAACGGAAACAAAGTAATATTCGGGGTCGAATTTATTTTGACCCCGAGTTTTTTAAATAAGTAATAACTATAAATAATTAAATATGTCTGGGTTAATTGGAAAAAAGATAGGGATGACCAGCATCTTTGACGAGAACGGGAAGAATATTCCTTGTACCGTTATAGAATGTGGGCCCTGTGTTGTTACCCAAGTCAGAACCTTAGAGGTTGACGGGTATGAAGCTCTTCAGCTTGGTTTCGATGACAAAAAGACTGCTAATAAAGCTGCCGAAGGGCACGCCAAAAAAGCGGGAACCGTTGCAAAGCGTAAAGTTGTTGAATTCCAAGGATTTGAAGAGGAGTATAATTTAGGTGATACCATTACGGTAGAGCACTTTGTGGAAGGCGAGTTCGTGGATGTTGCAGGAACTAGTAAAGGTAAAGGTTTCCAAGGGGTGGTAAAACGTCACGGATTTGCTGGTGTGGGTCAAGCGACTCATGGTCAGCATAACCGATTGAGAGCACCTGGTTCCATTGGTGCAGCATCGTACCCTGCGAGAGTATTCAAGGGAATGCGTATGGCTGGGCAAATGGGGAATGAGAAAGTGAAAGTACAAAACTTGAGAGTGTTGAAAGTAGTTGCTGAAAAGAACCTGCTTGTTGTGAAAGGTTGTGTGCCTGGTCACAAAAACGCTTACGTAACTATTCAGAAATAATGAAGGTAGCTGTATTAGATAAAAATGGAAAAGACACGGGTAGAAAGGCAGATCTTTCTAAGGACGTGTTCGGTATTGAGCCTAATAATCATGCTGTATACCTTGATGTAAAACAGTACTTGGCCAATCAGCGTCAAGGAACCCATAAGTCGAAGGAGCGTGGTGAGATTACGGGAAGTACTCGTAAGATTAAGAAACAAAAAGGAACTGGTACTGCCCGTGCAGGAAGTATCAAATCTGGAGTGTTTAAAGGAGGAGGAAGAATGTTCGGTCCAAGACCAAGAAATTATTCCTTTAAATTAAACAAAAATGTGAAGCGATTGGCGCGTAAATCAGCTTTAAGTATGAAGGCAAACGATAAGTCAATCGTTGTGCTTGAGGACTTTACGTTGGATGCTCCAAAGACGCAAGAGTTCACAGCTATTTTAAAGAGTCTAGGACTGGAAAACAAAAAATCTTTGTTTGTGTTGGGAGAGTCAAATAATAACATATATTTGTCGTCTCGTAATTTGAAAGGTGCTGAAGTTGTAACTAACTCAGAATTAAACACTTACAAAATTATGAACGCAAACAGTGTCGTATTGTTTGAAGGTTCTTTGGAAGGAATTGAAGAAAACTTAAGTAAATAGAAGCAAGATGGATATCTTAATTAAACCTATTATTACGGAAAAAGCTACAAGAGATGCGGAAGATAGAAACCGTTTCACATTTGTAGTAAACTCAAAGGCGAATAAGATAGAAATCAAAAAAGCAGTCGAGGCTGCTTATGGAGTTTCTGTTACTGCAGTTCGCACAATGAATGTCCGCCCAGACAGACGTGTTCGTTATACGAAGACGGGTGTTCAAACTGGTAAAACAAATGCTTATAAAAAAGCAATTGTACAGGTGGCGGAAGGTGATACAATAGATTTTTACGCAAACATCTAATCTAAATTTAGATTTAAAAAGACAACAATGTCAGTAAGAAAGTTAAAACCAATCACCCCAGGGCAGCGATTTAGAGTTGTAAATGGATTTGACGCCATTACAACTGATAAGCCGGAGAAGAGTTTATTAGCTCCGAAAAAACGCTCAGGTGGTAGAAACAGTCAAGGGAAAATGACCATGCGCTATAAAGGTGGTGGTCATAAAAGACGATATAGAATTATCGACTTTAAACGTAACAAGGAGGGAATTCCTGCTACTGTTGCGTCTATAGAATATGATCCAAACCGTACAGCATTTATCGCTTTGCTAAATTACCAAGATGGTGAGAAGCGATATATAATTGCACAAAACGGTCTTCAAGTTGGTCAAAACATCGTATCCGGTGAAAAAGTGGCTCCAGAAATTGGAAATGCCATGACCTTAGCAAATATTCCATTAGGTACAATTATTTCTTGTTTAGAGTTACGTCCTGGTCAAGGGGCAGTAATGGCTCGTAGTGCTGGTGCATTTGCACAGCTTATGGCGAGAGATGGTAAGTATGCAACGGTTAAGTTGCCTTCTGGTGAAACTCGTATGGTCTTAGTTACTTGTATGGCTACAATAGGAGCTGTATCTAATAGTGATCACCAATTACTGGTTTCTGGTAAGGCAGGTAGATCTAGATGGTTAGGTAGAAGACCTCGTACAAGACCAGTTGTGATGAACCCGGTAGATCACCCAATGGGTGGTGGTGAAGGTAAATCTTCTGGAGGACACCCAAGATCTAGAAACGGAATTCCTGCAAAAGGATACAGAACCCGTTCTAAGACAAAAGCAAGTAATAAATACATTATAGAACGTAGAAAGAAATAAGCTATGGCAAGATCATTAAAAAAAGGACCTTACGTTCACTATAAATTAGAGAAAAAAGTGCTAGCAAATGTGGAGGCAAACAAGAAGACTGTGATTAAAACTTGGTCAAGAGCTTCTATGATTACTCCGGATTTTGTTGGACAAACCATTGCGGTACATAACGGGCGTCAATTTGTTCCTGTATATGTTACTGAAAATATGGTAGGACATAAATTAGGAGAATTTTCACCTACAAGATCATTCCGTGGTCACGCTGGTGCAAAAAACAAAGGAAAAAAATAATAGGCCATGGGAGTTCGTAAAAGAGAAAGAGCAGAACAAATCAAGGAGGCGAAGAAGACACAATACTTTGCTAAGTTGAACAATTGCCCTACTTCACCTAGAAAGATGCGTTTAGTTGCAGATTTGGTAAGAGGTGAAAAGATAGATAAAGCGCTTAATATTTTAAGATTCAGTCAAAAAGAGGCTTCACGTCGTTTAGAGAAGTTGTTACTTTCTGCGATTGCCAACTGGCAAGCAAAGAATGAAGACGCTTCCATCGAAGATGCCGATCTTTTTGTTAAGGAGATCCGTGTAGATGGTGGTACTATGTTGAAAAGACTTCGTACCGCTCCTCAAGGACGCGCTCACAGAATTAGAAAACGTTCCAACCACGTAACCTTAGTGCTTGGAGCTAACGATAACACACAAAGCTAAATAAATGGGACAGAAGACAAATCCAATCGGAAACCGCTTAGGTATCATTAGAGGATGGGAATCCAATTGGTACGGAGGTAACGACTACGGCGATAAATTGGCCGAAGACGATAAGATTAGAAAATATGTTCACGCTCGTTTAAGCAAAGCTAGTGTGTCTAGGGTAATCATCGAAAGAACCCTGAAGCTTGTAACCGTTACTATCACTACTGCCCGACCTGGTATCATTATCGGTAAAGGTGGTCAAGAGGTAGACAAGTTGAAAGAAGAGCTTAAGAAGATTACTGGTAAAGAAGTACAGATCAATATCCATGAGATCAAGAGACCAGAGCTTGATTCGTATTTGGTAGCTGCAAGTGTTGCTCGACAAATTGAAAACAGAATTTCATACCGTCGTGCGATTAAAATGGCTATTGCTGCTGCAATGCGAATGAATGCTGAAGGTATCAAGATTCAGATCTCTGGACGTCTTAACGGTGCTGAAATGGCACGTAGTGAGGCTTACAAAGATGGTCGTATTCCTTTATCAACTTTTAGAGCTGACATAGACTATGCTTTAGTAGAAGCTCATACTACTTATGGTAGATTGGGTGTAAAAGTATGGATTATGAAAGGTGAAGTATATGGAAAAAGAGAGCTTTCTCCACTAGTTGGTTTGTCCAAGAAAGGTGGAAAAGGTGGTTCTGGTCGTGGTGGTAATAACAAATCACGTCGTAACAGAAAGTAATTTTTTAAAGAGAACAGAAAATGTTACAACCTAAAAAAACAAAATTCCGTAAACAGCAGAAAGGACGTATGAAAGGAAATGCTGGTCGTGGTAATCAGTTGTCATACGGAACTTTTGGTATTAAGTCTTTAGATTCAAATTTCTTGACTGCGCGTCAAATAGAAGCGGCTCGTATTGCTGCTACCCGTTATATGAAAAGAGAAGGTTCCTTGTGGATCATGATCTTTCCAGATAAGCCAATCACCAAAAAGCCTCTTGAGGTACGTATGGGTAAAGGTAAGGGTGCTGTAGAGTATTGGGCAGCAGTTGTAAAACCTGGAAGGGTTTTGTTTGAAGTATCTGGTGTTCCTATGGAAGTGGCTAAAGAAGCCCTTCGTTTGGCAGCTCAGAAACTTCCTGTTAAAACGAAGTTTTTGATTTCAAGAGACTATCAAGCTTAATTTTTAGAATTGTCATTATGAAACAATCAGAAATAAAAGAAGCATCAACAGCAGAGCTACAAGAGCGTTTGGCTGAATTAAAAAAGGCCTCAACGGATCTAAAAATAGCACATGCTATATCACCGTTGGAAAATCCAATTCAATTGAGAGGTCAAAGAAGAGCCATTGCTAGAATTGCGACAGAACTAACTAAAAGAGAGGTGCAATAATTGTACGAAGCTGAAAGATGGAAAAAAGAAATTTAAGAAAAGAGCGTATTGGTGTAGTAACTTCAAGCAAAATGGAAAAATCCATTGTTGTTGCAGAAGTTAAAAAAGTAAAACACCCTATGTATGGTAAGTTCGTTTTAAAAACGAAAAAATACGTAGCACACGACGAAAAAAACGACTGCAACGAAGGGGATACTGTTAAGATCATGGAAACACGACCTATGAGTAAAACCAAATGTTGGAGATTAGTAGAAATCATTGAAAGAGCGAAGTAATCATGGTACAACAAGAATCAAGACTTAAAGTAGCAGATAACACCGGGGCTAAGGAAGTACTTACCATCCGTGTGTTAGGAGGTACAAAAAAACGTTACGCTTCTATTGGTGACAAAATTGTGGTTACTGTAAAAGAAGCAACTCCTAACGGAAACATAAAAAAAGGTACAGTATCTACTGCTGTAGTTGTTCGTACCGTGAAAGAAGTTAGAAGACCTGACGGTTCTTATATCCGTTTCGATGACAACGCCTGTGTCTTGTTAGGCCCACAAGGGGAAATGAGAGGTACGCGTGTGTTCGGTCCGGTTGCAAGAGAACTTCGTGACAAACAATTCATGAAAATAGTATCATTGGCACCAGAGGTGCTTTAATGCGAAAGTAAGATGGCAAAGCTTAAAATAAAATCAGGGGATAGCGTAATAGTTACTGCTGGAGATCATAAAGGGTCCGAAGGAAAGGTGTTGCGTATTTTCCGTGAGAAAAACAAAGCAATTGTAGAAGGAGTAAATCTTGTAAAGAAACATGAGAAGCCTAGTGCTGCAAATCCTCAAGGTGGAATTACAGAAAAAGAAGCTCCTATTCATATTTCTAACCTATCGTTGATCGATCCTAAATCTGGAACGGCTACACGAGTTGGTTATAGAGAAGAAGATGGTAAAAAAGTACGATTTTCTAAAAAATCGAATCAAGTATTATAGTTATGGGATATACACCAAGACTTAAGGAAGAATACAAGAGCAAAATAGTAACAGCTCTTATGGATGAGTTCGGCTATAACAATGTTATGCAGGTGCCAAAACTAAAGAGCATTATAGTGTCTCGAGGAGTTGGTAATGCAGTAGCTGACAAGAAATTGATCGAGTATTCTGTAGACGAATTGACCAATATTACTGGACAGAAAGCAGTTCCTACTATTTCAAAAAAGGATGTAGCTTCTTTCAAACTTCGTAAAGGAATGCCAATTGGAGCCAAGGTTACATTGCGTGGAGAGCGTATGTATGAATTCTTGGATCGTTTAATTACCTCTGCATTGCCACGTGTGCGTGACTTTGGAGGAATTAAAGCTACTGGATTTGATGGTAGAGGTAACTACTCTTTGGGTGTTACTGAGCAAATCATTTTTCCAGAGATCGATATCGACAAAGTAAAGAAGATCGAAGGGATGAATATCACTTTTGTAACTTCTGCTGAGACCGATAAAGAAGCAAAATCATTATTGTCTGAACTAGGATTACCTTTTAAAAAGAATTAAGAGATGGCTAAAGAATCAATGAAAGCCCGTGAGGTGAAAAGAGCAAAAACGGTAGCAAAGTATGCTGAGAAGCGCAAAGCTTTAAAAGAAGCTGGTGACTACGAAGCGCTACAGAAATTACCTAAAAATGCATCTCCTATCCGTATGCACAATCGTTGCAAACTAACCGGAAGACCTAAAGGGTATATGAGACAATTTGGAATTTCACGTGTTACCTTCCGTGAAATGGCTAACCAAGGATTAATTCCTGGAGTTAGAAAAGCTAGTTGGTAATAAAATATAAACAGGTAGTAGGTTTGGTATTTCCAAAAACCATTACCGTAAATAAGGATAAATGACAACAGATCCAATCGCAGATTTTCTAACAAGAGTTAGAAATGCAGTAAAAGCAGGACACCGAGTAGTAGAAGTCCCTGCTTCTAATTTAAAAAAGGAGATTACTAAGATCTTATTTGATCAAGGATTCGTCTTAAGTTACAAATTTGAAGATAAGGGGCCACAAGGAACCATCAAAATTGCACTTAAGTATGATAAACTTACCAAAGATCCAGTAATCAAGAAGATTCAAAGAGTTAGTAAACCAGGTTTACGTAAGTATTCAGGTTCTACCGAGATGCCTCGTGTATTGAATGGTTTGGGTATTGCTATTGTGTCTACTTCGGCAGGAGTAATGACAGGAAAGCAGGCAGCAAACCAGAATGTTGGTGGAGAAGTACTTTGCTACGTATACTAATTTAATATAGACTAGAAATGTCAAGAATAGGTAAAAGCCCAGTAGCAATCCCAGACGGTGTCACCGTTGAAGTTAAAGACAGCACGATTACTGTAAAAGGGAAGTTAGGCGAGTTAACACAGGAAGTAGTCGACGTTAGCGTAAAAGTAGAAGAAGGAAATGTGATTATTGAGCGTCCTTCTGATGCAAAAGATCATAGAGCGAAACACGGACTGTACCGTGCTCTTGTTGCCAATATGGTGAAAGGTGTGTCTCAAGGATGGACCAAAGAACTAGAATTGGTAGGAGTAGGTTACCGTGCCAGCAACCAAGGCAATAAATTGGATATAGCCATTGGTTTTTCTCACAATATAGTTATGGACATTGCTCCCGAAGTGAAAGTGGAGACCGTAAGTGAGAAAGGAAAGAATCCTATTGTAAAATTAACATCTTACGACAAACAATTGGTAGGGCAAGTAGCGGCTAAAATCCGTTCTTTCCGTAAGCCAGAGCCTTACAAAGGAAAAGGAATCAAGTTTGTTGGTGAGATAATTAGAAGAAAAGCAGGTAAATCTGCATAAGAAATAAAGTTATGGCATTATCTAAAAGCGAAAGAAGAGATCGCATTCGTTTCAGAATTAGAAAAACGGTTTCTGGTACCGAACAACGTCCACGTTTGGCGGTTTTCAGAAGTAATAAAGAAATCTATGCGCAACTTATTGACGATGTAAATGGAACTACCATTACTGCTGCATCTTCAAGAGATAAAGACATCGATGCTTCCAAAGTAAACAAATCTGAGGTAGCAAAATTGGTAGGAAAGGCAATTGCTGAAAAAGCTGTAAAAGCAGGTGTTGAGAGTATTACTTTTGACAGAGGTGGTTACCTATATCACGGAAGAGTTAAATCATTAGCTGAAGGAGCCCGCGAAGGCGGACTAAAATTCTAAGAATATGTATCAAGATTATAAAAACGTAGAAACAGTAAAACCTGGAGGTCTTGAATTAAAAGACCGTTTGGTAGGTGTACAACGTGTAACCAAAGTAACCAAAGGGGGTAGAGCTTTCGGATTTTCAGCTATTGTAGTTGTCGGAGATGAGAATGGAGTTGTTGGTCAAGGACTTGGAAAGTCTAAAGACGTTGCAAGTGCCATTGCTAAAGCTATCGAAGACGCTAAGAAGAATTTGGTACGTATTCCAATTAATAAAGGAACACTTCCACATGAACAAAAAGGTAAGTATGGTGGAGCTAGAGTAACATTGTTACCAGCTGCTCCTGGTACAGGGGTAATTGCAGGTGGTGCTGTTCGTGCTGTCTTGGAAGCCGTTGGAGTTCATGATGTATTGTCAAAATCTCAAGGATCTTCCAATCCTCATAACGTAGTAAAAGCTACTTTTGATGCTTTATTGCAAATGAGGAGTGCACAGACTGTAGCACGACAAAGAGGAATTTCACTTGAGAAATTGTTTAAAGGATAAAATACTAGAGATGGCAAAGATTAAAGTAACAAAGGTACGTAGTGCAATTAATCGCACGCAGAACCAAAAGAGAACCCTTGAAGCTCTTGGCCTTAAGAAGATTGGTCAAACTGTTGAGCACGAGGATACGCCAAATATTCTTGGTATGATAAAAAAAGTTAATCACCTAGTTTCTATTGAAACTAAATAAGATATTGAACAATGGATTTAAGCAATTTAAAACCAGCTGAAGGTTCGGTTAAAAAACAAGGAAAACGCGTTGGGCGTGGACAAGGTTCTGGTAAAGGTGGTACTGCTACACGTGGTCACAAAGGAGCTAAGTCACGTTCTGGTTACTCTAAGAAACTAGGATTCGAAGGAGGGCAGATGCCATTACAGCGTCGTGTTCCTAAGTTCGGTTTCACGAACATTAACCGTAAAGAGTATCAAGGTATAAACTTGGATACCCTTCAGGAATTAGTAGACAATAAGAAAATCAAGGATACTATAGATTTTGATACTATGGTAAGTCTTAGACTTGCTGGTAAGAACGAGATGGTGAAGATTTTGGGAAGAGGTGAACTAAAAGCAAAATTGAAAGTTTCTGCTCATAAGTTCACTGCTACTGCAAAGGCTGCTATTGAGGCTGCTGGAGGTGAAGCTGTAGAACTTTAATTATTTACAAAAGGATGAAATTTATTGATACCATAAAAAATGTTTTCAAAATAGAAGAACTACGTAGCCGTATTATGGTAACGTTAGGTCTTTTATTGGTGTACCGTTTTGGTGCGCAAGTTGTATTGCCAGGAATCGACGCTTCTAAGCTTGCTGAGTTTGCTGGTAAATTTGAAGCCGGTGGAATCGGTGGATTACTGAATGCTTTTACAGGAGGTGCATTTTCTAATGCTTCCATATTTGCATTAGGAATCATGCCTTATATTTCGGCTTCGATTGTGGTACAATTGATGCAAATCGCCGTTCCTTACCTTCAGAAATTACAGAAAGAAGGAGAAAGTGGAAGAAAGAAAATCACTCAGATAACCCGTTGGTTAACCATTGGTATTTGTTTGGTTCAGGCGCCTAGTTACATTGCTGGTATTCAGTATTTAGGAGTTCCTTCAGAAGCTTTCGTATTGGGTCTTACCCCAACATTCTATGTTTCTTCCATCCTCATCTTGGTAACTGGATGTATTTTCGCCATGTGGTTAGGAGAAAAAATTACTGATAAAGGAATTGGAAATGGTATCTCTATCCTTATTATGGTAGGGATTATTGCAACATTACCACAGGCATTTGCTCAGGAATTGGCTTCCAATTCATTTATGTTGGTGTTGATAGAATTGGTGATCTGGTTTGTGATCATCCTTCTTTCCATACTACTTGTATTGGCAGTTCGTAAGATACCTGTTCAGTACGCACGTAGAACGGCAAGCGGAGGATATGAAAAGAACATCTTTGGAGCAAGACAGTTTATTCCCCTGAAGTTGAATGCCTCAGGAGTAATGCCAATTATCTTTGCCCAAGCATTGATGTTTGTTCCAACGGCTTTGGCCAATTTACCTCGAATTAAGGATACAGAGTTTGGTCAGGCTATGTTGGCTACTTTTAGTGATATTTTCGGTTTATGGTATAATGTGGTTTTCGCATTATTGATTATCATCTTTACCTATTTCTATACCGCGATCACTGTACCAACCAACAAAATGGCAGATGACCTAAAACGTAGTGGAGGGTTTATACCTGGAATCAAACCAGGAACCGATACTGCAGAGTACTTAGATAAGATCATGTCACAAATTACATTCCCAGGATCTATTTTCTTGGCACTGATTGCCATCTTCCCTGCATTTGTAGTGAAGTTAATGGGAGTTCAGCAAGGATGGGCATTGTTTTTTGGAGGTACTTCTCTCTTAATTATGGTAGGGGTAGCTATAGATACTATGCAACAAATTAACTCCTACTTGTTAAACCGTCATTATGATGGGTTAATGAAAAGTGGTAAAAACAGAAAAGCAGTAGCATAATATGGCAAAGCAACCAGCAATAGAACAAGATGGAACCATTGTAGAAGCATTATCAAATGCAATGTTCCGTGTAGAATTGGAAAATGGTCATATTGTAACTGCGCACATTTCGGGTAAAATGCGCATGCACTATATTAAATTGTTGCCCGGAGATAAGGTTAAATTAGAGATGAGCCCTTACGATTTGACAAAGGCTCGTATAACATACAGATACTAAAGAGATGAAAGTAAGAGCATCCGTTAAGAAAAGAAGTGCCGACTGCAAGATCGTTCGCAGAAAGGGCAGATTATATGTAATTAACAAAAAGAACCCAAGGTTCAAACAAAGACAAGGATAAGTTATGGCAAGAATCGCAGGTGTAGATATCCCGAAGCAAAAAAGGGGTGTAATCGCGTTAACATATATCTATGGAATCGGTAAGAGCCGTGCCCAAGGTATATTGGAAAAAGCCGGAGTTAGTGAAGACAAAAAAGTAAACGAATGGAACGATGACGAAATCGGTAAAATTCGTGAAGCTGTAGGGTCTTACAAAATCGAAGGTGAGCTACGTAGTGAAGTTCAGTTAAGCATTAAGCGTTTAATGGACATCGGTTGTTATAGAGGTATTCGTCACAGAAGTGGTCTTCCGTTAAGAGGACAACGTACTAAGAATAACTCAAGAACAAGAAAAGGAAAACGTAAAACAGTTGCTAACAAGAAAAAAGCAACTAAATAATACCTAGAGATATGGCAAAGTCTAGCTCAAAAAGTACAAAAAAACGTAAGGTTAATATTGAAGCGACAGGAGAAGCTCACGTTACTGCTTCCTTCAATAATATTATCATTTCGTTGACCAATAAAAATGGAGATGTAATCTCTTGGTCTTCTGCCGGTAAAATGGGTTTTAGAGGATCTAAGAAAAATACTCCTTATGCAGCTCAATTAGCTGCCGAAGATTGTGCTAAAGTAGCACATGAAGCTGGTTTGCGTAAAGTAAAAGTTTACGTAAAAGGACCTGGAAATGGTAGAGAATCTGCTATCCGTACCATCCACAATTCTGGAATTGAAGTTACTGAAATTATTGATGTAACCCCAATGCCACATAATGGATGTCGTCCACCAAAAAGACGTAGAGTATAATTAATTTAAGTATAAACAGAAGGAACTAGAGAACTAGAGGATGACCTTAATTTAGTTTTCCCTTCAAAATTCAATTTTAAAATGGCAAGATATACTGGTCCTAAAACAAAAATCGCCCGTAAGTTTGGAGAGGCTATTTTTGGAGAAGACAAATCTTTCGAAAAAAGAAATTACCCTCCAGGACAACACGGGAACAACCGTAGGAGAGGTAAAAAATCTGAGTACGCTATACAGTTAGCCGAAAAGCAAAAAGCAAAGTACACTTACGGAATTTTGGAGCGTCAGTTCCGAAACATGTTTAAAAAAGCAACTGCAGCTCCTGGAATTACAGGGGAAGTATTGCTTCAATTGTGTGAGTCACGTTTGGACAATGTAGTTTATCGTATGGGAATTGCTCCTTCACGTAGTGCTGCAAGACAATTGGTGTCTCACCGTCACATTACCGTAAATGGTCAAAAAGTGAACATTCCATCTTACCAGTTAAAAGCTGGAGATGTAGTAGCAGTAAGAGAGAAATCAAAATCTCTTGAAGCTATCCAAAATTCGTTGGCAAACGCCAGTCATGTATATGAGTGGATTACTTGGAACGCAGAGACTAAACAAGGAACATTTGTTTCTATCCCTCAGCGTCTTCAAATCCCAGAAAACATTACTGAGCAGTTAATCGTCGAATTATATTCTAAATAATCTTAAAACCACACGAGTCACACTATGGCAGTATTTAGTTTTCAGAAGCCTGATAAAGTTATCATGATCAATTCGACCGACTTCGAAGGGAAATTTGAATTTCGCCCTTTAGAGCCTGGATATGGATTGACAGTTGGTAACGCTTTAAGACGAGTTTTACTTTCCTCTTTGGAAGGTTTTGCAATCACTTCGGTTCGTATCGAAGGTGTAGATCATGAATTTTCAACGATTGCAGGAGTAGTGGAAGATGTAACCGAAATCATTTTGAACTTAAAACAAGCACGTTTTAAGAGACAAATTGACGAAATAGATAATGAAACAGTTACCATTTCTGTATCTGGACAAGAACAGCTTACCGCTGGAGATTTCCAGAAGTTCATCTCTGGATTCCAGGTGTTGAACCCAGATTTGGTTATCTGTAACATGGATTCTAAGGTAAACCTTAACTTCGAGATCACTATCGAAAAAGGGCGTGGATACGTTCCAGCAGAAGAGAACAAAAAGGCAAATGCCCCTCTTGGAACCATCTTTACCGATTCTATCTATACTCCCATTAAAAATGTGAAGTATAGTATAGAAAACTATCGTGTTGAGCAGAAAACCGACTACGAAAAGTTGGTATTCGAAATCATCACTGATGGATCCATTCACCCAAAAGATGCATTGACCGAGGCTGCAAAAACCTTGATTCACCACTTTATGTTGTTCAGTGATGAGCGTATCACCCTTGAGGCTGATGAAATTGCTCAAACCGAAACGTATGATGAGGAGTCATTGCATATGCGTCAGTTGCTTAAGACCAAGTTGGTAGACATGGACCTTTCTGTTCGTGCCTTGAACTGTCTTAAAGCTGCAGAAGTAGATACCTTGGGTGACCTCGTATCCTACAACAAGAATGATTTGATGAAGTTCAGAAACTTCGGTAAGAAGTCTTTAACAGAGCTAGAAGAACTAGTAAATGTAAAGGGATTGAACTTCGGAATGGATCTTTCGAAATATAAATTAGATAAAGATTAAGTAATTCATCATAGTTTTGCTCCCCAAAGAGTGGGTTGATGCAAGATGATGGTTAAAAACCAAATGTCATGAGACACGGAAAGAAATTTAATCACTTAAGTAGAAAAACTGCTCACAGAAAGGCGATGCTAGCCAATATGGCTTGTTCTCTAATCGAGCATAAAAGAATCAACACTACTGTAGCTAAAGCAAAAGCCTTGAAGAGATTTGTAGAGCCTTTGGTAACCAAGTCTAAAGAGGATACGACTCACAATCGTCGTATTGTTATGGCTAGATTACGTCAAAAAGATGCTGTAACAGAACTTTTCAGAGACGTAGCAGTAAAAGTTGGTGATCGTCCAGGAGGATATACCCGTATCATTAAATTGGGAAATCGTTTGGGGGATAATGCCGATATGGCGATGATCGAGTTGGTAGACTACAATGAGTTATACAATGCTGGAAAACCTGCTAAAAAGAAATCAACACGTCGTAGCCGTCGTGGAGGTTCAAAACCTGCAGCACCAGTGGTTGAGACCAAAGCAAACAACGAAGAAGAATAAATTGAATTTTTCGAATGTGAATAATAAGGGATAAGCTTTTAAAGTTTATCCCTTTTTTTGAATTATTTTTGCAAAACCTTTGTTCAGAATATGAAATACCAAACACGCAAAAAAGCCCTCATTTTACTGGCAGACGGAACCATTTTTTACGGAAAGGCCGTTGGAGGGAAAGAAGGAACCGCCTTTGGAGAAGTATGTTTCAATACAGGTATGACCGGATATCAGGAAATCTTTACCGATCCTTCATACTATGGCCAGTTAATGGTAACAACCAATGCTCATATTGGTAATTATGGTACCAACGAAGACGAAGTAGAGTCTAATAGTGTTAAGATTGCGGGACTTATTTGTAGAAACTTCAGCTATCACCATTCTCGTCATTCAGCAGATGATTCCTTAGAATCCTTTTTAGACAAGAATAATTTGTTGGCAATAAGTGATGTAGATACTAGAGCTTTGGTTAACTATATCCGTGATCATGGAGCCATGAATGCAGTTATTTCTACTGAGGTGGGTAATATTGAAGGATTAAAGGAGCAATTGGCAAAAGTACCCGATATGAATGGACTGGAATTAGCGAGCAGGGTATCTGCCAAAGAACCCTATTTCTTTGGAGATGAAAATGCTACTTATAAAATCTCAGCCTTAGATATTGGAATAAAAAAGAATATCCTTCGCAATTTAGCTCAAAGGGATTGTTATATTAAAGTGTTTCCATACGATACTTCTTTTGAAGAGATGGCCGCCTTTAGTCCAGATGGATACTTTTTAAGTAATGGACCTGGAGATCCAGAACCCCTAACACAATCCATTGCAACAGCACAACAAATTTTAAATACTGGAGCTCCAGTATTTGGAATTTGCTTAGGGCATCAAGTATTGGCATTGGCCAATGGTATTTCCACCTATAAGATGCATAACGGACATAGAGGAATTAATCACCCCATCAAGAACTTATTAACCGGAAAAGGAGAGATTACCTCACAGAACCATGGATTTGCTATCAATCGTGAAGAAACCGAAGCCCATCCAGAAGTAGAGATTACCCATGTACATCTTAATGATAATACCGTGGCTGGAATTCGATTAAAAGATAAACCTGTATTTTCAGTACAGTATCATCCAGAAGCAAGTCCTGGACCACATGATGCATCCTATCTGTTTGATCAGTTCTTGGAAAACATAAAAAGCACCAAATTAGAAAAGGCTCATTAAATTGGGCTTTTTTTAATATTAAAAACGAAAACGTTTTAGTGTAAAAACAGAGCGTTTGTAGCTGTTTCTACACTTATTAAAACATACAATTTGTATCTTCACACAACCTAAATAAAATTGAAACTATGAGCATTATTATAGACATTCATGCTAGACAAATATTCGATTCACGAGGTAACCCTACCGTAGAAGTAGATGTAATCACCGAAAATGGAGTAATGGGAAGGGCAGCAGTGCCTTCAGGAGCTTCTACAGGAGAACATGAAGCCGTAGAACTTCGTGATGGAGGTGACACTTATATGGGTAAAGGTGTGTTGCAGGCTATAGAGAATGTAAATGGAAAAATAGCAGGAACCCTTTTAGGAGTCTCTGTATTTGAACAAGAAGGTATTGATAAGATCATGATTGATTTGGATGGAACACCCAACAAATCAAAACTCGGAGCCAATGCTATTTTAGGAGTTTCTCTGGCTGTTGCCAAAGCGGCTGCTAATGAATTGGGGATGCCTCTCTATCGTTATGTAGGAGGGGTAAGTGCCAAAACACTTCCCGTACCTATGATGAATATTATTAACGGAGGTTCCCACAGTGATGCACCTATTGCATTTCAGGAATTTATGATAGTGCCAGTAGGAGCTTCTAGTTTTACACATGCCATGCAAATGGGGTCTGAAATATTCCACAACCTGAAAAAAGTATTACATGATCGTGGGTTGAGTACCGCAGTGGGAGACGAAGGAGGATTTGCGCCTGTCTTAGATGGAACAGAAGATGCACTAGATACCATTGCCGATGCCATATCTATAGCGCACTATAAATTGGGAGACGAGGTGATGATTGCTTTAGATTGTGCCGCTGCTGAATTCTATGTGAATGGAAAATATGATTACACCAAGTTTGAAGGTGATTCAGGAAAATTGCGAACTTCTGAAGAGCAAGCGAACTATTTAGCCGAATTATGCGAAAAATATCCTATTATTTCCATTGAAGACGGTATGGATGAAAATGACTGGGAAGGCTGGAAGTATCTTACTGATAAAGTAGGAGATAAAGTACAGTTGGTTGGAGATGACCTGTTTGTAACCAATGTAGAGCGACTTTCTAGAGGAATTAATGAAGGTATTGCCAATTCCATACTCATCAAAGTAAATCAGATTGGAACCCTTTCAGAAACCATAGCAGCCGTAAATATGGCTCACAATGCTGGATTTACATCCGTTATGTCTCACCGAAGTGGTGAAACAGAAGACAATACCATTGCTGATTTGGCGGTAGCGCTTAATACGGGACAAATAAAAACGGGTTCTGCTTCCCGTAGTGACCGTATGGCAAAATACAATCAGTTGCTGCGTATTGAGGAGGAATTGCATGAAACGGCCTACTATCCCGGAAGAAACACCTTCAAGATTTAGTAACTAATACCATCATATATAAACGTCTGTTCTAAGCAATTAGGGCAGGCGTTTTTTTATGGTCTTAAAACATGATTCCTCTATAAGGTTTATAATATTGATTAATTAAGGATTTTTTAACCCAAGATGCGTAATGAATTGTTAAAAAAATCGTCCAATTTTTCGTAATTTAGCAATCCTTTTAAATCAACAAAAAATCAAATTGAACTATGTCGAAGAACGCTACCATTGAAATCAACGGTGAGAAGTATGAATTTCCTATAATTGAAGGTACAGAGAATGAAGTGGCTATAGATATAAAAGCCCTTCGTGCAGTAACTGGAGGGGTGGTTACCCTAGATCCTGGTTATAAAAACACAGGTTCTTGTGAGAGTGCCATTACCTTCCTGAATGGAGAAGAAGGAGTCCTGAGGTACCGAGGGTATGCAATTGAGGATTTAGCAGAAAAAGCCGATTTCTTGGAAGTAGCTTATCTTTTGATTTTTGGTGAATTACCAACACAAGAACAACTCAATAAGTTTCATACAGACATTAGAGAGCAATCTCATGTAGACGAAGACGTAAAAAAGATCTTGGATGGTTTTCCAAAATCAGCTCACCCCATGGGCGTACTATCTTCCCTTACTAGTGCTCTAATTGCTTTTAACCCATCTTCGGTAAATGTAGATAGTGAAGAAGAAATGTACAATGCCATTGTACGTATCATGGGTAAATTCCCAGTACTTACTGCTTGGGCATACCGTAAAAGAGCGGGACTTCCGCTAGACTATGGAGACAATAGCCTAGGATATGTGGAAAACTTCTTGAAAATGATGTTCAAGAAACCAGATAGGGAGTATATTCAAAATCAGGTAGTAGTAGACGCTTTGGATAAACTATTAATCCTTCATGCAGATCACGAACAAAACTGTTCTACATCTACAGTACGAATTGTTGGATCTTCACATGCAGGTCTGTTTGCTTCTTTATCTGCTGGGATTAATGCCCTTTGGGGACCATTGCACGGAGGTGCTAACCAAGCCGTGATAGAAATGTTAGAAGGCATTAAGGAAGACGGGGGTGATACTAAAAAATACATGGCCAAGGCCAAAGACAAGAGTGATCCGTTCCGCCTTATGGGATTTGGTCACCGAGTATACAAAAACTTCGACCCACGAGCTAGGATCATTAAAGTATCTGCAGATGAAGTATTAAAAGACCTTGGGGTAGAAGACCCTGTATTGAATATTGCCAAAGGACTAGAAAAAGAGGCTCTGGAAGATCAGTACTTTGTAGACCGTAAATTGTATCCTAATGTAGATTTCTATTCTGGGATTATTTACAGAGCTATGGGTATTCCGGTAGAAATGTTTACTGCTATGTTTGCATTGGGACGTTTGCCTGGATGGATTTCTCAATGGAAAGAAATGCGTCTGCGTAAAGAACCTATTGGTCGTCCAAGACAGATTTATATTGGAGAAAACCTTCGTCCTTTTAAGGATATCGAGTTTAGATAAAAAATATCTTACTGAATAATAAAAGCACTCATCTTAGATGGGTGCTTTTTTGTTTTAATACGGTATTTACTTTTCTTAATAAGAATAATTGTATATTTAAGTAATTGATAGTTAATTACTTAAATTAGGTTTATGGGGAAAAAATCAAATTTTGAGATAGCTTCATCAAGCTTTAGTATTTTCAATTATCATAAAAACGGATATGGAGAGGGCTATTTAGATGGTACCCATATGATCTACTATTATGATAAGACTATTGCTTTTCAGCGAAAAAAATATAAAGAGTTAAGAGCCAAGGAGTATGTCATGATCTCCAAAACCGTTTCTGGTACGGGAAAGAACCTTCGGTATGCTGTAATATGGAAAAGCCAAAAAGACCCCGAACAGGTTTCAGACACTGCAACTGGGCTTGCTAAATACAATAAGAGAATTTTACATTGGTTTTCTAAAGGTTATTTGGCATCTTCAATTAGTGCTTCTGGAGATACCCCAAAAACGGCAGTGTACAGCGGAACGTTTCAAAAAATTACTCCATCCATCATAACAAGTATCCGTTTAGACCTTACCAATAAAACAGCCAAGGAAGATCCGAAAAATGCGATCACTGCAGCCATGACAAAAGCTAGGGCAGATGGCCTCATTCCAGTCTCCATATCGCAATATGGGACAGAAGAAAACCCGCTATATGCTTGCATATGGAAAACCAATACCCACAATGTTATGTGGAATTATGGCATAAACGAACCACAAGAAGTTTATGAGAGGCGACTTACGGGGCATAAAACCCATAAAGGCAGACCCGCATTGGTTGCTCTAGGATCTGGAGATACTGTTTCTTCTGTTTTTACGAATGATAGTATTGGAGCACATCATTCTTGGGTGGTATTTTCAAAAGAAAGATTGGCACAAAAGATTGATGAGGGAAGAAAAGAAGGATATCTTCCCATTGCCATAGATGCGTCTGTGGTTGGAAAGAGTCGTTGCTACAGTATATTACTTTCTAAACATCCAGAGCCTTTAGAGCGAAAGTTCACCAAAAAAGGTAGTTCCCATAGTGTATTTGATACCTGGGATAACGCCCTTCAAAAATTGATGGAAAGTAGAAATGTAAAGGCAGCTTCTTTGGCGGTTGTTTATAAAGGCAGATTGGTTCATGCACGCGGATATACATTTAATGTAAAAGGGCAGAAAATCACTCAGCCTACCACCCAGTTTAGAACCGCTAGCGTAACGAAAGTGATTACGTCTATGGCTGTGCATCGTTTAATACAGGAAGGGGTTATTAAGAAAGATGAACCATTCAGTAAATACGTTCCTACAGAGAATCCTATGAACGAGTTATACGACTTCATACAAATAGGGCATGTATTATCCCATACGGGTAGTTTTAGTAGAAATCATGCTTATACCCATGACATTGCAGATGCCCTTGATATAGATATTCCCGTTACGGTTCATGATAGGCGTACTTGGTGTCGTAGGCAAGAACTTCTGTCAGACAAGCTTATAGGTCTAGGTGTCCAATACAGTAATCTTGGGTATACTTTGTTGGGGCAACTGATTGAAGAAGCTTCGGGGATGGATTATTACTCCTATGTTACCGAAAAAATACTTAAACCGTTGGGGTTAACAAGACCCGTGATCGGTTCGGCTTGGGGCAATGCAAAAGGAGAAGTGCATTACGAACCCAAAAATTTGAAATTGACCCAAAGTGCTTTTATAAAAGACCGCGATTTGGTGTCCAGTGCCTATGAGGGAGCTAATTATTCCCTCGCTATGTCTAGCGGTGGTTTTGTATTCTCGGCAGTAGATATGGCCAAACTTTTGGGGGCATTTCACTCTAATGTAAACAATCCCGTGCTACATTCTGGGATGGAGAAAGAAATGCTCACACCCGCTGTAGCATCTAGTGGAGTTTATTCACAAACTTATGGCTGGCCAACCAGAACTTGGGAAAAAAATGCCAATGACACCATTCAATTTTACGCCAAGTCTGGTGCCTATACCACCACTGCGGCTAGAATAGACTACAGGGACGACGACGTTTCGTTTGTGGTATTAACCAATAAAAGCGGAGGATTGGGTAATGTGCCTACCGCATTGCATAGAGCAGCGGATAAAATGAAAGATACAGACTGGCCAGCACATGATCTTTTCCCGCAGTATGATATCCCTTCCTTCTAATAACACTGGAATTTGAGGTCTGAAGTAGATCATGTCTTCCCATAAAACATTACTTGCTTTTTATATATTTGCGCTATGATCCAATTGAACGTACAGAATGAGGTAAATCGCCTTCGGGCGGTTGTATTAGGGACTGCCAAGAGCAATGGTCCAACCCCAAAACTAGAAGACGCTTATGACCCCAAAAGCGCCATGCATATAAAAGCAGGTACTTATCCTACAGAAGCTGCCATGATACCAGAAATGGAAGCTGTAGCCGCAGTTTTTGCCAAGTACGATGTGCAAGTGTTCCGTCCGGAGATTATTGAAGATTGCAATCAGATATTTGCTCGGGATATCGGGTTTGTTATTGATGATACGTTTATTAAAGCCAATATTTTACCAGATAGGGAAGAAGAGATCAAAGCCATACAATATGTTATAGATAAAATGGACCCTGAAAAAGTCATCCAGTTTCCAGAGGAAGCCCATGTAGAAGGTGGTGATGTGATGCCGTGGGGTGACTATATATTTGTAGGCACCTATCGGGGTGAGGATTATCCAGACTATATCACGGCCCGAACCAATATGGAGGCCGTACAATGCCTAAAAGAAGCGTTTCCCAATAAAACAGTAAAATCATTTAACCTTAGGAAGTCCAATACTATTGCCAGGGATAACGCCTTGCATTTAGATTGCTGCTTTCAACCATTGGGAAAGGGGAAATGCATCATTCATAAAGAAGGTTTTTTAGAAGAAGAAGAATACCAGTGGTTGGTCAATTATTTTGGCGAAGAAAACTGTTTCCATATCTCTAAAGATGAAATGTACGATATGAACAGCAATGTATTCTCCATTTCGGAAGATGTGGTCATTTCTGAACAAAACTTCACCAGATTGAACACTTGGTTGCGTGAACAGGGATTTACGGTAGAGGAAGTTCCTTATGCAGAAATTGCCAAACAAGAAGGATTGTTGCGTTGTTCTACCATGCCGTTAATTAGGGATTAGGTCCTTTTTTAGATACAACATACCCTGTAGGTGTTCATGTAGTCCTGGTAGTTCCAATTTTCGGGTGCCAAATACTTCATACCCCATTTTCTCATAAAAACGAATGGCTTGTGTTTGGGTGTCCATTACTTCCAGCCAAATAGAAGAAGCGCCACTTTGTTGGGCCTGTTCTACCACCCAATTAAATACTACTTTCCCAACACCCTTTCCATGGGTTTTGGAGTGCAAATAGATTCTATGCAGCTTTACAGAATCCTTTAGGTCGTTTCCCGGCCAAGCAGTTTCTTCTACATAACGAAGAATACCCACAGGAGTTTCATTCATAACTACAAAGAAGTAGTGTGCATGAGGTTCAGTAAGCTCTTGGGTAAGGTTTTCTAGGGCGTATTGGTTGTGTAGGTACCATGTACCACCATCTTCCCAAAGATGTTCATAAGCAGGCGGATAAATTTCCTGCATTAAAGCCATAAGCTCTGCATGGTTTGCCAGTGTAAGGGGTTGTAAGGAAATGGTTGGGGTAATAAACAAGGGTTCTTTTTTAGCACCCTAAAGATATAAAATATGAAAGGCCCGAAAGCTATAAAAAGAATACACCGCTCAAAAAAAAGCTGAAATCCCATGGATTTATTTCTTGAAAGGCAACCCAATGGGGAGTCCTTTCAGGCCTCTCGATCAAACTAAAAAGTAAGTAGGCTAAAAAGTGTATCCTACACCTATTGTAAAGCCCATTAGGTCTCCCAAATCACTGGAAAAAGTATGATAACGGGCTGTGGCATCAAAATGATCTGTTATACGATACCGTCCCACAAAGCGGTACACAAAAGCACCATCAAAGCCTTCTTCCAACGAAACGCCATAACCTAGGTCTACCCCTAAGGAAACACTATCTATCACGGTAATATCACCAGAGGCCATTAAAGGGGCATATTTAAAATCGTTGAACTCTTCCTTGCCAGAATATACGGTGACTCCAGCACTGGCCCCTACGTTAATGATATCTGTCACGGCCCAGTCGTGTTCTACCTCTATATTGGCCACAAAAGAAGCAAATTCGCCATTGTCCCCCACGGGAGGCCCAGCATTAAGGCCAATACGGAAGCCACCTTGGGCACATACGGCCGTTGAAAATAATACAATGAATGCAGTAAAAATGGTTGATTTCATAAGTTCTATCGGTTACTAGTTTCCTATACATCGATAGAAGGGGGAAATGTCATCGGGGGAATTAAAAAGTACAGAAATTATGGGTACAATTTTGCAATCCAAGTCTTGTTGTTTAAGACTAATGACTTTTTAATCTACGAAAATGGGTTGGCAAAGTTTGTTAGATGAATTGATCCAGATTTAATAATGATCTCATCATATTTTAAAAATTCCTTTTTCATCGTACTTATGTTCTCTATGGTATTTGAAAAACTCAATGTTTAAATCATGCTTTGGATTGACCTTTAGTATTCCAGGTTCTCCAAGTAATTCGAAGTTATCCAAAATGGTAAAGCCGCCAAAGTCAAATTTGACATGATGATTAGGACATAAGCAAATGATATTAGATATTTTGTCGGGACCATTATGTGGAGTTCCTAAAGGCTTAATGTGAGCACCTTCAGCGTAATATCCAGAATTGGTATTGATTCGAGTTCCACAAACTTGACATTTGAAACCATACATTTCCTTTACTTTCTTAGATAATTTAGTATCTCGGATTATCCTTGAAATACGTGTTTCTATTCTTTGAGGTAAAGAATCTTGGGAATCATCTTCATTCGTTTTTTTGTCTTGAAAAATAAAATTCTCACTTGTTTCAAAATTGAGTTTTCTCATTTTGAACTTCCATACTAAATATCCACTTTTACCTTTAGTTTTCGAATATTCCTCAATTCTATATAGTCCATCATATCTATAACCATGTAAAGGAGAAAATTTAGATTTATGAGTTGTTCCTCTTATGACTCTCACAGGTAAACCTTGTTGACAACTTATAGCAAGAGCAAGATTTTGCCTTGTTAATTCTTGGTCAGTTACTTGCTTTCCTGTGTTTTGATCTCTACCTCCATGACCTGTATAGACTATTACATCTCCAAAATCAATATCATCTTCATAACCTCCACTTAATACAATCGAATCTGCTCCCTCTTTTTGAGAGCCACTAATACCAGCCTGTCTGGGTCTATGAACTAAGGCTAAAGAAAGTTCAATCCTATTTTCAAAGATTTGTCCTTCAAAAATCCCAGGTATATGTCCAAAAGTTCTTTGGCTCATTTAGCTTTCAAGCATTTAACCAACTCGCCACTGGCAAGTATGATTTCTTAATGCTTCAGGAAAATCCTTTGCATATAAGGTTTTAATAAAAAATGAATGGCAACAATCCTAACTTAACTATAGGGGTGGATTGTAACTTTACTTAATTTATCTAAAGTAATGATTCATTTTCAATTTCCTATGAGGCTTTCCCGCAATCTTCCATTCTCACCTTCCTCAATCAAAAAACAAAACAAAGTAAGCATTCATAAAGACTATATATACCAAGCTGGTGAATATTGTTTGCCCATAGAACCTCCAATGTTTACGGTAATGACTTATAAATAGCAGTACGATAGGAGTAATCCCTGCAAAAAGAACTAAAAGCAGGATGAGCCATAGAAAGAGGCTTGTGATGGTTTGGCTGCTGGGTATGAGGATGGCGATAGTGATAGCGAGGAAAACCAAGGCCCATTGGTTAAGGGAGAGATTTCTATGTTTCTTAACTATTAAGCGCAACAGCAGGATAGCCTGTACAAAAATGATATACGGGATTACAGCCATGGGGTAATAAAAACCCCAATTTCTATAAGTGGCTAGCGCATCATTGCCGTAGGCAAAAAAGGCATTGCCTTCATGGTAGTTTGGTATTAGGCTGGGATTGGAGATATAGCCCCAGTTGGTATAGATAAAATAAGCAAATGCACCACAAATAAGGAACAATAGTATGGAGATAATCCATGGTATGGATTTATTGAGGGTATGCGTCTCTAGGTTGGTGTTTTTCATGGCTAGAAATAACAACGGATCTTCAACATCCTGTATTGCCTACCAGAGGCAAATACTATTTATGGTCACTTCCTAATATTCCTCATCCCCAAAAAACCGTTCTCAACCCTTTTAACTATGTCTCAAACGCGATTAAAACCGTCTTGAACCCAATCAAAACGGTCCAACACCTAATTAAAACCGTTTGGTACCCTATTAATCATGTACAAAACCCCTTTTTATACGTTCTGAACCCTATTAAATACGTTGCCTAACCCTTTTTTTTAGGTTCTCAACCCTTTTAGCTTGCTTACCAACCCTTTTAGCTTACTTCAGAACATCATTGGCTTGCTTCAGATCATCTTTGAGGTGCTCCAAACCATCTTTGAGATGCTCCAAACCATCTTTGAGATGCTCCAGACCGTCTTTGAGGTGCTCCAGACCATCTTTGAGGTGTTTCAAACCATCTTTTGAGGTACTTCAGACCATCTTTTGAGGTGTTCCAAACCATCTTTGAGGTGCTTTAGACCGTCTTTGAGATGCTTCAGAGCATCATTAACATGCTTCAAACCATCATTGACTTACTATATAACGCCATGTTTTTCTTTTTGTAGGCATTTAAAAGGATGTATTGCAAACAGAAATGGTAAAATTATTTTCAAAAAATGATTATTGGTAAAATAATTGTCATAACATACACGCCTTTTAATCATACTGCCATACGCCTTCTATTTTTCGGCAAATACCAGGACCTGAGTAAAGGCAGCCTCCCATATACCCAAAATCTATAACAGCCATGGTAAAATCTCGGTTAAAAAGGGGTTTAGAAAAGGAACACAGAAACTCAGGACAACGTATCATCCAAAGGGAATCCGCTTTTTGTCGTCCATAAAGGGCAAGATCGTTTACAAAAGACCCATCTGGAAATAGTTGCACATCATGCCGTAATTGGTCTTTGGTTAGCATGAGGGCCTCCCAATGCCCTACCAGACTGTCTACTTGAGAGACATGAGATAGCTCCATACGCTTGGCAATAGTTCCTCTCATATCATAAAAAGGCATGTCCATTTCATTAGCCTTTATAAATGATCGGTTAGAAGGCATTTCAATGCATTTGCAATAACCTTCCTCATTAAGAATATCGTTCAGCAATTGGGCGGTCTGTTCCGTATAAATCTGCGAAGGGGTTTTGCCACGTTCTTCTACACAGCCTAGAACTAGAAGCAAGCTAGCGAGACATAGTATAGGTACTCTTTTAAGATGATTAGATAGTGTTGTCATAAAACGATACCCTATAAACTCCTGAAATAGGAAGATCGTATGGTATGCTAAAAGTAGTTTCCCAAATTGGTTTGGCTTAGTAGGTATAACAGTTGTATGAAGTATGGTTAATGTGTTATTTTAACGCTTAACTTTCAACAGGATTTTACTTATAATTTCCGCCAACCTTGTATTTTTGTATCCCTAATAAGCCTATAAAATGCAACAGATTACCAATACCATCCTCATGATCCGTCCGGTGGCCTTCCGTATGAACGAAGAAACCGCTGTAAACAACTACTTTCAAGAAGATCTTAATCTTAAAAGCGCAGACATCAATACCCAAGCACAAGCCGAGTTTGATGCCTTTGTAGAAAAGCTCCGAGCCGTGGGTGTAGATGTAATTGTAGAAGATGATGTGTTGGAAGACAACACACCAGATTCTATCTTTCCTAACAACTGGGTAAGCTTTCACCGTAACGGTACCGTTGGGCTTTATCCTATGTTTGCCGAAAACCGACGTCGCGAACGCCGTGAAAGCACCATTAAACGATTAGAGGCCGAAGGCTTTAAGATTGAAAATATTGTAGACTATACGGCCGCAGAGGACGAAGGCATCTTCCTAGAAGGTACGGGGAGTATCCTAATGGACCGCGTACACCAAAAAGCCTATTGTGCCCTGTCTCCCCGTGCAGATGAAGGTCTGTTCATAGAATTCTGTGAAGACTTTGAATGCGACCCTGTGGTCTTTACCGCCAACCAGACAGTAAATGGACAGCGATTACCTATTTATCATACCAATGTTATGATGGCCCTAGCCGAAAATTTTGCGGTGATCTGCCTTGATACCATTGATGACAAGTATGAGAAGAAAAATGTAGTTAAACACCTGAAAGAAAACGGGAAAGAAATTGTAAATATTACCGAAGCCCAAATGCACCAATTTGCAGGAAATATGCTGCAAGTAGTTGGAGCCGAAGGTAAAAAGTATATGGTGATGAGTTTGGCGGCTCACAAAAGCCTAAATCCAGAACAAATTGCCCAAATAGAAAAACACTGCGAGATCCTAAGTAGTGACTTGGAAACCATTGAAACCTGTGGCGGCGGAAGTGCTCGTTGCATGATGGCTGAGGTATTCCTCCCCAAGTAATTACGGCCTTTCCGCACCCCATTTTACGTATTTCTACGTATTGAGCTGGCAGGGGTATGTTGGTAGCTTTGGTAGGCAAGTATTAAGCTAACCAAATATGGCTGCCAGAAAAAGAGAATATCCCTCTACAATCTGGTAAAAGAAATCCTTAATGAGATCCAAGGAAACACCGTAACCAGTTATCAGCAATTGTATGCTTTTTGGTTAGATCCTGAGGTATTTTTAAAGGCCTCCCTCTACGGGCAGCGACTCATTGCCACTGGCGATGATAATGACTTCGGTCTTGGTTCCCATAGCCAGAAAGGCAGTTGGGGGTAGCTGCTGTGGAGGCGGGGCTAATGAAACCTCACACACAAACCTCTCTGGACAGTTGTCTGGAGATTTTAGCTGGTTATTACAAAAGACGCAATGGAACAAGGGTTCCATAACAACTAAAAACTAAACTAATAAAAGAAGAGGATGTTTAAATAGAGATAAAGTCTATCTGCCAATAGGCAGGTTAGTTGGAATTTTTAAGTTGTTGAATTAATATTTTAACTACGATCAGAAGACTTACTCACAGCGAAATTTATTGGGTCATATTCATTTTGCAGTTTTTAGGCATCCTCGCTTTTAATCATACTGTTGCGTAATTTAAAGTGTTCAAAAAGAGAAAATAGATTTGGGGTGCGTAATTTTTAAAACCTTTTGTAATTTTGGGACATGAAACTACTACGTTTGGTACTTATGTTAGGAGGTCTGGCTCTAGTTGCTTGGGGAGTTGTAGATTATTTTGATGATGATCCTGAAAACCCACAGGCGTTGGCCAAAATCATTCTTGGAATCACAGGGTTTTTGGCAGCTTTATTAGCCAAATCCAGGAGATAGTTGCTGTAAACTAATACAAGATATATGGGTCATAAAATACAATCGTTCCTTTTCCTTTTAATAGGCGCCTTGTTTTTTTGGTTCGTAGCGCCATTTATGGTAAAGTTATGGAAAAGGAATCTTAGAAGATCGGGTTCAGAATTACCTGAAAAAAGCCCTGAGGTATTCAAAGTGTTTACCCTCATTTTTAAAGCTGCGGCTGTATTTGTCTTGTGTTATGGTATTTGGAATTTGTTTTAGTTATAGTTCTGAAAAAATAGCAACCACTGCTGCGGAGATATATTCTACTCCAATAGAAATGACAATAAATCCTACAATACGGGAAATGGCATTAATGCCAGATGCTCCCAAAAATTTAGTGATAAAGTAAGCACTTCGTAAAATAAGAAACACCAACAATCCTACAGTAACTATAGCCACAAGGATAATTATGATATGCAACCACTCCGTATATTCCTGTTGAAAGGTAATGAGCAAGGAAATTGAACCCGGCCCTGCTAGCATGGGAATGGCTAAAGGTGTTAACGAAAATTTCTCCCGATCTTTAAGATCTTCTTTTACCCGTTTGTTTTTCATTCCTTTGTGCTTACTGAAATTTCCGGTTAACAGTGCAAACCCCGAAGTTACAATGATCATTCCACCAGCAATGCGGAGGGCGTTGAGGCTAATACCGAAGAACTTCAATAAATAAGTTCCTGCAAAGAAAGAAATGATAAGGATGACCGTAACATTGATGCCAGTGAGCAGTGATGTTTTATTTCGTTCTTTGGTAGATTCTTCTGAGGTAAGCCCTACAAATACAGGTACCGTACCCAAAGGATTAATAACAGAGAACAGTGCAGCAAATACATATAGAAATACATCCATAGTTTTTATTGCAAAGGACGTTTAGTCGCACATCATGAAAATTACGTAAGTATTAAGAATAGGTTTAGAAAAGACTAATTTTATTCTGAGGCTCCTTGCTAATCCGATGCTTGAAAATTGATATCTTTGCGGTCAAATTTTAACACACAATGGCATTACAGGAAATCCTTTCAGAAAAGATTAAAACAGCGGTGCAATCCTTATATGGCGCTTCATTGGAAAAAGTGGAGTTTCAAGCCACGCGCAAGGAATTTGAAGGAGATATTACCGTAGTGGTCTTCCCAATGTTAAAAGTGGTGAAGGGCAATCCTGTACAGATAGGTGAAAACATTGGAAATTATCTGGTAGAACATGTCGCTGAGGTAACCAAATTCAACGTAGTAAAAGGTTTTCTGAACTTGGTGCTGAGCGATGCTTACTTTTTGAAGTTCTTTACGGAGATTTCAGATTTTTCCAATTTCGGAAAAGGAGCACCCCAAGATGATGCCATGATGGTAGAATATGCCTCTCCCAATACCAATAAACCGTTGCATTTAGGGCACATTAGAAATGTATTGTTAGGCTATTCAGTAGCTGAAATTTTAAAAGCAGCAGGTAAGAAAGTATACAAGACACAGATTATTAATGATCGGGGAATTCATATCTGTAAAAGTATGTTGGCGTGGAAAACCTTCGGAAACGGAGAAACACCGGAAAGTTCTGGGTTAAAGGGTGATAAGCTGGTAGGGAACTACTATGTAATGTTTGATAAGGTATACAAGGAGCAAATTGCAGAGTTAATAGCCAAAGGAAAAACCGAAGACGAAGCGAAGGCACAAGCTCCCTTTTTGGTAGAAGCTCAAGAAATGCTCAGAAAATGGGAAGCTGGCGACCCGAAAACGGTAGAGCTTTGGAAAATGATGAACGGATGGGTGTATGATGGCTTTGAAGTCACTTATAAAACCATTGGGGTAGATTTTGATAGCTACTATTATGAAAGCAATACCTATTTGTTGGGTAAAGATAATATAATGGAGGGCCTTGAAAGAGGAGTGTTCTTTAAAAAAGAAGATGGCTCTGTTTGGTGTGACCTGACCGATGAAGGCTTGGATGAGAAAATTGTCTTAAGAAGTGATGGTACTGCGGTGTATATGACTCAGGATATTGGTACCGCTATTCAACGGGTAAAAGATCAACCCGATATCAATGGTATGATTTATACCGTAGGGAATGAGCAGGATTATCATTTTAAAGTGTTGTTCCTTATTCTAAAAAAATTGGGATACCATTGGGCAGAAAACCTGTACCACCTAAGTTATGGAATGGTAGACCTACCAACGGGTAAGATGAAGAGTAGGGAAGGAACTGTGGTAGATGCCGATGATTTGGTGACAGAAATGTCACGAACAGCTAAAGAGATTTCGGAAGATTTGGGTAAGATTGATGATTTTTCTGAAGAAGAGAAAGCGCAATTGTATCATACCATTGGACTTGGTGCCCTAAAATATTATATCTTAAAAGTAGATCCTAAAAAACGAATCCTTTTCAACCCCGAAGAGAGTGTGGATTTTCAAGGAAATACAGGTCCTTTTATTCAATATACCTATGCAAGGATTCAGGCAATCTTAAGACACGCAGGAGCAGCTCCTTCCTTGAATGATGTATCTGAATTTGAGTTGGATGCTAAGGAAAAAGAAGTAGTAAAACGATTGCAAATGTTTCCGGAGACTATACAATTGGCGGCAAGCCAATACAGTCCTGCCATTATAGCAAACTATACCTATGATTTGGTAAAGGATTTCAATTCCTTTTACCAAAATGTAAGCATCTTGAGCGCAGATACCGAAACCAAGAAGAATTTCAGGATACAATTATCCAGAGCTACCGGAGAAGTTATTAAAACTGCCTTTGGTCTATTGGGAATTCAGGTGCCCGATCGTATGTGATTTTATATTCTTGAGTCTTCATTCAAAAATTAGGACTGCTATATTTTGTTTAAGAGGTTGATTTTATCCAACTTGAAGTTTATTACGTTGTGGTAACTTATTCTAGTGTTATAAATAAGTCTTCACAAGATAAAAATCAACTTCATGAAGATTCATTACTTTCTACTGGGAATTAGTTTGTTTCTAGCTGAATCTGCTTTCGGGCAATTCGGAACTCAAAATGTTATTTCAACAAGTCAATCACAACCTTTTGGACTTCAACCAATAGATTTGGATAATGATGGTGATTTGGATTTGATCGTAAGTTCGGAAGGAGATGATCGAATTATTTGGTATGAAAATTTGGATGGAGCGGGAAGCTACGGTTCCGAAAATGTCATAACAACACTAGCCGATGGTCCTAGGACGATTCATTTAGCAGATTTGGATGGTGATGATGATTTAGATTTACTATCAGCCTCATCTAATGACAATAAAGTGGCTTGGTATGAAAATTTGGACGGCCTCGGTACTTTTGGAGAACAAACAGTTATTTCCACAATTGGAAGTGGTGTACTCTTTGTTTATACGGGGGATTTAGACAATGATGGTGATCAGGACATTCTTTCGGCATCGCATTCAGATAATACACTAAGATGGCATGAAAATTTAGACGGTTTAGGAAATTTCGGGCCCATAAATGTTATTTCAGACCATGCAGGGGACCCTTATTTCATTAAGGCAGCAGATTTAGATAATGATGGTTTTTTGGATGTCTATTTTACTGGGTTAAACGGTAGTAAGGTAGGATGGCACAGAAACATAGACGGCACGGGAAACTTTGGTCCGGAACAGTTGCTCACCTTAAATATGGGTTCTGGTTTGGCTGTAGATGCTATTGATATAGATGGAGATAGTTATCTGGACATTGTTGCAGGCTCTGGTTATGATGGAAAGTTAGGATGGTTTAGAAATACTGATGGAATGGGTGTTTTCAGTGCCCAAAGCATTATAAGTGATACTTGTGCTGGAGTCATAATATTGGATACTAAGGATATGGATAACGACAGCGATATAGATGTGTTAGCTACCTGTTTATGGAACAATAAAATTAGCTGGTTCGAAAATTTGAATGGAGAGGGAGTATTCAGTGAAGAACAAATAATCTCAGAAGAAACTATGGGTGCTTCTAGTATTGCTGGAGCAGATATAAACAATGACGGAAAATTAGATGTAATTTCTTTATCGTATATAGATAATAAGATTGCTTGGTATGAAAATGAAATGGTACTGGGACTTACAGATAATGAGTTGTCTGAATTTTATATATATCCAAATCCAACCCATTCTATTCTACACATAAATTCTTCGCTAGATACATATGAAATTGAAATCTATTCTGGAGTTGGGCAATTGATTCAAAAGTCAAATAATGAAAATGAGGTTGACGTCTCAATGCTCTCTAGTGGCATATACTTGGTTCGATTGATTGGAGCTAACGAGAATAGTAGCATTCAAAAATTCGTTAAAATTTAGAGATAACGTTGGGGGAATCTTAATAAATGCTCTCAATATAAATTAAAAAGCCTCAGTACAAACTGAGGCTTTTTAATTAGTCTTTAATGTCTGTTCGTTTATAGAGTGCTTTACCTGCTTCTTCATATTTGTCACCTGCAGTCCAAAAAGGAGTAATAGGATCGTTTCCTATGTTTCTGCCTGCCATGACATAAGCCTTAAAGAACTTTTCGAGATAATCGTAGTCCATACTATCTGCATGGTCTCCAGGACGGTGGTAGTACTTGGTTACATCACCACTAAAAGAAGTGAATCCCATAGAAAAGGTAGGTGCTGGAATTCCCTTTGCTGCAAAATGAACATTGTCACTTCTATCAAAAAGCCCTTGCTCAGGAGCGGGATCATCTATAGCGGTAAGGCCAAATGTTTTGGCAGCATCCTTTATGTGTTGTTCTGCTGTAGTTCTAGGCAATCCAATAATGGTTGCCAGTGAAGTGTCATTATATCCGCCGTTATCACTGTTGAAGCAATAAACCATTTGCTCTAATGGCAGTACGGGGTTTTCTACATAGTGTTTACTACCTAGAAGTCCTTTTTCTTCAGCTGTAAATAAAATGAAGAGTGCTGATCTTTTGGTAGGGTATTTGGCGAGGTTTTCGGCCATGCTTAATACAGTTGTGGTTCCTACAGCATTATCTCTGGCTCCATTGTAAATGGTATCACCTGTTTCATCTGGTGTTCCAATACCAACGTGATCGTAATGTGCAGAATATATGATGTATTCATTTTTTAATTTAGGGTCACTTCCTTCAATCACACCAATCACATTTTGGCTAAGTACCTTTTCCTTCTTTTGGGCACTCATGGTTAGGGTTACCGTATGTTTTCCTGAAGCATACTTTTCACTATGCGAACCATCTTCATCCTGAACCCAGATATACGCCAATCCTTTACTATCTTCACTTTTTTCTTCAGCTAGGGAAAGACTAGGCGCATTGAAATTGTGGTCTATAAACCCCCACATATTGCTACTAGCCTGAATTAGCTCTACAATGGCAGTAGCCCCTGCTTTTTCAGCCAATTCAGCCTTTTTTGATCGTAATCCAAAGGCAGCTCTGGCATCATTTGCTTCATCACTACCTGCTTTTATAATCACAATCTTTCCAGTTACATTTTTTCCTTGGTAGTCATTTTCAAGGCCATAACCAAGAAATACGGCTTCCTCACTTGTTTTGGTAGGATTGGCTTTAAGTACAACCTTGTTGTCTATATTCATTCCATCAATAGCAAGATCAAACGTAGCAGGAGGTGTTGTTTTTTCAAAGGTTACTATCTGGTAGTAGTCTCCTGTTTTTGGGTTGGGTTTTACACCATAGGTTCGGAACATATTTGCCAAATAGGAAGCTGCAATCTTGTTTTCTGGAGTTCCGGTTTCCCTCCCCTTCAATAGGTCATCTGCCAAGAAGTAGATATGACCCTCTATTTCACTTTTATTAACGGTTTCTATTACTTTCTCCTTTTCGGTTTGCGAAAAGGCAATGGATGAACATAGAAAGACAAAAAGAAAAAGAATGTTAGATTTCATAAGATGTTTTTTTTGATTGACGGGATTAAAGATACCAATTATTTGGAATGCTATTTTAGAAATGCACCCTAAATGAAAAGTTTGGGGTAAAGCCCAATGCAAATTCATCAATTTCTTCAATTTCCTGTTCGTCGTTCAGCCTAAAAAAGTGATTCACGACATTATCTGTGTCTAAAAGATTCCAAATGGAAGCCCCAATGAAAGCATCGATTTTTTTACTCAGTTTAAATTGATAGGTGCCAGAGACATCTACACGAAGGTAATCTTTGATATTCGCATTGTTGGGTGGTCCAAAATTAAGTTCTCCATCTATAATTTCACGTCCTTCTACCAATGAAGTTGTTGGCTTTCCTGTATGCCAATTGAACCCTCCTGAAAGGTTGAAGTTTTTAAACGAGTAGTTGATACCATATGTAAAAGTGTGTCTAATATCGATATTGTTTGGGAATTCGCTAGGTGTAAATGCTTCGAAGGTGTAATCGTTTTTTGCATACGAATAGCTGAGCCAAGTAGTAATGTTTTTGAAGTTTTTGTTCAATAAAAAATCAATCCCCTTAGTAGTATAACTTCCATGGGTTCGTTCGTTTACAAATTGATTTTGAAATCCTTGACTTTGAGATGTGATTCCATCTACTTCTTTAAGGTAAGGTTCTACATTTACCAACCAACCTTTGCGGCTAAAGGTAAGCCCTGCTGAGATTTGCCTACTTTTTATAATAGGGATCTCATCAGGTCTGGAAAGTACCCAACGCCTGTTTTCAACGCCCAAAAAATCATTCTGAAAGTCTACGATTTGTGAAGTGGTTTGACTTTTCAATTCTCCTAAAATCTCTATGGTGAAATAGTTAAGAAAGCGATGGTTAAAACTCACTCTGGGCTCTACAAGGACCTCATCAAATTTCCCCACATGATTTACGCGGACTCCAGCATTGATTGAAGTATTGGTGAGTGGTTGTAATTGTGTTTCTGCAAAAAAGCCATGCGTACGGATCACTTGCTTATCGGTACGTTCAAAAAACGGGTTGTTAATTTGTTCAAAATTGGTGATCCCTGTTTCGTTGAATTGATATCCCAAGCGACCTCCTATATTATCTGAAAATTGATGGTGTAACGTAAGTCGAGCGCCAGACTCCAACACATCATTTTCTTGGAATAATCGTTGATTGTTTACAACATCTTGGTTGGAAGCTTGCAATTCGTAAGCTGTTCCATAAAACTGAAAATCTGTGCTCCAATCAGTGTTCCATTGCCTTTTATAATAGAAACCACCTGAAACATTGTTCTGCACCAAATCACTACGGAGTGATTGAAATTCGTCATCGATAAGGGCGTTTTCCAAAAACTCCAACTCGTTTGCCAATACCATGAAGTTAAAACGAAAGAGATCTTTGGGATTAGGTTTTAGTAATATTCTAAAACTAGTGTCAAAAAAGCTAAAATCGTCATCGCTGGTGGGTAATACGTTTCCTCCCATGGATGTGACTTCTGTATTCTGAAAAGCCCTTTCGAAATAGGAACTATAGGTAGGTGTTTCAAGAATGTTATTAATGCTCTTTCTTCCTGAAACCTGAATTGAACCTATTTCTCCTAAAGGGACATCTACAAAAGCATCGGTGCTGATGAGGTTGGTTCCAAAACTTCCTTTGGTTTGCGGTGTAATTTCTGCATCACCTTCCATAGAAATTACGCCAGAAACCCCATCGCCATAACGGGCAGAGGTTCCATTTTTTGTAACAGTAACTTTTTCGGTAAGGAACGGGTTAAAAGCAGAAATCAATCCGAAAAAATGTCCGCTTTGGTACATTTTTATACCATCCCAAAGAATCAGGTTCTGGTCGTTGGTGCCACCTCTTATATTCAGAAAGGATACGGTTTCGTCCACACTTTGAATACCAGGAAGGGCTTGTATGGTAAGTAGGACGTCTGGCTCTATAAGACCAGGAAGAATATCAAATTCATTATAATTTACCGTAAGTGATCCTGTTTTATTTTTGGAAATCCCTTTTGCAAAATAGTTGGTGAGGTTTACCTCGCTTAAGACTTCAATTTTTTGGGAAAGTGTAATTTGTTTACAAGGTTTTTTTTCAAAATCTTGAGCTGGATATTCTGTTTTCTCATACCCGGTGTATTGAAAAGTAATGGAGTCATTCAAAGAAAGGACTTCCAAAGAAAAAGATCCGTCCGTATCTGTTAGAATTTGTTGGTATGGGGAAACAACAGCTACATTTGAAAAAGGGAGGCTGTCTTCAGAATTAAATGTTTTTCCACAAATAATAAACGTGTTCTCTTTTCTACTTATGGTAATGGTATTATCTGGTAATATGTTGTATTTAAATAAGGTATTACTTCCCAAGAAATTTAGACAACCCTCTACTGTATTTAGATTGGGGTCTATTACATAATGATTGGAGATATCTTCGTCTATGAAAGAGAATGTATACGGAAAATTGGCTTCCAAATTTTCCAAATAGTCGCGTAGTGCTAATGTGTTCTGCGACAAAGCAAAACTGGATATAAGGAGGGTAAAAAGTAATGTTAACTTCTGGGGTTGGATCACAGTTATTTGGATTTAAGCTCCACATTCTTTCCTTTCATATCATATGACAAGTTAAGGGGAATTGTGATAGCTTCCAAAGCTGTTTCCAAATTTTCGTGTGTGAAACTTCCGGTGAACAATGTGTTGTTCAATGCAGGGTCAAATGTGACCTCAATGTCGTACTGTCGTTCCAATTCATTCACAGCTTCGAAATAAGGGACACTTTTTAAAAGAGTCTTAGCATGAACCCAAGAAGGTTCGTTCTGTGTAATAGTACCAGTAACCACCTGGCCATTGTATAACTTATAGTTATTACCTGCTGAGAGGCGGACGGTATTTTCATTATTTTTTACTTGAACAGTTCCTTCATAGCAAACGACTTCAAAATAATTTCCCCTAGCATTTACTGTAAATTGAGTACCTAAAACGGTAACGAGACCTTGATCGGTTATTACGGTAAATGTGGTGCCGGATGCTACTTTAAAATAAGCCTCTCCAGATAGTTTTAGCTCACGTTCATCCCAATTATCTTCATCATATGTTATTGAAGAACCTGCATTTAAAATTACTTCTGATTGATCTGGAAGGGTGAATTCTATACGCTTTGAGTTTTCAGCAATATAGGTGGTTTCAGAAGTGGTAAATAATGTAAAGTATAATCCCAGACAAACTATAATGGCTGCTGCAATGCCGCTCACGTATCTAAGCCATGCGGTACGTCCTGTGTTTGTATTTTTTTCTTGATTGATTTTCTCAAAAACCTTGTCTTCATCAAAGGAAGGGGCAGCAAATTGTTGAGCCGCTTCATCTATTTTCATAAAAGCACTAGAGGCGTCCAATTTCTTGAACGCCCTTAGCTCTTCTTCATTGAGGTTGTTATCCAACCACTTAATAATTAAATCTTCCTTTTTCATGTCAATTCATATATATAACAATCGAACCGAAAAAATTCCTACCCCTATGGTACTAAATTTCATCAATTTCTTTTCTTAAATTCTCTAAAGCCGCATAAATACGCTTCTCAACGGCTTTTCTGCTTATTCCTAAAATTTCTGCAATTTCCTTATGTCGCTTCCCTTCCACACGATTTAACATAAAGGCTTCCCGTTGTCCATCAGATAATTTGGCCAAGGCCTTCTCAAACTTATTGAGGTATTCTTTTTCCTCTAAAAGAAACTGAGGGTTTTCATTAGTATGCCCTTTGGGTTTTGTTTCCTGATATTTCAAAACGACCTTTTGGTGTTTCAGTTCGTTCAAGCTTAAATTATTGGCAATGGTAAATAGGAAACTCTTGGCTTTTTCTGGAGTGGTCTCCTTACAGTTTTTCCATAATTTCACAAAGGCTTCCTGTACTTTGTCCTCAGGAGCAACTTTCTCTCCATACCGGTAATAAATGAAATTATACAGGTCTTTCGACCATTTTTTGTATAATTGCGCAAATACCTGATCATTACAGACATTTTTGAAGAGCGGTTTGCTCATAGAACCCTAGGTATATAAATTATGAATTCGAAAGTAGGAATTTTTATGGTTAAGTTGTTATATTAACAGTTGAAAAATGATGATATGAAAAAATATGTCTGGGTGCTTATACTGTTATCACTTGTTTCTTGTCAGAAAGAAGAATTCAGGGTAACCGAAAGCCAAGATGAAGGTCTGCTGTCCCAAGACGATGAATTGTTAAACTTAGTGAAGACAGTAGCTACACATGATGGTTCTTTTGATGATGTAGTGGACTCATCTACTTGTTTTAGTATCGATTTTCCTTATATCTGTAATGCCAACGGAATAGCTTACCCCGTGAACAATGCAGATGATTTGTTGCCATTTACTATGTACGACGAATTAATACCAGACTTTCCGGTGAATGTTACTTTTGCCAACTATATTCAATTAGAAATCCCAACCTATGCAGCTTTTAAGAACCTAATTGCTCAATGTGCCAATGGGGAATTGTTCGATGAAAGAATTACCTGTGTAGATCTTGATTATCCTGTAGAGCTTTCTGTGTACGACCCTGTTACTACAGATTTTAATACGGTAACATTCAATCATGATCGGGATACTTTTATGGGTATCGAGTTTCTGAATGAAAATTGGATCGCCAATATTAACTACCCAATTACCATCATGCTTGAAAATGGAGGGTTGTTGACCATTAACTCAAATGAAGAGCTCAAATATCAGATATTGGCTCATATTTCCATATGTGATTGATTTCTTGTTTCCTTTTAGTACCTAAACTAGACTTTCCTTATAACTTAAAGGTGGTTTTGTTTTAAAGTAGTGATATCATTTTTTAAATTGCGCTTCTTTAGATTCTATATGAAAAAAAATAACCCGCTCCTTATCTTAAGTTTTGTGCTGTTGTTCATTTTTGCTGCTTGTAGCGATGATGAAACTTCTAATGGGGAAACCCCAAACAATACAGAAACTATTGCCGATTTCATTTCGAACGATTCCGAATATTCTTTGTTGTATGAAGCCATTGTGCGAGTAGGACTGGATATTTCTTTAGATGGAACAGATAACTTTACATTATTGGCACCAAACAATGCTGCTTTTGAAGAATTCCTAGCAGCAGAAGAGTATGAAACAATTTCTCAGGTGCCTTTACAAATCCTGACCAACGTAATTTTGAATCATTTGGTAGTTGGAAACATATCGTCATCCAACCTCCAGGGATATTTGAATTCATTGGCCGAAGATCAAGAAAACAAACTCACATTGTATGCTTCTAATAACAGCAGTATTACCATTAATGGAAATGCAACAGTAACAGCTTCAGACATCAATAGAAGCAATGGTGTCGTACATGGAGTAAATGCAGTGATCGTTCCTTTAACGATTAATGATATGGTGCAAGCCGTTTCGGAACTTACCATATTTGCTGAATTATTGGAAGCAGCTTCTACAGACTTGGTAGATTTTAATGAGATGCTTTCTAATGATGAAGCTACATTTACTATTTTGATCCCTTCCAATGAAGCTTTTCAAGATCTTTTTAATTTTATGGGAGTCTCTGGCATTAATGATATACCGGCCCCTTTACTGCGGGATATCCTGAATTATCATATAATCAATGTAAGCAATCTGCAAACTACAGATTTAGAAGATAATCAAACCCTTATCACAAGGTCCGAAGAGGAGATTACAGTAACTATTGATACCGTTTTAGCTTTTCTGGATGCAGCAGGAGTACCAACTGAAGTCACAACGTCCAATATTCAGACCATCAACGGAGTAGTACATGTATTAGAGCGAGTCCTACGGTCTGAAGAAGTGTTAGATAATATAGATCCCACAATTACGGGATGGGTAACACTAGAGCCTACACTATCTACTTTAGAAACGGCTTTAAGAGTAACGGGTTTGGATGCTCTATTAGATGATAGGAATTCTGATTACACATTATTAGCTCCTAATAACACTGCTTTTTCTGAATTTTTGCAAGGAGAAGATGTAGATGATATTCCTGTGGATATCCTCACAGATTTATTATTAAATCATATTGTTTTGGGAGGAACTGCTTCAGGAGATTTAACCAATGGCTATCTGTCTACACAAGCCCTCTATAATGGAACCACAAATAACCTTAGTTTGTATGTAGACACGACCAATGGAGTGGTGTTTAATGGAATTTCTACAGTATTACAAGCAGATATACCTCCAGCCAATGGAATCATTCATATGGTAGATGCGGTTATTACTCTGCCAACGTTACTCACTTTTGCTACGGTAGACCCTAACCTAAATAGCTTGGAGTCTGCTTTTACCAGAGATGATCAACCAAACTATAGTGCTACGTTAAGTGAAAGTATTGGAACCGGAAATACTCCATTTACCGTTTGGGCTCCAAATAATGCAGCATTTGATGCACTGTTATTGGAATTGGGACTTAATGACCTTTCTGAAATTGATGGAGCTACGCTCACAGCATCCTTGAATACACATATTGTGGCTCAAGCCAATTTACGATCTGAAGATTTGGTGACCGGTACGTTAAGTACATTGGGAGATGATATCACGGTTAATGCAACCGAAGGAACACTTACCGATCTCAATGGGAGAATTAGTACTATTCAAGAAGTGAATATTCAAGCTTCCAATGGGGTTATGCATAAAATAGATATGGTTTTGCTGCCATTGTAAATATTACACGAAATATAACTAGGAAAACCCGCTTTAAAAAAGCGGGTTTTTTATTGGGAGCATTTTTAAAAAGTTAAAAAAGTAATAAATACGAGGTAAAGCGGTAGTAATTCTAAGATGTTAATTGTTTTATAGTTAGTACATGTAAACAGATTGTTGCGAAAGCCTTCTTTAGATTAACACTAATGTGTTGCTTACGTTGTCAATCTGAGAACAGTCCATTGCCGACTTTATAGCGCACTAGCTATAGATAGTTTGGTTGTTTAGTTAGTTGTTAGGCCGCCTTGGGTTCTTATGAACCAAGGCGGTTTTTATTTAGAAAGTATTTTGCAGCTATTGATAATCGTAAAAATTTGTGGGCCTTCTACATAATTGATGGGGTATAAAGTAACACAGTCAGCTAATCCCCTAAAGGATGAGCTGACTGTGTTATTCTTAATGCTGGTATGTTTTAATAACCTACCAGTCTTCTTCTCTCTGTTTCATAGGTAAACTGATTTATACAAATATATACAAAAATTTTGGATATGTTATTTAAAGAAAATAGATACCCCGTCTCCCGGAAGTAACCAATTATTAGTAGCTATTTTAATAAAATTGTTACTAGAATCCCTATCATAGGTAATATCTGATTTTTCTGAAATACTACTAAAACAATTACCAATGATTGTACCACGGAAGTCCGTGAAACTATAAGATAATTCAAATTTTTGTGTCAATTTGTTAATTCTTTTAAAATATACTGAATCATCTATGGGTACAATTCGCTCTTCTTTTAAATCCAAAATAAGTTGGTTTTCAAAAGGGATTATTAAGGCATTGGGATGACCATTTTCTACTTTTTGGTACTTGAATTGGACGCTATTATCGTAGATTTTAGATTTCGTTTCTTCTTTAACCTCTAAAATAATGGATTTTGAAATGTCCTTGAATTTCATATTGTCCACTTTTATTCGCAGCTTTTTTACTTTGAGCAACTCCCTATTATCAATTCCATCAATTTTCGAAAATTTATAGGGTGTAAAAAAATTGGCTTCCTCAATGTATTTAGGATGCGGGTTTATGAGCTTAATTCTTGTTTCAACCTCCTTTTTTATAACAAGTTTATCATTGATTATTGCATGTTTACAGGTGATAGAAGTGATATATTCTTTGAAATACGAATCAGATCCTATTTTCTTTAGGAGGTGATTGGTAACTTTGTTGAGGTCTGGAATGTCCGCTTGATTTTCTTTGTCTTTTAATGTAAATCTACGGATGGGATCAATTTCTAGACTTAACTCATTGCTAATGGGTGCAAATTGTATCGTTTTAGAAGAACGAAGCTTAGAAAAAAGTTGCTCAAAATCTTCATCTTCATCTTTTACTAGGTCAACGATATCTCGATTTACAAATTCTAGGGGAGCTATCTTATTAAGCGTCTTTTTTGTTAGTTTTTGAAAGCTTACCAAAATGTATTTATCCTTAGCTTTATCAATGTCGTTTATGATATAACTGTATTCTTTACCTGCTCCCCCTTCAAACTTCTCCGCTTTGACTTTGTAATTCTCGGACAATACAACGATCACCTTGTCACTTTCCGTGATGTTGGTATGCATCATTTTACCAAAATGGGTGGCAGTGGCCTCTTGGGTAATACTTCTGTCAACATTGGCTTCAAAGTCATTTAGTCTCAGGAAGTTGGTGAAATCAATTACTTTGGTGTTATGGTAGCTACCATCCCTAGAATAGGTTACAAATACCTTGACTTTTTTTTTCATAGAGAAAAATGTTTGAAAACTACATTAATAAATATAACGGATTTGTGTTATTTCCAATATTTCGGAACATCAGAAAAAGGGGAGAATTCAAATATAATTAAAATTCATTAAGTACTTGAACATGTTTGCCACTACCTGTTCAATTTGTATCTTTGCACTTCTTAAAATGGAAGCAAGTATATGTTCGATAATTTAAGCGATAAGCTAGATAAAGCCCTCCACGTCCTCAAAGGACATGGAAGTATTACTGAGGTAAATGTAGCAGAAACCCTAAAAGAAGTACGTCGTGCATTATTGGATGCCGATGTTAATTTTAAAATTGCAAAGGAGTTTACCAACAGGGTAAAAGAAAAGGCATTAGGACAGAATGTACTAACTACGCTTCAGCCTGGGCAGCTCATGGTAAAGATTGTAAAGGACGAACTTACCGAACTAATGGGTGGTGAAACCGAAGGAATTAACCTAAGCGGAACCCCAAGTGTGATCCTTATGTCTGGACTACAGGGAAGTGGTAAAACCACATTCTCTGGAAAACTTGCCAATTTCCTTAAAACTAAAAAGACCAAGAAGCCTTTATTGGTAGCCTGTGATGTATACCGTCCTGCGGCTATTAACCAGTTACATGTAGTTGGAGAGCAGATTAAAGTAGACGTATATAGCGAAGAAGGGAATATGGATCCTGTGTCCATTGCCCAGAATGCCATTGCTCATGCTAAGCAAAATGGTCATAATATAGTCATTGTGGATACAGCTGGACGTTTAGCTGTAGACGAAGAAATGATGACCGAAATCGCCAACGTACACAAAGCGATTTCACCGCAAGAAACCTTGTTTGTAGTAGACTCTATGACCGGTCAGGATGCTGTAAATACAGCCAAGTCCTTTAACGATCGTCTTAACTTTGATGGGGTAGTATTGACCAAGTTAGATGGTGATACCCGTGGGGGAGCTGCCATTTCTATTAAGAGTGTTGTTGACAAACCCATTAAGTTTATTGGAACCGGAGAAAAGATGGACGCCATAGATGTATTCCATCCTGCCCGTATGGCAGATCGTATCCTTGGAATGGGAGACGTGGTTTCACTTGTGGAGAGAGCTCAGGAACAGTTTGATGAAGAGGAAGCTAGAAAACTTCAGAAAAAAATTGCAAAGAATCAATTTGGATTCGACGATTTCCTAAAGCAGATCCAGCAAGTGAAGAAAATGGGAAGCATGAAGGATTTGGTAGGAATGATTCCTGGTGCCGGAAAAGCTTTAAAAGGAATGGATATAGATGACGATGCCTTTAAGCACATTGAAGCGATCATACATTCCATGACTCCAGGAGAACGAAGTAAGCCTGCAACCATAAATGCTAGTAGAAAGAAACGAATTGCTAAAGGAAGTGGTACTTCAGTACAACAAGTAAATCAATTATTGAAGCAATTTGACCAGATGAGTAAAATGATGAAGATGATGCAAGGTGGCGGAGGAAGAAAGATGATGCAGATGATGGGTAAAATGCGTTAAACAAATGATTTCACTATAACCCTATACAATTATGACCATCTTAGACGGGAAAAAGACCTCCAATGACATTAAAGAGGAAATCGCTGTAGAAGTAACTGCAATGAAGGAACGAGGAGAAAAAGTTCCTCATTTGGCTGCAGTAATTGTTGGGGAAGATGGAGCCAGCTTAACCTACGTAGGAAGTAAAGTGAGAGCATGCGAACGTGTTGGATTTGAATCTACATTAGTTAAAATGCCAGAGTCTACTTCAGAAGAAGAACTCTTGGCAAAGGTTGAAGAGTTAAATACAAATGATAGCATTGACGGATATATTGTCCAATTACCGTTACCAAAACATATTGACGAACAAAAAGTATTGCTTGCAGTAAATTCTAAAAAGGATGTGGATGGTTTCCATCCTGAAAACTTTGGAAAAATGGCACTGGATATGCAAGCTTTCATTCCTGCCACTCCATATGGTATTATGGAGCTTTTGGAGCGTTATCAAGTAGATACCCAAGGAAAGCATACGGTAGTGATTGGCCGTAGTCATATTGTAGGGCGTCCTATGAGTATTTTAATGAGCCGAAAAGGAAACCCAGGTAATAGTACAGTTACACTTACACATAGTAGAACGCAGAATATTTCTGAGATCACCCAAAGTGCCGATATCATTATATCAGCTTTAGGTGTACCAGAGTTTCTTAAAGCTGATATGGTAAAAGAAGGTGTTGTGGTAATCGATGTTGGAATTACCCGTGTCCCTGATGAATCTCATCCTAAAGGATATGTGATTAAAGGAGATGTTGATTTTGAAAACGTGAGTAAGAAAGCTTCTTTTATTACGCCTGTTCCGGGAGGTGTAGGACCCATGACCATAGCCATGTTGCTTAAAAACACCCTATTGGCTAGGGAATATAGAAAGATGTAATAAACATAATTTATATATTACAGAAATCCCTTTCACAATGTACGAAAGGGATTTTTTAATGCTCCTTTATTCAGACTTTATATGAAGGATGATCATGGATAATCTACCTATAAGAAAAGTTGCCAATCCAAAAACAGTAGTGAGTAAAGCTACTTTTAATCCACTTGCCATCATGGGTTGCGCAACGGTGCCAGAAGCATCAATAGCATCAAAAGCAGAGATAAGCCCTATGGTAGAGCCCAAAAAGCCCCAGATCATTCCAAAGAGGCTGATATGACCTATAAGTTGTGACGACTTAGATTTGTCCTTTTTTAAGACTATGGTGTAGACCAATACACCTATGATAAATAGAATGATAAGTACCAACGGAACCATGAAAACAGGTCCTCCCTCAGAAATACGATCAAATAATTGTGACATAATGATAAAGTTAATGATTATTGGCGTCAAAACTAAGGTTGTAAGGAAACCAAAATGAAAGAATGCGATTAATGACGATTGTGCCCCCCAATTCTACAAATTTTACAAGGTTTTTGGAAAAAGGAAACATCAGGATGTCATTCGTCTTTTAAAAACAGTAGTCTGTCTCATAATTGTTATTTCCAATCAAAATTTATGCATTTTTGTGAAATGCAAAAAAGGATTTTAGATTTCCTAAAACAATTACCAATTCACCTGCTTTTTTGGTTTTTGGTATGGCTCTTTTTTGTCTATTTTTTCAGTTATGGAACCGAAGACTGGAAGTTCACTATTAGTTTTTCTATGAGTACACTGCCTGTTACCATGGCTGTTTCATATGTGTTTGCCTACCGTCTAATCCCGAAATACCTCATTCCACGAAAGAACGGAGCCTTCATACTTTATACCTTGTATACCATTGTCTGTTCCGTATTCGTGATACTCATGGTAACATTTGTTAATTTCATTTTTCTTTCTGGTTTCGACATTACAAAAATGCCACTCCTTACCCGAAATGTTTCTTTCATCTTTATCTTGGTTTATTTGGTAGTGACTTTTGTTTCTTTAGTGGTGTTGATTCAGCATAGTTATCGAACAGCTAAATTGAATAATGAGTTAACAACCAAATTGTTGGAAGGAAAATTGAAGTTGAAACAGAAAGAACTTTTTTATCTAAAACAACAAATACACCCACATTTTCTTTTCAACACTTTGAATACAGTTTATGGGTTTGCACTTAAAGAGTCTAAAGAAACTCCCAACATTATTTTAAAACTATCGAATTTGTTGGACTATATATTGAACCAAATAGATAAACCATTGGTATTAATAAGTGAAGAAGTTAAATATATTGAATCCTATATTGGTCTCGAGCAGGTTCGATTTCAGGATACTTTGGAGGTGTCGTTCCATAAAGAAATTTCTGAAGACCCATATATTCCTCCTATGCTTTTAATGCCTTTTGTAGAAAATGCTTTTAAACACGGTGCTGCGATAGATGGAACATTGGAAGTGATTTTAGATTTAAAAGCGCATAAAGAGGGTATGATTTTTCATGTAAAAAACACCATATCGCCTTCCAATGAAAGTGAAGGAGGGCATGGTTTGGGAATTCGAAACAGTAAAGATCGGTTAGATGCTCTATTTCCAAGCGGTTATCAATTAGATACTCGAAAAGACGGGCATTGGCATCATCTATATTTAGAAATCAATTTTGAAAGCTATGAAAGAAATCTATAGAGTTGTTGTTATTGATGATGAACCTGTGGCAAGGGAAATTTTGGAGACCCATATTTCAAAATTAGACCAACTATCCTTAGTGGCAAGTTGTAGTAGTGCTTCTCAGGCTTTTTCGGTGATCAATGAGAATGCTGTAGATCTTATTTTTTTGGATATCAATATGCCAGAAGTAGATGGTTTAATGTTTGCTAATGCCATACAAGGCAAGATCGCTGTGATATTTACTACAGCCTATAGAGAATACGCGGTAGAAGGCTTTAATTTGGCTGCGGTAGATTACTTGCTAAAGCCCATTTCGTTGGAACGACTTATGAAAGCGGTTCAAAAATTTATAGACTCCAAAACTCAAGCAAAGGAAGTATTGCAAAGTGATTTTACGTTTTTTAGATGCGATAGGCAAATGCGGAAAATCGAATTCAAGGATCTTAAGTATATTGAGAGTTGTGGTGATTATATAAAACTCCATACCTTACAAGATACGCTGGTCACTAGAGAGACAATGACACATGTCTTAGAGAAACTTCCATCGAGTCATTTTATGCGGGTACACCGCTCCTTTGTAGTTTCATTATCTAAGATAGACAGTTATACGCCTGAGCTTGTAACTATTGATCGAAATGCAATTCCCATAAGCAGAAGCTATAGGGAAAAGGTGATAGAACGATTAAAGAGGATTTAATGAAAGAAGGTTAAACTTGTTGGTATTCTTTTCGGTATATGCTCAGTAATACCAAGAATAGACTAATGAGTAAAGGGCCAAAAATTAATCCGATAAACCCAAACAAAGGCACTCCAACAATAACACCCACCAAGGTAATTAAAGGATGAACATTGTCCAGCTTTTTCAGTACGTAAAGCCGTATGATGTTATCTGCAGACCCTACAACGACCAAACCGTAAATTAAAATTCCCCAAGCTTGAAAGGTATTACCTGTAGAAAGTTCTAGGATAAAAACGGGAATGATACCTATCAAGGTACCTACAAATGGAATCATGGAACCAACTGCTACAATAATGAACCAGAAGAAAGGGTCTTCCACACCAAAGATGAGGAAACCAATTAAGGCTACAATACCTTGCACAATGGCGACCAAGGGTATTCCCAATGCGTTAGAGCGAACCATGGCCAGAATCTCTTTTCCAATCACTTTTAGGTTTTCTTTACTTACAGGAATATAACCTCCTACAGAATTTTGAATCATCCTTCGGTCTGTGAATAAATAAAACAAAATAAAGTACATGAGTCCAATAGCAATAAAAACATTGAAAGTACTTCCTGCAAAACTCTGTAGGTTATTAGAAAGCCAACTGGAAATTGCACTAACGTCTATCTGGGAAGCCAAATCATAACCCAATCGTTCTTCCCACGTACCCAGTTGGGTTTTTAAAGCAGTAATTACTTTTTCCGAATTCTGAACCGCATTCCCAATTTTATTTCCAAGCATTAAAATAACTCCAGATACAGGAAGCAAGATGCCCACAAAAGACAACACACATAGTAAGGCTGCAGCCAGGTTGGCATTCCATCCCTTCCTAACAAGTTTAATCATCCATCCTCTCATAAGAACGTATATGGTAATAGCTCCAAGGACACCTGAGAAATAAGGGAGTAGCTCTCTAAAGATAAGACCACCCATGATTAAAATGATGATAAGAATGAAAATCTGGCGAATGATATTTTGTGGAATGGTTTTCATGTTATTTGGCAAATAATTGGTCCATATTTTTAAATGCTTTAAACTCAAGCGCATTCCCCGAAGGATCTTTAAAAAACATAGTGGCCTGTTCACCCACTTGACCTTCGAAGCGTATATAAGGCTCAATTATGAAAGAAATGTTACAAGCTCTCAATTTATTGGCCAATTCCCAAAAGGTGTCTAGTGTAAGTACTACCCCGAAATGAGGGACAGGGACTTCCTTGCCATCTACAGGATTGCTGTGTTTTTCTTCTGAAGAAGATTCTTTGTAATGGATAACCAATTGGTGGCCATAGAAATTGAAGTCTACCCAATGATCACTGCTTCTGCCTTCTTCACAACCCAAAACATCGCGATAAAAAGTGCGATTGGTAGGAATGTTGTCTACAGGAATAGCCAAGTGAAAAGGGGAAAGCATAGTAATAAATGTTTCCCCTAAGATACTACTTATTTTAGAGCGTTATAATGTTACTTATTCTTCAGATTCTTTTCGGGTACAGGCAATTTTCCAAGTGGGATAGTGAATTTTTTCAGTGATATCTACCCATTCACCCAACCAGTTGAATCCTTCAGAAGATATATTACGAAAGGCAATTCTGTAGTAGCCGTCCATTCCGTTGGGCGCTTTTTGTTCTTTGTACAGAATAATACTATCTCCTTTCTTTTTTCCAGCCCAAGCAGGTAAAGTAGGAGTAGGCGAAGTGTTGGAATAGAAATGTACGTACCAATTACTGCTGTCCGCTATAAATTGGCGTATGCTGCCCGCATGACGTCCATTTCCCATAATCGTTTCATCCTGCACCGCAGTACCGTTCATGATGTATTTAAAAGTCCATTTCATGTCCTTGGTTTCTTGCCATGAATCATCAGGATTCCTCATGATCGACTTGCAATCACAAGTTCCAATGATAGGATCGTAGTCACCTGTCTCTTTAGGAGCTTCAGGATTCAACCTTCCATAAGGAAATTCGGCAGAAGCACCGTATTCATTCTGTGAGTTAGTGGTAAATGCTATAAAAAACAGTAAGGTGGTTATGATATATTTCATGATTGTGAAAATAAAGCCCTGCCCAATGCCATTTGAGCAGGACTGTTGTGTGTTTATTATTTTTTGATCATTATTTTTTGTGTAGCAACCTGCCCATCGTTTCCTTGGGCATGCACATAATAAGTGCCCGTTGCGTAGGCGCTTAAATCCAATATGGTAGTCTCATCAGTTTGCAACGAAGCAACCTTTCTTCCCAACGTATCATATACCTCGAGAGAGGTGTATTCTGATAACAAGATAGGATTTACATTAAATTTCTGTCCAATAGTTGGGCTAACCAACACTTTGAAAGCTGTAAGATGATCATTGAGTCCTGCAGTAGAAAAATCAATAGCTCGAATGAAATTGGGTGCCCCTAATAGACCGCCGTCATCCCATCTTCCTATAGGGTTTCCGTCCGCATCAAATTCACTAATCCTATTGGCGCCACGCTCACAGATTAAAATATTTCCGTTTGGCAGAAAAGCGTGCCCCTCTGGATTCGTAACATCTATGATAAAGTCATCAATATAATCGCCATTGCTATCGTAACGCATTACTTTACCCAAGGAATAGTCCTGAACAAAGAAATCGCCATTGCTGTCAAACCAAATAGAAGCAGGGCTTTCTAGAATTAAGCTATCTACAAAAACTCCCGCTGCGTTACCGTTGGTATCAAATCTTCGAACCGATCCCGTTCCGGGAGTAATTCCGAAGAGCGAAATGTAAAGGAAGCCATTCTCATCCCAAGTAAGTCCTAACCCCTGAGGAGCAGAAGGTGTAAAAGGTCCTAAAAAGGTGCCATCTGGTGCGAAACTTACAATTTTTGAGGTTTCTGCAGTGGTGCCCCATTGGGTAACATATAGGTTGTCATCGGGCCCCCATTCCATTTTAGAAGGGGAGGTAAGGTCGAAGGTGCTGTCACTCCAATCGCCAAGGTAATCTCCTGTCGTTGCGTTGTACATTTTAATTTGAGGGTTGTTGGTACCAGTTACCAATAGAAAACCATTTGGGTGTAGTACCATATCCTGAGGATTACTCAATCCGCCAGAGTCCGCTTCAATAAATTCACCAATATAAGTACCGTCTTCTTCATATTCATTCACTGCATTAAAAACGCGGTTGCAAGCGAAGTAGCGAATGGTCTGTGCATATAGGCACGTAGAAAGAAGGATTAAGCAAAATGCTAGAAGTGTTTTTGTTGTTCTCATAAGTCAATTTTTAAGGATTAAGAACATAAAGCACGGAATTGCTAAAATGATATCCGAAGGTATTGCAGAGAGTATGAAATCTTTTGCAGTAGGAAATAGAAACACCGGTCGGCAAAGGGAAAGGTTGCAGTAAACGGCAAAAATTTTGCAGTAAACGGAACTAGGAAAAATCTAAGAGATAAAATTCATGACCGTTTTCAAATTACTTTTAGAAACGGGAACTTCTTCTTGATTGTTTAAAATCAATTTGGCAGTAGATTCTGTGTTCAGTTCTTTGGCCATTTTCATATTAACAATGGCTTTTCTGTGTACTCTTAAATAATTGGGCGGCAATTTAGATTGCAAAGTTTTCAAGCTACTTCGCATAGTGTAGGTAGGACCATTTTGTAGATGTACTTTTACACAATAGTCATCAGCTTCAATCCAAAGAATGTCCTCGATGGGGATAATTTTCCGTTTATTTCCAATCTTGATATTCAGAATAGTGGTTTGGTCATTGATTTCATTTTTCAATGAGTTGTATAGTTGAAGGTTTACTTCTTTCAGTTCTGAAAGTTCCTGAACCTGAACTTGAAGTTGTTCGTTCAAAAAGAACAAATGGAAAATAAAAGCAAGTGCGCTATAACCCAACACAAAAATGGGACCTTTTTGATAAGTGTAGAATGGCATAAATTCTTCCCAAAGGGGAGCAAAATTTAATTCCAAATCATTGCGAAGTAACTGAATGACCGAAATTGAAAAAATATCAATAAACGTTAATAAGAGGATCAAGAAAGTAAACCGAACCAAATAAGAGAGTTGTAAGGGTTTTTCTGAAAAATTCCTTTTTGAATACCAAAATAAGGCAACGCCAAACAGCAACCATATAATCCATTGAAACGACTGGCTTTTTACGATATCGAAAAAAGTAACTCCGGGAGCTATGTCATACCGCCTCACAAAATATAATTGTTGAAAAGTTTCAAAAGTGATTGCAAAGGTCAACAGTGAAATGATCACTAAAATGATTCTTTTGGAATTTGAAATGTTCATAACGATGTCGGTTTTTTATAAAGAAAAAAGCCTCCCATTGGGAGGCTTTCGTTTATTCTTCGGTTTCTTTTTCGACTTCTTTGTCCCATCCTATCATAAAGTATTTAAACTTGGCGCTGTCTGGAATCTGTGTCACTTCTATTTTTTTGTCGAGTGTGTATCTAACACTTTCGGGCAATTCCCTTTTGTCTATGGTAATGTAGATGTCACTATCCTTCAAAAACACAACAACGGCTTTAAGGGTTGTTTCTACATTTTTAATTTCATAGTTGGTTTTTAAATCGCCAAAGGTGCTACTTGTATTAAGTCCTTTATCTGTAACATAGCGTTCGTCAAAAACCTGAATGTTTGTAACTACTGAATTTGGATCGGTTTCCGAATCGGGAGAAAGAAGCAATAATTTCTTCCCGCTTTTTTCATAGATCTCTACTTCTCCTTGGGTGCCTAAAGCATCTTTTATAGGATTTAACCATACAATAGAATCTTGGGCAAAGATAGAATCCACCTGTTTCATGGTTACAGATTTGGTAAGATTTCCTATCTCCCCGTTCTTAATAAGAAAAGGATCTTTTTCCTTTCCACATTGTACAAATAGCATTACCATAATGGCTCCTAACAACAAAGTCTTTTTCATTTGTTTTTTATTCTGTGATTGTAACTAGATTATTTAATGATTTTAGAAAGAATTCCAAGAACACTGCGTATTACAGTTGGACTGGTTAATACCTTCTCCAATGGGCTTCGGGTTGTTCTTCTGCTTCGGGAAGAGGATCGCCCTCGTGACGAAGACTTTTTGGAGGCTTCTCTTTCTTTTCTTGCTTTTTCTTTGGTTTCCTCTTCGTTGGCTTTTTCTATTTTTTCATTCAGTAGTTCGTAAGCACTCTCTCTATCTACCTCGTCATTGTACTTTTTTATAAGCTTGGATTCTCCCAATAAATCTTTTAGTTCTTCATCTTCCAATACATCCATTCGGCTCATAGGTGCTCTTAGCAATGTAGCAGCTAATGGAGTAGGAATCCCTTTTTCGTTAAGTGCAGATACCAATGCTTCTCCAATACCTAGAGACGTAAGAACTTCGTCGGTTTTATAGTAGTCAGATAACGGGTAATTTTCTGCGGTTAGTTTTATGGCTTTTCGGTCTTTGGCAGTAAAAGCCCGAAGCGCATGTTGTACCTTAAGTCCTAACTGACTTAAAACAGCATCTGGTACATCAGTTGGGTTTTGTGTCACAAAATAGAGACCAACCCCTTTGGATCGAATCAATTTTACAATTGCTTCTATCTGATCCAACAATGCATCACTGGCTTCTTTAAAAATTAGATGAGCTTCATCTATAAAAATGACCAGTTCTGGCCGTCCGCTATCTCCTTGTTCAGGGAAAGTAGAATAGATTTCAGCCAATAAGCATAACATAAAGGTGGAAAACAGTTTAGGTTTATCCTGAATATCAGTAAGCCTTACAATGTTTATGTATCCACGACCATTTCTATCAACTCGTAAGAGATCATCTGTATCAAAAGACTTTTCGCCAAAAAACAGATCACCTCCTTGTTGTTCCAATTCTACAATCTTCCGAAGAATGGCACCTGCAGATGCAGGAGAAATACGCCCGTATTCCCTGGCAATTTCTGCCTTACCCTCTTCCATAGCGTATTGAAGGATCTTTTTGAAATCCTTTAAATCCAACAGAGGTAGTTTATTATCGTCGCAATATTTAAAAAGTATGGAAATAATCCCGGCTTGAGTTTCTGAAACTCCTAAAATTCGTGAGATTAATACAGGGCCAAATTCACTAACGGTAGCACGCAACCGCACACCATCTTGTTCGGACAGGGAAAGTATTTCGACTGGGAATTTTTTAGCTTCAAAAGGAATCCCAATGGCAGCATGCCGTTCATCTATTTTTGGATGCCCGGGGCTGGGTTGTGCAATCCCACTCAAATCCCCTTTCATATCCATAAGTAATACAGGGACACCTGCATCAGAGAGGTTTTCTGCCAATACCTGAAGGGTTTTGGTTTTTCCTGTTCCGGTTGCACCTGCAATCAATCCATGACGGTTCATGGTTTTCAAAGGTATCCTTACCAGGGCATTGGTTACAGTGGTTCCATCTAGCATGGCAGCACCCAAAGTAATAGCTTCGCCTTTGGTTTTGTAGCCTTCATTGATGTAATCGAAAAACACGTTTTGATCCGCCATTGTCAAAAATTTTGATAAAAATAGCAATTGTGTCGTTGCTACTGAAATATTCCGTAATTTACTTTTATTAAATCCAAATTATGAAATTTAAATACATAGGCCTACCTATCTTGTTTTTTTTATTTGTGACTTGTTCTGAAACGGTTAAAGAAGACGCTGTAGAAACAGTTGAAGAGAAGGTAGTTCCAGTTTTTCATCCTTCACATGAGCCTAAAAAACAAAATACACCTTTTAGTGATGTGGTTCAGGTGGGTGACACCTATTATTTGTCTGGACAAATTGGGATGGACCATAGTGTTAGGGAATTGGTAGAAGGAGGAATTGAAGCAGAGACAAAACAAACTTTAGAAAATATAAAAGCGGTATTGGCAACACATGGTATGGAGATGGGGGATGTAGTAAAGGTCTTGGTGATATTGGATGATATTTCAGATTTCAGGATGTTCAATCACATCTATACCCAATATTTTCCACAAAAACCTGCACGTACTACGTTTGAAGCTGAAGCATTGGCTCTCGGAGCAAAAATTGAAATTGAAGTTGTAGCCGTGAAGGGCAACTAATTTACTTTTTCTATATAAAAATTACTAGACCCTACTGATCGAAGCCTCGCAGTATTCGAATTACCCGTTCTTTGAATATTCACAGTGATGATGTCATTTGCACTAAGGCTCAATACTTCAGATAAATGATGAGATGCTTCTTCATGTCCGTTATTTCTACGAATATAACCAGTGGATGCGTAGGTTCCTACTTGAGTGCCATTGACAGCAATGTAACTTTCAGGTGCTTTCCTTCCTTGGGTTGAAGAACTAACAAAAGACACATTGACGTTTATCAAAAACCTTCCAGCCTCGGTTACTTGTATTTGATTTGATGATACAGCGTATAAGGAAGTATTGTCGTTCCATTCTTCAGTTCCGAAGACAGGTAAATCAATGCCTGGAGTTGTCTGATTGATATCTGTGGTGGTGTCGGTATTCGAATATTTAGCAGATTGAGCTATTTTAGAAGATACAGCGCCCTGGGTATTAATCGTATCCCATACAGGTGCTCCAGACGTTCCGCTGTTGTGTTCCAAGGTATCTGTATCTGTATTGTAAACAATCAGTCCATTGGCAGGATTTGTCAATAAATTTCGTTCAGCGGTTGTGAGACGTGGAAACAATACCCCCTGATCTGTAGAAAAAACTTCCAATAAGGCACTGTTGTCTACGTCTACGGTTCCCATACCTACCTGTGCTGTTAAAAGCATGGAGTGAAGCCCCAGTAAGATAAAAGTCAACTTCTTCATCACAATATTTTTTCAATATAAATATTGGAAGATCCAGCCGATCTCAGATTGACAGCATTGGTGTTTGCAGATTGTACAATGTCCACTGTTAAAACTTGCCCGGCTATGACTTCTATTACTTCTCTAATATGCAATGAAGATTCCTCATGACCACTATTACTTCTAATGTACCCAGTAGAACCGTAGGTTCCCACCTGGGTTCCATTCAAAGCAATTCTGATTTCAGGGGCATTTCTATCATTTGTTGTTCCATTAATGAGGGAAACATTTACAATAACTTCGTACCTACCTGCTTCTGATATAGTTACTTGGTTCCCGCTTACAGCATATAATGTAGTATTGTCATTCCATTCTTGGGTTCCAAAAACAGGAAGTGAAATAGCAGGGCTAACATTAACATCGGTTGTGGTATCGGTGTTAGAATACTTCATGGATTCCCCTGGAGAGGCCCCAGTTGAAGCTAGACTTAGTGCTTGCCATACAGGGGTTGAAGGACTGTTTATGTTTAATTGAATTTCATCCGAGTCGGTGTTGTAAACCATAAGGCCATTTACAGGACTTGTAATGGCGTTCCTTTCGGAGGTGGTCATTCTTGGTATTAAAATACCTTTAGATGTAGAAGATATATCTAAAATAGAAGAGGGGTCTGGGCTTGTGGTGCCTATCCCAACTTGAGCTATAGATATAGTAGTTCCTACTAAGAAAAAGAGTGCGATCAGTTTCATTTTCAAAGCCTTTTATTTTAAAGATACTATATGCATGTCTATAACCATGTTAAACTCATTATGGTTTTCGCTAAAGTGAACTTAAAATTTGATTACTAACATCTTACAAAGGTAATAACTCAATTTTAATATGCTAAAACCGTAATTATATTTTTTAAAATAAAACGCTCTTATTAATATATTTTTACCTTTGCCGTATATGCAAAAGGAAATTGATTCATTGGTAGATACTGGGCAAATGCTTCCCTTAATGGAAGAGTTCTATACCATCCAAGGAGAAGGCTATCACAAGGGAACAGCGGCTTATTTTATTCGTATTGGAGGGTGTGATGTAGGTTGTCATTGGTGTGATGTTAAAGAAAGTTGGAACCCCAATATTCACCCGCCTACCGAAATTAAATCCATTGTAGAAAATGCAGCCAAATATTCTAAGATTATCGTAATAACAGGGGGGGAGCCCCTAACTTGGGATATGGGACCGCTTACAGACCTTTTAAAAGAAAAAGGCTTAGATACTCATATTGAAACTTCAGGGGCTTATCCTTTGACAGGTACTTGGGATTGGATTTGCCTATCACCTAAGAAAATGAAATTACCTACGGCAGAAGTATATAAAGCAGCTAATGAACTAAAAGTAATTATCTATAATAAAGATGATTTTCGTTTTGCCGAAGAACAGGCAGCTAAGGTTTCTGCAGATTGCAAATTGTATTTACAGCCAGAGTGGAGCAAGCGTGATAAAATGGTCCCACAGATTGTAGACTACGTTATGGCAAACCCAAAATGGGTTGTTTCGCTACAGACCCATAAGTATTTGAATATTCCTTAAACGAGAAACCCCAAATTTCTACATTGATTTAAGTGAGAAATTTGGGGTTTCTGTTATTTTAGAAACTTGTTATTTCGTAAAAGGAACTTTTACACGACAGTTGCCCCAACCAAGGTGCATGTCAACACCATTGTCACTTTCATCAAAAGCAATGGAGAAAGCTTCAATAGAATCATCTGCATTAGATGCAGGAACTTTTAATCGAGCTACATCATTGGATTCATTGTAGAAGTAGGATCCCCAAGTGTTTAGATCTGTACTGATAATAGCGGTCCATTCATCGTCACCAGGTATCGTATAAAAAGTGTACGTTCCTGCTTTAACGGTAGTGTCGCCTAATTTCATATCTGTGTACAAAGTAAGCTCAGCAGCTTCATTGGCTCCTGTTCTCCATACTTTTCCAGTTGGTGCAAGCTTATCTAAAGCACGACCTTTTAATTGAGGTCTGCTGTATACAATTTTAATAAGTTTCTCAGATGTTCTGTAATCACTGGGATAAGCTGCAGCATCCATAGGACTAACATCTAATTTTCCGAATTTTTGCGCTTGAGCGTCGTTGCTGAAAACGAACATAAGCGTTAGAAGTAATGTGGTAATGATTGTTGATTTTTTCATGACTTAATTTTAGAAGTTTAAAAGTAGCGGTTTTAATGTTCGCTAAATGATAATGTTATGTGAAATTTTTGTTGCCGAAAGCAAAAAATTTAAGCGATTTTAAATCGTTATTCTTAGTGCGTAATTGAATGGAAATACTTACAGTTTATCCGAAGGTGTTTTTTCACAAAATTTGTTAATAACTTCATAGTTGAAAACCGCGATAACTATCGATTTTATGGGGGATATGGTTATATTTGTTTGTTATTGAAATTTCGACGAAAAACAATCTTAATTTATGAGCGAAGAACAAAATAAAAGCAACTACGGAGCCGATAATATTCAGGCATTAGAAGGTATGGAGCATGTACGCATGCGTCCGTCCATGTATATTGGAGATGTTGGGGTTCGAGGGTTGCATCATTTGGTGTACGAAGTAGTAGATAATTCCATTGACGAGGCCCTTGCCGGACACTGTGATACCATTAGTGTAATCATTAATGAAGATAACTCTATCACAACCAAGGATAATGGTCGTGGTATTCCTGTAGATATCCATAAAAAAGAAGGGGTTTCTGCACTGGAAGTAGTAATGACCAAGATTGGGGCAGGAGGTAAGTTCGATAAAGATTCGTATAAAGTATCTGGAGGATTACATGGTGTAGGGGTGAGTTGTGTAAATGCACTTTCGGCACATCTAAAAGCTACTGTACACCGAGATGGCAAAATATGGGAGCAAGAGTATGAGCGTGGTAAAACATTGTATCCTGTAAAATCTGTAGGGACTACAGAAGAAAGAGGGACTATTGTAACCTTCAGGCCAGATGATGAAATATTTAAAATAACCTTAGAATATAATTACGATACACTTGCAAGTCGTTTACGCGAGTTGGCTTATCTGAATAAAGGGATTACCATTACCCTGACAGACATGCGTGAAAAAGATGAAAAGGGTGAGTATATAAATGAAACTTTTCATAGTGAAGAAGGGTTGAAGGAATTCATTCGCTTCTTAGATGGAAACCGCGAAATGCTAATAGGTGATGTCATTTCAATGGAGGGAGAGAAAAATGGTACTCCTGTAGAAGTTGCAATGGTATACAATACTTCATATACTGAAAACCTGCATTCTTATGTAAATAATATCAACACACATGAAGGAGGAACGCATTTAAGCGGTTTTAGAAGAGGTTTAACAACTACGCTTAAGAAATATGCAGATGCTTCTGGAATGCTCGACAAATTGAAGTTTGATATTGCAGGAGATGATTTTAGAGAAGGATTAACAGCCATTGTTTCTGTAAAAGTGGCCGAACCTCAATTTGAAGGACAAACCAAAACTAAATTAGGAAACCGTGATGTAACCTCGGCAGTGAGTCAGGCAGTTTCTGAAATGCTGGAAAACTACCTTGAGGAGAACCCCAGTGATGCTAAGATTATTGTTCAGAAAGTGATTTTAGCGGCGCAAGCTCGCCATGCAGCACGTAAAGCACGTGAAATGGTGCAACGAAAAACAGTCATGAGTGGAGGTGGTTTGCCAGGAAAACTTAGTGACTGCTCTGAGCAAGATCCAGAAAAATGTGAAGTGTTCTTGGTCGAGGGAGATTCTGCAGGGGGAACGGCCAAACAGGGTCGTGATCGTATGTTTCAAGCTATTTTACCGCTACGTGGTAAGATATTGAATGTAGAGAAAGCCATGCAGCATAAGGTTTTTGAAAATGAAGAAATCAGAAATATCTTTACAGCCTTAGGGGTAACCATAGGAACCGAAGAAGATAGCAAGGCATTGAACCTTGAAAAATTACGTTACCATAAAATTGTGATCATGTGTGATGCCGATGTCGATGGTAGTCACATTTCTACTTTAATATTAACATTTTTCTTCCGTTATATGAGGGATCTTGTTGAGGCGGGTCATGTTTATATTGCGACTCCACCACTGTATTTGGTGAAAAAAGGAGCTAAGAAAGAATATGCTTGGGATGATGATCAACGTGATGCAATCAATATGAAGTTTGGAGGTGCTGCAGGCATCCAACGCTATAAAGGTCTTGGGGAGATGAATGCAGAACAGTTGTGGGAAACCACCATGAATCCAGAATTCCGTACACTACGTCAAGTTACCATAGACAATGGTACAGAGGCAGATCGTATTTTCTCCATGTTAATGGGAGATGAAGTACCTCCTCGTAGAGAATTTATTGAAAAGAATGCTGTATACGCAAATATTGATGCGTAGTGGTTATTGTTATCATATGAAAAGCCCGATTCGTTTAGAATCGGGCTTTTCTTTTTTAGGAATACGCCTTAATAATACTTTAGAAAATGGTACTTTTGTACCGCTTTAAAATAATCTTACAAAATTGATCATATGAAAGTAACAGTAGTAGGTGCAGGTGCTGTTGGAGCAAGTTGCGCCGAGTACATCGCCATCAAGAATTTTGCCAGTGAAGTAGTTTTATTGGATATTAAAGAAGGTTATGCCGAAGGAAAGGCTATGGACCTAATGCAAACCGCTTCTTTAAATGGTTTTGATACCAAAATCACCGGATCTACCAGTGACTATTCAAAAACAGCAGGAAGTGATATCTGTGTAATTACTTCTGGGATTCCTAGAAAACCGGGAATGACCAGAGAAGAACTCATTGGTATTAATGCGGGGATCGTAAAATCGGTTTCTGCTAGCTTGATCGAGCATTCTCCTAATACCATTATGATTGTTGTAAGTAATCCTATGGATACCATGACTTATTTGGTGCATAAAACCACCAACCTTCCAAAAAATAGAATTATTGGAATGGGGGGTGCACTAGATAGTGCTCGCTTTAAGTATCGATTGGCTGAAGCTTTAGGTGCTCCTATCAGTGATGTTGATGGAATGGTGATTGGAGGACATAGTGATAAAGGAATGGTACCACTTACTCGTTTGGCTACACGTAATAGTGTGCCAGTATCTGCATTTATTTCTGAAGAGCGATTAAATCAAGTAAAAGAAGACACCAAAGTTGGAGGAGCTACACTAACCAAATTGTTAGGCACTTCAGCTTGGTATGCTCCAGGAGCAGCAGTTTCTGGATTGGTACAAGCCATTGCGTGTGATCAGAAAAAAATATTCCCATGTTCCACATATTTAGACGGAGAGTATGGGCTTAATGACCTTTGTATTGGAGTACCCGTAGTGTTGGGAAGAAATGGTATCGAAGAAATTGTTGAGATAGCATTGACAGATGCCGAGAAGGCTCATATGCAAGAAAGTGCAGAAGGGGTAAGTAAAACCAATGGATTGTTAGAGTTGTAATATTCAATTCTTTAAGATATGATTTACGTAAAGACTGTTGAAAAACAGTCTTTATTTTTTATATTTGGCGCATGAACACAAAGTGGTACTTAAGTACACTATTTATTATCCTTGCCTTATTAGGGATTAGTCTGGAAGAAACGACTACTCCTAATCAGGAAATTGTTGTTCAATTTAGCAAAGATGAAGTAACCTTTGATGAAGCTCGAAATGCAATTGCTATTGTAAAAGAGCAATTGCAAACCATCGGCGTTGAGAATATACGTGTTGTAGAATCGGCAGATGGAAAATTAAAGATTACTTATTATAGTGAAGTAGATGTAGCTAGTATAAAGGAAATCCTTTCCAAAGGTGAAAAACTAGAATTCGGTTACACCTCATATACAGGCCACGAAGAACTTCCTGAATTCCCTCCGTATAAAGACTTCAATAGTTATAAGCTTAATGTAAGTGAAATTCAGAATAGTCCAGATCTTGCTTCGGATTATAATGGATATCTAATACAGTTAGAGGCCAAAACTGTAAGTCATCGCCATTTTGATGCAGATGTATATTTTTCAGATGATGAAATAGACCTTAGGGAAATAAATAGAATTGAAAAAATAGCATACCAAGTGCATAGCAATAATGCACTTTTAATAGATAATTCTTCACACAATATACCAGAAGTAAGAGCCGGTCCTCTTGCTTAATGGGTGTACTAGATTTAATGCTTTTAGGTAGGATATAATGATGATATCGTAAAAAGCATATTATAAATCAATCCCAAAAAAACATTACTACCTAACGGGTTTTTTTAGATTCAAGGAAAAGCCCGTGCAATCATATTTAAACAATAATTATAATTGTCAGATCATACGGTAAATTTTATATTTGCCCGTTTTAAAAAATTTGACACAAAAAAAATCTAATAATGCAAAATAAAGGACTAGTTACCGTATTTGCTATTGTTTTTGGATTGGTGAGTTTATATCAGCTATCCTATACTTTTATAGCCAATAACACGGAAAAAAATGCTAAAGAATATGCCCAGAGTATATTCGGCGAAGATCAACCAGATGAAAGGGCAGCTGCTGAGGCAGATTACTTGGATTCGGTTGCTACTGTGAACCAATTGTTGGGTATCGATTATAAAACGGCCAACGAAAAACAATTGAAAAAAGGGCTTGACCTTAAAGGAGGGGTAAACGTAATCCTTCAAATTTCAGTAAAAGATATTTTAATAGACTTGGCAAACGACAGTAAGAACGGTGCGTTTTTACAAGCTTTGTCTGATGCTGATGAACTTCAGAAAGATGCACAGGAAACGTATGTAGAATCATTCTTCAGAGCCTTTGAAGCGCTACCGGGAGATAATAAAATGGCGTCTTCTGAAATATTCTTCAACAGAGACCTTCAAGACGACATAAGAAGTAGTGAATGGAGTAATGATGAAGTGAAGCCAGTTATACGAAGAAAAGTAGAAGAAGGTATTACATCTGCTTTCGAAGTTTTGCGTAAACGTACAGATCAGTTTGGTGTTACACAGCCAAACCTTCAGCGACTAGGAACGTCTGGAAGAATCTTGGTAGAATTGCCAGGAGCTAAAGATGTAGAACGTGTAACAGATTTAGTATCCAAAAAAGCACAATTGGAATTCTGGGAAGTAGTAAAAGTTCAAGAAATTACTCCTTTCTTAACGTTAGCTGATGCAACATTGGCAGACCTTATTGCCCCTAAAGACGAAAAAGAAGATGCAGAAGCAACTACAGATACAACTGAGACGGCAGAAGATGAAAGTATTGAAGAGCTCTTAGGAGGTGAAGATGTAGAAGATGAAAATGCAGACGAAGCTACTGCAAGTCCAATAGGTTCTAGAATTGTTCCTGTACGATTGGGAAATCCCGGTATTTATACCTTTAGAAAATCAGATACAGAGTTAATTAGTTCATACCTAGAAAAGCCTGAAGTTCGTGCATTGTTAAGTAATGACCTGAAGTTCGTTAAATTCTTGTGGAGTAAACCAGAATTCAATGATGAGTATGGAGAGGAGTTAACCAGTCTTTATGCCATTAAAGCAGATAGAGATCAGAAAGCACAGTTAAGCGGAGGTGTAATTACAGATGCACAGCAGTCTTATACTCCAGCTGGAAAAGTTTCAGTTAATATGCAGATGAATGGTGCTGGAGCTAAGATTTGGGAGCAAATGACAGAGTATGCATATCAGAATCAAACACAGATTGCTGTTGTTTTAGATGACGTTGTTTATTCTGCACCTGGAGTAAGTAATGGTAAGATTTCTGGAGGTAGAAGTGAGATTACAGGAGACTTTAATATTACCGAAGGACAGGATTTAGCAAACGTATTGCGTGCTGGTAAATTACCAGCCTCTGCAGATATTATTCAGGCAGAAGTAGTAGGGCCAACTTTGGGACAAGAAGCTATTAGCAGTGGTTTAATTTCATTCATCATTGCACTACTTATTGTACTTGTTTGGATGATTTTTTACTATGGAAAAGCAGGTGCCTTTGCTGATGTTGCCCTATTGGTAAACATCCTATTTATTTTCGGGTTGTTAGCAGGAATTCCAGGAGCAGTATTAACACTGCCTGGTATTGCTGGTATTGTATTGACCATTGGTATTTCGGTTGATGCGAACGTACTGATTTTTGAACGTATTAGAGAAGAACTAGCTAAAGGAAAATCGCAGAGAGATTCCATTAATGATGGTTTCAGCAATGCATTGTCTTCTATCTTGGATGCTAACATTACAACAGGACTTACGGGTCTAATATTATTGGTATTTGGTACAGGACCTATTAAAGGTTTTGCAACCACTTTACTTATAGGTATTGCTACATCTTTGTTTACGGCAATTTTCATCACTCGATTGTTTATTGATAGCTATACCAAAAATGGTAAGTCGTTAACATGTTCAACTCCAATGACCAAGAACTTCTTGAAGAATGTAAATGTTGATTTCTTAGGAAAAAGAAAAATCGCTTACGTAATCTCTGGAGTATTAATCGCAATAAGTTTAGGTTCTTTATTTACTGTAGGATTAAACCAAGGGATCGATTTTGTGGGAGGACGTACTTATACGGTTCGTTTCGATAAAGATGTAGATGCTGTAAAAGTTCAAGAAGATTTGGTAGCGGTTTACGGAAGTGCCGAAGCCAAAACCTATGGAGGAAATAACCAGCTTAAAATTACCACAAAATATAAAGTGGATGAAACCGGAACAGAAGTAGACAAAGAGATAGAAACCAAATTACACGGAGCCCTTGCTGCATATTTGCCTGCGGGAATGACGTATGATCAATTCGTTGCAGATGATGATAGCAAAGTGGCCGGGCGTATGGAATACTATAAGGTGAGTCCTACCATTGCAGATGATATTAAGAGTTCGTCTTTCTGGGCCGTATTAGGTTCATTGGTAGTAGTGTTCTTGTATATCTTGCTTCGTTTTAGAAGATGGCAGTTTAGTTTGGGTGCCGTTGCTGCAGTATTCCACGATGTCTTGATTGTGTTGGGGATATTTTCCCTTACATATAAGATCATGCCTTTCAATATGGAAATTGACCAATCATTTATTGCGGCGATCCTTACAGTAATTGGATACTCCCTGAATGATACGGTGGTAGTTTTTGACCGTATTCGTGAGTTCTTTAACGAGCATCAAAGTTGGAAGATGAATAAAATTATCAATTCCGCTTTGAATAGTACCTTGAGCCGTACATTGAATACATCGATGACCACATTAATTGTACTATTAACCATCTTTTTATTAGGTGCAGAATCCATCCGTGGACTGATCTTCGCCTTGATTATTGGTGTGTTGGTAGGTACCTATTCTTCGTTGTTTATTGCAACACCAGTATTCTATGATACTGTAAGAAAGAGAGGAATTGATTTAAGTGATAAAAAAGAAGAGGAAGAAGAGGAAGCGGTAGCTGCTTAATTTCTCTATGTAGATTAAATAAAAAAGCCCTGTTTTGCAGGGCTTTTTTATTTTGTATAAGTTTAATAGAGTTATTAGTTGTTTTTAGAATATTCCATAACATCCCCAGCTTTCAAACCCCATTGATCACTAAGACCCGCATTTACTTCCAAAACATATTGAGCTGGACCTTCAGAAGGTAAAGAAGATGTATTGAAAGGTTTGGCATTTTTTGCAATACTAACCACTTCTTTTTTACTATTTAGATAAATGATATCCAGAGAAAATTCGGTGTTTTTCATGTAGAAGTACTTAGGTTCCTCTCGTTCAAAAATAAAAAGCATACCACGGTTGTCTAACATGCTTTTACGATACATCAACCCCGTTTGTGTTTCATAATCAGATTCGGCAAATTCAATGTCAAGTTTTACTAATACAGAATCTGTTTCCTGTTGTTTTAATATGAGCTCACCTTCTTTTTTAAAAGTAACCTCACGGGTAAGTACCTTTTGTTCTTTTTGCTCATTACAACTATACGATTGAAGCATCAATCCTACCATAATGGCTGCGATCCATTTTCTTTTCATGCTGATTCAATTTTCTTTTTAGACTTAGTCATTAAGTAAAGACCAACAATAATAAATGGAATGCTTAACCATTGTCCGGTAGATAGAATATTGCCCAATGAATCTTCAAAGCCTCCTTGGCTTTCTTTTACAAACTCAACAATAAATCGGACCGTCCACAGGAGAACTAAAAATAGGCCAAAAATATACCCCAATTGTTTTCTCTTTTCAGTTTTCCAATAAACATACCATAAGATCAAGAAAACAAAGACATAACCAATAGCTTCATATAATTGAGCTGGGTGTCGTGCAAAGCTTTCACCATTGGCTGCAAAGACAACCCCAAAATCACTCCCGGTTTCAACACCAACAATTTCAGAGTTCATGAAATTTCCAAAGCGGACAAATATGGCTCCAGTTGCTACAGGTATGATGATGCGGTCAAAGATCCACAGTATGGGTCTCTTCAATATTTTTTTATTGTACAGGAACATGGCAATAATAACTCCGATAGCAGCCCCATGACTAGCTAACCCCCTAAACCCTGTAAACTTGAATTCTGGCTTGGTTTGAAACGGAAGTATAACAGATAATGGGTCATCGAAAATTAATTCTGACTGATAAAAAAGAACATGTCCCAACCTAGCACCCAATAAAATGGCCAATACCATATAGATAAACAAACTATCAAGCTTGTCTAGAGATTCTCCTTCACGCTTATAGATGCTTTTCATGATAAACCACCCAATAATGAAAGCGATCACAAACATGAGGCTGTAATATTGTATGGTGTAAAAACCAAGGTTTATCCCTTCAGGCGGGTTCCATGTAAAACTTAAAAAATGCATCATTGGGTCTTTTTTACTTCCGTAAAGATAGAAAAGGCACTAAGAATTTATGTTAATTATTCGTTTCTTTTTCACTTCGCGGGGGTACAGGGTCATATCCAGATCCTCCCCATGGATGACAGCTAAAAATACGTTTTATGGCCAAACGAGTTCCTTTTAATAAGCCGTGTGTTTCCAATGCTTCAACAGCATAATGTGAGCATGTGGGTTGATACCTACAGGTAGAAGGAAAAATAGGAGAGATGATCTTCTGATAGATCCTTATTAAAACTATAAATGGAAAGATAAGGATCCTTTTCATGATATGTTTTTTACATTTTTGAACTCACTAGTTCAAAGAATAAGTAGTCCCGTCCTTACCGTCTTTAAGTTGAATACCAACTTCCAAAAGTTGATCACGAATTTTATCACTGGTAGCAAAATCTTTATTAGCACGAGCCTCATTCCTTAAAGCAATAAGTAATTCGATAGTGCCAGAAAGTTTACTAGAGTCATTACCACCTTCACCACTGTAGTCTACCAGACCCAATACGTCGAATAGAAAGTCGTACATGGTTTTTTTCAGAAGTTTTAAATCAGCATCAGATATGGTAGCCTTTTCCTCTTTAAGAGCATTTATAAATTTGGCAGCCTCAAACAATTGTGCAATCAATATAGGACTGTTAAAGTCGTCATTCATTGCATCATAGCAAGACTGTCTCCAAGCAGTTACATCAAAATCGCTTTCACTTCCACTTTTTATTTCTGAAAGAGAACGATATGCATCCATGAGTCTATGAAACCCTTTTTCACTGGCTTCCAAGGCATCTTTAGAGAAATCCAGGATACTTCGATAGTGTGCCTGATACATAAAGAATTTGGCCACTGTCGGTGCAAAAGCCTTGCTTAAAATGTCGTTTTCACCACTAAACAATTCATTGGGAAGAATATTGTTGCCCGTAGACTTTGCCATTTTCTTACCATTTAGAGTAAGCATGTTGGCGTGCATCCAATAATTCACGGGCGATATCTCGTTCGATGCTTCTGCCTGTGCAATTTCACACTCGTGATGTGGAAATTTAAGATCCATTCCACCACCATGAATATCAAAGTTGTTCCCAAGATACTTAGTGCTCATAGCAGTACACTCCAAATGCCATCCTGGAAAACCATCACTCCAAGGAGAAGGCCATCTCATAATGTGCTGTGGTTCAGCTTTCTTCCAGAGGGCAAAATCCTGAGGGTTGTTTTTTTCAGACTGTGCTGCCAATTCTCTGGTATTGGCAATCATATCTTCCAATTGCCTTCCACTCAATTTGCCATAAGCATGATCCTCATTAAATTTTACCACATCAAAGTATACAGACCCATTCTTTTCATAGGCATAGCCTTTTTCAATAATATCTTCAACAATCTGTATCTGCTCAATGATATGTCCCGTAGCAGTAGGTTCAATACTCGGTGGCATTGCGTTGAATTGTGCCATTACGTTATGAAAATCCACAGAGTATTTCTGTACCACTTCCATAGGCTCTATTTGTTCCAGTCGAGCCTTTTTAAGGATAGGGTCATCCCCACTTTCACCATCATTTTCCAAGTGACCCGCATCGGTAATATTACGCACATAACGAACCTTGTATCCTAAATGCTTCAGGTATCTAAAAACTAGGTCGAACGAAAGAAAAGTTCTACAATTTCCTAAGTGAACATTGCTATATACCGTAGGTCCGCAGACATACATTCCAATAGCTCCTTCATGGATGGGTTGAAATTTTTCTTTCTTTTTAGTGAGTGAATTGTATATGGACAATTCTTGTTGTTCGAATAGTTTCATGAGTGATCCCTCAATCTTATGATTACTGATTTTTCAAAAGAAATGTAAAGGTATTTTAAAATTCGGTTTCCAGCTTGATGTAATCCAAAAATTCACGGCGAGTTTCAGGATTTTTAAAAGTACCTCCAAATTCACTGGTTACAGTACTACTATCAATATCACGAATACCTCTAGAATTTACACAGAGGTGTTTTGCATCAATCACACAGGCAACATCTTCGGTGTTCAATATTTCTTGCAATTCCTTCACAATCTGCATGGTAAGTCGCTCCTGTACCTGAGGTCGTTTTGCATAGTAATCTACAATTCGATTCATTTTGGATAATCCAACAACCGTTCCGTTAGAAATATAAGCAATATGTGCCTTCCCTACTATGGGCAGTAAATGGTGTTCACAAGTGGAGTAGAGGGTAATGTTTTTTTCAACCAACATTTCCCCGTATTTATATTTGTTTTCGAATGTGGAAGCTTTCGGTTTTCTATCCGGATGCAGACCTCCAAATAACTCTTGCACAAACATTTTGGCCACACGATTTGGAGTCCCTTTTAAGCTGTCATCAGTTAGGTCCATTCCAAGCGTATTCAAGATATTAGTGACATCTTTCTTTATCGCAGCAATCTTTTCTATATCACTCATTTCGAAGGCATCTGGACGCAATGGTGTGTCTGAAGAAGTGCCTACGTGACCTTCCCCTAATGCTTCTATTTCTTTTAACTGTTTTTCCAAGTCCATGAACTTTTTTTAATGCGTATTTTTTAATACAGAGTGCAAAGATACGGGATTGGGACAACTCATAAAAAACTAACAAATGCTTTTTGAAGGTTTTAAGATGGTCTTATTTCATAAAAATTTCTTAATTTTCGCAAAATATACCCTGTTTTGTTATGAAAAAGCTGAACCCAATCTTACCTACGCTACTGCTATTGTTTTGCCTAATTTTTTCAGTAGATGCAAATGCTCAAGGTGGTACCTGTGTTGATATAGACCCGTTTTGTGCAGATGTCAATAGTTCCTTGATTTTTGCCAACTGTCATCCTGGAGACCCGTTGTGTAATCCAGGCGCAGAAGTGGGACCTGATTATAATTGTTTGATAACTCAACCCTATCCAGCTTGGTTTTTCTTGCAGATTGACCAAAGTGGTGATCTAAATTTTCAGATCATTCAAAATACTAATTTTGATGCCGGTGGAAACCCGATAGGAGCAGGGTTAGATGTAGATTTTATTTGTTGGGGTCCATTTCAGGCTGGTGATGATTTATGTGATTATTCCCAATTACAGCCTGCCAATGAAATAGCCTGTAGTTTTTCTCCTGCCCCTATTGAAAACTTTACCATTAATGGAGGGGTTTCTGGTGAAGTTTATGTATTGGTGATAACAAATTTTGACCAAGGGGCTGGCTTTATAAAATTAGAGCAAACGAATACAGGAATCCCGGGTTCTGGAAATACAGATTGTTCCATATTATTTGATGAAACTGCTTGCGAAGGAGAAGTATTTACCATAGATGCAACCACCACAGATGCTGTTTCTTACACATGGTATTTTGAAGACCCATTAGGTTCTGGTGTATTTGTTCCGTTTTCTCCCCCAGAGACAAACCCAACCTTAAATGTTACTCAGACCGGGAATTATCAGGTCGAAATTCTTTTGTCTTCGGGAACTACCAATATTGAGATTACCGAAGTGACCTTTTTCCCCAATCCAACGATAGAAGCTCCTGCTATAGATTTATCTATTTGTAATACAGGAGGGATTCCGGGGATTTTCGATTTAACAGTAAATACCCCTATTGTACTTGGAGCACAAGACCCAACATTGTTTAATGTTACGTATCTGGATAGTGCAGGAACTTTAATAGGAACTCCAGGGGCCTATAACATAACAGGAACCAATGAAACTATAACTGTTCAAATTGAAGATTTAGCTGGAAATTGTACAGCTACAGATGAATTCGAAATTGATTATATCGAGATCACTCAATTTGGAATGGTTCCCGATTATACAGCATGTGATATAGATGGTAACGGTAGTGAAGATATTGATTTACATGCTGAATTTGATATTGTGGTTTATGCTGGAGCACCAACTTCAGATTTTTTAATTACATATCATTTAACTCAGGCAGCTGCAGATGCTGACGGGCCAGATTTGCCAAACCCAATAACGGTAGTTGGTAGTATTCCAATATTTGTTCGTTATGAAAGTAATATAGATTCAACCTGTTATGAAACACAAAGTTTTCAAATCACGGTGGTTCCTTTACCTAATTTCAATCCAACTCCCGATCCTTTAATTGTTTGTGATATAGATAATGATGGATTTGCAGAGTTTACTCTAACAGATGCAGATGTTGACATTACAGCAGGAGATCCTGATTTAGTCGTTACCTACCATGGTACACTTATCGATGCGCAGATAGGACAACTTCCCTTGACAATACCTTATACCAACGATGTACCCTATAATGATATCCCAATTACCGATCCTTTAGATCCGCTATATGGAACCGGAGGTGTGTGGGCTAGAGTAGAAAGTGTGACTACCGGATGTGCTGGTGTAGCCAGCTTAGCCTTAGAAGTCCGTGACAGCCCCGTTGCGGTAACCCCGGCGGAACCACTTCGAGAATGTGACGATGATGGTACTCAGGACGGTTTCAGAATTTTCGACCTTACGGTTGTTGAGCCGGAGGTACTTGGCGGGATGAGCCCGGTTGAGTTCGACATCTACTACTACGAGGACGAGACCGATGCGATCAACGCTGGGGACGTGGCGCTTACGGCCCCGGACTTTTCTCTGGCGATAGCTACCCCTACAAATTACTTGAATACCGGGAACCCACAGACGATCTATATACTGGTCGTGGGCAACGTGAACAGCACGATGCCGAACAACGGTGCGAGCGGCTGTTACGATATCGTGGAGCTGGAGCTGATCGTGGACCCTTTGCCGGAGGACTTCGGCCCCTTCGAGATGATGCTCTGCGACGACGAGCTGAACGGGAGCACTTCGGACGACGAGGTATCGACCTTCGACCTGACGAGCCAGGACGCTGCTGCTACGGGCGGCGACGACACGCTTGTGGTTACGTGGTACGAGACCCCCGCTGACGAGGCCGCGAACAACCCGATCATGGGCCCGGACATGTACCAGAACACCTCTACGCCCCAGACGGTGATCGGACGTGTCACAACAGAACAGGGCTGTAGCATCACGATCACTCTGACATTGACGGTGCTTCCCAATCCAACACCAAACCAAAACCCAACACCCTTGGAACTTTGCGATGACGACGACGACGGTTTGGTCGGGGGTTTTTTGTTGACGGACCGGGACGCCGAGATCATCGACGGTGAGCCGGATGTGAATGTATTGTACTACGAGGGCCTACAGGAGGCCATCGATGCGGTGGCGGGCACGGAGATCGTGAGCCCCTATACGAACATTACCCCGAACACCCAGGTGGTCTATGCCCGCGTCACGCGTGACACGCCGCCTGCGACGGTCCCCTGCTATAGTATTGTAGAATTGACACTGAACGTGATCGCGCTCCCGGACATGCCGGATGCGACGTTCCGGGACCCCTTCCTTTCGTGCGACACGGACGGCAGTGGCCAGGCGGTCTTCGATTTGACAGAGCAGGACACGGCTGTGCTCGGTGCTCAGGATGCGGTGGACTTCGAGCCGATCACCTACCACCCCTCGCAGGTGGACGCAGATATGAACACCAACGCGATCGACCCCGCCGATGCCTATGTGAGCACAGGGGGCGAGACCATCTGGGTGCGCCTGGAAAGCCTTGTCACCGGTTGTGCGAGGGTAACGCCCTTCGACCTTGTGGTGGGGGCCTTCCCGACCATCGGGGTGGGCAACGACCTTTTCGAGTGCGATGATGAGCTCAACGGCAGTACACCGGATGACGGGATATCCACCTTCGACCTTACGGTGAACACTGCATTGATCAACCTTGGTGACGACACCCTGGTGGTGGAATACTATGCCACCGCCGCGGATCAGGCGGCCGGTGTTGCCATAGCGGACCCCACTGCCTACCAGAACACGGTATCCTCCCCACAGCAGGAGGTCTTCGTTAGCGCCTTCAACGGTGAAGGCTGCGCTGCATCGAACAGCTTCTTCCTGAACGTGGAGCCGAACCCGGCCCCACTGGAGCCCACGGCCCTGATCGCCTGCGACGACGACAACGACGGTTTCTTCGCGGACTTCCTCTTGACGGACAAGGATGCGGAGGTCATCAACGGTGACGTGGACGTTACCGTGAGCTATTATGAAACCCTGGTGGATGCACAGGCCGGCGACCCCGCCGACATGCTGTTGAGCCCCTATGCGAACATAGTGCCCTTCAGCCAGACGATATACGCCCGTGTGGTGCGGGATGTCCCCCCCGGGGTCAACCCCTGCTTTGCGATCGTGCCCATGGAGCTCCGTGTGGAGCTGTTGCCGAACCCACCGGACCCGGAACTGTTCCTGGACCCTATGGAGGAGTGTGACGACGATGCGGATGGTTTTGCGGTATTCGACCTCACCCGGCAGGACAATGCGGTGCTCTCCACCCAGGACAGCCCCATGGACTTCCTCCCGGTGTCCTACCACGAGACGGAGGCCGATGCGGAGGCCGGCACCAACGCGGTACCGTCACCGGATGCCTATACGAACCTCGGCACCCCTCAGACGATCTGGGTGCGTGCGGAGAACTCGCTTACGGGCTGTTACCTGGTGACCCCCTTCGGGCTTGTGGTGAACCCGCTCCCCGTACTGGGCACGGGCCCCTTCGAGATGGCCGAGTGCGACGACGAGGAGAACGGCAGTACCCCGGACGACGGGATCTCCACCTTCGACCTTACACTGAACAACTTGGCGATCACCGGTGGCGACGACAGCTACTCGGTATCCTATTACCTGAGCGTGGCGGACCAGGACAGCGGCAACGCCATAGCGGACCCGACCGCGCACCAGAACATGGACCCCATTACGGGGGCCTCCATAAACCCACAGGACATTTTCGTGACGGTGTTCACCGGCCCCGGCTGTGAGGCCCGCACGGACCTTACCCTTAGGGTACTGCCCAACCCGACGCCCTCCACACCCCAGCCATTGCAGATATGCGACGGCGATGGGGACCCAACGGTAGATATCGATGACAGCGACGGGCTTTCCATATTCGACCTGACGCAGAAGGATGCGGAGATCATCAACGGTGAACCCGGTGTGGGCGTCCTGTATTATGAAGACCTGGCACTTGCCGAGCTTGGCGACCCACTGGATGCGATCGTGGATCCAACAATCTATGAGAACACGACCCCCGGGTCACAGATAGTTTACGCCCGTGTGACCAGGGACGTCCCCCCCGGGGAGCTTCCCTGCTTTACCATAGTGGAGCTGGAACTGCTTGTGAACCCACTGCCCGACGGCAGTGCGGATATCCCCGACCTGGTGGCCTGCGAGTTCGCGGCGGATGACATCGCGGTGTTCGACCTCACGGAGCGAGATGCCGATGCGCTGAACGGTCAGGACCCCCTGCTGTTCACGGTGACCTATTACAGGAGCCTAACGGATGCCCAGACGGGCATTGCTCCGATACTGGATCCAACCGCCTTTCCAAACACGGTGAACCCACAGCCGATCTTCGTGAGGGTCACGGACAGCGGCACGGGCTGTTTCAGGGCCAGTGAAGAGGACCCTGTGACCGGTGAGGCGAGCCTGAGCTTTGACCTTGAGGTCAAGGAGGCCGCTGCGGCCAATGCGCCCGCGCTGCCTTACGAGATATGCGACAATTTTGGGGAGAACGACGGTGTGGGTGCCTTCACCCTGATCAGCGACCCTGCCAACCCGACGGACCTGGATGCTGAGGCTGACGCCCTGCGCGATGAAATCCTGAACGGTCAGGACCCGGCAATCTACGTGCTGACCTACCATGAGACCCTTGAGAACGCGGAATCGGGCACCGACCCGCTCCCGAACGTATACAACAACGTTGTGAACCCACAGGTCATCTATGCCCGTGTGACCAACGAGGCCGACCCGGCTGACGGGGACGCGTGCTTCGCCGTGGTGGAGGTGCTGCTGAGCGTGGTGCAGCCCCCGGTGGTGCAGCTGGAGGAAGAGTACCGCCTGTGCGTTGACAACGGCGTTGCGATCCCCGAGGAGGATGGGGACCCATCCCCGCCGCTGATCGATACGGGCCTGGACGCCTCGCTCTATATATTCGCATGGACCATCAACGGGGTGTTGCAGCCCAACGCGGTGGAACCCTCCATCGTTGCCCTTGAGGGCGGGGGCTACGAGGTCCGGGTGACGGACATGGAGACCGGTTGCAGCACGGTTGCAGCTACCACGGTCATCCTTTCCTCGCCACCCCAGGAGTACACCGTGGATGTTACGAGCAATGCCTTTGACAGCGAGCACGTGATAGAGGTCACGGCCACCGGGGAGGGCCAGTACGAGTACCAGCTGGACGACGGCCCCTTCCAGGAGAGCAACATCTTTACGGGCGTGGAGCCCGGCACGCACACGGTTACGATCCGTGACGTGAACGGTTGCGGCAGCGTTACCGAAGAGGTGGGCATCATTGATTACCCGAGGCTTGTGACGCCGAACCAGGACGGTTTCCACGACACCTGGAACATCATCGGGATCGCCAGTGGCGACCCTACGGCAAAAATTTATATATTTGACCGTTTCGGGAAGCTGTTGAAGCAGATCAGCCCGTTGGGCCCCGGTTGGGACGGTACCTACAACGGCAACCCGCTGCCATCGAGCGATTACTGGTTCAGGGTCGAGTACATGGAGGACGAGGCCAGCAAGGAGTTCACGGGACACTTTACCCTAAAACGTTAAGAAAATTATTTATATAACAAAAAAGCTCCCAAATGGGAGCTTTTTTTATTGGACTCTATTTTTTATAATTCTATTCCTAATGTGAACAGAAAATTGGAATATACTGTATCTACAGTTGCAGTATCTGTTAGTCCGATAGAATATAATGATGGGTTGCTACTTTGTTCTGCTCTTGAATAGGCAACATCAAAATGGTAATTACCAAAATTGTAACCTAACCCTAATGAAAAGCCTTGTCGCTCACCAATCGTGGTTTCATTTTCGAATGGGCTTTCTTCAAAACTAACCCCTCCGCGAAGACTCAATCGATCAATTCGGTATTCGCCTCCCACTTTAAAAGAGGATGCCGCTTTTAGGTTGTTTTCTATATTGGTGTTTTCCGCATTGAATACAGGATCATTTTTAGGGCTAAATGTGATGTTTGAATAGTCTCTGTAGGAGTAATCAAAACTTATAAGTCCACTAGTTCCAAAAACATAAGCGGCACTTGCAGCTAATTTCCCAGGGGTTCTTAAGTTGTAATCTTGGAATACATTTAAGACTTGTGGATTGATAAATTCTGAAACGGTTTGTCCGTTAACAATATGCTGTGTTTCTAAGTATTGAGTAGTTTCTTCAGAAATTACATACCAAGTTGGGGTGTCATAGGTGAAACCTATTCTAAATTCATCAGTAAGTTTGGCGATAGCTCCTAATTGTGCAGAAAACCCTGCTCCAGATGCAGAAAGATTGTTTTCAAATTCAATTGATTTAGTGGTGCTATTTGCGTTGGAATTTATTTCAGAAATAAAAGTACTCTGATCATAATCCAATGTATGGGAATTTAGATTTATACCAAAATACAAGTCTTCTCCATATTGCGCACCTAAATTGAAAGTGATTTTGGCGTTGCTTCCTTGAGATAATAAATAATATTCCTGATCAAAACTCCCTGTGCCGTAGTTTGAGGTGTATTGGGTGTTTTCAGGAGTATCTTCCGTAGGATCAAAGACAAAGCCTTGATAACCTAAAAAGGCATTTTGCGCTCTTACACCTTCGGTTTCCCCTAAAAATGAATACAGACTGGAGATGCTTTCGCCACTCTGGAGATCCAAAAGTTGAAGTTCAATCCCCTGCGCTTGTTCTAAAAAGAAGCTTCCTATAGAATTGTTGCCGATTCCTTTAATGAAAAGATCATTGTCATGATTTCTTGTGAGGTTATAATTCACTGCAAGACTAAATTTTTTCCATGGTGAGTCTCCGTTGTTGTTCTCAAATACAAAAACACCTCCACCTTGACCAATATTTAAGTCGGTTTCTATGGATTGTGTGTTGGTTCCGAAATAGACATTATTATTGTCTATGTCATTAAAACTAGCGGTAATAGATGCTTTATTGTTTAAGAAAACAGCACTACCTGCAGGATTTAGGGAAACAGCAGAAAGATCTCCTCCCAAAGCTCCAAATGCACCGCTCATTGCTTGAAATCTTGCTGTTCCTTCAGTTGCATCTTGGCTGTATCGTAAACCATCTGTAAGGTTTTGAGCTATGAGCATGGGAGAGAATGCTGCAAAAAAGTATAGTAAGAATTGCTTTTTCATAGTAAGTTTTTTAAAGTTTTGACATAAAAAACCACCTATTCATATTTTTGATGAAATATAAATTAGATGATTTTAAAATGAAATTTTAGCTATTATCCGCGACCACGACGTGAACCACCGCTACGGGATCCGCCACCTCTACTTCCAGAACTTCTGCTTGATGAAGGCCTTGAGTAACTTGGTCTTGAAGATCTGCTATTTGGGCGTGTGCTTCGGGTATTGGGTCGTGAGGTACTAGGTCGAGTAGTACGTGTATTGGGTCTAGTGCTTCTAGTATTGGGTCTGGTATTGGTGCTTCTGTTGGTTCTGGTTCTAGAAGTTCGAGCTGTATTTCTATTTACGGAGTTTCTTGCGTCTCTTCCTACAGAGGTACGAGATGATCTTCTGGCAATCTCCGATCTGGAATAGCTATTTCTGCTGGCTACACTGGATCGTCCACGTCTTAGTGAATTGCCTCGTAAATAGTTATGGTTGCTTCTTCCGCGATTGTAACTAGTGGCATATCCATAACCTCCATAGTATCCACCATAATAAGGGTTGTAGTATCCGCCATAAAAAGGTGGGCAATACCAAGGATTGTAGAAACCTCCCCATCCAATGCCCCAGCCACCATAATAGCCACCCCAGTAGGGTAAATATCCGTAGCCCCATCTCCACCAGGGTCTATGCCAGCCCCAACCGCCATAAAAGCCTCCCCAGCCTCCGGTATTGTATATGTTTACAGTAAGATTGTCGCTATTAGTACCCCAGGCCCCATATTGCTCTTCTTCATAGCTTGGTTCTTCAATAACAATATTGCCATTTTCATCAACTGTTTCTGTAGTAGTATATGATTCAATGTCAGTAAATACAAGGTCTTCTTCAACAGGGATGTCGTCCAACTCCTGACTTTTAGTGTTGAAATATTGCTTGTAATAATTGCTCTTTGCTGTGGTCTCTTCTTCTTCAACAGCAACTTCAGTAGTATCTGAAGTATAAATGCCGTCAGAATCTGAAACGCTTTGATAAGAACCACAACTGCTAACCAATAAGCCAATTAAGGCTAAAAAGGCAAGTTGTAGTGTATTTTTGGAGGAGGGTATTTTGATATGCATATCGCTGTATTTAAAATTGTTGGACTTCATAAAAATAACTAGTTTTGCCGAGAACTAATAATATTTAACAAAGTCACAATTTTTGTGCCAAAAAACCGATTATGGCGAAAAATTTAACTTCACGTGCCGAGGACTATTCCAAATGGTATAATGAGTTGGTAATCAAGGCGGACCTAGCAGAAAACTCTGGTGTTCGAGGATGTATGGTAATTAAACCTTATGGTTTTGCCATTTGGGAAAAAATGCAAGCAGAGCTGGATAGGATGTTTAAAGAAACGGGTCATCAGAACGCTTATTTCCCCCTTTTTATACCAAAATCTTACTTCAGTAAGGAAGCGAGTCATGTAGATGGATTTGCAAAAGAGTGTGCCGTGGTAACACATTACCGTCTTAAAAATGACGAAAATGGTAAAGGAATCGTGGTAGATCCGGATGCAAAATTGGAAGAAGAGTTAATTGTACGCCCTACTTCTGAAACCATTATCTGGGATACTTACCGTAAGTGGATACAATCATATAGGGACTTGCCAATTTTGGTAAATCAATGGGCAAATGTGGTTCGTTGGGAAATGCGTACTCGTCTGTTTTTGAGAACAGCGGAGTTTTTATGGCAAGAAGGGCATACAGCACACGCCACCAAAGAAGAAGCTATATCTGAAGCAGAGCAAATGATGAACGTATATGCTGACTTTGTTGAAAACTATATGGCAGTTCCTGTTATTAAAGGATTGAAAACTGAGAGTGAGCGCTTTGCTGGTGCTTTGGAAACTTATTGTATTGAAGCTTTGATGCAAGATGGTAAAGCACTACAGGCTGGGACCTCACATTTCTTAGGACAGAATTTTGCAAAGGCCTTTGATGTTAAATTTGCAGATAAAGAAGGAAAGCTGGATCATGTTTGGGCCACCTCTTGGGGGGTTTCTACACGATTGATGGGGGCACTAATTATGACGCATAGTGATGATAATGGATTGGTGTTGCCTCCAAAATTGGCGCCAGATCAAGTAGTTATTGTACCTATTTACAGAAATGAAGAGCAATTGGCAGCTGCTAGTGAAGTAGCTCAGCAACTCATGACCGAACTTAGAGCGCAAGGGATTCGAGTGAAATTTGACAATAGGGACACTCATAAGCCAGGATGGAAGTTCAATGAATATGAATTGAAAGGAGTTCCTGTGCGTATAGCCATTGGCCCAAAAGATGTGGAGAATGGCACGGTTGAAATAGCACGCCGGGATACGTTGAGTAAAGAGTTGGTAGCTGTAAATGATTCGGTGTCTTGCATAACCAATCTAATGGAAGAAATTCAGACGAATCTTTATGCAAAAGCGATTGCGTTTCGAAAGGAAAAAACCACAGAAGTTTCTTCTTACGAAGAGTTTAAGGAGGTGTTAGAAAATAAAGGAGGCTTTATAAGCGCCCATTGGGATGGTACAGCTGAAACGGAAGAGCGCGTTAAAAACGAAACCAAAGCAACGATTCGTTGTATTCCCTTAGATGATGACAATGAAGCGGGAGCTTGCATGGTTACTGGAAAACCAAGTGAGAGAAAGGTGTTGTTTGCGAAGGCATATTAATTTTTTTTGAAAAAAATAAAAACACACTTGCGGCATTAAAAAATAGTTGTATTTTTGCATCCGCAATTTGAAACAATTGGCCCATTCGTCTAGTGGTTAGGACGCAAGGTTTTCATCCTTGAAACAGGAGTTCGATTCTCCTATGGGCTACAAAATTTATAAGAAAGAGATATTATGGCAAATCATAAATCCGCTTTAAAAAGAATTAGAAGCAACGAGGCTAAGCGTCTTCGTAACCGTTACCAGCATAAAACAACTCGTAACGCTATGAAGAAATTACGTGATATGACTAACAAGAAGGAAGCGGAAGAGTTATTCCCAAAAGTAATTTCTATGTTAGACAAATTAGCAAAGAACAATGTTATTCATGCTAATAAAGCGGCTAACTTAAAGTCAGGACTAGCAAAACATGTTGCAGCTCTTTAGTAAGAGTTAATACATTACTACTATAAAATAGAGACTCCCTCAATTTTGAGGGAGTTTTTTTGTTTATTTAACCTTATATCAAAACTTTTTAAAGGTTTAATTAAATAACTTGGTCTCAATATTCATTAATCTAAGGGAATTCTTGTCTAAAAGTCAATTGAAGATTGTTTTACTTTGTTTTAAAGGATCTAATGTTTTAACCACAATTAATGTGTTATGAAAAATACTACTGGATTTTTGCTGTTTACTTTGTTAATTAATGTTTTCTCTTTTGGACAGGCTCCTGGTATACAATGGCAGAATACCATAGGGGGTGGTGATCTTGAATTTTTATCTGATATATACTCAACTAATGATGGGGGTTACATTTTGGGATGTGCATCAATGTCAAATATTAGTGGGGATAAAACTGAGAATTCTCAAGGAGAATTGGATTATTGGGTGATAAAGATAGATAGTCAAGGGGATATTTTATGGCAAAATACAATTGGAGGTAGTATGAGTGATGAATTAACTTCATTGCAACAAACTTCTGATGGAGGTTATATTTTAGGAGGGCATTCCTCTTCAGACATTAGTGGAGATAAGACAGAGAATTCTATTGGGCAAAATGATTACTGGATATTAAAGCTAGATGAGATTGGTAATATAATCTGGCAAAATACGATAGGAGGGAATGATTGGGAAGAACTATATACTGTTAAAGAAACTTTGGATGGAGGTTATATTTTAGGAGGGCATTCCTCTTCAGATATTAGCGGAGATAAGACAGAGAATTCTATTGGGTCAAGAGATTACTGGATCGTTAAATTGGATGTCAATGGTAACATACTCTGGCAAAATACTATTGGAGGAATGGATTCGGATAGTTTTGAATATTTGGTCCAGACAGACGATGGGGGTTATATTATAGGTGGTTCTTCAAATTCAGGTATTAGTGGTGATAAGACAGAAGAAGCTATAGGTGAGCGTGATTATTGGGTTTTAAAATTAGATTCTGTTGGGGATATTGTTTGGCAAAACACTATAGGTGGCAATGGAGATGAGGATTTGTCTTATTTAGGACAAGTTTCAGATGGTGGTTATATTGTAGGTGGGGTTTCGTGGTCAGATGCTAGTGGAGATAAAACAGAAGATTCAATAGGGTCTGATGATTACTGGATTGTTAAATTAAATTCTAATGGAGATGTTGAATGGGATAATACTATTGGAGGGTTTCTCGCAGATAATTTAAACTCGATAAAAGAAGTTCCCGAAGGCGGCTACATTATAGCTGGTGCTTCATCTTCACCTATAGGTGGAGATAAGGATGAAAACCCTGTTGGCGGAACTGATTTTTGGGTAGTAAGGTTGGATACAAGCGGTGCAATACTTTGGCAGGAGACCATTGGCGGGTCAGGATTTGATTGGTTGTATGCTTCAGAGCAAGCTTCAGATAATGGTTTTGTGCTGGCTGGATCATCAGATTCTGGTATTAGTGGAGACAAGACGGAAGATACAAATGGGGGCAGAGATGTGTGGGTGGTTAAATTAGAGCCAGAAGTATTGAGCATTCATGACATTGATGCAAGTTTTTTAGAGATATTACCTAACCCAATTCAAGACAATGTTCTAGAAATTAGTTTACAGGGAGTTGAAGTTGATAGGTTGGAGGTGTTTTCAATTACTGGTAAGCGAATGTTGATCAAAAATCATATCACATCTAAAATAGATGTATCTAATTTGTATTCTGGGGTCTATATAGCTAAGATATTCATTGGTAAATCAGTAACTATTAAAAAATTTATTGTTGAATAGAGATTCATAGTTGTTTTATAATCCCGCTTGGGACCAAACTCCTATAATCTCCACCATTACGGGCAATATCCCTAACAATCGAAGATGAGATGTGTGAATATTCTGGGCTACAAATAAGAAATACACTGTCTACCCCATTTACCTTTTCGTTGGCTTGTGCAATGGTTTGCTCATACATAAAATCGTTGGGGTTACGTAGTCCACGCAAAATGTACTGAGCTTCTTCTTTTTTACAAAAATCTGCTGTAAGACCCTTGTAGGTAGCTACCTTTACTTTTGGATTCCCGGCAAAGGTTTTTTCTAGTAATGCCATTCGTTGTTCCAATGGCCACATATATTTCTTGGCGGCATTTACTCCTATAGCAACTATAATTTCATCAAACAACGGTAAAGCCCGCTCTATAATATCTACATGCCCTAGGGTTATAGGGTCAAAAGAACCAGGAAAAACAGCACGGCGAATTGTAGTGGAAGTACTCACAATAATTTGTTTAAAGGATTACTAAGGTAATGATAAAATATAATTGCATCAATCTTGTTGCCGTAAGGTTTCCTCAATCAAGATTCCGAAAAATTCGGCAAGTGTCATTCCAGCTTCCCGAACCTGTTTGGGGATTATACTCTCTTTAGAAAGCCCTGGGGTTGTATTGATTTCAATGAAGTAAGGAATTCCATCTTGAATAATAAAATCGGTTCTAGAAATTCCACTCATGTTAAGCAATCCATACACCTTTTTTGTTTCTTGCTGAACGGCAAGCTTTTCTGCTGCCGATATCCTAGCGGGTGTTATTTCTTGGCTTTTTCCTAAGTATTTAGCCTCATAATCAAAGAATTCATTTTCAGAAACAATCTCTGTGGGAGAGAGTACTTCAATTTCATTTTCCAAGCGATATGCGCCAACCGACACTTCGGTGCCTACCAATTCAGATTCAATAATAACCTCAAAGTCTTCTTTGTAAGCTTCTTCAATGGCAGCCAAAAGATCCTTTTCTTCTGTAACGCGACTTATTCCGAAACTAGAGCCTGCTCTATTGGGCTTTACAAAGCACGGAAGCCCCACTTTGTCAACAATGGCTTTTGGGGAAATTTCCATACCCTTGGTAATATAGACTGAAGTAGCACAATGAATTCCAAAGTTTTTTAATACCGTAAGACAATCTCTTTTGTTAAAGGTAAGTGCCGCTTGATAAAACCCTGTACTGGTTTGCGGAATACCCAATAGTTCAAAGTAAGATGCTAAATAGCCATCTTCGCCAGGGGTACCGTGAACCGTATTAAAGACAACGTCAGGAGTGATTTGTTCACTTCCATTAAAGAAACTAAAAGTTCCCTTGTCTACAGCATGTTTAATTCCTTGATTGTCCACATAATGCCATCCATCTTTTAAAATATGAACGGGATAAATGTTGTATTTGTTAGGGTCTATGGCCTCACAGACCACTTCACCACTTTGAAGGGAGATTTCATATTCGCTGGAATAACCGCCCATAATAACGGCCACATGTTTTTTACTCATAACAAATGCTTCGCTTGTACGTTAACAAAAATATCACTTATACATATAAACGTACTAAATTTACGTTTACTATTTTTGTGAACTAACCCAGCGTGTATGACTTTCATAAAATTCTTGCTCACCAAAACCTTTTTAAAACAATTGGGGTTGGCTGTTGTAGCGTTATTTATTCTATCCTTTATTCTATTGTGGTGGTTAAAGATAACAACCAATCACGGTCAGAAAATCGAGGTTCCTGATTTAGCTAGAATGTCTATTGCTGAAGCAGAAACTGCTTTAGACGAATTGGATCTCCGTTACGAAGTGATGGATTCTGTGAGCTACAATCCTAATTTTCCATACCAAACCGTTATTGAACAATTACCAGCAGCAGGAAAGTTTGTAAAGGAAGATCGAAAGATCTACATATCCCTAAATCGTTCTGGATATCCTATGATAGAGGTCCCTGAAGTAGTTGGGAAGACCCGTAGACAAGCAGAGCCTACATTGCTGGCAGTCGGTTTTAAAATAGGTAATATCGATTACCGAAAATACATTGCCAAAGACGAAGTTTTGGAGATTCGCCATAAAGGAAAACGAATCCGTCCTGGTGAAAAAATCCAAAAAACATCCGTAGTAGATTTGGTGCTTGGCGATGGAGAAGGTGGGCTTAATAGAGAAGCCGTAGATGATGCAAAGAAGGAACAGGATGTAAATGATCCTGATAACCAAGACGAAGGTGATGGCGGAAATTAATGAAGTTGAGCTTCCAGAAAGCGATAATGACGAACTATATGAGCATTTCAGGTTTGTAGCCGATAAAGGTCAACAACCGTTACGTGTGGATAAATACCTCATGAACAAAATTGAAAATGCCACACGAAATAAAATCCAAAAGGCAGCCAAAGACGGAAATATCTACGTTAATGACGCTGTAGTAAAATCTAATTACAAAGTAAAGGCAAATGATGTAGTACGGGTGTTGTTTGCTCATCCTCCGTATGAATTCCTGTTGGTTCCCGAAGACATTCCTATAGACATTGTGTACGAAGATGATGAAGTACTTGTGGTTAATAAAGCTGCAGGGATGGTGGTGCACCCAGGACACGGAAATTATAGCGGGACCCTTATAAATGCTTTGACATTTCATTTCGAAAATTTACCAAATAATAGTAGTAACCGTCCGGGGTTGGTGCATCGTATTGATAAAGACACCAGCGGTCTTTTGGTTGTTGCCAAGACCGAACATGCCATGATACATCTTTCCAAGCAGTTTTTCGATAAAAGCACAGAACGGGAGTATGTTGCCTTGGTTTGGGGTAATATGGATGACGATGAAGGAACCGTGGAAGGAAATATTGGGCGTCACCCAAAAAACAGATTGCAAAACACAGTGTTTTTAGGAGACGAAGCCGAAAAGGGAAAACCAGCTGTGACCCATTATAAAGTGTTGGAACGTCTGGGATATATTACAATGGTCTCCTGTAGATTGGAAACTGGGAGGACTCATCAAATTCGGGTACACATGAAGCACATTGGCCATACTCTTTTTAATGACGAGCGTTATGGCGGTGAAAAGATATTGAAAGGAACTAGTTTTAGTAAGTACAAGCAATTTGTAGATAATTGTTTCAAAATATTACCCCGTCAAGCATTGCACGCAAGAACGCTGGGCTTTGTACATCCTACGTCTGGTGAGGTTTTGCGATTTGAAGCTCCTATACCGGAAGACATGGAGGCATGTCTCGAAAAATGGAGGAATTATTCCAAACATAAATAAAGAATAACTTTTATCTATTTTGGAATTATTCGAAAAGATGAATGCTTTTTTTCCGCATTACAATTCTTCTTATTTTTACTGAAAAGTAAGTACCCATGAAAATTGTTATTTCTCCTGCTAAATCATTGGATTTTGAAAAAGAATTACCCACTCTTCTACATACAGAAGCCTGTTTCTTATCTGAAGCGGAGCGATTGAATAAGCTGTTGAAGAAAAAATCGGCCAAAAGCCTCTCCAAGCTTATGGGGATTTCGGACAATTTGGGAAGACTTAATTACGAACGTAATCAAGAATGGGCTTTACCGTTTACTTCAGAAAATGCAAGGCAAGCTGTGTATGCTTTTAATGGAGATGTTTATCGTGGGTTAGACGTATATAGTTTGCCTGAGAAAAAAATGGATCGCCTGCAGAATACACTTAGGATTATTTCAGGATTGTATGGTATTTTAAAACCATTAGATCTTATACAGCCTTATAGACTGGAAATGGGCACTAAATTTCCAGTAGGTGTTAAGAAGAATTTGTATGAATTCTGGAAACAAAAAATTACAAAAGCACTTAATGAAGAAATAGGTGAAGGAGAGCTTTTTGTAAACCTTGCTAGTAATGAATATTTCAAGGCCATAGATACAAAGGCATTAAAGACAGAAATCGTTACCCCGGTTTTTAAGGATTTAAAAAATGGTGAGTATAAAACAATTATGACATTTGCTAAACTTGCTCGAGGATATATGACACGTTATATTATTGATACTGACGCCAAAACTTTAGACGACCTAAAGGGGTTCAATTATGAAGGTTATGGCTTTAGTGAGGCTATGTCTTCTGGAAACGAATTGGTCTTTATTAGGTAGTGTTTTTACATACCCATCCATACCCACCTTATATCCCGAAAGGAGCTACAAAGCTTATTGTAGGTACGTTACCACCTCCAAGATTCACGACGGGAGACTTTAAAGAAGGTGATGTGAATTTCTGTTATGGTAGTCGCGATGGTCAATTATGGCCTATTTTGAATCGGATTTTTAATTTGGAGCTTCGTTTTGAAACGACACAAGAAGCCATAGATCAAAGAAAAAATTTTCTCCAACAACAAGGCATAGGAATTTGTGATATAGTAGCATTGGCAAAACGCGATAAAATTGATGCGAGTGATTTGGGAATGCAGGAAGTAGAATTAAGGAGTCTTATCCAAATATTACAAAAGCATGTTTCAATTAAAACCCTATTGTTTATGGGTGGCAATAGTAAAAATGGTCCAGAATATTTTTTTAGAAGATTGCTTAAAACCTATGAGCTGAAATTGGAAGTTGTTTCTCCTATCGTGCCAAGAGTGCATCGCTTTGTTATGCCAAATTCAGAAAGGGAAATAGAAACCGTTTCCTTAACAGCACCCAGTGGGGCAGCCAATAGAGCAGTAGGAAGCTTGCAGTTATATAAAGATCTTAAAGACAAAAACCCCAGCATGAATACCATCGATTTTCGAGTACTTCAATACAAAGAGTTCTTTCTGTCTTAAGGTTCAAAAGTGAAGATTTCCAAAGGAGCATTGTTGCTTACTACCATAAAATGGGGTTTCCCATTAATGGCAATTTCTATAAGGTCTTTGGAGTCACTGTCAATAAAAGGCTCATATTCCTTGGAGATAGAAAATCCACCTTGCCCATCACCTAATAATACATATCCATAGTTGCTATCATATCTAATAGTCTCTACTTCAGCATCATAAATAGCTCCGATTCCCATAATGTCTAGATGTCCATCATCATTGAAATCTTTGGAGTGGATTGATAACGTAGGACCCAATTGTGCTTCGTTAGGTAATTTCACAAGTTCAAAAACACCAGCTCCTTTGTTTTCTAAATAAGCAGTTTCAAATTGATAAGCAGCTAATTTAAAAGCATCTTTTAATTGATCTTCCCCATAGATGTCTTTCATTTCCAAACTTGCAAATTCTTTATAGCTCTTAATCTTGTCAAGTAAAAAGGGGTTTTGTTCACTACTACATTCTTTCCCTCGAACAGGGACTAATTTCCCTTGGTTTATCTTACTTAAAGCTACATCGAAACTACCGTTATTGTCAAAATCTTTTCCATAGATATAAATTGGTTTGTCCTTTTTGGGTTGAAATTTATTGTTTTTCCCCATGTTTCCTAGGACATAGTCGTCATCTCCATCACCATCAAAATCATTGGCAAGTATAGAGAACCACCAACCCTCCGTTTTATCCAATCCTTGAATATTTTCGGCTTGGGTAAATACACCATTGTGGTTGTTGAAAAAGGTGGGTTGCATCCATTCACCTACTACCAGTAAATCAAGATCATTATCATTATCATAATCAGAAAACAATGATTGAGATACCATTCCAATTTCAGACAAAGAAGCGTTTTCTGAAGTAATGTCTGTAAAAACCCCGTTCTCATTACGCAATAAATATGACACAGGAGATTTAGGGTATTCGCCAGGAACTACATTACCACCAACAAATAAATCTTCATCCCCATCGCTATCAAAATCCCCACTTGCAATTGCTTTACCAGAAGTCAGCATTTTTGGTAGCGCTTTTTCATTTCTACTGAAATTACCATTTCCGTCGTTTACATACAATCGATCCTGAAGTAAAGGACTGTCTTTTTTTAGATCATATCCAGCACTCACAACATATAGATCTATATCCCCATCCCCATCTGCATCAAAGAAAAGCGCATTGGCATCTTCATAAATTGCTTCTTTTTTCCAAAGGTTTTCGTTCTGACGTGTAAAAGTTCCATTCCCTTTTTGAATGTATAACGAAGCGCTCGCTCCTTTTGCATTTCCAACAAAGAAATCTTGAAGGCCATCTCCGTTTACATCACCTGATGCCATTTTTGTGCCTTTCGTAGACTGCTTTTGGGGAAGGAGCAATTGGAGGCTATAATCATTAAATTCGTTCTCTTGATGCCGGTAATTAATCCCCAACATTTCTGAAGGGATGCTTTTTTTCTTTCTTTTCTTGGTTATGTAGGGTAGTGGGCTTGAAGCAGCTTCCGTATAATCAATAATAAGTCTTTGGTTTATTGTTGGGTTATCTATGGTAGATATTTTACCGTCGGGCCATTCAACAACCACCAATTTTACAGTGCTGTCATCCTTTAGACCATAGTTAAGGATATTGGAGACGGAGGATTGATAACCTCTTGTTAAATAAAGTTCTTGGAGTTGGGTCTGTTTTTCGTCTTCTACATAGACTGATGCTCCAATACCATATGGATTTTGCTGTGGTCCTTTTAATTCTATTTGTAGAAAGTCTTTACGGGTGTTGTTTCTGTACAATCCAATTTCATCGTTTATGTTGTTTACAATAAGGTCAAGGTCTCCGTCTCTATCCAAATCTGCATAGGCTGCTCCATTAGAGAAACTCGGGTCTTTCAGTCCCCATGCTTCAATTTTTTTGGAGAAACTCATATCACCATTATTCTTGTATATATAGTTACTCAATTTCTCAGAAGGGAGTAGTTCTAAAATAGCATCCAAGGTCATAGCTTCCCCTCTGGCATTGCGTTGCATAATTTCGGTTCGGAAATCTTGATTGGTATAGTCTTTATATACCCCATTAGAAATGAAAATGTCCTTTAAGCCATCGTTGTCAAAATCAGCTAAAAGGGGTGCCCAACTCCAATCGGTTTTCACAATACCACTTAATTGTGAAGACTCCTGAAATTTTCCGTTTCCTACATTGTAATGCAACATATTGGCCATATAGGCATGATGATATCCTACCTTTACCATATTCGAAAAATTTTCCGTGCTCATAGACGCCATATTCTCTTTGCTGCGGGCATAATTTTCTGCCAGCATGTCCAGGGTAATTAGATCAGGATGTAGATCATTGTTTAGATCTGCATAATCATTCCCCATACTATAAAATGAAATATGGTTTACCCTGTCATTAATTTCATTACGAAACGTACCATCTTTCTGATTAATGTACATGGCATCTGGCTCAAGGAAATCATTAGATGTATAGATATCATTCCAGCCATCATTATTGAAATCGCCAATAGCGGCTCCTAGCCCCCAGGTTTTATTGTAAAGCCCTGCAGCTTCAGTAACCTTGGTAAAACCATTCCCATCATTACGGTATAATTGATCTGTGGTGATTTCTTCAATTTGACTTTGAATTTCTGTACTTATTTTAGTGTTGTTTTTAAAATCATATCGGTAGTTTACTACGTAAATGTCAAGGTCACCATCCTTGTCGTAGTCCAACTGATAGGCTTGTGTAGTGAAACCAGGATCATCCAATCCCCATTTTTTTGCTTCCTCGTTAAAAGTTCCGTTTTGTTGGTTTACAAAAAGCTTGTTCCTTCTTTGGTTGTCATCTTGTAAAGAACCTGCTTTGGAAACATAAATATCCAGCCAACCGTCATTATTTACATCCAAGAAGGTGACACCCGTAGAAAACCCATTATAATCTTCGGTTTTAGAAGACACCGTAATGTCATCAAATTGAAAGTTACCCTTGTTCTTATATAATTTGTTTGGGCCAAAATTGGAAACCAAATAGATGTCATCCAATCCGTCTTTATCAATATCTCCAACTGCAACTCCACCTCCCGCATAAATGTATGGGTAGTTTAGAAAATTGAAGTCCAGTGTTTGTACAAGCGTGTTTTTAAAACGTATTTGTGAATGATCACTCGTAACTTTTGAGAAGAGAGGGCCCACCTCAGTTTGGTTGCCGTTTTCTTCGGCTTCCGAAGATTTTTCAGAACAAGAAATGAAAACTGTGCAAATGAAAAAAATGATGAATCGTAATTCCATAAGTAAAATACGAAGGTTTATAACAAATATATGAAAGACTGCATTTATACTCTATAGGGAAACTTGGGTTAAATTATTGAAGAATAATATATTTTTTAAGGAATATTTTTTCGGTAACCCGAATCTTTATATTTTTCACGATCAGAACATCCTTATTTCAACTCTTTATGCCAACCAAGATTCAAGAAGTCCAATCTTCTATTGTGTATTTTCGCAATAATGGATTTATAAAAATGATCATTTTCACAGCAGCATTGTTGCTTCAAAGCTGTCAATCTGAAAAAGAGGATGAACCCGAATATACGGGGCCATTGTTCAATCTTGTAGATCCTTCGGTTTCCGGGGTGCATTTTGCCAATAACCTTCCAGCAGAAACACCATCTATGAACATAATTGCCTACCAATACCTCCATAATGGAGGAGGGGTGTCTATTGGAGATATTAACAATGATGGCCTTCCAGATCTGTATTTCACAATGAATTTTGGAGATAATAAATTATACCTCAACAAAGGTAATTTTCAATTTCAGGATATTACGATAAGCTCAGGCACAAAAGGTAAATGGGGATGGTCTACAGGATGTACTATGGTAGATGTTAATGGTGATGGGTTGTTGGATATTTATATAAGTAAGGGTGGAGACGTAGACCCAGACAAAAGAAAGAATGAACTGTTGATTAATAAAGGAGATCTAACCTTTACCGAAAAAGCCGAGGAATATGGATTGGCAGATATGGGATACGGTTCCCAAGCTGCTTTTTTTGATTATGACAAAGATGGTGATTTAGATATGTATATGCTAAACCACCCTAAAGAACCTGTCTTGGATAAAGATAGGGAAGCAGCCAAAAAGGATCCTTATATAAATGATAAACTCTATAAAAATGAAGGAGGAGTATTTGTAGACGTAAGCGAAAATTCAGGAATGATTTCTAGCGGAATTGGTTATGGGTTAAGTGTATCTGTGGGAGACCTTAATAACGATGGATGGCCAGATTTATATGTATGCAATGATTACATAGAACACGACTATTTATATTATAACAATCAGGACGGTACCTTTTCAGAAAGTATCAAGGAAAGTGCAAGGCATATATCCAACTTCTCTATGGGATCAGATATGGCAGATTTTAACAATGACGGCTGGTTAGATATTATGGTAATGGATATGGTGGCTGAAGACAACTACCGAATCAAAACCAATATGTCCGGAATGAGCACCGAGCGGTTTTATAAAGCTGTAGATGATGGTTTTCATTACCAATACATGATGAATACCCTGCAAATGAACAATGGTAATGGTACCTTTAGTGAAGTGTCCCAGTTAGCAGGTCTGTCAAGTACAGATTGGAGTTGGGCGCCCCTTTGGGCAGATTTTGACAATGACGGTCTTAAAGATCTTTTGGTGACCAATGGCTTGCGAAAAGAAGCCCGGAATAATGATTTTGTAAATAAGAAGAAGAGTATTTTAGAAGCTATGGAAAAGGACGATGGCAATGATCTCGTTTTTATCAAACAAATTCTAAACGAAATGCCCGAAAAGAGAATTCCCAATTACATTTTTAAAAATGAAGGGAATATGAGCTTTGCCAATAAGCAGGAAGAATGGGGGCTAAATCATGAGTCTTGGTCCAATGGGGCAGCCTATGCAGACTTAGATAACGATGGCGATTTGGATATTGTAATTTCCAATGTAGACATGCCCTCGTTCATCTATAGAAACAATGCAGATAAAAAGAAGGCCAATTACCTTACCATTAAACTAAAAGGCACCACAGCCAATAGTTCTGGATTAGGAGCTCGAGTAACTGTAAAATCGGGAGAATCAATTCAGATGAAAGAACACTACCTCAATAGAGGATATCTTTCTTCAGTAGAAGACCAGCTTCATTTTGGGTTGAACACCCATGAGAAGGTAGATTCCATCTGGGTACAATGGCCAGACGGGAAAACACAATTACTTACAGATATTGAAGCCAATCAATCATTAAAAATAGACTACGTAAATAGTAACGCCCCAATACAAAACCCTTTTAAGCGAAATTCTGAAAAACCTCTTTTTGTTGAAAAGACCGAAGAAATTGGGTTGTCATATCAACACAAGGAGAACCCTTACAATGATTTTGAAAAAGAAATTCTAATACCCCATAAGATGTCTACATTAGGCCCGGGTATGGCTGTGGCTGATGTAAATGGAGATGGTCTTGATGATTTTTATGTGGGTGGCGCCAAAGGATATGTGGGCAAATTGTTCCTTCAAGGAAGTAATGGTGAATTTTTAGAAAGCAATACGACTATTTTCAATAAAGATCGAAATAGTGAAGACATTGCAGCACTATTTTTCGATTCAGATAATGACGGGGATAATGATCTCTATGTTGTGAGTGGAGGAAATGAGTTTGCCTTAGATGCCAAGGAACTTCAAGATAGATTATACCATAACGATGGAAAGGGGAATTTTGTAAAATCTGAGAAAGACTTACCCCAGATGATTACGAGCGGAGGAACAATTGCCGCTTCAGATTTTGACAATGATGGTGATCAAGATCTTTTTGTAGGAGGAAGGGTAATTCCAGGAGTATATCCCAAACCCCCAAGAAGTTATCTCTTACAGAACAATTCCGGAACATTTACAGATGTTACTGCAGATCTTGCCCCAGATTTGTTGAACCCAGGTTTGGTAACAAGTAGTATATGGACTGATTATAACAATGACGGTAAGCAAGATTTAGTGATAACAGGAGAATGGATGCCGGTCATGATTCTAAAAAACAGTGGAGATCATTTTACAAATGAATCAGAAAACCTCGGATTGACCAATACACAAGGTTGGTGGTTTTCAGTTGCCGAAGGTGATTTTGATGGAGATGGAGATCCAGATTTCTTATTCGGAAACTTAGGACTTAACTATAAATATCAGGCCACACCCGAAACTCCTTTTGAAGTATATTTTGATGATTTCGACAACAACAATACGGGAGATATCGTATTAACCTATGATGACAATGGAAACAAGTATCCACTAAGAGGAAGGGAGTGTTCTTCCCAGCAAATGCCATTTATAAAGGAGAAATTTGGTACATACGACGAGTTTGCGAAAGCAGATGTGACAGCTGTTTTTGGAGAAGAAAAATTGAAGAATGCATTGCACCTTGAAGCAAAAACATTTGAAACTGTTTTTGTGAAAAACAACGGAAACGAGAATTGGGAGGTACAAAAACTTCCTAGAGAAATACAGCTTTCATCCATACATGGAATTTTGGTTGATGATATAAACCAGGATGGACATTTAGACGCTGTAATGGCAGGTAACCTATACAATTCTGAAGTAGAAACGCCAAGAAATGATGCCGGAAATGGCAGTGTGCTTTTAGGGAATGGGAACGGAGAGTTTAAAGCAATGTCTACTACAAAATCTGGATTTTTTACACCCAAAAACACCAAAGATTTGAAGTTTTTAACAGTGAACGGAAAACGATACATTGCCGTGATTAATAATGCAGAAACATTGCAATTTTTTTCCATTCAATAAGTAAAGTCCCCATTCATAAAAAAAGAGATTAATTATCTAAGTCTAGCCCACTGATAATGCATTTCGAGGTTATATTCACAGTTTATTAAAAATGTTATGTTTTAACATTTCATTTAACATATTATCGGTGAAATATGCATTTCACCGAGTGAAAATATTATTTGTTTTGAATTTTTTGTAGGAGTAATAAAATGTATTACTTTTAAAAATTAACTTTAATTAAATTTCAAATTAAATTATGAGAAAAATTACATTAACCTTAGTTGCTATGGTTGTCATGTGTTGTGCATGGCAGTTACAAGCACAAACAGAAATACCCCAGGCAAATGCTACGTTGACTGCGGGTGTTGACTTTTTAGATGGTGACATCTATACAGATTCCGGTGGTTCTGCTGGAAATTATACTAGCAATGAGTTATCTACCTTGGATTTTGTTGCCAATGCTGGAGAAAGAGTGATGTTGACTTTCACTGCTTTTGATGTGGAAGCTTCCGGTGGTGGTGGTGGACAGTGTTGGGATAATCTTACAGTTTCTGGAGATACTGGAGGTTTTGATGGCACTTATGCAGGAGATACCTTTGATGCAGGAGCTGGTTTGGTATGTATTGATGCAACTGACACTTCAGGAAATCCAACTTTAGGGCCATTTACCTCTGCAACTGGAGGATCATTAAGTTTTACTTTTGATTCAGATACTTCGGTAACACAATCTGGTTGGACAGCAAACATTGATATTCTTGTTGGAGAGCCTCCAATGATTACTTGCCCAATGGATGTAACGACAACAGCCAGCCCTGGTGTATGCGGAGCCGTAGTGGCATTCCCTCCACCACTGGTAACAGATGTTGAGGACGACCCAGACCCAACACCTGTACAAACTGCAGGATTACCTTCTGGAAGTACATTCCCAGTAGGAGATACTCTTATAGAATTTACTGCAACAGATTCCGACGGAAATATCGCCACGTGTTCTTTCACCATTACGGTGACTGACGACGAGGCGCCTGCCGCTGTGTGTATGGACGTTACGGTACAGCTGGATGCCAACGGTGAGTATGTCCTCACCGCTGCCGAGATCGACGGCGGGAGCACGGACAACTGCGGTATCGCCAGCCTGGAGATCGGTGGCAACCCATCGGTTACCCTGGACTGTTCCAACGCGGGCGACAACACGATCACACTGACGGTGACCGACGATGCCGGTAACGTTTCAACATGCGATGCCACCGTAACGGTGGAGGACGTAACGGCCCCGGAGATCTTCTGTATCGGCGAGCCTGCCATATTCAGTTACACCCAGGACTTTGAGGGTTCCACCCTTCCCGGTGACTGGTCCACTGAAATAGTCAGTGGCGGTTTCGACTGGATGTTCGGTAGCGGCACCATGCCCATCGGCGATTCGTTCCCGACCAACGCTGCGATCTTCGATGACGATGCCCTTGGGAGTGGCGAGTTGGACAATACCGTCAGGTTGATTTCTCCGGTCTTCGACCTGGATGGGGCCATCGTGGCCAACCTGTCCTTCGACTATGCGATGCAGGATTTTGCAGGTTCCGGGTCTCTGAGTGTAGAGGTTTGGGACGGTGCCGCATGGCAGGAGATCCTTTTTGTTACAGAGGATACCAACCCAACGAACTCTGGGGTGATGGATATGCTTGGTTTTGCCAACGATTCGTTCCAGGTTCGCTACACATACGACGACGACGATGACTGGGCATGGGGTGCAGGAGTCGATACTTTTGTATTCGACTACGAATTCCCACCGTCCGCACCGCTGTCCGTTGAACTGGATGCCAACGGGATGGCTACGATCAACTCGAGCGACCTTATCATGAGCGTGAACGAGGCCTGTGGCTGGACTGCGACCGTCCCTGGGACGGACCTTGACTGTGCCGATGACATCTCCAACGGCAGCAACGCCTTCGAGAACGGGTACTTCACCAACCCGAGTGCCGGATTCATCGTGGCCAACGACATCGTCGTGCCTGCCGATGAGGACCTGGAGCTTGGCAAGGTGACCATGAACCTTTTCCACGATGTTGGGGAGACCATCGCAACGGTTGATTTCGTTTACTACGACGACAACGCGGGTGAGCCCGGTGCCGAGATAGGGAGCGAGTCCGGGGTGATGCCGGATTCACAGGCCGTTGTTGGTAACAACTTCGGTTTCGACGTGAGCGAGACCGTGTTCACGGTGACCCCGTTCATGTTTGCGGGCCAGGCCGGTGTTCCAACGAACTACTGGGTATCCGTATCGGTGACCTCCACCTCGGGCGGTACCACCGCATGGGAGGTTTCCTCCGCTTCAGGTGCCGGTGACTACGACGCGCTTTCCTTTGACGGAGCGACGTGGAACAACCCTGGGGCCGGTAGCGATGGGGTCTATGTATTCGAATTCAACTGTGTTCCGGAGGCGATCGAGGTGATCGACCTTGACTGTTCTCATTTGGGCCTCAACGAGTTTGAGGTTACGGTGACCGACGACAGCGGGAACACGGCGACCTGTACGGCGACCGTGGAGGTGCTGGACGTGACGGCACCGATACTGGTGTGCCAGGACGTGACCATCGGGGTGGGCCCCGACGGCACCACGGAGATCGACCCTGAGATACTGCTTGCCAACATGCCGAGCACCTACGAGGTGATCGCCATCAGCAGCAACAACGGTTCCGGGGCCGAGGGCTTCACGGACTTCACCGTGGACGTGACGGCCGACGAGACCGTTTCCTTCGACTGGGAGTACTCCACCGACGACGGCCCGGCATGGGACCGCTTCGGGTACACCGTCAACGGGACCTTCACCGAGCTGACCGACGAGAACGGCGCCAACAACCAGAGCGGAAGCGCCAGCGTACCGCTCGTGGCCGGTGACGTGTTCGGTTTCCGCGCACAGTCAGAGGACGGCAACTTCGGTGCCGCCACGACGGTCGTGAGCAACTTCGCACCCGGATTCGAGGGGCAGTTCGACACGGCCAACTGGACCCTTACCCTCGACAACAGCGACGGGGACGCGTTCTTCGTGGAGATACCCGGGGGGCCGCTGTCCTTCGATGCCTGTGGCATCACGGTATTGGCAGTGGACGTGACCGAGGTCACCTGCGACGACGTGGGCACGACCATCACCGCGACGGTGTTCGCTTCGGACGCCAGCGGCAACATCGCCTCCTGCACATCGCAGATCACCGTGGTGGACGAGCTTGGGCCCGAGATCACCTGCCCGGCCGACCAGACGGTTGACCCGGGGCCGGGGAACCTCTTCTACGAGGTGCCAGACTACTTCGCCACCGGCGAGGCAACGGCCACCGACAACTGTACGGACCCGGTGACTATCACCAGCCAGGACCCCGCTGCCGGCACACTGATCCCCGACGGCACCTACACGGTGACCCTTACGGCGGAGGACGAGTACGGCAACGTGTCCACCTGTGAGTTCGAGCTCACCGTGGAGAGCGTACTGGGGCTGGACGACAACGCACTGGACAGTGCGATCGCACTCTACCCGAACCCAGCAAGCAGCGTGGTGACGCTGGCCAACACCTCCGGCATCCTGCTGGACAAGGCGGCCATCTACGACACCAACGGCAGGCTGGTACGGACCATCGGACTGGGCGACATGCAGCAGGAGAAGGCCATCGACGTATCGGCACTCGCAAGCGGTGTGTACATGGTACAGATCACAAGCGGGAACGCTTCCACAGTGAAGAGGCTCGTAAAGGAATAACCCTTTAGAAATAATATCTGAAAGGAACCCGCTCCACATGGAGCGGGTTTTTTTTATGCAGTTTATCGGGTTTTCCCTACAGGCTAACTAGAATTTTAGTAGATGCTTTATAAAATAATTTTCTTATTGTAAATTACAGATACATAAAGAGATACATTTAAATCAATTTACTAACTACTAATTTCGAATATTATGAAAAGAACTATTGTAATCAACAAACAATTGGTTTTTGTCATTTTGTTCATGTTTTCCCTTGGGGCTGTTCAGGCCCAAAACTCATTGAATTCTGGTGAAGTTCAGGATCGGCTTGAAATAAAATTAGCCGATATGCACGACCAGCTTTCCAATGGTAGCATGGATAAATATGATGTAAAAATCGCCGAAGTATTTATGGCAACTTTAATTCAACAAGCTGAACAGGGTAAGTCAGCAAATGATGCTCTTGAGGTAGCGAACAAAGTTGCGCGAGCCAAGTATCCGGATTTCTCGGAAAAAATCCTTCGGATTAAAAATGAAATGGCTGCAATTATTCTAAAAGAATGATAGTTCTACAGCTCATTTCAACTAATTAAAACCAATTTCAAATGAAAAAAACTATACACAAATTATTGTTATTTGTTGGTGTTTTGTGTTGGACTACAATGTCCTACGGCCAATTTATAACAGAAACTGCAGGAACTACCACAACAGTAGCCGCTGCAGATGGAGAGATTTTTACAGATCCAACAGATGGTACAAATGGAGGACCTGGGGGAGACTGTAGTACCACAAGTAGTGGTAATTTAGGAGATTATCCAAATTGTAATTGTATAACAGTAACAACACTTAGTGCACCAGCAGGAAGTCAAATTTCTGTTACGTTTACTCAATTCAGAGTTTTTGGAGCCTTTGACTGGATGGCCATTTTTGATGGATCAGGTGCTGTTACAGCGACCAATGGTTCAGGAAGTGCTAGCAATCCTACATCAGGAGATCCAGAATTATGGAATAGTAGTGTGGATGGAGACGAATTGATAGATATGACTAATGCAAGTAGTGTTACTTTTACATCCACCAATGGGAATCTTACTTTTGCTTCACGATTTAGTGGCGTGGTAAATACCTGTGGATGGGAAGCCTCCGTATCTATTATTAGCCCACCACTTAACAATGACGATTGCGCAGATGCGTTTGCCATTAATTGTGGTGAAACTGTATCAGGATCTACAATAGGACAAACGCCAGATGCAGCCCCTTTCTGTGGAACAAGTAATACTGCTCCTGGAGTATGGTATTCTTGGACAGGAGACGGTAGTGCAGTTACCTTATCTACTTGTACAGGAACTAGCTATGATAGTAAACTTACAGTGTATTCAGGTTCTTGTGGTGCATTGGCTTGTGTAGGAGGAAATGATGATACTTGTGGTTTACAATCTGAGGTTTCTTTTGTATCCTCAGTTGGAACCGATTACTTGATTTTAGTACATGGTTTCAGTGCTTCTGAAGGCGACTTTGATTTAACCATGACATGTGTTCCACCACCACCCAATGATGCTGTGTGTGCTGCAATTCCTTTAACATTAGGAGTGCCAGAACCTGCTGATGGAGCTTTGGCTTCAGCACAAGCTGGAGAACCAAGCCCTGGAGCTGGTACAGGAGGGTCTTCCTGTAACTCTCAGGATGGATGGTGTTTTTTTGAAATAGATGTTCAAAATTCTCTTTGGTATACCTTTGTAGCTCCTGATTGTGGACCTTTAGATATAGAAACTACGGGTTCTGGTGATACGCAACTTGCTTTATGGACAGTGACAGATTGTACTGATTTTGGCACGTTTACCGAAGTAGCTGGAAACGATGACGGTGGTGCGGGATTACTTTCCTTAATAGATGATGTAGTGGTTATTCCAGGAACGACGTATTGGGTTCAGGTAGATGGTTTTGCTGGAAACGCGTATGATGTTAATGTTGAAGTACGAGCCAGTAATCCAGTTCCTATCAACCTTAGTTGTCCTTTAGATATTGTTACAACAGCGAGTCCAGGAACTTGTGGTGCCGTGGTAGCTTTCGCAGCACCTTTGGCATCTGGTGGATGTGGAACGATAACTGTAACTCAAACTTCAGGAGACCCGAGTGGAAGCTTGTTCCCAGTAGGAGATACTCTTATAGAATTTACAGCTATTGATGAAGGGGGAACTTCAGAAACATGCACCTTTACCATTACCATAACAGATGATGAAGCACCTGCTGCTGTATGTATGGATGTTACGGTACAATTAGATGCCAACGGTGAGTATGTATTAACTACAGCTGAGATTGATGGCGGAAGCACTGACAACTGTAGTATTGCCAGTCTGGAAATAGGTGGTAACCCATCAATTACACTAGACTGTTCCAATGTGGGTGACAACACCATTACATTGACAGTAACTGACGATTCAGGAAACGTTTCAACCTGTGACGCTACCGTAACCGTAGAGGACGTAACTGCTCCAGAGGTTTTCTGTATTGGTGAACCTTCGGTGTTCTCTTACCTTCAAGAGTTTGAAGGATCTTCCCTTCCAACTGACTGGTCAACACAGATTGATGTAGGTGTTTGGGACTGGACCTTTGGTAGTGGTGATCTTCCTACCGGAGATGATTTCCCAACCAACGCTGCCATCTTTGATGACGATGCTGCTGGTATAGGTGAAGTCAATGTAATATCCATGTTCTCACCAATTTTTGATCTAGATGGAGCTATTTTAGCGAATCTTTCTTATGATGTTGCCTTCCAAGAAGCTGGTGACCAAGAATTCTCTATCGAAGTTTGGGATGGAGCTGCATGGCAACAGATTGATTTCTATGATGAAGATATGGATCCGGATATTCAATCCATGTCTTTTGATGTATTGGCTTATGCCAATCCTGATTTCCAAGTACGTTTCTTCTTTGATGACTTAGGTGGTTGGGGATGGCATGCTGCTATCGATAATTTCCAGTTGGATTATGAATTCTCACCGTCTTCACCATTGGTTGTAGAATTGGATGCCAATGGAATGGCTACGATCAACTCAAGTGATCTGATAGACAGTGTCAACGAGGCCTGCGGTTACACGGTAACGGGTGGTACGGATACCACCGAGCTGATCGTGAACGGTAGTTTCGAGACCATGGACCTGAGCGACTGGACTGCCATCGACAACCCGAACCCGTTCCTTCCATGGGGTGCCTACGAGTTCAACGACGGTGCCGGGTTCTTCGACCCCGCACTCCCTACCGACGGCGGCTGGCTTGCCGGCAACGGTTTCGACGGGGAAGCAGGGGAAGCGGTCCTCTACCAGGACGTATCCGTCCCCCCGGGGATCGTGGGTGCGACCCTTACCTGGGACGAGAACATCGACTACGACCTGGCCAGTTTCTGCACGGGCTGCCAGGACAGGATCTACGAGGTGCAGGTACGCGACCTGAGCGACAACGTGTTGGAGGTCTTGGTTCAGATTACCGCTACGGCCGGTGAACTGGAAAGCGACAACGTGTGGGTGAGCCAGACGGCTGACCTCTCGGCATATGCCGGGCAGGACATCCGCATCGCCTACTGGCAGAACATGCCCGATGACTTCTCCGGGCCCGCCAAGTTCGCACTTGACAACGTGAGCCTTAGCGCGGAAACGCCGGCGACCACGATCGATTTCGATTGCTCCCACCTTGGGCTCAACACCATAGACGTCACGGTGACGGACGACAGCGGGAACACGGCGACCTGTACGGCGACCGTGGAGGTGCTGGACGTGACGGCACCGATACTGGTGTGCCAGGACGTGACCATCGGGGTGGGCCCCGACGGCACCACGGAGATCGACCCTGAGATACTGCTTGCCAACATGCCGAGCACCTACGAGGTGATCGCCATCAGCAGCAACAACGGTTCCGGGGCCGAGGGCTTCACGGACTTCACCGTGGACGTGACGGCCGACGAGACCGTTTCCTTCGACTGGGAGTACTCCACCGACGACGGCCCGGCATGGGACCGCTTCGGGTACACCGTCAACGGGACCTTCACCGAGCTGACCGACGAGAACGGCGCCAACAACCAGAGCGGAAGCGCCAGCGTACCGCTCGTGGCCGGTGACGTGTTCGGTTTCCGCGCACAGTCCGAGGACGGCAACTTCGGTGCCGCCACGACGGTCGTGAGCAACTTCGCACCCGGATTCGAGGGGCAGTTCGACACGGCCAACTGGACCCTTACCCTCGACAACAGCGACGGGGACGCGTTCTTCGTGGAGATACCCGGGGGGCCGCTGTCCTTCGATGCCTGTGGCATCACGGTATTGGCAGTGGACGTGACCGAGGTCACCTGCGACGACGTGGGCACGACCATCACCGCGACGGTGTTCGCTTCGGACGCCAGCGGCAACATCGCCTCCTGCACATCGCAGATCACCGTGGTGGACGAGCTTGGGCCCGAGATCACCTGCCCGGCCGACCAGACGGTTGACCCGGGGCCGGGGAACCTCTTCTACGAGGTGCCAGACTACTTCGCCACCGGCGAGGCAACGGCCACCGACAACTGTACGGACCCGGTGACGATCACCAGCCAGGACCCCGCTGCCGGCACACTGATCCCCGACGGCACCTACACGGTGACCCTTACGGCGGAGGACGAGTACGGCAACGTGTCCACCTGTGAGTTCGAGCTCACCGTGGAGAGCGTACTGGGGCTGGACGACAACGCACTGGACAGTGCGATCGCACTCTACCCGAACCCAGCAAGCAGCGCGGTGACGCTGGCCAACACCTCCGGCACCCCGCTGGACAAGGCGGCCATCTACGACACCAACGGCAGGCTGGTACAGACCATCGACCTGAGGGATATGCAGCAGGAGAAAGTGATTGATGTGTCTACACTCGCAACAGGAGTGTATATGGTCATGATTTCTAGTGAAGATGCTTCCACAGTGAAGCGACTAGTGAAAGAATGATAACGAATTCTAACCAATCAAAAACCCCCTTCAAAATTAGAAGGGGGTTTTTTATTTGAGGCGATCGAGAAAAATTACTTCTTCTTAGCGGGGGTTGCCGCTTGTGCCTTTCTTTTCTTCTTGGGACGAAGTCTGCCTGAAGTACCCATAATGATTTTACCTCGTTTGGTCTTTTTATCTCCTTTTCCCATGTTGGTTGGTTTAATTCTATACCCTCTAAGTTACTAAATAAAAAACAAATAGAACTTGCTAACTGTTTTATATAATGGATTTTATAAAATTATGGATGCCATTTACACCATCTTTCTCCAATGACTTAATAAAAGCACTTCCTATAATGGCTCCTTGTGTACTTTTTGTAGCTGTGTTGAAGGTAGCAGCATTGCTAATACCAAAGCCTACAATTTGAGGGCTCTTAAGTTTCATGGAAGCGATTCTATTAAAATATTGTTCTTGTTCTACCCCAAACCCTTGTTTGGCTCCAGTAGTACTAGCACTACTTACCATATAAATAAAACCATTGGAAACCTGATCTATTTGTTTAATACGTTCTTTAGAGGTTTGTGGAGTTATGAGAAATATATTTATAAGGCCATGCTTTTCGAAAATGGGTTGGTAATGTTCTTGGTATTCGGCCAAAGGAAGGTCAGGAAGAATAAGACCGTCAATTCCAATTTCCTGGCATTTGGCACAGAATGCTTCTACGCCATATTGCAATACAGGATTGAAATAGCCCATTAGGATAAGGGGAATGGAAACGTGATCTCGAATATCTTTCAATTGATCAAATAGTAAGGCGGTATGCATTCCGTTATGAAGTGCCTTTGTAGAACTTTCTTGAATGGTAGGTCCATCTGCTAAGGGATCACTAAAAGGAAGGCCAATTTCTATCATGTCTACACCAGAGTGTTCCAATTCTTTAATGATAGGAACAGTATCCTGCAGTTTCGGAAATCCAGCCGTAAAGTATATGGAGAGTAATTTTTTATCTTCCTGAAGTTTCTGTGTAATTCTGTTCATGTTTTCTCAATTTGCGTTAGGGATTGTAGCTGGCTACCCTCCTTGTATAGACAAGGTGCGTAGCGCGAAAAGCCCGACCCTTCAAGCCTTGTGAAGGCAAAGGAGGGGGACGCCCTAGATTTAGAGATTAAAATAATTGATATATGTATTTAAATCCTTGTCGCCCCGACCACTCAGGTTAACAACAATGATATCATCTTCTTTAAATTTTCGTTGGTTAAAAATGGCCAGTGCATGACTACTTTCTATGGCGGGAATGATTCCTTCCAATTTACATAATTCTAAACCAGCTTTCATGGCATCGTCATCGGTAATAGACATAAACTCACCCCGACCACTGGTAAATAAATGTGCGTGCATGGGGCCTACACCAGGATAATCTAATCCTGCAGAAATAGAATAAGGTTCGGTGATTTGGCCATCTGTTGTCTGCATTAATAACGTCTTGCTTCCATGGATGATTCCCATTTTTCCTAGTGCTGAAGTGGCTGCGCTTTCTCCCGTGTCTATTCCTTTTCCTGCTGCTTCCACAGCAATAATACCAACTTCGGGTTGATTGAGATAATGGTAATAAATTCCCGCAGCATTACTACCACCTCCCACACAGGCTACTACATAATCTGGGTTTTGACGCCCTTCTTTTTTGAGTAGTTGTTTTTTAGTTTCTTCGCTAATGATGCTTTGAAAACGGGCAACCATATCTGGATATGGATGTGGCCCTACGACACTACCAATGATGTAGTGGGTGTCAATGGGATTATTAATCCAATCCCGAATAGCTTCGTTGGTGGCGTCCTTAAGGGTTTTACTTCCACTGGTAGCGGGCACAACTGTTGCGCCTAGCATTTTCATACGTGCCACATTAGGAGCTTGTCGTTGTATGTCTATCTCCCCCATGTACACGATGCACTCCAACCCCATAAGTGCACATACCGTAGCGGTAGCAACTCCATGTTGACCAGCTCCAGTTTCTGCAATGATCCTGTTTTTTCCTAAGCGTTTGGCCAATAAAATTTGTCCTATGGTGTTATTCACTTTGTGAGCACCTGTATGACAAAGGTCCTCACGTTTTAAATAGACTTTGGTGTTGTATTTTTCTGAAAAACGTTGCGCAAAGTATAGTGGTGTAGGTCTTCCTACGTAATTACTCAATAACTCCTGAAACTCTTGTTGAAAACCCTCTTCTGAAGTTATGGAAAGGTACTGTTGTCTTAACTCTTCTACATTTGGGTATAGCATTTCCGGAATATAGGCTCCGCCAAATTCTCCGTAATACCCCTTTTCATTAACGTTGTAGTTCATGGTTCAATTTTTTTAATGCTAAAATATCTTTTAAGCCGGGTTCCAATTCAAATCGGCTATTTACATCTATGGCAACTATGGGAAGGTTGGTTTTCATCATGGATCTTACTTTTTTCATTTCTTCCAAACCAATGCCCCCACTAAGGACAAATGGCTTTTGGCTGGGATAGTCTTTGAGGACGGTCCAATCAAAAGTATATCCATTACCCCCTTTTTCTTTTCCCTTGGTGTCAAATAAAAATGCATCGACTACGGATTCATAAGATGCTAAGGCTTCAAAATTGAAGGTGTCTTTTATGGAAAAGACCTTCCAGAGTTTGATTTCCATTTCTGGAGAAAACCTATTTATAAGTTCTTTACAAAAAAGAGATGTTTCTTCTCCATGTAGTTGAATAACATCTAAGGCATGCTTTTTTGCCATCTGATATATAAAATCTAATGAAGCATCTACAAATACTCCAACTCTTTTTGCATTCCCCGTATCTTCTATGGATGCTTTATCAAAATTCCGTGGACTCTTTTCATAGAAGATAAAACCTAAATAATCAGGTTGCAACTCGGCTACTTGTGCCGTGTTGTGTTTCATACCACATATTTTGAGTTTCAAATCCATTAAAGTTGATTGATAAATTCTTTAGCCGTTTGCCCTGGATTTTCAGTTTTCATAAAATGTTCTCCCATAAGAAAGCCTTGAAATCCGTAAGGTATCAGTTCGTGAATGGCCGAAATACTACTTATACCACTTTCAGAGACTTTCACGAAGTCATCTGGAATGAGTTTTGAAAGTTTTTTACTGGTTTCTAATGAGACATTGAAGGTTTTTAAATCTCGGTTGTTGACTCCTAACAGGTCTACAGAGGGGTGTAATGATTTTTGCAGTTCTTCTTCGTTATGAATTTCCAACAATACGTCCATGCCCAATTTTTTGGCCAATTGAGAGAAGGTTTTCAATTCATGTTCTGAAAGACAGGCAGCAATGAGTAAAATGGCATCGGCACCATAGGCTTTTGCTTCATGAATTTGATAGGGATGTATGATGAATTCTTTCCGCAATAAAGGAATGCTTGCGTGATGCCTTGCTAATAACAGATCATCTAGTGATCCGCCAAAGAATTTGGTGTCTGTCAAGACAGAAATTGCACTCACCTTAGCATTTTGATATCCTTTTACAACATCATTGACCAATACTTTATCGTTGATGATAGATTTACTGGGAGATCTTCTTTTGTGCTCTGCAATGATTCCTGAGTTTGAATTCTGAATGGATTGTGCCATGGAGAAACAAGTTCTTTGATACAATTCGGATTTTTCCAGTACTGAAACGGGAAATGCATATTCCTTGGAAGCAACCTCCTTATGTTTATACGCGGTTATTTTTTCGAGTATGGTCATTTATTGAGCGCTTAGTTCTTGTAATTTTTTCAGGGAAGTCAATGCCTTTCCTGCCAATAAACTTTCTTGGGCTTTTTCAAACCCTTCCAAAATTGAACAACCAGTAACGGTTGCAATGGCTAATCCAGCATTGGCACAGACCACATGATTCTGTGCTGAAGTACCTTTTCCATTTAGTATGTTGGAGAAGATTTGTGCAGAACTTTCTACTGTTTCGCCTCCATAAATATCACTTTGCTGAATTTTTTCCACCCCAAAACTGGAAGGGGAAAGAATTTGTTCGGAAGTGTTGGAGATCATTTTTACAGGACCGGTAAGAGAAACTTCGTCATAGCCATCCATGGCATGGAGTACTGCAAAATTCTTAGAGCCTTTTTGATAGAGGTATCCGTACATACGGGCCAGTTCCAAATTAAAAACTCCAACCAGTTGGTTTTTCGGAAAAGCAGGGTTTACCATAGGGCCCAGCATGTTGAAAAAAGTTTTTACACCCAGCTCTCTACGAATGGGAGCCACATTTTTCATAGCAGGGTGGAATAGGGGAGCGTGCAATATGCAGATACCAGCTTGGTCTAAGCATTTTTTAAGGTAATCTTCATGGTTACTGAATTTAATCCCCAATTGTTCCATGACGTTGCTACTTCCACTTATGGAAGAAACACCATAATTTCCATGTTTGGTAACCTTAACTCCTGCTCCAGCTGTTACAAAGGAGGCAAGAGTGGATATATTGAATGTGTTCTTGCCGTCTCCTCCCGTACCACATAAATCGATAGTATTGTAATCGGTGACATTGACTGGAACACATAGTTCCAAAAGGGCATCTCTAAAGCCTTCCAATTCTTCCAATGCAATGCTTCGCATCATATATACAGTAATAAAAGAAGCAATCTGGCTAGGGTTATATGTGCCTTCACTTATAGAAACCAATACGTTTCTCGCCTCTTCTTTGGTGAGTTGTTCGTGATTGATTAATCTGTTTAGAATTTGTTTCATATGTATGATACGTTGCTTGGTTAGGATTCAACCCAATTCTTAATCATTTGCTTTCCTTTAGGGGTTAATACACTTTCGGGGTGAAACTGTACACCTCGGATATCGTATTCTCGATGCCTGAGCGACATGATTTGTCCATTTTTATCCACTGAAGTGATCTCCAGTTCCAATGGGAAACCTTCTTTGGACACGACCCAAGAATGATAACGTCCTATTTCTATTTCGGATTCCAATCCTTTAAAAAGGGGTTCATCATCTACCAAAAGGGTTGCCTTGGTGGCTACTCCATGAAATACTTCGCTTAAGTTTATTATAGACCCTCCAAAAACCTCTCCAATGGCCTGTTGGCCCAAGCAGACTCCCAAGATGGGCTTCTTGCCTTTATATTGAGAGATGACCTCTTTTAGCAAACCTGCTTCGTCTGGAATGCCTGGGCCAGGCGATAATAAAATCTTGTCGTAGTTGATTACTTCGTCCAATTGGAATTGATCATTTCTTTTCACTGTTACATCAACGTCCAATTCTTCCAAGTAATGAACCAGATTGTATACAAAGCTGTCGTAGTTATCTATTACCAATACTTTCATGATTACATCGTTTCTGCCAATTCTAAGGCCCGCAGTAAGGCTCCTAATTTATTGTACACTTCCTGTAGTTCTTTTTCTTCATTGCTTTCGCTTACGATACCAGCACCGGCTTGGAAATGAAGTTGGTGATTTTTGCTTACAAAAGACCGTATGATGATGGCATGGTTATAGTTGCCGCTAAAATCCATAAAACCAATGGCGCCTCCGTAGAAGTCTCGATTCACGTTTTCATATTTTTCCAACAATTGCATTGCTCGATGCTTGGGGGCACCACTTAGGGTTCCCGCAGGAAAGGTGTCTGCTACAATTTGAAGGGTAGGGGTCGTTTTATTTTTCTTGGCAGTAACTTTACTTACTAGATGGATGACATGAGAGAAAAACTGAACTTCCCGATAGGTTTCTACTTGTACATCACTACCATGCCTGCTTAGATCATTGCGAGCTAAATCTACCAACATAACATGTTCGCTATTCTCTTTTTCATCTGCAGAAAGTTCCTTGGCTAAAGCAGCATCTTTTTCATCGTTTCCAGTCCTTTTAAAGGTCCCGGCAATAGGATGGATTTCTGCACGATCATCATTTACTACCAATTGAGCTTCTGGGGAACTTCCAAATATTTTAAAACTACCATAATCAAAATAGAACAAGTATGGAGATGGGTTAACACTACGAAGTGCTCGGTATACATTGAATTCGTCTCCTTCAAAAGCTTGGGTAAAGCGTTTACTGGGGACAATTTGAAAAACATCTCCTCTTGCACAATGATTTTTGCAGGTTCGTACCAATTCCTTGAAACCTTCGTCGTCTATGTTCGTGTCTGGGTTTCCTGTTGTTTTAAAAGGATATTCTGCAAAATTCTTGGAACGTAAAAGCTGCTCTATTTGTGAAATATTGTTTTCTTCTTCGTAACAATGCGAAAAAATATACGCTTCGTTGTTAAAGTGATTAATGGCAATGATATTCTTATAAATAGCGTAGTAGAGATCTGGAATCCTGAGATCGCCTTCTTTTTTGGAAATTTGAATATTTTCAAAATAACGAACCGCATCATAAGACATATAGCCAAAGAGGCCATTATGAATGAATTTGAACTTTTCTGGGGCTTCACATTCAAAAGAATCTGAAAAAGCATTCATTATTTTCGTGACATTGGTAGTAGCTTCTATAGGAGTAGAAATTTCCTTTGCATCAGGAAACTCTTGTGTTATCATTTCATTTTCAACCTTAATAGAAGCTATGGGGTTAAAGCAGATATAGCTAAACGTATTGTCATTGGCACGATAGTCACTACTTTCCAATAATAAACTATTCGGGAATTTATCACGTAGTCTTAAATAGACGGATACCGGGGTTAGGGTATCTGCCAATAGTTTTTTTGAATAGGTCTTTAATTTGTATTTCATTTTTTGTTGAAATAAAAAAAGGCTTATCGTGATGATAAGCCTTCATGTATATTGTACACTAGTGGTTATGCTCACGACATTCGACGTAAGTTTTTCCACCACCAAGTATGTGTATTGTTCATTTGCATTGTTGGTTCAAATATAGAAATGAAATTTTAATTGGCAAATGAAAATGAAATTAAAATTTAAGAGTCGCTTCTAAGTCAAACTTGTCTTTTATAGCAGCGTCTTTTAAATCATCAAAGAAATTTCCAGATTTATATGTAATTCCAAATTTAGTTCTGTCAATACTCAATTTGGTTGTAGCAGTGTTTCCGTCCATATTTAGGGAAAAACTGATAGGTTGTGTTACCCCTTTAATAGTGATACTTCCTTCTACATTATAAGTGTTTCCAGATTTAGAACTCCCTGCAATGGTCAAGGTTGCTGTTGGGTGATTGGCCACGCCAAAGAAATCATCACTGCTTAAGTGTCCTTCTAGTTTTTCCTTTCCTTTTCCAGCTTGTAGATCTGTTACCTGTAGGCTAGTCATGTCAATGACAAATTGACCACCTACAATGCGATCGTTATCCATTTCTAAGTAGCCTTTTTCTAGTTTAATGGTCCCTGTGTGCTTTCCAGTTACTTTTCTTCCAACCCAGGTAATGGAACTTTCCTGTACCTTCATTTTCTTCACAATAGGAGGTGTGAATGCAGCAAATGTGGTTGCTATTAGTACTATTACGGCAATTTTTAGTGTCTTTTTCATGGTGTTCATTTTCGTGTTATTCATTTGTTCTTAGTTTATCTAATAGATTATTTAAAGTTTCGAGTTCAGTTTTATTTAAATGTTTCAGTATTTCTTTATTTGCATTCTCGGTCATTGGGTCTAACTCTGTCAATAGATTTAGTCCTTTTTTGGTGATAAAAATTTCAACTTTTCTTCTGTTTTGAGCACAAATGCTACGTTCAACCAATCCTTTGGCAATCAGCTTGTCTACCAATCTTGTGGTATTGCTACTCTTATCTATCATACGTTCCTGAAGGGTAGAGAGATTGGCAGGATTACCGTTTTGCCCTCTCAGAATTCGCATTACATTGTATTGTTGCATGGTAATATCATGTTGCCGAAAGCGATCAATGCTTTTCTCAATAAACCGAGAAGTATACATTATGTTAATCACCGTTTTGGTGGTGAGTTGCATCTTTTTGGTCGCTTTTATGGCTTCTTCTATCGTCACTAATGTATATACAATATTTGTTGATACAAATGTAATATAAATTTTTATTTCGGATCATACTTTAACACGATTTTAATTTTTTGGCACTAAGCTCTTAAAGCGCTTATAAGGATATGTTAAATAGAAGAATGGAAACAACTACTTTCCTTATTTTTAATGCATGAAGTATATCGCTCCTTATATTATGGTATCCATAATGGTTTTGGCAGGTTGTAAAGAAATATCAAAGAACGATACAGTGGCAACAACAGATGTAATGCAAGAAGTAGGCCAAGTTGTAAATTCTAAAATTCCTGTATTGAATTTTTCTGAATTGGAGGCTGCCTATTTACAGATTGAAAATGATACAACATATGTGGTCAATTTTTGGGCCACTTGGTGCAAGCCCTGCATAAAGGAGCTACCTGCTTTTGAACAATTGAAGGAAGCCCATAAAAATGATAAACTTCAGGTGGTATTGGTGAGTTTGGATTTTCCTGAAAAACTGGAAACGGGAGTTATTCCATTTATTGAAAAGAAGGGACTTACCTCTAAAGTGGTTTTATTGGACGATCCGGATGCCAACAGTTGGATTCCAAAAGTAAGCGATACTTGGAGTGGGGCCATTCCTGCCACAGTCATTGTAAATAAGAAGGGAAAAAAGTTTTTTGAACGTTCTTTTACATATGACGAACTAGAAAAAGAAATAACATCATTATAAAATTCCATATCATGAAAATAAAAAAAATACGTACGTTGAAAATTGCAATCTTGCTTATTGGTTTTGTAAGCTTTTCTGCATTTATCAATTCTTCCCAAAATGAAGATGGATTAGCAGTTGAATCTATAGATGGTTATTCCATTGGTGATGAAGCTGCAGGCATCCATTTAAAAAATGTAGACAACAAGATGGTATCCTATGAGGATTATCCAGATGCTAAAGGCTTCATTGTTATTTTTACTTGTAATACCTGTCCCTATGCTGTAGCCAGTGAGGATCGTATTATAGCTTTAGACGCAGAATTTAAAGACAAAGGATATCCTGTGATAGCTATAAACCCTAATGATCCGGCGGTTCAACCTGCAGATACTTTTGAAAGAATGCAGCAGAAAGCAACAGATAAAGGGTTTACTTTTCCGTACTTATATGATGAGTCCCGAAATGTGTATGCTCAATACGGAGCTAAAAAGACTCCACATGTGTATCTTCTTCAAAAAGAAGCAGGAAAGAACATTGTTAAGTACATAGGTGCTATTGATGATAATGTAAGAAATGCTTCTGGCGTAAAGGAACGTTTTTTGGCAAATGCTATATATGAACTGTTGGATGGTAAAGAGGTGTCTGTAAAGGAAACCAAAGCCATAGGATGCTCCATTAAGGTCTAAAAAGTTAAAATTTTTTTGTTTAACATTTTTCCCGTTCTGTTTTTGTAACATTTCGGGATTTTTTGCGTCTATTGAACAGAGATTTCGTAATTTTAAGGAAAAATTAACATGATGCAAGACCTTACCCAAAGCCAATGGACCACCCAATTAGCAGAAGATTCCAACGCTGTAATATTGGATGTCCGTACCGATATGGAAGTGGCCGAAGGCATGATCCCAAATGCTAAACAAATCGATATTCAGAATGCAGCAGGATTTATGCAGCAGGCCAAGGAATTGGATTCCTCTAAAAATTTTTATGTGTATTGTAGATCTGGTGGACGTAGCGCCCAAGCCTGTATGATCTTGAATTCTTTAGGCTTTTCTAATACCTATAATCTTTTAGGAGGAATGATGGAATGGGAAGGTGAGGTCGTAACCTTATAAACTAACCACAATGAAAAAGATATTATTGATGGCCGTTTTGGCTAGTATTACCTTTCTTGGTGCTTGCAAGCAAGGTAATGAAAGAGAAATAGAAATGGTATCTGCCGTAAAAGTATATGAAGCTGTATATGGAGAAGAGAACTTGCAATTGGTAGATGTACGGACAAAGGATGAGTTTGATGTAAGTCATTTAAAAAATGCTCAGAACATTTGTGTTACCAGTCCAGATTTTAAAGAAAAAGTAGCTTCTTTAGATAAAGAAAAACCTGTTTATGTATATTGTAAAAAGGGAGGAAGAAGCGCCAAAGCAGCTTCCATACTTAAAGACATGGGATTTACCAAGGTCTATGATTTACAAGGAGGAATTACCTCTTGGCAGGAAGAAGGTCTGGAGACCATCAATTAGCATATAAAAGAACACTAAATAAACAAAGGCTACCCAAATGGGTAGCCTTTTGTTATTCTTCTTGAAGTTTGGCTGCTACCATTTGCACTTCATCCAGTACACGTAGTAGGTTACCGCTCCAGAGTTGAGCAATTTCTGCTTCGGTATAGTCTCTTCTAACCAATTCTAATGTCACATTAAAGGTTTCTGAGGCATCTCCCCAACCTTCAATACCTCCACCACCATCAAAGTCACTACTGATGCCCACATGATCCAAGCCCATTTTTTCAACAAGATAATCAATATGATCTACAAAATCGGCAACATCCACTTCGGGCGGTAAATCTGTCATGGTTTCGGTTTTCACTTTAACAATACGGGACATTTCTTCATAGGCGGCATAATAAGAATCACGGTATTCCGATTCCAGTTTACGAACTTCAGACCAATCCATGAGCATCATTCCTAGGGAATCCATTACTGCTTCTTTAAGAGCTTTTACTTCCTTGTTTCTTGCCTCGTATTTTTCGGTATTTAGATAACTTCTGAAGGCTACGGTTTGGACCACACCTCCGTTTTCCTTCATCCACTGCAATTGCTCATCATCAAGATTACGGCTATGATTGCATAGGGCTCTTGCTGAAGAATGGGAAGCAATGATAGGGGCTTTGCTCAGTTCGATCATTTGTCGCATGGATTCTTTAGAAGGGTGGGACACATCGATCATCATGCCCAAACGGTTCATTTCTGCCACTACTTCTTTACCCAGCTCACTCAATCCATTATGCAACCAAACTCCGTCTTCTTCACCCGTGTTGCTATCGCATAACTGACTGTGTCCATTGTGCGATAATGACATATAACGACCTCCTAAATCGTAGAATTTCTTTACGTTGCCAATATCCATTCCTACTGGATATCCATTCTCAATTCCAATCATGGCAACTTTCTTACCAGCTGCTTGAATTCTTCGTACGTCTTCAGAAGTGGTAGCCAATTCAATTTCATTAGGGGCATATTTTGAAACCAAATCATTGATTGCGGTAAACTTGGACATGGCGTTTTCGTAAGCAACCTCAAATCCTTGGTCTGTTAATGAATCTTGGCCCGTATAGACGATAAACCAAGCAACGTCCAACCCACCAGCTTTCATTTTAGGTAAAGTTACTTGGGTTTCCAGTTCTTGGGTATAATTAATGGTATCTGTGAAGTTCTTTACATTGATGTCGCAATGCGTATCTAAGGTAATGACACGTTCATGAATGCCTTTGGCCTTAGCGATGAGTTGATCTTCGGTCATAGGGGTTTCTTTGGGGTTGTTGCAAGAAAAAATAAAGAGACAAGTAAAGAATAGAAGAATGGTTGGTTTCATTTTGAGATAGTTTGTTATAAAGATACAGATTGTTAGGAACCTTTCTAATTCCCCATGGTTTCTATTAAAACCTCTGGATGATCAGTAATGATGGCATCGATATTCATGCGGATGAGTCGTTGCATGGAATTCTCCGAATTGACATTCCATGCATAAACCTTAAGGCCGCGCTCTTTCAGTTTTCGATGATAGGATTTAAACCAAAGTAAGCTGCGATAGTATACTCCTATGGCGTCAATACCTGGGACATCACTACTACTTAGGGGTCCAAGTACAAATAGACCTGTTTTAAAGTGAGGGTAGTCTGCCTTGAATTTTTTGACAAATTTTTTGTCAAAAGAAAACACTTCCACTCTTTCAGTCAGCTCCATTTTTTCAATAGTGGAAACTATAGAATCTCCAATGGCAGGATAGTCTTTTGGGTTCTTTACTTCAAGTAACAAATCTGTTTGAGACTCTTTAATGAGACCTAGTACCTCTTCTAGGGTAGGAACCGAAAGATTCTCGAAATCTTCTTCGAAATCATGTTCAATTTTCAAGTTTTTAATCTCTTCAAGGGATAGGTCTTTAATACGCCCTTTACCATTGGTGGTTCTATTTACTTTTTTGTCGTGCATAACCACTAAAGCGCCATCTTTGGTTTGGTGAACATCGATTTCAATTTTCTCAGCTCCAAGTTCAATCCCTTTTTTCACCGCTTCAATCGAGTTTTCAGGAGCTAAACCAGCGGCTCCTCTATGAGAAATAATGTTCATTTCAGTAACTGTTTTTAAAGTATCGATATGAATATCAAATATATGTTTGTTATTCTGCCATTCAGAATCATTGACTACAAAGGCCAATCTTTCTTCATTTTTAACCTTTATCCACAAAGATCTTTCTTTGTTTAGTGTAGTAAAGAAATCTTGTTTTGGAAATGCTTTCCAACTTCCTTCTTCTTTTTTTTGAACTATTAACGAAGCATGTCTTGCTTCTTCATAACCTTTACGATCGTAGGTGTCCCCAATTCCGAAACCAAAAAAGCTTGCTTCGGTACCACTGGAAGACACATTTCCTGTGAAGGTTCCTACTTTTACTTTTCCTGTGGCTTTTAGCTCCAATGCCAAAGTCTTCCCTTCAGGAATACCCTTTACCAGCCACTCGTTATTGGATTTGGGGTTTTTCCGAACATAAGGTGTGTAGGAAGTCACACTAAAACCATTGGGGTCTTGCCAAAATGTTTTTTTACTGAAGCGTTGATTGAGCGTCCAAAAAATAGGAAAACATAGAAGCAAGCAAAAGGTAGGGATGAGGTAGTTTTTCATTTTTTTGTGCTTATAAGCAGGAAAAGAGTTGGTTTGAAAATAATGGATAAGTGTTGGATGTAGAAACTCATAACCTGCTCCTGCGGCTTTAATGAAACGTAGATTGGAGGCATCCTCAAGATATTTACTGAATCGTAAGGGTCCTGTATTGTCTAAAAAGATAATGAATCGTAACGAATAATGACTTATAACATCCAGACCACCAAACCATAAAAAGCCAAGAACTCCAAATGCTATACCCGTTTTGGCAGCTTTAATCAATGAAGAAGTCTCGCCGTGTTCTATGATGCCAATCGTCCCTGATATTAAGATGATCATAACTACACTTACAATTATAAAGGCGCGTTTGGCGTTGCTAAAAGATCTTTTAATCCCGTAATTGGGTGTAAAGCTATCTTTCTTTTTGGCTGAGGTTGCGATTAGGGTATCACTGTCCTTGAGGTATCCCATAATACCAAATAGTACAAAACCAAAGATGAACCCAAAAAGAAAGGAAAGTAAGTATACATTTTTAATGTAGAGGTTTTTCTCCAGCCACATCCCAAACCCAGAGTTGTTGAATAGGAATGTAATAACCATCACCAAAATAATGAGGAGTAGTCCCAGAATGATTCCTCCAACCGTTCCGTGTCTAAAAAATCCTTTCCAGTTTCTATTCAATTTTTCTACTGAACGGATGTCAATATTAATTTTTTGCCAACGTCCCCGCAATCCAAAAATCAATGCCATTAAAATACCAATGAGAATACCCATATTGGCTTCAGTAGCAGAAAATAGCCCATCCAAAAACATCTCTTCTTTTAGATTGGGAGATCTAGGGGCAGAAAAACCAAAATAGATCCAGAGTACAAAAACACAAGGCACTAGGTACCAGATAATGTTGGATATATAATGTTTGGCTTTGTTTTCCCCTTTGGTCTGGTCCATTGCCTGTCTTAATGAGGATGTTTGTTCCTCTCGCTTTCTTCTGGCCCTATTTCTAAAAAGATAGATAACCAGAGTAGCAGTGAACCCGGAAAGAATACTAGCATTTAGAAAATCTAATGGCCCAGACATAAAAAAACCAACTGCGATTGAAATGAAGTAGGCCATCACCAATCTTGAAAGTAAATAGTATTGCAGTCGCATCTTCTTTGTAGATAGGTATAAGGGTTGCAAATCTTCAATAAAAAAAGTACTGCTGCTTTCTTTAGCCATATGGCTTAGCCAATACCTTATTTTATCTCGATCATACCTTAATTCCCTGTGCGTTACATAATGTGGGTCATCATAGACATAGTTGTCATATTTGTGCCAAAGCTTATAAAATACATCTAGATCGCTCCCTTTTTCCAACGCTTCAATTTCTTCGGGTTTAATGTCTTTAATGGTAACACTCAATAAATAAAGCCCCATAGGAAAGCGTGCAAAGCTTTGTAGCCGACTACTTTTTTCGAAAATACGTTTGAAATTTTCACGTGTTTCGAGCGTGTCGGTTACCTCCAATACTTGTTCTGGTAGCAAAGGCATCAACTTATAGGTGTGAAAAATTTCGTCAATGTCAACATCTTTTTTCTTAAGAAATGCGGAAATTTCCTCAAAAACCTCAAGTCGCGATGTTAAGGCTATAGGGTTAACTCTACTAAATGCATCGATTTCCACAGCACAATGTTCTCGGAATTCTTGACTCATTTGGTCCAATCCATCTAGAATGGGAATTATTTTTTGGGAACGGATTAAATGTTCAGCGGGCTTTTTATTGATTCTGTACAGCCTACCCAGTTCATCCTGTAACCACTGCAAGATAGATTGTTCTTTCTTCCATGAAGACAACGAAAAATAGACGGGTATTTGCTTCGTATTTTCATCATTGAGTTGGTGAAGGATGTAGTCAAAGATGGCCGAGGTTTTACCTACTCCAGCAGGACCAATAATGGCAAAACGATTTTTCGAAAATTCTTCGGTCTTCTGGATAAGTGTTTCTAAAGTACCTCTATGTTCCTTGGGTTTTTTACCCTCTTTCTGATATTTACCTTCTTCTTGATATTCCCAATTTAGGTTACGTATAAACTTGATATTGCCTTCTTCAATGCGAGAAATGCTATCTGAACATACTTTTTGTACTCCTTTTTTGAGTCTGCGTAGTTGAAAATCTTTGGCTTCTTCATTTAGGGCGAGTCCCAAATCCTGATCGTTTTTTTGCACTCCAAGCATTTTAAGAAGCTTCTTGGTTCCTGTAGTAATCTGATCATCGAAGATTACTTTAAGGATGTATAGCAGGATGGAGGCAGAGGATAGACCGAAGAGTCCTAAGAACTGGTCAGTTTCACCTAAAAAAAATAGCACCAATGCTACCAGAGCTATGATGAGGATAATAAGAACTCGTTTCTTCATGAATGATGCGGATCAATGTTTTTACAAGCTCAACGGAAATAATTTATTAACGGGGGAGTTAGGAGGTTGTATTTTAGGGAATTAAAGTTATCGATTTTTTGGATTTAAATCCAAAATTGTAGAAATAATACCAAAGATTTTATTTGACGGGTATAAGAAATAGAGATGAAGGACGGAACGAGTCTTTAGAAGTGATGAGGTTTGGAGTAATTTGCTTCCAACTAGGATTCACGTTCAAAGGTGATGGCTTTGGACCTCCATTTACGGTAATTTACGATGAAGAAACAACTGAATTATAAAATCGTTATCTTGGTATTGCGTGTCTTAATACCAGTAACATAAAGGTGCTAATAGTGGGATATATTTCTGGTATATCGTGAATGAATTAGAACATACAACAAGTGATAAACAATAAAGAGAAAATATTGATCGAAACAGAAAGGTTATTATTAAGAGAAATCACTCTGGATGATAAGGAGGAACTATTCAAGTTGCATTCTAATCCGGAGGTACAGAAGTATACCGGGGAACCTGTAGTTGAATCTATAGAAGAAATAGAAAAAGCAATAAAGACAAGAATTAGCAATTATGAGAAATATGGGTTTGGTAGATGGGCCACTTTTTTAAAGAATGATATGCAATTTGTAGGCTGGGCTGGTTTGGCGTACCTGCCTGAATTTGATGAAATTGATCTTGGTTACAGATTCTTACCTCAATATTGGGGAAAGGGTATAGCGACAGAGGCATCTCATGCAATTTTGGCTTATGGATTTGATGAACTCAAATTAAGAAGGATAATTGCTATTGCAATGAAAGAGAATAAAGCATCAATCAAAGTAATGGAAAAAGTTGGGATGCAATTTGAGAAAATGGCACCTTATGAAATTGGGAGTGACGATGCCATCTGGTATTATTGTGACCAAATGCTTATAAAAAAATAAAGCCCCCTGAAAAGGAGGCTTTTAAAGTGGAGCCGGAGGGAGTCGAACCCTCGTCCAAACGTGCAACCGCACCGCTTTCTACATGTTTAGTTTTTGTTCAGGTTTTAGACCCATTGCCGGTCAAAAACCACCAACGCAGGGCTTAACTTCTTAAGTTTCGCAGGATTATCGAAGCACTAATCTAGCTAGGTTTACTTTTACGAAGTCACTATGTCAAAAACCGTAAACCAAGGTGTTTGAGTGACTTCCTGCTTGTCTACCTTGTAGACCGAGGCATTATCCTACTATAATTCAGATTATGCAGCTAGGGCGTAGTTATTATCGCCGTTTAAAAAAGGTTGAAATATGATATTTACGAGCTGTATCTCAGCGCTCGACATGCTTACTGTACCGTTAGACCCGCTGTCAAAACCAGTCGGCCCCTAGGTGTTTCAATGAACGATTGAAGTCTGCAAAGATACACCAAAAAGCCTATCTTTGCACTCGCCTTTTAAAAAGGAGGCTTCGTTTTATGTAAATCAAAAAGTATTCCAAATGCCCATTACCTTCGCTGTTATCAAAGAACGCAAGAATCCGCCAGATAGACGTGTCGTTTTTTCACCCGAAAAGTGCCAAGAAGTCATTTCTACCTTTCCTGAAGCAAAAATTGTTGTGGAAAGTTCTGACATCCGTATTTTTTCTAATGAAGCCTATGCGGCCAAAGGATTGGAAGTTTCTGAAGAAGTCTCAACAGCTGATGTCATGTTAGGGGTGAAGGAAGTACCTATTGATGCGCTTATCCCTAACAAAAAGTACTTTTTCTTTAGTCATACCATAAAAAAACAGCCTTATAATAGAAAGTTGTTACGTGCTATTTTGGACAAGAAAATTGAAATGTACGATCACGAAACTATTGTTAAGGAAAATGGAGGCCGTCTTATTGGATTTGGACGTTATGCAGGATTGGTAGGTGCATACAATGGATTTAGAGCATTGGGATTACGTGATGGATTGTTTGAACTACCCAAAGTAGAGCATTTGGCAGATTTGGATGCGGTGAAAGCCGAATTGGATAAGATTACCCTTCCCAACATTAAGATTGCACTTTCTGGTACTGGAAAAGTAGCATTGGGAGCTAAGGAGATTTTAGATCATTTGGGGATCAAAGAAGTAAGTGATGCGGTGTATCTTTCTTCAGAATTTACCGAACCTGTGTACTGTCGTTTGGATGTCATGGAATACAACAAACGCAAAGATGGGAAAGCAGGAGATAAATATGAATTTTATAAAGATCCCAGTGGATATGAAAGTAATTTCATGCCGTATGCAAAGCTAACTGACTTCTTTATTGCGGGACATTTTTATGGAGACGGTGCCCCTTATTTGTTTACTAGAGAGGACGCAAAAGATCCTGAGTTTAGAATTAATCTAGTAGCTGATGTTTCTTGTGACATCGACGGACCTGTGGCGAGTACCATTCGTTCCTCTACCATAGCAGATCCATTTTATGCTTATGATCCTGCATCTGAAAGTGAGGTTGCTGTAGGAACTCCAGGTTCCATTACAGTAATGGCTGTAGATAATCTACCTTGTGAACTGCCCAAGGATGCCAGTGAAGGCTTTGGCGATATGTTTATGGAACATGTAATCCCAGCCTTTTTTAATGGAGATCAAGACGGAGTGCTAAAACGTGCCCAAATGACCACTCTTGAAGGAACACTAACAGAGCGCTACAGTTATCTTCAGGATTATGTGGATGGAAAGAATTAAATCTTTTCTAACACTATAGGTTCTTGTGTGGTAACTTGTACTACTTTAGAAAAGAAATCTTTTAAAGAAGGATAATATTCTGGAGCAAATTCATGCTTAATTAGTTTGAAATTAAGACGAACATTAATCATATTTTGAGAGTGAGAATATACCACTGTACAGACTCCAGAGTTGTCAGGCAATTTTATGGATTTGTTACTTGGAAGCACTTTTACATTTAAGGTCTCATCTACCGAAATACGAGAAAGATATGTGAAGTTCATAGGATATCCCATCTCTACCATATAATCCCGATTTTCTAGTTTAAACGGATTTTCGTTAAGGTATTCCATTAAGAAGAAGGTAGGAACATAAAATTCTTTACCAATCACTTCGGCTTCTAGTTCTACGAGGTATTGTTCCTTTAGGTTTTCTTCCAGCTTTTTTTGATTTCCTATCTTGAGTTCGGACACTTCCAAGGATTCATTACGTGATTCTTTATTGCTTAGATACGTTTCTTCATTGTTACCCTCTATCTCATATCTTTTAAGTTTTCCAAAATACCCATGGTGTTGTTCTTCTACCTTTCCAGAAATGAGTCCATCGGGATCAATTGAGAGTTCATTTTTTATATAGATAAAGTTCTTTTGATATGGAATAATTGGATGCCAGTAGCTGCCATTTTTGAAGTCCATAATACGAGACACTGAGTTCAAAACTCGGAATGGAACAATTCCAAAAGGGGTGTGTTTATCTGTAGCATCTAAATAAAACTCTTGATCTCCAATTTTTAACCATGCCATTACATAATTAAATTCAGTAAGCACAGGATATAGCTGGTTAGGAATACCAGAATCTCTTGTAGCACTTAAAACCAACTCTGCATTTAAGCCCATGGCACGCAATGCATTGATGAGGGAAAGATTGATTTCGGCAATGTTTCCTGATTTGGATTCGAAAGCCTTTTTAACATCAATGTCATTGAAAATTCTATAATTACCATTCCATGCATAGTGATCCTGTATAAAATAATATACTGCTTTGGCTTTCTCAATAGGATCTGAAATGGCCGAGATATGACTAGGTAAGTTGTTTTCAAAGAGTGACCTGAATTTTAGCTGTCTTCCCATTTCTTTGTCATAACGAAATTCTTTGTCAACATCCTTCCAATCTTTAGTATGTTTGGTTCGTTTACCAGTAAAATCAAAGCTTTCCTTAAGTTCGTATTTCACTTTTGAGATATAGTTATTTCGGGAAAGCATAAAGTCTTCTTCCTTGAAAGCTGGTATATCTTGCATCATATAATATTCATATGTGCAATCTGCTGCATCTCCATACCCATCTACAGAAAAACAATTGAGTTTTATAGAAGTATCATGAGAGTCCAATTTTCTTTCACCAAAGAGGCCAATCCTATACGTGTAATTTCCAGGAATTTGGGAAGTGAATTCACTAAGTATGGTGGGATAATCTTCTTGAAATTCCCATTGATAGGTGTTGAAGTAAGGAGTCTCTATGGTATAGGTGTATTCTAGAATACTGCCATTTTTCACATTAGGAAAGGTAAAGGATTGAATGTGCCAATGCTCAGATTGATCTTTCGTATAAATGTTCTTGTTATTTACATAGATCTTAGTTCCGTTATAATGTGTTACCGCTTTTATATTGGTTACACTTTCACCTGTTTTTTCACCTCTATAATATGGGATCTCTATGGTGGAGCCTTCAAATCGTCTAACATCCAAGACTTTTATTTTTTTGTGAACTACCTTAACCAATCTAAGGTATCTGTGTTCGGTAAGTTTGATAGATACTTTACCTTTTGAATATAAAACAACAGCTTCTGCTTCGGGATCCTTCGGATAGTTTTCAAACTCTTTGTCCTCATAAGATAACTCCCCAAATACGACTTCTTTTTTCAATTGAGCGTATAAGATGTTTGAAATTAAGAGGGTAAGTAGCAGGCAGGCATTTCTGAAGTTCATATGCTTTTTTAAGATTTATTTGAATTTCAAATTACACTAAATTTTCACTAGTGGAAAGAAATTTTTTGAAGAATCTATAAAGAAGCCAAAGCCCAATCCCGAAAGAGAATGTAGTACCCCACGCAAGTGCATGATTATGGGGCATGATCATGATTTCAAAAAGGTCTTTTAGCAATCCCAAAGGATTCTGGATGATATCCCAACTATTCCATCGTAGAAACCGACCTAGATAAATCCCGAAACCACATAAAAATGGAATACAAAAGAACAAGATGTTTAGGTGCTTTTTTGAAAGGTAAGAGCGTAGTACATTTTTCATGGTTTTCATACTCAATACATAGAAGTAAAGCCCAGTTAACGCAAATGATAGGATGAGAACGACATCCAATATTTTAAAGTTTGATTTTAAATGGGCTAAATGGATAAAATCTGTGAGGATATATGGAGCGTTAGGTAGAAATAATAACCATATGAAGAAAACAACAATCATTTTCCACCTGGGAAGCTGTTTTGCATGAGTAAGGTAAAACGAGATACCATATATGGCTGCGAGGAATAAATTCCAAACCAAAAACAATAAGAAAAACGAATGGGTTAACTTGAGTCTTATCATTAACAAAAATAGACTGATACCCGTAAGTAGGAGTAATGAGAATAAGGTTGTGAAATTTGAAATCACAATATCTTTTATTTTTTCCATAGCGAATGTTTTTTTTCGAAAAGTAATATGAGTATAAACCCAAGAGTATATGCTAAAAGATCCCAAGGATCAAAGGATGTTCCTAACATTGTCTTAAGTATTTTAGATTGTATGCCTAGGATTTCTGCGATAGTGAAATATTGCAAAAACTCTATTGTGAATGCTACAAAAAGGACGGTAATTGCTGCTTTCTTTACAGAAAGTTTTGTGCTACCTCTCAGCAAAGAATAGAGTAAGGGAATTACCAATACATCACCCAAGAAACCACGAACAAAACGATGAAAGTGGAAGATGGCAATGGCAACTTCGGTGATCAATAACAATGTGAAAATGGTGAAATATCGTTTCATATAAAAAGATCCACTGTCAGGCTTCAACAAGTTCAACCTGACAATGGATTTATTTTAGATTATTCGTTGCCCCAATCAATTTTTCTGGAAACAAACATGATAATGGCCAATATGGCGAATAGGCCAATACTTCCAACCAATAAAGCATAGTTTTCCAATTGAATGATTACGTAGATGAATCCATAAAGAGATGCTAAGGAAGCACTAATAAGCAGAGGGAATCGAAAGCCCTTTAAAACTGCTCTGGAATAAAGAGTAATAAGCCCCAATACAGCTAGTGAAGAGCTGCCATATGCTTTTAAGAAACTACTATGCTCACTAATGGAGATTAACAACGTATAAAACATGACCAAAGCAAGACCAATCATGATGTATTGAAAGGGGTGAATGTATATTTTGCTAACCAGTTGAATAAGCAAGAATACTAACAACGTAAGCCCTATGACCATGAGCCCATACTTGGCAGTCCGCTCACTTTTTTGGTATTCGTCTACCGGGACAATAAGTTTTGTTCCAAACGCAAATTCTATAAGATCAGGCAGATTGTTGAAAAATTGTTGTTGAAACTGACGGTTGATCTGTAAAACGGTCCAAGAAGCCGTAAATCCCGTATCGGTAATGTTTCGTTCTTCGGGTAAATAGTTGCCATCAAAACTGGGAGAATTCCAGTTAGACTTTAAACTAGCGGTTGTTTCTTTACCAATGGGGATAAACTTTAAACTCTCGCTTCCATTTACTTTTAGGGTTAATTGAAAAGGCACGGAGGTGTTTTGGTCTATGCCATATCCCTTGGCAATATCACTTTCTACGGTGTTCATATAGTTTTGAGAGTACTTTGGATTCATTGCCAAAGTTTCTGATCCCAATTGAAGGGCTAGGGTATTTCTAATTCCCTTTAAGTTGGATGTTTTTATGAGTACCGAAATCTTATCCCAGATAATATCGGTTGGCTCAATGTCTTCTTCAGATAAATCGATTTTAGGAAAATTCCCAGATATATTTAGATCACTTGTAAAAACAACTGATTCATAAATGCCTCTTTTTAAAGGATTTTCAGCAATATTGGCTTGAGAATCGATGTCTAGCTTATCTGGGAAAATATATGCGTGGTTTAGAATTTCCTCAGTCTTTATTTCGAAACTTTGAGTTTTCTGTATAAATACCTTTTCCTCTTTATAGGTCTTGTACGGAACCTTTAAAATTGGCCCAGATAAGATCACTTCATTTCCCCATTTACTATTGATTTCCTCAACAACTTCCTGTTGTCTAAAGGAACGCTCAGTAATAAGGCTCTTTACAAATTCCAAAGGAATAAGTAATACAATTAATAGAAAACCAACTACAAGCATACGAGCAGTGATGGAGTTACGTAACCAAGATGAGAATTTCGATTTTTTAGGTTCCATATTTTTGTTTTTAGTGTTAATGAAAAAGTTATTTTATGACTTCAAGTAGAATGTATACATACCCCAGAGCTATGGGAATGTTGGCTAGTATGATGCAAATGCCAATAAAGGACTCCAGAAGATCCTTCCGTAATAGATCTATAATGAGCAGTAGTAAAACAATGCTGTTGAATGCTACTGCAATTACAATGAATAGCATACCTAAAAAGGCAATTCCAAAACCATCACTGAACAGGAGCTGAATGAGGAATAAGAGAGTGCCAATACTAAAGAAAGTAAGCGCAATCCTTTTGGCAGATTTTAAAGATACCATGATGCCGTTCTTTTTTTTCATGAGTGTATGTGATTGAAAGGTTGTGTGGATAGGGATATTCTAAAAGTGTTCATTTCCTGAAGTATGGATTCAGAAAAAAGAGTGCTCCTAAATTCGTTAAAATCCAACGGGAGAATTTTTTTAAAATCGAAATGATGAAAAGAATGCGCCCTTTTTCCGAAGCGATAAGACTTGAAATAGTAGGGTAAGTAATCAGGTAGGATGATTGTTCCCAGAAATAGTACACCATATAGGTAGGGTGTCTTTTTACCATTTCCGAAACAAGCATACTGTAGGGCTATTTCATCTTCTACGGTAGTTCCATAACCGCAAAGCACGTGATATGCATCATGGCGCTCTACTTTTGGAATGAGTCTGAACCCATGTGTGGAAAGAAACAATCCCAGTTCATAACCAAAGGTGTTTTTTGGCATGGTTAGGAGTTGTGAAACCGAGATTCCCCATGGCTGTTTCTTTTTAAAGCGACAATAAAGTATCATGGACTTGTCGAAGAGCCAATGAATAAGTTGTTTTCTTAATGTTTTCATAAAGTACTTTGAATTTCAAAGTGAATAGATAAAAAAATTATTTTTTGCGAATCAGTTTTTCCAATGCTTCTATGTGTTTTTTAAAGGCATTCTTCCCTAATTTGGTGGCACTATAACGGGTATTGGGTTTACGACCTATGAATTGTTTCTGAACCAAAATATATCCTTCCTTTTCCAGTGCTTTTAGATGACTGGCCAAATTACCATCGGTTACCTCCAATAGTTCTTTAAGTCTATTGAAATCGGCATCTTCGTTCACCATTAGGATGGACATAATACCCAATCGTATTCGGTGGTCAAATAGTTTATTTATGTTTTCTATAATACCCACAGCGTCATTTTTTCTCTTGTATCCACATGAAGCTTCCATATGCTATATGCATAACTCCAAACCCAAAAATCCAGAACCAAAAACCATATCCGGGAAAGGCTGCGCATGTAAGTCCAGCAACAATTTCTATATAGCCCAAGTACTTTACATTCCCTATGGTATACTTAGATGCATTTACAAGTGCCAACCCATAAAATATAAGCATTAAGGAAGCAGTTAAACCATAATGTTGACTGTTTAGTTTGATTAAAATATAAATTCCCCCAGTTACTAGAGGTATAAGAAAGTTAAAAAGTAGCCTTCTTGTAGTGGCATCCCAAATCTTAGCATTGTTCTTTTTTGCTTTTCGCGTGGTAAGAAGATAGGCAGTAACCACACTCAATACAGCAACGGCTATGAGGAGTCCAATGAGCATTTTAAAATTCCAACTATGCAACACTACGTATTCACCTTCAGGTAATAAAAAGAAATAAGCAATAGAGGCTCCTATAAGTGCATAGATTCCTGCAAATATTCCTGAAAGTCCGCTTAAAGAGATAAAACGGGAAGAGCGGTTCATTAAATTTTTAATTTCACTTATGTCTTTTAGATAATCTTGCTCACTCATAATAAAGTACTTTGAAATGCAAAGTAAATAAAATTATCTTTTCACAAATCCATTTTGTAAATAATTTAACAAACAGGAAAAACCATTTAAAAAAACAGGAAAAACCCTCTTGTATGGGTTATATATTACATGCATCTTTGAAATGTATAAGTCTCGACTTAATTTATTTAATAATAATCGGCTGAGAAATTAATTGGGGAGTTAATTTACACGATTATTTGGTCTAGAAGGTTGTTCTCAATGGGCAACCTTTTTTTATTTTAGTTCCATGAATCCAGCCGAAGACTATATCCTAAATCAAAAAGAGCCCTTTAAGTCTATATTATTAAGACTACAACTCATCATAGAGGCAACCATTCCAGATGCTCAATTACTGTTTAAATGGAAAATCCCATTTTATTATTTGAATGGAAAACAGGGATTCGTATTTCTTAATCAGACCCGAAACTACGTAGATGTTGGTTTTTGGCATGGAACACATCTTACAAAACACAAAGAACATTTGGTTTCCGAAAATAGGAAACACATGAAATCACTTCGTTATTTTTCGGAAAAAGATTTAAACGAAGAAGTGTTGGTAGATTTGTTATTGGAAGCGTATACGGTCCGCGAAAAGAAATATTACAAATGATTGATGGTTTTTCGGATAGCCACCAAATCGCTCAATAATTTTTCAAGTCGACTTAGATCCAACATATTGGCACCATCACTTTTGGCATTGGCAGGGTCAAAATGAGTTTCAATAAATAATCCATCTACACCTACGGCAATTCCAGCACGGGCTATGGTGGCAATCATTTCTGGACGTCCTCCTGTAACTCCTACAGATTGGTTGGGTTGTTGTAAGCTATGGGTTACATCTAAAACAGTAGTAGCGTAGCTCTTCATGGTAGGAATACCTCTAAAGTCTACCACCATGTCCTGATATCCAAACATAGATCCACGATCTGTGATCATGGCTTTTTCATTACCGCTATCTAATACTTTTTGTACCGCATATTTCATTGATTCTGGGCTCATAAATTGCCCTTTTTTTAGGTTAACGGTTTTACCAGTTTGGGCGGCAGCTACCACCAAATCGGTCTGCCGAACCAAAAAAGCAGGGATTTGAAGTACATCTACATATTCAGCAGCTTTGGCAGCATCACTTACTTCATGAATATCTGTTACAGTTGGCACATCAAAAGTTTCGGAAACCTTTCTTAGGATTTTTAGTGCTTTTTCGTCCCCAATCCCAGTGAAGCTATCTATCCTACTTCGATTGGCTTTTTTAAAACTCCCTTTGAAAACAAAAGGGATTCCCAGTCGGTCAGTGATGGCAACAATTTTTTCGGCAATAAGCATCGCCATATCTTCACCTTCAATAGCACAGGGGCCTGCCAAAAGAAAGAAATTATCGGAATCGGTATTTTTTAGTTTGGGTACTTGATTGAGTTGCATATAAAGAATCAATTTTCGAGGCAAAGATAAAGAATTCCAAAGGGGTACATACCATATCTTAAACTAACTCATTTAATATTAATGACACTTCTGCAATAAAATCCATTTAATACCCGTACTTTTGCACCCTTAAAATGAAGGGGGTACTATATATCTTCTTGAAAGCTAATAAAATGGAAATCAAAAACATCGCAATCATTGCTCACGTAGACCACGGTAAAACGACCTTGGTAGATAAGATTATGCATCACTGTAGTCTGTTTCGTGAGAACGAAAAAACCGGCGAATTGATCTTGGACAACAATGATCTGGAGCGGGAGCGTGGAATTACCATTACTTCCAAAAATGTTTCTGTTACCTATAAGAATACCAAGATTAACATTATTGATACCCCTGGTCACGCCGATTTTGGTGGTGAGGTAGAACGTGTGTTGAACATGGCCGATGGTGTTTTGTTGTTGGTAGATGCTTTTGAGGGACCGATGCCGCAAACCCGTTTTGTGCTTCAAAAAGCTATCTCACTAGGATTGAAACCTTGTGTAGTAGTAAACAAAGTAGATAAGGAAAATTGTACGCCTGATGAGGTACATGAAGCAGTGTTTGACTTAATGTTCGAATTGGGTGCTGAAGAATGGCAATTGGATTTTCCAACCGTATATGGTTCAGCAAAGAACAATTGGATGAGTACGGATTGGCAAAATGAAACAGACTCTATTGAACCTCTTTTAGATATGGTATTGGAACATATTCCTTCTCCAAAAGTAACGGAGGGAACTTCTCAGATGTTAATTACCTCTTTGGATTTCTCATCATTTACAGGACGTATTGCCATAGGCCGCCTACAGCGAGGAAAGCTTACTGAAAATATGAATGTCTCTTTGGTAAAACGAGATGGTAAAATCCTAAAGAGTAGAATCAAGGAATTACATACTTTCGAAGGGCTTGGAAGAAAGAAAGTGGCAGAAGTAAATGCTGGAGATATTTGTGCTTTGGTAGGTCTGGAAGGATTTGAAATTGGAGATACTGTAGCCGATTTTGAAACTCCAGAAGGATTAAAGACCATTGCAATTGATGAGCCTACCATGAGTATGTTGTTTACCATCAATGATTCTCCCTTCTTTGGTAAAGATGGAAAGTTTGTGACTTCTAGACATATCAAGGAACGTTTAGAAAAAGAATTGGAAAAGAACCTTGCATTACGTGTAGAGGCTACAGATAGTGCTGATAAATTCATGGTATTTGGAAGAGGGGTTTTGCACCTTTCTGTATTGATTGAAACCATGCGTAGGGAAGGATATGAGCTACAAATTGGACAACCCCAGGTAATCATCAAGGAAATTGATGGAGTAAAATGTGAACCTGTAGAGGAATTAACTATAGACCTTCCTGAAGTTGTAAGCGGAAGAGCTATAGATATGGTGACCATTAGAAAAGGAGAAATGGTAAGCATGGAGGCTAAAGGAGAACGTATGATCTGTAAGTTTGTGATTCCATCTCGAGGCATCATAGGGCTTAGAAACAATCTTCTTACAGCAACTGCTGGAGAAGCCATTATGACTCATCGATTTTTAGAATATCAACCTTTAAAAGGAGGAATTCCTGAACGTCAGAACGGAAGTATGGTGTCTATGGAAAAAGGGACTGCAATTCCTTATTCTATTGATAAACTTCAAGAAAGAGGCCGCTTTTTTATCGATCCGGGAGAAGATATTTATGAAGGACAGGTAATTGGAGAAAACTCACGACAGGACGATATGGCAATAAACGTAACCAAGACTAAAAAACTGTCGAACGTACGTTCTGCTGGAGCAGATGATAAGGCGCGAATTGTACCTGCGATCAAGTTTTCTTTAGAAGAGGCTTTGGAGTACATTCAGAAAGATGAATATGTAGAGGTAACTCCCAGTCATCTTCGTTTGCGTAAAATCCTCTTGAAAGAGGTAGACCGAAAAAGAAATAAGAATTAGGTTATTTCTTAAGTCCCAAGACGCTAAAGAACAGACTAAAAAGTAATATCTGAACACCCAGTAAAATGGTTGCTGCAGAGGCTATGACCATCCGTAAGGTATTGGAGTTGGTAATATCGCCAAAGTTTATTTCTTGCCAGTTTAGATAAGCGATAATAGCTAGGGAAACCCCAGCCAGTATTAAAATGGCACCTACAATCAACCCTTTTTCCAGATTGATAAATTGGAACAGCTTATCATATTTTTTCGATTTGGGAAGCAATCCATTTTCTATGGTATACACCTTGGTCAATCCATAGAATATAATAAATTGAAACCCCACCAACATTCCCAATGCGGTAAACAAAAGGGTATGCACATCAAACGTAACAGTTCCAATAGTAAAGGGCTTTACAATGAGTGCGCTAGACAAAATAAGTCCCAAAAAAAACAGTAACATTCCTGGGATCAGGAAAAGCCATTTTGGGCTGTAGAGCAATAAAAATCGCAAATGCCGCCAACCATCACTCCAAGTATTGAGATGAGGAGGTCGGGATCGTCCATCTGGAGAAAGTATTGTGGGTACTTCTGCTATTTTGAGTTTTTTGAGACTGGCCTTTACCACCATTTCAGAAGCGAATTCCATACCTGTGGTCCTAAGTTCCATTTTTTCATAAGCAACTTTACTGAATCCCCGAAGACCACAGTGAAAATCTCCAATCTTAATATTAAAAAAGAGCCTTCCAATAAATGATAGTACAGGGTTTCCTAGGTATTTATGAAGGAAAGGCATGGCTCCTTTTTTTATGCCACCCTTAAATCGATTTCCCATAACCAAATCATAACCTTCCCGTAGCTTATCTACATAGAGCATCATGTTGCTGAAATCGTAACTATCATCTGCATCACCCATCATTACATAATCACCATGTGCAGCATTAATACCTCCTTTTAGCGCATTTCCATACCCCTTTTCTTTAACAGGTATGACACGTGCGTTTAGCTTGGATGCTATTTCTTGAGATCCATCTGTACTTCCATTATCTGCGATGACAACTTCACCATGGATTCCCTCCTTTTCGAAAAAGCCTTGGGCTTTTCGAATACAGATTTCCAATGTTTCGGCCTCGTTCAAACAAGGCATTACAACACTAAGTTCTGGTTTTGTATCTGGCATAGATCTTATTAAATAGGAGTGTCAAAATTAGAAAAGCAAATGGAATATAGTAAAATTGATAGCGGATAATGGTATGTACCACAAAAGCTACCAATAAGGCATTTATGAGTATTAGGAGAGACCCGAAAAATATGAATGCATCCTTCAGTTCATATTTTTTCAACGTTTTCCAACCAGAATATATACCAATAACAACAAATAATAGCAATATAAAAATAGAGCGGAAACCATAGATTACGTTAGCCGTATATAATCCCACAAAATCTTTGAAGTGCTGCTTAACAAGCTTTGGCATCATTCTTTTTGCTGCAACTTCAATATCCACATGGCTTTTAAAGAAGTTACCGTGCAGTTCATAATAATGATCCCTTCCTTTTTCATAGAAATTAAGGTTGCAGATGGCAGGAAAATTGTTGTGAAATAATTGGTATTTGTCGTGATAACTTCCTTCTACCCGAGAGCTTAATAACCCCAAACTGTCGATTCGTTCATAAGACTTCAAGAAAATTTCTTTGTGATTTGGATCGTCAAACAAAATACTATCAGACTTATGAGAAGCGTACAATGGTAGGGTAATTGCATTGATATAGCTAAAAGGGGTTGTCACGAATTGATCATGCATTATTTTCCGGTAGGTACTATCTAAAGTGTTGGAAACAAAGGGTATGATCAATAAAAGGATGAGATGTATTAGGTGTGGACGACGGAATATCTTTTTTCGATACTTAAGGATGAAAATAAGAATGAAAATAGGAATGGTTATTGAAAATTGTCCTCGAGTTAGCACTAGGAATATATATGAAATAAGCATTGGAAAAATATCCTTGTGCCGATCCTTAAATAAGAACCCAAGGGCGAAGTACATAAGAAACAGGAAAAAAGGGTAGGATAGTCCTTCAGAACAAATATTATTAGCTGAGTAAATGGACGGAAATAGGGGGAGAAGCAAGGTCGCCAATAAAATAATTTTGGCTACAATATTCAAACTGAAAATAGAGAGTACCCTTTTATAGAAAAAATGAATTCCAGCTAATGCAAAGAGCAATTGAAAAGTGACAATGGAAATGTCATAAAGTTCCCTTCCAAAAACAAAGTTCATACCGCGCAAAAAAATAACATAAACAGGATATCTATTAATGTTTACATACCAATAGCTGTTTGTTGCAGGCGAGTAAATTGCAGGAACGTTTATTAGGTATATAAATACACACGTATAAACAGCCAGTAGAATGGCGTTAAGGAATGAAATGTTGAACTTACCCAATGCTATGCTCCGTTCTTTCATGACTTTAAGTATACTTTTTTGGGAACGGATAAAGCTACACATATTTTGCTTTTTGTACTCCGATTAGACTTCTTTTTGCTCATAGAAATGAAAAAGTTCTCATTTTCCATTGCAAACCGCTTGATAGTCTTACTTTTGTACTCTTAATTTGTTAAGTTTACATTTCTTAATAGTTACCAATGAGTAAATTTTTAATGATATTCCTCTATTTCGATCCGGGTTTGGGTGCTATGATAGCTCAGGCTGTAGTAGCAGCGGCCGCAGGGATTCTTTTGTTTTCGAAAAATGTCATGTATAAGATCAAATCATTTTTGGGATTGATTAAAGAAGAAGATGACAACTACGATTCTATAGATATCGATGACGAAGATGCCAAATGACTTTAATGAATCATCCATTGTTCATGAAGCCTCTTTCCGAGATCCATCGGGACATGTGTATTGGGATGGTTCTATCTTACGCAGGAAAATAAACCCTATTTATTTCCCTCAATACAATCAATTAAAAGATTCAGGATTTTTTGACACCTTAATAAAAAAGGGATTGCTTATTCCTCATGATGAAACTTCTGTTTCTGAGGATAAAGTGATTATTACTCCTGAACCCATTTCTTTTATCACCCACCCTTATGAGTGGAGTTTTGAACAATACAAACATGCTGCCTTGCTTACATTGCAGATTCAGAAGTTTGCACTTTCAAAAGGTTTTATCTTAAAAGATGCTTCAGCTTATAATGTTACTTTTCATAAAGGAAAAGCGGTTTTTATAGACACACTTTCTTTCGATTTGTATGAAGAAGGAACCCCGTGGCGTGCCTATAAACAATTCATTACACATTTTCTAGGGCCATTGGTATTGGCAAAGTATCATGGAATGGAAATGATAAAAATGATGCAAACTCATATAGACGGTATTCCTATTCAATTGATTTCCTCCTTACTTCCTGCCAAGACCAAGTTTAGTTCTGTATTGTATACGAACATTCATTTGTTGGCAAAATTGGAACAGAAACACCATGAGGATTATAAAGCAGAGACTAAAATTGCTACCCTATCAAAAAAAGCACAGGAGAATATCATCACCTCGCTTTTTGATTATATCAAGAAATTAACCTGTGGTGGAGAAACAGAATGGGGTGATTACTATCAAAAAATAAATTATAATGATACAGCCTTCAACGATAAAAAACGACTTATCCAAGATTGGGTAACTTCGTTGTCTGCTAAGAAGGTGATAGATGTAGGTGGAAACGACGGCACCTTTGGTCGTGCCATTATGGATAAAGTAGACGAACTTATTGTAACCGATATTGATAGTAATGCAGTAGAATATAATTACCATCAAGTTCAAAAAAATGGAGAGCAGAAAATGCTCCCGTTTGTTTGTGATGTCCTTCAACCTGTTCCTGGTATAGGTTTTAACAATACAGAAAGGGATTCTCTTATAGATAGACTGGTGAATTATGCTCCAGATGTGGTAATGGCCTTGGCACTCATTCATCATATAACTTTATCTGGCAATGTTCCCTTTGAAAAGTCAGCTGCTTTTTTCAGTAAATTTTCCAAGTTCTTAATTATAGAATTCCCCAAAAGGGAGGATTCTTGGGTGGAAAGCTTATTGGTGAGAAAACGAGAATTTAAGGATCATTTCAATTTTTATAATTTAGAGTCTTTTGAAAAAGGGTACGAAACCCATTTCAAACTTTTGAAAAAAGAGTTCATAGCAGATTCTAATAGAGTACTGTATTTATTTGAAAACCGAAATAAGTGATTTGAAGAAATTACGCCATACGTTTCTTAGCCGATTGAATGATGATAGTGAGTACCCTATCCTAGCAGGTGTTGCCACAGGATTATATCCTTTTATATCTTATTACACCCATAATTTTCAATTAGTGAACTCTTGGTCTCATTTTTTGTTCTTTACAGGTTTGTTTATAGTGGCACCGGCCCTTTTGTTTTTATTCCTTTATAGAATATCCAAACAGGAGCCGCTTAAAAAATGGCGTAAATACGGATTATTTTTCCTGACGATTTTTGTGTTTCTGCTTTTTGCGGAAATAAGTGTTCATGCACAATTAAAAAAGAAGTTAGCTTTAGCTACGTTTGTGGCCGTTATCCCTTTTTCCTTTTTCCTATATAAGGACTATAAGAAGTTTATTGCGCTACAATTCTTGCTGGCCTTTATCGGGCTATTTAGTCTAGTGCCCAAAATGATGAAATATGCTAATATTTCTATGGCTTGGCTACAACAACCAGATGCTATAGAAGAGATTGTGCTAAAAAAGAAGCCTAACATTTATTTCATTCAACCCGATGGGTATGTCAATTTCGAAGAGGTCGCCAAGGGACACTATGAAATTGATAATGATGATTTTCGATCTTTTTTGAAATCCCAAAACTTTAAGGAATACGCTAATTTTAGAAGCAGCTACCCATCTACTTTGGCTTCTAACACAGCTATTTTTAGCATGAAGCATCACTATTTCAATTATGGAACACATCCAAGTGCCAAATTGAAAGCCCGTAAAACATTGGTTTCAGAAAATAGCGTCCTTCATATACTTAAGAACAATGGTTATAAAACCCATTTAATCTTAGAGGCACCCTATATTTTGCTTAATAGACCCAAGATGGGCTATGATGCGTGTAATTTTGGAAGTCTTGAAGTACCATTTATAGGTTCCGGGTTTAGAAGAAAGAGAGATGTACAAGTGGATCTGGAGGAGCAAATAAAAATGGAAGGAAACCAACCTAAATTCTTTTTTATTGAAATTTTTAACCCAGGGCATATAGCAAATAACAAAAGTGGGACGAAAGGGAGTGAAATAGAAAAAGACGAATGGAAAGAAAGTTTGAAATATGCAAATAGGCGTCTTACCACCATGCTTACTACCATAGAAGAAAACGATCCCAATGCATTGGTCATCCTTCTTTCTGATCATGCGGGTTATGTAGGTCTTGAGTATTCTAGGGAGATGTATAGGAAAACCTCCAACAGGGATGATATTTATTCTCTTTTTGCAAGTTTGTGTGCTATTAAGTGGCCTAATGGGGAAAATCCAACATTCGATACTGAGTTAAAAAGCTCGGTCAACGTATTTAGGATAATTTTTGCAGAATTAAGTGAAGATTTATCACTATTGAATTCACTTCAGAATGATGGTAGTTATTGTATTCTTAATAAAGGGGTGCCCCAAAAAGGACCATACCGGTATATTGATAATGCTGGAGCCATTGTTTGCGAATTTGTAGGAAAAGAATCTGAATAAATTGAATCACTAAGCCTAAGTGATTTTAAGAATTACTACTTTTATCTTTCAAATAAATTCTTCCAAAATACATTGTTAGAAATAATAAAGAATATGTGGAATAAAAAAGATCCCAATCCATTGATTTTGGGTGTCATTACAGGGCTATACCCCCTTCTTTTTTATGTTTCCAATAATTTTTATGCAACCAATTCTTGGAAGCATTGGGGTGTTTTCTTAGCAATTTTTATCGGAATTCCTGTTGTTGCTTTTGTATTATTGTTTTTGGGGTTTAGACTTGTCCCTTTTATGAAAAAATACAAGAAACAACTTCTTTTTACTACTATTGTTTTTCTCACCCTCTCCCTTCTTTTGTTTGCTTCATCGCTTCAAATAAAGAAGAAATTAATGTTGGCCATATTATTGGCTTCAGGAATTGTTTCAATCAAACTCCACGAGAAATACAAAAAACTATTGCCGCTCATTTTAATAGTGAGTGTATTGCCTTTTTTTAAATTAGTATATAAGTCATTAGATCATTTTACGCAGCGTTCCTGGTTACAGCAACCCGATGCTATTGAACAGGTTAAATTTGTAAAATCACCCAACGTCTATTTCATACAACCCGATGGTTATGTTGCAGAACAAACCATGAAAAGTGATGCTTATGGATACCAAAGTCCTCTATATGATTGGCTGAAAAGCGAAGACTTTACAATTTATGATGGGTTTAGAAGTAATTATCCTGCAAGTTTAAATTCCAATGCATCTTTAATGGCGATGCGGCAGCATGCTTTCACTTCTTCACTTTTTCCTTCTTTCGAAATGCCTTACGCTAGGGAAATTATTGTAGCAGATAACCCTGTAGTCAACATATTCAACAATAATAACTATCAAACACACCTCATTACGGAGAACGAATACTTTCAACAAAATAAAACACAACCCGCTTTTCAACAATACAATATTTTACCAGAAGAGATTCCTTATTTTTCAAGAGGAACCCTTATTAAAAGAGATGTTTTTGAAGATTTACAAGATGCTGTACATAAAAATGTAAATCGCCCAAAATTCTTTTTTATCGAAAAATTATTGCCACACCATATTGGATTCCATGCCAAAGAAGATCGAGTAAATACGGAGCGTATGAAATACATTGCTCATGTAAAGGAAGCCAATGAATGGGTTACGCAAACAGTTGGTTTTATTGAAGAAAATGATCCCGATGCGATCATCATTATTTTGGCCGATCATGGAGGTTGGGTTGGAATGGAAAGTGACCATGAAATGTATACAACTCAAAAAGAAGAGCACATTGAATCTATATTCTCTGCCTTAGCAGCTATAAAATGGAATGGAAATTTACCCGAAGGTTTTGATTCTGAATTAAAAACCAACGTAAATGTATTTAGAGTCCTTTTTGCGGCCTTGAGTGAAGACGAATCATTGCTTAACCATATGGAGGATAATTCCAGCTACAATCTATTCTATAAGAATTCGTTCTTTAAGGGCGTTTCAAAACTCATAAACGACCAAGGAGAGTACGTTTTCGAAAAAATGTGATACATTTCCAATAATTATTGATCTATCGATACTATAAAACCATATACTAAAAACGACAAAGCTCAGTGGGATACCTTTGTTAGGGAGTCTAAAAACAGCTCATTCCTTTTCTATAGAGATTTTATGGATTACCATAGTGACCGTTTTCAGGATCATTCCTTATTAATCTATCAAAAGGGAAAGTTGGTAGGACTTATGCCTATGCATCGAGATGGAGATGAGGTTTATTCTCATAACGGGCTTTCCTATGGAGGATTACTATTGCAAAGAAAGATCAAGTTCAAGGAAATCCTATCTATGTTTAGCTCTGTTTTAAAATTTTTGAACCAAAATGGATTTCAGAAGCTACATTTAAAATTGATTCCAAAGATCTACCAGTTATATCCATCAGACGAAATTGATTATCTTTTGTTTTTGTCAAAAGCACAAATGTACCGTGCAGGACTTCTTTGTACCATTGATATGAGGAATCCCATTAAAATTCAATCCAATAGGATAGAAGGGGTAAAAAAGGCACAAAAAGCTAGACTGGTCATTAAGGAAGAAGCCTTTTTCAAAGATTTTTGGGAGCAGATATTAATTCCGAACCTTTCTCAGCGACATGATGCAAAACCTGTTCATAGTCTTGAGGAAATTGAATTACTAGCAAAACGCTTTCCAGATCATATTCGCCAATTCAATGTCTATGATGGAGAAACCTTAGTCGCAGGAGCAACGATTTTCGAAAATCATCATCTTGCCCATGTACAGTACATTTCGGCCAATACCCAAAGACAACAACTGGGGAGCTTGGATTATTTGTTCCACAACCTCATCACAGACCGTTATAAGGATAAGCAGTATTTTGATTTTGGGGTATCTGATGAAAACAAAGGCCTTCAAATAAACGAAGGGCTTTTGTACTGGAAAGAAACCTTTGGTGGAAGAGGAGTGATTCAACAATCCTATACCATTGACACAAAAAACCATAGCCTTTTAGACGCTGTTTTTGTATGATTCCATTTCTAGATTTACATAAGATCAATGCACGTTACGATTCCAAATTCCAAGATGTTTTCAAGGATTTTCTGGATTCGAGCTATTATATTTTAGGAAATAAAATAAATCAGTTTGAAACCGATTTTGCTTCCTATTGTGGGACAAAACACTGTGTGGGTGTTGCCAATGGACTGGATGCTCTTCGGCTCATTTTGGAGGCTTATAAGATATTGGGACGCATGCAAGAAGGCGATGAAGTATTGGTGGCTTCCAATACCTATATCGCAACCATATTGGGTATAAAACAAGCAGGGATGGTTCCTGTTTTGGTTGAATCGGAAATGGGGCTTTATAATTTTGATTTGGACCACTTATCCCGTCATATGAGTCCTAATACCAAAGCAATTATGCCTGTGCATTTATATGGGCAATTGGCACCGATGGATGCTATAAACCACTTTGCAAAAGCAAATGATCTTTTAGTGATTGAAGATGCTGCCCAAGCACATGGAGCGATAGATGATGATGGACGAAGAGCTGGAAATTTGGGAGATGCAGCAGGATTTAGTTTTTATCCTACCAAAAATTTAGGGGCATTAGGAGATGGGGGGGCAGTAACTACGAATGATACTGAATTGGCCGAGCTTATAGGCAAACTTCGTAACTATGGTTTTTCTCAGCGTTATGTAAGTGATTGGGTAGGTGTAAATAGTAGATTAGATGAAATACAAGCAGCTTTATTATCGATAAAATTAAAAGATTTAGACGCCGATAATGAAATGCGAAGAACGATTGCTAAAAAATACCTTTCAGAAATTAAAAACGATCAGATTCAACTTCCTACGTACCGTGGAGCCAATGCACATGTCTTTCACTTATTTGTGGTTAGAGTTGAGCAACGGGATCATTTCAAGGCGTATCTGGATGCAAATAAAATTGGACACTTGGTTCATTACCCCATTCCACCTCACAAGCAAAAGGCACTGTCTGAACTGTCTTCACTCAGTTTCCCCATAACTGAAAAAATACACGAAACCATTGTGAGTATTCCTATAAGTCCATTAATGACAGAAGGGGATGTAACCCGAATAATAACCGTGTTAAACAACTATTCTTGAAAATCCCAAAGTTTATAAAAAACAACTTGCTTTTAAAGATGACCTCTTTAAATGCTCCCGTTATTATTACCAGGTTGGGGATTTCGCTTTTTATTCAGCGGATGATCAGTTTGTACTTTGGTGAAGTTGGGTTCCACCTTATGGGGCAGCTTAGAAATTTGATTCAAATGCTAACCTCCATCACCTCCTTGGGTGTCTTTAATGGTATTGTAAAGTATGTAGCCGAATTTAGGGAAGATAATGAACAGTTAAAGAAAGTGTTTTCAACCACTTTTGTATTCTGGTCCTCAGGTGTAGTAGTTTCCTTCTTGGTCCTCTTTTTTGGTGCGGGTTATGTAAGTGACTATCTTTTTCAGACACGGGAGTATACTTTTTTAATAAAGCTCACGGCATTGGTAGTTCCTTTTATTGGGTTGCAACGCATATTTAATGGTGTAATCAATGGACTATCCAAGTATAAGAAATTCGTTAAGATAGATCTAATTAGTTACCTCATAGGAGCGGCACTTACCATTTACTTTGTCTATCAGAAGAATTTTGATGGGGTTTTGCTCTCCATTGCTATTACTCCATTTTTTCAGTTTTCAGTATTGGTGCTTATTTTCTTCAAGGAACTGAAACAATACATTCCATTTCGGAAGTTGAGTTTTACCGTTCCTATGGCAAAACCATTGTTGGCATTTAGCCTGATGTCATTTTTTGCAACGGTGGTTCTCAATTATTTGGAAATTGAAATACGGAATGTTATTGTAAGAGCCATTTCTGAAGAGGGATCGGGAATCTGGACTGCTATGACTTCACTATCTAAGAACTACATGTCTTTTTCCATCATGTTGTTCTCCATGTATGTCCTTCCTAAATTTGCGGTGATTAAAACCCAAAATGATTTCACTAAGGAAGTTGGAAACATCTACAAAACCCTCCTGCCAATTTTTGGGGCAGGGATGATTTTGGTTTATTTCCTTCGGAGCTTCATAATAGATTTGGTATTTCCAGGTCATGACAAACTTGCCTTAGAACCTCTATTTAAATGGCAACTCGTAGGTGATTTTATCAGATTAATGGCCATGGTGGTTTCGTATCAGTTTATTGCTAAAAAAATGGTGCGAACCTTTATTTTTACGGAACTGTTATCTACTGGGTTGTTTTTTGTATTCGCCTATTTTTTGGTACATATATATGGAGTAGAGGGAGTTGTTATAGGACACTTACTTAGATATATTGTGTATCTCATGGTAGTGGTATTCTTGATATTCAGGCATTTCAAGAAACAACGTAACGAGGGAACATCCATAACATAGATTTTGGAAGATCAAAAACAGTCATATCGACAAGTGGTGAAAGCAACCTCCCTTTTTGGGGGTGTAAAAGTTTTTGGAATCCTTATCGCTGTACTTCGATCTAAGGTAATTGCATTGCTTATTGGCGCTGAAGGGATGGGTATTGCCAGTCTTTTTATGTCAACCCTTAATATGGCCAATGGAGTTACCAATCTAGGATTAGATAAAAGTGCTGTTAAAGATATCTCTTATGCTAGGGAAAAGGGAAATCCAGAGGTTATAGATAAAACCATTTCCATTCTAAGTCGGATAACTTGGATTACTGGAATTGTTGGAACCCTACTTATCATGCTCACATCTCCTTGGTTGAGCGAATTGGCTTTTGGAAATAAAGAATACACCCTTTTGTTTATTTGGGTTGCTATTTCCTTGCTTTTTATTCAATTGACTAATGCAAAGTTAGCCATACTACAAGGAATTCGTAAACACAAGGCATTAGCAAAAGCTAACTTATTGGGAAACTTCTTGGGATTGATAGGAACCCTTCCTTTATACTATTTCTTTGGTATTGATGCCATTGTTCCAGCAATTGTCTTATCTACCCTTTTAAGTCTTGTGGTTACCCATTACTACACACTGAAAAGTGAAGTGAGGATTCAGAAAATAGGAAACAAAGCTGCTTTTTCAGAAGGGAGAAGTATGATTCATTTGGGAATCATGTTGAGCATTAGTGGATTAATGTCCTTATTGGCGGCTTACATTTTACAAGTATATATCAGTGCTACAGGAGGCGTAGATCAGGTAGGATTTTACAATGCAGGGTTTCTTATTTTGAACACCTATGTTGGGTTAATATTTAGTGCCATGGCTACCGATTATTTTCCTCGCTTATCTGGAATTGTTGATGACCTTAAAAAAGTACAACAAACCGTTTTTGAACAAGCACACGTAGCTTTGTTGTTAATCTCTCCCATTATTGTGTTCTTTATAGCCTTTGCCCCTCAGATTATAAGGATTCTTTATTCAGGGGAGTTTGATCCCGCCATTGTTTTTGTGAGTTGGGGTATCTTGGGGATGTTTTTTAAGGCAGTTTCTTTTTCTGTAGGGTATATCATTATAGCAAAAGGGGATTCCAATTTATTCATAAAAACCACTTTTTCATTTAACGTAATTTTGCTCACCCTCAATATTTTGGGCTATACGTATTATGGATTATTAGGTTTGGGTATAAGCTTTTTAATATACTTCGTTATTCATTTTGTAGCCATACAAATCATTACTTTTTATCGTTATAGGTTTTATTTTAAGCTAGATTTTTACTGGGTTTTTACAGCATGTCTTATCATCTGTGGAGCGGCCTTTTTAGCGTCATTTTTAGAAAAACCTTTACTGAAGTATAGTTTATTGGTACTTTTGATGCTGATTTCTGTCCTATATTCATTTATTCAATTGAATAAAAAAATGGATGTTGTAGGGCTGGTAAAAAACTATTTAAAACGAAAATGAGTTCGTTAAGAGGAGCATATAGACGCATGAAGATGCGATGGAAAATTATCCGATCTGTAAATTGGATAAAGACTTGGCGTTTCAATTATAAGATGTTCCCATATAGTATTGCGCGGAAATTACCGGTATTCTTCTATGGGAGTGTGAAATTCAGTTGTCTTTCAGGAAAAATAACCATAGACGCACCCATAAAAAAAGGAATGATTGGTTTTGGTCAGGCCTATGAAAAAGGGACTCGCCAACGGGGTATTTCTGAAATCAATTTACAAGGCGAACTAGTCTTTAAAGGCTATGCACAATTTGGCAAAGATTATCTGGTATATATTCATGAAGGCGGTTATTGTGAGTTTGGGCATATGGCATCTTTGGCTTCTGATGGAAAAGTTATCTGTTACGAAAACATTGTACTGGGAACCTATGCTAGAATTGGATCTCAAGGCCAATTGATCGATACCAATTTCCACCAGATGATAGATACCAATACAGGAGAAAAACTACCTAAGACAGGGTCTATTCGGCTTGGGGATTATAATTTTGTAAGCAATCGGGTAACCCTTATGCAGAAGACCCATACGCCCAATAATTGTACTATTGCCTCCAATACACTTTGTAATAAAGATTATACCTCATTGGGAGAAAATATTCTTATAGGCGGAATTCCTGCTAAACTACTCCGGGAAAACATTTCAAGGGATTGGAAAGGAGAACAAGATCAAATAGAAAAGAGCCTTAAGATTTTCGAATGAAAAAATAATACATTTTGAAAAACACAAGTATAGACGATATTAGAATTATTGAAATTCCCAAGATCGAAGATCCTAGAGGGAATTTGGCTGTTATAGAGAAAGAAGTAATTCCCTATGCAGTGAAACGGGTATATTACTTGTATGATGTCCCCAGCAATGCTTCACGAGGCGGCCATGCCCATATTGATCAGTTGGAGTTTTTAATAGCGGTAAGTGGTAGCTTTACAGTGGTAATGGATGATGGAAAACAAAAAATAGAAGTAACTCTTAACAAGCCTAACAAGGGCTTATTGATTCCTACAGGAATTTGGAGAGAATTAGATGATTTTTCTTCGGGTTCTGTTTGTCTGGTGCTTTCTTCAGGAGAATTTTTGGAAGCAGACTATATCCGTGAATACAATGATTTTTTAGCATATAAAGCAGATTAGGCATTCCAAGTGGCTAGGTATTTTTTTGCCACTTTTTTATACTCATGTTCTTTTTCTACAAAGTTTCTAGCATTATTTCCAATTCTTGAAATATCATCAGGATGTTCAATAAGCCATGATAATTTGGAAACCAAATAATCCACATTTGGCAAGGCATTGATGCAAATTTCATCATTATTTACACCGTAATACTCCAAGAACTCTTGCTCTGCACCAGTAAATACCACTTTGCCACGAGCCATTGCTTCTAAGGCATTGTATCCTTGATCATAACCAAATACTTGATCCAGTATAATATGGGCACTATCAAATAAAGCAATGTATTCTTTGTAAGGAATGCTGGTTACCTTTACAATCTTCACCTTGTTACCATATTTATGTTCAATGATGTCTAATGCTTTTTCAAAATAAGGAACTCCTTTGGCAAATTGATTTCCAAGATTAATCCCCAAAAACAGGGTAATCGTATCGGTTATTGCGGGCGGATGGTATTTAATACGATCCAAATTAACTGGATTGGGTATAAGCCCCTTAAATTTTGGATGTCCATGAAGTGGCAGTACATAGTCAAAATCTGAAGCTATGATACCAGAAACATGCTTCATAAGGAGTTGATGGGTCTTTTGGTGGCTTTCTTTACCGTAATCCAAAATATATTGAACCGTTGGTTTAAGGGCAGGATTTTCAAAATACGGGGTTAGTATGGAGTATTTGGGTTTTTTGGCTAAAAGGAAATTGACCACAAAAGTATCTGCACCACATGAAAGTAAATAGATTTTCTTATTGTTTTTGAATATAGCTTTTAGGAGTCTACGTTCCAACCATGGCATTGTTTTAATAGGCTTTTCATTAATAAGTTGGACCACATCATATCCTTTAAGCCTAGACTGCTTTCTCCAAAATTTAACACCCCGTTCTAAGGTTAGCAAGTCAAATTTAAAAACCCGAAAAAATGCTTTCCGAAATAAATCAATGATTGGAAGGGTAAAAAAAGAGGGGCGGATGGAAACATCTACTTCAAAGTTTTTAAAACCATCGCCATCTCCCACCAAAGTAACCTCGTGACCTAAAGAAATGAGGCCTTCTTTTAAATTGTTGTGAAGACGACTGTACTCTCCCAATAATAAAACTTTCATAAAAGTTATATTTGTCCCAAAGTTAAGTTTTTAAGCGTATGGCACAACCCAAATATAAAATTGCTTTAGTGGGGAATACCCTAAGCAATGGGGGAGCAGAGAAAGCCCAAGCAAGGTTGTCCCAGTTTTTGGATACCCGCGGTATTGAGGTGCATCATATTTTGGTGACCAATAAAATCACGTATCCCTATGCTGGTAAGATATTTAATATGGGGCTTCTTAAAAACACTTCCAATGATATTTTCAATAAACTAAAACGACTTTCTGCCCTTAGGAAGTACCTGAAAAAAGAAAACTTCGATTATATCATTGATTTTCGAGTGAAGAATAACTACTTACAGGAAAGTTTAATTGCAAATTGGGTGTACAATGTGCCCTATATTATGAGTATTCGGAGTTTCAATACCGATTATTATTTTCCAAAGAACAAAAAAAAGGCATCTCGTATCTATAGAAAGTCTTATGGGATTGTGGCAGTTTCTAAAGCCCTTCAGAAGAAAATAGAAACCGATTTTGGATATCAGAATGTACATACCATTTACAATGGGTTGGATTTTGCAGAACTCCAAAAATTGGCAGCTTCTCCTCATAATGTTGAGTTTCCATACATCTTGGGGATTGGCCGAATGCAAGCAGGGATTAAACAATTTGATCATCTTATAGAAGCATATCATCAGTCTTCTGCTCGTAAGAAAGGAATTCATTTGGTCTTGGTTGGAGAAGGAGAGGATGTATCCAGATATCAAGAACTTACTCGTAAACTGAATTTGGAAAAAGAAGTTCATTTTTATCCCTTTACTGAAAACCCATTTCCATATTTCAAGAATGCCTATCTCACAGCACTCACCAGCAAATATGAAGGATTCCCCAATGTGTTGATAGAGAGTTTAGCCTTGGGAACCCCAGTAGTTTCATATGATTGTGAATCCGGGCCCAATGAAATTATTAAGGATAGGTATAATGGACTTTTAATAAAAGACCAAGAGATGTTGGCCATGAAAGAGGGTATTGATTGTATGGTGAATGATCCGGACCTTTATAAAACTTGTAAAAATAATGCAGTTTCTAGCGTTTCAAAATTCACCCTTGAAACGGTAGGGGAGCAATGGCTGAAGTGTATGAAACTGGATCAATTACTATAACTGTTTACTGAAACCCCAATATTCTGTAGCGTAAGCTTGATTTTGGTAACCCAGATAAGAAAAACCCTTGGAAGGCGAATTAATATTCGTTGTTTCCAATTCAAATTTCGAAAATCTATGGACCGGGTTATTTGAAGGTAGTTTTTTCTATCTCCACCAACTTTATAAAGCTTACCTTTTACATATCGCTGAAAGTCAAGATATCTTTTTATGTCATCCCTCTCTTTGAACTGTTCTTCATAAGAATCATAGTCTGGGATAATTCTGCCCTTTAACCCACTTTGGGTTATCTGGTTTTCAGAAACCAATAAATAAGTGACCAACACTTTTTCGCTATAAGCCAGCTTGTACTTTGCATGGGCTCGTATATTAAAATCGATATCCTCACTATACGTAATGCTTTCATTGTAATATCCTACTTCTTCAAAGACTTCCTTTTTTACGCATAAACAGGAAGGATAATAGATAGCCTGATTTAAATTGCTTTCGAAAAAGTTTGAAATAATGCCACGTCCCTTAAATTCTGGAATGATAAAATTGTGGCTTACCCTTTTGTTGTTTTTTAACAAGAGTTCGTATTTGGTAGCATATAATGCAGCTTTAGGAAAATCAGAAATCAAGGATTCAATAGTCTGTAAGAAGTCGGGTTTCCAAATATCATCGGCATCCAAAAAAGCGATATAATTAGCCTTTGCATTTTTAATGCCTGTATTTCTGGATGCAGACAAACCTTTGTTTTCTGAGTGCTTTATAATTTGAATGCGGCTATCTTTTATTTGTTTCGCCACAGAAAGACTCTTATCGGTAGAGCAGTCGTCCACTATAATGACTTCAAAATCTGAAAAGGTCTGCCCTAAGACACTTTGAATTGTAGAAGAAATAAAAGTTTCCTTGTTATATAGTGGGATGACGATCGAAAAAAAAGGCATGGATTATTGGTTCATGAGTTTACAATAGTATCCTAATCGGTAAAGATCGTAAAGAAATATAGAAGGGTAGGACGATTTAAAGTTTACAAGAAATATTTTTTCCGTCATAGTAAATAACCCATACACTAATTTATCCAATCTGTATTTTCTGAGTCGCCCATACCATTTGGAAACACGGTATCTCTCTTTACCCATTTTTCCGTCTTCAATAAGCAATACTAAATTTTCTAATGCTTCTTTGGTTTTCTTCACAAAAACTGTGGCAGAATCCTTAGCATCATGAATGACAGGATTGTCAATATATTTTGGGTTTCCAGTTATTTGAATTACGGTATCGAAAAAAACGACGTCCTCACATCCATACTTTTTTATAGATTCATCAAATGGAGCACTTAAGAACACTTCTTTTGCAATCATAAAATTGGAAGAGCAAATCACCGAATTATTCTTTATGTTTTCTGAAGTGAAGTTTTCCCTTTTCTTTGTGTATAACCAACGTAACCTATTTGGTTTTTTTGGCGCTTTCTCAAGATGGGTCATTCCCCCAACGACCAGATCTTGATCTAAATGAGCAAGATACCTTGAAAGGTAATCCTTTTTTAATGGGACAGTACCGGCATCTATAAAAAGTAAACGGTCAAAACTTGATTTACGTCCCAATAGATTTCTAATGGCGCTTCTTCCAATATTTTCTTGTAAACGAATGTAGTTGCAGTTCTTTAGATCGTTAATCTGGTAATTTTCTTCATGAACCAGTGTTGAGCAGTCATCAAATGCATTTATCTCAAAATCAATATTAGCCTGCAAGCATTGTTTTTGCAATGATTGAACCAATGGGAAAACATTGAGGTTATATGTAGGGATGAGTATGGAAAGCATATCAGTTTAGAGATGCAAAAATAGGCTTTTGGTTGTATTTATGTTTTATAATTAAACTATTTTAGAGGCATAAAGAAAGCAATACATGGAGACCAAAACCATTGCAGATATTATTTTGAACAGGCTTATTGAAGAAAAATCAGTCCTAACAGCCCAATTTGAGGCCTCTAGGGCGGGTATTGGTCATTTTTATGTAGATAACCTTCTTCCTGAATCGTTGATCAAAGAAATCTATGAAGTATTTCCAAGCAAAGATGAAATGGTCAGAAAGAAAAGCCTTCGGGAGTATAAATATGTAGCTGCACAAATGGATCAATACCATCCTTTATTGGAAAAGATCATTTATGCTTTTCAGGATGAACGAATCGTAGCTTTGGTAGCGGAGATTTGTACTATAGAATCTTTAGAGCCTGATGAGAACCTCTATGCTGGAGGAATCTCCTTAATGGCCGAGGGAAATTATTTGAACCCACATTTGGACAATTCCCATGATAAAGATCGTGACAGATGGCGTATCCTAAACTTGTTGTACTACGTAACTCCAGAATGGAAAGATGAGTATGGAGGACATTTGGAAATTTGGCCAGAAGGATTGGAAAATCCTCAAATTACCTTGCATAGTCGTTACAATCGTTTAGCCGTGATGGCTACACACAAAAAGTCCTGGCACAGTGTGAGTCCTGTGGTTGCAAGCGGAGAACGTTGTTGTGTTTCCAATTACTATTTTTCAAAAAAACCACTTCGGGAAGACGATACCTTCCATGTAACTAGTTTTAGGGCCCGTCCAGGGGAAAAGGTAAAAGATTTCATCTTGGAAACAGATGCTCAATTGCGCATGTTACTGCGTAAGGTCTTTAAGAAAGGTATTCGCGAAAACCCACATCGTTATAAAAAAGAAGATGAGTAGATGAAAAAGAGGATGTTATACGTTTCTTTATTTTTTGTAACCTTTTCTGTATGGGCACAACAAGATTTGGCATGGCTATACTTAAGATCTAAAGACAGTTTATCCCTTCCTTTTGAAAAAGAAGGCGATGCAATTGTGTATTCAGGATCTGACCCTGTACTTAAACAGGTGCTTGATAAATACAGCATCGTTCAATTTAAGAAAACACAGCGAAACGCCGAAAAGGAATACCTCTACAAAACCTATTTTGTAAGGGCCAATTCTGAAAAAATCTTGGATGATTTGTTGGAAAACGCCCCTCATGTTTTTGTTTCCGGAGACATCATTCCAGAGGAAGATAAAAAAATATATGAGCCTAATGATTATGGGCTTACGAGTACGATAGGTGAAAACCTTGGGATTCAAGTTAATTTGGACTATCTCGACTTTTTGGGACTTCCTAAGGCTTGGTATTATACCACAGGAAGTAAAGATATCATTATTGGTATTTCTGACGGAGCTATAGATACTACCTATACGGATTTTAAGGGTAAAACCAAGGTTAAAAAGAAATCTACGATTTCTAGCGGTCATGGCTATGGGGTAGCTGGTTATGCAGCAGCACAAGGAGACAATGGTTTTGGGACGACTGGAGTTTGTTACGATTGTGGGATTGTAGGAACTAGTGTAGGAGATTTTATTCATCTAAAGCAATTGGAAGATCTTCTGAAGGATAATGTCAAGGTCATTAATTGCAGTTGGGGTAGTACCCTTAATCATGAATCTGCACAAGGGGCCATGAATAGAATTTATAATGAAGGTTCATTGGTAATTGCCGCTAGCCATAATATTTCCTTTGCAAAGACTAAAGGAAATAAACCGTATTACCCAGCTTCTTATGACAATGTTATATCAGTAGGTACTGCCATGTATAAGTACCAAAATGTAAAGGATAACATAAAAATAGATAAGAAAGGAAAATACTATGCGGAGAATATTCGTGGGTATTTAGGAAGAACGGTTGGTTTCAAGGACAATAATTTAGATAATGAATTTAAAATATGGCCCGCATCTACCGCAAATCTAAATCCTGAGGTGGATATTCTGGCTCCCAGCGTTGGTTTGTTTCGCCTCTCCAGATACGTCCACAAAAACAGTATTGAATATATTGGAAATGAAGCTACCTCCCCAGCAACACCATTAGTATCAGGAACGGTAGGGCTTATGTTTTCGTTATATCCATGTCTTCCAGTAGATGAGGTGGAAAGTATTTTGAAGATAACCTCATGGAATATTGATCATATTGAAGTAAACAGGCCTTTTAAAGGGATGTACGGGGCTGGAATATTACAAACAGGAGATGCTGTGGAAATGGTTTATCAATTGTACAACGAAAATGAAACGGCTTATATTAAAGATCAGGATTTTTCACGATGGAATTTTAAGCTAACCGCCTTATCTAAGGAGTTGAGAATTCAAGATCAAAAATTTAGGGAGGGTGCTACTTTAAAGGTAAAAGCCAAAAATAAAATTGTCATTGGAGAGAATACCCACTTAAAACCAAATGCGGAAGGGAGTATTCGATTGACCATTGACCCTTCGCTTCAAAAAGAATGCGAATTACAACTTCGGGATCCTAGTATTCTTGAAGAGTAATTGTTTTAAACAGTCTTCTGTACTACTTCGAAGACTTGGTTTTCATCACATTTCAATGTTTTGGCAGGATACTTTAGAATAAGAGCGTAGTCATGCGTTGCCATTAAAATGGTATTTCCATTTTTGTTGATTTCTTGGAGTACTTCCATGACTTCGACACTGGTTTGAGGATCTAGGTTTCCGGTAGGCTCATCGGCAATGATCAATTCGGGGTCATTCAAAAGTGCCCGGGCAATAGCTACCCGTTGTTGTTCTCCACCAGAAAGCTGGTAGGGATATTTAAAGCTTTTGGTTTTCATAGCTACCTTATCCAGTACTTCATCAATTTTAAGGTCCATAGCAGCTTTGTCCTTCCATCCAGTAGCATTAAGGACAAAAAGTAAGTTTTCCTTAATGGTGCGATCATTCAATAATTTAAAATCTTGGAATACCACTCCTAACTTTCTTCTTAAAAATGGAATGTCCTTTTCTTTTAGGTTAGCTAAGTCAAACCCTACTACGTTGCCTTCTCCTTCTTCAAGAGGAAGATCGCCATAGAGTGTTTTCATAAAACTACTTTTCCCACTACCGGTTTTACCTATAAGGTATACAAACTCTCCTTTTTCTATAGTAACAGAAACTTTTGAAAGAATAAGATTCTCTCTTTGGTAAATGGAAGCGTCTTTAAGAGACAAAACGGGTTGTGACATAATAAGCTTTTGTGTGAGCGAAATTAGGGTTTTACTGATTGGTTTCAGATACTGTTTCTAGTTTTTTCTTGAGACTTTCTATTTCTTTTTGTTGTTGAATGGTATAGAGAGTAAGCTCTTCAATTTTCTCCAGTAACAGTAAATTCATTTCCTTTAACGAAAGACCCTCGGTTTCTATTTCCTTGGCCGATGGAATATTGGGCAAATGGTGGTGTTTTTTTATAAAAGTTTCAAGCTCGGTCAGAGATGGCATTTTATACGTAGGATTAAGTAAGGAAGTACCATCGTAATAAGTTTCGAAGACATAATCGGGTGCCACAGCTCCTTTTAAATCTACAATAACCTCTTGTGTATGTATTTTTCCTTTTACAGTGAGTAATTCATCTGGTTGGGAGGTTCCTATACCAATTTGACCATTTTTTTCGGTAATGTTCTTGAATCTATTCCTTTGTGCTGTACAGTTCGTAAAGGTGATGATTAAAGCTATTAACAGTAAATTCTTCATAAGAAATCGTGTTTTTCATCTATGTGAGCTTAAAAATAAAGTATTTTTTCGCTCGATAATATTTTACGTGCAAAAACATACGTATTGGGAAATAAAACCGTTATTATCGAAGTGCCCAACATGCCCAAAACTTAGCAATGATGTACAAGAATTTAATCTCCATTACCCTTTTCTTTTTATTTTTTGGAACCATAGTTGCCCAACAATCTGCGATATATACTAATGATCTTCAGGAGTATAACAAAGCGTTGGAATTGTATAATAACAGTCAGTTTTTGGCTGCACAATCACTGTTTTCCAAGGTAGAAAAAAACTCAGAGGATATAACCATAAAAGGAGATTGTGCATACTATGTTGCCAACTGTGCAGTACGTTTAAATCAACAAAACGCAGATGCCTTGATGGAATCTTTTGTTGAAGAGTACCCTACGAGTATTAAGAAAAATGAAGCCTACATCAATGTAGCTAACTATTATTTTGAAAATGGTAAGTATTCCTATGCCAGAAAATGGTATGATAAAGTAGACGAGGCCAGTTTAGGGAGAAGTGAAATAGAACGATATAATTTCAACAATGGATATGCCTATTTTAAGAACAAACGGTATAGCGAAGCCAAAAAGTATTTTAATAGGGTAAGTGATTCCGAAGCCTATGGATCACAAGCAAAATACTATTTAGGTTTTATTGAATATGAAGGAGATAACTATGAGGAAGCCACCGAATTGTTTGAACAGGTACAGGGAGAGGAACGCTATGCCGAGGGCTTGAGTTACTATCAAGCAGACATGAATTTTAAGTTGGGGAAATTTCAAAAGGCAATTGACTTAGGAAAGGAGCAATACGATAATGCGAAGCCACAAGAGAAAAGTGAACTTTCTAAGATCATAGGAGAAAGCTATTTCAACCTAAAACAATATTCAGATGCCATTCCCTATTTAAAAGAATATAAAGGGAAAAGAGGAAGATGGAATAATACCGATTACTACCAGTTAGGATATGCTTATTATAAGCAAGGAGAATATCAAGCTGCAGTGAATGAATTCAACAAAATTGTGGATGGAAGAAACTCGGTAGCCCAAAATGCCTATTACCATTTGGCCGAAAGCTATTTAAAACTAGATCAGAAACAACAGGCATTAAATGCTTTCAGAAATGCTTCAGAGATGGATTTCTCACCTCAAATTCAAGAAGATGCTTGGCTTAATTATGCAAAGCTGAGTTATGAAATCGGGAATAGTTATGAGAGTGTGCCACAAGTAATCCTATCTTTTTTAGAGGCCTATCCAGATAATGGCAATAACGAATCCTTAAAGGATTTACTGATAGATTCCTACCTTACTTCAAAAAATTACGGTGCAGCACTAGAGCTTTTAGAGAACAACAAATCCTTTCACAATAAGAAAGCTTATCAAAAAGTCGCTTTTTATAGAGGGTTAGAACTGTATATGGAAGGAAATTATGTAGATGCTGTTGCGTTGTTCAATAAGTCCTTAAAAGAACCATATGAAGCTGTTTTTACAGCCCGAGCTACCTATTGGAAAGCCGAAAGTGATTATCAAGACTCCAATTTTTCTGAATCCTTGGTAGGCTATAAACAATTCTTGCAGTTACCAGATGCCGAAAAGACACCAGAATACGAAAACTGTAGGTACAATTTAGGATACAACTATTTTAAACTTAAAAATTACAGTGAGGCTGTTACCAATTATACCCTTTTCTTAGAATCTTCATCCCAAGATGCAGCCAGGAGAAACGATGCTCATTTACGTTTAGGAGACAGCCATTTTGTGAGCAGTCAATATTGGCCAGCTATGGAAAGTTATAACAAAGCCATAGAAGGAAATTCACCGGACAAGGATTATGCTGCTTTTCAGAAAGCGATTAGTTACGGTTTTGTAGATAGGAGTGATAAAAAATTGGAAGGGTTAAAATCCTTCGGAACGCAGTATCCAAAATCGATTTACCGAGATGACGCCTTGTATGAATTGGGCAATACGTATTTGGCAAGAGATAAAACTTCTGATGCCATTGCAGCATATAATAAATTGGAACGTGAAATTCCTGGAAGCAGTTATGTACCTAAAGCATTACTTAAAAAAGCCCTTATATTGGATAATGATGGCAAGAGTAATGAGGCGCTTTCCATTTTCAAAAAAGTTGCAAATAATTACCCTTCTTCCAATGAAGCACTTCAAGCTGTAGCTTCTGCAAAAATTATTTACATAGACCAAGGACGGGTAAGCGAATATGCAGATTGGGTAAACACCTTAGACTTTGTGGAAGTAGAAGATGCTGAATTGGATGATGCTACCTATCAGGCAGCAGAAACTCCGTATTTAGAAAATAAAATAAAGCAATCCATTGGACGGTTTGAAACCTACCTAAATGATTTTCCAAATGGGAAGCACGCCCTGAAGGCAAACTTTTATTTAGCACAACTTTATTTTGGGGAAGCCGAGAAAACAAAGTCCATTCCGCATTACAAATACGTAGTAGATAAAGATCGGAGTGAATTTACAGAGCAAGCTTTGGCCCGAATTTCAGAATTGTATTTAGCCCAAAAGGATTATGAAAATGCAATAACCTATCTAAAGCGTTTGGAAGTAGAAGCAGATTTTCCACAAAATGTGGTCTTTGCACAAACCAATAGTATGAAAGCCAGTTATGAGCTTAAACAATATGAAGAGGCCGTTGTATTTGCCGAAAAGGTGTTAGCAAATGATAAAGTGGATAATGGTATTAAAAGTGATGCTCAAATTATTATTGCCCGCTCTGCTATGGAAACAGGAGAAGAGTCTAAAGCCAAAGCAGCTTATGCTGAGGTGCTTAAAATCGCTACTGGAAAATTGGCAGCAGAAGCTTTGTATTTTGAAGCGTATTTTAAAAATAAGGAATCCGATTTTGAGGGGTCTAATGCTACAATACAAAAACTGGCCAAAGATTACTCAGGATATAAATACTATGGAGCCAAAGGACTTGTCCTTATGGCTAAAAACTTCTATGCTTTGGGAGATGCATTTCAAGCCACTTACATCTTAGAAAGCGTAGTAAGCAATTTTGCAGACTACCCAGATGTGGTTGAAGAAGCCAAGACAGAATTGACTGTGATAAAAGCTAACGAATCCAAAACCAATTCTTCCATCGAAACTGATGGAAATTAACCTTCCAATCCAATTTTAAACAAAACCTACGTATATGTTTCATAACGTTTCAAAAGCATTATTAAGTAATAACAATGGGTTGGCTTTTTCAATTCCCAAAAGTCACATACTAGTTTGGATGTTCTGCTTTTTGTGTATTCCTTTAGTAGGGATTGCACAAGAAGACGAAGAACAGGATCTGGGAACGGAAGTAGTTAATATTGTAAAACCCTATACGCCTAGTGTCAGTGATGCTTTTAAGGTAAAGGAAACCCCGATATTAAATGATTCGATAGTAACAACCAAAAAGAAAGTAGACTACAGTATTTTTTCAGTACCCGTTGCTTCTACATTTACTCCCGCTAAAGGGAAAGCTACTGCTGTGGAAAAAGCAAAACCCATGAAATTATACGATAATTATGCAACCCTGGGTTTCGGAAACTATACTGCCATTCTTGGCGAATTATATAGTAACTTTCAGATAAGCAGAACAGACAATGCTGGTTTTTTCTTCCGTCATAATTCCTCTCAAGGCGGCATAGATGACATCCTGTTAGAAAACAAATATTACGATACCCAATTAGATGGAAATTATACCAGCAGACAAAAAGATCTGGCATTTGGAATAGATGCAGGGGTGGAGCACCAAGTGTTTAATTGGTATGGTTTGAATGAGTTTGCCAATGAGTTTAGTGCAGAAGAAATTGCAGCAGTAGACCCACAACAGTCCTATTTAAGTGTCTATGTTTCTGGAAATGTTTCCCTTTCTGAAAGTGTTTTTAGGAAAGCAAAAGGAGGATTGCGATTCACGAGTGACAGTTTTTCTTCTTCTGAAATCCACTTTACAGCAAGCCCAGAATTTTTCTTCCCCATTGCTGGGTTCAATTTTAAAGTAACGGGAGCCTTGGATTACCTAACTGGAAGCTTTGATCGAAATTATTTCGATGCAAGTACAGGAATTGACTATAGCTATCTTAATTTGGGTGTAACCCCAGCCTTAGTATATACAGATGATGATCTTACCCTTTCTTTAGGGGCATCGGTTGTGTTGGGAATGGATACAGAAGCTAGTGATACTGATTTCTTTATCTACCCACAAATTCAGGCATCCTATCGTTTGGTTGATGAATTACTAATTGCTTACGGAGGAGCTGAAGGGGGATTGCGCCAAAACACCTATTACCAGTTAAAATCTGAAAATCCCTTTGTGTCTCCTACCTTACCTGTGGCACCAACCAGTCAGTTATACAATGCATTTGGAGGACTGAAAGGAAAATTATCCAATGCTTTCGGATACAATGTTCGGGTATCCTACGGAAGAGAAGAAGACAAGCCTTTATTTCAAATAAACCCTTACAAAGGAAGAATACCTTCGCTAGAAGGATATGAATATGGAAACTCCTTCGGTTTGGTATACGATGATGTAAACACATTAGACATCTTTGGAGAATTGAAAATAGCAGTATCTGAAAAATTCACACTGGGAATCAATGCTAATTTATATGATTATAGTGCCGATAATCAATCTCAAGCATGGAATCTCCCCGAATTTAAAGCTTCTGTTTTTTCCAATTTCAGTATTACCGAAAAAATCTACGGAGGTGTTTCCCTTTTTTATGTAGGGGATCGGAAAGAATTTTTTAGTAGCACCCAAGACGGACTTCCTTTTGAACCTTTTGGGACTGAGGTTACCTTAGATGCTTATCTGGATGCTAATATAAATGTAGGCTATCGTGTAAACGATCGGCTTTCCATCTTCGCTAAAGGAAGTAACTTACTTAGTGACGATTACCAAAAGTGGCTTTTTTACCCAGTTCAGGGGATTCAGGGACTATTGGGAGCTACTTATAAATTTGATTGGTAATTAGAAGCAACTATTTTACGTTTCTTGCATCTAATCAATAAATTACATAGGGAAAAGGATACACTTAAAGTTTAATAGGGGAAAAGCGTTCTTTGGGCTAAGAATGCTTTTCTTTTTTATAGTGCTAAATGATCCTAAAAATCGAATTGTTAGCGCAACGATTTTTTAATAAAACCATCTTCTAATAAAAAGAAAATTATGAAAATGAAGATGTTAATTTATGCACTCTTTGGTGCTACCCTGCTTATGGGTTGCCAAGGAGATGATGACGGAAATGCAAGTTTAAATCCGGATATCAATGGTAACTGGAACTTGGTTCGCGTAACTGGAGGGCTCACTGGAGTTGATGACAACTTTGAAACTGGAATGATCGTTTGGAATTTTTCGGATCGAACATTAGAAGTAACTAATAGAAATACAGATCCTAACCTGGAAGATATGTATGAAACAGGGCTGTATAATTTTGCACTAGATACCAGTGCCGATGCACTAACACTTACTATAGATACTGTTTCGTATTCCATAGATACATTTACGAATGATGAATTATCTTTTGGAAATCAGTATGCAGATGGTTATAACTTAAGGCTAATTCGATAGGTTATCATGACTATTTTTAGGAAAGCATCCTGCTTAAGGATGCTTTTTTTATTTTTACAAAAACCAACACCATGAAGTTACCTACCATTTTTAGTTTACTTGTTTTTGCAGTTTTAAGTTCTTGTGTGCAAAAAGAGGAAATAGATCTTTTAGTTACGAATGCCCAGATATATACGGTAGACAATAACTTCAGTGTTGCAGAGTCCATGGCTATAAGCAAAGGAAAGATTGTAGCAGTTGGGGATCATAGTGAATTGATAGAAAAATACAACGCAGTAACCACCATAGATCTAGAAGGAAAAACTATTGTACCGGGATTGATTGATGCTCATGCCCATTTGTACAATTTAGGGGTAACCTTGCAACAAGTAGATTTGGTAGGAACCCAAAGTAAAGAAGAAGTGTTGGAACGCGTTGCAGCCTTTCAGAAAGAAAAAAATAGTTCCTATATACTTGGTCGTGGTTGGGATCAGAACGATTGGGAAGTAAAGGAATATCCCACAAAGGAAGAGTTGGATTCTTTGTTCCCCGACGTGCCTGTGGCCCTTACTCGAATTGATGGACATGCCTTTTGGGCAAATAGTAAAGCTTTGAAGTTGTCAGGAATCACTTCCGAAACCCAAATGGAAGGAGGCGAAGTGGTTATGGGAGCAGATGGGAATCCTTCAGGGATACTTATAGACAGTCCCATGGAACTAGTTCGTAATACGTTTCCTCCAGTAGACAAATCATACAATACGGCTGCTTTAATAGATGCTGAAAAGATTTGTTTTGAACTGGGATTAACCACCATTAATGATGCAGGCTTAAGCCGTGAGGTGATCGAGCTTATTGATGAACTTCAGCAAGATGGAGCCTTGAAAATGCGCGTGTATGCCATGGTCTCCAATGAACCCCAAAACCTAGATCATTTTTTAGAAAAAGGCATTATAAAAAACGATCGCTTAAACGTTCGTTCTGTAAAGGTATATGCCGATGGTGCTTTGGGTTCGCGAGGTGCTACCTTAAAGGAACCTTATAGCGATAAAGAAGGTCATTTTGGGGCCATGATTACCCCAATGGACGAATTGGAATCTTTGGCTCAACGTATAGCCAATGCAGGATTCCAAATGAATACCCATGCCATTGGAGATTCAGCCAATGTATCTGTATTAAGAGCTTACCAAGGAGCATTAAAAGGGCAAGATGATGCCCGATGGAAAGTAGAACATGCTCAGGTAGTTTCGGTCGAAGATTTCGACTATTTTTCAAAAAACATCATTCCCAGTGTTCAACCTACCCATGCTACTAGTGATATGTATTGGGCTGAAGATCGTGTGGGTAGTGAACGTATAAAAGGTGCCTATGCCTATAAAACCCTTTTGGAAAAAGCTGGGATTGTAGCATTGGGCACAGATTTTCCAGTAGAAAAGGTAAACCCAATGCATACGTTTTATGCTGCTGTTGCTAGAAAAGACTTGAATAATTATCCAGAAGAAGGCTTTAGAATGGAAGAATCCTTATCTAGAGAAGAAACATTGAAAGGTATGACCATTTGGGCAGCTTATTCCAATTTTGAAGAAGGGGAAAAGGGAAGTTTGGAGCCGGGTAAGTTTGCAGATTTTGTAATTTTAGACACCAATATCATGACATGTCCAGAGGTAAAAATTCCAAATACGAAAGTATTGGGAACCTATGTAGGAGGTACACCTGTTTTTGAAGCTACCAACTAACGCCCTCCTTTGGCCTGAAGATCACCAATACATAGCGGGTCCAGTTCTGGAACCGATGCTTTTTGCATCATACGTTGTAGTTCACTTCTACCTACATTGGTAGCATCAAAGTACATAAGGCAATCCTCTACAATACAATGCTTTTCTGCAGCAGGGTCTTCATGATTTTGATGAATATCATCTCCCAAAATGTTTGTGAGTCCAAGAATATGACCAAATTCGTGGTTCAACACAGTACTTTCCAGAATGGGTAACAGACTCTGATCAGATTGGGTTAATATTTTAAGAGTAGCTTCATAAATGACCATAGAAGTGTTTCTATAAGCCGTTCCCAATGTGACCGTGGTTTGCGTATCGTTGGTAGATCGTCCATTAGAGAAAAATACAAAGACCGCCAAGTTATCTCCTTCTGTATACTGCGTACGGATATCATCTTCAATATTCCGAATTTCTTCAATGCTGAATGGAGCATTAGGTTGGTCTTCAACCACACGCTCAACAAAAGTTACACCTCCAGGCTTATTAACCCGTGCTTCAATAAAATTTCTGAAATTAATCTTAGCAGTTTCTGTGGGTTGGAAAGTAGGTGAGTAAGCCAACTCTATGGTAAGGGAATTGTAAGTGTCACTACCCAATATATCTTCGGCAGAAGTGCCTAAACCCTTTTTGTTTTCGGCAGTAGGGTCGATAGCAACTTGTTCGTCATCGTCATTTTTACAGCTCAGAACGAAAATGAAAGTACATAGTAAGAGAAAGAATCGTAATTGGTATCTGCTCATGGCCCGATTTTTGTATTTTTAACAAACATAACTCTTAAAAATCAACCCTAAAAATGAGGTCTTTCTTTTTAACGCTTTTTTTAACCATTTGTTTTTCTGTAACTGCTCAGGTTGACGAATATCAACAGGACATTGTCAATTATTTGAGTATTAATGGTACGTATGACCAATATAGTGTTGCTTATGATGATATGTTTGAAGTACTTAAAAAACAATTTCAAACTGCCAATGTACCAGACTCTAAATGGGAAGAAATGAAGAAAGATAAAAACGAAAGTTTGAAGGAAGTGGTTAACTTTCTATCCTTTGCATACCGAAAGCATTTTACCCAAGAGGAAATTAATAAAATGTATAAAGTCTACAATAGCAAAGCCGCCCAAGAGATGATGTCAAGCCAAGGAACACTAACCAGAAATGGAAATGCTGAGATTGATGCTTTTTTTGATAGCGACCTTGGTAAAAAAATTGCCATGAAGCGTAACGAATTATCACAAGATATTGGTGAGATTTCTGGACATTGGAGCAGGGATCTGTTTGCTGCTAAAATGAGCGATTTAATTAAAAGTGGTTATAGTCCTAAACAGTAAGTTTTGCCAGATAATCATAGTGGTCTCCTTGAAAAAGGATTTCAAAGTTAAGCCCATTTTCCTTTGCTAACTTTTCAAAAAGAGCTTCATCCAAATAGAGCCATGGAAAAGGTTCGCTTTTTTCACCTTTATAAGACAGCGTAAATTCCAATTCACCATAATACCGGTCTGCAGGAACCCAAATACCTCCTTCTTCTGTTGTATCATACATATACTTTAAGTCGCTGGAATCGATCAAGATTTGTCCATTGGGGCGTAATAACGATTTCAGGTGCTTTAGGTATTGTTCAGTCTTTTCTATTGTTTCGAAAATTCCGGTGCCATTCATTAAAAGGAGAATGGTGTCAAACTTGTCTCTAGAAAAATCCAGTAATGATTTTTTTACGGTATGTTTTACTCCTCTTTTTTGAGCTACATTAATGGCCCCTTCAGAAAAATCGATAGCAGTAACCTCCATTCCCTTTTCTTGAATGAACAGCGAATGGCTGCCAGCCCCACAACCTACATCTAAAACCTTTCCCCGAGTTTGTTGTAAAGCCAGTTGTTCTAAAGAAGGCATTTCTGGAAACGTTCGGAATAAATAGGAGAGGGGAAGAATGTCCTCTTCCGAAATATTTGTTTCCGTGATTGGGTCTTCTGTATAATTCCCTTGATAATAATCTAATAGCGCTTTTCCGAAAAGGTCTTCCATATCTTATGTAAGGAACAAAGCTATTACTTCTTTAAAGAAACCCAAATAGGAAGGAACATCCAATTTTTGTTTTTAGAGAACTTATTTCATGATTTAAGACATGATTTAGGTGTTTCTCACTACCAATTTTTAATTAATTTGTACTTTTAGAGTCCCTCCTGAAAACTTTTATTCATTAAAAGTCAATATTCTATTGCTTAACCAATTCATTATGAGAAAATACATCTCTATTTTAGTTTTATTCGTAACGTGTTTTGTTCAGGGACAACATTTGGCTAACTTCTATTTGGAACCTACAGCTGATGATAATGTTATCATTGTACATACCGAGTTTAGATATTTTCATGGCGCAGGACTCAATGAATACGGTGTGACCATTACCGATAACGTGATAGATTTCACACTTTGTTATACGCTAGGTTCAACTACCTCAGAAACCTATGATATTCAAGAGTTTGAAGTAACACTTCCCAGCGGCTATTCCAATTTCACCTTCAATATGTTATTTTCTACGATGACAACTGGCTCTCCTTGTAATTATGATGATCCCTTTTTTAGTGACTCAATAGACTTTCCATTTCCCTATAATCCAACAGCGACAACAGCTGTCCCCGATGAAAATTTTGAAGGCTTTCTGGAAGCCAAAGGGTTTGGAGATGGTATCTCTAACAACGGATTGGTATTTACACATAGAATAGAGCATGTTACTTGGTTACAGATGGATCTGGATGATGTTGTGGATTATGGTCTGGGAGCTATTGCAAACCTTAGTGGGATTGAGACCATGACAAGACTCAGAACCCTATGGGCAAGAGATCATGTTTTTACTTTTTTTAATCCTTCCCAATATCCAGAGTTGCGCCAATTATGGATAGGTAGTGAGTTTTTAACTGGGATGGATTTAAGCAATAATCCAATACTGGAATCTTTAGAAGTGTATAGTGATCAACCTATTACTATTACACCTATAAATAGTCCTTTGTTATCTCAAGTTGAAATTGAAGGAAACGGAATTGAAACGATTAACCTTACCCAAAACCCCAATGTCTTGTATCTTAATGTTATAAATACAAACATAAGTGAGTTGAACCTAAGTGGAAATACATTAATTGAGAATCTTAGGGTTGATAATAACAATACATTACTTTCATTAGATCTTTCTCAGAATGAAAATTTGGTACTGTTTTTTTGCAAAGATAATGAGGTATTAAACTCACTAGTGTTGGGGAGTTCTTTAGACTTAAATGGACTTGATTGCTCTAACAATGCCCTAACTCATTTGGATGTCTCTCAGTGTACTAATTTGGAAACTCTAGTAGCAAACAATAATGAATTAGAAACATTAGATCTGTCCAATAATGATAATTTATCGCTTGCATTGCTTGGTAATAACAACTTGTATTCATTGGATTTACGTACGGGAAATAGTGGCATAACCACTACGACAATGATAGCTACTAACAATGGGAATCCATTTTGTGTAGATGTTGATAATTCGTTGGAGGCGCCATACCAATCTTGGAGCTTTGATTCTTGGGTCGTTTTTGATGAAGATTGCGGGATCGATTCCCCAATCCCTATTACAGATCTTAATTTTTTGGAGGCTTTAGCAAATTCCAATGTAGTAGATAACAACAATGATGGTATTGGAGATGTGGTTGCAGACACCAACAATGATGGTCTTATACAGGAAAGTGAAGCAGAAGTTGTTTCTGGGTTGGTTGTTTCTGGGTTTGGAATTCAATCCCTGCAAGGCATTGAGTATTTCCCCAATCTAGAAGCATTGATTGCAGATAACAATGACATTGAATTGGTGAATCTTATGTATAATGAAGGAATCACATGGTTGTCATTAAATAATAATATTTTGAATTCCATAGATGTTTCCACATTGCTTGGCTTGGAACAACTTTGGCTTGATGGAAATATGATTACAGATATAGATGTAATTCAAAATGATCAACTCCAATCATTTCGTTGTGCACAGAACAACTTGATCAACCTTTTAATGAATAATGGTAACAATACGAACATTCAGCAGTTCAATACTTCCCAAAACCCAAATCTAAGCTGTATACAAGTGGACGATGTTGCGTTTTCGGAAGGAAACCCTAACTGGATAAAAGACGATACTTCTTCTTATAGTGAAAACTGTTTGTTGGGTGTTTTTGAAGGTGAATTGAATGTGCCAGTAACCCTTTTCCCAAACCCTACCACTGGGAAAGTGTATTTGGAAAGTCAAATTCCTGTTGAGGTTGTTGAGGTTTATACCATTTTAGGAAAACGAGTGATGCTTCTAGAAGAAGGAGCTTTAGAATTTGATTTGTCTACCCTTCAAGCTGGGGTTTATTTTATCAAGGTTCTAGACTTCACTCAAAAATCTGTAATAAAGAAAGTAGTGAAGCAGTAATGGAATGTAGTATGTACCATGATCGTATTTTGTAATTTTGAGACATGGACGAAATTCTACGACAACTTCCACAGCTTGCCAAAGAAACTCACAACGAGAATAAAAAGTTCTTTACAAAACTAAAGAAACGCCCTCCCAAGCATCTGGATTCCCTTATGCAAGAATTACACGAAGAAGAATTTCAACGTACCGATTGTTTGAAATGTGCCAATTGCTGTAAAACAACCGGTCCTTTGTTTACCGATAAAGATGTAAAACGCATTGCGAAACACTTCCGAGTGAAGGAACAAAAATTTATAAAAACGTACCTTCGTGTTGATGAAGAAGGAGATTATGTACTTCAACAAGTTCCGTGCACCTTTTTGGGAACCGATAACTATTGTAGTATTTATGATGTTCGCCCTAAAGCATGTAAAGAGTTTCCACATACTGATAGAAAGAAATTTCAACAAATTTCTAACCTTACCCTAAAAAATGTAGCTATTTGTCCAGCAGCTTTCAATATTGTAGAGGCAATGAAAAGAAGATTGGATTAGATCATCTATAACAAATTTCTATGATTTCGTTTAAGGATCAATCAATGTTCCATCAACTTTAGAATTTTGTGGTATCTGCTTCTGCTATAGGTTTTTAAGCTCTCAAAAACGATAATTTCAAAAATACGACTATTGGTGTATGTAAACGGTTATTAGTTATACATACCGACTATTACATCTCGCTGTTAATGGGTGAACTTAAGCCGTACGTTTGGCTTCATAATCAATAAACTAATCAATTATGAAAGTTCACATTACCCCTATAAATAAGTATCTTTTTTTTGCCCTTTTTCTTTTTTTTACATTTTCCATACTTGCCCAAGTTGGAATTGGAACCACATCACCTACCAAAGATTTGGATGTGAATGGTGAAGTAAGAATTAGAAATTTACCTACTATAACAGATCCCACATTTCTTGCGTCAGATGTCAATGGAAATGTGGGTGCTGTTTCTATTTATACACTGTACGATATAAATTTAGATATTGCCAGCAGCAATGTTGATACATCAATTAGTGGGCTTTCAACCATCAACAATTTAAATCTAGGGTTGAGTATTTCAACAACAATACCTGCAAATAAAGAGGCCATTATTATTGTTAATTACTCAGTTCCTATGGGAGTTAGTTCCTTTACTACTTCAGGCGGATATTATGGTATTCGGTTTATTAGAAATGGAGTTGAAGAGCAAGCAGGATCTAGAAAAAATACCATATTCAGTGAAACTTCTTCTTTTCCCTCTGCAAGAATGGTAACGATATCCAATATTTATGTAGATACTATCACTGCTAGCACAGTGCCACAAGTAATTAATTACGAATTAAATGGATATATTGAGCAGCTATCAACTGGCACTCATACCTATCGGTTCAATATGTGGTCTAACACAGGTAATAATTTTAATTGGGGATTCGGAACCCTTAGCGCAACCGTTTATGTGAGATAAGAGAGTAGATAAACAAATCACTCTAAACCTATTTATTGCTTGGGTCTAGCAAATTATACCAGAAAGGTTCATTTGTTCAAACTTAAGGATACAATAAATAGGTTTGTCGCATTTTGTTGTAGGCTTCTAAATCTTTTATCCAAGTCTTACGAATTTCCCGAAAAGTATATCCTTGTTCAATTTGTTTTTGAAGTTTTTCGGTACCCGCATGGGCGGTAAAGTTTTTAGTATTGAAGAAATTTTCCTTGTCTGCATGGTTTCTATAAGCATCTATAATCCAAGTAAGGTCAATACGGTTCATTCGTGGTGTTTCGCGTAAGTCCAAACCATTACATTCAGTATCCTTATGTTTTGGGTATTTAGAGCCAAAATTAGGTTGGGGTGTATAAGAATAGGAATATTTTTCTTTAGGGAGAAAAGGTGAACCGATTAATTGAAACTGCATTTCTGTACCCCGTCCCGCATTGAGGTTGGTTCCTTCAAGCAATCCCAAACTAGGATAGAGATTGATAGCCGTATCATTAGGTAAATTAGGTGAAGGACGAACGGGAACCGAATAAAAAGTGTCATGGGTATAATTTTCCATGGGGATAACCGTAAGATCACATTTCAATCCGTCGGCAAGCCAACCTTCTCCATTAATCATCTGGGCATATTCCCCAATGGTCATTCCATGGACCAAGGGAACAGGGTGAAGCCCTAAAAAGCTGGTGTGCTTCTTTTCCATCATGGGACCGTCTATATAATGTCCGTTGGGATTGGGGCGATCCAAAACAATAAAAGGAATGCCGGCCTCGGCACAGGCTTCCATCACATAATGCATGGTAGATATATAGGTGTAAAACCGAACCCCTACATCCTGTATATCGAACACGACTACATCCAGTCCTTTCATTTGTATGGGAGGAGGCTTTTTGTATTTTCCATGAAGGGAAATGATGGGGATACCGGTTTTTTTGTCAATACCATCCTGTACATGCTCTCCCGCATCTGCTTTGCCTCTAAAACCGTGTTCTGGGGCAAATACTTTTACGATATCAAATTCTTTAAAACCATTGAGAAAATCGACCAAATGATACTCTTTAACAAGAACCCCTTCTGTGGGATCGAGTGCCATTTCAATGCCTTGAAGTGTATCTTGGACTATGGAAGTTTGGTTGGCAACTATTCCAATTTTTTTCCCAAGCAAATGGTTGAAATATTTTCCATAAAGGTTTGCACCAGTTTTAATCCCAAAATCATTGAGGCTATCAATTTCATTCCAGCCATCATTTTCTGTTTCAGATTGTTCATCTGGTTGTTTGTGAACTATATCCTGATTCCCTTTGGGACTCCCACAGGAAAAACAAATGAACAACATTAGAGGTAGAACAATTAATAGTGTATTTTTGAAAAAAGATAATCGCATAGTTACTCAGTGAATTTCGAATATTTTGTAGCCCGTCGCATTGTTGCTTCCAAGGATTATAAAAGTAGTATTTCGGCTCCAATAATAAAAATTGCCATTACTGCTATTGCCTTGGGGTTGGCTATTATGATGGTATCCCTTGCTACGGGAGTTGGGCTTCAAAAAAAGATACGGGAAAAGGTCTCTGCTTTTAATGGGGATATCCTTATTTCCAACTATGATACAAATTATTCCAACGATTCTCAAGCACCCATTTCCAAAGATCAAACGTTTTATCCTCATTTCAACTTAGCAGATGGAGTAAATCATATTCAGGGTATTGCTTTAAAAGGTGGCGTTATTCGTACCGAAAGCGATTTTGAAGGGGTTGTGGTAAAAGGTGTTGGTGCCGATTTCAAATGGAGCATTTTAGAGGAGTATTTGAAGGAAGGAAGGCTTCCAAACTTTTCAGGAAACTTAAATGACGAGATTATACTTTCTAAGTATCATGCGGACCGATTGGGTTTTAAATTGGGAGATAGGGTAAATACTTTTTTTCTTCAAGAAGGAAGGGCTCAAAAGGCAAGGAGTCGAGGATTTACTATCGTAGGGCTTTATAGCAGTGGATTTCAACAATTTGACGAACAATTTTTGTTTGCCGATATCCGACACGTTCAGCGTCTCAATAATTGGGAAGAAGATCAGGTAGGAGCGTTTGAACTTTTTGTTTCGGATTTTAATGATATCCAGAAAATTGGGAATCAGGTATACGAGGAGATTCCAAGTACATTAGACGCCCAAACCGTTAGAGATAAATACTATACCATTTTTGAATGGTTGGATCTTTTCGACTTTAATATCATTCTTATTATTGGAATCATGATTTTAGTCGCGGGTATTAATATGATCACTGCTTTGTTGGTGCTTATTCTGGAACGAACACAAATGATAGGTATTTTAAAGGCCATTGGAGGAAGCGATTGGAGTGTGCGTAAGGTGTTTTTGTACAATGCGGGATATATTATCTGTATTGGTCTGTTTTGGGGTAATCTTATAGGTATTGGAATGTTATTGCTTCAGAAATACGGAAAAATTATTTCCTTAGATCCAGAAACCTATTATGTGAGCCAAGCACCTATCATTTTGATATAAGCCATATTTTGTTGTTAAATGTGGGTACACTCCTGTTATGCTTGGTCATGTTGCTTATCCCTTCTCATTTTGTAACAAAGATTTCTCCTGTGAGGGCCATTCGGTTTGAATAAATAAGAAGATTGAACACTTCAGAAATGATTTGGGTTTTGTACTTTTGCCGCGCATAATAAATCACGCATGGAATACGCTAAAAATATCCTAGAAACTATTGGGAATACTCCTTTGGTAAAGATCAACGCCTTGGCCGAGGAATTACCTTGTTTGTTGTTGGCCAAATATGAAACCTTTAATCCGGGCAATTCTGTGAAAGATAGAATGGCCCTAAAAATGATTGAAGATGCCGAAGCAGATGGAAGATTACAACCAGGAGGAACCATCGTTGAAGGAACCAGTGGAAACACAGGGATGGGATTGGCTTTAGCTGCAATTGTAAAAGGATACAAAATGATCTGTGTCACTACAGATAAGCAGAGTAAGGAAAAAGTGGATATTCTTAAAGCGGTTGGTAGTGAAGTAGTGGTGTGTCCAACAGATGTAGAACCTGAAGATCCAAGATCCTATTATTCTACAGCAGCGCGACTGGCAAAAGAAACTCCCAATAGCTGGTATGTAAACCAATATGACAATCCAAGTAATGCACAAGCACATTATGAAAGCACGGGGCCTGAAATTTGGAAACAAACAGCAGGTAAAGTAACCCATTTTATTGTTGGAGTAGGAACAGGAGGAACCATTAGTGGAGTAGGTAAGTACTTGAAAGAACAAAACCCCAATGTTAAGGTATGGGGAATTGATACCTACGGAAGTGTATTTAAGAAATACCATGAAACAGGTATTTTTGATGAAAAAGAAATCTATCCCTATGTTACAGAAGGGATTGGCGAAGATATTCTTCCTAAAAATGTGAACTTCGATATCATTGATGGATTCACCAAAGTAACCGATAAAGATGCTGCGGTGTATACCCAACAACTAGCCAAGAAAGAAGGTATGTTTTTGGGTAATTCTGCTGGAGCAGCCATGAAAGGAGTGCTACAGTTAAAAGAACAATTTACCAAAGATGATGTTGTAGTAGTGCTATTCCATGATCATGGAAGTCGTTATGTGGGTAAGATGTTCAATGACGATTGGATGCGGAAAATGGGCTACATTGACTAAGCAAGCGTTCGCAATACTTCCAAAAATGTTTCGGGTTCTGGGCGAACTCTATAATTATCAGTAAGATCTGCAAATACTATTGTTCCGCTTTTATCAGTGATAATTACCGTGGGTAATACTGTATCGCTTTCATAACCCAATATTTGAAACCCAGCAGGAATTCCATTTTCACTAAAGATATCCAGTTGTTTGGCTACTTTGTTGTTTACATCAGTCAGGAACTGAAAATTCAAATTGTATTTTTTCGATAAAGATGCAGAATAACTGTGTGGTTGTGGACTAATCATATACACTTGAGCCCCCAATGCTTCTATTTCTTTATACTGCTTTGCAATTTCCTTGATTTGTGCCATACATAAAGGACACCAATTCCCTCTGTAAAAAAGTAGCACCGCAGGTTTTCCCAAAAACGATTGGGAACTCACATTCTTTTTATGGATATCTTCCAATTCAATGACCGGTAAGGTTTTGCCTTTTTGTAACGGTTCAACATTTCTTTTTCTGAAGTAAGAATACCATTTTAGGTAAGCAACCCATCCTATGACTAGAGATATTGGGGAAATAAGTTGAGCAATTTTGAAATCATTTGGCGAGGCAAATGTTGCAACCAAACTAATGACCAATCCCAAGCCAATGAATAAAGTATATAAGGGAAGTCCCTTTTTGGTACGTGCTCTTTTGAAAATAAAAAGCCCTGCAAATAAAAGAACTATTGGTAATGCAGTGAGAAAATGTCCTAGTAACGATAGCGTATACCCATGTAAATACATAAAATAGATGCTCCTTATGAGCACATATAATGAGAGCATAGGGAATATGCTTATGAATAGAGAACGCACAAACGATATCATATTTTTTAAGTCGGGTTTCTTTAGAGACAATGACAAAATTGCAAATAATTTTTGTAGCTTTAATCTGCATTAACCATTACTCCCTACGATATTTATTTATGAACGAAGACTTTCTTCACTATGTGTGGAAATTTCAGAAGTACGCTTCGGCAAAATTGACCACTCATTCAGGAGATCCCTTACAGATTCTTTCTGTCGGAACACATAACTTCAATTCCGGGCCGGATTTTCTGATAGCAAAAATAAAAATAGGGGATCAGCTTTGGGCCGGGAATGTAGAGATTCATCTCCGCTCTTCAGATTGGTATCAACACGGCCATGAGCAAGATTCTAATTATGACAACGTAATTTTACATGTGGTATGGGAACATGATACCGAAGTATATCGTAAAAATGGAGATGCAGTTCCTACGTTAGAGTTGAGAAATCGCATATATCCTAGCCTCTTAAACAACTATAGCCGACTTCTGAAAAGCAAGGATCGTTGGATCCCTTGTGAAAATGATTTTGGATTGGTAGAAGAATTGCTAATGAAAAACTGGATGGACCGGCTTTTTTTCGAGCGTTTAGAGGTAAAGGCCAATGTTATTGAAAAAGAGCTTTCAGAAAGTGCCAACCACTGGGAAAAGGTTTTTTTTCAGATGCTTTGTAAGAGTTTTGGGTTAAAAGTAAATGGCGAATCTTTCATGAGTTTGGCTCAATCCTTAGATTACGAAGTGATCCGTAAGTGTAACGAAGCCCCTATAACCCTGGAGGCTCTTTTCATGGGACAGGCAAAGATGTTGGAAGGTGAAAAGTACTGTGGCCATCACGAACAACTTCAAGAAATATACACCTACTTAAAGGTAAAATACAATTTGGATAATCAAGGAGTTGTCAAACCCAAATTTTTTAGGTTAAGACCTCCCAATTTCCCTACCATCAGACTCTCGCAATTAGCTTCACTGCTCTCGGTACATCCACATCTTTTTTCAAAACTTATGGAGGCAACCACTATAGAGCAGATGCGTTCTTTCTTTTCGGTATCGGCCACTCCTTTTTGGGACACCCATTATAATTTTGAAGTCACCTCTTCAACAAGAAAGAAAAGCTTAACCCATCGTTTTGTAGATCTCTTGCTCATAAATACAGTGATTCCATTAAAATATTGCTATGCCAGATACCACGGCAAGGATATTTCAGATGAGCTTATTTCTTTGGCTTGTACTATAAAAGCAGAGGAAAACACGATCGTAAAAAAATATAAATCATTAAGAAAAATAGATGATAATGCTATGCATAGTCAAGCCTTGTTACAACTAAAAAACCACTATTGCGATATGCACAAATGTATGCAGTGCGAAGTGGGTAATAATTTGCTGAAAAAACAGTAATTTGCAATCATGCTTCAGTTAGTATACAACATAAGGCATTTTTTTGAAAAGCACGGCTACTATGTCTGCTCCCGTTTGGCTGACCGATTGGGAATGCGTGCTAAAAGTGTACGTCTTTTTTTTATTTATGTCTCCTTTGCTACTATGGGAGCAGGGTTTGCAATTTACCTAACCTTGGCATTTTGGCTGAAACTTAAAGATTTGGTATACACAAAGCGAACATCAGTTTTCGATTTATGAACGATTTTTTTAGATCCAGAATATTAGGTGCTCTTTTACTTCTATTACTGGTATTTCTGGTAGGAGTACTTGGTTTCGTTTATATATATGATTTTACGTGGATCGATGCTGTTTACATGACCATCATCACTATTACGACAGTAGGCTTTGGAGAAGTACATCCTTTAAGCCCTTCTGAAAAAATATTCACTTCAATTCTCATAGTTTCGAGTATATTTATAGTGGGGTACGCCATAAAAGAAGTATCAGAATATCTATTGAGTAAAAACAATATTGGTAACCTAAGAAAGAAAAGAGTGCAAAACAAGATCAATAACTTACAGAATCATATCATTGTTTGTGGATATGGGAGAAATGGCAAACAAGCTGCGCAAAAGCTTCAAGCTTACAATAAACCCTATGTGGTGGTTGAAAAAGACGAAGAAGTTATTGAACGATTTTCTGAAGAAAAAGTGCTCTTTGTTCATGGCAATGCCGATGAGGATGAGACCCTTTATAGGGCTGGAATAGAAAGAGCTACTACACTTATTTGTGCACTACCCAGCGATGCCGATAATCTTTTTGTGGTACTCTCAGCAAGACAGATTAATAATAATTTGAGGATCATTAGCCGAGCAGCTGAAGAGACCAGTTATAAAAAATTGAAATTAGCTGGAGCCGATAATGTTATTATGCCAGATAGGATTGGGGGTGATCATATGGCCTCTTTGGTGGTGGTGCCCGATTTGGTTGAGTTTTTGGACAATCTAACCGTTTCTGGAGAAGAAGATAGTATCAATGTAGAACAGATAGCTTTCGAGAAAGTATGTGCAGATGGAAAGGAATTGGCCATTACCGACCTGGATTTAAGAAAGAAGACGGGTTGTTCTATTATAGGTTATAAAACTTCAGAAGGAGAGTACATTGTTAACCCTGAACCCACAACTATTGTAAAGAAAGGCTCTAAATTGATAGTGATTGGTAGACCAAACCAAATTGAAGGGCTTAAACAACTGTACAATGTTTAGAAACAGTTAAGAAATTAAGTGGCAAAAATTTGAATTAGCCATTTTTTTTAGCATCTTGCCTGTCGTTTGAAAACGAAGTATAACCAAATAATCCAAATATGAAGAAATATCTTCTCTCCCTCCTAACAATCCTTTCCCCATTTTTAACATTTGCGCAAGAAGACGTAGGAATTGATCAAAAGATTGATCAGGCTTTTAAACCATTTTCAGATGCGGTTAGTAGCGTCATTTTCTTTGAAGTATTTCCAGGAGCTCCATTTGTAATTATTTTGCTGGTGCTCAGTGCCGCATTTTTTACAATTTATTTTGGTTTTCCTAACGTTAGGTACTTTGGTAAGGCAATCAATACCGTAAGAGGAAAATATGATGATGTAGAAGGACATGGATTAGGAGATCCCGCTGCAGCTGTGGACGGAGATATTAGAGATACCATTCGTGATGAGAGTCAAGAAGGAGAGGTAAGTCACTTCCAAGCTTTGGCAACAGCAGTTTCCGGAACCGTAGGAAATGGAAATATCGCAGGGGTGGCTTTGGCCATTGCCTTGGGTGGACCCGGAGCAACGTTTTGGATGATCGTATGTGGATTATTGGGAATGTCTACCAAGTTTGTAGAATGTACCCTTGGGGTACAATATAGAGATGTAGGAGAAGATGGGACCGTTTATGGAGGTCCTATGTACTACATTTCAAAAGGATTAAAAGAAAGAGGATTTAAAACCCTTGGAAAAATTGCAGCGGCTCTATTTGCCGTATTTTGTATTGGAGGTTCCTTTGGGGGTGGAAATGCAGCACAATCCAACCAAGCAACTATAGTTTTAAAGGAAATGTTTGGTTGGGAAGCAAGTACTGGAGCCGGTTTTTGGATTGGTGTTGTACTGGCAATTGTAGTTGGGATTATCATAATTGGTGGGATCAAGCGTATTGCATCTGTAACCGAAAAGGTGGTTCCGTTTATGGCGGTATTATACATTGCAGCATGTTTGTATATCATTTTCAGTAATTTCTCATTTATTGACGATGCAATCTCTTTAATCGTTACTGAAGCATTTAACCCTACGGCTATTGGAGTAGGAGGTTTAATAGGAGTTCTTTTAGTAGGGTTTAAACGAGCTGCATTTTCCAATGAAGCTGGAGCAGGGTCAGCCTCTATTGCACACTCTGCGGTAAAGACAAAATATTCTGCTTCTGAGGGTCTAGTAGCGTTGTTAGAGCCATTTATCGATACCGTAGTAATTTGTACCATGACTGCATTAGTAATTATCATCTTTAACTTTGGTGGTTACTTTGAATATGGCGGAGATGGAGCTGGAGCAGTACTTATAGATGGAATATCTTATGAGGGAGCTGGAATTACATCTATGGCATTTGCAGAGTATATTCCATACTCTAATATATTCCTTACTATTGCTGTTGTGTTATTTGCAGTATCTACCATGATTTCATGGTCTTACTATGGGCTGCAATCGTGGAAATATTTATTTGGCCGTGGGAAAAGAGCGGATTTAGTTTATAAACTACTTTTCTTAACTTTTGTAGTGATTGGAGCGGCCGCTAGTATGAGTTCTATCTGGGCTTTCTCCGATGCGATGATTTTTGCAATGGTATTCCCGAACATGGTAGGATTGTACTTCTTATTCCCCGTAGTGAAGAAACAATTGAGACGTTATCTGGATGCTATAAAAGTAGCTGCCCGATAGTGATCTGAACATATATTTTAAAAGAATTTGAAAACTCCCCTGTTTTTAAACAGAGGAGTTTTTTATGTTTAGACAAAATAGTAAGTCCCTTTGGCATTTTAATAGAGGGGAACGTATAGGAGTGTTAACTTTGGTGGTAGCAATTTTGGTTTTATTGTGTTTTATACATTTCGTCAAAATATCTAAGCCAAACAATTTTGATGTGTCATCTCCAGAAATTGTGACCCTTCAGGCAGAAATGGATTCCCTTCGGTGTTTAATACTCGAAGATAGAAAACCCAAAATATACCCTTTCAATCCTAACTTCATAACCGATTATAAGGCCTATGCATTAGGGATCACTTCAATAGAATATGATCGTCTGGTTGCTTTTAGAAAAAAGGGTAACTGGATTAATTCTACTTCTGATTTTAAAAAGGTAACTCAGGTACCAGATTCAATCTTACAGAAGATAAGCCCTTATTTCAAGTTTCCCGATTGGGTAAAGTATCCAAAAAAATCTTATACAAAATCTTCTTTTTCTAAAAAGGAAAAATACACAGGTAAAAAAGTAGACCTTAATCAAGCGACCAAAGAACAATTACGAGAAGTAAGCGGTATAGGAGAGGTGTTGAGCGAACGAATCATTAAGAAACGCAAAGAATTGAATGGCTTTAGCCATGAATTACAACTATATAGTGTTTGGGGTCTGAAAACTGAAGTTGTGGAACGGACCCTATTACGATTTGAGGTTAAGAACCCGAAGGTGATTGATAAAATGAACATAAATAAAGTCTCGGCTTCAGATCTGTCTACCATTCCAGGAATTTCGTTTGGTTTGGCAAAGAAGATTTGGGAATATGTGTATTTAAGAGAAGGGATCTCAGATTTTGAAGAACTGACTAAAATTGAAGAATTGACACCCCAAAAATTACAGTTAATTCAGTTATATTTGCTGATAGAGTAGTATATGAAAAAGAAGGGTGAACCTTATAGGATCTTTTCAACAGTGATGTTGCAAGTACCATCTAAAAAGATCTTCCATCCCCAATCAATAAATCAAATCGCGAATGAATAGTATGTATTTTACAGAAGAACACGAATTCTTCAGAAAAAGTTTTAGGGATTTTTTGCAAAAGGAAGTGGTTCCGCACATAGAAAAATGGGAAAAGACTGGAACCATAGAACGTTTCATCTGGGAAAAGATGGGTGAAATGGGCTATTTTGGCATTTCCTATCCCGAAAAATATGGAGGTCTTGATCTGGATGTATTTTACTTGGTTATTTATTTAGAAGAACTTCAGCGAATAAATAGTGGTGGTTTTGCAGCTGCTATGTGGGTACATCCTTATTTGGCAATGACCCATGTAAAAGCCGAAGGCAGTGAAGAAATAAAGGAGAAATACCTTCCAGCTAGTATAAGTGGAGAAAAAATAGGTTGTTTGTGTATTTCTGAACCTTTTGGGGGTAGTGATGTTTCAGGCATGCGAACTACAGCAGTTAAAGAGGGTGATCATTATATAATTAATGGTTCCAAGACATTTATCACCAATGGAATTTACAGTGATTATTTAGTGGTTTCTGCCAAAACCCATCCCGAAGAAGGAGGGAAAGGAATAAGTATGTTTATCATGGACAGGGACACTCCGGGTATCTCAGCTACCAAATTGGACAAATTGGGTTGGAGAGCTAGTGATACTGCAGAAATAGCCTTCGATAATGTAAAGATCCCCGTAGGTAACCTTTTAGGAGAAGAAAAGAAAGGCTTTAGTTACCTGATGCAGCATTTGGCATTAGAACGTCTGGTCATGGCCGTAAATGCTCATGCCCGAAGCGAATGGGCTATAGAGTATACCATTCAGTATATGAAAGAAAGAACCGCTTTTGGGAAATCCCTGGATAAATTTCAGGCATTGCGTCACAGGGTAGCTCATATGGCCAGTGAAGTTGAAATGTGCAAGACCTTCAATTACGTAACAGCGCAGCGATTAGGTAATAAAGACTATGTGGTAAAAGAAGCAAGTATGGCAAAACTCATCTCTACTAAGGTTGCGGACGAGGTTGCCTATGAGTGCCTCCAGATGTTAGGTGGCTATGGTTATATAGAAGAATATCCTTTAGCAAGAAATCTTAGAGATAGTAGATTGGGTCCTATTGGAGGAGGAACCAGTGAAATCTTAAAAGAGATTATTGCTAAAATGATTATCGACGGAAAAAGTTATAAGCCAGCTACTTAAAACATTCTTTACAATTTGGCTTGATTTTAGCAGTTATGTGATTATCAATATTAATTCAAATACGAAAGATGAAATATAGTTACACCAAGTGTTTTCTCAGTCTCTTAGCAGCTATCTTTTGTTTGAACGCTTTTGCCCAGACTGAGATGAAAAGTAGAATTGTAGACTTCAATACATTCATGCCTATTGAGAGTGCCAGTATTTATGTGGAAAATACTACGATAGGTACAGTTAGTAATTCTGATGGGAAGTTTGTACTATTAGTTCCAAAGGAATTTGCCAATGATACACTTATCGTCTCTTCCATAGGGTATAGAAGTTTTAAAACTCCTGTAGGAGATTTTGTGAACGACGAAGACATCTTTTTGGAAGAAGATATTGCTTCTTTAGATGAAGTTATTTTAGTAGCAGAAACCCGCCCCAAAACAGGCAATGATATTGTCTTACGTGCCCTTGAAGAACTAGAGGATAATTTACCAGATCAACCGTACTTACAAAAAGGATTTTTACGCCACAAAGAACGTAACAAGAAGGAATATAAATGGCTTATTGAAAGTGCTATTACGCTCTATGATTCTAGTTACGCTTCTGGGGCAGCAGATAACCTTAGAATCAATGTAGAGGAAAACAGAAAGAGTTATGACCTTAGAGATGTAGATAGCTTGTTTGCCTATGCGGCGTATTTGAAATACAAAACAAATAACAAACGATTAAGAGCAAGGAATCTAAGGCGTGATACTATTGCAAGAGCTTCTTTAATCAATGCCATAAAGTGGAATGACCGAAGAATAAATGGATTGGGTAATTTATTTAAAGGAAAACTCAATTTGGTTCGTAACGCAGGAGTTTCTCATGCTTTATTCGGAAAGGATGTTCTAGACAAACATCAGTTTGAGTTGGATACTGTTTTGGTAGAAAACGAAAAGAAATTGTACAAGATTAAAATTTCCAAAAGCAAGGAATTTGTAGGACTCAATACCAGAGATGTATATAACGAAGGTTTTGAAGCCAATGGTTGGCTGTATATAGATTGGGGTAGTTATGCCATTAAAAAGATTGAATACGAATTGGTGGCTGCATCAGACGTGCAGAAACGAAGAAGTAGATCGTTGTATGATACCTTGGTAAACCATAGATTGATGATTTCTTTTATGGAATACCAGGATAAAATGTATCCTAAGTACATCTATTATGAAACTCCAAAATTGGTAAATGTAGGAGATCGGTCATCAGATAAGAAAAAAGAGGAAGATGCAGATGCCAAGGATGAGCAGTTTTATTATACCGTTCAGGAAATTCTATTCACGGAAATCATTCAGGATTCTACAACCGTCAGTAATTCATTACAAAAGGAATGGTCTGAAGATATTTTCTCATCAAGACCCTATAACAAGGACTTCTGGAAAAAGTACAATGTACTATTGGAAAGTGAGGAAGAAGAACAGCTCATTCGAGATTTGAGCAAACGAGCTTCCTTGTTTAAGCAATAATTTTTTGTTTTTGTAAGGACAATTGTAAAATCCTTTTTATATTTGCCGTCCCTAAAGAGAGGAGGTGATGACACTATGTTAATAATACCAGTAAAAGACGGAGAAAATATCGATAGAGCATTAAAGCGTTTCAAGCGTAAGTTTGATCGTACAGGAACAATGCGACAGTTGCGTGCACGTCAGCAGTTTACAAAACCTTCCGTAAAACGTAGAGCTGAGATTCAGAAAGCACAATACATTCAAGGACTTAGAGACGCAGAAGAAATTTAACGATTTCCTTTCACGTAAATATAAAATCCGCTAGGCATATATGAGCCAGCGGATTTTTTTATGTCTGTATTTTAATTCGCGATATAGTTGTTGTAACTTTCGTTACGAATTATGAGCATGTCGTTTCGCCCTTTTATTGAATACCTGAGTCTCGAGAAAAAATATTCTCCCCATACCATCAAGGCCTATGAGAAGGATTTGGGTGACTTTCTTCAATTTGCCGAAGAAGAATATGATTACAAAAAGATTGCTGAAGTAAACTACAGTATCATACGGAGTTGGATTGTGTCTTTGGTGGAGCAGGGTATTTCCAATAGAAGTATAAACCGGAAAATCTCTTCCTTAAAATCCTATTATCGGTTTTTGTTAAAGACCAGTGAGATTACCGAAAACCCACTGGCCAAACATAAAGCTTTAAAAACACCAAAAAAAATACAGGTTCCCTTTTCAAAAAAAGAAATAGAGGACGTAATCCAATTGCTGCAAGAAGAAGAAGGATTTGAAGGTGTTCGAAACCGGCTTATAGTAGAGTTGTTCTATGCTACGGGGATGAGAAGAGCTGAACTGGTAAATTTAAAAGTGAACAGTATATCTTCTTCAGAGAATATAGTGAAGGTTTTGGGGAAGCGAAACAAAGAACGGCGTATCCCGCTCTTGCCGTCCGTTAAAACAACTTTAGAGGCTTATTTGAAGGAACGTGAACAGCTTGTGGAGATCAAGGATGTCGATTTCCTGTTACTGTCAAAAAAAGGCGTTAAATTATACGAAACGCTTGTGTACCGAGTTATAAATTCTTATTTTAGTAAAGCATCTGAAAAGGTTAAGAAAAGTCCTCACATCTTACGACATTCTTTTGCAACGCATCTTTTGAACGAAGGTGCAGATTTAAATGCAGTAAAAGAACTGCTTGGACATGCGAGCTTGGCTTCAACACAAGTGTATACCCATAATAATATGGCACAGTTAAAACAAGTGTACAAAGAAGCCCACCCGCGTAATTCGAAATAACTACTAACTTAAAAAATTTTAGCGTATGAAGGTAAACGTGCAAACTCCAAATTTTGTGGCGGATGTTAAACTTATCGACTTCATAGACAAGAAACTATCCAAATTAGAACAATTTTATGACAAGATTATTTATGCCGATGTGTTTTTAAAGGTTCAGAAAACTAGCGAAAAAGAAAATAAATTGGTGGAGATCTTATTAAGTATCCCCGGTGGAGATCTTATGGTAAAAAAAGAAGCTAGAACCTTTGAAGCTGGTACAGATGAGTGTGTTCAGTCATTGGAAAGACAGCTTAAGAAGCGAAAGGAAAAACAAAGGGCACATGCCTGATGAATTTTTATGAAAAAAGTTTTGTAGAAAAAATAAATTCTATACATTTGCAGTCCGTTAGAAATAGCGGACTTTTTTATGCTAAAAAGTTGGTGTGGAAAAGTGCTGAAAAGCCGATGTAGCTCAGCTGGCTAGAGCAGCTGATTTGTAATCAGCAGGTCGTGGGTTCGAGTCCCTCCATCGGCTCAAAAAACGTTCTTAAAATAGTGTGCAAAAATTGCTAGGGGAGATACTCAAGCGGCCAACGAGGACAGACTGTAAATCTGTTGGTTTTTACCTTCGCAGGTTCGAATCCTGCTCTCCCCACTTTTTATAATTTTGCTTGATCTTTTTGAAAGCAAAATTATAATGATTATCTTTGCACGCATTTTCAAGTGTGCGCCTTGAAAATTTGACATATTGATTACCTTTCTTTGATGTGTTTCAAAGATGAAAAAATGCGGGAGTAGCTCAGTTGGTAGAGCGTCAGCCTTCCAAGCTGAATGTCGCCGGTTCGAACCCGGTCTCCCGCTCAAAAAACTTCAATGCCCTCCTTGTGTGGAATTGGAGTTTTCGTCGTTGCAAGAAGCGACTTTATGCGTGAAGCCTGCAACCCAATTAAAGCCGGTGTAGCTCAGGGGTAGAGCGTTTCCTTGGTAAGGAAGAGGTCATGAGTTCAAATCTCATCATTGGCTCAAACGCGTTTTAATAAACACTAATATATATATAACTAAGATTTAAATTAATACAAGATGGCAAAAGAAACATATGATCGGTCGAAGCCTCACTTAAATGTAGGTACTATTGGACACGTAGATCACGGTAAAACAACCTTAACTGCTGCAATTACAAAAGTATTGGCAGATGCTGGTTTTTCAGAAGCTTCTGCTTTTGATCAAATTGACAACGCTCCAGAAGAAAAAGAGCGTGGTATTACCATTAACTCTTCTCACGTTGAATATGCTACTGCAAATCGTCATTACGCTCACGTTGACTGTCCAGGTCACGCGGATTACGTAAAGAACATGGTTACTGGTGCTGCTCAGATGGATGGTGCTATTCTTGTAGTTGCTGCAACTGATGGGCCAATGCCACAAACTCGTGAGCACATCCTTTTAGGTCGTCAGGTAGGTATTCCTCGTATTGTAGTATTCATGAACAAAGTGGATATGGTAGATGATGAGGAACTTTTAGAATTGGTAGAGATGGAAATTAGAGATCTTCTTTCTTTCTACGAATATGATGGTGATAACGGACCTGTAATTGCTGGTTCTGCATTAGGTGCATTGAACGGTGAGCAAAAATGGGTAGATACAGTTATCGAATTGATGGAAGCTGTTGATACTTGGATTGAAGAGCCACTTCGTGAAGTTGATAAAGATTTCTTGATGCCGATTGAAGATGTATTCTCTATTACTGGTCGTGGTACTGTTGCTACTGGACGTATCGAAACTGGTGTTGCTAACACTGGAGACCCAGTTGATATCATTGGTATGGGAGCTGAGAAATTGACTTCTACTATTACTGGTGTTGAGATGTTCCGTAAAATCCTTGATAGAGGTGAAGCTGGAGATAACGTAGGTATCCTTTTAAGAGGTATTGAAAAAACTGATATCCGTCGTGGTATGGTTATCTGTAAGCAAGGTTCTGTAACTCCTCACGCTAAATTTAAAGCAGAGGTTTACGTACTTAAGAAAGAAGAAGGTGGGCGTCACACTCCATTCCATAACAACTACCGTCCTCAGTTTTACGTTCGTACAACTGACGTAACAGGAAACATTAACCTTCCTGATGGTGTTGAGATGGTAATGCCAGGTGATAACCTTACCATTACTGTAGATCTTATCCAGCCTATCGCTATGAATGTAGGTTTACGTTTTGCTATCCGTGAAGGAGGTAGAACAGTAGGTGCTGGACAGGTTACTGAAATTTTAGACTAATTACAGTATATATATAAAAGTCTTAAGGTGTCTCACAGAAGTGGGACGCCTTGACTTTTGTTTACGGGTTTAGCTCAGTTGGTAGAGCACTGGTCTCCAAAACCAGGTGTCGGGAGTTCGAGTCTCTCAACCCGTGCGAAAACAACGCAATGAGTTTAAAAGCTCAAGTTTAAATTTTAAAGACAATAAAATGATAAACTACATAAAGGAATCTTATAATGAGCTTAAGAATCATGTGACTTGGACCTCTTGGTCCGAAGCACAACGCCTCACTGTTGTCGTAGCTGTCTTCTCTGTATTATTGGCTTTGGCTGTTTGGGGAGTAGATACTGTGTTCAGTGGAGTTGTTGGAAAGTATTTTGACTGGATCAAATCCTAAGGGAGCTATTGATGATGACTGAAACTAAAAATACAAAAAAGTGGTATGTGGTTCGTTCTGTCAGTGGGCAGGAGAATAAGATAAAATCTTATATCGAAAGTGAGATTGTACGATTGGACCTTCAGGATTATATAGAACAGGTATTAGTACCTACCGAAAAAGTAATCCAGATTCGCAACGGAAAGAAAATTAACAAAGAAAGAGTTTACTTTCCAGGTTATATCATGATTCAAGCGAGTTTGGCTGGGGAAATCCCCCATATCATTAAATCTATAAATGGAGTGATAGGTTTCTTAGGAGAAACCAAAGGAGGAGATCCGGTTCCATTACGTCAGGCTGAAGTGAACAGAATGTTAGGAAAAGTAGATGAGCTTGCTGTTCAGGATGACAACATCAACATCCCTTATATCATTGGGGAAACTGTAAAAGTAATTGATGGACCGTTCAATGGATTTAATGGTACTGTTGAGAAAATAAACGAAGAAAAACGTAAGCTTGAAGTAATGGTTAAGATTTTCGGAAGAAAAACACCATTGGAGTTAAGCTACATGCAAGTTGAGAAAATTTAATTGTTACGCTATAAAATAGATTTTTTCTTGAGCTTCCACAAAAGAAAAGATCGCATTAAATTTTAAAAAATGGCAAAAGAAATAGATAAAGTAGTCAAATTGCAAGTTCGCGGAGGTGCTGCTAACCCATCACCACCAGTTGGACCCGCTTTAGGTGCTGCAGGTGTTAACATCATGGAGTTCTGTAAGCAGTTCAATGGCCGTACCCAGGACAAGCAAGGGAAAGTATTGCCAGTAGCGATTACGGTTTATAAAGACAAGTCTTTCGACTTTGTAATTAAAACCCCACCCGCTGCAGTACAAATCCTTGAAGCTGCCAAAGTAAAAAAAGGTTCTGGAGAACCTCATGCTAAGAAAGTGGCTACCATTAGTTGGGATCAGGTAAAAGCGATTGCAGAAGACAAAATGCCCGATTTAAATGCATTTACTATCGAGTCTGCCATGAAAATGGTAGCTGGTACGGCAAGATCTATGGGCGTGAAAGTAAAAGGTGCTGCACCTTTTTAATCTAGAAAAGAATCTATAAAATGGCAAGATTAACAAAAAAGCAAAAAGAAGCAAAAGCAAAAGTAGAGCCTAATAAGTCCTACTCAATTGCTGAGGCTTCAGCTTTGGTAAAAGAAATAACCAACGTAAAGTTTGATGCGTCTGTAGACCTTGCTGTACGTCTTAATGTAGATCCACGTAAAGCGAACCAAATGGTGCGTGGTGTGGTAACCCTTCCTCATGGAACAGGGAAAGACGTAAAGGTTTTGGCTTTGGTAACTCCAGATAAGGAGGCAGAAGCTAAAGAAGCAGGTGCAGATTTTGTTGGACTAGACGAGTACCTCGATAAAATTAAAGGAGGTTGGACCGACGTTGACGTGATAGTAACAATGCCTAGCGTTATGGGTAAATTAGGACCATTAGGACGAGTTTTAGGTCCTCGTGGATTAATGCCTAACCCAAAAACAGGTACAGTAACTATGGACGTTGCTAAGGCGGTTTCCGATGTGAAAGCTGGTAAGATTGACTTTAAAGTTGAAAAGACTGGTATTGTACACGCTGCAATTGGAAAAGCATCTTTCGATGCTGAAAAGATTGAAGGAAACGCAAAAGAATTAATATCTACACTAGTGAAAATGAAGCCACAGGCTGCAAAAGGTGTATACATTAAAAGTATCTTCATGTCCAGTACGATGAGTCCTGGTATTGAGATCGATTCCAAAGAATTAAGCTAAGCAGAAACTCTATAGATTATGACAAGAGAAGAAAAATCACAAGTAATTGAACAGTTGACTGCAGAGCTATCTGAAAACACTAATATTTATTTAGCAGATATTTCAGGATTGGATGCAGGAACCACTTCAAATTTACGTCGTGCTTGTTTTAAAGCAGGTGTAAAACTGAATGTGGTAAAGAACACCTTGTTGGCAAAAGCCATGGAAAGCTCTGAGAAGGATTTCGGTGAATTAGCCGATGTGCTTAAAGGGAATACTTCCTTAATGGTTTCAGAAACAGGTAACGCTCCGGCAAAAGTAATTAAGGAATTCAGAAAAAAATCTGATAAACCTTTACTGAAAGGAGCCTTTATAGAAGAAGCTATCTATGTAGGAGATGACCAACTAGATGCCCTAGTTGATATCAAATCTAGAGAAGAGCTTATTGGAGAAATCATTGGATTGCTCCAGTCGCCTGCTAAGAATGTTATCTCTGCTCTTAAGAGTGGTGGAAGCACGCTTTCAGGTATCGTTAAAACTCTTTCAGAAAAAGAGGGATAACCTAATTTATTGCACTATTTAAACTATAATAAAAATTACATTAAAACGATAGAAAATGGCAGATTTAAAAGATTTCGCAGAACAATTGGTTAACTTAACTGTAAAAGAAGTTAATGAGTTAGCTACTATATTAAAAGACGAGTACGGTATTGAGCCTGCTGCTGCTGCTGTAGCTGTAGCTGCTGGTGGAGGTGCTGGTGGTGGAGACGCTGCTGAAGAAAAGTCTGAATTCGACGTAATCCTTAATGCGGCTGGTGGTTCTAAATTGGCTGTTGTAAAGCTAGTTAAAGAATTAACTGGTGCAGGTCTTAAAGACGCTAAGGCATTAGTTGATAACGCTCCATCTCCAATCAAGGAAGGTGTAGCTAAAGATGAGGCTGAAGCCCTTAAAGCTCAGTTAGAAGAAGCTGGAGCAGAGGTTGAGCTTAAGTAAGCTCCTCTAATCCAAACCTTAAGGTTTAGGTCTTCTGCAAAACGCAGAATGACCTAAACCCTTTTGCGTATATAAAGGTTACTATTTTTTGAGTATACGCATCACTGTTTTTTTAATTAAAATTCCGTCCATAGATGTCAGCAACGCAAACTGAAAGATTGAATTTTTCCTCTGTGCAAAACAAACCGGCCTATCCGGACTTTTTGGACATCCAAGTAAAATCCTTCCAGGATTTTTTCCAATTGGAGACCAAAACAGAAGAAAGAGGACAAGAGGGTCTTTATAAGACTTTTCTGGAAAATTTTCCCATTACAGATACACGCAACCAATTCGTATTAGAATTTTTAGACTATTTCGTTGATCCACCAAGATATTCAATACAAGAATGTATTGAAAGAGGGTTAACCTATAGCGTGCCATTAAAAGCACGATTAAAGTTATACTGTACGGACGAAGAGCATGAAGACTTCGAAACTATCGTACAGGATGTGTACTTGGGAACCATTCCTTATATGACTCCATCCGGTACTTTCTGTATCAATGGAGCAGAACGTGTGGTAGTGTCTCAGCTACACCGTTCACCAGGGGTATTCTTTGGACAGTCCTTCCATGCCAATGGAACTAAGCTGTATTCTGCCCGTGTTATTCCTTTTAAAGGATCGTGGATAGAATTCGCCACCGATATTAACAGCGTTATGTACGCCTATATCGATAGAAAGAAAAAATTACCGGTAACTACACTTTTCCGTGCTATTGGATTTGAAAGAGATAAGGATATCCTTGAAATCTTTGATTTAGCTGAAGAAGTGAAGGCTTCAAAAACCGGACTTAAAAAATTCATGGGCCGTAAACTGGCAGCTCGTGTACTTAAAACTTGGCACGAAGATTTCGTAGATGAGGATACGGGAGAAGTTGTATCTATTGAACGTAACGAAATCATTTTAGATCGTGATACCGTATTGGAGAAGGAACATATTGAGGAAATCCTAGAATCCGGCTCCAAAACAATCCTATTGCATAAGGAAGATAATTTGCAAGCAGATTATGCAATTATCCATAATACTTTGCAAAAGGATCCTACCAACTCTGAAAAAGAAGCGGTAGAACATATTTATAGACAATTACGCAATGCTGAACCACCTGATGAGGAGACCGCTCGCGGAATCATCAATAAGTTGTTCTTCTCAGATCAACGATACAATCTTGGAGAGGTTGGGCGTTACCGTATGAATAAAAAACTTGGTTTGGATATTGAAATGGATAAGCAGGTGCTTACCAAAGAAGATATCATTACCATTGTAAAATACTTGATCGAGTTGATCAATTCTAAGGCTGAAATTGATGATATTGATCACCTTTCCAACCGTCGTGTACGTACGGTAGGTGAGCAGTTGTCATCACAGTTTGGTGTTGGTTTGGCTCGTATGGCAAGAACCATTCGTGAACGAATGAATGTTCGTGACAATGAGGTGTTTACTCCGATCGATTTGATCAACGCGAAGACTTTGTCTTCTGTAATCAATTCTTTCTTCGGAACCAACCAGTTGTCTCAGTTTATGGATCAGACCAACCCATTGGCAGAGATTACGCATAAGCGTCGTCTTTCTGCATTGGGGCCTGGAGGTCTTTCCAGAGAAAGAGCAGGTTTCGAGGTTCGAGATGTTCACTATACCCATTATGGAAGATTATGTCCTATTGAAACTCCTGAAGGACCAAACATTGGACTGATTTCTTCTCTTTCTGTATATGCCAAAGTAAATAACCTTGGTTTTATTGAAACGCCTTATCGTAAGGTAGAGAATGGAAAAATTGATCTTGAAAATGAACCCACTTATCTTTCTGCAGAAGAGGAAGAAGAGAAGTTGATTGCTCAAGCCAATATTCCTTTGAAAGGTGATGGAACAATTGATAGTGATCGTGTAATTGCACGTATGGAGGGTGACTTCCCTGTCGTTGATCCTAAATCGGTACACTATACAGATGTTGCACCTAACCAGATTTCGTCTATTTCGGCATCGTTGATTCCGTTCTTGGAACATGATGATGCGAACCGTGCTTTGATGGGATCTAACATGATGCGCCAGGCAGTACCATTATTGATTGCAGATTCTCCTATTGTAGGAACTGGATTAGAACGTCAAGTTGCTTCAGATTCAAGAGTATTGATCAATGCAGAAGGCGATGGTGTTGTAGAGTATGTAGATGCTAACGAGATTGTGATTAAATACGACCGTAGTGAAGAGGAGCGTATGGTAAGTTTCGATAACGATTCTAAAACCTACAATCTTATTAAGTTTAGAAAGACAAACCAGAGTACCTCTATTAACTTGAAGCCTATTGTAAGTAAAGGTGATCGAGTTGCTAAAGGGCAAGTGCTTTGTCAAGGATATGCAACAGAGAAGGGTGAATTGGCGCTAGGACGTAACATGAAAGTAGCGTTCATGCCTTGGAAAGGATATAACTTTGAGGATGCAATCGTAATTTCAGAGAAAGTGGTTCGTGAAGATATTTTCACGTCCATTCATATAGATGAATATTCATTGGAAGTTCGAGATACCAAATTAGGTAACGAAGAATTGACTAATGACATTCCTAACGTTTCTGAAGAGGCTACCAAAGACCTTGATGAAAACGGAATGATCCGAGTAGGAGCCGAGGTAAAACCTGGAGATATCCTTATCGGGAAAATTACCCCAAAAGGGGAGAGCGATCCTACACCCGAAGAAAAATTACTTCGTGCCATTTTTGGAGACAAGGCTGGAGACGTAAAAGATGCTTCATTGAAAGCATCTCCTTCATTACGTGGTGTGGTTATTGACAAGAAATTGTTTGCAAGAGCTATTAAGGATAAGCGAAAAAGAGCCAAAGACAAAGAAGATATTGCAGAACTTGAGTTGAAATACGAAAGCAAGTTCTATGCATTGAAAGATGTTTTGGTTGAAAAATTGTTCGCTGTAGTTGGTGGAAAAACAGCACAAGGAGTAACGAATGATTTAGGTGAAGTAGTATTCCCTAAAGGTAAGAAGTACACCTTGAAAATGTTGAACGCTGTAGAAGATTACACGCACTTAGTGGGTGGAACTTGGACTACAGACGAAGAAACCAACCTAATGGTTCGTGACTTAATGCACAACTATAAGATCAAAGAAAATGATCTTCAAGGAAACCTTCGTCGTGAGAAGTTTACAATTTCTGTAGGAGATGAGCTTCCTTCCGGAATCTTGAAACTGGCAAAAGTTTACATAGCTAAGAAACGTAAACTGAAAGTAGGTGATAAGATGGCGGGACGTCACGGTAACAAGGGTATTGTAGCTCGTATTGTTCGTGAGGAAGACATGCCTTTCTTAGATGATGGAACACCAGTAGATATTGTATTGAATCCACTTGGGGTACCTTCTCGTATGAATATTGGACAGATTTATGAAACTGTATTAGGATGGGCTGGACAAAAACTGGGACGTAAGTTTGCGACTCCAATTTTTGATGGTGCATCTTTAGATCAGATCAATGAATTGACAGACGAAGCTGGCATTCCACGATTTGGACACACCTATCTATATGATGGTGGAACTGGACAGCGTTTTGACCAAGCTGCAACCGTAGGAGTTATCTACATGTTGAAACTAGGTCATATGGTAGATGATAAGATGCACGCACGTTCCATTGGTCCATACTCCCTAATTACGCAACAACCGTTAGGTGGTAAAGCACAGTTTGGTGGACAACGATTTGGTGAGATGGAGGTTTGGGCTCTCGAAGCTTATGGAGCCTCTAGTACACTAAGAGAAATATTGACGGTAAAATCTGATGATGTTATTGGTAGAGCCAAGACGTACGAAAGTATTGTAAAAGGTGAATCCATGCCAGAACCGGGTCTTCCAGAATCTTTCAACGTATTGATGCACGAATTGAAAGGACTGGGACTGGACATTAGATTAGAAGAATAATTTTATTCCCCACGAAAGTGGGGAACAGAGTATTCTCACCGAAACGCAATTAGCGTTTCTACCAAACAAAATTTTTAAAGTATTTTTTTCAGCATTATGGCAAGAAATAAAGAAAACACAGTACAGAAATTCAACAAGATTTCTATAGGTTTAGCTTCCCCAGAGTCTATTTTGGCAGAGTCTCGAGGAGAGGTGCTAAAACCAGAAACCATTAATTACCGTACGCACAAGCCGGAGCGTGACGGTCTTTTCTGTGAGCGTATTTTTGGTCCTGTAAAGGATTACGAATGTGCCTGTGGTAAATATAAAAGAATTCGCTACAAGGGAATTGTTTGTGACCGTTGTGGTGTAGAGGTAACCGAAAAGAAAGTGCGTCGTGACCGTGTTGGACACATCAATTTAGTAGTTCCAGTAGCTCACATTTGGTACTTCCGTTCCTTACCTAATAAAATTGGATACCTACTTGGATTACCATCCAAGAAACTGGATATGATCATTTACTATGAAAGATATGTAGTAATTCAACCAGGTCTGGCAAAGAATGAAGAAGGAGAACCATTGCAAAAAATGGATTTCCTTACCGAAGAGGAATACCTGAATATCCTAGATAGCCTTCCACAAGAAAACCTTTACTTGGAAGATAACGATCCTAACAAATTCATCGCTAAGATGGGTGCAGAGTGTTTGATCGAGTTATTGCAACGTATTGATTTGGATGCGCTGTCTTTTGAGTTAAGACACAAAGCAAATAATGAAACTTCCAAACAGCGTAAAACGGAAGCGTTAAAACGTCTTCAAGTAGTGGAAGCACTTCGTGAGGCTAATAACAATCGTGAGAATAAACCAGAGTGGATGATCATGAAGGTTGTTCCAGTAATTCCACCAGAATTACGTCCTTTGGTACCGTTAGATGGAGGTCGTTTCGCAACTTCGGATTTGAATGATTTATACCGTCGTGTAATTATTCGAAACAACCGTTTGAAGCGTTTGATGGAGATCAAGGCACCTGAAGTTATTTTGCGTAACGAAAAGCGTATGCTTCAGGAATCTGTAGATTCTCTTTTCGATAATACCAGAAAATCTTCAGCCGTAAAAACTGATAGTAACAGACCGTTGAAATCCCTTTCCGATTCTTTGAAAGGAAAGCAAGGACGATTCCGTCAGAACTTATTAGGGAAGCGTGTGGATTATTCAGCACGTTCGGTAATTGTAGTTGGACCCGAATTGAAATTGTTTGAATGTGGTCTTCCAAAAGATATGGCGGCTGAGCTTTACAAGCCTTTTGTAATCCGTAAGTTGATTGAAAGAGGTATTGTAAAAACCGTGAAATCTGCTAAGAAGATTATAGATAAGAAAGAACCTGTAGTATGGGACATCCTAGAAAATGTGTTGAAAGGACATCCAGTACTATTGAACCGTGCTCCTACATTGCACCGTTTGGGAATCCAAGCTTTTCAGCCTAAGTTGATAGAAGGTAAAGCAATTCAGTTACACCCATTGGTGTGTACGGCGTTTAATGCGGATTTTGATGGTGACCAGATGGCAGTTCACTTACCATTGGGGCCAGAAGCTATTTTGGAATCGCAATTATTGATGCTTGCATCTCACAATATCTTAAACCCTGCAAACGGATCACCGGTAGCGGTACCATCTCAGGATATGGTATTGGGTCTTTACTATATGACCAAATTAAGAAAAACCGATAGTCAATACACTGTAAAAGGAGAAGGGCTTACGTTCTATTCACCAGAAGAGGTTACCATTGCTTACAATGAGAAGAAAGTTGATCTTAATGCTGAGATTAAAGTAAGAACCAAAGACTTTAATGAAGAAGGTGAGTTAACAACGCAATTGATTACAACTACAGTAGGTAGAGTGATCTTTAATGATAAAGTGCCAGAGAGAGCAGGTTATATTAATGAAGTATTAACCAAAAAATCCTTGAGGGATATTATTGGGGACATTCTTCAGGTAACTTCAGTACCAGAAACTGCTGCTTTCTTAGATGAAATTAAACACCTAGGATATAAATTTGCATTCGAGGGTGGATTGTCCTTTAGTTTAGGGGATATCATTATTCCTGCTGAAAAGCAAGGAATGATTGATTCAGCCAACTCACAAGTAGATGGTATTATTGCCAACTATAATATGGGATTGATTACCAATAACGAACGTTACAATCAGGTAATTGATATTTGGACAGCTACCAATGCACAGCTTACTGAGCTCTCCATGAAACGAATCCGTGAAGACCAGCAAGGGTTTAACTCGGTATATATGATGTTGGATTCTGGAGCTAGGGGATCTAAAGAGCAGATCCGTCAGTTGACCGGTATGCGTGGATTAATGGCAAAACCTAAGAAATCCAATTCTGGTGGAGGTGAAATTATTGAGAACCCGATTCTTTCTAACTTTAAGGAAGGGCTATCAATTTTGGAATACTTCATCTCTACACACGGTGCACGTAAGGGTCTTGCAGATACAGCTTTGAAAACTGCTGATGCTGGATACTTAACCCGTCGTTTAGTGGATGTATCTCAAGATGTAATTATTAATATAGAAGACTGTGGTACCTTAAGAGGTATTGAAGTTTCTGCTCTTAAGAAGAATGAAGAAGTTGTTGAAACTTTAGGAGATAGAATCAAGGGCCGTACGTCGTTAAATGACGTTGTAAACCCATTGACTAAAGAAGTAATGGTAGAAGCTGGCGGTCATATATCTGATGAGATTGCTAAGCATATCAATGCTTCTCCTATAGAAACAATCGAAGTGCGTTCTGCTCTAACTTGTGAGGCTAAAAAAGGAATTTGTTCAGCATGTTATGGAAGAAACCTAGCAACCAACAAAATGGTTCAGCGAGGTGAAGCCGTAGGTGTTGTAGCTGCTCAGTCTATTGGGGAACCAGGAACACAGTTAACGCTTCGTACCTTCCACGTAGGGGGTATTGCAGGTAACATTTCGGAAGAAAACAAATTAGCTGTTAAGTTTGATGGTAGAGCAGAGATTGAAGATCTTAAAACGGTAAAAGGAGAAGATGCTGATGGAAAGACAGTGGATATTGTGATCTCTCGTACTTCTGAAATTAAATTGATTGACGAGAAGACTGGTATCACCTTAAGTACCAATAATATTCCATACGGTTCAACTATTTTTATTAAAGATGGTCAGAAACTGAAAAATGGAGATGTGGTATGTCAATGGGATCCATATAACGGTGTAATCATTTCAGAATTTGCTGGAAAGGTTAAATATGAGAACATCGAGCAAGGAATCACGTATCAAGTAGAGATTGATGAACAAACTGGATTCCAAGAGAAAGTAATTTCTGAATCCAGAGATAAGAAAAAGATTCCTACACTTCAAATTATTGGAACTAAAGGAGAGTTAATCCGTTCATACAACTTACCAGTAGGTGCACACTTAATGGTGGATGATGATGAGAAGATCAAAGTTGGGAAAATCTTGGTTAAGATACCTCGTAAGTCTGCCAAAGCAGGTGATATTACAGGGGGTCTACCACGAGTAACCGAATTGTTCGAAGCACGTAACCCATCCAACCCTGCTGTTGTAAGTGAGATAGATGGTGTAGTTTCTTTTGGTAAGATAAAGAGAGGTAACCGTGAGATCATAGTAGAGTCTAAATTGGGAGAAATCAAGAAATACTTGGTGAAACTTTCAAATCAGATTTTGGTACAAGAGAATGATTATGTGCGAGCAGGTATGCCTTTATCAGATGGAGCAATTACTCCAGTAGATATCTTAAAGATTAAAGGGCCATCTGCTGTTCAGCAATACTTGGTAAATGAGGTACAAGAAGTATATCGTTTACAAGGAGTGAAAATCAACGATAAGCACTTTGAGGTAGTAGTTCGTCAGATGATGCGTAAGGTACAGATTGTAGATCCGGGAGATACAACATTCTTGGAAAACCAATTGGCACATAAATATGACTTTATCGAAGAGAACGATAAGATTTTTGGAATGAAGGTAGTAGAGAATGCTGGCGATTCTGAAAACTTAAAAGAAGGACAGATTATTTCCGCTCGTGATCTTCGTGATGAGAACTCAATCTTAAGAAGAGAAGACAAAACATTGGTAGAAGGACGAGATGCAGTGCCAGCAACTGCGACACCTATATTACAAGGTATCACAAGAGCATCGCTGCAAACCAAGTCGTTTATCTCTGCAGCTTCCTTCCAGGAAACTACTAAGGTATTGAACGAAGCTGCTGTAAGCGGTAAAGTAGATACTTTAGAAGGTTTGAAAGAGAATGTAATCGTTGGACATAGAATCCCAGCAGGAACCGGTATGAGAAGCTACGATACCATTATCGTAGGATCTAAGGAAGAGCTAGAGGATATGACCCGAGAGAAACAAGAAGTTAATTATAACTAGTATATATGATAAGCGCTCCGAAAGGAGCGCTTATTGTTTAAATTTAAAATGTATGGCCGAAGAAAAAAAGCCCAAGCAAGGGCAAATCAATATAGAATTGGATGGAGATGTAGCACAGGGAATTTATAGTAACCTAGCCATCATTAACCATTCACAATCCGAGTTTGTGTTGGATTTTGTTACCATTATGCCGGGTGTTCCCAAAAGCAAGGTAAAGTCTCGAATCGTGCTTACTCCACAACATGCCAAGCGTTTCTTAAAAGCATTGAATGATAACATACAACGTTTTGAAAATGCCCATGGCGAAATAAAAGATTATAAGCAACCTCCTATGCCAATCAATTTTGGCCCTACGGGAGAAGCCTAAAAAGGTAAAAGCCTCACTTTTAAGTGGGGCTTTTTTTTTGAAAATTTACCAGCATTTGTATATTTTTGCTATGATATTTATGTATTTTTAACATAAATATTGATAAAAAAGTATTTTTTAACACAAAAAAATGTACATTTTGTCAATAATATTTATATTTTGCCTTCATTCATGTAAGTATTTCACTTACGTTCCAACTTGATCAATATCCTTCTCCCAAATAAGGATTCTCAAAACCACTAATCCCCTACCTATCCCCAATTGCTCCAAATGCGATATGCAAATATGTGCCTATGAAATGACTTAAGTATTAATTAAAATACGGGTCTTATGAGGATGAATACATTTTTAATGTTATTGTGTTTTGTAATTCCAATTGGGATGAATTCACAGGTGGTAGGAATCAATACTTCCAATCCACAGCAAGCTTTGCATGTTGCAGGTACGGTATCCACCATACGTGTGGAGGGTCTAAATTCAACAAACAATAGTTACAATGCTGGTGATACAGAACCTGATGGAGACCTTACAAACAATACGTATCCTTTGTATGTAGATGATACGGGAAATTTTACGCTAGAGCTACAAACCATTTTTAATTCAGAAGAATTGGATGCATTCGATGATACATCCCTACCTACAAGTACTGCAACCTTGTTGGCTACGAGTAGTACCGGCGTGACTACTACCAATGTTTTTACATATTCTGTCACAGTACCTAGAGCCTCTCTTTTAGAAGTAAAATATGGTATTAGTTACGATATATATCTGGATAATACCTATACAATTATTACCGATAATTTAGCAAGAAGGGTTCAGACCCATGTAATTGTAACTGGAGATACCAGAGAGTACGCCCCTGTAGCAAAGTCGTATAACAGTGGATCTTCTAGTAGTGTGGAGGGCCCCTTTTATAATAGTGGCACAGCTTATATCTCTCTACCTAGTGCTGGAGTGTATGACCTAACTATACAAGGAAGGGTTTCCTCCAATATAAAATCGTCTGGAGGAGGAACGACTTCTAAAGCAACATATGTTGAATTCGCAACAGATAATGATTTTTTATTCATGCGATTATACTAAAAGGGGAAGGTTATGAAACAACTGTTACTTATTGGCTTAGGATGTCTAATTGGACAAGCTTTATATGCGCAAGTAGGTATAGGAACGCTGACTCCTCAGGAAGATCTACATATTACAGGAGCTACTTCAACGATCCGTATAGAGGGGTTGGATGCAACCAACAACACTACTTACAATAATGGAGTAGATTTGGCCCCTGTTTTTGTAGATGGTAATGGAGATATTGTATTAGGTAATGGTACCGGCGCTAGTGGGCAGGAACCCTTCAATTTTCTCATAGATGTCCCTAATTTTGTTCCAGACGATCCTTATGGTTTGGGTGTGGCTACAGGAACTGTGGTAAACAGTGATGATTTGGGGCAGACACAAGTGGAGGGACAAATCACAACAATTACTTTTAGCGTACCACAAGATGCTATTGTGGAAGTGAAGTATGGTATAACCTTGCTCATTGTAGGTAATGATATATCGGCAGGCCCTCCATATTTTTATGTAGACTATGATCAGGCTGTCTCCATGCTTACTTTTTTTAAGATAGATTTAAACAATGATGGTCTAGATGCCACAGAGTTGACCAAAGAATATGGACATAAAGCACAATATTATGCAACATTCAATCAAGGGATTGTTGGATACCCATACATGAATGGACAGGCCTATTTTACTGTTTCTCAAGGAACACACACCCTATATTTTTACGGAAGAATTAAAGATTCGGCTACCTCTTATACAAGTATAGGTTTTGGGGGAGCACAGGATTTTCTTAAACTAAGAGTATATAACTAAAGTGAGATCGAGTTATGGAGAAAGTAGTTTTTTTGATAATGATTTTTTGCAGCTCCATGAGCTTTGCTCAGGTTGGAATTAATACTACAAACCCTGAAAAGGATTTACATATAGCAGGAGCCAGTTCTAATATACGTGTGGACGGTCTAAATGATACTAATAATGTGAATAATTTAGGATCGGGTTCTACCACTCGGGTATATACAAATTCTAATGGTGATCTTACCTTAGGGCTACCAACAGAAAAAACCTTTGAAATTCTGGTTGATACAGAAAACTATTTGAACGATGCAGAAACTTCTTCTAGTAGAATTGTTCAAACTGGAAATGCATTTGGCTATAATATTGCAGGAAATTTAGCCAATTTCCCAGGAGATTCCTTCACCCTTACGCAAAATGCGATCTTGGAAGTTAATTATTCCCTTTCGTTTTCGTTATACAAATCTACCAGTAGAATATCAGATCAACACGCAAGAGTAATACAAACAGCATTATATTTTCGACTGGTAACAGACCCGACTGATGAATATGCTGGAGCAGCAGTTATTAATGATGTGGATGGTAATCCTATTAATGGAGGCCCATGGTGCATAGATTTGAACGCCTCCGGAACAGTATGTCAGGAAACAGGGGGGCTTATTGCGTTAAATGGCCAATTCTATGCAAATAGTGATAATGTTAATGGAGACTTTCAGGAATACAAGAATTCAGGCACGGATTATGTAAAATTAGGCCCCGGCACCTATGTAGCACTTTTTGCAGCGCAATTGGCAGTTGGCAATACAGGTGGAACAGGCTCTGTGTTTATGTATTTAGGATCTGGTAAAGATGACTTACAAATTATAGCCCATTACTATAATTAATTACGGTTATAACATATATTTTGTGGTTGATTTCCATAAAATAATAGCATTACATCCCGTTATTTGCCACCTTCATCTAAAAAATTTTAACATATTTAAGTACTTTCTTACATTTCAATTCCATAACCTCACTTTATTGGGATATGATTGTAAGAACACTGATCTTAATAACATGCTTTGTTTCTCATGCGCTTTTTTCTCAAGTGGGGATAGGTACTACAAATCCCCAAGGCGCATTAGATGTGGTTTCTACAAATGATACAGGACTGGTAATTCCTAGGGTTAGTAGTATTGAAAATGTGACCGATGGCAGTGGGGGCAATCCTGTAAATGGAACTTTGGTCTATGACCTTTCTCGAGGCACTACTTGTTTTTATTCCAATAATCGATGGCTTTGCGTAGGTACAGATTCAGGAGGGAACCCTGTTTTATCTGATGAAACTCCACCTCCATATGATAGTGCAGGAACTTATTTTAAAGCTTCTAATACAGAGGCTTCTGATCGGTTTGGTATTGGCGTAAGTATGAGTAATGATGGCAATACCTTGGTTTTTGGTGCTGATCAAGAGGACAGTAATGCCACGGGGATTAATGGCAATGAATCAGATAATTCCTCTTTTAATTCTGGAGCAGTATATGTGTTTTATAGAAATGCTGGTGTGTGGAGCCAACAAGCCTATATTAAAGCATCTAATACGGGTTCGTCAGATAATTTTGGAACCAATGTCTGTTTAAGTGGTGATGGAAATACACTGGTAGTAGGTGTTAGAAATGAAGATAGTAATGCTACTGGAATTAATGGAGATGAAACAAATAATAGTTCAGGGGGATCTGGAGCTGTATACGTGTTTACTAGATCAGGTACTGTTTGGACCCAACAAGCCTATATAAAAGCATCCAATACAGGAACGGGTGATGGTTTTGGTGGCGACGTATATATAAGCAATGATGGGAATACATTAGCAGTTGGAGCTAATTCTGAAGATAGCAATGCTACTGGAATTAATGGAGATGAGACAAATAATAGTGCGAGCGGTTCTGGTGCTGCCTATGTTTTTACAAGATCTGGAAGTACTTGGAGTCAGCAAGCCTATATAAAAGCTTCCAATACAGAGTCATTAGACCTTTTCGGAAGTAGTGTTGCCTTAAGTGGAGATGGAAATACCTTAGCTGTTGGTGCTAATCAAGAAGATAGTAATGCTACAGGTATAAACGGTACTGAGAGTGATAACTCAACATTGGGAGCGGGTGCCGTATATGTGTATACGCGATCAGGATCTGTTTGGAGTCAACAAGCTTATGTAAAAGCATCTAACACAGAAGCTACAGATCTTTTTGGAGGATCTGTTTCTTTGGATAATACGGTGATCTTCTGGCTGTGGGTGCTATTGGGGAAGATAGCAACGCCATAGGTGTTGATGGTGATGAAAGTGATAATAGTGCTAGTTCCTCAGGAGCCGTTTATCTTTTTACAAGATCAGGAAGTATTTGGAGCCAACAATCTTATGTGAAAGCATCCAATACCGAATCCAATGATACATTTGGAGGAAATGTTTATGTAAGTGATGATGGAACTGCTTTTGCAGTAGGAGCCAATGGAGAAGCAAGTAATGCCATAGGTGTAAATGGTGATGAAAGCAATAATAGTGCTGCCTCTTCTGGTGCGGCCTATGTATATTTTAGTTCTGGGAGTACTTGGGTTAAAGATGCTTTTGTAAAACCAACAAATACAGAAGGGAGTGATGTATTTGCCCGTAATGTGCTACTAAGTTCTGATGGATACATTTTTTCTGCTTCCTCTTGGAGAGAAGATAGCAATGCAACTGGAATTGGAGGAGATGAAACCAACAATAGCGCTATTGATTCTGGAGCTGGATACCTTTATGAAAACTAATGAACACTTTCAAACTCACTAATAAAGTGCAGTTTTACATTCGGATATTTACTTTGTGTCATTTGTAGGGTAAAGGCCGAATCAGCAAAAAAGACCAATTGCCCCTGTTTATCCTTCGCTAAAAATTTTGATTTTACTCTTTTGAAGTCAATAAACTCATCACTTTTGATGTCAGCTGGATCTACCCAGCATGCCTTATGTACATTTAAGTTTTCATAACGGCACTTGGCACCGTATTCATGTTCCAAACGATATTGAATTACCTCGAACTGTAGCGCTCCAACCGTTCCTATAACTTTCCGTCCATTCAATTCCAGAATAAATAACTGTGCAACACCTTCATCCATTAATTGATCAATTCCCTTTTCCAGTTGCTTGCTTTTCATGGGATCTGCATTATTAATATATTTAAAGTGCTCAGGTGAGAAACTGGGTATTCCCTTGTATTGCATCAATTCCCCTTCGGTAAGTGTGTCACCAATTTTAAAATTACCAGTATCGTGCAATCCTACAATATCGCCCGGATAGGAAATGTCTACTACTTGTTTCTTTTCTGCAAAGAACGCATTAGGAGAAGAAAACTTCATCTTCTTTCCATTACGTACATGTAGGTAAGGAGTGTTTCTTTCAAAAGTGCCAGAGACAATTTTTATGAAAGCTAAACGATCCCTATGCTTAGGGTCCATATTGGCATGAATCTTAAAAACAAATCCAGAAAAGGCTTTTTCTTCTGGAAGCACAAGTCGTGTGTCACTTTCCTTTGGGCGTGGTTTTGGCGCAATACTAATAAAACAATCTAGGAGTTCTCGGACTCCAAAATTATTTAATGCAGACCCAAAGAAAACGGGTTGTAATGTACCATTTAGATAGGCTTCTCTATCAAAATCTGGATATACTTCATAGACCAATTCCAGTTCATCCCTTAAAGAAACAGCAGCTTCAGAGCCTATAAGGTTGTCCAGTTCTGCAGATGCGATATCTTCAATTTCAATCGTTTCCTCAATATTTTTTCTACTATCACCACTAAACAGGTTGACATTTTTTTCCCAAACATTGTAGATGCCTTTAAAGTCGTATCCCATACCAATGGGAAAAGAAAGTGGCGTAACCTTTAAATGTAACTTTTGTTCTATTTCGTCCAAAAGCTCGAAAGCATCCTTCCCTTCTCGGTCCAATTTATTGATGAAAACAATCATTGGAATGTTACGCATTCGGCATACCTCTACTAATTTTTCGGTTTGTTCCTCAACCCCTTTGGCAACATCAACAACAACAATTACACTATCAACAGCGGTTAAGGTTCTAAAAGTGTCTTCTGCAAAATCTTTGTGACCAGGTGTGTCGAGGATATTTATTTTGATGTCTTTATATTCAAAAGCCAATACAGATGTAGCAACAGAAATTCCCCGTTGCCTCTCTATTTCCATAAAATCACTTGTTGCCCCTTTTTTTATTTTGTTGCTTTTTACAGCTCCAGCCTCTTGAATTGCTCCTCCAAAGAGAAGCAATTTTTCAGTCAAGGTGGTCTTTCCTGCATCGGGGTGAGATACAATACCAAATGTTTTTCTACGGCTAATTTCTTGTTCCAAAGACATTTCTTACAAATAAATTTTCAGCAAAGATACAGGTACTTTTAGTGTTTTAAAAGCTTGTTTAGAACTAATAAACATTGCTTTTATTCTGACAAAAAAAAATCCTCTGAAGTCAATAAAATAGGGCGTATACGTATAAATACGTACATTCTTTTCCTACAGAAAGTTATGGAAAAACCGTACAATTTGTGCATTTCAACGAATATTTATAACAGTTTGGCTAATAGTTCTTTCTTGTGAAGAATTTAACTTTCTTTCCTACGTATATTTGGATATCAGAAAAGCAGTTGGGGCTTTCAAATTGATAACATCTAACTAATTAAATTTAGAACCTATGTTTCTTACATATGCTAAGAGATTATGCAATAGACGTAATCTCCTAATCCTTGGACTCTTTATATTTTCGGCTTCGTCCTTTGCACAAAATTGCGGGGTAACTCTTGAAGTTGATAAAGGGAGAAATAGTAGATCCGTAGATGAAGACGGAACACAGTTTGTTTTGGTTTTAACCAATACTTCTTCCACTTCAAAATCTTTCGACATTTCTACTTCTTTGTTGAAAGACGGTTGTTCTAATGGACAAAAAACCTTACGATCCAATGCGGTTTTAAATCTATCCGTAATAGATATGCAATCCAGACTGCAAAGTAGTCCTAAAATAACCGTTGGGGCCAAGCAGACCTATAAGTTTATGATAGATGTAAAGGCACCCCAGGGAACTCCTCACAGTCAATGGGGATGTTACGAGGTGAAAGCGGTTAGTCAAGGATGCAACACGAGTACGATTTTAAAAATATATGTTCCAGATCCTTCTGAGAACTAAAATATCCCGATAGGGCTTAAATCAATTATAGGTAATCACCTAAAATTATTTTTATGAAAAGATTATTACGATTTACAGATACTAACAAGACGAAATTCTTTTGGGTTTCAATTTGTTTATTGCTGTTTTCATTTAGTTCTGTATTCGCACAGGATATCACGATCAATAAGATTGCTGTAGAAAACGCAACAGAGTGTAATCAATTTGACGTCACTCTCGAAATAGTTGGAAACCCCCCTCCAAAACCTCAAGAGGTTGTACTTGTTATTGACCGATCGGGGAGTATGGACGATGGCCCAACTCCAGAACCTATTGATTACGCCCAAGACGCAGCAATCGATTTCGTAAATAATATTTTCGATCCTGCCAATAATCCCACGGGTCTTAATAAGGTGGCATTGGTTACCTATGGAACTGACGTTACAACGGAAGTTTCTTTGGTGGATAGCTCAGGACAAACTACTTTGATAAATGCAATTAACGCAATTGTAACGGGTGGATGGACTAACTCCGAAGGGGCATTGATTGCGGCAGATAATGAACTTATAAATAATGGTACCTTCGACTGTGCCACCTCAAGAAGTATTGTTTTCTTAACAGATGGTATCCCTACTTGGGAAGTAGGTGCATCAGATAACTGTGACGAAAGCGCTACCAGTAGCTGTACACTTAGCGCTATCCAAGCAGGAGTTAATGCGCAAACCACAACGGTTAGCGGCGAGGTTTTCGATCAAAATGTATTCTCCGTTGGGCTCATTGGTGCTTTAAATTCTGGACAGACTACTATTGCAACCTCGTTTTTAACAGACGTACAAAACGCAGGTGTTTTCTTAACGACCAACAATGCCGATTTATCGGGCATTTATGCCCAAATTTTGGGTCAGTTGGTTTTTGCAGCCAAACAATTGCCTGGACAAGCACTAGTAACAGATAATATTGAAACAGGATTCTCTATAGTTGGAGGGTCGCTAAATCCAAGTAAAGGAACCACAAGTATTTCAGGGCAAACCATCTCTTGGTTTGTGGATGAAATATTTGACGAAACGATTACACTTCAATATTCCGTTTTAGCAACATCCACAGACGTCTGTGGTGTTCAGACTCCTGGAACAACAGTAATTAATTATGAAAACTCGAATTGTCAAACCGCTTCAGAAGTGTTTGATAACCCAGATATTTGTATACCCTGTCCAGATGCTCAACCATCGATTGCACGAGTAGGATGTACAAATGATATAGATTATACAGGTATTATAGACCAAGGAGGTTGCATTCCGTTGTCTGATGATTTCTCTTGGAGATTTCTCTTAGATGGTAATTTAGTAGGGACATCCAATCAGTTAACAGGTACCTTCACATATACAGGAGGAGACTTAGTAGGAACCTTCCTTGCAGAACTAACTTATAATGGAACATATGGAAGCGGATGTGCTCTTCCAGCAGTAGTTGCAGATACTTCTATAGTATTTCCACCTGTTTTAGAGGCTTCTGTTGTTGTAGATCATGTTGAATGTAATGGAGACAGTACAGGAAATATTGATTTAACCGTAACAGGAGGAACACCTCCTTATACCTATTTATGGAGTAATGGAGCTACTACCGAAGACTTAAGCAACATCCCAGCAGGAGTTTACAATGTTACTGTAACTGATGCCAATGGATGTAATGCTGGTTTAACTACAGGTGCTACTGTAGAGCAACCAGAACCAATTAGTATTATCATTACCAAAGAAAATGCAACTGCTTCAGGTGCTTGTAATAATGGTAGTGCAACAGCTACTCCAAGTGGAGGAATTCCTCCATATACATATCAATGGAGTGCGAGTGCCGGAAACCAAACCACACAAACAGCTACCAACCTTCCAGAAGGAACCCATACCGTAACTGTAACCGATGCCAACAATTGTACTTCACAGCAAGGAGTTGTGATAGACTGTTTCAATGATTGTGATGCTGTAATTTCTGTAGACGATGTTGTAAATGTACTTTGTACAGGCGATACTACCGGTAGTGCTACAGTGAGTGCCAGCTCAGCTGCCAATCCATCTGCTTTATTTACATTTACATGGAATACTGTACCTCCACAAGTAGATAGTGGAGTTACTACTAGTACTATCAATAACCTAGCTGCAGGTGTTTATACCGTAAGCGTTACTATAGACGGAACCGTTTGTTTGCCTGTTGAACAAAGTGTTACTATTACAGAGCCTTCAACGGCATTGAATGTTACTGCTACAGCTACTGACGAAAACGGACCAACAACGGGTGATGGAACTGCTACAGCCAATCCATCAGGAGGAACCCCTCCATATACCTATTCTTGGAGTCCTGGAGGCGAAACCACACAAACTATTACTGGATTGAGTGCTGGTGACTATACCGTAACAGTAACAGATGCTAACGGATGTGTTGATACAGCTACAGTAACGGTTAATCCTGGAACGTGTCAAAACCTATCAGTATCTGCTACTTCAACTCCTGCTACTTGTAATGGAGATGCCGATGGTACGGCAACTGCCAATGTGACCAATGGAGTAGGGCCATTTACCTATTCATGGAGCCCTGGTGGTCAAACTACGCAAACCATTACAGGTCTTGCTGCCGGTTCTTATACCGTAACAGTTACAGACCAAACAACATTATGTACCGTTCAATCTACTACTACGGTAAATGAGCCATCTGTGTTAAGCTCTGGAATTGCCATTACCAATGTGGCTTGTTTTGGAGATGCATCAGGATCATTAGACCTTACCGTAACAGGAGGAACTTTCCCGTATACTTTCTTATGGAGTACTGGAGCTACTACAGAAGATATCAATAACCTCACTGCGGGAAGTTATTCTGTAACCATAACCGATGCCAATGGTTGTACCACAACCAATAGTGCAACGGTACAACAACCTGCTGCAGCACTGGATGCTTCCTTTACTCAGGTAGATGTGTTGTGTAACGGAGATAGCACAGGTTCTATAGATGTAACCGTAACAGGAGGAACCCCTCCTTATTCCTATTTGTGGAATACAGGGGCAACCACCCAAGATTTAGCAGACATTCCTGCTGGAACTTATACGGTAGTAATTACAGATGCCAATAACTGTACCCTTACCGAGGGACCTATCAATATTTCAGAACCTTCTACACCTGTTAGTGTTGTAATTACCAAAGAAAATGCTACAACAGCTCAGGCATGTAATGATGGAGAAGCTACTGCAAATGCAAGTGGAGGAACACCACCTTATACCTATCAGTGGAGTGCCAGTGCGGGTAACCAAACTACACAAACGGCTACCAACTTGCCACAAGGAACACACTCTGTTGTAGTGACTGATGCCAATGGATGTTTCATTGAGCAAAGTGTTGCTATTGATTGTACCAATACATGTGATGCCGTAATTAGTATTGACGATGTGGTTAATGTATTATGTACTGGTGATGCTACAGGTAGCGCTACTGTAAGCGCGAGTTCTGTGGCTAACCCAGGAGCCACCTTTACCTTTACTTGGAATACTACCCCAGCACAGGTTGATGCTGGTGTTACTACTAGTACCTTAAACAACTTAACTGCAGGAACCTATACCGTAAGTGTAACCATAGACGGTACCGTATGTCTTCCAGTAGAAGAAACAATAATTATTACCGAACCTCAAAATCCACTGTCGGTATCTGCTACCGCTACGGATGAGAGTGGACCAACAACGGGTGATGGAACTGCTACAGCAAGTCCGTCTGGAGGAACCCCTCCTTATACTTACTCGTGGAGTCCTGGAGGAGAGACCACTCAAACTATTACAGGATTAAGTGCTGGTGACTATACCGTAACTGTAACCGATGCCAATGGATGTATGGCTACTACTACCGTAACCGTAAACCCTGGAACCTGTAGAAACCTTGCTGCATTTGCTTCAGCAACCCCAGTTACTTGTAATGGGGATAGTGACGGTACGGCTACCGTTTCTGTTTCAGGTGGATCTGGAAGTTTTACCTATCTATGGAATACGGGAGCAACTACTCAGTCTATTTCTGGACTTTCAGGAGGTGTATATTCAGTTACAGTAACAGATACCGTAACATTATGTGATGTTACTGCAAACGCAACTGTAAATGAACCTGCAGCTTTGAGTTCAGGAATTGCAGTGAATAACGTATTGTGTTTTGGTGAAGATACAGGGTCGTTAGACCTTACTGTAACAGGAGGAACAGCACCTTATACGTTCTTGTGGAGCAACGGAGCTACCACAGAAGACATCAGCAACCTTACTGCTGGAGCCTATTCAGTGACCATTACTGATGCTAATGGATGTACATTAGCAGATAGTGCTACCGTTCAGCAACCACCTTCTGGTCTTGATATTAGTATCACAGCACAAACCGATATTCTTTGTGGGGCGCCAAGTTCAGTAACAGCAACTGCTACTGGAGGAACTGCTCCTTATACCTATAACTTAGATGGAGGAACTCCACAAGCTTCAGGAACTTTCAATAATCTTGCAGCTGGCAGTTATACCATTAATGTATTAGATGCTAATGGATGTACAACTTCTGTACCTGTTACTATTTTAGAAAACTGTACCGAAGCTATAGATGATATTAACGATACCTTTATCAATATCCCTGTAGCTGGTAACGTATTGACAAATGATGTAGATTTTGAAGGAGATACTCAAACTGTAACCACTACTACAGTTACTACCGATCAAGGAGTAACCGTTACCATAGACGCAGTTACAGGAGCCTATACCTATACACCTCCAACCGATTATGTTGGAGATGATTTCTTCCAGTATTCAATTCAAGATGATGGAAACCCACAGGCTACCGATACTGCTACCGTTCATATTGAAATATTACCTTTAAGTGGTCCTGATAATGAAGCGCCTATTGCTAATGAGGACACAAATACTACTTTGGTAGATACACCAGTTAGCGGAAACGTATTGGTGAACGATTACGATCCAGATGGAGATCCAATCACCGTAACTACAACGACTGTAACTACGGCTCAAGGTGTAATAGTAACAATAGATTCTACCACTGGAGCCTATACCTATACACCTCCAACTGGATATACAGGCATCGATACTTTTGAATATACGATCTGTGATGACGGAACACCTGCTTTGTGTGACTCTGCTTTGGTAATCATTACTGTATTGCCAAATAATGGAAACATAACTGTAGCTAATGATGATGCCTACAATACAACTCCTGGAATGGCTGTTTCAGGAAACGTATTGGACAATGATTCAGATCCAGAAGGAGACAATCAAACTGTAGATACCGCCTTATCTCCAATAAGTGGTCCTTCCAACGGAACATTAACCCTTAATGCAGATGGTACCTTTATCTATACACCAAATGCTGGATTCACAGGAACCGATCAGTTTGTATATGAAATTTTTGACGATGGAAGCCCAGTAGCAAGAGACAAAGCTACCGTATATGTTACTGTAGGTGGAATCTTGAATACTACAGACGCTATAGATGACATCAACGATACCTTCGTAAATGTACCTGTAGCCGGTAACGTATTGACCAATGATGTAGATTTTGAAGGAGATACCCAAACCGTAACAACAACTACAGTTACTACGGCACAAGGTGTAACCGTAACGATAGATGCTACAACAGGGGCATATACCTATACGCCTCCAACGGATTATGTAGGTGAAGATACATTCCAGTACACCATTGTAGATGATGGAAACCCACAAGCAACAGATACCGCTACCGTTTATATTGAAGTATCCCGTTTGGGAGATCCAGATAACGATCCGCCAGTAGCCAATGCAGATACCAATACTACGGAAGTAGATACACCAGTTAGTGGAAACGTATTGGTGAACGATTACGATCCAGACGGAGACCCGATCACTGTAACTGGTAATACAGATCCATCAAATGGAACTGTGACGGTGAATCCTGATGGAAGTTATACCTATACTCCTAATCCAGGTTTTGAAGGAGTAGATATCTTCACGTATACAATCTGTGATGACGGAACACCTGCACTTTGTGATACAGCTACGGTGACAATTACGGTAATTCCTGATCACCAAAACATCACTGTGGCCAATGACGATTCTTACTTTAGTTTCATAAATGAGCCAATCAATGGAAACGTATTAGACAATGATTCAGATCCAGAAGGTGACAATCAAACAGTAGATACAGCTTTAACTCCGGTAAGTGGTCCAACCAACGGTACACTTGTTATTAATACAGATGGAACTTTCACTTATACACCTAATACTGACTATGTAGGTCCAGACGCATTTGTATACGCTATTTTCGATGATGGAACTCCAGTAGCAACAGATGTAGCTACCGTGTACTTACTTGTTGGGTTGGAAGGAAATACTACAGAAGCTATAGATGACATCAACGATACCTTCGTAAATCTTCCAGTAAGCGGTAACGTATTGACCAATGATGTAGATGAGCAAGGAGATACACAAACCGTTACAACAACTACGGTAGTTACCAACCAAGGAGTTACTGTAAACATAGATGCTACTACTGGTGTTTATACCTATACACCTCCAACAGATTATGTAGGAGAAGATTTCTTCCAGTATAGCATTGTAGATGATGGAAACCCACAAGCAACAGATACCGCTACCGTTTATATCGAGGTGATGCCAATCGGTACCCCGGACAATGAGCCGCCAGTAGCCAATGCAGATACCAATACCACAGAAATAAACACTCCAGTGAGTGGAAACGTATTGGTGAATGACTATGATCCTGATGGAGATACTATTGTGGTAACTACCACTACTGTGACTACCGCAGAGGGCGTAACTGTTACTATAGATCCAACTACGGGAGCGTATACATATACACCTCCTACTAACTTTACGGGAGTAGATACATTCCAGTATACAATCTGTGATGACGGAACACCTGTATTGTGTGATACCGCTACAGTTACTATTACTGTATTGGACGATAACGGAAACATCACCGTTGCCAATGACGATTCATATTTTGGATTTGTAGATACAGCTATTAATGGAAACGTATTAGATAATGATTCAGATCCAGAAGGAGATAACCAATCTGTAGATACTACAGCAACTCCAGTTTCTGGACCTACAAATGGTACAGTTTCTATTAATGCAGATGGAACGTTTACCTATACACCAAATACAGGTTTCTTCGGAAATGATGAATTTGTTTACGAAATATTTGATGATGGAACGCCAGAAGCAAGAGCACAGGCAACGGTATACTTGACAATTGCCAATCCAGGAAACGAGATCTTGGCCGTTGACGACATCAACGATACCTACGTGAACCTTCCGGTAAGCGGAAGCGTAGCGACCAACGACGAAAATATTGACGGTCCAGCCGGAACCGAGGTGTTCACCTTGGTGACCGACGTGGCCAATGGTACCTTGGTGTTCAATGCCGATGGGACCTATACATACACTCCAAATACCGATTATGTAGGGGAGGACACCTTCACCTACCAGATCTGTGACGGGGGTAACCCGGTTGCCTGTGATACGGCAGTGGTTTATATCGAGGTGATGCCAATCGGCACCCCGGACAACGAGCCACCTGTGGCCAACGCAGATACCAACACCACCGAGGTGGACACACCTGTTAACGGAAACGTATTGGTGAACGACTTCGACCCAGATGGGGACCCGATCACCGTAACAGGGAACACGGACCCATCCAACGGAACTGTGGTTGTGAACCCTGACGGGACGTACACCTATACTCCGAACCCAGGTTTCGAAGGCGAGGATACCTTTGAGTACACCATCTGTGACAACGGGACACCGGCACTTTGTGATACCGCTACGGTAACCATCCAGGTGATCCCTAACAACGGGAACATCACCGTTGCCAACGACGATGCGTACAATACGTTCATAGATACTGCGGTAAGCGGAAATGTACTGGACAACGACAACGACCCAGAAGGGGACAACCAGAGTGTAACCTCTACTACAGTAACCACACAACAGGGAATCACTGTAACGATCGCAGCCGATGGTAGTTTCACGTATACACCAGCTACGGGTTATACAGGAACCGATCAGTTTGTATATGCAATCAATGACGATGGAACCCCGATTGCCAATGATCAAGCAACAGTATACTTGACGATTGGTGACCCAGGTAATACTATCTTGGCCAAAGATGATATCAATGATACTTTTGTAAACCTTCCAGTAAGTGGAGATGTAGGTACAAATGATGACAATAGTGATGGGCCTGCGAATACAGAGATATTTACATTGATCACAGATGTGACTAATGGTACCTTGGTGTTCAATGCCGATGGGACCTATACATACACTCCAAATACCGATTATGTAGGGGAGGACACCTTCACCTACCAGATCTGTGACGGGGGTAACCCGGTTGCCTGTGATACGGCAGTGGTTTATATCGAGGTGATGCCAATCGGCACCCCGGACAACGAGCCACCTGTGGCCAACGCAGATACCAACACCACCGAGGTGGACACACCTGTTAACGGAAACGTATTGGTGAACGACTTCGACCCAGATGGGGACCCGATCACCGTAACAGGGAACACGGACCCATCCAACGGAACTGTGGTTGTGAACCCTGACGGGACGTACACCTATACTCCGAACCCAGGATTTGAGGGCGAGGATACCTTTGAGTATACCATCTGTGACAACGGGACACCGGCACTTTGTGATACCGCTACGGTAACCATCCAGGTGATCCCTAACAACGGAAACATCACCGTTGCCAACGACGATGCGTACAATACGTTCATAGATACTGCGGTAAGCGGAAATGTACTGGACAACGACAACGACCCAGAAGGGGACAACCAGAGTGTAACCTCTACTACAGTAACCACACAACAGGGAATCACTGTAACGATCGCAGCCGATGGTAGTTTCACGTATACACCAGCTACGGGTTATACAGGAACCGATCAGTTTGTATATGCAATCAATGACGATGGAACCCCGATTGCCAATGATCAAGCAACAGTATACTTGACGATTGGTGACCCAGGAAACGAGATCTTGGCCGTTGACGACATCAACGATACCTACGTGAACCTTCCGGTAAGCGGAAGCGTAGCGACCAACGACGAAAATATTGACGGTCCAGCCGGAACCGAGGTGTTCACCTTGGTGACCGACGTGGCCAATGGTACCTTGGTGTTCAATGCCGATGGGACCTATACATACACTCCAAATACCGATTATGTAGGGGAGGACACCTTCACCTACCAGATCTGTGACGGGGGTAACCCGGTTGCCTGTGATACGGCAGTGGTTTATATCGAGGTGATGCCAATCGGCACCCCGGACAACGAACCACCTGTGGCCAACGCAGATACCAACACCACCGAGGTGGACACACCTGTTAACGGAAACGTATTGGTGAACGACTTCGACCCAGATGGGGACCCGATCACCGTAACGGGGAACACGGACCCATCCAACGGAACTGTGGTTGTGAACCCTGACGGGACGTACACCTATACTCCGAACCCAGGATTTGAGGGCGAGGATACCTTTGAGTATACCATCTGTGACAACGGGACACCGGCACTTTGTGATACCGCTACGGTAACCATCCAGGTGATCCCTAACAACGGAAACATCACCGTTGCCAACGACGATGCGTACAATACGTTCATAGATACTGCGGTAAGCGGAAATGTACTGGACAACGACAACGACCCAGAAGGGGACAACCAGAGTGTAACCTCTACTACAGTAACCACACAACAGGGAATCACTGTAACGATCGCAGCCGATGGTAGTTTCACGTATACACCAGCTACGGGTTATACAGGAACCGATCAGTTTGTATATGCAATCAATGACGATGGAACCCCGATTGCCAATGATCAAGCAACAGTATACTTGACGATTGGTGACCCAGGTAATACTATCTTGGCCAAAGATGATATCAATGATACTTTTGTAAACCTTCCAGTAAGTGGAGATGTAGGTACAAATGATGACAATAGTGATGGGCCTGCGAATACAGAGATATTTACATTGATCACAGATGTGACTAATGGTACCTTGGTATTCAATGCCGATGGGACCTATACATACACTCCAAATACTGATTTTGTAGGAGAAGATACCTTCACCTACCAGATCTGTGATGGTGGAAACCCAGTTGCCTGTGATACAGCAATAGTGACTATTGAAGTAATTGATGACCCAATTATTGATAACGATCCTCCAGTAGCTAATAACGATACAGCTGTTACTGAAGTAGATACTCCAGTAAACGGAAACGTATTGGTGAATGATTACGATATGGATGGAGATCCAATTACGATTACAGGTAATACAGATCCTTCCAACGGAACTGTTGTACTGAATCCTGACGGGACGTACACCTATACTCCGAACCCAGGTTTCGAAGGCGAGGATGCTTTCGAATACACGATCTGTGATAACGGAACGCCAGCACTTTGTGACACAGCTACCGTAACTATACTTGTAATTCCGAATAATGGAAACATTACTGTAGCCAATGATGATGCTTATGCTGGTGAAGTAGATACACCAATCGCTGGAAATGTATTGGATAACGATTCAGATCCAGAAGGTGACAACCAAACAGTAAATACTACTGTAAGTCCTGTGAGTGGACCAAGCAATGGTACAGTTACTTTCAATACTGATGGTAGCTTTACCTATACACCAAATGCTGGTTACATAGGAACTGATCAAATGGTATATAGTGCTGATGATGATGGAGCACCACAAGCTTCAGATCAAGCTACCGTATACTTTATTATTAGAAGAACTCCTGCTCCAGCTATTGCTATAGTGAAGACAGGAACTTATATGGATACCGATCAAGATCAGTGTGCAGATGCAGGAGAAACTATAGGCTACGTATTTACGGTGACCAACCAAGGAAATGTTCCTTTAGGAAATGTAACCGTGACCGATCCATTATTGGAGGCTCCAAACCCAGTCGTACCGATTGTGTTTGAAACAGGAGATACCAACAATGATGGTATGTTAGATGTAGACGAAACATGGAGCTACGTTGCTACGTATACAGTAACTCAAGACGATATAGATGCAGGGCAGGTAACCAACCAAGCTACTGCCGAAGGAACTGATCCTGATGGAACTACTGTTAGCGATCTGTCCGATGACGAACTGGTAACCGAGGATGATCCAACTGTTATTTCACTATGTCAGAGTTCTGTAATTGCAATTGTGAAAGAAGCTCTTCTAAATGATGAAAATCAAGACAATTGTACAGACCCAGGTGAAACAATAGATTATACGTTTACTGTGACCAATGAAGGAAATACAAGTCTTTCAAATATTACAGTAACAGACCCATTATTGGAAGCACCAAATCCAGTGGTACCAATTGTATTTGCATCTGGTGATACCGATGGTGATGGCGAATTAGACGTGACAGAAACATGGGTTTACACTGCAAGTTATGCAGTAACCCAAGATGATATAGATGCTGGAGAGGTAATTAACCAAGCTACTGCTACAGGAACTACTCCAAGCGGTGCAACTGTAGATGACCTTTCTGATGACGAACTGGTAACCGAGAACGATCCAACTGTAACTGACCTTTGTCAGCAGCCAGTTATTGCTATCGTGAAAACGGGAGTGTTCGTGGACGGAGACCAAGATCAATGTTCAGATCCGGGCGAAGCTATCGATTACACCTTCACAGTAACCAATGAAGGAAACGTAAGCCTATCCAATATCACGGTGACCGACCCATTGTTGGAGGCACCAAATCCAGTGGTACCGATAGTCTTTGTATCTGGTGATACCGATAATGATGGTGAGTTGGATGTAACAGAAACTTGGGTGTATACAGCAAGCTATGCCATCACACAAATAGATATAGATGCAGGACAGGTAGAGAACCAAGCTACAGCAACAGGAACAGCTCCTGATACCACTGTAGTAAATGATCTATCCGATGACGAACTGGTAACCGAGAACGATCCAACTGTAACTGACCTTTGTCAGAACCCAGTTATCGCTATCGTGAAAACAGGACTGTTCGTAGATGGGGATGGAGATAACTGTGCAGATCCAGGAGAAGCAATCGATTATACCTTCACGGTAACCAATGAAGGAAATGTAAGCTTAGGATTTATTACAGTAACAGATCCATTATTAGAAGCACCAAACCCAATTGTGCCAATCGTGTTCGTATCTGGTGATACTGATGGTGATGGTGAGTTGGATGTAACAGAAACTTGGATCTATACTGCAAGTTATGCAGTAACTCAAGATGATATAGATGCAGGGCAGGTAACCAACCAAGCAAGTGTGTTAGGTACTTCTCCTGCCAATGTTGGCGTAACTGACCTTTCTGATGACGAAGTGGTAACCGAGAATGATCCAACTGTAACTGACCTTTGTCAGCAGCCAGTTATCGCAATCGTGAAAACAGGAGTGTTCGTAGATGGGGATGGAGATAACTGTGCAGATCCAGGAGAAGCAATCGATTATACCTTCACGATAACCAACGAAGGTAACGTAAGCCTATCCAATATCACGGTAACCGATCCATTGTTGGAGGCACCAAACCCAGTAGTACCAATAATACTTGTATCTGGAGATGTTGATGGTGATTCCGAATTGGATGTAGACGAGACTTGGATCTATACTGCAAGTTATGCAGTAACACAAGACGATATAGATGCAGGACAGGTAACCAATCAAGCTACAGCAACAGGAACAGCTCCTGATACCACTGTAGTAGACGATCTATCCGATGACGAAGTGGTAACCGAGAACGATCCAACTGTAACCGACCTTTGTCAGGAACCGGCCATCGCTATTGTTAAGACCGCTTCTTACGATGACGGTGGGGACTGTAGCCAGCCCGGTGAGACGATAGACTACACCTTCGAGGTGAGCAACCAAGGAAACGTTAGCCTGTCTAACATCAGTGTTGACGACCCATTGTTGGGAGGGCCTGTTGCAGGGCCTGACAGTGGCGACACCGACGGTGACGGCGAGTTGGATGTTGACGAGGTATGGATCTACACGGGAAGCTATGCTATTACGCAAACAGATATAGACAACGGAGAGGTGTTGAACCAGGCGACAGCCGAGGGTACCGCTCCAGACGGAACCGTGGTGGACGATGAGTCCGGTGCGACCGTTGATACAGACGAAACGACGACGACCGACCTTTGTCAGGAACCGGCCATCGCTATTGTTAAGACCGCTTCTTACGATGACGGTGGGGACTGTAGCCAGCCCGGTGAGACGATAGACTACACCTTCGAGGTGAGCAACCAAGGAAACGTTAGCCTGTCTAACATCAGTGTTGACGACCCATTGTTGGGAGGGCCTGTTGCAGGGCCTGACAGTGGCGACACCGACGGTGACGGCGAGTTGGATGTTGACGAGGTATGGATCTACACGGGAAGCTATGCTATTACGCAAACAGATATAGACAACGGAGAGGTGTTGAACCAGGCGACAGCCGAGGGTACCGCTCCAGACGGAACCGTGGTGGACGATGAGTCCGGTGCGACCGTTGATACAGACGAAACGACGACGACCGACCTTTGTCAGGAACCGGCCATCGCTATTGTTAAGACCGCTTCTTACGATGACGGTGGGGACTGTAGCCAGCCCGGTGAGACGATAGACTACACCTTCGAGGTGAGCAACCAAGGAAACGTTAGCCTGTCTAACATCAGTGTTGACGACCCATTGTTGGGAGGGCCTGTTGCAGGGCCTGACAGTGGCGACACCGACGGTGACGGCGAGTTGGATGTTGACGAGGTATGGATCTACACGGGAAGCTACACGATCACACAGGGTGACATCGACAACGGAGAGGTGTTGAACCAGGCGACAGCCGAGGGTACCGCTCCAGACGGAACCGTGGTGGACGATGAGTCCGGTGCGACCGTTGATACCGACGAAACCACGACGACCGACCTTTGTCAGGAACCGGCCATCGCTATTGTTAAGACCGCTTCTTACGATGACGGTGGGGACTGTAGCCAGCCCGGTGAGACGATAGACTACACCTTCGAGGTGAGCAACCAAGGAAACGTTAGCCTGTCTAACATCAGTGTTGACGACCCATTGTTGGGAGGGCCTGTTGCAGGGCCGGACAGTGGCGACACCGACGGTGACAACGAGTTGGATGTTGATGAGGTATGGGTGTACACGGGAAGCTACACGATCACACAGGGTGACATCGACAACGGAGAGGTGTTGAACCAGGCGACAGCCGAGGGTACCGCTCCTGATGGAACCGTGGTGGACGATGAGTCCGGTGCGACCGTTGATACCGACGAAACCACGACGACCGACCTTTGTCAGGAACCGGCCATCGCTATTGTTAAGACCGCTTCTTACGATGACGGTGGGGACTGTAGCCAGCCCGGTGAGACGATAGACTACACCTTCGAGGTGAGCAACCAAGGAAACGTTAGCCTGTCTAACATCAGTGTTGACGACCCATTGTTGGGAGGGCCTGTTGCAGGGCCTGACAGTGGCGACACCGACGGTGACGGCGAGTTGGATGTTGACGAGGTATGGATCTACACGGGAAGCTACACGATCACACAGGGTGACATCGACAACGGAGAGGTGTTGAACCAGGCGACAGCCGAGGGTACCGCTCCAGACGGAACCGTGGTGGACGATGAGTCCGGTGCGACCGTTGATACAGACGAAACCACAACGACCGACCTTTGTCAGGAACCGGCCATCGCTATTGTTAAGACCGCTTCTTACGATGACGGTGGGGACTGTAGCCAGCCCGGTGAGACGATAGACTACACCTTCGAGGTGAGCAACCAAGGAAACGTTAGCCTTTCTAGCATCAGTGTTGACGACCCATTGTTGGGAGGGCCTGTTGCAGGGCCTGACAGTGGCGACACCGACGGTGACGGCGAGTTGGATGTTGACGAGGTATGGATCTACACGGGAAGCTACACGATCACACAGGGTGACATCGACAACGGAGAGGTGTTGAACCAGGCGACAGCCGAGGGTACCGCTCCTGATGGAACTGTAGTAGATGATCTTTCAGGTTCTACAATAGATACGAATGATACGACAGATACTGACTTATGTCAAGATGCAAGTATTGCACTTATTAAGACAGGGGTAGTAACAGATACTGATGGCGACAAGTGTGCCGATACCAAAGAAACCATTGAATATAGTTTCGAAGTTATCAACACAGGAAACGTTACCATCAATAATATAGATGTAGAAGATCCACTGGTGAATGTAATTGGAGGGCCAATTTCATTAGATCCTGGTCAATCTGATACCACTACTTTCACAGCAAGTTATATCATTCTACAAGGTGATATTGACGCTGGACAAGTTGAAAATCAAGCAACCGTAACTGGTGAGACCGTAACTGGAGATACTGTGACTGATTTGAGTGATGATAATAGTCCAGTAGAAAACGATCCAACCATTACTCCATTGTGTCAGGATGCTGTTATTGCATTGATAAAAGTGGGTACACCAACTGATGAAGATGACAATGGATGTATAGATCTAGGTGAAACTATTGTTTATGACTTCGTGGTGACTAACCTTGGAAATGTTGAGTTGACCAATGTAATTGTAACCGATCCATTGGTAGCTGTTTCTGGAGGGCCAGTAACAATCCTTGCTGGGGAGTCTGATACAGAAACCTTCACGGCAATATATACTGTTACTCAGGAAGATGTCGATAATGGATTTATCAGCAATCAAGCTACAGCAGAAGGAACTGCTCCAGATGGTTCTGTGGTTACCGATTTAAGTGATGATAACAGTGTGTTGGAAAATGATCCTACAATTAGTACGCTTTGTCAGAACCCAATGTTATCTCTAGAGAAGACAGGAGTCTTCAATGATGATAATGGTGATCAGATTCCGCAAGTAGGAGAGACCATTACCTATACATTCAGTGTAGAAAACACAGGAGATGTGACACTTTATAATATAACCATTCAGGATCCACTTCCTGGAGTAGTTATTGAAGGAGGTCCTATAGATGTGTTAGATGTTGGTGAAATAGATAGTACTACGTTTACAGGTACATATCAAATTACACAAGAAGATATTGATAATGGAGAAGTAATTAACCAAGCATTGGCAACTGGAGAAGATCAAGACGGTAATGAAGTAGAAGATGATAGTGATGATCCAACTGATATCACCAATACAGATAATGATGGTGATGGAGATCCAGACGATCCAACGATAACAGATATACCAAATGTTGGAGGAGCTCAATTTGAGATATTCAATGGTGTTACACCTAATGGAGATGGACTAAACGACTTCTTCGAAATACGAGGTATTTCAGATTATCCTAACAACAATGTTAAGATATTCAACAGATGGGGTGTATTGGTTTGGGAAACCAACGGATACGATGAAGCAAACAACGTATTTAGAGGTAGATCAAGCGCAAGAGCAACCATTAGCGAAGACGAAGAACTTCCAACAGGAACCTATTTCTACGTACTGACGTTCTCAGGAGAAACCCCAGAGGGACAAAGTGCCTATAACGGATACTTATACATAAACAGATAGATAGTAAAACCCTAAACGGCTAGCCCTTTTATGGATACAAAATTGATAAACATGAAAAATAATTACCTAGCAATCTTAGTTCTGATTTTACTTGGTACGTTCTCGAGTAATGCACAGCAGGATCCACAGTATACACAGTACATGTATAATACTCAGGTGGTAAACCCAGGATATGTGGGCTCGAAAGAAGCACTTAATTTCGGTTTATTGGGCCGTACCCAATGGGTAAACTTTGAAGGTGCCCCCAAAACTGGTACATTTACAGTAAGTACGCCCATTGGAGCCATTCAAAATATGGGACTTGGGTTGTCTATTGTACATGACGAGTTGGGGCCTGCAGTAGAGTCTAATATAAACATTGATTATGCATATGCTATCAATGCTTCCGAAGATGCAAAAGTTTCTTTCGGGATAAAAGCAGGATTAGACCTATTGGATGTCGACTTTACAAAGTTGAATATTGCAGACCAAGGAGATGTTTTTGATAACAATGTAGACCGAAAGCTCCAACCACAAATAGGAGCAGGGGTTTACTATTTTACCAATAAATTTTATGCAGGTCTTTCGGTTCCTAACTTTTTAACGACAAAGCATTTTGACGAATCTCAAATTGATGCTTTGGTAGACGATCCAACTAGTTTTGCAGGAGAAACTACTGCTGCAGAGCGTCTACACTATTTCCTAATTGCAGGATATGTTTTCGATATTAGTGAGAACCTTAAGTTCAAACCAGCAACATTAATCAAGGCGGTAAGTGGTTCTCCCTTACAATGGGATGCTTCTGCAAACTTCCTTATCAATGATAAATTCACTCTTGGAGCTTCCTACAGATGGAGTGCTGCGTTGAGCGCCATGGCAGGTTTCCAAGTGAGTGATCAAATATTTATTGGGGTGGGGTATGATTACCAAACCACAGATATTGAAACTTATACTGATGGTTCGTATGAAGTATTCCTAAAGTTTGATATCTTTAATAAGCCTGAACGTGTATTGTCACCAAGATTCTTTTAAAAAATAAAGTATGTACAAAAGTTCCTTATGTAAAAAAATACTTATGTCCCTGCTAGTGGTTCTTATCACTAGCATTTCCTTTGCCCAAAAAAATAGAATCGAAAAAGCCAATAAAGAGTTCGATAAGTACTCTTATATAGATGCTCGTGAGATATATCTGAAAGTAGTGGAAGATGGTTATGCATCTGCACAAGTGTTTCAGAAACTCGGAGATACCTATTACTTCAATAGCGAATATGGACAGGCGGCCGAATGGTACCAACGTTCCATAAATGAATTTGCTAACGAAACTGATGCCATTTATTATTATCGTGCAGCACAATCGTTGAAGTCACTAGGTAATTATGAGGAATCTGATAAGTTGATGGAAACTTACAAAAAGGTTGGTGGTGATAACATCATTGTTCGAAATTTTACGGAAGATCCTAACTACCTTAAAAGTATTGCGTTTCAAGCTAAAGGGTATACAGTAAATCAAGTAAGTATCAATTCTGAAAGTTCAGACTTTGGTCCTTCTTTCTATTTGGACAAATTGGTGTTTGCAAAAGCAGCTGAAGTAAATGAAGGAGAGCAGGTTTACGAATGGAATCAACAACCTTTTCTAGACCTTTATGTAGCTGATATGGATGCTGAAGGGAAGCTGTCTAATGTAAGCCCACTAGATGGTGAAATTAATACACGTTATCATGAGTCTTCTTCTGCCTTTACCAAAGACGGAGGAACCGTGTATTTTACAAGGAATAACTTTACAGACGGTAAAAAGGGTCGTGATAAACAAAAGACAATTAGGCTTAAGCTCTATAAAGCCACTAAAAGTGGAGAGAACTTTTGGACCAATATAGAAGAATTACCCTTCAACAGTGATGACTATTCTGTAGCCCATCCAGCTTTGAGTGTAGATGAAAAACGACTGTATTTTGCCTCCGACAAACCTGGTACGTTGGGTATGTCAGATTTATGGTATGTAGACATTAATGAAGATGGAACTTATGGATCACCTACAAATCTAGGACCAACGATAAATACTGAAGCACGTGAGAGTTTTCCTTATATAAGCGAAAAGAACAATTTATACTTCTCTAGTGATGGACGTTCTGGTTTGGGTGGTTTGGACATTTATGTAAGTCCATTAGATGATGCAGGAAAACCAAGTAAAATTACTAACTTAGGTGAACCAGCCAATAGTAATCAGGATGACTTTGGATTTATCATTAATGAAGGAGCGCGTTTGGGATACCTTTCTTCCAATAGAGATGGTGACCAAGGGAGTATATCCGATGAAATTTATCGAGTTCAAGAAAAATGTGAGATTACTATTGTAGGAGCAATTACCAATAAAGTGACAGGAGCTGCTATACCAGGAGCAATTGTTACCTTATTGGATTCTAACAATAGTGCTTTGGAAACAGTTACAGCAGGTAACGATGGAAATTATTCATTTACTACCATGGTAGAATGTGATAGTACTTACCTCATCCGAGCCAATAGTGATGGTTGTGAATTTAATGAAGAAATAGTTGAAACACCAAATGAAACAGGAACTATAGAGGTGCCTGTAAGCTTAGAGTGCGACCCTTGTCCTCCGGACGATTTAGGATGCCGTTTAAGCCTAGAACCTATTTATTTTGATTTTGACAGATATAATATTCGTCCAGACGCAGCTATAGAATTGGCTAAGATTTTGGCTGCCATGAGAGAATATCCAGAATTAATTATCCATATAGAATCACATACAGATTCTAGAGGAAATGATGCATACAATGAAGCATTGTCTGAGAAAAGAGCCCAATCAACTTTAAATTGGTTGGTAGACAATGGAATTGATAAAAATCGTCTTACGGCAAAGGGGTATGGCGAGTACCAATTACAGAACGAATGTTCCAACGGGGTGGAGTGTACTGAGGAGGCACATCAGCTCAACCGGAGATCAATGTTCTTAATCCAGAATTGATATAAACTTACCAAATTATGACCCCTAAGCGCCCAACGAAAGTTGGGCGCTTTTTTGATTTACTTAACATCACATTTTGTATTTTTGAGAAAAATTGCTAGTAGTTCATGGAAGAAAAGGTAATTCTTGTAAATGAAAAGGACGAACAAATTGGATTAATGCCGAAGCTCGAAGCTCATGAAAAAGGAGTGTTGCATCGGGCATTTTCAGTATTTATTTTTAATGATAACAATGAGTTAATGCTTCAACAAAGAGCTTTGGGTAAATATCATTCTCCAGGCTTATGGACCAATACTTGTTGTAGTCATCAGAGAGATGGAGAATCTTCCTTAGATGCAGGCGCACGCAGATTAAAAGAAGAAATGGGGTTTACTACAGACTTAAAAGAAACAACATCCTTTATCTATAAAGCACCTTTTGATAATGGCCTTACCGAGCATGAATTAGATCATATCTTAGTTGGGCTTTATAATGAAGAACCATTTATTAATAAGGAAGAAGTTGCTTCCTGGAAATGGATGCCTCTTGAAGAGGTAAAAGAAGACATTGCTCAAAACCCAAGCGAATATACTGCTTGGTTCAAAATAATATTTCAGAAGTTCTATCAACACCTTTCCTTATGAGTATCACAGTATATAGAAAAGCCCATTTCAATGCTGCACATCGACTTTACCACAAGGGTTGGAGTGACAAAAAGAACTTGGAAGTATTTGGCAAATGCAGTAACCCAAATTACCATGGGCACAATTACGAATTGGAAGTAGGTATTACAGGACCCATTAATGAGGAAACTGGATTTGTGATTGATTTGGGTAAGTTGAAAAAAATCATTTACGAAGAAGTTGAAGTTCCTTTCGATCACAAAAACCTGAATCTTGAGGTGCCTGAATTTAGAGAACTCAATCCAACGGTAGAAAACATAGCAAAGATTATTTGGGAAAAACTGAAAACGAAACTTGATGATAAATACGAAATATCTGTAAAGCTATATGAGACTCCCCGTAATTTTGTAGTGTACACGGGTTAACAAACAATGGAAGTAGGGGACAAATTACCAGAATTTAGACTGAAGGATCAGTTTGGAAATAATGTTTTTAGTTTAGACTTAATTGTAGAATCTGCTTTAGTGCTCTTTTTTTATCCTAAAAACTTTACTCCAGGTTGCATACGTGAAGTCTGTAGCTTTAGGGATAGTTTCGAAGATTTTAGTGATTTGGGAGCAACTGTCATAGGTATTAGTGCCGATAGTGAATCCTCTCATAAGCGATTTGCAAAACATTACCAATTACCATTTATACTGTTGGCAGATACCAAGAATGAAGTAAGAAGGTTATTTGGAGTAAAAAAAGGACTTTTAGGGGTATTACCGGGAAGAGAAACTTTTGTTTTCAATAAAGAAGGTATATTAGTATACAAATTTGCCGCTTTTGGGGCAGATCCCCATATTAAAAAATCTTTGGATTATTTACAGAAAGAGCTTGAATGAAAAAATTATACCCTTTAAAATTTGTTCCACTACTCAAGGAAAAGGTTTGGGGAGGCAATAAGTTGACTTCCGATTTTGGTAAAAGTGGAGTTGGACTTATTGGGGAGAGTTGGGAGATTTCTGGAGTAAAAGGCAATATTTCTGTAATAAGTAATGGAATACTGAAAGGCAGCCTATTAACCGATCTTATTCATGATTATGGTACGGCCTTACTTGGAGCGAAAGTAATGGAGAAGTATGGTGGAGAATTCCCCTTGCTTTTCAAGTTTATTGATGCCAATCAAGATCTTTCAGTACAATTACATCCCAATGATTCTATTGCGCAGGAACGTCATCAAAGTTTCGGAAAAACAGAAATGTGGTATATATTGAGTTCCGAAGAAGGAGCACGTCTTATCTTGGGTTTCAATAGAGAAATGGATAAAAAAACATATTTATCTCATTTAGAGAAAGGTGAGCTTACCAATATCCTGCACGAGGAAAAGGTAACAAAAGGGGATGCATTTTTCATTGCGCCAGGGACTGTACATGCTATTGGTGCGGGAGTAGTACTGGCTGAGATTCAACAAACGTCAGATATTACCTATAGAATTTACGACTGGGACCGCCCAGGAATTGACGGAAAGATGCGAGAACTCCATACCGATTTAGCACTGGATGTTATTGATTTTAATGACAATAATGCTAAATGCCTGTTTGCTAAGAATAAAAATGAAGAGAATGAAGTATACACTTCACCATATTTTAAAACTTCGTTATTGCCACTTACACAAAACATGGTAAAGAATGTGATATCTATAGACTCGTTTATTGTATATATGTGTACAGAGGGAGCAGCAACTATTGAAGCCCTCGGTGTTGTTGAAGAGATAACAAAGGGCGAAACCCTGCTTATACCTGCCGAAGCATCAGAAATTCACATAAAGACCTCTCAAGCAATACTTTTAGAAGTTACCGTGCCTTAGAAATTATTTAAAGTAGTACTTTTGCTGAAAATTTTTTTACCATGGCAAATAAGCGCGATTTAAAGAAAGACATTAACTATGTATTGGGGGATATTATTGAAGCCGTTTACATTTGGGAATTGACTAACCCTGATAAGGAGACTAAAAAGTCCGAGAAGATTATTGATGATGCAATTGCAACTTTCGATGTCTTAATAGAAAAGGTGAACGACCGAAATGCAGAAAATAAAAAACAACACTTTAATTCCATTCGTGCTGAATTGGAAGAAAAAGGAAGAAAATTAATAGATCAGATAAACGCGTTGTAAGACCGTTATTTTATTTTTTACGATCCTTAATAAAGGACTCCAATGCTTTACCGTATTTGGAGTCTTTTATTTTTGGGGTCAAGGCACCATAAATAGTATCGAGATACTTAATGTTGGCATCATACGCTTCTGTAAGCATTAAATAGGGAGCTACTTCATAATCAGCTTGGTTTAATGCATAGTTTACGGTAGCTAGATACTGACTCGTTAACAACCTTTGCTGCTGTGCCTGTAGGGTATTTGCCAGAGAGTCATTCCCTTCTTTAAGAGCATTGAGCCCCTGTTCTATTAAGTCTAGTTTTTTGTTCTGGTATCGTCCTAATAAGTTCTGATACTCTTCCAGTTTTTCATGATTGGAAGAACCAGTAACTGAAGCCTTTATTCCGTATTGATTTAATGAAGTGGTTATGGTCATTTCTTTAGCTTCGGCGAAGAAAGGAATTCGTTTTACTACATTAGAACTGTCATCAAAAGTTAAAGCTAGGTAATAGACTTCAGGACTTTCTACAATAGATGCAAACTGAAATTCAGAATTTCCATTAACCCTCATAGAATCTAATGTAACAAGCAGGGTGTCATCTAAGCGTTGAAGGTATAAATTTCCTTTTTTAAGTCCTGTGATTTCACCCGTTAAGGTCATTTCGTTTTTAGAAGAACTCCCACAACTGCTTAACAATAGGGTTAGGAATATGATGGAAAGGAAATATTTCATGAGCATTATTTAGTGGCCGCAAATATGCAAAATTTAAGGCAACCTCGAAAGTTTTATCCACCAGAAACGACCTGCATCATAAAAGTACACAGTACTGCACCTAGGGTACCAATGGCATATCCAAAAACGGCCAATAATACACCTACGGTTGCTAAAGAAGGATGAAAAGCCGATGCTACTATGGGTGCTGATGCAGCACCTCCAACGTTTGCCTGACTTCCCACTGCCAAAAAGAAATAAGGGGCCCTAATTAATTTTGCCATGATAATAAGCAATACCGCATGAATGGTCATCCAAACAGCACCAATTGCAATGAGGCCTAAATTGTCAAATATAATAGTGAGATCCATCTTCATCCCTATAGAAGCAACAAGAATATATATGAAAACACTCCCTATTTTACTGGCACCTGCTCCTTCAAGATCTTTCGCTTTTGTATAGGAAAGTATGACACCAATTATTGTAGCGATAGATACCATCCAAAAGAATTTAGAACTTAGGAAGGTGAGGGAGTTTTTAAGAAGACCTGGGTTCATACTACTTATTGTTCCATCAAAGCTTTCACTTATATATCCAGCTCCAAAATGAGCAGCACTCACTGTACCAAAAGCAATTCCGGCAAGTAACATATAATCTGTCAAATTAGGGTTTCGTTCCACTTTCTTTGCATAAGAAGAAACTGTCTCCTTTAAATGTTCAATAGCAGATGTGTCTGCCTTTAACCATCGATCAATTCGGGCAGCCTTACCAATGCCTATAAGTAAAAGTGCCATCCATATGTTGGCAATCACGATATCCACAAACACCATTTGGCCATACAACTTGGGATTATAGCCATAAATTTCTAACATTGCGGCTTGGTTGGCTCCACCACCAATCCAACTTCCAGAAAGCGTAGAAAGTCCTCGCCAAACGGCATCTGCCCCTTCACCTCCAACTGTTTCTGGGGAAACAAGACCAATTAAAAGCACGGCTATAGGACCACCAAATATAATCCCGAATGTTCCTGTAAAAAACATGATCAATGCTTTGGGACCTAAATTAAAAACGGCTTTTAAATCCATACTGAGCGTCATCAACACCAATGCTGCAGGAAGTAAATACCTGCTGGCCATATAATACAAACGGGAACTTCCTTCTACGGTTTCATTTTCAGAGACTACCGTTGTCCATTCAGGAGAAATAAGCCCTGTCGAAGTAAAAACTGCAGGGATGAAATAAGCCATAAAGAGCGCAGGAACAATTTTATAGAATTTATGCCAAAAACCTTTTTTCTTGCTCGAAGTATAAAAAATGAAGCCCAGGGCAATCATTAAAAGCCCAAAAACGATGGTGTCTTCAGTTAAAAAAGGGGTAGTGTCTTCTATGATTTCTTTAATTGGATCCTGCATGGTTATTTAGTTTGAAACGCAAAATACAATTAATTCACAAAATGTATCAGTTAGAAATAAAACTTGCAATTTGATCTATCAATTCTGGCATAACTGGGAGATTGGGTAAATTATAAGATTTACTGTTTTCAATGTCATTGCCTGAAACTTCCTTGAGAATATGGTTCATGTTTTCAATGATGACATACTTTGCATCAGGTCTGGCAGCTTTTAGTAATTCAGCTTCAGATTCTTGAACTTGTAGATCTTTATCGCCATTCAAAATAAGAATAGGTATGTTTAGCTTTTTAATCTCTACGTTAGGATTGTAACGCATCCAGGTAAGCATAAATGGCTGAATTTGAGGTCTGAAAATAGAAGACAATCCTGGACTGTAATTCTGTGCAACACCATTAGCGCGCATGTCATCAAAAGATTTTCTGGCATTTTCTTTAAGACCGGGAGCTTGCTTGGCAATCTGATCTACCACAACATCATCTATTTCCTGCCCCGCCCCTGCAATAGATATAAAACCGTCAGTTTGCCCTTGAGCAGCTACCATTCCAACCAAAGAACCTTGACTATGTCCAATCACATAAATTTTAGAAAAAGACTTGGCTTTTTTAAAATAGGTGATGATGTCTTTGGCATCATCAATAAAATCATCGAAACGAATACTCTCTTCACTTAATGTACGGTCTTTCATTTGTTTAATGATTCGCTTATCATACCTAAAAGTGGCAATACCATTTTTAGTAAGGCCTTGGGCAAGGTATTTTAAACAATTGGTCTGTTGCATTTGTTGATTTCCATCTCGATCCGTTGGTCCCGAGCCACCAACAATAATGGCCAATGGAGGATTATCTTTATCTTGTGGTAATAATAATGTTCCATCAATGTAAGGAGATACACTAAGTTCTCGTTTCACCATATTTGCATCTTGAGATAGGGCTAGAGAAAACGAGAGGAATATAAAAACAGATAGAAGGGTTTTCATGTAGGTTTGGGTTTTCTGATTCATCTAAAATAGAAAACGAATCTTTAAACAAATTCGTGTTAACGAACCTACAAAATATGGAAAATAACAATATGGTAACTTCTATGTAGGTATATTTGTGATTAAAGAATAAGATATGAAGCGTATTTATCTATTGGTGACACTTTTATGTTTAAATGTTGGTATTGTTTCTGCTACTGAAGATTGGGGGAGAACGGGGCACCGAGCTACAGGAGAAATTGCACAGAAGCACCTCACAAGAAAGGCTAAGAGAGCAATTGAAAAACTTTTGGATGGTGCATCCTTAGCTTTGGTTTCAACCTATGCAGACGAGATTAAGAGTGACGAACGTTACCGTTCTTATGGCCCTTGGCATTATGTAAACTTTCCTTTTGATAGTACATACGAAACGCATCCCAAAAGTGATCGAGGAGATATTATACGTGCTATAGATACTTGTATTTCTGTTTTAAAAAATGAAACTTCCAGTAAAAAAGACAAAGCATTTCACCTCAAACTATTGATCCACTTTATTGGCGATCTTCACCAACCACTTCATAATGGTAAGGCAGATGATAAAGGGGGGAACGATTTTCAAGTTAGGTGGTTTAATGATGGTACAAACCTTCACTCCGTTTGGGACACCAAAATGATTGAAAGTTATAATATGTCCTATTCAGAATTGGCATCCAATGCTCAGGATTTATCCAAAGAGGAAATTACTTCGATCAAGGAAGGAACAGTGACTGATTGGATGTATGAGAGTAGATCACTTTGTTTAGAGATATATGATAATGCCAAGGTAGGGGAGAAATTGGGATATCAATACATGTATCGCTATATGGGTGTGGTTCGTAGTCAAATTCAGAAAGGTGGTATTCGTTTAGCAGCCGTTTTAAACGAAATCTTCAGCTAATTTTCTTAAAATTGAGTTAACCTCACCATGTAGTTCATCTTATTATGCATGCATAATATCGAAAACTTTGTCTTTTTCCCTAACGATAACGTTTTCGAAAGCGTCTAAACTTTTCTAACTGTCTATTATAGAGTATTTTTGCTCTCCATTTGCGAGTTGAGTATGTTAGATTTTAGAAAGATATATTTGTCAATTAGAAGAGTTTTGGGGATCATAATTGCGATACATGGTGTCATTCGAATTGCTGATATAGGGGGTTATATCGATTTTATTTTGTCCAATTATAAAGGGATTCTTCCTTTTGATACTTTATTGATTATTGGTGGAGCACTTTTTCCATTTTTGGAATTTTTTATAGGGCTATTGATATGCTTTAACATTATTATGAAAAAGGCTATCATATCTGGCTTTTTCATTTCCATAATCATGATCATTTTTATCCTGTTGGGAGGTATGTACGAACGCCTCATTTACCATACAATCGTTCTGATAGGATTGACCTTTCTCTATTATGGAGGATTCAGAAATTTTTCAAGAAGCAATCATTTCATTTAAGAACCCGAAATGTTAGGTTGATGCGTGGTGCCGTTACTTTATTGGTTTTTGGTAATTGGTGTTTCCAATGGTGCTGCGTTTCACCTGACATGAGTAATAAGCTTCCGTGATTTAAAAAGAGTTTGTATTTCAATTTTTTATCCCTTTTGTGCTTTAGTTGAAAGCACCTTTTCGCCCCTAAACTCACGGAAGCTATTATCGGGTTTGTACCTAGTTCCTTTTCATCGTCACTATGCCAACCATTACTGTCGTTACCATCCCTGTAAAGGTTCAATAAAACCGTATTGAAAAAAACTTCCACTTCATTCTCTATCTTCTCTTTAATTCTTAAGAGGGTAGGGGAAAACGGTTTAGGATACATGGTAAGCCCAGAATAAGTATAAGTTAACTGATCATTACCATACAGAGCCGTTAGTCTTGGCTGCGGATATATTTTTCCAAATATCTTGATGTCATCTTGTTGCCAAGAAGTTTCCTTATTGAGCGTTTCAAAAAGCTTATCAGCTTCATCCAGGCCAAAAAAGTTGGGATAATATGCCATCGTGGCATCTGGAAGTGGAATTTCAATTTTATGTGCCTCTGGAAACAATTCCATTTTAAATATACTGGTAAGCCCAAAATAGCAACCCAAACTGAATGGGTATCCTAAGGATTAAGAGCCATTTGGGTAGTTTTAAAGATGCTTCTTCATTTTTTAACATATGGATATGAACAGGAAAAAAGAGTAGGAGTAACCCCATGATTCCATAAGCAGCAATTTTTTGGGTATCTGGGTTTAGTAACATGAGACCAAAAATCATCTCAATCATTCCACTTATTAAAACCACTTCTTTATGAGATGGAATGTATGAAGGCATGATGCGTTCATACCATTTAGATTTTGTAAAATGTGTTACACCTGCAATAATGAAAAGAAGTCCTAACAGGTACTGGTGCCAAGGATACATAGTTGTATTTTCTTCAAAAATAGTTGATTTACTAGGTTCTTCGAAATTTTAGAAACAAAAAGCCCCTTCCATTTTGGAAGGGGCTACTTATTAGTTTAAAAAGAGTCTTACTCTTTGATCAATCGTTTGTTGATTTGTCCACCACTACCTTCAATAACCATGGTATAGCTAGCCGTTGCTAAGTTGGAAATATCCAACGAAGTTTCGGTTCCCATATCCCTTAGGTTGTAGGTAGCTACTTTTCTTCCTACTAGGTCGAATAGTGTCACCTTTTCAAGTATGATACTCTGCGGGTTGCTGATGAACACCACATCGGTAGCTGGGTTCGGGTACACTACAATAGTAGAAAGATCTACTGGTAGGTCGTCCACACCCAATACACTCTCTACGGTAAGTTCAAACTCACAGGTGGCTACATTGCCGTACTCATCCTCTGCTGTCATAGTAATGGTATATGTACCATCTGGCACCAAAGTACCCGGTGCAGGATCTTGAGTGGTAATTGTCACGGGATCAGTACAATTGTCAACCGCTGTTGCTTCACCAGTAGCAAAGTAATCAGGGATTTCATAGAACAGGTTACCTGGTCCCGGATCCACTGTCTGGTCTTCTGGGCAGGTAAGTACCGGTGCTAATGCATCTACTACCGTTACGGTTGCAGTACAGGTAGCAAGATTTCCATTTACATCCTGTACAAATACTTGTACAACTATTGGAGTACCTATGTCGTCACAGGAGAACTCGAAAATATCGATGGCTGTGGTCTCGATGCCACAGGCATCATCCACGGTGTCGATCACGTCTTCTGGAGTAATAACAGCCATGCCGTTCTCGTCAAGTTCCACAGTGATGTCCATACAGGTCAATACTGGATCGGTTACGTCCTGTACCGTCACAATGGCCGTACAGCTTGCACTGTTGCCGTTTACATCAGTTACCGTAAGTGTTACGGTATTGTCACCCACATTGGAACAGTCGAAGGTATCGATGTCTAGTTCATAGGTAGCGATACCACAAGCGTCAGTACTTCCGCCGTCTATATCGGTTGGTAATATGGTTACAGTTCCAGTAGCATCAAGGTCAATGGTAATGTCCATACAAACTACATCGGGTGCAGTTACATCCTCCACGGTTACAATTGCTGTACAGGTGCTTACATTTCCATTCACATCCGTTACGGTAAGTACTACTGGGTTGTCACCAACATCACTACAGTCAAAAGTATCTATATCAATAGTTGTACTTGCAATTCCACAGTTGTCGGTAGAACCACCATCTACATCTGCAGCGGTAATGGTTGCATTACCCGTATCGTCCAACTGGATAGTGATGTCTTGACAAACGGCCACGGCAGGTTCGTCATCGTTCACCGTGATGGTGAAGGAACATACCGTTGTATTTCCACTACCATCGGTAGCAGTAAACTCGATTGTACTGACACCCACAGGGAAGGCACTTCCAGAAGGAAGTCCATCGGTTTGTACTACAGTCACGCCACAGGCATCACTAGCAATGGCATCACCAAAGGTAACCTGAGCGGAACACAGTCCTGGATCGGTACCTGTCACCACATCGGCAGGGCAGGAGATCACAGGTGGAATATCGTCTATTACCGTTACTACAGCAATACATGAAGAAGTGTTTCCATTTACATCGGTCACTGTCAACGTTACGTCATTTGGCCCAACATCGGCACAGGTGAAGTCGGTAACATTTATAGCAAGACTCGCAATACCACAAGCATCTGTTGAACCACCATCCACATCGATTGGGGTGATAGAGGCATTGCCTGTTGCGTCCAGTATCACATCAATATCCATGCACACGGCATCTGGAGCTACATTATCTTCTACAGTTACTGTAGCTGTACAGGTTGAGGAATTTCCATTCACATCAGTTACCGTTAGTGTCACGGTATTTGGTCCTACATCACTACAATCGAACGTGCTTGGTGATACGGCAAGTGAGGCTATTCCACAATTGTCAGTACTTCCTCCATCTACATCTGATGCTGTAATAGAAGCATTTCCATTGACATCCAACTGAAGCGTGATGTCCATACAAATTGCTGCTGGTGGTTCAGTGTCATTTACAGTTACATCAAAACTACAGGTTGCTGTATTTCCACTTGCATCTGTAATAACAAAGGTATTTGTGGTAGTCCCTATTGGGAATAAACCGCCGCTAGAAATACCTGCTGTTTGCGAAATGTTTTCTCCAGGGCAATTATCTGAACCAGTAACACTATATGTAACAGTTGCACCGCATACACCAGCATCATTGCTTACAATAATGTCTCCTGGGCAATTGATAACAGGATCTTCTGTATCATTCACTGTAACCGTCATACTACATGTTCCTACATTACCGGCATTATCAATCGCTGTCCATATTACAGTTGTGGTTCCTACTGGATAGGTTCCTGATGCATCAGACGTTCCATTGAAATCATTGGTAAGTGTAATGAAACCTGTATTCGCAGTAAGCTGGAATTCATGTGACCCAGCACCAGAACATTGACTTTGATCAACCTGAGCGTCTCCAACTAGGGTGAAAGTAAGATCAGTTCCAAAAGTGCTTATCCAGTTGTTCCATGTGGTTGCAGATATGGTTACCGAGCTATTGATAATAGCACAGGTTGGTCCGCCACCACATTCTTGGAATATCTGTGTTCCATCTGGTCCATTTAGTGTAAAGCATTCGGAAGATGAACCAGAGGAGAAATCACCGTTATATTCTATATCGAGTACAACATCCAATAATGTACTAGCCAATCCTGTAATTGTAGAAGGTGTATTGATAAGATCTCCTCCGCTAAATTGCATAGCCGTTACAGGTCCAGCAGTTGTAGTTGTAGTACCTGGGCAATTTTCGAATATAGTTGGTACAGGAACTGTAACGGCAGCGCTACAATTTCCTGGATCGTTGTTCATGGTAATATCAGCAGGACACGTAAGTACAGGTGCTTCTACATCATTTATCGTTACATCGAAGCTACAGGTTGCTGTATTTCCTCCAATGTCTGTAATTACAAAGGTGTTTGTGGTAGTACCAACCGGGAATTCGCTTCCTGAAGGCAAACCAGCTGTTTGTGTTATACTAAAGGTTTGTGGTAGGAAGACAAAATTATCTAATGATCTGTCCCCGCCAGAAATATTATCCCATCGCATGGATGAAATTTCTGTCCAGTCTGGGGTTGCCGGGAAGTTGACTACACCTGCTGTTGCAGGAGTAAACGTGGCCCCAGTTGAAGATGTAAAGACAAAATCAGCTGGATTTGCACAAATTTCCACACTCTGTGGTGTAAAAACGACACCACCATTGTACACCCATGTGTTGGAAGTATTACCATGCATTAGCATACCTCGAGTATCTCCACATGCTACACCCCAAGGAGCATCAATGTGTTGGCCAGGATCTGCAGTTACTACCATACCAGCTTCTGTGTATGGTGACCCGGCAATATCTGGCCCCGTAAATGTTAGTGTAATTGGAGATCCTCCTCCCGCACAGTTGTCCATTCCTGTAACAGTATAGTTAACTACCGCACCACAAATGCCCGCATCATTATTTAGGTTGAAATCACCAGGGCAAGTAATGGTCGGTGGATCTACATCATTCACAATTACGTTGAAAGAACATTGTGCCGTATTTCCAGAACCATCTGTTACTTCAAAAGTATTTACGGTGGTTCCTACTGGGAAAGCACTTCCGCTAGGTAATCCTGCAATTTGAACCGTAGTAGCAACACCACAATTATCGGTTCCTACAGGAGCAGTAAATGTAACTACTGCCTCACAAGTTCCGGGAGTGTTGTTTACGGTTATGTCTGCTGGGCAAACAATAGCCGGTGGGGTGGTATCCTCTACAGTTACCGTATCGGAAGCACTGTTAGTACATCCATTAGCATCGGTAAAAGTATATGTAATTGTATGTGTACCTGTTCCAGCTGTAGCTGCATCGAAGGTATAGGTCATTCCGTTACCATCATCGGTAACACCTGGCCCACTGTATACCCCTCCTGTTGGAGTTCCTCCACCTTGTCCTGTTAAGGTCGCATTTGGACATACTGGACTCGCTGGAGCTGTAAAGGCCACAGTTGGTAGTGCAAATACTTCCACATCATCAGAAGCACTTCCTGTACATCCATTGGTATCTGTAAAGGTATATGTTAAGGTATGTGTTCCCACTCCTGCAGCGGCAGGGTCAAAACTATAGGTCATTCCATTACCATCATCAGTCACTCCAGTTCCGCTGTAGACACCTCCTGTGGGTGTTCCACCACCAAGACCAACTTGTACACCTGCGTCTATACAAAGATCGGCAAGTGCAGTAAAGGTTACGCTAGGCAATGCGAATACTTCCACATCATCGGAAGCACTATTAGTACATCCGTTGGTATCGGTAAATGTATAAGTTAAGGTATGTGTTCCCGCACCTGCAGCAGCAGGATCGAAACTATAAGTCATTCCATTACCATCGTCTGTAACTCCAGGTCCCGTATAGAAACCACCTGTCGGAGTACCTCCACCTAGACCTGCCTGTACCCCTGCATCTAAACATAGATCGGCAAGAGCGGTAAAGGCTACTGTGGGTAATGCATTTACATTAATACTATCGGAGGCACTAGCGGTACATCCGTTGGCATCAGTAAATGTATATGTCAATGTATGTGTTCCCACACCTGCAGCAGCAGGATCGAAACTATACGTCATTCCATTTCCGTCATCAGTAACACCTGGTCCGCTATAGACACCTCCTGTTGGGGTTCCACCACCAAGTCCAGCTTGTACTCCTGCATCTACACAAAGATCTGCGGGAGCAGTAAAGGCTACTATTGGTAAGGCGAATACTTCCACATCATCGGAGGCACTAGCGGTACATCCGTTGGCATCTGTAAATGTATATGTCAATGTATGTGTTCCCACGCCTGCAGCAGCAGGATCAAAACTATACGTCATTCCATTTCCATCATCGGTAACACCTGTACCGCTGTAAACACCACCTGTTGGTGTTCCACCGCCAAGACCTGCTTGTACGCCTGCATCAATACATATATCGGCAAGGGCCGTAAAGGTTACGGTAGGTAATGCAAATACTTCCACATCATCGGAAGCACTATTAGTACATCCGTTGGCATCGGTAAATGTATACGCTAGGGTATGAGTTCCAACACCTGCGGCAGCTGGGTCGAAACTATAGGTCATTCCGTTACCATCATCGGTAACACCAGTACCACTATACACGCCACCTGTAGGTGTTCCACCACCAAGACCTGTTTGTACACCTGCATCGAGACATAGATCAGCCGGCGCAGTAAAAGTTACAGTGGGTAATGCAAAAACTTCAATATCGTCAGAAGCAGCACCGCCTCCAGAAGTATATGTTAATGTGTGGGTTCCTACACCTGCAGCGGCTGGGTCAAAACTATAGGTCATTCCGTTACCATCATCGGTTACACCAGGTCCGCTATAGACACCTCCTGTTGGGGTTCCACCACCAAGACCTGCTTGTACTCCAGCATCCACACAAAGGTCAGCTGGTGCAGTGAACGTAACAACAATACTAAGACTAGCAAAAGGTACTGTTGAAAGTGCTGGGGGATTTGAGAAGGCATGGTCATAATTGGCCGGGTTCTCAAAATCGGCACTTCCTACTGGAATTCCACGAGAAGCTGGGGTATATTCTGTTTTAACGGGAGCAGTTGCGGGGAATCCGTCCACTACTAAGGCATTTAAATAAATACCAGTTGGATCTTCCACAGCGGGAAGATTACCTCCGGGAGTACTTGAATTTCCTGTATACATTACCGAGTAAATATCGGTTACCCCGTTGGTTGGATCAGTATCACTATCAGCATAGGCGTACAAGGTTTCACCGTTGGTCGCCATAGCGAACCCTCCTACGATAACAGCAATGGATCCACAGCCATTTCCAGAAGTATCACTACACGCTACCGTGAAAGTGTCGGGAGTTCCTCCTTCTGTAACTGTTATAACGTCACCTTGATCAATTTGTCCTCCTGGAGATGTCCATTGTAGGACTGATTCCCCCGAAGAGAATAATAAGGTTGTATTGTCAAATTCATCTTCTGTAAAATATACTACGGTACCAGCAGGAACATCCTGAGCAGCTACAAAAGAGAAGCCATCGGGTCCCGCATGACTCATTCCCATGACAGCGATTAATGGATCGGAAGCTGAGGTATCATCATTTGTGATGCTACCAGTAGCACTATTTGGAGTACCACCGTCATATCCTGTACCTGAAGCAATCATTAATTGTACTGTTTCGGTAGGTTCTACAATGGCATCAATAACGGGTGTAACGGTTACTGCTACAGAAGAACTTCCATTAGGTATCGTAGCCGTTCCTGTAGTTGCAGTAAAGGTATCTGCACCAGAAACGGTATAATCTGTTGTTAAGGTGGCCGATCCCGCTACAGTAAAATTAACCGTAATGTTAGATGTTGCGGCAGCACTTAATGTAAAGGTATAGACCATTCCCACACCACTATCTTCAACTGTTGTAGTTGGAGCTACGGCCAATGTAAGGGTTGGATTGGCAGAGCCAGTAACAATAATAATATTTGCGAAAGGAGTAGTATCTAAGGTTGCTGGTGATTGTGCGTGTAACCAGTTGGCCGTATTCTGGAAATTGGCTTGATCTACCGTCACCCCTCGTAAGGCTGGGTTGTATTCGGTTCGTTGCGGTTGTACTGCTGGGAAACCATCTACTACAACAGATCCTACGTAAACTGAAGAAGGATCTTCGATAGCCGGGATATTTCCACCCGGGGTTGAATTATTTCCTGTGTATAATACCGAATGTACTTGGGTAACTCCATTGGTAGGATCGGTATCCGAATCACTGTATGCAAAGAAACCTTCTCCATTACTGGCGAAAGTGAACCCGGTTACGATTGTGGTAAAAGAACCACACGTACCACTATTACAGGTTGCTGTAAAGGTATCAGGTGAGTTTTCCGTGGCAACAATAACTTCACCGCGTAAAACACCTCCTGCTGGAGCGGTCCATCGTACCACTCCTTCACCACTTGTTGTAGAGAAGGCAAGTGTATTTCTATTAAATTCTTCTTCAGTAAAGAAGACTTCTGTGCCAGCAGCAATATCATCTAAGGCTACAAAAGAGAAGCCTTCAATACCCGGAGCAACGGCGTTATTAAGTCCTGTTACCGCTACTACAGGGGTAATATTTTGAGTATCGTCATTGGTTATAGTTGCTGTTCCTGAACTTGGACTCCCCACAGTGTATCCTGTTCCTGCCGTAGCAGTTAAAATAACTGTTTCATCGGGCTCTAAAGTAGTATCTCCAGATGGAGTAATAGTCACATTTGCTGTGGTTGTTCCGGTACCAATAACTACTGTACCAGAAGAAGCTCCAAATGTCGCTGCACCACTTTGACCATAATCCGATGGAAAACTAGCTGTGCCCCCTACTGAGAAATTCACCGTAATAGGTGATGGAGCAGCTACTCCAAGTGTGAAGGTATAGGTGATAGGACTACCACTATTTTCTGCTACACTTGCAGGTGTTCTAGTAACTGTAAGTGTTGGGCTTGAACATGATAGGGTAAAACTATTGAAAATAGTTGTTGAAAGGGCTTGAAATGCCTGTGCGTGTAGATAATTACTTACATTTTCAAGATCTGTACGACACAATCCGTCACGAATACCTGCCGCAGCAAATTGATATTCTGCACGATTGGGACTTACAGCTGGGAAACCATCCACAACTATAGAATTTGGATAATCAGGAGTTGGATCTAAAGCCGCTGGAATAGCACCTCCTGTAGCTTGTCCAGATTCTCCCGTATAAAAAACCGAATAAATTTCGGTTACCCCATTTGTGGGATCCCCATCTGTATCACTATAAGAGTAATAGGCTTCTCCATCGGTTCGTAAAGAGAAAAAGCTAGTAAGTACAGTGGCCGTTCCACAGGAGCCTCCTCCTGTACAAGTTACAGTCAAAACATTACTTGCTCCCTCCTGTACACGTACAACTGTACCAACGGTTAGCGCTGAACCAGCTGTAAATCTAACTACCGATTCTCCACCGGAAAATACATTGGTTGCGTTGTTATATTCGTCCTCTGAGAAATAAACGAATTCCCCATTAGCAATGGGTTGTGTCACCAGAAAGGAAAACGAATCGGTTCCTGAGTGGGTGGTTCCAATCACCACCGCCTTTTGACTGAAGCCTTGGCTTACAGTCAGCAATGTGACTAGAAGTACGAATAGATAAGTAATTTTTTTCATTATGAGGTCATATTAGTTAGACGATTTTTCTTATTCCTTGGCAATCATAATTTTACAAAAATAGAAACAGGGGGCTTTAAGTAAAATACGTACTATTACGTAATTTAATGCCACTGTTTAGGTACAGATATACGGGTTTTGCCACCCGGCATAAGGTTGTTCTTCAAACTTTGAGTATAAATCCTCGGAAAAAGATGCATCCATAGTTTCAATAACAACATTATGATATCCAACTTGATTAAATTGAAATTTTCTAATTTTAAAAGAATCAACCTGAGATTCGTTGTATTTGTTATATGTCAATGTACCTCTAGGGGAGTCAAGGGGGTGTTTTTTAAGTGCTTCTGAAAAATTAGCTGGAATTCCTTCATGGGTGTTTATTGTCATAGCTAAAGCTTGTCCAATTTCATACCCCAACAATCCCATAATATTTGGTGGTTTGTTATAAGCGCTTTTCGATTCTTCGATAAATGCTTTCATTTGTGGATTGTCATCACTAAAAGACCACGAAGCCACAGATAACATTTTTTCTAGCTTTAAATCCTCTTTATTGATAGTTTCATCAGTAAGTAATGGAATGGCCATAAATGGAACTTTTCCGTTGAGGTCTGATTTGGAAAGGATTTCCATGACTTTGGTTCCTTCTTTAAAGCTGAATAGTGTGAACACGACATCAGGATTGCATTCCCGAATCCCATCGAGCATAGCGGCATAGGTTTCTTCTTTGTAATCCATTTGTGCTACAAAATAGTTGGTTATCTCACCTCCTTCATCCATAAAACCCTGCACAAATGCAGCTGAATGTTGATAACCCCCATCATAATAGGAGCTGGCCATGGCAGCTTTTTTTCCATACGTTTTGGCTGCATAAACTCCAGCGGCATAACTAGATTGCCATATATTGAGGGAATGGTAAATGATTTGGGAACTTATGTGTTCCTCTTTAATTGCATTTCCACACAAACCTACATGGATAAGCGGTTTTTGGTATGAATTAAAAACAGAGGCTAAATTGGATAGCTTGAACAAACTACAAAAGGATATAACCAGGGCTACATCCTCTTGCAGGATCATTTTTTCGGCAATACGAATTAAACCGTCATCAGAAGCAGTACCAATACCTTCCACAATGTATTTTGGAATGACGGTAGTTGTATTCCCTTTATTGAAACTTAACTTTAAACCATTTAAAAAGTCAAGTGCCAATGTTGGAAACATGTCTGATCTGGGTAATAATATGCCAATTTTTATTTCCATAGTTATGTTTAGCTTCTTGATGGGAACAAGCCTGTGAGCGCTATATTATAATAAATTCCCAAAAATGGGTTTCTTATATTAAAAGCCTGATTGCTTCCTGTATTGGTTGGAGGTGCCAAATTTGCATTTGCATCTTCGGCATATGCATCTGTCATAGCCGCAATGTGTTTTCCGGAAGGATTTGTTTCCTCTCCAGTTGAGGTAGATACACCAATGTTATGTGTGTGAGAAGGCATTTGAGCAGTTGTCATTGTATGAGAGATTGCACCTCCTCTTTCTCCCCAAGTAATCGTATCAAGCCCAGGTCCTGTACCTACACTTACTATACTTCGTCCTCGAAGATCTGGAAGAGCAAAAGTAGTTCTTCCGTCACCACCAAAAGTAGTTCCCAAAAGAGAAAATAATGCTGTATGAGAGGCGATGGCCAATATTTGTCCATCACAATGCGCCCAGTCTCTGGGTGCGAAATTAAATCCAAATGCTTGAATTTGTCCGATAAATGGTTCCATAATACTAGAAATTAGAGGGGTTAGTTTTTGTTAATTGAAATATTGAATGTAATGTGAATTTCTTTTGATAGTTGCTCTCGTTTTGGATACGCATCATTTTTCAGATGCTTGTTTTCTTCCCAATGTTTTGGAGTTAGGTAAACTCCGCTACGGGAAAGGGGTAATTCGGTAAAATAACTATTGTTGTTTTTGGAAACCTTGAAGTAAATCCGTGAAGCTTTTCCCTTTTCTTTATTTGGGAAATCTGTAATGAAGCTATAAGCGCCATTTTCGTCGGTTTTCAATTTTCCTCGATGTCTATACTTAGAAGAATTGGGCGATAAATGCCAAACTTCTATTACAGAATTGGGAAGGGGAGTGATTCCGGTGTGATCAAAAATAGTTCCTGACACTCGGATAGGTTCTTCATTTAGAAGAACACGAAGGTCATTTTTTTCTTCAGCAAACTCGTTGTAGCCGTCAAAAGGGGAAGATGCATTGGTAAAAGCATCTAACGCACTAGGAGTAAGTAGTGCAACACCCGAAATTGCAATGGCTGACGTTCGGAGGAACGCCCGCCTAGGGGAATTTTTTTTTCATAATTGGGTCAGTTAGATTTTAAATTTAAGGTTTTAATCCAACACCAACCAAAAATAATCGACCAAAGACCTGATTTTGTGTCACTACCTATAAATTGTCATACAACAACTCCGAAATGATTTCTCTCATTTTTAAATTTGAAGTATATTTCACATCGTTTAAAGCCACCATATGAATTCCCCATCCTACGCTCAAAGATTGAAGCGAATCATTCCAATTATATTAAAAGAAGAAACTCACTATTCAGAATTACAGGACGTATTAACAGAATTTAAATCCTTATGCGAAGCAATGAGTGGATTGGATTTTAAAACGGATCAATCTAACACACCTATATATTTAGATTCTGGTAAGGCCATTGGACCAAAATGGGCAGCAGCCTGTATAGATGATATAATGAGGACTAAGCGTTTTATGAGAGGGGTTCATAAAGCTGTGGAGATTGCTAGGAAAGGGAAAAATGAAAATCCTGTACATTTACTTTATACAGGAACTGGACCTTTTGCAACTTTGGTGTTACCACTGCTTACATTGTATACACCAGAGGAGGTGAAATTTACTTTGGTTGAGATCAATCCTATCAGTTATAAAAGTGTCCAGAGGGTTTTCAAAGAATTGGAAGCTGAAGATTATATAGAAGAGATTAGAAAAGAAAATGCAAGTGATATTGTTTTTGAAGATCCGAATAAATTTGACATTATAATTATTGAATGTCTTCAACATGCATTGTCACGAGAACCACAGGTAGCTATTACTCATAATTTAATCTCGCAAGCAAGAGAAGATGTAATTTTAATACCTGAAAATATATCGTTGTATTTTACTTTGATTAATTCGGTAAAAGAGAAAGAGTACTTAATGAATGTTGCTGAAAAAAAAGAAGTGGATTATATGAGTTTTAGTGAAGTTGTTTTTGAGTTGAATAAAACTACCATGAAAACATATTCGGAACCACTTCCTTCAGATTTCAAATTCCCAAGAACACAAACTGTTTTTACTGAACATGAATTAATAAACTCGGATGTACTTGCAATTACTACTGAAATCCATATTTATGGAGGAGAGCAGCTTTCATTTAGGGAAAGTGGGCTCACTGTCCCATTGATGATAAAAAGGCTCAAGGAAGGAAAACCTATAAAGGGGGTTTTTTCTGAATATGTTTTGGGAGGTTCCCCCGAATTGGATTTCAAATTTATAGAATAAAAAAGGTCGGGATTTTCCCGACCTTTTCAAAAATTATAGTGTAAAACTTAATTTCTTGAAGGATAAATTCCTTGAGTAGCAATACACATATAGATTCCCAAAAATGGGTTTCTTATATTAAAAGATTGGCTTCCACCTGTGTTGGAAGGTGCTGCTAAATTACCAGTGGCATTTTCAGCAAAAGCATCTGTATGAGCAGCTATGTGCTTTCCGGTTGGATCAGACTCTTCACCTGCTGCTGAATTTACAGTTATATTATGAGAGTGAGATGGCATTTGAGCTACCGTCAATGTATGATTTTCTGCTCCGGCTTTTTCTCCCCAGCTAATTGGGCTAAGTCCAGGGCCGTTACCTACACCTACAATACTTCTTCCACGTAAATCTGGAAGTCCAAAAGTGGTTCTTCCGTCACCTCCAAAAGTGGTTCCCAATAACGAGAATAAAGCGGTGTTTGCTGAAATTGATAATAATTGCCCCTCACAAAGAGCCCAACCTCTGGGTGCAAAATTAAACCCTACTGGCATGATTTGTCCTAAAAATGGTTCCATAATAATTGATTTTAAATTACTAATTGATTAATTGATAAAAATTTTGGAAGTGGGGGTTCCGTTTATTCTATGATTAACTTTTTGTTATTAATCATGGAGCTAAAGTATTGCTAGGAAACCTATTGTGCTATATGTATAAATACGTATTTTCATATTAGGACATAAAAAAAACCCGCTCCATGTGGAGCGGGTTCCTTTCAGATATTATTTCAAAAGGGTTATTCCTTTACGAGCCTCTTCACTGTGGAAGCGTTCCCGCTTGTGATCTGTACCATGTACACACCGCTTGCGAGTGCCGATACGTCGATGGCCTTCTCCTGCTGCATGTCGCCCAGTCCGATGGTCCGTACCAGCCTGCCGTTGGTGTCGTAGATGGCCGCCTTGTCCAGCGGGGTGCCGGAGGTGTTGGCCAGCGTCACCGCGCTGCTTGCTGGGTTCGGGTAGAGTGCGATCGCACTGTCCAGTGCGTTGTCGTCCAGCCCCAGTACGCTCTCCACGGTGAGCTCGAACTCACAGGTGGACACGTTGCCGTACTCGTCCTCCGCCGTAAGGGTCACCGTGTAGGTGCCGTCGGGGATCAGTGTGCCGGCGGCGGGGTCCTGGCTGGTGATAGTCACCGGGTCCGTACAGTTGTCGGTGGCCGTTGCCTCGCCGGTGGCGAAGTAGTCTGGCACCTCGTAGAAGAGGTTCCCCGGCCCCGGGTCAACCGTCTGGTCGGCCGGGCAGGTGATCTCGGGCCCAAGCTCGTCCACCACGGTGATCTGCGATGTGCAGGAGGCGATGTTGCCGCTGGCGTCCGAAGCGAACACCGTCGCGGTGATGGTCGTGCCCACGTCGTCGCAGGTGACCTCGGTCACGTCCACTGCCAATACCGTGATGCCACAGGCATCGAAGGACAGCGGCCCCCCGGGTATCTCCACGAAGAACGCGTCCCCGTCGCTGTTGTCGAGGGTAAGGGTCCAGTTGGCCGTGTCGAACTGCCCCTCGAATCCGGGTGCGAAGTTGCTCACGACCGTCGTGGCGGCACCGAAGTTGCCGTCCTCGGACTGTGCGCGGAAACCGAACACGTCACCGGCCACGAGCGGTACGCTGGCGCTTCCGCTCTGGTTGTTGGCGCCGTTCTCGTCGGTCAGCTCGGTGAAGGTCCCGTTGACGGTGTACCCGAAGCGGTCCCATGCCGGGCCGTCGTCGGTGGAGTACTCCCAGTCGAAGGAAACGGTCTCGTCGGCCGTCACGTCCACGGTGAAGTCCGTGAAGCCCTCGGCCCCGGAACCGTTGTTGCTGCTGATGGCGATCACCTCGTAGGTGCTCGGCATGTTGGCAAGCAGTATCTCAGGGTCGATCTCGGTGGTCCCGTCGGGGCCCACCCCGATGGTCACGTCCTGGCACACCAGTATCGGTGCCGTCACGTCCAGCACCTCCACGGTCGCCGTACAGGTCGCCGTGTTCCCGCTGTCGTCGGTCACCGTAACCTCAAACTCGTTGAGGCCCAGGTGCGAACAGTCAAGGTCGATCACCTCGATCGCCTCCGGAACACAGTTGAATTCGAATACATAGACCCCATCGCTACCGGCCCCCGGGTTGTTCCACGTCGCTCCGTCAAAGGAAAGCGCGTCGTAGTCACCGGCACCTGAAGCGGAGGAAACCTCCCATGCGGTGGTACCGCCCGAGGTGGAGGTCACCGATACGGATACCCAGTAGTTCGTTGGAACACCGGCCTGGCCCGCAAACATGAACGGGGTCACCGTGAACACGGTCTCGCTCACGTCGAAACCGAAGTTGTTACCAACCACGGTCTGTGAATCCGGCATCACCCCGGACTCGCTCCCTATCTCGGCACCGGGCTCACCCGCGTTGTCGTCGTAGTAAACGAAATCAACCGTTGCGATGGTCTCCCCAACGTCGTGGAAAAGGTTCATCGTCACCTTGCCAAGCTCCAGGTCCTCATCGGCAGGCACGACGATGTCGTTGGCCACGATGAAACCGGCACTCGGGTTGGTGAAGTACCCGTTCTCAAAGGCGTTGCTGCCGTTGGAGATGTCGTCGGCACAGTCAAGGTCCGTCCCTGGGACGGTCGCAGTCCAGCCACAGGCCTCGTTCACGCTCATGATGAGGTCGCTCGAGTTGATCGTAGCCATCCCGTTGGCATCCAGTTCAACGGACAGCGGTGCGGACGGTGGGAATTCGTAGTCGAATACAAAAGTATCGACTCCTGCACCCCATGCCCAGTCATCGTCGTCGTCATATGTGTAGCGAACCTGGAACGAATCGTTGGCAAAACCAAGCATATCCATCACCCCAGAGTTCGTTGGGTTGGTATCCTCTGTAACAAAAAGTATCTCCTGCCAAGCAGCCCCGTCCCATACCTCAACGGTCATGAAACCGGAACCTGCAAAATCCTGCATCGCATAGTCGAAGGACAGGTTGGCCACGATGGCCCCATCCAGGTCGAAGACCGGGGAGAGCAACTGAACCGTGTTGTCGAGTTCCCCTGACCCGGCCGCATCGTCATCGAAGATCGCCGCGTTGGTCGGGAACGAATCGCCGATGGGCATGGTACCGCTACCAAAGGCCCAGTCGAAACCACCGCTGACCACCACTGTGGACCAGTCGCCGGGAAGGGTGGACCCCTCAAAGTCCTGGGTGTAGCTGAATATGGCAGGCTCGCCGATACAGAAGATCTCCGGGGCCGTTACGTCCTCCACCGTTACGGTGGCGTCACAGGTAGAGACGTTACCGGCATCGTCGGTCACCGTCAGTGTGATCGTGTTGTCGCCCGCGTTGGAACAGTCCAGGGTAACCGATGGGTTGCCACCGATCTCTAAACTAGCGATACCGCAGTTGTCCGTGCTCCCGCCGTCGATCTCGGCAGCGGTGAGGACATACTCACCATTGGCATCCAGCTGTACCGTAACGTCCATACACACAGCGGCAGGCGCCTCGTCGTCAGTCACCGTAATGGTAAACGAACACGTGGCTGTTAATCCATCACTATCAGTTACAGTGAATTCTACTGTATTGATACCAACAGGGAAAAGACTTCCAGAAGGCAATCCTGCAGTTTGTACTGGGATTGGGTCTGGGTCATCTTCATCGTCTGTCGCCAATGGTGTAGGGAACGCCACTACGGCCCCGCATACCCCCGGGCTGGCAGTTGTCGTTACATCCATTGGGCAAGAAATCATTGGTAAACCACAATCTCCAAACTCTAAATTGGCGATTAATTCTACGTCTTGTCCAGTTGGATCTTGAAGTTCAATTCTTGTGATTGCTTCATCCGCTACAATACCAACAAAAGAGGAAGCATCTCCTGTTAAGGTAATAGTATAAGTGTCAATTAGACCAGCGTTTCCAAAAACACGAACATCTATATTACCACCATTGTTGCCATTTCCAGCTGTACCTCTAAGAGAGATAAGGTCAAATCCAACTTGGTTTATTGGTGTTGTAAGATTGATAATGGTGAACTGAGTAAATGTATTGGAACCAACATAAGGTTCTGTATACACATGACCACCCCAGCCAACACCTAGGTATACGACCCCGGCACCACCACTTCGGGTAACTTGAAAACCAGGTAGTAGCTCTCCAGCTGGAAAACATCCATCACCGGAACTATCAATTGTGTTGGCACAGGTTGCAATGGTTCCTGCACCAGGGCCTCCTGCAAAATCTTCCAACATTAAAGTCGGGATTACGCAAGCTGCTTGAAAAGTTGGTCGGTCTGTTACCAAAGTGGAAGCCATAAGTCCAGTTTGGCTCACTAAAATAGCTTTGGCAGTAGTTGAAGTTCCTGGCGAATCATTATTAGACTCGCTTTCAATAACGTCTGAAAAGTTTTGGGCTGTGGTTAGCATTGAAATGCACAGTCCCAAAACAAAGAGTAAGTTTTTCTTCATAATTAGAAATTCGATTAAAATTAGTTGCTCAAAAATAATACGGAAAGAATTACCTGACAAGTATTTAGGAGGGGAAAAATCCTGTTTTATGACAAATGAAGATGTATAATTAAAAAAAAAGCGCTCCAAAATGGAGCGCTTTTTTAGTTATAGAATATAATATCTATGTTATTTTATCATTTCGTAACTACGCTTAATGAAAGCAGTTAATTCTTCACCTCTTAAAAGATTTTTACTTAACCGTGCCAAATCCAATGCTTGATTCACTAAGCGTTCTTTTTTCTTTTGGGTTTTTGTATTCAGTATTTGTCCCACTAATTCGTTATTGGTGTTTACTACCAAGTTGTACATTTCGGGGAGTCCACCCATACCAAACATACCGCCGCCTCCAGATTGTTGCATTTCTTTCATTCGGCGCATGAATTCAGGTTCAGTAATTGTAAATGGGTTGGCATTGCTGTCCATTGCTTCTAACTGTACCGTAAATTTTTCGGCAGGGATAATTTCTGTTAAGAATGTTTTTAATGTTTCTTGCTCTTCTTCAGTAAGTTTTGAAGTAGTTTCTTCTTCTTTTTTGATGAGATTGTCAATATGATCTGCATCTACTCTAACAAAGGAGGTATTCTCGTTTTCAGATTCCATTTTCTGCAGTAAATGCGAAATAATAGGAGAATCCAACAGTAATACTTCGTATCCCTTTTCTTTGGCTGCTTCTATATAACTGTGTTGCCCATCCTTGTTGGAGGCATATAGAATAACCAATTTGTCATCTTTGTCTGTTTGGTTGTCCTTTATTTTTTCTTTCAGCTCTTCAAAAGTGAAATAGGTGTTATCTACGGTAGGATAGAGTGTAAATGCTTGTGCTTTCTCAAAGAACTTTTCTTCGGTAAGCATTCCGTATTCAATTACAATTTTGATATCGTTCCACTTTCCTTCAAAATCTTCGCGATTGTCATTGAAAAGACTCTTCAGCTTATCAGCTACTTTGCGTGTAATGTAACTGGAAATTTTCTTAACGGCTCCGTCTGCTTGTAGGTAGCTACGCGAAACATTCAATGGGATATCAGGACTGTCAATTACTCCACGAAGCATGGTTAAAAACTCAGGAACAATTCCTTCTACATTATCGGTAACAAATACCTGGTTCTGATACAATTGGATTTTATCCTTTTGTATATTGAGGTCATTGGTCATTTTTGGGAAATACAAAATCCCGGTAAGATTGAAAGGATAATCTACATTTAAGTGAATGTTGAACAACGGTTCTTCGAACTGCGTGGGATATAATTCTCTATAGAAGTTTGCATAATCCTTATCTTCCAGTTCTGATGGCTGTTTGGTCCAAGCTGGGTTAGGATTGTTGATTATGTTGTCTACTTCTTTGGTAGGGGCAGGATCTTCTTCCTTGGCATCTTCTGGTTTGGGCAATGTTTCAGTTCTCATTCCAAACTTTATGGGAATGGGCATGAACTTGTTATATTTCACCAATAATTCCCGAATACGGGCTTCTTCCAGAAATTCTGTTTCATCTTCGGCTATGTGAAGAATAATTTCTGTTCCTCGCTCTGCTTTGTCAATTTCCTCCAAAGTATAGTTAGGAGAGCCATCACAAGTCCAATGTGCTGCGGGTTCATCTTTATAGCTTTTGGTTATGATTTCTACTTTATTGGCTACCATAAAGGCAGAATAAAAACCTAAACCAAAATGACCTATGATACCAGTATCATCACCTTGCTTATCCTTATATTTTTCTATGAACTCCTCTGCTCCAGAAAAAGCAATTTGATTGATGTATTTTTCAACTTCTTCAGCAGTCATTCCCAGTCCTTGGTCTAGGATACTGAGGGTATTGTTGTTTTTGTCAATTTTAACCTCAATCTGTGGATTACCATATTCTACTTTTGCTTCACCAATATTGGTAAGATGTTTTAGCTTAAGAGTAGCATCTGTGGCATTAGAAATGAGTTCACGAAGAAAGATCTCGTGATCACTATATAAAAACTTTTTAATTAACGGAAAGATATTCTCCACCGATACATTAATAGTTCCTTTATTCATGGTATGTAATTTTTGAAATGTTTGAATGATCTTGTCAAATAAAGTACCAACTTTAAGAAGGTGACAGGATGTCATTTTTTTTTAAACAAAAAGGCAGTTTTTAGGGGTAAGCAGATGATTATAAATATTTTAACACATTTTGTTTAATATTTATTATAAAAGTTTAAACAAAATTATGTATATTTATCCAAGTAAATAAATAAGGGATTACTTATATCGAGTAATTTTTTTCTATTATTTATTGGTTAGGTTGTTTAGTAAGGGTGCTGTGGTGGCACCCTTCTCTATTATATTTTATGCACGCATAGTATATGGCTGCTAAAAATTTCACTCCTCTTAGGTGAATATGTATCTTTCCAAACTAATTAAAAAGCAGCTTATGTTTACTTCAAAAATTACTGGATTGGGTCATTACGTTCCGGAAAATGTTGTTACCAATGATGATCTATCTCAGTTAATGGATACCAATGATGCTTGGATACAGGAAAGAACTGGTATCAAGGAGCGACGCCATATTAAGGAAGGGGATGGAAACACCACATCTATTATGGGGGTTAAAGCTGCAACCATAGCTATTGAAAGAGCTGGTCTGACTTCTCAGGATATTGATTTTATCATATTTGCAACTTTGAGTCCAGATATGTATTTCCCTGGTGGTGGAGTTCAGGTTCAGGATTTAATGGGTATGGGTACGGTGCCTGCTTTGGATGTTAGGAATCAATGCAGTGGTTTTGTGTATGCCCTTTCTGTAGCAGATCAGTTTGTAAAGACGGGGATGTACAAAAACGTGTTGGTTATAGGTAGTGAAAATCATAGTGGAGGATTGGACATGAGCACAAGGGGAAGGGGTGTTTCGGTGATTTTTGGAGATGGAGCAGGAGCTGCAGTGGTTTCCCGAAGTGAGTCTGATAGCGAAGGAATTTTATCAACGCATCTGCACAGTGAAGGAAAGCATAAAGATGAATTGGCATTACAAGGACCTAGTACCGGGAAATGGGTTCCAGAAATCATTGCTGAAAACCCACAGGAAGATATTCCATATTATCCTTATATGAATGGGCAATTCGTTTTCAAAAATGCCGTGGTCCGTTTTTCTGAAGTCATTATGGAAGGCTTACAAACCAACGGGCTATCTGTAAGTGATATTGATATGCTCATACCACACCAGGCCAACTTAAGGATTTCACAGTTTATTCAGAGGAAGTTTCAATTATCTGATGATAAAGTATTCAATAATATCCAGAAGTATGGAAATACAACGGCAGCTTCTATTCCCATTGCGTTAACGGAAGCTTGGGAAGCAGGGAAAATTAAAAAAGGAGATTTAGTGGTGCTGGCAGCTTTTGGTAGCGGATTTACCTGGGGAAGTGTAGTGATTCGCTGGTAGCATTTAATTTTCTCTATAAATTATAAAAGGGCTGTCCAAAATTTTGGACAGCCCTTTTTAATAACTAATGAAACTCCCCAGTTTCCATGTTATTTCTAATATAAAAGTAGGCTTATATTCCCTTTTATGAAATACCCTCTACTGGGTAATTATTTTGCGACAAGGGTTTTAAACGAAGCTTATTTAGAATTAATGATTTTCTTAGTTAAGATCGGCTACCATAATTTTCCACTCTGCAATTTCAGGTAGTTCGGCGTCGAATAATCCATACAAGACATACATTTTATCGTTAAAAACACACATACCGCGAATGGAATTATATCCTTCTTGACTTAAATTATTGTCGATTTCCTGGTAAGTACCGTTTTCGGTATCATATACCCCAATTTTAAATTCAATATCAGTGGCATTTCCTTCAGAGTCAAGAATGGTGTAATATCCCGCCACGTAAATCAAGTTTTCCAACTTGTCTACATACGTATAATCTGCAGGCGTCGTCATTTGCTCTGTAGTAGTAGAACCTGTATTAATATCGTAGATATATATTGAAGAGTTACCCTGTCCATTTGTTGCAAATTCTGTAGTTCCTCCAAAGGCATACAATTTGTCGTTTACAATAGTTGTACGGGCTCCAAATCTATCTTCGGGTAAATCTACAACATACTCCAAAGATTGGGATGGGATATTCCATTTGTATATTTTTTCGGCTTCTACATTTTGATCTCCATCCTGATCCAGATCACCTCCAGTAATATAAGCATCATCTCCAACGACTGCCATTCCAAACCTCGTAATGGCAAGACCATGTGTAGTAGATTCTGGTGTTTGGTTAAGATCCAGGTTATAAGTGTTAACAAATTGACCTCCAATAACAATAAGCTCGTTGTCTATTATATGAAGTTGTTTGGATACAAAGTCTGGATTGTCAAAAGTTTGCTCCGTTTCCACTCCAGTCTCCAAATTATATTTTACAATCCTTTCAGGACCAGTTCCAGTATCTGCAAGGCGGTCTTCTCGGGTTACTATATATAAACTGTTGGCACTATAAGATCCAATCATTCCGGGAGCGCAACATGAAACATTGTTAGAGTCGTAGGTAAATAACTCGCTAAAATTCAATCCACTTTCTGGGGGTGAAGGATAATCTCCGGCCAATTTGAGGGTCAGGGTTATCGTTAATGATTCACCCGTTGACCAAGTCAAAACCCCAGTAATGGTATCCTCATCAACTACAGTAAATGAAAAACTGCCATTAAGGCTCGTTAATTCATTTCCGCTATTGGCAACAAAATTATAGTTTGAAGTAGACGTAGAAAGATAGTGATCCAATAACGCATCGACGGTAGAGGATGCTTCACGATTTATATCGTGTCCTGGACGCCATTCCATGTTCCCATTATCTGAAAAGATGAATTCATCGTCTAAAATGTTGAAATTTTCGGAAACATTAAAGGAACCATTGCTATTCGTTAGTGTTGCGCTGGTTATTTTCCAAGTTTGAGAAACACTATTGTTGGTAAGTGTTTCCAGAGTTTCCTGTTGTTGTTCATTCAGTGTTTGTTCATCTGGTGTATTTCCGGAATCGTCCGAACCACAAGAAAAGGTAAGGAAAACTATTAGTAATCCTAAAGTAAGTTGTTTGAAATTCATGAGTAGTTGACTTAAGTGGAATAAAAATAGGTGATTTCACTAATGAAAAGTCTACCCTTTATTGGCTATTTATACCACTGGATTAATTTTAAGCCAAAAGTAGATTATAAAAAACTTTTATGAAATAGGAAAAACCCTGATAAATTAATAATTAAGTCGAAATTCTTGAAAATAAAAGAGCTCCCCTTTTCAGGAGAGCTCTTATGACCTAATAATTTTTTAATGTGGTAGAATGGCTAATTCAAATAAATTATAAAACTCTTATTAGGTGATTCTTATATAATAGACTGATTATATAACGAAATGTTTCACTTAGAATTTTGTTTTAACTTAAATATAACATTTTGTGAATCAGTCCTCTAGAATATACCACCGCTACCTGATTTTTCATCATTATCACGACGCTTTCTAGATTTAGCTCTGTATTTACCACCACCAAATCGGTAAGCAAGACTAACATTTACTGTGTTACTCTCCCAGTTAAAGGCTCCAGTTTGTACATACGGTAACTCTCCTTCGAAACCAAACTGCATTGTATCGAATATATCGTTATAGTTAAGACTGAAAGTTCCTCTACCATCCCAAAGGCTATAACGTGCTCCAATATTGACAAAATACATGGGTTCTATTGTAAACTGTAATGTTCTAGCTTTTCCTCTATAGAAACCGAATGCCGATAGGCTTAGAGCTTTGGTTACTCTAAAGTTGTTGAACATTCGTACGTTCCACTGTACATTGTCTACTTCAAAATTTTCAGAGATGATATCATCTGTAGTTGGATTGTCCTGAGTAGCCAATCTTTCACTGATTCCTTTTTGGGTTTGATTGTAAAGATCAAAACTGGTATTAAAACTCCACCATTTTGTGGGGCGATAGTTACCGGAGATCTCTACTCCATATGCCGTAGTATTGTCAAAGTTATCGTGTGTAAGAATCACTTTGTTAAGATCAGTTCTATCTACAAACAATGCACGGTTAATCTCGTCTTCAATAATTCTGTAGAAAACACCTCCAGTAACATTACCTTTTCCTAGGTTTCTAGTGTAGTTAGCTTCTATGGAATTAGTAAACTGAGGAATTAAACTCGTTTTTCCGAAAGATGAAATTCTTGGTGTACTCCATTCTCTAATAGGGTTGATTTGTTCTAACCCAGGACGATCTACACGACGGCTATAGCTTAATTGAAATTGATTCTTTTCTGAAGGAGTGTAGGTGATAAAAGCTGAAGGATACAACTGAAAATAATCGTTGGTAAAGTTCTTCAGGATATTGTCTCCATCTACAACAACGCTCACTTCTGGATCGGTGTCTATATTAGTTAAGTCATCTGTAATAATACCTGGCTCGTAAGATTCTTGGGTATCTGCAGTGACTTCTACCATTTCGGCTCTTGCCCCTACCTGAACGCTAAACTTACCCCAACTTTTTCCAAAGGTTACATAGGCCGAGTAAATGTCACGACTGTAATCGAAATCGGTATCTGGTGATTTTACAATAGGACCTTCCACATCGAAAGGGTTTATAACTTGTTGGTTCGATGTTCTGTCTATTTTAGATTCGAACAAACGGGCCTGTAGTCCCAACTCCAGTTTTGTGGTCTCGGATAAGGGATTCACATAATCTAAATTAATGGTGATTCGATCTCTTTCAGTACCTATAAAGTCCATGTAGTTTAGACTACTTGGGTTGTTTCCTGTAAAGTTGAAATCTGCATCTTCATCGTTGTCGAAAGTATTGTAATCTGCTTCCAACTCAATATTATGCCCTTCTTTATCAAAATCCAGTTTGTAGTTAAAGTTGTACTGCTCAGAGTTGTTATCACTTTCTTGTAAGAAAAGTTGGCTTTCACTAAAGTTTTCATCTCCGTAATCTACAATATCAGTAGTACCATCTGTAGAACCGTTAAAGAAGTTCTGATTGGTGAATACAGAAATGGTGTTTTTGTCATTCAAGTAGAAATCCACACCAAATTTTACCAAGTTGGATTGACTGTCGTCCAAGAATTTGAAAAACTGTTCAGTATCATCACCAGGACGGAAAACATTTCCGAAGTTTTCATTTTTAGAGGTGTTGTGCCCCCAACTTCCATAAAAATTCAACTTTCCGTTTCGGTAGTTCATGTCAATGGAAGAATTAAACTTTGGTTGCTCCTCATATGTAAGTGCCACATTTGCATTTCCATTGAAACCTATGGCTACGTTTTTGTGTAGTATAATATTTACGATTCCACTCATCCCTTCAGGATTGTATTTGGCCGAAGGATTGGTAATCAATTCAATTTGTTTGATAGAAGTGGAAGGAATCTGTTTCAATAACTGAGCAATAGGTACATTGGTTAGCTTACCGTCTACCATAACACGTACATTGCTATTTCCCCTTAAGGATAACACCCCGGTTTGCTGGTCTACACTTACAGACGGAAGGTTATTCATGATATCCGCTGCTGTAGGGCCGCTTGTAGTAAGGTCTTTCCCAACGGTTATGACCTTTCTATCCAGTTTTTGCTGAATCGTTGTACGCTCAGCGGTTACTGTTACCTCACCCAATGCTTCAACATCTTCTTCTAAGAAAATGTCCCCAAGATCTACATTTCTATTTTTTCTAGAAATATCAATCTCGGCAGTATAGGTTTTGTAGCCAATGTACTGGATAGAAACACGGCTTTTTCCTTCTGGTATATCAGGAATGTTGAATTTTCCATTATCATCTGTTACTCCACCTGTAATAATATCACCACTAAGGGTTTGAACAGCAACAGTAACATAAGGAATGGGTTCGTTAAGGTTTTTGTCAATTACGGTTCCCGTAATTTTCCCCAATTTTTCAACGGTGGGATCGTCTGCTGAAAAAGCAGTTAGGCCTACAAACATGGCCATTAATAGCAAAAGCTGTCTCATTGTTTTGATTGTTTAGTTTGTTCTTTGTTTGATGATGGTTTTTTACTTTTTTTATAGCTGGTTAATGGCTATGATTTCAGAAAGTAATGTCCATATGACGTTTTGGGTAGAATCCTGTTACACTAAAACGCATACTTTAACGTTTATTAACAAAAAAACCCGAGGTCTAGAACCCCGGGCTTTCTCTACTGCTATTATTAACACTAACCATCAACGTAAAAATTCACAGTAAAGAATTCAGAAATATTTCTATTCTATAGACGGAGAGATAAAAATTATGTTACAGTAAAGTTGCATTTTAACGTAGTTTTAGGATTTCACTTCATTGGATAAATTGTACTTTTCTGGAAATTTAAAGTGATGAAAAAGACCTTGGTACTTGGTGCCAGTATCAAACCCTCAAGATATTCCAACTTAGCAATACATCGTTTGGTTCAAAATGGAGAATCGGTAGTTGCTTTTGGGTTACGGAAAGGAGAAGTTGCAGGGATACCTATATATACAAAGCAAGAAGCTTTTACAGATATAGACACAGTCACACTTTATATTGGGCCCAAGCATCAACCAGATTATTACGATTATATACTTTCCCTTAAGCCAAGGCGCGTTATTTTTAACCCAGGAACCGAAAATCCAGAGTTCTACATGATATTAAAGGAAAATAATATTTATTCTGAGGTAGCTTGTACCTTAGTTCTTTTGAGTACGAATCAGTACTAAACCTAAAAAGGTTAATGCCCCATTCAGGATAAGGATGCCAAATCCTACGTCAAAACTCAGATACTCTTTCAGTAAGTAACTCATTATTCCGCCCAATACAGGAGTGAGAATAGCAATATATGGTACAATCTTATCTTTTATTTTCCACTTTGTAAACAGACCATAGGCATACAAGCCTAATAAAGGACCATAGGTATAGCCAGCAAAAGTGAATAGCTTGGCAATAACCGTTGCATCTGCAATGATGTATTTAAAAATGATAATAACTAATACCAGTACCAAAGACATAAGAATGTGAATGTTCTTTCTAACTCGGACTTGCCCTTTATCATCGTATTTTTTTTCAATGTCCAGTATATCAATACTGAAAGACGTAGTTAAGGAGGTTAACGCACTATCTGCACTGGAATATGCTGCAGCTATGAGCCCCAACAAAAAGAATATGGCAATGCCTATTCCAAGACCGGACTCTACAGCAATAGTAGAAAACAATTTGTCTTTATGGGCATCAATCCCATGCTGTTCTGCATACACTGTGAGCAGAAGGCCTAAACCCAGGAATACAAAGTTTACAATAGTAAGAACTATGGTAAACCAGAACATGTTTTTTTGTGCGTCTTTTAAATTACGACAGGTGAGGTTCTTTTGCATCATGTCCTGATCCAGTCCTGTCATTACAATAGCAATGAAAGCTCCGCTTAAAAATTGTTTAATGAAATGATTTCCACTTTTTAGGTCGTCAAAGAAAAACATTTTAGAAAGGTCGCTATCTGCTATAAAACCCATTAAGTTTCCTGTAGAAATTCCCATATCTTCAGAAACAATATAAACAGCAACTCCCACAGCTATAAGCATGAATAGGGTCTGTAACGTGTCAGTCCAAACAATGGTTTTTATCCCACTTTTAAAGGTGTACAGCCAAATAAGTAAAATGGTGATCGTAACAGTGACCCAAAATGGTACTCCTTCCTTACCGAAAAAAGACATTTTATCGAAGACCAGATCTTGCAATACATTGGCGACTAAATACAATCTGAAACTAGCGCCTACAATTCGGGATAGCAAAAAGAATGAGGCCCCAGTTTTATAGGAGTAATTTCCAAAACGCCCCTCTAAGTAGGTGTAAATAGAAGTTAGGTTTAATCTATAATATAGAGGAAGTAGCACAAGTCCAATAACAGCATACCCTACGGTATACCCCAACACTACTTGAAAATAACTAAAATTTGAAGCTTCAACCCAACCTGGAACCGATATAAAAGTAACCCCACTTAAAGAGGCTCCAATCATCCCGAAAGCCACCAAATACCATGGAGATTGCTTTCCAGCCTTAAAGAAATCTGCATTGCTTCCGCCTTTGTTGGTGAAGAAGGATACCATGAGCAAGATTCCAAAGTATCCTGCAATTAAAAGTAAAATATCTGAAGGTTGCATATAGGCTGTATTGTGGTAGACGGGTAAAAATACAAAGTTTGATGATTTACGCGCCTTTTTTTTATATTTTTGAAACATTCCAATTTTTGAATATAAAACACAATGCTATGAAAATTAGATTTTTACTTTGCGCTTTTGCGACACTCTTATTTACTTCGGTTTCTGCACAGGAATACCTTAGAATGATTGATGAGGGAACCTACTCGGTTGCCGAAATTGTAGAAAATGCAGAAGCTTATTTTGCAGACAAGGACAAAGGTAGAGGTACCGGTTACAAACAGTTTAAACGCTGGGAATATATGTCTAAGCGTCTTATGAATGAGCAAGGATATTTAATCCCTGTCACCGAAAAAATTGCTGAACTAGAAAACTACAATGCGTATTTAAACAATACAGCTGATCAAAGAGCCTCTCTGGCTGATAACTGGACAGAACTAGGACCTACTAGTTGGAATTCGACTACAGCATGGAGCCCCGGTGTAGGTAGGATTACAGGAATTTCTGTAGATGCAACAAACAATGATCATATGATAGTTGGAGCCAATACGGGAGGTGTATGGAGATCTACTGATGGAGGTTCCACTTGGACACCCATGGGAGATTATTTTTCAAATCTTTATGTATACTCTGTAACCATTGACCCAAATGATTCAGATACTTATTACTTTGGTTCTTCTTCTGGACTTATCTATAAATCCACAGATGCTGGAGCCACTTGGAATGAAATTGGAGATGTTAGCAACTCCGTCGTTAATAAAATTGTGGTGAATCCTAACGATTCCAATATGATTTTTGCCTCCAGTTCTAATGCAGGTATTTATCGTACTACTGATGGAGGTACTAATTGGGATTTAGTTGCTTCACCTGGAGGTTATGATATAGAATTTAAACCTGGAGATACCAATGTTGTATATGTATCAGGTATAGGATTTCATGTGTCTACAGATGGTGGTGCCAATTTTACTGAAGTGGGCGGATTTGATAGTGGTGCAAAAATGATAGGTGTTTCTGCAGATGATGCCAATGTAGTTTACCTTATAGATGCAGATGGTAACCAATTTGGATCTATTTACCGATCCGATGATAGTGGTGTTACCTTTACAGAATTACCACATGCGGGAAGAAACTATTTTGGCTATGACACCAATGGTTTTGACCCAGGAGGACAGGCTCCTAGAGATATGGATATAGCCGTAAACCCAAATGATGTTGATGAAGTTCATATTGCAGGGGTATTAACTTGGCGATCTTTAGATGGAGGTCAAAACTTTTCCAATACAAGTGATTGGATACCTCAGGATGCAGGAGCAGCCAACAAGGGATATTGTCATGCTGACGTAGATATTTTAGTATTTGAAGGGGGAACTTTGTATGTAGGTACTGATGGAGGTGTTTTTAAAGCAGAAACACCTGCAACAACAGAATCAGGAATGTATGAAGATCTTACAGATGGCATCGGAATCCGTCAGTTTTATAAAATTGGAGTTTCAAGAACAGAAGATGTTGTTGTTACTGGTGGATCACAAGATAATGGATCCTCATTCTATTCTGAAGCCACAGGACAATGGATAGACTGGGTTGGGGCCGATGGTATGGAAGGATTTGTAGACAAGAATGATACAGATATCATGTTTGCCATGATCCAATTTGGAGCGATGTACCGAACCACTACTGGAGGAACATCATTGTTGAACATTCCAGAACCACCTCCAGGGGGTGGAAACTGGGTGACTCCTTTTGAGCAAGACCCGGTAGTAGACGGAACCATTTATGTAGGTTATGATCGTGTATATAAATCTACAAACTATGGAAATAGTTGGGGTCCAGCTATTTCTCAAGATTTCTTAGTGAGTCTAGATGAAATGAAGATTGCTAGAACCAACAATCAGATAATTTATGCTTCTAGAGGAGGCTTTATATATAGAACTACTGATGGAGGTGCTACTGACTGGGAGCAGTTAACCATTCCTGGAGGGCTTATTAATAATTTCGCAATTCACCCAGAAAACCCAGATAAAGTTGCTGTAGCAACCAATGGTGCTGAAAAAGTATACATTACCGAAGACGGTGGTCAAACCTGGACCTCCTATCTTATGAACTTGCCTAATTTTCAAGCTTTATCTATTGTTTGGGATAATAATGGAGAAGATGGTTTATATGTAGGAATGGATTATGGAATTTACTATATCGATAACACATTTACAGAGTGGCAACCCTATTTCAATAATTTGCCAAATGTAATTATCAATGAAATGGAGATTAATTTTGCAGAAGGTATGATTTATGCAGGTTCTTATGGTAGAGGACTTTGGGTTTCTCCAACCCAATATGGTACCATATTGGGAGCTGAAGACTCAGTGCTTACCGAAGAGAAAGTAAGCTTATTACCTAATCCAGCTAACAATGAAGTGGTTATTCAGTTAACAGAATCCATGGAAGCAGATATTCGTGTATTTGATATGGCTGGAAAATTGGTGATTTATAAGCCGAACACTACTATCAATGGAAGACATACATTGGATATTTCTAAACTAAATACCGGGATTTATTTTGTAAGAATGAATTCAGATTTTGGAACGGTGACCAAGCGACTTATCAAGGAATAAGAAATATATTCAATACAAAGAATGCTTCAGTAAACCCAAGAGGTTTCTGAAGCATTTTTTTTATCTTGCCCCCAACTTTCATCTATGGATTTTTCTTCAAAATTATTGGAAAATGCTGTTAATGAAGTGTCTCAGTTACCCGGAATCGGAAAAAGAACGGCACTTCGGTTGGTGTTGCATTTGCTAAAACAACCCATTTCCCAAACTCAACTACTTTCTGAGAGTTTGTTGCAAATGCGTGAAACCATTAATTTTTGTAAGAATTGCCATAACATTTCAGATACGGCGCTCTGTGAAATATGTGCAAATCCCAATAGGGACGAATCACTTATTTGTGTCGTAGAAGATATTCGGGATGTCATGGCCATAGAGAATACCAGTCAATACAGAGGCCATTATCATGTATTGGGAGGTAAAATTTCTCCTATGGATGGTATTGGGCCAGGAGATCTTTCCATAAATTCTCTAGTGGAGAAGGTGAAAAACGGTTCCGTTTCAGAGCTTATCTTTGCGCTAAGTTCCACTATGGAAGGGGATACTACAAACTTCTATATCTATAAACAGATTGAAGATCACAACGTAACTACAACTACCATTGCTAGAGGGATTTCAGTAGGAGATGAATTGGAATATGCAGATGAAGTTACCTTGGGGCGTAGTATATTGCATAGAATCCCTTTTGAATCCTCCTTAAAAAGCTCATAAGATTTTGAAGCTATCCGTAGTCATCCTCAATTATAATGTTCGCTACTTTCTAGAGCAATGTCTCATTAGTGTAGAACGTTCCCTAAAAGGAATTGACAGCGAAATTATTGTGATAGATAATGATTCACAAGATGATAGTTGTGCAATGGTGAAGCAGAAATTTCCGCAGGTAGCACTATTGGAAAATGCAGACAATGTGGGATTTAGCAAAGCAAACAATCAAGGAGTGGCAATTGCTAACGGAGAGTATGTTTGTATTCTCAATCCAGATACCGCTGTTGCAGAACATACCTTCAGTAGCGCTTTGCAATATGTGGAAGGAAAAGAAAAATTCGGGGCACTAGGGATTTATTTAATGGACGGTACGGGTAATTACCTGCCAGAAAGCAAACGAAACCTTCCCACTCCCAAACGCTCTCTATTAAAGATGTTAGGAAGAACCAATAGTAAAAATGGGTATTATGCCAACTATTTGGAAGAAAAGGGTATTGGTAAAGTAGACGTTTTGGTAGGGGCTTTTATGTTATTGCGTAAAAAGGTATATGAAGAAGTAGGTGGGTTTGATGAAGATTATTTCATGTATGGAGAAGACATTGATTTATCCTATAAATTACAGAAGGCGGGGTATGAAAATCAATATCTAGGAAGCTTGTCCATGTTGCATTACAAAGGGGAGAGCACTCAGAAAGACACAGCATATTTAAATCGTTTCTACGGAGCGATGCGTATTTTTTATAAAAAACACTTTCGAAGGAACTTTTTATTGAACACAATAGTTAATGTTGGTGTTCAATTTGCAAAAATGACAAGGAATCTTCGAGGAAATAAAAGAAGGACTGCTCCTTTGAAAACTGAAAAAGTATTGGTTTTTACAGAAAATATTGGATTGTTGAAAAACATTTCAAACCATTTCGATTTGCCTGTAAAATCTGCTTCCAAAATGATACTTGAAAGTGCAACCTTTCACAATACGTTATGCATCTTCGATGTGGAATACATATCATACGGGCAAATATTTAGTGTGATGCAACTTCTTAAAAACAAGCAAAACAGTTTTCGAATTAAGCCGCCAGGTTGTAATTTTATCATCGGAAGCGATCAGAGCGATGAAAAAGGCGGTGTACTAGAGCTTTGATTATCAAATTCGCAATTGTAAGAGATTGTGGGCTGTTATTTTTGAATTATTTAAAATATTTGGACGTAAAATTTATTAATTTTGCAGTCAATTTAAAAAATGAGTTTCTAGCGTTATGGCGAGATTTGAACTGAAATTACCTAAAATGGGAGAAAGTGTTGCTGAGGCAACGGTAACTAGCTGGCTTAAAAATGTAGGCGATGCCATTGAGGCAGATGAACCTGTGTTGGAAATTGCTACCGATAAAGTAGATAGTGAAGTTCCCAGTGAGGTAGATGGTACGTTGGTCGAGATCCTTTTTCAGGTTGACGATGTAGTACAAGTTGGACAAACCTTGGCTGTTATAGAAACTGATGGAGATGTTCCTGGAGCAACTCCAGTTGAAGTTGAAGCCCCTGTTTCAGAAACAGTAGTTGAGGTTGAGAAAACAGTAGAGGTGGCTAAGGAAGCAACGCAATCTGTTATTGAAAGTTCTGGAGATCGCTTTTATTCGCCATTGGTTAAAAATATTGCAGCTCAAGAAGGAATATCCCAGTCAGAACTGGATGCCATTCCAGGAACCGGAAAAGACGGGCGTGTTACCAAGAATGATATTTTGGGGTATATAGAAAACAGAGGTAAGGCTCCTGCAAAAGCAGAAGTTTCTCAAACACCTGTAACCCCAGTAGCAACCAAGACAGAACCAAGCAAACCGGCAACGCCAATATCTGTAAGCGGCGAGGACGAAATTATCGAGATGACCCGTATGGGAAAACTCATTGCACATCATATGGTGGAAAGTGTTTCTACTTCAGCTCATGTTCAGAGCTTTGTAGAGTGTGATGTAACCAATATCTGGAATTGGAGAAATAAAATAAAAGGAGATTATAAAAAGCGAGAAGGAGAAAACCTAACCTTTACACCTATCTTCATGGAAGCCGTTGCGAAGGCACTAAAAGACTTCCCAATGATGAACATCTCTGTAGATGGAGATAAGATCATTAAACGTAAAAATATCAATTTAGGAATGGCAGCTGCTTTGGCAGATGGTAACCTAATTGTTCCAGTTATTAAAAATGCAGACCAGTTAAACCTAGTGGGAATGAGTAAGGCAGTTAATGACCTTGCAAGTCGTGCAAGAAATGGTGCATTAAAACCAGATGATATTCAAGGAGGAACCTACACTGTAACCAATGTGGGCACTTTTGGGAGCATTATGGGAACCCCAATTATTAATCAGCCACAAGTGGGTATTTTGGCCCTTGGAGCTATTCGTAAGGTTCCTGCGGTCATTGAAACACCAGAAGGAGACTTTATAGGTATTCGTTACAAGATGTTCCTATCACACAGTTACGATCACCGTGTGGTGAATGGTGCTTTGGGTGGGCAGTTTGTAAAAGCTGTAGCTGACTATTTAGAGGCTTGGGATGTGAATAGGGAAATCTAATTTTCCAATTCTTTCAGTAGATTTTCTACTTCGTCATACCCAAAAATCGTATGGTTTTTATTCCAAATCACGGGAAATCGAATACGGGTTTCTGAGGTTAGTTCCTTATCAATAAAAGACATGAATTGAGCGTATAAAGCTCCGTCATTTTCAATATTGAATACCCTGTGTTGAATTCGTTTGCTTTGCAAAAGGGAAATGAGGGCATCACATTTTTCACATACTGTCATTCGAAAAATAACCAATTTGCCCTTAATGGCATTTTCTATATCCACCACTTCTTTTTCTTGTGAGACATGAATATCATTGTTCAAATCTTCATTAACAATAAGGTCGTAGGTATAGCTAGAAGAGACATTATCCAGCGCTATCAAGGTGGTCATGGGTGTTTTAGAATGTGGAGCTAGGTTTTTTAGAATGGGCTTGTCAGCACTTCTTCGGTATCCTTCGGCATGCACCATTAAAAAGACGCTCAAGGTATCTGCCGTTTTGTTTTCTGCCATAAGTACCGTTCGCTTGCCCGATTTTTTTTCGAAAATATCAACTTTGTCTTTTTGCGCCATCGTAACTGAAGTGACAAAGACCCCTAAAATGATAATAACTTTTAATACAATCCCCATATCACAAAAATAACAATTGTTATTTTTGTAGCATAAATCGCACTATGCAGCTAAAACTTACCAAACCCATTTGCTTTTTCGATCTCGAAACCACAGGAGTGAATGTAGCATCTGATCGTATCGTGGAAATTTCAGTTTTAAAAGTATTTCCAAACGGAAATAAAGAAGCGCACACTTGGCGTGTAAATCCTACTGTTCCCATTCCGAAATCAGCTAGCGATATCCACGGTATTACTGATGAAATGGTAGCGAATGAACCTACATTCAAAGAATTGGCACCTAAAGTGTATGCATTGATGAAGGATAGTGATTATGCAGGTTTCAATTCCAATAGATTTGATATTCCATTATTGGCAGAGGAGTTGTTGCGTGCAGAAGTGGATTTCGACCTTAAAAAAGGATTGGCAGTAGATGTTCAGACCATTTTCCATAAAAAGGAGAAGCGTACTTTAGAAGCTGCGTATCGATTTTATTGTGACAAGACCCTTGAAAATGCACATAGTGCAGAGGCAGATACCATAGCAACTTATGAAGTTTTGTTGTCTCAATTGGATAAATATGAAGATTTACAAAATGACGTTACCTGGTTGTCCCAATTTAGTTCCCACAAGCAATTTGCTGATTTTGCGGGGTATATTGGATTTACCAAGGAAGGAAAAGAAATCTTTATGTTTGGAAAACATAAGGGAGTGTTGGTAGAAGATGTGTTGGAAAAAGAACCCGGATATTTTGGATGGTTACTCAATGCAGACTTTCCGTTATATACCAAAAAGGTGCTTACGCGGGTTAAATTGAGAAAGCTCAACAATAAATTTTAATTGGCCTATGAAATTAATTTGTGTAGGAAGGAACTATACAGCGCATATAGAAGAACTGGATAACGAAAGACCCAAAGACCCTATATTGTTCTTGAAACCAGATACATCTATTTTATTGAAAAAGAACCCTTTTTTCATCCCCGAATTTTCTAATGATGTGCACTATGAGGTAGAGGTCTTGGTGAAAATTAAAAAGATTGGGAAACACATCCAACAGAAATTTGCCCATAAGTATTATGATGAAATAGGATTGGGGATCGATTTTACAGCAAGAGACCTTCAGCAAGAGTTGAAAGCCAAGGGATTGCCTTGGGAAAAGGCCAAAGGATTTGATGGAGCAGCTGTTATTGGTAATTTTTTACCAAAAACTTCGTTTACCAATGTGGATGACATCAACTTCAGTCTTGAAAAGAACGGAGAAGTGGTACAGAAGGGGAATACGAGCCATATGTTGTGGAAAATTGATGCGTTGGTCGAATATATATCGAAATATTTCACATTGAAGATTGGAGATATTATATTTACAGGGACTCCCTCTGGTGTAGGAAAGGTAGATGCAAATGATGTGTTAACTGGCTATATTGAAGATAAGGAGTTGTTTTCTATAAAAGTTAAATAATTGTATGAGTAAATTATATTCTATAGATAGTCTTAATGAAATCGCGGGGGGGGACAAAGATTTCATGGCAGTTGTAGCACAAACCTTTTTGGAGGAGATTCCTCCAGATCTAGGCTCTTTAGAAGAGGCTATAGCCAATGATAATAAGGAATTGGCCTATCAGTTTGCACATAAAATGAAACCTAATATCGAAATGTTTGGGATCGATTTACTCAAACAAATCACAGGAATTGAGTCATGGACTAAAACATCCAAAGGAACCGATGGAATCCTCCCACAAATAGAATTGGTTTCTACCACATTACATCAGGTTTTTGATGAGTTAAAAGAAGACTTCGACCTATAATATAATAGATGCTTGCTGAAATCATTACCATTGGAGATGAGATTCTCATTGGTCAAATTGTCGATACCAATTCGGCTTACATAAGTAAAGAACTGAATAAAGTTGGTATACAGGTATACCAAATAACGTCCATTCAAGACGATAGGCAACACATTCTCGATGCGTTGAACGAAGCCAAGGGCCGTGTAGATTTGGTTTTGGTAACTGGAGGACTGGGTCCTACCAAAGACGATATAACAAAACAGACCTTTTGCGAATTCTTAGGAGATTCTTTGGTAGAACATCCAGAGGTGCTTGCACATATCGAGTTTTTATTTAAAAAGTACTTTAACAAGTCTCCCATAGCTGCCAATCTAAGGCAAGCTTTGGTGCCTTCTACTGCAAAAGTGCTTAAAAATATTCACGGTACAGCTCCTGGAATGTGGATGGAGAAAGATGATACGATATTTGTTTCCATGCCCGGTGTTCCCTATGAAATGAAGGCATTGATTAAAAATGAAGTCCTCCCTGTGGTGATTCAAAAATTCAATCGACCTTATATTTATCATAAAACACTGCTCACTTATGGAATGGGTGAAAGTGCTATTGCAGAACGAATTGCTTCATGGGAAGAAGCGCTTCCTAAGCATATTAAGCTGGCTTACCTTCCTTCACTTGGCAAGGTGCGTCTAAGGCTATCTTCTAAAGGAGAAAATGAAGCTATATTGAATGATGAGGTAGATGCACAAATGGACGAACTCCATAAAATGGTTGCTGATATTGCGGTGGGGTATGAAGATGAAACTTCTGTTACCCAAAAAATTGGAGGAATATTGCAGCAGCAGGGCCATACCTTAAGTCTTGCCGAAAGTTGTACGGGAGGCGCATTGGCACAGGAGATTACACAACACTCTGGAGCTTCTGCCTTTTATCGTGGAAGTGTGATTCCATATGCTACCGAATTAAAAACCTCTATTTTGGGAGTAGATGCTGCACTTATTGAAGAACATAACGTAGTAAGTATCCCCGTGGCTGAAGCCATGGCATTTCAAGCCAATAAAGTTTTTGGAAGTGATTATGCCATTGCTACTACAGGTATTGCAGGCCCTTCAAAAGGAGATGGGGAAGATGAGGTAGGGACTGTTTGCATTGCCATTGCTACTCCAGAGAGAATGATTTCAGAAAAATTTCAATTTGGAAAGGCGCGGGAAAGAGTCATAAAAAAATCGGTAAATAAAGCCTTCGAAATGCTCTTAAAAGAAATTTCTAAAAACTAAATTTCTTTTGTTGGACATACCGAATTAATTCCTTAAATTTGCACCCTGTTTAAAAATAACTATAAAAGCGATTACAATGTCAAGAGTTTGTGAGCTTACGGGAAAAAGAGCAATGGTAGGAAACAATGTTTCTCACGCGATGAACAAAACAAAGCGCAAGTTCAACGTAAATTTGGTGAAGAAGCGTTTCTATATTCCAGAAGAAGATAAGTGGTTAACGCTACGTGTTTCTACTTCTGCGTTAAAAAACATTAACAAAAAAGGTATATCTGCTGTAATTAAAGAAGCCCGTGCCAAAGGGTTCTTGAAGCAGTAATTGCATAATTTTAAAGTCTACTTACAATGGCTAAGAAAGGAAACAGAGTTCAGGTAATATTAGAATGTACGGAGCATAAAGAAACTGGAATGCCAGGAACTTCACGCTACATTACTACGAAGAACAAAAAGAACACTCCGGATAGAATGGAATTGAAAAAATTCAACCCTATCCTTAAGAAAATGACCGTACATAAAGAAATCAAATAATTAAGCGTTATGGCAAAGAAATCAGTAGCATCGTTACAAACAGGATCGAAGCGTTTAACCAAAGCTATCAAAATGGTGAAGTCTCCTAAGACTGGCGCTTATATGTTTGTTGAGTCTATCATGGCTCCAGATCAAGTAAACGATTGGTTGAAGAAACAATAATCAACCTTTACAATAATAAACGAAGCCACTTTTTTACGAAGGTGGCTTTTTGTATTTTTGGTCACTATTAGCAAATTCAAATTCCCTTTATGAAAGGTTTTTACAACCGCCATTTAGTAGTTTGTATCAACCCCTTAACGTGACATTAAATTTCTAAACTCAATATGAGCTTTTTCAAAAAAATATTTTCAAAAGAGAAAAAAGAAACCCTAGATAAAGGATTGGAAAAATCCAAAACCTCTTTTTTCGATAAACTTTCCAAAGCCGTTGCAGGAAAAAGCAAGGTAGATGATGACGTATTAGATAACTTGGAAGAAGTTTTGGTATCCAGTGATGTTGGTGTTAATACCACTTTAAAGATTATTGACCGTATTGAGGCACGTGTAGCTAAGGATAAGTACATGGGTACCGATGAACTGAACCAGATATTACGGGAAGAAATTGCAGGGCTTCTAAGCGAAACCAACACAGGGAATGCCACCGAAATAGAAATCCCGGATACCGATGGCCCCTTTGTAATTATGGTTGTTGGGGTAAATGGTGTAGGAAAAACCACGACTATTGGTAAATTGGCCAATCAGTTTAAGAAAGCGGGTAAGAAAGTGGTTTTGGGTGCTGCAGATACCTTTAGGGCAGCCGCTATAGATCAGTTACAAGTTTGGGCAGACCGTACCGATGTCCCTATTGTAAAACAGGAAATGGGAAGTGACCCTGCTAGTGTGGCTTTCGATACCCTGCAAAGTGCTGTAAATCAAAATGCCGATGTGGTGATTATTGATACTGCTGGACGATTGCACAATAAGGTGAACCTAATGAATGAATTGACCAAGGTGAAACGTGTTATGCAAAAAGTGGTTGCAGATGCTCCACATGATGTCATGTTGGTATTGGACGGTTCTACGGGACAAAATGCTTTTGAACAAGCCAAACAGTTTACAGCAGCTACCGAAGTAACTAGTTTGGCAGTGACTAAATTAGACGGAACAGCCAAAGGAGGAGTTGTGATTGGTATTAGTGATCAATTTCAAATCCCAGTAAAATACATTGGGGTAGGAGAAGGAGTTGAAGACCTTCAGGTGTTCAATAAATTCGAATTTGTAGACTCTTTCTTTAAATAAAATGGCTTTTCGGCTAAGTGAAAGGAAAAAAAAAGTAATCCTTAAGTTACTTTTAATTTTTAGTCTTTCAAAAGCAGTTTGGTATGTCTATTCCATCTTTCAAGCTTATCATGGTTTGAATAACCCACTTATACCTGATTACTTAGCAAACTTTATAGCTTTTCCACTCTATTTCTTGATAGCCGATTGGCTGGTTATTTCATACCTAAGTTGGAAACTGATAAGAAAGGAAGAATTATTAAGGACCTGGTTTTATCATGTTTTTATTGGTTCTTTGGTTTATCTTTTTATTGGTCAAGCATTGGTATATCAATTACTGCAGCAAATTAATCCTTACGGATAATTTAATAGGATCCAAAGGACTATCTTTGTGGCCTTAAACGGAATGCATGCGGACAAAATCCCTAAAAAAGAACAAGATTAATGTAGTAACGCTAGGATGTTCTAAAAACATCTATGACAGTGAGGTACTAATGGGGCAATTAAAGGCCAATGATAAAGAAGTGGTTCATGAAGAAGAAGGTAATGTAGTGGTCATTAATACTTGTGGATTTATAGACAATGCCAAGGAGGAAAGTGTGAACACTATTCTGGAATACGTTCAGAAAAAGGAAGAAGGGACGGTAGATAAAGTCTTTGTAACCGGTTGCTTAAGTGAGCGTTACAAGCCTGACTTGCAAAAAGAGATTCCTGATGTGGATCAGTACTTTGGCACTACAGAGTTACCCGGTCTTTTAAAAGCCTTGGGAGCAGACTACAAACATGAACTCATTGGAGAACGTGTTACCACAACTCCGAAAAACTATGCATATTTAAAGATAGCTGAAGGATGTGATCGTCCCTGTTCCTTTTGTGCCATTCCATTAATGCGGGGAAAACATAAATCTACTCGTATTGAAGATTTAGTGGTTGAAGCTGGAAAATTAGCAGCCAATGGAGTGAAAGAGCTTATTCTGATAGCCCAAGACCTTACCTATTACGGACTTGATCTATACAAAGAACGAGCATTGGCAAAGCTCTTGCAAGAATTGGTAAAAGTAGATGGTATTGAGTGGATTAGATTGCATTATGCTTTCCCAACAGGTTTTCCTATGGAAGTGCTGAAAGTAATGAAGGAGGAGCCTAAGGTTTGCAACTACATTGATATTCCATTGCAGCATATTTCTGACCCTATCCTTAAGTCTATGCGAAGGGGCACCACTATGGATAAGACCAACAAATTGTTGGAAGCATTTAGGGATGAAGTACCAGAAATGGCCATAAGAACAACTTTAATCGTTGGATATCCAGGAGAAACAGAAGAAGATTTTCAAACCTTGAAACAATGGGTTATTGATCAGCGTTTTGAACGAATGGGTTGTTTTACCTATTCCCATGAAGAGAATACACACGCATACAACTTAGAAGATGATGTCCCGGCCGATATTAAAATGCAACGTGCCAATGAAATCATGGAAATTCAATCCCAGATATCTTGGGAGTTGAATCAGCAAAAAATCGATAAAGCATTCAGGGTATTGATAGATCGTAAGGAAGGAAATTATTATGTAGGCCGTACGGAGTTTGATAGTCCAGATGTAGATAATGAAGTATTAATTCCTGCAGAAGATGGGTATTTGCGAACCGGAGATTTTTTCAATGTAAAGATTACAGCTGCAGAAGATTTTGACCTCTACGGAAAAGTCATATAGTGTTACACCTTGGTGCAACACTCCATAAATATATTGTATGAAACCAAAGTTACTCCTGTTGCACGGAGCCCTTGGAACCCGAAATCAATTTGCTCAGATTAAACCATTATTGGAAGCTCATTTTGATGTATATGACTTCAATTTTGAAGGACATGGAGGAGTGATTTCAGAAGGGGAATATTCCATTACGCATTTTGCTAAAAACACCAAAGACTTTATCCATACCAATGATTTAGGAAGCGTATCTATTTTTGGATATAGTATGGGAGGCTATGTAGCGTTGAAGTTGGCATTGGAATCTCCAGAATTGATTGAAAAGATGGCTACATTGGGAACCAAGTTTGCCTGGACCAAGGCATCGGCAGCAGCCGAAGTAAAAATGTTGAACCCAGATGTTATTGAAGAGAAAGTTCCTCATTTTGCTCAATTGCTAAAAGAAATGCATGCTCCTTTAGATTGGAAAGCAGTCATGCGCAATACAGCAGAAATGATGCTCAATTTAGGAAATGGAGAGGCTCTTGTGGAGGATGATTTCAAAAAAATAAATCATACAGTCTGTTTGGGTATAGGGGCAAAGGATAAAATGGTATCCCTAGAAGAAACGGAAAAAATTCAGGGATGGTTGCCAAATTCTATATGTAACGTATTAGAAGGAGCTCCACATCCTATAGAAAAAGTAGATCCTGATTTATTATTCGAATACATAAAAAAAGCACTTCTTTAAAAAGAACACTGTTATGAGAAACACATTATTATTTCTTTGTATGATACTCCTTTTTTCATCTTGCAAAGAAAAGAACGCAACTCCAAAAACAGAGATCAAGCATGAGCTCAGTAACGAATTAACATCCCTAGCAAATCCATCTAGTGAGAATAGTCAATTGCCAAGATTGTTCAGTAATGGGGAATCACTTTATTTTTCTTGGGTTATCCAAACAGACACTACAGATGTTCTGAATTTTTCTATGCTAAAGAACGGATCATGGATTGAGGTTGAAGAGATTGTTCGTGGAAATGATTGGTTTACCAACTGGGCTGATTTTCCCAATATAGCGGAGAATAATGGCAGGATTTTAACCAGTTTTCTTCAAAAATCAGATTCAGGCACCTATACTTATGATGTTAAATTAAATCTTTACCATCCCGAAAAGAAAGCATGGAAAAAGAACTTTATTCTTCATCATGACGGAACCAAAAGCGAACATGGTTTTGTCTCTATTAGACCTTATGCCCATAATTCTTTTGTTGTTACCTGGCTAGATGGAAGGGAAACTGTAGGTGCAGCACATGGGGGAGGACAAATGACCCTTCGCGCAGCTATTGTTTTTGAAGATGGCACGATAGATTATGACACTTTATTAGATGAAAAAGTGTGTGATTGTTGCAATACGTCACTTGCCATAGGTCCAGATGATCAAATATTAGTAGCCTATCGTGATAGGAGTGATGATGAAATCAGGGATATATCTATTGTAGATTGGACCAAAGACGCCAATTGGAGTGCTCCGAGATCTGTTGCGGATGATCAATGGAAGATAGCAGGGTGCCCAGTAAATGGCCCCTCTTTAGATGTAATGGAGCAGAGTGTAGCTGTGGCATGGTTTACTGCTGCAAATGATGAAGGAAAGGTGCAAATTGCATTTTCAGAAGATCGTGGCAAATCATTCGGACTGCCCATTCGAGTTGATTCAGGAAATGCTACCGGTAGGGTAGATGTTATTATGATTTCAGAGACAGAAGCAATGGTTTTATGGATGGAGCCTCAAGGAGAAGATGAGCTAATACAATTAGCTAGGGTACATTCTAACGGAACTGTTGGATATACAAAAACTATTACGAAAACCAGTGCAGAGCGTGCTAGTGGATTTCCACAATTGGAAAAAATAGGGGATACACTATATATTGCTTGGACGGTAGTTGAAGAAGAAACCTCTCATATAGAAATGGCTTCTTTGGTTGTTGATGGTCTTTAGTAGATGACAGTTATTACAAAATCTGTGATTGATTGTAAGTATTATATTAATTTCTCAACTTAATTATTGAACTCAAAGCTTCTCATCATTGGACATACCTTTCCAGAACCTGCCACCACAGCTGCGGGTAGTAGGATGATGCAGTTAATTGGTATGTTTCAGAAAGCTGAATACAAAATCACTTTTGCAAGTACTGCTGGCTACACAAAACAATCTGCTAGATTAAAGAAGGAAGGAATTGAAGAAGTTTCCATTAAACTAAACAGTACTAGTTTTGATGATTTTGTTTTTCAATTAAATCCTTCAATTGTACTGTTTGATCGTTACATAACTGAAGAGAAGTTTGGTTGGCGGGTAACAGAACAGTGTCCTAACGCGGTAAAAATTTTAGATACAGAAGACCTACATTTTTTAAGAAAGGCCAGACAGGAAGCTTTTGAGAAAGACAAACATGTTGATTTGTATTCTGATACAACAAAGCGAGAATTGGCTAGTATTCTACGCTGTGATTTATCCTTGATTATTTCAGAATTCGAAATGCAACTATTGGTAGAAACTTTCAAGATTCCAGAAGGGCAATTATACTACTTACCATTTTTGCTAGACCCTATTTCTGAAACGGAGAAAAAGGACTACCCCAATTTTGAGAATAGAAAAGGTTTTATGACCATCGGCAATCTATTGCACGCGCCTAATGTAGCTTCCGTAAAATACCTTAAAAGAGAAGTTTGGCCTGCTATTCGGAATCAACTACCGAATGCCGAGCTATCTATTTATGGCAATTATGCACCGCAACAGATTTCAGAAATGCACAATCCTAAAGAAGGATTCTTAATTAAAGGTTGGGCAGAGAATGTAACCGATGTGATGACAGAAGCCAGAGTATGTTTAGCACCATTGCAATTTGGTGCTGGGCTTAAAGGAAAACTGATTGATGCCATGCGCTTTGGAACTCCCTCGGTTACGACAACAATTGGAGCCGAAGGAATTCATGGAGAACTTCCTTATGGAGGAAAAGTTACAGATGATCTTCAGGAATTTGTAAATCATGCTGTACAGATCTATTCCGATAAAGATGATTGGTTACAGTGTCAGGAAAGAGGGTTTGCTATTATTTCGAATCGATTTCAAAAAGAATCTTTTTCAGAAGCATTTTTGACGATGGTTCATATACTAAGAAACAACCTCAAGGAACACCGTCAAGAACATTTTTTGGGACAAGTACTTCAGCAACAAACTATACAGGCCACCAAGTATATGAGTAAATGGATTGAACAGAAGAACAAATAAAAAAAGCCTCGCAATCACGAGGCTTTTTTTATAATTGTTATGTCAATCTTAGAAATTGAAGTCTAAACGAGTGTAGTAGTATGCACCACCAAAGCCCATTTGTACTGAATCCCAGTATCCGCCAGCTTCTGTCCAGTCGTCTTGTTGGTCTGGATATACATTCAGTAAGTTATTGGCTCCAAGGCTTAACTTAAGACCATCACTTAATTTATAACCCAGTGCAACATCTGCTACAAACTTAGCTCCATAGGTATCTGTTGCAGCAGTAATTAAGTTGTCGAATCCACCATAATCTGCAGGATCTTCAAATACTTGAAAATCTAATAATTCCACTTCACTAAAATGTGTGCCAGAAAGTGCAAAATTCCATTTGTCAAGGACATATGTTAGGTTTAATCCAAATTTACTGTCGGGAGCAGACGCCAATAAGAATGCTTTGTCTCTTTCCCCAAAGAAAGTTTGCTCATCTAAGTTTCCGTTGTTTACCTTAGAAATTTCCATATCGTTAACGTTTCCAACCAGGGTGGCTCCAAAGGTTCCCCCTCCTAATTCTGTCTTGTAAGACAATACTACGTCTACACCTAAGGTTTCTGTATCAGCACCATTGGCGAAGAACTGAGCAGCTTCTACCCCTGGGATATCTGTTGCATCAAAGTTTCCAGTTAAAACGATACGATCTTTAATATTAATAAGGTATCCATCTACGGTTGCAGTGAAATCTCCAAATTTAGCAGTCACCCCTAATCCAGCGTTCAAAGCTGTTTCTTCTTCTAATGGTCCAATACCAAAGGAAGCAGTAACAGGGCTATTATTAGGCGATAAAACAGATTCTAATGCTACTCCACCAACAAAGTTGGTAAATCGTAGGTTATAATAAATCTGTACTAGGGAAGGAGCTCTAAAGCCAGTACTTACAGATGCTCTTACATTGATATTGTCTGAAGCCTTTAAACGAGCTGCTACTTTTCCATTAATGGTACTACCGAAGTCACTATAATTTTCGAAACGAGCCGCTCCACTAAGTAGGAAAGCTTCTGAAAGGTCAATTTCCGCATCGGCATATAATGATACATTGGATCTACTTCTATCTACTTCATTAGCTGGGCTATACCCTGGAAATCCTTGAGAACCTCCGGGTCTTGGATCTCCAGAATCTGGATCTATAGGTTGTGTTTGTGTAGATGGATCGGTAATTAAAATACCGTTTTCATCAAACGTGCCGTAAGAACCTTCTTCTCCAGCAAAAATGGTAAAGTTTTCGGTACGATATTCAGCTCCAAAGGCGAAGTTTAATCCTTCGGCAATATCTTCAAAATACTTAGAGAAGTCTACATTTACCGTGTTTTGACTTAGGGTATGTCCTCCCGCGTCGAAATCGGTTGGAGAAGCGTCCTGTAAAGAAGCATTTAAAGTTCCCTTAATGAAATAGTGGAAACTATTTTTACCCCAAGTATTACTTATGTCTGCTTTCCATTCGTTTCCTAATTGGGTACGAACCCCTACAGAAACAGAATTATCTATAATATTAGATGTAATGCGTGGTGTGAATCCATCTGGATATATAGATGGAATCACTCTAGCTCCACCATTTCTGGTAAAAGCGAATGCATCTGTATCTCTGTAATTTCTACCCCCAAAAGCATAAATCTCTGTGTTTTCAGATACAGGATATGCCAAGTTTCCAAAGAAGTTGAATGCATCGATGGCGGCTTCACCGAATCCTTTTCTAAAATCGAATGCAGGACGGAGAGTTTTGTTCTTACTTAGGTATTCTGCTGTAAAGTTTGCATAACCACCGTCTTTGCCTAATGCAACACCGTAGTTAAGTCCTGCTTTTATAGAACCACCGTCAAAATCCTGATCATCTCCAATGGCATTTCCATCTCTTTCGGTGTCCAATCTAAATCCATCTGTATTCCAAACACCATAGTCTCCATCTTGGAAAGCACTGGTATCTACATCTGCATTAGTACTGTAAGCTCCGTAACTAAGAAAACCAGTTACATCATCTGTATTGTCTTTAAGAACAATATTGATAACCCCTGCTATAGCATCTGAACCATACTGTGCAGCAGCACCATCTCTCAGAATTTCTATTCTCTTTATTGCAGAAGTAGGAATGGCATTAAGGTCAGTACCTGTATTTCCACGTCCTCGGGTACCAAAAATGTTTACCAAAGAAGAAGAATGCCTTCTTTTTCCATTAATAAGTACTAAGGTTTGGTCAGGTCCTAGACCTCTAAGTGAAGCAGGATCTACGTGATCTGCCCCATCAGAACCGGATTGTTTGTTGGCATTAAATGAAGGTGCAGCATATTGAAGTAATTCATTAATTTCAACACGACCTGCTTGTGTAACTACATCGTTCACATTAATAACGTCTACCGCTACAGGAGTATCTGTTGCAGTACGTTTTGGACTTCTAGATCCCACTAATTGAACTGCGTCTAGAGCAAATCCTTCAGACATGCTTACATCAATGGAAGTCTGCCCATTAACCTCAATTTCTTGAGTTTCGAAGCCAACATAGCTAAAAACAAGTGTAGCATCACTTGCTACGGAGATGGAATAATTTCCATCAAAATCGGAAGTTGCCCCGTTGGTTGTTCCTTTTTCAATAATGTTTACACCATTGAGAGTTACATTGTTAGAGTCTGTAATGTTTCCAGATACTGTAATTTGTGCTGATACCGTTCCACATATAAGAAAAGCCAGCATCCATAAAAATCTACGTTTCATTGGTTGTTTTGGTTTTTGGTTTGCGATTTTAAAGGTACGTTAATTTTATTTTAAGAATAATAGTTTTGAGATGTTATGGAAACAAATAGCTAGAATTTATGATAATTTGTTTTTGTAAAAAGTGATTTTCTGTAACCAAAAAGCAAGACAAGGCGTCTTACAGGAAATAATCATTTATACCAAAACATCATGCAATCAATTAAAAGACGAATCGCCACAATAGCCCTTGTGTTATTTTCCTTTCTGGCAATACAGGCACAAGATCTTACAGGAACATTAGACAAAATATTAAAGGATAATTATTCTTCCAATGATCCAGGAGCCACGGTACTGGTGGCGAAGAATGGGAAGATTTTATATAGAAATGCATTTGGGATGGCCAATCTAGAGTTGGATGTATCAATGAAACCAGAACATGTTTTTGAAATAGGATCTATTACTAAACAGTTTACATCTGTATCTATTTTAATGCTTATGGAAGAAGGTAAGCTATCCTTGGAAGATGAAATTACCAAGTTCATTCCAGATTACCCAACACAGGGAAAGAAAATAACTGTGCATCAATTGCTTAATCATACTTCTGGTATTAAAAGCTATACCTCAATGCAGAGTTTCTTTTCACGAGCGAGAGAAGATATGAGCCCTTTGGAATTAATTGATGTATTCAAAAATGAACCTATGGATTTTGATCCGGGGGAAGAATATAGATATAATAATTCAGGCTATATTTTATTGGGATATATTATTGAAGAAAGATCTGGTAAGAGTTATGCAGAATTTATAGAAGATCACATATTTAAACCATTAGGGATGAAAAATTCTCATTATGGGAGCCATTCCAAAGTCATTAAAAATAGAGCCAGTGGTTATCAGCCAAATGAAGAAGGTTATAATAATGCCGATTATTTGAGTTTAACCCTTCCCTATGCAGCGGGTTCTATTATGTCTAATGTAGACGATCTGCTTTTGTGGCAACAAGCAATTCATAATAACACGCTTATTTCAGAAAAAAGCAAAAAGCTGGCATTTACCAATTACACGTTAAATAACGGGAATCCCATATATTACGGATATGGTTTTAGTGTTGATGAAGTGAATGGAACACCAAGTATTGAGCATGGAGGTGGAATCTTTGGTTATGAGACCTATGCGGTTTATATCCCTTCTGAAGATATATACACGGTTATACTAACCAATAAAAATGGAAATGGTCCTAGTGACGTTACAGTAGAAGTTGTAGCACATGCTTTAGGTAAGCCCTATGAGAAAACATCTAGCGTAAGTTTATCTGAAAGTGAAATGAAAAAGTGGGTAGGAACTTATGAATTCGAGAATAATGTCATTCGTTATATTACTTATAAAGATGGAAGTTTATATAGTCAGAGAGAGGGCAGTAGTAATTTGAAATTAAATGCTTTGGGCAATAATGAATTTGTATTTGAAGGAAGTTTTTCCAAGTACAAATTTGAAATGGAAGGAGACTCTAAGGTTGCATGGTTTAAATCTAGGATCCGTAATGCTAAAGGATTAGAGGTGGACAAAGCACCACCAGCTGAAAAAGAAGCCATAACATTGGCTCCTGCTATTATAAATCGTTATGTGGGTACTTACGAGTTGCAACCTGGTTTTGAAATTGTTATTACTACAGAAGGCGATAAGATATTTGCCGAAGCTACGGGGCAGCCCCAGATTGAGATTTTTGCCGAGAATGAGACGACATTCTTTTTAAAAGTGGTTTCTGCACAAATTGTATTTTCTACAGATGAACAAGGTATTGCAGAAGGGCTTACTTTACATCAAGGAGGGCAAGAAATGGTTGGGAAAAAGAAAAGTTAATAAGAAGAAATAGCCGCTCCCAAAGCGGAGCGGCTATTTCAATCATGAAAACTAAAACTAAAGTCCGTTATTCTTTTCTACTTCAACCTGCATAGGATTTTCCAATGCCCAAGTGTCTTGCCTTGTTCCTGTAATCTGCCAGCTTACCCCAATATTGGGAGTGTTGGTTTTGATTACAAAAGAATTGGATTCGCTCTCTATAGGTTCCCAAATAATAGCTTGCGCAAAGGACTTGTCTACAATTGTTAATTGATATTTAAAGTCCGTATTTAAAGCGGTCATATACTCGGGAAGTTGTACCGTTGCATATCCTTCCCCATTCGTAGTTATATTTCCACTGTAAATGTTAACCCGTTCATTACTTTCAATAGAATTGTGAACTAAGAATTTGTTGTCTGGATCTAATGGATGATCAATTTTAAAGGCTTTCGCAGCAGCGGCAAACATTCCTCCCACCGTTAAATCACTAGAAACTTCTACATCTCCTTCAAAAACTCCAGCTAATTTGGTGACATCGGCAGCAATGACGCGTAAAGCACTGGAACCTGCAGCTGTAGCACCAGACCTTATAAGCACTGCAGAATCTGCTGAAGTTCCTGCAGGATGTAGATCAAATACGGCTGTTCTTCCCATAGCAGGCACAGTAGAAGGATTTGCCTGCTCTACATATAATGTAGATTCTACGTTTACTCCAGGGTTATCATAACTGTCTATATGTGCTCCATGTCCAGCTCCATTGTTTTTAATTTCTAAGGTGGATGAAGTGTTGTCAGATTTTGGTGTTTCCAAAAAAGCGCCATTACCAAAGCCTCTATGTGTTGCAGAAATAGCAGGTTCCGAATTTGTATCTACTCCGTCTAATGCATTTGTGATATCAATAAATAGACCACCACCCAATCCATTAGAGGATGCAAAAATAATAGGCTTGTCATTTACTTTGTCTGTAGCTTCATCCATTATGAGAAATTCACCCGCAATACCATTTGCCATATTGTTGGCTACTAGAGTAGATGCAAAATTGGCGTTGTTGTCTTCTGAAACAAATAAACCTACATTTCCTACTCCCGAAGTGCTTGCCAATAGTACTTCTGCGGCATTTAAGGGAACAGCATTAAAAAAGTGTGCAGCTTTACCGGGTCCTCCATTGTCAATTTCAAGAGCAGTACCTGCTCCTCCTTGTTCAATTTTCACTGCTGAGGCAGCATTGGCTGGATTTCCATTAAAGACATGCAATCCATTAGCCATTCCGGCATTATCAACAAATACGGCTCTACCGGCTCCTCCCTGAAAGACCTTGAAGGCTTCTCCTGCAGCAGCTCGGGTACTACCTCCTTGCAAAGGATCGGTTACACCATTTTCTATATTTAGACCAATTCCAATACCATCATTAAGTACATTAATTCCATTTCCTGCACCAGATTGAACAACGCCAATCCCATGACCACCGCCATCATTTTCAATATCCATAGCAGCGCCGCCTCCGTCATTCAGAATATCCACGGCAGCTAACCCTCCATCATTGTTTACGGAGATTGCAAAACTTCCAGCACTATCTGTATTATCAACAAATATAGCATCTCCAGCTCCTGCATTGTCTATAGTTATGGCATCGCCTCCACCATCATTTATAATGTTCAACGCATCTCCGCCACCACTTTCTTCGTTATCAAGCCGCACGGCATCGCCCAGTCCATCATTATCTATCCTAACTACTTCAGATATATTGGCAACATTGCTGTTTTCTACATCAAGCGCCCTGTTGGTTCCAGAATTATTGATGTCAAGCCCTTTTCCACTGCCAGTTGGAATGATGTTCATAGAGTTGGCAGTTCCTTCATGTTCAATGGTAATTCCTGTACCTGCTCCAGCAGCGGTTATATGTAGCGCATTAAAAGCTGTAGCTGGGTCAGCCACAATTTCGAGGGCTCTATTTCCAGTTGCAACTATTTCTATGCTTCCGTCGTCCGCATTTATGGTTCTGGTTGTTGGAGAAGTAGTCATTTCTTCATTGTAAGCTTGATCCAGCGTATTTCCACTTCCGGCACTATTTGCATACAAAGCATAAGGAACACTTAATAATTGGTGGGTTCCTTCTATAGAGTAACTGGTTCCTCCTGTTGGGTCAATTTCTGATTTCAAAAAATAACTGTCACTTGCCCAAGCAATAGTGGCAAAATCTCCAGAGACCACAGATCCAGCACCTACCTCAATGGTAAATAAACCATTGGTATTGGTAGTGGGAGTATGTGTTTCAACATAAACTGCTGTTCCAGTCCCTGTCGTTTCCAAAATACTGATCTGTAATCCTATGGCAGTATCTGTAATTAACGTTCCATCGGCATCACGAGCAACTCCTTGGTAACTCATTTTTTCTGGTGCTTGCGCACTCATAGTAGCTGAGACTATGAATAATATAATAAAAGTATAAATTGTTTTCATCGCAATATGATTTTAGTTTTTAATGATTTTAAATGTTTTGAGTAAAGTGTTGTTTTCTACAATCCTGAGGATATAGGCCGATGTTGCCAATGATTCCATAGGAATTTGGGTTTCATCAGAAAGGATTCTGTCTTTATAAATAGATCGTCCCATGAGGTCATACAGTATTAAATGCATTCCTTCATTAGGAAGTCCTCCTAATCTTAAAGTAAGGTTAGAGCGTGTTGGATTTGGGAACACGGCCATTTCAATCTGAATGTTAGGATGATCGTTCACTCCCAAAACAAAAATTTCGAATGGTTGTTGAACTCCTAGCGTTACCGTACCACTGCTTCCTGAGATTTGTTCATAATCTATTTGCCCTACCGAATAGCTCACGGTTCCTCCACTACCTGTAGCTTCACCTCCAGTAGCTACCGTATTTTTCTGTGCTGTGGCAACATTTGCATAAAACAGAAAAACACCGAGGAGCAAAAAAGTAAGTTTGTTGTGCTTCATAATGTTAATTTTAAAAGATTCATATTCAATTTTTATTGGGGTATTCATTATTATGTCAATTCTCGATTTCGGTTTGTAATCACTTTTCCGAATTTTTTTTTACTATTTTTATTACAAAGGCACATTTTAAATACACTAAGAATTAAAACAGTACTAACAGATCGCGAGTTGCTTCAGAAATTGAAGGGGTCCAGAGCCGAACGGGAAATTGCATTGAGGACCATTTATATAGATAATAAGGAGAAGGCTAGTTCTTTTGTATTAAGGAACCAAGGAAATGAGGACGAAGCAAAGGATGTGTTTCAGGAAGCCATGATTGCTTTTTATGAAAATGTGCGGGATGGAAAGTTTAAAGGAGAAAGTGCCATAGGAACCTATCTCTATTCCATTACCAAGTTTAAATGGCTTAACCAGATAAAAAAAGATAAGATCAGAGAAGGCCATCATGAAAAGGCTGGCATGGAATCTTTTCAGGAAAGTCCTTTGACCGACTTGATCGATGGAGAAAGAAAACAAGGAGTATTGCAAGTATTGGATCAACTAGGAGAGGTGTGCAAACAACTCCTTGTAGAAAACCTATACCACAATGCATCCATGAAGGAAATTGCAGAAAATGGATCTTTTAGTAGTGAACAGATTGTACGGAATAAAAAATACAAATGCTTACAACGCCTGAAGGAATTAATAAGAGCGAAGCCCATGCTCGTACAAATGCTTAAAGGATATGGATAATAATCAGGATAACATTGAAAAATATTTGGATGGTCTAATGGGACCTGAAGAGGTTAAGTCGTTTGAAGAAAAATTAGATAGAGACACTTCTTTAAGGCAATCCTATGAAGAAGAATTAACCGCTAGAAATTTGATCGCAACTGCCGGGCGTTTGGGTTTAAAAAATACCTTTGAACGTTTTGAATCTGAAATACAATCCCCAAAAGACTCTAAAACAGGAGAAACTACGGTCATCCCTCTTTGGATGAAACGTGTTATCCCAATAGCAGCTATGATAATAGTCTTTATTGGGGCCTATTGGTTTATGACAGGGAGTGGGCAAACTACTTCTAAGGTTTTTGATACTTACTTTGAAGTGTATGATGCTCCCACAACCTTAAGGGATACAGGTTCAGAGACCCCATTGCATTGGAATACAGCCGTTCGTTATTACAATGAGGAAAAGTATGATGAGGCCTTACGTAACTTTAAGAAATCAGAAGAGGAAATTCCAGAATACTTGATCGATTTTTATTCTGGGATCTGTGCTATGTCCAAGGAATCTCCAGATTATAACTTGGCGGTAGCTTATTTTTTGAAAGTTGAAAACGGAGATAACGATTATCGTCAACAAGCCTCATGGTATCGTGGGTTGGCCTTGCTTGGTAATGGTGAGAAGGATAAGGCCATGGCAATTTTTCATGACATTGTAGAAAAGGAAACGTATGCATATCGTGAGGCACAGAAGATTATAAGAAAGAAGTTGGAAGATTAAATTTTTCGCTGCTTTCTTCGATAAAAAATAAAAAAGAAAACGGCAAATAACCCCATTCCAAGCAACCAGACTAATAGAGCATTCTTTTTTTCTGAATATACCATGGTATTTCCTGTGAGTTTAAAACTACTCCAATAAAACGGAGCTAATTTTTCTGGAGAAGTTTGGCTAAGAAATTTCAACTTTGCTTTTTGTAAGGCAATATCCTTAGATAATCCTACATTCAGATTTTCCAGAAAATATTGCGTGATTTCTGCCGAAGCTGCATCGTCCACAGTCCATAGAGTTGATAACAGTGATTTACTGCCTGCATACTGAAAAGCTCGCTCTAAGCTTAAAATTCCTTCACCACTTTCCAATTTTCCAGTAGCTGTATTACAGGCACTTAAAATAACCAATTGCGAAGGAATGTTCAGGTTATAAATCTCATAAGTATGGAGCAAACCATCTTCTTTTTCAGAAGGAGTAAAATATAACTTAGATAATAATGGATACTCATCCTCCACGTCTCCGTGCATGGCCAAGTGTAAGATCCCTGCTTTTCCAGATTGTTCTTTCAATATTTCTTCAGATACTTCAGGTCCAATCCAGCTGTTACCACCAAAGAGACTTTTTCCAAAATTTACTTCGGTGGTATTGTGTGTTAGATTAGAAAGTTCTTGTCTCGTACTAGAATAAGAAGGGTTATTATATGATGGGGCAAATCCCATATATTCAGTATGTGTGCCTTCTAAGTTTTGGGATAGTAATCGGATAGATGCAGATTGACTGTATGAAATGGCGCGATCTCTAACCAAATAGGCTAAAGTTTGGTAATTTCGGACAGCAGGAGCAGGCTTAGAAAGAAGCATTTCGTAGGGGAGATATGCCAAACTACCATCAGGAATAATGATTAATCTTTTTTGGGATTCAACGGTCAATTCTGGAGCTAACAATTCGTTGTACAACTGATGTGACAAAGTGCCAAACTCTTCAAACGTTCCTTGGGGATTTTCTGTAACCTTTTTCTGATCGCTTATATTGGCAAATAGTTTCTCCACTTTTTCCAATGTTTCGGTAACATTTTCAATTTTTCGAACTGCGATATTTTCTTTTTGAATGGAAAAAACAAAAAGGGATTTTTCACCAGCGAAATACGAAATCAATTGTGTCTGGCCATCCAATAATTCTTGTTGTACTTTGGTTGCAGTAACAATTTCTGGGTCGTATTTTAATTCATAATACTGTGGATAATCGGTTTTTACTTTTTCAAGAAACAAATCATATTCCTTTTGGCTTTCAAGTAATTCATTTTTAAAAAGAGTAAGTAAAGAAGCTCTTGCTTCGCCACATCGTTTTTCTTCATTAATGATCTTTCCACGGTATTCATTAATTCTTTTTTTGAAGTATTGTTCTTTTTCAGTAACCTCATTGGGCACTTCAGAAAAAGAAATGGTTTCTTGTTGAAATAGTGAAGAAAGTAGTATAAGTGATTTACTTCGTTCAGAAAACTGGAAGGCTTTTTCCAGGTATTTCGTATCCTTTTTTAATTCAGAAAGCAATGACGCAGTTGTAATACTACTCTCTATGAGCGATCGGGTTTTAGAGGTCCAAAATAATTTGGAAGCTTCTGAAATGTGGGTGTTTCTTATTTTTTCCAATACATCAATTGCAACTTCCTGCGTATGTAAAGCTCCCTCCAAAAATTTGATATTTTGTGTGTTAGAGTAACGTTCTTGCAGAAGCTCTCCCTTGGCTGTTAGTGCCTCCAATAAATATTGATGGGAGTTAATTTCCATATCCAGAGTAGGGTTTGCTTGCCAATTAAAATCCTTTAATTGGGGCGCAAAAATGTTAATGGCTTCTTGATAAATTTGTAATGAATTCTCAGTGTCTCCGGAAGAACGAATGGCCCTAGCCACAAAATTTTTACAAGCTCCCGTCATGGCATGCTCTTTTCCGTAGGTTCTCTCTCTCCAAATCACGGCTTCCTTATAGTATTCTATAGCATCTGCATAGTTCCCCTTTTGAAGAAGACTATCTGCATTGGAGATGGTGAACTCACTTGTATCATTATTTATAAGCTCTTCATTTTCGGTGGCCTGTTCAAAATAGGAAAGTGCGTTGTTCTGGTCACCCAATTCCCAATACATATCCCCAATAGCCTCATTTAGGGTTTTCATACGGAAGTGATCTGCATCATATCGCTTTTCCCAAACCGGAACAACCATTACATAATGATCTAGGGCCTTTTGGTATTCTAAGGTTTCGTAGTAGACATTCCCGATATTGAAGTTACAAATGGAGGTGCTAAAATGATTCTCGGGGTAATGTTTCATATAGAATTCCCGCTCCTTTGTGTAATAGTTTAGAGATTTTTCGAAATCACCTCGATTACGATTCATATTGCCTAGGCCTCTTAAGGTTATCCCCATATGGAACATAGGTGGCTTCTCCAGTTGCTCAAAATGTCCTAGGGCTTTTAAAAAATTTGGGATCGCGCTATCTCCTTCGTAATTAATGAGAAAATAATAACGACCTAAATATTCGTGGTAATCACTTTCATTTTTAGCAAATAATTCATCTCGAAATTGACGAAACATACGATTGTACAAGGTTGTGTCCTTTCGCAATGCAGAACTTTCTATGAGCAACAATCGGAAATTAAAACTAAAAGGTTTTCCGGTTTCTTCCCAGAGCGATTTAGCTTTTAGGATGGCTGCATTGGCTCTTTTTTCTTTGTAGTTATTACGGTGAAGCTTGAATTGCCAGGTATACAATTGGATTGATTCATCCTTCGAAATACCTTCACAGGCCAACAACTGTTCACTTTTTTCCAAGGCCGCTGGAAAATCACCCTTGGCATTCAAGGAAGTGATCGTATCCAATCCTTTAGCGATATCACAGTCTTGTGCCCATAGCAGAGAGGACACAATGAAAAATAGCGTAAGCCACAAGGTCCTTTTCATGTGAAATAAAACTGGTTAGTTGCGTAACTAAAGGTACATATAATTTAGGATTGAAAATGTTATTGTTAAGTAAACCCCACAAATAGAGGTTGTTGTGAGGTTTTAGTGCAAAAATCTGACCAAAGGTGTGATTTTTTGAATACCTTTTGTACTAATAGTTTGTAATCGATTATTGCATGCAGCAACAGAAAGAAGACTTTATCCAGATCATTAAGGCCAATGAAGGGATCATTTACAAGATCACCCACATTTATGCAAAGGATAAAGAAGAACAAAAAGATCTCTACCAAGAGATTGTGTACCAACTATGGAAATCGTTCCCATCATTTCGGGGAAAATCCAAGATAAGTACTTGGTTGTATAGGGTGGCTCTTAATACATCCATTGCTCATCTGAACCAAAGCAAAAAATCGAGTCACACTCTAACAAGTGATTTTAAGTTTTGGAATATTGAAGATGAAAAGGATACTGAATTTCAGGACAGGATGCAATTATTACATGACCACATAAACCAACTTAACGTGGTGGAAAAAGGACTTGTTTTATTGTATTTGGAAGGGAAAACATATGAAGAAATTGCTGTAATAACTGGTTTTACAACAACCAATGTTGGAACACGCTTGGGAAGGATTAAACAAAAATTGAAAACGAATATTAAAAAGTAACACCATGGATCTTGAAGAAATGAAAACGCTCTGGACAACCATGAGTGAACGTGTAGAAAAATTGGAAGTACTAAACAAACAGAACATTATGGAAATGACACAATTAAAATACAAGAACAAATTCAGTAAATTAAGACTTTATGAGACCTCAGGAGCAGTAATATGCTATGTTTTTGCCCTTGGAATCCTGTTTAATATTGACAAATTGAACACTTGGTACCTTATGGCATGCGGCCTATTTTGCATAGGATTTTTAATGATTATGCCCATACTGTCTTTGCGGTCTATTCATAGCTTGTCCAGAATAAATCTCTCCAGCAATAGTTACAAGGATGTTTTAATACGTTTTGAAAAAGAAAAGCGGAAAACACTACTTATTCAACGAGTCGGTATTTTCCTTGGGGTTTTATTGATGTTTGTATCCATCCCTGTAGCTGATATGATTTTGAATGGAAACAATTTCTTTGAGAATGAAATTAAGGCACCCGTTTGGTATGCAATCATATTTGCTAGTATTTTCCTGTTCTTTGCTTCACGTTGGGGGTATGGGTGGTACAAAAAAATTACTAGCTCGGCAGAAAACCTAATAAAAGACCTAGAGAACTAATTTTAAAGGGCTAGGGACAATCCTAGCCCTATTAATTTACGTATTTATACGTACTGTTTGCCGTCTAATTTCCTTTTAGTTTTGAGTTAGCTAACCACAAAATTAAGACTATGGAGGAGATGGTAAACGCGCCCTACCGAGTAGGTAGGTGGCTGCCTAGTGACGAAAGACTGTTGCGAAACTGGTTGAAGGATCTCATAATTGAAGTCGACAATACACCTAAACCTTTTCATCCTGTTGTTCAGGAACTCAAAGATTTGATAGAGAATGACCCCAAACTCTACATGAACTTTAAATGGATGTTTGAGCAGGTTCCAGAAAAGTATAAGAAGAACCCTGCAGGTGGACGCCAAGTTCGAAACTATTTTCATGCCTTGCAACTTATTAATGGTATCCTAACCAAGGCACCAGAGTTCAATAAAACTGGATTGGTGGGTTTCCCCATTAATGCAATTTTCGACTGGTCTATGGCAACTCCAGCTGGTTACACTGCTTTTTTAGATGAACGACTCAACAAACAATTAAAGAAAGTATTGAACCACTGGGGTAAGTTCTTACAATCCAAGGATTCTGTTTATGTACTTAACAGTCATCCAAGAAATGGTTGGTTTGGGGCAGAGGCAAAAAAGGAAATGCCCAATTTTGATAAAGAGTTTAAGTGTGATCCACTTTTGCCTCATCATGGTTTTACCTCTTGGGATGATTTTTTTACAAGACAATTTAGAGCCAATGTACGCCCTATAGCAGATCCTGACAATAATAGTGTTATTGTAAATGCTTGTGAGTCTGCCCCTTATCGTTTGCGTAGGGATGTGCAATTACACAATGATTTCTGGATCAAAGGACAACCTTATTCTTTGACACATATGTTAAACAACGATTCTTACACCAACCAATTTGTTGGGGGAACTATTTATCAGGCATTTTTAAGCGCACTGAGCTATCACAGATGGCATAGCCCTGTAAGTGGTGTTATTAAGAAAGCTTATGTGATTGACGGAACCTACTATTCTGAAACCCCAGCAGAAGGTTTTGATCCTTCAGGGCCTAATGAGTCCCAAGGATATATTACAGAAGTTGCTACACGCGCTTTAATTTTTATTGAAGCAGACAATCCCGATATTGGACTTATGTGCTTCATGCCTGTTGGGATGGCAGAAGTTTCTACTTGCGACATTACAGTTTATGAAGGGCAGCATGTACAAAAAGGGGAAGAAATTGGTATGTTCCATTTTGGTGGTTCTACACATTGCCTCATATTTAGGCCAGATGTGAAATTGGATTTCGACCTTCACGGGCAAACTCCAGGATTGAATTCATCTAATATTCCTGTCAATTCCAAAATTGCAACTGTGATTAATAGCTGAGAGTTCAAAAATAATCACACATTTAACAAACGGTTGACATATAAAAATCCAGTCAATTTAAAAAGGGTCTTTTTCCTATAATAAATTGCGGCTTTACCGTATAAAATTTGAGTTTTTTTTAAAAATACGTATATGTACGTATTTTCTCACTCTTCAGTTTGAAATAAGTTTGTCCTATCCTTCCCCGTAATAGAAATATGTAACTTTATATTAATTATGATTCAAGAAGAAAACGGAGATTTTGTAAGCATTATCGAAACTCAAAATGATGAATATAAGAATGTCATTGATGAAGCAATCGCCAGACAATTAACATCTATTGATTATTATCTAAACCATCTTGAATCTTTAAAATCATAATACGTTTTCTGTCCAGAAAGTAAAGCCTCATGATTTTAATTTGTGGCCCTTATATTTACGTATTTATACGTAAATGAAATTCTATTTTCTTCTTCTATTTTTGAACTAGTTGCTTAAGTCGCAAGCATTTACCTTCCCCAGTTATTTTATGGTGACTTCATAAATATTTTTATCCCTTTTTTAATATTTAAATTATAACTCAATGGATACCGCAGCAAGAAAACGCATTACACTTGCCAATACTGTTACTGTTACTTTGAATAATACTTCTGGTGTAGCAGATAGTGATGTTTATATTACCCTTCAGGGAGGCAATAGTCTTAACAATACTTTAAAAGCTGGTGTTTCTGCCAAGTTAAGTAGTGTTAACAACAAGCAATTTATGTTACAGGCGGGTAGTTCTGTATCTAGAATATACATTTCTTATGGAGCTGGGTTGAACTTTAACGCATTACCTCAAAAAACAGGTCCTAGGTATGATTGGGTAGAAATAACCTATACGGGACCTAGTGGTGATTCTGTTTGCAATTTAACGGCAATAGATCAGTTTGGAATATGTTTATCATTAACCGCTAAAACGAACACAACTACTATTGGTACTCTTGGCTGGAAAAATAGCGGTAGTACCATTATTTCGGGGATGAAAAGTTCCTTTCCTAAAGCGATAGTTGAAAAGACAAATGCACAGGGTAAAAAGGAGTTTGTTCGCGTATTGGGGCCTGCAAAATCACAAACTATTTTGCCGGGAGCTTATCCTTCAACAATTTGGAATAACTATTTAAACTCTTTGTTGGGTAAATCTGTAACCATAAAAGGTAGGTATTATGGGGCTCCAAATCTTAACTATGATTATTCGGGAAAATTTCAAAGTGACCAAACCCTCACATTAACAGGTACAATTAGTCTCTATCCTGGGCAAACGGGGACTATACCACCTAATGATTCTATTACGATTTTAGGGCCTAAACCTACAGCAACACCACCCTCAGGTCAACACCAATGGTCTTTTGCAGAACAGATTTATGCAGCAGTTGGCCCCTATTTCCGAAACCAAAACCTTAATACGTATCACACGGCTGGGGAGAATAATGTTTACTCAGCTATTTATAGGGATCTTATTGTAGCGCTACAATTGGGATATGTAGGTGGTAAATATGGTAACTCCAGTAATAATTGGAAAGGGCAGCCTGCGTTTGCCCAAGCTAGAAATAATCCCGATGGATTTTATAACCATTATGCATCCCAGATCAATACCTATAGCGGAGGAGAAATTTATGGTTTTCCGTTTACGGATCATGCTAGTAACACCCAATTGCATTTTTCGAATGCCACAGAGCTAATCATTGGTATTCTGAAAGATTAAATTCAAAAGAAGTCGACTACAATCTAACAACATTACTGTTTACGAAGAAAAGGCTGTTGGCGAAAAACAACTTTCCATTTTCCCAGAAACTACGGAAAAGGACATCGTCTACCATGTAGATAACACTTCCGCTCCCCATACGGGCTTCACCAAATACCAAAGAATTCTTGAGTTTGGCTTTGGCATCATCTCCAGAAAAACCAGATACACTAACGGCATCATTTTCTATGTACCCTACGTTGTATCCATTCTCAAGAAATTTATAGGAAGAACTTCCTAATTTCAAACTGTAATACTCATTACCATACCCAAAAGCCATGGGGTGGGAGTTGTCAACTTTTACCTTGTAAATACTTCCGGTGATAAAGTTTTTTACATTTTCACGTTCTCTTTGATCATAAGGAGTTAGGTTTCCTTCTTTTTCCTTTTCTTCTTCATCTTCTGATTCGTTTCTGCTAAGATCAAAACCTTCTTTATCGTTGAATGAGTTTACGGCACGACCCATTGCAATAACCTTACCGCCGCTTCTTATCCAAGCTTTTAAATCCTTTAGGGTGTTCTCATTCAATAAACGACCATACCATCCACTGGGCATTACCAGAATATCAAAATTTTGAAGTGCGCGAACGTTAAAATCATCTGTATCTATAGAAGTTACAGGATATTTCAATTGGGTTTCAAAATAATGCCAAATGGCTCCATAACTCAAGGAGGATGTTCCTTTCCCTTTTAATAATGCTATCCTATTCTTAGGAACCAATTTAATATCTGGAGAACCAAAATCGGTACGGTTATCACTAAAGCTGGTTGTGGAAGCATATAATGGGCGATTGTGTTTTTTTGATATTTCGATTAACTTTTCATCCCAACCCTTGTTTTTACGGTTGTCACTTTTTGTAATAATCAAACTACCCTTGTTGAATGTATCTCCATTGAAACTGAGATCTTTTTCTGAGAACCTCACTTTGATTCCATTTTTTAATAAATCTGCCAAGAAGGTAGCATCCACCATACTGTTCCAGCGGGCAATATATCCAGCTGCTCTAGGGTTTACACGATTAAATGCAATAGAATCTGAAACATTTTCAGCAATGGATACAGAAGCTGTACTGGCAATACATTCCAATCCATAAGCATAAGGAACACTCCAAGCGGTAATGTCATAGGTAAGCGGATCACTTAATTTGGCGTCTTTCTCAAAAAGAACCTTCACCATTTTCCCTTTAGGTTGTTGTGTGCTTACAACCAGTGCCCCTTTACTATTCATTGTAGTATTGGCGTTAGAAGCAAAGTTATAACCATTTACAGTTCCTCCGCTTGAGAATCCATAATCGATCTCATGCTTATCCAACAATTGGGTGAGCGCTTTTATTTTGTCAGGATGACCTTTCAAAACATAACTCTTATACTTTAAGTTTCCATTTTGAAAGAATTTTTTGAATTCGGCATTCAATTTTTCCGCATTTTGAGAGGAGATCTCCACTGTAGATAATCCAGTGGTTGTATGATGAGCAACTCTATCTTTCAGGGTAAGTTCGTAGCCTTCATCTGTATTTATACCCAGTCCTGCGCGTCCATGTCCAGCTTGCTCATAAGTCATTCCAATTGCACCCATAAAAGTAGGATAGGTATCTCCATAACTTGGGTATAATAAATCGAACCGCTCTCTGGTAAAGAACAACCACCCTTCTTGGTCAAAATAACGAGCATGATTTTTTCCTATTTGGGTTTGAAAATCCCTTTGCCAAGGAGTAATGATCTCATGAAAAGGTTCTGCTGCAGGCGCAAAATAATAGGGTTCGTTAATACCTTGCTCATGAAAATCGACATGAACATGTGGCATCCATTGATTATAGATTTTAAGCCGTTGTGCACTTTCTACTTGGGTAGCCCATGCCCAATCACGATTTAGATCGAATAAATAATGGTTTGGACGCCCCCCTGGCCAGGGCTCATTATGCTCTGTTGCAATTTGTGTTGCATCATAAGGAGTTGCTTTTACTTGATTGTACCAATTTGCGTAGTGATCCCTTCCATCAGGATTCACACAAGGATCAACAATAACAATAGTATTTTCTAACCAAGATTTCTTTTCTGTAATAAGCTTATACAAAGTAGTCATAGCAGCTTCTGTAGATGAAGCCTCATTACCATGTACATTATAACTAAGCCAAACAATTGCTTTTTGAGGATTTGCCGTTCCCTGTTCAAGGCCAATACTCTTTAAGTTATCTTTTCGAATGTTTTCTAGATTTGCCAGATTTTGAGGGGAAGATACAATGGCATACGTAAGAGGACGTCGTTCATTGGTTTTGCCATAATTATGATATGTTACCATATTACTATTGGCAGCAACATGCTCAAAGTAGCGCACTACATCTGCATGGCGAGAGAATTCAGAACCTATTTCATAACCTAAAAATTCGCTTGGAGGGGTTAGCTGCGCAAAAAGTGAAGTAGTAAGTAATAGTAAAAATGCGAATAACGATCTTTTCATATCTGGGTAAATTAAGAGGCCTAAAGGTAACAGAAATAACAAAAAAACAAATTTTAAAGTTTTGCCAAATTCCGAAATTCTGAAATCATAATTGTGAATTATGAGTTACTTTTGAGATTATTTCCGACAAAGCACTATGCCAAAACAACTCTTTCCGTACTTTAAAACTGGATATTTCTCCAAATTAATGTGCGATTATATTGCAAAAGAAGAAGCAACCAAATCTTTTTATAATAGATTTCCTTCACTGGAAAACTTTGAAGGTCAATTAAAAGAGAAGCAGGTTTCTTTTTCGGCGGAGGCAAGAGTTAATTTGGTGCACCAACTACAACATCAATATAAAAAACATTCCATTTCTGTAACTACAGAAAAGAACATAGAATCTCTTCTCAAGGAAACTACCTTTACCATTACAACTGGGCATCAACTGAACTTGTTTACAGGGCCGCTATATTTTCTGTATAAAATTATTTCGGTAATTAATCTTTCCGAAAGTTTAAATGAGAAATACCCTGATCAACATTTCGTCCCTGTATATTGGATGGCTACAGAGGATCACGATTTTGATGAAATCAATTATTTCAACCTCCATAAAAAGAAGTTAGCTTGGAATCGAGAAAGCGGAGGAGCTGTTGGAGAATTATCTACCAATGGCTTGGAAGAGGTGTTAGAAGTATTAAAAAATGAATTGGGAACTAGCCTGAATGCCAATCAATTGTTCTCCCTTTTCGAAAAAGGATATGTAGGTTATGAAAATTTGGCCGATGCTACACGTTATATTGCCAATGAGCTTTTCAAGGAATATGGTTTGGTGGTTATTGATGGCAACGATCCTGAATTGAAAAAATCCTTTGCTCCTTATGTTGAGAAAGATCTTTTTCAGGGGCTGTCTTATACAAATGTTACGGCAACTACCGCTCGTTTGTTAGCAGCGGGTTACAAAGAACAGGTGCATCCGCGTGAGATCAATTTATTTTATATTAAAGAGGGTATACGAGAACGGATTGTTGAAAAGGACGGCCAATTTTATATAAACGATACAGATCTTTCTTTTTCGGAAGATGAAATAAAAGAAGAATTAAAAGTACACCCAGAGCGATTTTCGCCAAATGCATTATTACGACCACTGTATCAGGAAGTCATCTTACCCAACCTCTGTTATGTTGGCGGTGGCGGGGAGTTGGCTTATTGGTTTCAATTAAAGGATCATTTTGAAGCAGTGAAAGTGCCATTTCCCATACTTTTACTTCGGAATTCTGTAGTTCTTGTGCCTCAAAATTTTTCGGACAAGCTTTTAAAACTGGAGGTGGATATTACTAGACTTTTTCAAAAGCAAAATAACCTGAAGACCGAATATACCCGTCAGCTTTCAGAAATTAAAATTGATTTTTCTGAACAGCGGAACCATCTTCAGCAACAATTTGAAGCTTTATTTCTACTAGCAGAAAAAACAGATGCTTCCTTTTTAGGAGCGGTTGGAGCTCAAGAGAGAAAACAGATCAAAGGTTTGGACCATCTGGAAAAAAGATTATTGAAGGCTCAAAAGCGAAAGCTTGCAGATAAAATAGATCGTTTGGTTGCCATTCAGGACCAATTATTTCCCAATCTAAGCTTACAGGAGCGAACCGTAAATTTTTCAGAATTCTATTTAGAGTATGGATCAAGATTGATTTCTGAGTTGAAAAAGGAGCTGGAACCCTTGACTCAGGAGTTTACTATTTTGTATTTGTAAACATTTCGGAAATTTAGTTTACCAGATTTAAAATTTGGATTATTTTTGCGAATGCAAAACAACGTCCTTATTCTTGATTTTGGATCACAGTACACCCAGTTAATCGCAAGGCGTGTTAGAGAGTTAAATATCTACTGTGAAATCCATCCTTACCACAAAGTTCCAGAAAGTTTAGAAAGTTACAAAGCTGTGATATTATCGGGAAGTCCGTTTTCGGTACGCGCAGAGGATGCGCCGCATCCAGACCTTTCTCGAATAAAAGGACACATACCCTTGTTGGGGGTTTGTTATGGTGCGCAGTATCTAGCACATTTTCATGGAGGAGAGGTTAAGCCCTCCAACATTAGGGAATATGGTCGAGCCAACCTTGCCACTATACATGATAATCATGGTTTATTTGCTGGGATTCCGGAAGGAACTCAAGTTTGGATGAGTCATAGTGATACGATTGCCGAATTACCTACAGGAGCTGTTCGTCTCGCCAGTACCAATGATGTAACCAATGCTGCTTACCGAATTGAAGAAGAAGAGACATATGCAATACAATTCCACCCTGAAGTGTATCATACAAAACATGGTAAGCAAGTACTGGAAAACTTTTTGGTAGAAATTGCAGGCGTAGATCCATCTTGGACTCCTGCTGCATTTGTAGATAGTACTGTACAGGAACTAAAAGAGAAAATTGGTAAAGGAAAAGTGGTATTGGGATTAAGTGGAGGAGTAGATTCTACCGTAGCTGCAGTACTTCTTAATAAAGCTGTTGGTGAAAACCTATACTGCATCTTTGTAAATAACGGTTTGCTTCGTAAGAATGAGTTTCAAAGTGTATTGGAACAATATAAGGGGATGGGATTAAATGTAAAAGGAGTGGATGCTTCGGCACGCTTCTTGAAAGCCCTGGAAGGAGAAAGCGATCCCGAAACGAAGCGAAAAGCAATAGGTCGTGTGTTCATTGAAGTATTTGATGATGAAGCCCATCTAGTTGAAGATGTAGACTGGTTGGCTCAAGGAACTATTTACCCAGATGTTATAGAAAGTGTGTCTGTTAATGGGCCTTCAGTGACCATTAAATCACACCATAATGTGGGAGGATTGCCAGATTTTATGAAATTAAAAGTGGTAGAGCCTCTTAGGATGTTGTTTAAAGATGAAGTGCGTCGAGTAGGAGCTCAGCTGGGAATTGATAAAGAGCTTTTAGGAAGACACCCCTTCCCAGGGCCAGGTTTGGCCATTAGAATTCTTGGAGATATCACCGAAGAAAAAGTTCGTATATTACAAGATGTAGATGCCATTTTTATAGATGGACTTAAGAAATGGGATTTATATAATAAAGTTTGGCAAGCAGGAGCCATCCTTTTGCCAATCCAGAGTGTAGGAGTCATGGGAGATGAGCGAACCTATGAAAAAGTGATCGCATTACGCGCGGTGGAAAGTACTGATGGAATGACGGCAGATTGGGTAAACCTGCCTTATGAATTTTTGCAAGAAACGTCCAATCATATAATAAATAGGGTAAAGGGCGTTAATAGAGTGGTATATGACATTAGTTCAAAACCACCTGCCACCATTGAGTGGGAATAAAACCTGTAAAAAGGAATGGATTTTGATAATGGTAAATCATGTCCAGAAATACAAACCTACAAACTATTTGAAAGTGAAATATATTCTAATAGCCATTTCATTTCTTCTTATGTCTTGTGCGGGCTATGCGGAAATTCCTGTCCAGCAGAAATACCGTAGTCATCAAGTACAACAAGGAGAAACCGTATATAGTATTGCTAAAAAGTACAATGTTACCGAAGCAGCTATTTACCAGCTAAATCCAGATGCTAAAAACGGTGTTGGAACCAATAACATGCTTATTATTCCAACTTCCGATATTATTAATGAAGGCTCTCAAGAAGTTACCTTCAAAAAGCACAGAGTACGCCGTAAAGAGACACTTTTTAGTATTTCCCAGAAATATGGAATCAGTATTGATGACATCAAGAAATACAATAAACATTTGTACGCAGCATCCTTGCGAAAAGGAGAAAAGCTTCAAATCCCAATTTTCTCTAAAAAAGAAACTACAGTTTTGGTGTCCAATGAGAACACATCAAACACTAATATTCATTTAGTAGCTGCTAAAGAAACCAAATATGGAATTGCCAGAAAGTATGGAATAAGTATTACCGAATTAGAAACATTAAATCCAGACCTTCCTGCAAACCTTCCTATTGGAACAGAACTGAATGTTCCGGTTACTTCCGTTACGGAAACTGCTACCATAGAAGAAGAAGCCTTCGATTTCTATGAAGTACAACCCAAAGAAGGGTTCTTTCGTTTAAAAGTGAAATTGGGATTATCCCAAGAAGAGATCATAGCATTGAATCCTTATGCCAAGGAAGGCCTTAAGGAAGGAATGATTTTAAAAATTCCTAAAGAGGTTTCAGAATCCATTTCTGAAAATGCCAATAAGGTCAATCTGGAAAACAGTATTGTTAATACTGAAAAAAAGCGCCTCACGGTGATGCTTCCTTTTCAATTGCAAAGGGCAGATACCGATTCTATTAAAATTCAACAGGAAGTAATGAAAAACAACCGTTTGTTGCGGGTGTCATTAGATTTTTATAGTGGAGTGCTTATGGCTGCAGAATTTGCCAAAGACAAAGGAATTTCTACTTATATCGATGTCATAGATACGGGAGGGAATACCCAGATGGTAACTTCTTCTATTCAAGATCGGAATTGGGAAGATATGGACGCAGTCATTGGGCCATTATTGAGTAAGAATGTTGAAAAAGCTTCATCCATGCTTAAAAATGAGAACGTTGCTGTGTTTTCTCCATTGAGCAATCGAAATATTAAATTAACATCCAACCTGTTCCAAACATTACCCACCAATGATTTTTTGGAAGATAAAATGATTCAATACCTTAAGGAGAATCTTGGAAATCGCAATATCATTGTTATAAGTGATAAAGGTAGGACGAAGCAAAAACAAGCTTTATTATCAGCATTCCCAAATGCAATCACATTGTCACCAAGGGAAAAGGGGTTTTTGTATGTGGTGGATTTAGAGAAAGTGATAGACAAAACTCGAGAGAATTGGGTGGTGTTAGAGTCTGAAGATCCTGTAATTATCAGTAATGTAGTGGGACTACTTAATGGAATGCCACAGGAAACAAGAAAGGTTCGTTTATTTACTACCGAGAAAAACGAAAGTTATGACTATCATGATATTTCTAATATGCACTTAGCGAAGCTTGGTTTTACATTTCCGTCAGTAAGTAAAAGTTACGATTATAAAGAGAAGGATGCTTTTATAGTGAGTTATAAAAACAAATATGGGGTGTTGCCCAATCGTTATGCTGTGAGAGGGTTTGACCTTACGTATGATATTTTACTTAGATTGGCTGCTGAAGGAAATGTGTTCGATGCCAGTAGTGATGACTTTGAAACAGAATATGTAGAGAACAAATTTAGATATACTAAAAAGATGTTTTCCGGTTATAAAAACCAAGGGTTTTATATTTTAAAGTATACAGAAGACCTCCAACTCGAAGAAGTAAAATAATGAGTACTTCCAAAGTAACCTACTTGGGCAATCTTCGTACCGAGTGCGAACACCTAAAATCCAGTAATACTTATATTACAGATGCACCTACCGATAATAACGGTAAAGGAGAAGCTTTTTCGCCTACAGATACCGTAGCAACAGGACTGGCCAATTGCATGTTGACAGTTATGGGAATAAAAGCAGAGGCCTTAGAAGTAGTTTTGGATGGAAGTGTAGCCGAAGTCACTAAAACAATGGCCGCCAATCCCCGAAGGATTTCAAAGATTGAAGTAATCCTACATTTACCTGCAGGGGTTTCTAGCAAGCATCAAAAAATATTGGAAAATACGGCCAATACCTGTCCCGTACACCATAGCCTTCATCCCGATATAGAAAAAATAATCGAGTTCCATTGGCAAAACTAGTCTAGGTCTTACCCGTTCAATATTTTTAAGATTCTGACGTTAGTCTTTTATGAAAATACTTACTGCAGCGCTACTACTTTTCATGACCATTACAACACCTGCTGAGGAAGAGAAGATTCAGTGGAGTGAAGATCGTAAGCTTACATGGGCAGATTTTAAAGGGGCCCCAAATGGTTCGCAGGAGTTTGTGGCAAGTACCAATTCTGGTGTGTCTTTTTCATTTTCTTATAGCGAAAGAAATGGGGTGACCAAAGTGGATTACGAAATCTATAGCAATTTCTACCCAAATTTATCTTGGTATCGTCCCGAAAAGGTATCTGATTATATTTTGGCCCATGAGCAACTACATTTCGATATATCCGAGCTTCATGCACGAAAAATCAGAAAAGAATTCAGTGACATTCCACGAGATCGCGATTTTAAAGAAAAAGCAGAGATAATTTACAATCGTATGGAAGGAGAACGTCGTTCTATGCAACGCCAATACGACTCTGATAGCGACCACTCCAATATTGATGAAGAAGAATACCGTTGGCGTTCTTATGTGGCTGAACAATTAAAGGTATATGATAACTGGAAAGAGTGAATAAGAAACACCTTATAGAACTGGCCAACTATAAAATGCCCTTTGGTAAATACAAGGACGAATACTTGGTAAATATTCCTGAATATTACTATACATGGTTCCGTCAAAAAGGATTTCCTTCTGGTAAACTTGGTAACCTAATGCAGGAAATGCATGAGATTAAAATAAATGGACTCGAAGACTTGGTACGACCTTTAATTTCAGGAAAGCAAAATATTGGCTAAATTGGACGCTTATTTGCTTCCATGAATTTTCTACAAAGAATTCTTTTCAAATCTATAGATACGACCGTAGTTAGTCTATTTCGTGTTAGCTTTGGAGCCTTCATGATCTATCAAATTATATATTACTACAATATTGATTACACTTATCAATTCATGTCGGGACCACAAATGTTGTTTCCATACGAAGGTCTTTCATTCTTGAAACCATTATCATTGCCTGTTTTAAAGGGAATTCATTTTGGTCTTTTAGTATCCGCAGTATTTATTTGTATTGGGTTTTTGTATCGATATGCGATGATATTCTTCTTTTTGGGATTCAGCTATTTTTCTTTTGTAGATAAAACCCTGTACAATAATCATCTCTATCTCATATCTTTAATAGCCTTTGTCATGATTTTCATAGAGGCGGATAAGAAGTACAGTCTAAAAGCCTATTTTTCAAAGAACAAACCGGATCATGAGATTGCTGCTTGGAATCAGTATATACTTATGTTCCTTATCTCGCTACCCTATTTTTTTGGTGGGATTGCAAAGCTATCGTTCAATTGGCTTGCTACAGACTTACCAGCTATTATTGTGGCAGAGTCTCAAGGCAATTTTTTATACAATATCTTTTCTGAAAAGACGATTGCCTTATTTTTCACTTATGGTGGTTTAATTTTTGATTTGTGTATTGTTTTCCTGCTTTTGATGAAAAAGACAAGGTGGGTAGCAGTAGTGATGGTTCTGTTTTTTAATTATACAAATCATACCATCTTGTTCAACGACATTGGACTTTTTCCAATGCTCATGATGTTCTCAACCATTTTGTTTTTCGATTCTGAGCAAGTTAAAAAGTTCTTGAGGTTTTTTAGTACAAAACAAAGAATTGATGAGATCCCCAAAGGGAAAGCGAAAGAGACTCAGGAACTTTCATCAACAGAGGCTGACTCTCCAAAGTGGAACTTAAAGCACAAATTGGCAGTAACAAGTTTGGGATTGTTTGTTCTTTTCCAAATGGTGTTTCCTTTAAGACATTTATTCATTACTGATAATCCAGAATGGAGTGCGGACGGGTTTTATTTTTCATGGCACATGAAATTACAATCTATAGAAGTCACGAATTTAACCATGGAATTAACAGACAAATCCAACGGCGCCAAAGGCCCTATAGATGTAAAATCGTTTCTTTCCAAAAACCAGATGATTCATTTAGCCGAAGACCCTGGCAATTTCATTCAGTTAGCCCATTATTTAAGTAAGAGGATAGAAAAAGAGACAGGAATTAAAGACCCGAAGATTACAGCAAATGTTGAGCTGCAATTTAATGGTTTACCAAAACAACTCATGTTCGATCCTGAATTGGATCTTACCAAAATAGAAAAAAACGGAAAAGGAAATGATTCGTGGATTTACCCTTTGGGTAGTAAAGAATAGCCTTGTTCTTTTTTTGATGTTTTTATTTTTATTTTCACACACAGCTTCTGGTAGAAAACCTTATCTTTGCATCCCGTATAGGTAACAACAAGCACCATTGTATGAGCACTACAAAGTACATCTTCGTTACGGGCGGGGTATCATCTTCATTAGGAAAAGGAATCATAGCAGCATCGCTGGCCAAACTATTGCAGGCACGCGGGTATCGAGTGACGATTCAGAAATTAGATCCATATATTAATGTAGATCCCGGGACCTTAAATCCGTATGAGCATGGAGAATGCTACGTTACCGATGACGGAGCAGAAACCGATCTGGACTTAGGTCATTATGAGCGTTTTTTAAATGTACCCACTTCTCAAGCTAATAATGTAACTACTGGTAAAATTTATCAAAGCGTCATTGAAAAGGAGAGACGTGGAGAGTTTTTAGGAAAAACGGTTCAAGTAGTTCCCCATATTACCAACGAGATTAAAGAACGCATTCAAATTTTGGGTAAAAGCGGTGATTACGATATTGTGATTACAGAAATTGGAGGAACCGTAGGTGATATTGAATCCCTTCCCTATATAGAATCTGTAAGACAATTGAAATGGGAACTGGGAGAACAAAATAGTTTGGTGGTTCACCTTACCTTGATTCCTTATTTGTCTGCTGCGGGTGAATTAAAAACCAAACCTACACAGCATTCTGTAAAAACCTTAATGGAAAGCGGAATACAAGCAGATATATTGGTCTGCAGAACCGAGCATGAATTAAATGATGATCTTAGGCATAAATTAGCACTTTTCTGTAATGTAGGGAAAGATGCAGTAATTGAGTCTATAGATGCATCTACCATATATGATGTACCCAACCTTATGTTAGAAGAAGGATTGGATACTATTGCTCTTAAAAAATTGGGATTATCATCAGAAGGGACTCCTGTGTTGGAACGTTGGAACGAATTCGTTAAGCGTCACAAAAACCCAAAAGCTACCGTTAACATTGGTCTTATTGGAAAGTATGTAGAACTTCAGGATAGTTATAAATCCATATTAGAAGCCTTCATTCATGCAGGCGCAGCGAATGAAGTAAAAGTAAAAGTACGTTCCATTCATTCAGAACATTTATCCAAGGATAATGTAGTGGCATCTTTAGAAGGGTTGGATGGAGTGTTGGTGGCTCCTGGTTTTGGAGAACGAGGCATTGAAGGTAAGATTGAAGCAGTACGCTATGCCCGTGAAAATAACCTACCATTTCTGGGAATTTGTTTGGGAATGCAGATGGCCGTCATTGAATATAGTAGAAATGTATTGGGATTGAAAGATGCCAATAGTGTTGAAATGAATGAGACAACACCCCATCCGGTAATCGACCTCATGGAAGAACAAAAACACATTACCAATATGGGAGGAACCATGCGTTTAGGGGCATGGAAATGTGATTTGATGAAGGATAGTATAGTTTATGATATCTATGGCAAAGACAGTATTTTGGAGCGTCATAGACATCGCTATGAATACAACAATAAGTACAAAGATCAATTAGAGGGAGCCGGTATGAAAACCACTGGAATTAATCCAGATACTGGTTTGGTAGAGATCGTTGAAATCCCTACACATCCTTGGTTTGTTGGGGTGCAATACCATCCCGAATATAAAAGTACGGTTGCTAGCCCGCATCCACTGTTTGTAGGTTTTGTAAAAGCTGCTTATGAACATTCTAAGAAACAAGACAATTTGGCGCATTATTAATTTGGGCTGAATTGTTGCTAAAGAAGGTTAATGTTACGTTTTAGGGTTAAAAACGTCTCATAACAACATTTTGATAATAACTAAACAACACATCCGAAACTAATTTCGGACGCATATATGGAGAAAAAGAAATTTGATATCAACACGCTCATCGGAATATTGTTAATCGGAGGTATTCTGCTCTGGATGATGTATAACCAACCAACTCCTGAAGAAGTTGAAGCCCAAAAAGAAACACAAGAACAAGTTGTGGATACCACAAATTCTTCTGAAGAGGGGATTGTGGAGGAGAAACAACTGGAAACAAGCATTCAAAATGTAATCGATGCACAAGATTCATTGGGTCTTGCCAAATTAACAAATAGATTGGGTTCATTTGCCTTTTCTGGGACTTTACCTTCTGCAAAAGAAGGGAATACGGTTCTAGAAAATGATGTATTACGTTTAGAGGTTAGTAACAAAGGTGGTTATATAGTTGAAGCCAAACTAAAGAACGAAACCCAATACTTGGGAGAACCGGTTTATCTTATTAAAGATGGAAATAACGAATTCAATTTACAGTTTAATGCAGAAAACCGATTGCTAAACACTAAGGATATGTACTTTGAACCCACGCTTTCTCAAAGCGGGGATAACAATGTGCTTTCCATGAGGCTAAAAACTTCTCCAAATGCGTATCTGGAATACAGATATGAACTAAAGCCTGGAGAGCATATGTTGGATTTCAGTCTTAAAAGCCAAGGCTTGGATGGTGTGCTTAACACCAATCAGCCCATGTATTTGGATTGGAACTTTCAAGGCTATCGACAAGCCAAGAGTATTACTTACGAGAATAGGTATACTAGGCTTACGTATGAACATGAAAATGGGGAAGACCATAGCAAATTATCTCCTGCAGGTGAAGATGAAGAAACAGAAAAAGATGTGACGTGGATGAACTACAGAACACACTTTTTTAGTTCCATGCTATTAACCGACACCCCTTTTAAAGAAGTGAAACTAACTTCTGAGGATTTGGTAAAAGATGAAACCATAGACACGGTATATACAAAGAAGTATGGCGCAAGAATGTTATTGGAACCTAAAGCTGGGGGACTTTCATATGATATGAATATGTACTATGGTCCTACAGACTATCAAATTTTTAAAAAATATGATAGAAATCTGGATGAAGCCATGCCATTAGGGTGGGGAATCTTCGGGATTATCAATAAGTATATGATTATTCCTGTGTTTGGAGTATTGAGTCAATGGTTCCCAGCTGGTATTGCGATTATTGTATTGACGATACTATTCAAATTGTTACTCTCGCCAGTTCAGTATAAACAATACGTTTCTCAGGCCAAAATGAAGGTGTTGAAACCCGAAATGGATGCCATAAAAAAGAAGTTTGAAGGGAATCAAATGAAGATTCAACAGGAAACCTTAAAATTACAGAATATAGCTGGAGCCAGTCCATTAAAAGGATGTTTACCTGCTTTGCTTCAAATCCCTGTATTCTACGCCTTGTTTACCTTCTTCCCTACGGCATTCGATTTGCGTCAGAAAAGTTTCTTATGGGCAGATGATTTAGCTAGTTATGATGTAGTAGCAGAATTGCCTTTTAACATTCCATTCTATGGAGATCACGTAAGTCTATTCCCAATATTGGCATCCATTGCCATTTTTATTTATATGATGATGAGTACTGGGCAGCAAATGCAACAGCAACAGCAACCCGGGATGCCAAATATGAAATTCCTAATGTATTTATCACCACTTTTCATGCTGGTTTTCTTCAACAACTATGCAAGTGGTCTTTCCGTGTACTATCTTACCTCTAACTTGATTACCATTGGGATTATGTTGGTGATTAAGAAGTTTATCATAGATGAAGATAAAATTCACGCAAAGATTCAGGAAAATAAAAAGAAGCCTAAAAAACAGAATCGCTTCCAGCGAAAAATGTCTGAAATGATGGAGCAGGCAGAGGCTCAGAAGAAAGCACAAAAAAACAGAAAATAATTTAGGCATATAAATCGTTATGATTGCATAAATTTTTGAATGAAATGATGAAACGATCCCTTTTCGCTTTTTTTATATTGCTGTTTGGAATTACCTCCATTTGTGCTCAGGAGATCAATCAATTTGATGCAAATGGAAAACGTCATGGAGTTTGGAAAAAGAAATTTCCAGGCACAGATCAGTTACGTTATGAAGGGCAGTTTGAGCATGGCAAAGAAATAGGGGTATTTAACTTCTATTGTAAAGATTGTAAAAAGCAACCTACATGTACACGTACCTATAAAGGAAAAGGCGGGGTGGCCAAAGTACAGTACTTTACGGCCAGTGGTAAACTGGTGAGTGAAGGAGATATGATTGAAAAGAGCCGTGAAGGAGAATGGGTTTATTATCATAAAAAGGGAAATTCAGTCATGACCCGCGAGTTTTATAAAGCGGGCCAGTTGAATGGAAAAAAGACCACCTATTATCCCAACGGACAGATTACTGAAGAACTTAATTTTGTACAAGGCACTAAAGAAGGGGAGAACCTTTATTATTCTCCCGAAGGTGTTCTGTTGAAGAAGCTTAAATATCGTAACGATAAACTTCAGGGTCCTGCCGAGTATTACGATGCGCATGGTAACGTGACCATAAAAGGGAATTATCGCGAAGGCAAAAAACACGGCTTGTGGCAGTACTTCAAAAATGGTAAGGTAGAATTGGAGGAAACCTACCCTAAACCGTTACCAAAATCCCATTAAACCCTTGGCAATTATTTAGCAATTACAACAATCAAATTGTTGTAAATTTGCACATTCATTATCTATCATGAAAAAACGTGTCGTAGTAGGCCTCAGTGGAGGTGTAGATTCTAGTGTGGCAGCCTATCTTTTAAAAGAGCAAGGCTATGATGTTATTGGCCTTTTTATGAAGAATTGGCATGATGATTCCGTGACTATATCTAACGAGTGCCCTTGGCTGGATGATAGTAATGATGCCATGTTGGTAGCCCAAAAACTAGGAATTCCTTTCCAAACAGTAGACCTTAGCGAACAATATAAAGAGCGGATTGTAGATTATATGTTTCGCGAATATGAAATGGGCCGTACGCCTAACCCAGATGTACTTTGCAACCGGGAGATTAAATTTGATGTTTTCATGAAAATTGCATTGGATTTGGGAGCTGATTATGTTGCTACGGGACATTATTGTAGAAAAGGAATGATAGAAAAAGATGGGAAACAAACATTCCAATTGCTTTCAGGGAAGGATCCCAATAAAGATCAGTCTTACTTTTTATGTCAATTATCACAAGAGCAATTGGCAAAAACCCTTTTTCCCGTTGGAGAATTATTGAAACCCGAAGTACGGAAAATAGCTGCTGAACAAGATTTGGTGACGGCAGAAAAGCGTGATTCTCAAGGATTGTGTTTTATTGGTAAAGTACGTTTGCCGGATTTTTTACAACAACAATTGGCCCCTAAAGAAGGAGTTATTGTTGAGGTTCCTTCAGAATTTAAAGCCTATTCTAAAGGAGTACCTGCCTTTCAATCAACACAAGAAGAACTGGAATTCCTTTCCGAAAAATTTTCATATCAATTGTCTGACGGGCAGGTGGTAGGAAAACATCAAGGAGCTCATTTCTTTACCAAAGGACAGCGAAAAGGTTTGGCTGTTGGTGGAACGAAAGAGCCACTTTTCATTATCGATACTGATGTAAAAGAGAATGTAATCTATACAGGACAGGGAAAAGAACATCCCGGGCTTTATAGGAGAGGCTTATTTGTAAAAGAACCAGAAATCCACTGGGTTAGAGAAGATCTAGAACTGCCAATTGATGAAAGAATGGAAGTGATGGCACGTATTCGCTATCGTCAGCCTTTAGAAAAAGCTACTTTATATCGTACCATTTCGGGCCTTTATGTTATCTTTGAGAAAGCACAATCCGCAATCACCGAAGGACAGTTTGTCGCTTGGTATCAAGAAGACGAATTGTTGGGTAGTGGAGTGATTTCCTAATTATTAATTGCCTTTAATGGCAGCGGAATCAAGATTCCTAAAAAAGATAACCTACGATGAAAAAATTACTTGTAGTGCTTGCAGTTTTTGCAACACAATTTGCTGTAGCGCAGACCCAGGATGCTTGGGTGTTTTTTGCTGACAAAGAAGATGTAGATATCTCCATCAACAACCCAATAAGTATTCTTACACAAGAAGCCATTGACAGAAAAGCAATGCATGGAGTAACTATTGATGCACGAGATGTCCCTGTAAATGAAGCGTATATCACAGAAGTGAAAAACAGTACAGGAATTACTGTTATGGCTAAGTCCAAATGGATGAATTGTGTCTATGTGCAGGGAACTATGGCAAATATTGAAGATCTACTCAATTTGCCTTATGTTACTTCTGTGGAATATGCCGATAAAGACTTGAACTTTTTACCTACCAATCAAGATTCAAATAACAAACTGGTTTTTGAGGCAGAACAAAACAACCTAATTGAATATAATTATGGAGCGGCTACCAATCAGACTGAAATGATTGCAGCAGAATACTTACATGAGCAAGACTTCACAGGAGAAGGAATGATTGTGGCAGTATTGGATAGTGGATTTCCTGGATGGGAAACCAACCCCGGTTTTTCTCATGTCATAGACGACGGACGTTTGTTGGGTACTTTCGATTTTTTTAATAGGACTACAGATGTTAGTGGAACTGGAACTCATGGAACTAATACCTCCAGTGATATTGCTGGGTTTATACAAGATCAATTTGTAGGCACAGCACCCAACGCTTCATTTTATCTGTTTAGAACAGAATACGGTCCCGACGAAAACCCGAGAGAAGAAGCTTGGTGGGTAGAAGCATTGGAAAGGGCTGATAGTTTGGGGGTAGATGTAGTAAATACATCCTTAGGTTATCAGGATTATGATAATTCAAATTATGACCACTCCTATGAGGATCTGGATGGCCAAACTACTTTTGCTGCTCGTGGAGCTAACCATGCATTTGATAAAGGAATGTTATTGGTTACTTCGGCAGGAAATGATGGAAATGGCTTTGGAACCGTGGGAACCCCTGGGGATTCTGCAGGAATGCTTACCGTTGGAGCTGTTAGCGCAGCAGGTAATTACGTAACTTTTAGTTCTCGTGGTCCCACTGTTGATGGCCGGGTAAAACCAGATGTGATGGCACAAGGTCAAAATGCAGCAATCATCACTTCTACAGGAAACGTGTCTACTGCTAACGGAACCTCTTTTAGTTCACCTATCATGGCGGGAGCTGTAACATGTTTATGGCAAGCAAGACCTGAGGCTAGTAATGCTACAGTGATGCAAGTTGTTAGGGAATCAGCACACTTATATGACAACCCAACCAACCAAATGGGTTATGGGATCCCTAATATGGAAGATGCTTATATCGCACTTACTACCTTAGGAATAGAAGAAAATCTACTTAAGAGCAATTTTGCACTGTATCCAAACCCAGTAAACGATCAGCTAAATATATCTTTTCCATTAAATACAGAAAGAGCCCAACTTACCATTTATAGTGTTTTGGGAGAACAGTTAATGCAACAAGATGTTAGCAAGGCTCTAAATAGTGTGTTATTGGAGTCCTTAAGCCCTGGAATGTATATTGCTGTGGTAGAAGGAGAGGGTAAGACAAATTCGTTTAAGGTTATAAAAGAATAGTGCAGAATAGGATTACTAAGCTTTTCGGAATAAAATATCCAATCATTCAAGCTGGAATGATATGGAATAGTGGTTGGCGCTTGGCAAGTGCTGTAAGCAATGCAGGAGGCCTTGGTCTTTTAGGAGCCGGTTCAATGTATCCTGAAGTGTTGCGAGAGCACATTCAAAAATGCAAAAAAGCGACCGATAAACCCTTTGGGGTCAATGTTCCAATGTTGTATCCTAACCTAGAGGAAATCATTGGAATTATTATTGAAGAAGGAGTGAAAATTGTATTTACTTCCGCAGGAAATCCTAAAACTTATACTCAACACCTTAAAGAGCACGGAATTACTGTAGTTCATGTGGTGAGCAGTGTTAAGTTTGCATTGAAGTCTCAAGAAGCTGGAGTTGATGCGGTGGTGGCCGAAGGTTTTGAAGCTGGAGGGCATAACGGTCGTGATGAGACTACGACCTTAACGCTTATTCCTATGGTCAAAGAGCAAATATCAATTCCGCTAATTGCAGCTGGAGGAATAGCTACTGGACGAGGGATGTTGGCAGCTATGGTTTTGGGGGCAGATGGAGTACAGGTAGGAAGTCGTTTTGTGGCTTCTGAAGAGAGCAGTGCTCATCTAGCTTTCAAGAAAGTAGTGGTAGACTCTAAGGAAGGAGATACTGTTTTAACTTTAAAGGAATTAGCTCCTGTTCGGTTGATTAAAAATAAATTCTATCAGGATGTTAAGGAACTGTACGAAACCGCTCCTACTGTAGACCAACTAAAAGAGTTACTTGGTCGCGCTCGTGCCAAAAGAGGGATGTTTGAAGGTGATCTGATTGATGGAGAGTTGGAGATTGGACAAATTGCCGGATTGATTCATGATATTAAACCCGCTGCAAAGATAGTTTCTGACATAATGCAAGAATTTGATCTTGCAAAACAAGAAATTTCTAAACTATAAAAATAAACCCTCTTTCCCTTTCATTAGTTTTTACTCTTCTGATTCTAAGCTTATTGGGTTTTATGAATTAAAACCAGATTAAACAATTATGCTTAGGTCTTTGAAGGTCTATTTTTTTGATTTTATCGAAAAAAAGGGAAAATTATTGAGAATCTATTAAATTTTTAAGATTTTAGTGAGCGAAATTTATTTTTTGTGAATATAGAAGTTGTTTATTTTATTGCAGCCATCATTATTTCCATAGGATTTATCCATGCAGTGCATACGTTTGGTAAGATAAAGCGTGCTAGGGAAGTAGGGAGGAAAGTAAATAGGAAAAATCTTTATCACATTTTATTGATACGCCTTTTTGGGAAAAACCTTCCCAACTGACACCTATTTCTTTTGTATTTCAAACGCATAAATTTCCCTTCCTAATTCAGCTAAAAAAGGAACTCCAATTTCATCATATTCATAAGTGTCGTCGTTAAAAATTCCATTTTTATTTACTAGGATAGTTGCCGATAGAAAGAAATCAATACCTTCTTCTTCATCTACAATGTAAGCGGTATCCGTTAAAGTGCCGTATGCATAGCCTACCTTATTGTATATTTTTATATGTTCTGGCATTCGATCTTTTGTATCTCCAAAAAGAAAGAATTTACCATATCCATCATAGTATTCTTCCTCATTATATCCATTGTTCCTTGGAACGGTAGACATTTGCCTTCTGAGAAACTCCATGCTTTCTTTAGAAAGTTGGAACTGCTCTTTTCTATTAAAATTATCTGGAAAAAAAAGACGCTTCATGATATCATGTTGGGCTTGTAGCGGAAAATAGTTTTTCAAACTAAAATCCATGGGTTGCTCAATAAGTGAATCGTTTCTAACAAATCCTTTACCCTTGTGTTGTTTTTCCAATTCCAGCACATATAAATATTTGTCTGAATAGCCAATTTTTCTTGTCTGATTTCCTTCAAAGTGAATAGGGCTCCTTACAGAATCTGAAGCATTGTCTGTACTTAATCTATGGGCAAATCTAACGGGTTTCACATAATGATTCCCTAATTTAATATCCATATAAAGCCGTCCCATTAATTCATACAATCGATTGTAGGCCTCATTGTCACTTACCGCAAAAATTTGTCTTACATCATCTGCAATTGTATGAGGCAGGGAATCTCTTAGCGTAGTGTATTTTGTATTACGGGTCAGTAAAGAATCTTGATCTACCCATTCAAGTGCCAGAACGGCCGCAGGGAGTTTTACCGTACTGGCGGGGTAAAAATAATTCTTACTATTCAATTGAAAAGAATGGTCTATAAATCGGACTTTTCCTTCAATATCCCGTTCAATTTCGGTATAAAGAATCTGTACTTCATAATCTTCTATACGTTCCATCACTTTGGAGATGGCAGGATGCTCACTTTGTAGCACTGTTTCAAGGGGATTCCTTGTTTTTTTTGAACAGGAAATACTGATGCATGTTAAGGTGAGTAGAAGCGATAAAGATCTCATGGAATTGAATTACTATGCTTGCTTTTCAACAAAATCCTTGAAACTATCCAACCATTTTTGCACCTGTTTTTTAAACATACCCGGAAATAACTTAGCAAAGAGCTTTGGCATAAATCCCCTAAAAGCAGTATACTCGATTTCGGAGATATACCGTGTTCTAGAATCACTCAGGGGAATAAACTCCACCCGCATCGTATTATCCATATGCTTATGGTGGTATTGACCTAAAAACGAATGAGGTAGATTGTTTTCAAGGATGGTTTCCGTAAGTTCCATTTGTCCTTTGCCTTGCTTGTACAGCATTTTGGATACAGCACCATTCTGACCTTCGGAACCTTTCAAGAGCTCTTTACTAATAAAGGTGTCCTGATATTCCTTTAAATATTGAGGATTGGCGAACAATTCAGCAACGGTCTGTTGGGGCTTTTCAATTTCTATACTGCAAGTGAATTTCATGTAACAGGGTTTTTAGTTGAGTTTATAGCGAGGGCCATAATACTTTGAAAAATACAAATAAAAGTAATATGCATAATCCAGTGCCTAACAGAGCGACTTTGAAGTCAAATCTCATATCGTTAACCTTGACCAATGCTAAAGGAAAGAGGAAAAGTAGAAGCCCAATAAATCCTCCACAACCTATAAGTATAAGAAGAATAAGCAAGGAGCCTTCCTTACCTGAAAAAATAAACTTAACAGGGCTCATAGAATGGTCTTTCATCTTTGCTTTTATTCGCAATGCCATAATCCCATACAAACCAAATATGAGTGGAACATACCAATAAAGTACAGCGTCCACCAATTCGGTTTCGGACATGTGGTTAAAATTGAATCCATAGAAATAGACCAGTAGCCCTAACCCTAAAGTAATAGCGAGGTAATAGAGATTTTTCATGAGTGATAACTTGGATGGTTATTAGTCTCTATAAATGTACTTTAAATTATTGATAATCATTAAAAAAGCCCTCTAAAGAGGGCTTCAATTAAAGGTCAATTGCAATTTGATTTTTTATTAAATCATCAAATGTTTCCCGTTTTCTTATGAGATGCGGTTTCTCTTTATGCCAAAGTACTTCGGCGGGACGATACCTGCTATTATAATTACTAGCCATACTAAAGCAATATGCTCCAGCATTACTAAACGCTAAGATGTCACCTTCGCTTATTTCTGAAATTCTACGGTTATTGGCAAATGTATCAGTCTCACATATATAACCAACAACACTGTAAAACCTTTCGCGTCCTTCTGGGTTGCTGATATTGGTTATCTCGTGGCTACTTCCATAAAGCATCGGGCGGATTAAATGGTTAAATCCACTATCTACTTGTGCAAAAACGGTAGAAGTTGTTTGTTTTACCACATTCACTTGTACGAGGAATTTTCCAGCTTCACTAACCAGAAATTTTCCAGGTTCAAAAGCCAAGGTGAGCTCTTTTCCATAGTCTGTACAGAATTTATTGAAACGTTTGCTTAACTTTTCTCCCATTTCTTTCACATTGGTTTCAATATCACCTTCCTTATATGGGACTTTAAATCCACTTCCAAAATCTATAAATTCTAAATTATCGAAATGCTTCGCCGTTTCAAATAAGATTTCTGAAGCATATAAAAAGACATCGATATCCAAAATATCGCTACCTGTATGCATATGGATTCCATTAATGTGCATTCCGGTATTCTCTACAATTCTTCTTATATGGGGTAGTTGGTGAATGGAAATTCCAAACTTGCTATCAATGTGTCCTACAGAAATATTCGTATTACCCCCGGCCATAACGTGTGGGTTAATACGAATACAAACCGGGACTTTGGGATGCTTTGTGCCAAACTGCTCCAATATGGAGAGGTTATCTATATTTATCTGTACCCCAAGTTTTACTGCTGTTTCAATTTCCTCTAAAGAAACTCCATTAGGGGTGAAGATTATATTTTCTGGTAAAACACCAGCTTCCATAGCCAATCGCACTTCTTGGATAGATACTGTATCCATGCCAGCTCCCAATGATTTTAAGTACGTTAGTACTGAAATGTTGGAAAGTGCCTTTACAGCATAATTTATTTTAACCTGTTTGACCTTTTTAAAAGCATCTTGTAAACGTTTATACTGCCCAGCAATTTTTTGGGCATCGTACACATAGACGGGACTTCCGAACTCCCGAGCGATCGCTAAAAGGTCTTGATTTGTCATTTTGACTCAGGTTTTAATAGGTTTAAAAAAAATAAAGCTGTAAAAGTAGTAGGTTCACTTTAATAAATTAGGTGGCTTGCCATGTTTTTTCTCTAAAATATGGTTAGAAATGCAATCTAATAGGCTATTGGTGCATTCAAAGTTTAATTCCTTTCATATTCTTTATTCTTTTCTCTTTTTCAGATAAATTCTATCAACAACATTTATTACTTTTGTGGCTCCTAAAAAATAGACGTACAATGAATTTACACGAATATCAAGGAAAACTAATACTAAACAGTTTTGGAGTAGAAATCCAAAGAGGTATTGTTGCCCAAACTGCAGATGAAGCTGTTGAAGCTGCTAAAAAACTTACCGAAGATACGGGTAACTGGCTGGCATGTAATTAAAGCGCAAGTACATGCTGGTGGACGCGGAAAAGGCGGTGGTGTAAAATTGGCCAAAAACTTGGATGAAGTAAGAGAAATTGCTGGACAGATTATAGGCATGAACCTTATTACACCACAAACCAGTGCAGAAGGAAAAAAGGTACACCAGGTATTGGTGGCAGAAGACGTTTATTATCCTGGAGACAATGAACCAGAAGAATACTATATGAGTGTATCTGCTCAATCAGAGGCTACAGGAAAGAAACATGATCATGTATTCTACCGAGGGTGGAATGGATATTGAAACGGTAGCAGAAGAAACCCCTCACCTTAATTTTCACCGAAGAGGTCGATCCTGCTACGGGATTACTTCCCTTCCAAGCTAGAAGAATTGCTTTTAACCTTGGTTTGAACGGAGTAGCTTTTAAGGGAATGGTAAAGTTTGTAAATGCACTATATACTGCTTATGTTAAATCGGACTCTTCCTTGTTCGAGATCAACCCTGTACTTAAAGACCAGCGATGATCGTGTCATAGCCGTAGATGCTAAAGTAACTTTAGATGGGAATGCTCTATATCGCCACAAAGACTATATGGAGATGCGTGATAAGCGCGAGGAGAATCCAGTTGAAGTTGAAGCGGGAGAAGTTGGATTAAACTATGTAGATCTTGACGGAAATGTAGGTTGTATGGTAAATGGAGCTGGATTGGCAATGGCAACCATGGACTTGATTAAACAAGCAGGAGGAGAGCCAGCTAATTTCTTGGATGTTGGAGGAACAGCAGATGCAGAACGTGTAGAAACAGCCTTTAATCTTATTCTTAAAGATCCAAATGTAAAAGCGATTTTGGTAAATATCTTTGGTGGGATAGTACGTTGTGACCGCGTTGCACAAGGAATTGTAGATGCTTATAAGAATATGGGGACTATTAATGTACCTATCATTGTTAGATTACAAGGAACCAATGCAGACATTGCTAAAGAATTGATTGATAATAGTGGATTGGATGTTCAGTCTGCTATCGAATTTCAAGAAGCGGCAGATAAGGTTCAGATGGTACTAGCCTAAAGATTTTTAAAAAATATTAATAGAAAACCCTTGTTATCAAAACAAGGGTTTTTTTATGTTTTAATGTTAAGTAAGGTTAACGACGGTTAATAAATAGTTAAAATGTAAGTATTTAAGTAACATTTTCATTTGTGGTGTCGTCTATATAAGTGTTCATCAATCACTCATTTATTTATCAAAAACGAACTATTATGAAAACAATCAAGTCAATTATGTTAGCTGTGGTGCTGTTAGTAGGAACCACTCTGTCCGCGAATAACTTTGTAGATAAGAAAAAACCTAGTACAGTTACGGAAGAAATTGGATACTTACTGGAAAATCCATCCTTCGAAGTAGTAAAAGATATCAATGCTTCTGCAATGATTATGTTAAACGATGATGGAGAAATTGTAGTCTTATCAGTAGATACAGAAAACAGAGTAATCGAAAGGTTTGTAAAGAGCCGCTTAAATTACCAGAAACTCCAAAATAAATTGGAGACAGGTAAAAAATTCAAAGTACCCATCAAGCTTGTATCCAAGTAAGTAAACATTTCAGACGATTAATCGGTCCCGATGGTTTTAAATCATCGGGATTTTTTATTTTTGGGTATGCAAAATGAACACAGCAAAGCCCTACTCAGTGATTTAATCGTTCTGGCCAAAGCAGACGATAAGTTTACACAATCTGAATTCGACTTCATTTATCGCCTATCTAAACGTATGGAGATATCAGAAGCAGATTTCAAATATTTATTGGAGAATCCGCTACCCTCACAACCTATCTTGTCCGAATTGCAGCGAATTACACATTTTCACAAATTGGTGTTGGTCATGAACGTAGATCGTGAAGCACACGAAAATGAAATTATCGTATTGAAAAATTTTGGTCTAAGGATGGGAATACGACCAGCTGCGATTGATCAAATCCTAATAATGATGGAAAAATACGAGGACAAAGTCATTCCTCCTCAAGAGTTGATCCAAATTTTCCAGGCCTACTACAACTAATTGATTATTTATACAAGACAAAAAGTCATCTGTTTTCTGTAAAAAACAGACAGAATGACCGTTTTTCTTGTTTGGAATCCCTTTTGCAATAGTTTGTAAAAAATAATACGAATTTTAAACAATAAAATATCATGAAATTAGTTAAGAGAAATGACTTTTGGTTCCCATCAATTTTTGATGAGTTTTTTACTGAAAATAGGCTAGATGTGCCTAATTATGAAAAGTTTAGCAAACCTGCTGTAAATATTTCGGAAAATTTAGCGACCTTTGTCATCAAATTAGCCGTTCCAGGTTTGAAGAAGGAACAATTTGCTATTGAAATTGAAAAAGATATATTGAAGGTGTCCTCGAATTTTGCCCCAAAGCGAGAATCTGCAGACACTGAAAATAAGAATAACCAGTTTACTAGAAAAGAGTTTAATTACGGAAGCTTTGAACGTTCCTTTACATTGCCAGAAACGGTTAATGTAGAAGATATTAAAGCGGACTATGTAGATGGAATTTTATCCATCACACTTCCTAAAATAGAAGTGAAAGAAGATATTAAGAAAATGGTTGAGATTTCATAATTGAAATTTAATTTGGTTAGTTAGTTGAAAAAGGCCGCGTATTACTCAATCGATACGCGGTTATTTTTTTACCGTCTTCTCCTTTTTCCTCCCGTTCCCTTCTCCATACGATCCACAAAAGAACTATTATCTGAACTTTTTAAGGAAGCTTTTAGATCTTTCAATTCCTGATCTGATAGATCCCTCCATTTACCTATAGGGAGGTTTCCTAAGGAAATATTCATAATTCGGATTCGCTTTAACTCAATTACTTCATAACCTAAGTATTCGCACATACGTCGTATTTGCCGATTCAGTCCCTGGACCAATACAATCCGGAAAACATAACGACTCAATTGTTCTACAGTACATTTTTTGGTGACGGTATCCAAAATAGGAACACCATTGCCCATTCTTCGAATGAATTGGTCTGTAATGGGGCGATCAACTTTAACAATGTATTCTTTTTCGTGGCTATTTCCTGCTCGCAGGATTTTATTAACTATATCACCATCATTAGTCATTAATAATAAGCCTTCACTGGGTTTGTCTAGGCGGCCTATATGGAAAATTCGTTCTTGGTGACCAATAAAATCTACCACATTTCCCTTTACCCTTGTGTCTGTAGTACACGTAATACCTACAGGTTTATTAAGCATGATGTAGACTAAATTTTCATTTTCAGTGATGAGCAATCCTTTAACCCTAATTTCATCGTTGGGCATGACTCGATCTCCCAAGGAGGCGGGTTCTCCATTAATGGTAACCTCCCCTTTTTCTATATGACTATCTGCTTGTCTTCGGGAACAAAAACCACTATCACTTATGGCCTTGTTTAAACGTGTGGAATCTGGATGGTAGTCACTCATTAATTATAAATTGTATAGCCCAAAACTGTTGAACCTTTTGTTGTTTTATTATTACTGCTATATACCCTTTAATTATATTTGAGAGGTTGAGTTAAGCTAATTCGGTCAGTTGCTTCTGAAACACTTTAATTTTATCCCTTAATTTGGCAGCCATGATAAAATCCAATTCCTTAGCAGCTTTCTCCATTTCCTTTCGTGTATCCCTAATTTTCTTTTCCAGTTGCGGACGGGTTAGGTATTTATTTTCAGCCTCAGCAGCTAGACTTTCTGCTGTGTCAAATGTATAGGCCTGTGTTTTTGGTTTTGTCAAGGCATTTTCCAAACTTTTCTTAATAGCCTTTGGAGTGATTCCATTTTCTTCATTGTAAGTTATCTGCTTACTTCTCCTATATTCGGTGCCATCAATTGTGGCTTGCATGCTTTTGGTAATTTTATCGGCATACATAATGGCTTTACCATTTACATTCCTAGCTGCACGACCAACCGTCTGTGTTAGAGAACGGGCACTTCTTAGGAAACCTTCCTTATCAGCATCCAAAATAGCTACCAAAGAGACTTCTGGTAAATCAAGACCTTCTCTAAGAAGGTTTACTCCTACCAACACATCAAACAATCCTAATCGAAGGTCTTGCATGATCTCTACACGTTCCAAGGTATCCACATCACTATGTATGTATCTGCAACGGATCTGGATTCTGGTCATATATTTTGTAAGCTCCTCTGCCATACGTTTGGTCAAAGTAGTCACCAAAACACGTTCATCAGCCTCAACTCGTTTTTGAATTTCTTCTAATAAATCATCTATTTGGTTTAAACTAGGGCGGATTTCAATAGGGGGATCTAGTAGGCCAGTGGGACGAATGATCTGTTCAATATAAACTCCACCAGTTTTTTCCAATTCATAATCGGCAGGAGTTGCACTTACGTAAATTACTTGATTTTGCAAAGCTTCAAACTCTTCAAACTTTAAAGGCCGATTGTCCATAGCTGCCGGAAGCCGGAAGCCGTATTCTACCAGATTTTCTTTTCGGCTTCGATCTCCTCCATACATGGCTCCAACTTGGGGTATGGAAACATGGCTTTCGTCCACAATCATTAGAAAATCGTCTGGAAAATAATCTAAAAGACAGAAGGGTCTTGTGCCTGGTAAGCGCTGATCCAGATAGCGAGAATAGTTTTCTATTCCACTACAATATCCTAATTCCCGAATCATTTCCAGATCAAAATTGGTACGTTCTTCTAAACGTTTTGCTTCAAGGTGTTTTCCAATTTCCTTGAAATAATCTACTTGTTTTACCAAATCATCCTGTATGTTTCTAATAGCTCCTTGTAAGATATCTGGAGACGTCACAAACATATTGGCAGGGTAAATGGTAAGACGATCATATTTTTCAATCACCTCATTGGTTGCAGGTCGGAAAGCTTCAATTTCTTCAATTTCATCTCCAAAGAAATGGATGCGGAAGGCATCATCTGCATAACTGGGGTATACATCAACAGTATCGCCTTTAATACGAAAGTTTCCATTATTAAATTCAGCTTCCGTACGAGAATACAAGCTCTGCACTAATTGGTGAAGTAATTTGGTTCTTGAGATGACCTGACCTTGTTTTAACGAAATCACATTTTTCTGAAACTCTGCGGGGTTTCCAATACCATACAAACAAGATACAGATGCTACGACCAAAACATCTCTACGCCCAGATAGGAGGGAAGAGGTAGTGCTCAATCGCATTTTTTCAATTTCCTCGTTGATAGAAAGGTCTTTTTCTATATAGGTTCCACTAGTGGGAATATATGCTTCAGGTTGATAATAGTCGTAATAGGAAACAAAATATTCTACTGCATTTTCTGGAAAAAACTGTTTGAACTCACTGTACAATTGAGCTGCAAGGGTTTTGTTATGAGCTAATACCAAGGTTGGACGTTGAACTTGTTCTACAACATTAGCTACTGAAAAAGTTTTTCCACTTCCAGTAACTCCCAGAAGGGTTTGGTAAGGCTCTCCGGTTTCAATACCATTGACCAAAGCTTTAATGGCCTCGGGCTGATCTCCAGTGGGTTTAAAATCGGAAACGATTTTGAATTTCATACTTCTTTTGTGAGCTGCAAATTTACGGAATCTCAGGCATTATAATATTCACAAAATTCGGAACATGCATAACGACACCAACATGTCAATTTCCAATAAAAAGTATTGATTTTTTTCAATTATGAAGGGATCTATGGTTATGCACAATTAAGTTTTGACTAGATAACCAATAAATAGGGTCTTGGCTTATTTTTTAAAAATAAAAAAGGGCTCAAATAAATATGAACCCTAATGAACCAGTGATTTTGATTTTTTATTTAGGCCATGTAGGCGAATAAATTGCAAAACGTGTTATTCTGTTTTGACTATCAAGAACACCCCAAAAACTAGCCCCATAAGGAATACCAGCACTGGCAGCTTCCACACCTCCTACGCAATCTGGTGCTAAACTATACTGACCGGGGTTTACACTTCCGGTTCCATAAACTCCAACAGAAAAATGACCTTGGTTTGGATAGATTAATGCTAATTTACCTTGTACATATTTTTCACCTTCTGCTTCATTTGCTTTTGCCATATCTAATGGCGCGTGTTTGATTTGATTACTCATGATATTTATTTTTTAATAATATATCCTACTCTTTTTAAATAGACTTTTCGGATTCCGTCTTTGTAATTAAAGCTGATAGTAGCTACTCAATCAAATAATTGGCTTTTAATTACATTCCAAAGGTCAGGTAATACGGTAGATTTTATTAGAGTAGAAATGCCCGAATTTTAAAAACGGGTAGAATTACTTAGTAATACTTACTTCCATACATAGTTGATAACTAAGCCGATAGATTATGGCTTGTAAAAAATATAAGAAAACAACCTTAATTGTTATGCGTAATATCGTAAGTAGAAAATAATCACTATCTTAGGATTGAATCAGAAATAAATTTCATAATCTACAAGAATGATAACTAAAGTTAAATGGTATAACGATCCACAGATGGTTGGCGCTTTGTTATTTTTTTGGCCTCCTGTTGGGATTTACGGACTATATAAAAGTGATGCTATAAAACCAAAATGGAAAAAAGTAACTTATGTAGCTCTTGTCTTGGTTTGTATTTTATTGGCAACGATTTATCTAATCTAATTTTTGGCAATGATATACTTGTGTGACCCAATTATTATTCATTCCAAGCAATAACTTCATCACCTTTTTCCCAATCCCAGTTATAAGGCCTAAAATCAGTCCCTGTCCAATCTCCGACAAATTCGTCAATTGATCCGTCTTTTCTTTTCACATGCACTTTGTACATGCCCTTTCTTTCTGGTTGTTGTTCTTTTAAGCTAATAAACGGCATAATCTATTCTAAGGTCTAATTATTATTTGTTCTCTAATTGATTGCTAATGGTTCGTAGCTATTTACTTTTCAGCAATTACTTCTATCATCATGGGGCAGCACAGCGTAGCTCCAGGGGTGTTTTCCAATGCGTCCATATCTTCCAAAGCTAGTTGTACTTCTTCTTCAGTAAGAAGTTCCATATCCTTTAATCTAGGGAAGTAACTATGGTAAAAAGTTTTGGGCCATTGCCAAGTCACATCGTTGGGAGTGGCCAGTTTGGACATCAATCGTAGGTTGTTGATCTTCATGCCCATTTGCGACAGTGTGGTAGGAAGTTCCCGCCCTATGTCAATTTCTGCAAGGGAGTCTTTAAAACTCCTTAAAGCTGCTGTTATGGCTTTTTTCAACCCAGGTAATTCTGGTTCAGTTTGGTGGGTGGACCAGTCATAATATTCATGGATCACCATTTTTCCTCCAGGTTTTAGGGCATCGTATACTTTTTGAAGAATTTCTTTAGGGTTGGGTAACCATGCCATAGCCCAACGACAATACATACCATCTAAACTATTAGGGGGTAGATTCATCTCATTGAAATCTGCTAATCTAGGATCAATATTTAAGTGATATAAGTCTGAGATATGCTTTAGATGTTCAATATATGCTTCAGATTTGTCAACACCAATTACCTTTCCTTCTTCACCGGCCAAATAAGCCATTTCCTTGGTGCAGAATCCTGGGCCGCAGCCTAAATCCAGTAACGTATGACCTGCTCTAAATTTTGCCAAATGCCACCCCCGTTGTGCTTCTTCAGCCCAAATTTGATGTTGTACTCCTAAACGATGTAGTTCTTGGGCGTCGGTACCAAGGATGTAGGCATTTTTTTCTTTCATATTGGAAGGTGTTAGCGTACCTATAAAAATAAAGAAATTTTATCAAGAAAAAGGAACCCTTTTAGTAAAGAGATTAATAATTTACATAAACATCTCCTAAGAATGGTTCTGGAAAGTTGGGATGATTTAATACCAATACATAGTAATAGGTCCCTACTGGAACAAACTTGTCTTGGTATAAAATCCCGGTATTAGGAATGGCATCCCATTCACCGTTGTCATTTCCACCTTCGTAAATTAGATTCCCTTCACGACTGTAGATTTTCAGATTAAAATCTGGGAAAACATTTACGACATAGTCCATGTGCAATACATCATTTAAAGTATCTCCATTTGGGGAAATTCCATCATAGATAATAGGAGGGCACTGTTCTACTTCTAATTGAAAGGAAGTTGTGGTAAAACAAATTTCATTTTCCAATCGCACATAAATCATTTGCGGATTACTGGTATTCTGAAATTGGGCTGTATCTAAAATAGGGTTGGTGTTGGCAATTGCATCTTCTTGTGAAAGGAAATAATTGAATGTTCCCTCAGTGTTTTCGGTAATCAATTCATCTTGGGCACTAAGATTGAAAAAAGCCATTTCAAATCCACGATCACATTCTATCAACGTTGGTAATTCTGTAATAGGCGGAATGGTTCCAAACTCTGCTACGATATCAAACTCATTGTTGAATTCATTCAACTCTTCTACTGCTCCCAAACCTGTACCGTCATCATCCACAATGGCTACCAAAACAAAAGTGTTGGGTAAACTTTCTGGTAAGGTAACTTCTAGACTCCCAATTTCATTGCCTCCAATAGGAATTGTGTTTTGAGTTTGTGAGGTTGCAATGAGCTGTAAATCTCCATAGAAAGCTATTAGGGTACCAGAGGGTAAATCTGCAGTTCCGTCTGTATTGTATACGGTGTAGTCTATTAGTAAGTCTCTTTGTCTACATGCATAAATTTCATTGTCAATAGATACGGTTGCATCTGGCAATGGGCAAGTAATAACTTCTATTGCAAAGCTATCTACTACAAAACAATCAGGATTAGAGACACGAATCCAAATAGTTTCAGGGTTGGTTGTGTTTTCATAGTTGGAGATGTCTCCTTCTATAGGATTTGTATTGTTTTCGGCATCGTCTTGGGTATGATGATAGCTTAGGGTGTCATTAGGGTCTATGGAAGGGGTAGCTTCTGTAAGATCAAACAATTCGGTGCCTACAACGTCACAAAGTTCTAAATCTCGGATGTTGCCAATTTCTGGAAATACCAATAGATGAAATTCTATATTGTCTTCATTATTGTCATCATCAAGTTCATTGATTTCATCAAAAGGATCTACAATGGCCCTGAGAAGAAAATCAGCAGGGACACCATCCGGAACTGTAAAGGTAATGGATCCGCTTTCAGATTCTCCAAATAGAATGATTGCCGTAGTTTGTGTTTCTTCAATAAGGGTGTTATCTGCAAAAAAACCAATATCAACTGGCGGTAATCGGTCAGTTCCATCCGTATTGTATACGGTATAATCGATCGTAATTTCACGGTTTCCGCATCCTTTAGGATTTACAATATTGTCCATGGTTATTGTTGCATCAGGAAGGGCTGTATTTAATACTGTGACTACATTGTTGACGACGACTAAATCTTGGCTGGAAGTAAGCTCTATTAGGGCTTCCACATCACCAGGTTGTATGAGATCTTCAATACTATATTGATCGATATCCATATTGTATAAGTCTGAACTATTGGTAAATGTGTTTGTGCCATTAAAGGCATTGTCAACTGGATTTAGTGGATTACTTAGTAGTGTTCCGTTAAGGCGAAGGGTTTCGTTAGTTGCTAAGATTTCATCGCCTTCCCAAGCCAGAAATCCAATTTTAGCTTCAGCATTATCTACCACTTCCAAATCTGTTAACTGTATGGACAGATTTGGATTGGCAACGGAAACGGATTCAAAACCATCAAAGATGCTTACTTGATTTAAAGGAAGATCTGGATCTTCATAAACAACGGTTATCGCCCAACCTCCAAAATTGGTGGTATTTCCCGGGAAAGCGCAATAAACATCTGGAGTAATATCTGGAGTAAATTCAGAAAGCGTATAAGAGCCATTTCCAATACTATTTACCAATGCAGTAATATCTGCATATCCTCCAGAATAGATGTGGATTCCTTGGTCTAAATCGAATAGAAAAGTCCGCTCAGCGGTAATTGGATTTCCGTTTAAAACGACATCGGGATCTACCGCTCCAGAACCGGCCCAGTACAAATAGGCAGCAATAAGGCCTTGGTCGGTTTCCAACAGAAAATCAGCGCTACTTTCGGAAAGGATCTCGCAGGGTGTGTTGCCTCCAGTATTTTCACCAGTATTGAGGGTGTTTCCAAAAGAAAGATAGGTATACCTGCCTTCAAACTGTTGGAAAAGTGTTACTTCCTGTGCCATAGAAAGCATAGGAAGTAATAACAACAGAGCAAGTGCCGTTTTCTTGATTCGTTTCATAGCAAATGAATTGATAGTTAAATATACAAATATTTACCATCGCCTTTGCTACAAAGCTATACAGGAAATTTGGGTTTATAAATCCCGTCTTTTAAGGATCACATAAGACCAATAGATGAATAAGACAGTCCAGCCCAATACAATAATCACATTCATGAATTGTAGGTCATAATCCTTATCAAAACTCTCTCCTAACTGGTTAGCGGCAGACTGTACGGCTCCAAATCGGGTAAAAGGTTCAACAATAAGGTCAGACATGGCATTAAGCGGTAAGAAGTTGTAAACAGATTTAAACAAGTCTACATCTGTCTTTACTCTAATGTACTGGAAAATCACAGCTATAATACCTTCTACTACCTGCCACAATCCCAAAAATCCTAAGGCGAATGCTGATCGTTTTACCCAGATTCCCAAAAACATACAGAAGCTAAAGAAACAGACTAGTTTTAGGAAATAGGCCAAGATATACTGCATATCACTAAAAATAATCCCCAGTTCTTTGTAATCAGAGAAGAACAATCCTAAGATTAACGATACTACGAAAAGAAAAACTGTAGAAGCTACAGAGAATAGTAGTACTGTAAGAAATTTGGATGTTAGGAACTCTTTTTTGCTGAGACCGTCAATGAGGTTCTGTTTTAAGGTGCGGTAACTATATTCATTGGCTACAATGGATACAATTACAACTGCAAAAAATATTTTTAACCAAGCGGCTACCCATGAATTGAAGTGCCATATAAAAGGAAAGTTGAAAATCCCTTGATCGGCCACCCGAAATTTTACCCCTCCAAAATTGAACTCTATGGATACAATAAGGGCAATAAAACAAATCAATGAAAAGTATACGATAGAGATGGCCTTTGCAGACTTGTTATACCGTAATTTGTGTAATTCTATATTGAGTAATCGAAGCATGGTTAGTTGTTTTGGGTGATTTCGAGGAATAGTTCTTCAAGACTTTCTTTCCGCTTTTCGAGATGGGAAAGTGCAATACCTTTTGAAAACAAATGTTCATTTATGCTCCCTGCATCCATAGGTTTGTTGAGGTAGGCAATAAGTTGATCGCCTTCCTTTTTTATGGAAGTAAAAGCATTCATAGCTTCAAGTTCTTTCAATAGGGTTTCATTATTACTACTCTGTAATGTTAAGAAACCATGACTCGCGTTCATGCCGTCCACACTTCCAGTATAGAGACTTTCTCCCTTGCGGAGGATCACCACATGACTACATACTTTTTCTACTTCATCCAATAAGTGAGAAGCTAAAAGAATGGTCGTTCCTTGTGAAGCAATTTTTTTGATAATTTCCCGGATTTGGTGAATTCCCTGTGGATCCAATCCGTTGGTTGGTTCATCAAGAATAAGGATTTCCGGATCGTTTAAAAGGGCAGAAGCAATTGCTAATCGTTGCTTCATTCCCAAGGAAAAAGTTTTAAACTTACTGTCCTTGCGGTCCAAAAGACCTACGATTTCCAGTTTTTCAAGCACATTGGAGCCGTCTACCCCTTTAATTTTACAGACCAGTTCTAAATTTTGAACGGCAGTCATGTATGGATAAAAGTTAGGGCGCTCAATAATAGCTCCTACTTTTTTAAGTGCTTCATGGGTAGTTTCGGTACCATTGAACCATTTAAAATCGCCTGAAGTCCTATTAACGACATTCAAAACGATCCCGAGGGTAGTGGATTTTCCACTTCCATTAGGTCCTAAGATTCCGTATACATTCCCTTTTTCTATGGTAAACGTCAGGTTTTTTACTGCCGTAAGGGGACCAAACCGTTTGGTAAGGTTATTTATAGTGAGTATCGGTTGCACAAAAATTGGTTTTGCTGATTAGTTGTCCATATGACGAACCATCCCCATTTATGTTACAAGCGGATTAGAACTTTTGGAAAATATTGTGAAATACTACTCAGAAACTTTTATCGTGATTTTGGCAATCATTACGGGACTACTATCTGGGCTTCCCAGTGGACCAGTCTCGGTTTGGATATGTACCCTGTCAGTACCAATGAAACCAGCTTGGGCCTGATATACATATTCAATATTGCCCGTTTCCGGATTCTCCCTGAGTTCACTGGTTATAGCATTTTCTGCTTGAAAGATGATCGTGGTAAGTTCTGAATCTCCAAAAACCCCAATATCATAGGTAAGTGTTTCAGAATTGGAAATTTCGGCAAGAGGTGTAAATATCAGCGTAGTTGATTTACCATCGTCGTCGTTAGAGCAACTAGCACCTACAAGAACAAAAGCGCAAATAAAAAGGAATTTCGTAATAGTTTTCATAGTGTTTTTTCTTTTTTTAGCAGCAAAAATCATTCCTAAGGTAAGGATAAGACTCCTATAAAGATACGAAATTATGTCGTGGAACTTAAATCTTAAGATTTTTGCTCCTTGTTAAAATACACCAAGTAGTAGTACATCTGTTTTTCCTCGTCCCATCCTTTTTCCACAAATTTCTCAGCACTTTCGGGATTGATGAAATCCATCTTGATCTGGATATTGGTATCCAGTTCTATCACATTTTTTATCTTTTTCCGAGCCGCTGTTACTGCAGTATTGGCAATAGGGAAGGAGGTAAGATCCTCGATTTTGTATTTAGGAGCTTGTTCGGTTTTGTAGTGCTTAAATTCAGGAACGAGATCAGGATTGTCTATCACTTCGTTCACAAAGGCAGATTCTTCAAAAAGATCATTTTTAGCGAAGTGATTCACCGCTCGGTTCATGAATAACACTTCTTCTTTTTTGTCTTCGGCTGGCAATACCACATCCTTGGCAAAGTCCTGACAGAATTTCAAATATTTTTTGGTGAAGAAATTTTCATCTTCAAATGCTTCCACTCCTAGAAAACTCTCTAGCCAGTAACGCGCATCATAACGGTTGCTATCAACAGACAGTATCTTATAGCCTTCTTCTTTCTTCACATTAAAGATGAGGGCACCTTTGTCTAATTTGTTCAAATTGACTCCTTGTTGAAGGAAGGCATCCAATTGATTTTCTTTTTCTGAAAATTGTAGAAAGTCCTGTTTCAGTTCTGATTTAAAAATCCCAATCGCATCAACCCGTTCGTTATCAATCTGAAGGTTTTCCAGATAGGTAACGTATACTTCTCCACTTTTTATATGTGGGTGCATGGACTGATCAAACAGATGTTTAGAAATCTTCTTACTTACATCATGGATATCGTCAGGATTCTCGAAGACTTGAGTAACATAATTGTATAAATCGTGGAACTCCAAATCTGCATCATGGAAAAACTGAAAGTAGTTTTCTTCCTTGTCCCGAAAGGGTTTTAGGAAAAACTCTTTCATAAGGGGAGCCAGTTCGTCGTCCATTTCATAAGGATTAGCAGATAACAAAATACCTTCATTTCTGCTTTTGTTTCCTACGCGATGAATGGAAAGCGAAGTAATATGGGTTCCGTATAGGTTGATCATTGGGTGGGTAGTTTATTCAATTAGTTATATGAAGGGTTAGTTCCAGTTTTCATCAAAATCGAGGTTATCGTAATCTTCTGGATCTAAGTCATAATCCTCATCATTTTCATCATCGCCAGCATTATCTGCTACAAATTCTTTGTCTGGAGCTTCATCTGGAATTTGTCCATGGGCAAACATGAGGTTGGGATAAGTACGCCCTTCTTCATATTCAGCTATCTCCGCCAATTCTACCATAAATGTCCATAGATTGAAGAAATCATATACATAAATGAGTTTGGTTTGGTCTTTATTTACAACATCTTCCAAAAGAGTTTCGCTCATAACCCTAACACTACCGGGTTCATCGCTCATATCGAATAACGCAATTTCTTCTCCTTGCTCCCAAAGGTCATTACTAATATAAAATGAAGCCATTTCCTGACCACCAAAACCAAAAGATTGGGTAACGGTATTGTGAAGATCTTCCAGAGTATTGGATGCTTCTATCTCTATGTCCCGAAATACATCTTCATGGGTGTCTAAAATAGCTCTAAATCTATAGATCATCTCGTAAAAATTAGGACGGCAAAGTTACAATATATTCCTATTGAAAAGGTAGTGCGTATCGGTTTTTTACGTTGTGTTATTTGCTAAACCGATGCAAGGTGAAGGTCATAGCTGCCAACAGAAAAAATGCAACTACTTGGTGCATCACCCCTAGCCAAACGGGAACTTGCAATACCAAGGTCAATACTCCCAAAACAAATTGAACAAGCACCAGACTTACCAAAAGCTGTATTCCTTTTTTCTGAAATTGAGAAAGATTGTATTTTCTCCCTTTGTAAGCAATAACCCCAATAAGTATAACCACTATATAAGCTAGATAACGATGAACAAATTGAACCCCACTTTTTCCTTCCACAAAATTCTTCCAAACCGGTTCATGCTCTATGGTAACGGTTTCATGAATGAGCTTTCCATCACTCATAAGAGGCCAATGATTATGAATCCATCCAGCATCCAGTCCTGCTACAAAGGCTCCATAAATAATTTGAAGTAACAAAACTCCCATACCCCAACGAATCAGGTTGCGAAATCCTTTTTGAATGTCTTTTTTCTCTGGAAACATTAAATCCAGAGCAACCCATAAGGTATAAGCAAAGGTGATGAAAGCTGTGGTGAGGTGCATGGCCAAACGGTAATGGCTCACATCTGGACGATCTACCAAACCACTCTTAACCATATACCAGCCCAGAAAGCCTTGAAAAGCACCCAGTCCTAAAAGAATGATGCATTTTCGTATTGTAGATCTAGACAATTGCTTTCGGATTAAAAAGTAGAGGAAAGGAAGGAAAAATACTATGCCGATCAATCGGCCAATGACCCGGTGAATCCATTCCCAAAAGTAAATATCCTTAAACTCCGTTAGGGTAAAGTCATAATTGATCTTTTGATATTCTGGATATTGTTTATAGAGTTCGAAAGCCTCTTGCCATTCAGCATCATTCATAGGGGGAATGGTGCCAGAAATAAGTTTGTAATTAGAGATGGAAAGACCAGAGTGGGTAAGACGGGTAATGCCACCTACTACAACCATAATAAAGATTAATACACACCCAGTTAATAGCCAGTAGATTACTTTTTTGTGGTCTTTCATAGTGGTTTAGACTTCTTTTAATCCAATTTCGAGTCCTTTTTTGAGCATATATTCTCTTGCTGCCTCGTACTCGTTTGGAATTTCACCTTCAAGGATAGCTTCCTTAATGGCTTCTTTTATGGTGCCAATCTCACGGCAAGGTTTCAATCCAAAGGTCTTCATGATTTCTTCTCCAGTGACAGGCGGTTGAAAATTTCGGACCCGGTCGCGTTCTTCTACCTCTTTTATTTTCTGTCTAACCAACTTAAAGTTGTTGTGGTATTTTTTGAAACGATTTGGATTTTTGGTGGTAATATCAGCCTCACAAAGTGTCATAAGATCTTCTACATAGTCACCAGCATCAAATACCAATCGTCGTACCGCACTATCAGTGACATCGGTTGCCAAAACAATGGGGCGGGAACTCATAAGTACCATTTTTTGCACAAATTTCATCTTTTCATTTAGAGGCATTTTAAGACGCTTAAAAAGCTTGTAGACCATCTTTGAACCTACAAATTCATGCCCGTGAAAGGTCCATCCATTACGTTTGTCAAAACGTTTAGTAGGTGCTTTACCTATGTCATGAAGCAAGGCAGCCCATCGCAACCAAAGGTTGTCTGTAGTATGGGCAATGTTATCTACCACTTCTAACGTATGCCAGAAGTTGTCTTTGTGTCGTTGCCCTTCTTTTTCTTCAATCCCTTTTAAGGCAATAAGTTCTGGGAATATATAAGGTAACAGACCCGTGTTGTGCAACAATGTAAACCCGATGGAAGGAACTGGTGCTGCTAAGATTTTATGGATTTCATCTACAATTCGTTCTCGAGAAATAATCTTTATACGATCGGCATTGCGTGAAATAGCTTCTAGGGATTCCTTTTCAATGTGAAAATTAAGTTGAGTGGCAAATCTTATAGCGCGTAACATTCTTAGAGGGTCGTCACTATAAGTAATATCAGGATCTAAAGGGGTTCGGATACATTTGTTCTCCAAATCTTCTACGCCATTAAATGGATCTAAAAGAGTCCCGTAATCTTTAGCATTCAGGCTAATTGCCAAAGCATTAATAGTAAAATCCCTTCGGTTCTGGTCATCTTCCAAAGTGCCTCCTTCTACGGCTGGATTACGACTGTTTTCTTGATAGCTTTCTTTTCGAGCACCAACAAATTCCAACTCAATATCTTGGTTTTTGAGCATGGCCGTACCATAATTTTTAAAAATAGATACTTTGGGCTTGTTAGGAAGCAGTGAAGAGACTTGTTTGGCTAAATCGATACCACTACCAATGGCCACAACATCTACATCTTTGGCATTTCCCCGTTTCAGGATATAATCCCTCACAAACCCTCCAATAACATAACAGTCTACTTTTTGAATGGAAGCAGCTTGTGATATCGTATTGAAAATGGGGTGTTGAAGTGCGCTTTTATAATTGGGAATTGTAGACATTAATCTCTGATAACCTTGACCGTTCCGTCGTTTTTCAATTTAATGATAGCTGACGGTTTTGCGGGTTTTTTATTCGTGTGCAAATTTACGACATAGTCCACGCCTTCCAAAATCTCGGGGCTTATTTCTTTGAAGGTAGCAGGTGTTTTCTCTCCACTTATATTGGCTGAGGTTGAAACCAAGGGTCTACGAAATTTTCGAAGCAAGCTGCGGCAAAATTCATCTTTGGTTACCCGTATAGCCAACGAATTGTCATCGGCAATTAAATTTTCGGCTACCCGTATAGGTTTGTCGTAAATGATCGATGTAGGTTTTACGGCGTATTTTAGAATATCGTAAGCTACTTCAGGTACGTCTTCCACATATTGGTTCAGCATTTTAAAATCACTTACCAAACAGATGAGGGCCTTGCTTTCGGCTCTTTTCTTCAATTCATACACCGCTTCTACCGCTTCTTCATTGGTGGCATCGCAACCAATGCCCCAAACCGTTTCGGTAGGATATAAAATAAGTCCGCCTTTTTTAAGTATTGAAATTGCTTTTTGAATTTCTTCTCGCATACAGATCTTTTAATTTGAATCTCCAAAGATAAGCCGTAAATAGTTTTGTTTCTGAAATTCGAATTGCCATTTGGGATTTTGGTAGAAGGATTTTTTTGTTTTTTCTAGCGTGTTGAATAGATTTCCCACTTCTAGATAATCATAGAAAATGGCATTTTCCTGAAAATCGGTGATGTCGTTAAACGATTGTTCCATCAATAAGGGGATACGATAACCAAAGGCCAAATTGTAACTTCCAGATATCTTGTACTTTCTAAAGCGTTCAAAGAAAGCATTGTTGGGATGTATGAGTGGCATGATGTAATCACTGTTTCGGATGTAGTCATAGAACAACTCATTAGAAACAAAAGCATCAAAAAACACAAAATTATTGGCAGAAGGATACCCTTTTGCTTTCTCAACAAATTTTGCTGCTTCTTCATTTTCTGGTCTACCCAAGAAAATGATTTTTACATGGTTGGGCAGTATCCAGTTTTTGAAGATGCTATAATCCCTTTTATTCATGGAAATAACCCCAGGGACGGTAATCCATACTTCCCCGTTTGGTTTTTGCAACAAACTGGGATATGCTGGAAAGAATATGGGGTAATAACTTCCCACCTTTTTTGAGGTCAGTTTTTCCTTTGCTATGTTTTCGGAAACAAAGTCATTAAGGGTAAGATAGGTGTCAATTTGTTTGGTTACCTTTTTTTGTTTTGCTTTTTCAAATAGATTGTGTGCATTGTGAAGTGTTCCTACCAATTTTATACGCTTTGGAAAAGGAAAGGAAATCAATTTCACAATATTACTCTCGGCACTGTTAAAAATAACCACGGAAAACACTCCTGTTACAATTTTTCGCCAAGTACGATACCAGCTCTTATATTTCTTCCATTTGGATGATAGATCCAAATAAACAATTTCATGAACATCGGAAAGCGAATCTACCCTGGGCTTTAATGCACTGTGACAGAACAAAGTCACCTCTGTGTTGGGATCTTTCAGATACTGAATCTGGCTGTGCAGACATTCGTCATGAAAATCACCAGCTTCTATGAGGGCAACCTTACGCATCTAGGGTGGATTGTTTGTGTTTTAATGAATGGGCAAGGGGCATCCCTGTCAACATGAGTTTGAAAAGAGGCCAGTATTTGGGTTTAAATAACGCAGAGAAAAAGTAGCGAATACAGAAGTATATCTGCACAACTTTAAACCAGAGCCACCCAAAATGCTTTCGTATATAATAGAAAAGGGAGATCTTCTGTTCAATCTTCATGGTGATGTTGTTACTGGAACTGGCGCTTTCGTAATGAATGTATTCCAATTGAGGGAGCAAATAGGCAACCTTCTGTTTTAGTTGTAATAATCTTCTGCTTAGATCACTTTCCTCATAGTAGAGAAATAGATTGGTGTCAAAACCTCCGACGGCTGTAAAAGCCTCTGCATCTACAAACATAAAGGCTCCTTGTACATAATCAACCTTAAGTGGTTCACTGTAAGTCTTCTTTCTATTTGGATAACGTTTTGGATTGATGAACTCCAAGAATCCTCTTTTTAAGATCTCTCTAGCTGGGGAAGCAAAATGATCTATAGTTCTTCTAAAACCTCCATCGTGATCCAACATTTGCGGGGAACACATACCCACTTTGGGGTTGGTTTCCATAAATTGAAACAGTTGTTTCAGGGTATTAGGACTTACCATTAAGGTGTCGTTGTTGATGAATGCATAGTATCGGCAGGGCTTGGCATTTTCAACACCAATCATATTTCCACCACCAAAACCAGTATTAAGAAGACTTCGTACAAGGGTTACTTTGGGAGAATCTATTTTTTCCAAACCTTCCTTTAAAAATAGATACTTGTCATAAGCCGAAGCATTGTCTATCACTACAATTTCAAAATCCAGATCATTTTGGGTATTTTCCAAGAGAGAAGCGACACATTGTAAAGTGTAATCACTGGAATTATAATTGATAAGGATGCAACTTACGTCTATCATAATTTAAAAATAGCCTGCCAACGTTTTGAAACGTTTTCAATAGTATATGCCTTAGATGCTTCTATGGCACGGTTCGATTTTTCCTCCGTAAATGAAGGGGTTTTCAATATACTAGCTAAAGTACCCGTAATTTTCCCTTCTTCAAATAAGTAGCCAAAACTTTCGTGAATGATTTCCTTTGGGCCACTATGACTGGAAGCTATAGGGAGGGTTCCTTGAGACATGGCTTCTATGATTATAATTCCGAAGAGTTCTTCCCACTTTGAAGTTTTTTTCGAATTCAACACCAAATATTCATGGATGCTCAGTTCTTTTTTTAACGCTTCCTTTCCAGAAACATAACCCTTACATATAATGTTGGAATGTTCATTTGCATAGCTTTGGACTTCTGGCTCCATTTTACCATCCCCGATGATTGTAAGTATTGCCGAAGGGTTTTCAGCAAAAAACTCCAATAATTCCTGAATTCCTTTTTCGGGCGTGAGTCTTCCTATATAGATAAAGCTGTTGGGTTTGCGTTCTTGAATGTTTCTTTCAGCAAAATCAGGATGCAGGGAATGATGTACAACACTTATACTGCTATCGGGAATTCGATAATTTGATGTTAGCTGTTCTTTTCCTTGCTGATTTACGGCAAAAATGTGTTCGCAATGTACTTCCAAAAAGGATTTCCATACTTGCATCACCTTTGGGTTGTTCTTCTTCTTTTTGGGGTGAAAGCTTCCATCCCAATAGGTCCAAGAGGTGTGATAATATAATTGTTGTTTTTTCAGTAAAGGCAAAAGGGATTTTAATTTGGGATCGAAAGGCGCAATACCCAAAACTACTTTTTTGTTCTTGCCAAACAATAGCGATAGCATAAATAGGGCATTGGTAAACTGCTTCCAAACCTGCTTCCATCGTCCTCTAATGATTCCTTTGTAAAACTTACTGAGAATAGAGAATTCGCGGTAAGCTAATTTATATCCATGTTGCTTTGCCAAATAGCTCAATGCATAATAATGGCTGGGAGCTCCGTTTTTGTGCAGTACGTAGATTGTTTTTGGCATGGAACATTAGTTAATCTTACGGTACAGTAACCAAAGGTTAACATATCGTTTAAACACAGAAAAAGCATTGATATAGGCTAAGATAAACCCTTCTTTGCCATCTAAGATTCCCAATCGAAGTAAATATTGATGCCAAAACCGATAGAAAGGACGGAAGAGAAAATGATAGAACTTAGGTTTTTTCTTTTTTTCGTATAACCTACGGGCTTGTAGGGCACTATACCTATGTAGTTTGCCCGTATAATCATCTAAGCTTTTGTAGGTATGATGTGGAAGCCTGGATTTTAATTTTGCCGTTGTTCCAGATACATCCAAGGTCTCGTGAACCAAGTTTCCATTGTACTTACAGTGTGACTTTTTAAAAACCCGGACCACCCAATCGGTCTGGAAACCACTGTATTTTATTCGTTTCCCCATGAAATGCAATTGCCGTTTTACACTGTAGGCGTCTGCTCTTGGGTTTTTAAGCACGTTTTGGATTTCTTGGGCAAGTACTTCTGTGATTTCCTCATCGGGGTCAAAAAACAGAACCCATTCATGAGAGGCTTGAGCAATAGCAAAGTTCTTCTGTTCGCTGAAATTATCGAATTTACGCTGAACTAATTTCACCTTATCATACTGTGAGGCTAAGGCAATGGTATTGTCTGTGCTGTAGGAATCTACAATAATGATTTCATCCACAAAATGGAGACTTTTAATGAAGGCTTCTATCACACTACCCTCATTTAAAGTAATGGCTAACGCACTAATTTTTGTATCCTGCTCCAAAAGTGGCTTTTAATTTGGGTAAAAGTAATAATTTTACAAGGATTACGATTTGATAAACAGTGGCAAAACTTCCTATTTTAATGTATCATAAAGTAGACCCTCACAAGAGTGAAGGTTTAACCGTTGCTATAGATAAACTAGAAGATCAATTTAGGTATTTGATTGCTAAAGGATATAAAAGCTACCATCTTTCTGAATTACAATCGCTTGATCAACTTACACATAGCCGGAACGTAGTCATTACATTTGATGATGGCTATGTAAATCAGCTGGAGTATGCTGTACCGCTATTGGAAAAATACCAGCTAAAGGCTACTTTCTTTATTCCGTTGCAATACATTGGAGATAAAGACCGCTGGAATACAGATCCAGAATCTATTATGGATTTGGCGGCTTTACAAAATTTATCTTCCAATCTTATAGAGTTGTCGTATCACAGTTATGCACATAAAAAATACAGTGAACTTTCTGGAGCTGAAATTGAAGAAGATACTCAAAAAGCTTTTCAGGTGGTTTCAGATATGGGATTGTCCTTTCATCCTTCAGTAGCTTATCCTTATGGTAAGTTTCCAAGAGATGCTGAAGGTAAGAAGGTATTCTTTCAACATTTAAATGACCATGGTTTTCAATTTGGATTGCGGATTGGGAATCGGGTGAATTCATTTCCGTTCAAAAATACGTTCGAGATCAATAGGATTGATGTAAAAGGGGAGTGGAGCCTTTCCAAATTTAAAAGAAGATTGAAGTACGGTAAATGGTTTTAGCGCATGTCCTTTTTCAGGAGGATTAATTTGGCATACCGTTGAAAGACTCCATAGGCATTAATGGCAGATATGCTTAGTCCTGGAATTCCATCTTTAAAACCACCTTTTAAAATATAAGAGCTGAAAAACCGCCATGTAGGTTTAAAGAATAGAAGGAATAAGGAAGCTTTTTTATTTTTTTTCTGAAGTTGTTCTGCCTGAAACCATGCGTAGCTTTCTCTTTTTTGGATATAGTGTTCCAATCCTTTATAAGTATAATGAAGGACAGGGTTTTTTAAAGATCCTACGCTACCATTTACTTGTAACTTCTCATGCACCACCCCTGTATATTTAGTGCCTTCCCTTTTTACCAAGCGTAACACATTACTGCTGTGATGATATAGGAATCGGTTCATATAGAAATGTGGAAAATTTAGTTTATAACCTTGATGTTTACCTATCTCTAAGGCATTTCTAATTTCCAATTGCAAAGGATAGGTAATACGCTCATCGGCATCCAGAAAAAGAATCCAATCAGAGGTGGTCTTTGCCAAAGCATGGTTTTTTTGGTTGGAAAAGTTATCGAATTCCCGTTGCAAGAAGATTGTAGCATACTTTTGGGCAATCTCAGGGGTTTTGTCTTTACTGTAGCTATCAATAACAATGATCTCATCCGCAAATCGGACAGAACGCAAGGCTGCTTCTACATAAGCTTCCTCGTTATAAGTGGGCATGATAATGCTAAGTGTTGGCACGGCTCAAAGGTAATCATTTTGCCGATGTAAGCGTAAAGTTCGTTACCTTTGCAACCAATAAAAACAATGCAATTTTGGATAGTTTAGGCATTTCGGTTATCGTTAGTACTTACAATAAGGAAGAGTGGCTCCGTAAGGTATTGGAAGGGTATAAATACCAAACATACAATCATTTTGAGGTTATTGTTGCAGATGATGGCTCACGGGAAACTACTAGGGAGCTTATTGAATCTTTTCAGGAAGATTATCCAGTTCCATTGCGTCATATTTGGCATGAAGATGATGGCTACCGAAGACAACGCATTCTGAATATTGCAATTACGGAGGCCAATATGCCTTACGTTCTTTTTACTGATGGAGATTGTATTCCGAGAAAGGATTTTCTGGAAGTACATGCCAAGTATGCTGAAGAAGGATACTTTCTTTCGGGTGGATATTGTAAATTACCTATGAAAACTAGCGAAGTAATTGATGAAGATGATATCCGTACCGAACGTTGTTTTGATGTTGCTTGGTTGAAACAGCAAGACAAATTAAAAGGTACCCAGTCTTTAAAACTGAACAGTGGTCCAGTCATAGCTTCGCTATTGGATTTTATAACACCTACCAATGCGAGTTTCAATAACTGTAATTCCAGTGCTTGGAAAGAAGATCTTATTGCTATCAATGGATATGATGAACGGATGCAATATGGAGGACCAGACCGTGAATTAGGAGAACGTCTGGAAAACTATGGTTTAAAACCGAAGCAAATACGTCACAAGGCTATCGTATTGCATTTGGACCATGCCCGTGGTTATAAAACCAAAGAGTCCTTAGATCGAAATCTTGCCATTCGCAAGGCAGTGAAAGACGAAAATAAGAAATGGACCGAACACGGAATTGTAAAAGGCCCAAAGTCTGATTGATAAATATAGGGCGCCGAGTAACCCTTTAGGATTGTATCGAGGTGTCCAATTGATTAAAGTTCCGTATTTAGTACCTTTTTCTAGACACCTCGATACGTTCTGCTTTACAGAACACTCGGCATCCTAGAAAATTATCTACTCGCACTAACATCTCAATACTCAATACTAATCTCTCAATTAATTCATAACTTAGAATAAGCTCCCACTTTCCAGTAAGTGTCATCCAATTTACTGTGTACCACATCAAAAGCTTCTTCCTTTAGAGTTGGATTTTCCTTGAAATATTCCCAACAAGTAGCACCTTCCCTAAAAATGGAAACAATTAAGATTCCATTCTCATGAAGTCCTGATAAAATATTGTTCAACACACGGGAACGCTCAGTATCATGAATGTAATAAAAAGCCTCATTTAGAATGATGACATCGTAGATTTCTTTGGGTGTAAAATTAAGGAGGTCATGCGTTTCAAAAGTGGCCTTTGGATACTTATGACTCCTTGCTTTTTTTATGGAGACATCTGCGTAATCTACTCCCAAAAATGACTCAAAACCATCATAGGTCATTCTACGGTTTAATACACCATCACCACAACCTAGGTCTAAAATTGATGATGGCTGGAAACGGTTTAAATGCACATCTATTTGTTCATAACGAACGCTTTCTTTTTCACTCCCCAATTTGTCCCACTTGCCACGCAAGTATTGACTATTGAATTTCATTTTCCTTTTCCAATGTTGAAATCGGTCTTTTAACTTCATTTCGATTGAGAATTAAGATGATGTGCCAAATAGGGTTTCAATTTATTCAGAATATGGGTTGGGGTGAGCTTTCGGTATAATTCTTCCGGGTTCTTTTCAATTTCCTTTTTTTCTTCGCGGGACAAAAGTTCAAACTCGTCTGGATTATCTTCAAACAAATGAATGGAATCGTGCAATTTTCCATCCTCAAAACTATTCCAATGCGATTTGTTGATATATGGGGAATAAACGGTAAAGGTAGGTTTGTTAAGTGCTTTTGCAATATGTACACTGCCTCCTTCATTGGAAATAAGCAGGTCACATTGATTCATCAATTTTACAAACCCCCGAATAGAATCTTCATAAATACTTAAGTCTATTTTTTCCTGGTGTTTGCAAAGTCCGTAGATTTTTTGAGCTTCCTCTTTTTGGTGAGGTGCATAGTTAAACAATAGTGTCGCACTATAATTTTCAGCCAAATAATCAATGAGTTCTGCTGTGTATTCGTAAGGCAATGATTTATTAGGTGTACTGCCCAAAACCCCTAACATGATTACAGGTCGCTCCAATGAACTTATACGATCGTACTTTTGTTCTTCAGGACTTAGAAAAATTCGATACATCGGATCTGGGTCTTTCATCCCAAATGCTTTCTCTAGGAGGTTCATGCGATCTTCCAATGCTTTTCCGCAAGAAAGGCTTGCGTTATCCAAAAATGTAACGGTTTGAGTGTAGTAGGGGAGTTTCAACTTTTTGCCTTTGCGTTTAAACCCTACTCGTTGAGGTGCTTTTGAAAACAAGCATATCATCCTACTTTGGAACTTGGCATAGGGATCTACAATGATATCGTATTTCTCCTTTCGTATTCTCCGAATGGTTTTCAAGAGTACCGGAAACTTTTTCAATTCGGCATCCTTTGCCAAAACAATGCGATCTATGTTAGGGTTTTGTTCTAGGACCCCTACCGTATAATCGTAGACAAAATAGGTGATATGGCTGTTTGGGAAATGTGACTTTAGGTTGTTGGCCAATACCGAAGCGATAAGGACATCGCCAATTCTTTTGTTCTGTATGACAAGAATTTTCTTTGGTTGCATTACCTTCGCAAGGTATCTTTTTTTTGAATTTTTAAAAATTAAAATGCCTACGAACTTCATTGTACATGATGATTACAAAGATCGCCACGATGCATTGATGACTTTGTTAAAAGACTTCAATGTTTCAGGAGATGATGTAGTGAAGGGCGAACGCAATGCTATTAAAAAGTTTCGAATAGGAGATGAGGTCTTCAATATCAAGAAATTCAAGACTCCCAATGCGTTTCAAAGTTTGGTGTATCGATTTTTAAGGAAGGGAAAGGCCAAGCGTTCTTTTGAATATGCTAAAAAACTTCAAGAGTTGGGAATAAAAACCCCTGCTCCCGTTGCTTATTCTGAAACCTTTTCTGTAGGGATGAGGGAAAGCTATTATATTTCGAAACATTTGGATTATGATTTTGATTTCCGGGTATTGAACCATAACCCCAAATGGCCGTATCGTAAAGAGATTTTGGAGCAATTTGCTGCCTTTACCTTTCAAATGCACGAAAAGGGAATCAATTTTTTAGATCATTCACCTGGAAATACCTTGATTAAGGAAGTAGAAGAAGGTACCTACGATTTTTACCTTATCGATCTTAACCGAATGCGTTTTGAAACCATGGGTTTCAAAAAACGAATGCATAATTTTAGAAGGCTATGGTTATCTAAAACCATGATCAACGTGATGTCTCCAGTGTATGCAAAACTTTACGGGAAGTCAGAAACTGAGGTGCATCATTGGATGACTTACTATTCAAGGAATTTTCAGAAGAAGGTGAATAGTAAAAAAATACGAAGAAGAAAGTTCCGTTAACTACAAGCTTTTAATCATTGGCGAAAAATCTTTGTCTTCGCTGTTCAGTGTAATCACTGAAAAAGTTTCCAAATTCTTGGTTATGATGTATTGAGTGAGGTATTTTATTTGACCCTCATGGGATTGCTTGTATTTTAAAGTAATTGCTTTTGCTGCTCCAAATTGCAGCAGATCACTATTCAACTTCTCATAATGAACACCTGAATCTTCAGAACGACTCAAAAAACTTTCGTCGATCATATTTTCATAAACATCCATAAGTTCTTGATCCAGAGGTGTGTATTTTCCAGGAATGAACCAAACATTATTGGTGTCATCATTTTCTTGGGCATATAAAACAGGAGCAATATTGGTTGATGAATACACGCTTACGGCCATCTTATAATAATGCTCGTTTAAAGGATTTCCATTAGGGTTTTGACGAATCATTTCTCCCAATTCATTAATATTCACTTTTTTAAAATCTTCTGGCAAGTATACATTTTTGTTAAGAAAAGGAATGGGCTTTAATTCGAATCCCTCATCTACAATGGGTTCCTTTGTTTTAGAGTTACAGGCAAAAATGATCAAGGATATGCTAAGCAATACAATCTTTTTCATATAAATGTTCTTTACACAGCCACATCATGCTCTCTAAGGGCATCATTCAACGACGTCTTTTTATTAGTGCTTTCTTTCCGTTTTCCAATAATCAACGCGCAGGAAACTTGATACTCACCTGCAGGGAATTGCTTGGTATAACTTCCAGGAATCACAACGGATCTAGCAGGAACACGGCCTTTCATTTCAATAGGAGAATCTCCTGTAACATCTATGATCTTGGTCGAGGCTGTAAGAACCACATTGGCACCCAAAACCGCCTCTTTTTCCACACGAACGCCTTCTACCACAATACAACGGGAACCAATGAATGCATTGTCTTCAATAATCACTGGTGCAGCTTGTAATGGTTCCAATACCCCACCAATTCCTACGCCTCCACTAAGGTGTACATTTTTACCAATCTGCGCACAGCTTCCCACTGTGGCCCAAGTATCTACCATAGTACCTTCATCTACATAGGCACCAATGTTTACATAACTTGGCATCATGATTACACCTTTTGAGATGTAAGCTCCGTGTCTAGCTACTGCGTGAGGAACTACACGAATTCCTTTGGCTTTATAACCCTTTTTAAGTGGAATTTTGTCATGATATTCAAAAATACCAGCTTCCATAGTCTCCATTTTCTGAATAGGGAAATACAGCACCACGGCTTTCTTTACCCATTCGTTTACTTGCCAACCGTTTTCTGTAGGCTCCGCACAGCGTAAAGTACCTTCATCGCATAAGCGAACCACTTCACGAATGGCGTCTTGGGTTTCCTGATTCTGTAATAGGGAACGGTCTTCCCAAGCATTTTCAATAATTTGTTGCAATTCTGTCATGGTATGAAAGACGATTTTAAGGAAATACAAAGATAAACGGCTGTTTGAAATCACGGCACATTTTTAGCATACTATTTTGTAAACCGCTATTTTTGCAACCGATTATGGCAAGGATACTAGCATTGGATTATGGAACGAAACGAACGGGTGTTGCCGTTACGGACGAATTGCAGTTAATTGCTTCTGGGTTAACAACTGTTGTTACATCTGAATTGATGGATTTCCTGAAGGATTATTTTGCTACTGAACAAGTAGAATTGGTATTGGTAGGAGAGCCCAAGCAGAAAGATGGTTCCCATTCTCAGGTAGAGGGTGATATCCAAAAGTTTTTAGAAAATTACGCCAAGGAGTTTTCTCATATACCTTTTGAGCGTGTAGATGAACGCTTTACCAGTAAAATGGCTTTCCAAACTATGATCGATAGTGGATTGAAAAAGAAACAAAGGCAAAACAAAGCATTGATTGATGAGATTAGTGCCACAATTATATTACAAGATTACTTGAACCGTTAATAATGATATATCCTATAGTTGCTTACGGAGATCCCGTACTTCGAAAAGAGACCAAAGAAATAACCGAAGACTATCCCAAGTTTTCTGAGCTCATAGATCATATGTTCGAAACCATGTATGCCGCTCATGGTATTGGTTTGGCTGCTCCGCAGATAGGACTTCCCATCCGTCTTTTCATTGTAGATGCAAGTCCTTTTGAGGATGACGAAGATTTAACCGAAGAAGAATGTAAATTCCTGTCTACTTTCAAGAGAGTGTTTGTAAATGCAAAGATTGTCGAAGAAACTGGAGATGAATGGGCATTTAATGAAGGTTGTCTAAGTATTCCAGATGTTCGGGAAGATGTCTTTAGACAAGAAACCGTTACCATTGAATATTTGGATGAAAATTTCAAAAAACAAAAGGAAACGGTTAGTGGTATTGCAGCTAGGATTATTCAGCATGAATACGATCATATTGAAGGAATTTTGTTTACCGATAAACTTTCTCCCATAAAAAAGCGTTTGATAAAAAGCCGCTTGGCCAATATTTCCAAAGGGAAGGTAAAGGTAGATTACCGCATGCGCTTTCCACAAGCTAAAAAGAAACGTTAATCCTTTTGGAAAAATCGTGATAAGGCTGCATATTTGCGCCCTTCAAACGTAAAAACGAATGAGTTTAGAAAAAGTATTATCTATTTCCGGAAAACCTGGATTGTATTTATTGAAGTCCCAAACCCGTACGGGGTTATTGGCAGAGTCCTTAATAGATGGTAAGAAAATAACGGTGAGTGCTAGGCACAATGTGAGTTTGCTTTCAGAAATTGCCATTTATACCTTAACTGAAGAGGTTCCTTTACGTGAAGTTTTTCATAAGATAAAAGAAAAGGAAGATGGAGGTGAAGCTATAAACCACAAATCCTCTAAAGATGAATTGGAAGAGTACTTTTTCAATGTATTACCAGATTATGATGAGGATAGGGTCTATGCCAGTGACATTAAGAAAGTAGTACAGTGGTACAATCTATTGATTAAAAATGGAGTGACCGATTTTTCTGAAGCCAGTGATGATACTTCCGAAGAAGAATAAATTTTGATAACTTTTCGATAAAAAATTAAAAAAGAATCCTTACCACGGTAAGGATTCTTTAGTTTTAAGCATGAATAATTCTCGAGACAAACAGCTACAAGCCTACGATCGTTTATTGACCATTATGGACGAATTACGGGAGCAATGTCCATGGGATAAAAAACAAACCATGCAAACATTGCGGCACCTTACCATAGAAGAAACCTATGAGTTGGGTGATGCTATCTTGGAGAATGATCTAGAGGAAGTAAAAAAAGAATTGGGCGATTTGTTACTACATATCGTCTTTTATGCAAAAATTGGAAGCGAAACAGGGGATTTTGATATGGCCGATGTTGCCAACCATATTTGTGAGAAACTAATTTCAAGACATCCACATATTTATGGAGATGTAGAAGTGGCAGATGAAGAGGAAGTAAAACAGAATTGGGAAAGCCTGAAACTGAAGGAAGGAAAGAAAAGTGTGCTAGAAGGTGTGCCTAAATCCCTTCCAGCCATGGTAAAGGCCAATCGTATTCAAGACAAGGTAGCTGGTGTTGGTTTTGATTGGGAAGAACCCCAACAGGTTTTTGAAAAGTTGAAAGAAGAGTTGGAAGAACTCCAAGAAGAAGTCTCTCAAGATAATCAAGAACAAATAGAGCAAGAATTTGGGGATGTGCTTTTTTCCATGATCAATTATGCGCGTTTTCTTAAGGTAGACCCAGAAAGTGCCTTAGAGCGTACCAACAAAAAATTCATAAAGAGATTTCAGTATTTAGAAGGCAAAGCTAAGGAGCATGGAAAAACCCTTAAGGAGATGACCCTTGCCGAAATGGATGTATACTGGAACGAAGCCAAGCAGCTTTAATCTTTGGATAGAACGATTAATCTTTCCGTGATTTCCACATTATTGAACCCTAAATGTTGTTGAATCCATTTTAGATTTTTTTCAGAATAGAATATTACATGAGTGAGGTCATCTTTATAATACCAAGATGCGAATTCTGAATCATTAGGAAGTGTGTCACTCATACAGAATAATATCCCATTGGGTTTTAATAGTCCATACATAAGTTGAAATTCCTTGTGAGGATTATGGAAATGTTCAATGACTTCACAGCAAACTATAAAATCATAAGTTTCCTCAAGGACTGAACGATCGGGATGAAAAAAAGGGTCCCAAAGATTCATTTGGAAGCCTTGATCTCTTAAAAGTTTGGAAATGACTGGACCTGTTCCAGCACCAAAATCAAGCCCTTTGCTGGTAGCAGGAAAAGCATTGAGAACAGCTTGGACAATGGGATTTACAAATTGTTGATAATTGGGGTCTTCTATATTGTTTTCGTGTAATAAATACCGCTCCTTCTCTTGGGTGGTATTGAGAAAGTACTTGGAATCTTTAAAGACCGTTGCGCAATGCAAACAAGAATAAAACTGAACAATATCTTTCCGCTGAGATACATTTTTACTGCTGCACAGCGGACATGTCATACTATCCTTCTTTACGCAAAGAACGTATTTTCTGAAGTTTGGTTTTCCAGATAGCCAATTGCTCTTTTTGCCTGTTTATATTCTTATGCACATCTTGAACTAGTGGATTGTCTTCTTTAGCATTTTGGAAAAACCCTAAATTATTTTCCAACTGGCGGATTTCCTGATGAACTTCGGTGATCTTTTTGGAAATGAAAAATTCCTCATTCTGAAGTTTCCTTTTATCTTCTTGTGAAACCATGGAGTTCAACTTGTTTTCGAAACGAATCATTTCGGTTTCTTGTTTTCCAAGATTCAATTTTCCGAAAAGCCCATCGAGTACTTTATTGAACTTACGTTCTATGTTTCTTTTGTTATATGGAACCCTACCAATGGCTTTCCATTCAGAAATTTTGCCTTTAATGGTTTCTATATCTACTTTGTGATCACCACTTAGTTCCCATCCATCCAATGAATTAAGAAGTGCTTCTTTAGTTTCGTAATGTGCCATTTCTTCTTTGTTGGCTTCATTACGTTCGGCATGGACACGATTAAAGTATTGATTACAGGCGTCTTTGAACTGTTTCCATATTTTATCACTTTCCTTTCGGGGTACATGACCAATGGATTTCCAATCATTCTGGATTTTTTTCATCAAAGGTGTAACCACATCAAAGTCATCACTATCCTTGTTTTCTTCAGCAATTTTAATAAGTTCTAATTTCTTCTCCAGATTGGTATATTGTTCTTTTTTCTGATTCTTGTAGAAATTGTTTTTTTCTCTATTGAAACCTCTAGTGGCTTCTTTGAAGGTGTTCCATATCTCTTTTGCCTTAGTTCTAGGTACTTTGCCTATTTCAAAATAGGAATCTCTCAGTTTTTGGATTTCCTTAATGCCTTGTTGCCAGGCTTTATGACTGGCTTGAGTCTGTTGAGTGACTTCATTTATTTTTGCAACAATTTCATTCTTGAGATGGAAGTTTTCTTCCAGTTTTACTTCCTGCTCTTTAAGATAACCTTGCCTCTTATCATGAATCACTTTGGTAGCCGCACTAAATTTTTCCCAAACTTCTTCACGGAACTCTTTTGCTACGGGACCAACATCTTCTTTCCACATTTTGTGGAGCATCTGTAGCTCCCTAAAGGCTTTGCCAAGGTCTTCTTGCTGTGCAAGTTCTTCGGCACGACCAATAAGCTTTAATTTTTGCTCTAAATTGTGTTTGAAATCCAGATCACGAAACTCTCGGTTTAAATGTAGAAAATCATAGAAATTTTCAACATGATGACGATAAGTATTCCAAATGGTATTGTACTTGTCCCTTGGTATCGCACCGGCGGTATGCCACCGTTCTTGTATTTCTTTGAAGTGCTTGTAAGTAGAATTTATATTTTCTTCAGCATTCAACAGCCCCTTTAACTCTTCTATGAGTTCCTCTCTTTTTTTGTAATTGGCCTGAAGATCTTTTTGAAGGTTTTGGTAATAATTATTTCTTTTCTCCTTATAGTCAAAATACAGGGAGTTGAATTGCTTCTTTAATGGAGTTGTATAGTGGAAGTCAATAATATTACCTCCTCCAGCTAGAAATTCTTCTTTCTTATGCTCCAATTCTTCGGCAAACTTCGCATTGAATTCTGTTTTGATCTCCTCAACACTGTTCTTAATATGTTGAACCTTCCCTTCTTTCAGTAGTTTTTGCAATTCGGAGATGAGTTCTTCTTTGCTAAGCGAATGATAATCTTTTTCTTCCTCTTCTTCGGAAGTACTTTCGTGTTCTTCATCAGACGATGCTACTTCTTCCTCTTCTTCCTCTTCTGTTTTAGCAACACCTTCAGCTTGTGGTACATCTCCTTCTACTTCTTCATCATTTGATGAAGCTATCTTTTCGCTGGATGCAGTCTCAATAACACTTTCAGATTCGGCACTACTTTCTTCTCCAGAAGTACTTTCTGGGTCTGAAGGAATTACTTCTTTTTCAACTTCTTGGGATTCTTCATTGTCCTGGGCAGAAACTTCCGGGGTTTCGGTTTCCGTTTCCGTAGAATTTTCAGTAGAAGTGTTGGTTACAGCTTCCTGTTGAGGTTGTTCCCCAATCGGATTTTCTGTGGTTTCTTTTTCTTTTTCGTTTTGCAATTCTTTGTCAGACATATATTTCAATGTTAAGATCCGTACTCTATAGAACGTGAAAGATACTAACAACCTTGCACATGGCAAAGTTCTTATAATACTTTTGGGTTAAATGCGTAAGAATTTAAGATTTCCATATACTCCAAGCTTTTTCAGCTTGATATTCCAGCATTTTTAGGCCATTACTCACTTTGGCACCTTTGGCAAACCCTCTTTTAAGAAATTCGGTTTCGCTTGGGTTGTATATGAGGTCAAAAAGGAAGTGTTTGTCTGTTATTTCTTGGTATGGTATACTTGGACACTCATTCACATTGGGATGGGTACCTAAAGGAGTACAGTTGACTATGAGATAATGGTTGGCCATCATTTCATTTGTCAGTTCATCATAAGTAACGGTGTCTTCCTTTTTTTCTCTGGATACTGTGATGTATTCAAATCCCATAGCATTCAATACATATGTAATTGCTTTGGCAGCGCCCCCAGTCCCTAAAATCAAGGCAGTTTTGGCTTCCAGAGGAAGAAAATCAGCCAAAGCTTTGGCAAAACCATAGTGGTCGGTATTGTATCCTGCCAAACGACCATCCTTTAGTTTTTTGATAGTGTTAACGGCTCCAATTTCTAGAGCTTCCTTATCTACGCGATCTAATAAGGGGATCACGGTTTCTTTGTAGGGAATAGTTACGTTAAAGCCTTTGGTGTCCGGATATTGTGAAATAATATCTGGCAGTAATTCTATGCATTCGACATCAAAGTTCTGATAGGTGTCTCGTCGTTTTTCTTTTTCAAATTTAGTGTTGAAATAGGATTTCGAAAAAGAGTAATCGATGTTTCTTCCTATAAGTCCGTATCTAGCCATAGTTAAGAGGTCGTCTTCTTTTGGTACCAATCTAAACTTAGTACGATCAATACGCCTACAATGATAAAAAAAATCGCAAGAAATGTTTCGAAGGAAAATTCTGATGGCCAGTATCGGCTAAAACCTGTTACGATTTCTTGTCCATTGGCATCCAAAAGAACATTACCCAAAGAATCGTATTCATATTGGACATTTTTCCAAGGCCAAACAACTCCCAATGACCCAGTGATGAATCCAATGATTACAGCAAAGGTAGCCTGTTTATGTCGCTTAAGTAGGTATCCTAGAAAATGGGAAAGTGATACCAATCCTGTTAAGGACCCCAACGAGAAAATGGCCAATACAATTAGCAAATTGATCCTTACAGGGTCGTCTACAAAGGAGAAATCCCATCGAAAAGTATCTGCAATAGTATCATATAATGCGTTTACAGAATCTACCAATAGAAGTACGTAATTTCCTAAAAGAATTAAAATGAAGGATCCTGAAAGCCCCGGTAATGTCATACCACTTACTCCTATAATACCGCAAAAAAACACGAACCATAGTTTATCGTTTTCTCCTGCGGGTTCTAAAAAACTAATACTTACTCCAGCAATGATTCCTAAGATTAAATAGGCAAGATATTTTCTATTCCATTTTCCAAAATCTTTTGCAACGTAATAAATAGAGCCTATAATCATTCCAAAGAAGGCACTCCAGACATAGAGCTCAAAATGAGCCAATAAATAGTCAAGAATTTTGGAAACACTAAAATAACTTATAATCATTCCTAAAATGAGCAATCCTAGGAACCTTCCATTAATATAGGTCCAGAAACTCTTGAATCTACCATTTATGAGTAGTTTAAAAGCTATTCCATTCACTTTCTGAAGAGAATAAATAAACTCTTCGTAAAAGCCAGCAACAAAAGCAACCATTCCACCAGAAACCCCAGGAACTTTATTGGCAGCTCCCATGGCCAATCCTTTTAGGATCAACCATATTTTGTCGCTTACCGTGCGGGTTTCGGTCATTTAATCATTCTTTTTTGCAAGGGCAATTCGTTCTAGGCTAAAAATGGCCAGAAAACCAATTACCACGAATGTTATTGCTAACCACAATTGTGGGTCACCATTATAATGAGTGGGGAGAATGCTTTTTTCTAGGAATGGAACTTGTTCTCCACTATGGTTGGTTCGGAAAGAAAGAATTTCCTTCCAAGGCCATATTTTATTTAATGCTCCAATCATAAAGCCAGTAAGGATGGCCAATGTTATATTTTTATGATGCGAAAACATCCAATTCAATACTTTGGAAAAGGCTTTTAAGCCCACAATAGCACCTAAAGCAAATACCAGCATTTTTATAAAGGCATCGGTAAAAAGAGAACCATCCATGGTTTTTACACTATCGATTAACTGAGTAATGGTTCCGATAACAGCTTCATATGCACCTAATAAAAGTAAAATGAAGGAGCCGGAAATACCTGGTAAAATCATAGCTATAATGGCAATACAACCAGCAAAGAAAAGAAACCAAGTACTTTCAGGAGAACCAACAGGTTCCAATATGGTGATCCAGTAAGAAAGTATTGTAGATACTAGGATGGCAACAATGGCAATCCAATTCCATTTAGAAATCTGTTTTCCTACATATACGATACTGGCAATGATGAGCCCAAAAAAGAATGACCAAACCGCTATAGGGTGATTGTCTAACAACCAGCTTATTAATTTTGCAAGTGATAGAATGCTTAGCAAAACTCCACCAAAAAGTGCCATGAGAAAGGCTAGGTTGTAATGTTTCCATGCCTTTTTAAATCCTTCTTTCTTCCAGATTTTAAAAAAACCTAAATCCAGTTTATTGATAGTTTCTATCAGTTCTTCATAAACCCCTGAAATAAAGGCAATTGTTCCTCCAGAAACTCCTGGAACCACATCAGCAGCTCCCATAGCAATCCCTTTTAAAGAAATGACCAGATATTGAAAAAAGTTACGGGATGGCATAGGTTGGACTTCAGATTTTAAACAAGCCCAAAAATACGCAATTTATAGAGAAGGCTTTTTGTGATTATTAATTAATTGTTGTACTCTTTTTTTACGATATATCTTTGGAAATAACTCTTCAATAATCATTGAAAATTCATCGTCTAAATCAAGTGCGTTTTTAAGATGGAATTCAGCCTTGTTGTCTTCCAAAAGCTTATAATATAGGCCTGCCAAGCGATATTCTATCTCTGCATTTTCAGGGTAAAATTCAGCTGCTTGAAGCAGGTTGTTAATAGCGGCGTCATATTCTCCCAATTCTATGAGAATGTCACAACGGGAAAGCCAGGTTTCCATTTCATAATTTCCAAGCTCGATACTGCGTCTAAATCCATGCTCGGCCTCTTCAAAAAGGCTAAGACGTTTGTTTATCTTAGCATAGCGTTTCCAATACAATACATTTTCGGTATCTATATTAATGGCTTTCTCTATATAATACAGTGCTTTTTGATAGTTTTTCTTTCTGAAATAAAAATCGGTGATAGCTATCCATCCTTTATCCAATAAAGTATCTTCTTCTACACATTTGGTGTAGAACTGAAGTGCTAATTCATGATTTTCTAATTTTTCGTAACACTTACCAATACGCAATAATGCAAAGGAAGTAGGCTCGTCCAATCCAAGGGTAATGGAATAGCTTTCTATGGCTCTATCGTATTGCTTTAGACGCTCCAGTACTTTTCCTTTCTCCAGATAAGCACCTATAAATCGATCATCGCTTATTATAGCGAAATCGAATGCTGCGAGTGCCTTTTCGTACTCTTCCAAAATATAATATTGCTTACCAACTTGATGCCAGGCTACTTCACAATACGGGCTTTTGTTAAGAAATTCGTTCAGGTAATCTATGGCTGCTTCATGCTGCTCTAAATAATCGAAGCAGTAAATAATATTGTATAGTGCAGAGTAATCTTGTTCATCTTGCTCTAGGCACTTCATGAAATAATACTTAGCATTTTCAAAGTCTTCCATGAAAAGATATTCCATCCCCAATAACGAAAGTACATCCGTTACATCCATGGTTATTTCTAGCGCTTTTTCTAATAAAGTAATAGCCTTTTTGTGTTCATCTCTCCTGGAATAAACATTGGCTTTTTGTATGTAAATCTCTTCATTGGATTTTTCCAATATGTAGAGCTCGTCAAGTATCTCTTCAGCTCTTTGTAGTTCGTTCTCGAAAATGTACATTTCAACTTGAAACAACTTAAGGTTGGTGGAGGTAGGGTGTTGCTCTAGTCCCATCTTTGTTGCCTTTTTGGCAAGGGCAACCTTTCCGTTTTCCAAGTAATGCTGAATGATCTCTTCGAACTCTTCGGAGTCGAAGAAGTAAACATCATTAGTCTTTAACATGGATTCAAAACGGGAAAGTGAAAAGTTGTTATGCTCGTTAGGGCTTAAATGCATACAAAGCGCGTTAACTGTTTCTTTAAATTAAAGATACTAATGTATTGAAGCCTTCAAGAGTCATGCCCTTTTTCTTGTTAACAAGCTTATCAACAGCTATTAGTAAGGCTTAACGTATTGTTTTTCAGTAAGTTTCAGTCTTGTTTTTCGTTATTGATTTTATCAAGTACTCCAGTCAGAATAGCACATCCTTTTTCTATTTCTGCTTCGGTAATGGTAAGAGGAGGAGTAATACGAATGGCATGAGGCTCAAATAGTAACCAAAAAAGGATGAGACCTTCTTCTTTACATTTCATAATAACTTTGGATGCCAATTCTTCATTATCAACTAAGGCAGCGAGCATAAGTCCCTTGCCCCGTATCTCATGTATAAGCGGATGTTTTAAGTATTTTCTAAAGAGCTTTTCCTTGTATGCCATTTCTTGTATGAGTTGGCTTTCGGTGATTTCCCGTAAGGTTGCTAGTGCTGCAGCTGCAATGACTGGATTACCGCCAAATGTGGTTATATGTCCTAACTTAGGATTGTCTTTCAATAGTGACATATGTTCATGTGAGGCTGTAAATGCACCAATGGGAAGTCCACCCCCCATTCCTTTTCCCATCACCAAGATATCGGGCACTAAACCGAAGTGTTGGAAACCGAACAGCTTTCCAGTTCGTCCAAAACCTGGTTGAATTTCATCCAAAATGAGCATTGCTCCCATAGCTTCACAACGGGCCTTCACCTTTTGTAGATATCCTGCTTCTGGAAGGATAAAACCTGCACCACCCTGAATGGTTTCCAAAATAACGGCTGCAGTATCGTTGGTGATGTTATTTAGTTCTTCTTCCTCATTAAAAGTAATGGGGTGGCAATTGGGGATAAGAGGTCCAAAAGGTGTTTTTCGTTCCTCATAGCCCATTACACTAAGTGATCCCATGGTATTTCCATGATATGCATGGTGAGCATATATAATTTTACTTCGTCCAGTTGCTCGTCTAGCTAATTTCAAGGCACCCTCAATTGCCTCGGTACCACTATTTACTAAATAAGTGGTGTCCAGAGGATCTGGGAGTAGAGAGGCTAATAATTTACAAAGTTCGGTTGCGGGCGTTTGCGCATATTCTCCATAGACCATTACATGCGCATATTTATCCAATTGGTTTTTTACCGCCTCAGTAACCTTTGGGTGGCAGTGTCCTAATGGGCAAGCTGAAACTCCTGCTACAAAATCTAAATGAGCATTTCCTTGACTATCGTAGATATAACTTCCCTTGGCATGGGAAACCTCAACCGATAAAGGATGTGGTGTGGTTTGAGCTTGATATTTCAGAAAATCGGAAAGCATACTATTGCTCTTTTATCAACTTCTCTTGATCTTTCTGTTTTAAAGAATCTGACTTTTGGGTCCTGAATTTGGGATCGTCCTCCCTGTTTTTTAAATCGGTAGGTTTCAGTTTGGAATATTCAGGAATCTCAAGTTCTTCTCCTTCTGGTATCTCTTCAAAGAACTCCCCTTCATCTTCAGGCAATGGAATTCCCTTTATCTTAGGAAGAATAGGCTTGGGTTTTCCTAAAAACAAATCACTTTTTTTGCGAAGTCTTTCTTCACCCCGCCAATTGAACCCTTTCAGTATTCTTGCATTTTCAGGGAATTCACTTTCAGGATATAATTTTCCAGGAACTTTGTTTATAAAACGCATTCCTATAATTTTCTGTTCTTCCAAATACAATTGAATGGAACTGGAAAGTGTGTTGTCTATTCCTACCAATTCATCTTTATCGTTTCTGAAATAATAAATTACCTCAGTATTCTTAATGATATTTACCGTGTCTAACTGGTTGTTGGTAAATAGGCCTATAAGCCGTTCTCCTTTTACTTGATTGTATCCGGCACTGTCTTTTTGTATTAGAAATGAATTGTTGAATACCTTTAAAGTATCCAATTCGTCCGTTACTTTGTTGTTAAGAAGATGGATGGTGTCTCCGGTCATTTGATTTTCACCACTCCAAAGTACAGGGTTGCGAAGTAGTTTGGTAATTCCTGCCTTCTCGTCTACAAAAATAGAGTCGCATTTACCACTGGTGGGTTCTTCGCCTTCCTGGCCTAGTTTAAACATTCGTGCACGGTAGAATCCTTTAATGACTCTGTTTTCCGGTTTTCCGGTAACCTGAAGGGTATCTGCATGCACATATACCGAATCCTGCTCTTGAAGGGTTACAGCAACTGCACGTTTGGTGATGAAAACTGAATCTTTTTCACGGAATACTTCGGCATAATGCCCTCGGATAATACTTTTGTTTATGGTATCGAGTACTTTAATATTGTTGGTAGCAGAAGCAAAGCTTTTGTTTCGATCAAAATAGATGCTATCTCCGTACAAGGTCTTGTTTTCGTAATCAATACGTGATTTTTTTACAAAATAACCTGTGTTTTCCCTAGTATCATAATATCCTCGTTCACAATATACCGTGCTGGTTTCACTCTCAATAGTAGAAGCACCATATAAGTAGGCTCCCCCCGTTTCTGAATAGAAATCCAATTGGGGAGATTTTACCGTGTAATCTGGATTTTTTATAACTACGTCTGATAAAAACTGGTATTTTTTGCTTTCTGCATAATAGCGACCTACCCAACTAGTCAGAGTACTTGCAGTATCTTGTACGGTGCCTCCGCTACGATAATAGGCCTGTTGCTTAACCCTGTCAAAATATAGTGTATCGGTACGTAAGGTGGTTTTGGGTTCTTTCAATACTACATCCCCGCTAGCAAAAGCGAAAGAGGTATTGCCATTGTATTCTGCATATTTGCTTTGCATGGAGACGGTATCTCCTTGGTTGATTTTTACATCGCCATATGCTTTTACAAAATTGTCTTTAAAGTAAACATAGGCCTGATTACACCACATTTCGACTCCTTCGTGTACAATGTATACCTGTCCGTCGCTATCCATGGTATAGATAATAGCGTCTGGAAATTCAGGTTTTTTTTCGAAATATCCTGACTTTACAGATACCTGAGTGGTTTTGGTAGTATCCCTTTCAATGACATTGATTTGCCCATACATTGATGGAACGAGAAAAACTGCCAAGAAAAATATGTAGAAAGCTTGTCTCAAAGAAGCAATGATAACGATTAAAGCAAAAATAGGGTGCTAATGATATATTAAAAAACAAATACAAATAAAAATGGCAATCTCAAGTAGACTGCCATTTCTAATTATTACCGTTTTATAGTTTGTGTTCGATCTGGACCTACCGAAACAATAGTGATGGGAATTTCCAATTCTTTTTCCAAAAAGGCGATATAGGCATCCAATTCTTTTGGGAATTGAGATGCATCGGTCATTTTGGTAAGGTCTTCTTTCCATCCTTTCATTTCTGTGTAGACAGGAGTCACATTTTCAGCTTCAATATTGTATGGAAGGTGTTTTATGGTTTCTCCTTTGTATTGGTAAGCAGTACAAATCTTCAGGGTTTTGAATCCACTTAAAACATCTCCTTTCATCATCATTAACTGGGTAACTCCATTTACTTCACAAGTATATTTAAGAGCTACCAAATCTAACCAACCACAACGTCTGGGTCTTCCAGTAACGGCTCCAAATTCGTTACCTATTTTGGCCATTTTATCTCCGGTTTCATCAAACAATTCGGTAGGGAAGGGGCCAGAACCAACACGGGTAGTATAGGCTTTAAAGATTCCGTAGACTTCTTTTATCTTGCCTGGAGCAATACCTAATCCAGTACAGGCACCAGCTGCTGTTGTGTTGGAAGAGGTTACAAATGGATAGGTTCCAAAGTCGATATCAAGAAGAGAGCCCTGGGCTCCTTCTGCGAGGATGGTTTTTCCATCACGCAATGACTTTCGAAGATATTCTTCACTATCAATGAAAGTTAGTGTTTTCAATACTTCAATGGATTCGAAGAATTCCGCTTCCATTTCAGCCAAATCGTATTGTATATCTACATTGTAAAAATCGATCATCCCCTCATGCTTATTAGAGAGGGATCGGTATTTTTCTTTCCAGCCGTCCAGTTCAATATCTCCAACCCGGATACCGTTTCGGCCTGTTTTGTCCATATATGTTGGGCCAATACCTTTAAGTGTTGATCCAATTTTGGCTTTTCCCTTAGAAGCTTCACTGGCAGCGTCCAGCAAGCGATGGGTAGGTAAAATGAGATGTGCTTTTCTGGAAATAATAAGTTTGGATCTATAATCGATATCAAATTTGTTGAGTCCTTCCAATTCCTTGGCAAAAACAACGGGATCTATTACGACACCATTTCCAATTACGTTAATTGATTTTTCATGAAAGATACCTGAAGGGATGGTGCGAAGCACATGCTTAATGCCATCAAATTCCAATGTGTGTCCTGCATTAGGACCTCCTTGAAAACGAGCAACGATATCATAATTTTGGGTAAGAACATCGACTATTTTTCCTTTTCCTTCATCTCCCCATTGTAGTCCTAGTAGTAAGTCTACTGCCATAAGTATTTAAGTATTGGATTTTTTCCTGTGTCCGTAGAAGTACAGGGAATGGTTGGTTATTTCTATGTTGAAAACTTCTTCTATCGTTTTTTTGATACTTTGAATGCGAGGGTCGCAGAATTCTATTACTTCACCATTCTCCAAAATTACATGGTCGTGTTGTCGATCGAAATACGACTTTTCATAATGTGCTTGGTTTTGTCCAAATTGGTGTTTGCGTACCAATCCGCATTCTAAAAGTAACTCTATGGTGTTGTATAAGGTAGCACGACTCACCCGATAGTTTTTATTTTTCATGTTGATATAAAGGGACTCTATATCAAAATGATCATCGTGGTCGTAAATCTCTTGTAGAATGGCGTAGCGCTCTGGGGTTTTGCGGTGTCCATTTTCCTCAAGGAACCCCGTGAACACATTCTTTACAATTGCCTGATTATTTTGCTCTGTTGTTGCACTCATCACAAAGGGGCAAAGTTACTGAAATTAAAGTCGTGAAACTTTATCTATCCCGTTTATTTTTTTAATGTTTTTAACCAAATTATCAAGAATGGATTTGTTTTTTACTACAACAATGATTTTTCCCGAAAAGGTGCCTCCATCAGTATCAAAATGAACACTTTTCATGTCAATATGGAGGTTGTTGGATATAACTCGTGTTACTTCGTTTACCAAACCAATGGTGTCTATTCCTGTTATGAGTAGTTCTGCTTGAAACTCTTGTTGTGTAGAGTCAATCCATTTGGCTTGCATGATTCGGTACCCATAATTGCTTTGCAATTGTAAGGCATTGGGGCAGTTTTTCTTGTGAACTTTAATCCCTTCGTTTACGGTAGTAAAACCAAATACGTCATCACCGGGGATAGGATTACAACAATTAGCCATTTTATAATCCAAGTGCTGTTCATCTTTACCAAATACGAGCTGATCGTATTTAACGGTAATCTCATCCTTGTTAACATCTTCTGGTGTCTGAGGTCTTCGGATTCTATTCTTAAAGAAACTAATAAGCGCATTGTTTCTTGACGCTGCAAAATCTTTCAGTTTCTGGTTGTCTATAATCCCTGCACCTACACGATAAAAGAGATCTAAACTGGTTTTTAACTTGAAGTATACAACTAGCTGATTGACGGTTTTTTCGTCTAAAGTAATTTTAAGCGATTTCAATTTTCGGGCAAGAACCACTTTTCCTTCGGCAGCAATCTGCTTCTGTTCTTCTTTAAGGGAAGATTTTATCTTAGAGCGTGCTTTACCTGTAGTCACATAATCCAACCAGTTGGCCGAAGGTTTGCTTTTTTCAGAAGTTATGATTTCTACCTGATCTCCGCTTTTTAGTTCATGGCTTAATGGAACCAATTTTCCATTTACTTTTGCACCGCGGGTATGTAGGCCTACTTCTGTATGTACATGGAAACTAAAATCCAAGGCAGTTCCCCCTTTTGGTAAAGAGTATAAATCTCCTTTGGGAGAGAACACAAAAATTTCCTTGGCATATAGATTGAGTTTGAATTCTTCTACAAAATCTACAGCATTGATCTCTGCATTTTCTAAAGTGACTTGGAGTTTGTTGAGCCAGTCATCCAGTCCTTGATCGTCTTTTTCGTCGTTTTTATATTTGTAGTGTGCAGCATATCCCTTCTCTGCTATTTCGTTCATTCGTTCACTGCGTATTTGCACTTCTACCCATCTTCCTTTAGGCCCCATTACTGTAATGTGCAAGGCTTCGTATCCTGTAGATTTGGGAGAAGAAATCCAATCTCTAAGTCTTATGGGATTAGGTCTAAAATGATCTGTTACGATGGAATAAATCTTCCAAGCCAAGAATTTTTCATCTTCAGGATCACTTTTATAAATGATTCGGACAGCAAATTTATCATATACTTCATCGAAGGAGACACTTTGTGCAATCATTTTACGCCGAATGGAAAAAATGGATTTGGGTCGTCCTTTAATTTCGTAATTCAGCTTTTCACTATCCAGCGAATCCCTGATAACTTTTGAAAAGGCTTCTATGTAGTCATCTTGGTCTTCTTTGCTTTCCTTTATTTTGCCCAGAATGTCTTGATATACTTCTGGCTCTGTATATTTCAAGCCAAGGTCTTCTAGTTCGGTTTTAATATTATAGAGGCCAATACGGTGTGCCAACGGCGCATAAATGTAGAGTGTTTCGGAAGCAATCTTTACTTGTTTGTGTGCAGGCATAGAATCCATGGTCTGCATATTATGCAAGCGATCTGCAATTTTTATGATAATCACCCGAATGTCTTCATTCAGAGTCAAAAGCATTTTTCGGAAGTTCTCTGCTTGTAGTGACACATCACCATCGTATTCCATTGCAGAGATTTTGGTCAATCCGTCTACAATTCTGGCAACAGTTTCTCCAAACATTTGCTCCAAATCTACCAAGGTATATTCGGTGTCTTCTACGACATCATGAAGTAGGGCAGCAGCAATAGAGGTAGCATCCAAGCCAATTTCGGACGCCACAATTTTGGCCACAGCAATAGGGTGGAAGATATATGCTTCGCCACTTTTACGCCGTTGATCCTTATGTGCATCCACAGCTACATCAAATGCAGACCGAATTAGTTTTTTGTCGGCCGCAGATAAGGTGCGGTAGCTAATCTTAAGCAGCTCCTTGTATTGCTTGGCAATCTCTTTGTTCTCAGCTTCAATTAATGCCTCAGTCATATATTAAAAATAAACAATTGCATACTAATGAACAACAAAAAATGTGCTAGAAATGTTTTATGCTGTATTACAAAAGTTTAAATCAAAATATGAATCACTCTTGCAATAAGTTCCTAAATCGTTGTAACAGAGTTGGGTGGGAATAATGTACAAAAACGTAGGCTGGGTGTGGTGTGAGATTACTTAAGCTGTTTTTAGATAGTTTTTTCAATGCCGAAATTAACGGTGGAGCCGCATACGTCATTTTGGCATAGTCATCTGCCTGATATTCAAACTTTCTAGACAGGTAATTCATTAACAGACCAGTAATTTCGGAAATGGGTGTATACAAAATTCCAAAGGCTACCAATCCAATGTGAAAAGTAGCTTTAGAGACTCCTAGTGCTTGACTTAAGACATCACTTCCTATAAATAGAGACAATAGCCAAAAGGTAAAACCAGTGATAAGAATTGTTGCTGTAAGATTGTAAATAATATGTTTGCGCTTGTAGTGCCCTACTTCATGAGCTAAGACAGCAACGATTTCTTCTTTATCCAAATCGTTAATCAGTGTATCGTAAAGGGTAATTCTTTTTTCCCTTCCAAAGCCTGAAAAATAAGCATTAGCCTTGGTGCTTCTTTTAGAACCATCTATTACAAATATATTTTTGAGACTGAACCCTATTTGAGAAGCATAGTCTTCTATTTGTTCACGAAGATCTCCTGTTTCCAATGGAGTTTGTTTGTTGAATAACGGGACAATAAGCCGTGCATAAAACATATTCATAAACACAGAGAAGAGGGTAACAATACCCCAAGCATATACCCAGAAATAAGCTCCTGTTTTCTGATAGAACCAAATGATGAGTGCTAGTAGCCCACCTCCTATGATAGCTCCCATAATCCATCCTTTAAATTTATCTAAAACAAAAGTTTTAAGCGTAGTCTTGTTGAATCCGAATTTTTCCTCAATTACAAAAGTGTTGTAATATGAAAAAGGAGTGCTTAATATATCACCAAGCAACATGATGATGCCAAAAAACAGAAGGGCAACCACAATTCCATTATCAGAAAAACCACGGGCCAATTGGTCTATATAGGCAAATCCATCAAAGAAAAAAAATAGTAAAGTAGCTACTAAAGAAACCGAAGAGGTAAGTAATGCAAATCGATATTTTTCTTTTTTATAGCGTTGTGATTTTTCATATGCTTCACTATCATATACATCACTGAGTTCGTTGGGTACTTTATCTGTAAATCGGTTGGCATTGAGGGCATCTAATACTTTATCGATGATGAAATTAACTACTAAAATGCCAATTAGAATGTAAAATAGGATTTCTGGGGTCATGTATTAGGATGAAATTATAAAAATTGTCGCTGTCTTTTGGCTTCAAAGATAAGAATTCCAGCTGCCACCGAAACGTTCATAGAATCTATGGCACCTTGCATGGGAATGATAATATTTTGAGTGCTGGCAATACGCCAAGCTTCTGAAAGTCCGTTTGCTTCTGTACCAACAACTATGGCCGATGCTTTCGTGTAATCGATCGTGTGGTAAGGTACTGCCTCTTGGAGGATAGCACTGTAAATGGCAATGTTTTGGTCTTTGATGTAATTGATAATCTCTTCTGTGGTTCCTGTTGCAATTTTATTTGTAAAAACACAACCTACACTACTACGTAGAATATTTGGATTGTATAGATCTGTTTTGGGGTTGGCAATAATGACAGCATCTACATTAGCGGCATCGGCTGTACGCAGAAGGGCTCCAATATTACCAGGTTTTTCAGGGGCTTCAGCTACTAGAATCAGCGGATTTTCATTTGAAAAAGATAGTTTTTGAAGCCGAAGGTCTTTCGTTTTAGCAATGGCAATTACGCCCTCTGTAGAATCACGATATGCCAGTTTTTGATATACTTCCTTAGAAATTTGAATACACTCCGAGTGATCCTCTAGACGATCCGTGAGTATTTCCAAGGCCAAATATCCAATGATATCTGTACAGTACAGCAACGTTTCGATGGAATATCCTCCAGAAAGGGCCAATTGTATTTCGCGCTGCCCTTCAACCACAAACAACCCTTGTTTCTTGCGTTCTCGGGATTTTTCCGAAAGCTGGATTATTTGTTTTACCAAAGGATTTTGAAGACTGGAAATAGACTTATTCACAACGCAAAGATAACCTTTTGTAGATTTCAAGATTTAAGAGTGTTTAGTAAGACTTAACTTATTCAATAGGGCTATTTTAACTATCTTTCCGCAAAAATTGACGAGATGACCAGAACTTTACTTTTTTGTGCCTTATTTATTTTTATAGGTACTAATATTACTTGGGCCAATGATATTTTATGTCCTGTAGATTTGGGAGCTGATATAGATGCTTGCGAAGGACAAGTAATTCAATTAGATGGTACTGTTTCCGATTCGGGAGCAACCTACCAATGGCTTTTTGAAAGTCCTGTAGGATCGGGTACTTTCATTCCTTTTTCTCCACCAGAAATCAATCCTACCTTAGATGTTACAACTGATGGGGTATATATGGTAGAGGTAATGACACCTTCAACAAGTTGTTCTGACACAGTCATGGTTACCTTTAATCCAGTACCTGTAGATACTGGTTTTTTTGAATTGGTACTTTGTGATGATACCATAAATGGAAGTACTTCTGATGATGAAATCAGCACCTTTGATCTTACTAGTATGGAAATTGAAATTACCGATGGGGATGGAACACTTATGGTAATTTGGTATGAATCAGCTGCAGATGAATCGGCTGGTATTCCTATCGCAGATCCTACGCAATATCAAAATGTACTCAATCCGCAAACTATTCTCTACCGTGTGGTAAATACTTTAGGGTGCTACTATGTAAAGTCTTTCTTTTTATCGGTTTTACCTCTACCAACACCGGCAACACCAACACCTTTAATTGATTGTGATTTTGATGCAGATGGTTTTTCTGAGTTCGATTTGCATAGTAAGGATGTTGAAATTATTGACGGGGAACCTGATGTAAATGTATTGTATTTTGAAACACTAATAAATGCCGAAATGGGTAATCCAATAGATGCTCTTGTAAGTCCTTATAACAATATCGTTCCTTTTTCTCAAACTGTGTATGCAAGAGTAACTCGAGACGTACCTCCAGCAATAGTGCCTTGCTATACTATTGTGGAACTAGAACTGCAAGCTGCCCCTGTTCCAGACGAACCCGATAGTAGCTTTATAAATCCACTCGTAGTGTCAGATACAGATGGTGATGGAATTGAAGCTTTTGATTTAACAATAAACGATGCGGCAGTTATAGGCATTCAGTCACCTTCTGACTTCGAACCTATTACGCACCATACAACATTAATAGATGCAGAGTTCGAACAAAACCCAATCTTAAATGCTGATAATTTTATAAGTTCCGGCCAGACTATTTGGGTACGCTTAGAAAACTTAATCACGGGTTGTTATCGTATAACTCCTTTTGATATTGTGGTTGAAGGGATTATCCTAGCTCAGCAACCTGTAGATGTCTTTATAAATGAGGGGGATGATAATGGACAAGCCATTTTTGATCTTACAACACAGGAAGCAGCCATGTTAGGATCCTTAGATCCCTTAGTGCACCAGTTTACCTATCACGTTAGTTTGAGCGATTCCAATAACAATGAAAATGCCATTGCCAATCCTATGGCCTATCAAAACATTGCCAATCCACAAACTATATATATAAGACTTACTAACACGGACAATGGATTTTATGCATTGACTAATTTTCAAATAGAGACTGATGGTATTCTAGGGGTTGAATCTGTGCTTGAAAACTTAATTGCATTGTATCCTAACCCAGTAAACAATGAAATTCATATTCAATCCAGTGAGGCACTCTCAAATTTAGAAATTCGTGTGTATGATATGAACGGTAGATTACTTGTTTTTGAAACTGAAAGAGGAACAATAGATCACCATCGTTTGGATGTTTCCCAATTTTCTAATGGAATGTTTTGGATTGAAATTACCTCAAATGGACAAAGACTAGTAAAACCTTTTGTAAAAGAATAAGCTATTCTTTGGTAACTCGAAGCGTAGCTTCTTTTTGTTTAGAAGAAATGCGATAGAACCCCGGAGTTTTTTCAGAACTGATTTGTCCACCCTCTACTGAGAGATTGGACTTTTCAAATTGAGGTAATTCTACTATGAATTCCCAATCATCCTGTGTTTGGGTAACCCTTACTTCGGTAGTTCCTTCTTTGTTGCTAAAGTATATGGATATTTCATTATCACCCACCATCACATTTTCCAACGAAGCATGATCCCAACTGGAGGGCATTTGGGGTTGAATGACAACTTTTTGATTGGCGGCATCTGGTCGAATCCCGAAAAACTGTTCTACAATGGGCACGGCATAACCATAAACATTCCAAGCTTGGGTTACCATGCCATAATCTGGTGAAACCTCGTAAATACTCCCGGGTAATGCATAACTAAAGGTTCTTGTCATTCGTTTCAAGTAATTTAATGCCTTGTCGGGTCTTCCGTAATTATTTTCAGAAACAACCTGAACGCCTGTTGGTAAGGTCATCACCGCTCCAGTATAGGAGAAAATCTTACTCCCTTTAAAAGAACCATCGTCGCTTCCAGCAGATTCATCTCTATCGATTCCTGTAACAAACACTCCAAATGGGTTTACAAACTTTTCTGCAGTATTCAATGCTTTGAGGGCTTTGTCTTTTGGTGCGATACCTACTTCCATGGGCGTGTTGACTACCCAATTATGATGCATTACAAAAGGGCGATTTTCTGAAGATGGATTTGCCAAGATGGCTTGTTTGGTTTGTTTCAATTCTTCTACTGCCCAGGGTTTTCCTAAGGTATCTGCACGAACAATGGCATCTTCAATTAAATGCAATGCTTGTTCATCTGACCCAATAAAATCTGCATAAGACTGAAACTCTTCGTTCCAGAATTTTTCATTGATACTGTTTTTAATTTGTTCTGCAATATAGGCGTATCCTTTACTGAGTCCGTCCTTGCCAATTTCGGCTGCTATTTTGGAAGCATCTACAAATGCCTTTTGGGTATATGCAGCTACATCGATCATTTCACTATCCATACCATGTACTTCCATCATGCCGTATCCATCGGGAAATTGGTTTTTATTGCCATCGTTTTCATTCATGAGCCAATTAAGCCCTTTTTCAATGGTTGGGAAATATTCCTCTAAAAAAGCCTTATCACCATCCCATTGGTAGATTTTCCAGATTAAAGAGACAAATTGAGGGGTTTCATTAATGTTTCCGGGATTGAAAACCGCTCCGTTGGTAGACATTTCGTGTATGATACGACCGTTGCCATTCACGGCTTCCGAAACACTATCCAGAAGCTTAATGGTACTGTAAACAGGGGCTCTTTGCCCAATAGCTATATACCCTTGCAAGGCATATTCACTATCTACTCCAAACCACCAAGGATAATCTGGAATTCCAGCTCCAATGCCTGTCCCAACTTCGGGTACGGATCGCACCAACCAATCGCAATTGTACTTTACCCACTCAAAAGCTTCTTCAATGTCTTTATTGGGAACAGTTAATTTGGTTTTGTTTGCAAGAGCTTCGTACCGTTCTTTTTTTGCCGTAAAATCGTTGTAAATATTTTTTCTAATGGACCTATGGTTATCCTGAGCCGTTTTTTCTGAAAGGTAGGAGCCGGCTATTACAAAATTAACAAGAGTGGATCCATTTTCGGGCAATTCAATTTCATAGCTTAAAGTTTTGGCATTACTGGCACTAGCTTCTTTCTCAGCTTCTGAATATTCCGATACCCGAGCATCCATCCCTATAATGGAATACCAAGGGTTAAGACTATCCTTGAAAGTGAGCAATCCTTTGGCGCTATCATAATTGGCCATATCGGGCCCATCGATCATTTGGGTTCGCTCTCCCAACCAAGTGGGGCGAAGGTCAGATTGTGCTGTAAAATTTAGTACGCCCTTCCGTTTTGATCCTCTATTGGTAATGCGAAGTTGTATCACCACACCTTCTTTTCCATCGGGTACGAATTGCCATCTTTCCACCGACAAATCATCGCTAAAGGAATAGTCCATTTTAGTAGCATAAGGGTAGTTGGTAAAAGAACTAGCTTTATCTAATTTGAAGCTTTTATCGCCTAAGTTTAAAGAAATTTCAAACCCATCCAATAATTTAATGGGGTGATTCCAAATACCGCCCATTTCCCCTTTAATGTGCCATCCCAGATCAGGGAAAGATCCATCTTGATGGCCGACCATATAAACACGATCTCCTGCCGTAACGTAAGGGGATTCCAAATAGGATTCCTTTCCAACAATGGAAGGGCTTCCTTCAGCCAGTTCGCTAAAACTTAATGGTTTTTCTGCAGAATCTTGACAACTGATAAGGGGCAACAAACAGAGTAGGAGAAAGGCTTTTTTCACAATGAGAATATATGTTAGTACGTTAAAAATAAGTTATTTGGTTGAAAGTGTCAATCTATCCATTTTGTTCTGTAAGGATTTCCATTTTATCCGTCCAATACAGCTTAATATAACCATCATGAAAAAGTCAATTTTTACCTGTCTTCTTGTTTCAATGTTATTGCTATCGTGTAAGAATAGCAATGAAACGCAAAGGACTCATGAGAGCCCTATTGAAGAAGTAGCCGCTACCAATACAACCATAGCAGATTACCCAACAAGTGTTTCCCAAATTTTTAATGCACATGGAGGTGTTCAAAACTGGAATGACATGAATACCCTTTCTTATGAAATCTTAAAAGGAGAAGTTTCTGAAAATCATACAGTTTCCTTGAAGGATAGACGTGTAAAAATTAATCACCCAGATTGGTCTATTGGCTATGATGGAGCGGATGTTTGGTTATTACAGAATGAGGAAGAAGCATATAAAGGAAACGCACGCTTTTATCACAACTTATACTTTTATTTTTACGCCATGCCTTTTGTGTTAGGTGATGATGGAATTACGTATGAAATGATGGAGCCTACTCAGCTTTTGGATAAAGAATACCATGGCATTAAAGTTTCCTATAATGATGGAGTAGGGGATTCTCCCAAAGATGAATACATTTTGTATTATGATCCAGATACAAATCGTATGGAATGGTTGGGATATACAGTGACTTATAAAAGTAATGAGAAAAGCGAGAAATGGAATTTCATCAACTATTCTGAATGGGCTACGGTAAATGAGTTGCTACTTCCTAAAAGATTAACGTGGTATACTTCAGAAAATAACAGCCCAAAGGAGATTCGTAGTGATGTAGAATTCTTGAATGTTCAAATTTCAGGGGATATGTCAGAGGATGTGATGTTTGAAATGCCAAATGGAGCAGAAATTATCAAAAGATAGCATTATTCTAAGATGTATAAAATGATAAAGGGAATCTGCTGAGTCAATTTCAAAGATTAAGCTCGCTCTTCAAAAGGAACTACATGTCCCTTTTCCACATATTGTTTTAGGCCATTGAGAAGCATAGCCCAGCAAAAGGAAGAATTTCGGAATTCATTGTTGCACTGCATCCATCCCAAATGAGAGAACTTAAGCAGGACTCCTTCATCTATTTCTTCTAGATCAAAACCAAAGGTTGTAGTTTTCCAATCTTCACTGGATTGGGTCATTTTAAGGTGAAATGATTTGTTGGGTTCAACCAATACAACTTCCGCAAGCCAATCATATTCTGGAGCGAAGTAGAGATTGTACGCCGTGTTTAATTCTGGAGTTCCCGTGCATTTGAGTGTCCACCAATTATTGAGGTGTTCGGGCAGGCTTACTGCGTCGAACACCTTTTGAAGGGTACTTGAGATGGTGAGATCGTGGTAAATGGAATGAGAATTATTCATAAGCTGTAAAATAAAAAGGGCCATTTAAAGAAATAGCCCTTATGTTTAGTTTCCAGAATACTTACCCATATAGCGTTTCCAAAGCTTGGTTTGATGGGTTTCCAACGAAATCTCCCTGCCATCTATAAAAGCATGGGTTAAGATATTAGTTCGCATATCCAAAGCATCTCCTTCGCTCACAAAGAAAGTAGCGCTTTTTCCTACTTCTAGGCTTCCATAATCATTATCAATACCCAAAATCTTGGCGGTATTCAAAGAAATAAGCTGCAATGCAGTTTCCTTATCCATGCCTTGCCCTACTACTTGTCCTGCATAAAAGGGAAGGTTTCTGGTATTCATACGTTCCATTTGTCCTTTGGCATGCAATCCTACCAAAAGACCTCCATCAGCCAATAACTTTGGTAATTTATAGGGTAAATCGTAATCATGATCATCTCCTCGAGGAGTGGTATGTACGCGGTTTACCAAAACAGGGATATTATTTTCTTTCAAAAACGGAATGATTTTGTGTGCTTCGTAACCTCCTACAAGAACAATTTGTTGAACCCCTGATTCTTTTGCTAAGGTTATTCCGTCAATAATCTCACGTTCCCCTTGTGCGTATATATATAGTTTATTACTTCCATTAAAAAGTCCTTGCATAGCAGCAAAGCCTTCATTTTTGGAGGCGGCTTTTGTTTTTCCGTAAGCTTTAGCCTCTGCCAAATATGAGCGGACTTCCTCTATACGTTCATTGTACTTGTCATCCGGTTTCCAGGCAGGGTCTTCACCAAGCCACCAACGTCCACGTTTAAAACTATTGGGCCAACGCAGGTGAATTCCGTCATCTGTTTTTAAAGCTGCATCTTCCCAGTTCCATGCATCTAATTGCACTATGGATGAGGTACCGGAAATTCTTCCGCCTTGAGGTGTAACTTGTGCCAATAGCACTCCATTGGGCCTAAGGGATTCTACGACCTTACTTTCTGCGTTATAGGCAATAATGCTTCGAATATTTGGAATGAAATCTCCGATTTCATCAAAATCCCGGGTTTGTCGTAAAGCATCTATTTCTCCTAACCCTAGGGTACTTACCGGAGCAATAAACCCTGGGTAAATATGTTTTCCATTGGCATTAATCACTCTTCCTTGAGTTGTGGTAGAAGCATCGCCAATGGCTGTGATTTTTCCATCATTGAAAACAATGACACTATTTTCAATTACAGAACCATTCCCTAAGTGAGCAGTTGCTCCTGTAATACTTATTGTTTCCGATTGTGAAGGAGCTGGGGTTTGTTGTGCCCAAGCATGTAATCCAACACTTATAACTGTAGCTAAAATTATGTTTTTTAAAATCTTCATGGTTGGATTAGTTTATGGTTTCACAATGCATATGAATCTTTTCTTTCTTTTTGGCTGGTTTGGTTTTTCCTCCTCCGTCTTTCTCTGCACGCATAAGCTTCATGAGTTTGTTGCGCTCTTCTTTAATGGCTTTCCGCTTTGCCTTATCAGCTTCCAGATCAAAATAAACAGTACCGTCTATAATAGTCTTTTCTGCCTTGGCATATACCGAAAGGGGATGATCTGACCATAATACCAAATCAGCATCCTTGCCTTCTTTTATACTTCCGGTGCGGTCATCTAAATGTAATAACTTAGCAGGATTAATGGTAACCATTTTCCAAGCTTCTTCTTCACTCATTCCTCCGTACTTAATACTCTTAGCAGCTTCTTGATTTAACCTCCGAGACATTTCATTATCATCGCTATTAATAGCGGTCACTACTCCTTGGCTTGCCATAATTGCGGCATTGTAAGGGATGGCATCATTAACCTCGTATTTATAGGCCCACCAATCACTAAAGGTAGAACCTCCAACACCGTGCTCTGCCATTTTATCTGCCACTTTGTATCCTTCCAAAATGTGGGTGAAGGTATTAATTCGGAAATCGAATTTTTCTGCCACTTTCATTAGCATATTGATTTCACTTTGTACATAACTATGGCAACTAATGAAACGTTCTCCATTTAGGATTTCAGCCAAGACTTCCAATTCTTGATCATAACGATAGGATTGACCACCTTTCTTTTTGGCGTCGTATTCCTTGGCACGGTTAAAGTAATTTACATATACCTGCTCAACCCCCATTCTTGTCTGCGGGAAACGAGCGAAACTTTGCCAATTGGACTGCTTTACATTTTCACCTAAGGCAAATTTGATAAACTTCGGGCTGTTATCTATAATAAGTCCATTGGCATCTTCTCCCCATTTTAGTTTTAAAATGGCCGAACGACCTCCAATAGGGTTGGCTGAACCATGTAAAATTTGAAGAGCTGTGACACCACCTGCAAGATTGCGGTAGATGTCTATGTCTTCAGGATCTACTACATCCTCAATCGTAACTTCTGCAGAAGAATTGTGCCCGGCTTCGTTAATGGATAGGGCGGCAATGTGCGAATGTTCATCAATAATCCCCGCAGTTAAGTGCTTTCCTGTAGCGTCAATTTTCTTGGCACCTCCGGCACTTAGGTTTTTACCAATACCTACAATTTTACCATTTTTAACCAGTACGTCTGTATTTTCTAATACCCCTGCATCTTCACTAGTCCAAACCGTGGCATTTTGAAACAACATATTTTGTGGTTTGGGCTTACTGCTAAAGCCATAACCCACGTTGGGATATGTGGTAGGAACGATTTCTGGTTTTTTGTCTTTTTCTTTATCGTCTTTGTCATCTTTATCCGCGTCTCCCGTTCTGGTGGCCGTAAACGAACTCTCCGTGCCATTGGGTAAAACCAATTTACCCTTAAAGGAGTTACCCGAGGTTGGAATTAACGCTGCAGCCGTATGGGTTTCACTTTTGTCTTCGTCTGTAAACGAAAAGGTAATCCAACCTTCTTTATAGGAGGCTTTGGCTTTTAACTTGTTTTCCCCTTGTTTTACCTCCATCTTGGGTTTGGTAGCTTCACCTTTCAAAGTCATATCATAGTTCACTCCATTTGCAGTTAGGGTATATTTCCCACGAATGTCCCTTTGGGTCATATCGTTGATAACGTGTTTATCTCCCTGAACCCAGTTTTCGTACATTGTGGTTTCCTTGTCAAAAATGTTTCCTGAGGTAATCAAGAAATTAGCGTATTTCCCTTTTTCCAAAGTACCAAGCACATTGCTCTTTCCTAACAATTGGGCTGGAACAGTAGTTAAGGCTTCTAAGGCTTTGGTTTCAGACAAACCATGTTTTATAGCCTTCATTAAGTTTGTTTTAAACTCAGACATCTTTTCTAAGTCGTGCGTGGTCAAGGAAAAAGTAATTCCGTTTTCTGCCAATACCTTAGGATTGGTAGGGGATTGGTTCCAAGCACGCATATCTTCCAAAGCAACGTATTTGGCATGGTAAGGATCACTTACATCAAAAGCAGCTGGGAAATTTAATGGTATAATATATTTAGCTTGTGTTGCTTTAATACTTTCGATAGCTTCATATTCATCACCACCTCCTACAATCACATAATTTATTCCAAATTGATCTCCAATTTTATCCGCTCGTATGTCATTTCCCTTGTCACCAGCGTAGAAGAAAGGAATAAGATTTTTGTTTTCTATCATGGCTTCCAGTGAACGGTCCTTGGTTTTTGAATTCCCTTTAGAGTACCAGTCCATATCACTGTACATCTGTCTGAGCAAAGCCATAGATCCCATAAGTGAAGTGGGGTAGGACTGTCTGCTGGCAACACTTTTGGAAAAACTGAAGAACTGTCCAGAAGCATCTTCCAAGATTCGATCTTGATCACCGCCCATATCATTTAAGGCAACCAAAACTCCAGTTCCACGGGCTATTCCATCCATGAGGTGGGTATTAACCATTCCAAAGCCTTCCTTCCGAAATTCCTTCGCTTTCTTCTTATCGTACTTAAATTTCTCTATTCCGTGTGTTTCGGGCATGATATGATCATTCCAGTAGAACCCTTCTCTGGATGCATCGTATTGGGGTCCGCGACCGTTGCTTCTTTCCCGTTCGGGTTTTTTCAATCCAAAACCGGAATAACTTTCAATAAAAGAAGGATAAACATGTTTTCCATCTAAATCGATGGTAACCGAATTGGCAGGGATAGAGACTCCTTTGCCTGCATCAACTACTTTTCCATTTTGTATAAGTAATGTCCCTTTTTTTACCACATTCGTTGGAGTGATATGAATGGTGGCGTTGGTAAATGCCGTGTAATTATTATTTTCCTCTTTAACTCCGTCATTTTTCGGAAAATAATCTTGGCCATTAGCGAATCCTACCATGCCAAGGCATAGCAGAAAAAAGATGGTTTTTTTCATTAGAGAATAATTGGTTATTTATGTTTTAAATATAGTAAGGTAAGATGGTTTTGTAAGGATATAGAACAGAGTTTAACACACTGTTAAAGAAATCTTAAAGAGGTCTGTCTTCAAAATAATTGACAACCAAAGCTACCATATAGCTATAGCTCATGATTCCTTTTGATTGATTATTGGCTTTTAAGAACTGGTCCCAAAAAGCCTTAGAAAGATCTTCGAAGGGGTTTTCATAACTCTGCCAAAACTCCCTCATTTCTCGATAGCTTTCTAAGATTCCAAAATTTATAGTTGGAAGTAGTTCCTTGTACATGTCCATATCCCTTCTGGCAATTTCATTAACGCAATAACGCAGTGCGAAGACATATCCTGTATATTGAATGTAGGGATCATCATTATGCAAGGTTGCCAGTGTAGCAATGAAATTGGCTTCATTTTCAGCCGCATATCCTATTTGATGTGCTTGTTCATGGCAACTCACCACAGGAAACTTGTAGGTTTTTATAAGATTGTTAACCTGGGCTTCACCTGTTAGCGGATTGTAATAGCCACTATACCCCATATACGTAAGCCCTAAGCTCCAGCCACTTTTTTTAATGCTTTTTGGTGAATAATGAAGATTGGGGTATTCACGTTCCAGATTTTGGTATCCATTTATGGTTTTATCGAAAATTTCCTGTTGCGTATATGGAAGGTCGATTTTAGTACTATCTGCATAACCCAATTGTCGATGCATTTGGTTGGATTTGGCTATGAGACGTTTTGTGGTCTCAACCAATTCTTCAGTAGTATAATCTCTTTCCAACTGAAGTGTTTGGTGCAAAGGAGTTCGCAAATAATTGAGACCCCACATAAGGTTGAAAACCAAATAAATAATAGAAAGAGATGCTAAAATATCAACCACAAATGCCACGGGTTCCCTTCTAACTCGTTTTATATTTTTAACCAACCATCGTATTAAAAACAGTACCAATAATAAATACAGGATGTCTCCTATGGAAAAAGGAATCCATCCAAAAAGAGTTCGGGATATTTTGGACAAAAAGGGATAAATACCTTGACTGTAATAGGTTTCTATAAACTCTGGAAAGTTTCTTAAAATAAGGAGCGAAAAATACTGAACAGGGAGTAGGAGGGCTAAAATTACTTTAGTTCTTTTTCGCATAACTCAAACATACAAAGAATTCTTTGATCATTCGTTTATCGAAAGCATAAGAAGGTGTATTTTTGAACATAAATTTTTTAAGAAATATGAGCGACGCAATAAGAACCCTAGAACCTAAAGCCCTTTGGAACCATTTTGCAGATTTGAATGCGGTTCCCAGAGCTTCAAAAAAAGAAGAAAGAGTCATTCAATTTATGAAGGACTTTGGAAATGGATTGGGATTGGAAACTATAGAAGACGAAGTAGGAAATGTAATTATCCGAAAAGCAGCGACCCACGGAATGGAGGATCGTACCCCAATCGTAATGCAGTCGCATTTAGACATGGTGCATCAAAAAAACAATGATACTGTATTCAATTTCGATACACAGGGGATAGAAATGTATATAGATGGAGATTGGGTAAAAGCCAACGGAACAACTTTAGGAGCAGACAATGGATTGGGAGTGGCTACAATCATGGCTATTTTAGCTAGTGATTCTATTGCTCATCCTGCATTGGAAGCCCTGTTCACCATAGATGAAGAAACGGGTATGACAGGAGCTATGGGGTTGAAAGGAGGATTATTGAAAGGAGATATCCTTCTGAATCTAGATACGGAAGAAGATGATGAAATTGGAGTTGGATGTGCTGGAGGAGTGGATGTAACCGCTGTTGGTAGTTACTCTGAAATCCAAACACCCCAAAATGCCCAAGCCTATACCATTACTCTAAAAGGATTGCAGGGTGGGCATAGTGGTATGGATATTATTTTGGGATTGGGGAATGCCAATAAGTTGATGAACCGTATTCTAGCTTCGGTACAAGATATATGTCATGTTGCGGAAGTTTCTGGAGGTAGCTTACGCAATGCCATTCCTCGTGAAAGTGTAGCAACTGTTGTAGTGCCTATTGAAAATATATCTGCCTTTGTTACTCGTGTAGAATCTATACAATTCAATATTATTGAAGAATATAGATTGTTAGAATCAGATCTTTCCATTACTACAGAGAAAAGAGAGTTACCTGCATCGGTCATGGCTACAGGAGATCAAACAAAATTGATCAATTCACTGTATGCAGCTCACAATGGAGTATACAGAATGAGCCCAGCAATTGAAGGTTTGGTAGAAGCTTCCAACAATATAGCGAAGGTAACAGTGGCTGATGGGGCTATCAAGATTGAATGTCTTACGCGATCATCTGTAGAGTCTTCCAAAGATGATGTAGCAAATACACTAAAAGCGGTTTTTGAAATGGCTGGCTATAGCGTTTCATTTTCAGGAGCATATCCTGGTTGGGCACCTAACATGGACAGTCCTATCCTAAAGGTTATGGAGCAGCTTTATGAAGAATTGAATGGAGAGAAAGCTCATGTTGCTGCTTGCCATGCAGGTTTGGAATGCGGTATTCTAGGGCAGAATTATCCTAATATGGATATGATTTCTTTTGGCCCTACCATTAAAGGAGCTCACTCACCAGATGAACGGGCAAGTATTTCTTCTACCCAAAAGTATTGGGATTTTGTGATCGAGATTTTGAAAAACATCCCGAAAAAGTAATTCTGTTGGTATACTAAATTTGAAACTCATAATGGAGAAGTAACCAAAAGAGATTAATTAAAAATTAACTCCAATTTCCCGTTTATTACGTCAAACCGATCACTTATTACCCTAGTATATTTTGTTTGAATTTTAATTTATATATTTGCTATACTCCCCTTAACAATACTCACTGATTACTAAGCAACCATGGTATTTGGTGAGTAGTTTATGATTAAAATATATTTTATTTCCCCGCAATAAAACAAGAAATGCCACCGCTAAGGATGGCTTTTCATATTGTTGAACTTTAAATATTTAAATAATGCTAAAAACAACAACCTTACAACGTTTCTTTACCTTAGTATTGGTATCAACCTTATCTCTTTTTTCTTTGAGTGCTTTTGCGCAACAAGAATCTGGGGATGACATTTGGGATGAAATGGATTGCTTAGTGGATGAAGCAGTGCCTTCTCCCTGTGAAGAAACTTACTATTCAGATTCGGCAGATCCCGAACACCTCGCTGGTTTTGACCCGATCGTGTTCAACATCTTCTTTTGGGGGATTAATGAGGACGATGGCTTAAACCCACCCACCTTTACCGAGGAACACGTCTTGATGAATATTGCAAAGCTGAACATAGAGTTTAATAAGTACAACATCTTCTTTAAACTGAAGGGTTGGGATAATACCAGTTACAGAGCAACAAATCGTTATACAGGGACTATTATTAGTGATATATGGGATACTGCGCTTAGCAATGGCTGGTATGATAGCGAATCGTTCAATTTTTATGTTCCCTATTCATTTGCTATTGGAAGTGGACAGGCTTTGGGGCATGGTTCCATTGTGTCTGGAACGCACCATTGGAGTTTTCAAGGACCCGAACGTACCACCATCCTGCATGAGATTGCCCACAACTTCGATATCTATCACACCCGTCACAACTATAGCAATCCAGCAACTTGTGAACGAGTTACCCGTGACTCCGCCGACCCTAATTATAATGCTGACACCAATGGAGACTGTGGCATAGATACCGCTGCCGCTCCCGAAATGCAGGTTGGGGATGTCAACCTTGAAACTTGTCAATATGAAGCAAATGGACAGGGTTGTGGCGGAGATTTTTACATAATTTTTGAATCTGATGTTCGTAACTATATGGGTAGTCGTTCGGGTGGTTGTTACGACCGTTTTTCGGTAGCACAGGCCATCCGTATGCGGGAGTACATAGCCGAAGACCCTAATAACGAATTGGATGCGGTGACTACCACTTTGGCCTCCCTCTACGAACCGTATAAAGGAACATACATAGAATATGCTAGCCAACCCAATACCGATCCACCTCTGTTCCAACCCGGGTTTGAGTATTATTTTTGGGATTGTGAATGCCAGGAACAGAACCCGTGTAACGAACCTTCCCCTTGGGCAGACACCAGCTTTGACTATACCAATACTCAATTGCTGCATATTTTAAAAGACGAGACCAATTATTCAAGCATTACCCATCCCAACCACAGCGCTATTGCCATAAAACATCCGCATGCAGACTTTTGGCCACAACCAAGGCGGTGTTTTGACAACTGGTTGAGCCCACCCATTACCGGGGGGATCGTGACCAAGTTTAACGATGGGGTGTTTAACACCAATGTCACGGTTACACCCAAAGATTCATTGGAAATAAATGATGAAAACTTGATCAATGACCTAGACCCTGGCCTCTACAACATTAAGAAGAACAAGGTGGATGGTAGTGTGGATGAAACCAATGTATTGAAAGAGAACAACTAACATTACGTACAGGCTTTCCAAGAAAGCCTGTATCTTTAGCCTATGAAATGTCCGTTAGCAAAAATTGCAAACCCACATCCAATGAATGATTTGGACATTCCATCTTCCTATTTATCAAATATTTTATACGGATGAAAAAGATACTTTTAATAACAGCTACCTTACTTAGTAGTACGGTTCTCTTAGCGCAGTTTGGGTCACGGCAGGTGATAGACGATGATGCACAATCCATAACCATGGTACGTGCTGGGGATTTGGACGGGGATAATGATCTGGACTTGGCTGCCTGTCTGTTTGACACAGTAGTGTGGTATGAAAATTTGGATGGCGAAGGTAATTATGGATCACCAACAGTGCTCATAACTGGTTTGATACAGAGTTTTTCTTTGCATTTGGCCGATTTAGATGGAGATGACGATCTGGATATTGCCTATACTTCGTTCGACCATGGATGGGTGCGTTGGCTTGAAAACCTTGATGGACAGGGTGATTTTAGTTCCCCTCGTGTTATAGGAGATGTCTTTGGAGCTAATGATGTCATTACTGCTGATTTGGACGGTGACTTGGATCAAGATGCAGTCGTGAATGGTGCTGGAAGTAATGAATTGTTCTGGTATGAGAATACCGATGGTTTGGGGAATTTTGGTACTGCCCAACTCATTACCAGTACCGCTACCAATGCTCGATCGGTTTTTGCGGCCGATTTGGACGGGGATACTGATCTGGATATCGTGAGTTCAGATTCTGGAGATTATACAGTTACTTGGTTTGAAAACCTTGATGGTAATGGTGCTTTTAGTTCGGAAAAGGTGATCGCTGGTACTGCATCTGGTGTAGCAGAGATATTCATTGCTGATCTTGATGGAGATTTGGATATGGATGTGGTTACTGCTACCAATGGAGATGATCGGATAGCCTGGCATGAGAATTTAGATGGCCTCGGAAATTTTGGTCCGCAACAGATTATCACCAATAGTGCTGATTTTGCTATTTCAGTATATGCTGTTGATCTCGATAACGATAATGATGTGGATGTAATTTCTGCATCAGCTGAGGATGGTAAGATCGCCTGGTATGAGAATTTGGACGGTACCGGGAACTTTGGTTCCCAACAGGTATTGGAAAATGAAGCCAATGGAACCCGCTCGGTGATCGCTGCCGATCTGGATGGGGACAACGATCAGGATGTCGTAGGAACCCTCCGTATTGATGATAAACTCACTTGGTACAAGAATTCTACCATTGCAGGGATAGAGGATCAGAATGCACTACAAGTAGAACTGGTACCCAATCCCGTAAAGGATGTGTTGCATATAAAATCGAAAGAACCTATCACAGAACTTACCGTTTATGATGTTTTGGGAAAACCAATCCTAAAAAAACAAGGGAACACAAACCAACTAAATGTATCCAACCTTCCCAATGGGCTACTCTTCATTAAACTGGAGTCTCAAAATGGTTTTGCCATTAAAAAATTAGTAAAGGAATAGTTGGGTTCTAATTGCATTACGCAAATAATTATAAAAAAATATTTACACATAAATTGAGATGAATAAGCTATTGTTATATATGTTTCTCACGGGGCTATCTTCTACTGCATTAGCACAGGACTATATTCCTATCCTCAATGAAGAAAACACTTGGAGTGTAGATATCTACTACGAAATATTTGAGCCTGTTCCACCAAACCCATGTTGTTATACCGTTACGGAACAGCTTACCCTTGGAGAAACCATTACCATAAATGGAGTGGATTATAAGCAGATGTTCATAGACGGTACTGCTTCGTGCTATTTGAGAGAAGAAAATGGTTTTGTATACAAATATGATATGTACGATGAGGTAGATAGAGTACTTATTGATATGAATTTACAGGAAGGAGATATGTTCAACCTTGTCGGAAGTGCTTATGATTCAACTTCCCCCTCTTGTAACTCCATAGATGGTACACTTGAATATAATACATTAAATGTTGATGTTGTTGAATTTGTTGAAATTGCTGGAGCAACTAGAAAAGTAATTACTTTTAATGAGTGGGCGATAGGAACGGGTGTACCAATTCAATGGATTGAAGGTATTGGGAATTTAGCTGGTTTCGATAGTTTTTGGGAGTTTATTGACGTAACGGCAGGACAGGCATTGGTATGTTTCACCAATAACTCAGGCACTTATTTTTTCAATGATGCCTCTTCATGTGATAATACTACGTTAGGAGTAACTGATTTTTCTCAAGATAAAATTATCCTCTACCCCAATCCTGTAAACACAAAATCCATTCTTCAGTTTCCCATCGAAGCGAATATAGATCTATTAAAAATCTATAATATTTCAGGGAAGCTCGTAAAAGAAGTCAATGTACCTACCAATCATTTTATAGTTGACATGATGCAATACCCAGCTGGTTTGTATTTCTATCAAGTTTTTTCTAAAGAAAGATTGATGAAAACAACACAAATTGTTGTGGAATAAAGAACATCCCGAAGAAATAAGAAACTAAAATCTACCCTATAAAAAAAGCCTCCATAATATGTGGAGGCTTTTTTTATTTCTGGTAAGTTATGATTATTTCGCATTAGGATCCTCTGCAATACCTGTCAATTCAAGTTCGAAGATTACATCTGCATTTGGTGGAATACCACCTCTAGGGGCTCCTTGTTCTCCCCATGCTAAATGAGAAGGGATGAATAAAGTAACCTTATCTCCTACAGACATTTGAAGTAGTCCTTCTTTAAATCCAGCAATAAAAGTAGCTTGTGAGCTGTAAGGGCTTTGTATAGGTGAATACTGTCCTGCAGCCAATCTTCTTTGGTCTACTTTTTCATATTTTTCGGCAATTTCCAAAATGTTAGAATCCAAAAGTTTTCCATCAACAAAGAAACCGGCATAGTTCAAGTTCACTAAATCACCATCATTAGGCTTAGCTCCTTCTCCTTTATTGTTCCAGTAAATCTGAAGTCCAGATTCAGTAGTCTCTGCTTGTGCTTTCAATGCGTTGAATTCAGCAAGTGTAGTTTCAGCAACTTTAGCCAATCGTTCTTCTTTTTCTTTCTTCACATTCTCAATATTTTCCATTTCGGCAGCGAAGGAAGGAACAGTAGCTCCTTTATTGATGATATTTACCTCCTGTATAATTACAGGGCTTACGGGCTTATCACCAGGCTTGGAAGTTTCTATATTCCCAATAGAGTCTACGACTTCTTGTCCTAATATTACCTCTCCAAACACGGTATGTTTGCCATCTAACCAAGGAGTTTCTTTAAGTGTCACAAAAAACTGACTTCCATTGGTAGCTGCACCTGAGTTGGCCATGGATAGAATTCCTTTTTTGGAATGTTTTAATGAATCCACAAACTCATCTGGGAATCTATATCCTGGATTTCCGGTTCCATCTCCTTTTGGATCACCACCTTGGATCATAAAATCCTTAATGACACGGTGAAAGGTTAAATTGTTGAAATATGGTTTTCCTTTGTAGGTAGAGTCTACCATCTCATGTTTTCCTTCTGCCAATTCTACAAAATTAGCTACAGTGAGTGGAGTTGCCTTTTCGTAGAACTTTGCAACAAAAGTTCCTTTGTTGGTTACAAACTCTGCATACAACCCTTTATCAAGATCTGGGTATTTACTTTTACAGGAAGTAAAAGAGACAGCGATTAAAAAAACCGCTAAAATGGTCATTTTTTTCATGGTGCTATTCATTTTCTTGTGTTTCTATCGTTTTTAAAGTTATTGTACTTTGTACAGGGACGTTGGTTCCCAATTTGTTTTCAATTCCGTAATATCCGTATGCTTTATAGGAGGGAAATAAAAAGGTGATGGTCTCACCAACCTTCATCAATTTTAGACCATCCCTAATTCCAGAGATCAATTCCTGATTGGACTGATCTATTTTATAATGCTGTATTCCATTTTCAGTTTCGGATAAGATCATTTTTCCTCCAAGGGTCTTAATATCATACGTAAATGTTACGTGATCACCTAGTTTAGGAAATGAAGATTGCAATGAGTCTTTTACGGTATAGTAGTACCAAAACCCACTTCTGGAAGACAAATAGGTATTTGTAGTATCTCTTGTAATGATATCAGTAATAATTTTTTCTTCCCTTTCGTAGAGAACCTTATTCCTTTCTGCAGACTCCTTTATAAAAGTGCCAGAAGTACTTTTTACAGGTTTTCTAGCCTCTGGGTGCTGACAAGAAAGCACAGAGAATATTGTAAAACCCAAAAGGATTAGGCTACGAGTCATGGTTAAGGGCATTTTTATGGTGGGGCAATATACTAATAAAATGTGTTATGGTATCGCTTAGGGGCATTTCAGAACGCCCACCTGCTGCATTGGTATGACCGCCACCATTGAAATGTTCACGGGCAAATTCGTTTACAGAAAACGAACCTTTGCTTCTAAGTGAAATTTTGGTAATACTTTCTTGTTTGTTTTCAATAAAGATAACTGCGAAAACAACCCCTTTTAACGAAAGGGCATAATTAACAAAGCCTTCTGTATCTCCTTTTTTGAAATGATGATCGTCCAAATCCTTTTGTGATAAGGAAATGTAGGCCGTCCTGTATTCGGGAAGCACCCTAAGATTTTTCAATGCAACTCCTAATAACTGTAAGCGATCTTGTGTGTTGGTGTCGTAAATGTTTTGATGAATGCTACTATTCTGGGCTCCTTTTTCTATTAAGGCGGCAATTACTCTATGTGTTGTAGCAGTGGTAGCAGGAAAGCGGAAAGAACCTGTGTCTGTCATAATCCCCGTATAGAGCTGTGTTGCTATTTCTGGAGAAATTTCATCAATTCCTTCTAAATTTTCAATAAAATGGTATACCATTTCTGCTGTAGAACTCATAGACACATCACTATACGTGGCAATGGCATAATTGCTCGGTTGTTGATGGTGATCTATCATCACAAAGGGAGCTGTTGCATTTTCCAGAGTCGTTGCAAGATCTCCCGTACGGTTAAGAGCATTAAAGTCTAAAGTAAAAATAACATCAGCTTCTTTTACCGCGTCTTTTACCTTTTGTTGATGTTTATCAAAATTCAAGATATCTGAACATCCCGGAATCCATTTTAAGAATTCTGGATAATCATTTGGCATGATCACTTGGGTATCATGCCCGCGCTGTTTTAAAAAATATGATAGACCTAAACAAGAACCTATAGCATCGCCATCGGGGTTTTTGTGTCCTACAATTACCACTTTTTTAGGTATATTCAGTAGCTCTTTTACCGTTTGTTTGGTATCCTCGTTCATAAGCGATGCGAAGATACAATTTCTTAATAGTTCGATAATACGGCTTTAACTAAATTTGAACAATATAAATCGTGCATCATGAAACATCTTTCTTTTTTTCTCATCGTATTTGTTTTTCTATCCTGTAAGCAGGAGAAGGAACCTCTTCCGAAAGCAACGGAAATAGCTTCAACCCATGAATATGACTTCACTTTGGTCTTTGCCAGTTGTAATGATCAAGACCGTCCACAGCCTTTATGGACGCCTATTTTAGAGCATAAACCTGATCTTTTTATATGGGGAGGTGATAATATTTATGCAGACACAGATGATATGCAAAAAATGAAACTGGATTACGATAAAGTGTTGGCACATCCATCTTATCAGAAACTAATGATGGCTACCCCAATCATAGGCACATGGGATGATCATGATTATGGAGCGAACGATGTAGGTAAGGAATGGCATAAAAAAGAAGAAGCCAAAAAGTTGTTTTTGGATTTTTTGAAAGTACCTGAAACAGATGATCGTTTTCAACGGGAAGGAATCTATAGCTCTTATAAAACACAAGTAGCAAACCATACAATAAAGTGTATTCTTCTGGATACACGAACTTTTCGTGACACGTTACTGAAAAGTAAGGAAGAAGGAAAACGATATGACGCATGGCCTATGGAAGACACTGTAAAAACAGTGTTGGGAGCTAAACAATGGAAGTGGTTGGAGACTGAATTGAATGATGAAATAGCAGACTTTACAGTGGTGGTTACAAGCATACAATATCTTAATGAAGGTCATGGATGGGAGCGTTGGGGGTGTTTTCCTTCTGAAATAAAGAAAATGGATCAACTCCTACAAAATGCGAAGGCTAAAAACATTATTTTATTAAGTGGAGATCGCCACATGGCAGAAATCTCTTCAAAAGAAATGGAAGGGCTGGATTACCCACTTGTTGATTTTACAACCAGCGGCATGACCCATACCTGGATTGATGGTGCTACCGAAGCCAACCCTTATAGAATTAGCAATGTGGTGAAACGTCTTAATTTTGGGGTGCTCCAGTTCGATTTTAAAGCAAATAAAGTCCTTTTCGAAATTAGGGGAGAGGATGACTTTTTGTACGAACAGCATGTGCAGCAATATTAAAGAATGGTTACGAATTGTTTTTTGATACTTAAACTCCTATTTTTGCACCCAAATTAAAAAACATCTATGAGAACAGATAGAACTTTTACTATGTTAAAGCCGGATAGCGTTGAAAAAGGAAACGTTGGTCCTATTCTTGAAAAAATTACTGCAGCAGGATTTAGAATTGCTGCCATGAAATTAACTCAAATGACTAAGGCTGATGCTGAGGCATTTTATGCAATCCATAAAGAGCGTCCATTCTTTGGAGAGTTGGTAGAATATATGACAAGAGGTCCTATCGTGGCTGCTGTTCTTGAAAAGGATAATGCTGTGGAAGATTTCCGTACTTTAATTGGAGCTACCAATCCTGCAGAAGCTGCAGAAGGAACCATCCGTAAATTATATGCTGCCTCTATTGGGGAAAATGCGGTTCACGGAAGTGATAGCGACGAAAACGCAGATATTGAAAGTCAATTCCACTTTGCAGGAAGAGAGATTTTCTAATTGGAAACATCATACATAAAAAAAAGCCACTCCGTTAGAGTGGCTTTTTTATTACCGTAAAACTAATTTTTTAATAAGTTCTGTTCCTAGTTCTTCATTGAGCAAACGAATTATTTTTTCTTTACCATAACTCAGTTCTTCCCGCAATACAGATGAGGTGAGTTGTACAAACAGCGTGTCCCGCTCCAATACTACCTGATCAGTGTACTTAGTAATGGCATCACCCATGACCTTGTACCAAGCATCTTGAGCAGAGACTTTGTTCAATCCGCGCTGAAGTTTTCTACTGGAAGCAAAAAAATCTTTCAATATATCTCCTAAAGAATTATGTTCTGCATTGCGTTTGGCCATGATTATTCAGAAAAATTAAATGGTTTAAATTTTTTGTAGGTATATATCTTTCCATCCTCATTCTTTACCTTTAATAGGCTGTCACCACTTTCCAGTACTGTTTCGGTCCATTCGGCATAAGGTGTTTTGTAGTGTAGCTGAAGATTGTTTCCTTCTATTTTCAGAAAAAATTGTTCTGCAACTTTAGTGGTTTGAAAGGTGCCATCTAGTTTAGGAGCGAGTTTTTTACGGTTGCCACTGTCACCACGTACTTCAATAAAATCAATAAGGGTATTGATCTTGAAATCCCGCTGGGTACCATCTGGTAAATGCACTTGACTAATTTCCCAATAGCCTGGTAAATGCTGGATATGAGATTTTGGATCTTGACTCTCACAAGCACAAAATACAAAGGCTAAAAGGAGAAATACATACCTCATAACGCAAACATTTTATAAGATTGGCTTACTTTTTTTACCACATCTTCGGTTCTATGGGCATGAGTGTCACTGATAAATAGTTGTCCAAAGTCTTCATTATCTACCAAACTAATAATCTGTGCTACCCGAGTTTCATCCAACTTATCGAATATATCATCTAAAAGTAGGATAGGGTGTTCGTTACTCTGTGCTTTTAGAAAATCGAATTGAGCCAGTTTTAAAGCAATTAAAAATGATTTTTGCTGTCCTTGAGATCCAAACTTTTTAATAGGATATTGATCCAATTGAAACAGTAAATCATCTTTATGGATTCCATAATTGGTATATTGTGTCATTCTGTCCTTCTGAAGATTTTCTTTCAATAAGGTACTTAATTTTTCATCATGTATCTGACTTTTATAAATTAATTGAACCTGCTCCTTACTGTCACTAATTACTTCATAACGTTTTAGGAAAATAGGGGAAAATTCTTCTAGAAATGCAATACGTTTATTAAAAATAATTGTTCCGTATTCATCCAGCTGCATGTTATAGATGTCTAACGTATCTTGGTTGAAAGTTTGGTTAGCAACAAAATACTTCAAAAGGGAGTTGCGTTGTTCCAGTACTTTCTTGTAAGCAATGAGGGCTCGCAAATATTCAGGGTCTCCCTGGGAAATGACCCCGTCCATGAATTTACGGCGCGTATCACTGCCTTCTGTAATAAGGTCACGATCACTAGGGGAAATAATAACCAAAGGTAAGAACCCAATGTGCTCACTAAATTTTTCATACGCTTTGCCATTGCGTTTTATGATCTTTTTTTGCCCTTTTTTTGCACTTACTACAATTTTTTCGGGTCGTTCCTTTTTCTCATAATGCCCTTCAATCACAAAGAATTCTTCTCCGTGCTTGATGTTTTGTGTAGTTACTGGATTGAAATAGCTTTTTCCATACGATAAGTGGTAGATAGCATCCAAAACATTGGTTTTACCCACGCCATTATAACCCACAAAGCAATTTATCCTTGAATCAAAATCGAATGTTTGCGATTCGAAGTTTTTGTAGTTGAGTAAGGATAAGGATTGTAATTGCATTAATTTCAGATTGTTGCGGATTTTTGAAAAAGAAAAGCTTCTGGAATTCCCTAGGTATTTTATATGCTGCAAATTATTGATTTTTCCCTTTCTAATTGTAATAAAAATTTTATTTTTGCGCTTCATAAAACCATAGAATATGGCAACCTACAAGAAAAGAGGACATAAACCTAAGACGAAAGTCGAGAAGGAAGTAGAATTAGAAGATGGAAGTGCAACGGCAGAGGTATTTAAGACGTTGGATGAAGGAGCTTCCAAGACAGAGGCTTGGGTAGAAAAAAATCAGAAAATTATCCTAGGATTCGTAGGACTGGTAGCGGTGTGTGTATTGGGGTTTTTGGCTTACCAAAATTTCATTCAGGAACCGAAACAAGCAGAAGCTACTAGCGAAATGTTCCAAGCACAATCACATTATGTACAAGCATTAAATGCAACCACAGCTAAAGATTCATTGTATAATTTGGCGCTGAATGGTTCTGCTGGGAAGTATGGATTGGTGGATATTGCAGATAAATACAGTGGTACTTCTGCAGGAAACATTGCAAATTATTATGCAGGAATGGCCTTTTTGAATCTTAATAATTATCAGGAAGCAATCAATCATTTGGATGATTACAACGGTGATGATGAAGCTACTGGGCCTTTAGCCAAAGGTGCCATAGGAGATGCATTTATACAGTTGAATCAACCTGAGGAAGCATTAAAATATTACGTGCAAGCAGCCACAATGAAAACTAATGAAATGACAACCCCTCGTTTTTATTTGAAAGCAGGGATTACAGCACTTCAATTGGGACAAGGATCTAAGGCTTTGGAATATTTCAATATCATTACTGAAGATTATGATACTGCTGAAGAGGCTCAAAAAGCGAAACTTTATAAAGGACAAGCTGAAGCAATGCAATAGATATGGCAACAGCAAATACAAATTTATCGGCATACGATAAAACAACAATCCCAAATGCGAAGGACTTTCGGTTTGGGATTGTTGTTTCTGAATGGAATGATGAAATCACCGAAGGCATGTTTCAAGGTGCATTCGATGCCATTTTAGATTGTGGAGGCATCAAGGAGAATATTGTTAGATGGAATGTTCCTGGAAGTTTCGAGTTGGTGTATGGGGCTAAGAAAATGACCCAAGCATATGATATGTTGGATGCCGTCATAGCCATTGGGAGTGTAATTCAAGGCGAAACCAAACACTTCGATTATGTATGTGAAGCTGTTTCTCAAGGCATTAAAGACCTAAACGTTCAAGGCGATATTCCGGTTGTTTTTTGTGTGCTTACCGATAATAATTGGAAGCAAGCCAAGGAAAGAAGTGGAGGAAAGCATGGAAACAAAGGAACAGAAGCTGCCATTGTGGCCATAAAAATGGCCCAATTCAGAAAAGACGCAAAGTTTTAAACCCCTTAATTACAGGTTTTTTGGATACGATCCCTTTTTGAAAAAATTAACGGGACGTACTCGGCATTGTTTTTGATTTTACCTAACTTTGAAAATCAAGCTTATGGGACCGATTAAATTCACAATAATAAAGAAACTCAAAACCAACAATAGGTTTAACTACACCCCTCGTTACTACAAAGGAAAGGAAGATATAGACGAAAGTAAGTTTACAACCAAGTTGGATGCATACAATGAGACGTTTAATAAGAATGATTTCGGATCACATTGGGACGATGCAAGAAAGTCTAAAAGAAATCGAGGAAATTTTGAGTTAAATAAAACCGTACTCATAATTGCAGCCATACTTACATTATTGTTTTTATGGTTTATAGATTTCGACCTAACTATATTTACCTAGCCTTTGTAAATGGCCAATATTATTAAGTTATTACCCGATCATGTTGCAAACCAAATAGCAGCGGGTGAGGTGGTACAACGACCCGCTTCTGTGGTCAAGGAATTACTGGAAAATGCGATAGATGCAGCAGCTACCTCGGTGAAATTGGTAGTAAAAGATGCTGGTAAAACGCTAATTCAGGTGATCGATGATGGTAAAGGGATGTCAGATATTGATGCCCGCCTTTGTTTTGATCGTCATGCAACTTCCAAAATTCAAAATGCAGAAGATCTTTTCAATTTACATACCAAAGGATTTCGTGGTGAAGCATTGGCTTCTATAGCGGCCATTGCTCATGTAGAGTTAAAAACCAAAACAGAAGATACTGAAGTAGGAACCCATATTACCATAGAAGGTAGCAAGGTAATCACTCAAGAAGTAGCTGTAGTTCCAAAAGGAACCACGCTTTCAGTAAAGAATCTATTTTTCAACATTCCGGCCCGTCGTAATTTTCTGAAGAGCAATCCTGTAGAAACCCGCCATATTATTGATGAATTTCACAGAGTGGCTTTGGCACATCCACATGTTGCCTTTAAAATGATTCATAACGGGAGTGATGTGTTTGATCTTCCCATAAGCAATGTTAGGCAACGTATTGTAAATATTTTTGGGAATAAGGCTAATGAAAAATTGGTCCCCGTAACCGAAGAAACAGAAATTGTCAAAGTAGATGGTTTTGTGTTGAAACCCGAATATGCCAAGAAGAGCAGGGGAGAACAGTTCTTTTTTGTAAATGATAGATTCATAAAGAGTGCATATCTAAATCATGCTGTGGTGTCTGCTTTTGAAGGTTTAATCAAGGATGGGACACATCCGGGATACTTTTTATATTTGGAGGTACCGCCCAATTCTATCGATATCAATATTCATCCTACCAAGACAGAGATTAAGTTTGATGACGAACATTCTATTTATGCCATGCTTCGAGCTACTATCAAGCACGGTTTAGGGCAATTCAGTATTGCCCCTGTTTTAGACTTTAATAAAGATGCAGGATTTGACACACCCTATGAGTACAGTAAAAAAGATCCTGTAGCACCGGTTATTGAGGTGGATAAAAGCTTTAATCCCTTTAAGGAAGGTACTTCTTCCAATCCAAGCAAAGTATCTTATAGAAAAGAAACAACGACTGCTTGGGAATCATTGTATGTAGGATTAAAAGATGATGCTCCTGTTTTGGATACGGAAGCATTTACCAATATTAGATTAGAGAGTGATGAAGTAACGGGGAGTTTGTTCACAGAAGAAAAAACACATACAGGACAAACCTCTTTCCAAATTCAAAATAAATACATTGTTAGTGCTGTAAAGAGTGGTATGATGGTGATTCATCAACATTTAGCACACCAACGAATATTATATGAAGAATTATTGAAGAATATGACCGTACAGGAAGCTGTGAGTCAACAACTTTTGTTTCCTGTTGAGGTACAGTTCTCCAAACCCAAGATAGACCTGCTGGCGTCCATAAAAGAACAGCTAGAGCATACAGGTTTTGTGTTTTCATCTTGGAAAGAAGAAACGATTGGTATAAGTGGTATTCCAGCTGGGGTAAAAGATAGTAGTGTAGAAGGGATACTGGAGCACTTACTTAATGATTTAGAACACGAAGTTCCCGAAGCGGGATTTAGTCAAAATGATCTTTTGGCAAAGTCGCTGGCAAAAAATTTAGCTATAAAAACGGGTACTGCTATGGAAAGGGAGGAACAAGAACATCTTATTCATCAATTGTTTGCCTGTAAGGAACCTAGTATTTCTCCAGACAACAGACCGGTGTTGGTAATGTTGAACGCCAATGATTTGGACAAAAAGTTTATGTAAGTAGTATGTTAACAGTAACAAAGGCAGTAAAACATATCATCATAATAAATGTACTTTTTTGGATAGGTACTTTATTAGTTGGAGCAAATGGAAATGTGTTCAACAATTTATTTGCGATGCATTTCCCGCTGAGTGATAAATTTGAGTATTGGCAGGTAATTACACACATGTTCATGCATGCCAGTTATACACCAGATGGGCAACTCGTACTTTACCACATTCTTTTCAATATGTTTGGTGTTTGGATGTTTGGTTCTCCATTAGAACGGATTTGGGGCACTAAAAAGTTTGTCTTTTTCTATATTTCTGCAGGATTGGGAGCTTTGCTACTGTACACAGGAATTCTCTATTTCCAGTTTAATAATGTGTTAAGTGATTTGATAAGTGCAGGATATTCAAAGATTGATATCATAAATACCCTTAACTCAGGGGATTTGATTTATGACAAAAGTTGGGAAAATGTCTTAGCTGGTGATCGTTTATATGATTTAGTAGGCTCATTCAATACAACAATGGTAGGGGCCTCAGGGGCGCTTTATGGTGTTTTGGTAGCATTTGCTCTTTCATTTCCGAATGCCCCTTTAATGATGATTTTCTTTCCAGTTCCCATAAAGGCTAAATATTTTGTACCTGGATTATTGGCTATAGATTTATTCTTTGGAGCAACTTCATTTTCAATTGGTCCAGTCGCTCACTTTGCGCATTTAGGAGGAGCATTATTTGGATTTATTATGGCGTACTATTGGAAAAAGAACAGTTTTAATAACAGACGTTGGGATTAACATGGCAGGGAATAGTTTAGCATATCAGTTTAAGACTGCAAGCGTAGTGATTAAGATCATCGTGATCAATGCCGTTTTATTTATTGGAGTGAATTTGTTTTCCTTTTTAATGGATACATCGGTCTATAATCTTACCAAATGGTTTGTTTTACCAGATGCTTTGGGTGAGGTCGCCTTACAGCCTTGGTCCTTTTTCACCTATAGTTTTTTGCATGCGGGTTTTTGGCATATTCTATTTAATATGCTCTGGCTGCATTGGTTTGGAGGATATGTTCTCAATCTTTTTACCGAGAAACGTTTTCTGACGGTTTATTTATTAGGCAGCCTCTTTGCAGGGCTCTTGTTTGTAATTAGTTACAATGTGTTTCCAGCTTTCGAAACTACTCAGGGGTACCTTTTGGGAGCTTCTGGTGCAGTGATGGCAATTATGGTTTTTATAGCAACCTATACACCTCAGGCTACCATACGCATATTTATGTTCAATTTAAAATTATGGCATGTGGCCGCATTTTTTGTGGTTTTTGATTTGGTACGTCTTCCGGGTTCTGGAAATGCAGGTGGATTACTTGCTCATTTGGGTGGGGCGCTATTTGGATATGTTTATGCAAGACAGTTGCTTAATGGAAAGGATATTGGGGTTTGGTTCGAAAAGATGATGGATGGTGTTGCTAATTTGTTTAAAACCAGAAAGCAAAAACCATTCAAAAAAGTACACCGTAATAAGACAACAGAATCCAAAACCAAACGTTCTAAAACTAAGGAGAGCAAGAATAACCACCAGAAGAAAGTAGATGCTATTTTAGATAAGATTGGCAAAAGTGGCTATGAAAGCTTAACCAAAGCTGAAAAGGATTTTCTCTTTAAGGCAGGAAAAGACAACTAACCAATTTTTACAATACCATTTTGAAAAAACTCAGGTTTTTGGGGAAACTTATCTATGGGTTCAACACACTGGCAGCGGCCTTGCTTGTCATTTCGTTTGTGCTTCCATATCTACCTCCTTCTACTTTTCCAACCCTTTCTATTTTAAACCTAGTGGTTTCACCATTATTATTCATCAATATTCTTTTTGTAGTGTATTGGTTGTTGCGATTTCGCAGACATATTTGGATATCCCTAATTGTTTTGGTTATTGCGTACTTTCATTTTAACCCCTTTTTTGAAATGTCTTCCGAAGGAGATGCATCAAACTTTGAGAAGACTCTTTCTATCATGTCCTATAATGTAAGGTTGTTCAATGCCTATGAGCCTAAGAATGATGAAGTGGCGGTGGCAGATAAAATGACAGAGTTATTGAATTTGGAAGATCCAGATATCCTTTGCGTACAGGAATATTATGCAGATCATAAAGCCAACTTTTCAAGGTATCCCTATCAATTTATACATTTTAAAGATCCCGACCAGAATTTGGGACATGCCATTTTTTCCAAATATCCATTAATTCATAAAGGTGGATTTGATTTTGAAAATTCTTATAACAATGCCATTTATGCTGATGCTATTGTTGGTGATGATACCATCCGGGTTTATAATTTGCATCTACAATCTTTAGGGATTTTACCTAGTGTAGATTTTTTACAGAAACGTGGACCCGAAAAATTAAAGAAGCGTTTTTCTGAAAGATTTGTACAGCAAGAAGAGCAGATGAAGGAAATTATCGCACATAAATTAACCTCGCCGAATCCTGTTATCATTGCGGGAGATTTCAACAATACCTCTTTCTCCTATGTCTATAGAAAATTTAAACAAGGAATGCAGGATTCTTTTTTGGAAAGAGGAAATGGATTAGGATCTACATATAGATTTGAAGGATATCCCATGCGTATTGATTACATTTTAGCCTCGGAAACTATGGATATAATACGTTTTCAGACTATAGATGAAACTTTTTCAGACCACAATCCAATCTATAGCATGCTGGGTTGGAACTCCAATTAAAACTTGATGGATTGTTCTTCCAAATAATTTATAGCATTAGGACCTTCGTTAAATAACAAATCGATTACAGAAAGATTGGAAAGAAACTCATGATTTTTTTCATGAACTTGAATGTATGGAGCTAATGGATACTCCTTTTCTTTTTTAGATTCTACCAAATATCGTAGATCTGTATATGGAACCTCTTTTTGGTATGTTGTGGTTTTTTCTAAGGTGATATCTAATCCCAAAAGGTCACTAATAATTTCAAAAATAGCTAGATTGTGGTCCATAAGCCCTTGGACTGTGTTATGGAACAAGGGTTTGATGTCATCTTCATAATATTCAAAAAAAGGAGAAGTGCGGTAGGCACTTTGTAATGATTTCCAATGCTGTACTTGCCAAGGAAAGCTGTTTTCTACAAGAACGTCACTGTATTTCTGGCGCTCCTTGTTTTTGGAATGTTTTATGGGAACATTCAATAAGAGTTTTCCGTTGGAATGAGCAATATGAGCACGATTCCTATAGGTTTGTTTTTGATAATTATCTGCTACCTCAAAAATAACCCGATCTGCCTTTGCAATAGCAACCATTTGTGCTATGGAAGGGAAATAGGTGGGATGTAAGAGAATCTGCATTATGATATTTTCCTGTGATTTGTAGATCAACGAATCAACAATGCTTACACTTTTTTCTTCTTCTTTTTCTTTCTGAAGTAATTAAACCCAATCCAGCCAATCAATACAATCAAAAAGTACCTGAAATAAGAGACAGGCTCCCCGCTTCCTCCCACTGTAGTAAATACACGGTCCCAACGAATGTTGGAAGGGAATTTCTTAAACTTGTCAAAACTCATCCAGATAAAAACAGGTTTTCCCACTACGTGGTTCTGTGGTACATAACCCCACATACGCGCATCCTGCGAGTTGTCACGATTGTCTCCCATCATCCAGTAATAGTCTTGTTTAAAAGTATACTCGGTAATGGGCTGTCCATTCAATAGTACTTGTGTGCCAGATTGCGTAATCTTATTGTCAACCCCCAATTCACTTCCTTCATAGACTTCAATAATGCGTTCATAGAATGGGATGGTCTCATTGTTAATGGTGACCGTCTTTCCGGCTTCTGGAATATAAATTGGCCCAAAGAATCTATTGTTCCATGGGTAGCGAGGATCATGAGGGAAAATATTGGGTTCAGGAACTCCTTGCTCTTTAGATATTCTTGTTATGTTTTCAATTCCAGGGAGGTTCTTTAATTTCTCAATGGTTTCCTCTGTTGTAAATACGCGGTAGATGTATGCATTTCTGTCTGGAGTAAGACCTATGATACCCATGTCAGAAATCTGATAACGTTCGTAAAAAGATGGTGTTGGTACTTGTGTAAACCTTCCTTCTGCATTCTTTCTTACCAACTCATTTTTGGAAGTAAATTCATAAACAAACTGTAACTTGGCTCGATCTGGCAGTACATTTTGTACCCCGTTAATATATACAAAACCATCCCTAACCTCCAGAGAATCTCCGGGCAATGCTACGCAGCGTTTTACATAATTGGACTTTTTGTCCATTGGTTTAATATCTACTGCACTATTGGGATCAGTGATATTGGTTAATGTATCTGTAGGCCATCCAAAGACCACAATATCATTGTGTTTTATTTTTTGAAATCCAGGGAATCTAAAATAGGGATATTGAATTCCCTTGTAATAAGACTTCGTTCTAGGACCGGGAAGTGTATCATGTACCATGGGTAATGAAACAGCCGTCATAGGTGCTTTGGCTCCATAATGAAACTTACTCACAAACAAATAATCACCCACCAATAAGGTTTTCTCCAAAGAAGAAGTAGGAATGGTATAAGGTTGCATGAAATAGTTGTGAACAATAGTTGCTGCCACTACCGCAAATAAAATAGAACTCACCCATTCACCTGTAGAGGTTCTAGGTTTCAGATCACGATCTGGAATATGTGTAACTTTCTGAGTATAGTTGATGTAATATAAATAGAGCCCAAAGGTGATTAGAACTAAAAATGTTTCCTTGGCGTTGTTCCTACCAAAACTCCGTAATGTTTCTACCCACACTACTGGAAACATGATTAAGTGAACAATAGGAATGAATAATAAAATGACCCACCACCATGGGCGATTAATTATTTTCATTAATACAACGGCATTGTATACAGGTACAGCAGCTTCCCAAGCTTTACGCCCAGCTGCAACATACAATTTCCAGGTTCCCAAAAAATGAATTACCTGTACTACGAGTATCAAAAGGATCAGATCTGTCCAAGTCATGATGCTATATTTTTATAAGCCTGAAGACTTTTTTACTTCAGGCTTTTTGGTGTTTGTTTATTTCAAATTTAAAACGTCTTTCATTGTAAAGACTCCTTTTTTGTCTATCAACCATTCTGCAGCTAAAATTGCTCCCATAGCAAAGCCATCTCTTGTATGTGCTTCATGCTTTATAGTAATAGTGTCAATTTTAGATGCATAATCAACCACATGAGTACCTTTTACATCTTCTACACGTTTTGCCTTAATGGTTAGGTCCTCTTGGGCATTGCTATCCAACTTCCATTGTTTTTTTCTGGAATCCTTCAAAATGCCATCTGCAATAGAAATAGCTGTACCGCTTGGAGCATCTAATTTTTGTGTATGATGAATTTCTTCAATGGATGGCTCATATTCTTCCCAAGGTTTCATGAGTTTCGCAAGATATTCATTCAGATTGAAAAAGAGGTTCACTCCAATGCTGAAATTGGACGCATAGATAAAACTTCCGTTACTGCTTTCACATAACTTTAGCACTTCTTCATAGGCATCTAACCAACCCGTAGTGCCACTTATCACAGGAATTCCCTGTTGAAAGCATTGCTTTATGTTTTTCAAGGCCGATGAAGGCACTGAAAATTCAATGGCACAGTCTGCATCTTCTAAATTCCCAGTTTCACCATTACTAGATTTGGTATAGACCACAGTATGACCTTTTTGTAAAGCCAATCTTTCAATGGTTTTCCCCATTTTTCCATATCCTAACAGCGCAATTCTCATTTCAAGTTAAATTTTAGAGACAGTCCATAACTACCTTGGGTATTTATAGGTGCAGGCCCGGGAGAAATAGTAGGTTGAAGCGATAGATCTTCACTTACATTATACTGCCTTAAATGTGCATCTACATTGGCATCGATAATATTGAGGATGTAAAATGCAATAGATACGATAATGCTTACATCTCTGTTTCTGCTTGCTGTTCGTTGAGCATCAATAAGCCGATCGTCTGAAATTCCTTGAAATTCATCATCGGTAAATCCTGCTAAACGTCTTTTATAGGCATCGCGAAATCGATTGTAATCGTCTGTGTTTTGAAGGTAAAAATAGATTCCTGTACCTATTCCTGCATATACTATAGGAATCTTCCAATAACTTTTATTATAAGCCTGTCCCAATCCCGGTACTACGGCAGAATAAAAGGCGGCACGTGAAGGCGCCAAAGGTTCATAAGGTTCTGTAACGGTATCTTTTGCAATAATCAAGCGTTCCTTTTCAACAGAAAGGGAGTCGGAGGTTTGCGCAAAAAGAACGGTACCAAGGAGAAAAAAAATATGGAAAAGCTTACTTTTCACTTTTAATGAGGTTCAGTATTCGTTGAAAGTCGGCTTCGTCCTTAAAAGGAACTACCAGTTGTCCTTTTCCTTTTTTATTGGCCTTAATGGATACTGATGTGTCCAAAAAGTCCGAAAGTTCCCTACTTCCTTTATTGACAAAGTGCGGAAGCGTTTTTTTAGAAGTCTCTTGGGATTCCTTAGGGTTTTTGAATCTGCGAACCAACGCTTCGGTTTCCCTAACAGAAAGTGAATTGGAGACGATTTTTTCGTAAATGTCCAATTGATCACTGGTACTCTCTATGTTTATGAGCGCTCGTCCGTGTCCCATAGAGATAAAACCGTCCCGCATTCCAGTCTGAACGATGGGGTCTAGTTTTAAGAGACGTAAATAATTGGTTACCGTACTACGGTTTTTACCAACACGATCACTTAATTCTTCTTGAGTTACATTGATTTCTTCAATCAATCGTTGGTAGGATAGCGCAATTTCTATAGGATCCAGATCCTGTCGCTGAATATTCTCTACCAATGCCATTTCCAGTGATTCCTGATCATTGGCAATACGAATATAGGCAGGAACGGTTTCTAAGCCTATCAATTTGGAGGCACGATAACGTCGTTCTCCACTTACCAATTGGTATTTATTGAAACCTAGTTTTCTAACAGTAATAGGTTGGATAACTCCCAATTCCCGGATAGAAGATGCTAACTCTCTAAGCGTTTCTTCATTAAAACTGGTCCTTGGCTGAAATGGATTCATTTCTATGAAGTCAAGCTCCAATTCTACAATGTTTCCAACAACCTTATCTGCATTTTTATCTTCAACTGATTTTATATCATTATCGGGATCTTTCAGCAATGCTGAAAGGCCACGACCCAAGGCTTGTTTTTTTGTTGCTTTCGCCATAAATCCTACGCGTTTTTCTCAATTAATTCGTTCGCCAAACTTAAGTAATTATTAGCTCCTTTACTACCTGCATCGTAACTAATAATACTTTCACCATAGCTAGGGGCTTCGCTTAAGCGAACATTTCGTTGAATGATGGTTTGAAATACCATCTCGTCAAAATGTTTTTTTACCTCGTCCACTACTTGATTTGAAAGACGCAAACGGGAATCATACATAGTAAGTAGCAAACCTTCTATATCTAAGTTCTGATTGTGTATTTTCTGAACACTTTTAATGGTATTCAACAATTTACCCAATCCTTCTAGGGCAAAGTATTCACATTGAATAGGAATGATCACACTATCGGCAGCTGTTAAAGCATTTAATGTGAGTAAACCTAAGGAAGGTGCACAATCAATAAGAATGAAGTCATAATCGTTTTTAAGATCGACAATGGCTTTTTTCAGCATATATTCTCGTTGCTCCTTATCTACCAATTCAATTTCTATGGCAACAAGATCTATATGAGCTGGGATTAACTCTACATTTGGAGAGCTAGTCTCTACAACTGCATCTTTGGCTCCTACGGTGTGCTCCAATAATTGATAGGATCCTTGCTCAACACTTTCTACATCTATTCCGAGACCAGAAGTAGCGTTAGCTTGGGGATCTGCATCGATTAAAAGGACTTTTTTTTCTAAAACTCCTAGGGATGCTGCTAGGTTAACAGAAGTGGTAGTTTTACCTACACCTCCTTTTTGGTTGGCAATAGCAATTATTTTACCCATTAAATTTCCTACAATTTTAAGGACTAAAAATACGATTAATTATGTGGATAGAAAATGTATTTTGTTAACAGAAAGTGAACATTCACTTAGTTCCCATTATAAAATAAACCCTATCTAATCTGTAAATGAATATGATCATCATGTCTTACTGCTTGACATCCATGATATCTAAGCTTAGAATTTTCTATCCCAAGACGTTGTTTTAAATGTGGTTCTATAAATACTTTATGGGTAGATGGATGTCTTAGCATAGTTACAATCATCTTTTTGGTAGCTGAATCTGAAAATTTCAAGTCTTTGTTCCAAGTTCCAAAAGTTAAGTGTTTAGGAAAATCATATTGCCAATATCCATTTTCTTTACATTTTTTAGGTTGATCTCTTTCATTTGGTTTGGGCAATTCATACACTCCATATCCGCTTAAAGAAGGTTTTTTGTTGGTTAACTTGCCATCTATAGAGTACACAAAGCTTATGTCAATTTTCTTACCATCATTATGACTTAGATGAGGAAATAATGGAAAACCATCTAAAAATGGAAAATTAGCATCCAAATAGACCAACCGAATATTAGGTGATTCCTTATTCAAGTTACTAGCAATGTTAGTGATTGCTTGGTTCATCTTTGGGGTTACATAATTTCTATTGGTTAATACATAGAAATAACTATGTGGTTCTATTTTATTGGAATTCTTGATTCGTTCTCTTCCAAATGTAGGAGCAATATAAGGAAGAAGAATAAAAGTGAACAGCATGTAAGTGCCTATAAAATATAGGTATTTAACTTTCCCTTTTTTCCTAAATATAAGTAAAGAGATTATATATAATAGACCGCCTATCTGAGTAATTACAGTAAGCAAAAAGAAGATGATTATATGTACAATTACTTTTAGGATCTTCATAGGCGAACTATGTCATAACCCCAAAAGCTTTTAGAAAATTGTATGTGTGTAAGTTATTTCCCTTTTTTGGATCGGATCATCATTTCCAACATATCCCACATCTGTTCGGGTACTTGATCCAATAAATTGAATTGTCCAGCTCCCTTTAACCATTCACCACCGTCTAAGGTAATGACCTCTCCATTTACATATGCTGAAAAGTCAGATACCAGATAAGCCGCCAAATTAGCCAATTCTTGATGATCTCCAACACGGCCCAATGGCACTTTTTTGGCCATATCAAACTTCTCTTTCAATTCACCAGGAAGTAATCGGTCCCACGCTCCTTTGGTAGGGAACGGACCTGGTGCAATGGCGTTAAAGCGCATTCCATATTTGGCCCACTCTACAGCCAAAGAACGTGTCATGGCCAACACACCAGCTTTAGCTGTGGCACTGGGTACTACATAGGCTGAACCTGTCCAAGCATACGTAGTAACAATATTTAAAACTGTTTTGTTGGTTTCTTTGTTGTCAATCCAATGTTTTCCGAAGGCCAACGTACAGTTTTTAGTGCCTTTTAGAACAATGTCTATGATGGTATCAAAAGCATTGGCCGAAAGTCTTTCGGTAGGGGAGATAAAGTTTCCTGCAGCATTATTCAATAATACATCTACGGTTCCGAAAGCATCTACAGAAGCTTTGAGCATGGCTTCTACTTGATCGTAATGCCGAACATCACACTGTAAAGGCAATACAGTGCCTCCTGTTTGATCTTCAAGCTCTTTGGCAGTGTTTTGTAGCTTTTCCAGATTACGGGAAGTGATTACCACTTGGGCACCCAATTCAAGAAAATAAGTGGTCATCGATTTCCCCAATCCACTACCACCACCTGTCACCACAATGGTTTTACCCTTTAGGGCATCGTCACGAAGCATTTTTGCTTTAAGATCCATAGTCTTGTTTTGATTTTTGTAAAGGTAAGTTCTCTGTAATTGCTATGCAAGCATAATAAAATTTGTTTGTTATAATAATTGGTGAATTTGTGCATATTGCAATAACATAATCGTCTTCGCATCTTTTATTTCACCCGTTTCCATCATAGTTAGGGCATTTTCGAAGTTGAGTTCCATTACTTCTATATTTTCCTCTTCTTCTGCCAAACCACCACCTTCACTGGTTTTCATATCATCTGTGTATTCGGCGACAAAGAAATAGAGGATTTCGGTAACCGAACCAGGAGACATATAGGCTTGAAATACTTTACGTACTTCTGTGATATGATAACCCGTTTCTTCTTGGGTTTCTTTTTTAATACAATCTTCGGGGTTGTCTTTATCCAGCAATCCGGCACAAGCTTCGATCATCATTCCATTCTCATTGCCATTTACGTAGGTTGGTAAACGGAATTGACGGGTGAGAACCACAGTACCCTTTTGCTTGTTGTACAGAAGAATTACGGCTCCATTTCCACGGTCGTAAGCTTCACGGGCATGGGTTTCTATAGTTCCGTTTTCTTTTTGGTACTTGTAAGTTACCTTTCTAAGTGTATACCAATTATCTGATAAGACTTCTGTTTTGGTAATGTGAATCTTAGGATTGTTCATAAACGAGTTGGTCTTCTTGCTGCAAAGAAGATTCTAATTTAAAAAAAGGTTGCTCAGGATTAGGCTACGGAATCAATCAGTATCTCCAACATCTCAATGGCAGCATCACTGATTTTGGTTCCGGGTCCATATACTGCAACTGCTCCTGCATCGAAAAGGAATTGATAATCCTGTGCGGGGATAACTCCTCCTACAATGACCATGATATCTTCTCTTCCCAATTTTTTCATTTCCTCAATTACTTGAGGAACCAAGGTTTTATGTCCCGCTGCCAAGGAAGAAACCCCTAAAATATGGACATCATTTTCTATAGCTTGTTGTGCGGCTTCGGCTGGAGTTTGGAAAAGTGGGCCAATGTCAACATCAAACCCAACATCAGCATATCCAGTAGCAACTACTTTAGCACCACGATCATGTCCATCCTGTCCCATTTTGGCAATCATAATCCTAGGACGGCGGCCTTCCAGCTCGGAGAACTTATTGGCTAGCTCTCGGGCTTTTTCAAAGGATGGGTCTTTCTTTATTTCTTTACTATACACGCCACTAAATGATTTTATTTGTGCTTTGTACCTTCCAAAGACGGACTCCATAGCATCACTAATTTCTCCCAATGTAGCTCGTTCTCGAGCTGCATCTACGGCTAAAGCTAGTAAATTTCCCTGACCTGTTTTGGCACACTGGGTTAGTTTTGCCAAACATTGGGTTACTTTATCGGTGTTGCGTTCAGACTTAATGTGTTCTAATCGTTCCATCTGTCCTCTACGGACTTTTTGATTGTCCACGTCTAAAATCTGAAGGGGATCTTCTTTTTCCAAACGGTATTGATTCACCCTACAATAATATCTTGTCCACTATCTATTCGTGCTTGTTTTCGCGCTGCTGCCTCTTCAATACGTAGTTTTGGAATACCAGCTTCTATAGCTTTGGTCATGCCTCCCAATTCTTCTACTTCTTGGATAAGCTTCCAGGCTTTTTCGGCAATATCATGGGTGAGGTTTTCTACATAATAGCTTCCTGCCCATGGATCTACCGTTCGAGTGATCTGAGTTTCTTCCTGAAGATAAATCTGTGTATTTCTCGCAATACGAGCCGAAAAATCTGTAGGAAGGGCAATAGCTTCATCCAGAGCATTGGTATGCAACGATTGGGTTCCTCCAAATGCTGCTGCTGCTGCTTCAATACAGGTTCTTGCTACATTATTAAAGGGATCTTGTTCGGTAAGGCTCCATCCGCTGGTTTGACAGTGTGTTCTAAGGGAAAGAGACTTTGGGTTTTTTGGATTGAATTGCTTTACCAATTTGGCCCAGAGCATTCGCGCTGCCCGCATTTTAGCAATTTCCATGAAATGATTCATTCCTATGGCCCAAAAGAATGATAATCGGGGTGCAAAAGTATCGATGTCCATACCCGCAGCAATTCCTGTACGTATGTAGTCCAAACCATCGGCTAGGGTATATGCCAGCTCTATGTCACAGGTAGCTCCGGCTTCTTGCATGTGATACCCAGAAATGGATATGGAATTGAATTTAGGCATATTTTGAGAAGTGTACTCAAAAATGTCACTGATGATTTTCATGGAGGGCGTTGGTGGATAGATATATGTATTCCGTACCATGAATTCTTTCAAAATATCATTCTGAATTGTCCCTGCGAGGGCTTCAGGAGATACGCCTTGTTCTTCAGCAGCCACAATGTAAAAAGCCATAATGGGTAAGACTGCACCATTCATAGTCATAGATACACTCATCTTGTCCAAAGGAATTTGATCGAACAAAATTTTCATATCCTCTACACTGTCTATGGCAACCCCCGCTTTTCCAACATCACCTACTACCCGTTCATGGTCACTATCGTATCCTCTATGAGTAGCTAGATCAAAGGCCACCGATAATCCTTTTTGCCCAGCCGCTAGGTTTCTTCTGTAAAACGCATTGCTATCTTCTGCTGTTGAAAATCCTGCATATTGACGAATGGTCCAAGGCCTTCTAACATACATGGTAGAATATGGGCCTCGTAAATTTGGGGCAATACCCGCTACGAAATCAAGGTGATCCAAGGATGCAATATCCTTATGAGTGTAGTGGGACTTTACCGAAATGTCCTCGGCAGTATTTGAATTTTGAACAGGATGTTGCTCAGGTACATTTTCTCCGGACTTCCAAGTAATATGTTGTAGGTCTTTTCTACTCATTACATGTTAATATTGGTGATAAAGGGATCAAAATTTCCCTTATAGGGCGAAGTGATCTGAATCAAGACTGTTTTATCGTTTGAAGTTACCACATAGGTAGTGTTGTAAAACTCATTATTCAGCTTTTCATTGGATATCATGAAAACACATTTAAAAACATGTTCTTTACTGTTTCCATTGTATTTGGCACCCAGTTTTTCAATAGTAAACTCCTTGGTATTAAAAGACCGTTCATTGGAAGCACGAATAATACCCACAAATTGCTGGGCTTCTTCTTTGGACATAGGCATAAAATCTACACTGTTTACTGTACATGTAGAAAGACTGTATTTGTCAAAAAACAGGTGGAAGCCTCCTTCCATTTCTTGCATCTCATTAATGCGATCAATTTCTATGTTATAGGCTTTTTTGTCTAATAGGGTGTCTAATACAATCTGATATTCTGCAATAGAGGTTTTTTTAAACTCTTCAGGAAGATATAGTTTAATTCCTCTGTCATCCAAAAAGTGATAGGTACCGTAGAGTTTACCATCTTCGTCCCGTTCCCACCAATCTTTAATTTCTTTATCCATTCCCAAACAGGAACCTAAGGAAAGTGCGAGGAGAAGTCCAGAAAATATGTATATAATATGCTTAATCATTTTTGGTAGGTAGGTCTAAGAGATATTGGTAATAGGCGTCTAATGCTATGTATGTAGCTAGGTGTTCATCATTGAAAACCTTCCCAACTTGTTGTCGCATAGGTTCTGCCATGATTTTTGGAGTTAAATAATCTACTTTTAATAGGCTTGAAAATCGTGTTTTAAGTTCTTCATCCTTAATATTTTCGAATATACAGGACATCAGTTCTCCCGTATAGTTAAGGTTTGTTCCTTCCCTGTTGCGATCCCACAATCCATCTACTTTTTTCAACTTCTCCAATACCTCAAGGGTATGCGGAGAGGCAATCTCAGCAAAAGGTGCAACACCATCAAACCCTCGAAATATAAACTGCCGGTACGAATACATATAGGCACTTTTGGTTCCTAAGATGATGTCTGGATCGTTATAGTATTTGGAGATATCATCTTGAAAGCTGTATAGGGCTTCCTTTAGTAGATCTTTGTTAGTTGTTGTACAGTTTAACTGAAAGGGCCTACTTGTAAATTTATATTCCAATGGTTTTTCACATTGTGGAAAAAGCACCAAAATGGCTAATAGGACAAGGATATATGGTATTCTATTCATGTTCTAATCTTTGTTTTTCTAATATTTCGGGGATTCGTTTTTCAATGATAGGTTCAATAATGGTCTTTCTGGGATTGGTCTTTACAAAAGGGAACAGTTCAAGATCGTTTTTCATACTATCTTGGGAGTTTTCATATTTATTGGTACCGACCAATACCAAAGCTCCTTCTTCAAACAATTTTTCCTCTTTTTGGGCACTTTCCTTTATCTTTTTTTGAACTACCCCAATGGTTAATTGTTTAAAAAGCCCTCCATTTTTTTCAATTTTCTTAAAAAGTTCCAAGGCTTTTTCTCCCAATTGCTCTGTAAGATTTTCAATATAATAGCTTCCATCGGCAACATTGCTCACCATATCGAAATAGCTTTCGGATTTTAGAATAAGGAGTTGATTTCTGGAAATTCGTTCACCAAACTCATTACTTTTATGATAGATGACATCATACGGAAGGTTACAAATGGAGTTGGCACCCCCCAATATAGCACTCATGCACTCGGTGGTTGTTCGGAGCATGTTTACATTGTAATCATATAATGTCTTATTGCGTCTGGAGGGTTCTGCTAAAACATGAACACTTATGGTAAGTCCATATTCGTTGCCCAGTAAGGAAATCAATTTTCGGAATGCTCTTATTTTGGCGATTTCAAAAAAGTAATTGGTACCTACTGCAACCTTCAGTGTTAGGCTCAAATCTGTTCCTTGACCCTTAGGGTTGTTGGTATAAAAGTGGTTAAGATATTCGTTAAGGTGCCCTAAACCGTAGGCTAATTGTTGAACAATATTTGCTCCCGCATTTTGATACAATGATGTGTCTACCGCGATTATATTTTGGGAAGGGAATTGTTGCAATAACTTTTCTGCAATTTCATGATCTTGTTGCAGATTGTGGAACCAATTTCCACTTTTGGCAAGGTTTCCAAGGATATCGATATGATAGAATGTTTTTGCTTCTTTTTTTGAGAGGTACTCGATCAATGAAGTCAAAAAGGGTTTTTCCAAAAATTGGAAGCGAAAATGAAGGGTGACTTCATGAAAAGGAAATCCTTCAAATACTTTTTCTAAGTCGAAGGATTGGTCTGAATTAAAGTAAATAGCTTCGGCTCCTCGTGCAATAGCATCCAATGCCAATGATCTGGCTATAGTTTCGTCATCAATAAAGATAGCTTGTGTAACAGCCCAATTATCTGGGTGTCCGGGAATAGGGCAGAAGGGAGTCTTGGTGTTGTCTGTATGGTAAAATGGTTTAACATGTACTCCTTCTAAGCTCTGCCAAATAAGGGTTTCGTTATAATCGGCACCCTTAAGGTCAACCTGGATTTTTTGTTTCCATTCTTTAGCGGAAACTGGATCGAATTCCTGAAATAGAGAATTACTCATTTTTCGATTTCAATTTTAAACTGTCTTCGTGCTCAATAATATAAATATCCTCGTTTTCACGTTTCAAATAATATTTTTCCCTTGCATATTTTTCCACTTCATTACTATCCTTCATCTTTTCAATAAAGATTTTGTCTTTATCTATTTCTTGTTGATAAAATTCCTTAGTTTCTTCAAAAGCTTCAATTTCGTCATTCAGTTCTTTATGAATAAAATAAGAATTGGTATCAAAGAAAACCATCCATACTATAAAAAGTATCACAATAATGATATAGGTGCTACTAAGCACAACAAACCATTTCTTCTTTGTGATATTTAAAAGTTTCACCTTGGGTTACAACAGTTTTTGATGAATAATATTTCGCAACAATTGCACGGCAACTGTATTGTAACGATTTGTCGGAATAATGATGTCTGCAAATTCCTTGGTTGGTTCTATAAACTGTTCGTGCATAGGTTTTAGTGTGCTTTGATAGCGGTTTAAGATTTCATTTAAATCTCTACCTCTTTCTGCCATATCCCTTCGTAAGCGTCTAATGAGTCGTTCGTCACTATCTGCATGCACATATAATTTTACATCGCAAAGTTCTCGTAAATCTTTGTTGGTAAGGATTAGAATACCTTCTATGATCACTACTTTTTTAGGATGAAAAGTAACAGTCTCACCAGTTCTGTTGTGTTCTACAAAAGAATAGACAGGTTGTTCTACGGACTTCCCTTTTTTTAGGGCTTTAAGGTGCTTGACCAACAATTCAAAATCGATGGATTTGGGATGATCAAAATTTATACGCACCCGTTCGTCATAAGAGAGGTGAGAAGTGTCCAGATAGTAGGAATCTTGTGAAATAACGCAAACTTCGTTTTTTGGAAATTCTTCCACGATTTGTTTTACCACAGTTGTTTTGCCGCTTCCCGTACCACCGGCTATACCAATAATGAGCATAGGTTATCTATTTCTGCAAAGGTAATGAGAATTAGGAATGTGTGTCCACACCCATATTTGTTATTTTTCAACAGCTTTTACTTCTTCTGGAGTTACCATTTTTGTTTGTGTATTACCCCAAAAATTCATGATGTAGTTCATGACATCTGCTATTTCCTCATCGTCCAAACCCATTGGTGCCATGTATCCGTTGTAGCTTTTTCCATTCACAGTAATTTCCCCTTTTTGTCCATATTTAACGGCATGAATACTTTCTGTGCGTTTTTCAGATAACCAATCAGACTGAGCCAAAGGTGGAAAACTTCCCGGTACTCCAGCTCCATTTGCCAAATGGCATTGCATACAGAAATCAGTATAGATAACTCCCCCACGTTCCATACTCGCTTTTAGTGTTGGGGTTTGGATGACATGGGGGATTGTAACGTTTTTGTAAGATGTTTCTTTTTTGGTGTTGGGCTTGCAACCTACAATACACACCATTGTTAATATATAAATAGTTGTTCTCATGGTGTTATTTTGGAATGAGTCTTACAATTCCTTGTCCTTCTATTGCAATATAGATGAGGTCATCTGGGCCCATCTTTACATTCCGTACCCTACCTACACCATCGGCAATTTTTTCACGGCCAAGAACTGTTTCTCCTTGTAGTTTCACCAATTCTACATAATTGAATTTTAAGGAACCTACCAATAGGTGTCCTTTCCATGCAGGATAGTTATTTCCAGTAACAAAATCCATCCCGCAGGGTGCAATGGATGGTACCCAATAATAAACGGGTTGTTCCATATTGGGACGGGAGGTTTCTTCAGTAAACTTGGAACCGCTGTAATTGACCCCATAAGAGATTACAGGCCATCCGTAATTTGCTCCTTTTTTTATCACATTAATTTCATCTCCCCCTTTTGGGCCGTGTTCGTGAGTCCATATTTTTCCAGTTTCGGGATGTTTTGCCATTCCCTGTGGATTTCTATGGCCATAGGAGTAAATAGCTTTAACGGCGTTTGCTTCATTTACAAAAGGATTGTCTGAAGGAATACTTCCGTCGTCATTAAGGCGATAAATCTTTCCATTATCACGTGTTATATCTTGAGGGTTTACATCGCGATTTCCACGATCTCCTACCGAAAAATAGAGATAGCCGTTGTTATCGAATTCAATACGAGACCCAAAATGCTGTCCTCTTCGGCTATTGGGTTCAGCTTTATAGAGATTTTCTATTCTGGTAAGGGAATTATCACTCAATTGAGCACGGATCAATTTGGTATTTCCTCCTTGTCCAGTACCTTCAGATGAAGCATGTGTAAAATAGATCCAACCGTTTTCTGAATAATTGGGATGCAATGCTACATCCATGAAACCACCTTGCCCACGTACATAGATATTGGGTATATTTTCAATGGTTGTTTTTTTGCTGTTTTTGAAATGGATGAGAGAACCACTTTTTTCAGTAATTAGCATACTCCCATCTGGCAGCCAAGTCATTCCCCAAGGGTTGTTTAATCCACCAATAACTGTTTCTATGATATATTTCTGCTCGGTTTCAGAAGAAATCCCGACCGTTGTGTTCTTTTGTTGCTGAGCACAACTTTGAAATGCCATCGTAATAAGAAAGAGTGTTGATAGAAGTTTCATAGTGAAATAAGTTGAAAATCTAAAGTACTAAATTACAACATGCAGCCTTTGTAAAAGGATGTTAAGGTTTACTGAAAGCTGCATTGAGTAGAATGCTATGAGACTTTCCTTTCTTTTTAATAGATCATATCATGTTTGACCAAAAGCACTTTTGTTATTTTAGCTTTCCTAAAGCCATTTGTTCAATTAAAGTTAACCAACATGATATCGTTTTTAAGGAAGATTAGAAGAGGATTGCTCTTTAAAAATAAATTCAGCAAATATTTTTTGTACGCATTAGGTGAGATTATCCTCGTGGTGATTGGAATTTTAATTGCCATACAAATCAATGGCTGGAACCAAGAACGAAAAAATCGTGATACAGAAAAGGTATTACTTGCTGAATTATATAAAGAATCTAAAGAGAACTTGAGACAGTTTGAAGAAAACAAGCAAGCTTATGTGCAGTCCTTGATTGCATGTAGCGTTGTTCTAAGAAACGTATCAACTATGGAAGAAAGGGCTTCCTTGGACTCCGTAATGAATTATGGGCCTGGCATGTTTCGCGGTATTACTTTTGATCCTTCTAATGGTATTGTGGAATCACTAATAAGTACTGGAGAGATTCAACTTATCCGAAACGATACACTACGCAATTATATCATTACTTGGAAAGACGTATTGAAAGATTTTCAGGAAGAGGAGGAAAACTCCCGTACTTTATGGAAAAACCAAGTTGAACCTTATATAATTGAGAATGGAGATTTTTTGAATCCAGCCAGTCCTAAAAACATAGAGCTTTGCCGTGATCCTAAGTTTTTGAATATGGTGGCTCGAAGAAAGTTCTACGTTGGTAGTATTTTAAATGCCATGGATCATGAGTCCATTGAACAGAACCTGAGAAGAATGGTACAGTTATCCCAGTCTAATTAATTGATGGTTTGGAGATAATGAAAGGGACAGGTAAGTCATTTTCTCGTTGTTCATATAACTTCGAGTTCCTTTTCTATCAAGACAGTAATTTTATTTATCCTATCTAGGGCTTCATGATAAACCTCGTCTTTTTCCTTCATTACCTGAATGATTGATGACAGTAGGTTTTGAAACTCGTACGTAAAGAAAGCATTTGGGGTTTTAATTTCAGCGTTTGAAAATTTCAAATTCGGATTTAATGCAGGAACCACATAATTCATCATGGCATCGTAATGAATGTTTTCCATCCTGTTTACATAGAGGTATTCCTCCTCAAGTTTTCTAATATGATTCACAATTTCATAGTTGTGTAACAGTTTTATTTCTCCACTGTTGATCATAGTTTCATAAATATTCCCTTGTCTGTCAAAATCGGAATATTGCGTGAGATTCCTTAGGATAACCCCAAGAGTATCCATTTTATTTCGATCATTCAATTCAATGATTTCGAAGGCGTAGCTATATTGAGCTAAATAACCATTATTGAAATCTACAAGTTCAAGAATCAAGTCTTTATCATCTTCTATTTGATCATGAGTGTTTTGATAATACTTCTGCTCTGCGTTACTGTTTAATCTATGGTTATTCCAATTATTTACCTGAAGGGCGATGCTAATTCCTATTACAACCAAGAAGATCTCACCTAATGCGTATAAAAAGTATTTTTTTAGGTCATGATGATTTATGAATGCTTTTCTCAATTTTTTGAATAATCTCATCTGTTATAATTTTGATGTTAGTTGATTATTTGGCGAATATGAAAGTTCTTCGTTTACAGCTTTTCTTGAATGCTGTGCCTTGGTCTTCTTTTTCATACCAAAGGCTATTCGGAGAATATTGAATTTTCGAATAACAAACCAATAGCTTACAATAATTGCAATTAAAGAGAGTAAGGTTATGAGCATTGCCTGCAAGCCAAAAGAGATGTTCCATTGTAGTACAACATAACCAATAAATATTAACGCTGGTTGGTGTAGCAGATAAAACGGGTATATAGCTTCGTTTAAGTATTTTCTACTTTTATGGTTCTTGTCGCTATATTTTTTTGCATAACCAATTACCATTATAGAACAAGACCAAGCAATGCAGATTTCACAAATTCCATAGGCGTAGTCTCGTACTATGGGATGATTGAATAGGGTGGATATATTAAAAAGGAGTACAGAGAAGACTAGTGTTTGAAGCAAAAATAATCTTCGTTGTTTTGCTGCGGCATTTATAACTGTTTTATGAGTAAAGAGAATAAAACCGCTTAGGAAAAACAATAAATAGTATGTGAAGTACGCCCAATCGTCCATCAATGCATGAGTACTATTTGGGAAATACCTCCTCAAGATCACTTGAGAAAGAATGAGAATAGGTAATATCCAGTTAAGTCCCATTTTTTTGGAAACAATTACGACTAATTTTTTTCTGAAGTTTTTAAAATGATCTCCTTTTGAAAATCGAATGAAAGGAGAGATTAGTAAAGAAATTACCAGTAGATAAACAATGAACCATAAGTGGTGCCATGAAATATTCCCAACGGGATAAGGACCACCATCAAACATATGTGGATAATAGTCCCATAGCGAATTATAAAGATCAATCCTTTCAACATAAACCATCATGGGAACCAAAGTAAAGAACCCAACGGTTAAAGGAATGTACAGCCGAGTAATCCTCTCTTTTATGTACTGTTTGGTTGTTCTAAACCCCAGAGCATAAAAAGTTCCCACTCCAGATACCAAAAACAATAATGGCATTCGCCATAAATGTAACCACCACATAATTGGATCTAAAAAAGGAAAAGATTCTGTACTGTTTACATGCCATTGCTCTGGTCTAAAGATCATGCCCACATGAAAAAAGAAAACACTAATAATAAGTCCAATCCTTAACCAGTCTATAAAATATTGCCGTTGTTTTTTAGGTAATTCATTAGTACTCATAATCCCTTTTTTTTAGATTTTATCCAAAAGTAGGTGAGGGATGTATCAGGAAACGAATCTGCCTATAAGTAAGGTGTTCGTTCTTATAGGGAAGGATGTGGTGTAATTGATTTTCAGATAGTTACGAATCTCTAAATAAAGAAGGGGTCGTGTTCGTAATCTTCTTAAATGATGTGTTAAATGCAGATTTTGAGTTATAGCCTACCCGTTCGGCTATTTCCTCAATGGTTAGATTTTTGCCTAAATCTGATTTTAGAATTTCTTTGGCTTCTTCAATTCGGTAAGAGGCTAGCATTTCAAAAAATGATCGATTCATTTTTTCATTGATTACCTGCGATACATGATGAGGACTTCTATGGATTAGCTTAGCTAAATCAGTAAGTGAAGCTCTGCTACTCGAAAAATATTTTTCCTCCTCCATTTGATGAATAATGGCTTCCAATATGATTGGCTTATCTTCATGGGCTAAAGACGACTTTTTATATTTCAAAGAGGGAATTTCAAGAAAATTGGAAACTTCGTTAAAATAAGTAGATTGATTCATGATTTGTACTGTCGTTATAAGTATCATGTAGGAGAGGTATAGAAAAATCAGATAATCTCCAACATCATTTTTAAAGATGAGCTTAACCAACATAAAAATGATGGTAGCTACAATAATGTGAAATGAAATGTTTCGCATTGATCTGAGAGTCTTGTGAGATGTCTTCAATATATTTTCTCCCATAGATTTTGCTTTTATATATAGCTTTCTGGAACCTAATAGAATATAGATTGAAAAATAAATTCCAGTTAACAGATTCACATAGTTTCGCAGGCCCCATGGATCACTAGAAAAGGTTGGATTCTGTTTAATACTGGGAAGGTCCAATTGCATTACTTCAATACTGTCATTGTATTTAACTGCTTCTGGCTGTAGAAAATAAAACATACAATAGCCCAACCAGAATATAAAGGGAAGGAAGTGATACCAATGGTTGGCTTTTTTGCTTTCACCTAACTGACTTACAACAAATAGGTATAAAAGCCCAGCAATTATAAAATTAAGCGGTTCTGCAAAGTTGGACAACCATAGGTGGTGAAAAATAAAACCAGTATAGTTTAACCACCCTTCAAGCATTACAAACGAAATTGATAAGATGAAAAACCCCATGAAAGTATTGGGTAAATTTTTCTTCCAAGATTTTACAATAAGAAAAAGAGAAATGAAAAACCCAAGAAAGCACCCCAATAAAATGATAAGTGCAATCACATTTAAGTTAAGACCAACTTCCTGCATATAACAAATGTAACTAATTCTCATAACGGGCCATATATGAAATATGATCAAGATCATAACCTAGCAAATAGTCGAGACTTACCTTCGCATAGATGATAAAACCTAAAAAAAGAAAATATGAGCATCATTGAAGAGAAGACCGTAGCAGACTTTGTAACTGAAAATATAAAAACCGCCCACATTTTTAAGAAATATGGGATTGACTTTTGTTGTGGAGGTGGTATTTCCATAGAAAAAGCCTGTGCCAAAAATAACGTAGACCGATCTCTTTTGGAAAAAGAGCTATTGGAAGTAGATACTGTAGTAGAGCGTGCTTATGATTATGATAAATGGGAAGTTACTTTTTTAATAGATCATATTATTAATGTCCATCATTCCTACGTTAATGAAAGTTTGCCAATCATATCACAATATGCTAATAAAGTGGCTAAAGTTCATGGTCATCATTACAAAGAAGTTGTAGAAATCAATACCTTATTTCATAAGGTGGCAAACGAATTATTAATGCACCTTCATAAAGAGGAAGAGATCCTATTTCCATACATAAAGGAACTAGCAAAAACTGAAAAAGAAGATGTTCATAATAATATAACCCCTCCCTTTGGTTCCGTAAACAACCCCATTAGAATGATGGAAGAGGAACATGAAACGGCTGGTGATATTTTTAAGGAGATAGCGGTATTGACTAAGAATTACACCCCGCCTGCAGAGGCTTGTAACACGTTTAGGGCATTATACGCTAAACTGGAAGAGTTTGAACAAGACCTGCACCTCCATATACATCTAGAGAATAATATTTTGCACCCCAAAGCCATTGCGTTGGAAAAGAAAGCGCTCTAACAAAACTGTATTGTTCCTTTTATTACATGGAGGATTCGTAATTTTCGGATCCTCCATGATCATTTATGGTGTAATGGATTATTTTATAAAATTATTTTTTTAGAAGCTATGGCTTCAGTAGATACATTACGTAAACACAGCATTCTTGCCGTAGGCTATTTCTTGCTTATCGCATTTTTGGGTGTTCTTTTACGATTCTTCCCGATTGTGGATTTTTCATGGAACTATAGGTACATGGTCCACGGACATTCTCATATTGCCTTATTGGGTTGGATATATACAGCTTTAACCACACTCATTTACAAGTTATACCTAAATAGGGGTGCTATAGGGAAGAAGTACCGCATTCTTTTCTGGTGCACACAGATAACGATACTTGGTATGCTTATTTCGTTTCCCTTTACGGGTTATGCTTTGTTCTCTATAATTTTCTCAACATTATTTTTATTTGCTTCCTATGTATTTATGTGGCTTTTTATTAGGTATACTACTAAAGAGCAAAAAGGGTGGTATTCTTATAAATGCATTAGAATTTCCTTATGGTATATGGTATTATCGAGTTTGGGGCCATGGGCATTGGGAATTATCATGAATACCGTTGGAAATGACTCCAGTCTCTATAGAAATGCGATATATTTCTATTTGCATTTTCAGTATAATGGATGGTTTATTTTAGCACTTTTTGGAATAGGTTTATATCTTTTGGAACAAGAGAAGGTACAATTCTCCAAAAAAGGATTTCAACAATTTTTTTGGGCCATGAACACAGGGGTGATACTTACTTTTGGTATCTCGGTTTTGTGGATGAAACCTTCCATTTTTATCTATATCCTCTCAGGTATAGGCGCCCTATTACAACTTTTTGCTTTTTGGATATTACTAAAACATCTATTTCTGCATAAAAAGAAGATGCAGGGTTTATATCCAAAACTGTTTTGCCTGCTTCTTAAAATAGGAGGGGTGTTGTTTTTATTGAAATTACTGTTTCAGTTTTTTGGAACCTTTCCATACCTGGCAGCAGTGATTTCATCAAATATTGATTGGGTTATTGGTTATCTCCATTGGATATTTTTGGGAGTGATTAGCGTCTTGCTCTTTGCTTTTTTATACTATTTCAAATTACTTCAGCTTACCAAGCAACATGTACTTTTCTATTTAATTGGGTTTGTGATAACTGAGGGTTTATTATTTTATAAAGGTCTAGTTGTATGGTTAAATATGTCATTAATAGATCATTATTACTGGTTTTTGGCCATTGCTAGTTGTATTTTCTTTCTAGCGATTGCAGGGATCTTTACAAAGCAATTAAGGAATCCTGCTTAAAGTAGTGGAGTTTCCCTTCAGCATGTTCTAAGCAAATAGTAGAATTAATTAAGACTAAAATGTCTTTTTTGTAAATTTGGAAAAAAAGAAACTATGTTGTCCAATGCTTGTAAATATGCAATTCGTTCCATTCTTTATTTGGCTATGCATGTCGAAGAAAAAGAGAAGATAGGGGTGAAAAAAATTGCAGAAGCACTGGAAACCCCCCAACCATTTTTAGCTAAACTATTACAACAGCTTACCAAGAGTCGACTAGTGTCTTCATCTAAAGGGCCACATGGCGGTTTTTTCCTTAATGAGAAGAATCTAAAAAATTCCATTTGGGATGTGGTTAAGTGTATAGATGGTACCAGTAAATTTGAACAATGCTTTCTAGGACTATCTACATGTGGAGATGAGAACCCATGCCCTGTACATTTTACGGTGGCTCCCTTCAAGAAAAAAATCCTCAGCGATTTTAGGGATAAATCCATAGAGGAGTTTGTCAATGAAATTAAGTTGAAGGGGCGTTATATCTCATTAAAGGATTTCGATGCATTAAAATAATATCCAGCAATATTATTGTTTACTTATGATTGATGTTTTATCCGCTCGTATAATTTTACCATGGATTGTAATAGTTCTACCGGAGTAGTTAATATTTGGTAGTGATTTTGTCCAAACATTTGTGGTAAGTAATACTTGGCTTGTGCTTCTATAGCCAAGGCATAAGAATTTATTTGCCGTTCATTAAGTTCCCGAAGCGCCTGTTTAATATCATGTATTCCATATTTACCTTCGTATTTATCGTAATCGTTGGGTTTACCATCAGAAATAAGAATGATCCATTTGTTCTTGGTATTTCTCTTCTCTAATAACGTCCCAGAATGTCTTAATGCAGGCCCTATTCTAGTATAGCCACTTGGTTGTACAGCCCCAATTTTAAATTTTTCTTTGTTCCAGTCCTCATCAAAATCTTTCAATGTTATGTAGGTAGAATGATTCCTTGTTTTTGAATAAAATCCATTGATGGAAAAATCAATATTGAATTCATCCAGGATTTCACCAAAGAGAATGGAAACTTGTTTTTCTACATCGATTACGCGATTCCCAGCTGCATATCCATCGCTAGATAAGCTACAGTCCAACAACAATAGAACCGATAGATCTTTTTCTTTTTTTCTTTTGGAGATATATATTTTTTCTGAAGGGGTATAGCCAGAATTCACATCTACAAATAGATCGGTAATAGCATCTAGGTCAAACTCTTCTCCCTGTCGCTGTCTACGCTGTTGTTTGTATTGGTTATTGACCGTAGTTAGCATCTTTCGCAACCCCAATAAGGTAGATCGGTTCTCGGAAATTGTTTTCTTGTAATACAAAGCATCATTTTTCAACAATGTGATGGGGTATATCTTGCAAAAATCTTCTTTATATGTTCTCTTTGCATGGTCCCATTCATCATAACTAATAAAATAACCCTTGTTCTCTTTTTCGGCACTTTCGGCTATGGTAGTATTTTCAACAAAATCAGCTTGATATACAGAGTGTGTTGTGTCATCTACCCGCACGGTGAATTTCATGTTCAATTCTTCTAAGGCATTGGAGTGGTCGTCCAACTCATCACTTCCATCCATATCCCTAAAGTTTCCTCCAAATTCTTCGGCTGTTTCTACTTTCTCAAATTGATGTTGTAATACAGCATCTTCCACTTGTTTTTCATCCACCTGAACAGAGATAATTTCTTCCACAGCACCTGCATTTCGAGAAGTTTTTATATCATCTTTACGAGCTGTTTTCACTTTTTTTGTGAAGTTCTTGAGCTTTGTGTCCGTATCTTCCTCTAGCGTGTTTCGCATCCATTTCCCATAGATAAAAGAACAATCCGCTAGCTTGTTATTCCTGGTTTTTTCAATATAATACGCAAGTAAGTTGGTATGATATTCTTTGGTGATGGGAAATTGGTCAAAAAGCACTTCTAAAACCTTTTGAGATGTTTTTTGTGCTTGCTCACGGGATTCCGCTAGTGTATGCGCTGTGTCACCATTCCAGTTTAAACCCAAATTCTTTTGAACAGATAGATATAAAATCCGAAACAGGTAAAATGACAGATTTTCATGTAAGTTTTGAAATTCTGAATACGCAACTGGTAAAAAGAAATTGTTGTTTTTGTATCCTCCCTCTCTTTCGGCTTCGTAAAGTTCAATGGGTTTTCCTGTAATGGCCCGTGCAAAAATGGTTAAACGCGGTTTTATATCGTTCAATTTTGCAGCATAATCCAAGCTTCCTTGTTTTTTCTTTTTGCGCCTTTTGAAATAATGGGCAAACTTGGAAAAAATGTATTCATCTGGCTCAAATTCAAACATACTTTCTATTTAGGAATGATGAAGACATCGTTGATGCTAATATTGGTAGCTATATCATTAAATCACTTAAGTCCTTTAATGCCATAATTACATCTGGATCGTCGGTAAGAGGTTCTACAACAGCTACATGGACGGACAAACGCTTTGGCAATCCAGAATGAATTAGTTTGGCAGCATCTACCAATAACCTTGTGGAAACCGTTTCGGTAAGTCCAAGTTCCGTGAGATTTCTGATCTTTTGGGCAATGGTTACCAATTTCTTGGCATCGGCAGGGTCAATGCTTGTTTCTTTAACGATGATCTCTGCTTCAACCTTTGTATCTGGATAATTAAAAGAAATCCCTACAAAACGTTGTCGGGTAGAAGGCTTTAGTTCTTTAAACCCACGTTGATATCCGGGATTAAAAGAGGCAACCAACATAAAATATTTATGCGCCTTAACGGTTACTCCCAACTTGTCTATAAAAAGTTCCCTTCTGTGATCGGTAAGTGAATGGACTACTACAACGACATCAGGTCTTGCCTCGGCAATTTCATCCAAGTACAAAATGGCGCCTGTTTTTACTGCGGTGGTTAATGGACCATCCAACCAAACGGTTTCTGCTCCTTTAATAATGTACCGCCCAATTAAATCAGTAGAAGAAGTTTCTTCATGACAACTTACGGTAATGAGCCTTTTATCTAACCGATGTGCCATATACTCCACAAATCGGGATTTACCTGTGCCAGTAGGACCTTTTAGTAGAAACGGAAGTTTTTGTAGATATGCATGTTCAAAAACATCTACTTCCTTCGCAACTGGTTTGTAATAAGGCTCTTTGATATTGATTGAAGGAGTGTTATTCTGGGGTATATTTTTCAATTCTTGTAACATGGTAAAATGGATTTATAAATGGAAAAAAGACGTGTCCAAACCTTACTCTTGAGGTTCTTGTTTTACGGTCTCCATTATTTTTTGAACGGTTTCCTTATTATCTACACCTAGTCCTTCTTGCTGGTGAACAAGTTCACCTTCTGGGTTGAACACACTAATGATGTTTGAGTGTGAAAAGTCCATAGGGGAGATTTGTTTATATTTTACGGCCAGTACATTGGCAAGTTCCCGTACTCCAGTTTCCGTGCCTTGTAAAAACATCCAATGTGCTGCATCCATAAGGTTTTCTTTGGCAAACTCCTTTAAACGCTCCGGAGTATCGGTTTCTGGATCTATGCTTACCATGACGTATTGCAACTTTTTATTGTACTCCTTCGGAATTTGTTTTTCTATGTTTCGCATATCGGCTACCAAGCGGGGGCAGGCAGCCTTGCAGGTAGTGTAAATCATAACCATTACTACCGTCTTACCATTTAAATCTTTCAATCTAATTGGTAGACCTTCTTCAGTATTCCATTGAGTCGTTAAATTGAAAATTGATTCATCAGAGATTTCTTCTGAAGGAATTTTCTCTAATGATGATGTTATGGGCTGTATGTCCATTTTACAAACGGGACAACTCCCTTTTACCTGATACGTTTTTTCACCTTCGCATTTCATGGGGCATTGATAAACGCTGCTTTCTGCAATTGCAGAATTGGAAGAATTGTCCTTACAGGAAACAAAGGCCATTAAAACGGTTGTTAAAACAAGTATGAGTTTAAAGTTTTTCATTTTTTTTGTCTTTTACACATCGAAATCCTAGGTTTTTCATAGTGTATTTGGCTTTAAGGCTTCCACGGGTTGCATAGCGCATAAATGCAGCATAGTTCATTAAATCGGTTGCTCCAATGGCTCCGCTACCACAAAAGAGATTACTGTCATTATCCACATCCTTACGGGATTCCCCAGAAACCAAAACGGAATTGAAATCTAAAGTCCATTCCCAAACCAAGCCGTGTAGATCGAATACTCCCCAGTAATTTTTAAAGGTTGATCCTATTTCATTATTGAATGTTTTCGGCTTTTCATACCAACTTAAAATGTATTGGTTGTAGGTCTTTAGCGTCCTTGCATCTGCCAGGCTTTCGTTAGACATGGCAACGTATTCCCATTCATCAACAGTGGGTAAACGTTTTCCTTTACACTCGCAATAAGCGCTTGCAATGAACCAGCTTACATTGGTGATGGGAGCATTTAGGGATTGGTCATTACCCAATAGAGTGTCACTTTTCCAATTGATTAAATAGTTCCCATCAGCAAATAGTTTTTTTACTTGAGACCTCTGCCATTTTGGGTACTCCTTTACAAAGGCTAAAAACTCGCGATTGGTAACGGGGTAAACATCCATATAAAAATCATGGATAGTCACTTTAAGGGAATCCCTTCCATAAAGTGGGATGTATGTCCCTCCTTTAATTGGGACCATTTTAGATTGACAATTTGCATGGGTCACCCAAAGAAAAAGTGTGCAAACTGTCAATCTTAAAAAAGTCTTCATCGATTATAGATTAATGTCCGTTTTTAACTTGTTGTACTTGAGAAGTGGTCACATTCGTTTTGTTGTTGTCCCAAGAATTGTAGATATAGGTAAGGACATCGGCCACTTCTTCATCACTTATGGCTTGCCTAGTCATTACACTATTATACTTCTCTCCATTTACGGTAATTTCCCCGGTTTTCCCCTCGAGTACAATTCGTATTGCACGGGTAACATCGGCATTCAAGTAATCTGATTTTGCCAATGGGGGAAAGGCATTGGGGATTCCCTGTCCTTCTCCTTGATGACAAGCAAAACAGGTTTGGGCATAGATCTGTTTTCCAGATTCCATTTTTTCTGCCAAGGTTTTTTCTGCGGTAGATTCTTTAACCTCTGCGGTACCATCATCTGGCATTTCTTGGATACCACCACCTTCTGGCTGGTAGATACCTTCTTGTACTACGCCAGAATAGATGGTTTTATTTTCTTCACCATTTACCTTAAGCATACCCAAAGCACCTTTGTTAAAGGCTCTAAAAATGGAGTGATCTACCAAAATAAAGGTTCCTGGAACATCTACCCGAAACTCTACAATAGCGGCCCCTCCGGCGGGAATTAGGGTGGTCTGTACATTCTCGTTAATGCTATTACCACCTTCTACCCATACTTTGTCGAATATTTCACCAATAACATGGAAAGAAGAAACTAGGTTAGGCCCACCATTACCAACATATAAACGTACGGTTTCACCAACTTCTGCAGTAATGGAGTTATCACCTGTTAAGGCTCCTACACTTCCGTTGAATACTACGTAATCTGCATCTTCGTCAACAGCTTTTTGCATATCGAAAGGCTGTAGACCAGGATCCCCATTTTCTCCTTTTGTATAAAAATCACCCTGCATGATATAGTACTCTTTATCAACCTGAGGAAGACCACCTTCTGGTTCTACTAGAATTAGACCATACATTCCGTTTGCCACATGCATTCC
>CAXXHF010000003.1:0-37500 GCA_963669405.2 Flavobacteriaceae bacterium
ATTTAACATATTTTTATTTCCCTCTCATGATATTACTGGCCTCTGCTTGCGTTTTGGACGGGGTAGAGGTCATTGCTTGTCTAACCTTATCATCACATTTCAATCCGTTACACAGACTGATTTCATTAAACCTTCGCTTCAGATAAAAACATATTTCCTTTTTGGTGTGCTGTCAAACTATGCATTGGGGTGGTGTGGCTGCTAGCAAATGAAACAGTTAATTCCCATGTACTGGTTCATTTTTTTTTCTACTAATAATTTCTCTATAGAGTTCTTAATGGTATGCACACAAAATAGACGTGGAGAATAGCCACACTGGGTCGAATGGTTGATGGGCGAAGAGACAGTTGATTATGTTGCCGCCAAGGAATAAAGAAGAAAAAAAAAACAGATGAAATAATTGAAATATAGAAAGGAAATTGTATAAAGAGTGTAGGTGCGTAAAGGAGAGAGGAGGGAAATAGAAAGAAAGAAAGAAAGAAAGAAAGAAAGAGACGGACAGACACAGAGACACAGACACAGAGGGAGAAAAGTAGGGTATAAAGAGATAGTAAAAGTGTAAAAAGTTAGACAAATTGGGCAGTAGGAAATTGGAAGAAAGCGAATGTATAACGCTTAGAGTATTAGAGATGAAAAGTGAAAGAGAAAGGGAGTGAGAGGGTGAGAGACGGATAAAAGAAAAGGTTCAACTTCAAACACTGAAAAAGAATTTGCAATCGGAAATAAGGAGAAAGTGAACATAAGACCGGAAGAGATAGATAGATAGATAGATAGATAGATAGATAGATAGATAGATAGGGAAGACAAAGTAGAAACCTGAAGGTTTAATATTGATAAATACTTAGAATTGGAACCAGGGAGAAGGTGAATACAAGAGAGAGATTGAGAGAGAAAGAGAGAGAGAGAAAAATAGAAGGTTGACATGTAAATAGTTGCAAATAGGGAAAAAAAGGAGCATATGACCGGGGTAGTAAGATATATGTATATATATATATATATATATATATATATATATATATAGAGAGAGAGAGAGAGAGAGAGACCGACAGACAGACAGAAAGAGAGAGAGACAGACAAACAGACAGAGACAGAGACAGACAGACAGACATAGAGAGACATAGAGACAGAGAAATAGAAAGTTAGACTAAGAGACAAACAGACCGAAACACGACAGACAGACAGGAATAATCAGAGAGTGGGGTTATTGTGTAAATAGTGAGAAAGACTTAAAAGTAGTAAAAAAAACGAAAGTGAATTATTATCGGGAGATTACAAGAGAGTGAAATCAGGAAAGAGAATATAAAAAAATACAGAAATGGAAGAAAATGAAAGCAAGTGACGGGTACGTACAGAGTGCAATGATTCCTACAGTACCAAATAGTGTTTGTTTTCTTTGCTTCCTCTGATGTAGAGGCTGGGTAGTCAAATGAAATTTTATTGATGATGAAAAAAGATTGCTTTATTGTTATCATGCCTTTCGTTCACTAAACACCAGTTTTATATGAGTGCATTATTGGGAGCATCGGTTTGTATATCGCTCTTTTTTAACTTTAGATGTGAATAAACATTTCTTTCGTTGAATGAACGTTGTTAAAGAGACTGTATGCAGGCTTAATGAGTTCTTCTCTACTCTCTGGAAAAAATGCCAAACAGATTATAACTGAATCCTGATTTCCACCGTAGTTGCTGCAAATAAACTTTATATTATTACCATAATCATCACCATTATTCTAATAATTCCTATTAATCAATACTAACAATCAGTAATAACGTTATAATTCAGTTTCTTTGTTTTAGGGTGTATGAATTTTGCTGGGTTATCTAAATACAAAACCATCTATGTAGAAGAACAGTAATTTAACCAATTGCAGCGGAGATGAAGAGGTTCATACTTTTCTCAAGAGTATTAGTCTGAAAGTGAATGTATTAGCACTACTGAAAGGGAAACTCTCTCGCTATGATACTGCTAACCAGCACGTTAACCAGTACTCCACTTGGACACCTCCTCCAAATGTATACGGCTTTAAGAGAGTCACTGTTGTTCATAAGCAAGAGCGTATGTCTTAGTACAGATAATCCAGATAAGAATTTGTAAAAAGCAATATAAATCTGGAAAAGAAGCATTCACATACATTCGTTGCTCTCATAGGGTTTTAAAAATGATGTATTTATTCTCCGAATATCACATGCTTCATTTAGTTAACTCCCTTGCATATAAAGGTTGTCTTAACGTTTTATTGATATAAGACAGAGTTTTATTTTGGGTAGAAGAAAACCAAATAATCGAAAACTAATACAGTTTAAAACTATTAAGGGATTACCAAAGAATTTTTGAAAGTTTGCTGGCAATGGTGCAAAAATTGTGGAGATCAAATAGAGCCAAGGGCGGACATTTGGTGATCTATTATATAATGATTGAAGGAGGTGCCCGTGGAGTAATGGTTATCGTCGTAGGAATTGGACACGGCGATACGAGTTCAAAGGTATGAATCCAATTTTTCTCCTCCAGCTATGGATAAATAGTAGGGCAGACTAGGTTCTTCAGCCTTGGTGAGGCAACTAGTCTAGAATAAGGGAAAACTCTAAAGTGAAACCTGTTAAACTCCGCCTAAAAATTGACCTTGTGTCATATCCTGCCCGAGCGGAGGGGTTGGGTAAATATGATATTTATAATTTTTCACCCACCTATCAAGAAGATTCATCACTGATTAACTTAGATAATCCGTCGCTTTATCTTAACAAAGTCTTCTCTTTATACATTGATATTAATTTTATTAATATTTGACGATGGCTAGTTAAAATAATTTTCCTGTGTGGACAATCAGCGGGATACTTGTTTTTCCTTTGCAAATTTTGCAAAATAATTATCTCATCAGCTTGTTTCTTTGTTAGGATTTTATGGCATATCAAACTTTGAAGGGGATTTAATTCCAAATCCATTCTTATACCAATAATTCGATCTCAAATAAGCAAGTTTAGCATAAGTACATTTTTTGTTTATATACAGTTAAATGTAAAAACATTTATATATCAAGCAATTCTGGTAAGAAAAAGTACACTGTTTAGTTCTATTTAACCCATATATAGGACCCTATTAGTTACTACCACTCTGGGCCAGAATGGACCTGGAAGAGATTGCATTGGAATGGGTAATCCACTTTACCGAAAGCTCTAGTATTACTGAAACCTCAGCATCTTATTGTTTAGTGTCATATTTAGGACACTCGTTGCGGGAGTCTGACCCTTCTACAGAGATTCAGTCGGTGTATTCTACAGACCCAGCCGACTAGGCACTTATCTAATCAGAAAAGATAACTGTGTGCTCATTCAGCTGGTCTGTTGGCCAGCATAAACGATGGTTCGCTATCTTAATTGGCTTTCTTTGCCGAATACTAAATGATTTAAGAGGTGTCTCTCCTCAGATTTTTTTTTTTTTTGTCAAAATTAACTATGTAATAAAGATATTGCATTGCAGTTCGCAGATTGTTTTCTAGTCACTCGGTCTATAAGATAAAATATGTGGCAATATTGAGTCCACGCTTTTAATTTGCCATAATTCCGAGAGGCATCAATTTAAAATAATTAAGTGTTTAATTGAAGATTACGAAGAGCGCATAATCTCAAATAAAAAGAGTAGGAATTTTTCATTTTACAATGACGTTTGCAAAAATGATCTTTTTTTTTAATATAACCATTGTTTTTTTTTTTCTGAAGACGTAGTTAAACTTACAATATATTCCTTTTAATACCCTTAATAATTATACATATATATATATATATATATATATATATATATATATATATATATATATATATAATGTGTGTGTGTGCGATGGTGAAACACATAGGAGAAACACTACATATTTTGGTTTGTTGATCGGATTTGCATACTGTAGAACATTATATCTCCCTAATCATTTTAGTAGGTACATATTTCATTCATCCAGACAAATCTATATGGCCAACGGACGCTACCCTTACACTTCCCACAACTACTAGTAAAAAGGACATGGTACTAATGATAATGAAGTGTTTGTCCATACTTCCAAGATCCCCAGAGTGTCCTGGATATGACACTAAACAGTCTGATGGTAAGGTCCCAGTAATGCTGTGGCTTTGGGGAATACGGATCACCCCTTATTGCCATTGCTCCCATGTCCACTCTGGCCAGGTGTGGTAGCACCTGATAGGGCCCTATCTATGGGTTAAATAGAACTCTGAATTGTTTAACTAAACTGAATAGCTTGAAATAAAATGTTTCTGAAAATTAAACCATACTTTCAATTAAACTGTGTGCTTATGCTAAAGTGAATTATTTGAAAGAACTGTTTTTTGATATTGAAACTGTATTTACACTAAACTGAATTGTTATATATAACAGCTTGAATAGTTTGAAATAAAAATGTTTTTGACAGGTAAACTGTGTACTCATGCTACACTGAATTGTTTACATAAATATGGATTTGGCGTTAAATAACCTATAAAGGTTGATATGCCATAAAATCCAACCAACTAACCAACCAAGATCACCAGAACCGGCGCATCAGGATCTGATGAAATTTAATGTCATACACTGGATATTTTTTTAGAAGTTTTACCCTCCGTAGAAGATATACTTGACTAAAAGGAAATATATATATATATATATATATATATATATATATATATGAGGGGGTGGTTGTTTTGATTTAAGGCGTATCTTTTAACATCAAATAAATTTCAAAGGACTGAGTTTAGTATAAGTATATATTTTATTTACAGACAGTCAGATATCAAAACAGTTCATTTTGACACATTGATAGGACCCTCTCAAGTGCTACCAATGCCGGCCAGATTGGACATGGCAGTAAATGTGTACTCCATATTCCCGAAATTTCCAGCATTACTGGAGTCTCAACATCAGATTATTTAGTCTCATATCTAGGATACCCGTTGAGGAAGTCTTCGCCCCTTGCAGAAATGCAGTCGGTGTATTTAACAGCAGTAGACGACTGAGCCAGTGTGTGTGTGTGTGTGTGTGTGTGTGTGTGTGTGTGTGTGTGTGTGTGTGTGTGAATGAAAAATTAAGGTATTCAGGGGATTAATTGTACTTGAATTATTCGGCACCGTTCAACCTTTCTGTTTTTTTCATTAAACCATTACCATGCTGTTTAAAGATATATCACATATTTTGATGCTTTGATGATTGTTTTACGTAAAACTATATCATTTAACGTCGGAGAATAATTCAGCGATAAATTGAATCTTCCTCTGAACACTTCGTTTTTTCATACTTGCACATTTTCATTCTGTAGGGTTTATACCGTTTTCTCTCTCTCTCTCTCTCTCTCTCTCTCTCTCTCTCTCTCTCTCTCTCTCTCTCTCTCTCACACACACACACACACACACACACACACACGTATATATATATATATATATATAGAGAGAGAGAGAGATCACACTAGAGAGGTATGACACTAGAGAAAGAGAGAGTGAGAGAGAGAGAGAGAGAGAGAGAGAATATGACACTAAACAATGTGATGGTGAGGTTTCAGTAATACTAGAGAAGGGAGAGGAGAATGAGTTTTACGTGATAATTATCATCTACAGTTCTTAAGTATATCAAAATATAGAATCATTACATAAAGTTATACTATATGTTCGAGTAGAATAGATAGTAGCAAAAATCAATAACAAGATCATGTGGTTAAATATTCTTTATCTTTGTGTAAGGAAAGGACACATAATATTATGAAAGTTCAAAGCTATGTACTCAAGTTTTTTTCATTGCTCTTTCCTAAAAACGCGGAGATGTTTACTGATGGTCGTTTTCCAAATACAATGAATGTTTTTCAACATTACTTATATCCATGAGTCTTTTATCTTTATATGGATGTACATTAGCGGTGCATTTTTTCAATGTGAGTATTTTTTATGAAATATATGTGGGTTTATTCATTATGACTATAAAATAGTAAAAGTAAGATATTTACCCACCCTATTTTTGCATAAAGACAAAAGAAAAAAGAAAATCTTTCTTGGTATCCTTATGAATTTATTTCAGTTTTTGACAAATTCTTATAAGTTTAATTTATATGCTTTATAAAAAACATCATCAGATGAAATATTTTGAATAATAATTAGATGTCATTATGTTACTTCCTACGAGAATGAAATTTGAAAAGTCTTTTTTATATTTTTCTTGATTTCTAATGATTTATTCTCTCTATTTATTAAATAAGGAAAAAAAGTTGAAGATATATATATATATATATATATATATATATATATATATATATATATATATATATATATATATATATATATATAATTAACCTAAATTAACCTCGTCGTGGTTAGGCTTCCTGATGATCCGTTAAGGTGAAACTTTAGTAGAAGATTTGCGACTCGCGATTTAGGTTAATTCTATAATTGGCTCCATTGTCTGGTGTTGAGCACTTTAGTAATTGTAGAATTGCAGCATTCGCGGAGGGTTTTTTAGTTTTCTTTTGACCACTGACTGCGCATCCCTTGATTGTTTTCAAGGGGCCGGATGAGGTTGGCCTTTTCTTTCTTTTTGACCCAAAATTTTTTCTTTATTCCCTGGGCGGTGATTCGAGATACTTTTTTCTGTTGTTCCTGGCCAGGGTTTTTTTTTTTTTTTTTTTATGTACCGTGAATACTGGTAGATATTAGATTAGTAAATATATATATATATATATATATATTATATATATATATATATATATATATATATATATATATATATATATATATATATATATATACCGTTATCCCTAATTTACATAAGAAAGAACATTAAAGATTTAAAAACTATCCCAGAACAAATGATGTTATGAATAAATTTAATGCTCTACTTTTATGTTTTATCAATCTTAGAAATATAAAGGAAAACAATTAAATTGCAAAACTTAATTTTTGTTAATCAAAATATTGTAAGAATTCAAGTTATTTATGTTAATAACATTTTGTAATCGAAAATAAAGCCAATGCTAAAAAATACATAATTAATATGTAATTCTCATATCTAACGTTAATTAATTGTAATAAGTAAAAAGAAATAATCTGTTTAAGATACTATGTTTAAGTAAATAACAACTTAAACAAAATAAGAGATTTGAACGTTCGATTCTTAAGGATGTAATTATTTATAGTTAAAAACGGCATACTGAAAAAACGGTCCATTATTGGATAAACCTACACCTTGAATTTCTTTCTGGGTACACACACACACACACACACACACACACACATGTATATATATATATATATATATATATATATATATATATATATATATATATATATATATATACTAGCAAAGGTATCCGGGCTGTAGTCAGAATACAAGTATTTTAGGAGCACCACTAAGTTAGTATAAAGTATTCTTTGATTCTGTGAATTTCTTTTTTCTCTTTTCTTTTGTTTACATCTAAAAAATAATCCACAAAAACATGTAACCCATAACTTGAGAAAGGCTTAAAACATTTGCATTTGTTTTTTGGGGTTTTTTCTGATACACTTTTATCGTTGCAATTAGTGCTCAATAACTAAAATATTTTTTAGTTAATAATTATCGATAAGTAGTATAGTTTTAATTAAATTTTCTCTTTCCACACAACAAGATTAACGATAACGTCTTCTAAGAAGTCATGTATTGCAAAATTATTTTATTTTAGTATTTTTTCCGTTTCAAATATAATTTTGTAAAAGGTGCAACTAAAGTCTGAATGAGACATTATAATAATTTTATCTTTTTTAGAAATTTTACAAATATTTGCATTTATAATCTTAAATACTTCTGAGTTGCAGAAATAAAAATGTACTCTGTTAGCTAATTTTCTTTTTTTAACATACAGGAAATGACACTAAAAAGGAACCTAAGAATTAAAACATGTTTTTATTTTAATTGGAAAAAAATCACGTATAAATGAAATTATAGATATTTATTGATTCAATTGATGGTTTATTTTTTGGATAATTTAATGCCAAAATAGAAAAAACAGCATCAATACTATTAAACCCATAGCATACATTTCGAAGTGTATTAGTTCGATTGTCAGCCTAATAACGTGACTAGAGTTGGAACTAACTTACTTCGTGACGTCAATCCAGAACATTAGCCATTAAACTTAGTAGATCACTCTCCCGTAACATACGGTATTTTGATCTTGTAAGATTAAGTGACAATAAAAATTATACTGCATTCTGAGATTATTATATTACCCCTGTAAAAAGATATGGAATTAGTGTACATAAATAATATTCTCTTAGGTTTCTTTTGTTTGTTTTTAGAATTGAAGTTTAATAATAGATAGAAAGCAAAATATTTTACTTTGAAAGTTGAACATTTCGGCTTCATAGAATATGCCGTAAGAAACTAGATTAGCTTATCAATAACAGTAGTATAGTATTTTTTCAAAGCCATGTAGAAGTTATTATAGAATATCTTAATGTTGAGGAAAACACGGGAATAATCTTGTAGTTTTCATTCCTATAACAAATTACAACGAGGCGAAAATTTGCAAATCGGTCTATAAGCAACTCATTTGAGAAGTCAACCAGCAGTAGTGTGTGGCGAAAGTCGTTGGTGTTTCCTGTCGGCAGAGCCGAAAATGTGCAAATATAAAAGAAATGAAGAAAAATATCATATTTCTTTTTATATTTGGAAAATATATAAAGAAAAATGAAAAAAAAATATAAAGGGCATATTAACGAAAAAAAAAAGAAGATATAATAAAGAAGAAATAAAACAAATAAAAGAAGAAGAAAGAAAACATATAAAAAGGAAGCGCATGTAATAAATGACAATATAAAGGGGAAAAAGAAAAGAAAAACCATAAAAGAAAACTGTGTAGAAAAAAGAAAACCATAAAAGAAAACATATAAAAAAGAAAAAAGAAAAAATATAAAAGAAAGAAAAACAAATTAAAGAAAACAAATAAAACAATAAAAAACGGTTAACGTTATAAAGGAAAACATCTAAAGGAAGAGAAATGCATTTTAAAGAAGACATGTAAAAGAAAAAAAGAAAGCATAAAAAGAAAGATTTATGCAGTAAAAAGAACGATATAAAAAAGAAAAAAAGAAAACAGATTTTACAAAAAAAAAAAAAAAAGAAATATGATATGAAAACAAACAAAAGAAATAGAGAAACACAAAAAAAGAAACCATAAAAATACAAAAAGAAAACCTAAAAGGAAAAAAAAAGAAAATATGTAAGAAAGAAGAATACATTAAATATAAAAAAAAGAAAACATAAAAGAAAAAAACATAAATGAAAAAATAAAATCATATGCTAAGTAAGGAGTATGTATTTCCCCAACGCATTCACCAAGGAGAGGAGGTGACTCAAGGTCATTTTTAAAGCGGAGTAAAGCCAGTTTGAATTGAGAATTATTCCTTCTCTCAGACTGCTTATCCATCCAAAGCAAAATAATCTGACTGCTCTACTATTTATTCATAGCTTCTGGGAGAATAGACGGATTCATGTTATTCTCCAGTGAATGAGAACTAGATAAAAGGCAAATAATGTCGTCAGAGTATTTGAACTTGAGTCACCGATTCAATTTCCCGTGATGTTAATCTTTACTCTAACAACTCATTGTGGTAAATATGTCGTAATTTTATACATTTATGACTCATATTAGAGCAAATGTAAAGTTTTGAGTTAAATTTTTAATGTATATAGCATAGGCAACACAATGAATATATGTTACGTTTATTCTGAAAAAAAAAAATTTATATTTCCGAGTTAAAACTGACATTATTTAAAACTCCCAGCCGATAGAAATCTCTCATTAGAAAATTAATATGATTAAACTTTTATCAGTGACTCATAAAAGAAAACGTTGGCGTAACAACACACAAACGAAAGTCACAAGACGAAAAGTTAAATTTTGTTGGCCAGCACGATGCAATTTCCCTATGCACTGAGAAAAATTTCCCTGTGTACTGAGAAAAAACAAAACAAAGGTCATTTATTAAGTTTATAAATTTGTTATGAACCTATAGAAATATAAAAAGCATATTTCTTTATATATATATATATATATATATATATATATATATATATATATATATATATATATATAGAGAGAGAGAGAGAGAGAGAGAGAGAGAGAGAGAGACTGGGAATTCTGGGGCACACACACGCACCGCCATAGACAAGCAGACCGAGGCATGCTCATAGAAACAAACATAGGCTCAGAGACTTTTAATGTGTTCACACGAACATGCTTACAGACAGGGACAGATACAACCTCTCACATACTTGCACATAAACATAAGTTTGAGTATGTAACGCACAGACACTCACACAGACGCACTATATTTTTATGCTTATGAATACATAGGCAGACACACAAAGACATATAAGCACATTTAGAAATGTTCTCATGCTCACGTACGTGAACACAATACTGAGACACACACAAATGTGTATATGCACATCAATATTTTCCAAAAAAAAATTACTCTTTATATTTTTGCTTACAGGCACACACACACACACACACACACACACACACACACACACACATACACACACACACATACGTGGTGCATTCAATAAGGTTCAACACTTTTTTATACAGGCATCTAAAATTGTCAAAGACTCTTGAAAATTCACTATGTTATTGCTATACATATTATAAGATGACTGACCAATTTTTATGATTTCAGGTTCAAATGAACAGCTACTGTAGGGATTGGAATATATCCTACTAAACCCTGATTATCACAGCTGGTGAATTTCAAAAATGCAATCAGAACGTGAGGACACTTTAGAAGGGACGATATGCAATAAAATTATGTTTTAAACTTGCAAAACAAAAATGCCAGAGAAACGCATGGAATGCTTCAGACTGCTTTTGGACAATCTTGCATGGATCGAGGATCAGTTTTTGAGTGGTATAAGAGATTCAAGGAAGGAAGGGATTCTGTGAGGGATGATGAAAGGTGTGGGAGGAATAATGAAGTCAATACACAAGAGTGATTGGTCAAGGGTTAGGGTTACTATGTTGAGGTTTTAAGGGTGTTCAGGAAGAGATTCCGTCGGAAAGGAACAGCACTCTTCAAATCAGGTCAGTGGCATTTCCACCAGTAGCAACTCGATCATTGTCACAGATATTTGACCAAGATGGGCATCAAGACAGTTTTTCACTCTCCCTATAGTCCAGACTTTGCTCCCTGTGACTTTTGGTTATTCCCTAAGCTCAGGAGCTGTTATGAAACAATTGAGGAGATGAAAGAGGCTGTAACGAAGGTCATTGACACGCTCACACAAGGGGACTTCCATGGGGCCTTCCAGAAGCTGTTGGAACGGTACACCAAATGCATTGCAGCCGGAGGAGATTTTTCCGAATGAGACTAGTTTCATGTGCCTATAAAAAAACGTATGGAAACTTATTTAATGATCCTCGTATATATATATATATATATATATATATATATACGCTAGGGTCGTTCATAACATTCTTAGCAATACTTAAAATTTTGATTTTTTTATGGTCTCGGTTTTCTATGGCCATCACCTAAAAATAAATTAATACAGGAATATGAAATAGTTTTTTTCAGTTTTATAAGTAGATGTAGTTTGTTGTTTCAGTAAAGCTCTGATGTTTATTTTTCCGTGAAAATTAACACTTTTTGAACGAACCTCATATATATATATATATATATGTGTGTGTGTGTGTGTGTAACTGTTTATGTATATGATTGAGTAGCGTTAATGAATTTATGCTAGTTCTCCTTATAACATTTAAAAACATAGACAGAATAATTCCACATATGCAAATCCAACTGTACGTTAATAAATACAGTTTCCTTTAGAACAATTGTAATATACATTAATAAAAAAAATCTCTTGGCTTATTTACCTTCATTCAGTTTGCAATGCAAAATTTCCTGAATAATTTGAACAACGTGCGATGAGGGAATGCATGTTGTCAAAATTATTCTGGAATTATTTTTTTTAAATGTGGAATTTAAATATTTTGATCGATTTATTCATCTCTAACATTATGCAAATTTTCTTGAAACTCGTAAAACACCGAAAGCATTAAAAGTTTAAAATCACTCCAACTGGAATTAGATAATACAAATATAAAAAAGAAACAAAAACTTCTTTCTTCAAAGATGGTATTCCGTGTCTTACGTTTTTAATAGGTATGTTTTGATGCTTTCTTTAATTGCATATCAACCTTCGTGGGTAATTTAGTACATAAGCCACCATTGAAGAAAAATGCCGGAAGTGTTTAAACCATAGCTGGGATAAATTAGAATGGTAATAAATGTAATAGCTTGACAAGTTTGAATTCGTTTACTGTGATATCACAGTCCAGCATTTTGGAAACTATGACATATGTATAAAGTGTTATAAGTTTTTAATTAAAAGTTAGTAACATACACATAATGAAAAACAAGAATCCTATATCATCGTATTTTTAGAAAAAAAAATGAAAACTCTATATCAATTAAAAGAAAAATTACTTCAATTTTGACGAACTTTCTTTTCATGTTGATTGGTAGCTTATGTTTTAGGGCATTTCATACGTTGTTGGTTATTTAATGCCAAATAATACACACATACACATATATGCGTGTGTGTGCGCCCGTGTGCGCCCGTGTGTGTGTGATTTGTGCAATGTGATACTCATAGTTCGATTTGCACATGATGTAATCGTTTCAAAAATTGCTACATGATTATAATAATTATAATATTTCTATTAAACAATAATTATTTGTTTGTAAACAATTAAAGGTTTCAGATATAGTTAATAACTAAACAGTTCCACTTGAACCATAGATGGGACCCTAACAGGTACTACCACTCCCTGTCAGAGTAGATCAGGAAATAAAAGCAATGAATAGATTATCCACAATCCCGAAAGCTCTAGGACTGGAGTGTCGACATAATGTTGTCCAGTGTTATAAACAGTTAGTTTTTGAAGTTGACTAACTCCACTCCAGAGAAGCAATCAGCATATTCTAGAACCGCAGCAGTATGGCTTTTTTATGTGTTGAAAGACAAAATTTAAGGTAAACATCAGGGACATGAAAAGCTTCAAGATCTTTTTAAAAAAAGGTTTCTAATTAGCTCTAACAGAAAATAAATAAAGATAATCTGTGAAAAAAAACCCATAAAAGTTTTATGTATCTAGCCTACAAGAACCAAAATCATAACAATAACTGTTCATTCTAAGTGGTTACTCACCAATGTTTAGACCAGGCTTATTATTGCTAAACTTTGAGTTACTAGTGCAAACTGGGCTTTAATAGTGACGTAGACATCAGTAATGAATAAGTCCTGTTATCAGCATGAATACATTTTAGCCCTAGCCATTTCAAGGAGGAATATTTTCCCCTGCCGTTCCCAGTTTATATTCCTTTTATGACAGTTTGTTTTGTTTGCTTTATATCTACTCCTTACGAGTTATTTGCACAAGCCATGACAAGCGGTCTTTCTCTGGAGTGTGAGTAAGATCAGTTCTTCTTATTTCTCTTGTACTCTTCCCGATTTCAGCTATGCTTTAGTCTGGATGATATTCTTATATCCACCAATATCCAGTTTCCGAACGTGTGGACAGTTCTCAGTGAATAATGCAATTGTTGTCATCTTCTTTCATTTTCCGTAGCTGCCTTCGATGCTGGCAAGTCCTCTTCCTTTTCTATTCTAGATACATATAGTCTGTCAACGTCGTCTCTGTGATGTAATGCTTTATTCATGGTCAATAGTTTCTTTGTTCTTTGATGCATTTGTTTAAGTTCATCTCTCGTCCACTTGAGAAAGGGTCCCGGATATCTAACGAGGGGTGCAGCCCAGGTATTTATTCCTTTGATGAGGTTTCTGCTGGAGTGTTTTGTCTCGAGTAATTTTCTACTTCTCCTGAGATATTCTTTTTGAATATTGTTTTTCATTTCCACTTGTTTGATGGTGTCAGCCTCCAAGATACTCAAGTATCTGTAGGTTTCATTTTCTCCGAGAGTTCTAATTTTGTCGTGATTTGGTAGTTCCAGTCCGACAGGCATATGTCGTTTGCCACTTTTCATGATGAGCATGGTAAATTTGTCTATGCCAAATTCCATTCCTATGTCCTGACAGTATATTCTAATGGCGTGTATGAGAGTTTCCAGTTTTTTTTTTCATTTTTTGCAAATAGTTTAATGTCACCCATGAACATTAGGTGATTGATCTTCTTTTGCGGTCTGCTGAGTTTGTATCCGACTACGCATTTTCTGAGTATGTGGTTAAGTGGCATCATGGCTTTTATGAATAATAAGGGTGATAATGCATCTCCTTGGAAAATCCCTCTTTGGATCTTTGTTTCAGCTAAGTTTCCTCATCCTGCTGTCAGCTCCACTCTACAGGTTTCCATGGTTTCTTCGATGAAGTTTATGACTTCATGTGATATTTTGTACATTTTGAGACTGTATTATCCAGCTTTGTGGAACAAAATAATTAACTTTTTTGTAGTCAATCCAAGCCATAGGTAAGATTTTTTTCCGTATTGTCTTGCTCTCATTCATGATGTGTTGATCTATGTTAAGTAATTCTGCTGTGCCTCTAGATCCTGTGCGGCATCCGTTCTGTTCGTCAAGGAACAATCCACAGCTTGTAAGCGAGGAGTAAAACTTTTCCCTTATTTGTGCAGTTAATATTTTCCACAGGCAGGTTATGGGTCTTAAATTGTTTGGAGCAGTTCCTTTGCTTGGGTCCTTTTGGATCGAAGTAGTCTTTCCTTTGGTCATCCCGTCAGGTACTTGTGCGCCTTGTAGGCATCTGTTCATTTCTAGTGCTAGTCTGCCGTGAATTTTGGTGAATTTCTAGAACAAGAAGCCATGTATTCCATTATGGGCGGGTATTTTCCAGTTTGATATTCTTTTTAGTGTTGTTTTGAATAAGTCGATATGTATTTCCGTTTTGGAGACTTCCCTCTAGTTCTCTTGTAATATTATTAATCCATTCAGCATTTTCGTTATGTTTTTTGGTTGCCATATTTTCGTCCAAAATCGTTCGGATTCTTTGGCATCCGGTGGTTGGTATAGTTTCGTATCACTCCCTCCCAATTGTTGATAGAATTTTCTTTCATCGATTTGTAAAGTCCTGTTTTGTCTGTATTGTTTTACCCTTTGTCGATATCTCTTTAATCTCCCTTCTTTCGCCAGGACTTTCTGGTTTATTTCCTCAAATTGTACTGTTGTTTTTTCTTGTGTTGGATGTTTGTTTTTATTCCTGCTTATTTCAGCGCTTCTCTTTTTTTTTATCATTCTGGCTTGTTTTCGCAGTTTTTTTATTTGCATTTCCAGTCAAATTTCCCATCCCGGTTTTGGCTGTTTATCCATGTTTTTTGAGGGGATCCCAATTTTCTCACAAACAAAATTTGCACCTGCATAGATAAGAAGATTTAGCTCTGTTGTATTATACATTGGTATGTAAGGTAGTATGTGATTTATTTTATTCGTTTCTATCTTAAGTGTTCTCCATTCTACGATTCTTAATGATGGGCGTTAACTTGGGTTTGACTGACGACAAGTGTCCTCAAATATCATGGACGTTTTTCAGCATTACTTAACTAAAGTTAGTAAATACTTAATGTTTTTCAGCATGAAAAGGTTTGGCATCTTTTTTAGGTAAAGTATGATATGTTTATTTTTAAAAATTATTCTGCTAAGTTTATTCTTTCAGGTCGCTTTTAAACCAATAATATGTAGTTTGGTCCCAACCTTGTGTAGCACTATGGGGGTAGGCTGCCAAAGCAGACGATTCAATTGTCTGTTTTGGCGCGAAACCAGACAAAGGATTCTTGGACATGAAATCTCTCCGTACCCGGAAGTGGTACGGGGAGGCGAATGAGAGTTGACGACGCGACCCAGTAGACACAGTTGGTAGTTGGACAGGAGAGAGGAGAAGTTGGTGGCTGGAGAGCAGAGAGGCAAGCAGCAGAAGAGAAGTTGGCGTGGAAGAATGGAGGGGCAGTCAACACCAGACACCGGAACAGAGAGGCGAGGAGACAAAAAGGGTCCAGTGAAGAAGAGTCTCAAGATGTCTGATTCCAGTAGCATTGTGGAATTTTCGCTAGTAACCCACGCTAGCGATAGTCCATATATCTACTATCAGGAATGCACATGCATGTAGTGTTGCATACCTTCCTCTGCTCTTGGTAACCCCAAGCTTTGTTTGTTCGTTTGTCTTTCTATTTTCTCCTGTCTCCCTCAATCGTATTCTTGTGTAGGTAAAGAAATGTGCGTTACCCCCTCAGCCACTAGTTGATCACCGGCCGGCTAAGAAGAAGACATGGTTAGAAGACAGAGATAATGTGGTGGGGGTGAGGGGTAACTTTTCACAATGGCGCCGTTGACCAGGATAAAAAAAAAAAAAAAACCTGATAAAAAAAAATAGGAATGAATCGAGGGATGAAGGAGTCGGGAAGCGAGCGGACGAAGAAGAACGAAAAAAAAAAATGCAATAAGGACCCTGCGAGCAACAAGAAAAGAAAAGAAGGAAAAAGAAAACGAAAGGAACAAAGAAAAAGAAAAAAAAAAGATTGAAAAGGAAGAAATCTACAAAGGTAGGAATACACATTCCCCACCCACCTGCACTCGAATATAAGAACAAAAAAAAAATTTTTTAGATTAAGGATATCTAAAATGTAGAAAAAAAAAAAAAAAAAAAAAAAAAGAACCCAAGTAATCTATTTCGTTTGTGTGTGTGTGTGTGTATGTATGTTTAAGCCCCTCATAACTGCTGATTTTTTTTGTTGTATTTTTGTTAGAAGAGAAAGAAAGAATTTATTCCCCTACCCTCCTCGCACACTTATCTTGACCAGTAGAATTCAAATGATTTTTTTTGCGTAGCAGTTTCCATAGTATAATCATCCTTAAGTGATAGGACCAGTGGCTTAAAAAAATATTGTCCCTTCTGAGAAGTTTTGTAGTACATTTTATGCTAGAGAGGTGATGTCACCGATTAAAAAAAAAAAAATCTTTGATTTTTAAGGAAATTTTAAGATGTGAAAAAAAAAACCCAAGTAATCTATTTCGTTTTTGTGTGTGTGTGTATGTTTAACCCCTTAACTGCTGATAATTTTTGTTGTATTTTTGTTAGAAAGTAAGAGAAGGTCTTCTCTTCCCCTACCCGCTTTTCACACTTAACTTGACCGGTAGAATTCAAATGCTTTTTTTTTCTCCTTCTTCGTAGCAGTTTCACATAGTAATTTTTATACTTAAGTGTTAGGACCAGTGGCTTAAGAAAGTTAGTTCGTTCTGGGAAGTTTTATAGTAATTTTTTTTATGCTGGAAAGGTGATAAGTCACCGATTAAAAAAAAAAAATAATAATTTTTCTGCTGTAAGGTTCACTAAAAGAAAAAAAAAATTTGTGGTACTTCAAAACCCCAGAGAAAGGGAAGATGAAACGAAAAATTAGAGAGAAAGTGAGATTTCGAAGTTAGGTTAAACTCGACTGGTCAGAGTCGGGTCGTTCCGAGTGCAGAGAGTAGAAGGTGGAGGAAGGCTTCTACCACAAAAACCAAAAAAAATGGAAAATATAAAAAAAAAGAATAAAATAAAAATGGCGCAAAAATTTGAACAAAGAAAAAGAAGGAAGAACAGATAAAGTCATGAAAAAGAAAAAAAAAAAAAGAAAGAAAAAGAGAGAACGAAAAGTAGAAGAAAGATTGCTAAGGAATTTTTGTCACTGCATCCATGCCTGTCTCTGTTAAAAAGAAAATAGAAAGAAAGAAAAAGAATAAGTAAACTTTAAAAATTAGGAAGAAAAGAAAATTTTTGTTTTTTTGTGGATTTAAAAAAAAACGGTTGGAAGCAAACGCTATCCCCTCCCACACCACCCCCGGTAGAGGGAACAATTCAAGTGGACAGGAGAGAAGGAAAGTAAGTCGCAAAGAGAAATGGTGGAAGTGGGCAGAGATCTCAAGGGAAGAGAGACAAGGGTTAGAAGGTGGATGCGTGACAGATTCCTTCAGAACAATTTTATTTTTATATATTTGTCAATTGTAGTTATTTTATTTCTTTTTTATTTTTTGTCTGTGAATTGTTTATTATTAATTTTTTTTTGTTTAATTTGTGTGGATTTTTTTTTTTTTTTTGCTATCCTTTGTTTTTTTTTGTTATACTTTGCCTTGTTTTTTGTTGGTTTTGGGGGACTGGGCTTACCGTGTCATTTGCTTTGTTGTTTATTGTTATTTGTTTATTTTATTTTATTTTTTTTAATTTAATTTATTTTTATTTTTTATTTTTTGTTTTACCTTCATGGATTTTCTGGGTTTATTTTTCGTAAGTTTAACTGCTCTTGGCACTTCTTCACTTTGTCTGATCGTGTTCCCCTGTGGGGGTTGGGTGCACGGGAGCCCCGTTTCGCGGACTGGTATCGAGGGGTAGTAAGTTATACAAGTGATGATTTGGGAGGGCGAGTGGCCTGGTTGACATGGAATTGATGAAATGGTACCGAGGAAACGGTTGACGATGGGTTGGGAAGACGATACCTGGGCGCGGGGCGGTGTCCGGTTGCTCCTCCCCCCTGGCTGGTCATGGCTGGACGAGCTGGGAGAGGGTGTCAATTGCTTTGTTGTTTTTTTTTCTTATCTTATGAAAATCCATGGTGATTGATGGCTGAGAGACTTGTTTTGTTTGTTGCAGGGGGCAGTGAGGGCCCCCAGGTTGGGAAGTGAATTCCACAGTGCTTTCTGGAACATTATTCCTGTTACGACACCGATCGAACTGCGGAGATTACTGATGCTCCCACGTCGTAAGGAAAGGGGGGAGACAAGTCCAAAAATACTCCTGAATTGTTGGGTAGGGGTGGTTAAAATTCCCCTGTGTTCTGATGGGTTGGAGAATGTGGTGAAATGTTCGAAAATTGAATAATGTTGGAGGTGAAAGGAAAAATCCTCCTGAAATTGTTGGGTAGGGGTGGTTAAAATTCCCCTGTGTTTTGTTGGGTGGGGGCGGGGCGAATTGAAAGAAAATTGAATAATATTGGAGGTGAATCAAAAAGTCCTATTGGAATAAAGAATAGGGATGAGTCAGGAGACCCCAGAATTGTTCACAGGAGAGCAAGGTGGAAGAGCTGAATCCAGCAATATTTTTTTTTATTTTTTTTAAATTTTTTTTTCATGTGTATGATGATATGGTGTTGTTATATTATTTATTATTTTTTTTTAGGGGACGACCGAACCCCTTTAAAATTTTGTAAGTTCGGTTTTTACTTCCTGTAAATGTTCTTGTTTTTTTTTGCTTGTTAAATCGTGTTGTAATTTATTGAGAATAAATGACAAGGGTAAGAGAGGGAGTTTGTAGCACTATGGGGGTAGGCTGCCAAAGCAGACGATTCAATTGTCTGTTTTGGCGCGAAACCAGACAAAGGATTCTTGGACATGAAATCTCTCCGTACCCGGAAGTGGTACGGGGAGGCGAATGAGAGTTGACGACGCGACCCAGTAGACACAGTTGGTAGTTGGACAGGAGAGAGGAGAAGGTTGGTGGCTGGAGAGCAGAGAGGCAAGCAGCAGAAGAGAAGTTGGCGTGGAATAACCCCAAGCTTTGTTTGTTCGTTTGTCTTTCTATTTTCTCCTGTCTCCCTCGATCGTATTCTTGTGTAGGTAAAGAAATGTGCGTTACCCCCTCAGCCACTAGTTGATCACCGGCCGGCTAAGAAGAAGACATGGTTAGAAGACAGAGATAATGTGGTGGGGGTGAGGGGTAACTTTTCACAATTTTTTTTTTTTGGGGGGGGACCAAGGGCAGAGGAAGGTATGCAACACTACATGCATGTGCATTCCTGATAGTAGATATATGGACTATCGCTAGCGTGGGTTACTAGCGAAAATTCCACAATGCTACTGGAATCAGACATCTTGAGACTCTTCTTCACTGGACCCTATCTTGTCTCCTCGCCTCTCTGCTCGGTGTCTGGTGTTGACTGCCCCTCCGTTCTTCCACGCCAACTTCTGCTGTTCGCCTCCTCTTGTCCAGTCTCAACTGCCTTCTCTCTGCTCTCCAGCCACCAACTCCTCCGTGGTCTCCTGTCCAACTACCAACTCTGGTCCTTGCCTCTCTCTGGTCCTTGCCTCTCTCTGGGCCGCGTCGTCAACTCTCATTCGCCTCCCCGTACCACTTCCGGGTACGGCGAGATTTCATGTCCAAGAATCCTTTGTCTGGTTTCGCGCCAAAACAGACTCGTCTGCTTTGGCGGCCAACCCCCATAGTGCTACACTTGTTCTGTCAGAATCATCCAGATTTCCGATATTAGGTTAGGTTAGGTAGATTTTTTCTTACTCTGTAGTTTTATATATATATATATATATAGGTGGAGCATTCAATAAGTTTGAAGACTTTTTTGTACAGGTATTTAAAATTGTTGTAGACTCTCGAAAAATCAATGTGTTATTGATATACATCTGATGAAATGACTGACCAATTATGATTTCAACTTCAAATGAACAGCTACCGCAGGAATTAGAATACACTCTACTAAAGCCTGATTGTCACTGCTGGTGAATTTCAAAAATGTAATCTGGACGTGAAGAGACTTAAAAAAACAATATGGAATAAAATTATGTTATAAACTTGGAAAAATTCCACGGAAACGTATGGAATGCTTCAGACTGCTTTTCGACCATCTTGCAAGAATCGAGCATCAGTGTTTAAGTGGCATAGGAGATTAAAGGAAGGCAGAGAGTCTGTGAGGGATTATGGAAAGTGTGGGAGGAGTAAGGAGGTCAATACACCATGGTTGATTGGCCAAAGGGTTCGGGTTAGGGTTGAGGTTTTAAGGGTGTTTAGGAAGAGATTCTGTCGGAAGAGGCCAGCACTCTTCAAATCGGATCAGTGGAATTTCCACCAGGATAATGCACCAGTCCTCAACTCCATCCTCGTCACAGACTATTTGACCAAGATGGGCATCAAGACAGTTGCTCACGCTCCCTATAATCTAGACCTGGCTCCTTGTGACTTTTGATTATTCCCTAGGCTCAGAGGCTGTCGTTATGAGACAATTGAGGAGATGAAAGAGGCTGTAACGAAGGTCATTGACACGCTCACACAAGAGGACTTCCATGGGGCCTTTCAAAAGTTGTTGTAACGGTAGAACAAGTGCATTGCAGCAGAAGGTGACTACTTCGAAGGGAACTAGAGTTTCATATGTGTACTATCAATAAAGTTCCCATACGAAAAAAGTCTGGAAACTTATTCAATGATCCTCTTATTATATATATATATATATATATATATATATATATATATATATATATATATATATATATATAATTTGATAGCGAATAGTATGTCGGTAACAATATTTTTAAACGAGTTGCCGGAGGTAATTGTTTTGCTTACTGTTAAATAGTTACATACATTCGTATATAAACATGAAATGATTCCTTCTTATATTAATCTTTTGTTTGCACATATATAAATGTTTTTTATGCATTCTTATCAAACACAAATAAGTCTTTTTGATATTAATAATTTGTCTGGACACATTTAAATTAGTTTAATATTAATCATTATTTGTACACAGATTTTTGATACTTTGCTGTTTAACATCAGAAGCTAGTAGAACGATTCGATGATTAATTCTATTAATCAAATTTTCCTATCTTAAAAAATAATTTTCACACAGCTGTATGGTTTCCGTTAACTAATAACCAAACTTCTTAATAAATAACTGGGTAAATCTGTATAACCTACGGGTACTACCACTTCGGGCCGGGGTTCACCTGGGAGTAATGTCAATAAATGTTACTCTATATTGCCCAAGGCTCCAGGAGTGAAGCGTCACTTTCAGAAAAAAAACATTTAAAGTCATAGTAATTTACTAAGATTTTTGCTTAGATGTGGCACAAGGCCGAATGAATGGGGCACCCAATGAGACTCGAACTCATACTTGCAGGTTTGCTTGTCAAGCTTGCTAACCACTACTCTACCCGATGCTCCCAAAACGTTTAACGTCATAACAAGGATAATCGTTTGGTTTAGATTCGTTTGGTCTTGTTTTATGGCATAACAACGATTGTAGGTTTTTAAATGCCAGATCCTGTTTATAAATATATATTAATTATAAAAGACTAGTAAACACATTTTTATACACCATTCTTAAACGAGCCTGAGCTGTTTTCGCTCACTGCTAAATGGTTTCTAATATTGATAAATAACAGTTACAATTTGATATTAGCCATTAGTTTTCACATATAGTTTGTTCAATGTGAACCAAAGGTTGTATACTATAAGATGCTACTAATTCGGGCCTGAGTGGACCTCGGAACAATGGCAACAAAAGGTTAATCAGCATTTCCCAAATCTCCAACGCTGGAGCCTTTCTACCAGTTTATTTAATGTCAAATCCAGGACACACGTTGAGAAGGCTTGCTCTCTGCAGAGATGCAGTCGATGTATTTTATAGCCCTAACCAAATGGGCTATCACTGGTATGGATGAAATATTCTACCGTCCTAATCAACAAAGCGGATTAACTGTATGGTTCTGGCATAAATAGATTCATTTTTAGAATTAATGAATATGAAGAGAATCTTTGCTTGTTTCTTTGGCATTTAATTATCATTTATTTGATATAGTGTTGATGGAATACTCATGTTAATTCTGCAAATTATCTTTATAATAGTTGCATTAATAAGTATTAAAATATCTATTTCTCTACTGAAATTTAGTGAATTAATAACATTGCATTTAGCTAAAAAAAATACAAAAAATATAAAATTTACAGCAGAAAAAAATATTGAAGATTTGGATTGGTCAATTAAGCAGCTCAGGTTTCTACGTGAATATAGGGTCATTATTTTCGAGAAAAATATTTTACTTTTGGTTGATTGCTTGGTTGGATGTATGGTCTTTATACTTGTGTAGCTACCTGATGCCGAAGTCAGTCATTTTTTCCCGATATTATATTGTTTAAATAAATGATAATTATAATTTATATGAATTACAGCTACATATAACTATTCCGAATACAAATAAATTGCATAATTATATGGCTTCAAATAACTATTCATGTTTTATAATAATAATAATAATAATAATAATAATAATAATAATCTTTTGTTAGAAAACAATAATACCGTTTCAAGTATTTCGAAATAATACAAATAGTTTTCAACCATTTTTGTGAATTAAAGCATTGTTATAGAATACGCCTAATTTACGCAGTTATATGACTTCAATATTCCTCTCTAATACAAATAAGTTGTATACACTCTGTGGTTACAAAAGTTCTACAATTTCAATTTTAATGATATTATTCCTTCGTAAACCATTATGACATTAAGAAACAATTCTTGATATAAATGTTTTGCCCATAGTCATAAGTTTTAAATTACTTTCATATGATAATAATAATTTCCAACATATCTGTTTGAATTATAGCTGGAACCCTAACTGACACTTAAGGCCGGGGTGAAACTGGGGATAATGCAAGTGAAGCGTGAATTCACACACCACAGAGTTTCAGAATTATTCATGAGGCTAATAATCCCGGCTTGCAAGAAAATCAAAAGTTGACCTAAGAATATCACAACGATGAAAGTTTTAAAGAAATATCAATGTGACAATCGGCAATTAAAAACCTTACAAAAAAGGTAATCAAAAATGGGTATTAACAATGAATAATAAACTGTTATTTATTCTTATGAATAACAAATGTTCATTCTTGTAATATTTGATTTTTTAAAGTAAACTATAGAAATTAGCTAATCTTATGAAAAAAAACGTTATTTTTGAAAGATCATATTGCAATCTACCAAGAAATTGTGTGCTGCTGGGAGAAAATACTTGTTTATATACTAAAGAAACCAATCGTTCTACAAATGTTTTCCATCGATCAGAAATGTGCTCAATATTGGTCAGAAGAGCAGAATATAATCTAGAATAATGGATTAAGAACACTTTATTTTAGCCCTTTTAGAATCAGTTTAATGTACATATAGAAATACTACAATATCACACGCCACCCTATATATATATATATAATTGTATGTAGGTCTGCTTTCAGATTAATTTGGTTATCCATATATATATATATATATATATATATATATATATATATATATATATATATATATATTCTTAGGAAAGGCTTGAAACTACCTATAATTCAGCAATGGGTTAATTAGGACAACAAGAATGGCTTTGGCATAAAATAATCCATGAAAGTTTATAAATAAATAAACCAAATATATATATATATATATATATATATATATATATATATATATATATATATATATATATATATATATATATATATATGGACAGAAAGAGGGAGACAGAGACAGAGTGACAGGCCGACAGACATAGAGACAGAGAGAAAGATAATCATTTCAGTTTGATAACAAATTCATTCATCTCTTTCAAATGGATCAGTAGTTCTTAAGATACATTCTCTCCACGTGATCATGTCATATTCAGTTAGCCCTACATTATCATAAATATATAGACTGATATATAATTCAATAATGTTGTATATGCAGACGTTATTTGAGAAGACAGAAGCGATTCATACTGACAGATGTCTTACTAAAAAGGAAACCATTATCAGTGGAAAAAAATTACAATGAAATGTAGATTTCTTTATAAATATTGTCTTTTTTTTTTCAGTGTTCTCAAGTTATTTTCTGAACATTTTATTGAATGTTGCTACAGAAAGGAAATAACAAGTAACTCATTATTTGACTTTTGTCATTTTTTTCATCGATTGAGAACAATTACTTTCCACTAAAGTCGAAACAGATATTTTTTTTCATCTTGTATTGGACAAATTATTAGTCACGTGCGCATCAGTAAACAGTAGCCCATGATGGTGTTGATACTTCTATTTCAAAAATATTGAAATATTCTAATTAGCCATCAATGCAGTCAGTCTAGGATGATGCCGGTCTTACTTTTTAAGAAAGGGTAAATGATTATAATTAGTCTGTTATAGTTAACAATTGTCCATGATGATACTGATACTTCTATTTAGGAAAAGCAAAAAAAAAAAATGGCCACACATATCTCTACTCGGAAAACAAAATTCAAAAAATGTAATTTTAATATTACCTCTCAAAAACATACTAATTTGGTAATCCAATATATATATATATATATATATATATATATATATATATATATATATATATATATAAATACTTACTAAGTTACTATCTACCAGCATTCACGGTGGCAAAGAAAAAGAAAAAAAACACGCCAGAATTCAGAGATAACTATATCTCGAATCACTGCTTGGGGAAAAAAGAAAGATTATCGGGAGAAAAAGTCCGGCTTCGCCACACCAGTTGAAAAAAATCAAGAGATATGCAATCAGTTGGTCTAAAGAACAAAACCTGCCGCAAAATGCTGGAATACTAAAATTACAAAAAAGTACTCAATACTAAATAGGGCCAATTACAAAAATTAAATTGACTAGCAATTTAATTTATATATATATATATATATATATATATATATATATATATAAAGATGGCTGTTATTGCTCCAAAGAAAGAATAAGGATATATTTTAAAATATGAAGGTCCACGAAGAGATTTGTATTTTTATAATCAATTAATTTTTTTTTCCATACGTGTTATATATATATGTATGTTTCCAGCTTGTTGCTTTCTTCAGAGAATATGTGTGGCACAGGGCCTTTTAAATTGGGTACTATATATATATATTTGTGCGTGTGTGTGTGTGTGTGTGTTTAATTGTACCACTAATAGTATTCTGCAAGGACTTATGGAGCATTGGATAACTTATACAGTTTGATATGCCATTAAACAAAGAATCAATGAGGACATTGAACCGAGACAGAAATGAAAATATTCTTCATAATATTTTCTTTGTCATATAATCAATTAATTCCCAGTGTATTTCATTTATCCAAAAAACTGTGATCGTCTTCGTCAAGGTTATCTTTCGATTTTTAAATTCTTCATCACTTCAAAGCATACTTTTCAGATAAACGTTCAGCTTAGGAAAAAATAACTATTGTCACTGAACAATGTCTGGAGGCATATGTTATGTTCTGGTTAATGAACGCAGGTGGTAGTAATAATAAGACAAACCAGGATATGTGAGGGAAATAGTTATATTTACAGGAAAGACTATTTACTAGAGAGAGACTGTTAGTATGACGGCAAATTGACTAAAATCCCAAAACGTGTGAAGACGGGGCAGGTTGGCACTTGATCCCCTATATGATAAGTCCTCGTTCAGAGTTTTTCTCTCAGGCATACAAGAACTGGCATATTATGTGAGGGACTAATTTAGGGCCAGACTGACCGCCGCTGGCAAGGGGTTCCAAATTTCACACGATCCACACACCCACCAGGCCGCTTTCCTTCCTTCCCCTAGATAATGGAAGAATATGGACCTATAGGTTTTAGTCGTAATAATATTATATTGTCGTAGTCGGCAACTCCGGTTTCCCGTGTGATATTTTAAAGGAATTAATAGGACAATTCTAAACAAGATAACATAAGGCGAGTAAAAGCTGAAAAGGAAGCATGAAGTAAGAAATTCGTAGAAGAACTGCAAAGAACAAACTTAGACCACGTGGTAACATAAAAATACATTAATCCTTTACTATTGAAAGAGGTATATTTTCAAAGCGTCAAACATATAATAAATGGACAGTCCACGAATATAAATATCTTTTCTTGACTTTTGTTTTTCTTCAAATTGAGAGAGAGAGAGAGAGAGAGAGAGAGAGAGAGAGTGGTGTATAAAGTTTGGGTATAAAGGAGAAATGGCCCCAAAGTTACTTATCTTATTTTTCGACGGGGTTCCACTGGAGAATCTTTCTTCTTTCACGGGCTAATAGACTTTATTCTATTTTTTTACACTGGCTTGAAGAACCTGGGGTCCCTCGTGTCTCAGATATTCTTTTGTCTTCAACCCGGAATACTGGCTATGGTTCGTCTGCCCGCTACGAACCCTGTCAAACAACTAACTTTCTTACTATCTATTTCCGCTGACGGGGGGGAGCACCACTTCCGTTTTGGGTTCCCAGCCAATCATTTGGCTTCTCTCTGCCTCCCCTTCCGGTGTCCGGCGACCTGAGGTTACTAAGTACCAACACCTGTTGATATCCCCTCTGTGAGCCACATTCTCTCTTAACGGTCACTTTTTTGACGGGTTTCCACTGTTCATTTCAACGGGAGGATAGTATTAATCTTACCTCTATCGTCTCCGCGGGATATCGCGTGACAGTTAGTAATAAGAACATAGGATTAGTTGTTAGAATAAGAATACATTTCACAATAGTATTGGGTTCCGTTATAAGGAGCAGCTGTCCACCTTCAAGACTTATCCAGACACTACCGGTGTATTTGTGTATTTCCAGCCCGAAATCAATCCATCACCAAAATGATTTGGACCGGGTCCAGATACTACCGGGGCATTTAGGGTATTTGTTGACCGCCCCACCTTACGGGCAAGTGTGGCACAAGGCCTTTTTTTGGTGGGTTCGGACCCAGGGCCGTAGCCCACACGCGCCCGGCATTTCCCAAAAATGCCTACGGCCCCGTTGGCATTCCCCTTATTACAGGCGCCTCAGGCGCCGGGCGATGAACGCAACCTCCCAAAAGGGAGTGAAAGCCTGGGGGGACGGCTCCCTCAGGCCGAAGGAAAAAAAAAACAGGTACTGAAACACACTCGGCCAGATCCGCGCCCCGACAGCACGGCCGGCCAAAGTGCTACCCAGCACATGGAGAGGTCCAGTCCGAAATCAATTTGTCACTAAAATGATCTAGACCGGGTACAGATATTACAGGGGTATTGGTTGACCGCCCTACCTTACGGGCAAGTGTGGCACAAGACCTTTTTTGTGGAGGGTCCAGGCGGAGGGCCGTAGCCCACACGCGCCGGCATTTCCAAAAATTCCTACGGTACTGTCGGCATTCCCCTTATTAGGGGCGCCTCAGGCGCCGGGCGCTAAACCAAACCTCCCCGAAGGGACTAAAAGACTGGGGGGAAGGACCTCTGAGGCCGTAGGAAAATCCCCAGGCACCGAGACACACTCTGCCCGAACCGCGTCCCGACAACTTGGCCGGCCAAAGTGCTACCCAGCACCTGGAGATGTCCAGCTTGAAATCAATTTGTCACCAAAATGATCGGGACCGGGTTCAGATACTACCGGGATATTTGTTGGCCACCCCACCTTACGGGCAAGTATGGCCCAAGGCCTTTTTTTGGTGGGACCGGGCGCAGGGCCGTAGCCCACACGCCCCCGGAGTTCCCAAAAATGCCTACGGCCCCGTCGGCATTCCCCTTATTAGGGGCGCCTCAGGCGCCGGGCGATAAACCAAACCTCCCCGAAGGGAGTAAAAGCCTGGGGGAAGGCCCCCTGAGGCCGTAGGAAAATCCCCAGGCACCGAGACACACTCTGCCCGAACTGCGTCCCGACAACTCGGCCGGCCAAAGTGCTACCCAGCACCTGGAAATGTCCAGCTCGAAATCAATTTGCCACCAAAATGATCGGGATCGGGTTCAGATACTACCGGGGTTACTAGTATTATAAGCTACTGCTATATATAGCAGATGGAACTGGCTCATTATGCCAAAAAGTTGGGTGATACCCTACAGCATACAAGATGTTGAAAATACTACTTAAATGAAAGAAATTATCCTGCCAATATACAATACTGAGAAACTACCTCTCAGTTGCATAGATAACAGCGAGGCATCATTGAAAATTATATAAGTTTCGCTCTTTCAATACGTAGAAGATGTCTCAAAAATATATTTATACACCTTCACAATCAAATTTCTTTCATAAACAATGGTATGAGAAGGAAAAATATATACAACCATGAAACCGAATATGTAGACACTTGATATTACGTAGGACACAGTATTCGTATCTTGACAAGTACCACTATCTTAAACACACACTCACACACACACAGACACACACAATAATAATAATGATATTATTAATGATACTAATAATAATAATAATAATAATATATTAGATATATATGTATTTAAATCATGGAATTTAGACTGCGACCCCAGGGTCTCGTGGAGTTTTTTGCAAAACAACAATCACCAGACAGTTAAAAAATGTAATGAATCGAAATTCTAAAAAGTAGTTATATATATATATATATATATATATATATATATATATATATATATATATATATATATAGTGTGTGTGTGTGTGTGTGTGTGTGTGTGTGTGTGTGTGTGTGTGTGTGTGTTTTGTTTTCAGCAATTATATTCAGTAATCGTTTCTTCTCTTTGATTTTGCTATGAGTTAGTTATTTTTTTCGTTTACAAATTAGATCTGGATAATTAAATTCAATGTAAATCGTTTACATTGTACGTTTTTAAGAAAAATTCAGTTTGGACCAATTTTCCTCTATAATTATGTCATTATTTTTCATTTCTTTTAGTTGAAATTGTTTTTCTCGGGGCGTCAAACAAATAGACCCTTATTAGATGATCATCTGAAAAAAGAACAAAACAAATGTCTCAACGATAGTGAACCAGCCTTTCTTTTTCATTAAAAAACAAAAATACACCGTCTTTAAAAATCAATTAATTTTGTGATAATAGAGGATATTATTTTATATGTGTGCAAGTTTCAAATATTAAAAACATAAATTTTGTTTTTAGTGCATTACAAAGAGAAATAAAAAAAGAAGTCTAGCTTGAACCTATGGACAAACGATTTGCGTCGTCTGAACTTTATAAAATTGTCCATGTATTAAAAAAGAGGCTTTTAATTGTTTTTTGCTTTATGTGTCAGAATAATATTCCGTATTAAATACAATGATCCTAGAAAGCACACAAATACGCATATTGCAAAATCTCTTAGATTAATTGCAGTAGTTCACGACTAGAAGTGAATATTTATTGATGGGAATTTCAAAGTTTCGGGGCGATTTTGGAACAAAGATAAGCAGTCTACTAAAATCTGCACAACAATCTATTGAACCGTAAGTTTCAAAATACCTGACTTGTAGATAAGGTTGTCACACCATTTGATAAAAATGCAAAAATGAATACAGCTGATACTTTTCTGAACTCAGTGATAACGAAGTGAATTTAATGGGAAATCCATTTAGATACCCAGTAGTAAAAGTTCCTGTTCATTGTATGTCTGGAACTGAAGACTGATTGAGGCTCTTAAGAGATATGTTCAATGAGTAAACAGTTTCTATATTTTGACTCTTTATGTGCGATGCACACAAAACGGAATATATGTGCTATAACCAAACGGGGGACATCTCCACTCTAGAAGGAACCCCTCTTAAACTAGTAGACAAATTCACTTACCTAGGAAGCAGCGTCGAATCAACCGAAAAGGACATCGAAACGAGGTTAACGAAAGCATGGATAGCTATCAATAGGCTATCAATTATATGGAAATCAGACTTAACCGATAAAATGAAACGCAGTTTCTTCCAGGCAGCGGTCACATCGATACTGCTATATGGCTGCACTACATGGACGCTAACAAAACGGCTGGAGAAGAAGCTAGATGGCAATTACACAAGAATGCTGCGTGCAATCCTGAACAAGTCCTGGCAGCAACACCCCACAAGACACCAACTGTACGGCCACCTGCCCCCTATCACGAAAACTATTCAAGTTAGAAGAACCAGACATGCAGGATACTGCTGGAGAAGTAGGGACGAACTCATAAGAGATGTACTCTTATGGATCCCCACACATGGCCGCGCAAAAGCAGGACGACCAGCACGAACATACATTCAGCAGCTATGTGAGGATACAGGATGTTGTCCTGAGGACCTACCTCGGGCGATGAACGATAGGGAGGAGTGGCGAGAGAGAGTCAGGGATATCCGTGCTCCCAGCGCGATATGATGATGATGATGATGACTACCCACAGATAGCTGTAAGATCTATCCCCTCAGTACTTTTGTTCTAATTGGCACGCATTTGTGAGTCCAACTTCACAGCTCTGTAGCGACTGAAAACGATAAACAAAGTAAGTTGAAGGTCAAAGATGACCTGCATTGTAAGCATTCATACAGACTTTAAGATTTGGTGACGAAAGAGAAATCACACATTTATCATTGACTGTAATATTCATCAATAATTTCGTGTGTTCCCAATGCAAAAATATGAGAATACTTAATTCAAATTTGTATGAGAAATTTTACTGAACAATGTCTTTACCTTTTAAAATATATGTCTTTTTGCTAAAGAATCTGTGAAACCTTACTATAAAAACTTAATTTCTATGCACTAATACAGAAAAAAATCCTTCAGTATATGCAATCTAAAATTCGCCTTTTAAACCAGCCAATCTTAGATGGGGAGGGATTGGTAACCTGACATAATGGGAAAACTTTCCATTGGACAAAGTTGTTTAGAACTATTGCTTGATATATGGATTTTTATATAAGGATGACTAAAACCGTTTCCAATCATCTCAGGACATCTGTAAACCGGATTTTTTTTTTTAGACAGAATCTAACGTAATAGAATTTTATTATCTGGTTGATTAATCAGCTGATCCATGTTTAATCACAAAATATTCTGTTCAGAATCCTCACTTTGATCTTCTTTCCTTACTGACTTCTCAATCAGAATACCATTCGTCTTCCACAGTGTTGTAGTCACTAAAACATTCCTCTTACTACTTTACAAATCTGTGTCTTAGATTGATCTGGTCGTCCACGAACCCCTGTTAAATTATTACATGTCTCTTTGTTCTGATGTTTCACCCTAAAATTGAATTTATTTTCACGTTTGATTGAAAGATGACCAAACAGAGTTTGAACTCGCTTACTATGATGTTGAAGTCCATTATTTTAGCCTCTACGCCAAAGGGCAATCCCCCGCATATTACTCTGCATGCCTCTATCTTGAACGCCTGTGTGTATAGCTGCAGTTAGTTTACTTTTTTTGCGAACATAATGAAAGATTCAATAAATACTTAATGATTACACTTTCTTTTATCTATTCGCTTTTATGTGGTTATTAATATCGAAACATACCTCAACACGTTTAATGAGCGAATTCAATGCATCACAGCTAACTATTAAGGCAGCCCACTACGTTTAACGATTTTTCTTTTTTTACTTAAACAAAATACATTGAAAAATATATAATTCTGATTTTCCACACGCTACGTTCTGAGAAAAAGTTCATTTGTTTTAGTTTAGTGATTTTTTTTTTTATCTGAAAAATTTTAAACGTCATTGATTGAGGAAAATGCATGTATAATTGAAGTTAATGAAGTGATGTTTAAAAAGGAATTATTTGCTATATAAAGTAGTATTCTATTTTTATTGTTCGTTGTTACTTCTCACGTGAATATATTCCTTCTTCTATTAACCACTGTTTTTTTTCCTCTTCTCTGTATGATCTAGTTTCACAGAAAATTGAGTTTTATTTAAGTGAAAGTCTTGTAAGTTTGATGTTACATAGGGAACGAATAAAAAACAGGAGTGCAACCATACCTAGAATAGAGCAGAAAATTTGGGCTAATATTGTGTCCGTACTGGTGAAAATATTGTAATGAATTTCATTATGGTTCGGTCGAATCAAAGAATTTATACAATTAAAGTCTTACACTTCATAATTGATATAAGAAATTTAAAAGAAATGTTCCAGTTTGTATTTATTTACTACTTCTGGCTTTGACAGGATGTGTCCCCCAGTCAATTTCCAAGCGGAAAATGGCAGGGTTAATTCAGTTTCCCTCCACCTAGACTAGGGATCTTATCAAGTTTAATGAGTCCAATCTACCATATGTTCTGAATGTGTTTTGATTGATTGAATAGCTGATTTTAACTGCGTTTCAATAATTCTAGTGTTAGCTTATGCACAGATGTTAGAGAATTATGTACATTGTACGATCATATATATTAATTTTTGCATAGTTTCTGGTGAAGATTCGTTGTTTTGCTTTTTTTCACTCGAGGCTTATGAATACGATTAAGTTTAAAGATACACTTGAACAATACATGGCGCCTTAACAAGAACGACAAATCAAGTAAGTTTTCTAAGGTCTGACGATTCTTCTCAATATTCGAGTACTTGTCTTTTTTTTTTTTTTTTCGTTTTCTTTGATTTTCACTCAGAGGTCCACAGGGACGGCATAACACTATTCTGCAGGCGCTCTTTTAGTTTGATAAGTATCATTTGGTCATGTTCTCTGGTCAGATTTATTTGATCTATTTCTATCTCAAAATTACAGAGAATTTTGAGTGTCTCACTCTCCAGGACGTATCTAGTTTATGCATATATCATTTGGTAGAATGGTAAAATTTCGATTTTTTTGCACTATTCAAAATGGATCACCTTCACTCAGCTGTGTCAAGTTTTTACTCGTTTTGCTCAAGTTTCCTGCATTTGCTTAAAAAAATATGATGAATCGTTTCGTCTCTATCATTACATTACATACACTTCCTATTCTAATGCGTTTAATCTATTTTCGCTTTAACGTAGCCGGTCTTCATGGTGTTGTTTTGTGATGCTATTTGAAGAGATTGAGTGTCTCTCTTCAGGTTTTCTTTTCTTTGCAATGACCAGGTTTTCCCGTGCGAGTTTTGGTCCGTTTGTTTCTTGAAATATCTATACAGTTGTTTTCTCCCATTTCTGCTTCTTATTTATTGTTGTTCTGTTAATAATTTTATGTTACCTATGCTGTTTCTGGTCATTGTAACTAATATTTCTTTACTTTCTTTAATGTACTCTACGAGTCCTCGAATTGATTCATACACTCTATATTCAATGCTTGTGAGTACTCTTCCTGCTTCTTCTTGACGCATACAGTATCTCTTTGTAATCTTTTGATCTAAGGTCTTATCTATCGTTATTAGTTTTCTTGTCTTCTGATCGATTTGCTGAAGTTCTTTCATCGTTCGATTCCAGAATTGTTACGAGTATCTTACAAGGGGGACCACCCAGGCCTTTTCTCTTTGATAAGATTTATAATGAAGAGCTTGATTTCAAGAAGTTTTTCTGTTTTCTAATTCCTTTGTTTATCTCCACTCGTTTAATGTTGTCCACTTCAAATATTCCCTAGTACATGTAATTTACCTATTCTACGGGCATTCTGATCTTTCTGGATTCCATTCCTATGTCCTGTATATTGTTATTGTTTATATAAAGTTTTCAATTTATCTATTTTTATTTTTGGCAAATAGCTTGACGTCTTTTAAAACATTAAGTGATTTTTTTCATGCAATTTAGCAAATTTGTTGCTCCCCATGCATTTCCCAAGTATATGTTCAAGTGGCATCTTCGCTATTAAAAATAGTAAAGGCGAAAACGCATTTCCACGGAACATAATTCAATGGATTTTTACCTCTGCTAGAGTTGTCATTCTCCGGCTATCAATTCCTCTTCCCATGGCTTCCGGGATAAACTTTATGTCTTTGTCTCATATTTTGTTCAATTTTGAGGTTATATTATCCAGATTTACGGGTCCATACCGATGACGTTTATGTCGTCATTCTCGCTATGTGTATATCTTTTTGTCTCGTTTTACTCTTCTTGATAAAGCAGTGATCAATGTATAGCATATCATCAGTTGCTTTTGTTACCTTGTTGTGTCATTCGCGTTCTTCGGGAAATTGTCCAAGGTTTACTAGCAAGTCATAAACCTCCTCCCTAACCTGAGTTGTTATCATTTCCTACAGGAGGTGCCCGTGGTGTAATGGTTATCGTCGCAGGATATGGACAGGGCGACACGAGTTCAAATCCTGGACCTGACTGATTGCATTTCACGTAGCACTAATACCCTTGGGAAAGGTATGAATCCAATTATTCTCCCTCCAGCTATGGGTAAATAGTAGGGCAGACTAGGTCCTTCGGCCTGGGTGAGGCAACTAGTCTAGGAGAAGGAAAACACTGAATTGAAACCTGTTAAACTCCGCTTAAAAATTGACCTTATGTCATATCCTGCCCGAACGGAGAGTTTGGTAAATATGATTATTTCTTACATTATTAACAGGTTATAGGTCTATAGTTGTTGGAAGCGGTTTCTGTTTGATGATATTTTCCGACTTCGTCGTCCATTTGGATATATATATATTTATCCAAACCAACTATTCAAGTGCCAGTCTATCATGAAAAGACATAGATTTTTCAAAAACCAGAATCCATTTTTTCCATGACGGTTTGGTGTTTTCAAATTCGATTCTTTCTTGAATGTTACTTTGATAGAATCCAGCTGTATATCAGATCCTTTAATTCCAGCCTTTGCAATTATTTTTTTCAAGTTATTTATTCATTCGGTCTGTCTATGTTATTTCTTTTTCCATATTTTACTCTGAAATTATTTTATTTCTTTTACATCCAGACATTTTCCTCTTTCTACTTGGTAGAATTTTCTTTCATTATTTCGGAACGTCTCGTGTTGTTTGCATTGCTTGACCCCCGCCTCCTTATCTTTTAAGTCTCTCTTCTTTCTCCAATGTCTTTGGATTTATCTCTTCAGTTTGTATTTTTCAATTTGTCAGCGGTTTCTTTTTATCATTTTATACCAACATATTCCCGTGTTCTCCTCTTCCTTAGCATCTCCCCATGTTGTCGTAATATCTCTAGCTGTTCTAATTTAATTTACTCTCTTTTTCTGTTCGGGTTACAATAGGGCTTTGACGATACCCCCTCGGCCCCCTGATACTTCTTCGAACCATTTCACTTCTTGGCCGGTGATCAACTTGTGGTTCCGATAGGGGCATTGCACATTTCTTCATAGCTACAAGGAATGCAATCAAGGGAGTGAGAGGAAAGAGAACAAACGAACAAAATACTTGGGTTAATTCAAGGTGCAAGAGAGGAGTTATGTAACATTGCATTCCCTTGTGCATATGTTTCTACAAGCTACTATGAATGTCAGCCTATCTTGAGCGTCTTCCCTCACTGCTCTGGACTCTTTCTCATGCCAACTGGTCTCTCTGCTATCTGGTGTCGACTGGTCACTCGCGTCACCCTTTGCCAACTGCCTTCTCTGAGTTCCTTTGTCCAACTGGTCTGACTGGCGTTCCCTTACCCACTTCCGGTCACGTCGAGATCGCGGGCTCAAGCCTTTGTTTGGTTTCGCACCAAAACAGAAAAAAGGATCGTCTGCTTGGCGTATCACCTACATAGTGTTACAGGGCACATTGATTTTATCATGGACTAATTTTGCTCTATCATAGATCTGCTCGTTTAATTTAGTGATGTTGCCTGTTAGGATATTGTTAATGTTTTTTTTTTTATCTTTTAAGATTAGATTATTTATCATTTCTGCATATGTTGAGTTCTTACTCTATTAAGACTTCTTTATTAGAAATATTTTTCTTTTCAGAATCGTGTTGTTTAACAGATGATATAGTTTCTTTATCAATGCGTTTAACGTTATACATCTTTCATTTAGGATTCAGAAAAATACTCTTAACAATTTGTAAATATTCTTATAGTTCTGAAACCTTCCTCAAGTAGAGAGACACCATACCACTTTGAATGGATTGTTCAAATTTCATATACATTACGTCTTCTTTGGTAGATAAGTGAGAGAGAGGGGGCGCATGCATCCTACCGAGGATAAAGAAAGTCAACTAGCTCCAATACTAATTTCTAAAGTGATATTGATTGACAAAACTGCAATTTTAAAATTGACGTAAAATATCCCGTAAACAAACTAGGAGAAAGTCGTTGGGAAATGGTGAGTTCTGCATAGGAATACTTGAAACCATGGAAATCGCTTACAATTGATGATAACTAGACACGAGTACTTTAAACAATATAACTGATTTCAATTTATTTTAGTTTGATAGAAATACATGAAACGGTATAATTGCTTTCAATTTATTATACTTTAATAGGAATCCTTGAAATCATATAATTGCTTTCAATTTGTCATTATCAGATGAAAAATGCTTGAAACCAAGAAATTACATCCAATTGATCATCATAAAGTGGGAATACATGAAACCATACCTGCTTTAAATTTATTAAAATTAGTTTTTAAAAAATGAAACCATATAACTGATTTCAATTTGCAGTAATTAGATAAGAATACTTGTATTCATAGAGCAGTGAGATACTCATCTATATTAAGAGGAAAACCATGAAACTCTAACTACTTATTGGTGGTTATTGTTTTGTACTTGAAACTATATAATGTGTTAAAAAAAGACTTACTTAAGAATTAAATGACAAAATAATGTCTTATATGCAGTAAACCAAACGAATGAACAAACTCATAAACCAATCAATATCATCCAATGGTAATGTTTGGCCTTACTGGCTATATATTTAAACGATGTCCAAAATAATTGATCAAGAAGCATTTGTAGACATCACACAAATACAATCATTCAGTTACATTGAATCAAGGCTTCATATCTTATATATCTTATGTCTTCTTTGGTCGTACTTATGTCAAGTAATTTCTTCCATTTTAAATACTGATATCCCAAACGGATTCTGATATCCAAATATTAATTTTAATTCATTTAAAATAACTTCAAAACAAATTGGGAAAAAGTGTGTTGCTTTCATATAAAAACAATTTTG
>CAXXHF010000003.1:42500-488337 GCA_963669405.2 Flavobacteriaceae bacterium
AACAAAAAAGCAAATTAATTGAACAATAGATAATTTACAGACCCACTGGAGGCGAGTGTTGTTCTTATTTGCTAAAATCGAGTTGGCTTACGAATTCCAAGAGTAAGACGAGATTTTGCGTTTCTCTAAGCTTTTGGATGTCATGGATCAATCTCTACTACAAACACCAGCTATGGGGGAGAGTATTGCATATTCAGTCGTCTACACTCGCTAAGACCACTGATCTAGGAGAATGAATACTCTAAAATCTAAACTGGCTAAGAAATTAAATTATTAGCGCAACAACAGAATGTGTCATGTTAAACTGTACATCAACATCAAATACGTAACAGAAGAGCGATTATCCATCTTTCAATGCAACATGATAAAAATTTAAAGACTTTTCTATTCTCATGACTGACAATCTCATTAATTACTTTTTATTGTTTCTGCAGCCTATTATTGATGATATTGATGGAAGAAGATTTTGTTAAAGTATTCCTTTCTTTAATTTGGTCTCCTTGGAACTCAACGACAAAATTTTGGATGAAGACATATGCAAATATCTGACTTTTCCAAGAAAATTATTGCATCGTAGAAAACCCAAGTGGTTTCAAAGAAAATAGAAACTTTATTTCTAAGATCTCTCGATAAAAAAATAAATCCTTAATAGATTATTTGGTTTTACAACCTAATACGGTTGCTTTTTTAGCAAACCTTTTTACACAAAGTTATGTGCTGTATGCCAACGACGGAATTTTGGCACGAACATCAAATATGATGATTTGGGGTAAACCCAGATCCGTATGATGGGTGATAATTCGGGTGCTCAATTAAATAAATTTGCGACTCAACGGATTTTTTAAATGGAGATCTTGGTCATTTAGTAATGATGCAAACATTTTGGTGGAATTGCAGCTGGATTTTCAGGGATTTTGTCCTGATAATTCTGACAACAGCTTATGTTATTCTGGGTTAGTTGGAACCAATGTTCAGAATGTTTCCAATTTATTCATTTAATGTATTTCTTATCTCCCATGAAATGGGGCACCTTTTGGGCTCAAGACATACGCATGCCTGTGTATGGAATGGAAATAATACAGCAATTGATAGTTGTGCTGGTTTTACGGAAGGTGGCTGTCCTTTACCTGGAAACCCTTCTGGCGAGAGGAACTATAATGAGTTACTGTGCCAAATACATCTGTAGGGATCAATTTTAATCTTGGATTTGGTCCACAACCACAAGCAGTGATTCTGAATAATATTGAAGCTGTTGGAAACTGTTTAGATGAAGAAGACACGACCGACCCTCCAGTTGCAGTATGTAAAACACACATTGTAACATTAGATGGAAGTGGGGCCAGTTTCTATTGATGTGTCTGATGTTGAAGGAGAAGTTATGATAATGATGGAATCGTTTCTATGGTTATTGATATTGATACTTTTGATTGTGATGACGTTGGTTTCAATAATGTAACATTAACTGTTACTGATACAGATGGATTAACTAGTACCTGTATAAGCATACGTAGAAGTTATAGATGGAACGGATGTAGCTATTGCTTGTCCTGATGATTTAGTGGTAAGTGTTCCTGCGGGGACAACATATGAACTTGCCGATTTTCCAGGATGCCATAACGGTTTCCCTCAGATATTTGTGATAATGCTCCATACGATGCAACTTTTCAATCCCCTAGCCCAGAACACAATTAGACTTAGGTGTGTACATGTAATTACAATCAATGTTCTATTAAATGACGGAAATGTAGATTCTTGTACTTTTGAGATTACCGTTGAGGAAGAGGTTTTAGGATTGGACGACAATTCCATATTATCCAGTCTTGTTTTATATCCTAACCCAGCAGTAGATACTTTCTATCTAAGCAATCCTAAAAATTTAGAATTGGAATCTATTTCAATTTACGATATGACAGGAAGACTTATTAATGTTGGTTAATCTAGAAGAAACTGGTATTGAACAATTAATTGATGTTTCAAAGCTGTCTCAATCAAATTATTTTGCAATAATTCAAGGAGCACAGGGAAGTAAAAATAGTGAAACAACTAATTATAAGATAACCCGTACTCTAATACAGTACAATAAAAGAAGCCCTAGAACAATTGTTCTAGGGCTTTTTTTTATTTCTTGTGAATTTCTTCTATGAAAATAGAAAGATGGGCATCCTTAACCAATCCACAATTAACCCGTTCTAATACCTTATATTTTATTCTAACTTTTAGGCTGTCTTCATAAAATTCGGGAAGTAAGTTTTTAGGCATATAAATTGTTGAAGATTACATCTACAACCCATCCACATCCGTCTAAGGCGGGATCGCCAAAATTTCTAATGATAGCATCTTCACAAGAATTACAGCTAGAATCGGTCATAGTTCCTTTTTACCTTTACAGGCCGAAAAAATAAGTAAAGTAGTAATTGTAATAAAAAATAAATTCTTCATAAATTCCTTGTTTAAGGCAATATAGTGGTTTTCTTTAGAAAACAAAAACTTCCTTGAACTCTTCTTGAGTTTGTTTTGTTTCAAAAAAATTCAACACTATATAAAACCTAATTGAGGAATAATCCGTTTTGGAATGAACTATGTTTATTGTTTTTAAATGGAATTGATGTTAATTAGGCCATGATGATAACTATAGGTGCGTTTCAATAACCACTTCCCATCTATTTTTATCCAGAGAGAAGAAAATAGGGCAGAACCCGTTTTAGTAAACTTAGTATGGCTATTTTTTTCCTTGACAAAAAACTCATGCTTACCGCGATGTATCATGCCATATAGTTCTCCATTATTGTATAGCGGGTATAATTCTACACTTTCTGGAACAAGTTTTCTTTGATAAGTTCTAGTAGGATTACCACAAATGTTTTTTGCCATAGCTTCAAGAAACTCTTCTTTGTTTGAAACCCACCAATATCGTGGTAAAACTCCAAGTCATCGGTAAGCTGAGTTTCCAAGAGTTTCAAATTGCAATTATTGAATCCTTCATCAAAGATTAAACTGTCTTTCTTCTGGAAGATTTGTTTTAATTCTTCCGAAACTTTGTGTTGGGCCTGTAGGTTTGAAACTCCAAAAAACAGGAGTATTATAACTAATAAAATAGATCGTTTCATTTTGTTGAGTTTTAAAAAGGGAAAACCCCAAAGTGCTATGGACTTCACTAAGGGGTTTTATAAAAGGCGGTTAGTCCTTTTTCTTTTGGTTGGGTTTATTACATTTTACGAACGCTACCTGAGGCACCATCCTTTACAGAAACAGCTGTTGGATTACCGTAGTAACGGATATCTCCTCCACTTGAAGCACGTCCATTTATTTCGTCACGAACATTTACCACAACATCTGCTCCACTAGAAGCTTTGGCTCGGCAGGTTTTTACTTCTAGGTCTTTGGCTTTAAGATCACTTCCGCTGGACGCTTCTGCAACAAGATTAGTAGCTCTTCCAGAAACTTTAAGATCAGCTCCACTACTAACATCGGCAAATACTTCTTTAGCTATAAACTTCTACCTCCAAATCGGCACCACTGCTGCTGCCTAGGGTTAAGGTTTCACTTCTTATTACGGAATTACCAATTACATCGGAACCACTAGAAGCGCTTACGGCAGTTAATTTAGTATAAGTAACATGTACTTTTTTAGCCTTGGCGCGACCAATGTTCTGGCCAGATGCTACTCCTACCTTTAAAGTTCCGTTTACTACTTCGGTTTCAATAAGTTCGTGCAGGTTTTCGTCAGCCTCCACTACGATCTTAAGCTCGTCCCCTTCGGTAAGATACACATCTAATCCGGCGCTTCCTCTTACTTTACTGAATTCACCATCTACAGGTCGTTCTTCTACTTCTACATTACCATTTCCATTGGTTTGTCCAAAGTTGATATCGAAATTACATGCGGAGGCTAGAAGTACTACCCCTGCAAGGGCTATGATTTTGATTGATTTCATTTTCTTAGAATTTTAGTTTCCTATTTTTACTTTTATTGTGTCATTATTATCCGTAGACTGTATATCGATACCATTTTTATCGATAATAACCTTATCTCCGTCACTGTCTTTTATTTTCAAACCGTTTCTGTTGACTTTAATAAAGTCACCATTTTCGTCTTTGATATATACTCCATTGTCATCCCATTCATCATCCCAATTATCTTCCCATTCTTCTCTGTCATCACTACTTTTATAGGTGTTTCCTTCTGGGCAATCCAAGCAACGGGTTTCACCATCTTCAATGATTAGATATTTTTCTTCATCTCCATTGTCCAGAATGTCTCTATAATATGAATCATTACGGTGGAATGTATAGGTATTATCATCTGCATATAAAATGGTACCTATTGGTAAGTATACAATGACCTCTATTTCCTGATCCCTTAGCTTGTTTTCTACATCTGTAGTTAAGTAAGCATTTAAGGCTAGGGTACTTCCATCAAAAGAATAGTCATAATTGATGGCCTGTGCGCGTTCTTTGGCAGAAAGATAATCACTTCCTTCAGCTCGCTTTTCAATTACCAGTCTTCCTACAGAATCACTGGTAGAACGTACAATAAGGCGTACATCTGTAGAGTAGATGATTTTTTCATCATTCTCATCATATTCAATAGTCAATCTACCTCTTCTTCTTGCGGCATATTCATAATTCTCATTGGAAATCATTTTTAGGTTCAGCGTATCTCCAGCTTGGATCGGAAGGGCATATTCACTGGTGAACTCTCCATCGAAAGCACGTTCAGTTGCTTGACGAATTCCTAAGATTCCTATCCCTATAAGTGATGCTAACCATACTACAAATAGAATGACTTTAGCAGGAGTTCCTATAGATTTCATATTAGGAATGAGTAATTTCAATCCTAAGATGAGTAATCCAAAGAATGGGATTCCTACCGCAAACATACCTAATAATGATACCAACCAAAGCGGTGCATTGGATGTATTGCCTAAGTCGTAAAACTCGGTCCAATTTCCATGTCCCCAAATATCTACAGATCCTGCAAAGAATAAAGAGATAACTATGCTAATAAGCGTTACGATGGAAACAAATACCAAAATGGCTGCAAAGAATTTGACAAATATCTTGAAAAGAGTAAGAAGGACACTACCGAGTGTATCGAAAAAACCGGAGGCTCCGCTTTTTACTTTATTCCCGTATTTGTCATAGTCTACGTTTTTTACTTTTTCGGAGACATTTTCATATCCTTCTTTAAACTTTTTTTTCAATGTTGGAGATATTTATGGGCTCTCCAGTCATTTTCAATTTTTCGGAAGTGGTCTGTGCTGCGGGTACCAATATCCAGAATAGGATGTACACCACGATAAAGAATCCACTTGAAAATAAAGTAAGCAGGATCCAAATAAGACGAACCCAAACTGTATCGAGACCTAAATAATAGCTCAATCCAGAAGATACTCCTCCAATAAATTTTCGGTCTTCATCCCTAAATAATTGTTTGTGGGAAGAATAGGTGCGTTTCGCTTTGGGTGGAACATCGTCAAAGATTTCCTCGTCCACCATATAGTCTTCGGGCTGTCCCATAACGGTAATAACCTCGTCCAATTCTTTTAAGGTAACCACTTGTGTACTCTGCTCCAGTTTTTCTGTAAAGAGTTCAGCGATACGAGCTTCAATATCCTTAATGATCTCATCACCCCCTTGTGGGTCACTCAGTGATTTGCGTATGGCCTCCAGGTAGCGTTGTAGTTTTCCAAAAGCATCTTCATCAATGTGGAAAAATGTACCTGCTAGGTTTATATTGACTGTTTTGTTCATTTTGTAGTGATTGAGCTGGTTACACGATTTACTGCTTGTTGTAATTCACTCCAAGTAGTGTTTAATTCTTTTAAAAATAGTTTCCCCGTTTCGGTGAGTTCATAATACTTGCGGGGCGGTCCACTGGAAGATTCTTCCCAGCGGTAATTAAGCAACCCGGCATTCTTTAAGCGGGTTAATAAGGGATAAATGGTCCCTTCCACCACAAGCATTTTTGCGTCTTTTAGGGTTTCCAGGATGTCACTGGTATATGCCTCCCCATCTTTAAGGATGGAAAGGATGCAGTACTCCAGTACCCCTTTCCGCATTTGTGCTTTTGTGTTTTCGATTTTCATACGTACTGTAGATTAGTTTAACTGAGACAACAATTCGTCTCTCGTAATAATGTAATGAGGATTGAGCTGTTGTACAGTGTACTTTGCCTCGATCTGTTTGCTTTGGGAGATTGTCTGATTTTTTAAATCGACTTCTTCCCCATGGGAAACAAAGTTGAGGACCAGGGCCATGATTAATTTAACTAGCGTGCTCATTTTCTGATTGATTTATTGATGATTGTGTTTCTTCTTGTTTAGTTTCACCGTTTTCTTCGGTTTTAATGAACGATATACTTAAAGGATATTTATAATTCTTTCCTTGATTGGCGTTTATTGTGGCTTGTATGACACAATACAATTCGAAAACAAAGATTCCGAAAAGGAAAACAGCCACGACCAAGAAGAGGGTAAGGTATCCTGAGTAGTTTTTAATGTTGTGAATAGTTATTTGGTGTGAATGATCGTCAATCACATCTACCAACGAAACAAAGTCCGAGGCAAAAATCACGAAAAAAGGAAGGCAAAGGATCCCAACGCCCAAGGTGTATAATAGAATACTTAGCTGAAAATTGATAGCTTCCCTACCATGTTCCTTTACAAAAGGTTTTTCCTTATTGGTAGTCCATAATAATAATGGAGCCAAGAAATTTCCAAAGGGAAATATATACTTACTAAAGGTAGAAAGATGCATGATTGCAGCTACGTTTTTATGATTTTCGGTCGGAGTAGTTTCCATTGTCTATTATTTTCTTATGCAAATATATGTCTAAAAGAAGGTATTATGTTACGCATAGTACTAAAATTTAACAAAATGTTAACAAATCTGAATGTGTAATTGCTTGTTTATCAATGGTTGATTACTAGGATAAAGCTTTTATTTCGTAACCATAAAATAATGGGATATCTTCGTAAAAAGCCTTTGTTTATGTCTCTCAAACCTTCACAGATTAACAAATTCATCATGTTTAAGCTCCCTGCTGCCTATTTTACGGGGGTAAGAACCAAAGAGATTACAGATAAATATTGTGTCACTTCCGTAAAGCATCGATGGATCAACCAAAACCCGTTTAAATCTATGTTTTGGGCCGTACAAGGAATGGCAGCCGAGCTGAGCACGGGCGCATTGGTGATGTCCTGTATACGTGAGAGCAATGCAAGGGTCTCTATGTTGGTGGCCAATAACAAAGCCACCTTTTCCAAAAAGGCCAAAGGAAGGATTACCTTTACTTGCGAAGATGGGCTCAAAATAAAGGAAGCAATTCAACAAACCTTACAAAGTGGAGAAGGGGTGACCTGTTGGATGCAATCTATAGGAAAAGATGAAGCTGGGGATGTCGTGTCCCGGTTTGAGTTTGAATGGACGGTGAAGCAGAAGGGAAATTAAAAGTGGATGAACCGAAAATTAGCGCATATTAACCAGTGACTGACATTATATATGATACTCAATCCCAATAAAAGCGGTTACACTGCATATACAAAGCCGTCGATTACAATTTTGAAATAAACGATCCCACTAATGAAAAAACAATTGAAATTAGTAAGCTTTATATCCTTAATGGTTATAACAACAAGTCAAATTTATGCCCAAGAAGCAACAAAAACTCACAAGGATTCATTGGATATTGTAGTGACAAAGTACTATGACTTAAACCTTAAAATATTTCAGGCTAACTCAACAGTAGATGATATTAATGAAGTTTTTCGGCTTTTTACAGATGACTTTACATATGTTCACCCTAAATATGGAGGAATCTATACTCGGGAAGATTTGTATAATGGTTACATAAGGAATCAAAAAAATGGTGGTTATGACGGAAGTGTTACGGATATTAAAATATTGAACAAAATTATTGGCTTGAATTCTGTTGTTATTCAAAGAAGTTTTGTCAATAAAAAAGATGGTTCCATTAAAGATGGAGAACCAAATATGACACTCTTTGAGTTCCGAAATGGAAAAATATCTCGAATCTTTGAATATTGGTAGTTATTAAAGTAGTACCAAACAACTATCTGAAAATCCGTTAGCCTCATTTTGCTATCTTTATTACTAACAAACTATACACGAATACGTTAGTATTTATTAAAATGAGATATCTAATCCAACATATTATTAAACAATACAAAGAAATCCAAAATGGAAAATTATGGATAGGTAGCACATTTACTAGTAAATTGAATCAAGTAGATGAAAATATGGTTTTTAAAAGACCTATTACTGGGTTACACAGCATTGCAGAAATAATTTCTCATTTGACACTGTGGAGAAAAGAGACAATTTTGAAAATCCAGACTGGGAAAGGAAGTAAGACGGATGATTGTGAGGAAAACTGGTTATCTAATGAGAAACTGGAACCATTGGGTTGGCAATACATTAAATCTGAATATGATAAAACCCTGATAGAATTGATTCATTTGTTGCAATCTAAAGAGGATGGGTTTCTGAATGAAGAATATTATGATACCGATTTTAAGGGTAATTATACTTATAGTTTTGTAATTAACGGAATGCTCCATCACGATATTTATCATTTAGGACAGCTTGGAATTATCATAAAATATTTGAAAGAAAATAATAACCACTAATACATGGTAATGATGAATAGATTACAATTTTCAATTGATATTAAGGCAGATAAGGCCAAGATTTGGGAAGCACTCTGGAACGATAGCTCCTATCGTGACTGGGCCAGTGTATTTTTTGAAGGCTCTTATGCCATTACCGATAATTGGAAAGAAGGCAGTAAAGTATTATTCCTTGCTCCAGATCAAAGTGGTATCTACAGCATTATCGAAACACATATTCCAAATAAGATGATCATGTTTAAGCATATTGGGAGTGTGGTAAAGGGAAAGGAGCAACCCATTGATGATGAAACAAAAGCATGGTCAGGAGCTACAGAAATCTATACACTAACAGAAGGAACAGACTGTAATACACTTACTGTTGAAATAGACATTCTTGATGAACATCTGGACTTTATGAAGACCACATTTCCAAAAGCATTGGAAAAGGTGAAGCATAACTGTAGCGAATAGTATATAGTCAATAGTGTTTAGAGATGGTTTCTACAATCCTCCAAATTTCTTCGCTCTTTTTGCTAACTTAATGCTTCAAAACTATTTAACGTAAACAAACACATTGTATTCAATTTTAGAATATTTAAAAACATTTATCTTCTTAATACGTTATTACAACTAATTAGCTTTTCTATTTTACGTAACATATAAGATTATCTTAAATCTTATTTCAAATAATAGAATAATGATATCTAACCTATCAATTGTAGTAAAAGGATGCCTACTTAGTCTATGTATTATTTTTATAAACTGCCATACCAATCATGAAATTTCAGAACAAGAAAAACTTGAAATTTTAGCAAAATCATGGGGATTAGCAAAGTACTATAATCCTGATGTAGGTGCTGGAGAAATAAATTGGGATACCGCATTAATTAAGTCCATTAAATCAATAAGATCAACGAATTCAAACGAGGAATTCGATCTTGAATTAAAAAAATTACTTGAATTACCTGAAAAGTATATTCCATCAGATAAACTAATTGGTTGTAAGTCAGATGATGTTGAAAGCTTGGTTGATTTTCAATGGATTAACACAAGCCCAATATCTGAAGAGAATAAGCAAACTCTCAATGCCCTACTTACAAGAAGTGAAATCTATAAAAACAAATATGTATCAGACTCTGCAGGCGCACGTTCTTTGGGTTATGCAAAATTCTATGAAGATCCAATGGAAAATGCTGATTTAAGTCAAGTAGAGTTCAGGTTACTAGGATTATTTAGGTATTGGAATATAATTGAATATTTCTTTCCATATAAGAATCTAATTGATGAAGACTGGGATGAAGTATTAACCTCATACATTCCAAAAGTTATAGAGTCAAAGAACAAGGAAGCGTATTATGAAGTATTATTAACGTTGAGTACAGAAATTAATGATGGCCATGCTAATATTCCGTACCATCCAGAGTTGAGAAGCTCATTTTTCGGTAGAATGACGGTTCCTTTTGCTGGCAAATTTGTTCAAAATGAACTTGTAATTAACCGGATTAAATCGGACAGTCTTTCAAAACTATCAAATATTGAAGTTGGAGATGTCATCTTATCAATTGAAGGGCAGCCCATAAAAGAAAAGGCTCGAGAATTAGGAAAGTACTTGCCTAACCCAAATGAAGCATTTCATAATGGTGAAATTAGCAGGTATATTTTTAACGGTAATTCTGATTCACTTACGCTTTTGGTTAAAAGGAACAATGATTCTATAAAGTTAGAAATACAGAGATATTCATTTCCTGAAATTCGGAAATATAGAGATAAGAAGGATATTAAGTCGTGGGAAATCCTAAACGAAAATATAGGTTATGCTAATATGGGAGAATTAACCAATCAAAACCTGTCAGAGTTTTATTCTAACATTAAAAATACTGAAGGTTTAATTCTAGATTTTCGTTATTATCCTAATTGGGAGATATTGTACGATTTTTTAGGTCATTTTTATAAAGATGTAAAACCATTTGTCCTATTAAAATCCCAATGTTTAGAAAAACCTGGTAGTTTTTACTGGCATTTTTCCGAAGCTGATATTGAGAATATTAATGTAGTTGGATTTGACTACGATAAACCTATTAAAGTACTTGTAAACGAAAACACTTTGAGTTTTGGAGAATATTTTGTGATGGCCTTGCAGATGTTAGACAATGTAGAGGTTATTGGGAGTCAAACTGCTGGTGAAGATGGAAATCAAGTAGGAATCGATATGCCAGGGGGTATTAGAATGTTTATGTCTAGCTTAGGTATTTATTATCCAAATGGAGCCAATTCTCAGAGAGCTGGTGTGAAAATAGATGATATTGTTACTGAAAATATTGAAGATATAGAACTAGGTAATCAGTCGCTTATTAATTATGCCATCAATAAATTAAAATAAACTGTATACAACAACGTATATAATTTATATCTCAAGTTGAACATAATTTAATTCTTCCTATTTTAATAACCGAAAACCCGTCTACAAAAAAGAAATGCTTTTCATACACGTAACGTTGTGAGTAATTAAAACTTCATAATAATGAAACTATTATCAATAATTATAGTAAGCTTTTTGTGTGTCCTTAAACCTATCGATTCAAAATTGAAATTAGAGGATTTCGTTTTTGCAGAAGAAGAACTCCCTGCTGGATGTAGTATAAAACAAGTTACAGACAACGACCATTTGCCTTGTAATGCAGAGGCAAATCCTTTTATTTCTTCAGATCGTATTTTTTTGGATTGTTTCTCAGGAAATCTAGTTCGGGATGCAACCTTAGCTCAGAACGTTAAAAGAGGTTTGTTTTCCATATATGAAGATCAGGCCGAAATTGGCATTTTTGGTTTGGAAACCGATTCGGAGAAAACAGCCAAACTAATCATAAATGGACTGATGAAAAACAATCCAAATGATGAGAGTAGCGAATTAATTCATTCCGGAACGATTGTTATTTGGTTGTGGAAAGACAAAGGAGAAAATAGTTCATTCAACGAGTTAAAGAAATTAACAAAAGCTCGGATTGAATAACAACTAATAGCATATAGAAATTCAACTGCCTTTCAAGGTACTGAAAGCTCACACAAACCTAAAACTGATTATAGAGTGATGGTCATTAAAAAGTAAAAGCACTAAGCAAAACAATTGTAATCATTCTATTTGAAATTCTTGAATAAACTTTGAACCATACTATGTAACGTAGCGTTGGGATTTACTACATATAGATGTTTCAAACCTTAAAAATTCACAACAACATGACAGCACACGAAATAGACTACACCATATACGGTGAAGAAATGCAATACGTAGAAATTGAACTGGATCCCAACGAAGGTGTCGTAGCCGAAGCGGGTAGTTTCATGATGATGGACAACGGCATCCAGATGGAAACCATCTTTGGAGACGGGTCTAAAAAGGATTCCAGTGTCATGGGCAAGATATTTGGCGCTGGAAAGCGACTCTTAACTGGGGAAAGCCTTTTTATGACTGCATTTTATAATACAGGGGTAGGGAAGAAGAACGTTAGTTTTGCCTCTCCTTATCCTGGAAAGATTATAGCCATAGATCTGTCTCAATTTGGAGGTAAGTTTGTTTGCCAAAAAGATGCCTTTTTATGTGCAGCCAAAGGAGTGTCTGTGGGTATTGAGTTTTCTAAAAAACTAGGGAGGGGATTATTTGGTGGCGAAGGCTTTATCATGCAGAAATTGGAAGGAGATGGAATGGCCTTTGTGCATGCAGGTGGAACCACAGCCGTTAAAGAATTGGCAGCAGGAGAAACTATGAAGGTGGATACGGGTTGTATTATTGGTTTTGACCAAACAGTTAACTACGATATTGAATTTGTAGGAGGCATTAAAAATACCCTCTTTGGAGGTGAAGGATTGTTTTTTGCTACTCTTACAGGACCAGGTACCGTATACATACAGTCTTTACCCTTTAGTCGCTTGGCAAAACGTGTCTGGGCATCGGCTCCCAGAGGAGGTGGAAAAGACAAAGGAGAGGGAAGCATCTTAGGGGGATTGGGTGATCTGCTGGACGGCGATAATTTTTAACATACTTTAACGCGCGAATTTACCTACCTAATAAAATCCGTATCGATTTTTTAGCTATATTTAAACATCAAATTTTAAATCTCACGCTTATATAAAACAACTACGTAACCTAACTCTAATTAATAACTATGGCTAGAGCAATGTTTGATTACACCAAAGCCGTCCTCAAAAAAGTTAGCTTTGATGTAAATCTGTTCTGTAAGGAGTTGAAGAAAGCGATGAATAGATTACTCCCCCATGAAATTGAGGAGTTGAAAATTTGGGTTAATTCCCTCATCCAACAGAACCCACAATTAAATCAATGTTTAATTTATCTAAAAGAATAATAAAAGCCTCCGAAAGGGGGCTTTTTTATTTCACAGGACTTATGATATTCACATCCTGAAAACGGATGGCACCTCTAACAATACCAGAAATCACGTCATACAGAGCATTGCTTATTTGCATTTTCAATTCACTTTTGTTATAAATAAGGCTTACCTCTCTAGCAGGCGTTGGTTCTTTAAAATACTTTAAGTGTTTGTGTTGCTTTTCTGTAATATCCAGAGTATGCAAATAGGGAAGTAGGGTCATACCAAGTCCTTCATGAGAAAGCTTAATGAGTGTTTCAAAACTTCCACTTTCCAATTGAAAGGTATCGTCTTTGGACAGTTTTGATGCCTTGCAGAGATTAATCACTCCATCTCTAAAACAATGACCATCTTCTAATAATAAGATATCATCTATCTCTAGATCTGAACTTTCAATTTCTTCTTTCTGAAAAAGCCTGTGGCTTTCTGGAACATATCCTACAAATGGTTCGTAATATAAAGGCCGTTCTTTTATTTTTTCCTGATAGAGTGGTGTTGCAGCGATTGCTGCATCCAAATGACCTTCCAATAGCTTGGTAATGATCTCATCTGTTGCCAACTCTTCAATTTTAAGCTGCACCTTGGGGTAGCGAACCGTAAAGGTTTTTAAAAACATGGGAAGCAAGGTAGGCATGATGGTTGGAATGATTCCTAGCTTAAATTCACCACCAATAAACCCTTTTTCCTGATCTACCACATCCTGCATGCGTTCAGCTTCATTTACAATATTTTTGGCCTGATTCACGATCTTTTTTCCAACAGCAGTTAGTTCAATGGGTTTTTTACTCCTATCAAATATGAGTATATCCAATTCCTCCTCCAGTTTCTGGATCTGCATGCTCAAGGTAGGTTGAGTAACAAATGTTTTTTGTGCAGCCTTTGTAAAATTCTGATGTTCAGCAACGGCCAATACATATTTAAGCTGTGTTATTGTCATAAGGTTCGGTTTCCTACAAAGTTAAAAAACAGTATTGATAAAATCTATAGTGGGCTATAATATTTTAAAATATATCTATAACAAAAAACAACCCTAGAAAATATAGGGTTGTTCTTTACATGTAGTTTTTTTAGTGCTTACATTCTTATTTCCAAAGTGAGTGGTTCTCCAGTTACTTCAAATTTCGCATCGCTCCATTGTGGTGGACCATAGCTCATCACGTTATTGGAAACTCCGTACATTTCTTTGGGCATTCCGTTCGGTTCAAAATCCATTTGCTTGTTGTCGTTTTTGTCATGGAACAAGGTAATTCCGTAATATCCTGGAGCAACATTTGTAAAAGTTACCGTAGCTTTTCCATCTACAATATCACTTTCCATTCCTTGAATTGGCTCAGCTTTCATAAAGGTAGCTTCATCAAAAAGACCTACAATTACCTTTCCGCCAGTCCCGGGTACAGGGACATTTACCGTAATGGTTGTACCTTCTTCATGAGAGATTTCGGTAGTTACGGCATCGGTTTGGGCATTTAAGAATAAACTAGAAATAAAGAGGGCTGCTGTGGTTAAAATCGTTTTCATTGTATTGTTTTTAAAGTGTTTTATTTGGTTTTACACTTCAAAAGTGAAAAGATTTGTCTTCCTGAAAAATAAAGAATGACTGAACTGTCAAATTTTAAGCCTCAATTGTACTTAAGTAGCTTCTTTTTGAAATAAAGGTATATAACTCTTAGTGTGCCAGATCATTAGAAAAATATTTCCCAATAGCATGACACTGGTTATGATAGGAGTTCCCCGCATGTGTAGGGATGCAGAGACCAAGAAGATATTGAAGGTTACTGGTAGTGCCAAAATGGGGGACAAGCGTTTTAGCCAAGGAGACATAAGTAGAAGTCCCACGATGATTTGATAATACCCAATGAAGTTCCAATAAAACCCAGTGGCATACATGCCTTCAAAGAATAAACCAATGGGATTATCTATACCAATAGCTGTAAATTTTACACCAGGTAATTTTCGAATTCCCGATAAAATGAATCCCAGTCCTAATGATATTTTAGTCACCCAATATAGAAAGCCAAAAACCTTAACCTTCTTATTACGATCTATAAATTGAAGAAGTTCCATTGTTTATACAACGAACCAACGGAGAAAATGTAACAGTTATAGCAGCCCCCGTGCTTTGATTTCCAGATACTTGTTAATGGTATTTACGGTGAGATCTTCGGGAGCTGTAAGAATGGAATAGATACCGTATTTTTTCAATTGATTTACAATCAATCTTTTTTCAAAGGCAAATTTTTCGGCAATTACTTTATCGTAGACTTCCCGCAATGTTTCTGCAGGATGATCTATAAGGGTAGTAAGTTCTGTATTCTTAAAGAAAATGACCACTAGCAAATGGTTTTTTGCCAATGCTTTTAAATAGGGGAGCTGCCGTTCCAGTCCATCCATGGTTTCAAAATTGGTATATAGCAACAATAAACTTCTATGGGTTATGTATTGTTTCACATGACTGTACAGACGACTGAAATCACTTTCAAAAAAATCGGTTTTTACATTGTACAGGGATTCTAGGATAAGCTGCATTTGTGAACTTCTTCGGTCTGCAACTACCACATTCTCTATTTTTTTGGAAAAGGATAACATCCCTGCTTTATCTTGCTTCTTTAGAACAACATTGCTAATAACCAACGAAGAATTGATGGCATAATCTAACAGGCTAAGACCATCAAATGGCATTTTCATAGCCCTTCCCTTGTCTATAAGGCAGTAAATAGGCTGAGACTTCTCATCTTGGAAGAGATTGACCATAAGACTATTTTTCTTAGCGGTTGCCTTCCAGTTAATGGTTCTAAGATCATCCCCAATAACATAATCCTTAATTTGTTCAAACTCCATGCTGTGTCCTACACGGCGTGTTTTTTTAAGTCCTATTTCATGTGAATTCTTATTTACATTCAGGAGTTCAAAACGTTTCAATTGCTTGAAACTGGGATAGGTTTTTACCATCTCGTTGGGACAGAAACGAAATCGTTTGGCTACAAAACCTATTCTAGATATGGCATATACGTTTAATTCTCCAAAATGATACTCGCCTCGGTTTTTGGGAGTAAGATTATATTGAAGGGTGATCTTGTCATTAGGAGCTATTTGGGTTTTTATATTGAAGTCCCTTTTTTGAAACTGCTGTGGGACTTCATCAATCACTTCGCAAAAGATCTGAGAGGGATAATTGTTCTTAAGCTGAAGGGTAATGGGATTGGGATCCCCGTTGGAAAATTTCTCTGGAACGATACGTGTGGCTTCTATTCCGGTTTTTCTCAAGAATATATAGAGAATGTCTACCAAGAAAATCAATACAATTACTAGTATTGAAAGTTGAGCAATCCCAAAAAGGATAGGTACAAAATAACTTAAGACAAATAGGACAACCACACCTATATTGGCATAAAAAAAAGTGGGTTGTATGTAAAAGGATTTAAATAGTTTCAACCTTCAATTTTTATCTGGGAATTTCTGTTATCTCAATGATTTGCTTAATAATGGTATCGCTGGTAACACCTTCCATTTCACGTTCTGGGGTAACAATCACCCTATGATGCAGTACTGGAATAGCAGTTTTTTTAATATCCTCAGGAGTTACAAAATCGCGACCACTCATAGCGGCAAAAGCTTTGCTGGCTTTTAAAATGGCAATGGATGCTCTGGGTGAAGCTCCTAAATACAAAAATTGATTGTTGCGGGTGGCCACAATAATTTGTGCGATATAAGAGAGTAAATGTTCTTCAATATATACCTTGGATACCAAATTTTGATAATTGGCAATTTGTGCTGCCGTTAAAAATGAATTAATGCTCTCTGTCTTTGCACCACCTTCTAATTTATGCTCACGGTTCAGGATTTCTATTTCTTCTTCCAGATTGGGATAGGAAACATTTATTTTGAACAGAAAGCGATCCAATTGTGCTTCTGGTAGGCGATAGGTTCCTTCTTGCTCTATTGGGTTTTGTGTTGCCAACACCATGAAGGGAGGTGCCAAATCATATTGTTGCCCATCCATGGTGATCTGACGTTCTTCCATGACTTCAAACAAGGCGGCTTGCGTTTTGGCAGGAGCACGGTTTATTTCATCAATGAGAATCATATTCGAGAAAATAGGACCTTTTTTGAATTCGAATTCTGAATCCTTCAAGTTGAATACCGATGTCCCAAGGATATCACTGGGCATAAGATCTGGAGTAAACTGAATTCTACTGAAATCTACAGATGCTGTCTTTGCCAAAAGCTTTGCTGAGACTGTTTTGGCAATTCCGGGAACTCCTTCAATAAGTGAATGTCCTTTGGCCAATAGGGAAGCGATAAGCATATCAATCATATCATTTTGCCCAACAATCACTTTTCCTATTTCATCCCTGATTTTTTGCACATTGTTCTGCAGTTCGGTCAAGTCCAACCTACTTTTAAATTCAAGGTCAGAACTAGAGTTTTCGGTAGTAGCAGATGCTTCTTGGGATTGTTCTTGCTCTGATGGTTGTACCGATTCGTTCTGCGGTGTGGGTTCTTTGTGTTCTTCCATAATTATTTCGAATAAAATTCTTCTACGTATTTGTTGAGCGTAATCAGGTTGCTTTCAAAGTATTGACGCTTTCTGCGCAGCCAACTAATGTAATTGATAATTTGACTAACCTTTTCTTTTGTTACCCCCGATTTAAGGGATAGTTTTTCAATAAAATCTTCATCCAACACCTCAGTATCCAAATTGAAGTCGGTCCGGATTCTCTCTAAGAAGTACGCTATTTTCTTTTCAATGAGATTTTCGTGGTCTTTAGTTTCAAAGTATAGATTAGAGATGGTTTTTACAAATGCTACGGTTGTATTCTGTAATGGTTTTACAATGGCTACAATGCGTTGTCTTCTTTTTGCATTGAAGATCATAAACAAGAATGTAAGTATAAGAGCAAAATACCATGCCCATCTAAATGCTTTTTGTTCTAAAAACCAGCCTAATTCTGACTGTTGTTCTGCATTGTTATCATATGGAGTTTGGTATTTTATATATGAATCAAAATAGATGTCTTCATCTGGTAAATACGATAGCACGCCTTCGGTATATTGATAGCGATCTTCTTTCAGCACATTATAATTGGTAAATATTTTTGGCTGAAGATGTAATAGAATAACCCCATCGCCAAAAGGAGCTTTAATGAAGTTAACTCGTTTTTTCTGATTATCTGTATATCCTAAAATCGTATGACTTATGCTATCCAATTCTCCAAAATAGAAATCTCCTTCGTTTCTATCTATCTGAGTGTTTTTTTCACGAAGCGATGAATTTTTAAAGCTTAATTTGGAAATGCTGTCCTTTTCGTTAATTACATAGTCTACATTCAATCCAAGTGTATCTGCAAGAGCTCCGGGAACGTAATAATCTGAGATAAAAACCGTATTGCCATGAGATGCAAAATCCATGAGTTCACTAACAGATTCAAAACTTAAATACGTACTGTTTCCAATAATCATATAGGTGCCTTCGGCAACATGATCGCCATATCCATCTTCAGAATTGGCATAAAAATAACTGGAAGGTTGGTGGTATAAGGTTCTAATCTTTTTTCCTTCAAAGAGACGGTCCAGTTCCTTATAGAGCACACTCACCCCATAAGGCTTGTTACTTCTTTCATCAAAAGATTCTTCCCAATCTATGGTACGGGTAACATTAAAATCTGTGATAGATGCTAAAACTATAATTACAGCTGCGATAATCCCTATGATAACATACGTCTTTTTCATTAAGCGACCGTATTTATAAGGCTATCAAAATTACTTTTTGCCTTGTTATACTGTAGGTGATCTATCGGAAACTCTCCATACCAAACATAATTGTACAAATAGGATGTATAGGAGAAACCTTTGCTAAAAGGCTGTGATTTTATTTCGTTATAGTATTCTTCATTGGTTTTATCATCTTCTAGTTTAATGAAGTTGTTAAGACTTAATGTTTTAAGGACCAAGATATAATTGTAACGTACGGCAAGTCTGTAATTGCCTTCTTTTTCAGCTTTTTGTATTAAAGAACGAATGTCTATTTGGCCAATATTCTCAACCGTTAGTTCCTCTTCTTCTGCTATTTTACGATCCCTGTTGGAAGAGAACAGTCCATTTCCGCCTTCGTTCAATAAGATATACACCAGGTATAGGACGGCAGCAATGAGGACACCAATAAGTAACCAATTGAGAAATGGGGTTTCAAGAGAAGAATTTACATCTATTCCATTGTTTCTTTCTTCCAGCTCTGGTTGGTCTTCGGTTTTATAATCTGAATATTCACCACTCCCTCCGCGGGTGTAACCTACAACATCTTTTCCTTCGTAGTTATATTTCCTGCCCGAATAGCGTTCTTTAAAATCATCATCAAATTCGCGCTCTCTAGAAACATAGGTTTCTGAAGTATTTTGAGCCATAACTGGAGTGACCATATATGCCAAAGCCAATACACTGAGAATCATTGTATGGAGGTGCTTTCTCATACAGTTTCCAATTTTAAAAATTCCCCTTGTACCTCCTTGTAAACCTTAAAAGGGTAGATTAAATAGTAATAACTAATAATACCCAAGGTGGTAAAAATAATACCTACAGACAGCCAGTTGGGCATGATGTTGGAATACCGTGTGACAAAACCTTCTAGAAAACCTGCCGAAAATGTAAAAGGAAAGGTGCTTATAAGAATCTTAACGCCCACTTTTACCCCCTTCTTAAAAGATTGCATACGGGAATAAGTTCCTGGGAATAAAATACTGGCTCCTAAAATTAACCCAGCGGCCGCCTCAATAACAATGGCAAATATTTCCATGGAGCCGTGAATCCAAATTCCTCGAACACTTTCCCACAGTACGCCCTTGTCATAAAAAAAGTATTGAAAGGATCCAAGCATAACGCAGTTTCTAAAAAGAACCCATAGGGTACCAATTCCGCCAAATACACCTAGAATAAAAGCAATGAGGCCAACTCTTAAATTATTTATTGTAATTCCAATAAAGCTTCCCCAATTGCTACCTCCTTTATATACAGCAACAGGATCTCCAGCTTCTATATTTTCCAAAGTCATATCTACATAGGAATCACCAAGGATGGACCGTACAAATTCTCCATCATTGGCAGCAGAAATAACTCCAATTGCCGTAAATAATGAAAAAACAACAAAAGCAATATATATGAATTTACGGTATTCATAAGCCAATAAAGGAACTTCCGTCTTCCAAAACCGAACGAACCGATTACTATCTTCTCTTTTGGTTTTGTAGATGTTTTGGAAGGCTTTTGCAGATAATTGGTTTAGGTAAACCACCACCTTACTTTTGGGATAATAGGTTTGTGCGTATGATAAGTCGTTGATAATCTGGATGTATTGAGAAGCTAACTCGTCTGAGTCTTCAAAATCATCATTGAAAATTGCCTTTTCAAAGCTGAGCCATTTTTCTTTATTTTGCTTGATAAATGCAACCTCCCTCATAAGCGAGTTAAATTAAGAAAGAATATGCCAGAGATACAAATTAACACCACGCAAAATGTGAAAATTAATTACACAGCGGCAGGAGCAGGGGAACGTTTGTTGGCGTTTATTATAGATGGTGCCGTAAAATGGGGGTATTTGATTGTGGTTGGATATATTTTTGGTGCTTTCGAGAGCATGGATGAATGGTCTCAAATTGCCATCAATACTATTTTAAGTTTACCTGTGGTGTTTTATACATTGGTGTTAGAGTTGTTATTGAGTGGCCAAACATTAGGGAAGAAAGCTATGAAAATACGGGTAGTGAAAATAGATGGTTACCAAGCTAGTCTTACGGATTATGTGGTGCGTTGGTTTTTCAGAATTGTGGATATTTACATATTTGGAATTGGGTTTTTCTTTATTGCCTTTAGTAAGCAGTCACAGCGTATTGGAGACATGGCAACAGGAACTTCTGTGATCTCCTTAAGGGATAAGGTAAATATAAGTCATACCATTTTAGAAAACCTAAAAGAAGGCTTTATACCTACCTATCCCAGTGTTATTAAACTTTCTGATAACGATGCACGGATTATTAAAGAAACTTTTACCAATGCAAGGGCATCAAAGGATTATCCTACATTGATTAAACTTAGGGATAAAATTATGGAAGTAGCGGAAATCAAGGAACGTAAACACAATAGCGATATTGAGTTTATCGATACTATTTTAAAAGATTATAATTACTATACCCAAGCGATGTGAGCCTTTTTCTTATTATAGACATATTGGGAACCATTGCTTTTTCTGTTTCGGGAGCATTAACTGCCATGAAGAAGCGATTGGACTTATTCGGAATATTCATTATTGCGTTTGTAACTGCCCTGGGAGGCGGTACCTTGCGTGATATCCTCATTGATATGCCGGTAACGTGGATGCGGGATTTAACCTTTGTCTATGTTATTGTAGGAGCTACCATTGTGGCCATTCTCTTTAGAAAAAAACTGAATTATGTTCGTAGGTCTTTATTTCTATTTGACACGATAGGTATTGCACTTTATACGGTTGTTGGGGTAGAAAAGGGGATTGAAGCCAATTTTCCACCTTTGGTATGTATCGCTTTAGGTACCATGTCAGCCTGTTTTGGTGGGGTCATTCGTGATATTTTATGTAATGAAATTCCTATTATCTTCAGAAAAGAAATTTATGCAACGGCTTGTATTCTAGGAGGAACTGTATATTTTTTACTGCTAGAAACCCCTTTGTCTCAAGATGTTATTGTGCTTCTTTCAGGATCTATTGTAATTGTGATTCGCATTTTGGCAGTGCTATTCAATCTTTCGTTACCTAACATGTATAAAAAGGATTAAAAAAAGCCGTCTAAACTTAATTAAACGGCCTTTTATTTATGTTTTCTATTCTTTAATGATGTGTTTCACAATGATTTCTCCATTTTCCAATACTACTTTCAAGAAGTATACCCCAGAAGAATGGTTTGAAATATCTAAGGTTGCTTTTTTGAAAGCACTCATGTTTTCTTTACTAGAGATATTGACATTTCCTAACTGACTTCTCAATTCCCAAGAAATCATGGGTAGATCACTCTCAATGAGGAACCTTCCATGGTTAGGGTTTGGATATACATTCACTATGGACTGTGTTCCAGTTACTGTTCTGGAAGCCGTGGTTTCTTGTGCTTCCAAAGCGGTTTTGAGAAGTTCAAAGACATCGTTGTAATTATCCTTGGACTTTGTCGTATTGTTTGAATTCAAATTTGAATAGATGCTACAGTTTGTGATGGGGCCAACATCTGCTAAAAATGCAGATCCATTTTGGGCATAGAACCCTGGGAACAATTCGATTGTTTCCTGAGCTCTAAGTAACACATCAGATCCTGGGTTTAAAGTATAGGTGCTACTTCCTTCAGCGGCTAAGATAGAAATGGGTGCATAAATATTTTCATCTTGTCCATTGGTTACAGTTCCAGATAAGCTGATAATATCTTTATTATACCAAGGTTCTCCAATATTGAAAATAGTCCCGTCATGAGCATATAGAATAATATAAGTATGCATAACACCTACCTGCCCAGAATCCAATTCTTCCCTACAGGTTCTTACATCGAGATAGGACATATAGTTTATAGTAGGTGGATCCCAAGTATCTCCCCAATTATCTGTTCCTGTACCTGTGTAATTACAATTTATGTCTATATCAATTGCTTGATTTGCGTCAGTGTTGGGTGCTGCTGCTGTGGTACATAGATAATCTCCATTTACTTCGCATTTCTTTTTAAAAGCGGTGCTGATGCAAAACACTCCTTGTTTTCGCGTTCTACTTACTGATTCTTGATAGCAGTTTCCCGCTTCACCATTCCAACTGCCATCACGGGCTTCATGGGTATGTAATAACCCCAAAGTATGGCCTATCTCGTGTACTGTGGTTCCAATTCGAGTTTCAATCGGATTGCCATTTATAAAAAGACTGCCATAAAATGGAACCATAAAGCTGAAGTTGAACGATTTCCATGGAAAAGTTGCGATGGCGCCAAATTCGGTTGATGCCGAAGCCCTTACCAAATGCCAGTTTAACGCTTTATCGTCGTAATAGGTCTGCTTCATTAAATCAAATTCGGCTTCATCATGGATGGTGTTGAATTGTGTAGAATTTATAGTCTCAATGGCACATTTCAGATAAAAACTGATTCCCGAACCATTGTCTTCAAAACGTTGGTTTACAATGTTGATAAGATCATACACTTCATTTACCGGAAGGGCTTGATTTGTTCCGTTGTCATCCCTATAAAGCCATATCTTAATGGGTATTCGGAATGTATTACTCGACTTGCCCACTATTTTACCATCACTAATTTCGGCATCGGGCATGGTTCGTTTTAAGACCTCATCTAAAACTTTATTGTTTCCAAAATGAGGCATATGCTTTGTGTCTGCATCCTCAGAAGTTACGGTGCATTCCAGTTCTTGTCCTAACAGTGTTGAAGAGAAGCCAAGACAAATTAAGAATGCACATAAATAATGTATCATCTTCATAACTAGTCCATTTTTTGTTCGTTAAGCTTCTTCAATTCACCTTCCAAAGAACCGATTCGTTTTTCTTGTTCTATGGTATATAGGGTTAGCTCTTCGATTTTCTGAAGTAGGAGGTTGGTCATTTCACTAAGCTCCATTCCGGCATCCTTAATTTCTTTTGCCGAAGGAATGTTGGGTAAATGGTGATTCTCTCTTGTAAAGCTTTCCACTTCTTGTAAAGTGGGCATTTGGTATTGATCATTTAAAGTGGAATTCCCGGTATAGTATTTCTGGAAAACATAATCTGCGGGCACATCAACAATAACTTTAACTTTTTCCGCAAGAATCCCTCCGTTTACAGTAAGCTTATCTGTTGGGGTAGAAGTACCGATACCAACATTTCCATTTTTATTGAGAACAAGCATATTGAATACGGGCAAACTAGATACTGAACTTCCAATACCAAAGCTGAAAGTTCCGTTATTTGGGTTTAATGAGATAGCCGAAGCATAACCCGAGGTATTCAAATCTGTATTAGGTCCAGGGGCGTATCCAAATCCAATAACCTCATTCCCACCATCATGGAAAGAGATGGCATTGGCTATTTGTAATTTGTTTAGCGGAGTGTCGGTTCCAACACCCAAATTTCCATCTACAATCGTTTTCGCACCTTCTATTCTCGTTCCATCATCAAAATCTCCATTGTAATTCAATACCAATTGTGCACTTTCATAGGAAGGGTCGTAGGTAGGAACAAGGGCCCTTTTCCAATTTGTATCACCGCTGCTGTTTCGTCTCATTAATAAATCTCCGTACGTTGAAGTAAGTCTTATTGATTGATTTGATATGTTTCCGGAAACATCCAATTTGGTTTCGGGCGTATTGGTGCCTATTCCCACATTTCCATTGTTGTTAATTATCAACCTGCTTATTTCGCTACCTGTGTCTCCATTTCCGAAGATTAAATTTCCGGTTCCTTGGTTGGCAAAGACCAAATCATTAGATCCAGGTTTGGCACGCATTACGACATCTCCGTCGGTGGCCATCCCGGACCAGCAACCTGAACAATTGGCAATTCCCAAATCGACCCAGCGACCATTGTCACTGCTTTTTATTTTTATTGCTGGGTTTTCATCTCTAACAACTTCAAGTTTTACTGAAGGGGAAGAGGTTCCTATCCCCACACTTCCCTGAAAATAGGAAGTCCCGTTTACATGAAACCTTGCAGCTGGACTTATAGTTCCTATCCCTACATTGTAGCCTCTTAATGACATTACATTTGAAAAATTAGAACTTGGGTCTGCAATCCCAGATTTGTGTTCAAAATTTAATGTGCCTAAACCGAAGGTTGCATTATTAGTAGAAATTCTATAAGCAGTTGTGGAAGTGTTGTTAAATTCTACATACTTGTCGTCTCCTACTTGAGAAGTCAAAGTGTCGAAAGTTTCATCTTGAGCATTGGTAATACTAAAAACTCCAATAGTTATTACTACTGAAAAGAAAAGCTTTTTCATAATCTAAAATTTTAAGAATTAATAATGTTTTTTGAATACTGGGGAAGGATATCCTTTACTCAAATATTTAGACTTTCTAGGTTAGAAACAATAGAAACTATATAAGCGTTTGGTATTATTTCATATTCGTCATGATTTCCCATCATATTGAAATGGAAATGGCTATTTGCTTGTGCTTGTATGATTAATTAGAATAAAAAAAGCGGCCCATTTGGACCGCTTTTTAATGATTGTTACTTATTCCTTAATTACCTTCTTTTGAAGGATTTCTCCATTACTAAAAACCACTTTCAAAAAATAAACTCCTACAGGCAAAAGGCTTGCGTTGAATTCAGTTTTATTAGGGCTGTGGGAAGAAAAAGTTCCGTTTGCCCGAATGTTACCGAATTGATTCGTGAGTTCCCACGACTTCATATTTCTTTTGCTCAAAATTGCAAAATTGTCCGATACGGGATTGGGAACTATTTGTAAAACTTGATTCTTCTGTGATTGGGTTTCCCGATCGTTTTGAACAATATTTTGGTCTTCACCTTTTGTAGTGCTCGGACTACAACTTTCAGAATAGGCTCTAAAAGCAGAACCAGCTCTAGCATGAAAACCAGGTTTTAATTTCACTACATTGAACGCCGTGTATTCCCCTTCACCACCACTAAAAATAGTATTGGTTGCATTCAGAATATCACTGGACTCCCGCCTGTCGAAAAACCCATCTAGCACGTCCAAAACCACATCATGTAAAGATATACATCGTATGGAGTTACTTGGTAAATCACTGCCCAAATCACTTATGATGTCTTCTATAGGAATGGCTTTGGCGGGACCCGAAGTTTGACTGCAATGGTGCAATCCAACCACCTCATGGTCAGAATATGCTATAACTGGCGAACCAGAGGATCCTCCACTAGTTGAGGCAAAGTAACCCAGATCTGGCCCTGGTAAACCATCGCATCCTGATTCATTGAGAGAATGCACACGCACATATCCATTTGGGTTGTTGGAGTTGGTGGAACTGAACGCAATCTTTTTTCCCCACCCATTGGGATGCTGCGGAATGTATATTTGTTCATGAAGAACCGCTCCTGCCTTTCTTAATTGCAAGAAACCATAGTCCTTAGTAACATTATCTGCTATTTTTAAGAGGGTGTAATCTAAGTTATAACTGGATTTTATTACTGTTGCAGAAGTTGCAATTTGGGTTCCATTGCATGTACTTATGCCATCACATTCACCCGTATTACAGGAAGTGGCCTCGACCATAATCTCTATGGGAAGATTATTAGCTTGGCTTTGATTTGAGACACAATGCTCGTTTGTTAGGATATGTCCTTCGGCACCTATAAGCCACCCCGAGCAGTATATACCATTACCTAAGTTTATTCTAACAACTGTTCTTGCTTTATTATAAGCCTCCGGTTCGGAATTTAGTAAACAGATGGCGTCTTCCCAATCGGGCATTAGCATGTCTTGCCCCAAAATAGAACCTTTGGATGTTTCTAACCTGTCGTCTTGTTCAAACCCTTCTTTTGCATATTGCCCCAGAATTTCTTCATTGGCCAAGAAAAAGAGAAGAAGAACGAACATGAATTGTTTTATTTTTTTCATGATTTCGAAATTTTAAATGATTTCCCATGATGGGATTTTTTCAAACGTTCTTACTTCTTGTCCATTTGAGAAGCTTCGAGTTGCTTAATTCTTTTCTCCTGCTCTATGGTATAAAGGGTGAGTTCTTCGATTTTTTGCAATAGCAATTGGGTCATTTCACTTACATTCATCCCATTTTCTTGTAAATCTTCGGCAGAAGGGACCTCTGGAAGGTGATGGTTGGCTTTGGTGTAAGCTTCTACATCTTCTATAGATAACATTTCGTAATCATCTTTAAGAGTGGAATGTCCTGTATAGTACTTTTGAAAAACGTAATCTGGCGGAACTTGCGCTACTACCTGTACCTCTTCAGTAAGAATTTTTCCATTTACGCTGAGCTTTGCCGTAGGTATTGGGGTGCCAATCCCTACATTTCCATTATTTAGGATTGTTATTCGAGATATCGGATTAGATGTTATTGAAGAGGAGGTGCCGAAACTTAGCTTTCCATCACCCGGGTTGAGTCTAATCTCAGCGGAAAATTTTGAAGAATCCAAATCATTATTCGTACCTGCGGCAAATCCGAATCCTATTACCTCATTACCTCCATCGTGAAATGCAAAAGCATTTCCAATCTGAAGTCTATCTTGAGGGCTGGTGGTGCTTATCCCCAAATTATCAACAAAAGCATCTCCATTCACGTCCAATTCGGCTCCTGGGGTAGTAGTTCCTATCCCAACTTTTCCTGTGTTGTCTATTATCAATCTTTCAACTTCACTACCTGTATCTCCGTTTCCAAGTATTAGGTTTCCGGTTCCTTGGTTTGCAATTACCAGATCATTAGAGCCTGGTTTGGCGCGCATAACCACATCTCCGTCGGTCGCCATACCGGACCAGCAACCAGAACAGTTGGCGATACCTAAGTCTACCCACCGTCCATTGTTACTACTTTTTATTTTTACCGCAGGATTTTCATCTCTCACTACCTCCAAACGCACTGAGGGTGAAGAGGTGCCAATTCCTACAGCATCCTGAAAGTAGGAAATCCCATTCACATGAAATTTGGTTAATGGATATGCAGTTCCCACTCCAAAATTAAAGCCACGCATGGTCATTATAGTGCTGTAACTGGGATCACCTATAGGCCCACTAAATCCCGAATTGTACTGAAAGTACAAGGATCCAACACCATATGAGTTATTGTCATTTATTAATCGATATCCACTAGATGTGGTATTGTTGAATTCTACATATTTCTGATCACCCACATTGGCTGTGAGGGTATCGAATGTCTCGTCTTGGGCAAAGGAAATACTCATAATGCAAAAAGTCATTACAATAGAGAGTGATAATTTTTTCATGATGTTTTATTTAAGGTTACTATTTGATTATAGTTATCCCTTAAATATTGGAATTAATTGCCTGAATGTCAATGGGTAATGTATATTCGTAGGTGTTTTTTGGATAAGCGTATTAAAATGGATAATGACTGAAAGTGAAATTTTGATTATTCCAAAATTTCGACAGTAATGTATACATTTTGCAATGGCCAATCACCCTCATCATGCGGAAGGTTGGCAATGGTTTCCACAACCTCCATTCCTTTTGTGACTTTCCCGAAAATGGTATAATTATCATTTAAGTGACCAGTAGATGATTGTGGCCCTAAAAAAATGAAGAACTCAAATGGAGCAGTTCTTTTATCTGGATTTTCACGGTATTCTTTAGAACCGGAAACGGTACCGTATTTGTGCCTTCGTCCATTGTCTAATTCGGCAGGTAACAGGTATTTTCCTCCTAATTTGCTCCGCTTACGTGGTGTAGATACTAAGTCACTATTTCCAGCTTGAATGATGAAGTTGGGGACAACCCTATGAAAAAAAGTACCATCAAAGTACTTCTGTTTTACCAAATAAATAAAATTAGCCCTGTGCAAAGGAGTATCCTTATACAATTCGATATCAATTTCTCCATGAGTTGTAGTGATCCGAACTTTGGTTTCTGGGTTTTCTTTACCATATTCGGTAAGGAAATCCACTACATTTTCATTGGTGATTTTGGGATAGGTAATGGTTTTTTCTGAAGAAGCTGCTTCTTTATTTTCTGAAACAGTGTCTTTTACCTCGGCTCCAACTTCTTTTGAATCACCTACTTTTTCTTGGGAAGTCTTTTTGCTATCTTCACAGCTTATTAGGGCCATAAAGGCAATACAGACAAAAGAAAACCAGAATTTCATAAATGCAATTTTCAGAGTTTTTAAAACAGAGTGTAAATGTAAAAAAAATGGAGCTTCCAGGTGAAGATTATCATTTACGAATGGCTCCAATACAACGATTGTTAGAACTTAAACAAAAAGCTCGAGAAATGAAAACGGCTAAGAAAGCTGGGGTTTTATGTCTTTTTTACCCCAACAGAGCTGGTGAGACCTACTTTGCGCTCATATTAAGAAAAACCTACAAGGGAGTGCATTCAGCACAAGTGGGCTTCCCTGGAGGGAAGAAAGAGGAAGAGGACGCGTCTATGCAAGATACTGCTTTGAGAGAAACCCAAGAAGAAGTGGGAGTTGCTACTAGTGATATTACGGTGATGAAGGAACTTACCGAAATTTACATACCTCCAAGCAATTTTTTTGTACAACCATTTTTTGGGATTACCCATACTACGCCTGCATTTGTACCTCAAGAAGAAGAAGTGGAAGCTATGATAGAAGTTCCTTTAAAAGAATTCATGGATGATGCAGTTAAAATAACAAAAACATTGACTACTAGTTACGCCAAAGAGATAGAAGTTCCTGCATTTCAATTACAGGGACATGTTGTTTGGGGAGCTACGGCTATGATGCTCAATGAAGTACGTGAAATATTGAAAAGGCTAAGCTAAGTTTGCTTTTTTACTATCTTTACCGCCCGATTTTGTAATCTTTACCTAGGGTAGACGACACAATCCTAATAATTAAATTATATGGGGCTCTTTAAGCAAAACCCTTTTGGACATATTCTCTTTTTAAAGCTTTGGTTAATCCGAATCCTAGGGGCTTTGACCCACAGAAGATTCAAAGGATTTAATCAATTACAAATAGAAGGAAGTGAAATAATAAAGAACTTGCCAGATACCAATGTCCTATTTGTATCTAACCATCAAACCTATTTTGCAGATGTTGTTTCCATGTTTCATGTCTTTAATGCTAGTTTAAGTGGTCGTACAGACAGTATTAAAAACATAGGGTATTTATGGAGGCCTAAACTAAATATCTATTTTGTGGCCGCCAAGGAAACCATGAAGGCTGGTCTTTTACCCAAAATCCTTGCCTATGCAGGTTCAGTGAGTATTGAGAGAACATGGCGGGCCGAAGGGCAAGATGTGAACCGTCAAGTAAAGATGAGCGATGTAAGCAATATTGCTAAAGCACTTCAAGATGGTTGGGTAATCACATTTCCGCAAGGAACTACAAAACCCTGGAAACCCATACGTCGAGGTACAGCTCATATTATAAAAAGGAACAAACCACTAGTAGTGCCAATCGTGATAGATGGATTTAGGCGTTCTTTTGATAAAAAAGGGATTCGAATTAAAAAACGTGGAATTCTACAGTCCATGGAGATTAAAGAACCTTTGAAAATCGATTATGAAAATGATTCTGTAGACAAAATCGTGGAACAATTGGAGTTTGCCATTGAACAACACCCTTCTTTCTTAAAGGTAATTCCTGTTGAAGAACTTAAAAAAGAAGAAGAACTCAACAAAACACGCCAATGGAGGTATTAAACCTCAATCTTTTTCAATTCCTTGTAATTTCTTTTCAGTCTCCTTAATAACAATCCGTACAGCAACCAGTAGAATAGAATTAGTAATCCTATTATGAGGACTCCTGCTACAAATTGTCCAATAAAGAAAGAGGAAAAGAAAGTTTCGGGTGGAATAGCTGCATATAGATCATCCTGCTTTAGAATATCATAAAGCCTTTCTTTGTTGAAGTAATAAAAAACATTGATCCCTATCATTAACAATGCCGCCATACCTATGTTGTAATACACAAAATAGCGAACGGTCTTACGGGTTCGTAAAATATTCCCCATAAGTTCCTTTACGGTACTATTCACTTGTATTTTTTGATAATTCTTATAAAAGAGATAAATAAAAATAGCTACCACAGAGTAATTCACCACATTAAGAATGATGTATAGGGTCTTTAGTCCCATTTCATTATTAAATTCATTAATGGAATCAGGAATAAAGAAAGCTAATATGGTCCAGAAGGCAATTTCACATAAACTTATAATCACGATCCATTTTACTATCGATGAGGACTTTTTAAGTAACATCGGATAGATCTGTTCGGCCGTAAATTTTGGAAACACCTGCTCCCTGGACTGCCACTCTTTTTTTAATGCTTCTAGTTGATCCATGGTATTAAGGGTTCAATATCGTTCTTAATTTTTCTTTAATTCTGTTCATTTTTACTCTTGAGTTAACTTCGGTAATACCCAAAGTAGCTGCAATTTCTCTATAATTCTTGTTCTCCAAATAGAGAAACACTAACGCTTTATCAATGTCATTCAATGTCTTTACGGCATCGTACATCAATTTTAGTTGATCTTCCACAGTACTGTCGTAATCTTCTGAAGTTATCTTAAAACTGATACCTTCAAAATCTTGGGTCTGTACCTTTCTTTTGTTCTTTCGGTACAGCGTAATGGCAGTATTCAATGCCACCCGATACATCCAAGTACTAAACTTGGAATCACCTCTAAATTTTGGATAAGCACGCCAGAGCTGTATGGTTATTTCCTGAAACAAATCATTGTGCGACTCGCTGTCGTGGGTATACAAACGGCATATCTTATGCACAATGTTTTGGTTTTGCTCTAGCTGGCTTACAAAACTTTGTTCTAGTTCTTTGGTCAATGTTTTTTTGTTAGCTTGTCTAATTAGTGGAGGGATAAGTTTATTTGTTACAAATTAATATAAAATTAGTATTAAAAAATATCTTTTTCACTTGTCTTAGTCGTAAATTTGTAATACAAGTTTTCTTTATGAATATTCCCGATAGCCCTTACCCCCGAATCGTTGTAATAGGGGGTGGTTTTGCAGGTATTTCGCTTATTAAGAATCTACGAAATACTCAGGCACAAATTGTATTATTCGACCGGCGCAACTACCACACATTTCAACCTCTTTTATATCAAGTTTCCACGGCAGGTTTAGAACCTGACTCCATTGCCTATCCATTACGTAAAATCTTCAGAAAGCATCAGAATTTCCATTTCCGGATGGCAGAAGTGGCCCATGTAGATTTGGAAAAAAAAGAAGTACAGACATCTATAGGTGACCTTTCTTTCGATTACTTGGTAATTGCAACAGGAACCCGCACTAATTTCTTCGGAAACAAAAGTATAGAAGCTCATAGCATGCCTATGAAGAATGTACCACAAGCTTTGGATATTAGAAGTTTGATTCTTCAGAATATTGAAAAGGCAGATATTTCTGAAGCCGTTTCCGAAAAAAAACAACTTCTTAATTTCGTCATCGCAGGGGCAGGACCTACTGGGGTAGAATTGGCAGGCGCGATTGCAGAATTTAGAAAAGGAATTTTGCATAATGACTATCCTTGGTTAAAAAAGGAAGACATGGAAGTCCATTTGGTAGAAGGATCAGATAGGGTATTGTCTCCTATGAGTACAAAGGCTTCTAAGAATGCACAACGTTCTCTTGAGAAACTTGGGGTACACGTACACCTTAACACTTTTGTGAAGGATTATGACGGTACTGTGGTAACCACACAGGATGGAAAATCTTTCAATACCCAAACATTTATTTGGGCAGCTGGAGTTACCGGAGCGCCCTTAAAAGGGATAGATGGAGATGTTTTGTTGGAGAGATTGAACAGATATAAAGTAAACCGGTTTAACCAAGTGGAAGGGCATGATCATTTATTTGCTCTAGGAGATATAGCGTATATGGAAACCGAGGCCTATCCCAAGGGACATCCACAAGTCGCTCAACCTGCCATTCAACAAGGAAAACAATTGGCCAAAAACTTAAAGGCTCAATGGAAAGGCAAAAAAATGAAGCCTTTTGTCTATTTTGATAAGGGAACCATGGCCACGATTGGGCGCAACAAGGCTGTATGTGATATAGGTAAACAGTCTTTTGGCGGTGCTTTTGCTTGGTTTTTATGGATGTTTGTCCACCTCTGGTTCTTGGTAGGATTTAGAAATAGGGTAGTTACCTTTTTCAATTGGACCTACAATTACATTAATTATGATAGGGCAGCACGTCTAATTATACGGCCTTTTAGGAAAATAAATAATAAATAGAATGAAACTTTTTAGGGGCGTTTTAAGGTTTCAAATATTTTAAAATCAAGGTTTTCCTAAATAATTATATCCTACTTCTTTAATCCCTAGATGATCCTGTTTCGATTTTCTTTTTTCTAAAATCCCCTGACTTTCTAAACCAACCAAAATCTCTTTAATTTTTTTGATTTTGTCTTTATTACTTAAAACTAACTTTTGCTCTTGCGTTGGAAAACCTGTTACTCCTAATATTTTCAGTGGAGTTACAATAAACTCTTTTTTTTGACAGGCTTTTTCAATGATTTTTAGAATCAAATCAGAATCAATATCTTCTATGTTTGTATCATGTAGTTTTGGAAAAATGCCCATAAAAATCTACGTATTCAAATATTAGCTATCAATTCTTAATCGTCACAGGAATCGGACTTCCGTTACTAATCCAACCGCCGCCAATTTCGTCAATGTTTACATCCAGTTCATCACTGGTATCAATACTCTTTAGGTTTACCTTCACTTCGTCGTAGGTGTCTACGCTCTTCAGGTTTACATTTAGTTCATCATAGGTGCTAATGTCTACGATCCTAACATCTATGGTTTCTGCCACTGGAGTTAATTCATTGCTTTCAATTTTGTTTTCTGAAGCGTACGCTTTTGGAATAATGTCCAAATCCTTGGCTACATTAAAGGTTAAACATACAGCAATAATAGTCAATAGGGTCTTGGTGTAAAGATCTGTTTTCATAAGAAAGTATTTAGTTTGATGGAAATAGGGCATCAATTTTCGTTCCGAAAGGTAACCAGTCCAATTTCAGAAGTTTTGCCCTTTAAATGTTGTTTACCTAGAGGGTCCCGAACAATTCCTTCGGGGAGTGTAGAGAGTATGCTAGAGAAATCTTCCGAAGCTAGAATAGAAACCCCCAATTCGTTGCATTTGGCTTGTATACGTGCGGCAGTATTCAACACATCTCCAGAAAAAGCAATATCTCTTTTTATTTGTCCCAGTTCACCCACCATAACAGAACCAAAGTGGTACCCAACTTTAAACTCAGGAACAACCTCATATTTTTTAAGGTATCTATCCGTTTTTTTTGCAATGAGGGTTTTCATCATATAAAAACAACTCAAGGCATTGGCATTTTGCAATCCAGATTTCATTTTCCAGGTAATGACAACTTCGTCACCCACGTATTGATAAATTTCCCCGCGTGTTTGTACTACGGCTGGACCAATATCTTTAAAGAAATCCTTTAAAAAATGAAAGTACTTTTCTTCTCCCAATACTTCTGCAATTCCAGTAGCGTTTTTAATATCTGCAAACATGAAAATACGCCGCTCTCTTTTAGGGTGAAAATACTTTCCCCTTAGATAATCTGGAAAGACGCCCGGTCCATATTTATCGTTAATCATGAGTACGATTAAGGTACATAGGACGATGAATAGCCAAATGATGAAGTTCTTATGAAAACGCCATGTGTTAAAAATAAAGCCTGCTTCTTCAATGACTTCACTGTTCCACATTGGTAGCTCAAAATTCACACTTGCCAAATAAGCAGCTCCAATTAGACTAATAATGATAGAGGTGACACAATAGATCACCACAATAAGCAATACAGCTTTCCAGAAGGCATATTTCCGAAGCCAATATTCCATTAGATTTACCGTGAGTAATCCGCCAATTATCCCAGCTGAAACAGCCACAACTAAATTGGCCAAAAAGGCGGATCTAAAATCAAAATTACTATCTAAAGCCCTTGCATTAGACAATGTGATGATATCATAAAAAAAGATGAGGTTGGCAATAAGGACCCAAGCAATCAAAATCCAAAAAGCCCTTTTCGCATAAAAACGTATTCTTCTATTACTGAAGTATCCCATAAGAGGATTAGCAATTTTTGTATTTGTCGTAAAGCCCCACTCCGTCTAGAATCATTGGAGTGATTTTTTCTAAACGACTTAACTTGGTAGCCTCTCTTTTGGCTTCCGAAACATATCCTGCATATTCACGTTGCTTTCCGGGGGTTAACTTACTATAGGCATCTTTAAGTGAGCTGTTTTTCTCAAAAGCTTGTTCCAGTTCTGGAGGGATGGACACTCCTTTTTTTCGTTCCGGTTTTATTTCTTTTCCTGCAAGGCAATTTTCAATGGCTTCCTGTACATACTCCAGCAATATTTCCTTTTCTATAATTTCTCCTTTGTCTATCCGCCACTGACGTAAAGCTTTGGTTTTGCCTTCTTGAGCATTTACTAATTTTTTTTGGAGGTCTTTTAAAAATACACCTTGGTGAAACCAGATACCTAAATGATTTTTAAAAGCGCCAATCCCCAAAATGTTTTTTCCGTTTAACGTATAGGCCGGAGCTCCCCATTTTATTTCTTCTTTTAATTCGGTACTTGCCAATAACTCCCTCAATTCTTGGATTTCATTGTTCCAACTTGCATTTTTGGATATATATTCCTCTACCGTTTTTGAGTATTCCATGGTGTGATTATTTGAGTAGTGAAGATACTATATTTTCCTTTTTTTACAGTTCGGGTATATAAAATTACAATTCAGTAAGATTAATGTGACTCATGTAACTTTAGGATCGCATTTTTGACCCATCAAATAAATGCAACCAAAAATGACACTTACACAAAAACCAAATCTCCTTTCTATTCTAATAACCTTATTAACCATATTTGTGGTCAATACTGCTTTTGCCCAAACCGAAATTTCCGGTACGGTGCTTCGAAAGGATGGTACCCCAATTTTAGGGGCAAATGTATATCTGGATGGAACCTATGATGGTGCCTCTACAGATGCCAATGGTACATTTTCGTTTACAACCGAAGAAACCGGGGTACAGACCCTTGTGATTTCTTATGTAACCTACGAACCATTTATGATGGCTGCAGACGTAACGCAGTTAAAAGGCATAGCAATTACGTTAAAGGAAGATGTGAATTCATTGGATACCGTAGTTATTTCGGCAGGTACTTTAGAAGCTGGCGATAATAGTAAGGTTTCTGTACTAAAACCTTTAGATGTGGTTACTACAGCTAGTGCGTTGGGTGATTTTGTAGGGGCTTTGCAAACTTTACCTGGAACCACAACTGTTGCAGAAGATGGACGTCTTTTTGTCCGCGGTGGAGATGCTGGGGAAACCCAGATCTTTATAGATGGTATCCGCGTATTTACCCCTTATACACCTACTACCAATAATATTCCGACAAGGGGAAGATATAGCCCGTTTTTGTTTGATGGGATTACCTTTTCTACGGGAGGGTATTCTGCTGAATATGGACAAGCATTGTCTTCGGTTTTGCTTTTAAATACCATAGACGAACCTGATCAAGAGAAAACCGATATTGCTGCTATGAGTGTTGGTGGGGCATTGGGTAATACCCAGAAATGGGACAAGAGCTCTTTAAGCTTCAATGCCAGTTATATCAATTTGGCTCCATACATCGCTGCATTTCCAGATAGAAATGATTGGGAAAAACCTTTTGAAGCCTATGCAGGGGAAACGGTTTTTCGTAGAAAATTCGATAAAGGTTTATTTAAATTATATGCAGCTTTTGATGGAACCAATTTTGAATTGACTCAAGAAGACATAGATCTACCAGATGGACTGAACTTTAACCTAAAAAACAACAACTTTTACACCAATGCCAGTTATAGTGGTGAATTGGGAAATGATTGGAAAATTCATGGAGGAGGTAGTTTTACCCATAGTAAGAATGATATTGGAGTGATAGATAGCGATATTAAAGACACCGAAAACTCGGCACATTTCAAGCTGAAACTACGTAAGCGTTTTAACAATCAATTTAAACTGAGCGTAGGTGCAGAGCAGTTTTTTACAGATTTTACAGAAGATTTCGAAAATCCATTTGCGCAGGCAAGTTATGGGTTCAATAATAATATTACTGCTGCTTTTACGGAGGCTGATATCATTTTCTCCAAGAAGTTTGCCATGAAATTGGGACTTCGAGGAGAATACGGTGAATTATTTGAAGAATTTACAGTTTCACCAAGAGCTTCTGTAGCATATAAGACAGGAAAGGCGAGTCAGGTTTCTTTGGCATATGGTGATTTTTACCAACAGCCATTGAATAATATACTAAAGTTCAATCAAGATTTAGAAGCACAAAAAACACAACACTATATCCTTAACTATCAATATTCTGCAAATAACCGAATATTCAGAGCAGAGGCATATAGAAAGGAATACAGTAGTTTGATTACTTATGATACCCAAGATGCAAGCTTTGATAGCAGTTATACAAACAATGGCGATGGATATGCGCAAGGAATAGACATCTTTTGGAGAGATAACAACAGTATAAAGAATGTGGACTACTGGATTAGTTACTCCTATTTGGATAGTGAACGTAAGTTTGCTAATTATCCGGAAAGTACACGCCCTCCATTTGCTAATACACATAACCTTTCAGTAGTGGCAAAGTGGTTTATAAGTGATTGGAAAAGTCAGATAGGGTTCAGTCATCAATATGGAAGTGGTCGTAAATACACCAATCCTAACATTCCAGGATTTCTTCAGGAACAAACCCGAGATTATAACAGTACTAGTGTAAACTGGGCATATCTCATTTCACAACAGAAAATACTCTATTTCTCTATAAATAATGTCTTTGGATTCAACAACATAAATGGTTATCAGTATTCCAGCACGGCAGATGTTAACGGAAACTTCAACAGGAGGGCATTATTGCCTGCAGCAGATCAGTTCTTTTTTGTTGGGTTTTTCATGACAATTAGCGAGGATGGAAAAGACAATCAGTTAGATAACCTATAGGATGACAATTCAGGCTCTATTTTCTACAGTTCGGTAGTTTTCTTTTCGAATACCACTCATATAGATGGAATTTTGAATCACTAATGTAAATCTAAATTATATGCATACCGTACTAACTTATTTAGCATTGTTGATCGCCGGGATGGTGGCACAGGCTCAGAATACGATAGAAGTGACCATTACGAAATTTAAGAATGATGATGGAAAGGTAATGGTTGGACTTTACAATGACCGAGGAGCGTGGCTGGATAGCACCTATAAATCACTTTCTTCTGAAATTGAAAACAAAGAGGCCACAGTAATCTTTACTGATATACCAGATGGTACGTATGCTATTTCCTGCTACCATGATGAAGATAGTGATGGACAGCTCAATATGTTTATGGGTATGGTTCCTTCAGAACCTTATGGCTGCTCCAATGGTGCCCGTGGATTTTTTGGACCACCAAAGTGGGAAGATGCCCATTTTGAAGTAAGTGAACAAGAAACCCGAAAACTGGATATTAGACTATAAAAACCTTTTAAAATAGAAATTATGTTAGGAATTATTTTACGATTGCTGGGAAGGGATAAGCACATTAAAGCGCTTACTTTTTTCTTTATTTCATTACTCTTAATGGGAATTGGAATGCAAGTCTTTTTATCTTAATTATTCTATAAACACTAAATAACTTAAATTGTCATCATGAAAAAATTACTCCTTATTGCTATTGCACTTTTGTCATTTACTGCCATTGGGCAAACTAAATATGAAAAAGGAATGACTAAGGCGTTCGACCTATGGAAGAATAGTAAGCCGTGGGAAGCTGCCAATTTGTTTGAAAGGATAGCACAAGCAGAACCTGATAATTGGTTACCTCCGTTTTATGTAGCTCAGGTAAATATTTTTAATAGTTTCAATGAAAAAGATGAAGCTAAACTAACTGCTCAGTTAAAGAAAGCACAGGATTTTTTGAACGATGCCAAAGCCATCTCCAAAGAAAACCCAGAAATTATTGTTGCGCAAGCGCAGTTGTACACTGCTTGGGTTGCTTATGATGGGCAGCGTTATGGTATGACGTATGCTCAGAAAATTGCACAATTGTACAATGAAGCCTACCAATTAGAGCCTTCCAATCCTAGAGTTGCTTTTGGTAAAGTAGAATGGGATTTGGGAACAGCAAGGTTCTTTGGTCAGGATACCACCGAATTTTGTGATGACTTGGCGGCTGCGGTTGCTTTATTCGATACCTACGAATCTAAAGGACAATTTCACCCACAAGGTGGAGGTGATTACGCCAAGCAATCTTTGGCACAAAACTGTAAAAAAGAATAAATGAAATTCCTGAAAGAATTTGGTAGAGCCTTTTCTGTTGGTGTCCTCGTCTTTTTGGTGATAGGACTTGTTCAATATTTGAATGGCAATGTGATTACAGATAGAGAACGGTTATTTACCTACTTTGTCTACAATCAGTTGTATTCAGTAATGCTCTACCTGACCAATGTATATTTCTTTCGGTTTTTGTGGAAACGATATGGTCCAAAACTATTTACTTTCAGGATTTTCTTACGTGGTTTTTTAGGTGTTATTCTGGTTACCATAGCAGCGCTGGTTTTACTTAGGGTTATCACTGAAATTGTGATTGAAGGACAGGTGCTTTCAGACTTCATAGCAGAACAGAGTTGGGAGTCTTATTACATTTCCTTTGTTATTTCTATTGTAATTACTGTGATTTTTTATTCGGTTTTCTATTACCGTTTTAAGCAGGATCATAAAGTAAAGGAACAAAAAATCATTGCGAAGACTGCTTCTGCACAGTTTGATGCCCTTAAGAATCAATTAGACCCCCATTTCCTCTTCAATAGTCTTAATGTCCTTACCAGCCTTATCGAAGAAAATCCAGAGGCTGCTACGCGTTTTACCACGTCACTTTCTAAGGTGTATCGTTATGTTCTGGAACAGAAGAATAAAGAATTGGTTACTGTAGAGGAGGAACTGAAGTTTGCCAAAATCTACATGTCATTGATTAAGATGCGATTTGAAGATAGTATTGTATTCACCCTACCAGAGAAAGTAAGCAACCCAGAGGCAAGGGTAGTACCACTTTCCCTTCAATTATTGTTGGAAAACGCCGTAAAACACAATCAAGTAACTCCTTCCAAGAAACTATATATTTCTATAGTTGAGCAGAACGGTAATTTGTTGGTTAAGAATAACATTCAGCCCAAAAAGGTTGTGAAGGAGAGTAGTGGAGTTGGGCTTCAAAACATTCGCCAGCGTTATTATTTGGTTACAGATCGTCCTGTAGATATTAAGCAGGATACCAAGGAGTTTTCAGTATCCATCCCGTTGTTAACTAAAAATGTGTCACGCGTTAAACCAACTCAGGAGACTTACATTTCAGCAAAAAAATATGATCGGGCCAAAAAGAAAGTCGAAGACCTGAAAGGGTTCTATATCCACTTTTGTATTTATCTTATTATGGTACCGGTGTTCATTTACTTAAACTTCATTAGCACAGGTTTTCCTTGGGCTCTTTTCCCTATTATAGGATGGGGAGCTGGTGTGGGCGGTCATGCCATGGAAGTCTTTGGTTATAACCCGCTTTTGGGGAAAAGCTGGGAAGAACGAAAGATCAAGGAGCTCATGGATAAAGACCGTAGGTAATCACAGGGCTACGGTTCATCGTAAACATTCTACAGTTCGGTTCATTTCATTGTTACAAAATCACCCTTCGTACTACTTTTATAGTGTAATTAAAAAACAACACTATTAATCATGAAACTTTTAGAAAATAACCAACAGGAAAGATATTTAAGAGCCAAGAAACAGGTTGAGGAAATGAAAGGCTTTTATACCCACCTTATGATTTACATCATTTTTGTGTTTATCTTTATTTGGATAAATGTAAAGACGACCTCTTTTCCTTGGGCCATTTTCCCAATAGTAGGTTGGGGATTTGGAATTCTGGGACATGCTGCCCATACTTTTAACTTCTTCCCATTTTTAGGAAGAAACTGGGAAGAACGAAAGATCAAGGAGCTCATGGATAAAGAAGAATCCTCTTTAAAATGGTAGATCAATTAAAAAACAGCCTTGTTATGGATAACGACAATAAAGAAAATAAATACCTACGTGCCAAGGAGCAGGTAGCAGAGATCAAGAAGTTCTATACCAGCTTGATGTTCTATGTCGTGTTTATAGGATTTCTTGCTTATCTGAACTATTATTCCAATCAATGGAGGTATATGTGGTTCCTTTGGGCCGCGATGGGGTGGGGAATAGGATTGGTATTTCAAGCTGCCAAAGCCTTTAGATGGACTCCATTTATGAACAAAGACTGGGAAGATAGAAAGATACAGGAGTTTATGGAGAAGGATGAAGAAAAGGAAAATAATAACCGATGGAGCTAATAGAAAAAACTATGGAACCCAATGCTTACAACAAATATGATCGTGCCAAAAAAAAGGTAAAGGAAATAAAGAGTTTTTATAACCACATTTTAATCTTTGTTATGATTAATGTGTCCCTATATGTTGTACGATTTTATGTCTTTCCTAAAATTGGTTTTGTGAGTGATGAAGAGGGATTCAATAATTGGTTGAATTGGAACACCTTCCTGATGCCCTTATTTTGGGCTGTGGGAATTACCATTCACGGTATATGGGTCTTTAGGCATAAGTTTATACCTGTGAAGAAATGGGAAGAACGTAAGATCCAGGAATTTATGGACAAAGAAGAACAAGAAACACAACGATGGAAGTAATACCTAATAAAATGGAACATTTTGACAAAGACAAATACGAACGCGCTAAGAAACAGATGGAGGAGATCAAAGGTTTCTATACCCACTTGGTGGTGTATTTATTGATCAACATTACTCTTTTTTTGGTGAATATAGGACTATTTAATAAAGGTTGGATGGGTGTAGAATTCCCTGGCTGGGCTATTTTGTCGACACCTTTTTTCTGGGGAATTGGTTTATTGGCTCATGGACTGTATGTTTTTCAGTATAAGTTCCGGGTCTTTAAAGACTGGGAAGAACGTAAGATCAAGGAATATATGGAAGAGGAAGAAGAGGAACTCAAAAACACTTCCCGCTGGGATTAATGTATAATTTTGCCTTATAAATAGCCTTACATGAATATAATCATCATAGAAGACGAAAAACCTTCTGCACGTAGATTGCAACGAATGTTGGAACGCCAAAATGTCGAAGTAGATACCATGCTACACAGCGTAGAGGAATCTATAGAATGGTTTGCCAACAATCCACATCCAGACCTTATTTTTTTGGACATCCAATTGAGTGATGGACTGTCCTTCGAAATTTTTGATGAGGTGGAGGTAAGCAGTGCTATTATTTTTACCACAGCGTTTGATGAGTATGCTTTACAAGCCTTTAAACTGAACAGTATTGATTACTTGCTGAAACCTATAGATGAAGAAGAATTGGAAACCGCAGTAGGGAAATACAAAGCACGGGCACCACAAAAACAGAATGTACAACTCAACTTTGAGGATATCAAGAAACTCCTCACCAATCCCGTAGAGCGTGAATACAAAAAACGGTTTACCACCAAGATTGGTCAGCATATTAAAATGATTCCTGTAGATGAGATAGAATGTTTTTATTCTGAGAACAAGGGAACCTATGCCCATACCAAAGATGGAAGGGATTATCTGTTGGATACGACCTTAGAACATTTGGAAGGGGAGATCTCACCCGAAGTATTTTTTCGAATCAACCGCAAGTTTTATGTAAATATCAATGCCATTAGGGACATTATTAGCTATACCAACAGTAGATTGCAACTAAAGCTCAATTCCTACAAAGAACAAGAAGTCGTTGTAGCTAGGGAGAGGGTCAAAGACTTTAAATTGTGGTTGGAGTAAACTAGCCTAATTCTATGTCAAACTGTGTAACAGTAGGAGTGTGATAAGAACCAAAGTAATTGCCATCATAAGTAACCCATGGGTTTTCTTTCTTTTCCAATTCCAAATACCCAAAAGGACCATACAAAGAAATATCAAACCATAAATAAAGGCGAGACTACTGTAAAGTTCAGGTGTTTTATAGTAATAAGGAACTGGGCCTTCGGTTCCAAATGGATATTGAGAAATGTCCTTTTTCAATTGAAACTTTGTAAAACTCTGAAAAGCCCATTAGGGAAAAGATTCCATTAATGGGAATAATCAAGATGTTAAGAAAGTTAGAGAATGCAGGGTGCATATTTACTATTTGGTAGATTGATCCAAAACTAGTCGGTTTGTTTTTCAAACAATTGAATTCGGTTCCCATCAGGATCCTTAACAATGACCATTCGCATTCCTGAAACAGGGTCGGTAACAACATTACCATGAATGTTAGCCTCCTTTTTTTGTAAATGCATCATCCAGGCATCAAAACCAGGGACTTTCATCCCAAATTTGAAAAACCCACTGATACGGCTGCCCTTGGGCTGATTTTCCAATAGTGTTTCGGGAGTGAGGGTTCCCTTAATTTCTATAAGCTCAATATGAACACTTCCATGTTTGAGGTTTTTCTGTTGAAACCCTCTTTCCATATTTTGGGTTTCGTTCAAAATTTCGAACCCTAAGACCTCTTGATACCAAGAGGATGAAACTTCCATATCGGTAACAATAATGGCTGAAAAAGATGCTTCCGGTGGAACTAGGTTCTCAACTTGGGACATTCCAACAAAAGAAATGGCGAGGAGTATAAGCAGAAGGTATTTTTTCATAATGGACCTATATTCTATAAAGTTACTAAAAAGTAAACTTTAATAGCTTGTTCATGAATTCTTGGTCCATTTCATTTTAACAGCAGAAAGCGTATTTAATTCTAATCGTATTTGAGGCTTCACAATGAATCCATTTTTACGATAAAACTCTAAAGGAGATTGATACACAGTTCCGTCGTGTTTTATTTCCTCATTGTGATCAATGACCCAACCGTTAAGTTCAGGCTCTTTTTCTTTGGCAAGATTTAATAACAAAGTTCCATAACCTTTACCGTGCTCTTTTCCATCAATAATCATGGCGAACCACTTTTCGTTTTCACGGATAAAATCGAAATACCATCCCTTAATGCTATTATTTTCAATCAATAAAATATGATGAGGATCGGATAGTTTCTCGAGGTAAGCTTCGAAATCACTACTTTCTGCATGATTTAATTTTTTTGGGTATTCCTCATTCCAAAGCCTTCTGATGGCTTCTTTTTGATTTTCAGTAAGGGTTTGGGTGTGAATAAGATCCATTTGTCATATGGTTTATACCTAAAAGTTCCCTATGAATCCTTTTCCACACGGTTTTCATGGAAGGCAGAAGGCAACAGTTTAGGGATTAATTTTACAAACAGCGGTAACAAAATAGCACCACCAGGTAGCATAAAAATGGCCAAAGAAGGAATACTTTTAAAAATATCCAATAACTGTCCCTTCATTTTTGTTTTTTCCTCCTTGGTAAGATCCCGTTGGGTAGACTGGGTAAGCAATACCAGCAATTCACCACTTTCGTTCAACTCTTTCAGCAAGCGGTTTTTGTTCCGAAGGATTAGTCGCTTTACGGTTTCGGTAGACTGTTTGTACAATTGCTTGACAGGATGGGTATACTCAAACAAGACAATCTTTTCAGCATTCTGTTCCGAAAACTCCCAAAGGGTTTTCAAACTATGATCCAACAAAGAATCAGGATGACCTAGGTTGGTGTTTAATGTTTGTAAAAAGGCCAGTTCGCTGGCATCCATTTCCCGATCGTCCCAAACAGCCAATGTACAGATGTCTAAATTGAAACGTTTTTCCAATTCAGATAATTCTTCTGAAGTTACTGGGGTTTTGGCTGGAGGCCCTTCCAGAAATTGTGATGAAGAAGCAACCATATCAATGACCAATAGATCATACTTGTTTTTAGCCTCTTTTGCCTGCAATGCCAGTAAGCTGTACTCCAATATCTTGTGTTCTACGATTTCTAAATACACCTTTAGGTCTTTAGGATGTTCTAGATAACAACTATATCCTAATACATCAACATAGAGCAATGCATAAGTTAGGAGGGAAGCAGCATCTGTTTTCAATAAAGTATTGCTTTCCTGGAGTCTAGCAGAAAGGATCTTTTCCAAATTTTCTGAAGGACTTTGAGAAAAAACCAATCGTTGTAACCATTTTTGTTTGCCACGTTCTATATCCTTATAGAAGGAGATGATTGAGGCAATGGCAGTTTCATAATCACTCTCAGGGTGTTTTGAGAAATAAGAGAACAAAAGTGCGTGGAACAAATTGATCTTAGAATACTCCTCCTTAGTAAGTTTTAGATGACTTACGGGCTCTTCTAGCAATGTAGTAATGGAAACCCCATAAATAAAACCAGCATTTTTTAGTGCTTCATAAAATACGGCAGGCGAAGATAAGTTATCTAATAAACGTGTTTTTGGAAACTCGTTAATAAATTTATGGATCCAGCCGGTAGAAGAGGGGTTCATTTTTTACTTTTGTTGAATAAGGGAGAAAATTTTTCGTTAACAAATAATTAACACAATTCCCAAAACCATAGCCATACTTTCGTACGTACATAGTGGAAAGTAAAATTAACCATTATAACATTCTAATGATGAAAAAAACAAAAATTTTTGCAGCTCTTGGTGGATTGGCCCTCGCAGGGATTTCCATCTTTCTAGTTGCTGCAGATCACATCGACTCACCCTCGGTGGCAAACACTACGATAGATATTGCCGATCTTTATGCTTTTGAAGGAGATAACCCAGATAACACTGTTTTTGTGGCTACTTTGCAAGGACCATTAAATCCGGGCGGGGTTACTGAAAATGCTTCTTTTGATGAAGATGTTTTGATCGAATTCAATATTGACAATACTGGTGATTTTGTAGAAGATTTGGTCATACAGGCTATTAAGAGGGCGGACACTATGTATTTCTTTGGCCCAGCTATGGTAGAGGCGGCCGATGCAGGCCTTAATAGCGCTATCTATTCTGACCAACTATCAGGGCAGGTGCAAATATCGGGAGTAGAAGAAACCATTACCGCTTCCAACAATGGTATGAGTTTCTTTGCTGGCCCAAGAAGGGATTATTTTTATTTCGATTTCAATAGGTTTAATGATGTTGCTGCTGGAAATGTGGCCCCAGAAGGATTTTTACCTCCAGGACAGGCCGAGGACTTTTTCGAGGAGCTCAATGTGCTTTCCATTGTTGTAGAAGTACCCAATAGTATGTTGGGAACCGCACCGGAACACGTGGGAGGAGCTGTAGGCATTAACGGATTACCCAATGCATATAATGTATGGGTATCTGCTAAAAGAAAACAATAACCTATAAAGAAGAAGACAATGAAAACATTCAATATAAAATATATAATCCTTGCACTTTGTACCTCATTCCTTTTTGTACAATGTGCGGACGACGACGATAACGGTAATGTAATTGAGCAAATTACTTGTGATGACGGCCTCCAAAATGGAGATGAAGAAGGAGTAGATTGTGGTGGAAGTGCTTGTGCACCCTGTATAGGTAATGTAGATTTTAGCGGAACCTTTGCTCAAGTAGATATTATGGGGCGCCCCGGAGTGAATACAGTTTTTAGCGGTAGTAGTGATGTTAAAAATGACTTCAATGCCACAATTGTAACTGATAGGGAAAGTTTCCAATCTACTTTTGAAACTACCTTAGAATTGTATCATGATGTCTATGCTGTTGCTTTGGGAATACCCACAGAAGATTTAGACTATGAAACCAATATCTTAGGATTGGATGCTCCAACCTTCACAACCGTTTTGGCACAATTTGATGCCCTACAGGTAGCTCCAAATGCCCCGACAACTTATTTTGATGGAACCAACATACTTACGGGACGAAACTTAGGAGATGACGTAATCGATATTTCCCTAACCCTAATGTTTGGAGGAACTAACGGAACCCGTTTTGATGGAAATAACGGAACTCCACAATTGACCAGTGATGGAGTAGACATAGGAGATAGAGATCTTACCCTTGGTTTTCCTTATATGGAAAACGCTTTATTGCTTCCAGACTAAAACAATATAAAGAGAAGGGCAACATGTGTTGCCCTTCTCTTTAAACATACTTCACAGAAGAACTAAGGGTTCTTTCTGCCAAAATATTACCTAATGAAAAAAATTGGAATCCTATTCATAGGACTTATAACCTTGTTTTCTTGTCAAAAGGAGCATAAGAGCACATTTGCCACTAATCCAGAGGATTATAACACTTATTTAAAGACAACACACACTGAAACTTATCGAGAAGCATTGGCGCAAAAAGATTTTTGGTCCAAGCGTCTCAGACCCGATAGCAGTGGTGTAGGGGATTTAGCACCTTTGGCGGGTGCTTACGAACAGCTATTTGAAACTACTGGTACAGTAGATTATTTATATAATGCCGAAAAATTATACCGAAAGGGGATGGAAGTTTCGGCTAATGACAAGGATGCTTTTGCAAGGGGATTGGCTCATAACCTGATTTCGCAGCACCGTTTTAAGGAAGCTTATGCACTGTTGCAAGAAACGATGGAAGGACCTTCAAAAAAACACCAAACCCAACTCATGTTATTTGACGCCGCTATGGAAGTAGGGGATTTTGAAAAAGCATACCAATATCTAAACTCAACAAAGAATTTAAGCGATTATAATTACCTCATTCGTCTGTCTAAATGGAATGATTACAAAGGTGATTTAGACAATGCTATAAAATTTATGGAAGATGCAAAAGCCATTGCCGAATCCAGAAATAGCAAGCCATTGAAGATTTGGACTTATAGCAACCTAGGAGACTATTATGGACATGCAGGCCGAATTAAAGAAGCTTATGGGCATTACCTGAAAACACTTCAGCTACAGCCTGATAATGCATATGTAAAAAAGGGCTTGGCCTGGATAGCTTATTCCCATAACAAAAACACGGAAGAAGCTCATCGTATTTTAGATTCTGTCATGGCTACTCATACTATACCGGAGTATTATTTGTTAAAATCTGAGCTGTATTCATTAGAAAACAACCCTTCCAAGACAGAGGAGTACCATAATAACTTTATAAAGGCTATCGAAGAAGGGAACTATGGAGCTATGTACAATACCTATCTTATTGAATCTTATGCTGATGCAAAGCCCGAAAGTGCATTGCAATTGGCAGAGACAGAGATTGAGAACCGTCCTACTCCAGAGGTCTATCACCTTTTGGCTTTGACCCAATTAAAAAACAAACTGCCTAAGGAAGCCTTAAAAACAATTGATGACCATGTTGAAGGGAAAACTTTCGAGCCTATGGCAGCATATCATTCTGCATTGGTGTACAAAGCCAATGGAAAGAATAAAAAAGTGAAGCAAATTAAAGAAGAATTGATGGAAGCAGCTTTTGAAATGGGGCCTTTACTTATGGAAAAGATCAAAAATTTGTAATCTCTCTCAATCCTTTATTTCATAAAAGAAGACTAGAATAAATAGTTTTTTGGGGTGTTATTGAATATATTTATTGGAAATCTCCAGAAATGTATCAACCACAAAAACTAATTCTTTGCATCCTCTTCGCTTGTGGCTTCCTTTTTGCTGCACAAGCTCAAGATGTCAAGCAACTCGTTGTTCAGCAATTAAAGAGCCAAAACCTTGACGTTGCTTCTGGAGATGTAGTTATATATAAAGATGTGGTAAGTAGAACAAGCAATGTAAGACATGTTTACTTTCAACAGGCAATTAATAGGGTCCCAATACTGAATACAGAATCCAGTATTCATATAGCACAAGATGGTCGGTTACTATACAATAGTAATAATTTTGTGTTGAATAAAGTAAGTGCTGCACCTATTGCTTCAAAAGAAAACCTACAACCAGAAATAGCTTTAAAAGAGATTATAAAAGACTTGGGCTATAAAAGCCTGAAACCTCTTGAAGTTATTGAGAAGTCAAATACAAATGATCCGTATGAGGTCCATTTTGATCATGGAGGAATTTTTGAGAGAGAGGTTCGGATGTACTATAGATATACACTTTGGGAGGGACGCCTGATACCTATTTGGCAAGCCAATGTATTTGAAAAAGATTATGAGCATTATTGGGATGTCTGGTACCATATTACGGAAAATAGAGTAATAAAAAAGGAAGATTTAGTAACCCTGTGTGATCTTGCTGAAGATAGGCCTGCAAATTACCATGAAAACCTATATGATATTCCTAATTATAAAGCTAGAGAGGAGGGCGATGCTGCGTTTTGCGAAAATTGCTACGAAGTTTTTAAATTACCCATAGAAAGCCCTTTCTATGGTAATAGAAATATATCCGAATATGAAAACTTTCCTATAGGATCTCCGTATGGTTGGCACGATACCAATGGAATTGAAGGGCCCGATAGTCATGTAACGGAAGGGAATAATGTAACGGCTATTGAGGCAGATGATAATTATGGTTATCAACCCTCTGGAGGAAGCGAGTTGGATTTCAGTGGTTTTGCTTTTGATACCCAGTATACACAAGAAAACCAATTTGAAGATGCAGCTATAACCAATATATTTTATACCTGCAATACGGTTCATGATATATATTATACCTATGGCTTTGATGAGCGTTCCGGGAACTTCCAATATAACAATTATGGTCAAGGAGGCATGTGGGGAGATCCTTTGTTGGCTCACACACAGAGCAGTATTAGGCCTTGCAATGCCTTTATGGTTACCCCTAGGGATGGTGTAAGCCCAACCTTGGTAATGGGAAAATGTAATACCAGAGATGGTAGTTATGATAATTTGGTGCTTGTTCATGAGTATAGCCATGGGCTATCAGCTAGGCTCACTATTGGTGATGGAAACTTATCGTATAAAGAGAGCCCTACAGAGGGTTGGAGTGATTGGCTTGCTATGATGCTTACTATGCAAGCTGAGGATACCCCACTTACACCCAGAACAATTGGTACTTACCTAAGAGGGCAATCCATAGATGGCCCTGGAGTAAGGGCATACCCTTACACGATGGATACAGACCTAAATCCACTTACTTTCGCATCCTTGGAAGAAGGTATGAGTATCCATGCGGTAGGAACCGTCTGGGCAACTATTTTATGGGAAATTACCTGGCGATTGATTGAAGAATATGGTTTTGACCCTAATATTTACAGCTTCACAGGCGATATTAACCAAGATGCGGGTAATATCATGGCTTTGGCAGTTGTTATAGAAGGGTTTCGTTATACAGGATCTATAGGAGGTTTTGTAAATGCGAGAGATGGTATTTTAATTGCTGCAGAAAGTATATACGGACCCGAAATGACCTGTTTACTTTGGGAGGCTTTTACTACCAGAGGAATGGGGGTTTTTGCAGATTCAGGAGGGCCTTTTGTGCTAGGTGATGAATTTCCTTCTTTCGATTTTGAAGAATTAGAGCCTCGCTTCGATCTGGAATTAGAAGGCATATGCAATACATCTGAGGAGTTACGATTTCTAACAGGCGGTTTTCCAAGGGGCGGGGTATATTCAGGTCCAGGGATTAGCGATAATGGAAATGGAACTAATTTTTCCTTCGATCCCGTAGAAGCTGGAGTAGGAACTCATGAAATAGTATACAGTTTTTCGGAATCCCCTTGTTTCCCAGCTTCTCAGGAAACGGTTGAAATAGTGGTTTCTGAAGATATCGAACCACCATTTATTGATTGTCCTGAAGAAATAATGATTACGTATGCCACTGGCGATGGTTATTCAATTCCTGATTATTTTTTCAGGCTATTTGTTCAAGATAACTGTTCCAATTCACTTTTGGCAAGAGAAACACAGACACCCCCTCCTGGAACTATACTAACAGAGGGCTCGGTATTGGTGACTCTTGAGGCAGAAGACCTAGCAGGAAATGTTGCTATATGTAGCTTCAATCTTATCTTAAATCCACCTACTGAAAGTGATGATGATCCTGTAGTTTTAAGTAGCGGTATGAATGTAACACCCAATCCAGCCCGTGACCAACTTACTTTAGAAAACCCAATAGAATATCTAATTCATGATTATGAAATATATGATGTAATAGGTAAAAGAGTGGTTGCAAAAAGGTTGAAAACGAGGGTGGCTTCAATATCCATTCCTGTAGATCATTTACAAACCGGACTCTATTTTCTTAGAGTTAATTTTTCAAACACATCAACCATCTTTAGAATTGTTAAAGACTAAGGGGCAATTGTTCCAAGTGCATATAGTTGATCCAAAGATGGACTTTCACTTCCACCTTTAGGTTCTAAGGTAATCCCGAATGCTTCTGGGGTTGGTATATTTTCAACTTTAAAGAATCTGCTTTCCGTATCTTCAAAATTTGTAAGGAGCCCAACGCTACTAGGAGTAAGGGGTTCCATTTTTAAAGACCACACTTGATATACTTTTCCATTGGGAGGAACTGGGAGGCCTTTGGCATCAATATAAGCCAGATTTTCTTTTGCGTTATAATAAACCGTGGCGTAAGAACTTGGGGAAACCGCTTCATTACCAGGAAGGTTTATGGCTTCAAAATCCTGAGAACGTACCATTTCCAACAATTCTGATGCCTCTGTTAATTGTATGCCTTGTATGTCTACTTTTTCCTGAAGTACTTTGTTTTGCGTATTGCTGTAGCGTAATTGTTCTTTTAGGTCACTATTGTTTTTAATCATCCAAAACAGTCCAAGGAAGCATAAAATGGCAGCAGCCCACCCTGTAAGTGCCCCCATACTTCTCTTAGGCGGAGCTTTGTCTATATGTCGAATATTGTTTGTCTGTCCTTGTATTTTATCCCAAATTTCATCCGAAACTTTTCCACCTACTTCTTCTGAAAGCACCATAAGGCTCCGTTCAATTTCTTCAATTTCTGAAATCAAATCTGGATACTTCGCAATGGCCTCTTCTACCAATTGTATATCTTGGCGTGAAAGGGAATCTGTGACGTACAGTTCCAATAATCCAGATGCTATGATTTCTTCTTTCGTCATTTGTTATTTTTCCAAAACTAAATTACGTAGTTCATTCATACAATTACGAGCTCTTGTTTTTATGGTTCCTAATGGACTATTCAGTTCTTTAGCTGTTTCAGCTTGTGTAAAACCTTTAAAGTAGAGTAAATCTATAATTTGTATACAAATAGGCTTGAGAGCTTCTACAAACTTCTTTATTCCTATAGCGTCCATTTTTCCAGAAAGATTATCATGTCCAGATATTATATCTACGAAATTTTCTGTGGAAAGGTTTTTACGGGCATTTTTGTAGTCTTTAGAACGTAATCGGTCTATAGCAGTATTTCTTGCAATATTTAATAACCAGGTATAAAAGCGCCCTTTACCAAGAGTATACGATTGAGAATTATTCCAAACTTTTACAAAAACATCTTGCAATACCTCTTCCGTTAGACTTTGATCTTTTAAAATGGTAAAAATGACTCCATGTATAGCGCCGGAATACATCTCATAGATGGAAGAAAAAGCTTTTTCATTTCCATGTTGTATTTCTTTAATCAAATGGTCCGGTTGGGTCATCTAAGCAGTTTAGTTGGGGAAGACAAGATAGTTAAATTACCTTCAAATAGTATTGCACACTATTGTTTATGAACAAATTCACCAACTTGCAAAGTTACCCTATCGCCTTAGTATGATACCTTAATAACTCTAAATGGATCACCTATTCTTCTTTAAACTTTTAACAATTAAGATGTTGAAATGATAAAAAAGTGAGAAAAACACTGGTTAAAAATGAGTTTTTTACTTGTAGCATGCATTCTAATTTGGTAGATTTGCTCAGAGCTGAAATCCCCTAATTATTAAATTAATCTAAATTTTTAACTATGAGAAAATTTACCATGCTTGCTTTCTGTATGGTTCTACTTTGCTTAACAGCAACAGTGAATGCCCAGAATGTGCAGCAAACAATTGACCAACAATTGAGTGAATTGTTGCAAACAAACAAAATTTCTACCCAAGATACTGAATGGGTAATCAAGAATGAGCATACGAGTAGAACCAGTGGAGTTCATCACGTATACTATCGTCAAGTAATCAATGGAATTGAAGTTTTTGGAAGTGAATCAAGCGTTCACATTGCATCCAATGGAGATGTAATTAAAGCCAATACACAATTCATTAATACTGAAAAAGTTAAAGGAATCACAGCAGCTACACCTTCGATTTCAGCTATTGAGGCTGTTCAAAGTGCTGCAAACCATTTTAGCTATACTATTACAGAAGGAATTTCTGTTATTTCTAGTCTTGGTGATACTGCTCAAGAAAAAATGCTTTCTGATGGAGGTATTTCTCTAAGTGATATTCCAGCTAGATTGGTTTATAGAATGGACGAGAATAAAGAATTGAGATTGTCTTGGGATTTATCTATTGAAGAAACATCTCAACTAAACTGGTGGAGTGTACGTGTAGATGCTACTACTGGAACAATTTTAGACCAGATTAACTGGACTAGAAGTTGTAGTATGGGGCATAGCCATACACATGATGGTGAGTTAAACTATAATATTAACTTATTCGATATTCCTAATTATGATGCCAAGTTAGCTGCTGCAGGTTCTAATGCAGTTGACAACTTAAGCGCAAATACGTATCAATCTTTCCCAATCCCTCAGGAAAGTCCTTATTTCAGCTCACCTCCAGGAACACCAACAGATGTTGGAGATCCTGCTTTAGCACTTGCTTCTCCTTTTGGATGGCATGATACTGATGGTGTTGCAGGAGCAGAATCTACTTTAACTACTGGAAACAATGTAGATGCTTATGAAGATGGTGATAACCCAGGGTTTCGTCCAGATGGTGGAGCAACATTAGATTTTGTTGGATTCCCATTTGATATGGATTATTCTGGTGCTACTCAATATGAAGCAGCTTCAATTACCAACTTATTCTTCTGGAGTAACCTACAGCATGATATACAATATGTTTATGGGTTTGATGAAGCTTCTGGAAATTTCCAGAGTAATAACTACGGTAATGGTGGTTTAGGCGGAGACTGGTGTCGTTCTGAAGGACAAGATGGTTCCGGAACCTGTAATGCAAATATGTCTACCCCTCCAGACGGTAGTTTACCAAGAATGCAAATGTATGTTTGTGGAGATAAGGATGGTGATTTCGATAACTTAGTAATTGCCCATGAGTATGCCCATGGAACTTCTAACCGTCTTACAGGTGGTGGAGGTAACGTAGGTTGTTTAAATAACTCTGAGCAAATGGGAGAAGGCTGGAGTGACTGGTACGGTATCGTACTAACCATTGAACCTGGTGATGCTGGAACAGATTCTAGAGGAGTAGGTACTTACTTATTAGATCAAGGACCTGGTGGACCTGGTATTCGTCCAAACCCATATAGTACAGATTTAGCAGTAAACCCAACTACTTATGGAGACATTGGTGGTTTGGCTGTTCCTCACGGAGTAGGATACGCTTGGTGTACAATGCTTTGGGAAGTAACTTGGGCATTGATCGACGAGCATGGATATGATGGAGATGTATATAATTTTACGGGTGATGTAACTCAAGATGCTGGTAACATTCAGGCATTGGCTTTGGTTACTGAAGGTATGAAACTTCAAGTATGTAGTCCTGGATTCGTAGATGGTAGAGATGCTATTTTGGCAGCTGATGTTGCTATTTATGGTGGTGCTAACGAATGTCTTATTTGGGATGCATTTGCCAAGCGTGGTTTAGGATTTAATGCAGATCAAGGATCTTCAGGAAGTACAACTGATGGTACTGAATCTTTCGATTCTCCAGTACCAGCTATCAGTACTGCTGAGGAAGTTTGTGTTGGACAAGGAGTTCAGACTTTTGGTGGTGGAACACCAACAGGTGGTGTATATAGTGGTCCTGGTGTTACTGATGACGGTAACGGAACTTCGTATACTTTCGATCCTGCAGCTGCAGGAGTTGGTACTCACACAATTACTTATGACGTAACTACTGCTTGTGCTACTGGAGCTGCTACAGATACTCTTGAAGTAACTGATGATATTCCAGAAGTGGTTTGTCAAGACCATACTTTAGAATTGGATGCTAGTGGACAAGCTACTTTAGAAATTGAAGATGTAGTTGCTAACCTTAACCCTGGTGGAATTGCAGTAGATCAGACCGGAACATTTGCTCCAATAGATATTACTGCTACAGGTACTACTGTTAGTTTAGGAGATGATGCAACTTCTGGTGCTCTACCAGTTGGTTTCGACTTCTTCTTCTTTGATACTACATATACACAGTTCTATATTTCTTCAAACGGATTTATTTTCTTTGATGCAGGAACTGATGATGGATGTTGTACTGGAGGAACCATTCCAAATGGCGGTGACGGTATCAACAACATTATTGCTTTTGCTTGGGAAGATATCAATCCATCTGCAGGAGGAACTATTCGTTACGAAACTGTTGGAACTGCTCCAGATCGTATATTGGTAATGGAGTTTGATGATGTTCCTTTCTTCGGAACTTCAGACGGAGTAACTTCACAAGTTCACTTGTGGGAAAACTCAGGACGTATCGAAATCCATAGTACAGCTATACCTGCTAATGGTAATGTAACTCAAGGAGTTGAAAACAGTGATGGTAGTGCAGGTATTGCAACTCCAGGAAGAAACTCTCAAGTTTGGACAGCTACCGATGATTATGTAGCGTTCTTCTATGAGCCTGGAAGTCCACCAGATAACTGTGGAACTGCAACAAACATTACATTGAGTCAGTCAGACTTCGATTGTACTGATCTTGGAGATACCACTATTACAGTTACTATTACAGATGCAAATGGTAATACCGCTGATTGTACAGCTGTTGTTACCGTAACAGACCCATTAGGAGTTTGTATTGCAGGAGTAAACGATAATGTATTGGATCAGCTTGTTGGATTATTCCCTAACCCAACCTCTGGACAAGTAACCTTAGTAAACAATAGCAATCTTGCATTAGAGAAAGCTACAATTACTGATGTTAATGGAAGAATCATTCAGCAAATTGACTTGACAGATTCAGGAGATACTACTACTTTATCATTGGATAGATTAGCTTCAGGACTGTACTTTGTACAAATTAATACTGGAGATTCTAGTACTGTGAAACGTATTGTTAAGCAATAAGAATCATTTATAAAATGAATTAGGCCTCACATTTATTGTGAGGCCTTTTTTATAAAACCGATTTTGGCATTTTTCTTGCTTACTATATAGTATAGCCTACTATGCAAATGAAACATAAAGTAAACGCAGTGCGTCCCTAAAAAGAAACATTTGTTGGGGTGAAGCCTTTTCAGACCTCTGGAAAGGCTTTTTTATGTTAATGCTTCAGCAATAAAAATAGCATTATTGTTCGGGTCGTAGAATCCAAATTCATGAGTGTTCCAGGGGGTATTCATTCTAAGTTTATCTTTAGAGACAGTTCCTCGAGCAACAAATTCATCAAAAATTGGTTGAATGTGATCAACAAATATTCGTGCTACAGATCCACCCAATAAAGGGTCTTCTTTGGTATTGGCATGCCATTGTAAATGAATAAATATACCATCCCTTTTTAGTACGGCATAATAACCATCTTCGTGAAGTAATTGGAATCCGGCTTTGGATTGATAAAATTCCAAATCGCGTTGCATGTCTTCCGTGGGAAGTACAGGAACAATTCCCAGTAGCTTGGTTTCCATAGTTTATATATTAAGTTTTATGTATAAAAAAAGCGTTTACTACCGGGAAGGTAAATAAACGCTTTCTATAGATGGTTTGTATATTACTTTATAATACCTCCACAGCTTACACGAGCGCCGGCAGCACCACTAGGTTGAGATGTAAAATCATCTGTTCCTTGATGCACAATAATAGCTTTGCCAACAATATCCTTTTCTTCATCACCGCATCCAATACACCATTCATTGGTAGTAAATTCTACCTTACCAACACCATCTTCACCTACTTCAAAATTACCGATGTCTCCTTTATGATAACCTCCTTCAGCACCCCAAGCACCATGTGGCTTAAAAGTAGGGTTCCAATGCCCTCCAGATGATTTTCCATCTGTCGAGCTACAATCAGCTTTTTCATGTATATGAATGGCATGAGTACCAGCAGAGAGACCGGTCATCTTGGCCGACATGGATACAATACCTTCAGATTCAGAGAAATTTACTATTCCAGTAACGGTAGACTCACTTTTTGCCTCAAGATGTACTGCAAGGGTTTTTGTCTCTTCCTTAATCTCCTCAACCACTTCTTCAACTTTTTCCTCTACAGCTTCTTCAGCTTTTTTTGTTTCATTTTTGCAACCTATAAATGCAATTAACGATAGACTTAATAAGGACAAATGTATTTTTCTCATGCTGGTTTGTTTTGGGTTAGTATGATAATAGTTAATAAAGGTACTAGCTTTCTTTAAAAAAGGCAAACCTTACCGCCTATCCTTCAGTAATTCTTTCATATCCGTGACCCCTAATTTTAAGTTGTCGGTAAGAATCAATGCTTTGTCTATTCGGGTTTGGGAGTTTTTATAACGTAGAATAGTATAGATCACCCCTCTTTTTTTACCATCTGTTAAATCATCAAAGATTTGAATAGCTTCTGGATCACTATCTAGGACAGCTTGAAGCTCCTCGGGCATTTCTACTCCATATTTAGAAGTATCTTCATGTAGTTGTAGATAAAAACCTTCATGGGACTCTAGACCAATCTCTTTTTGGTGCTTTTTGGCAAACATGATACGGTATTGACCTTTAATCTTCTGAAGAGCGGCATGAAAGCGAATCTCCTTGTTGTGATGGAAAGCAAAAACCTGTACTCTTTTGTGTCCCGCCTTTGCAAATTTTTCAGCAACAGAATCTGGAATGATCACGCTGTGATATCCTCGAACAAAAACTTCAAATTTCTTTGAAGTAAGCATTACGCTATTAATTTGGTGACGACCTGAACTTCACTGTGTAAAGTTTTATGAACTGGGCATTTATCTGCAATTTGTAGTAAACGGGTAATTTGTTTTTCATCCAGATCGCCAGTGAATTTAATTTCTTTATGAAAAGTATCTATTTTAGCACTTCCATCATTTTCGCAAGAACTGCAATCCACAGCATAATCCCTAGAATAACTGGTGTGCACTTCTACGTTTTCAATAAGCCACCCTTTTCGTCTGGCATACATCTGTAGGGTCATTGCCGTACAGGCAGAAAGACTTCCAGCTAACAATTCATAAGGAGTTGGGCCAAAATCATGACCCCCAACACGAAGAGGTTCATCAGCTTTAAAATAATGGTTGCCCAGCTTTAATTGTGTAGTATAGTCGTCTTCATCATCCAAACTGGCTACAACATCATGAGTGGTTTTAATGATTTCTTCTTCAGGAACGGGAATGTATCGGGTAGCCCATCCAGCAATCACTTTTCCTACGTAGGCTGCATTTTTCCGATCCATGAGTAAGTGTTCAGACCCATCCAGCGTTACAAAACTTTTGGGATGATGTGCAGCATGATAAATCTCTTCTGCATTTTTAATAGAAACCGTGGCATCCTGGGGAGAATGCATGATTAAGAGTGCTTTGTTCAATTTTTTGGCAGCTTCGGTACAGGAACAGGATTCTAGATCATCAATAAACTGTCTTTTAAAAGTAAAATCCCTTCCAGCCAAGGTAACCACTGCTTCTCCTTCTTGCTGAATGGCGGTAAGTTTTTCTCCCAATTGTTTTTGAACATGTACTGGATTGCTAGGTGCACCTATGGTAGCAACCGCTTGAATAGTCTCAATTTCTGCAGCTGCAAAAATAGCGGCTGCACCTCCCAAAGAATGTCCTACCAATAATGATGGGGCTTTATATTCTTTGGCTAAGAAGTCTGCAGCACACTGTAAGTCTTCAACATTACTAGAGAAATTGGTGTTCGCAAAATCACCATGACTATCTCCCAATCCTGTAAAATCAAATCGCAATACCCCAAACCCTTCTGAGGCCAATGCTTTACTTATGTTTCTAACTGCAGAAAAATCTTTACTACAGGTAAAACAATGGGCAAAAATGGCAAAGTTATGAGGATGCTGATCTGCAGGCAGGTCTAACCGGCCAGAAAGCACCTCTCCATGCTTATTGGTAAAATTAATTTTACTGGATTTCATAGTTACGTTATTTAGTTAGGATCATTAGTATCCGTCTTTTTTCTTAAGTCGGTTTTAAGGAACACACCTAACTGAAGTCGATCAAAATTACGTCCGGTAAAATGATTTTTTAGATATCCTGCCTGTATGGCCAAATTGGAAGATACATTGTAACCCAACGCCCCGTACAATCGGTTTTGTCCAAATATAGGCTCTTGTAAATTGATGAAGACTTCATCGTAAGCCGTAAGAAACCAATTCTCGTTGATAGGGTAGGTCACCCTTAAAAAATAGCGCCCTCTGTGCTGGGTGTCTTTTCCAGTAACTGGATGATCTATAAAACGTTGCTCCAATCGATAACGATGACTAAACTTAAATTTACCTACAGAATTTTTCAGTACAAATTGTTGGTAAATACGATTTTCTGATACATTTTCCTCACCATCAATATCACCAAAGTTGGTGTCTGTGGTAATATTTCCATATCCAATGGTAGCCATGGCCTTATCTGAAATATGATAGTTTAATCCACCCCGAAGTAGCAATTGATTGAAATTATTGAATGTTTCATAATAACGAGCCTGTACTTCAGCATGAATACTCAATTTTTCACTTACCTTATTAGTTGTAAAGAGCATATACCAAGCTCCAAGATCATCTTCACCAGTTTCTTGGGAAAAGGCATTGAAATTAAAAATAAATACGATGGTCAATAAGGCTAATAGATGGTTGGTTTTCTTATTCATTTATATTAAAAATTTTGGTTTCCTTAAAAGGGGATAATTCTACATTCTCTATTTTTTCTTTGAATTCTGGCCAATCCTTGTTAAAAAAGGCATTGGTGGTAGAAAGAGCTTCTTTAAGAGCGTCTTTTGCCTGTTTTACAAGGCGTTCTTCTGTAGCTGTAATACCGTTAGGGCGACTTCCGGTATACCAATTGGCAGTTCCCATGCGTTGCATAACGTTCACTTCTGGATTTCGGGTAATTCCTTGCCGCTTATCTTCCTTACCTAAATATATGGCCACGATAGAATCTATCTTTTTCACGATAGTTCCTGTGAGTTTTATTTCTTCCTTATACTTCTTATCATCTTCTTTTTTCATTTTCTTTTTAAACTCCTGAGCTACCTTTTTACTTTCAACCAGTTGTTTTACAGCGTCGGCCGCAGTTTGCGTTATTTTTTCCAACTCTTTTTGATACGAGTAACGCTCATCTATTGATTTTTGACTCACGTTTAAACGTGGATCACTTTCCACCTTTATGGTAGTAGGAGAAGTGGTTTCCATATAACTTAATTCAGCTCGGTAGGTCCCAGGTTTTACATCCACTCCGCCAGGTTCGTTCTTTCGCTCACGAATCGTTCGGGAAGGACGATCTACCCCAGCTTCGTTCATATACCAAGTCCATTTGTAAATCCCAGTGCTATCTGGAATCTTTTTCTTCAAACTGCGAATGAGACGATCTCCATCATATATTTTTAGATATAGGGAATCTTTAGAAGGACCTTTGGGTTTCTCTTCTTCAGAAGTTTCAGTTTCTTCATCTTCGGCATCCTCTTCTTTATCTGTTTCCTCAACTTCTTTTTTCTGAAAATAATAACTAAAATGAGCTCCGTATTCCCTGTTTTCTCCATTGTAGATAGCATCTCCACCAAAACGGCTTCCCGTAGGCTGTTGGTAAGCTGCTTGATATGCTATAGGAGGATCGAATAATTTTATATCTGAACTTAATACAGCGTTGTTTCTTGCAATCTCACGAAGTGGACGAATGTCGTCTAACACCCATGCAGCTCTACCGAAAGTTCCGATGACCAAATCATGCTCTCTTTGCTGAATCACCAAGTCTTTTACAGAAGTGGTAGGGAATCCATGAGTCCATTTTTGCCAATTGCTTCCTGCGTCTACTGAAACATATAAACCATCATCAGTTCCTAAGAACAATAAATTTTTCTCAACGGGGTCTTCAACGATACTCAAGGTGTAACTAATTACATCATTTTTGTCTACGATTCGTGTCCAAGTCTTACCATAATCGGTAGTTCTGTAGGCATAAGGCGTATAATTAAACCTTCGGTAATCATTAGCTACCAATAGAGCTTCCCCTTTGGTCTTATTACTGGCTTTTATTTGTACAATCCAGCTTCCTGCAGGTAAACCTTTAATGTTATTGGTGACTTCAGTCCAATTTGTACCCCCGTTTTGAGTATAGTGAACCCGTCCGTCATCTGTTCCTACCCAGAGCATATTTCTTTCAAGGGGAGAAGGCTCTATAACCAAGATTGTTGTATGATTCTCTGCTCCTGTAGCATCCATGGTGAGCCCTCCACTTTCACTTTGTTTTTGTTTTTCTGGATCGTTGGTGGTTAAATCCTCTGAGATCAACTCCCAAGTAAGGCCTTTGTCGGTACTTTTATGTACAAACTGACTACCAAAATAAAGCGTGCTGTTATTAAAAGGGTCTATGTTGATGGCACTGTTCCAATTAAACCGTAATCGCATCTCGGGATCCGGATGGGTAGGTCGTACGGTATAGTTATCGCCTGTTTTCCAATCATAACGGCTTACATACCCTTGTTGGCTCATACTCCAGCCATATTGATTGTTATCTGGATCTGGTACTACATCAAAACCATCCCCAAAGCTAATTTCCTGCCAATAGTCGTTACGGATTCCCTGAGATCTCCATACATAGGCCGGACCACGCCAACTTCCATTATCCTGCATTCCACCGTATACATTGTACGGAAATTCATTGTCCACATTGATATGATAAAATTGTGCTACGGGAAGATTTCCAATAAAACGCCATGTTTTTCCACCGTCTTTGGTAATGTTCATTCCTCCGTCGTTACCATCAATCATGAAATCTCCATTTTCTGGATGAATCCACCAAGCATGATGATCTGGATGTACGCCATTATCCACACCATATGCAGGCATTAACTGCGTGAATTTTTTACCACCATCTTCAGAAACATTTACATAGGTAAAAATAGAATAGACACGATTTTCATTCTGAGGGTCTACATAAATTTCAGAATAATAAAAAGGCCGGTTCCCAATATCACTATTGTCATTTACTTTTTCCCAATTCGCTCCTCCATCATTACTCTTGTATAATGCATTCTTCTTGGCTTCTATAAGTGCATATACAATATTGGGCTTATTTCGTGCAATGGCTACTCCTATACGACCCAATTCTCCTTCAGGAAGGCCGTCTGTATCTGTTCGTTTTTCCCAAGTATCACCGCCATCATGGGTAATGTACAACCCAGAACCTTCGCCACCACTTTTAAAAAACCAAGGATCACGCTTGTGTTCCCACATGGTAACAATTAGTTTATTTGGGTTAGAAGGATCCATAATCATGTCGCCAACTCCCGTTTTGTTGTTGTTGAACACTATTTTCTTCCAGTTTTTTCCTCCGTCGGTAGTTTTGTATACGCCTCTTTCTGGATGAATTCCCCAGGGAGATCCAATAGCACCTACATAAACAACGTTGGGGTTGGTAGGATCTATAATAACACGATGGATATGCCTGGTTTTTTCCAATCCCATAGATTTCCAGGTTTTTCCACCATCTAAGGATTTATAGATTCCATACCCGCCATTCAGGCTATTTCTAGGGTTTCCTTCACCAGTTCCTACCCAAATCACGGAAGGATTGCTCTGTTGAACTGCTACCGCACCTATAGAGGCTGTAGGTTGATCATCGAAAACAGGAAACCATTTTATACCTCCACTGGTGGATTTCCACAATCCTCCAGAGGCAGTACCAACATACATAACATCTGGGTTAGCATGGACTACATCAATGGATGTGACACGGCCAGACATGCCACCCGGCCCAATATTTCGGGGTTTCATATCTTTTAAGATGTCCATGGAAATTTTTTGTGCCGATAAAGAAGAGACGATGCATAAAAGCATCAGGAAGATTAATTTTTTCATACGGATATCCGCGAAGCGGGAATTTTTGGTTGTTTTATTTGAATCCATAAAGTTACTAAAATGAAGGCTCGCTTTTCTTAAATAGGTGTTAAGGCCTTTACCTTCTATAAGTTTTATAGTATTTTTATATATATGAAAAAGAAAACCCCGAAAAAGGACTTTGCACAAAGGCCTACAGGTTTTGTCTTTACCAAGCATACTCCTAAAGAACAATCTCCCTTTGAAAGGCTGTTCGAGATCTTTCAGGAACTCATTACACATACTTCTGGAGATTTTGATGAGGCAATCGATTGGCTTCGACAATTGGATGAAGAGTACAACCTTACCACCGAGGATTATACAATTGAAGACTTTATTGAAGACTTAAAAGCCAAAGGATACATTCGTGAAGAAATCCGACCAGATGGTAGTGGAGAAGGGGACGGTAAGAGTAATGTTAAGATATCTGAAAAATTAGAACGTTCTTTACGTAGAAGAGCTCTTGATCAAATTTTTGGAAAGCTGAAACGCAATACAAGTGGAAATCACAAAACCAAATATACGGGTAGGGGTGATGAACAATCTGGAGAGTATCGTAACTATCAATTTGGAGATGCGTTGGAACGCATTTCTATGACAGAAAGTTTGAAGAATGCACAAATAAACCATGGCTTTGATGATTTTCACCTTACGGAAAATGATTTAGTGGTAGAAGAAACCATGTTTAAAGCACAAATGAGCACGGTGCTTATGATAGATATCAGTCATTCTATGATTCTATACGGCGAAGATCGAATTACTCCAGCTAAGAAGGTTGCTATGGCCCTTTCTGAATTAATAACAACACGATACCCTAAGGATACCCTTGATATTTTGGTGTTTGGTAACGATGCTTGGCCTATTAAAATTAAGGACTTGCCCTATTTAAATGTAGGGCCTTATCACACCAACACAGTAGCAGGTTTAAAATTAGCCATGGATATGCTACGCAGAAAACGGAATACCAACAAACAAATTTTTATGATTACCGATGGGAAACCCAGTTGCATGCAATTACCCGACGGCAGATATTATAAAAACAGTGCAGGACTGGACCCACATATTGTAAGCAAGTGCTATACCATGGCCCGTCAGGCACGCAAATTACACATACCAATTACAACCTTTATGATTGCCAGTGATCCCTACCTGCAACAGTTTGTAGATAATTTTACAGAAGCAAATCAAGGAAGAGCATTCTACACTGGATTGAAAGGATTGGGGGAAATGATTTTTACGGATTACGAAAATAACAGAAGAAAGAAATTGAGATAATTGTATGGACATACGAAACATAAAAACCTTTGGACAATTAAAAACGATAGGGTACGAGCCTAAAAGCATCAAAGAGGAATTACGCTGTAATTTACTTCAGAAACTCATGAGAAAGGAAACGACCTTTGAAGGTATTCATGGCTATGAATACACGGTAATTCCTGAGCTGGAACGGGCTATTTTATCCAAACATAACATTAATTTATTGGGGTTAAGGGGGCAGGCCAAAACCCGTTTAGCGCGCCAGATGGTGTCTCTATTGGATGAATATATTCCAGTGGTGGAAGGAAGTGAAATTAATGATGATCCATTTAAACCCATTTCTCGGTATGCAAGAACATTATTGGCCGAAAAGGGAGAGGATACCCCCATTACATGGTTGCATCGTGATGATCGTTTTGCAGAAAAACTGGCAACTCCAGACGTTACTGTAGCCGATCTTATTGGTGATGTAGACCCTATTAAAGCTGCCAATTTAAAGCTAGCGTATGCGGATGATCGTGTCATCCACTTTGGGATGATTCCAAGAGCTAATCGTTGCATTTTTGTGATCAATGAATTACCCGATCTACAAGCAAGAATTCAAGTGGCTTTGTTTAATATTTTACAAGAAGGTGATATCCAGATTCGGGGTTTTAAATTGCGTTTACCTTTAGATACTCAATTTGTGTTCACGGCCAATCCGGAAGATTACACCAACAGGGGAAGCATTGTGACTCCGCTTAAAGACCGCATAGGATCTCAGATACTAACCCACTATCCAGAGAGTATGGAAATTGCCCGTACCATTACCGAACAGGAAACGGCTGGAGCCATAAAAGAGAAGGAGCATATCTATGTTCCTGAATTAGCCAAGGACATCTTAGAACAAATTAGCTTTGAGGCTCGTGAAAGTGAGTTTATTGACGCTAAGAGTGGAGTGAGCGCACGGTTGAGTATTACAGCTTTCGAAAACTTGTTGAGTACTGCAGAAAGACGTGCCCTACACAATGGAGATACACAAACCACAGTACGTTTGGGTGATTTTATGGGTATTATACCAGCCATTACTGGAAAGGTGGAATTGGTTTATGAAGGAGAGCAAGAAGGAGCTGCCGCGGTGGCTCAACAATTGATTGCAGATGCTGTAAAGACAGAGTTCTTAGGGTATTTCCCAAAGATTGAAAAACTACAGAAAGAAAGTGATGTAGATCCCTATGATGAGTTGGTTTCTTGGTTTTTCGAACAAAGCGGCTTCGAACTTTTGGACTCACTTAGTGATGAGGCCTATCGAGAAAAATTAGATAGTATTGCTCCTATGGAACGTTTGTTGGCCAAGTATGTTCCAGACGTAACTCCAGAAGATCGGGCTTTTTTCAAGGAATTTGTGCTTTGGGCCTTGGCAGAACATAAAAAGCTTAGTAAATACTATATGAGTGATGGCCTCCGGTTTAAAGATGTTTACGGAGGGTATATTAGTGGATTGTAAGTATAGTTTATAAACTCAAAAGATAAGTAGCTCTTTCTACTAGGGCATTCCAGTCATAGAGTGTTTTGGCTTCTTCTAAGGCAACATTTCTTTCGGCTTCACTCATATTCAAAAAAGATTCAGAAATATCATATGGTGTGTTGGTAGGAATAAACATAGCTTCACCTAGGTTTGGATATTCCAACTCATTTAAAAGATGTAAGGCACCTGCTCCCGTATGGTAAAACATTCTAAATCCATATACAGTAAGTACTTCTGAATTGTTTGATATGTTATCGGCATAATTTTTATAACCATGGGTAGGATCATCAACCGTGTTATTATCAAGGGAATTTAACGTTGAGAAAACCTCAATATATCGTGCTGAACCTTCTATTTTTTCTTGATAGAATCCATGTTTTCTAATTAAATTTTCTGGTGTGTGGTCCAATCGATTTAATTCGTGTTGAATACTCACATAATATTGCAGAATCTTGGTTTTTTGTTCTAGGGTATCTTGATGGTAAGCATCAATCATAACATCGAACAAAAGTAATTGGAAAGGAAGTGTTTCTTCATTTATGGGATAATTGACAATATCAAAAACATGATTTTCACCCATAAATAAATCACGATTTTTAAAATAAGAATAAGTATGAAACAATTCATGATAAAATACGGAAGCATGAAAGTGTCCATTTCTATTTTTGTAGCCACTATAAAAATCTGAAGGAGGTTCTTGAGTGATATTGTAAACAAAAAAATCAACACCCCCATATTGTAGAAAACTCCACAGGCCCCCATTGATCTCATTCTTTGCAAACTCGAGTAATAAATCATTTCTATATAATGGCACCTCTTCATATCCATCAACTTCATAAGTTATTGGAGTATTTAACTCCAAATAAGTATCCTGAGGGTTTATGAATATTCCTTGATCTGGACCAGTAATAATAAAAATGGGACATTCTCTTAAACTGTTGAAATCCCCCCAAAGAGAAGGTAAATCCTGTTCAACAATTAAAAGCTTCGTTATATAATCTAGTTCGCTTTCACTTAACGCTTCTAGAGGTGCCTCTTCAACTGTTGTTTCAGTTTCCTGAACTACAATGATTTCTCCGTCAGAGCTACAACTAACAAATAGGAACAGCCCAATTAGAAAGCTAATGAAATGATATTTTTTTCTGAAAGATGACATAGTGGTGGTTTTTCTGAAAAAATCAGTGATTTTTATCACTCCCTGTATATACTAGTTATAAAGATATGTCTTCTTGTTGAGATTAAACTGACAGTTCATAAATGGGGACAACAACGCTAACATTCTATGAGATTAAAACGAATGGGTCACCAGTTAAGAAAAGCCATCTTTATAATCCTATAACATTTTTCCCAGCAACTCTTTCATTAATTTGGCAGCTAAGAAAGCAGTCATATTCTGAAAATCCCTATTTGGGTTGTATTCCACAATGTCTGCGCCAATAATCTCTGCATCCAGATTGTGAATTAAATCGATAACCTGTCTGGATGATAGTCCCCCAGGTTCGTGATGAGAAACCCCGGGAGCAAAAGCTGGATCAAACCCGTCGAGATCAATGGATATGTATAATGGATTTTCGAATTTGGAAACCTTTGTAAGGTCCAGATTTTTCATTTGATGGATTTCTACATTGTATTTCTCTGCTTGTTCTGTTTGATGTGTGTTTAACGTTCTTATTCCTACCTGTACGAGTCTAACTGCTAATTTGTTTTCCATAATTCTAGCAAAAGGACAGGCGTGAGAATAAGGGTCACCCTCAAACTCGTGGTACAAATCTGAATGGGCGTCGATTTGAAGGATATCCAGTTTCGGATACTTTTCATAATGTGCTTTTATGATAGGGAAAGTGATAGAATGATCTCCACCAAGAGTCAAGATCTTATGGCCCATATCCAGGTTTTTTTGGGTAATGGATTCGATTTCAAAATATTCTGTTATTTCAAAATCACCTTTATCTTCAATACTTGAACTATCTATAGATTTTCCGTTTTCAGAAAATAAATTAAGAGAACCACAATGCAAAGCTTCCCTTATTAAGGGAGGAGCCAATTTAGGACCATTTTGATAGGACGATTTTTCATCGAATAGAATTCCTTGGATATTTATTTTTGACATCTTGAATTAAAGTATTTCAGTTAAAGATTTAATAATCAATACAGTACCGCTTAAAACCATGATGGCAATTAACCATCTTCTAAAAGCCAATTTACTCATTTTAAACAATAGCCATTTCCCAATGAGATTCCCTAAAATAGCACCTAACCCCAATGCTATTCCGTAACTCCAAAGTTTTGGGGTGAATAAGCCAAAGAATACATAACCACTTACTTGGGCCATTCCTAAAAAGAAGGACTGGGCAGCTTTGGTCCCTACCAAATATTCCTTATCAATCCCAGCATTGATTAAAAATGGGTTTACAATAGGACCCATGCCACCTGTAAAGGTTCCAATAATGGAAACGAAAAATCCAAGGGGTATGAAATACCATGTTTTTACTGGAAACGAACGATCCTTTTTACCAAAGCTATATTGAAAAATGGTACTCACCAGAAATAACCCTACCAAAAGCTGAATCCAATAGATTTTTACTTCGGAGAAAAGCCATGCAGCCAGTACAGCTCCAATCATAGCAGCTGGTACGAAATACCAAAACACTTTCCAGACAATGTATTTCCAAAATATAAGGATACGCGTAGGACGACTAATAAAAGCGCCCAAATTGATTACAGGTGCCGTTTGTGATGCTCCAATTAGAAAATTTAGCACTGGTATTTGCATCATAGCACCGCCACCGCCACTTATGGTGGAGAGGGTAAATGTAGAAGCACCCAGCAGGAAAAGACCTGCTAAAACCAAAGGTGATATTTCTGAAAAAAGTGATTCCATAAAAAAACTGCCCCGAAAGGCAGTTTTAATTTACTATATAATTCTGAATTATAGATTCGGGATCGTTAATTCTTGTCCTGGATGAATCATATCAGGATTATCAAGAATGTGTTTGTTTGCTTCAAAAATAGCGGTGTACTTCATAGGATCTTTGTAGTAATGTTTTGCAATCTTGCTTAAAGACTCTCCACTTGCTACGGTGTGACGTGCATAATATGAAGTGTCTGCTACATTGATATCCGCCATAATATCTGATGGACTTTCACCACCGGCAGCTTTAATAGCATCCCATAATAAGTTCTTTTCGTATTGGTTAGCAGCTGTACCTGTAATGTGTAGTACGCCGTTTTCTTCTTTTACATCACCATTTTGGATATTAAGTTCTTGTCCTAGTTCCAAAACACCTTGATATTTAGCTTTTACCATGTTGTCGATTTTTTAAAGTTTAGTATGTTAAATTTACAAATTTCAGTCAAATTTTATTCCACTTTTGCCCTTTAATAAATTGTAAAGAATGGTTTTCGATTTAAAGAAGGGTTTTAAGGTTCAATTGATATTAACAAACCTGCGTTTATAGAAGTTTAAGGCATAGATAGTTAACCTATTTTTAGTGTTTATAATTTTTTGATAGATATGAGATAACCATCTCCTGTGATAAGGCAGAAAATTTTGCATAGCGCTTCTCACTATGTACATCAATGATTTCATCTACGGCATCTCTCACCAACTCTTTGTTGTTCCAGTTGTTTAATGCTTTAATCACTTTGGGAAGGCATCCCTTTTTATAGCTAATCTGGCCAATAACATGAACCAGTGTATCACGCACCCTTCGTGTTTCATCATCTTGAAGAGTTTCCAGTAATGGCAATATATCTTCGGGGTGTGTTCGACCTCTTAGTTCGATTCCATGGCAAATTTCGCGTCGGACTTCTTTATCGGGATGTTTTAAATACTCCTTGGCCCATATTAAGGTAGGCTCGGGATTCTTTTGCCCCATTTTTTTCAAGGAACCAATTACGGCATTTCTAACTCTATGATGTGCATCGAACAAGGCTTTATCAAAGAAATGGTGTACTTTTTCAAATTGAAACATCCCAATTTCTCCAGCAGCATTTATAACGGTTTGCCGTATCAGTTCACTTTCGTGGCTAGCAAGAGCGTTGAGGGTTTCTAAAATAGCATTCCGTAAGCTTATATCCTGATTGTAAATACGGCCTACTCCTAGATATGCAGCCTTTCTTATATAAGTGTCTTCATCATCAAAATAGCTAAGAAAAGGGGTGTGCGACCCTTTTTGAAAGGCTTTCTCCATCTCATACTGGATATCGGCTACTTTTTTAACCCTTTCTTCTTTGGATAGGTCATAAAACCCCATGATTAGTAGTTACTTTTAAATGTAAAAGCATAATCACTTTCTCCGTGTTCATGCAGATAGTCCAATCGCTTTTTTGCTTCCTTAATGGTAGGGGTGTGGTTGTCATCTACATACCAGAGAACCATATGCATTTTTGACATTTTTGAAAACCATTCTTTTTTTCTTTTAAATATTTCAACATGTCCAGAACTATATACATAATCAAATAGGCTCTGCTTATCTCTCCATACACTCATATTTATAATAATAGCTTCGTTATCAAATGCTTGAATGGTATATGCATGATCACTTTCTTCTGTCTTTAACCTCCATATAAAGCCTGGGTGTGCTTCGGCCAATGCATTCATCCTATCGGTATTGTTTACAAAATCGGCCATAATTGGGCTGTCCATGGGAGCAATGGCTTCGGCCAAATTAAACTGAGCTATGGGCATTTATTATAAATTTTCAATGAAGTGATTAAACCGAGAGTTTTAAAAGGAATAAAAAAGGCACCTCAATTAGAGTAGTCCTGGTTGACGCAAACCTTACATTTCCGTCTGGGGAGATGACCAAAACTTTAATCTTGGTGCCGATACTGTATAGATGGTAATCGATCCTTTTATTAAGTTGCTTCCAAATATAGTTTAAAGTATTTGAAACTAAAAATTACAATTCGTTATTTAACCTTTCTCTTTAATAACAGGTGCCTAATTCCTTGATTTTACGTTAGCTTCGCAGAGTTTTATAATTTCAAAAATTCTCTTTTTTCGGGTTTCTTCCCGTTTTGCACTATGCAACCAACTTAGGTATCCTTTACGATAACCAGGGGCAAAAGCCAGATAGTTTTCATAGGCTAACGGGGCTGTATTGAATGCCATTTGTAAATCTTCGGGAATGATGCCGTTTTCTACATGATCCATAGCGGTCCAAGTGCCAGTTTCTTTAGCCAATTCTATCATTTTCCAACCACTTTTGTGAATGAGACCTTGAGGTTCTAATTCAGAAATATGTGATTTATTGAGTTTACTCCAAGTACTTTTCGGGTTTCTTGGACAAAAATATTGCCTTCTTCTTCCACCTCCCAAACTTTTTACGGTACTGTCTATCCAACCAAAACACAATGCCACTTTAACAGCTTCTTCCCAGCGCATGGTAGGAATACCTGTTTCCAATTTGTATAGGATGAGATATATGCCATTGGGATATTGATCATGATGCTGCAAAAGCCAATCGCGCCATTCTACATCCCGTGGAAAATAGAGTTCGGGTTTTTCTTGCTTCATTGGGTTATCATTTCAGAATCGACATAAAAATCGATCTTAACCTTGGCTTCTTTTATGGGGTTGCTAAATTCTTTTGTTTTCCAATCTGCCGTTGGGAAAATCCACTCTTCCTTTCCATTTACGAGCATAATTACGGGCATATCAAATTTTTCAATAATGTTTACATACCGAAACTTCAAGATGTTTCCGTCCATTTGAAATTCTACTTTGGGAAACTTAATTGTTCGAAGGTATTGTTCCCAAAACTCGGTTAGATCTATTCCCGTTTCCTTACTGAAAAAAATCTTCGACCTCTTTAGAGGTTACTGTTTTATGGTAGAACTCCTTGTTCATTTTTTGAAGGATTCCCCTCCACTTTTTATCATCCTCGAGCAATTGCCGTAGGGTATGGAGAATATTAGCTCCTTTGTAATACATATCACCACTTCCAGAGTTGCGTACACCGTAGGTGCCAATGATTGGGCGATCGTTCTGAATGAGATTTCGTGTTCCTGTAACATATTCTGTAGATGCTATAGGGCCATAATGATAATCTAGATACAAATTTTCGCTGTATGCTGTGAAGCCTTCATGAATCCACATATCTGCCACATCTTTATTGGTAATATTATTAGCGAACCATTCGTGCCCAGCTTCATGTATAATGATAAAATCAAATCGTAATCCCCATCCGCTACCGCTTAAGTCACGACCTAAATAACCATTGCCATATTTGTTACCGTAGGTTACACTACTTTGGTGTTCCATTCCCAAATATGGGACTTCTACCAATTTAAAACTATCTTCATAAAAAGGGTAGGGCCCAAACCAATATTCAAAAGCATTCATCATCATGGGTACTTGCTCAAACTGGAATTTAGCTTTTTCAAGATTTTCCTTGAGTACCCAATAATCCATATCCAAATCCCCTTTAAGGCCTTCATGTTTTTCAGAAAAATTCACATAATCCCCAATATTTACATTGATCCCATAATTATTGATGGGATTTACCACTTTCCAATGCCAAGATTTGGTTGTGCCATGATCTTCCGTTTTCTGAAGTCTTCCGTTACCTACAGCAACGAGATGAGAAGGTGCAGTGATTGCCAAGTCCATCCCTTTGTCTGGTTCGTCTGAAGGGTGATCTTTATTGGGCCACCAAATACTGGCTCCGATTCCTTGGTTGGAGGTGGCTATAAAATCATTGCCAAAACTATCCTTATCCCAAGTATATCCTCCGTCCCATGGCGGACGTACAGCTTCTCTTGGTGTTCCAGAAAAATAGATCGTAATCTTGTTTTCTTCTCCTTGTCGTTGTTTTTTTAGTTTTATATAATGTATGGCGCCTTTTCTTTTTATAGTAAGTTCCTTTCCGTTTTGGGTAGCTTTATCAATATTCATGGGCTCTTGAAGATCTATCTGCATAACCTTCTTATTTTCCAATACCTTGTACGTAATGGTATTGGTTCCCGATATGGATTTTGAAGATGGAAATACTTCAACAGAAAGGTCATAATGTTGTAGATCCCACCAAGCTCTTTCTGGAGTAATAGAGCCCATTAGCCTGTCTTGTTCACTGAAGGATTGTGATTGTGCACCCAAAGTAAAGGATGTAAGCAAAAGCGTATATAAAATGTATTTCATGTAAGATCCAAATTTAGTTTCTAAAAGTTCCTCCTGGGAAAACAACAACACTTTCATCTCCATCTTTTCCAATAGAAGCTATCCCAAAAAAATAATTATCAATAACAATGCCTTCTAAGGTGAAAGCAGCAACATCACCTACCGTGCGGCTATGATCCCAGGTAGGGGAGGTGGTATCTCTCCAATAGATCTTGTATCCAACAGCTCCTTCAACTTTGTCCCATCTTAATTTGGTAGCAGGTTCTACAATCCCCCCAATCTTTACATTACTTGGTGGTGGGGGTGCTGAGGCCAAACTAGCCATGTTAATGGCATTAACCGCAGTTAATTTAGCGGCATAATCGAAGTTGACAAACTTTAACTTGTCTCCATATTCTATACCATTTTCATTACGGATGTCCTGATGTTGTTGTGTATAGTTTTCGTGTGCTTCCATAATTCGTATCCCAGGGAATCCTGCATCGCAAAAGGGCCTGTGGTGTCCACCCCTTCCAAAACGATCTAATCTATATATAAGCATAGGATTCATTTCTGGCATGTATGTTTGTGTTGTTTTATGTACGTACCGGGCTAACTGTCTAGAAATACCATCCACTTCACCTCCTGTGTATCTTCTCCTATTTCTATTTTCTTCAGACTCTGTAGGTGGTACGGGCTCACTAAAAATTCGGAAATCACGATTGCTTACAACACCATCTACTCCCGTAATGTTTCCAATCATATCATTGTTAAGCACGCCTATAATTTCCCATCCGTTTTCTTTGGCATAATTGGCAAATCCTTTTCCTCCAAAAAGCCCCTGTTCTTCACCACTTAATCCTAGGTACACAATACTACTTTCAAAAGAATACTTACTTAATATTCTAGCTGCTTCCATTGCTCCGGCCATTCCGCTGGCATTGTCATTGGCGCCAGGAGAGTTGTCTGTAAAGTTATTGGGATCACTTATACGGGAATCTATGTCACCGCTCATGATGATGTATCTATTTGGGTATTTCGTGCCTTTTTGGACAGCAGCAACGTTCACCACCCATACATCTTTTGTAATTCTTCGGTTGGCGCCTTCTTTCACCAAATCTTTTTGGTAGAAAACATCTAAACAGCCATTACAATCTTGAGATATTTTATCGAATTCAGATTTTATCCAGCGCCTTGCTGCTCCAATCCCTCTAGTTTCCGAAACCGTATCGCTTAGGGTATGACGTGTTCCAAAATTTGCTAACTGAGTGATGTCTTTTTCAATTCGGTCTGCAGATATGTTAGAAATGATATCGTACATCTTAGAATTGGTTTGTGCGGTCAATAAAAACACATTCAAAAAAAGGAGGAAGAGTAGAATATTTTTCATGGCGTTACGAATTCATTAAAATTAGTAAAAATAATAGCGCCAAATTACTCTCTTACTAAAACGATTTGTTCTGTAGAAGCAAATGGAGTAGTAACCCCATTAAATTGTAAAGAGTCCAAGGTGAAAATCGTACAGCAGGTTTCAGCACGGGTTGTATAATGAAACATTAACGTATCTATTTCGTCGGTATCCAATTCTAAGAAATAATTTGCTCCGCTTTCAATACGTTCATATAATACAGCTAATCTATTCTCTTCAGGCAATGTTCTTATGAATTGGGTAGAAGTAGGGTTAAATAGTTTAAAGGAATCCTTTACAAAGACCGTATTGATTAGGGGGTTGCCATCTGTATCTTGATAATTCAATAAAAAGGAATTTGGAGGACACAGTACCAAAGAGCAATCTGGGAATTTATCTTCATCCCCTTCACAGCTTGTTATCATTGTAAGCGATAGTAATAGACCTAAAAACAGTACGAATATCCTCATTTTATTGAATAAAGGTTACTTTGGAAATCAATCCATTCTCTACTTCGTAAATCGCAATTGCTGAGTAGTTTTTTCCATTAATGGTCAGGAATTCCTCATCGATAACTTTGTTGCCAATGACAATTCTATTTTTAATAGTACAGTTAAGATCTGGAGTGGCTTTAAAGAAGGAACCATAGTTGTTTTTCATACCAGTTTGTCCTTCAGAAATCAATTTATCAGGAAAAGAATATAATTGAATATCTGAGGAATATGTAGCCATAAATCCATTGATATCCCGAGCATTATAAGCCTCCAATTGTTTGTCTACTATAGTTACAGGGTCTTCTGAAGTCTTCCTGTTCTGAATGAAAGTCATAGACAAAATGGTGCCATTTCCTGTTTCATAGACGGTAGCATGACGATTGGTTCGGTTATTTACAGTGCCAACCTCTTCATCAACAACGATATTTTTATATACCATCCGTTTTTTTACCTCTACACTTAAGTTGGTATTATTTTTCATGAATTGATCATAACTCATCTGCAACTGTTTCCTTCCTACATACATGGTGTCTTTCGGAAAATTACGCACAACTACATTTTCAGAAAAAGCATTTGCAAAGTCCTTCAACCTTCCTTCGTTATAAGGTGCAATGTGAGCTTGTACAATTTCTGAAGGGGAGGGCGTTTCTCCCACCAAGGCCAATTTTGTAACCTTGGCATTCACGGCCATACGGGTGATATTTTGAATTTTATAAGGTGAAAGATCAGCTACTTGTTTCCAATCACCACTACCAAAAAGATCGTATAGAAATAACTTGTCACCACTCCCTATAAGTAGTTTTGAGTCATCTAACCAGACATGATCTTGGATTCCTATGGGCAATTGTGTTACAAAAAAACTTTCACGGGAATCTATATCCAATTGATAAACATCCCAATTCCCTTCTTCATTGACAGCGGTGTAACTCATTGCTTCTGAATTGGGAACCTTATGTATGGAACGGCCAGTAGCCTCAAGAAGGGTGTCATTTTTTTGTAATGTAATATCTGAAAGGACTAGATCTAAACGATCTCCTGAAAGTACCGAACTCAACACCGTATTTTCATCATGGAAAGCATAATAAGCTACCTGAAGATCTTTAATGAATTCTGAGGGAGGTAATTCAGTATTATAACGGTACAATCGCTGTTTACCATCTGGGTCTAATCGAACCGCGGCAATGTCTTTGGAATTGATTATTAACTGTGGGGAATATTCTCCTCCTGGGGTTGAATTGAACATCCATCCACTAGATCCTCTTTCTGGATCGAAGATGGAAATATCTGTTTGATCCTGATTGGTTTTGGCAAATAGAAGAAATCCATTAGGAGTGAAGGATGGTTGGTTGTCGTATCCTTCATTATTGGAAATGTTCTTGAAATTGGAAACTTCGAAGTGTTCTTCGGAAAAAGAAAGATCCATTAAAAACACTTCCGTATTCGTTTGGCCTATGGCTGCAATAGCACTAAGGCAGCAGAAAATGGAAAAAAGGTGTTTCAACGGATCTTATCTACTATTTTCTACGCTTCTTGCGAATAATTTTTCTTCGTTTTTTCTTACGTAATCCAACTTCTTCAATTTCAAGGATATAATTACCTTCGGCTAAAGGAATATCACCAATATCTATAGTGCTAAGACCTGAAGACAAGAAGTTAGTGGTATAAATAACACGACCTTGTAAATCGTAAATGGTAATCTTAGCCGTTCCTTGTGTTAAACCTTTAATTGAAATACGATCTGTGAATGGATTCGGATAAACGATAAGATCGTCTTGCTTTACAATATCAATTGCATCAAGAATAGGGGAGTTTTCATAAAGAATGATAACATCTTCCAATTCATCTACCAAGGTAATATCCATGGCCCCATCATTGTTTCTGTCATGCAAAATAGCACAAGAACCTGCCTGAACGGCATCATAGGTAATTGGATTTCCAAAAACTCCTCCACCTACGTTTTCATAAAGTGTGAAATCTGAAGAGCCAAAATTACTGGCAATAAAGTCAAGATCTCCATCTCCATCAATATCACCTACATCAATGGCAAGTGAAAAATTACCTACGGCATATTCATTGAAAAGAGAAAGGTTTCCTGAACCATCACCCAATAGGATACTTACTTCACCAGAAGAAGAATTTACGGAAATAATATCTGCATTTCCATCATTATCCACATCTCCAGTGGCCATCATCCAAGGGGAACCAGAAATAGAAACCGTGTCGGTTTCGGTAAAGTTACCTTGTCCATCATTGATTAGGGTAAGAACATCACTGCTGTTAAATCCACCTATAGCTAAATCCTGAATACCATCATTGTTAAGGTCTACCGCAACGATAGAGGTTTCTCCATTGATACTGGCATTAATCGTTGTAGGTGCTTGAAAGCTTCCTGTACCATCGTTTAAAAGAATAGAGTAGGTACTTGAACTTCTATTGGCAGTGACAATGTCATCCCAACCGTCACCATTAGCATCAATTACGGTTACACCTCTTACGCCGGTATCGGCTTCATATCCTAATTCAGGGTCAAAAATATTGGAGTTGGACCCCATAAATACACTTACATTGTCGTTTTGAATGCTTCCTATAGCAATGTCAATACGACCATCGTGATCAAAGTCTGAACCTTCATTAGTACTTGGGTTACTGGCATTTGGCATATCGAAAACAGTAAAGTCATTGTAATCTCCATTACCATCGTTCAGGAAAACACGAATATCTTCAGCAGCTTCGGTAATAACTACCAAATCTGAAAATTCGTCATTGTTTACATCTCCAGCATACGCTCCATAGCACTGTATGAAAGTCTCTCCATTTTGTTCTGCCGAAAATTGATTGACTAGCGTCTGATCTAAAGTTCCGGGTAATGTTTTTATCCAGTAGTTATATGCATAACCATTTTGTAAGGCTTCACCACTTGTATTTTCAATAGCAGAAGTAAGACGTACCGTTACCCATTCTCCATGAAAAAAATCACGTTGTGGGGTAAAAGTAATTGTAGTATTGCTTCCGTTCAAACTAATGTCTCCATCCATAGGTCCAGACCAGCGTCCAAATACCATGAACGAGTCTGAAGTTACAGAGGAGGGGTCTAGGGCTTGGTCAAACGAAACCGAAATAGAGGCATCAGGTTCCGCTACCAAGGACTGTCTATCTGGGCTTATAGTCTGCACAAGTGGTGATTGCGCAAAGCCTAAAGAGGCTAATAGACAGAGTGTTAGGGTGCTAGTAAAAAATTTCATAGGGTAATTTTCAAGCAATTTACAAAAAAAAGTCCGTACATCAACTATTAACTAGGGCTTGTAAACCCCAGTAAATACTAGGGTTCTATATCCTAATACTCTATCGATTTAGTAGTTAATTGATGATTTGATAGCAATTTCTTTACAATTACTTGTTTTTTTGCCAAAAATAAAAAGCCGCTCCCTTATTTTGAGAGCGGCATTCAACTAACTAACCAAGATTCAAAAAATAGAAAATTATTTGAATCTTTATCTTAAAACGGATAGGTATTCTCCGCTGTTATTTTCTCTGCAATTTGGTTACGAAGGGCTACTACATTTGGCATGTTTTGATATTTGGTAAAACGCTTCAATCCCATAAGCATCATACGTTGTTCGTCACCTTCAGCAAAGGAAACAATCCCTTCTTTTGCTTTTTTGGTAATGGTGTCTACTGCATTGTACAAATACAATTGAGTCATAGCCAATTGTTCCTTTTGTGCTGCTTCACCAAATCGTTTCACATTCTTTTCTGTACGTAAGATAGCACTTTCTGCCATATAAACCTCTATAAGGATATCACTAGCAGCCATTAGTAATTGTTGGTGTTCCTCTAGTGCGGGACCGTATTTTTGAACGGCACTTCCTGCTACCATTAAGAAGATTTTTTTCAATTTAGCAAGCATAGCTTTTTCTTCTGAAAGGACTTCTGAATAATCAGGAGTTTCAAAAGATGGGATAGCCATCAATTCGTTAGCAACTGCCATGGCTGGTTCTAACAGATTTACATGTCCCTTCATCGCTTTCTTTACCAGCATTCCTACTGCCAACATGCGATTAATTTCATTGGTTCCTTCATAGATTCTAGAAATTCGGGCATCTCTCCAAGCTGATTCCATCGGGGTATCTGCACTAAAGCCCATCCCACCAAAAATCTGGATTCCTTCATCGGAGCAATTCTGAATATCTTCGGAAACAGCTACTTTTAAGATGGAGCACTCAATGGCATATTCTTCTACACCTTTTAGCTCAGCTTCTTGGTGTGTATTCCCTTCGCTCATTCTTATATTGATGCGATCTTCAATATTTTTAGCAGCTCTATAACAAGCACTCTCTCCTACATAAGCACTGGTTGTCATTTCTGCAAGTTTAGCCTTAATGGCACCAAATTTGGCAATAGGGGTTTTAAATTGAACACGTTCGTTGGCATATTTGGTAGATCCATCGATTACCCGACGTTGTGCATCCAAACAAGCAGCAGCTAATTTAATTCTACCTACATTCAATGCATTCATTGCGATCTTGAATCCATTTCCTCTTTCTGAAAGCATGTTTTCTACAGGAACCTTGGTATCACTGAAGAATACCTGACGGGTAGAGGAGGAGTGAATTCCTAATTTGTTTTCTTCTTCTCCTAGGGTAATACCATTTTCAGGGTTATTTTCTACAATGAATCCCGTAATGTTTTTATCATCCTCTATTCTAGCAAAAACAATAAATAGGTCACAGAATCCAGCATTGGAAATCCACATTTTCTGCCCACTAATGTTGTAATACGTTCCGTCGTCAGAAAGCACTGCTTTGGTCTTTCCACTATTGGCATCACTTCCTGCTCCAGGCTCTGTTAAACAATAAGCTCCAAACCATTCTCCAGTAGCTAATTTGGGCACATATTTTTGACATTGTTCTTCGGTTCCATATAAGGTAATGGGCATGGTTCCAATCCCAGTATGTGCTCCAAATGCAGTAGCTATAGAGCCAGTAGCTCCTGAGATATAATCACATACCAACATGGTGGTTACAAATCCCATCCCGAGTCCGCCATAGGTTTCAGGAACAGCAATTCCCAATAAGCCCATTTCGCCCGCTTTTTTCATGATCTCTTCGGTAAGGGCATAATCTTTCTTTTCAAAACGTTCCTTAAGTGGCCAGATCTCGCGATCTACAAACTCCTTTACGGATTCCTTCATCATTTTTTGCTCTTCCGTAAAATCTTCGGGGGTAAATACATCTTCACAGGGGGTTTCCTTGACCAAGAATTGCCCTCCTCGTAGAATGTTTTCTTTTATATTTTCTATTGTTTCCATGATTGTTATTATCTATAATGTTTCACGATTTCTCGTGAATGCTCTTTAATTTAAAAATTCGAATATTCCTGCTGCTCCCTGTCCAGTTCCTACGCACATCGTGACCATTCCATATTGTCCTTTCATGTTTCGCTTGCGCATTTCATCAAATAACTGTACTGATAGTTTTGCTCCAGTGCAACCAAGAGGATGACCTAAGGCGATTGCCCCACCATTTACATTTACAATTTCAGGATTTAGGTTTAGCTCACGTACTACTGCCAAACTCTGGGAAGCAAATGCTTCGTTTAACTCTATCAATTTGATATCGTCTTGTTTTAGCCCTCCTTGCTCCAGTGCTTTTGGAATAGCTTTCACAGGGCCAATGCCCATAATTCGAGGTTCTACTCCAGCTGCTGCATAGTTTACCATACGCGCAATAGGTTCTAGATTTAGTTCTTTAACCATTTCTTCGCTCATGACCAGAACAAAAGCAGCACCATCACTCATTTGTGAAGAGTTTCCTGCCGTGACACTTCCTCCTTGCGCAAATACGGGACGTAACTTACTCAATGCTTCTATACTGGTTCCTTTTCTTGGACCTTCATCTTTGGTTACTGTGTATTTTTTTGTTGCTTTTTTACCGTTTTCGTCTATATAGGTTTGCTCAACTTCAATAGGAACAATTTGATCCTGAAAGCGATCTTCTGCTTGTGCTTTAAGTGCTTTCATGTGACTGTTGTAGGCAAACTCATCCTGATCTTCACGGGAAACATTGAATTGGTTGGCAACTGCTTCTGCCGTATTTCCCATACCCCAATAATAGTCTTCATGACCAGACTTTATGAGGTCATAATTCAATTCAGGTTTAAAACCGGTCATTGGTACAGAACTCATGCTTTCAGATCCTCCGGCAATAATACAATCTGCCATACCTGCCTGGATCTTAGCGGTAGCAATTCCAATGGTTTCTACACCAGAAGAACAAAAACGATTTACGGTTACTCCGGGAACATCTACAATATCCAATCCCATCAAGGAGATAAGACGTGCCATATTGAGTCCTTGTGAGCCTTCGGGCATGGCATTTCCAACGATAACATCATCAATTCGTTTTTTATCCAGTTGCGGAAGTTCCTTCATCATGTACTCTATGGTTTCGGCAGCCAATTCATCAGCTCTTTTGAAACGGAACACACCTCTTGGGGCTTTTCCTACTGCGGTTCTATATGCTTTTACTATATATGCTGTTTTCATTTTTTTTTCTTTAGACTATAAGCTTTTGACGTATAGCGGAAACGTTAGTTTCTTAATGGTTTTCCTTTCTGAATCATATGTTGTAGGCGTTCTAGTGTCTTTCGTTCTCCACAAAGACTCAAGAAGGCTTCCCGTTCTAAATCCAATAAGTATTGCTCAGTGACCAAGGTAGGTTCCGAAAGATCTCCTCCGGCCATAACGTAAGCTAATTTGTTGGCAATTTTTTTGTCGTGCTCACTTATGTAGTTACTGGCTTCCATGCTATCTGTACCTACCAAGAACATTCCCAATGCTTGTTTTCCGAGCACTTTTACGTCTTTTCTCTTAACAGGTTTGGTGTAGCCCATATCTGCCATCTGACGGGCAACAGCTTTGGCGGTTGCAATCTGACGATCTTTATTAACTACTACGATGTCTTTTCCTTTTTTAAGGATATCCAAGTCATAGCCTTCATAGGCTGAAGTAGAAACTTTTGCCATTCCTATGGTCAAAAAATATTCTTGTAGTCTATTTAACTCTACGTCATTCTTTTGAAAGGAATCACTGGCACGCATGGCCATTTCTTTAGAACCCCCTCCACCAGGAATCACACCAACTCCAAATTCTACCAAACCAATATAACTTTCGGCGGCAGCAACTACGCGGTCAGCGTGCAGTGTCATCTCACATCCACCTCCCAAAGTCATTCCATGTGGCGCAACCACGGTAGGAATAGAAGAGTATCGTAATCGCATGACGCTATCTTGGAAGTATTTCACGGCCATGTTCAGTTCGTCGTATTCCTGTTCTACAGCCATCATAAATATCATTCCTATATTGGCTCCTACAGAGAAATTGGCTCCTTGGTTTCCAATGACCAATCCATCGTAATTAGTTTCAGCCAGATCAATGGCTTTATTTAATCCAGCAAGGACATCGCCTCCAATACTATTCATTTTACTTTGGAATTCACAGTTTAGTATACCATCTCCCAAATCTTCGATAACAACTCCACTGTTTTTGAAAACCTCATTGGATTTTCGGATGTTATCTAGAATAATAAATGCATCTTGCCCAGGAATTTTTTCGTGTGATTTCTTTGGGATATCGTAATAGTAGGAAGCTCCGTCGCTTACAGTATAGAAACTAGTTTTTCCTTCAGCAAGCATTTCGGTCACCCAATTGGCAGGTTCTTTACCTAATGCTTTTACGAGTTCTATTCCCTTTTCAAGGCCAATGGCGTCCCAAATCTCGAAGGGGCCATGCTCCCAACCAAATCCAGCTTTCATGGCATCATCGATCTTGTATAGTTCATCGGAAATCTCAGGAATTCTTTTGGAAACATAAGCAAACATAGCTCCGAAGTTCTTTCGGTAAAACTCACCTGCTTTGTCTTTTCCCGCTGCCAAGACCTTAAAACGATCGATTACTTTATCGATGCTCTTGGTCACTTCTAGGGTAGCAAAGTTGGCTCGTTTCTTAGCTCTGTACTCTAAAGTATTTAAGTCTAAGGACAGAATTTCAGATTTCCCGTCATCTCCTTTAATTTTTTTATAGAATCCTTGTCCTGTTTTACTTCCCAACCACTTGTTTTCCATCATTTTATCGATGAATTCTGGCAATTGGAACAGACTGTGTTCCTCATCATCTGGGCAGTTTTGATGAATTCCGTTGGCTACATGTACCAACGTGTCAAGGCCTACCACATCTACCGTACGAAAAGTTGCCGATTTTGGCCTACCTATCACTGGCCCAGTTAACTTATCTACTTCTTCTATAGTAAGTCCCATTTCTTTTACTTGATGGAACAAACTTTGGATTCCGAAGATACCAATACGGTTTCCAATAAAAGCAGGGGTGTCTTTTGCAATTACCGATGTTTTTCCTAAGAATTGTTCTCCATAACCATTTAGGAAATCGAGCACTTCTTGAGAGGTATCTGGCCCTGGAATAATTTCGAATAATTTTAGGTAACGAGGGGGATTAAAGAAATGAGTTCCACAGAAATTTTTTCTGAAATCTTCACTTCGTCCTTCATTCATAAACTTAATGGGAATCCCTGAGGTGTTAGAGGTAATTAAGGTTCCCGAAGTTCTGTGCTTTTCCAAGTTTTCAAAAACTTGTTGCTTTATATCCAAGCGTTCTACCACTACTTCGATAATCCAGTCTACCTCTGCTACTTTAGCAATATCATCTTCCAAATTCCCAGTGGTTATTCTACTAGCAAATGTTTTGTGGTAGAGTGGGGCAGGTTTAGATTTTATGGCACTGGCTAATGCATCGTTTACCAAACGATTACGAACCACTTTATCTTTTAGGGTAAGTCCTTTGGTCTTTTCTTTATCATTCAGTTCTCTAGGAACAATGTCTAGCAATAATACTTCGACACCGATATTGGCAAAATGGCATGCAATGCCGCTTCCCATAATTCCGGAGCCGATGACAGCTACTTTTTCAATTCTTCTTTTTGGCATTATACGGTTTGTTTTTTTGTCGTGTATATTTTTTTAGATTGAATCATATCCAATATGGTATTGGCTACATTTTTGAAGGTCTGTAGGTCTTCCTCAGAAACCTGTTCACGAACAACTTCATCAAAACGAAGCACTACCTGCTTAGAAAACTCTCTCATTTCCAAGCCAAATGGGGTTAGGTGTATTAAAACCCCACGACCGTCTGCAGGATTGGGCCGACGCTCTATGAGCCCCTTGTCTTCCATATTTTTTAAGGTTCTTGAAAGACTGGTAGCTTCCATGCCCATTTTGGGTCCCAATGCCGTAGAAGGGGTTCCTTCTTCAGGATCTATGCTAATAAGGGCAAACCCTGTAGCCATGGTACTCTCTTTTTTTCCAGCCTCTTCGTTATACATTTTTTGTACAGCCATCCAAGTGGCTCGAAGGATATAATCAATGGTTTTTTCTTTCAAGGGGAATCTTCTTTTGAAATTTGACTCCCAAAGATACTAAAAAATATTATGCATGCATAATAAATAATAAAATTTTTTATATCAAAAAGATGTAAACCCATTATAAAAATTTTACAACGCGTTTATTTGGAGGTTACTAGCTTTTCCCATGACTCGAAGAAGTCTTTATCGAATATAGACTCTTTGCTTTTGGGCCGCTTAAACCATTGCAATTGTTTTGGACTTAAATATTTTTGAGGATTCTGTTTTAGGCCTAAAGCACTATTGATTTTTGTCTTTTGAACTTCAGTTAAAGGAATGTACTTGAATCTGCTATGCTGAATAAAATAATCCTCATCTCTGGGTGACCATTGAAATTGTGTTTTGGCTACAGGAATCATTTTATTTTCCTTAGCATAGGAGGAGAGCTCTTCTTCTGAAATTTCATTGGCATCGTAAATTACCCGAACCACCTCAGACCTATCCATGAAACCAGCTTGTGTAGCCAATACTCCTTCTTGGGACCCCAATTGTTTTTCTCCTGTCCAGAAACAGTACATTTTAAAATGCTTTTCCTGCAAATTGTGATCTGTAGTGGTTGTAGAGAGTTCCTTGCCCAATATTTTAACATACTCCGGTATAGTATTGCCAATGGATTCTAAGGCTTTGATCATAGCTTGGTACAAACCCTTTGCAGAATAATCACTGGCTACCCGCCTTACCAAATTCTCTCCTTTATCATTAACAATACGCACTACGGGATTGTTCCAACTAGGTTCTTTGTATTTATTAAGTATTTGTCGATCTTTTCCTCCTTTGTTATTGAATATGGCCAATGGAATAAATTCATTTTCTATGGCCTCAGTCATTAAAGGGTGCGAGAGTACATTGTGACCATAATTACGGCAAGTAGCACAACCAGGCACTTCCTGAAACAAAATTAGAATTGGTTTCCCTTCTTTTTTAGATATAGCCACGGCATCATCATAATCACGATACCAACTCACTTTTCCCAATTCTTCATCTTGATTTAAACTATTGGTACGCTCTTGTGAAGCTAACGGTAAAACAAAAAGGAATAATAATGGCAAGGAGAGGAGATTCTGTAAGCGCATAATTTAAGTTTAACAATTACCTAATGTAAGTCTACTTAAAAAGGAAACACTTACAGACAAAGTGTTAGTTTTTCCTTAAAAATCCATTGCTTCCTTTCTGGATTTTATATTCAATTTGGTGTAAATATTGCTCACGTGTGATTTTACTGTACTGAGCCCAATATTGAAGACTTCTGAAATTTCCTTGTTAGAACGCCCTTGTTTGATTTCCTCAAGAATCTTTCGTTCTTGGATGCTAAGTTTATGAATGGGATTGCTTTTATTTTTCTTTTGCCTTCTGAAAAATTGATTAATGACAAATCCCAAAATAAAAAATGCAATTCCAATAAGGATGTAGGTATAGTAATCTCGATTCGTTTGTTGTGGAAATTGCCCACGAAATGCTTTAAAATAGGAAGATTTTTCCCCACCCCATTTTTTTAAGTAGTTTTCATAATAAGGTTGGTTAATGGGATAGTTGGATTCAAACTTACTACGCTGTAAAGCATATAGGGATACCAAGGCATGAGAACTGGTATCTGCTACAAAGCGAAGTTTTTCATAAATGGCTTTGGTTACAAACTCCCCTTTTACAGAAGAACCTTCAAAATGGGTACTATCCACATAGGTGTAGATACGGTCTACTTCCCTTAGCTCTTTAGAGGGACGGTATCCTGTGATTTCAACAGGAGTGAAAGGAGGATTGCCAGGAATGTTTTCTAGGGTAATGGAGGCTGTTTTATTGCCCACAATGAATAGGTGGTTCTCTTCTTTTCCACCAATAATAAGAGAAGCTGCAGGGGACTCTTTTTTAGAAACGTGTATGCGGTAGATCTGGTCTTCTTCGGACAAATAATCTGTAGCGAATGAAAAGTTGCCCAAACTATCCAAACTTGCTTGAGAAATAATCATTTCATTAGACATGGTAAACATATCATTGAAAGTAGGTATATGTGAAAGGTAAACAACTGGATCCCAAATGGAATCCAATTGTAGTTTACCTTTAATACCTGGTGTACGATTGCTTTCGGTTTGCCCTATTGTAGCCTGTACAAGGAATAGGAACACACCGAAGGTAATAAGGGATCGGTATGGCGGGTTAGTTGTACTTTTCATGTGGAAGCAAACGCTTATTTGTTGCTTGCTTGGTGTGAATGGATTTGAATTTTACCTGTTACTTTTTTAGGTTTTAGTTTTACAACCCAATCTCCTTTCATTGGCTCCTTAAAAGTCTTGTTTAACTGTCCACAAACAGTTTCAGAGCTTTTCCCACCATTGGAAGAACTGGAATTGAGTTCACTTTCTACCGAAAAGTTTCCTTGTTTATCTCCATTTGGGTTGTAAATTTCCATGGTCAGTGCCCCTGAGGAAATGTTACTGGAGATCCCAATGTTAAGGCACATGACTTCTTCTGTCACTGCAATGATAACAGATTCGTTCTTCGAGCTGTTGTCCAAATTAATGGATTTACTCGTTTGGTAACTGGAACAATTGTGATTGTTGTTGTGGTTACTGTTGTGATTGCTGTTACTATTACTGTTTTGTTGGGCGTAGAGGAGAGGTCCCGATCCCAAAATGAACATAACTAGTGCGATAATTTTGATTGATGTTTTCATGAGTTTCAATTTTATGAATTATGATAACACAAATCTATTTTCAGTAAAATCATTTGCCAAATGGTATAGGTCTGAAAAAAGAACGAAAAAAGTGCTAAAAACGTCTTAGCCCTCCTAATTTAGTGATAAAAGACGATACTTTATAGGCCAAAAACAAAAAAGGGAAGCCAAAAGCTTCCCTTTTTTGTTTTACTTATCTACGATTCTTTTTCATAGATTTTGTTGTATAGGTCGATGTATTTTTCTTTAATCACCTTGCGTTTCATTTTCATGGTAGGAGTGAGGTGTCCATCTTCAATACTCCATATGTCTGGTGTTAATTCGAACCTTTTCACTTTTTCCCATTTACCAAAACGCTCGTTGAATTTATCCACTTCTTTCTGAATACGCTTTATTAAAACTTCATTCGTATATGCTTCTTTAGTATCTGAAGGAATATTTTTTTCTTTTCTTTCAGACCAATCTGCTATAAATTCCCAGTTGGGTTGTATGAGTGCAGCTGGCATTTTTTCACCTTCACCTACCACCAGTATTTGTTCAATAAAGCGAGATTGCTTCATAGCGTTTTCAATAAGCTGTGGTGCTACATATTTTCCGCCACTGGTCTTGAACATGGATTTTTTTCGATCGGTAATCTTAAGAAAACCATCTTCGTCTATAACCCCAATGTCTCCCGTATGGAAATATCCGTTTTTTAATACTTCTGCTGTTTTTTCTGGATCTTTATAGTAACCTTGCATTACCTGTGGCCCCTTAATAAGGATTTCTCCATCTTCAGCAATTTTTACTTCGGTGTCTGGCAATGGTTTTCCTACGGTTCCTATCTTGAAACCATTATTACGCATATCGTTTACTGATACTACGGGGGATGTTTCGGTAAGACCATATCCTTCCATTACGGGACAGCCAGCAGCATTAAATACTCTAGCCAATCGTGGCTGTAGGGCGGCACTTCCAGATGCAATAGCTCTTAGCTGTCCTCCAAGGGCTTCCTGCCATTTACTGAAAATAAGTTTACGGGCTATCTTTAATTTAAACTCATACCAACCTCCATTTTGGCCATAGGGCTCCCATTTTAAACCAAGGCCCACAGCCCAAAAGAACAGTTTCTTTTTTATACCCGTTAAGTCGGTTCCTTTGGCAATAATCTTGTCATATACTTTTTCTAAAAGTCTAGGAACAGCCGTCATTACTTCCGGATGAATTTCTTTTAGATTATCACTAATGGTCTCCAAACTTTCGGCAAAGTGAATGCTTACACCGCAATATTGATACATGTATAGCAACATTCGCTCATAAATATGACATACAGGTAAGAAACTTAATGCCTTAGAAGCTCCCATTTCTATTGGGAGGCGTCCTTTACTGTGTTTGGCATTACTTGCAATATTTTTATGGGAAAGCATTACCCCTTTAGGCTTTCCTGTTGTTCCAGAGGTATAAATTAGGGTTGCTAAATCATCTTCTTTTACAGCATCCTTTCTTCTTTCTACTTCGTCTTGTAGCTCTTGATTTTCGCTTCCTAATTTCAATATTTCGTTCCAGTTGTCGCAACTTCCAATCTCATCAAAAGAATAGATTCCTTGTAGTGAAGGCACATTAGCCTTTATCTTATCTATTTTCCCAAATACTTCTGCGCAGGAAACAAAACAATATTTAGATTCGCTATGATTTAGTACATATTCATATTCTTTTTCGGAAATAGTTGGATAAATAGGGACATCCTGAGCTCCTGTTTGAAGAATTCCAATATCACATATATTCCATTCTGTTCTATTGGTCATGGATATTATGGCGACTTTGTCATTGGGTTGTACACCAAGTTTTATTAAGCCACGACTTATGGCATTGGCTTTGTCAATATATTCTTGGGTAGAAGTTTTTTTCCATTCTCCATTTACTTTGCTTACCAAGGCACCTTCTTGCGGATATTGCTCAAGTTGGTAATAGGGGAAGTCAAACAGTCGTCTTACGTCAGTCATAGTCTAAATTTTGTGCCTTTGCAAAATAGGGAAAATTATCCAGTTTTTGTAGCTTCCTTAAAAAATGGGATTCTCTAATGAATCCCATTTTTGGCTATGTGTTTTAGGTTGAAAAGTTTACAATCGCACAATTTTAAATGTCTGGACTGTCTCTTTCGATGAAAGTTTCAACAAATACACTCCACTTGCAAGATTGCTATAATCAACTTGTCTGGAACCACTGTTGTTGATTTCTTTGCTCACTAGTTGTCCTTGTAGGTTGAAAATTTCGATTGTATAACTGGGAAGTGCCGTTGTAATACTTAATACGTCTTCCACAGGATTGGGGTGAATGCCAAAGGAAACTTCAGAAACTTCTGTAGTATTCAATACATCTTCGTTTACAATATTAATGGTAAGGTCATCAAAATAAAAACCGTCACCTCCTTGTGAAGGACCAGAGACCAATTGAAAACGGACAAGAATATTTTCTCCAATATACTCACTCAAATCGATACGCTCTAGTAGCCAATTGGTTTGGCTACCGTCATATACAGGTTCTCCTTGCGGTTGAACACCTCCCGGTTGACCACTATTGGTATACAGACCACATTGTGGAACCCAACTGGCTCCATTATCTGTAGATATTTCGAACTGCACATAATCTTCATTTTGTTCAATATCCCACCGAGCATAAAAGGAAGCACTAGCTCCAACTGCGTTGGTTAAATCTATGGGTTCTGATAGCGTGATGGAAGAATCTTCATTATTTGCATATGGTGTGAAAGCAGAATCTGCTATAGAACTCGGTGCGCTTACAAAAAAGACATCATTAATGCCCCAATTGGTAATGTCGAAGTTATCGGTGGTATTATCCCCAGGATCAAAGAAAATTTGTTCTTCCAAACCAAATCTCTTTTCAACCCGAAGTGTACTTTCAAAAGCACCGTTGTCTACCACAATATCAAATACTATAAGGTCACCTGCTTGTGTGCCAGGTGCCAATGTATATTGTAAGCTTCCCGAAACCAGTTGCATAGGGGCAATAGCATTGAAGTTTTGGGAGCTTCCTGCCGAAGCAATATTAGATGATACGGGGTTTATACTTACTACAAAGTCATGGCTTTCTGTTAATCCCAGTCTCTTGAATTCAAACTGTTGTTCTACCAAAGCTTGATTACCTGTGTAAGGACCACTTCTATCAAAGATATTTACTCCATTATTGGCCATTTTTGCTCCGGAAATATTCATGTACATCATATCTAAGCAAGAAGGTATGATTTGGTCCATGGTAAGCCAAAATTGACTCCCGATTTCTGGGGTTATGGAATAGATCTTATCATGCGTTCCCACTGTACCATACATGAAATCATTAGCGGTTCCAGCAATGCCATTGGTTTTTTGAAAGAAGTAATCATTTTTAGATGTCATTTCGGCTAGGAAATCCAAGTATAGATCATGCTCTGGTGTAAAAGCAGTAGCGGTATAACCATAAGGAAAGAAAATACCATTCCCAAAGCTGTGATTGTTAAAGCCCAAAACAAAGTCATGCTGTTCACAAAACCACTTCATAGCTTGGTTTTCCACTTCAGAAAAAGGAGCGGTTCCATGGTATATCTGACTGGTAGGATCGCTCGAGGTACCTTCGCCTCCCCAGATATTGTTAGATGGGTCGCCATCTATATAATAATCGTAGTTTCTGTTATTGTCTACTCCATGACCATCTTTTCGGTTTTTTCGCCAGAAACCACCACCGTTAGGATCAGTAAGTTCATTGTACAGGTACCCATCTGGGTTTACAACTGGGACAAAGTATAATTCGGTATTATCTACTATTTCCCTCACTTCTTGATTGGTTTCATAGTTCTCCAATAAATACCACATAAAGAAGAGATTTTGTGATAGGGAAGTAGGTTCTCGAGCATGAGTAATAGAATTATAAAGAATTTGGGGCTCCCCTTCGGTATCAGAATTTGGGTTGTCACTAATTTTTAGCCACTTTATAGGATTACCACCTATAGGAGGCGTTGTTCCATTATCGGGTTGCCCATCGGTGAGGAATGTGCTTATGTTTTGTGGAGCGGTTATGAGATTGGGATATAAGGCAAACATGTCGTCAATTTCATCCAAGTATTCCTGATAGGTATAATAACCACCCATGCTTCCGAAGTTCCAGTTTTCTGGTACTTCATAAAAATTTTCGCAAGCTGATGCTTGGCGGGAAATGGTAACTTTCTTATTATTTTGAAGGAAATGCGCTTTGGAGTCTTCAATTAAAATATCAACTTTAAATCCAGCATCTTTGGCTTTCTGCACTTCAGAAACCGAAAAATCACAGAGTACATATCCATTTTGATACTGTATACCATGATCTATGGGGATTTCTAAATTCATAAGTTGTTTTAATTCCTGTGAATCCTCGAAATAAATTTTGGCTCTTTGATAGATCTCCTGTACTTCTTGTGAAGTGCATATACAAGTAGATAATAATAGTATTCCTAATAGTAGTTTTCTCATTTTCTTTTTCTAATAAATGCAGGTGTAGCTAAGGTACGGTATTTATCTAGAAGCTAATATTTTATGAAAATATGCTTGTCTTTCTTTATAAATTTGATCATAAAAAAGGACTCCTTTTTAAGAGTCCTTTTGAAAACAATTATTTATATATCCCTTTTACAGGCGAACAATTTTAAAAGTTTGAACGGTATCTTCTGAAGAAAGTTTCAGTAGATAAACACCACTTGCAAAATTACTGTAATCAATAACCTTGGAACCGTTGTTGTTTTCTTCACGGCTTACTAGTTGTCCTTGTAGGTTATAGATTTCTGTGGTATAGTTTTGAAGCAGTGTTGTAATGCTCAATACATCTTCCACAGGGTTTGGGAAAATACTAAAAGCAGTAGAAGTATTGTCTTCTATAGCCAATTGTCCCTCTACTACATTAATTTGAAGGTCATCAAAATAGAAACCATCTTCATTTACTTGTCCATCAGATCTAAATTCGAAGCGTACCAAAATGTTTTCACCTAAGTAATCACTTAGGTCTATTTCTTCTAACACCCAATCGTTTTGGGTTCCATCATACAATGGTTCTCCTTCTGGCTGAAAACCATTGTCACTACCAGGGTTGGTGTACTTTCCACACTGGGGTTCCCAAGACGTCCCGCCATTGGTAGAAACTTCAAACTGTGCATAATCCCAATTGTTTTCAATATCCCATTTAGCATAGAAGGTAACATTGGCACCAACAGCATTGGTAAGGTCTATTTCATTACTAATCCTGATGGTTTCATTGGAATTGCTTGGGTAGTCACCGCCAGCAGATTCTGTAATGGAACTGGAGGGTGAAACATAGGTGGCATTAGTGGTTTCCCATCCGTTGTTATCATAATTGTCTGTAGTGCTATCACCAGGATCTTGAAAAATGGCAACCAAGGCGCCGAATTTTTTGTTCACTAAAATCACTGAATCGTATGAGCCATTGTTCACTACCAACTCATATACCACATCATCTCCTGTCTGCGTACTGGCATCCAGTGTATAGGAAATGGACCCACTATCAGACTCCAAAGTCTCCATCCCTGTAAAGTTTACGGGCGAACCTGATGAGGTAATATTTGTAGAAACCGGGTTAAGGGTTACGGTAAAATCTCCTGTACCCGAAAGCCCCAATCTTCTAATATCGAAGGTAGCATCTACGGTGGTATTGTCTCCTATGTATTGAGAAGCTGTGTCATTCACCGCTGCATAGTTGTTCACCATTTTTGCGGAAGTTAGGTTTAGGTACATCATCGTTTTACAGATACTTTCAATTTGATTGGCTGGAGGCCAGAAAGAAGGCCCAATTTCTGGAGTGAAAGAATAGGCACCATTATGGGTTCCTACGGTTCCGTATACGAAATCGTCACTATTACCTGCTGCTGGATATAGGTTGGAAGATATCATGTTATTGAAACCGTTTCTAGAAACCAATTCTTCAGAAACTCCTTGAAAAAGGGCATCTTCAGGGGTTGGGGTATTATCAGTATATCCATAAGGGTATAGCAATAAGTTTCCATGTGAATGGTTGTTAAAGGCCATTATGAAATCATGATTTTCTACCATCCATTTCATTGCTTGGTTTTCTATTTCAGAAAAAGGAGCGGTTCCGTGATATATATTACTATTAGGATCGCTAGAAGTTCCTTCGCCACCCCAAACACCATTGCTAGGGTCTCCATTTATATAGTAATCGTAGTTACGATTGTTGTCCACACCATGTCCATTTTTTCTATTTTTTCGCCAAAACCCCCCTCCGTTAGGATCTGTTTTCTCGTTGTATAAATATCCGTCTGGATTTAAAACTGGAATGAAATATAGTTCTGTATTGTCTACAATGCTTTGTACTTCGGGATCACTGTCATAGTTCTCCAATAGGTACCACATGTAAAAAATAAGCTGGGAAAGAGATGCAGGTTCCCTAGCATGGTGAATGGCGGTATATAGGATTTTAGGTTCCCCTTCGGTAGAAGTATCTGGGTTGTCGCTTATGCGAACCCATTGAATTTCGTTTCCTCCAATAGGTGGGGTGGTGGAGTTGTCTGGCTGTCCATCGGTCACGAAATCGTGAATCCCATCTTTAGTTGTGATCAAGTTGGGGTAGGCAGCACGCATTTCGTCCAACTCATTCAGCATTTCTTGATAGGTAAAATAACCACCCATAGACCCTTGATGGAAATTTACTGGGGTTTCGTAACTATTTCCAGTCTGATCGCAACTTGGGTTAAGCTGACGAGCTTGCATGCCTTTGGCATTCTCAGCCAAGAAATGGGCTTTTGCATCTTCAATAAGAACATCTACCTGAAATCCGTTGGCACGGGCTCTATTCAATTCAGATACCGAGAATTCAGAAATAATAAAATGTCCTTTCTTTTTTATACCATGATCTACAGGAATGTCCAAAGCTTCCAATTGACTTAGAGGTTTTCCGTGATAAGAGATCTTTGCGCGCTGGTAGATTTCTTGGACTTCTTGGGAAAACCCGAGGTAGGTTGCAAAGAATAGAGAGAAAAGTAAAATTTTTTTCATGTTTCGGGACTTACTTGTTTAAATACATTTGTATTTGGCGTCAAAACGTAAATATAGCTTACATATTATAACATCTAAGTGAATGTGAGATTTTTATGACCCCAAAAACAGAAACAAAGGGTTACAAAAAAAGGCTCCTTTTGGAGCCTTTTCTCTTTCATAATTAGTTAAAAGTATATACTATAAGCGTACAATCTTAAAAGTCTGCACTGTGTCTTCTGAAGATAGTTTCAGTAAATAAACACCGCTCGCAAAATTACTATAATCTATAACCTTGGAACCGTTGTTGTTTTCTTCACGGCTTACCAGCTGTCCTTGAAGGTTAAAAATTTCAACTGTATAATTTTCTAGTGGAGTAGTGATACTCAGGATATCTTCTACAGGATTTGGAAAAATACTGAATACGGTAGAAGTGTTGTCTTCTATAGCCAATGGGCCATCTTCTGCTATATTAATTTGTAGGTCGTCAAAATAGAATCCATCCTCATTCACATTTCCATCTGATCTAAATTCGAAACGAACCAAGATATTTTCACCCAAGTAATCACTTAGGTCTATTTCTTCTAATACCCAATCGTTTTGTGTGCCATCGTATAAAGGCTCTCCTTCTGGTTGAAATCCGTTATTACTACCTGGGTTGGTAAATTTTCCACATTGGGGCTCCCAAGAAGTCCCACCATTGGTAGAAACCTCAAACTGTGCATAATCCCAGTTGTTTTCAATATCCCACCTTGCATAGAAAGTTACATTGGCACCTATTGCATCGGTAAGATCTATAGGATTGCTTAACGCAATAGTTTCATTAGCATTGCCTGGATAATTTCCACCTGGAGAGTCTGTAATAGAGCTTGATGGAGATACAAAGGTTGCGGTGGTAGTACTCCATCCGTTGTTATCATAATTATCTGTTGTGCTATCACCTGGATCTTGGAAAATAGTAGTTAAAGATCCAAACTTCTTGTTCACCAATACCGAACTATCATAGGAACCGTTATTTACTACCAATTCATACGCAATATCATCACCAGTCTGTACACTAGCATCCAAAGTATAAGTAATGGTACCGGTATCAGAATCCAATGTTTGCATATTTATAAAGCTCACGGGAGTTCCGGCAGAAGTAATGTTGGAAGAAACTGGATTGAGGCTCACCGTAAAATCCCCACTTCCAGAAACACCTAACATTCTAATGGAAAAGGTAGCATCTACCGTAGTGTTATCTCCTACAAAATTGGATGCGGTATCTTCTAAAGCACCATAATCATTTACCATTTTGGCAGCCGTGATGTTAAGGTACATCATATTTTTTGCTATAGGCTCTATCTGATTGGCTGCAGGCCAAAATGAAGTTCCAATTTCTGGTGTAAAAGCCAATATCTTATTGTGTGTACCCACGCCGCCATACATAAAGTCATCACTATCTCCAGAGAAAGGAGAATCCCTTAAGGCGTTATATCCGTTTCGGGATACCAGTTCACCTGAAACAGCAATAAATAAGTCTTCATCTGGGGTAGGTACATCTGCATAGGCATGTGGGAAATATAATAGTTGCCCAGAAGTATGATTATTGAATGCCATTACAAAGTTGTGGTTTTCTACAAACCATTTAATGGCTTGATTTTCGGCTTCTGAAAAAGGAGCCGTACCATGATATACTTCAGAGCCAGGATCTGGTGATGAACCTGGTCCGCCCCAAACACCATTGCTGGGATCTCCGTTTATGTAAAAGTTGTAGTTTCTATTGTTGTCTGTACCATTTCCATTTTTTCGGTTTTTTCTCCAAAAACCACCTCCGTTAGGATCTGTTTTCTCATTGTAAAGATATCCGTCTGGATTCACTACGGGAACAAAGTATAATTCAGTATTATCTAAAATGTTTTGCACTTCTGGATCCGAATCATAGTTTTCCAGGATATACCACATATAAAAAATAAGTTGTGTTAGTGATGCAGGTTCACGAGCATGATGGATAGAAGTATATAGTATTTGAGCTTCTCCTTCGGTATTTGAATCTGGGTTGTCACTAATCTTTACCCACTTAATACCATTACCTCCAATGGGGGGCGTAGTACTATTGTCAGGTTGTCCTTCGGTCACAAAATTGCTAATGTCTGCTTTGGTTGTGATCAAGTTGGGATAGGCAGCTTTCATTTCGTCCAGCTCATTCAACACTTCTTGGTAGGTATAATAACCTCCCATAGAGCCTTGATGAAAATTTGTTGGGGTTTCGTAACTATTTCCTGTTTGACTGCAACTTGGGTTAAGTTGGCGTGCTTGCATACCCTTTGCATTTTCGGCTAAGAAATGTGCTTTGGCATCTTCAATGATAACATCTACCTGAAATCCGTTTGCACGGGCTCTATCCAATTCAGAGATCGAGAATTCGGAAATAATAAAATGGCCTTTCTTTTTTATACCATGGTCTACAGGAATGTCCAGAGCCTCTAATTGGCTTAAGGATTTTCCTTGATAAGAGATCTTTGCACGCTGGTAGGTTTCTTGGACTTCTTGGGAAAATCCGAGGCAGGCAACAAAGAATAAGGAGGCAAGTAAAATTTTTTTCATGATTGGGGTCCTTGAGTTATTTAGGTTTATTTGATTTGGTCTCAGAACGTAAATATAACTTACATATTATAATAAATACGCCCATATGAGATTTTTATGAACCTAATCTCATAAGAACCTACTTGCTTTCCAACCACTTTCTGGCATTTACAAATGCCTCTAACCATGGAGAAACTTCATCTTTTCTTCCTTGCGGATAATTGGCCCAATTCCATTGGAACATGGAACGTTCAAAATGAGGCATAGTTGCCAAATGACGTCCAGTTTTATCACAAATCATAGCTGTATTGTAATCACTTCCGTTTGGATTGGCCGGATATCCTTCATATCCATATTTGGCCACAATGTTATATGCTTCTTCTGGCATTGGAAGGTTGAATTTTCCTTCTCCATGACTTATCCAAATACCCAAAGTACTTCCTGAAAGTGAACCTAGCATGACACTATTGTTTTCTTCAATTTTTACACTGGTAAAAGCACTTTCATGTTTTTGGGAATCATTGTGATGCATTTTGGCCAACTTTTCGTGTTCTGGATTTATGAGATCCAATTCTAGGAACAGTTGACATCCATTGCAGATCCCTACAGATAGGGTATCTTCTCTATTGAAAAAGTTTTTTAAAGCTGTATTCGCTTTTTCATTGTATAAAAAGGCACCAGCCCATCCTTTAGCCGAACCTAAAACATCGCTATTAGAGAATCCTCCCACAGCACCAATAAACTGAATGCCTTCTAAGGTTTCCCGCCCCGAGATTAAATCGGTCATATGTACATCCTTCACATCAAAACCGGCTAAATACATAGCGTGTGCCATTTCACGCTCACTATTGCTCCCTTTTTCACGGATGATGGCTGCTTTTATTTTTCGTTGAGAAGAACTCCAAGTAGCGGAAGCAGGTAATTTTCCATCAAAATGGGATGGGAAATCATATGTAAGGGGTTGGTTTTTATAATTGTCATAGCGTTCCTTTGGAAGATTTCCAGCGGTTTGCTTTTGGTCTAACAAATAAGAAGTCTTGTACCAGGTATCCCGTGTTTCAGAAACAGAGAATTCTAAACGATCATCTTGATTCTTTACAGAAAGGGTATCTCCATCTACAACTGACCCAATATTGTGATATTTAATATTCATTTCAGAAAGAAGTTGCTCTACTGGGGTATCTTCAGAAGCTTGGAAGACAATAGCACAATTTTCTGCAAATAACAGCTTTGTACTATCTATTTCTCCTAAGGACGAAAGATCCAGTGTAGCTCCTGTTTGTAGATTGGCATAACACATTTCCAGTAAAGTAGTGATAAGTCCTCCTGAAGCCACATCATGACCTGCTACAATCTTTCCATCTTGAATAAGCTGTTGAATGCTATTAAACACGGTTGCAACATAATTTGCATCTTTTACCGTAGGAGCTTCATTACCAATTGTATTGCATACTTGAGCAAAAGAAGAACCTCCTAATTTATAGTCATCCTGCGAAATATTAATATAATAGATACTTCCACTATCTTTTTGAAGTACAGGTTCTACCACTTTTTCAATGTCGCTGCAATGTCCTGTGCCGGATATGATTACGGTTCCGGGTGCAATTACTTCATCATTTTTGTATTTCTGTTTCATGGAGAGGGAGTCCTTTCCAGTAGGTACATTGATGCCTAACCCGATTGCAAAATCACTTATTGCTTCGACAGCCTGATACAATCGTGCGTCTTCTCCAGGGTTATTACAAGGCCACATCCAGTTGGCAGAAAGAGAGACACTTTTAAGCCCATCTTGTAATGGAGCCCATACTATGTTGGTAAGGGCTTCAGTAATGGAGTTCCTAGAACCAGCTACTGGATCTATCAATCCCGAAACAGGAGAATGACCTATGGAAGTGGCAATTCCTTGATGGTTATCATAATCTATTGCCATGACTCCACAATTGTTTAGTGGGAGTTGCAAGGAACCTGTACATTGTTGTTTGGCTACTAAACCTCCTACACAACGGTCTACTTTGTTGGTGAGCCAGTCTTTACAGGCTACTGCTTCCAATTGCAATACCTGATCCAGATAGGTTTTTATGTTTGCAAAACTATATTGAGGGTTTTTGTAGTCACGAAGTATTGAAGTATCATTCATGATTGTTTTTGGAGAACTTCCAAACATGTCTTCCAAAGCAAAATCCATGGGCTTTTCGCCTGTTTTTTTACTTTCGAAACAGAATCGGCCATCTCCCGTCACATCTCCTACTTGGTACATGGGCGAGCGTTCCCTATCTGCAATACGTTGTAATAAGTCAATGTCTTTTTGCCCAATAACCAATCCCATTCGTTCCTGGGATTCGTTTCCGATAAGCTCTTTGGCCGAAAGCGTAGGGTCACCCACAGGCAATTGGTCTAAATCTATATGCCCTCCTGTTTCTTCTACCAACTCACTTAAACAATTTAAGTGTCCACCTGCACCATGATCATGAATGGAGACAATAGGGTTTTCTTCATTTTCTACTAGCGCACGAACGGTATTGGCTGCTCGTTTTTGCATTTCTGGGTTGGATCGCTGTATGGCGTTGAGTTCAATACCGCTTGAGAATTCTCCAGTGTCGGCACTGGAAACGGCGGCACCTCCCATTCCAATTCGGTAATTTTCACCACCAAGAATGACTACTTTATCACCAATTTCTGGCGTATCCTTTAATGCTTGATCTTCTTTTCCGTAACCTACACCACCTGCCAACATGATTACTTTATCGAAACCTAGTTTGCGTGCTTGTTCTTCATGCTCAAAAGTAAGTACAGAACCAGCAATAAGAGGTTGTCCAAACTTGTTTCCAAAATCTGAAGCACCATTACTGGCTTTGATTAGGATATCTATAGGGGTTTGGTACAGCCACTCACGTTCTTCCATGCCTTTTTCCCAAGGACGATTTTCCTCCAAACGGGAGTAAGAGGTCATGTATACCGCTGTCCCAGCCAAAGGAAGCGAACCTTTTCCTCCTGCCAATCGGTCACGGATTTCTCCTCCACTTCCTGTAGCAGCCCCATTAAAAGGTTCTACAGTGGTTGGGAAGTTATGGGTTTCGGCTTTTAAGGATAGTACACTATCATACTCTTTTTTCTCGTAAAAATCTGGTTGATCCGGGCTTTTAGGGGCAAACTGGGTCGCTTTAGGACCTTTTATAAAGGCAACGTTGTCTTTGTAGGCAGAAACAATGGTATTAGGGTGTTCCCGAGATGTTTTTTTGATGAGTTTGAATAGGGAGGAAGGCATTTCTTCTCCATCTATTATAAAGGTGCCATTAAATATCTTGTGGCGACAATGTTCACTATTTACTTGACTGAAACCAAATACTTCACTATCAGTAAGCTTGCGTCCCAATTTTTCAGAAAGTCGTTCCAAATATTCAATTTCATCTACATTTAAAGCCAAGCCTTCTTGAGCATTATAAGCTGAAATATCTTCGATGTCCTGAATGGATTCGGGCTCAATGTTAATGGTATAGATATCCTGATTCAGTTGAGCATACTTTTGAGATAGCATAGGATCATAATCTGTGAAGTTCTCCGAAACCTTTTCGAACTCTTCTATTCTAATGATACCATGGATTCCCATATTTTGGGTAATCTCAACAGCATTGGTACTCCACGGAGTAATCATAGCGGCACGTGGTCCAATAAAAAAATCCGCGATTGCGGATTGGTCTATTTTGGGTTGGTTGCCGAACAACCATATTAATTTTTGTGCGTTTTCGCTAGTGATTTCTCCAGAAGTTTGGACTGCAAACACCTTATTTTGTGCGTCTCCAAAAAAGTGAATCATTGGGTGTGATTTTGAAAACGCAAAGGTAAGGAAATTTGGGAAGATGTATGTGGCCATCGTATGGTTTTTGAACAGAGTTTTGAACAGTAAGAAGAGTGATGAGTTATAGAGGAGATTTAATCAAAATGTAATATCAATTTTAACTTTTAAATTAATTAGTATGGAAAGAATTCTAAATCACGAGGAAACACCAGCACAATTTGAACAAATGAAGGCTGATCTTAAAAAAGAGATGGAAGCCAATTTGGGCCAGCTGCCATAGTTGTGGCAGGGGCTTTTTTAATAAATCTTCGAAATCTGTACGATTTCATTTTGCAGTGCGAAAACCACCAAGCCAGCCACATTTTTGCAATTCAATTTAGACAAGAGGTTGTTGCGGTGTCCATCTACAGTCCTTGGACTAATAAACAGCTTTTCGGCAATTTCTGGGGCTGTGTATTGTTCACAGATAAGTTGTAAAATCTCTACTTCCCTTGTGGTTAAATCAAATGAAAACTGAGCCTTCGGTTTTTGTTTTAACATAATGTTTTCCCGAATAATGGCCATGACTTCATTATTGTAGTGAAATCCTTTGGAATATACGGACTGTATTGTTTCTGCTACTTCTTGTGGTTGTGAGTTTTTTGGCAAATAGGCGACAGCAGAGAGCTCAATCATATTAATAATAAAAGCACGGCTAAAGTGAGTAGAGAGTACAATTATTTTAACATTGGGGTAATCCGTCCTAATTACTTTGGCTACTTCAATGCCATTCATCTCTGGCATTTTTAAGTCGAGAAGTAAGATATGCGGTAATTTTTCTGAATTTTTCAGTTTATGAAGTAGGTCAACTCCGTTTTCTGCTTCTAAATCTACTTGTATTCCTTTGTATCCATTCAACAATAGTTTCATTCCTTTTCTAAAAAGGGCTTCGTCATCGGCTATGGCAATACTAATGTGTCCCATACTAACTAATTTTGGTATTCATACTTTGGGAACGTGATATATCTACTTTCATAGTTACCCCATTTCCTGGGGACGAATGAAAGGAGTAGTTGGCCTTAATCATGTGGAGTCGACTTTCAATATTTTTCATTCCAAGCCCCTTTCGATGTTCAAAATTGTCCATGTTGAATCCCTTACCATTGTCATGGTATTCTAATTTAATGTAAGATGCTCCAGGCCATAATTTTATATTAATTTCTGTTGCCTTTCCATGCCGTATAGAGTTATTAATGAGCTCTTGCAACACCCTAAAGAGATTCAATTCAATGATTTTGTCCTGAATATTGTTTTCAGCTTCCATGGGCGCGAAATGAATATATACATCATCCATTTTATTGAAACCATGCTGTAGTTCTCGTATTGCTTCTACCAAACCAAACTCTTCTAAGGTAGGTGGTAAAAGTTCATGAGAGATAAGTCTGATGGAATCTATGGTAGTATTGATGACAGATTCTACTTCGTCGGTTATAGCATCTACATCTTCGTTATGATTACTATGTTCCTTAAGGCGACAAATATTGAGGAAAATGACATTGAGTTTGGACCCAATTTCGTCATGCAAATCTCGGGCAATTCGCTTTCTCTCACCTTCTTGAGTAAGAATTGTGCTGTGCAACAAATCTTCTTGGTGTTGATATGCCAACTCTTGGTTGTGCATCTTTTGTTTTAGGATTTTTTTCTGAGAATGATTTGCATACAGAACAAAAGCCATCGCAAAAGCGAGCATGATAAGTATCCCTATCGCAATCAAGGTGACAAATGATTTTTCCTGAAAAAAGCTATCCAAACTCCCCATAGAATAAGCAATTGAAAAATAACATTTAAAATAGCGTTGAACGCCCAAAAAATGATGTAGGTCTCTGTGTTTTCGAAAGAAATTTTACTACACATAAAGATAAACAAACTTCCCGAATAGTATACCATAATAGCAGAATTGATCAAGCGAAGGCTTTTTGCAATCTGATTGGAAACTAACTGATTCTCTACAAGGTTATAAAAGTATAGTACTGAATAACTGATTATGATTACCTGTACCAACGTCTTGGCAATCGTATTAAAACCATAGATATTTTGGAAAAATGCAGAGTTCAGTATAATGATAGTTGAAATTCCCAGCACAAAATAGCTGAAATAGGTTTGAAACAATTTTGGTTTGTGCAATAAACTCTTGTAGAAATATGAAAACAGTAAAAACTCCCCCAACGTATAGATATGCAGTAGGGGGAGGTTGTTCTGACCTAATTTCATAAATGTAATGGCTAGTATTTCAATTAGAAGGTTCCAGATTAAAAAATAAAACAGCCTTTTAAATGGTGCATTGAGCTTTTTAATTGCTACTATGCAAAAAATAATATTCACAGCAACAAGAAAAGGCGCTAGTCTTGAGGCAATACTATTTATTAAATTAATTGTTGAGCCAAAATCCATTCATGTTTTATTTATCGATACTAAGTTACGTTGAATTTATACGTTGTTAAAGATGAGGACAAGAAGTTGGACAAGGATTTGTAAAATCGAAATAAATCCATGGAGTAGTGGGATCTTCATCTGGAACAGAGGTCGATTTTAATGCAAAGACCACCTCGGTACTGTCGTTTGGCATAATAGCTAACATGGCATAGAGTTCATCTGTATTACAATTTGACATATCTAAAATTTCCTTTAACTCGGCCAAATCAACTTTTGCGCCATATATAAGTGATTTTTCAATACTACCGCCAAGTGAAGTATTCTTTAAATCATTTTTAACATCTTTGATATAGCTATTATAACTATCTATGCAATGAGTAGCTAAGGTATCTGGGATCTGGTAAGAGCGGTGTGGGGTTTTGGCGCAGATATTTTTATTGCCATCATTATTATTGCAAGATGAAAAGGCAATAATAAAAACACTGCAGATAAACGCGTAAAGAATTGTTGATTTCATGATTGTCGGTTTTATGGTTTCTGATTTTGTTTTTCTGAAAGTACTCAATTATCCTTTTCATATTAAGAACAACGTTTCAAAACAGGTTGATCTACCTAGTCATTCCCGTAGATTTACCTATCCTTAGAAGTTTTTTTCCTATGTGTTTTAGGCTATTTTACCTGTTTTTAAAAATGAGCAGATAAGCACTTACACCGTGTTATGGTGTATTAGATATTTGTCCTGTATTCAAAATAGAGTAGGTGAAACGCTAACATGTAAACATAAAAAAAGCCCAGTCTATATTTAAGACTCATTACCTGAAGGAAATGTTGTATTTCCCACTTTTTTAAAGCATAGTGGGTTTTCATAATTTAATCTTAATTTTTAAGAATGCCCTAACATATACACTTCCTTATCCACTATTTTTTAGTAATTTTCTAAAAAAATTGCTACATGAATTCTCTTAAGACTTTATTGTACTTTTCTATCTTTAATTACCCTTTAAAGAAGGATGAAATATATAGTTTTTCTTCTCTGGAGAATAAAATGATGTTAGAGTCAGAACTTTCTCATCTGGTTGACCATAAGGTTATTTTTAAAATAGACGATTATTATTTGTGTTTGGAAAAGGAGAGCTTAGTTAGAAGAAGAATACTGGGCAATAAAATGGCAGAAGAGATATTTCCCAAAGCCAAAAGAATATCAAAGTTTATTGCAAAATTTCCCTTTGTTAGGGGAGTGGGTATCTCTGGGGCCCTATCTAAAGGATATCATGATGAAAATAGTGATATAGACTTTTTCATTATTACCAAACCTGAAAGGTTATGGATAGCCAGAACACTATTGATTTTATATAAGAAGATTTTTTTATTCAATTCTAGAAAACACTTTTGTGTAAATTATTTTGTGGCAAGTAATACTTTGGAAATAGCCGAAAAAAACAAATTTACCGCTACAGAACTCATAACATTGATTCCTATGTGCGGAAAAGAAGTCTTCCAAACATTTTATGCTGAAAATAGTTGGGCCAAAGAATACTATCCTAATTATGATAAAAACAAGTTTCAGGTAAGTGACCCCAAAAAACCCATATTGAGCAAATTGATTGAGACTATTTTAAAAAACTCTTTTGGGGCTTTTGTAGATCGGTTTTTATTGAAATTGACTTATCGTAAGTGGAAACGAAAATTTAAGTTTATTGGCAAGGAAGATTTTGATATTGCTATGAAATCAACTAAAAACGTATCAAAACACCATCCTCAGAATTTTCAGAAAAAAGTAATTGATACCTTAAACGAAAAGTATTCCAGTATAGAGAATAGACATAATATAACGTTAGAACCGGAACATGCTTGATATTGCCTTTTCTCACTCGTATTTCTACAAGTTTGACCAGAAACAATGGAAAAATAGAACACCCTATCCACCATTGGGGACACTTTATGCTGCATCCTATTTACGAGAAGGTGGTTATAAGGTTGGCTTATATGATACCAACCTTTTAGACGGTCCTTCTGGAATACAATCTTATTTAGAATTACACCAACCTAAAATGGTTGTACTGTATGATGATGGGTTTAATTATCTCACAAAAATGTGTCTAACTACCATGCGTGAGGCTGCTTTTGAAATGATTAAAATTGCCAAAGATTTACAGTGTACTGTTGTTGTATGTAGTTCGGACGCTACAGATCATTATGAAAAATATTTGGAAGCTGGCGGGGATTATGTCATTCAGGGAGAAGGAGAAATAACTCTTAAAGAATTGGTAGATGCCATTAATGCTGAAGGTTATATAGAGCATATTCAAGGCATTGTTTACAAAAAGAATGATGAGATTATTGTAAACCCAAAGCGTGCTGTAATTAGGGACTTAGATGAGTTCCCTTTGCCTGCTTGGGATTTGGTGGATATAGATTCTTATAGAGAAGTGTGGGAATCTGGTGGAAAAGAATTTACACTGAACCTAGTGACCACTCGCGGATGTCCTTATAAGTGTAATTGGTGTGCAAAGCCCATTTATGGCAATCGGTATAATTCGCACTCTCCAGAATACATTGTAAAACATATTCAGTATTTAAAAACCCATTTCAATGTTTCCCGCTTTTGGATGTGTGATGATATTTTTGGATTGAAACCCAATTGGGTTCAACAATTCAACAAAGAGCTTAAACGGGAAGATCTTAGTATATCCTATTATATACAAAGTAGGGTTGATTTATTATTGAAGGATGACACGATAGACGCCCTCTATGAAAGTGGATTGGAAGAGGTTTGGGTTGGAGCAGAAAGTGGTTCGCAAAAGATCTTGGATGCGATGGATAAGGGAACCACTGTAGCACAAATCTATAAAGCAACACAATTGCTGAAAGAGAAAAAAATCCGTGTTGCATTTTTCATTCAATTTGGTTATTTGGGAGAAACCAAAGAGGACATTGCCAAAACAATTACGATGATCAAGGAATTGCTACCCGATAATTTGGGGATTTCCGTTTCCTATCCGCTACCTGGAACCAAGTTTTATGAGAAGGTTAAAGACGATTTAAAATTAAAGGCCAACTGGACTGATTCTGATGATTTGGCAATGATGTTTAAAGGAACCTTCAATTCTAAATACTATAAAAAACTGCATCGGTATGTGCATAAAGAATACCGTAAGAGCCAAGCCATAAGAATATTTAAAGAGTTTTTTAGAAAACCCTATATGCTATCCCTTTCAAAAGTAAGATCTATGGCGCTTTATATGTATTATGCACCTAGTGCCTATTTCAATCGTTTTCAATTGAGATATCTTCAGCATAACAATAACTAAAGTGACTTTCGTTAGCCCACAAATAATAAAAAATGGTGTTGTTTTCTACACTGAAGAAGAGAATGGGTTTAGTGCTTCATATCTAGCTGCTAGAGATAAGGAAGGGAGGATTGTAAGCGATACAGAGTTGTCCTTGTTGCCAAATATGGTGAAGGGTACTAGAAATGCAGATGAATGGCTCCTTCGAAAAAAATCTACAAAACGATTTATTGATTATATAAAGACAAAACCAACTATTTCTATCCTGGACGTGGGTTGTGGCAATGGGTGGTTTAGCAATCTAATGGCCTTGAATAACAATAAGGTTATAGGGCTAGATATTAATATTCCTGAATTGGAACAAGCTGCAAGGGTTTTTAAAAAAGAAAACCTTCAGTTTGTATATGGGGATTTATTCAAAATAGATGCACCATTCAAAAATCAGTTTAATATCATTGTTCTTAACGCAAGTGTTCAATATTTTGAAGATTTCGAAGCCTTATTAAGTCAACTAAAAAAGTTTCTTACAGCAAATGGTGAGATACATATTATTGACAGTCCTTTTTATGACCTTAATGAAGTAGCCCATGCCAAGAAGAGGACCGAAGATTATTATAGTAAACTAGGTTTTCCTGAAATGGCTAAGTACTATTTTCACCACTCCATAGACGTAATCAAAGATTTCAAGATTCTACATCGTTCAAAAAATGACATTTGGAGTAAGTTTTTAGGAAGAAAAGATATTCCATTTCCTTGGGTGTGTTTTTATAACGAAACAGCTACAAATGCTATAAAAAAAGGGTTTTCCAATATTGCTCAAGATTATGAGGCGTTAGATGAAACCTCTGGTTTGGTTTATTGGATGCGCGAACGAATTAGGAAAAATTTTGCCAAAACACGAATAGGCGACAATCATATCTTGGAAATTAATTGCGGCTCAGGAATCGATGCTGTTTATTTTGCCAAAAAAGGATACAAGGTTCATGCAACAGACATTGCCGAAGGAATGGTGAGTTACATTGCATCTAAGATAGCTTCAGAGAAATTGGAAGGGCAATTAGCATGTGAGTTACTTTCCTTTGAAGATCTACATACGTTAAAAGGAAAAGAGTTTACCCATGTTTTTTCAAATTTTGGAGGATTGAATTGCAGTCCCTTACATGAACTAAAAAGTGTGTTTGGTTCATTTAAAGAAGTCTTAGCTCCCAAAGGGCGTATTACATTGGTCATTATGCCCAAGATCTGCATCTGGGAGTTTTTAAAAATACTGAAAGGAGACAGGACTGCTTTCCGAAGGCTTAAGAAGAAAGGAGTTTTGGCAAATATTAAGGGAGAGAAGGTGAGAACTTATTATCATAGTGCTAGGGAAATAAAAAAAATGCTCGCAACAGATTTTACAGACTTTAGAATTGAAAATATCTGCTTTTTGGCTCCCACGGGGAATCACCTTCAGTTTTATGAAAAGCATCCCTTTTTGTTTAAAATCCTAAGTAGCTTGGATACAATGACCAATAAAATTCCCTTCTTAAGAGGGTATGGAGATTATTATATCATTTCTGCTAAAAAAAAACTCCTTTAAAAAATTAATCCTAAATAAGTTTTTTAGAATCTCCCGCCCGGTTTATTACAAAAATCACGTAGCATGCCAACAATGCATATTCTGCAACGACTAAACTTTTAGCTACCCCAATAATATTTTGATCTATCAGAAAATATAAAGCTACTACTAATACCAACAATTGCACAATGGCAAAATATAAGATGGAGTTCCACTGTTTTGCCTGTAATAAATAGCTAAATAATGGGATGATTATAAAGAACACCGGAATGGATAATGATAATATTTGCAATGTTTTAGTTGCTAAAGAATTGGACGTAAAATCATTGAGGTAATAAATTATATAAGGACTTACAAACCAAACTACCACTACAGACAAGGTAAATGTCAATACTACGATAATGCTATTTTTAACAGTAATAGAGTTCCTTTTAAAGCCTTGCTTATTGTAAATTGGAAAAAAGCTAACGAACATAGTTCCTGAAATTCCCTTAATAACATTGATCACTTTTTCTGCCAAGGCAAAAAGAGCTGCAAATTCATTTCCTAAAACATAACTCACCAAAGGCAAAATAGAGTGCGGCTTCAATAGCGAAAAGAAATTGACCAAGAAAAGATTAAAGGTTTCTCGTAAAAACCGAATTACTTCTGAAAATGAAATCCAATGAATTCTAAATAAGCCAACATGTATTTTTTTTAGCCACAAAAGAATGGCAATCAATTCTGAGATGGCAAAAAAGCAATTCACAAGAAGGCTATTGTCACTTATATAAATTAAAATTAAAAAAAGAAGTTTGGACAAAAAACCGATCAAGAATACATACTTGTTGATTTCTAGGGCATTGCAAAATAAATTAGGGTTTAAGATTTTGGGAATTAGTAGCAGTAAGCTTAAGGTCCAAATCATAAGATATTGAGGAAATGCGTAGTAGGTAACCATTAAGGAAATAAGGGCAAGGAATAGCGAGAAGGAAGTTCTTATGGATATAGCCAAATTCCATAATTTAATTAAAAATGCAGCGTTTTCACTAACTCGTTTTGAAACCGTTGGAATGTAGTATACAAAGCTATAGTTGGCTATGGATGCCATGGCCAAGATTAATGCCTGAACCGTAAATATAATACCAACCTCTTCAAGACCATATTTGTTAATGAGTATTGGGAAACTTAAAAATGAAAAGACATAACCCAAGCTGTTCAATAAAAATAACCATGAGAAGTTTTTGGCAAACCGAAATATGATTTTAGTATTAAAAATGGCCTATAGTTTGAAGATTACCCTTTTAGCATTCTAAGGTATTTAACCTTTCTGTATTTTATTAGATAGATAAGCAGTGTCGGAATATTCCATCCAATTGCTTTAGGTAAAGATAGAAAAGAAAACAACAGCCTTTTTTTTAAAGGGAATATCAGATTTCTTTTTTTAGACAATTCTTTAATTTTTCCAAGATGCTTTTCATAGCATTCCCGAATTACTTTCCTTTCCTCCTTTGTCATTTTAGGTTTATCAATGATGTAAAGCATAAATGTGTCCAGCATTGCATTAAAATGATTGATGAAAATAAGTTGGTCTATTTCCTGTTTCTGAAGTTCATGAGTACTATATTTTTCAACAACATCCAGTTCAATCGCAAATGCTTTGTTTATATCGATAATTCGCTTATTTGAAAGGGTCCGTCTCGTAATAGAGTTTGTTCGGGAATAAATATTCAATAAACTGTTGTCAACAAAACTGACCTTCTGAGAATTAAAAAGGAATTCAAGCAAAAAAGGATTGTCTTCAAACCATATTTTTTCTGGAAATTTTAGATTTTTTACAATCTCGGTTTTGTAAAGCTTACCCCAAGCTGTAGGAACAATTTTATTGCTATAAATACCCTTGATGCAGTCAATGGGTGTTGCGGTCTTGGGCATCTCCCTCCAACCTGAAACTTTTATGGTTACTCCGTTTTCGTCAACAAGTGTAAATCTTGTTATGGCCAAGTCACTACTGGTTTCAAGGATTTGTGATATAGAAACTGCTACCATTTCCTGAGAAAGCGAATCATCAGCATCTAAAAAAGTGAGATAGGTTCCTTTGGCCAAAGCCATTCCTTTGTTACGAGCGGCTCCAAGACTATCATTGGTGGAATTGATAAGATGTACATTCTGAAATTGATCGCAATATTTCTCGGCAATTACCTTAGAACCATCTGTAGAGCCATCATTGACCAAAATAATTTCAGTATTGGAATAACTTTGATCTAAAGCAGATTCAATGGCCCTTTGCAAACAAACTTCTTCATTATAAAAAGGAATGATAATGCTTACCAATGGGGATTGCATACGCCTTATAATTTTATAAGTTGAGCGATTAATTTTTGTTGGGTTTCCAATAATTTATGAGGATTACTAGGAGCCTTCCATTCAGAAGAGGTTAAATAATCTGCACCAATTAATATACTTACTGCTGATGCCTTATAAAATTCAGAAAACGAATAGAGCGCAGCACATTCCATTTCAACAAAGTCACAATGCTTCCCCTTATAATAGTCTATTAAAGAAGGAACCTCTCTATACGGTGCATCGGTACTCCAGGCAATTTTTGCCTCAAGATGGCAGGCATTTTTTATTTTTTCAAACCATGTTTTATCATAACAATCAATGTTCTCTTTTTCCGAATAAAAAAAAGAAGCTCCAGATGATGTATATACGTTCGTGATTACGGAAGGTTGTCCCTCTATAATGGTATCGTTTATGATTCCTGCAACACCAATAAATACAAACTGCTCAACACCAAGAGCTCTCAGTTCTTCTAAGAGCATTAATAGGGCAGGGGCGCCAGAACCAAACTCTGAACATAACAAGACCTTGGATTTGTGGATGTAGTGTATTCCTTGAATTCCTTTAGCTCTTTTTGTAAATGGAGATACCACTTTTGCAAAAGAAGATTTCTTTATGGAAATAATAGCAGTATTGGGAAGTTGTTTAAAGTTATAGATATTGCGGGCCCTTTTCCAAGCTACAATATCTGAAGCCTTTAATAGGGAAGTTTCCCTATAAAAATCAGCACTTTTTCTGGTAAAGAACGCCATATACTAAACCTTTCCTTTTTATGGTAAAGCTAGTTAAAATTGATGAACGATAATTACCTTATTTTTTTGAGGCAGTAATCAACAATGATTTTAGGAATGCATGCATTCCTAAAACATTTGGAGGAAAGATGATTCACACCAATACAGTTTTTTATCATCCCCTACGAGAATAAATCCAAAGATGATTTAATCATTTTAAGTAAGATGCTTAGAACATTACCTAACTCCAAGGATCAAGATGGTTAAAGCAAGAATACAAATAGTTGCTTTTGAACCTAGAGTTAGGCTATTTTATACAGATTTTTAGTTCTTACATTAATTAAAAAGAAATGTAGCTCCTAGCTGTATTACAGAAGTTCGATTTGTTGCCTCTTTAAAATCTTTATCTATAGCATCAATCATTCCTAAATAATAGCGAGCACTCATTTCAAATTTTTCTGAAAATGCGAATCCAAAACCAGCTCCTACAGAAAAATCTAAGTTTTGATATTCTTCAGTAGGGTTTTCAATAACCGTGCCTATATTCAGCTTAGTATTATCATTTAATAAAACCCCTACTTGAGGACCAAGTTCAATGAAAACGATACTGTATTTATCATATTTTCCGTTTTCAATAGGAACAACTTCTTTAAACAAGTCATATCTAAGCATTACAGGAACGGAGATATAATCAAATCTATATACTTCATCGTAGCCACCCCCCTTGTTTCGTTCTCCAAGTTGAGAATACTGTATCTCTGGTTGGACAAAAAACCTACGTTCTTTATCAATACTGAACCTAGAGAGGAATCCTATGTGAAACCCAACGCGGGTTTTCGAGAAAGAATGTACCTCTGTTATATTTGACAGATTGTTACCTCCTTTAATTCCAAACTTAGCTTGCGAATAGCCTAATGATGTGATTAACAAAAAAACGATAAAAGAAATCTTTTTCATATATGTATCTATTAAATTTCGGCTAAATTAATAGTATCTATATGTAGATCCTTACCTAATGTAATACATGAGTCAATAAACTAATAAGCGATTATATTTTGGTATAAGTGTATTCAGAATGACTAGAAGAAATGACCCTTTTATCACAGACTTTTATGTTTGGATTAAGAGGTTGGCTGATTTAATTGGAATTAATAGAATAGCTGAAATAGATTCGCTATTCTGGATTCTACCCGAGGGATGAAAACCATTTACTCCACAACCACTTTCTCTATTTGTTTTTTGCCGTTGGCAATAAACTCAAAAAAGTAGATACCTTCAGGAAGGGTTGCCACAGAAATATGTGGGTTTACAGTTTCCAAATTGGTGTGTGTAAGTTTTTGTCCTAAGGTGTTGTATAGGGTGTAACCCTCTAACACCCATTCAGACTGCACTTGGATAATTTCGTCAGCTGGATTTGGAGAAAGAGTTAATTCCCAAGCATCAAAATCATCAATACCAGCAAGTCCCCAACGGTCTTCTGCAATAGGCCCTCCCCAAATTAAAGTTGCTAAATAAGGATTGTCTATAAAAGGGTTGCGATTACCATATACGGTTTCCAAATGTGGATTGCGTTGATCTTCAAAGTCATTTACAGGATCATCTACATTCCATTGCAAATACACTAACAACATATCTGTACTTCCTTGGGTGGAGCCTACACCGTTTAAAGAGGGCAAGCAACGATCTCCGTAGCGTGTATACATATACATCATCATACGCGCTACATCACCTTTCCATTCGTCTCCAGGATACCAATTACCACTACCTACATTCCCTGCATTTCCAGAACCAGAAGCAAATTTTTTGTTTCCTTTTTGTCCATTCATGGCTTGATCTGACGGACGAACATTGTGTGGGTCTGCTGCAATACCCGTAGTACCATTGTCTGCACTTCCCATAGATGGATTGGCATTAGACCGAGCAAAAACATGTTCTCGGTTGTATTCGCAAGAGGTACCTCCAAAATCATCTTTATCACGACTTCTATCTGTTAAGCAGTTACCATCGCTATCATTATATCCATAGACCAAAAGAACATTGTTGCTATTGGCCGTATCTTCATCTGTAATCTTAACATCATCCCTAATATCTCCATAGGTATAGGAACTACTGGCAATAGATATTTTCTGTTGCAATTCTACATACAGTGCCTCTCCAGTAAGACTAAGATCTACATCATCATAATAGGGTTGTTGCGCAAAAAGGGCAGTAGTCGTAATTAAGGTAAGGAGTAGGGTGTATAATTTCATATTTAAGCTTTTTTCGTAAGTCTTGCTATGTAAAAACCATCATATCCAGTTTTGCTGGGCCATAAGGTTTCTTCTTTCTCTAAGATAAATTCTTTTCCAGATTCCCGGGTTAAGAAATCTTTAATTTGTAGTTCGTTTTCTGAAGGTAATATGGAGCAAGTAGCATAAACCAATTGTCCACCAGGTTTTACCATTCGGGAATAGCTGTCCAGTAGTTGACTTTGTGTGGAACGGATTTCGTCTAAGAATTCCGGCTGCAATTTCCATTTGGCATCAGGATTACGTCTTAATACTCCCAATCCAGAACAAGGAGCATCAATAAGTACTTTATCTGCTTTTTCTATCAATTTTTTGATGGTCTTGGTAGACTCTATCAAACGAGTTTCTATGTTATGTGCTCCGTTCCGTTTCGCTCGTTTCTTAAGCTCAGCTAGTTTGTTGTCATAAATATCCATTGCAATTACATTCCCCTTGTTTTCCATTAGGGAAGCAATATGAAGGGCTTTTCCTCCTGCACCTGCACAAGCATCTACCACGCGCATGCCTGGTTTAGGATCTAGTAATTGAGCTACTTTTTGGGAAGAAGCATCTTGGACTTCAAACCATCCATCTTTGAAGGCTTGTGTGGTAAATACATTGGCTCTTTCAAACAACTCCAATGCATGAGGAATTCCTTTAATGGGATGCGTAGCAATATCAGATTCCTTCAATGCTTTTTGCAGTTCTTTTACGTCGGTTTTCAATGGATTTACCCTTAAAATAACCTTCGCTTGTTCGTTCAGTGCAGCAATTTCACTATCCCATTTCTTGCCCAATTCTTCCTGACCTAATTTATCTAGCCAATCTGGAATAGACTCACGGAATCTTCGGTTACTGGAAAGTTCGTCAAAACGCCCTTTTATTTTTCGGGTAGGAGTACCCTCAAATTGAGGCCAGTCTGGGAGTTGAATCCCTTTTAGTGTAGCCCAAACCGTGAAAAGACGAAAAAGGTTGGGGCGATCAAATGGTTCTTTTACTTCCGCAATTTCAGCATACAAACGTTTCCATCTTACAATATCGTAAGTGGTCTCGGCAATGAATGCTCTATCTCGTGCGCCCCATCGTTTGTCCCTTTTAAGTGTGTTCTTCAATACCTTATCTGCCTGCTTCTTATGATTGAAAATCAGGTGCAGGGAATCGATCATGGCAAATACTAAATTACGGTGTAATCTCATACCTTAAAAATTGGGTGCAAAGGTACAATTCTCCAGACCGCTTTTGTTACATTTGCTAAAAATATTTTCATGCGATACCTCCTTGGCTTACTTCTAACAATTACTGTAATTTCCTGTAGCAGTGATAAAAAGACTTTTACAACAGTACAGATAGAACGTGTGTTCGAAGACAGTTTGAGCATTCGTGCTATTGCTCCTCTGGATGCAGACCAGGTTTGGTTTTCTGCCAATAATGGAAGGGTAGGGCTTGTAGATGGCAAGACCCCAAAGTTGGCAACTATACGTTACGAAGATTCTTTATTGCACTTCCGTTCTATTGCTACTACCAAAGAAGCTGTGTTTGTGTTGAGTGTTGCCAATCCTGGAGTATTGTATAAAATCGGGTTCAATGGTAAAGAAGCTACTAATATTGAAGAAGTCTATGTAGAAAAAGGGGAAAAGGTATTTTACGATGCCATGGCTTTTTGGAATGATGAGGAAGGGATTGCCATGGGCGACCCTACCGAAGATTGTATCTCCATTATCATTACCCGTGATGGAGGAAATACTTGGAATAAGATCCCGTGCGAAACCCTTCCCAAAGCTGAAAACGGAGAAGCCGCATTTGCTGCCAGTAACAGTAATATTGCATTGGTTGGGAATCATGTTTGGATTGCTACCGGAGGAAAAAAAGCACGCGTATTACACTCTTTTAACCGAGGTAGAAGTTGGGAAGTATACGAAACACCCATGTTGCAAGGCGGTACTATGACTGGAATTTATAGCATCGATTTTTTTGACGAACAAACTGGGGTCATTTTTGGTGGAAACTGGGAAGAAAAAGATTTTAACGAGGGAAATAAGGCACTGACCACAGACGGTGGCAAAACATGGAAATTGTTGAGCAATGGTAAAGGACCTGGATATCGTTCTCGGGTTGCATTTGTACCTGGAACCAATGGTGAGGGATTGGTAGCTGTGGGTTCCCCTGGGATTTCATACAGCAGTGATCAAGGAGCATCTTGGACAGAACTTTCAGACGAAGGCTTTTACGCATTAGAATTCGTAAATGATTCTGTGGCTTTTGCGAGTGGGCGCAATAAAATTTCCAAGTTATTATTCAAATAAAAAAGCACCCGAAAGGATGCTTTTTTTAGGGAAAAGAATGCTGATCAATTTTTTCCTCTTCTATTTTTTCGTTCTTTCATCAATTCTAGCAACCTTCTTTTAAATTGTTCTTCGGCACGATGCATTTTAACGATCTTCTTGGGTGGAAGCACTGTCCTCAATTTTTCAATCAATTGCTTAGTGTACTCAAGCTCTAAGGTTTTATGTTTTATGCCATTCTCTATGATGGTATTTGCTTGTTCATCGGTAAGGTTATCAATACCATTGGCTCTTGCTTTCTTGAATGCCTCACGCCCTTCCTTTCTTATACTCTCCATCTTATCTTCATGCGCATTGTAAATAGGCCAGAATTTTTCGGCTTCAGAAGCAGTGAGATCCAAAGCATCGGTAATATGAGCCCTCTTCAATGCTTTGATCCTTTCTCCTCCTTGAGCCAGTATCCCAACAGAACAGAATAGTAAAAGTGTAAATAATATTTTCTTCATTTCTTAAGTGTTATTCAATTAAAATGGACGGATCGTCTATGTTGTCCAACAAATAGTCTTCCAAATTTTCGTCTCCCAAATAGTTGTTTTCAATTTCTAAGAGTTCCAAATCTTCATCAGTCAAAACCTGTGCCAAATCGTAACTGTCTAATGACGTTAGGTCTTCTCCCATATATGCTTCTATTTCTGTTTGACTTAACTCTTCCAGACTTACCAATTTTTCACCAAAAGGGTTAAAAACAGTAAATACAAAGGCTATACATGCTGCGATGGAAGCTGCAAACCAGAATGCTTTTTTACGGAACAATGGGACTACCTTGGTTTCTGAGTTCACCTCAGTTACCTTCTGAAGGATTGTATCTTCCAGATTATCAAAGTAGCCTTTGGGTACACCGAACCCAGGTTTTTTGGGAAGCTTTTCCAGTTCTATGTTTTCAAAGAGTGTCTCTTCGAAGCTCTCGAAATATCCTTCGGGAACTTTAAAACCGTGTTCGTATTTTTCCTTGTTTTCTTCCATGTTACGCTCGTTAGACTCTTTTTATGTCCAAAGGTTTCATTGGGTTGATCATTTACCCTGTTTCGTTTTCTTTTATATAAGCCGTTATTTTTTTCACAGCAATGTGGTAACTACTTTTTAATCCACCCACCGAAGTCTCCAATATCTCTGAAAGTTGTTCATAGGTATGGTCTTCGAAATACTTCATATTGAATATGAGCTGTTGTTTTTGTGGTAATGATGCAATTGCTTTTTGTAATTGTAACTGAATTGCATTCCCTTCAAAATAAACATCACTTTCCAATTTTGAAATAAGGTCTTGCTGAATTTCTTCAGAAGTAATTTGCGTTCGTTTTGCTTTCTTATTGATAAAGGTAATAGATTCATTGGTAGCAATACGGTACATCCAAGTGTACAATTTACTTTCTGCCTTAAAGTTGTCAATACTCCTAAAGATCTTTATAAAAGTGTTTTGTAGCACATCATCGGTATCGTCATGATCCAAAACAATTTTACGGATATGCCAGTACAAACGTTCTTTGTATTGAGATACCAATTCACGAAAGGCCTCTTCCTTTTGGGAAGGAGACTGTAAAGCCAATACAAGTGATTGTTCCTTTATCAAAGTTGGGTGGTTTTGATACTAAGACTGCCTTAAAGATAAAAGGTTTAATGTGAAATCAATTTTTTTAAAAAAATGATTTCCAGTACTATTATATCGATGAAAGGATAAATTTTTTCGATTAAATGCAAAAAACATTTGTTTGTAGGAAAATATTTACTAATTTTACTTCATACTTCTTATGTATAGGTTCTTAATTATAGCCCCAACTGTAATAAGAACAACATTAAACGGGTCTAAGCGGGGGCTGGCCCGTTTTTTTTATGCGCTATACTTTACGAACGATTGATTGTGTTTTGTAGGAAAAACACTATATTTTTCAATTAAAATATCGATGAAATGCATTATTATAAGTTGAAATGCATTGTTGAATTTGGATTCTTTAAAATTTAGTTTATATTTGAATCCTACTTATGTAACAATCAGGTTGTTATATGCCCCAAATATAATGACCAACAGAAAGAAGCGGAGCCCCAACCGCTTCTTTTTTTATTTAGGCCAATGATTGCATTTCTACCAAACTATGGTAGACTCCTTTTTTAGATAAAAGTTCCTGATGCTTTCCTTGTTCTACAATCTTACCTTTAGAGAGCACTACAATATTATCTGCATTTTGAATGGTAGAGAGTCGGTGCGCAATGACCACAGAAGTGCGGTTCTGCATCATTTTTTCTAAAGCATCCTGTACCAATCGTTCACTTTCGGTGTCCAAGGCAGAGGTTGCCTCGTCCAGAATCATGATGGGTGGGTTTTTAAGAACAGCTCTAGCAATGCTCAATCGCTGTTTTTGTCCACCACTCAGTTTGTTACCGCTATCACCAATGTTGGTGTCAACACCTTGCGGTAATTCCCTAACAAACTCCCAAGCGTTTGCTACTTTTAAAGCAGCTATGATTTCTTCATCTGTAGCAGTTTCCTTGGCTACGAGAAGGTTTCCTTTCACGGTATCGTTAAAAAGGATGGAATCTTGTGTTACCAAGCCTAACAATCCTCTTAAGGAAGCTTGGGTAATTTGTTTAATATCCTTACCATCAATATCAATACTTCCTTCGTTTACATCGTAAAAACGAGTCAATAAATTGGCAATGGTACTTTTACCGCTTCCACTTTGTCCTACAAGCGCAACGGTATGCCCCTTGGGTACCTGTAGGCTAAAATCTTCCAAGACCCATTCGTCTTGATACTTGAAGGAGATATTGTTGATTCCAATCCTGTTTTCAAAACTATCTTTTACCAAGGCATTGGGAAGGTCTTGTATGACGGATTCGGTTTCCAAAATTTCCAGAACCCGTTCAGCTGCCGCATTCCCTTTCTTCACTCCATAACTCGCCTTGCTCATTGCTTTGGCTGGAGTTAAGATATTGTAGGCCAATCCCATATAGGCAATAAAATCACTTCCATCTAGGGTTTGATCAATTAATACCATTTTTCCTCCATACCATAATAAGATGGCAATAACCACAATACCCAAAAATTCACTGGTAGGGGAAGCTAAGTTCTGTCTGTTGTATAGAGAATTGGAATACTTATAAAAGAAGTATGTGGACTTACGGAACTTCTCGCCAAAAATCTTTTCCGCATTAAATCCTTTAATGATTTTAAGCCCCCCAAGAGTTTCTTCCAGTATAGACAAGAAGGTTCCTTGTTCCTTCTGGACTTTATCCGAATGTTTTTTTAAGGATTTTCCAATTCGCGAAATAATAAAACCGGAAATAGGAATGAAAATAAAAACGAACAAAGTGAGTTCAGCACTTAAAAACAACATCATGGCAATAGTAAAGATGATGGTAAGTGGCTCCCTAACAATCAATTCCAGTATGGATAAAAAAGAATGTTGAATTTCCAGGACATCAGTCCCTATTCTGGCTAGTACATCTCCTTTTCTTTTTTCTGAGAAAAAGGAAACTGGGAGATCAACGATTTTTTGATAGAGTTCATTCCGTAGATCCTTCAATACCCCATTCTTTAAGAAAGTGATAAAGAAATTGGCTAGATACCGGAATACATTCTTTAATAAGAACAATACAATGACCAAGGAAATTACTACGATGAGTGCTTTAGATGGGTCGTCCAATGAAAATTCCTGTATTCGCCATGCCAGATAGTCTTTATAAAAGTCTTTTCCAGAAGCAAGTCCTGTATAAACGGGTTCTTGTAGTATTTCATTTTTGTTTTTCTGAAAAAGAACATCGAGCATTGGTATCAATGCAACAAAAGACAATGCACTAAAAAGTGCATAGAAAATATTACAGATAATGTTCAGCACCCCAAACCTCTTATAAGGTAGGGCAAACCGAATTATTTTTTTGAAATAGTTCACTAATTAAGATTTAGATCTGCTAGGATAGATTCAATTTTTGCAGGAAGTTGCTCCGCTTCCGGTCCCTGAACACTAATATAAAACTTAATTTTAGGTTCAGTTCCACTGGGGCGGGCTGCAATCTTGCTGCCTCCATCGGTAAAATAAATAAGTACGTTGGACTTCGGAACATCAATGGTTGCTGAAGTTCCGTTTGTAAGGTCCTTTCGAATGCTGGACTGAAAATCTTCAAGTTGGATCACTTTTTCACCACCTATTTCCAGTGGAGGATTTTCACGAAGATTTTTCAGCGTATGGGCAATTTCCTCAGCTCCTTTCTTTCCTTTTTTCACCAAGGATACCAAATACTCTTTGTAATAACCATAATTTTCATACAGTTCTTGCAAATATTCATAGATACTGCTTCCCTGGGCTTTCCTTTGTGCTGCTATTTCACAAATAAGTAGGGTAGCGGTCACAGCATCCTTGTCACGCACAAAATCACCTACCATAAAACCGAAGCTTTCTTCACCACCACCAACAAACTGTTCTTCAGGAAAGTCTTTGACCATTTTGGCAATCCATTTAAAGCCTGTAAGTCCTTCACGGTACTTCACATTGTAATCCTCTACAATTTTTTTCAGCATTGGGGTAGATACAATGGTAGAAGCCATAAAAGCATTTCCGTTTAGTTTCCCAGTTCTTTTCCACTGATCTAATAGAAAGTGGGATTTTATGACCATGGCTTGGTTACCGTTGAGGATGACCATTTTACCATGATTGTCTCTTACTGCTATTCCTAAGCGGTCGCTGTCTGGGTCGGTTCCAATTACAATATCGGCTCCTTCTTTTTCAGCAATCTGTAAAGCCATTTCTAAAGCTTCCGGTTCCTCTGGATTTGGTGACTTTACGGTAGGGAAGTCACCATCTGGTGTGGCTTGCGCATCTACCACATGCACATCTGTATAACCAGCTTCTTTCAACACCTTCGGAATCATGGTCACGGAGGTGCCATGCAACGGGGTGAAAACGATTTTTAAATTGTTCTTCGCTGTTTGTGGAGTATCAAAACTTCCATTTTCTACAGACGCTTTTGCAAAGGCATCATCTACTTCTTGGTCTATAAGTTGGATAAGGTCTTCGTTTGCTTCAAAATTAATGTCTGAATAATCCAACGCATTAATTGTTTCAATGATTTCGCCATCCTGAGGTGGTACCAATTGTCCGCCATCCTGCCAATACACTTTATAACCATTGTATTCTGGTGGGTTATGTGAGGCCGTAAGTACGATTCCACAATGACAGTTTAAATATCGCACCGCAAAAGAAAGCTCTGGAGTAGGGCGTAATTCAGAAAAAAGGTACACTTGTATACCGTTTGCTGAAAATACATTGGCTACCACTTTTGCCAGAGCATCACTTTGATGACGACAATCATAGGCAATGACCACTTTAAGGGCTTCTTCAGGAAATTGCTTTTTTAAATATAGAGAAATACCTTGAGTGTTTTTACCCAATGTGTATTTATTGATTCTATTGTCGCCCACGCCCATAATGCCCCTCATGCCGCCAGTTCCGAATTCTAAGCTTTTGTAAAAGCTATCTTCCAGTGTTTCGGTATCATAGGCAATGAGTTCCTTAATGGTTTCCTGGGTGTCTTTATCAAATGTAGGCGTCAGCCATGTATTGGCCTTATCTAACAATTCAGGATCGATATATCTCATAGGTTTTTAAGTCCTGCGGGTTATTGCGGCAAAATTACGGATAATTGGTATTATTCTTTGGTGTTTAGCACTTCTTTAATAATATAATTGCCAGTGCTTTTTTTGGTGCGTAAAATAAGTTCACCCAAGAAACCTGCAACAAAGAACTGGCTTCCCAAAATCATTGCTGTAAGTGCGATATAAAATGGGGGGCGTTCTGTGATAAGTCTTCCCGTTTTATGGATAAAGAGTTTGTCTATACCTAAATAAAGTGCTAAACAGAATCCTACCAAAAGCATGATGGCTCCCCAAGTTCCAAAAAAGTGCATGGGGCGTTTTCCAAACCGAGAAAGGAAAGAAATGGTAATAAGGTCTAAAAACCCTCTGATAAATCGTTCCATTCCAAATTTGGTTTTTCCGTATTTCCGAGCTTGGTGCTGTACTACTTTTTCTCCAATTTTATCAAAACCAGCACTTTTGGCCAATACCGGAATGTAGCGGTGCATCTCACCCGTAACCTCTATGGTTTTAACCACTTCATTTTTATAGGCTTTCAAACCACAATTGAAATCGTGCAATTTTACTTTGGAGGTTTTTCGTGCTGCAAAGTTGAATAGTTTGGAAGGCAGGTTTTTTCCCAATACGGGATCATATCGTTTCTTTTTCCATCCAGAAACCAGTTCATAGCCTTCTTCCATGATCATTTGGTACAATCCTGGAATTTCTTCCGGATTGTCCTGCAAATCTGCATCCATGGTTATAACCACCTCACCTTGGGTTCTTGCAAAACCCGCATGCAGTGCTTGTGATTTACCAAAGTTTTTTAAGAACCGAATTCCCTTTACGTTGGGGTCCTTTTCTGCAAGTTTTGATATTACTTCCCAAGAGTTGTCGGTACTACCATCGTCTATAAATAGAACTTCATATAAAAAACCATTGGATTGCATCACTTGTGCAATCCAATGGTGTAATTCTCGTAATGACTCTTCTTCGTTAAGAAGTGGAATGACGATGGATAGGTTCATAAATTATGAAATCTCTTTCGGGTCTTTTCTTTTCATGATTAAAGCTACCAACAATCCAAAAACCGAATAGAATATAAGTTGAAAAATAAAACTTTGGAACTGATTTCCTATTGAATAGTTGTTTTTACCTTCCAATTCAGCAATCGCTTTGTCTATTTCAGCCTCTGGAGCTCCAAAACTTTCCATCATACTTCGTGATATTTCAATAATCTGTTCGTTTAGGTACTCAGCAGCTCCTGGATCAACAAAATTAAAGATTAGAATACTTACTATTACACTCATAAAAAGCCCAAGCGCTACCGTTATAAAATAAGAAGTAAAACCATCTTTAAAAGAAATATAGCCTCCTAAAATGGATTTGGACTTGGCGACAGAAACAATACCCATGGCTAGTGCCAGTAAGAACATGATGATACCCAGCCACCATTTAGTGAGAGTTTCAAGGCTTACGGCATACAAAATTGCTATAAGCACTACAAAAATACCACCTAAAATAAGGCCGTAATTGGTTGCACTTTTTTTAAAAGATACAGTAGAATTGTCCATAGTTTGAATGTTTTTTGGTTTGCTAGGTTAGTAAGCAAAAGTATGAAATTGTTACGAGGTGTCACTTTTCCTTTAAAATTTTAAAGAAACTATTGTTCATTTGTAAATATTGATTAAATTTGCACACTCAAAATTCGAGGAGTTAAATAATAATTAAAGACGATGAGAAAAGGAATCCACCCAGAAAATTACAGATTGGTAGCCTTTAAGGATATGTCCAATGATGATGTGTTCATTACTAAATCTACAGCCAACACAAAAGAAACGATCGAGGTAGAAGGTGTTGAGTATCCTTTGGTTAAATTGGAAATCTCTAGAACGTCTCATCCTTTCTATACAGGAAAGTCGAAGCTTATAGATACGGCAGGACGTATAGACAAATTCAAGAACAAATATTCAAAATTCAAAAAATAAGCTGCGAAAAAGAAACTTATTTTTCAGAAATATGTAAAGGCCTTCGATGTATCGAGGGCTTTTTTTATTTAGCTTTGAAACACAATTTATAGCGATGAATTATATTCTTTTCGACGGAAACGTTCGCAATCAATTACTGCCTTTCACTTTCACACGTCCTGTAGCCGATATCAGAATTGGTATTATGACCATTCGGGAGAAATGGGAATATGTGCTGGGATATACTACAACCACGGTTACCGAAGATTATTTAACCGAAAAGTATCCCATGGTAGAAATGGAACGAAACATTCTAATAAATGCTTCTTTTCTACCTTCTAAAAACCTTGTAAAGATGGTAAAAGGACTTACGGAGAATCAAGCAGTTTTTTATGATGAAGAACCTATAGCATTTTTTGCCCTAGAAGGGCAGGAAGTAGTTTTCGACGATTACGAGATTATACAGTATTCCTTTGATGATGTCATTAGAATTGAGCATACCTGGGATATCTTCAGTAAAAACCATAAGGCAATTGAACGGGATTTTGAATGGTTAACCGAAGGGAAAACATCTCAGCCTATTCCAGAAAGTGTGTATGCTACTTTTAAGGACCGTATTTTTATTGAAGAAGGCGCACAACTACACCATTGTTCCTTAAATGCTTCTCAAGGTCCCATTTATATAGGCAAAAATGCTGAGATTATGGAGGGCTCACTAGTCAGAGGGCCTTTTGCTCTTTGTGAAGGCGCAACGGTTAAGATGGGTGCTAAGATTTATACAGGAACTACCATAGGTCCTTATAGCAAAGCAGGAGGGGAGATTAATAACTCAGTGCTTTTTGGATATTCCAACAAAGGCCATGATGGTTTTATGGGCAATAGCGTATTGGGAGAATGGTGCAATTGGGGGGCCGATACCAATAATAGCAACCTCAAGAACAATTATGCAGAAGTTCGTGTTTGGGATTATGAAACTGAAGGCTTTGCTAAGACCGGATTGCAATTTTGTGGCCTTATGATGGGAGATCACAGCAAGTGTGGTATCAATACCATGTTTAATACAGGAACGGTCATTGGGGTGAGTGCTAATGTATATGGAGGAGGTTTTCCACGTAATTTCATTCCCAGTTTTAGTTGGGGTGGAGCTGCGGGAATAACGACTTACAAAACCAATAAGGCATTTGAAACATCTAAGCTTGTTATGGAACGTAGGGGAGTGAACTTTACAGAAGTTGATGCCCAAATCTTAGAGCATGTTTTTGAGGAGACAGCACGTTGGCGTAGAGGCTAAGACCGTTTGGTATTTGTACGAAAAAACTTTCGTATTTGTTAAATAATGCTATTTTTGGTGCCAATTAACCTTAAAACCAAATACATGAAGCATTTAAAATCCTACTTATTCTTGACCTTAATGGTCTTTTGTTTTACAAATATTCAAGCACAGAAACTAAAAGCTTTCGGTAGTTCTAAAGAAGTGAAAGCAGGTCCAATCACCAAACGTGTTCCCTATACCGATGTAAATAGTTATTTAGGCTATGCTGCTCCAGATACAGAAGATGAAGTGGTAGACGGTAAAAAGTTCTATTATATTTATGTGTGGGTACCCGCTGTAGCGCCAGAATTAGGTGTACGCATGATGTCTCCAGTTAACAAAAAGACCAAAGTGAAAGATCCTATCATGGGAGCTGGGTATGAAGAGAATGTAGGCTCCAAAGATTATTTTGACACCTACATAACACTGGAACGGTCTGATGTAGTCACCAAAGAGGGTATGGCTAATATGGATGCGGCTAATTGGTGGAAACTTGCCAAGAATGATGATAGTAGTGATATGCCCAAGCAACCTAGTGGTAGAAAATACAACTCTCTGTTGCGCTATGTAAGTAAAACAGGAGATCCTAAAGGAGCATTAACACGAGGATTGTACCGCATTGGTTTTACTTCCTTCAAAAAAGGAGAAGTAAACGGGACGTTTTTGGCACAGGTAGCATCACCAATTAAAATCCCAGGTGTTATTATGGGAAGACCGTGGAGGATATCCTTTCTCAATTATAATAAGAAACAATAGTTTATATGTAAAAGCCCATCATTTGATGGGCTTTTATTAATTAAAGGCTGGAGAACTCCAAACGTCAAAATCGGTTTGATTCCAAAGCATTAGAAGAGTCATAATAAACAGAAACGTCAAGATGACAATAAAAAAACCAAAGCGTAGCTTTCTTCTTCGTTCTTTCTTCTTTTTCACAAATTGCTCTTTCTGAAATTCGGCAAAAGCCAGCAGGTTCATTTGTTTGTGATCCTCGAACTCACCGTACCCTCCATTGGTTGTCGATAGATCCAACTCATGTAGTCGCTTACGCTCACTTTTCTGCTGGCGATTAAATTTTATGGAACTATTCATGCTACTACCTGTCATAACAAACAATTTATATATAAGTCGTGAAATGTTAAAGAAATGTTACAGTGGCAACACCCGATTCCTTGTATGTGTCTGATATACAAATGGTTTTACGATACGATTGAATAGACTTATTTAGAAGTTTTGCGTACTCTTTTCAGGAAAAGAAAATTTTGAGGATTAATTCCTAAACCACTTACTTCTTTGTTCACAAACCGTATAGCCATATCATAAAAAAGAGGGACAATAGGGGCTTCGGCCACCAGTAAGGAGTCCATTTGTGTATACAGTAGTTTTCGTTCTTCAATATTGGTTATGGAAAGTGCTTGTTGATAAAGACTATCCATGGTTTCATTTTTATAGTGTGTGTAATTAGGACCATTGGGTGTAAAGTTGGGACTATAAAACAAGGAAAGATAATTTTCTGCATCTGGATAGTCAGCTACCCAACTGGCACGAAAAATATCGAGTTCCCCACTACTCTTCATTTGGCGTAGCGTAGATGGAGGCATGACATCTACAGTTACCTTGATGCCAATTTTTTCCAACTCCCGCTGTACATATTCGCAGATATCCATATACTGACTATTGGTGCCAATAACAATCTCTGGTTTCATATCTCCAGATTCCTGTATGTATTGTTTTACCAATTGCCGTGCTTTTTCGGGTTGATATGTATAACCTTCAATATAGTTGAAACCAGGCAGTCCCATAGGGATGAATCCATGTTCAGCCGGTATGCCCATCCCATTTCTTAGGTAGGTAATCATTTTTTGTCGGTCAAACCCATAATTAATTGCTTGACGCAAATAGCGAGATTGAATCTCAGGTGTATTCGCTCCCAAAAAGAATCCAAGATATTCTGTATTTAGATATGGGGTGGTAATAAGATTAACACGATCCTTGTATTTTTCTTGCAGTAGGCCAGTGGTTGTAAGTATTTCATCCTTGTATGAATTGTCCAGCCCCGAAATAAAGTCGATTTTGCCTTGAGCAAATTGTAAAAACTCACTTTGTTTATCTGGCAAGAAGGTAATGGCCACAGCTTCTAAGTAAGGGAGCGTGGTTCCTGTTTCGTCTTTTTCAAAATACAATGGATTCTTTCGGAACACCAACTTCACGTTTTCCTCCCACAACTTAAATTGAAATGGTCCCGTACCTACTGGATGACTCCTGAATTCGTTGCCATAGTACTCCACAGCCTCTCTAGGAACCACAGAACAATACCGCATAGAAAGTAAGCCCAAAAATGCAGGGAACGGACGTTTTAATTGAATGCTAAAGGTAGAATCGTTTTTTGCTTCAAAATGAGCTACATTACTCAATACCCAACTTCCAGGGGAAGCCACTTGTGTATCGAGTAACCTTGAGAAGCTATACTCAAAATCCTGAGCAGTTACCGTTCGGGTGCTGTCACTTCCAAAGGCAGCATTTTTATGAAAATAAACATCATCCCTTAAATAAAACGTATACGTAAAAGTAGAATCGTTGATTTCCCATCTTTTTGAGATATCAGGCTGAATCTTCAATGAATCATCCAATTGTACCAAACCATTGAATAGTTGATTGGTGGGCCAAATATTTTGTGGATTACGAGCAAAAGCTGGGTCCAAGGAGCTGATATTACTGTGTTCATTGTATCTGAAAACTAGGTGATCTCGATCTTTGGTTTGTGAATCACCACAGGAAACTAGCAGAGGCGTGATGCAAATGATTGATAGAAAGAGAATTAAGTTTAATTTTAGTGTTGTCATGAACTTTTGGGAACCAATTATACTTTGTATTTTTGCCTGCTGTTTGCTAAAGTACAAGAATGAACGCATCTAAAAAAGTCGCATTTTACACCTTAGGGTGCAAACTCAATTTCAGTGAGACCTCTACCATTGCCAGAAATTTTACTGCTGAAGGTTTTGATCGTGTGGATTTTTCTGAAAAAGCAGATATTTATGTAATCAATACCTGTAGTGTTACCGAAAATGCCGACAAGCGTTTCAAAACTATTGTAAAGCAAGCCCAAAAGGCAAATCCTGAAGCATTTGTAGCCGCCGTAGGATGCTATGCCCAGCTTAAACCACAAGAATTGGCCGATGTTCATGGAGTGGATTTGGTCTTGGGAGCCACTGAGAAGTTTAAAATTACAGACTATATCAATGACTTGACCAAGAACGATTTTGGCGAAGTTCATTCTTGTGAGATTTCCGAAGCCGATTTTTATGTAGGCTCTTATTCCATTGGAGATCGTACAAGGGCGTTTTTGAAGGTTCAAGATGGTTGTGATTACAAATGTACTTACTGTACTATTCCATTGGCACGTGGTATTTCCCGCAGTGATACTTTAGAAAACGTATTGAAAAATGCAGCGGAAATATCTGCTAAGGGAATCAAAGAAATTGTACTCACAGGAGTGAATATTGGTGACTATGGCAAAGGGGAGTATGGAAATAAAAAACACGAACATACTTTTTTTGAGCTTTGTGAAGCTCTGGACAAAGTACCAGGTATTGAGCGTCTTCGTATTTCTTCCATTGAGCCTAATTTACTGAAAAACGAAACCATTGATTTTGTAGCAGATTCAAGAACTTTTGTACCGCATTTTCATATACCCTTGCAGAGCGGGAGTAATGATCTTCTAAAGTTAATGCGCCGTCGTTATCTACGAGAGCTCTATATAGATCGGGTAAAGCGAATTAAGGAGGTAATGCCTCATGCATGCATTGGTGTTGATGTCATTGTGGGCTTTCCGGGTGAAACTGAGGAGTATTTCTTGGAAACCTATCACTTTTTGAACGAATTGAACATTTCTTATCTCCACGTATTCACTTATTCTGAAAGGGATAATACTGTGGCTGCCTCAATGGAAGGAGTTGTTCCCAAAGCTGTTCGCCACAAGCGAAGCAAAATGTTACGAGGATTATCTGTTAAAAAACGGAGGGCTTTTTATGAAAGTCAATTGGGATCTACCCGTACGGTGTTGTTTGAAGGAGAAAATAAAGAAGGGTATATTCATGGTTTTACCGAAAATTACGTGAAGGTTAAAACCCATTGGAATCCTGATTTGGTAAACACACTGCATGAAGTTGAACTTACCAAAATTGATGAAGATGGGATAGTTCGTTTTGAATTCCTAAAACAACTCTCGGAGGTTTAAATTGAAAAAACTAGTATCTTTCCTTATGCTAGATAAATGTCATTCCTATCGTTTTGAAATTTTACTTTTTAGTCAGTTGACTATTCTATTTGGAGAATTATTCTTTTTTGGAGATTGGTTTGAAGACTATCTACTGCAGCCTCTGTTCTTGCTTAACATTTTGGCTGGGATACTTATATTTTCAAAGCATAAAAAGAAGATAACAGCAATCCTTGTGTTATTGGTACTTGCCTTATTTGCCTTTATATGGGAGAAGTTCTTAAATCATGATTCGGATGTAGTAAAGGCAATTCGGTTGTTTAGTTTGTACCTCTTTTACGTAATCCTTTTATTAGAACTTGTTTGGCAGGTTTGGCGAGCAAAAAAAGTAGGTAAGAATGTTATTTATGGTTTAATATCGGGCTATATTTCTTTAGGGCTGGTTGTGTTTTTTGTTTGCCTCAGTATTGAGACTTATCATCCTGGGTCTTTTCATGGCTTGAGATCACAAATTGGAAAACCAGATGGAAGCGGATTGTTGTATTACAGCTATATTACGTTAATGACAATTGGTTACGGAGATATTATTCCATCTACTGCTTTGGCTAGGAAAGCAGCTATTTTTATAGGGCTGGTAGGGCAATTTTATTTAGTGATTTTAACAGCTATCATTGTTGGTAAATACATTAACCAACGGAAAGATGTTTAGATGCTAATACCTACTGGTAAAAGATGTTTGTAAAGCCTTCGGTTTCGTCTCATGAAACCAGCAACTTCAGGACTGGTAGGTACTAAGCTAATACCTCGGCTGTTTACTTCTTCGAAAACGGCTTTTATAAAAATATCACGAAAACCTTGTTCTTCAAGATCTTCTGGCATAACATACTTTGTCAAGAAAATCTTACGATCTTGAAGCGCATATTCAATTCTAGCCATGTTATCGCCAATTTCGAGTTCGAATTGTCGTAAAAACTCATTGTCGGTAATTTCTACATCTTCAATCATAGGGAGTAATTTATACTATTAATTCATTGGTACTTCAATAAGCAATAGCCTGCTATTTTTAGAAACTGACATGGATACATTTTTTGTATCCCAGATCCCGATAGCATCTCTTTTGTTAAGTGTTTCATTATCAACAATAACAGTGCCATTTATGACCATTAAATAGATGCCGTTAGATGATTGCTTTACTGAATAGTTGGTTGTTTTATTTTCTGTGAATTCGCCAATGTGGAAATAAGCCTGTTGATGAATCCAAAGTTCATTTTCAGAAGCTTCCGATTTAGGCTTTACTACTGGACTAAATGTGTTAGGTGTGAGGAGGGGTGCTATTTCCTTTTGGTCATAGCGGGGAGTAACATTCTCATTTTCGGGGAACAACCAAATTTGAAATAACTTCAATGGATTGGTTGCGCTGGCATTAAATTCACTATGTTCTACACCACTTCCTGCACTCATTACCTGAATGTCACCTGCTGCTACAACTCCTTCATTTCCCATAGAATCTTTATGCTTAACCGCACCTTCTTGAGGGATTGTCACAATTTCCATGTTTTTATGAGGATGCCTACCAAAGCCCATCCCTGGTGCAATGATATCGTCGTTTAATACCCTTAAAGATCCAAATTGCATTCGATCTGGATCGAAATAATTGGAAAAACTAAAAGAATACCGAGCTTGCAACCATCCATAATCGACGTTGCCTCTAGTAGCTGCGGGGTGTAAAATCTTGTTCATAAATACCCAAAAACCTTTTTGAGAATTCTATCTTTGTTGCAAAGTTACAAAAAATTGAAAGGCGAATCCGTTATTTCCTTGTTAAAGGCCTATGAATACTGAGAAAATACCTGTCTATTTTGTCCCTGGATTGGCAGCAGGAAAGGAGATTTTCAAGAACATACGATTGTCAGAAAATCGCTATGAGATTCATATTTTGGAGTGGCTTATTCCACATAAAGGGGAAACCCTTTCAGAATATGCAAAACGAATGGCAGACCGCATCGAGCAACCCAATGCGGTATTGGCAGGTGTCTCCTTTGGAGGTGTTGTGGCTCAGGAAATGAGCCGCTTTCTTACGTTAAGAAAGTTGATCATTATATCCAGTGTTAAGACAAAAAATGAACTTCCGTTGCGTTTTAAATGGGTGCGAAAAACAGGAGCTTATAAATTACTTCCTACTGGTTGGGCTCTGAGTGTTAATGACCTTACAAAATTGGCTATTGGAACACGCAGTAAAAAGCGATTAACCTTGTACCAAGCATATTTGTCTGTACGAGATAAACATTACTTGGATTGGGCTATTAAACAAATGGTTTGCTGGGAGCGAACTCAAAAAGTGGAGGGAGTCTATCATATTCACGGAAATGAGGATATTGTTTTTCCTATAAAAAACATCTCAGACTATATCCTTCTGGAAGGTGGAGGGCATGTCATGATCCTGAATAAGGGAAGTAAGGTTAGTAAACTGTTAGAAAATATTATAGAAACAGATTAAGTCGATGCCCTAATTGCGTATCTTTAATCAAATTTTGAGGTTATGAGTATTTTGTCGAAAATAGGTTTAGCAACCGTACTTATTGGGGTAGGTATGTTGTGTACCAATGCCGTTCAGGAACCCCAGAAAGAAAAAGAAGAAGTAGTAACTACTGATGAAAAACTAGAGGATAAATTATTGAATGATTACAATGTTTATGCTATCGAACTTCCTGAAAGTATGAACTTTGCGGGAGAACGAGTACCTCTTGAAAACCCTGATATCCGAGAACGCATGGATAGGGAATTGCTAGTAAATACATATTGGCAATCTAATGGGCTTTTAATATTCAAACGAGCCAATAAGTTCTTTCCAATTATAGAACCCATGTTGAAAAAGTACGGTATTCCGGACGATTTTAAATATTTAGCGATTGCAGAAAGTGCTTTACAAAATAATAGGTCACCAGCGGGAGCTGCTGGGTTTTGGCATTTTTTGAAAGGTACAGGAAGAGAATATGGATTGGAAATAAATGATTACGTAGATGAAAGATATAATTTGGAGCTTGCTACCGAAGTAGCTGCAGAATATCTGAATGCATCCAAAAAGCGATTTGGAAGTTGGACTTTGGCAGCCGCAGCATACAATGGAGGTAATGCAGGAATCAATAAGCAATTGAAGAAACAAAAAGTAAACGATTACTATGATGTTCTTCTGAATGATGAAACCAGCCGCTATGTATTTAGGATTCTTGCTTTCAAGGAGATTTTATCCAATCCTAAAAAGTACGGTTTCAATTTTCGTGAAAAAGATCTGTATTCCCAAATTCCAACATACAAAGTGAAAGTAGATACAGCAGTAACCAATTTTGCACTATTTGCTAAACAATTCGGAATAAATTACAAAATCCTAAAGTTACACAACCCATGGCTAAGGGATAACTATTTAAAAAACGCCTCAGGGAAAGAATACTTTATAGAAATTCCTGAAAATGGTTACTACAACACGGGGCAATAAACATTAACATTTATACAAACACCCATCTACTTATGAACTTAACTGTCTTATTATCATTGGTTATTATTGGTCTTGTTGCTGGCGTATTGAGTGGCTTTATGGGCGTTGGCGGAGGAGTTGTAATGATTCCTTTAATGATTGTATTGTTGGGCTATGATCAACATGCCGCACAAGGAACCAGTTTAGCTGTTTTAGCGATTCCAGTTACATTTGTTGCTGCCTATACCTATCACTCATCTGGGCATCCCATTAATTGGAAGTATGCCATGGTAATAGCTGCCTTTTTTATTGTTGGGGGTTTTTTGGGGTCTAAATTTGCCGTTAAAATTGATCAAGCGATTTTGAAAAAGATTTTTGCATGTATTCTTATCGTTGCAGCGATCAAGCTTTTCTTCTCTAAATAACCATTTAAAGATCTTCTTCTTCGGAAAGTTCTTTTTGAACTGTTCCACGTTCCAGCAATGAGACACCACTGGTGAAACTTTGATAATTGGAGTTGTATGACTCAGTATAGTCTTTGGAATAGTGATGCATAAAATTTCGGCGAACATCCAGTATTTGTTTATCTGCAGAAATAAAGAAGGAGGTTGGAAACCCTAAACTATGTTTCATGGTACGGATGGCAAAATCACTTCTATTTCCCTTTTCATCTACATAAAGGACATTGATGTATTTGCTTATCTTTCGTTTGGATTTCCTAATTTTCTTTTTCGATCCCCAATACAACAGTACAAAATCTATTTCATCGTGGTAACGCTCAGCAATATCATTAAAAGCCGGAACTTCACCTACGCCCGGTACGCACCAAGAGGCATAAGTAATTAGATAAATGGGTTTCTCGAATTTGTAAAGCTCTATTTTCTTACCAGAAAACTTTCGTACCTTAAAATTGTCAATATACGATCCGTTCACTACTTTTTTAACCAAGGAATCGAATAAGAACTGAGCTCTTTCCTCATCTTTACGGATGTAAGCCAACTTAGCCTGACGTCTGTATTTACGTATGTTTTTACCAATGGCTTGGGAAAAAAGATCCTTCGGCTCAGGTTCTTGCGAGAGCGCGGGGAGGCTAAAGAGTATAAATAGGGCAAGTAGTAATTTACCCATAGGCACGTAATGATTGGTCAACGCAAAAGTAACAAGATTTACGAGAAACCAATTTTGTATATGATTTAATTACTCTGGTTATTAGAATTTTGCATCTGTAAAAGGAGGAAGCGCCTTGTTATTGGGTTAGCGCATTCTACGTCCACGGCCTCTGTGTCCCCCGCCAAATTGCTGCTTGGGCATGTTGGCACGTTTCATTTGTTGTTTCATCGTTTTAATCTGATCCTCAAACATATTGTGCTTATCCAACTTTTTGGCTTCAGCCAACAAAGTTTCTGCCTCTCTCTTCCTATTCTTGCTCATGGCTACTCCGGCAAGGTTCAATTTAACCATGGCCATATCTGAATTCATTGACAAGCCCAGTTTTTCAGCTTTTTTAAAATATTTTTCGGCCTCATTCATATTGGTTTGTGATACCATAATACCATTTAGATAATTATAATATCCCTGTTGTTTGGTAACCAAAGCGCTTTCAGGGTTCGAAATCCTGTCCAACCATTTTTTTGCTCCAGGAAAGTTTTGTTTTCTCAATTGAAGAAATGCCAATAAGATCATTTCATTTTTAAAGTAGAGAAATACAAACATACCGGTCAGTAAGATGAACATAATGCCGTTGCCTATGTTTCCTTCATAAAATTGCCAAATGACAGCTACAATACTAAGGGCGGCAAGAGCCAGTTTTATATTTTTATTGAACATGTTATATTCTTTTTATGTAATGTTTGTTTTTTAATCTATTTTTGGCCTTTGCCAGTAAAAAATAAGGATTCTTTTTGCTGGACTTTTCTTTTCTGTTTTACGAGGGGGACAAAGGTACTAAAAACAATCAAAAATATTTTCGTATTTCCATTTGCGGAAGTTAAAAATGATCGTATATTTGCACCCGACTTTTAGGAAAGGTCTTTTTTTGAAAATAAGAATTATCAGAGGATATAATATAAGTTAGCGATGAAAAGAACATTTCAGCCATCAAAGAGAAAAAGAAGAAATAAGCACGGATTTAGAGAGCGTATGGCTTCTGTAAATGGACGCAAAGTGTTAGCTGCCCGAAGAGCAAAGGGCAGAAAGAAGCTTTCTGTATCTTCTGAGTCACGACACAAAAAATAATGTTGATAACTCATAAATAAAAGGTGTTGTTTTTACTAGCAACACCTTTTTTTTTATACCCGATAGTGCCTTAATTTTAACGACTTAAAAAAGTTCTTTTTTTATGCCTAAAAATAACAAGTTAAAATCTGTTCTAATTATTGGTTCCGGTCCCATCATCATTGGGCAAGCATGTGAATTTGATTACTCAGGCTCTCAATCCTTAAGATCACTTAGGGAAGATGGAATTGAAACCGTTCTTATCAATTCTAACCCTGCAACTATTATGACGGACCCGTCTATGGCAGATCATATATATCTTTTGCCATTGACTACTAAATCCATCGTCAAAATCCTTAAGGAACATCCTCAAATTGATGCTGTATTACCTACTATGGAGGTCAAACAGCTCTTAATTTATGTATTGAGGCTGATGAAAAGGGAATATGGGAAGATTTCGATGTCGCATTGATAGGTGTAGACATTGATGCCATTAACATTACCGAAGATAGAGAACAATTTAGAACTCTAATGGGCAAAATAGATGTACCTATGGCGCCACAGGCTACTGCGAACTCTTACCTGAAAGGAAAAGAAATTGCCCAAGAGTTTGGTTTCCCATTGGTAATTAGAGCCTCTTACACCTTAGGAGGAGCTGGAGCATCTATTGTGTACGATCCAGAAGATTTTGATGAGTTGCTAACCCGGGGGTTGGAGATTTCTCCCATCCATGAGGTAATGATAGACAAAGCCATGATGGGTTGGAAAGAATACGAGTTGGAGTTATTGAGAGATAACAATGACAACGTAGTAATTATCTGTACCATAGAAAATATGGATCCTATGGGGATTCATACCGGAGATTCCATTACAGTTGCCCCAGCAATGACATTGAGTGACCGCACATTCCAAAGAATGCGGGATATGGCAATTAAAATGATGCGAAGTATTGGGAGACTTTGCGGGAGGTTGTAATGTTCAGTTTGCTGTAAGTCCAGATGAAAAAGAAGATATCATTGCCATTGAAATTAACCCAAGGGTATCGCGTTCTTCTGCTTTAGCTTCTAAGGCTACAGGTTATCCTATTGCAAAGATTGCTACCAAATTGGCTATTGGATATAATTTAGACGAGTTAGATAATCAAATCACAAAATCCACCTCTGCATTATTTGAACCTACTTTAGACTATGTGATCGTAAAAATTCCACGATGGAATTTCGACAAGTTTGAAGGTTCTGACAGAACTTTAGGACTGCAAATGAAAGCAGTGGGAGAGGTTATGGGAATTGGAAGGTCTTTTCAAGAAGCACTTCACAAAGCAACTCAGTCTCTGGAAATTAAAAGAAATGGGCTGGGAGCCGATGGAAAAAGCTATACTGATTATGAGCAAATTCTAGATAAACTGGAAAATGCCAGTTGGGATCGTGTCTTTGTTATTTATGATGCCATACAAATGGGGATTCCATTAAGTCGAATTAATGAGATTACCAAAATTGACATGTGGTTCCTGAAGCAGTATGAGGAATTGTATATGTTAGAGAAAGAAATCTCTTCTTATGCATTAGACACATTACCAAGGGAATTACTATTGGAAGCCAAGCAAAAAGGATATGGAGATCGGCAAATTGCCCATATGTTGGGATGTTTGGAAAGCCAAGTGTACAAGAAAAGAGAAGAACTTAAAATACAACGGGTCTATAAACTTGTAGATACGTGTGCAGCAGAATTTAAAGCGCAAACGCCGTATTACTATTCCACGTTTGAAAATGAAATGGAAACGGCAGATGGTAAAGTATACGCAGAGAACGATAGTGTTGTTACTGATAGAAAGAAAATCATCGTATTAGGATCTGGTCCTAACCGAATTGGACAAGGAATTGAGTTTGATTACTGTTGTGTGCATGGGGTTTTAGCTGCATCTGAATGTGATTATGAAACCATCATGATCAACTGTAACCCAGAAACAGTATCTACTGATTTTGATGTAGCAGATAAATTGTATTTCGAACCCGTATTTTGGGAACATATCTACGATATCATCCGTCATGAAAAACCCGAAGGTGTCATTGTTCAGTTAGGAGGACAAACTGCACTTAAATTGGCTGAAAAGTTGGAACGCTATGGTATCAAAATCATGGGAACCACCTATCAATCGTTGGATTTAGCCGAAGATCGAGGTAGTTTCTCTACTTTGTTGAAGGAAAACAATATCCCTTATCCTAGATTCGGTACTGCTGAGACCACAGAAGAAGCTTTGGCATTGGCAGACGAATTGGATTTCCCATTATTAATACGTCCTTCGTATGTATTGGGAGGACAGGGTATGAAGATTGTGATCAACAAAAAAGAATTGGAAGCCCACGTGGTAGATCTTCTTAGAAAGATACCCAATAACAAGTTGTTATTAGACCATTACTTAGATGGAGCTATAGAAGCAGAGGCAGATGCAATTTGTGATGGTGAAAATGTTTATATCATTGGTATCATGGAGCATATTGAGCCTTGCGGAGTGCATTCGGGAGATTCCAATGCTACATTGCCACCTTTCAATTTGGGTGAATTTGTCATGCAGCAAATAAAGGATCACACCAAAAACATTGCCTTGGCATTAAATACGGTAGGACTCATTAATATTCAGTTTGCCATTAAGGATGATAAAGTATACATCATTGAAGCAAACCCAAGAGCTTCCCGTACCGTTCCTTTTATTGCAAAAGCCTACGGAGAACCGTATGTAAATTATGCAACCAAAGTGATGCTGGGTGAGAAGAAGGTGACAGATTTTAACTTCAATCCACAATTAGAGGGCTATGCCATTAAACAACCTGTATTTAGTTTCAATAAATTCCCGAATGTAAATAAACAATTGGGGCCAGAAATGAAGAGTACTGGAGAAAGCATTTTGTTTATAGATAGTTTAAAGGAAGACGAGTTTTATGAATTGTATTCCCGTCGCAAAATGTACTTGAGTAAGTAAACTCTTTTCAATTTCAGTATCATGAAACAGGTTTTCATTCTATTTTTTTGTCTTTTCTCATTCTCTTCTTTCGCACAAAAGAAGAAGAATCCTTTGCCTGAAAATATAAGTCTAGCCAAGGAACTTAAAGCCAAATACGAAGACGATGATATTGTTATAAAAAATAAAACAACTCGGGTTACCTTCAAAAGGAACAAGCAGAGTGGGAAACTCGAAGCTTTGGTGTCTGAAAAGCTGAACTTAGTTGGTATTAGTTCCAGTGCCCGTATTCAGTACCCTGTTTTTTACGATTCTGAATCTAAGGTAGAGCGCTTTATGTTAAAAAGCAACAAAGGGCGTGATGTTACTGGCATGGTAAAGGATGAAGCCATAAAGAGTCAGGATTTATTTCACACAGATTATCGGGTAAAATATACCAACCTGTCCTTCCCATTACAGGGATACAATAGGCTTTTGGAGATTGAAAAGAAATATACTGACAGTAAATATTTTACAAGTTTATATTTCAGTGATCGATTTCCTGTATTGAATGGAAAGCTAATCGTCACACTTCCCAGTTGGTTAGAATTAGATATAAAGCAATTCAATTTTGAGGGCTATTCCATTGAGAAAAAAGAAACCACAAAGGATGGCAGTTCGGTGATTACGTATTCTTATAGCGATTTGGATGCCAAATCTGAGGAAGAAAATATGCTAGGGCCGTCATATATGTATCCACATGTCCTTTTTATTGCTAAATCCTTTAAGACCAAAGACAGCACCGTTAATTTGTTCTCAAGCACAGAAGACCTTTTTAAGTGGTATAATGGATTGGTACAAAGTGTAGAAATAGACCATTCTGTATATGCCGAAAAGGTAAAAGAGTTGATAAGTGACGCTGGCTCTGATGAAGAAAAGATTAAGAACATCTATTACTGGGTGCAGGATAATATTAGATACATCGCTTTTGAAGATGGAATTGCAGGCTTTAAACCAGATAGTCCACAGAATGTGTATACCAAACGATATGGTGATTGCAAGGGAATGGCCATACTTACCAAGAGTATGTTGGAAGAAGCTGGTTTTGATTCCCGATTGGTTTGGATAGGTACAGACCGATTGGCTTATGATTACTCCATACCTTCCCTTTCTGTAGATAACCACATGATTGCTGCGGTAGTGCTTGATGGTGAAACCATTTTCTTGGACGGAACCGAAAAGTACAATCGTTTTGGAGAATATGCCACAAGGATTCAGAACAAGGAGGCTTTGGTACAGGATAGTGATTCTTTTAAGATAATTAAGGTTCCAGAAACTGAATCCGTACCTAATTTGGACAAAACAGCATACCAATTTCAAGTACAGGGAGAATCGTTGTTGGGGTTTGCCCATAGAACATTCAGTGGTGAAACCAGGGTTTCTTTTCAGAATTCCTACCATTCTTTTGGAGGGGATAAAAAGGAAGAACGCCTTTCCAATTATTTGGGAGGTAGCAACCAAAACTTTTTCGTGGATAATATTGATATTTCTGATGAGGAAGACCGAGAGAAGGATCTTTCTATAGACTACACAGTATTGGTTGAAAATAGCGTTACCGAATTTGATGGTGTATTGTATTTGGAAATAGACCCTACCAAACAGCTCATTCCAGAAATTAATGAAAACAGGGCAACTCCATTTCGGCATTATTTAAAAGAGTCCTATATTACCGAAGTGACTTTAACTATGCCCGAAGGTTATACCAAAACAGAACTTCCAGAGGATTTAATCATATCCAATGACTTGTTGGATATTCAGGTGAAATACAATCACCAAGAAGGCAAAGTAAATTATATCCATAGTGTTGTCCTTAAAAAGAGAGTGATAGAAAAGTCACAATTCGAAATGTGGAACCAAGCTTTCGATCGTTTGAAAGAACAGCTCAATCAGCAAATTACACTAACCAAATAACATATATATGAAAAGGAACTATTCAGTAGCCTTAATTCTGTGCGTACTGTTTTCGTCTTTTGCAATCTCACAATCCAAAGACTTAAAAGAACTACAGGATCAATTTTGGAATCCCAAGAATAAGAATGCCTCAATTACCGAAGTACCTGAAAATTGGCAGAAAGAAAGTGCGGTTATCTTATATGTAGACGAATTCTATAAGTATACCAACAATGGTAAGAAAATGTACAATCCTTCCCATTTTCATCAACGTATCAAATTATTGGACAAGGCTGCGGTAGAGGAGTTTTCAGAATTCAGTTTCGATAAAAACAGTAGTTCTGGTTATGGTTTTGTGAATTTCTATCGTGAAAAATCTACAGTAGGAATCAAAGTAATAAAGCCCAGTGGTGAAGAAATCATTATAGATGTAGATGCAGAAAGTGTAGAGCAGGACAAGGAAAAGAAAATTGCAATCCCTAATCTAGAGATTGGAGATATTGTAGATCTCTTTGTTTTTGAAGATGATTTTCAACGCACTTTTTCTGGAACGCACGTTTATAAGCCAGTAGAGCGCGTTATAAGCAGGTCATTCCCCATACTTTTTAGTAGGGTAGCGGTAGAAGTAGAGAATGATTATTTTCTAAACATGGAGTCCTTTAATGGCGCTCCTAAGGTAAAAGAAGAGCAGACAGACAAAAAATCTACAAGGCGTTATGCTATTGAAGCTACCCAAGTGGAAAAGAGTGATTTCCCAAGATGGTTTTATCCGTTGGCAGAACTTCCTTCCCTAAAGTTTCAGGTAACATTTGCATTGCGCTCTAAGAATGAGGATTATGCGCAAGTGTTTTTGGCAGACAAGGATGCCGTTCGTAAATCTGGTGTTTCCAAAGAAGAAATTGTTGCGTATTATGGAGATCGTTTTGGCGCACAAAAACGTGGAAATGTTAAAGACGTACTTCGTTATTTAGAAGACAAAGGCATTAAGAATAAGCGAAAGCAGTTAGAAGAAGCCTTGTACTATCTTCGACATAGAAGCTACAACCGATTTTTGGAACTACTCATAGCCCGTGAAAACAACATTAGGTATAGCGCACTTCCTTGCGATACGGATTATGTAATTTTAAACGAAGATACCTTTGTAAATTACTTTGCCGGATTGGCCAAGCAATTGGAGATAGATTATGATGTAATAGTAGCGACGGCAGATTATAACGGTACCATAGACAATTTACTGTTGCGCTCCAATGTGTCTTACGGTCTTCGATTCAATTTTGATGAGCCTATGTATCTATTTGATGTATCTCCGCATGTACAATCTGATTATTTCCCGGAGAATCTAGAAGGTACCAAAGTATACACACTTAGCGTTAAAAAGAACCGTAAACTAGAAGATGTAGATTTTGATATACTACCAGTAACCACTGCCGAAGAAAACATTTCTAAACAATTATTGGATGTATCGTTCACAAATGATTTTAAGAATATTGCTGTAAACAGAGAACAACATTATAAAGGGCAATTTAAGCCTTATGAACTTTCCAGAAGGTTGGTTTTTGAAGATTTCCTGAACGAAGAATTTACACGATATAATACCAAGCATTTTTATCACTGTAAAAAGCGGCAGAGCAAGTCTGACAAGGAAGCAGAATCTAAAATGAAATCTGTCATGAAAACCTATCGGGATAAGAAGATAGAACGGATAGAAAAATTGGTCACCAATGAGTTTGATGTAGAGATTAAGGAATACGATTACAAAGTAAAGAATACCGGAAGGTATTCCAATGATGCCCTAATCATTAGTGATCAGTTCTCTATAGAAAATGAGTTTGTAAAGAAGGCTGGCCCCAATTACTTGGTAGAAGTAGGAAAATTTATTGGCGGTCAAGTACAGTTAGAAGCAGATGAAATAAACAGAACCAAGGGAGTACATTTAGATCACGCAAAGACGTTTCACTATGAAGTGAAAATAACCATTCCTGAGGGGTATGAAGTAGTAGGATTGGATAAACTACAGCGAAACTCTAGAAGTGCCTCAGGATCTTTTACTTCAGAAGCAGTGATAGAAGGCGGAGTATTAAAATACACCACCACCAAAGTATATGCAAAGCGTAAGTATGATGTTTCAGAATGGGATAGTATGGTTCCATGGTTGCAAGAAGCTTATGACTTTAGCCAAGAAAAGATTATGTTTAAAAAAGTCTAGAAACCTTTATAATTTCTAGCATTACTATATAAACCCTGCAGGATATGCAGGGTTTTTTTATGATGGGTAAGGGGGAATTTTTTGTTTAAGGTTGTTATATACGTATAAGGGTAATTTTTTACGCTTAACACCTGACCAAAGCCCACTTTTATGAACCATAGATTTCTATTCTTTATAGGATTGTCTTTATTCCTTAGTGCCTGTACGAGTCATACTTTTGATGACATTTCGGAACCGCTTCAAAATATCCCTGATGAAGAAAATGTTACTTTTCAGGATGTTCGCTTCGTTTTCGATAATGTATGTCAGGCCTGTCATACAAACCCTCCACAAAACGGTGCCCCCATGCCCCTGGTTACTTTCACAAATGTGAAAAATGCCGTTTTAGATCGCGGATTATTAGATAGAATAAGTAGAGAAGAAGGACAATCTGGGCTTATGCCTTTGGGTGGTCCCCGTTTGCCCCAAGAGACTATAGATTTAATTATGCAATGGAATGAAGATGGATTACTCGAAAATTAATATCATGAGAAAAAACCTTCAATACCTATTAGTATTATTATTGATAATAACTACCAGTAGTGTTTTTGCGCAGCAGAAATATGTGACTAAGAGTGGCACGATTGATTTTGAAGCATCCGTACCATCTTTTGAAGAGGTAAAAGCCAAGAACAGTACAGTAAGTGCTATCCTAAATGCAGAAACCGGAGAATTTGCTTCGTTGGCACTTATACAGGGATTCCGGTTTAAAGTGGCCCTTATGGAAGAGCATTTTAATGAAAACTACATGGAGTCTTCTAAGTACCCTAAAGCCATAGTAAAAGGAACCTTACAGGATTTCGATAAGAACCAACTTTCAGAAACAGCTCAAAATTACAAGTTTGTAGGAACTATAAGTATGCACGGAGAGAGTCAACCCCTAGAGACAGATATTTCTTTGAGCAGAAACGGTACGAGCCTAGAAGTAGAGACTTCGTTTATTTTAAAACCTGAAGATTTCAATATAAAAATACCCAGTATTGTAAGTAATAAAATTGCCGGTGAGGTTACTGTTACGGCAATTTACGCACTATCTGAAAAGTGAATATGAGAAAGAAAACCGTTTTTTTGATAGTGGCTTTGGTACTTGTAGGAGGTGCCTATATAGGATATAGGTATCTCTACAAGGACCATCGCAATATAGCTACAGAATTGGCCGTGCTGGATAGTACTGCGAGCGGAATTCAACAACGTTTCACAGAAGGAAAAGGTGACGAATTTTTAAATAAGACTGTCATTGTTACTGGTACGGTGAGCCAAATAGAAGAAAACTCGATAACACTGGATGAAAAAGTTCAGTGCATTTTTAGTACACAAATGCCTTCGGCAACCGAAGGTTCCAAAATAACCATTAAAGGAAGGTGCATTGGCTATGATGACCTTTTCGAAATCGTAAAACTAGATCAATCACAACTAATCAACTAACCCTATGAAACGATTTATACTAGCGCTCTTTTTTATAATCCCATTGGTATCCTTTTCACAGGACGATCTATTAAATGAATTGGAAGAAGGTGTAGATGATCGCAGTGAGGTTCGTGCAGCCTTTAAAGGGCTGAAAGTAGTCAATTTTGAATCTACGAAACTGGGAGGTGCCAAAGAATTGTATTTGGTTGTATCACATCGCTTCGGAACTGTAAAAAATGGTTTTGATGATTTCTTTGGTCTGGACAATGCGGTGACCCAAATTAAGTTTATTTACGGCCTAAACAATTGGCTTAACCTTGGAGTGGCCCGTAGTTCTTTTCAGAAGAAATATGGAGTACATGCCAAGTACCGTTTGGTTCATCAGAAAAATGAAGGATTTCTATTTACACTGGTGGGTTATAACTTAGTAACGGTAAATACAGCTTTAGATGAAGATTTATTTCCTAATATAGAATTTGAGGATCGATTAACATACACCACTCAATTATTGCTTTCCCGAAAGTTTTCAGAAAACTTTTCCTTGTTATTGGCTCCTACTTTTGTACATGAAAATTTGGCTACCCGAAGTTTCGAAGTACAGGCTGATGAAAGTACCATTCAGTATGATGAGGACAATAATCAATTTGCTGTAGGAATAGGAGGGCGGTATAAACTCACCAAACGATGGAGTATTAATGTGGACTATGGAGTCCATCTCAATAGAAATGATAATTCCAATTTTAAAAACCCATTATCCATTGGTGTAGACCTAGAAACTGGAGGACATGTCTTCCAGATGCATTTTACCAATGCCCAAGCCATGTTTGAGGAAGGTTTCCTTATACAAGGACAAGGAGATTGGGGAGATGGCGATTTTTTCTTTGGATTTAACTTAAGTAGAGTATTTTAAAATAATCACAACCACTAATAACTATTACATTATGAAAAAGATTACACTTATCGTTGCCGCTGTTTTAGCATCTATCACAGTACAGGCGCAACAGACATTCGATTTGGATTGGGCCATTGGAATTAATGGTGCTGCCGCAAGTCTAACTATAGAAACTGGTGATACCGTTCGCTGGACTTGGGATGATGGAGCACCGCATACTGTTACCAATATTTCTGGTCAAAGTGTTGAAAATTTTGACAGCGGAACTCTTACGGGTGCTGGAGAAATCTTTGAATTTACTTTTACAACTGTAGGAACAAATGATTATAGATGCGAAATTCACCCAGCCACCATGTTCGGTACCATTACGGTAGAACCCATTTTGGCAGTTGAAGATAAATTTGCCATCAATATTAATTGGTTCCCAAATCCAGTACAGGATAGATTGAATATTACCTCTTTATTTGAGTTGGATAGTTATTCAGTATATAGTGTAACTGGAAAAAAACTCATGCAAGGAAAAGATGCAGGAAATGTTTTAGAGCTAGATATGTCCAGCCTTCCTGGAGGAATCTATTTTGTGGGTTTAACCTCAGGGAACTCAGATACCACACTTAGAGTGGTAAAACAATAGTTTATTTTTAAGTTAGTTAAGTTTGAAAACCAGTCTGACCTTCTTGGGTCGGGTTGGTTTTTTTGTAACTTGTCATCTCAAAAAAAAATGATTATGAAAAAAATGTTACTCATGCTGGTAGCGGTATTAGCCTATTCCGTTTCCTTTTCACAGATTAGTCCAGATACGTTTAATGATTTTGAAGATGGTACCACCCAAGGGTGGTCCAATGGAAGCAGTTCTCCCAATCCACCAACCAATGTACCCGATGGAGGTCCTGGGGGTGCTGGAGATGCTTTTTTAGAAGAAATTAGCGGTGGTGGAGCTGGCCCAGGAAGCCGAATGATCATATTTAACCAAGAACCTGAGTGGTTGGGAGACTATTCACTCTTGCTGGATATTAGCTTTGATGCCAAGGTTCCTACCAATGATGATCTTCTTCTCCGAGTGGCCATGAAAGGAGGAAGCGATGATAGTACCATTTCATCTACCGTTGCCATTACCGTTCCTGGCGGAAGTGATTGGAATACGTATTCCATTAATTTAGGAGCCGGTAGTTTTACCCTTGTTGGCGGTACTAACACCATAGAAGAAGTATTACAGGATGTAGTAGATGTGCGTATACTACATAGCGATTCTCCCAGTTATTTGGGCCAAAGCATTGCTGCGACCCTACAATTGGATAATATTTCCATTACAGGACTTATTGGCGTGGAAGACCAGCTAAAAGCAAGTTTCCAGGCATATCCCAATCCAACAGTGAATACCTTGCAGGTTGCTGCCGAAGTAGTGATGGATTCGTATAAAATTTATAACCTATTGGGCGCTAAAGTTGCCGAAGGAACTATAGAAGCTACACAAAAGCAAATCAACGTATCTGCCTTACAGAGTGGGACATACCTAATTGAAATTATTGCTGGAGATCAAACCACTACACAGAAGTTTCTCAAGAAATAAGACTCCTATAAATTTAAATAATGGGTTTCTTTTCTTATCTTGAAAAGAAACCTTTTTGCTATGAAAGAAATGATTGCCTTTTGTGCATTCTTTGTGATACAGTTCACCTATGCACAACATTTTAACAGTGACTTTGATGATGGTACTTTACAGGGTTGGACTAATACAGATACTTCTACCAGTGGGATGACTGCTGAGGAAGATGCAGGATTTTTCTATTTGCAAAAAGACACCCACGGGGGCAGTACCCCCTCACAAAATGAGATGGCCATTGTAAACGAAGTTCCAGAATTCTGGGGAGGGAATCACTTTTATGAACATATTGATGGCACAGCGTTGAGACAAGTTATCATACGGATGAGAAACCAGAATCCTTACGATTTGCATCTTCGTTTTTCATATGAAGGAGCCAATGGGTATAGAGTAGTTACTACAGATGCAGAAATTGTTCCAGCACAATCAGATTGGTTCGGATACTTCCCATATTTTAATATTGAGACTCATCAAGGGCAATTTATATATGATAACATTACAATACTTACAGATACTACAGGAATTCCTCCTGAAGAAGTATTTAACAATGTAGTAGATTTATTTGAAAATGTGGTTGAATTCAGGGTTTTGCACAACGAGGCCCTTTCCTACCACGGTGCTGAAATAGAGGGCATTTTAGAAGTAGACCATATTAGTTCGCATGATGTTTTATCGGTTGAAGAGCAACTTGAAGCTTCATTTAAGATTTTCCCTAATCCCGCTATAAATACCGTACAAGTAGTTGCCCATATAGAAATGGAATACTATGCCATTTACAATTTGTTGGGCGCCAAAGTCGCAGAAGGCATTATTGAAACCACACGGAAACAAATAGATGTTTCTTCCTTAATAAGTGGGGTATATCTATTACAGTTGGTATCGGAAACCGGGAAAACGTTTACCCATAAGATGGTTAAAAACTAGTCTTCGTCCTCTTCGGCTCTTTTTAAGATGGCTTCAGGTAAAGATTTTTTAGCTTTGGCCCCCATCTTTTTTAGTTTCTCTACACTGGTAATGAGATTACCGCGGCCTTCTACCAATTTATTCATAGCAGAAGCATAATCCTTCTTGGCATCGTCTATTTTCTTGCCTACTCCTGTAAGATCCTTTACCAAGCCTTCAAACTTGTCATACAGTGCTCCCGCTTGTCGAGCAATTTCAATAGCATTACGTTGTTGCTTCTCATTATTCCACATGGTATCTATGGTTCGCAGGGTTGCCAAAAGGGTAGAAGGAGTTACAATGACAATATTTTTTTCAAAAGCTTTATTGTACAAATGGGTATCTGTATTAATGGCAATGGCAAAAGCAGGTTCTATAGGAATGAACATCAACACAAAATCGGGCGACTCTATCTCGTAAAGATCTTGATAGTTCTTGGCTGATAGTTGCTCCACGTGTTTGTTGATGGAGTTGATATGCGCTTTTAAATAGGCTTCCTTTTCTTCGTCCTCTGCATTTACGTAGCGGTTGTAGTCCGTAATGGAAACTTTGGAGTCAATCACCATTTTTTTACTATCCGGTAAATGGATGACCACATCTGGCATGACTCGAGAGCCGTCTTCTGTGGTAAAGCTTTGCTGTACAAAATACTCACGGTCTTTTTCCAAACCAGACTTTTCCAGTACACGTTCCAAGACCAATTCCCCCAATTTCCTTGCATTTTGCTATCACCTTTTAGGGCACGGGTTAAATTGGTGGCGTCCTTAGTCATTTGTAGGTTGAGGTCTTTAAGCCCCAAGAGCTGTTCTTTAAGAGCCGCATGCATGGTAAGGCTTTCCTTCTGGGAGCTGTCTACCTTCTTCTCAAACTTCTCGATCTTTTCCTGAAGTGGTTTTAAGATGGTGTCTATCTGCTCTTTGTTTTGTTTGGTAAATTTTTCCGATTTGTTATCGAGGATTTTATTGGCCAGATTTTCGAACTCCTTGGTAAACTTTTCCTGAAGCTGTTCCAGTTCTTCCTTTTGCTCCAGGAGTTTTTTCTCTAAATGATCGTTATCAGCATTACGGCGAACCAGCTCAGAATTTAGGAACTCCTTTTCCTTGCGTACTTCTTCTTTTTCGTGCAGGGCGGTTTGGAAACGTTCGTTCAGTTTTTCTTCTTGGTCTCTTAACTGTACCAAACGCTCTTCTATTTTTCCAGACTCAGACTTGTGCTTAAGGCGCGCAATCAAGTTACCCAAGTAGATTCCCGATAGCAGGGACAGGGCTCCAATAAGAAAAACAACAAAGGGTTCGCTCATGAAATATATTTTGTTTAAAAGTAAGAAATATTACAGAGGTTCTTAAGCAGTAATTTTGATAATATTTGAGTTCAACTCAGGTTTTAAAAAACAATAGAGTTTCTTGTTTGTTTTCGAAGCCGGACAAATTAGTGTCTTACACGCTACGCTTCATATGTAAGACCGATGCCCAATACCACCAGAAAAAAAGTGTAACTTTAAGCAAAACACTAAATTTCGACAAAATGAAAACCAAAATTGCTCTCATAATCTTTGGTGCCATGATACTCTTTGCTAGTTGCCAAAAAGCTACATCAACAGATACTTCCAAAAATAAAAAGGGCATGATCAAAGTGACGATACTATATCCGAATGATGATGGAAAAACATTTGACATGGATTACTATTCCAATAAACACATGCCAATGGTTGCAAAGTTATTGGGTGATTCGCTAAAATTTTCAGCAATTGATAAGGGAATTGCCGGCAGGTCACCCGATGAGCCAATTCCATATTTGGCTATTGGTTATTTATATTTTGACAAGCTTTCTTCCTATCAAAATTCTTTTGGGCCAAATGCTGAACAAATTGTGGGTGACATTCCTAACTATACCAATATACAACCAGTAGTTCAAATTAGTGAGGTATTTCAATAATCACATCAAGGAGCCAGTAGCGGAGTAGCTAATTAATGGTTAACAAGATAAGACTGAAAAGCTATCAAGAATTTTGAATAAAGACGAATTATACACCAACCTTTTAGGTAATTTAAAAAGCAACACAATGCAACAAATAAAATGGTTTGAACGAAAATTTGACTTCTCTTTCAAACAAAATATTTTTCCTGCCATTATTGAAAGACTAGAAGGAACCTCAATTCGATTAAAAACTAAAATGGAACAAATCCCACCTGAGCTGTTGGAGATAAAACCAGATGGGAAATGGTCTATAAAAGAAAACATGGGACATCTAATAGATCTAGAACCATTGTGGCATGGACGACTTGATGATATTATGGAAAACAAAGAATATTTACGGTCTACAGATCTGGAAAACAAAAAAACAGATTTTGCGCAGCATAATAAGACAGACATTGATACCTTACTATCTCAATTTCAGGAATTACGAGAATTAACTTTAAACAAGCTGAAAGCATTGAATGAAGATGATGTTTTTAAAACCTCGCTGCATCCAAGACTAGAAAAACCCATGAGGACCATGGATTTATTTTTGTTTGTGGCGGAGCATGATGACCATCATTTGGCAAGAATTACAGAAATTAAAAATCATCCAAAACAGTGAGTATAGCCTATTGATTCTCAATTTTGCTAACTTAGTTCCCAATCGCTATGAAACCATACACAAATTGTTAGGTACAGTTAGCCTTGTAACATTCAATAAAAAGAGTCGTCTTAAAACAAAGGTATTTCTATGCATAAACAGGAACATTATTAAGATAAAAACCATTAAGTCCGCATTAATTTCAATAGCTCTATTAGCCGTTTTCTCTCTAGGTTGTATACACAAGCAAAAAGAGAAACCTTGGAATCAAGAAAAGCTACAGGAAGCCATAGCTTATGCCCAAGAAATAGGAACATTTTCTTTAGTAATACAAATAGATGGCAAAATAGTTGCTTCTTATGGAGATATCGACTCCATTAGTAGGGTTCACTCCATTAGAAAAGCAATTTTAATGGCTCTAATTTCTCAACATTTAGACAAAATTGACTTAGAGTCAACCTTAGCAGAAATTGGAATTGATGACCATCCCATACCGCTTACTCAGTTACAAAAAACTACTAAAATCATTCATCTCTTAAAAAGTACATCCGGAATAAACCATCCTGCTGTTTCGCAAGTTGGGAATGCCCAATTATTGCGGGATAGTCTTTTAGGTCTTACCGAGAATGAACCTGGTATAAAATGGGCTTATAACAATTGGGATTATAATGCACTTACCACCATATTTGAACAACTTTCTGGATTATCTGTTTCTGAAGCTTTTGAAAAAGGAATAGCAAAATCCTTGAACATAAAAGACTACGAAACTTTTTACAGAAGAGACACCTCCAAGTCAATGCATTCTAAAGTAGGATTTCGGCTATCTACTAGAGATATGGCAAAATTTGGACAACTGTTTCTAGATAACGGTATATGGAACAAAGAAGAAGTTATCCCCAAAGAGTGGATTGAAAATATTACAACAGATTATGTTTTAAATAGTTTACCAAAAAAGGAAAGGTTTGCTCAAGGATACCTTTGGTGGTTACCGGCAGAAGATTATGCGGGAGGTATACCCCAAGGCTCATACTTAACTACAGGAACCGCAGGACAAAGAATATTTGTTATACCAAAATGGAACATGGTTGTTGCACATAAAACAATGACAGATATCCCCTCAAAAGAAAGAACACCCGTTAGTAGTAGAAAATTTGAGCAATTAATGAAACTAATTAAGGAAAGTAGCAACCAATAATACACAACAACACTCTTCATTTGATAATCATAGCTAGAGATATTGAACAAGAATTATCTAAATGCACTTCACAACTATTAGAGCTAGCTCAGGAGAGGAGTTGGAGCAAAGTCTCAAAAAAGGCCCATTTTATTATAACGGAAATTGATATTAATGATGTGTCAGATCCTATCCAGCTTAGAAAAAAATATAAGAAGAGCAACTCTAAAAAGAAACCCAAGACCCTGAGCAAAATTGCATACGAGTTAGAAAAGTTCTACATGGATATATATGATATCAATTTATATATTCATAAAATCTCCAAGGATAATACAACGATAGATATCCGATACCTCTTAAAATCATCATTGACTCCTGAATACCAAAAAACCGTTATTGATAACAAACCCATGCTTCACTGTAAAATCCCAGTACCTATTTATGTAGAAAACGGGGGTAAATTCAATTTAAATTGGGTTCGTGGAGGTTTCATGCACCATTTAAGATCTTTCCTTTGGTATAGAAAACGTACCAGAAAAAGAATGCGCAAAAGAATGTAGTTTTAAACTATTAGTCTTCTACAAAACTACCGTCTATTTTCATAAGGAGCAGTGTTGGTAGGCTTCAACGGCATGACAATTATTTTATCAAAACCCCCTTTTTGACAATAATTTTATCGCACCTCAACCTATAAGATAGTTTGTTGTAGCTGTTATAAGTGTGCATTTTGTTTACAAGTATGAAATACTCCAATAGTGATTGCGTAGTAATTTTGATATATTTGAGTTCTCCCCAGCTTTTAAACACAATCACCCATACACAATAATGCTTTTTTACCAAGAGCTATTGGTATAAGGATGGTTATCTACTTTAAGAAATAAACTATGGAATCAATTCATAAAGGCAATCAAGAAGCACTCAAACGTATAAAGGAAGCTAAGAAAGGAAATGAAACAGAACTGAATTTATCAGGATTAGCACTAACCACAGTTCCTGAAGAGATACTGGACCTGACAGATTTAATTGATCTTAATTTAAGCAATAATTTACTGGATTTACTCCCAGAGAATTTTGGTAAGTTAACCAAATTAGAAGAACTGGATTTGAGTGCCAATCAATTTATAACATTCCCTGAAGTAATTGGAAAGTTGGTTGAATTAAAATATTTGCGTTTGTCAAGCAATCAATTAAAAACACTCCCTGATATTATTGGAAAGCTAAGTAAATTAGATATGCTTGTCTTAAAAGATAATGAATTTAGTAGTTTCCCTGAGAACGTTTTACAACTAAAAGATCTTAGGTGTCTATATTTTGATGGTAATCTATTGAGTACGTTACCAGATGATCTTTCAAGCTTAGAAGAGTTGGAAGAACTAGGATTAAGTAATAATCAATTCATCAGTCTACCAGATAGTGTTTCAACCTTAAATAATCTAGATGGAATTTGGATACAAAGAAATAACTTGAAAGAACTTCCTGCTAGTATCTCAAAGTTAACAAGTCTTCGTAGGATAATAGCAGGGAACAATCAATTAACAGAATTTCCAGTTGTATTAACAGAAATTGATAATCTAGAAGCAATTTATTTGGAAAATAACCAACTTAGTAAAATTCCAAAAGCTATCAAAAAGCTAACTAAATTAGGATGGTTGCACTTACGAAAGAATAAATTTTCAATATTTCCAGAAGCTATTGAGAAATTACCTAGATTACAGAGTCTAAGTATAGAAGACAACCAACTTACTACAATTCCAGAAACTATTGGAAAACTAACCCAATTAACGGGGTTGTATTTAAAGAACAATCAGCTAACTGAACTTCCTGAAACCATTGGAAAACTAACTAAACTTGATATTCTTGATTTGGAAAACAATCAATTGAAATCACTTCCAGATTCTATTGAAAGCTTTACTAATTTAAGAACTCTCCACTTAGAAAACAATCAATTTAAATTTGGTCAGGAAGTATATGAACTCCCCCCAGACGAACAAATCAAGGAAATCCTAAAATGGCAACGAGCTCAACAGGCAGGCACCTTACGACCCATACATGAAGCCAAAGTCATTTTTATAGGAGAAAGCAATTTTGGGAAGACCCATTTAATTGAAATGCTCCGTAAAGGAACTATTGGAAGAAAAATAAAAACGACCCACGGTATAGAACGTAGTCAATTGGGTGTTCCCTATGGAAACCAAGAAATCCGATTGAATATTTGGGATTTGGGAGGACAGGAATTTATGCGCAGTACCCATCAGTTCTTTTTTTCAGAACGTACCCTATACGTACTTGTTACCCTAGCTCGTAGAGAACGGAACGAACTCAATCATTGGCTAAAACTGGCCAACCAATTGGGCAACAAAGCTCCCGTGTTGGTGGTAATCAATAAAATTGACCAAAACCCACACGATGTAGACCGTAGGAGTTTGGAACGAGATTATCCCAATATCATTGGTTTTGTAAGAACCTGTATTTATGATTGTGACGAAAGCAAAGCTACCGATACTATGGAGCTTCTAAAAAAGAAAGTCATCGCAGCCGTAAGTGACAAGGAACTGATGCCTGGCGTTTTTGAAGAACGTCCACCAGAATGGTTCACGGTGAAAGAAGAGTTGGAAAAATTGGAATCTAAAGGAGCTGATTTCATTACCTATGAAGAATACGAAAACCTCGATTTTGTCAAAGACCTTCCTGAAGATGAACGTAAAAGTAACTTAAAGCTATTGAGTATGATTGGTGCGGTGGTGAGTTATGTAGATGATCCTCGCCTTATAGATACCAATGTCATCAATCCACAATGGATTATGGATGGTGTTTACGCCATCATTAATGACTCCAAAGTAAAGGATGACAATAAGGGTAGATTGCATATAAACGATTTGGGTCGTATCCTTCCACCTAAGAAATTCCCGAAGGCACGGCATGTCTATTTGTTAGACCTGATGCGGAAATTCAACCTCTGTTATGGGGCTAAAGACGAACCCCATATTTATTTTATCCCAGACCTTTTTGAGGACATAGAACCCGATTTTGAATGGGATGAGGAGGCATCCATCCATTTTAGGTACAATTATGACGATTTTTCCCCAGATGTTTTTATGACAAGGTTTATTGTAGAAATGCACCAGGACATCCAAGACGAGAAACGATGGCGGAGTGGTGTGTATATCACCAATGGATCTTGCCAAGCAAAAGTATATCAGGCCTATAGAAAGAACTACATCCATATCGAAGTAGTTGGCAATAAAGGAGAAGGACGTAGTTATTTGTATGCGATTAGGGATACCTTCCGAAAGCTTCACAAGCCTTTTCCACAGATGAATATTACACAAGAAGTACAGTATAAGGGACATTGGTTGGAGTACGATCGGTTAATTAACAGAGAAGTAAAAAACAGGGAATGGTACCATGATGAGCTGGATGAGGATCTCCCTATAACCGATATTTTAAATGGCTATTCCTCACTCAGTGATAGAAAAGGAGCCCAAAAGCACATTAAAATATTTTTGGCGTCTTCTGCAGAGTTGAAAGAAGAACGGGAACAATTCGAGATTTTTATTCATCGTGAGAATCAACAACTCTACAAACAGGGGATTTTTATAGAAGTACAACTTTGGGAAAACTTTATCGATGCCATGTCACAGACACGATTGCAAGATGAGTACAACATGGCTGTGAGACATTCTGATATTTTTGTGAGCCTGTTCTTTACCAAAGTAGGGAAGTATACCCTAGAAGAATTTGAAACTGCCTTTGGGCAATTTAAGAGAACAGGGAAACCTTTGGTATATACTTACTTTAAAGAAGCTGATATAAATACTGGAAAGTTAACTAAAGAAATAAAGACCCTTTTTGCTTTTCAAGATAAATTAGAAGAGCTGGGGCACTACAGAACCACCTACAAAAGCATTGAAGATCTACAATTGCAGTTTAAGAAACAATTGGAAAAGATCTTACCAAACTATATGACAGAAACTGGTAAACTGAATAGATAAATACAAAAGCACACCATGAACGCCACCACCATAGACGAAGTCATTGCCTTTTTAGACCAAATCATTCAAGATTCCAAAGACGAGGAAAGCACCCTAGGGTATTTTGCGGCACTTTACCGTAAAGTAACCAAACAAGTGAAAGATAAAATAGGCCAACACTATTTTGATGATGATGCACGTATGGAGCTATTAGATGTCACCTTTGCCAATCGATACCTAAAAGCCTATTCAGACTACAAAGCAGGAAAAGAAATCACCCAATCTTGGCAGGTAGCTATGAATGCTTCCCAAAACAACAAGCTCATTGTCCTTCAGCATTTATTGGTAGGAATGAACGCCCATATCAATTTGGATCTTGGTATTGCTGCTGCTGAGGTTACCAATAAAGACACCATCCATAGCTTAAAAGGGGATTTTGATAAGATCAACGATATCCTGGCAGCACTGGTTGCGGAAGTAGAAAATGACTTGGCAGAAATATGGCCCTTTTTACTATGGATTCTAAAAGTAACCAAGAAGATAGATACTTTTTTAATCAACTTTAGTATGTCCATAGCTCGGGACGGTGCTTGGTTATTTGCCAATGAACTTACGTTTCGGGATGCAAGCACTCCGCTTGATGAGTTGATATCCAAACGAGATGTCAAAATAGCCAAACTGGGGCAGTCTATTGTTTCCCCTGGACGTATAGAACGTTTTATTTTCTGGATCATTCGGTTAGGAGAAAGAGGTACTGTGGCAGACAAAATAGCGGTTCTGGAAAGCTAGTTTGTAAACCATTACAAAGGGTAAACCCTTGGCTCTCAACGTATACTATCCGCTACTAAAAAGTATAAATAACTTAAAATATGCAGGTAAAATACGGGTGTATTATAGAGGTTTAACCTATGCGTAACTTGCTGTATGTCAGATACATTTGTGGTCATAAACCTATAAAATTTAAAGTTATGCCACATTATGCACAAGGAACCACAGGATGGACAAAATTGAGCAGCTATCAAGCCGTATGGGATCCTAAGATTGACCTTGGTAAATTTTACTTTACCACCTTTCAAGGTAAACGAGAAGAAACCCCTTATATGACTGCAGAAAATTTTGCACGAGTGATCGATATTCTACGAAATGAAACGCCTGTTTATGGCAATTCAAGCACTGGATCGGTAACTACGCAAGGTGAAACCGTAGGGGAAGAAGAAAGTTAATAGCCATACTTCTATCAAACAAGTTATTGAAGGCATGCCATTGGCATGCCTTTTTTATGAAACAACCTTTTTAGTGATTTATGCGTCTTTTTAAATAGTAGAACACATTTAATTCTTAATTTCAAAGAAAATGGAACCAACCGTTAGTACCATATGGCACTTCCCCATAATGATTTTAGTTTCATTTGTGCTGTTTCTTGTCATCATTTTGATGGTGGTTGGAAAATCGCAATTTGCAAGACAAAAGAACCTTATCTATGTCCTTTCCCTTTTGGTGGTTGTGATAGGGATGCTATTCGGTAAGTATGGTGCGCAATGGGGATTGCCTTGGTGGGTGTATTATCCTATTCCTATGCTCATGACCGTACTGCTACCTCCCATCGTTCTTAAAATGAATACAAAGCAAACAATACTTTACTTGGTTCTAAGTTTCTTGTCGGCACCCCTTATTCACACCTTGTTTTCTTTTTTCTTGGGATGGCAAGAATATATGCCCTTTTGGGATGTTCCCTATTGGGGAGATCTATTCTGAGCTTACTACGCTGGCAACGTTGTTTTTATTACATTAGAGGTACTTTAAAAATTGACCTAACATCTTATGAAGACAACACTAACTTATCTTTTTGGTTCACTATGTATAGTTTCATCAATACTTTCTGGATGTCAGGAAAAACCAAAAGATGTTGAAAAGCAGCCTGAGACCAAGGAAACAAAGACAAAAATCATAGATCTCTCTCATGAATATTCCAGAGAAACCATCTATTGGGTCACTGCTAAAGAATTTGAACTAGATACTGTCTTTGCAGGACATACCGATAAGGGATTTTATTATACTGCTAATAATTTCACCACAGCCGAGCACGGAGGCACGCATATAGATGCACCTATACACTTTGCTGAAGGAATGCAGTCCGTAGATGAAATACCACTGGAAAAATTGGTAGGCAATGCCATAAAGATAGATGTCTCTACTAAGGCTGCCAATAATCCTGATTACGAAGTAAGTATTGAAGACTTTACCAATTGGGAAGCTGAAGAACAAGACACCATTCCTGATGGTAGTATTATATTGCTCTATACTGGGTATTCCAAATACTATCCTGATAAACTGAAATACCTTGGAACCGACCAACGTGGCGAAGAAGCCGTAAAACTGTTACACTTTCCTGGTTTGGCTCCTTCGGCAGCAGAGTGGTTGGTAAAAAATAGAAATATAAATGCGATTGGGTTAGATACTCCAAGTATAGATTATGGGCAATCCCAGAATTTTGAAAGCCACGTAGTATTGCTTTCCGAAAATATTCCAGCCTTCGAAAATTTAACCAACTTGGAGAATTTGCCATCTCAAGGCTTCGAAATCATAGCCCTACCCATGAAGATTAAGGGAGGAAGTGGAGCACCTCTTCGTATCATTGCATTGGTAAACGAATAATGAAGTATCAGTAAACAATATGGCAAAAGAAGTCTTTTTAAGCTATACCTGGTCCAAAGATGATTTTCTACAGATAAAAAAATTTCACGGTCTTTTAGAGGAAAAACTAAGAGAAGTATCTAAAAATGAGACAGTTTCCATCTTCTATGATAAAGATAATATCACGGCAGAAAAGACAGAGGAAGAGTTTAAACCCATCTTAGCTTCAAATCTTGAGAACTCCAAAGTGCTGGTATTGCTTCTTTCTAAGAATTGGTTGCAGAGTAAATGGTGCAATTGGGAGTTTGGTGTTTTTACAGACCATTCAGATCGTCCCATTATCCCTGTATTATGGGAAGATATAGACCTTGAAAAAATTGAAGCTTTTTCAGATGATGTCAAGAAAGAAGTAGATAAGATACCTATAGTAAAATTTATAGATAAAGAACGAGAAGATGAAGTCATTGAGGTTTTGGCAAAGAAGATTGCAGCCTACCTATAGGCATGATGTAGTTTTACTAAGGTTTAATAGTAAACCTACCTGTCTGTTCATCGAAAAAGATAGAATCCTTGGGGAATAAGTTGGTAAAATGACCTTGCGAAATTAAATTACAAGGTTCATCTACAATCGTAGATCCTTGGGTCATTACCATAATCTTGTCAGACAACTGAATGGCCAGATCAATTTCATGTGTTGAGAATAAAATCGTTTTTTGGGTGTCATTGGCCAGACGTTTCAGTAGTTTCAAAATGTAAGCACGATGGTATAAATCCAGATGTGTGGTGGGTTCATCTAAAATAATGAGGGGTGTGTCCTGAGCCAATGCTCTAGCAATGGCTACCCGTTGAAGTTGTCCATCGCTTATCTCAAAACATTTTCGGTCTTTAATCTCCAGTGTATCTGTTTGTTCCATGGCCCAAAGGATTATTTCTCGGTCTTTGTCACTTAACTGTCCCAACCAATTGGTATGTGGTTGCCGCCCTAAAGAAATAAACTCTACAACAGAAAGGTTTTTAGAGCTGGGAGCTTCTGTAAGTACAACACTTAGCTGCGTTGCTAAAGCAGCGGGAGGGAAGGAGGCAAGCGATTGCCCCAAAATGGAAACCGATCCTTCCAGAGCATCTTGCATACCACTTAAAGTTCGTAGTAGTGTAGATTTTCCAATACCATTGGCTCCAACCAACCCAATTAATTCCCCTTCACAAAATTGAAAATTGATCCCATTAGCAATGACGTTTCTATGTCGTTTAGAAGCGTAACCAATGGAAAGTCCCTCAGCCTGTAATACAGTATGTTCTTTTTCCGAAGTCATTAAAACAACAATTTACGTTTTCTTACCAACAACCATATAACCACAGGAGCTCCAATAAGTGATGTGATGGCATTAATGGGTAAGGTATATTCTGAGAAAGGAAGTTGAGCAATGGCATCACATACCAACATAATGATACTCCCAACCAAGAGTACTGCCGGAATTAAAATACGATGATCTGAAGTAGTGATCCATTGTCGTGTAATATGAGGTACTGCCAAACCAATAAATGCAATGGGGCCTGCAAATGCTGTAATGGCTCCGGCCAAAATACTGGTAGTAATGATAATGATGATAGTGGTTCTTTTCAGTTGTACCCCTAGGCTTCGTGCATAATTTTCACCTAGAAGTAGGGCATTCAAAGATTTGCTGGAAACAAAGCCCAAGACAATTCCCAATAAGGTACAAACACTTAAAATGGCAATGCCGTTCCATGATTGGTTCCCCAAACTTCCAAAAGACCAAAAGACGTATTGTTGTAGTTTTTCTGCATTAGTGAAATAGGACAATACGGCTACCACGGCCCCAGTGACACTACCAAACATAAGCCCAATAATTAGTATAGCCATCGTATCCTTTACCCGTAAAGTCACTGCCAAAACAGCCAGCAAAACCAAAAAACTTCCTATGGCCGAAGCGATAACCAAGCTCCAAGAATTTGTTAAGAATCCACCAAGGGCACTTCCAAAAATACCTGCTCCCAAGATAAGGATAGCAACACCTAAACTGGCACCGCTGCTTAATCCTAACACAAAAGGACCTGCCAAGGGGTTTCTAAACAAGGTTTGCATTAACAAACCAGATAGTGCTAATCCACTTCCTACCAAAACTGCAGTAAGTGCTTTGGGAAGACGGTAATCTGTAATGATATATTGCCAAGATGATTTAGATGCCTCACCACCCGTAAGCGTATATAAGACCTCAGAAAAAGGGATGGTAACAGATCCTAGACTAATGTTGAGGAAGAAAAAAACAACCAGTAATACAACTAGTAAAATAAATATACGGCTATACGATCTTGAGGGTTTCATTCTTCAAGCTTCGAAAAAAAGTAGGGTTCGTGATCTAGAGGTAGTTCAGGATGTAAGATTTTAATAATGTCTTTCAAAACAATATCGGGTCTATTGGGAGCCAATTCGTAATACAATACGCCTCCTGTTTCCCCTTTTTTGGTTGTAAAACTATACACCTTCTTATTTTTAAAAGCATCAAACTCTGCATATACCGTGTGAGATTCTTCCATTTGGGAAAGGCTCGTAAACTGTCCGGGACCAATCCAAAAATTGGCATGTTGTCCCTTTTCCAATACAGATTCCAGGTTTAAAGAAATGCTCCCGGTTCCTTCACTATCTTTCCATAAGTATTCGCCATGTGCATCATCTATAAACTGAGCTGCCCAACTATCACCTTGCGGTAAATACCAAATGTCTTTAAACATAGCACCGCTCAAGACAGTAGGAGATGTAGTAGCTTGGGAAGCCAATATTTTGGCTTCATTATAATTTTGCTCTATTTCATTGAAAATACGGTCAGCTTCCTGTTCCTTATTAAACAATGCTCCAAAAAACTTGATCCATTCTGCTTTTCCTAATGGGTGGGTCTCGGTCCAATCACTATTGTACAAAACGGGAATCCCCATTTTCTTGATATTTTCAACCGTTTTGTTGGCACCTTCTACGGCAAAGGTTACGACCACATCAGGCTCCATGTCTATTAATACTTCAGTATTTAGAGCCTCATTTTTTCCAAGTTCTTTTATTTTACCTTCGGCAATTAGGCCACGGGTAATTTCAGAAGAAATATAATTTAGATTCGGAAATCCAACCAAAGATTCTGCTTCCCCTAGCATTTCTAACGATGGAATGTGTGTGGTAGAAGTTACCACCAAGTTCTTTACAGGAACCTGAAGTACAGCATCTACATCTGTCTCTCCTGCAATAGCTTCGGTATTTTTTTTCAATAGATAACGATAGGTAATATCTGCCCCGGGCCAGGGATTGGTAAGTGTAATTATTTTATGGGTGCCAAACTGTTCTATGGTGAAGCCTTGGGCGTATTTAACTTCCGTTTTAGAAGCTACAGGAGTGGTTTCTTTTTCAACAGTTTCTTTACAACCTACCCATAATAAGGATAGTGAAATAAATAAGATTAGGTTTCGCATGCTCAAAAATAGGGGTTTTTATTTGGTGCTCCTTCATAGGTAACCTATTTTTGCGTCGAATTTTGGTGAGGGTTTTCATTATTTGAAGATCTTCTTAAAAGGGAATTTGGTGAAAAACCAAAGCTGTTCCCGCAACTGTAAGCCGTCTGCTATGGCAGATAGTGTACAACTTCAAAACCACTGTTCTTTATGGAACGGGAAGGTATACACGAGAGGCGAGCCAGGAGACCTGCCAACATTCACATTTTGTCAAACTTTCGGGATAAAGGTTTGAGAACGTAGTCACTGGGTAAAACCCGAAACTGCTTCTATCTTTTTCCGTTTTTTAATCATTAATAATGAAGAAAAACTTACTATGGGCATTGACCCTTTGTGTATCCTCAATCATGGTAGCACAAGAATCACCAAAAGTAGAACAATTGGACTCGGTATTTATAGATACCAAAGTTCCTTTGGCTCGAAAAAACAGCGGTAAAGTGGTGGTATCCATCACTGCCGAAGACCTTCAGCAACACATAGGTAAAAGTGTTGCAGCAATTGTAAATGAGGTTTCTGGAATTGAAATCAATGGAAGCCGAAGTAATGACGGGCAAAACCTTGGGTATTATGTACGTGGGGGGCGTAACCGTCAAGTAGTAATTATGGTAGATGGGGTTCAGTTAAATGATCCTTCTCAGATAGCCAATGATTATGATTTACGATTGATCCCTGCAACAGCAGTGGAATCTATTGAAATTGTTAAAGGAGCTTCCAGTGTATTGTATGGAAGCGGGGCTGCTACGGCAGTTATTAGCATTACAACGAAACAGGAATCGAAGAAAGCAATTTCTGGAAATCTCACAACGAGTATTGCTACAGATGTTCCTGCTGATTATGATGGGGATAGAGGAGGCAAAATAGAGAATTATGCCACTATTAATGGAACGGCAGATAAGTTTATTTATAACCTTAGTTTTAGTAACCGATATACCGATGGACTATCAGCAGTAGCAGCTCCCGAAGGAGAAGCCAATTTTGAGGCAGATATCTTCAATAGTTTCAATACCAAGCTGGATCTGGGTTATCAAATTACCAAGAACATCACTCTTAAACGTTTTTTTGCCACAGATCGCTTTAAAACCGAATTCGATGATTTCAGTTATGTAGATGCAGATTATGTGGGTACTTCAGAACAGATTCGTACCGGAGGAACTTTCCGTTGGAAATACAACAAGGGAAGTTTGGTCATTAATGACAGTCATAGCTGGATAGATCGTGAATTTACTTCCTCTTTCCCTTCTAAGTCTGATGCACAGAGCAGTACGTTTGATGCGTATGCCAGTTACCAAGTAACTAAGGAATTGACTGTTTTGGCTGGGGTAAACGGTAATTTCAGCAAGTTCAATTCATTTTCTGTTCCTTTTGGCGCTACCGATTTTGTGCAAAATGTGGATGAAGATACAGCCAAGTTTGATATCATAGACCCTTATGCAAACGTAACTTACATTTCCGATTTTGGATTACAGGTAAGTGCCGGAGCACGATTAAACAATCATAGTAATTACGGAACCCATGTGGTGTATAATGTAAATCCTTCTTATGGATTTGATTTTGGAGACCATAACTTAAAGGTTTTGGGTTCTTATAGCACTGCCTATATTACCCCTTCCTTGTTTCAATTGTATGATCCTTTGTATGGTAATGAAGAGCTAGAGCCTGAAGAAAATACGACCATTGAAGGAGGGTTGGAATTTACTTCTGGAAAAGACCTTAGAATAAGTGCGGTGTACTTTACACGAAACGAAACCAATTTTGTGGATTTCGTGACTGTAGATCCTGAGTTGTTCATTTTTCAGTACCAAAACATTACGGATGAGTTTGATACCAGTGGGGTAGAAGTAGAGGTATCTAAACAATTTGGAGATTGGTTTAATTTTTCTGCCAATTATACCAATACCCAAGCAGATGATCGTTTTGCCTTACGTATACCAGAGCATAAGGCCAATGCCCGTGTAAGTTATACACCAGACACCAAAACCGTGGTTGGATTGAGTTATTTGTATACGAGTGATCGTGATGACACATTTTTTAACCCAGAAACTTTTGCCAGTGAAACGGTAGTACTGGAAAGTTTTGGTTTGCTGAATTTTTCTATTAGCCGACAGTTTACTGAAAACGTTCGCCTATTTGCTGGAGTAAGCAATATTTTGGACGAAGAATATGAAGAGCTGTACCGTTTTCAGACCCGTGGAAGGAATTTCCAGTTTGGACTTAACCTAAGTTTTTAAACTGCTTAATTCATAATTGTTTGTAATAAACCCCAACCAAACGGTTGGGGTTTTCTTATGCCGTTTAACTTCCAATATCATCATAAAAACAGGTGTTGCCATAATAATGGCCCTATGTTGATTTTTGACGGCCAGAACATCCAATTAAAAAATAATTGTTACTTGATGAATAAAAAATAAACTGCACCTAACTACGTGTATAGTTCATTGTTAGAGTTTGGTAAGTCCTAATCGGAAAATTCTCCTAATTTTCCTCAGGCTCGCGCTCTTTTGCTATCTTTAGTCACAAAGCAACGAGCCATACACAAGACCGTTAGTATTTATTAAAGAACAGCCCGAACAAGCTGAAAAAAAGCGTTAAAGAGAAGTAAGCACATTCAAATATATTTTAACATGAAAAATCAAATTGTACTATTTTTTGCGTTAGTGATGCTTGGTGCTTGTAACAGTCCAAGGAAATCTGGTATCACCCAACAACCAACTTTAGCTGATTATCAAGTTGGTGAAAAATGGGTTTGGAAATATAAAGGTGTAACAACGGAAGGAGAGGTGCGTTCAGACGGAAAAGATACAAGAGAAATAGTCAATATTAATGGGATTTTAAGTATAACAATTGGAAATGATACCATTCCTGTTACTGAAATTGTGAAGCTAGATGAAAGTGAAACACCTAAATATAAATGGCCTCTAGAAGTGGGTAAAAAGTGGAAATATGAGAACAATTGGACAAGTCAAGATGGAACAACAGGAAACCAAAGTCAAGATGCTGAGATATTATCATACCAAGAAGAAACAGTAGAAGCTGGAACATTCATGGCCTACACAATTAAATACACAGGTAAAACAACAAATTCCAGAGGATATAACGCAAATGAAGAGGAGGTTTGGTTGTATTCACCAGAAGTAAAAAATTTTATTAAACTCACTCAAACTCAAGGTGATTTTTTTTACGTAGAGGAGTTAATTGAATATTCAAAACCAGAATAAATCGAAATGGTAAAAACAAAATAAAACCGAGAGAATAAAGGCGGTAATTACTCGTATCCTCGTAACTACACTTATACCAAACCGTTGTAAGCCATTAAAAAACGAACGTGAAAGAATTTTTAAAGAAAATAAAACTTATTGAACATTTGACAACAGATATTGAGATTCAAAAAAATGAATTTGTGTCAAAACTTAAACAACACGTAGATCAAGGAAGTACAGGAATGTTTTCTGACACTTTTGATTTTTTTTCTTCAAGTGAAAATGAATATAAGGGACAAGTTGGATATGAAGGATTCAAAATAAAGAGAAGAAGAAAAATTTTCGATATGAATATGAATTTAGCGGTTGCTAGCGGGACTTATAGGCAGAATAATGAAAAGTTAATAATTGAGACCGAAATAAATGGATTTAATGGAATGATGATTCCATTTTATGTATTTGCAATTTTATTTTATTCCATATTTATTGGAGCATTTTTTATGACTGATAATTTTGAAGGAAATGGTGCTGGATTTGCATTACCATTTATATTTATCCACGCTGCTTTTATGTTTGGAATTCCTTATTTTATAATGAGAAGAAGCACAAAAAGAATGAAACATGAATTAGAGCGTGAATTCTATTATATGACAAAAAAATAACGGCTCACAACAACGACTATAGTCCATTGTGGCAAAGAGTTAAAGCAAATTTTAATTAATAAAATACGGCTGAATTCGTTGTAAAGCATTATACAGACAGCACTTCTTTACATGAGGAAAGTAGTTTTAATAACCATTTCGCTAATAGGAATAATGTATTGCTTCCGATTTGGATACATCTGGACATCTTATACACATGGCGGACAATTGTTGGGAGTTCCATTTGCTGTACTCATTATAGGATTAACGATTTCTTTTTTCCTTTCAACTAAAGCAAATACAAAACGAAAGATTTTTGGCGCGACTTGTTTAATTTTTATGAGTCTGACAGGATTTAGTCTTACCATAGAATTTATTAGAAAAACAATGAAAGATTATTTCAAATTCCTCTATTACGAACCCGAGGGTTGGGTTAATGAAATATTATTTGGTTGGATATTAATTGGAATTGTATTGTATTATGGAAACGAGTATCTATATAAAAAACAGGGAACAAATAATAACTTATTTAACCAATAACTGACGGTTATACGAGACCGTTTTTATTTCATTAAAGCAAGACCTCTTATAGCTCTGGTTAATTAAAGAGGTCCTGCAAATGCTGCTACCAAGCTATCTCTTCTCCCTCGTGAATAAACTTGCCAGTAAAGTCAGCAGACGCTAAACTCACTGAAGTCTTTGCACCTTCCGATGCCTCTAATGGAGCATTCTGTCCTCCTAATTCGGTTTTTACCCACCCTGGATGTGCTGAATTCACTTTGATGTTTGTATCCTTCAAAGCTGCTGCTAAATGTACGGTGAATGAATTAAGGGCAGACTTAGATGCATTGTAAGCGAATGGCTTAATACCACTCCAAGGCGAGGTTTCATCGCTCTGCACTGTATTAGATCCTAAAATACTTGAAACATTGATAATATTTCCCGATTCGCTTTTCTTGAGTAGGGGCAGTAACTTTTGTGTAAGATTCACCAGGCTAAAGAAGTTTACATCAAATGTTTCCCTCAGTACTTCTGCTTTCACAATTTCCGAAGTGTTTACACCCATAGGTTCCCCACCGTGCATGATACCTGCATTATTAACCAGGATATCAAGTTTTCCGTAGGTAGAATCAATGTGCTGAACTAAGGCATCTACTTCAGCTTTGCTGGTCACCTCAAGTTGTACAGATTTCACATCCAGTCCTTCATCGTTCAATTTTTGAACTGCCGCAGTGCCTCTTTCCTTGTTTCTGGAAGCCATCAACACAGTTGCACCTTCTTTTGCCAATTGTCGAGCAGTTTCTAGGCCTAGACCTTTATTTGCTCCAGTTACTAATGCTATTCTATTCATTTGACTATGATTTTAAATTATGAAGCAATATTAGAACATTAGTGATATTAATTGAAATAGCTTATTTTGCATCATGATATAAATATTTTGATAACTATGGTCAATCTGGAATGGTACAGAACCTTTAAAGCCGTTTACAAGCACCGTAATTACTCTAAAGCTGCAGAAGAATTGTTTATAAGTCAACCGGCTGTCAGCAATCAAATGAATATGCTTGAGGCCTACGTTGGCCATAAATTATTCACAAGAAAATCGAAAGGTGTAGAAGCTACAGAGAATGCTAAATTCTTGAATAACCTGATTATTGAATCCCTTGACACTTTAGAAGAAGTGGAATCGATGTACAGTAGGAGCGTAAAGAAAGAAGAAAAACTATATGTTTTAGGGATTAGTGAACATTTGTATAAGAGTTTCCTTTCCAACAAACTAACACGCTTTAAACATGTAAGTATTCGATTTGAAGAAATAAATGAGGAATTATTTGATCTTGTAAATCAACAAAAAATTGATGCGGCAATCATACACCAAGAAGTGGAGACCTTTGATATAGTCTCATACAAGATTCTAAGTTCTCCTTTGGTAGTTGTTGGACACCCCAATATGGATACAACTGAACTTGATAAACACATCAAGAATGAAGATCAACGCAAAATTCAGCATTGGTTAGAACAGCAAATCTGGTTCTCACATATGTCTACTAACCCTTTTATAAAGTTGTTCTGGCTGCATTGCTTCAATAAGAAAAGGCCTAAAGTTTTCACGAACTACATCATTCCTAATGAATACTTCATGCTTCAAGAACTGACCAAATCTGATGGGATTTGTGTCACTTTATTGGAAAATGCCAAAGAGTTTCTTGAAAATGGATCCCTAAAGCTCATCTGGCAATCAAGTTCATACCCAGAAAGGAATTATTATTTGATTGCACACAAAAAGCAAAAGAACTTTTTTGAGTTGCTGAAAAATCAAATCGGGAATAACGAAGCACAACAAGAACTATAAATAATTGCTTATTCTCCCCACTTCTGAAAATTAACAACTTTAATCCCCGTAGCTTAACGCAAAACAAGTCTGACCATGCTACTCACTTTACCCCCGTGACCAGCGTATATCATTTGACAAAGAATGAACGAAAGAACTCAAGAAATTATCACATCTCTCTAAAAATATTTTGATAAATGATTGTTTAGTTAGGATTCCTTACTATATTTGCATAGCAATAATGCAATAACTTAATATAATTCATAATGAGTAAATCAATTTTTTATCACGCGGGTTGTCCAGTTTGTATAAGTGCAGAACAGGACATCGTTAACCTAATCGGAGCTGAAAATGTAGAAATAGTTCACATTGGCGAAGACAAATCCAAAATTTCTGAAGCAGAAAATGCAGGAGTCAAATCTGTTCCAGCCTTGGTAACACCAACAGGAAATACATTGCACATTAACTTTGGCGCTTCAATAGCCGATGTAAGGGGCTAAAAAATTTAAACTATTTAGTTAGGACTCCTTATTTTATGGGGTCCTAACTTCTAAAACCAAAAAGATGAAAACTATATTAATAATATTTACAATAACAATACTATTTGGTACAACAAGTGCTTGTGCTCAAGAAAGCAAATACAATAATGAAAACTTTGCCATTAAAGACGTTCGTGTTACGAACAAGACAGATTTAGGCATAACCGTTTGGGAAATAGAAGTCAGTGGTATCGCAGGAAAAACAACTCCCACCAAAGCAGGACAATTGGATGGCGCACCAGTTTTGGGTTATGTATTCCCTACAAGTTTAGAACCAACAGATGTAGGTTTTAGTGAATCTGAAGGAATTGTAGCACTTGCACTTACATCACATCCCGATTTTGATGACACACCACTTTGGGACGAAAACAACGATAAAATTTTTGATAATGATGGCCTTGTTTGGCATCCGCATTGGGTTGTATTGACCAAAGATGATAGAGTTGCTGGCGGACTATCTGTAAAGCAATTTAAAAAGGCAGATAAAACCGTGGTTTTGCCACCAACAAACCCAGGAATGCCTATGTATATGGATTCACCAGGTTATCCGGTTACTACCAAAAATAATGTTATAAGGGTTGTCGTACCAAATTATCGTATGAACAATCAAACAGATTTTAGCTATGATGGAGTAACAGCATTTATGCGAGTAAATACGAGTAATGAAAACCTGCCGATGCTTGGGGTTTACGAAATTTTTAGTGTTGCAAGTGGAGATTTGTCCTTGCCATACAAAGTAAAAAACTAATACAATGAAAGTAGCAGTTTGGGATACATATGTAAAAAGGGAAGATGGTAACTTGATGCATTTTGACATTCTAGTTCCTGATCATGTAACCACGAAGCAAGTCATATTTGATTTTGGAAAGGATTATCTGAAAACAAAATCTTTTAGAACAGGGCAATTGACCTCAAATGAATGTCGCCTATGCCATATAGAACAGGCAACAGAAGCAATAATTTCTTCAATTCAAAAACAGGGTTATTTCATAATCGAAATGGAAAATTGCAATTAAATTAATTAGGATTACTAACTTTGCCTGTCGATAATTTGCGACAGGCTTTTTTATGAAGAAAAGTTCATTTAACCCAGCTCAGCAAGAAAAGGATATTTCAAGCAAAATCGTTGCAGGAATGGAACGGGTTTCAGAAGTATTTAAAATCTTGCTATGGGAAAAAGCAAAAGTAGTTGGTTTAAGTCCAATTCAAATTCAGCTATTAATTTTCATTGCTTTTCACAAACAAGAATTGTGTAATGTAAGCCATCTTGCCAAAGAGTTTAATGTTACCAAACCTACCATAAGCGATGCAATAAGAGTGTTGGACAAGAAAGGAATGGTAGCAAAAGACTATTCATCATCAGATAACCGTAGTTATTCAATACAGTTGACCGAATTAGGAAAAGAATTGGTAATAGAAACTAACGGTTTTGCAAATCCACTTAAAAAACAAATAGATAAATTCAACGAAAACGAACTGGAAAGTCTATTCAGCACTTTAAGTGAACTGATTTACAAATTGAATATCAGTGGAATATTAAATGTTCAACGTACATGCTACGGTTGCAAGTTCTATCAAAAAAATGAGGGATCTGATTATTGTAACCTACTTCATAAGGAATTGATGACGAATGAAATTCGGTTGGATTGTCCTGAATATGAAGAAAAAGCCATTGGCTAACAACGTGTATAAAAAACAACTTACACTTAACTAAAGCCTTCTAGGGAAAATAAAGCTTTTCCATCCCGCCACTAGATATTGGGATATATAAAGCTTTAATATGCAAAATTACCTAACCTTTATATACATTATCTCGTTTACCAGAGAAGATGATTTACTATCTGCTATGGTCCGGAGAGGCTCAAAGGAAGCTCTCGGTCGCGGAGCAGGTACTCCAGTAATCTCAGCAATAGCAGCAGCCAGTAAAGGTTCAGTAGGATCTCCCAACACGCCAAGGTTACTAAAATCTTCCTCTACCAATACATCAGGAACCAAACCATCTACAAAATCGGTCACGCCATTTTTATTAGCTGTTTTAAAAACCAATGGCAACATGGCATAGGTATGATTAGGATTGGCCTGAGTACGACTAAAAGTAGGAGCAGGTGCATCGTATAAAAGAAAAGAAGCTTGAAACTTTCCGGTAGTAGTGTCTCCTACCTTTACAGTATTGATATGGGCATCAAGACCATTTATGACCAACTCACTGGCAGAGGCTGAACGTCTGGAGGTTAAAAAATATACTTCATTCAAATTAAGGCTATTAATTCCGTCACCATTAGAAATAGATGTATTAAAAAGCCCAGCACTAGCAAAATCTACTTGTCTATCAGCATTCCATTGTTCAGTATAAAATATATCTCCACTAAACTGTCCGGTAATCATAGAACCTAAATCTACTGCGGTTTCTACAGAGCCACCACCATTGTATCGAAGATCAATAACCAAATCGGTCACTCCATCAGCCTGAAATTGTCCAAAAGCAGCATTGAGTTGAGGATCAAATTCATTGGTAAAGGCATTGTACATGAGATATCCAATCTTCTGCCCGTTAATATCCAACGTCTCAGCAATATGCACTGGGTTTTCGGTATACTGTTCTTTTAGTAAAGCAATACTTTCTCCTGTAGGGGTTACGGTTTGACCATCAAAATCGGCCAATCCAATACTATATGAACTGGACGCCAATAGACTACTAAAATTATTTTCCGTTAGTTGTTGACCATCTATGGTATTAAAAACCATACCTCGTTGCAAATTGTTTTGTGAAGCACTGGTATTGGGCAAAACATAGCGTACATATCCAAACACATTACCGCTGCCATCGGGATAGAACACCAACCCAAATTCCATTCCATTGGTTTCGGTGGTGCCGCCCAGCGCATTTTCTAAGGCAATATAGTCATCTACCAAAATGCTAAAACGATCCTGATTTGACTTTAAGAAGGCAAAAAAGCTCTCTGGAGTATCATAACTGTTCAAAAAGGTATTGTATTCATCACTGGTAGCAAAAGCATCATCTGCCAATTCTGGAGTATCTGCTTTGTACAGGTAGAAGAAGTTAAGACCACGCCATATGAAATCGTTGATAGATGAAGTTGATGCGGGGCTTAAATTATCGTCATTGTCCTCAAAACAGGAATAACATAGCAAGAAAACCAGCAAAAGTAGGGGCAAAAAACGTTTTTTCATGGCAAAATTATTTTCGGGAAACTATAGAATAGGTCTATAAAACCCCTAAATTACTTACATTATTGTGATTTTGAAATAAAATGTAACAAAAATTATTGTGGGTCGTCGTAGAGATAGAATGGCATTATTTATGTCTGTAAACTAACCATCATGAACCAAAGAGAGTTTTTAGCCAAAGTGCTACCCTATAAGGACAAACTATTTCGTTTGGCAAAACGACTTTTGGTTTCGACGGAAGAAGCAGAAGATGCCGTTCAGGAAGTTTATTTGAAATTGTGGAAAGGGAGAGAACGTATAGAGAACTATAAAAACCCAGAAGCTTTCGCTGTGACCATGACCAAGAATTATTGTTTGGATCGATTGAAATCGAAACAAGCTTCAAACCTTAAGATTGTACATAGCAACTTTCAGAATGGTGAAAACCTTCAGAAAAAAGTGGAAGCAAATGATGGAGTGAATTTAGTTTTCAGAATCATGGATACCCTTCCCGAAAAACAGCGAATGGTCCTTCAATTACGGGATGTAGAGCAGTTTGAGTTCGACGAAATCGCCGAAATGCTGGAAAGCAATGAAACTGCAATAAGGGTAACCTTATCCCGTGCACGTAAGGCCGTTAGGGAACAATTGATAAAAAAATACAACTATGGAGTTAGCTGAAATTGAAAAAATACTGGAAATCTATTTCAAGGGAGAAACTACCTTGAGCGAAGAACAATTACTGAGAGAGTTCTTTGCTTCGAAACAAGTGCCGGATCATTTAGAGATGTATCGACCTATGTTTGTAGCTTTTGGAGCTGCTAAGGAAGAAACCATCGAAAAAAAGATTTCGATCCCTAATGGACAAACTTCCACCAATTATTGGAAATGGGGTATTGCAGCTTCCTTCGCATTGTTTTTAGGAATTGCAGGTTTCATGTTCTCAGACAACGGCGGGCTTACTGCAGAAGAAGAGGAAGCATTGGCAGCCTTTAACAAAACGAAGGAAACCATGATGCTGTTTTCAGAAAACTTCAACAAAGGAACAGACGCTATGCTGCATCTGGGCGAATTTAATAAAGGAATTGCCAGTATATCGGTAATCAATCAATTTAATGAATCTAAAAATCTAATACTAAAGTAAAATTCAAAATTTAAAATACAATACGATGAAAAAGATAGCAATTTTAATGGCCTTACTAATTACACCAATGTTAGCAACGGCACAATTTGACTCCTACGAGGATGAAAACGAAGTAACCTCGGTAGTGGTGACCAAGAACATGTTCAAGTTATTGAGCAAGATCGAGGTAGACTCCAATGATCCAGAGGTTCAAGAATACATGTCTATGGTTAACAGTTTGGAAAACATTAAGGTGTTTATGACCGAAGATGACGGGATTGGTTCCCGAATGAAGGCAGATGTTCAGAAATACGTATCTGCATCTAACGGTTTGGAAGAATTAATGCGAGTTAAGGACGATGGAAAGAATGTAAAGTTTTACTCCAAACAAGGAAAAGATGAAAACCATGTAAGCGAATTGTTAATGTTCCTGGATGGAGAAATGGATGGAAAAGAAGGAACCGTAATTATGAGTATTACAGGAGACATAGACCTAAAGCAGATCTCTAAATTAACCAAGGATCTTAATGTGCCTGGTAGTGACGAATTGGAAAATGTAAAAAAGAAAGGATAAATCATGCAACTTGTAAAAATTCTAACCGCCTTAATAATTGCAGCCATCGCTATGGTGAGTTGTAATAGTGAACAATCCTTGCAACGTTATTTAGTAGATAAGCAAGAAGATGACCGTTATGTAAAGGTAGATTTAGCTACCAGCTTATTACAAAACGACAATGCCGATTTTACGGAAGAAGAAATGGAAATACTGAACACCATTAAGAAGGTGAATATGGTTGCTTTCCCAATAAAAAATGGAAATGAATCTGAGTACGAATCTGAAAAAACGAGAGTACGCGATATCATTGATCAGGAGAAGTACAAGACGCTTTCCAAAATGAAGTCGAAGGATACACATATAACTTTAAAGTATCTTGGAGAAGAAGATGCCATAGACGAAGTGATTGTATTTGCAAGTAATGAAGAGAAGGGCTTTGGAGTATTCCGTTTGCTTTGTGATAATATGAAACCTTCACAAATGCTCAAGCTTATGAACTCTATTGATAAAGGAGATATAGATATGTCTAAATTGTCTGGTTTTAGTGATGTACTAGAATCAATGTAAAAGAAAAATTATTATATAAGTTATTGAAAGCCTCTACTTTAGAGGCTTTTTTTTGTGCTTTTGAATGTCGTTCATGGAATTGATTTTGCGGTTTGGCGAAAACCATTTTTTCAAGATTGGTTGTGTAGGAAAACCTTCCTACATTCGTATTGTTAGCTTAATGACGCATGATGATGTTTTAGAGGACTACGCATTTCAAGACTTTTGACACCTATGTTGGAAAAGGGATAGGTTTTGAAATGTTAAAGGCTTCGGGTGGGGATTCGAAGCCTTTTTAAGAGAATGCATCATAAACGAATATAAAAGTTGTACCCCAAACAACTTTCTAAGATTGTAATGTTTTTACAAAACGGTATTTAATTTGAACTTGACCTAATGTGGTTATCTTATTTCCCCAAAGTAAGATATCTTTTATTTCCAGTCCAGAGACCCCTAAGAAAAAGGGATAGGTGGTGAAATAAAAAATTAGGCTCCTGACAGGGAGCCTTTTCCCTTATATACCGGTATAGTTTCCTGGAGTAATGACTCTCATTTCGGCTTTAATTTCTTCCGAAACGTTTAAGGTTTCAATGAAATCTGCAATGGATTGCTGTGTAACGGCTTCATTGGTTCTGGTAAGCCCCTTCAATGCCTCATATGGATTTGGATATCCTTCACGACGCAAAATTGTTTGAATGGCTTCTGCTACCACAGCCCAGTTGTTTTCAAGATCTTCGGCAAACTTGGCTTCATTCAATAGTAATTTGTTCAGCCCTTTTAGGGTAGATTGCAAACCTATAACAGTGTGTCCTATTGGTACTCCTATATTACGAAGAACAGTGCTATCTGTAAGGTCCCGTTGTAAACGACTAATAGGTAGCTTAGCTGCTAAATGCTCAAAGACGGCATTCGCAATTCCAAGGTTTCCTTCGCTGTTTTCAAAATCGATAGGATTCACCTTATGAGGCATGGCACTACTTCCTATTTCTCCTTTTTTAATCTTTTGTTTGAAATATTCCATAGAAACATAAGTCCAGATATCACGATCCAAATCAATTAGAATGGTATTGATACGTTTTAGGCAGTCAAAAAGCGCTGCCATATGATCGTAATGTTCAATCTGGGTGGTAGGGAAGGAGTGGTGCAGATACAATTTCTCTTGTACAAATTCCGATCCAAAGGCCTTCCAATCAATAGTAGGATAAGCTACTTTATGTGCGTTGAAATTCCCGGTAGCCCCACCAAATTTGGCGGCACTCTTAATGTCGTTCAACAAATCGAATTGCTCCTCTATTCTAGTTACAAATACTTGAATCTCCTTGCCCAAACGGGTAGGGGAAGCTGGCTGGCCATGGGTACGCGCCAGCATAGGAACTTCTTTCCATTCTTCTGCCAGTTCCTTTAATTTGTCCTTTACCTCCAAAAGTTGTGGAACATACACCTCATTCATAGCCCCTTTTAGAGAAAGAGGAATGGCAGTATTGTTAATGTCTTGAGAAGTCAATCCAAAATGAATGAACTCCTTATATTTCTGAAGCTCTAGAACATCAAACTTTTCTTTGATAAAATATTCCACCGCCTTCACATCATGATTGGTTACCTTTTCGGTGTTTTTGATGTGTTGTGCATCTTCCGTAGAAAACTCTTGGTACAATTTCCGCAATTCGGGAAACAAAGCCGTATCAAAATCGGATAGTTGTGGCAATGGAATTTCTACCAAAGCGATAAAATACTCGATTTCAACCTGTACTCTGTATTTAATAAGGGCCTCTTCAGAAAAGAAGGGAACCAATCCAGAAGTTTTGGAGGCGTATCGCCCATCTATGGGGGAAATTGCTTGTAATGCGTGGTTGGACATAGGTGCAAATTTTGAAAGGGCAAAGATACGGAAGAGTAATGAGTTTTTGGCGCTGCGTTAAGAGTAATGTAATTCGTCAATCGATCTACTTAACCATCTACTGCTTCTTATTTACGACTCTGTCTCATTTTGGCCAAAATTTTTCCTCCTCGGTTCTTGTATCCTGCGGTACCGGTATGAATAGTACGTTCTAAAATCTGTTCTAATTCGGGATGAATCCAATCGTATTCGGTTCCCAAAAAATACAAACAGGTCATGGCTCTTGCTTGGCATGCCACTTTTTGGTCAGTTATCATCCAATCGAAACAGCACTCTGTCATTTGTAGTTTGTGGGCTTCGTTTAAAACAGCTTTCAGTTTGAGGTCTTTCTTCTTGTAATAACTCAAGCATAGTTTTTCGCAAAGGTTTGCCAAGGGCCGTACAGATTGATCTTTTTTTACGTTGGGTATATTTTCAAAAAAGTAATCCAAATGTGGATATAAAAGGGAAGGATCTTTTAAAAATACGAATTCCATAACCCATGCTGCTTTATGGGAAAGCTCACCCTGTTTTTCATGGAAAACATATTCCAATAATTCCTTAAAGGTCTCAGGATGGTCCAATACCCATAAAGCACCGTTCATTCGGTTTGCACGATACGCCTTATCATAGCTTATTTGTGCAAGTAGTCCAGAATCCATTTAAGTTTGGGAATTTAATAAGTTAATAGCCTTTACAACACCCGTGGTGGCATTTTCTGCAATAACCGTAATGTGTTGTGAAGAGGATATGGATGGATTGGGATCTACAAAGTAAATAGGAGCACCAGGAGTAGTATACTGAATAAGCCCTGCAGCTGGATACACCTGCATAGACGTACCTACAATCATAACACAATCTGATGCTGCTACCAGATCTGCTGCCACCTCGATCATAGGAACAGCTTCCCCAAACCAAACAATATGGGGACGTAGCTGATGGTTGTGTTCACAGAAATCCCCTAAATGGAGATCTTCTCGCCAATCCATGATCAAACTTTCGTCAAAAGTACTACGCACTTTCAGTAATTCCCCATGTAAGTGTACAACCCTTGAACTGCCTGCACGTTCATGCAGATCGTCTACGTTTTGGGTAATGACCACTACTTCGTGTTCGGTCTCCAATTTGGCTAGGGCCAAGTGAGCTGCATTGGGGCCTACTTCTAACAATTGGCGTCTTCGTTGGTTATAAAAATCCAATACCAATTCAGGATTTCGGGCAAAGCCTTGTGGAGAAGCTACTTCCATAACGTCATGACCTTCCCATAGACCATTACTGTCCCTAAAGGTTTTAAGACCACTTTCAGCACTGATTCCTGCACCGGTGAGTACAGCTATTTTCATAAAGGGCTATTTTTATATCTTCGTTTAAAATTAGTCTTTTCCTTTGGATTTACAACTTTTGGAATACTTACAATCTTATCTTACCGAGAGACGTCGAAATCTCTTCAACACGGTATTGAAAGAACGTACCCGACATTTTACGGTTGTTACGGAAGATGTCTATCAAATGCATAATGCCAGTGCTGTCATGCGTAGTTGTGATGTCTTTGGAATACAGGACCTTCATGTTATCGAAGAAAATCTAGGTAAGAAACTGGATAGGGAAATTGCTATGGGAGCGCAGAAATGGGTAGATATCCATAGGCATCAGCAGGTAGGGCATTGCATCAGTGAATTGAAAGAACAAGGATACCAAATAGTTGCTACTACGCCTCATAACGATTCTCATTTATTGCAGGATTTTGATGTTTCAAAGAGAAGTGCCATTTTCTTCGGTACCGAAACCAATGGGGTAAGCAATGAAGTGATTAAAGAAGCAGATACCTTTCTTAAAATCCCCATGTACGGTTTTACGGAAAGTTTAAATATTTCGGTCTCGGCAGCAATTATTTTGCAAGATTTGGTTACCCGTATGCGAAACGAAAATATCCCTTGGCAACTTTCTGAGGAAGAAATTTTGGAATTAAAGATGCAATGGACTCGAAAGTGTATTAAAAGCGTAGATGAAATTGTGGCTCGCTTTAACGCAAACATTTAGTTTTTATAATTATCTTTTCACCTAGTTAACCAAAATAAAATAGTTATGATTTTTCTTTACATCCTAGCCGTTATAGTAGGAATCATTATAGTGTTAATGCTTGCTGCGCCCAAGAAATACCATGTAAATCGTAGTATTACGATTAACAGGCCAGTATCTGAAGTTTTTACTTATTTAAAAAGTGTAAAAAGTCAGGATGATTGGTCTCCATGGAAAAAACGAGATCCAGGGATGAAACAGGTTTTTACAGGAGAAGATGGAACCGTAGGTTTTATATCCCGTTGGGAAAGCGACCATAAAAATGTAGGTTGGGGAGAGCAAGAGATTAAAAAAATTGTAGAAAACGAACGTATAGAGACCGAACTACGTTTTCTAAAACCTTTTAAATCACAAAGTGATGCCTATATCTCTACCGAAGCTGATGGTGATGGAACCAAAGTGACTTGGGGTTTTCACGGAGTTCACAAAGTACCCGCCAATGTAATGATGATGTTCTTTAATATGGATAAAGCCGTTGGAAAGGACTTTGATGAAGGATTGTCTGACTTGAAAGGAGTACTCGAAAAATAATTTTTTGAATAAAATGAAACAGAATCCATTTGTTTGGGTAGAAATCCCAGTAAACGATATGGAGCGTGCTGTAGCGTTCTATGAAAAAGTGTTAAGTATAAAAATCCAACCTATAGAATTTGGTGGATTGAAAATGGGATGGTTCCCCAATGAAGGAGAAGCCTATGGAGCTACAGGTACTTTGATAGAACAGGAAAGCTATATTCCCAGCCACGAAGGAACCTTGGTTTATTTTTCTTCAGATGATGTTCAGGTAGAACTGGATCGTATTGAAGATGCAGGAGGAAAAATATTGCAACCCAAAACCCAGATCTCTGAAGAACATGGCTATATGGGTTTGTTTCAGGATAGTGAAGGAAATCGTGTTGCACTACATTCCAAAGACTAAAAAGAATGGATTTCAAACCTAGAGATCCCAATTTTGTAGCAAAAGTACAAGACAGTTTTCAACGCCAAAAGTTCATGGAGTTTATTGGTGCTGAATTAGGGACTGTACAACCCGGTTATTGTGAAATACGTTTACCGTATCAAGATTCCTTGACACAACAACACGGCTTTTTTCATGCAGGGGTTATAGGAACCTTGGCAGACAACGCAGCAGGATATGCGGGCTATTCCCTTATGGAACCCGATGCTTCTGTATTGACTGTTGAATTTAAACTGAATCTTTTGGCTCCAGGAAAAGGAGAAGCATTAGTGGTTAAAGCAAACGTATTGAAGAGCGGTAAGACGCTTACTGTGTGTAGATCTAATGTATATGCCATTACTGACGGACAAGAGAAGTTATGTGCTGCTGCTCAGGTGACATTGATTCAATTAATGGATACCAAGGATAATTAATGGTAGAAAATAGCGTTAGCCGTAGCAAACCAATTTTTATGAAACCTTCCATAGTATTATTTGCTTATTTCATTTCCAGTTTTGTTTTTTCACAACATTCTGAACGGTTTTTAGAACTCACGAAGAATCTGAAGCCTACAGACACATCTATGGTAGAAGTCTATTATAAAAATGGGACTATTCGCGAAAAGGGAATGAATTTGGCATATAAACTACCAGAATACACCTATCATAAGAAATTTGGTATTTACAAGACGTATTATAAAGAAGGAGTGTTAAAAAGTGAAATCACCTATGATGAATTTGGAAATCCACTTGAAGCTGTTTTCTACAATAAGAACGGAACTACTTGGTGGAAATCCAAAACACTTGAAATAGATACACCGTTAGAGGATCCAAATAGGTTTTTTACAACATTAAATCCAGCAACCATCATTAAATGGGATAAAGAATTGGAGTATGGCTCTGGAATTGGGAAAATGTATATAAAAACCGAAGGGAAACTAAAGAATGGCAAAAAAGTAGGACTCTGGAAAGTATATGATGAAGATGGAAGATTAGAAGAGGAGATCCATTATGACAGTAAATAAACAATTCTAATTTTGAAACTCGTATTCGCTACCCATAACCAAAACAAATTTCGAGAAGTAAAAGCCTTAATGCCTTCTCATATTGAACTGGTAAACCTTACTGATATTGGCTGTTTCGATGATATTCCAGAGACGGCCACTACCATAGAAGGAAATGCCAAACTCAAAGCCAATTACGTCCGCGATCACTATCAATTGCCTTGTTTTGCTGATGACACGGGATTGGAAGTCAATGCCTTAGACGGTGCTCCTGGCGTATACAGTGCACGTTATGCAGGACCTGAGAATAATGCAGAAGCCAATATGTCCAAATTGCTTAAGAATCTAGAAAACAAAGAAGATCGATCTGCACAATTTAAAACTGTAATTGCGCTTTCATTGAAAGGAACCGAAAAGTTGTTCACAGGTATTTGTAAAGGAGAAATCCTTCATAAAACTCGAGGTGATCAAGGTTTTGGTTACGACCCTATCTTTCAGCCAGAAGGGTATGAACAGACCTTTGCCGAAATGGAGCAAAACCAAAAAGGAAAAATTAGTCATCGAGGAAAAGCGATTGCTATTTTAATGGAATTTTTGGAAGCCAAGACCTGATAGTTATACGTTCTTATTTACCAAACTAAAAAAGACTATCTTTGCCGAAAATTCCTCAGGGTGAGGAAGTGTTGTAGTGGGGCATTTGGGTTTAATCGTCGCTTACCTCCAATCAACACCATAACGATTAAACATATTTAATGTCTGCATTTCAGCAATTGGGCTTGGAAGAAAACCTTCTGCAAGCCATCTCGGATATGGGATTTGAAACTCCATCCGAAGTTCAAGAAAAAACCATTCCAATACTATTAGAACAGGAAACCGATATTGTTTCCTTAGCACAAACCGGAACCGGTAAAACGGCTGCTTTTGGTTTTCCGATGCTTCAAAAGATAAATCCCGAGAGTAGAACTACTCAAGGATTAATCCTATCGCCAACGCGTGAGTTATGTCTTCAGATTACTTCCGAATTAAAAAATTACGGAAAATACGTTAAGGGATTGAACGTCGTGGCGGTGTATGGTGGAGCCAGCATCAGTGATCAAGCTTCCAAAATTAAAAAAGGGGCACAAATTATAGTAGCCACTCCTGGTAGGATGAAGGATATGATTGGCCGACGCATGATCGATATTTCCAAAATTGAGTATTGCGTACTTGATGAAGCCGATGAGATGCTTAACATGGGATTCTATGAAGATATTACCGAGATCCTTTCTCATTCTCCAGAAGATAAAAGTACTTGGCTTTTTAGTGCAACAATGCCTAAAGAGGTTTCTACCATTGCCAAGAAGTTTATGCATAAACCTATTGAAATTACAGTAGGAACTAAAAATACGGGATCTGCCAATGTATCTCATGAATACTATTTAGTAAACGCCAGAGACCGCTATCAAGCATTGAAGCGCTTGGCAGATATTAACCCAGAGATTTTTTCTGTAGTTTTTTGTAGAACAAAACGGGATACCCAAAAGGTTGCCGAAATGTTGATTGAAGATGGTTACAGTGCGGCAGCTTTGCATGGAGATCTAAGTCAAAACCAACGTGATTTGGTGATGAAATCTTTCCGAACACGTCAAATCAGAATGTTGGTAGCAACAGATGTTGCTGCTAGGGGAATTGATGTGGAAGATATTACACATGTAATCAATTATCAGCTACCTGACGAAATAGAAACCTATACGCACCGAAGCGGAAGAACAGGACGTGCTGGAAAGCATGGAATCTCTATGGTTATTGTATCTAAGAGTGAGCAGCGAAAGATTAAGCAGATTGAAAAGATTATTCAGAAGGAGTTTTTGAAAAAGGATGTTCCTAGCGGAATGGAAGTCTGTGAAATTCAATTGTTCCACTTGGCCAATAAGGTTAAGAATACTGACGTAAATCATGAGATCGATGTGTATTTGCCGAAGATCAATGAAGTGCTTGAGGAGTTTAGCAAGGAAGAATTGATCAAGAAAGTCTTTTCAGTAGAATTCACCCGTTTTTATAATTACTACAAAAGAGCAAAAGACCTGAACGTAGATGCAGGTGCTCCCGGTAAGGAAACCAAGGATAGTGTTCGTTACTTTATCAATCTGGGACGTAAAGATGGATTGGAGTGGATGGACCTTAAGGATTTGATTAGACAGGCAACTGAACTAGGTAAGGATGATGTATTCCATGTGGATACCATGGATAGCTTCTCTTTCTTCAATACAGATGCAAAACATGCGGACAAGGTTCTGGAAGCTTTTAAAGAGCTTCAGTACAACGATCGCAAGGTTGATATAGAAATCTCTACCAAAGGCCGGAATAGAGGTGGTGGAGGAAGAAAACGAGGACGTGATGACCGTGGAGGTCGTGGTAAAGGCGGTTTTAAAGGAAAGGGAAGAAGAGGAGACGATCGAGGAGGAAAATTTAAAGGCAAGAGCCGAAGAAAAAACGAACGTCCTAACGATAAAGGAACTGGAGGAAGGCGTAGGAGACGATAGACTTTCTGGAGATTCTGAACTATTTTTATGGGTTAACGAAACTTTGGCAAGGAATTCGCGTCTAAATTATTAATTTTAAGCCCAACTAGTTGCTATGAAAAAAGTATTTTACCTACTACTATTAGCGTTACTGCCTATGACATTAATTGCCCAAGAGGGTGAAGTGATCAATGGGGTGGTTCTTAACGATGCGAGTAATACTCCTTTAGAAAACGTAAATATTGTAAACCTAAATCAGGTAATTGGAACCACTTCCGATAAGGAAGGGCAATTCGCTTTACGCGCTGCAGTAAACGATACTCTATACTTTTCCTATTTAGGTTTTAAGTCCATTAGGGTTCGGGTAACCAATGACTGGATGAAGTTTGGTGAGGTAAAGGTTAAAATGACCGAGTTGGGTATTGCCTTGGAAGAGGTTGTTGTACGCCCGGTAGAATTAACAGGTTATGTAGAAGTAGATGCCAAGCTTATTCCTATTTATGATGATTATCGCTATAGAATTGCCGGATTAGGTGGTGGATATGAAGGAGGACAGTCTCAACCCGGAGCCGTTTCCAAAGTATTGAGTTCCATATTTAACCCAGCAGATTTTCTCTACAACATATTTGGCAAGCGACCGAAACAGATGCGGAAACTTCGGAAAATGAAGGAAGACGATCAGATTCGGAATTTACTACAATCCAAGTTTGATAGGGAAACCTTAATGGCTGTGCTTCAGCTGGAAGAAAACGATATTGACGAAATCTTGAACAATTGTAACTACTCTAAAGGTTTTATACAAACAGCGAATGATCTTCAAATTTTGGATGCCATTAGCGATTGCTATGAGCAATATCGTGTCCTAAGCAGGGATAAGGGTAAAGGATAATTCATGCTACAGGCGATAGTACATTATTCCCTGCATTTGTGGGTGCCAGGTGTGCTGGCCTATATATTTTTCAGAAACCATTGGAAGAAAGCTTGGTTGCTCATGTTGGTAACCATGGTGATTGATTTGGATCACTTATTGGCTTCTCCTATTTTCGACCCCCATCGGTGTAGTATTAACTTCCATCCTTTACATACCTATTGGGCTTTAGGGGCTTATGTAGTGTTACTTTTCATTAAAAAAACCCGAATCGTAGGATTGGGCTTGGTGATTCATGTTATAGCAGATGCCATTGATTGTTTTTGGATGCAATCCTAAGTAAACTTCCCTCAATTTTTTATACCTTTCTTTAGTAAAAAGAAGGAACCTACTTTTGAAAGAACTTATCCATAACCAACGCCACTTTTTTAATACCCATGCTACCAAGGATATACGGTTTCGTTTGCAACAATTACGAAAGTTAAAACGTGCTTTACAAAGCAATGAACAACTTTTGTATGATGCCATTTACGAAGATTTTAAAAAGTCTGCTTTTGATACTTATACTACCGAATTGGCTTTGGTGTATCACGATATAGATGATGCCATAAAAAACTTACATCGCTGGGCCCGAAAGCAAAAGGTCAAGACCAATTTGGTGAACTTTCCTTCCACTAGCTATGTACTTCCCCAACCCTTGGGAGTGTCTTTGGTCATTGGTGCATGGAACTATCCTTATCAACTTTCGCTAGCACCTGTAGTTGCAGCAATGGCAGCTGGCTGTACGGTAGTATTGAAGCCTAGCGAAATTCCATCTAGGACCTCTGCTGCCATGAAAAAAGTACTGACAGACTCGTTTTCAGAAAACTATATAGCAGTAGTAGAAGGTGGTGTTCCTGAAACCACTGAATTGTTACAACAAAAATTTGACAAAATTTTCTTTACTGGTAGCTCATTTGTAGGTAAAATAATTTACAAAGCCGCAGCAGAACATCTTACTCCAGTAACATTGGAATTGGGCGGAAAAAGCCCCGCTTTTGTAACCGAAGACTGCCATCTAAAAATGGCGGTAAAACGTTTAGTTTGGGGAAAGTTCTTAAATGCAGGACAAACGTGTATCTCACCTGATTACATCTTAGTACACCGTGCTATAGAACAACAGTTCCTAAAATTAGCGAAGGCCGAAATTGAAAAAGAACAATTTTCCATAGAAAATGGAAACTATGTTCAAATCATCAATGATCACAATTTAATGCGTTTGCAAAAAATGATAGATCCCAATAAAGTCTATTTTGGAGGAGAAGTAAATACAGAAGAACGGATCATTTCGCCTACAATCATGCACAATGTAAGTTTTGAAGATGCCGTAATGCAAGAAGAAATATTTGGCCCTATCATGCCAGTCATTGTGTATGATTCATTGGATGAGGCAGTGAAGAAAGTAAATGAACTTCCCAATCCCTTGGCCTGTTACGTATTTACCAAGAATAAGAAAACCAAGCTTAAAATTTTGAATGAAATTGCTTTTGGAGGTGGAGGCATAAACGAAAATGTGGTACATATTGCCAATCCCAATTTACCCTTTGGTGGTGTTGGTAGCAGTGGGATGGGGAGTTATCATGGTGAGGCAGGATTCCGTGCTTTTTCCCATTATAAGAGTATAATAGACAAGCCAACATGGTTGGAGTTACCCTTAAAATACTATCCACATACTAAAAGAAAGCTTTGGTGGATTAAACAATTTTTTAAGTTTTAGAAAAAAATAAAAAAAGTGTCCCCTAACCAAGGACCAGTTTCGTCTTAGCTATAGAAACAATTTTAAAACCAATAGTTATGAAAGATTTTATGATGATTTTCATCAGTGCTGATTATGGAGATTTAGGGCTTTCGCCTGAGGAAATGCAAACCCGAATGGGGAAATGGTTCGCTTGGAATGACAAAATGGCCCAACAAGGTATTGTGAAGGGAGGGAATGCATTAACTTCAGATGTTCGACGTGTCTCAGGAAAAGAACGCACGGTGACGGACATTACATCGGCAGAACTCAAAGAATTGGTAGGAGGCTATTATGTAGTACAAGCCAAGGATTTTGATGCCGTTCAGGAAATTGCACAGGACTACCCTGATTATGACTTGGGGGGTACTGTAGAGATTCGTGAAATCATGGTGTTCGACCAATAATGGAGCAACCCAAACTCATAGACCATCTATTCCGTCACCATTACGGGAAGATGGTCTCTGTGTTGACTCGAATCTTTGGTCTTGCTCATATTGAGACCATTGAAGATGCCGTACAGGATGTTTTTATAAAAGCAACCACTTCCTGGACCCATAAAATGCCGGATCATCCAGAAGCATGGCTTACTCAAGCCGCTAAGAACCGGGTGTTGGACATTTTCAGAAAACTTAAAACTGAAAAAAAACACTTACCCCAATTATCGTCTGGAGTTAGTGCCATAGCCTTAAACGAATTGTTTCTGGACACTGAAGTTGAGGATAGCCAATTACGGATGATCTTTACTGCATGTCACCCCAAATTAGATCCTAGGGACCGTATAGCCTTTGCCTTAAAAACAGTATCGGGTTTCAGTACTAAAGAGATTGCCTCAGCCTTGTTAACCAAAGAGGATAGTGTAAAAAAAAGAATCCAGCGGGCACGAAGAGCTATTCAGAAGAAAGCCATCCCCTTTGCAATTCCCCAAGGAAAAGAACTACCTAAACGTAACGATAGTGTATTGGAGGTGTTGTATCTAATTTTTAATGAAGGGTTTCATTCCAACAGAAAAGATATGTTGGTACGTAATGACCTTTGTGGGGAAGCATTACGATTATGTCAAATCATGCTGAAACGGGAAGTAACACGATCTTCAGATGGGTATGCTTTATTGGCCTTGATGTGTTTTCATGCTGCGCGATTGGATAGTAAGGTAAATGCTAACAATGAAATTATAGATTTGATGCACCAAGATAGATCTCTGTGGCATTTTCCATTGGTGAAATTGGGAAATCAAGCCATGACCAAGGCTGTAGAAGAAGGGGTGTTTTCTGCCTATCACTACGAAGCGGCCATTGCAGCAGAACATTTAAAAGCCCGTTCTTTTGCAGATACAGATTGGGAAGCCATTTGTACATGGAACGAAGCTTTGTATAAATTACAGCCTACACCCAGTGTCGCCTTAAATATTGTGATGGCGCAGATTCAACAGGGAAATTTTGAAGATGCTCATTCACGCCTACAGCAGATAGAACCGGCTGATTTGGAACAACGGGCTTATCTGTACTACGGAACGTATTCAGAATACTACAGTATGCAGGGAAAGATTGAAAAAGCAATATCCTGTATGGAATTGGCATTATTGGCCGTTCAGAACGATGCAGAACGAGCTTACTTGGAGCGGAAAAAGAAATGGCTATTGAAAAAAGTAGAACCATCTACTTAACATGAAATAGTTTACCTTGAATAAATAAATCAACGAATAAACAAATCTAAAATGGCATACGATCAATATACTGCAGACCGCATCAAGAATTTTTTAGAGACTAGAAAAGTGGAATACTATGCAAAACCCATGATGGGAGGACTGTTGTTTATGGTAGATGAAAAAATGTACTGTGGCATTCACTTTGACAAGAAAAAGAAAACCGATCTCCTTATGGCTCGTATAGGTGAAGATGCTGCTACTGAAGCATTACAGAAAGAAGGTTGCCACCCTATGGATTTTACAGGGCGCCCCATGAAAGGATATGTATTTGTAACACCAGATGGGTACGACAGCGAGGATGACATGGAATATTATTTGCAGAAATGCTTGGACTTTAATCCTTTGGCCAAAGCCAGTAAAAAACGAAAGAAAAAACAGTGATGATTTTTTAAGATTCTACGGTTTCTTTTTTTATCTCAGGTTCTGTTGTTGCACAGAACAAAACCTTCAAAGCTTCACCGTCCGTTTTAGCGTCCCCCTTCCTTTTTCATAAAAAGTTTTCTTAGGAAACTTAGATGGTTTTCTCCATCATCTTACATGCCGTTACCTTCTTAATTGTTATGCTTTTACGTAACGACATATTAATGATTTCATTAGTAAACACAGCCTTTTCAAGCTTATTGTAAATTATTTATAAAGAAAAACCCCTAAAGTATTGATATGCAAAATCACAACTTTTTTTTGTCCATTTTGATCAGGGTTTTTCCTAATAAATTCTGAGGCAAACCCGTAAGAATATACTTTTTATATCCTATAATTTTGATTAGTGAATTATAAGGGTAAGCTGAAAACCTTTCCATAGAGTAGGCAACAAATCTAAACTTAGTTAAATGAAAAATTTTTTAAAAATTGTACCATTATTGGTGCTTGCATGTCTCATTTTTTCTTGTTCAAATGACAATTTGGAAACCCAAGAACCTTCTAATGGGGTAGATCTTGTGAGAAACTCCAAGGCCATAGATCTCAATGGATTTATTGTGACAAGAGACAATAAGCCTGTAGACAATGTAACTGTAAGAATTGGCAATGAGGTAGTGGCTACAAGCCGAGCAGATGGTTCTTTTAGTCTAGAAGGATCTGGTGTTAATGTGGGTGATGTTTTGGTATTCGAAAATAGCGGTTATGTGACCGTAACAAAAATAATGAGCGAAGACACCAAGCTTATTATTTCTATGTTAGAGCGCGCAGAGCCTATCCAAATTGATCCAAGAAGAACCAACTCTATTGCTGTTGGTAAAGAAGGACGCGTTGTGATACCTGCCAATTCGTTAGGTTTAAACGGAGAGCCTTATTCTGGACCTATTAACGTTCAAGCCACTTTGGTAGATGTACGTGATCCTTTTCAATTGAGAAGTGCTCCAGGTTCTTATACAGCTATGGGTAATGAAGGAGCAGTACCGCTTACTTCTTTTGGTATGATTGAAGTAGTAGCAACCATTCCAGGAGAAAGAATTAGACTGGATGTTGTGGAAGGAGCAAGCGTGCAAATGGCATTTCCTATTCTTTTACCAAGAGAGACTCCAGAAACTGTAAACCTGTATTCTTTCAATACGAGTAAAGGACTTTGGGTGCTTGAAGGTGAATTGGTAAATACTGGAAGCGTCCTCTTGGGAGAAGTAACTAGTATTGATAGTTCTTGGAATGCTGATGAGCCATGTGCCGAAGAATTGATTTGCGTAAAAGTAAAAGTGATATTCACCAACGGAAACCCTGGTTGTGGAGTCGCTGCTGAAGGATTAACGTACCAAGGATTTGATGGAATCAATACTATTGGAGCGGATGACTATGTATACTTAGACGTATGTCCAGATAGTGTGTTTGAGTTGCAATCTTGCTTCCCATTGTGTATTCCATGTCCTGGGCCAGTATATACTACCACCATTGATTTAACTACGATTACAACGCCTCCAGGACCAGATGGATGTATCGATTTAGGAACTTGGACTATTGTAAACTAAGAATTTTATGCGCCATATTGTATTAATATGTACAGTCGCTCTTTTATTCGGGATGTCTCCATTATTTGCACAAAATGATGGAGATCCCCGTAAAGAGGGAAGTGACTTTGAGAATGCTGAAGTAGCCGAAACTAGAGTTTTTCAACTAAGGAGAACATCTGGAGAAGGTTACGGACTGGAAGAGTCTTTGGAAAGCTATGAAGTATATGACTTCAATTTTGAAGAACTGTATACACACGTAAATAGCAGTACTTATGTAAGCGAATTTCAGCTGAATACCGCCAGTAACGAATATCTGATCAATCTGCAGCGAAATGATATAAGAAGCCCCTTTTATCAAGAGGCCATAGATGGTGAAGTAATCTTTGAACGATCTATAGAAAGTGATCGTGATCATAGGGTTGAGACTTTTAAGGGATATGCCAATGGTAACCAAAACGATATTGTAAGGTTTACAGTAAGCGAGAATAACTTTTGGGGATATATCTATGAGGCAGAACGTGGAAATTGGTTGTTTTTTGAATCGGTTGGTCACTTTGTTAAAGACAGAGGAATTTCCAATAAACTATTGATTTATAGATTTCAGGATTTAAAAGAGCAGGTTTTTGGAGAATGTCATTTGGCTATAGTGCAGGGACAAAACCCAAGCAACCCAAAAAAGAACGGAAGCCAACGGGGTACGACACAGTGTGAACCAAGATATTTGGAGATCGCTACTGATGCAGATCATGAATACTTTCAGAACAATGGTTCTGGATCTAATGCCGAAATTAGATCTATCCTAAACCTAACAGAAGGAGTGTATTCTATCTATTTCAATATTCTGTTCAGTGTAACTTTTCAGAATTTGTGGAGTTCTAGTTCTGACCCATATTCAAGCATGAATTCATTTACTCGATTGAACGGGGAATGCCGTCCATATTGGAATGCTAATTTTTCTTCAGTAGACAGGGATCTTACCATGCTTTTTTCGGGACATTCTATTTTTGGAAGTGTCACGGGAACCTCTTTAGCACCTTCTATTTTGAATCCCGGAACAATCTGTAATTTACCATCCATTGCGTATAATTTAATTACAGATAGGGCAGGGAATTATACAACAGCTGCGCATGAAATAGGACATGCTTTTGGTATGCCACATCCTTTTGATGTTTCTGGGAATACTGAGTGTACTTCCAATCCAGGGTTGATGTGCTATGGCACTAGAGGGTTTTTCTTCAATAGTTCCAGTATTAGTCTTGCACAAACCCATACCAGTAACAACGGCAGTTGTCTTAATGATATTGATCCGGGTACTATTGATAACAACTGGGTGAGGACTTGGACTAATGATAGGAATAGACGGTGGATAGGAACTTGGTACTTAAATAACGGTGATGTAAAACTAGCCGGGGATTTTGATGACGATGGAGATGAAGAACTGTTATTTATGAGTACGGGCAGTTGGTCTAATATGGTAGATTTCTCGTGTGATATGGGAACAGATTGGTACCATGATTGGAGCAATATGGGTAATAACTGGATAGGATCTTGGTATATGAATGCAGGAGATCGTCATTACACAGGTGATTTTGATGGTGATGGAGTCACAGACCTCCTCTCCATTTCTGTGAGCAACTCATGGGCTACTTTACAAGGGTTTGACAGTACAACGAACTCTTGGTATTTTAAATGGAGCAATATGGGAAATAACTGGATTTCTTCATGGCATGTAAAATCTTCTGATCAATTTCAGATTGCTGATTTTGATGGTGACGGAAAAGATGAACTATTGGCATTTTCACATAATGGATGGTCAGGTCTTTTTAATTTCGATAGCGGAAGCTTTCACCATAGATGGTCTAATGGAGGTAATGGTAATATAGGAGGTGTAGGTGCAAATTCTGCGAATAAATATACGCCGGGTAAATTTACGGTTACCAATTCAGATGAGTTGTTAACATGGGTAAACACTTGGGTTACCGTGTTAAGGTTTAATGATACAACCTCGCAATGGCAATGGATTTGGAGTCAGTATGGAGCCAATCATTTTGCCAATATGTATATCCTTCCACTCAATTCGCAACAGCGGGTTTTATCGGGTAATTTTGATCAGGACGCTCACGAAGAAGTATTGAACATCAATAATACATGGTCCGCTACGGCAGATTTTAATGGATCTAGCTTTCAGCAGAACTGGAATAACGGAGGGACCTCCCGATTTAACGATTGGTATTTGGGAACTGGATTGACCAATGAATATCTTACTGTGAAAGCCACGCCACATAATGAGAAACATGTGATGGCTATTAAATTCTATGAAGATGGATGGTGGATATGGCATGAGGTTTGGCCTGAATTGGCTTCTATGTACCGAAGTGATGAGCTAAACAATAAGTTTCAAGATCATAAAACCATTGCCTCGGGAGAGCAAATTACTGGAAATGATCAGGGAATCGGGATAGCCATGTATCCAAATCCTGCACAAGGAGAACTGATTATCGATTATCAAACAGATTTGGATCGAGCAGATAGTTCCCTACAAGTTGAGGTGTACGATATGTATGGAGTTCGTGTCCTTAGTGAGGAATTAATGGTAAATAAGAATGTTTTGGATGTTAGTTCTTTCAAAGAAGGGATCTATATTATTCAACTCTCAAATTCTGAAGGTTTTTCAGAGTCACATAAAATCATTGTGGTGAAGTAAACTCTTTGTCATAGATGAATAAAACCCCACTATCCAGTGGGGTTTTTTATGTTGCAGCTAATTTACCAAGAGTTAACTTTGAGGCTCTTACTCACGGGTGCATTCTATATTCATAAAGTAGTTTTTAGCTTCCTTCGAAAAGCAGTATTTTTAGCCTTCTGAATTGAGGTTTTATATCACGAAAACTTTATAATGTCCAAAAAAGGAGAACTCACAGAAATTGCTAAAGTATTCTTCAAGTTAGGCGCCATTGCCTTTGGCGGCCCTGCGGCGCATATTGCCATGATGGAAGATGAGGTAGTAAAGAAAAGAAAGTGGATGACCCAAGAGCATTTCTTAGATCTTGTGGGAGCCACCAATCTAATTCCTGGACCCAATTCTACTGAGATGACCATGCACTGTGGTCACGAACGAGGCGGTTGGAAAGGACTTTTTGTAGCTGGTTTCAGTTTTATTTTCCCAGCTGTGGTCATTACGTGTGCCTTTGCTTGGTTTTACGAACAATATGGACAGCTACCCAGAGTAGAGCCGTTTATTTATGGAATAAAACCTGCAGTCATTGCCATCATACTCATGGCTGCCTTTCGGTTGGGGAAAAAAGCCATTAAAACTACAGAGCTAGCCATTTTGGGAATAATAACTTTGGTAGCATGTTTGTTAGGTGTAAATGAAATTATAGCCCTTTTTGGTTGTGGTTTGTTGGGCCTGTTACTTTTTTATATAAAAAGAGGTTCTGGTACGTTTAGCATATTTGTACCCTTGCTTCATTTTGTGGATACAGTGCCTGCCAAAGTGGAAACCTTAAAAATATTTCTTGTCTTTCTTAAAGTAGGAGCCATATTATATGGAAGCGGGTATGTATTGTTTGCTTTTCTGGATTCTGAATTGGTGGCCAATGGATGGCTTACTAGACAGGCTTTACTGGATGCCGTAGCCGTTGGACAAATTACCCCAGGTCCCGTATTGTCTACAGCTACTTTTATAGGATGGCAGATGAATGGTCTCTCAGGAGCCCTTGTAGCTACTGTAGGTATATTTCTTCCATCATTTCTATTTGTGCTCATTCTCAATCCGTTAATTCCCAGAATGCGGAAATCTAAAGTCATTGGAGCCTTCTTAAATGCCGTCAATGTTGCAGCAGTGGCATTAATTGTTGCGGTTTGTTTTATCATGGCAAAAGACACCCTTACCAATTGGCGTACTGTTGTTATTGCGCTAGTTAGTCTGATCTCTGTTTTTGCATTTAAAAAACTAAACAGTGCCTTTATTGTATTAGGTGGAGCGGTATTGGGGTATCTGCTCACTTTTGTGTAGCTTTCAAGCTTGTTATTTTAAATCCTTAGAAATAATTCTGTTCCTATGAAAAATGTTCTTCTACTTTTTGTGACCCTTTTGTTATTTGCCTGTTCTTCATTGGAAGAACGGACCGAAGAAAAGATCATGGAATGTATGTATATGGCCTATGATGATGATGGGCTCGCTTTTAAACAAGCCATGACGGATTTTGAAGCAGAATTGATCCAGAAAGAAATCCTTACCCAAGGAACAGGTAAAGGCTATCGGTCTCTTTTTCAAAAACTGGGATCAGACGAAGATATGAAGTTGAATACCTCTCTATCATTTACAGAACTTACCGCGGGGATAGGAAGGCCGAATATTGAATCTTTTCAGGCATGTCAGAACGAATTGAAAAATATTGAAGAAGAATCAACCAAAAGCGTAAGATTGCAACAAGTACTGGATTCGTTGTCTATGACAGGTGATATCCGTCCCAGCTTAGTGGCCAAGAGTATATTGTCAGTTTTGGATGAAGACGATTTTGAATTAGATTACTACAAAATGATGATCTTTTTTATGTTGGAAACCATGACCTATACCAACGATGCGGGTATTGCAGGACAGTTACCGGAATCAAAAGAATTTGAAGCAAAGGATTTGAGCAATGCTTTACAAATTAAAATGACCGAAAATGATAAGGTTTATATAGATGATATAGAAATTGCTATTTCCAACCTTCGGAAAAGTGTACAGAACTATATAAAAACTAAGGCTTCAGATGGTGTTATTGTTGTTGCTGCAAGCAGGGAAACTCCATATGCCACCTATATTGCAGTACAAAACGAAATCGTTGGGGCTTTCCATAGATTGTGGGATCAACTGGCTCAAGAACGGTTCAGTAAGTCCATGGATGAACTTACCGAGGCACAACAACAAGAAATAAAGGCAGTCTACCCTATGAACCTAGTAGAATCTCCTTAAAGATTCTTTCATATCTTCGAAATACTCAATAGAAAATCAGCTGCCATTTAGATAAAGTGACATCCGTATGATTCAAAAAACACTAAGATCCTTGTTCCCTACATCCTATATATTGTTGGCAGGATTTGGGGTCTTGCTTTGGGTTTGGAGAGGCATGGATGTTTTATCTTATTTAATGGTGAATTTAATTTTCATCCTCGTCTTCTTACGGGTCGCAGTCATATTTCACGAAATAGGCCATTTGGTTTTTGCAAAAATGGCAGGAGGAAACCCAAAACGAATCATTTTAGGGCAGGGACACGAAATATGGCGAGCCAAGATTGCAAACGTGAAGGTTGTCTTTAAAAGTTCGTTTCGTGGTGGAACAGCCTTGGCCAATTTTAATCATAAAAACTACTATAAACTACGGCAGTTCTGGTATATATCAGGAGGATTCCTGACCAATTTCCTGTTGGCTTATCTTACCTATCTTCTGTTTGGGTTTGAGGGCACTGTCCTAACAGGGCGAGAGGGATTAAGTATTTCTTCAGCATTTATTGTGGCCAATGCTATGATAGGGGTATTTAGCCTTTTTCCTTACCGCATAAATCATCATGGCATTAAAATATATTCGGACGGATTGAGCCTTTTTAAACTTCCTTTCAGTAAAATCAAAAAATTAAAAGATCAAGCCAATACCGAGGAGTTGTTTCAGGCTTTCGAATATTTGGAAGAAAAAGAATTTGCCAAAGGCGCCGAAATTTATCAAAAATATACCGAAGTGGAGGGCGTAGCATTTATTGCTAGCTTAAACCTTTCCATGGCCTATTTAAAGATGGCAGATGTAGAAAAGGCTTATGAGCTTCTCGAAGCCTGTTTGCCCAAGGTATCGGAGAAGGAATATAAAAATTACAAAGCACTAGTGTATAACAATTTGGCTTGGTGTCAGTTACTACTAAAAAATTATGAGGAAGCCGTGGCATTATCAAAAGTGGCTTATACCTCACACCCTGAGGAACTCAGTTTTCAAGGAACCAGAGGAGCCGCTTTAATAGAATTTGGGAAGATAGATCACGGTATACGCTTGTTAGAGCCCTTAGTAGACTTTAACTTTCCCAATAGCGCCACGGTATCCATAGCATCCTATCTGGCCTATGCATTTCATATAAAAAGGATGAAAAGTGAAAAAAAGAAATACCTTGACTTTGTGTTGAAGCACTCCAATAAAATGGATCCGGACGAACTGATCTTATGGGAACATATACAGGAAAGAATGGATAACCCTGATGAATAAGTCACAATATCTTTTGAGAAATAGTTGATTTATCAAATTTGAACACTGGTTTTATTCTCCTTAATGTGTCTTTATGTAACAAAACAAAATCCCACATGACTCATTTATAAGACCTGCCTATAAATGAATATAACCAAAGCTTTTCTTTTTACAATACTACTTTTTATCTTGGAAGTAGTTATTGTTGTTATTGCCGATTTTTTATTGGGTTATGATATTATTCAGACAAATGCAATCGAGCATTATATGGGAATTATAAACATAATTCCTAGTTGCATTGCATTTTCCGTTGTATTGTTTGTAATATTTAAAATGAATATAAAAAGAGAAGATATTGCTAAAAAGGTAAATGATATAGAGTGGAAAATAGTATTGCTCCTTCTCATTCTAAATGTAGGAATGTTTTTCTTTGATAGACCTTGTTTCGATTTCACACGGATGTTGGATGTTATCAATAAGGTTGAAATTGCCCCCTACATGAATTATTCAGGAAGTAATTTGTCGTTATTTTATAAATGTATCTCTGTAGTTATAGTAGCTCCTGTGTTTGAAGAATTGTTTTTTAGAAAGTATTTATTTGTTGAACTTCATAAGAAGTATTCATTCAGAATATCTATAATTGTGTCTAGTATTTGCTTTTCACTTATACATCTACCAAGCTATAGAAACCTAATTCCTACCTTTTTGTTTGGTATAATTTGTTGTATCATTTATACAAAAACTAAAAATATTTTGTATACCATCATCTTGCATAGTATATCAAACCTTACTTGGATATTCACAATTCTATATGGGGAAGTTTTTTTTAATTGGATGATAAGTCTAAAATTCAATTGGATTTATTGGAGTATGGTAGCTTCAGGAATCTTAATTGTCTTGTATGGGTTAAAATATCTAAGAAAAATAACAAACAAAGGCAAAATAATTATCTAAAGCACATTAACGGTAAATAAAATATACACTTATTCTCCATTCTCCCCCATTGTTCCTCAATTAGCCCGTCTATTACATTACACTCTTTATTTCCTTAATGCTTTTATAATTTCGGCTTAAATCATTGATAAAATCATAACAGATTTGAGAGCGAAAAAGAATAAAGATGAGTTTAAGGATTGGCAAAAATTTATACACCATGTCTTATTTAATAACAATCCTTTTGATCATCCCGTTACTTCCCCCCGTATAGAAACTAAAGTAAAGCCTTTAGGTTTCATACAAAGCAAAGCATCCTAGACTGCTCTAACTTTTTTTAAAACGTATCTTAGTATTATTAAACCTGTATGGATGATCCTGAAATAAAAATCACGGTCAACCCGTTCATGATAATTAATAATTTCTAATATGAGTTTAGAAGCGAATAAGAAAAATGCCATTGCCTTTTACAGAGCAGCTTACGAAGGCAATCCTAAAGGAGCTATAGCTCAGTATGTGGGCAATGAGTACATACAGCACAATCCTGATGTAGCTGATGGCACTCAAGGATTTATTGATTATTTTGAGAGGATGCAACGAGAATACCCAGACAAATCCATTGAGTTTGTACGGTGCATTGCCGAAGGCAATTTAGTAGCATTGCATACCCACCAAACATGGCCTGGAAATGATCAATATGTAACCATGGATTTTTTTCGGTTTGATGAACACGGAAAAATATGTGAACATTGGGATGCCATCCAACAAATTCCTGAAAGTTCTGCAAACCCTAATACCATGTATTAAAACAAACTAAACTAGTCACACATGAAATATTTTTTAATAGCTCTTATGTTGGTCTTTCTAATAGCATGTGAAGAAAAGAAAGTTACAGTAGTAGATTCTGAAACTTCCATAGATATAGCCGCTGAAAAGGAGAAACTTCGGTTTTTGAAAGAAGTGGAATGGCCCAAAGCTTATAGAGAACAAGATACCCTGCTACTGGACAGAATTCTGGGAGATGATTTCCAAATGGTTAGAAACGACGGGGAATGGTCTAACAAAGCAAAAGAATTGGATTGGATTAAAAACCACGCCATGACCCATGATTCTTTTCATTATGAAATAAAGAGGCTCGATGTTTTCGAAAACGGAACAGCCATTGTTGCTGGGACTGGGCATATTGTGAACGATAGCACGAAAACAGATTATGAATCCAGTAATGTACTTATATACAGAGATGGGTTGTGGAAAGCGGTATTATCACATGTATCAGGTGTACGTAAAGTTGATTAAAAAACTAAAAACCCAATACATAACACTATTTCTATAAAAGATATGGAAGTACAAACTGATCCTAGAGTAGTATCTGTTTTTGAAAATTATCCAGAAACCGTTAAAAAGGAGATGGAAGCGCTCCGTAGTTTGATTTTAGAAACAGTCCATGAGATAGAAGGCGTTACTCAGTTAGAAGAAACCCTAAAATGGGGAGAACCCAGTTATCTCACCAAACACGGAAGTACACTCAGGATAGATTGGAAAGCCAAAAATCCAAGTCAATATGCCATGTACTTTCAATGTAGCAGTAAATTGATCCCTGTCTTTAGAATGATCTACCAGAATACCTTCACGTTTGAAGGAAGTCGGGCAATTGTTTTCAAATTGAATGCAACACTCCCTACCAAAGAATTAAAACAATGTATTGGTGCTGCTTTACAATATCATAAATTGAAACATTTACCTACCTTGGGGTTGTAAACAATAACCCAATCAAATTATTGAATGGTTCATTATGATTAAAGAACTCCTTCACAAGAATTCAGAAGTTGCTCACGATATACGTACTGTCTTCCGGGCATCCTACACTATTGAAGCCAAATTATTGAACGCTAAAGATTTTCCGCCGCTAAAACGACCTTTGGAGGCATTTATGGATAGTAATAATTCCTTTTATGGTTATTTTAAAGATGGGAAACTGGCTGGAGCGGTTGAAATCCATCATAATGAAGAACAGACCCACATACAAAGTTTGGTAGTACATCCCCGGTTTTTTAGGCAGGGCATAGGAGGGAAGCTCATTCAGTTTGTTTTTGACACGTATTCATCAGACCTGTTTATGGTAGAAACTGGGGTGGACAATGGACCAGCTTGCCTTCTTTACAAAAAGTTTGGCTTTAAAGAAGTGAAACAATGGGATACAGATCACGGCATTCGGAAAATACGGTTTTTGTATTCCACATCATCAAATTGAGAAGTTCTGCTGTCTAATTACCATTCGTAATTGCTTCATTGATAGCATGTCATTCAAAAAAACTTCATTTTTTTCTTGTTTCTAACGTAACGTCATAGTTTACTTTTACCAAATAAAACATGATGTCATGAAAAAATACTCGGTAAAAGAGTTGGCAGATCTAGCGGGTGTGAGCGTAAGAACACTACACCATTATGATCAAATTGACTTGTTGAAACCATCCTTTAGAAGTGAAAAAGGATATCGGTTTTACCAACGAGATGAGTTGTTGTTACTTCAGCAAATACTGTTTTACCGTGAATTGGGTTTCTCGCTTCGCGATATTGATGCCATTATTAAGGATCCTTCTTTTGACTTGGTCATTGCCTTAGAGTCACACAAAAAGAATCTTAAGAAGCAAGCAAGAAATCTAAAAAAGCTCATAACTACCATAGACAATACTCTTAACGAATTAAAAAACAAGAAAATGATGAAAGAAAGCGAATTGTACGAAGGTTTCAGTACACAGGAAATCAAGACCATTAAAAAAGAAGTTTCAGAAAGATGGGGTGCTGATCAGCTTAAGGAAACCGAAGAACGGATCCAACAAATGGGCAAAGAAGGCTGGAAAGATGTGAAGAAAAAAGGAGAAGAAATAAACTGGCTCTTGGCAGATTTAATGGATTTTAATCCAGAAAGTATTCATGTACAGCAAGCCATAGAATTGCATTTTAAACATATGAATTTGTTTTATGAAGTGTCTAAAGAACGTTATCTTGGTCTGGGAAAATTATACATTACAGATGAACGGTTTACAGAAACCTATGAAAAGTACCGCCCAGGGTTGGCATATTTTATTCAGCAAGCTATACAGGTTTTTTGCGATAATGATCTCATGGTAAAGAAAAGTTAAGCATAGAAAATGACAAAACAGATTAATGTCTTAGACCAATTGGCTTCTTCCCTTAACCGAAGGGACGAAGTTCCCAATCAAGAATTGGCAAAGGAAATGGTGCTTTCTGAAGACAAGGAGGCCATTAAAGTATTGGTAACAAACCTAACCAATAAAAAAGCTATTCAAAATGATTGCATTAAAGTACTCTATGAGATTGGAGAACAAAAACCAAAACTCATTGCAGGCTATGTAAACGAATTTGTGGCACAACTGGGCAGTAAGAATAATCGTTTGCAGTGGGGAGCCATGATTGCCATTGGAACCATTGTTAAGGAGCGCCCTAAAGAAATCTATGAATCGCTTACTAAGATCTTAGATGCTGCCGATAAAGGCTCTGTAATAACCAAAGACCATGCAGTCAATATTTTGATAAAACTATGCCAAGTAGTATCCTATAGTAAAGATGCATTCCCACTTTTACTGGAACAATTGCTTAAGAGTGCTCCCAACCAATTCCCTATGTATGCAGAGAGAGCAATGCCTATCATTAATGATGATAATAAAAGTATGTTTGTAAGGGTATTGAATTCCAGATTGGATGATTTGGAAAAGGAAAGTAAAAAGAAGCGGGTACAAAAGTTAATTGCGAGACTCACCAAAGATTAATAATTGTTCTTAATTCATTCAAACGGGGATCACAGAACAATGACTTTATAAAGAATTATTTTGGTAGTTTTGATTGCAGATTTATGTTAGCCCAACCCTATGAAACGTATTGCATTAATTTTTTTCTTATTTCCCTGTGTTTGTGTTTCCCAAAGTAATGAGAGGTTTTTTGAAATAAAGCAAGATACCTTATTGTTTTATTTGAATAGAATAGGGGATATTACTACCAAATCTCATTCTTACTATTACCGCAAGGCGAAAATAAATAAGGATCACCTATATTATGAAGGCATAGTTCAAGATTTCTATAAGGACAATCAATTAGCATTTCAACAGGAATTTGAAAATGGGCAGTTAAATGGCTCAACGGTTCAGTATAATGAAAATGGGAAATTACACCATGAAGGACAATACGTAAACTCTTTTCGAGACGGTAAATGGAAATACTATTATAAAAAGGGGCGTCTGGAAAAAGTTATTGAATATAAATCGGGTGTTCCCCATCTTCAAGCGTATTATAAAAAGAATGGAAAAGAAATCTTCACAGATGGTAATGGGAAGTACAAGGGTAATATTTACATAGGAGAAAAAGCTTTAAATACCTATTCTGTAAGTGGAAAGGTTAAAGATGGTAAGCAAGATGGATGGTGGAACTTCTCTGGAGGTAGGGAGTATTTTGAAGACGGGGTTTTTATTAAGGGAGTTACAAGTTGGTCTGAATATACCAATGAACCCGCTATAACCTTTACGGGCTATAACGTTCATGAAGATGCAAGTGTTTTTAGATTCATAGCTATCCCCGAGGCAAACACACATAATTATTTGTTCTCGCAAATGCTTACTTATAATGATTCGCCTAGGTTGGATGAAGATTTTAAAAGTGACCTAAGAAGATTTCTATACAATATCAATTATGAAAATAGTCTAGATAATTATTGGTGCTTTTTACAATTTACTGTGGGTGGTGATGATAGAGTAAGTAATGTTATGTTGCACTCAAACAATACAACCATAAATACAAAACTTAGAAAGTATATTTCTGAACTAGACAAGTTTATAGCTCCGCATCCCAATAAGCAACCTACAGCATGTTCTATTTATTTGAGTTTTTATGTGGTAGGAGGGAAAATTATGATGCCAGAATATAGTTTTGCTTCTGGAATCAGTATTACCAACTTGATCCCTAAGAATTAATAAGTACTGGTTTTGGGCATATACCAAGAAAATAGTTTGAGCTATTTTTCAAAGTTTAATAAAATTTATGACAGATTACAGGAAACATATAGGTTCATCATAAAATAATTTTACAGTTTCATCCCTCCAAATTAATCCATATCTTGTCGAATAATTCAATAAACCCCAATTGCTATGAGGTATTTTTATCTATTTCTATGTTCCCTTATTTCCCTTTCGGTAATGGCGCAAAGTCGCTTTTTGCCAAAATCAAATCAAGATCCTATTGCCAATCGCAGTGTTGTTGAAACCATTGTAGCTACCATTGGCTACCAAGGATATGAAGAATCTCAATCCTATTTTGGAGAAGGAGAGTATGAAATATTTTTGGACAACTTAGATGGTGTTTTAGACAAACCTATTATCGTCCTTGATGGCTTTGACCCTGGAGACGCTCGTGATATTACAGGACTATACAACAGTTTAAACTTTGATGGACAAAATATGGCAGACATCCTTCGCGATGAAGGATTTGATGTCATTATCTTAAATGCACACCAATACACTACAGATGGCAAGGATATAGATGGGGGTGCTGATTACATACAGCGTAATGCCTTTGTTTTAGCTGAACTAATTGCTCTCATAAACAATGATAAAGTAGGAGATGAAGAATTGGTGGTATTAGGCCCAAGTATGGGAGGACTCATTGCGCGTTATGCTCTGGCATACATGGAACAAAATTCCTTACCACATGAAACCCGTTTGTACATTTCTTTTGATTCTCCTCATAGAGGTGCTAATGTTCCCATTAGCTTGCAATACTTAATCAATTATTTAGGTTTTGAGTTTGGTAATCAGCAGGCACAAGATATTGTGAATACGGTTCTTAATTCCCCAGCAGCGAAAGAGATGTTGGTGGATCATTTGGTTGCACATTTGGCAGGAGGATCTCAAACAGATCAAGATCCAACCAAACTATTGCCAGAAGGAGCTCCAGATTTTAGAGATGCGTTTCAAACAGAGTTGGACGCACTGGGTTTTCCACAAAACGTGCGTAATGTTTCCATGATTAATGGAAGTGGCATTGGTACTACTACAGGAAGTCCAGGAATACAAGTGATAGATACAACGCTGGATATTGCACCGGGTACGACAGCAGAGGTAAACCTTCATTTTATGCCAGCAGCTACAGAAGTGATTAATGTAACAGATTGGACAACCCTTATAGCAGGTATACCTGTAGGCTCATTTGCAGCAGATGGAGAATCCTTTTCTTTTAGTGATGGTGTAGATAGTGCTCCTGGAGGGACGGTTAATATTTCAGAAGCTTTGGGTGATGCAGGAGGTAATCCCGTGATTTTACAATTTATTGAAGCTTTAGATCAAGACGCTTATTGCTTTATACCAACCCTGAGTGCCTTGGCGATTGCAGAAGACGATTGGTATGCCAATCCAGATATTACGGCTTCCCCTTTTGTAAATACACATATTCCTAACGAAAATGAAGATCATGTTACAGTGACTGCTGATGGAGCTCAGTTTGCATTGGATGAAATACGTGATGGAGTCTTAGCTAATAATGATGTAATTGCCTCGGAGCGATACATCCTTTCCGAAAACCCTATTTCAGAAACCATACGTTTAATTGCTAATACATCATTAGCCAGTTCCAAAACAGGAATTGCCATATTTAACACAGCAGGACAGCAGGTCTTTACTACTTCATTGGAAGAGGTTTCCAATGAAATTGTGATTACACACGGCCTATCTTCCGGATTGTTCATTCTTACAATTACAGATTCAGAAGGAGTTTATAGCTATAAATTGGTTGTAGAATAGGGAAAATCCCTGTAATACCGTATGCATATTTTTAGTATTATTGTGCAGTAGATAAGTTGCTGTGGCAATTTTTTATGATATAGACCCTCGTAATATGAAACGCATACTCGGTATTCTTTTTTGTTTTTTTGTGGCTTTTCAAGCCTATGCACAAAGTTTTTCCCCCACAGAGTTTACACTTTTATGCAACAAAAGTTTGGGAGAGGTAGAGGAGCACCTTACGGCCAACAATTGGCACTTTTATCAAGCCAAGGATGCTACCCAAAACCGTTTGGGAAATGCTAAGTTTGCCTATGATCGCCCAGGGTTTAAACTGGGAGACTCTGCAGATTACTTGCTATTTTTTCACTATTCTGAGGCGGCCAAAGCACAAGGGATCGAGATACTTTTCAAAAACAAGGAGGTATACAAGAACTTCAATGAGCAAATGATCAACCTAAAATATAAACTTGCTTCTTCTACCATAGATAATGGCAGTATTATAAAAGTTTACAAGAAAGGATCACAGATCATAGAAGTGACCATTCCGCCTAACTTCAACGGAATGAATGGATATCGTTACTTTTTTGCAAAAAAATCCAGTTACAGGAAGATTCGGAATAAATAGAAATTATTTAGGACGATCCTGAAAATAAGTATACCAATCAAAAACTACCTGTGATGATAGGGTTCGTTTCGTAATATGGTATAAGCGCGATACAATTGTTCTGTAACAAAAAGCCTGACCATTTGATGCGAAAAAGTCATAGAAGATAAAGAAACCTTTCCTTGCGCTTTTTGATATACCGCATCACTAAATCCATAAGGACCACCAATAACAAACACTAAATTTTTTAATCCACTGTTCATTTTCTTCTGAAGGTATTCTGAAAACCCTACCGATGTAAATATTTTTCCATTTTCATCCAGTAGAATCAAGGCATCTGTGCTAGAAATGCGTTTCAGAATTTCTTGTCCCTCCAGATCTTTTTGTTGGGCTTCCGAAAGATTTTTCGAGTTTTTTATGTCGGGAATGATTTCCATAGAAAACGGTACATAATGCTTAAGCCGCTTCATATACGCATCAATCAATACCTGAAGGTTTTTATCGTCCGTTTTCCCTATGGCAAGTAGCGTGATCTTCATGTGGTAAAATTAGGAAATACCACGGTAGATGCGTAAAGTAGAGACTGATAAATGTTTGCACAGCAAAAAATGGGAGCTTAGTGCCATTGACTTCGAGGGTTTTTTTAAATTAGCTAAAAATAGCGAACCCATGATTTCCCAGAAGAAATTCGATAAAGAGATAGATATTATTATTGCCAATGCCATTCGTGAAGATGTAGGAGATGGAGATCATAGTTCTTTGGCTTGTATTCCTGAAGAAGCCACGGGTACTGCCAAATTATTGGTAAAAGATGAAGGAATCGTAGCTGGGGTAGAATTTGCGCGTCGTGTGTTCGAATTTGTAGATCCAGGACTTTCTATGGACGTGCAGATAGAAGATGGAACCTACGTAAAGTATGGAGATATTTGTTTCTATGTGTCTGGAAGTTCGCAGTCTATTCTCAAGGCTGAACGTTTGGTACTAAATGCCATGCAGCGTATGAGTGCCATCGCAACCAAGACCAATGAATATGTAAAACTATTGAAAGGAACGGGTACCAAGATATTGGACACCCGTAAGACCACACCCGGTATTCGGGCCTTAGAAAAGTGGGCCGTAAAGATTGGAGGAGGGGAGAATCATCGTTTTGCCTTGTATGACATGATCATGCTTAAAGACAACCATATCGACTTTTGTGGAGGAATTACCAAAGCCATACAGCAAACAAGATCTTATTTGGCAAGTAGAAACCTAGACCTTAAAATTATTGTAGAGGCTAGAAATTTAGATGAAATAGAAGAGATACTTCAAAACGAAGGAGTATATCGCATCCTTATCGATAACTTTAATTACGAAGATACCCGTAAAGCTGTAAAAATGATAGGAGAACAATGCCTTACGGAGTCCAGCGGTGGAATTACTTTGGATACTGTTCGAAAATATGCAGAATGTGGTGTAGATTATATCTCTAGTGGAGCCTTAACCCATTCGGTGTATAATTTAGATTTAAGCTTAAAAGCGGTTTAATGAGTACCGAAGTAGAAGAAAAGCTCAATAAGATTCCAGTAGTTCGTACTTTGGTAAAACTGCTGAAACTTGTAATCCTCCCGGGGTTTAAGGGGCTTTCACTCTACGATCTTTTAGAAATCTACAGTATCGGAATCGTGAAGGGTACCTTTTCTTCAAGAGCCAGTTCTATTGCCTATAGTTTCTTTATTGCAATTTTTCCGTTCCTACTGTTCATGCTTAACCTAATACCGGTCATTAAGATTCAGAATTTTCAAAGTGAATTTTTAAATCTTATTCAACGAGTGTTACCACCGCAAACCCAGGATTTCTTTATGCCTGTTATAAGTGATATTGCATTGAACCCTAGGAATAGCTTATTGTCGGTGACATTTTTCTTAACATTGTTTTTATTTGCCAATGGAGTAAATTCCATTTTTAGTGCATTTGAATATTCGGTACACGTAACAATTAACCGAAACTTCTTTAGACAGTATCTCATGGCACTTATGGTTTCAGTCTTTTTGGCATTGTTGTTGTTAATTACAGTGGGATCGGTGCTTTATGGAGAATATATCATAAACCAATTAAAGGTGAATGCCTACATAGAGAACGATTTTGCATGGATCAATTTCCTGCAGTATGCGGTCTTTGTCATTATGTTGTATGTTGCTATTTCTACCCTCTATCATTTTGGGGTAAAAGAAGGAAGGGAAACCCGTTTCTTTTCCATAGGAGCATTGGTTACCACTTTATTGTTTATGCTAACTACTTATTTTTTTGGAGTTTACATTAACAATTTTAGCAACTACAACGAATTATATGGCTCCATTGGAGCACTATTGATCATGATGTTTTATATTTGGATCAATGCGAACCTATTACTGTTGGGCTTTGAACTGAATATTTCATTGCAGCGACTTAAAGAAAAATCAATACACAACACAAATCAACAATAAAGATGAAACAACTAATTATGAAAAAAGGGCTATTATTATTTGTAGCAGTACTATCTATGAACCTGGCAACAGCCCAGACTAAGATAGGAAGTGTTACTTTACCTAATTCCACTAATTTTGGTGGGGAAGAGTTAGTACTTAATGGAGGCGGAATACGTAAGAAAGCATTCTTTAAACTCTATTCTGCGGGTCTGTACCTTACATCAAAATCCAACGACGCTAATGCTATAATTAATGCAGATGAAACCATGGCGATTAAAATGGAGATCACGTCTAAATTGGTTTCCAGCAGTAGAATGAAAAGTGCTGTAAATGATGGTTTTGATGCCTCCATGAATGGAGATACCTCTTCGTTAAGCTCCGAAATTGAAAAGTTCATAAGCTTTTTTAATGAAGAAATTGTAAAGAAGAATGTGTTTGATATTACATATCAAAAAGGAAAAGGAGCCGTTATTTATAAGAACGGGAAAGAACTTGGTGTAATTCCAGGAATGGCCTTCAAAAAAGCTCTTTTTGGTATTTGGTTGGGAAGTGATCCAGCCGATGATGATCTTAAAGAAGGAATGCTAGGAAAATAAAACCAATAGTATGAAAACAAGAATTGCCCTATTATCTGCCTTATTCTTTTCCCTTACCATGATGGGACAAAGTGTGATTGGCAAATGGAAAACCATAGATGATGTTTCTGGAGATGCTAAGTCCATTTTGGAAATTTATGAAGATGATGGTAAAGTTTATGGAAAAGTAGTCGAGATCATTAAAGAAGACCGTCAAGATGCCGTTTGTGATCAATGTAAAGGAGAAGACAAGGACCAACCTATTTTGGGGATGACCATTATTCGTGGCCTCGAAAAAGATGGAGATGAATATAATGGAGGAAGAATTTTGGATCCTGAAAATGGTAAATTGTACAAATGTTACATTACCCTTGAAGAAGAAAACAAATTAAAGGTTAGAGGCTATATTGGCTTTTCCCTTTTGGGAAGAACACAATATTGGTATCGAGTCCAATAATGTATTGTTCATAAAATAGCACCAAGGCTGTTCATTTATTGAGCGGCCTTTTTTAATTTTAAGCGCGAATATCAATCTATTTTCCATTGTACTTTATCGATGTCATTCTTCCCATTCCCCTAAAACAACACTTTACCTATAGTGTAAATCGGGATGAAGCCTATTTCTTAAAACCAGGTATGCGGGTATCCGTACCTTTTGGGAAGTCAAAAATCTATACGGCATTGGTGTATGGAGTGCATCAAAACGAACCACCAGCCTACGAAACCAAGAGTATAGACCAAATTCTGGACGAAACCCCTTTGGTAACCACTACCCAGTTAAAACATTGGGAATGGATAGCCAAATATTACATGTGCACATTGGGAGAAGTCATACGTGCTGCCCTTCCCAGCGCATTTTTGTTGGAGAGTGAAACCATTATTGCACGTACAGGAAAAGAACCTTTGGACGAAAGCTCCCTAACAGATGAGGAGTTTATGGTGCATGAAGCATTGACGCATCAATCCTCTTTGCATATCAATGATATCCGTAGTCTTTTGGACCGAAAGAATGTAGTAAAGGTCATTAAGGATCTATTGGAAAAAGAATTGATTACCGTTCAAGAAGAAGTGTTTGAACAGTACAAGCCCAAGTTGAAGCGTTATTTGCGTTTAACCACTCCCTTTTCTGAAGAACAGGCGTTACGAGAATTACTGGATACCCTTTCAAGGGCTCCCAAGCAGCGTCAGGTATTAATGACTTTGTTCATGATGTCTGCTTCTGAAAATCATGTAGAATCAACCCAGCTTCAGAAGAAATCTGAAAGTAATGCCTCTGTATTACGAACCCTTATCGATAAAGGAATTTTAGAAGAATATTACCTTCAAAAAGATCGTGTAGAATATAGTGGAGATGCCCCTTCAGAAATAAAAAAACTAAGCCCAGCACAAGAAACAGCATTGCATGAAATTGAGAGTTCCTTTGAAACAAAGGACATCACTTTACTGCATGGCGTTACCTCAAGTGGTAAAACAGAAGTATATGTGCAGCTTATTGACAGAATGCTTTCTTCGGGCAAGCAAATTCTGTATATGCTTCCAGAAATTGCCTTAACTGCACAGCTTATTACGAGACTACAACATTATTTCGGGGAAAAGGTATCTGTGTACCATTCCAAATATTCCTTGAATGAGCGCGTAGAAGTTTGGAAAAATGTATTGGAGCAAAAGTCCAAAGCTCAAATTGTAATTGGAGCTAGATCATCCCTGTTTTTACCTTTTCAGCACTTGGGAATGGTTATTATAGATGAAGAACACGAACCTTCTTTTAAACAATACAGTCCAGCCCCAAGGTACCACGCAAGAGATGCGGGGATTGTGTTGGCTAATTTTCACAAAGCGAAAGTATTACTAGGTTCAGCAACCCCTTCGTTGGAATCATACTATAATGCACAAGATGGAAAATATGGATTGGTTCATCTAAGAGAACGGTATGGAAACGTATTGATGCCAGATATTGAGTTGGTAGACATTCGGGATAAGTTGAAACGTAGGCTTATGAAAGGAAGGTTTAGCGATCGATTATTGGAAGAGATGGAAGCAGCGTTAGAAGAGAAAGAACAGGTCATTCTGTTTCAAAATAGACGGGGTTTTTCACCTATTGTAGAGTGTACTACGTGTGGGGTAGCTCCCCAATGCCCAAATTGTGATGTAAGTTTAACCTACCATCAACATAAAAATGAATTACGCTGTCATTATTGTAGTTACCAGATGGCAATGTTGCTTTCTTGTATGGCCTGTGGTAGTGAAACACTGGACCCTAAGGGTTTTGGTACGGAACAGATTGAAGAGGAGCTTAAAGAGCTTTTTCCCGAGGCATCCATTGCCCGTATGGACCAGGATACCACGAAAGGAAAGCATGCTTATGAAAAGTTGATTGACCGAATGGAAAACCAAGAGATTGATATTTTGGTAGGAACGCAGATGTTGGCCAAAGGGCTCGATTTTAGAAATGTAAGCTTGGTGGGGGTGATGAATGCGGATAATTTATTGAACTTTCCAGACTTTCGTGCTCATGAAAGAAGCTATCAACTATTGCAGCAAGTTTCAGGAAGGGCAGGGCGTACCGAGAAAAGAGGAAAGGTCATAATACAGAGTTACAACCCATATCACCAGATTTTAAAACAAGTAAGCACCAATCATTACGAAGGAATGTATTCGGAGCAATCAGAAGAACGATATCAGTATAAATACCCACCACACTATCGGACCATTCGGATTACTTTTAAGCACCGTAATTTTGGAACAATGCAAAAGGCTTCGGTTTGGTTTGGAGAAGTGCTCAGGCTACAATTGAAGGAACATGTTCTTGGACCGGAAAGCCCTGCAGTTTCTAGGATTAGAAATGAATTTATTTCGAATATACTTGTAAAAATTCCAAAACAACAGTCGCTTCAAAAGACTAAGGGATTCATTCAAAAAGTACAACAACGATTCAACTCCCAGAAGGAATTCTCTCGAGTAAAAGTCATTATGGATGTAGACAATTATTAGTTGCGCATGGAAGCAGCAAGAGCTTCTACCAAATCAGCCTTTCGATTACGGCTTAATGGTAATTGCTCATTTTCCAGTTCGATCACCTTACTGTTGTAACGCTCTACTTTGTCCAAGTTCACGATATACGATTTGTGAATTCGTAAAAACCGTTCTTTAGGAAGCAGCGCTTCAAAAGCTTTCATAGTAGAGAGTACTACCAAGGCATCGTGTTCGGTAACCAACTTCACGTAATCTCCCAAAGCCTCTATGTATCGTAATTCGTTAAGGAATACCTTACGTTTTTTAAGGTTACTTTTTACAAAAATGAAGTCTTCATCATCAAATCCATCTTCATTACGCATTTTGTAATTTACAATGGCTTTGTGAACGGCATTAAGGAAACGTTCTTTAGAAATAGGTTTGCGTAGATAATCTACGGCATCATAATCAAATGCTTTAAATGCGTATTTGGTTTTTCCTGTTACGAAAATAATCTGTGGCTTGTGTGTAAGATCGTCCAGCAGATCAAATCCAGAAAGGATAGGCATTTCAATATCTAAAAAGATTAAATCTATCTCTGTAGTGGCCAACCCCATTTTGGCCTCGATAGCGTTATTGTATTCAGCGACGAGATCCAATGATGGATGGTTCTCGATAAGCTTTACAATGGAAAGCCGTTGCAGGGTAGAATCATCTACAATAGCACATTTTAGAATAGGTTTATCCACGGTAGTAAGGTTTAGCTCATGACAATATTAATAAAAAAAATCGACGAAATGCAACTTTTTTTAACTTTTAACGAATAAAACATGCACTTTATCTACCCTTGTAAGAAAAAGGGAAATGTTTTGTTTAGGGTTTGATTATTGAATTTATTGTAGTAATTTTGCACGCTCTTGGTAAAGTACTAAGAATAATAAATTAAATTAATTTACATGAACAATTACGAAACTGTTTTCATTTTGAATCCCGTTTTATCTGAAGAACAGATAAAGGAAACAGTAAAGAAGTACGAAGATCTTCTCGTTTCTAAAGGTGCCAAGATGGTATCAAAAGAGGATTGGGGCCTAAAGAAATTGGCTTACCCTATCCAACACAAAAAGAGTGGTTTTTACCATTTGTTTGAGTACACCGTAACAGGTGAAGCTATCAACGACTTAGAAGTTGAATTTAGAAGGGATGAGCGCATCATGCGTAATCTTACTGTAGCCTTGGACAAGCATGCAATTGCTTGGGCTGAGAAGAGAAGAACCCGTAACAAACAAAACGCATAAGGTATGTCATCTATAGAACAACAAGCAAAAGGAAAGAAGGACGGAGAGATTAGATATCTTACTCCTTTGAACATTGAGACCACAAAAGCCAAAAAATACTGTCGTTTCAAAAAGTCTGGAATTAAGTACATTGATTACAAGGATCCAGATTTCTTAATGAAGTTTGTAAACGAACAAGGTAAAATCTTACCTAGAAGACTTACAGGAACTTCCCTTAAGTACCAACGTAAGGTAGCTGTAGCTATTAAAAGAGCTCGTCACTTGGCACTTATGCCATACGTAGCCGATTTGTTAAAATAAAAAGCAGATAGAGATATGGAACTTATATTAAAGAAAGACGTAGATAACCTTGGCTTTACAGACGATGTTGTAAATGTAAAGAACGGATACGGAAGAAACTTCTTGATTCCTCAAGGATATGCAGTTTTAGCTACTCCATCTGCTAAGAAAGTATTGGCAGAAACGTTAAAGCAACGTGCATATAAAGAAAAGAAAATAGTAGAAGACGCTCAAAAAGAAGCTGATAAACTAAATGGACTTGAAATCAAGATTGCTGCTAAGGTAGGTGAAGGAGACAAGTTGTTTGGATCTATAAACAATGCAGATTTAGCAGATGTTTTAGGAAAAGAAGGCGTTACTATTGAAAAGAAATTCATTAGCATTGCTGGTGGTACCATTAAGAGAACTGGAAATTACGATTCTAAAATTCGTTTCCACAGAGACGTGATCGTAGATTTCTCATTCGATGTAGTGGCAGAAGCTAAATAAGCTATATAAATGATATTTTAAAAAACCGCTCAGTACTTGAGCGGTTTTTTTGGTTATGAAATATACGAGACTTACCAAGGAACAATTAGAAGAACTGCATCCAGAGTTCATTAATTTTTTGGCAACCCAATCTATCACTGGGAACGAATGGCAAAAAATAAAAAGGGAACAACCTGAAGTTGCCGAAGCAGAGATCGACGTATTTAGTGATCTTGTTTGGGAAGGCGTACTTAAAAAAGCAGAGTACCTTCAGAATGTTTCGCCCCAACAACTCTTCCTTTTTAAGTTGGGGAAAGATACCATTGATCTTATTATGGTAAAAGTAGCTGTTAAGGAAGTGGATATGACCACAGAGGCAGGTATGCAATGGCTTCAGGAAAACGTAAAAGAAGATGGGATTGATTTGTTCACGGCATCCAAGGATTATGGACAAGACCGAAATTTGGAAATTTTCAATCTAATTCAACAAGGAGCATCTATTACCGATGGAATGCTTTACAATGGTATTTCTGAATTTGTTGCGAATTAGTTATCCCGTTTCTCAAAATCTTCTTCTTGCTTAATTCGCATCCTACGGATGATAAGATAGATAAGAAGGGCCAATATACCTCCCCAAATGAGTATTTGTATAAATATTACTGCCAAAGTAACTCCTGTTTCCATTATTTTAGTTTTACGGCGGTTCCATACGCCAATATCTCAGACGCTCCCTGCATCACCATACTGGTAGCCAATCGTACATTTACAATAGCATCTGCCCCCAAACGGTTAGCATCTGCCATCATTCGTTGAATAGCTTGCTCTCGTGCCTCAGCTTGAAGTTTTGTGTATTCGTCAATCTCACCACCTACAATGTTTTTTAGTCCGGCGAAAATATCCCTACCAATATTACGTGCTCTAACGGTGCTTCCTCGGGCAATACCCAAAATCTCTGTAATCTCCCTATTGGGAATAGTCTCTGTATTTGAAATGATCATGTTGTAAGAATTTATGTTGTAAACTGGCATTATTCGTATCTCAAACTTTCAATAGGATCCATTCTGGCTGCCTTTCTAGCTGGATAGATTCCAGAAATCAAAGCCACCAAAAAGCTCATGATTACAGCCCAGATCATGGCTACCCATGGTACAATGAAATCCACTTCATAGAAACGGGCAATCATGTAACCAACCCCAATTCCCAAAATAACCCCCAGGATGCAACCAAACTGGCCAATTACAATAGCTTCCATAAAGAATTGGGTTGAGATGGTGCTTCGTTTGGCTCCAATGGCTTTTCTAATTCCAATCTCCCGAGTTCTTTGAGATACCGTTACCAGCATAATATTCATTAGGGCAATGGAAGAACCAAGGATGGTAATGATACTAATAATCCAAGCCGAAATTTTCAATACCCCAGATACTTCAGCAATAATGTTTATAAGGTCTTCACTACGCTGAAGCCCAAAATTGTTTTTTTCAATAGGCTGTAAGCGGCGTACGTTTCTAAAAACCTTGATGGCTTCTTCTTGCGCACTTTCTAGCATGGAGTTTTCGTCCACGCGTACGCTAATAGTGTAATTAATATTAGGAGCCGTATAAATACCCCTAGCTACCTGTATGGGGATGATGACTTTTAAATCTTGATTGTTTCCAAAGGAAGACCCTTTGGATTCCAGAACTCCAATGACCTGGAACTTGGCACCCCGAATGGTAATGGTTTTTCCTATGGGGTTTTCGGTATCAAAGAGATGCTTCAAAAAATCGGAACCAATAACTGCTACTTTAGAGTTGTTCTGAATGTCGAAGAAATTTAATCCACGCCCCAGTTCTATCTTACTTGCCGTATTACCTAGATAATTTTCATTAGCGCCATAAACCTGTACTTCGGGATCGGTTTTTTTGCTTTCGTATTTTACTTCAGCTCGGGTCGTTCCACGAAATGAAACAGAAGTCTGGGAAAAAGGATGATCGTATTTTTCTAAAAATCCACGGACATCATTGTAAGAAATCACAGGATTTATTTTTTCCCTTTCGCCACCATGTCTTTGAATACTGAATTCGTACCGCTGTATATTGAAGGTATTGGAACCCATGGTATCAAAATTCCCTCCAAAAACAGTTTCCATGGCATCCACGCCACTTAAGGTTCCTACCAAAGCCAAAATCCCCAAACTGATGATGACAATTGTCAAGATGGTTTTTAGCAATTGGCTTTTTATAGACCCCATTGCAATACGTACATTTTCCCGAAACAATTTGAACATGGAAGGCGTAAGTTTTATTCGTTAGACTATTGTATTGTGATAAAGTTACAACTTACCTATTATTTTAAGATATTTGCAGGGTCTAAAAAATTAGGTGATCGAGTGGTTCGCAAAGCGAATTGTATCGAGATCACCACATAACGAGTAAATTTTGTCTAAAAAACCATCCATACCCAAAGGAACGCGTGACTTTTCACCTGCAGAGGTAATAAAGCGTAATTTTATCATGAATACCATTAAGGAGTGTTTCACCAATTATGGGTTTCAGCCCATAGAAACACCCAGTTTTGAAAACAGTGAAACCCTGATGGGAAAATATGGAGAAGAAGGGGATCGGTTGATTTTTAAGATTCTGAATAGTGGGGATTTTTTGAAGAAGGTAGATGAAAATCTGTACACAGAAAGGAACAGTCAGAAAATCACACCAAGAATATCAGAAAAAGCACTTCGTTACGACCTTACCGTTCCTTTTGCACGTTATGTGGTACAACACCAAAACGACATTGTATTTCCTTTTAAAAGATACCAAATACAGCCCGTTTGGCGGGCAGATCGTCCGCAAAAAGGACGTTTCCGTGAGTTTTACCAGTGTGATGCCGATGTAGTGGGAAGCAAATCCTTATGGCAAGAAATAGAGTTGGTGCAGCTTTATGATGCTGTATTTTCTAAGTTGGGATTGCAGGGAGTAACCATTAAAATGAACAACCGGAAAATCCTAAGTGGTATTGCCGAAGTGATTGGTGAAGCAGATAAACTCATCGACTTTACCGTGGCTTTGGATAAATTGGACAAAATAGGCGAGGAGAAGGTAAAAGAAGAAATGCGCTCCAAAGGAATTGGTAGTGCAGCTATTGAAAAAGTACAACCTTTGTTTGAAGCATCTGGAACGGCAGGTGAGAAACTGGGAATGTTGAAAGATTTATTGGCAACCTCTGAAACAGGTACCCAAGGAATTGAAGAATTGGAGTTTATAGTGAGCAGTGTTGAAACCTTAGGGCTTACCGCTGCAAATCTTGAAATAGATGTTACCTTGGCTCGTGGGCTTAACTATTATACCGGAGCTATTTTTGAAGTAGCGGCACCAGAAGGTGTTGCTATGGGAAGTATTGGCGGTGGTGGCCGTTATGATGACCTTACCGGTATTTTTGGGTTGAAAGACGTGAGTGGGGTAGGCATTTCGTTTGGGTTGGATCGTATTTATCTGGTATTGGAAGAACTGGGCCTATTTCCAGATACTGTTTCGGCTACGACCCAAGTATTGTTCCTTAATTTTGGTACAGGAGAGGCTATGTATGCCATGAAGGCAATTACCCAACTCCGTGGCAAGGATATTTCTGCAGAGCTATATCCGGATGCTGCGAAATTCAAAAAACAAATGTCTTATGCCGATAGGCGGGGTATTCCATATGTGGTTTTGGCCGGGGATTCTGAAATGGAAGCCGGTACTTATACGTTAAAGAATATGGAAAGCGGGGAGCAGTCTTCTTTAGACCTCAATAGCCTTTTAGACACACTTCAGCAGTAATCATATATGGCCGAATTCGAAAACTTAGATAAGGGTATTTATGGTAGGATGCGAAAGATGGGTGTCCCTGCATTACGTATTTCCTTCGCCATTATTTTTATTTGGTTTGGAATCCTTAAACCTTTTGGGGTGTCTGCGGCAGAGCCTCTTTTAAAAGCCACAGTGGCTTGGTTACCCTTTTTGTCACCAGATGTATGGCTTCATGTTATTGGGTGGTGGGAAGTATTAATTGGTGTTTTGTTTTTGTTTCAAAGAACAACTTATATCGCCATTTTATTATTGTTCTTGCAAATGTTGGGAACCTTTATGCCTATGGTTTTTTTACCAGAAGTGGTATACCAAAAGCCTTGGGCGGTTTACCTTCCTACTATGGAGGGGCAATACATCATTAAAAATGTAATGATCATTTCTGCTGCACTGGTAGTAGGTGGAAATATTCGCAGAAGTTCTCACAAATAGTTTTATTTCTTAGCAATATTCAAAATTGTAAGAAGCTCCTTACTTCCTTTCCTACAAGAAAATACGTATAAATACGTGTTTTTAATACCATGCTTATAAATTAAATTAGGCTACTTTTTCCTCGTGTAAAAAGTTTGTTTCTCTATTTTCCCCTATAAACGAAGCATCAAGGTTTTTTTTTCATTTTAGCTAACAACTGGAAATGCATCCCAAAAACGCACCTTTCTTTAATGAAGACAAGTCAATCGTTATTGGTTGTGATCAAACCATTGTATTGGCTACCATGTTAAAGAATTTGCGTCATATTAATAAGTATAATGTAATTACGGCTGGTCGCGTTTCTGACATGGTACGTGTTGTTAATTCTGTAAATCCATTGCTCATTATTTTACATTATAGGGACAACCAATATGTCCTTGATCATTCTCAAACTACATTTAAAAAAAGTGGAATACCAATAATTTGTTTTACTCATGACCAAGAATGGAAGACTTTAACTTGGCAATATGATAGAGTCGTTATTACGGAACCCATAGCATTTATCGCTAAGGAAAACTTTCTAAGGGATCTGGTAAATTCCATTTTGCGTTTGCTGCATAAGCCTTCACCATTAGAGCCAGAAAGGTCAATTGCGGATAGAAATTGGAAGCGATCTGATTCCAGAATAACTAAAAACCTAAGCCGCTATGCGTTAGAATTGGATCAGAAAATAAAAACCTTACGGCAAGTGCAAGAAGGGCTCAAAGGAATGTTTTCGGAAGTTAGCGAACCCGTAAGGCTTAAGCTTGTGTCATATGTAAGTACCATAAAACAATCTATTACCGATCAGAAACACTGGGAAGATTTTAAGGCTTATTTTGAAAATATAAACCCCAATTTTTTGAAACAAATTGCTCAAAGACATCCAGATTTAAGTTCAAAGGATGTGAAATATTGTTGTTATGTTAAAATGAACATGTCTAACAACGACATAGGTCATATTTTGGGAATTAACCAGGAAAGTGTAAGAACCCATAAGTATCGCTTAAAAAAGAAGCTGGCACTTCCCAAATATGTCAACCTTCAAAATTATATCAAGTCTATTGCCTAGACTTTTTTTCTTCTTAAAACACGAACTGTCTACGATTTGTCTATGGATTTTGTTGGGAAATTATAAATGTACACGTTTCGTATACGCCTATTTTCTTTTTACAGCTCCATAGTACTATAACTTTACTACTGAATTAATGGGATATCCATCCTTTTTGTTTTTTAAGAAAAGATATGATCGAAAAAGCACTACAGTTTACACAATCCACCCTTAATCAGTATATTGTGAATAAGCTTGGTTTGGATGATACTAAAGTGGTGATCAATTCTTTAGTAGATTCAAATGGAATAGTTCCTACCAAGAATGAAAATAAAGTAGTCTTATCTTTAATTAATGTGGAGCGCGAAACTGCGAAACCTTTTTATATACGTCATAAGAAGCAAACAGATGGAAATTATTCACATTTTCAGACAGTAGAACGGTATAATCTCTACCTATTATGCACTTCCAATTTTGATGACTATCGTGAAACCCTTAAGTTTTTGGATGAATTAATTCTGTTCTTCCAAGTACATGCTAGTATAGATTCCAGTTCCTTTTCAAACATTCCTTCGGGTTTGGATAAATTGGAATTTGAAATTGAAAAAATAAATTACCTCCAAATCCACAGTTTGTGGAACGCACTTGGAGCCAAATACCAGCCTTCAGTGATCTATAAGATGAGGCTTGTTACCATGAATCCACATGAAATAGATGGATTTGAAGAACCCGTTTTATCCACCTCAGAAAATATAACTCCCAATGCAAAGTAGCTATCAACTTTTTTTCAGTGTAACCGTATCGCACTCCTATTTTGAAAATAACCTATGCAAGGGGATTCAGTTCGTGCCTACTTCAGAAACGAAAGGATTAATGCAGCGTTACCAGTTATTGATGTCTACTTTGGAAGGAAAATTTGAATTGTATGGAAATACAACACAATCTGTTGTTGATTACCTCAATTATATCTCAGATGTGAGCGATGTAGATGCTTTAGAATTCGAAATACAAACCATAGACCCTAATTTCTATGCATTTACGGATTTTCCGATGGATTGGATAGGAAAATTACTCTTTTCCAGTGATGCTCTGATATCAACCGAAGATACCGAAGGAAACGATTTCTATATGGAACCCAGTTTTTCCAGTTCAGAAAATGTTGCCTCCCGAATTGTGGTGACCATTCGTTTTGAAGACTTAATAAAGGCGGTTCAGGATGTTATTGCTGTTTCTTATGAGATAACATTCAAAGCCAGACAAACACAGTGGCAATATTACATCATTAACAATGGAGCAAAGCGATTCAATGAACTTAGCATTGCGACTATGTCCGATATAAAATTTAATGGTCCGGTCCAAGTAACATTGCCCAACAATCAAGAGGCACAATTATTTACTTCAGACCGCATCTTGTCTTTACAGGAAATTCCAGAATACAAATTCAAATTGGTAGATAAAGCAGAAAATACATCAACCAATAACCCCAATCCTGTACAGGGAAAAGTGATCTTTAATGGGCTTCCAAACCCAAATCCCAGTCAAATGGGGGTTATTGAAATAGATGGAAAAAAACAGATAACATCACCCATGTATATATATGTATAAATTATTAACTAAATAAATTTTAGAAATCCATGAATGAATTAACAATTAAATCTCCAGGTGTTTACATTAATGAAGTAAATGCTTTCGGAAATTCAGTGGTTCCAGTAGCCACAGCAGTTCCAGCATTTATTGGGTATACACCGCAGGCTTCATACGAAGGGAAATCGTATACGAACGTGCCTTTTAAAATTACGTCGTTAGCAGACTTTCAGGCCATTTATTGTTATCCAGACCCAGCACCACCTGCGAGTCCGGCTAAGCAATATAATCCAGAGTATTACCTCGTAGCCCAAAAAACTGAACCAGAAAAAGGGGACTATATGCAAATAGACGGGACGTATTATTCTATAGTACCAGATCCCAATACAATCTATTACCTCTATAATAGCATTCGGTTATTTTACGAAAACGGTGGGGGCGATGCTTACATTGTTTCTGTGGGAACCTATGGGCCACCATCTGGCACGCCGATTACTCCAGGGGATCAGATTGTAAATCCCAACGTACAATTAAACGATCTTATGAGTGGTTTGGCACTTCTTAAAAATGAAGAAGAACCTACCATGTATATCTGCCCAGAAGCTACGTTATTATCATTGGCAGATAACGGGACATTGATGCAGGAAATGTTACTTCAGAATACCGAAATGCAAACTGCAGTAAGTATTTTCGATATTATTGGAGGAAGGGACCCCGATCCTATTTTGTATACCAATGATATCCTAAACTTCAGAAACAATACCGGAGCAAACGGACTTAATTATGGAACATCCTATTACCCTTTTATTGGGACCACCATTATGCAGTCTGGGGATATTGATTATACCAATCTATTTGGGGGGGATACCAAGCAATTGGAACCACTTATAAATCCAGCAGATAATCCCAATCAGAATGTTTCTACTATTTTGAGTAAAATTGATGACCCTTCTTCGGGCCTAACGGTATCTCAAAATAACAATGCATTAATTGCGGCTAGTAGTACCTATGGTCTCATCGTAAAACATGTTTTAAGTGATGCCAATATACTTCCACCCAGTGGAGCTATGGCAGGAGTTATTACAACTACTGACAATCAGGTAGGGCCATGGCAAGCACCAGCAAACACTTCAATTGTTGGGGCTTCTTCATTACCCATCAATCTATCCGAAAGCCAACAAGGTGATCTTAATATGGATGCCGTTACGGGTAAATCCATCAATGCCATTCGGTTTTTTAATGGATTAGGAATCCTTATTTGGGGCGCAAGAACTTTAGATGGAAATAGTCTAGACTGGAAATACCTTCCAGTACGAAGAACCATGATTTTTCTGGAACAATCCTGCAAATTGGCAGCACATGCTTATGTGTTTGAACCCAATGTAAAGAATACTTGGGAAGGGGTAAAAGCCATGATTGGTAGTTTCCTGACCACAGTTTGGAAATCAGGAGGGCTTCAAGGAGCAACTGCCGCAGATGCCTTTTCGGTAGAGTGTGGCTTAGGTAGTACCATGACTTCCGAGGATATTTTGAACGGATTTATGAATGTTACCGTAAAAGTAGCTGTAGTACATCCTGCTGAATTCATTGTCATCACTTTTGAACAGGAAATGGCAACCTCAAGTTAAATTATAAAAGTATAAACATTAAAAACATATTATTATGGCAACAGATGACGGAAGTGTAGAAGGCGCAACCTGGCCAATGCCTAAGTTTCGCTTCGAAGTGGACTTAGGAACCGAATTAAAAGGGGTCGCATTTCAAGAAGTATCCGGAATGGATGTTGAAAATCAGATCATTGAATATCGTAAAAGCAATAGCACCCTTTTTTCAACAGAAAAAATGCCTGGTATTGTAAAATATGGCAACGTGACCTTAAAACGTGGAGTATTTGTAAATGACAATACTTTTTGGGATTGGCATGCACAAATAACCATGAATACAATCACAAGGCGTACTGTACTTATCAAGCTTTTGGACGAAAATGGAGATGTTACCATGCAATGGCAATTAAACAATGCATGGCCCACTAAAATTACCAGTACCGATCTAAAATCTGACGGAAATGAAGTGGCAGTAGATACGCTGGAGATTGCTCATGAACAACTTATTATAACGAATGGCAAATCCTCAGGCTAATTATCCAGTTGGGTTTTATTTCGAATTGTCCTTTAAAGGGGAAGACGCTGCTTTTCAGGAAGTTTCAGGACTTTCTAAAGAGTTTCAAACCGAGGAGGTTTGGGGAGGAGGTGAAAACAGGTTTAAGTACCGTCTTCCTACCGTTACTACATCCCAAAACTTAGTATTAAAAAGGGCAATAATTTCCAGTGGATCCAAATTGATGAATTGGTGTGCTAATACGTTAGATCAAGGATTTGCAGCTAACATTCAGCCTAATAATGTGACATTGAATTTGTTGAATTTGAAGGATGATAAAAAAAACGTCCTTATGAAATGGACTTTTCATAATGCATATCCAATTAAGTATAACATTTCTGAATTCAAGTCAACTGGAAATGATGTGGTGGTCGAATCGATAGAATTGGCATACACCTATTTTCAAATTTCTACGGACACTTCATTTTCAGGATTATTTTAAGCAGCATGCCTATTGAGATACGGGAAATAGTGATAAAGACTGAAATACGGACTTCCCAGTCCAAAGAACGTCATGAAAGGCCTTTTGAGACAAAAGAGCGAATTCGAAAATTAATCATTGAAGAATGCAAGAGAATCCTTTTTCAGCACAAAAAGAGAAGTATACATAGAAGATAAATAGACTAATGAGTTTACAGTTATTGAAAATTACGGGTTATAAAGATGAGGAGTTTGAGACAAAGGTCTCAGGAGACCCCTATACTGTTATGATCAATCCTGAGAATATAAAATGGGAACGAAAGATTGAGTATAATGAAGTACAGGCGCAAGATTCCAGTTCTGCTTCCCAACGCTATAAGAATACCCCAAGCGATATTCTAAATTTCGATATTGTCATTGATTGTACGGGAGTGGTAGATTCCACTAGGACTGACATGGCTACAGAAATAAATGCTTTAGAGTCTATTATCTTCACGTATAATGGAGAGATTCACAGACCCAATTATGTGAAGATTCAATGGGGAGAAAATCTCATCTTCAATAGCGTACTGAAATCATTTGATACAACCTATACACTTTTTAGTCCTGATGGAAGCCCACTTAGGGCTAAGGTCTCATTGAGTTTTGGAGAGTACATATCTGCAAAAGATGTTGAAAAACAAGACCAGAAGGAATCACCAGATGTAAGTCACTTGGTCACTATTACCCAAGGGACGAGCCTTCCGCAATTGTGCAAAGAAGTATGGAATGATCAATCTTATTACGTACAAGTAGCCAAATATAATGGCTTAAATAAGTTTCGAAACCTTCAAGGGGGAGACACCCTTGTTTTTCCACCCATAATTCAACCCACATCATGAGTGCAAGCACAAACATAACAACCGGAGGAGTCTGTACTTTTACTGTAAAAGTGGGAGGAAGTGATATTCCCGATGAATTGCTTGTAGTTTCTATCGAGGTAGAAAAAGCAGTGAATAGAATATCAGCTGCCCAAATTACATTATTGGATGGTGATGCAAGTACAGGCGATTTTGCTTCTAGTTCCTCAAGCACATTTGTTCCTGGTGGAGAAATAACCATAGAAGCAGGTTACGATGCCACCAATCAACTTATTTTTAAAGGAATCATTACTGGGCAAACCATCCGCATTGATGAACATGTAGGTTCTTCTTTGATTGTAGAATGTCGTGATGAAGCAGTAAAAATGATTGTAGGCAGAAAGAGCCTCACTTTTTCCGAACAGACAGACAGTGACATCATTTCGTCCATTATTGGTAATTACTCGGGCCTATCAGCATCGGTAACAACTACCGAAAAAGAATGGCCAGAGCAAGTACAGTATTATACGACAGATTGGGATTTTGTTTTAGCTAGAGCAGAAACCAATGGAATGATAGTTACTACACTGAACAATACAGTATCAGTTCAAAAGCCAGATAGTGATACCTCTTCGGTACTCGATATTACTTTTGGAGATAACCTTTTAGAATTTAATGCAGATCTCAATGCCATTAACCAATTGGGTTCTGCACAAGCAAATACATGGGATTATACCACTCAAGAAGTTATTAATGGAGAGGCTTCAAGTGATTATGCAGGGGCTGGAAATCTATCTACCAAGACACTTTCAGAAGTAATTGGGGTTTCATCTTATAATTTACAGACCGCTGGTCCCCTGGAGCAAACAGATCTTACCAATTGGTCCAAGGCCGCCTTAGTAAAAAGTGAGTATTCAAAAATCCAAGGAACTGCAAAGTTTCAAGGAACATCTTTGGTAGATCCTGGGAAGTATATTACTCTAGCTGGGATTGGAGACCGGTTTAACGGTGATCATTTCATTTCTGGCGTTACCCATATTATTTCTGATGGAAATTGGACCACGGAGGCTCATTTGGGACTATCTCCCATTTGGTTTACAGAAGAACCAGACGTCGTAGCTCCTCCAGCTGCCGGGTTGTTGCCTGGTATCCGGGGATTGCTTCAAGGTACTGTAAAGCAGATGTACGAAGATCCAGATAACCAATATCGTGTTTTGGTAAATGTTCCTTTATTCGACCCCAATGGGGAAGGACTTTGGGCAAGGCTTGCCAATTTTTATTCTACCAGTGGAGCAGGGGTTTTCTTCCTACCAGAAGTAGGAGATGAAGTAATTCTTGGGTTTTTAAATGAAGACCCTCGATATCCCATTATTCTGGGTAGTCTTTACAGTAGCGAAAAAAATCAACCTTTCGAAGGTTTGGAACCCAACGAGAACAATACTACCAAAGCCATTGTTTCCAAATCGGGTATTTATGTGCAGTTTGACGATGAGAACAAAGTACTCACACTTACCACACCCGCAAATAACAAAATTGTATTTAGCGATGAAGACAAGCAAATCGCAATTACGGATGAAAACAATAATAGCATTACCATGTCCGATAGTGGAATTACGGTTAATAGCGACAATAATATTACTGTGCAAGCAGCTCAGTCACTCACTCTTCAGGGAGACACTGGGGTGACTATTGAGTCTTCTGGAGGAGCGGTATCTATAAGCGGAATGACTATCTCCGTGAGTGCAGATACCGAATATTCACTCAATGGAGGAGCAACAGCGAGCATTAGTAGTGATGCAGAATTATCCATATCCAGTGGAATGGTCATGATAAATTAAATAGATATGCCACCAGCAGCAAGACTTACTGATTTTCACGAATGCCCCATGGAGACTCCAGCTCCAGTGCCTATTCCTCATGTTGGAGGGCCCATTTTAGGTCCTGGGGAACCTACAGTATTGATTGGCGGATTACCTGCCGCTCGAGTAGGAGATATGTTGGTTTGTGTGGGACCTCCTGATAGTATTGTAATGGGATCTGCCACAGTGCTTATTGGTGGAATGCCTGCTGCGCGTATGGGAGATATGACTGCGCATGGTGGTGAAATAGTCATAGGAATGTTAACAGTAGAAATTGGAGGATAAACAATTAAATAAACAAGAGATCCATTTTTTGGGATCGGGATGGGCATTTCCAGTCAGTTTTTCGTCAGGAAATGGATTCCTGATTACGAGTCAATATGAGGATAATATCAATAGCAATATAGACATCATATTACAGACCAGTAAAGGAGAACGAATCATGGAGCCCAAGTTTGGATCTGGTTTACAGGAGTTTTTCTTCAGACCCATGGATGAGACCCTGAAAGGCGAGATAAAGGAGGCCGTAAAGACCTCACTTCTCAATTACGAGCCTAGGATTACGGTTCAAAATGTGAGTGTGGAGTATACTGACCTTCTCAATGGCTTGGTAGAGATCACAATCACTTATACCTATAACCAAACGAACACAAGACATAATTATGTGTTTCCATTTCATTTAAAAGAAGGAACCAATCTATAGCAAATGCAAACAACCGATCAAAATAAAGCGCAGACTTCTCTAGATACAGATTTGCTACCCGCAATTGATCAAAATAGAGCGCTAACTTCTCTAGATACGGCTTTGTTACCCAAGCATTTTCGGATCGATGAGCGGACAGATATAGATTATCTCGATTTTCTAGTGAATTTTGCTTCGGTGATCAATTTCTACGATAACAATAATGTTCGTGATAATGATTGGCAACCTTTCCTTTTAAAAGATCCGGTTTTTCTTCTTGCAAGTATTTCCAAAATGCGATATCCAGAATTGTATGCTAAATACCAGCATACTTGTCAAAAATTGGATAAACTTTTTCAAAAGGAAAAAAAAGAAAAGAAAGAGAAGAAGGATACTAAGGACACCGAAAAAGAAATCTGGAATACTATAGGACTGCTTATAGAACAATTCATTTTCATTTTTAAAGAAGTGGAGCAATGGACTTACTATATGCTGAATACCCCTAGAAAATATGATCTTAAAAAATATGTTCTTCGAGAAATCAAAGACAACTATAGCCCCTATTTTTGGGCGCTTATAGAGCTAAGACAGCAATTATACACTTCCGGTGATATTCGCCCTACAGCACCTAAAATTTATAATGAATTTGGAGGCTATGATGAAAAAGTATGGCAACAGGGTAAGAATGTCGGGCCTTATTGGAAGGTACTGGGGCTTGATGAAGATGTAACAGGGGACGAACCCGACAATATTTTTTTAATTCTTAAGAAGAATCCCAACGATATTTATTTAGCACTTACGAATGTGGGGGACTTACTTTTCGATTTCCTAAAACAAAGCGTGAATTATGCCAAAGATGAATTTCGATCTGAAAGAAAAAAAAGGGGCAATTTTCCAGATACCGTATTACTTCGAAGTTTTACAGAACTACTTGGTATATACCGAAAACAACTCAACGGACTGACCAAAAAGCATCTGCATTTTTACTTTAAGGATATATTAAAACAGCGGCCGCTAAAAGCCATACCGGATCAGGCATTTATAAGTACGACATTGGCAAAGGGAGTAACGGATTATGAAGTGCCTAAGGGAACCCAATTTAACGCTAGAATCGATGCCCAAAAGGATCCTATTATATTCGAATCTTTGGTTGACACGGGTTTAAATTCGGCAAAGATATCCAATGTATACACCCTTTCTACCTCCCAAGACAAAGATGGCTTTACAGAACTAAGCTTAGTAAATGTTCCAGATACCGGGAAGATTAAACAGGATGAAGATGGTTTAATCCAATCTTGGGCTACTTTCGGTGGTGGAAATCCTGATGACAAGAATACTAGTTTAATGGGGGTGGCCTTCGCAAGCCCCATGCTTTATTTATTGGAGGGAAACCGTGAGGTTACACTTACCCTAACTTTTTCCGCCCCGATAGATTTAAAAACATTCGATGGGGCCCAATATTTTCTAAGCACAGAAAAGGATTGGTTGGAAATTACAAAAAAGATGATGGACTAGATCTAAGTCCTTCAACTGATTCCAATAAAGTTGCAATCATATCTTTTACATTAGATGCAACAGTTGCCGCGATTACACCTTTTACAAAAAACCCTGATGATTATGAATCTTCTTGGCCTCTTTTTAAGCTCGTGTTCTCAAAATTCTTAGATGTGGCCAATCCGCCTGTTTTGGAATCTTTACAGATAGATGTGGAGGTTTGTCAGGTAAAGACCTTCGAGCTGTCCAATGACAACGGATCTGTAAGCACCAAAAAGCCTTATCCATTATTTGGAAATACACCCTCCCTGAATAGTAGCTTCATTATTGGAACCAATGAAATTTTCAGCAAGCCTTATAATTACTTTACTTTAAAACTGGATTGGGATAAACTTCCTGATGATAAAAAATTCAGTACATACTATTCACAGTATAATGATTATATAAATAAGGATTACGATACGGTTACTGTGAAAAAAGAACATAACCTGTTGGGAGATATTTTAAAACCTATCATCGGATTATTTTCAAGTTCTTCGTCTGATAATGGAACGCCTAATGAGACATTTAGCAATACCGCTTTCACCGTCGATTTCTTTTTACTCGAAGAGGGAATATGGAGTGCCATAACCCCTGATATAGCTAAGCAGACCTGTGATTTTAATAATGGATGCATTCAAGGTTGTAAGGATTATGTAGAGGATACGGAATGTGCCAAGAATACTGACAACCATGTAGTTTCAAACTTGCTTTTTAGCACAGATGGTACCAACTGTGAATTAATAACCACGAGCTACTTTACGTACGATTCCAGTAGTACCGTACCTCTCGATGCTTCAGGTATAGATACCAATACAACAAACCCCTACTTGCAGAATTCGACACTAAAATATTCGGATACCAGTACAGAAGGATTCCTCAAAATGTCCCTTACAGGCCCGCCATACGGGTTTGGTAATGACATATATGCTAAGGTGGTTTCGGCTGTGTCCTTGGTTAATGCTGCTGGGATAACAAACTCCAAGGGTGGCAAAGTTAAACTTATACCCGCTCCTAATGTACCTTTTATACCCCAAGTAAGTTCGCTTACTGCTAAGTATAGAGCTTCATGTATCTATTCATTTGATAGCCCCCCCCTAGGTGGATATCCTATACAATGCTTTACCTATTCTCCTTTTGAGAATTACCTTTCTTACGATAATGTAACAACTGGTTTTGTTGCAAACATTGATGCTTCGCTTACCAGTTCTCATCAAGAAACAAAGGGGATTTCCCTTTATCCAGCTTTTTCCTATGAAGGCAGCTTATTTCTAGGTCTAACGGGTCTAACAGCTCCTAATGATCTCAATTTTTATTTCGAGTTAGCTCAGAACTATACAAAATTAGGTTCTAATGAAATGGAAGCCATCGATTATACATATTTGAGCAGTGAAGGTTGGAAAAAACTTAAAGTGCTAAGCGATGGAACCAATCAATTTAGTTGTTCAGGAATCCTAAACACAAATATTATGTCGGATATCGTCTCTGATGGAGTAGTAATGCCCGCTAACATGTATTGGCTATCCTTATCTGTAAACGAAATACAGGCGTATGCGCATACCACATTATTGCAACCCAATGGCCTTGAATTAGTACGAACAGGCACCTCTTTTCTGAAAGACAAAACAGCACCTTCCTTAGCTAGTGATTCCATTACAAAACCCATGAATGCCATTCCAGAAATTTCCTCCATAGCACAACCTTTTCCATCTTTCGGAGGCAAGGGTGCAGAAAATAAAAAGGCAATGAACCAAAGGGTGAGTCAACGTTTAAAATCCAAAAACCGATGCATTACTTCCGAAGATTATTTCAGAAGTATACTAGGTGAATTTCCAGAGGTATATTTTGTGAAGACGTTGTTTGATTCTACCACGAAAATTACCCAAATACTTGTAGTTAAAGAATGTGCTAGTTATGACCTGCCTCATGCTTTTATTCCGTTGATAAGTAGTTGTATGGAGCAGGAATTGGCGACATTTTTAAAACCCCGGGTGCTCCCTTTTACAAATATCGATGTATCGAGTTTTAGCTTAGAGTTTGTAGCAGTATCCGTCCATGTCACTTTAGCCAATAATCTGTCTTTCAATAAATTAAAAAAAGAGATAAATCTGGGCCTGAACATTTTTCTTTCCCCATGGATTGATACAGATCAGTCTCAAATACCAATAGATAGTAATATAAGTGCCTCACAAGTGGCTCAATATGTTCAAGGTTTTGATGGGGTAGAAGAAGCTACACAAGTCACTTTTACCACCTACTTATTAGATGACAACGGCAAGCAACAAGTGATTTCGGAAGGGGATTCAATTGCCAAACCCAACAATAACAATTCGAGCATACTATTGGTCACCTCAGGTAAACATGAAATTAGTTGTAATAATTGTAATTCAGGAACATGAGTGAAACGTATTACATAGTGGATGAAGAACTTCCCCTTAGCCAAAATTTTAAATTGCTAAAGGAGGAAGGGCTGTCCTTAATTCAGACCTATACGGGGAATGAATGGACCAACTTCAACCCTAGTGATCCGGGAATTACCATCCTAGATCAGCTTTGCTATGCGTTTACAGAATTAGGTTATTGCAATGATTTCCCAGTTAAAGATATTTTGACTTCGGAAAAAGAAAAGCTTATTGTTCATGAACAGTTCTTTTTACCCGACAGCATTCTCACCACGTCACCAGTTACCATAACTGATTATCGAAAATTCATTATCGATGGAGTAGCGGGGGTACGAAATGTACACATGGTTCCTGTCTCGACAGAAAGTATAGCCTTAGAGGGTGTTTACAGTACTTATATATCCTGGGATGCTAGTATTTCGGAAATAGATGAGGTGTTGAATTTATGCTACGCGACTTTTTATTTACTGAATACAGCCCGAAACTTAACAGAAGGATTCTTGGTGCCACGCCCCCTTCAATTGAAATATCACGAATTGTCCGGACGTATAGATATAAATAGTACTGGAGAGTTACAGCAAATCCTCGTAGACATTCAAAACACCATTAGTGATGCTATTTTTCCTTCTGTACCACAATATGGGTATAGCGAGTTACGGGATATGGGAGAAGCTACGAATGCTATTATGGAAGGACCGAAATTGAAAAACGGCTGGATTCGGGAACAAGATTTAGGGATTAAAAAAGATTGTTTACGCCTTGTAGAAGTAAATCACTTACTGCAATCCATAGATAATGTTTCTGGGGTTTCACAATTGAGTTTCGGAAACGATACAGATGATCAAAATGGAGCGACTTCTCAGGATTATGAATTGTTGACTTTCAACATTATTGAACTAGCAACCTCTAAAACCCTTAGCTTTTTCTGTAATAACAAGGAAGTGGATTCAGATGCTTTACAACAAGCTATTTCCTTTGCCAAAAGAGATCTGAAGAGTCCTAAAAAGCGAAGTTCGGTAGGTGCGGTTAAATTAAAGCCTAATCTACCAAAAGGTACCTATAGAGATATTAATTCGTACTATTCCATTCAGAATACCTTTCCGCAAATATACCCAGTAGGGCAAAATGCGGTAAGTTCTAATGCGTCCAATCTTCAACAAGCACAGTCTAGGCAATTAAAGGGGTATTTAACGTTGTTCGATCAGGTATTGGCCAATCAGTTTTCGCAGTTGGACAATATACACCGATTGTTTTCATTCAAGAACAGTACCACTGGAACCCCTTCAGATAGAAGAAAATTTTACGATCTACGTGAAGAATTCGAAAAGAAGCATCCGGGATACCCTGTACCCTATAGCTACTTCGCACCAACGTATTTCTATCAATCCCTTTACGATGTCCCGAATATTTGGCATTTGCTTAAAGATGATCATACGTTTGATTTTAACCTTACCCCAGAAAACGATAAACAAAAAGAAGATAGAAGTTGGAAGGCGTTCAAGGGTGATCCGTATAACCCATATATGTGGGGCCTTATGAATTTCGTGGCTACCGATAAGGAAAATTACCACCGCAGAAATAGGTTGCTAGATCATCTATTGGCACGTCATGGTGAGTCTCCCGATGTCATCGATGCTTTGATTGAAGAATCCAATTATACTTCGGATACTTTACGGGATAAGATCATCTTTAAGAGCATTTATTTGCAGAATCTCCAGCCGTTATCCTACTATCGTTTAAAAGGATATAACTATTTGGCTGCGGATGAGATAGAGTTCAAATTTGATGAAAAAAGGTTGAAAAGTGCCTATGATAAGTTCAGAAAGGGAATTACCAAGGATTTCATTTTTAGATCTGAAGAAGTTGATAGGCTAGAGAAAGTAAGAAGACAGTTTCTGATTTACTATACCACCTTCGAACTTAAAATGAACCTGTTGTTTGGTTTACGGGAGATCTATACCCGGTATTATTTAGAATTTTATGGGAAAGAAGGGAAAGAGGATGATATGAAACTGGCCCTTTGGTTTATTGAATGTAGAAAGGGAATGATCTGTATTGAAACCAATTTGCTCTTTCTTCCTGCTAATTTTGAGATTGCCATTATCCCTATGGCAGCGGGCGAAGGAGAGGAATATTTGGTTTCCGAATTGAACTTTGGTAATGCAACACGTATTGGTGCTTGGCTTTATGGAGCATCAAAGGACACAATAAGTAATAGTTTGGCCGATGGTATCATTACGGTCGAAGGAATACAATATGATATAACTACCAGTGTAGATATAGATTATAATCCGGATTGGTTTACGCTAACGGCAGATAAAGGCTATTCCGTAGCCGTAAAGGTAGACTGGGGCGGGGACACCGAAACCTACATTGGTGATCCCGTTTTTAATAGTTCGATCGATTTGTTCTTCCCCAATTTTGCTTCCGAATTCCAAACTCCTGTTTTCACCCAAAAATTACAAACGCTTGTAGAAAATGCCACCTCCGTTCAGACTGGCTATACACCCCATTGTGTAGATACCTCCTGGCTCATGGCCTTTATCCCCAAATACATATGCTGGCATAATGGAATACGGTTTAAAGAAAAAAAGGCGGATGAAGTTGTAAGTGCGGTAGGTCCAAAGCAATGGGCGGGAGCAGTAGCCAAAGAAATCATAGCCATACATACTGACACCAATGAATAATACTGGACAACATATCGTATCTAGATTGCATTGGAATACTTCTTTTGATGATAGGGGGGCAGCCTATCATTTGCAGAATGATTTGAGTTATTGGAGCCGAACCAAGATCTTATCCGGGATGAATACTGTATTTGAAGAATTATGTACTCCTAGTGAAACCTGGCGTATTGATTTGTTAGAACTGGATTTGGGAACTCTGTATACAGAAGAGCTTGAAAGTACGCTACCCCAAAAGATTTCAGAATGCTTACGGCATAAATTGATTGATCTGCTCAATGAAAATCCAGGGGAAGTAGGACAAATTACAATATTCCCTCATGAGGTAGCCCAAGCATACTTAATAGAAACATATTTGGTAAGCGGCTATATGCCTTGGAATTACAGTTCTACTTACGGAGATCTTAAACAGTTGTTTCTTCTTCAATTAACTGAGAATAGAGAAGAGTTTCGTGCCATGATTCGGCGTATTGGAAAAGAAGAAAAGGTACGGAAACGATTGGCTTGGCAACTTAGCGATCCGCTTATAAAGCAATTGATACAGCTTTTAGAACCTGTTCATCATGAATATATCATTGATTATGCAGAGGATCTTACAAAAACACAAGTGCATACAACCCTTTTTAAAACCAATACCGCTCAATTTAAAAAAGACGTATGGCTCTGGGTCTTAAATCATCTTTTGATAGAGCGGGGAACTTTGTTCAATCGTTTGGACTTCATGAAAAGTAGCTTGCGCCAGATGTCAAAGCATTATCATATTGACTATAATGAGTTACTCGAATTCTTAAAATCTTCCCTTATAGTTTTAGAAAAGAAGACCATTGCAGACAATAAACTCTTGGGACTGCTAACCATTTTGTTTGAAGATGAAAGTATCAAACAAGTTGCAGATGAGATCTTTCAAGAAGAAAACGATTGGGACCAAGCCAAAACATTCTTCTTAGAACCTGAGACTCGAAAATCTGAACAGGGAAAATCAATTTTCAATGAATTGATTGAAAATTTATACGAGAAGGATTCTTATAAGTTTAGGGATTTACTGTCTTTATTGCCTAAAACGACCCATTTCTGGAGTGCTGCTTTTAATGATATGAGCGCAAAAAATATATCCAATGTTTTTAAAGAATTGGCACCCCATGGACATTCAGTGGTAGATCAAGGCATTTTTTGGCTACAGGATTCAGGTTTTCTTAGAGAATGGAATATTGAAGAAGAAAAGGTATACGAATGGTCTGTAAGTTTCTTAAATAACAACAGGGGCAAACCTTTTAGCCTTATCCAGTTTTTTGATTATTTCCTTACACAATTGGCAATACTGAGTCAAGAAGAGCATACCCAGTGGACAGAACGATTACTGGTATTTCTTTCTGAAAAGGAAAAAGACAATTTCCATATTCAGATTTATGAAAACATCTTTAAACATTACAGGGAAAGTCTCACCCATAAATCACAAATAGCAATACAAGATCGTGTCCATGTTCTTTTAGAGCACGGATTGGCTTTGTCAGGATCAATAAGGCATCATGTTAAGTTTCAAACTTGGAAATCCGTTTTAGGACGCTATATACAAGTAGCGCCTACGCCAGTTCTCAAGGCGATGATAGATTATCCGCATAAAAAGATACTTCGTGAATGGATAGTGTATGGATTGGAATCTTACCAGATAGAACAACTACTAACGTCCTTTAATCATCCATGGGTCAAATTCATCCAGAAATTAAAGCAGCAGCTTGAGCAGATTTTTAAAAATCAATTATCAGATGCAAGAACACATTTGTATATAGAAGGGTTTATGTTGGAAGCACTTTTGGTTTTTGTAGAACGACCCAAGGCTCAAAGCTCTGATTTAAAAAATAGAATATACTCCAAGCTTATTGCTGAAAATTGGATGCAATTACCTATAGAAGTACATAGAAGACTAGCTGTTGTACTTCTGCATGGTGATGAAAAACAAACTAACAAATTTCTTGATGAAAAAAGAAAGGAGATTGCAAGTAACCATCAATGGATTCCTTCTTGGGATGAAATTACAGTAAGTATTACAAAACAAGAAATCACCCCAAGTGAAGTAGCTAAAATGCTAATGACATTGTTTAGAAGCAAGAAAGTGTCATTTGCAGTGGTTTTGGAAGAAAATAGCCATGATATTATAAACTATCTCGTTCCTAAGGCTTTTCAGTTATGGGGAGAATTCAAAAAAGAATACAATTCAAAAAGAGACATGATAAAGCCATTTTCTTTGGTAGAATTATTTTGGAGATGTATTCTGGACTATGAGGCACATCGAGGGAATCCAGCAAAGTTGAGGGACCTTTTAACAAAAGCCATGACTTATGTTTTGTCAGATGTCCATTCTGAAAAACAGAAGATTGATGAACACATAACAATAGAAAAGAAACATACTTCTAAACATCCTCTTTCAAAGGATACAGAGGGTAAAAGAGTAGAGGTACTCTTTGATTATGTATTTGCCTACAAGACCTTCCCTTTATGGGTAGATAGTGGACCAAGTGATACGTTGGTAGCCTCATTAAAGAAAGATATCATGCGGCATCCTTTATTGTTTTACAGAACCCTTGTAACTCAAAATATAAAAGATCTTTCTGGTTTGGATACAATCATTACGATGAATACCCTTATTGATGCCATCATGGTAGCCGAACCAACTAAGAAGGAATTGCTTGTTCACAGCAAACAGTTTTATGCAGCTCTTGGCCATATTCGTGTCAAAGGAATTGCTGCAACGGTACTATTGGAAATTCTATTTCAAAAAGTGATAAAAGCAATACAAAGCGGTAGATGGAAACTACTTTCTGCCAAATGGTTATTGAATGAATTGGTATGGGAGTTAAGCAGTAAAAGAGGAATTGATAGTAAGATCACTTTAGAAGCTTTGCAAGAAGTAAAAAATATACTGCCGCTTCCTTTTCAAAAGGAGCTTCGCCTATTTAGTAAGCAACAGGGTCTTAAAGCCAACGAGGTAAAGATGGAGAAAAAAGAAATATCAAAGCCTCCAAAACAAACACAGATTATGAGTGGAGTAGAAGTTAGGAATGCGGGACTGGTCATCATTAGTGGCTATATGGCCACGCTCTTTAATAGGTTGGGTTTAATTGAGAATGGAGCCTTTATCAATGCAGATGCGCAAATGAATGCTGTTCATTATTTACAGTATGTAGCAACAGGAATGAGCCATACAGAAGAAATGCACTTGCCTTTAACAAAAGTCTTGGTAGGACTGCATCCTTCAGAACCTGTTCTTGGTGGTATAGAAATTCCTGAAAGTGATAAGGAACTTATAGAAGGAATGATCCTTGCCATGATCCAACATTGGAATTCGATAGGAGAGAGCTCCATTCAAGGGTTTCGGGGCAACTGGCTGGTAAGAGATGGAATGTTGACTGAAATGGATGATAGATGGGAACTTACCGTAGAAAAAAGGGCTTACGATATTTTGTTGAATCGATCCCCATTTTCTTTTTCTATCACAAAACATCCATGGATGGAAAAGCCCTTACATGTGAAATGGGAATATTAAAACACACTATATGAAACAAACATCAATTAAATCAATATCCGACGCGATAAAAAATAGAATACTAACAATTTAAATGCATTATTTATGAATACTTATAATGACAATCTACATTCTACGGTGTCCGATTCTCTGTACACCCAAGAACTAGAACAAAAGAAGATCAATGCAGAGCTTACAGCGTCTATGTTCACACTCTATTATGCAGAGGGTGGGCGTATTACCGCTGCAGAAAAACTGGAAAAAGCCCAGGAAGATTTGCATGCCAAAACATTAGTGAAGGAACAGGCGGTAGAAAATAGCAATATTTCCACCAACATGTTAATGTCTGCTACACAAGGTAAGTCTTATGTAGATCAATCGGTCACCAATACAGCAGTAGCGGCGGCCAATGTACAAGTAGCGGCCAACTCTATTTTACAACTATCTGCAGATATGGGAAGTATTTACAGTATTGTAAGTGCAGCAGATTACGATACTGAAATCTATGAGCACAGCAAACAGGCTTATAGTATCATGAACACTACTTCGTATAATGCTGAGAAACTCTCCCAGCATGCTATGGAAGCTTCTGCATTAACAGCAGAAATTTCTATGAATACGGTAGCAGATAAGGCAAAATTGGCGAATACATCTGTAGATGATATTCTTAAGGTTGCAGATACGGAATACACAGATGCTTCTACCAAAGTAACAGAAGATAATGCCAAGTTAGCTATTGCAAATACCAAAGAACAAGCAGCAGAAGGCAAGTTGGAAGATGTAAACGTTGAGTTCAGGGCTACCAATGATGCGTATAATACCATGAATAAACAGTTGAACCTAAATTTGGTAATTCCGCAAAAAGATCAGACCAGCAATTCTTTTACGGTGAGCTTTAATGCGATTAAGGCTCCATTTCCACCACCACATTCTAAAGGCAGTGGGTCGTCCAATTCTGAATTTTTGACGATACCACCACCAAATGGGTATCCAGTAGAGACCTATTACGTGATTATTGTTAAGGATGAAAAGAAAAGAACATTTGCCATAGCAGAAGCAGAGAATATTATTGAAAAGGACCCTAAATGGTATACAAAGATTGACCCCAATCCTAGCAATTTTTTAAAATTAACATCGCCTAACAGTGACGATAGTAAGAAGAAAAGGAAAGATAAGATAGAGCAGAACATTTCAATTATTGGCAAATACGATTCAGATGGAGATCAAGTCGTTCGTGGTCAAGACTATGTGGTTTTTGTGATGGCAGTTTATTTAAATTCATATAAGAAGTTACTCAATAATTTTGATGATTTCCTTTCGGCACCCTCACCAGAATTTACCCTTACCTATAATCTGGAACCTGCTAATTATAAAAACTTCTCTTTTGTAACAGAAGATAAAAATGGAAAAACGGTAGCGTCCAAAAATATGACAAATACATTCCAATTTACGATGCCTACTACTGCCAACAATGGCATGAAGTTACAATATAGATGTGTTTTTCTTCCAGCCAGTAAAAATATAACAGAAGGGTTATTAACGGTAAATGGCTTGGCAACCATTGAGAAAGAAACGGAGCGTATAGAGCGCATCTCCAATTTTTATGACCCTAAAATTGCGCAAGCTAGTAGTGAATATAATGATGTGCTGGGCAATTACAACGAGTCTTTGGAAAACATGGATTCCTATCAGCAAACGATGAATAAGTTGGAAAAACAATTAGAAAAGGCAATTGCAGATGATGATACAGACCAAATTAACGATTTAAATCAGCAGATAGAAGGTACACTAAAGCAAATGGAATTGACCCTTGCTAAAATGCAAGTTTTAGAGCCACAAGTAGAAGATGCCCGTCAGAAGTTGATGAAACTAGAGAAGAAGAAGAAAAATGCGCTTAACAGAATTGATGTTACCAATGAAGGAAAATCGGGTGTGTTCTACAATGTACAAATTGCAGAACAAGTTGCTGCTGGCAATTATACCGTTGCGCACCAAATGCTAATTCCTCTCAATGATAAAAAATTAAAGCCTCCCACCAAGGGTAAAAAGAATGCACCTATTGAGGAAGCTCCTGTGCAAGATCAAATTTGGCAGGTAACTATTGAAGCAGATACTACAGACAATTTTGGAAACCCATTAATGGTTAAAAACAAATATGTGCCAGTTGTTTTAAGTTATTCTACGGCACCTGAGGAAAATGCTGATCAATTTGTAAATGCACTATCCAACTATAAACATACCAAAGCATATGTGTTTACTGAATTGCAAATTAATTAATTAAAAAATAAGAAAATGAGTATATTAAATTCAATACAATCCAGAAAGAAATACGGCATCACCGAGAAGAAAAAAGCAGAACTCGACGCACTCACTAATGAGGTGTTAGATGCCCAACATACCGTAGAGCAATTTCAATCTATGGTTGACTCACTTACTGAAAAATCAGAGCGTTTTCAGGAATATTTAACCGAAGCCACTGCAACAAGGGACCAAGCAAAGAACAATAAAGATTTATTAGATGATGTGGTTCAGAACGTACTGAGCCTAAAGAACAATTCCAGTATTGCTTTTGATGAAACGGTACTTGCCAATGAAAAGATGGAAGAGGTCTCAATTGGTATGAAAAACTTAATAAATGAGCTCATTTATTCAGCAGAGGTCATTAATAAGTTGTCCAATATTATTATCAAAAAGAAAGCTAAGAATCCGCTTATTTCAGATGAATTAATAGATATGGTAAACACCATAGGTAAAGATGCCAATAATGCGGTATCCCTTACTTTGGTGGCATTACAAGCTACCTATGCAGCCGAAGCCACTAGTATTGAATCTGAAGGAGCTGCTGCTATGGAATTTAGGCAAGCCGTACAATTGTATGAAATACTTACAGGACGTGAAGATAGTATAGAAGGCAATGGAACTCCCGATGAAAATAGATATGAGGGATGCCTGGAATACTTAATAGATGAAGCTTACACAAAAGCTAAGCAAGATTACGAGAAGTATTATATTGCCAATCAAGAAGCTACAGATCAGCTTAATACGGCAACTATTTTGTTGAATAAAGCACAAGTGAACCTAAGTTCACTACAATCGGGTCTGGCCGCCGCAAATGCAGCAGCATTGGCTTCTTAGAACTGGTAAAAGCGTTGCTGTCCCCTTTTTGGGGACTGTAGGCTTCATTTTAAAAATACAACAGATATGAATTCCATTTACAGAAAATTTTACAAGGGGTTTTATTTAAAAACGGGAGGATACATCCCTATGAAGCCCCTTAATCAAAATGTGTATCCAGGTGATTTTTTTCAGATTCGAAATGGAGAAATGATCATCCTTGGAAATATCTACAAGAAAAAGTTAGTAATACCGGAGAACAGTTATTTTGAAAATGGAATTAAACTAAACCCAGCCACATGGAGTTTTAATGAGGGGGTAACTAAGCCTTATTCAGGGAGGGGTACTGGAAATAACCCTATAGAAGGAGAGTTCGAGTTTAGTAGACAAATCCTTTCTTTTGATGGTAGCGGCAGTTACTTTTTTCGTGGGAATGAACCAGAAGCCGTTAAAATTGGCAATTGGAATGATATAAAAGACGGGCTCATTATAAAACTCACTCAAACATTGTATTCATTTAGGGATTTATATTTGGTGACCGAATGTGTTACCAACTCCAATTGGACCCTTGCTATTGCAAGCTCAGAAGATGCAGAGTTGGAAATAGCTACTGATAGTGAGAACTATGGACTGGTGGATATTTTTGGACACTCATCTTCTAGAACTATACAATCTAGGGATATTGAATACTACAATAGGGAAGAAGATAGGAAACCTGTGTTTTTGAAAGCCAAGAAATTGGCCGTACAGAATGAACACCTAGATACTTTTATTAGTGAATTGATTAGTGAATATGCCTCCCGAAACGAGTGGGCCAACAATTTTTTTGACTATGATTTTTATTCAGAAGGAGCATCCTTTGCGCCCAATGTTTCACAAGCAGCAGAAATAAATCTGTTGGATTTGTTACAGGCCAATCAATTGAATCCTAATACGGCTTTGATTTACTTTAGGTGGATAGATGCCAATCTAGATGATATTGAAAAACTATTCATAAACTATGAAGTGTGATCATTTTTTAGAAGAACTACATCAGGAAGTAGTGTGGATACAGGAAGTGATCAACAAGGTCATTGGCGGTTATCTCATGCATGAAGATCATGGAGGACATTGGATGGATCTTGCCATACCAGATCTTACCGAAAGCGAATCTCCTTATGCTAGTTTTTTAAAAGAATGGGAGTTGGACGTATTTCAACGAATAGCTTTAGCCTTTACCATTACTACACATTTACGTCCAGAGGTGTTTGATGTATTCTTGGGTAGAAACCAACTCTATGATCGTCGTTTTACAGAATTTGGAGGTGTCGTTGATACAATGCATCATGGTTTTTTGCCTACAGGTCAAAGCCTTTGTTTCCTGCTTACAGCTCTAAACCCTGAGTTTAGGTTGGACATGACATACCTCCTTGGGGCAGAAAGTAGGCTTTTAAAGGAGGAAGTATTAATACTAACAACGACTGAAGCGCACATTCCTAGTTTAAATGGTGTATTGAGTTTAAACAAACGATGGTTTCATTTTTTTGTAACAGGTGAATTCATGGAAATTGAACAGGGTGTTGATTTTCCTGCCCAAAAGATCACAACTCAATTAGAATGGGAAGATTTTATTTTAGATGATGGTGTTATGACCCAAATTATGGAGATAAACTCCTGGCTCAATCATGGAGACACGCTAATGAATGATTGGGGCTTGGGCAAGGTACTTAAACCTGGTTATAAAGCATTGCTGTATGGTCCTCCAGGTACAGGAAAGACCCTTGCGGCATCATTGCTTGGTAAAGCAAATAACCGTGATGTTTACAGAGTAGACCTGTCCATGATTGTCTCGAAGTATATTGGAGAAACGGAAAAAAACCTAGCAAGGCTTTTTAACACCGCAGAAGATAAAGATTGGATTCTTTTCTTTGATGAAGCTGATGCGTTATTTGGAAAAAGAACAGCAGCCAATTCTTCCAATGATAGACATGCCAACCAGCAGACCGCATTTTTACTGCAACGTATTGAAGATTTCCCTGGGACCGTGCTATTGGCATCCAATCTCAAGGCAAATATGGATGAAGCCTTTACAAGGCGATTTCAGGCCATGATACAATTTAAGATACCAACTCCTAATGAACGGTATCAATTGTGGAAAAATGCCTTTTCGGGTACCTGTCAATTAGACCCCGAGATAGATCTTTGGAAGATTGCCGAAAATTATGAAATCTCAGGCGGGAGTATCATTAACGTACTTCGTTATTGCGCACTCTCAGCCATAGAAAGAGGAAGCACTCATGTAGAAGAACATGAACTTATAAGTGGTTTGCGACAAGAATTTAAGAAGCGCAACAAAACCCTCGCGATAGCAATATAACCCAACCTATGGTGGAAAAAGTAGATGAAACCAAGCAGATTAAAAGAAAACCTAGGGGTGGAAAGCACTTTGGGGTGTATTGTACAGAGCTACATATAGGTACTTGGAAAAAGAAGTTTTCCTCACAACAACGAACCATTATGATCGTGTCTGGTCTTAATAAATTGACAGATAGACACAAAGAAAAGTGTCATATATTGGGATACCTCATAACTAATCGTAGGGTCTGCCTCATCGTGGAGATAGAGCGGAATAACATGGAGCGGGTATTGGAAGATTTCAACTCATTTATAGCAAAAGAAATACATCTTGCACTGCATGAAAATTCAGATGTCTATGTCATGGATGCATTAGATGGAATTTCGGAAGGAAAATTAATGGGGGCACTTTTTACCGCCTATCCTTTTTATAACAATGATCTCATGAGGTTGCTAACAGGGAGAGTCCCTAACTATGATTATTACAATCCCCATTTGGAAAAAATGCGGGATCACTTACGGAATTACAACTTCAGTTCCGCATTGGATTATACCGGAGCAAAAAGCACCGTGAAAGTTACCTTAAAAGATACTTATTTCTGGGAGCATGAATTGAAAACCACCCAAGAAGTAAAAATAAGATGGGTAGATTATTTAATTAAAAAAGAAAAAAGATGAAACCAATTTTATTAATACTCGCTATTTTTTTAGTGGCCTGTGGAAACAATACTAAGAAGAACGTCCCAATCACCAATGATAATAACAATACACCCCCAAAAGCTGAAACATTAGCCAGTTCAAGATATCTAAAGGGAATAGATATACACGATTCCAACCAAGAGGTTAATTGGGATACCCTAAAGCCTCAAGGAGTGTCTTTTATTTTGATTAAAGCTACCGGAGGGGAAACCTACCGTGATTCCCTTTTTACTAGAAATTGGAAAGATGCCCAAACCATCCAGCTCACAAAAGGAGCCTACCATTTCTATTATTTTACCGATGATCCTGTTGTACAGGCCAATTTCTTTCTAAGTAGGGTACAGGATAAGTACTCAGAAAATGATCTCCCACCAACGGTAGATTTAGAACAGAATACGGGAGAAACCACAATTTCGCTTACCCAATTGCAAAACGATGTAAAACAATGGCTAAATACGGTAGAAACAGCTATGAACCGTACTCCTATGATTTATGCTTCCACAAATTTTGCAAACCAATACCTTAACGATACAATCTTTAGTAAATACCCATTGTGGTTGGCCGATTATCAAACAGAACCTCATGTGCCAGAAGCCTGGAAGGATAAGGGTTGGGTGTTTTGGCAATATGAGGGTGATGCTACTTTTCCGGGGATTTCGGATCAGGTGGATTTGGATTATAGTAGTAAATCATTACTTCAATTACAGGAAATGGATTAATAGCTTGTAATGTATCATATTCCATAGCTTTAAAGTGAACATACTCTATTAGGGTAAGGCAAAATCAATGTATTTAAAATTGAATATGACTGGAACTAGGGTTGTTCAATCTCTAAATATTTAAAAAGGCTATAATTTCAGAATAATTATATCAATTATTCTTGCACTACTTTTTTTTGTTGTTATCTTTGCAACCGCAAAATGGCGAGGTAGCTCAGGTGGTTAGAGCGTCGGATTCATAACCCGGAGGTCTCGAGTTCAAGTCTCGATCTCGCTACATTAAAAGCCCAATACGAAAGTATTGGGCTTTTTTAAAATGTCACATTGTTTTTCAAAGAACAATAAAAACCAGTAGCTAATCATTTCGGCAGCTACTGGTTTCTAAATATTTAAAATTATTTTCAAGTCTATGCCCTAGTTTGGAATATTATTCACAAGAAGCTAATTAGACCTGATCAGCTTTGCGAGATAATTATCAAGGGTTATTTTAGAACTACATTTTTCATTACCGTGGAATTATCTTCCAAGATAATTTTAAAGATATAGAGTCCCGTGGCATATTCGTTAATACGTATGCTTTGGGTATAATTGCCTAGTCTTTCTACAGTTTCGATGTGTTTGCCGTACACATCGTAAATTTCTATTGCTCTTAATTTAGAATTACTGGCGGAAACTGTTATTTGGCTTGTTGCTGGATTTGGAAAAACAGTTACCAAATCGACCCATGATTTATCCAATTCTAAACCGTCATCATTTTGCAACTCCCATGCTGTTCCTTTCCAAGATAAAACTTTATCTTCTTCAACCCATACATCAGTACTATTTTGGGACCTTTTTCTACTACAGCCATCAAAAGAGAAATTAAGGGTTTGACTTTTTACTTCTCGACAAAATTCATTTTCTATTGTTGTAAAAAGCATTGCTGTAATTTCGTAGTTTCCTTCAAGTATGGAAAAATCTTCTTCATTAACCGTAAAACAAAATTCTCCAACGAAACCACCTGGAAAACCCAAAACTACCTCACCTGTAAGTTGGGGATTGTTGTCTGTTAATGTAAAGTTGTTTGAAGGATCTGTAACATCTTGTAAGACCAAATCAATATGATTTGCTTCGTAGTTTCCTCTCACTACAAATGTTCCACAAACATCAAAACTCAGAGGAGAATCCAAATCACTGCAATCCGGAATTTCCGATTCTATAGTGATATAATTTGATCTACAAGTATATACAGGGCAGTTGTCTAAGGAAATGCCGAACTCACGATCCATATCACTACAAATAGTACCATCTTCTGTAGTAAGATTTACATTGGCCCGGAAGTCATAATTTCCTTCAAATCCAGAAGAAAGGAAATGTGAGGTTCTTATGGGAAAACTAAATTTAAATATACCATTTTCGAAAGACTCATAATTCATTTCGTAAGAATTAATGGTTCTTATTGTGTTTTCATTGGCCTTGTCAATTATATCAAGAGTCATATTGTTATTCGCATAGTCGTTGGCTAAATCGTCAAAAGTATAGCTAGATGGCACATTAATTTCAACTTCTACTTCAAACCAAGGAAAAAAACCATAATAATCAACGTCTTCGCAGAGCGGGAATTCTGTTTCATTGATTATGGAAATATTAACTCCGTCACAAGCACTCATACATTCGGGAACGTCATACGCTTCGTTACCATCGGTTAAACTATTGTGGCTTCCTTGTGATGCAGAATAGCCTAATCCTCTTTTGGCAAACGCTCTCCAAACATTACATACATATTTGCCACCTTCAAGAAGTTCTGCAGCGGTTAAGATTCCATTTCTGGCATCTATGAATCCTAGACTGGTGTTCGTGTATTTTTGCCCCTCTATTACAAGTTTCATAGCAATATTGTTTCCTCCTGTGCCATTGTACAAATCTGGGTCGAAGCCATAAGCATCAATTAATTCCCACGTAAGTTCCCAGAGCATAGATGCCCAGACCGAGCCAACATGATGCTGATATCCGGGAAAAGGAGCTTGAGAAATATAACTATACGTATAGGGACTTTCTGTCATATCGGTACTATATGGATAGTTTCTTTCGCCATTACCATTAGGAGCATCACCATTAAACCAAGTTCCTACGGTTCTATTGTCGGTTCCCAAATCTCCAGTTTTCATAGTCATCATTAATCCAAACCAATCACTCCAACCTTCACCCATTTGTTCCAGACTATTGTTAAACGCACTATAATCATCACTTCCGCCCACTAATCTGGTAGAAATACCATGCCCATATTCATGTGCAATAACAAGATTGTCCAGCGAGCTATCCCTTTCTCCACAGATATTCATTTGAATTCTCGGACTTAGTCCATCATTTGTTGGCAAATAGCTTGCTGTACATCTATTAATATTTGCCCCAGAATAAATAGGTGGAGCTTCTATTGCATCTTGAGCTTCGGCCAATAAGCTATCATTCCCATCACCTTGTTGTGTAAAATTGACATGTTGAAAGTTCCCGCTAGCTTCATCGAAACCATAGTGGTACCAAACATCATGACAGAGATTTGTCCAATAAAATAAATTCGTAATTGCTGCAGGAGTTGAGTTGCCTCCATTTTCGTAATTTGTATTAAGTGGAAATATGAAACCTTCGCTTGTACACTGCGCCGATGAACCCATATTCTCTCCTAAACGATCTTCATATGCATGAACATTGTTTCCTTTTGTTTGGTTTGTAGGTACGTTATTTAATGTTGTCCAACCTTGTTGGGAAGCATTTTCATCCTCGGGACCAATTACGATAGTTCTATCCCCGAAATGTGGATTTTCAATAGGCATTGCGTAAACTTGATATACATTGTCCGCTGTGATTGAAGTAAACGTATTTTTAACTTCTTCATTAGGGCCATAAACTTCCGTTTCTTTTAGCGCATGTTCATGAAATGAACAGCTCAGCATTATGTCCTTTTTATCAACCAACTTTCCTGTCACAGCATCAATTTTAGCATTCCATAAGTGGTTGCCTTTGAAATCGTCTATGGTTAAATCCCACACCAGTTCATAGTCATTTTTAATGTTGGGATAGTACACAAGTTTTGCTTGTATTGGCAAAGACGAAACCTCATTGGCCTCAAGCACTAACTCTGAATTTGACACTGTTTTTGCTACAGATATAGTAGCATCTGTCTTTAAATTGAGCTTCTGTATTGCAAATTGCAATGCCTCAGTAGCTGAAATGCCAGGGCTTAGAGAAGTATTCTTTATTTTATTTTTCAAGCCTGGATGAAAATTGTTATGGTAGACTACTACTTGACTATCGTTATTGGCCAGGTGCAGGCTGAATGTGGCTTGATGAATATCTAAACCATTGTATTGCTGAATGCCGTAAATATGATGTACACCACTTTGTTTACTCACGTGATGACTTGAAATTCGCCACTCTTTTACATCATTTTTATTAAGATTGAATTTAGTCGCGTTTTGTTCAATATGCTGTTTTACCAATAGCTGTAAATGGTTTTGTCCGAATAAATTAAATGTTGAACATATAAACAAGCTAAGAATTAAACATAGTTGTTTTGAGTGTCTCATAATAAGAATTTAGAATTAATAGTTGATTTCTGTATGAGCCATGATGGCTATAAGTTGAGGAGTAAAAAAGCTGACTATTTATTGTATAATCAGCTTTTCAACTAATGATTCAACAGGAATTATTTCAAGATCAGATTCTTGTATTGGGTGGTGCCATCAAGAAGGGTGATTTTTATAATATAATAACCTATTTTTAATCTCGTGACATCTAGAGTATGCTGTAAAGCTTTTATTTCTTTAACAGATTTTACAAGGGTTCCGTGAATATTATAGATTTCAATTGAAGTGATATTTGTCTTATCTGTAGCTATAGAGATTTCATTACTAGCTGGGTTGGGATACACCAAGATATTTTCACGGTTAGCTATATGATTTACCCTATCACTAGTAGAATCGCAACTAGTATCTATTCGGCCGTAAGCTACACAACACCATTCTGTCCATTCGCAATCATCTCCTGTTTTTATTCGATATCTCCATGATCTACCTCCTGTTACTGGTGTTACATCGTGTGAAAGACTTATAAAGTTATTTGTTGTTGTAAAAGTTCCTGTATTCCCGTCTAATGGTGGAAATGGCGAACTGAAACAACTATAATCTACAATAAATTCGAGGGTATATGTCGCATTAGGTATATCCTCCCACGATAGAACATATCCAGTACTAGTATTAAAAGACAGTTCTGCTTCACTAATTAATGGACAACAATCATCAGATGTAGAATTTAATTGCCGACAACTATTGGGGCCACATGCAACGTTATCTACAAATACCTGAGTACAGACAGAATAATTGCCATCAGATGTATATTGGTGCGATACAACTGTTCCCGAATCAGCCGTAGAAACAACATCTGTCTGTCCATCTCCCCAGTCAATGACAATATCATAACACTCGTCTAATCTTGGAACTATGAAAGAATATTCTCCACATGCACCATCAACCTCTTGAAGTGTACTCCAAAGGTTATCTTGTAGCTGTGCACTCTGAGTAGTATTACAGGCCGGACAGTTATTAGCTTCTACTAGAGTAACGTTATCTATATAGTAATATGTTGGCAAAAAACCAGTAGCATCAGGGTTCTGAAATGTTGTATTTGCAAACCCTCCTATATACAAGAATTGCTGACCGCCAGCACCTGTTGTAAAAGGTATACTTATCCTATCCCAACCTGTTGTATTATTAGAGAATCCGTTATTATTTGTCAACAAAATACCATTCGTTGTAGGAATTGGAGCATGATCCTGCGTTGAAATCCAAAAATTACCCAAAAATGCCTGGAAAATAATGGGGTTTTTTCCTTGGTCATCGGCCTGCGAAACATCGAAACTGAGCACATAATTTGTACCACCTTGTAAAGGTGCTTGTAATTGTGTTGCGATAATCTCAGTACGTACTTCGTTATCGATTAATTGTACTCCAAAACCTGCATAGGCATGCCCTCCAAAAAGAGGATTTACAGCTTGATCGCCAAAATTATTATCGGGTATAGACACACCACTACCTTGAGTAGAATTACTATGAAAGTAATCAGGAGTACCTAAATTGGAATTACTTATCCAGTTACATGCTAATGGTAATTGACCAGTAATAATTGGAGGTACATTATTTAAGACTTGTTCAAAACCCCCATTAATTACAAAGTCGTTTGGAATTGGAGTGTCACAGTTGTTTGAATTTTGAGCAGACAAAAGGCCAAAATTCAATAAAAAAAATAATACGTGAAATTTGATTTTCATAGAACAGATTTTAATATTTATATTCATTTTCTGGGTTCCTGTTCCTAAATTCAATTTTTGTTACCCTTTTTAATTTTTTTCACCAACTCCTTTTGGTAAAATGAATGAAAATATAGGCTTGAGCTAGCCGAATAGACAATGGACTTAACCAATAAATTAGCAGTGAAGAATAATTGAAGATTTTATTGTAACTGTACTTTTTTTAACTCTTAAGCCTTCTATAGAAGTAAATAACAATTAGAAGAAAAAGTAAGATCCCCAAATAATAGTATATGTTAGACCCTGTGCTATTAAGTTCTATAGGATCAGTAGTGCCCAGAATATAAAAGCTGCCCCAATAGAAAGGTTTTGAAGTAAAAGCATCTGAGGAATTCAGAAAAGTAATCTTGGCTTGTTGTAATGCTTTACTTTTATTCATTCCCTTCTTTATATTGGTGTAAAAAAGCCTCATAACTTCTGGAGTGGCATCATCGGAGATTTCCCACCTGCTTAAAAGTAGGCTTTCTGCACCTGCATATTGAAAGGCATTACCCAAGCTCAATATTCCTTCTCCCTTATTTACCTTTCCAATGCCTGTATTACATGCGCTTAAAACAACGAGATCTGCGGGAATATTCAAGCCATATAATTCATGTCCGTAGAGTATATTATCTTCTTTTTCGTTCTGCTCCTTATCTGAAAACTGTATCTTCAGGAGTTTAGGGTTTAAACTATCAATATCTGCATGTAAGGCGAGATGTACTAATTTGTAATCACTAACAGTACTTTTGAAAGTTGTTTCATTAGCACTGTCGTCATAAAAATAATTACCTTTAAAAATAGCGGATAATTCTTCGACTTCTTTTCTAGAGCCGGGTAAATCTATGTTGTTATTGGTAGATGTCGAACCTTTACTTGTATATGAAAAAGCAATGCATTGATCCAGCAAATCATGGTTGCTTTGAGGGTGCGTCGATTCGAACAACATACTAGCCGAATTGGCATAACTGATAGCATAATCATAAAGTAAATAGTGATTTTTTGTTTTGGAGCTTTTGGAATTGACAAGTAAATCAAATTGTAAATGCCATAAGGCTTCATCGGGTAAAACAATAAGTTTATGACCAACAAAGTGTTTTTCTATAGGTTTAATTAATAATTGATACAAGTTATAACTCATATCTAAGAAGTTAGATTGGTTTTTACTTGTAATAGTCTTATTAAACGTTCGAATTTTTTCGTCTAATTCCGGAACCGAAAGTTCTTGAATATTGTAGGAGTTTTTAGTTATTACAAAGGCATAGATCACTTCGTTGGACTGAAAGAATTCCAGTAGCGTAGTATTTCCATCAAGGCGCTCCTGTATCTCTTCTATTTTAATAATGCTCTTTTCATATTTTAAACTATAATATTTTGGAAAATCCGCTTCAATTCTTTTTTCTAAAGAATCTTTTCTTATTGTTGCATCTAAAATATCACCTTCAATTTCATATACCCTTGATGTGTCTATTTTTGATTGAGTGATTTCTGAAATTAGGTCTGTTGTTAGTTTTGAAATATTAAAATTTATAGATTGCTCTAAATCAAGAATACTCGAATCAATATTTAAGATTTTTTTTAAGTCGGAATTTTTTGCTAGTTCTCTTAAAATATTAGCTCTGCTTTTTTCAGAATAATAAAATAGATCCTTTATAAGCGTTTCATTTTCTTTTTTCTTATTAAGTAAAAGTGATGTTTCAATGATTTTGGCATAAACGGATTTTACCAACTCAGACAACCGGATCTTATCTTCGTAATCCCTTCTTTTATTTCGTACAGAATTAACTAATGAATGGGCTTTTAAGTAAAACGAATTACTTTCCTTTAAATCTGAAACATTACCATTTGTATTAAACATGGCAAATTTAATATCCGCTTCTACTTTAATGGACTCCAGAAGTAAGTCATCATCTAAATAGTTTGTCGATTTAAATTTTTCTGCGAGTATATTATGATTTTCATTACCTAGATAATTGTAGTTCATAGCTTGATGATTATATAGTAGCGCATTATCATAATCATTTAAATTTAAATAAGCTTTGGAAACGGTAATGTTAGAACGTACTATACTAATATTTTTTTCTTTGAATAGTTTAAGCCTGAGAGATAAAGCTTTTTTTGCAAATTCCAAGGCTTTTTTGTGATCGCCAATGTTGGTATAGATTACCGAGAGATAACCATATAAATAAGAAATACGCACAGGATTTTTAGTAACATCCAAAGCCTTCATTATATAGGCAATACCTTCTTCGCTACCATAAATTTGCCCAAATTGGCTATAGGTAAAAAACAAATTTTCATGATTTTCTCCCAGAACTCTTAATCCCATATCAAGGCTTTTTTGGGTATGATATATTGCCTTCTCTTTTTGATTTTGTATTCTATAGACAGTTCCAATATTATAATGAACCTTCATTTGATCAGGATGGCCATCCATTCCATAGTTAGTAATACTAACACTAAGAGCTTTTTGATAATATTTTAAGCTTTCGTTGTAATATTCTTTTATAGAGTATATAAGACCCAAGTCATTGTAAACTTTAATGAAGTACGGATTATCTTTTTCATAGACTTCCTTGGCCAGATTAAATGTTTTTTCGAAGAATTCTAAAGCAGTATTAAAATCGCTTTTATCATAGTTTAAAAAGCCTATCACTTCGTTTGTGTTTGCTACTAGTATTTTGTTTTCAGGTGTATCCTCTAATGACATATCAAGCACCTTATCCAGATATTTTAATGCGTTTTTAAAATCTCCTTTGCGTTGATAAACTAGACCTAAATTAAAATATGTACTCGCCAGATTGTAATGGTCTTCTTTAAAATGCTCTAATCTAATTTTTAATGCTAATTCATGATTTTCTTGAGCCTCTTCAAGCCTTCTCATAAATGATCTAGCAACACCAATATTATCAAGAGCATTTGCTTCTTCTAACTTATTTTCAAATCCTTTTTGACGACTGCTTTTTAGTGCAAGTTCTCCATAAGACATGGCCTCTCTTACTCTTGAGTTTGAATGGTATGCTTTAGATAATAAATTGAAAGTTGAAGTAATCCTATTAAGATCGTCAGTAGCCTTATAATGATCCAAACAATCTTGAAAGAGGTTAATAGATTCATTGTACTTACCATAAAACAATTGATCTTTTCCTTTTTTTAAATTAATAGTTGCCAGGCTATCGTTTAGTTGAGCGTTTATCAAAAAGCTATTGAAAAAAACTAGTAGTATAGATAATTTAGAAATACTTTGATAGTTAGAGTATAACATATTTAGTAAAGTGTGGAAAATAAAATTATGGTAATAAAATGTGACTTCAAAATATTATTATAGCTTTAGCTTATTGATTTAGAATTAATTTTTTTTACAAAAAAATCAAGAAAATAATTTAATGGTAGATGATTCTTTTTACTTAGAAGCTTTATTGAATAATGATGTTGAAGTTATAAAAACTATTTATAAAAATAATTTCTTTAAAATAAAATCTTTTGTATTAAGTAATAAGGGTCAACAGCAAGATGCTGAAGATATTTTTCAAAATGCGTTAATGCAACTTGCCGTAAGATATGACAAAGAGAAATTTGTTATCACATCTAGTTTTGAAGCATATTTATTTACGGTATGCAAAAATTTATGGAGAAGGGAGTTAAATAAAACAAAAATTAGGGTAACAAAATATGAAACCCTGCAACCGGAAGCCAAACATGAAGATATAGCTGCCTCAGTTTTAGAACAAGAGCGTTGGGAATTGTTTACAGAAAAGCTAGAAGAAATTTCTGGAAGGTGTAAAGAACTATTAAAATCATATTTTTCAAAAATGTCTTATGCTGATATTGTAAAGAAGTTCAATTACAGTTCCGAAACTGTTGCAAGACAAAGTGTTTTTAAGTGTAAAACAAGATTAAAGGAACTAGTTAAAAAAGACAAACGATTTAACTTGTTAAAAAATCTATGATGTCAGAAGATAATATTTTGATTGAAAATTATTTAAAAGGCTTGCTTTCTGATAAAGAAAGAAAGTCTTTTGAAGAGCGTTTAAAGACCGATCTTGAATTTTATAAAGAATATAAATTAGAGAAGGAGTTAAATTCTACTCTAAAAGAGAATAGTTGGAGCTTTGTAGATAAAGAAGCTTCTGAAGTCGCTGAATATAAGGAGGCTTTAAAGAAAGAGCATTTAAAAAAATTGGGAGAAACATTATCCGAAGTTAGTGCGGAGTTTAATTCAAAATCTAAAAAACCCAATAGAGTATTATACTACCTTGCAGCTGCATCGATAGTTGTTTTTCTGGGAATTCAGTTGTTTTTTAATCAAAATGCATCAAATGAGGATTTATATTATACAAATGTAAGTTTAGATAAGTTACCTTCCTTTGTTACAAGAGATTCTCATAGCGAAGTTCAACTTAAACTGGTTATGGGCGAACAACAATTCAGAAAAGGTAATTATCAGGAGGCTTTAAATCTTTTGGAAACTGTTTTAGAAGATGATAAAACAAATAGTTTGCTGTATACTTATGTAGGTTTAGCACAAACTGAATTGGGCTTGTATGAAGAATCTGAAAAGACTTTTAACGATTTAATCGTCCATAATAGCCAAGATGCTCCTATTGCTTATTGGTATAAAGCTTTAATTTGTTTAAAGAGCGAAAGAATTGACGAAGCTTTGGAACAACTAACAATGATTACTCAAAATCCTGATAACGACTATTATGAAAATGCTCTAAAGCTTACTGAAAATATTAGGGATAACAGTTCTCCTTGATTTTAATGGATTTTTACTTTTTTCAAAGCCTCAGCCGATCTTGGATGGCGGTAGGTTATTTCAATGAACATATATGCACAATGGTTTCCAAAAAACCTGAGCGAATCACCCAGGTTCTTTTTATATAAATTACAGGCTAATGTTTACTCTGATGAGCGCTCATATGCTCCAACTTCAAACAGGCCTTGGAAATTATTCGACCTAGATTCTTTTACCACATGCCCTGTACGTAAATCTATGATGAATAACCTCACAAATAGAATATCCAATTCTGCGGGTACTTTCCAAGGAAGACCATTGCCACTTTTATTTACATCTAGTAGATCAAAAGAGACTTCTTGACTAATAACATTTTGGCTCCCGTATTTTACCCACTCATTGAAGTCACCAAAGGCAATATACGGTTGATTCGAGGAAGGTTCGCCAATGTCAGATGATAATAGAAAATCTCTAGTACTAACTTCTTGGAATCTTCCTCCAAATGGTGTACCCGTAAATATACCGCCACCAGGAACCCATCTGCGAACCATTCGTTTAAAATTGAATAGGTGTGTATGGTTATCCCGTGTTTGATGATATGGGTCTTCATAACCATTTACCTCTACTCTTACGCCGTAAAGGGCATGAAATGCCTCTCTACCTTGGGGTCTTACTCCAGAGGGGTTGTTAAATGTTACATCGAATGTAACTTTAAGATTGACGGTAGTGCTCCTTGGTACTGATTGTCTTTCAACTATTTCAAGGACTGGTTTTGAGAGTGTCATATATGAATTTTTAAGTGATTATGATGCTAAATATTGTTTAACTAAAAACCCAATTGGCAGTAGTTTCCAGTAGTCTAAAGGTGGTGTCTGAAGATCCTGCTTGGGACATCCTATACCAACCAAAGTATGCTAATTGCCTAGATTTGTGAGCGGTTAAAACCGCCTGTCCTCCTAACGATTTTACTAAAGTATCCACATGTTGATTGGTAGTGTTCACTGAATCTGTCCAAATCGTGTTTCCGAAGTCTATAGGCCCCATTGAGAGGGGTACGGAAGTAATGATATTATGAGTATTGTTAACTATTACAAACTCGTCTTCAGATTTGTGTTCCGTACGTCTCGTACCCAATCCAAAGTTGTCTGCAAAATGGGCATTCATACAAAGAATTGGCCTTCCCGATTTTATCAATTCCCGAACATCCCAATAGCCGAAGAAGTAGCAGATAACGATTCCATCATAACGCTCCCATTCATGATCAAATTTGAAATACCCTGTATTGGATTCGTCTAATGACCATTGATGTATCAACTCACAATCGTACCCTATTCCGTTTAACCGGTCTCTTACTGCCATTGCATCTCTTGTTAAGGATGCACTTGGACTTAGGTTATAAGAGATCACTGCAATTTTCTTTTTCATCTTATTATGTTTTAAGTTTTGATCGAAATTAAATCGGAAACTTAAATTACTATATAAGCAATCCAAGAACAGACAGCTTCACTTCATGAAGTACTTAGTTGAATGGAATAAGTGTTTTTGTAAAATCCTGACTGTCAGAAATTAACATCAGTTATTTTAAATGATATAGTGGGTTTAACAGCTAGATTTATGTTAAAAAAAGTGCTAAAATGCTTAAGAAATTGGTTAGCCTTTTAGGTGTTGAAGAAAATCGTTCCTACGTACTCTGGAAACTGGGATTTTATGATTGTTGAAAAGGATGACATAACCTTCATTCAAATATTTTTCTACATGTTCCAGATTGATAAGATGGGATTTATGGGTGAGATAGAAATCCTGATTTTCCAAAAGCTTGTTGAAATATCCTATGCTATGAGAGCTTAACATGGATTTTCTAGAGGTGAAATGTATTTTGGTATACCCGTCGGTACCTTCGCAACAAACGATCTCTTCAATTTTTACAAACTCCAAACCGTCTTGTGTTGGTACAACTACTTTTTTCTGTTGTACGGTACGTACCGATAAATTTTCTACAAGCAGTCTGTTTTTTGCCAATGCAGTCTTATCCTCTATATTTTTTTCGGCATTAGAAACGGCTTTTACAAGGTCTTCATTGTCAACAGGCTTCACTATATATCCAATAGCACAATGCTTAATGGCGTCAATAGCAAAATTATCAAAGGCAGTAATAAAAATAATCTCGAATGACGGTGCTTCTATAGTCGCTAGGAGATCAAACCCACTCATCCCTGGCATAGCGATATCCAAGAAAAGTAATTGTGGCTCTAATGTTTGGATAAGATTCAGTGCCTCTTGTGGATCTTGGGTTTCCCCAACAATGAAAATATTGGGGCACATCCGTTCCAGTTTGTTTCGTAAAATGGCCAAAGCTTTAGGTTCATCATCTATAAGCAGTGCTGTTATTTTCATGACTTGTAAAGTTGATTAAATATAAGACTTACCAAAGTACCAGAGTTCTGGTTTACTTCAGATAGGTCTTGGATGGTATAGGTAATATTCCAATCCTTGGTTTGATTTAACAATTCTAACCGTTCTTGTAATACGGCAGAAGATCTCGATTTATAGTTTTTGGAAGAATTCTGAAACATTTCCCGTGCTTTAAGGACACCAATGCCATCATCTTCAACATAAACCCAAAAGGTAGTAGGATTTCGATATATAAACTTTATGATCACTTTTCCATTCCCTTTTTTGTGGAACAAACCATGATTAATGGCATTTTCAACAATAGGTTGGAGGATCATGGAAGGTATGGTATATTCTGACACATCTATTTCTTGATCAATGTCTATGGAATAACTCAAGCGGTCTTCAAATCGCAATTGTTCTATCTGAATGTAGTTTTCCAACAATTCGATTTCCTCTTCTAAGGTAATGAATTGCCTTCTGGAGTATTCGAAGAATAACCGAATAAGCTTTGAGAATTTAACTAAATAAGTTTCGGAAAGATCTACTTCATTGCGCTGTATAAAATACTGGATGGCATTGAGCGAATTGTGTACAAAATGGGGATTCATCTGACTTCTAAGAGCCTTTAATTCTATTGCTTGCAAATGCTTTTCATGTTCTTCTTCACTTTTTCTTTGAGACTCTAACAACTTATTTTTCCGCCCTATATATTTATTGAATAATATAACTAGGATAATACCAATGAGTATTGCTACAAAGGACAATGTTAAAAATGTGAACTCTATTATTTTTTCCTCAGGCATAAAAAACTGATTGTGTAACTCCCGTAGAGGACAACATTTGTTAGTGTTAATACGGCACTATATAGGCTTCCATAGGTCTCCATATAAGTTCCTAAAAAAAGTATAGGGAGGAAACCAATATGAAAAATGGTCAATCCGGCTATAATCCAAAAACGTTGAGATCGCTGTAGGTTTACAATGTCTTTTTCTTCAAGTGATTCTATAAAATATAAGGACACACACAAGAGTGTGAAAATTGTTCCAACCACGAAGGGCCAATGGAAGAGATCTTTCCAAAAGGACTCATAAATTATTGAATATAGGGTCGATACCATAAAAAACCCGAACATGATATAAACCCACTTCTTTTTTTTGAGTATCAATCCAAACCAATGGAAATAAAAAGAAAAAGAAATAATCATATAAGAGTTGAATATAAATGAATTGTTACGATTCAAATAATTACCTACAATATGACCCAATACTTCAGTGGCAACACTGTAAATTATAAAATGTAGAAACCATCGTTGCGTGGAATCTTTGTATAATGGCCAACGCCAAATGGCGGCTATAAGTGCCGCCATTAATACTAAATAACGTGGAAGATCCAATAATAATAGGTTTGTTTGATTTGTGGTGTCCAACAGTATCAATTTTAGTTAGTAATACGTTTAATTAATTCACTTTATAAAGGCCTGATCTTAATAATCTGGTGGAGGCCTTCTAGAGGAACCATAATTAAATGGTTTAGAACCCGGGACTACTTCGTAATCTCCTGAAGAATTTCGCTTAACAACAGTTAAAAATAGCGTATTTGTAGGCGGTTCGATAGGATTAGATCCTTCCTTGGCTCCAAAGTATATACGAATACCCACATCTTCATAACTATCTGCTACTTGTTCTGCGTAGCATAAATAATCCTCTAAGCGATCTAACCGAAAGGTTACTTCAGTATTGTCGTCAATATCCTCAAGTTTGGTTTTTCCATGTTTTTGTAAAAGTTGATTTACATACAATTTGTGTTGTCTTACCGCCTCTTCGTTGTCTGTAAAAAAGGCACCTCCTTCGCGTTCACTTTCTGGTAACGTTAAATCACCGTCTTCGTAAGTACAACAATCAAGTACATTGCTTGTTTTTTGTATTATATAAGATACTCCCGCTGCAATTGCTGCCCCAAAGAGTATTCCTATTATTAAGAATTGTAACCCTCGTTTTCCGAGGGGTGGTGACTTAAATACTTCTTGTTCCATGATAAATAAATTTTAGTTTGTTGATAAATGACCTTTTGTAAATATTATTTCAAAAATCATGGCTTTCAAGTAACTAACAAACCTAGAAATCACGAACGGTGACTTTGAACCGTTTATCGGTTGGCTTGGCACTTTTACATACCGATCAAGAATTAAGCGGGGAAATGTATCGATCTTATATCGAGACAGTTAAAGGTATTTAAAAATATTGAATGGTAAGAGGGATCACTCCCAAATTGAAGAATGAGTAGGAAAGATTCTTAAAAATTTACATGTAATACTATAATAGGGAAGTGGTGAGTTAGTCTTTATGCATTCTTCCTACAGCGCAACTTACAAAGGATTTGGCTTTTTTTACCAACGTATTTTTGTCTCCTATTACAGGATATCCCAATTTAGAAAGGGTATCGTGTACTTCGTTCAAATGATCTTCAGAACGGTAACGAAATGAAACAGAAGCATCTTCCAAATGGACTGAGACGTCATCAATGCCTTCCAATTTACGTAAGGAATTTAGGATGGTTTGTTCGCAACCGCCGCATTTTAAATTTTGAATATGGACTTCAGTTTTCATAATCAATAGCATTTTGTGCCGCAAAGATACGATGCTGTGTTTATATAAAGTATGACAAGAATCACTTTGGTTGGTAATGCAATAGCTGATCAAAATCATATTTTTTGCCATGTTACGACTGTAATTTTGGTATAACCTAAAACAGTTATTATATGACTATTTCCATTCAATATGTAAAAATGCCCACAAGTGAAACCATGACGGAATTCACTATCGGGAAACTTCAAAAAATAGCTAATAAATATCCATGGCTTATTGGAGCGCAAGTATATTTTAAGTTGGATAAAGATTCCTCTGGGATTGACAAGGTGTGTGAGATAGAGTTAAGCGCCCCAGGGCCTAGAATATTTGCCTCTTCCAAAGAAAAGAACTTTGAAATAGCGGTAAAAGAAACCATTTCAGACTTGAACCATCAACTTAAAAAACGGAAATCAATTTTAGCTTCCCATTCATAAACTTAATCCTAATTACAAATGAAAAAAATAATCGTACCCGTAGATTTTTCGGAATATTCAGAATATGCTCTAGAAGTAGCTGCTCAGCTAGCTAAAAAGAACAACAGTGAACTACTTGTTGTACACATGATGGGATTAGAACCTTCGTTTCTTACCAAAGATGAATCCCAAGAAGTATTTGAAGCCATGTATTACATGAAGCTTACCGAAAAACGATTTGAAGATTTTTTGGATAAGGACTACCTAAAGAACATAAATGTAAAGACCATTGTCCAAAATTATAAGGAATTTAAAGAATTGGATCAGGTTGCTAGGGAGCATGAAGCTGACTTAATTGTCATGGGCTCTCATGGAAGCAGTGGGATGAAGGAGATCTTTGTAGGTTCTAATACCGAAAAAGTGGTGAGAACCTCTAGTGTTCCTGTATTGGTAATTAAAAACAGAATCATAAACTTCAGGTTGGATACCATGGTATTTGCTTGTGATTTTTCAATGGATTATGTTCCAACCTTTAAAAGAGCGAGAGCTTTTGCAGCTGCTTTTGGAGCTACTTTTCAATTACTGTACGTAAATACACCAGATCGTTTTAGCCGAACTAGCGAACTCGAAGAACGTGCTTACAAGTTTCTAGTAGCTGCCAACGATGAAGACATGGAGCTTTACAACAGGATTAGTTACTATTGTGACAATACTATAGAAGACGGTATTTTCACCTTCAGTAATGCATATGGAGCTGATGTTATTGCAGTGCCTACGCACGGTCGTAGAGGGTTAATGCACTTCTTTGCTGGAAGTTTGGGAGAGGAGTTGGTAAATCATGCCAAAATACCAGTAGTGACTTTCAAGATTTAATTAAATATTGCTATGAAGTGGAAGGGGAATTACTTTAGGGTTTTTCCCTTTCTTTTTTAGCAAACGGTATGCAAGGCGATCTCTATCATTTTTGAGAAGGTTGTTTCGCGTTCTTCAGCAGAAATTTGTTCTTGGGTCACCAAAGAATCTGAAATGGTAAGAATGGCTAAAGCCCTGACATTATATTTTGCAGCTATAGTATACAAACCTGCAGCTTCCATTTCTACACAGAGCACTCCAAACTCTGCCCATTTTTTATAAGAATTGATATCATCTTCATAAAACTCATCACAGGACAATACATTCCCCGCTTTTATGGGAATTTTGTTTTGTAATGCATAATTGGTTGCTTTCATGAAAAGCTCAAAATTAGCGGTTGGGGAATAATCTGAATTAATAAACCTTGTATTATTAATACCAGAAGTTGAAGATGCCGCCATGGCAATTACAATATCCCTTAGTTTGATATCTGATTGGTAAGAACCTGCACTACCTACCCTTATGAGGTTCTTTACACCATAATCCTTAATAAGTTCGTTGCAATAAATAAGGGCAGAAGGAATTCCCATGCCTGTTCCCTGAACGGAGATTCGTTTTCCTTGATACGTTCCTGTATATCCCAACATTCCCCTGAGGTCGTTATAACAAAAGGAGTTTTCTAAAAAGGTTTCGGCAATCCATTTGGCACGCATAGGATCTCCCGGTAACAGTACAGATTCTGCAATTTCATTTGGTTTGGCTTCTAGGTGTATGCTCATACTATACTTTCTTAATGGCTTTCATAATCTCTATTCCGGAAGAAGTGCCAATTCTATCTGCACCGGCATCTATAAATGAAAGGGCTTGTTTTCGGGTTCTTATACCTCCTGAAGCTTTTATTTTTGTTGTATTGTCAAGACAAGACTTTATAAGTAGTATATCGTTTATTTCTGCTCCATCTTCGCCAAACCCTGTTGAGGTTTTTACAAAGTCTCCTCCTGCTTTTTTGATGATTTCGCAGGCCAGTTCTTTTTCAGGATTGCTCAAATAACAGGTCTCTATAATTACCTTTAGTGTACGACGGCCTATTGCTTTTTTAACAGCAGAGATTTCTTCACGAACCGATTTTGTTAAACCTGAACGAAACCACCCTAAATTTATGACCATATCAATTTCGTCTGCACCATCTTTAATAGCTCTTTTAGCTTCAGATATTTTGGCTTTGGTAGAAGATGCTCCTAAAGGAAATCCTACTGTAGCCACTACTTTTACAGGGTGGTTTTTTAATTCGTTAGCGGCTAAATATACATGACAACTGTTTACGCAAACTGAATAGAAATTAAACTCCTTGGCTTCATTACACAACGTTACAATATCATCTGATGTAGCCAGAGGTTTCAGTAATGTATGATCTATATAATGATTTAAATCTTTCATGATGCTTTGGAATGAATGATAGAAATAAGTTCTTCTTTTTGAAAAACGCCACTTTGTCTCCATACTTGTTGTCCATTGCTAAAGAGTAATAATGTGGGTACCCCACGAACCTGAAATGTATCTGACAATGCACGGTTTTTATCTACGTCTACTTTTACAATCTTGATAGCATCGCCCATTTCATCCTTTACCGCTTTCAGAATAGGGGATAGGGTCTTGCAGGGACCACACCAAGTAGCAAAAAAATCAATCAAGACAGGAACTTCGGAGTTTATGATAGAACTAAAATTACTTTTCATTGTTAGTGTCTTTTGGGTTTGTAAAAAGTAAAAGTTACTAAAGAATACAGTAACCAACCAAATGCCAAGATAAATAACACTCTTTGAAAAACCCCTTTGTAATCTGAATACAAAAACATTAGGATGGAAAGACCAATAGCTAAACAAAACATGAGTACAGAAGAAGCTTTTTCTATGGGTTTTTTTACAAAAAATAAAATTGCGAAACAGTACATAGAAAAAACAGTCCCTGTAATGGTAGATAGAACGGAATGGGTGATGTGTTCTGCCATGGAAAAAGATACATCTTCAATAGGCGCATGCTGAAAAATCCCTGTAAGGAAAAGACAAAATGCAAATAAGTATAATAAGTACAGTGGAAGCCAGAATAAGCGTAGCTTTTTATTGGCTATGAGTACTACAACAATGGCAAGCATAAAGAGAACCATATTCATGATCCAGTTTCCAGGAGTATTTTGAGCCCCCAATTCGCTCAATGAGTTTTTAGAGAGGGAATATCCTTCGTAGGAGAGTTCGGGGAGCCAAAACATAACTACGAGCATCAGGATATATACTATGGCATATATGGTACCTACAAATCTCATGGGTATAGAATTAAAAAACCAAGGGGTTTACATCGTATCTTTTAAGTACGGGTAAAAGATCCTCTAGGGAAATCCGTACTGAGTAACTTCCAGTGTAGGATGGACATACTACGCAATCATCAAAATAATATTCTACACAGTAATCGTCTAATACAAAATTGTCTTTGTATTCAAAGAAATCGTCTTCAGATATGGTCCAACAATCATAATACATCTCACCGCTATTTATTTTGCTTGTTATTACGTCGTTCAGGATTTTTCGTAGTTCTTCTTCAGACCCTTCTACAAAGAAATCATCGTAATTCATAAAAACAGAACGTGTAAGATCAAAGTTCATACAATCAAACGAATAGGTAGGATGCAATGTGCCAGAATAGAAGTTTTCTTTATAAAACAAAAAGCTCACCAATTGGTCATTAACATTATAGACCTTGTAATCTATAAAACGTTTTTCTCGAAATCTATTAGTTCGTATAGTATCACAGAAAAGCTCCTTGTCTTCTAGAATACCAGCTTCAGTCCCAGCAATATCTACATAATAATCGTTTATGTATTCATTGAAATTGGCATAGGAAGGTTTTAGACTTTCATTAAGTAATGGATATTGAAAATTGATGGTAAAAAGGTCTTCTTCCTTTACATAGGTTTTTGTAATGATCAATTCCTGCAGTTCATCCTTTTCGTCTTCCATTTCAATGAGAGACCGCTGCTTTAGCTCAATAGACTTTTCTTTTTGCAGGTCTAAGTCTTCTTGAAGGGTTTTGTTATTTTCCAATGTCTTTTCTTGCACTTCATTGGAAATCGTTTCATCAGGATAAGAAAGGGTTTTTTCGGGATCAGATTTACATCCCAAAAATATAGTTAGTAGTACTATTGAAAGTATCGTTTTCATGAGTTATTGATTTTGAATAAAAGTAGCTCTGAAATACGCTGTAAAAAATGACTTTCATCAGCTCCATAAAAAAAGGTGCGCCCACTAACAGAAGCGCACCTTTTGAAGTTTGAAAATTAACTCCAACCAATAATCATGTCCCTACTTATATGTTACATATATACAATTCGTAATGATAACAATAAAGATTCACAGTCTATGTAATATATTCCGTAGGAAACTATTGGGAACAAAAATACACGGAGGAATATTCTCAAAATATGACATTTATCATTTTTTGAATAGTAATGAAAGCCTTGAAAGGAAAATGAGCTCAGATTTGTTCTTTCCAGCAAAAGCATTGGCAATGGCATGTGCTGTTTTTAAAATAAGTTGTTTCCTTTCTGGCGTAAAAAGCGATGGGTGTTCCTTGTAAAACTCTGAAAAGCTTTCAAAGCAGTCTTTTGCATTCATCTGTTCATAATCAAACCAATCAAAAACAATTTCTACCTGAAAGGCTGCATCACTTCCAAACGTATCTTTATAATCATCTAGAGAGAGCCATTCTTCCCTTATAAATTTCCGTAAGGCATCGTATTCAGATTTTCTAACTACTTTGTCTGCAGCAGCAACTGCATAGAAGAGTTGTCCAATTTCTTGGTAGAAGGAAACGTGAAGTTCTTGAATTTTCATAACTAAAGAATTTATAGAACTAAAGTAGTAGTTGTCTATTTTGAATACTATGACATATATCAGTCCCAAAAATCCTGAGGGAATATGTATTTTTGGCGTATGAGATTTTTTCAGGATAAATTTTCCGAAGTTTTCGAAACCATTTTCGATTCTGTTTCCGAAGGAATCATCGTTGTAAACCATGAACAACAAATTGTTACAACTAATGGGTCGGCCAACGAGATGTTTGGTTATGAAAACAATGAACTTTCGGGGCTTTCATTAGATGTCCTTATTCCAAAGGAATATCGAAAACACCACCACAGTCACGTTACAAAATTTGTAAAGCAAAGTGATAAACGAAAAATGGGGAAGGGGCGTGATTTATTCGGTGTTAGAAAAGATGGCACTAGTTTTCCGGTAGAAGCGGGGCTAAACCCTTTTGTTGTTGAAAGCAACAAGTATGTAATGGCCATTGTAACAGATATTACAGAACGGAAAAATTATACCCAGACGTTAGAGCATACGGTTAGAGAGCGTACCAGTCAATTAACCGAAGCTTTAGCCAAAGAAAAAGACTTAAACGAACTTAAAACCAAATTTCTTTCCTTAGTATCACACGAATTTAAAACCCCTTTGAGCGGGATTCTTACATCAGCCACTTTAATAGGGAAGTATACCGAAACCGAGCATCAGGAAAAACGGGAAAAACACCTTAAAACCATACAGAATAAGGTTAGATACCTTAACAATATCATCAATGATTTCTTGTCTATAGAACGCTTAGAAAGTGGTAAGGTAAACTACAAGTTCACGAAGTTTCCTTTAAGTAAATTAATAAATGAAGTAGTATATGATGCCAACGCCCATTTAAAGAATGGACAAAAGATTATATATCCAGACAATATAGATAGTATAATGTTGGAATTTGATGAGAAGATCTTAGGCTTGGTACTTACTAATTTGGTGAATAACGCTATCAAATATTCACCAGAAGAAACCGCAATCAAAATCAACGTAACCCAGGAAAAAGAAGAGTTGATTATTTCTATCATAGATCAAGGTATAGGAATACCCAAAAAAGAGCAGAAGTTTATTTTCAACCGTTATTTCCGTGCTGCCAATGTGTTAACAGATCAAGGCACTGGTATTGGATTGAATATTGTAAAAAGTCATTTGCAAAATCTAGGAGGTAATATTACCTTTAGCAGTGAAGAAGGTAAAGGTAGTGCCTTCGTTATTACGATTCCAAACCCCAACCACTAATAGTAAATCTAGATGAAAAAGGTACTTATCATAGAAGATGACATGGCTTTGCGTGAAAATACAGCTGAGCTTCTGGAAATTTCTGGGTATTCTGTAATTATGGCACCCAATGGACGACTTGGAATAGAAAAAGCCCAAAATGAGGGTCCAGATATCATTATCTGTGATATCATGATGCCAGAGGCAGATGGTTATCAAGTATTGGAAAAACTGTCTAAGAACCCAGACACCATGCATATTCCATTTGTTTTCTTATCGGCAAAAACCGAGCATAAGGAAGTAAGAAAAGGAATGGATCTTGGAGCCGATGACTATATCACCAAACCTTTTGAAGAAGAAGAACTTCTAAGTGCTATTGAAAGTCGTTTGGCAAAAGCAGCGATTTTGGCCAAACTCATCACAACTAAGAATACTCCCAAAGAAGAAATTCATGATAATGAAATACTTCGAAACCTGAACGAATTGAAAAACTTCTTCGATGACAACGGGGCCATTACCAACTATAAGAAAGGAGAAAGTATTTATGAAGAAGGAGGGCACTCCAATTATGTATACCTAATATTAAAAGGAGTCGTAAAGAGCCACAGGATGGATGAAAGCGGTAAAGAGCTCATTACTGCCTTATACGAAGCAGATGATTTTCTGGGCTTCACGTCTTTCGTAGACAACATTCCATATCATGAGTCTGCCACAGCCATAGAAGATGTAGAATTATCTGGGATGTCTAAAACAGAAATCAAGGAGATATTGGAAAAAAGTAATTTGGTATCGTTAGAACTTATTAACCTTCTTACAAATAATTTATCCGAAGCAAAACAGCAGCTTCTACAAATGGCATACAGTTCAGTTCGTAAAAAAACGGCACAAACTATCTTGCAATTTGCAGAAATACTTCATAAAAAGCCAGAAGAAAATATTAAAATATCCAGACATGACTTAGCCAGTGTTGCAGGTATTGCTACCGAAAGCCTTATTCGCACCTTATCTGGTTTTAAGAAAGAAGGACTCATAGAAATTGAAGGACGCAATATTAGGATATTGAAACTAAAAGAACTTCACCATATCAGTTAAACTGACATTTATCATATTTTAGAGGCACTCATAAAAATACATTTGTTTCTATAAGTAGTAGAAATGATTAATGTATTAGTTCCCACAGACTTTTCTGAAAACGCATGGAATGCCATTAGGTATGGTATTCAGTTTTTTGGAGAAGAGCCTGCAAATTTTTATTTGTTACATATCGATTTATTTGTCAATAGAAATGATGATGCTGTAGCCAATGGAATCTTTTTTGCCACAGACACCACAAGCAGTGTTGATGAATTGAACAATACTTTGGCTAGGATTCAGGACACTTTTCCTAACACACGACATAGTTTCCAAACCATTCTTAAACATTCCTTCTTTATTGAGGGAATTAGACAGGAAGTAGCAGATAAAAGGATTGATTTTATTGTCATGGGAACTAAAGGAGCTTCAGGCTTAAAAGAGGTTACCGTAGGAAGTCGAACCGGTGAGGTAATTGCCCGAGTAAAGTGCCCAATTTTGATCATTCCAGAACATGCTCGTTATACAGCGCCTAATGCCATAGCTTTCCCCACAGACTTTAATAGTTACTATCGAAGTAAAATACTACTAACCCTTGCAGAGGTTATTGGACAACACCATCCTAAGCTGCATATTCTACATCTTACCGATAAAGAAAGTTCTTTGAGTGACACACAAACAGAACACATGAATTTTTTAAAGGATTTTATGGAAGATTACCAACATCAGTTTCATTTTCTACCTAATGTCCCTATAGAAGATGCCTTGGCAGATTTTGTCTTTGCCAATGATATCAAACTTATTGCGATGGTAGCAAAGAATATTAATTTTTTCCAGCGACTCCTTTTTAGATCATCCGTAGAAAAGATTAGCTATCATACAAAAATCCCATTTCTGGTTCTCCACGAGTAAGTGTTTGCTTGGCAGTGATCTAAGCTGATTAAAATCATTTTTTAAATCTTGTATCCTTCATAATTTTAGATATGAGCATTTTAAATCTGAATTATGATACGGGTTTTGATTCCAACAGATTTCTCTGAAAATGCGTTCCATGCCATTCGATACGGAATGGAATTGCTTAAATATCAAAAATGTGAATTTTTGATTGTGAATTGTTATGCAGATGATGTCTATGCCAATACCATGGAGATGTCCCGTCATTTCTTCGAATTATTTAAGGATAAAACAAAAGAAGCAATCAATAGATCACTTCAAAAAGTAGTTCAGGAAATGTTGGAAATATCTCCTAATCCTAGACATAACTATGATTACCTGGCTGCTTTTGAGTCATTGGTAGATACCTGTAATGATATGGCCAATGCTCAAGATTTAGACCTTATCATTATGGGAACCAAGGGGAAAACCGACGACCGGGATATAGTCTTTGGGAGCCAGACATTACAAGTAGTTAAATACGTAAAATGTCCAGTTTTGGCTGTCCCCAGTGAATATCGTAATGAAATACCAGAAAATATCTTGTTCCCTACAAATTATATGATTCCGTACAAAAGACGAGAATTAAAACTCCTAAGTACGATAGCAGGAAACTTTTCGGCTAAGATTCAGTTTCTGTATCTATCTAAAACTAAAAAGTTATCACACAGGCAAGAAGACAATAAACGCTTTCTGGATACGAGTCTAGATGAAAACAACACCTATCATGTTCATTTGGTGGGAGATAATCTTACCGAAGGGATTAATCATTGTATTGAAAATGATAAGATCAATATGCTTGTCATGGTCAATTCCCGACACTCTTATATGGAGAGTCTTTTATACGAGTCTACGATAGAAAAGTTGGGATTGCAGGTTAAAATTCCATTTCTAATAATGCAGAATCTACTGCGCTAACTTTTAAAAAATGTACCTATGAAACGAATAATATTACCTACCGATTTTTCAGAGAATGCCTTTAATGCCATTCGATATGCTGTCCAGTTGTTTAGTGACCAACACTGTACATTTTATTTGTTGAATACATATACACCAGCCTCTTATTATGTAGGTATAAACATGGTAAACAGCTATTCGGCATTACAATTAGAACAAATGGCTTCTACTCATTCCAGACAAGGATTAGATGAGGTTGAAGAGCGTATAAAAAAGGAGTTTGTAGACGCTAAACACATTTTTGTAAAGCTATCTGCTTTTAATATGCTTATAAGTGAAATAAATGACCTCGTGGAAAGCCATAATATAGATTTGGTTGTGATGGGTACCAATGGAGCTACTGGGGCCAAGGAAGTCTTTTTGGGCTCTCAAACCATGCACACCATTAAAAGAGTAGAATGCCCCGTTATTGTGGTACCATCTAGCTTTCATTATGAGGTGCCTAAGGAAATACTATTTGCAACCGATTTTAAATTTGACCAAAACAATAGATTTTTTCTATTACTCAAGGAAATATCTGAAAAGCAAATTGCTAGAACCAATATATTGAATGCCTACTACGGTATTCCGTTGAATCCTGAACAAAGCAAAAACAAGGAATTTTTGGATACATATTTTAAAAACTCAGCTCATATTTTCCATACGGCCGAAGGGGTAGATGTGGTTGAAGCTGTTGAAGAGTTTCAAATAAAACACAAAATCAATTTCTTGGTCATGATTCATAACAAACATAGTTTTTTTGAAAACCTTCTTTTTAAACCCGTGATCAATCAGATTGTATATCACACCAAGGTTCCATTTATGGTAATCCCTTCTGAAGAAAGAATCCATTCCAAATCATAAAGTCATGAAAAATATATTAATACCTACCGATTTTTCTAACAATGCCTACAATGCCTTGTTGTATACAACTCAGCTATTTGGTAATGAACCCTGTAAGTTTTACTTATTACATTCATTTGAAAGTGAGGTCTCTAGACTTACGAGCCGGATAGATATTGGACGTTCTGAAGAGGTTATGGAAGAACTATTCTCTGAAACGGAAGTGGGACTGTTGGAGTTGAAACATTCTATTACCATGGATTGTGAAGGCAGCGGACATATTTTTGAGACCATAGCATCTTCTAGGATGTTAACCACCGAAGTGAATTACCTTATCATGGGAATGAATATAGACTATGTGGTTATGGGAACCAAAGGGCAAACAGGAGCACGAGAAGTGCTTTTGGGCAGTACGGCCATTCAGGTCATTAAAAAAATAAAGGGAGCTCCTCTTTTGGTAGTACCAGAGTATATAGATTATCACCCAGTGAAAAGAATTGCCTTTGCTGCTGGATTGGAATTTCCGTATACCGATTTCGAGGTACAATCACTTACTAGCTTGGCAAAAACTAATAATGCGTCCATTCAAATTCTCCATATAAGAGATAGTGAACAAATGGAATTGGATAGAAAAGAGCATATGTTTCAGCTTATTGAAAAATTAAAACCCATCCACAGTGAGGTTTGCTGGTTAGAAAAAGGAGTCAATAAAACCGAGGTTATCTCAGATTATGTATATAGCAACCATATAGATATTTTAGCCATCGTATACTATAAATATGGTTTTCTAAAGAGCCTTTTTAGAGAATCTATAGTAAAAAAAGTCGCCCTACATCCTGGAATTCCTTTTTTAATGATTCCCTCTTCCAATTGACCAATATCATAGTTTTTGATATTAGAACTGGATAAATTTATAATTAGAAAAACAAAGATAGATTATGAAAAAGAAGATACTCATCCCAACCGATTTTTCTAAAAATGCTTGGGGAGCTATTTGTTACGCTTTAGAGCTTTTTAAAAACGAACAATGCGACATATACATACTCAATTGTTATGATGTTGATGAATATACAACAGATGAATTAACGAGTTTGCCAACAGACAAAAACCATCGTCAGCTTGTATTGGAAAAATCTGAAAATGAATTGAATAAAATTTCCCAAAGAATATCCTTTCGAGACGAATCTATAGAACATACCTATTATTATATATCGAATGATAAAGGACTTATCCCTGCCATGAAGGAAATTATAGAGCGTAAGGATATTGACTTGGTGGTTATGGGCACAAAAGGTAAAAGCAATAGTCTCAGTGCTTATTTTGGTAGCAATGCAGTCATGGCTATGGAAAAAATAAGGAATTGCCCTGTATTGGGGATTCCACCAGACATTATTTTTTCAGAACCTAATGAAATTGTATTTCCCACAAGCTTTAGGACCCACTTTAAACGGAGGGAACTCGCATATCTTACAGAAATAGCCCGAATTACAAATGCGCCTATACGTATTTTACACGTACAACAAGAACTGGCATTAGATGATGTTCAAGAAAACTATAAAGCGTTGCTTGAAGAATGTTTTGAGGGATTAGAATATAGTTTCCATACGTTAGAGAACACCAGTGTAGATGTTGCATTGCGGCTCTTTGTACAGAGTCGGGGCAGTGAAATGATTGCTTTTATCAATAAAAAGCACACACTATTCAATACAATATTTAATCAAGCCATGATAAAGAAAATTGGGACAAATACAGAAATCCCCATTTTGGCTATGCATGATTTAAGAAACTAAAAATCAAGGATTATGAAGAAAGTTGGAATTTGGCTCGACAAAAAAGAAGCCTATATCATATCACAAGAAGGAGAAGAACCACAAAAACTGGAAAGAATAGAATCTCATGTTGATAGTTATAGACCCCATGGCGGATCTGGTACTCGACTTAAAGGAGGACCACAGGATGTTGTTCAGGACAAAACGTATCTAGAGCGAGAAAGAAACCAAATGAAGAAATATTTCGAAAATATTTTCGAGCATGTATCATGGGCCGAGGCGATTGTAATATTTGGGCCTGCTGAAACTGGAGAAAAATTTGTGAAGGAGGTCAAACACTCGCGCAAAGAAATTACTCCTAAAATAAGGGGCTTATATAAAGCAGACAGTATGACTGAAAACCAAATGAAGGCTTGGGTTCGGGATTATTTTGATAAAAAATGATACCCCATAATCATATCCTATGGAAGATCAAGAAGTAGATATTATAAAATCTACAGGCGAGAAGGCTCGGTTTTCCTTTGAAAAACTTAGAGGTTCCTTATTGCGTAGTGGTGCCGATAATGCTACGATAGACGAAATTGTTAACGTAGTAAGAGATGAACTCTATCATGGTATATCTACAAAGGAAATTTATAACCGCTCTTTTGCATTGTTGAAGAAGAAGAAATCAACCTATGCGTCTAGGTACAAGCTTAAAAAAGCCATATACGAATTAGGCCCAACAGGATTCCCCTTTGAACATTTTGTTGGAGCCATTCTACATTATTCTGGTTACAAAATCTCTATTAATAATTACATCCCTGGAAAATGCGTAACCCATGAAGTAGATGTAGTTGCAAAGAAAAATGATACGACAATTTTGATAGAGTGTAAATTTCATTCCGATCCCGGTTATAAATGCGATGTAAAAGTACCCTTATATATCAATTCTAGATTTAAAGATATAATGATGAGTTTTAAAGGGCATGATAAAGATAATGCTCCCAATGAATGCTGGGTGGTTACCAATACCCGTTTTACCAAAGATGCTAGGACCTATGGAAACTGTGTAGGCCTTAAACTCATGAGTTGGGATTACCCCAAGGATGATGGGCTTAAAGATAGGATAGACCGTTTAGGATTGTATCCTATTACCGTTTCTACGTTGCTTACTAATAGAGAGAAACAATTTTTATTGAGTAGGGACGTGGTATTGTGCCGTCAACTTATTCATGATCATTTCTATTTAGATCATCTAGGTGTTTCAGACAGTAGAAAAGACCGTATACTCAATGAGGTGAAAATACTCTGTGTAACTTAGGAAAAAATGAGAACGGTTAAAGTACATTTTTTGGGTGCTTCAGGGACAGTTACAGGTTCTAAATTTTTATTGGAAACCCCAAGCGGGAATATTTTAATAGACTGTGGAATGTTTCAAGGACTGAAAGAACTTCGGGAACAAAACTGGAACACTTTCCCTTTCCCGGCATCAAACATAGACATGGTGTTGCTTACCCATGGACATTTAGATCATACAGGATACCTACCCAGATTGGTTAAACAAGGCTTTAAAGGCGAAATTTTAGGAACCGCTCCCACACTTGCCATTACTGAAATCATCATAAATGATAGTGCTAAGATTCATGAAGAAGAAGCAGAAAATGCCAATAAGGAAGGATATTCCAAACATCAGCCTGCTTTACCATTTTATACAGAAAAGGAAGCACAAGAGACCGTTCTTCTTTTTAGGGAAATAAACAGAGATGTGTGGATTACTCTTTTTCATGAAATCAAAGTACGATTTAGATACAATGGGCACATAATTGGTTCAACATTCATCGAGTTGGATATTTACGGAAAAGTATTTGTGTTTTCAGGAGATATTGGACGTACTGATGATTTTTTATTAAGACCTCCAGAGAAACCCAAATGGGCAGATTACTTATTTCTAGAAAGTACTTATGGTAACAAGTTACATCCAAAAGAAGATGTTTCTGAAAAATTGGTACAATTGGTATTAGATACATTGAACAAAAGAGGAGCCCTCATTATTCCATCGTTTGCTGTAGAACGCCTGCAAACATTAATGTTTTTGTTTTGGTCTCTTTACCAGAAAAACAACATCCCAAACATCCCTGTTTTTATAGATAGCCCCATGGGCAATAATGTATTCAAGGTATTCGAGCAATTTCCAGATTGGCACAAACTATCCATTTCCGACTTGGGAAATTTGGAACGGAGAATGACCATTGTTTCTTCGTATAAGGAAACTTGGGAAACCATAGATGACCAAAGACCAAAAGTAGTTATTGCTGGCAGCGGCATGATTACCGGAGGACGCGTACTCACCTATTTAAAGCAACTAATAGACGAGCCTACAACTACAGTGTTATTGGTTGGGTACCAGTCTGAGGGGACACGGGGAAGGCAACTTTTGGAAGGGGCTTACGAAGTTAAATTCTTTGGCAGATACTATCCTGTGAATGCTGAAATACATCATATACAAGGACTTTCTTCCCATGCGGATCAAGAAGGGATTTTAGACTGGATAAGTGATATTAAAAACATACCAGAGGAAGTATTCTTGATACATGGTGAACCCACAGCACAAGACGTTCTTAGGGTAAAAATAGAAGATATTTACCAGTGGCGTACTTCCCTGCCTAAATTAGGTGATACAGTAGAAATCTTAGTATGATAATAAGGGTGGTCATTTTATTTAAACCCTTGTGAAACTGATAATTATCATTTCGTTGGAGTCTTTCTAAACGTATCTTTAATACAGTAAAATAATAATCCTAAATCGTAGTATTATGTCACTAATTAAATTGAACAAGAGAAGGCTTCCATGGTTTTCGGAAGGACTTTCTCCTTGGTTCGACACCGACGATTTTTTTGCTGCTGATTTTTTTATTCAAGATAGAAATGTTCCAGCAATGAACGTAAAAGAGAACAGTGATAGTTTCGAGATTGAGCTTGCTGTTCCTGGTTTCTCCAAAGAGGATATCCAAGTTACTATGGAAGACAATTTACTGCATGTATGTGCAGAAAGAGAAAAAGAAGAAACCGAAGATGGAAACGAAGGGTATACCCGTAGAGAATTCAGTTATCAAGAATTCGATAGAAAAATACGACTTCCCAGCTCGGTAAATCAAGACAAAAAAGTACAAGCTACCTATAATGACGGTATTCTGAAAGTTTATCTTCTTAAGGATGAAGAGGATAAAGTACCACCCAAAAAGGCAATTGAGATAGCTTGAACCCAATGGCGGGAAGTATACGAGGAGGTACTTCCTGTCATTTTTTAAAAACAAAAAAATGAAAACAACAGGAATTGCATATCGGTTTGTGGAGTGGAGTAGCCCCGAGGAACTTCATGAAGTAACACAGGACTGGAAATCTGAGCTTGAATTTATAAAAGTTGAGCAGAATTTTCTAGACCAGCTCATAAAGAACCATACCCTCGCCCTCATTTCAGATGATATAAGGGAAAAAGGAGAACAGCTTATTGTTGAATTGTTAAAAGAAGAAAAAGAAGTAGATCTATTACTGCTAAATGTAGTGAAGCATCACAATAAGCTTGATATCCTAGTAGATGGCGTAGACCAGATAAAAGAAGAAAAAAGCTTCAAGGAAAAACACTATTCATTGAAGATGGAAGTGCTAAAATACATTGATGAATACAAGGATACTAAGAAGAAGATTTTCGAATTGATCCAACAAATCATGAAAAAGCAAAAGCAAAAACAAATTTCAAAATAGAACATTATAAAATATCAAATTCAACAATCAAAAAAACAATCATTATGAGAATGTCAATAATTATTACAGGAATATTTTTTATGCTTACCGGTTGTTCTACCAGTAAACTTGTAAATGAATGGAAAAGCCCAGAAACAGTTCATTTTGAAGCAAATAAAGTGCTTGTTATTGGTTTGGCTCAAGACAAGGAGCTTAGGCACCAATTTGAAGAACTGTTGGCTAGTAAATTGGAAAAAGAAGATGTAATCGCTGTTAGAAGTATTGATTTTTTTGAAACTTCATTTACAGATGAACGGAAAACAGAAGAAGAATTAAATTTGATTGAGCAACAACTTCTTGAAGCTGGCTTTGATGCGATCCTTTTTTCTAAGATTATTGGCTCTGAAGACAAGATGACCCTGATGCAAAGCCTAAGGGATTTTGATAATTCTTTCAATTCTTTTAGAGAAGATTATTATCAAACACAAGATGTTTCCCACTTCCATAATCAATATGAAACATATACATTATATCATGCTCAGACTAGTTTATATTGTATATGTCCCGACAAAGAACGCGAACTATTATGGAGTGGAAATATTGATATTGTGGAAAAACAGAATAGAGAAAAAAGCATTAAAGACTATATAAAAACTTTGGTGCAATCTCTTGAGAATAACCAACTATTGATAGTTTCTATGTAATTCTAATTAATTTAAAAACCATGAAGAACATCTTAAATAGCCTACAATTCTTTCTTTTGCAGGATGACGCTACACGAGAAAACTATTTTCTGGGGGCAGCACTGTTTGCCATGGTCATCATGGCATTGGTTTTCTTTTTTGTTTGGTCTAGACGAAAAAGGTAAAAATGAACTTGTAGCTTATAAATTAACGACTAGAAAAATGAAAAAGCTTCAGATTCCATCGTTCTCCATTCATCAGAGTCAGAATCTGCTTCTAATTCTTCTTCAACCAACCGAGTTAATTTTTCTTTATCCTTAGATGACTCTAGCAATCCTTGTTTTATTAATTGCTCGAGTATGTGCTCCCCTTCGTTTTTTTTCATTTGGTAATCTCTTCAAACTCTCCCATATAGTCTTTAAAGTATTGAGAACGCTTTTCATTGGATTCAATATAGCGATCACTATTAATTATAAAGGCAATAAGGCGGCTTATACTGGCTTTTAGTTTTGCTTCTGTGAATTTAATACCCCGAGTAATGAAACGAACTCCCATAATAGCAGCTATAGTAGATAGGAGTAGGAACAGGTAATAGACTATTGGAGAGAAATCTCCAGCTCCAACAGCATGCATAGGAACCAATGTATAGATAAGATAATAAATTCCCAGTCCAATAATAATTGTGGAAATAAGGGCAAACCCTTTTCTAAGTTCCCCCACAATATGTTCAGAAGCCATATGCAACAACAAACCAGCACAAATAATAGAAATGGGCCAACCTAAGGCAAATAAAAAGGAGGACATCCATTTGAAACCGAAAAGCCCGGCTTGGCCGGGCTTCGCTAATAAATGTAAAAATGGTGCTACTACCGCAAGGATAGTAATCATTGTTGTGTATAGGCTATTCTTCGTTATCAGGAATGCCGTTACAGTTTCTGTCATTCGGAGGGCAAACTTCCTTTTTGTCGGTTTGGTACTCATTGTTTTCTAAGTTTTCTGGTGTACAGCTGTAAAGGGCTCCAAAAATTGCTAAGGACATGATTGTTAGTTTGATTGTTTTCATGGGTATAAAAATTTTGATTTATACCTGCGAAAATAGCCAATAGCATTACGGTTAGAACCTTGTTTTACTGCATGTTATACACAATGTTTTTAACACTTTGTAAGAAAAGTAGTAAAAATTGAGCCTAAATATAACGATTTTTCCTACGCTACAACTTTCTAAAGGCCCAATTTAATAGGGGATTTTTCCTGTTTTTTGAAAAATGAAACAATTTCGAAACACTTCTCTGGTTACAATTTACTAATTTTCGAAAAAGTAAACCATAATCAAAAAACAACTAAAATGGAAGGTGTTTTTTACACAATGCAAATAGCTCAAAAATTTCAACCCCTTTCTTTTTGAGTTTTCAAATTAATATCTATATTGGGCTATAGCTAACTAATTCTAATACATGGACGAAAAAGTAAAATACGAAATGGAGTTTCCTATACATGTTTCTCCATCCCTTTTATACCAATATATATCAACCCCTTCTGGCATGAGCGAGTGGTATGCCGATAATGTGAACTCCCGTGGCGAGTATTTTACGTTTATTTGGGAAGGCAGCGAAGAAATTGCAAAACTGCTAGGAAAGAAGAATGGAGAACGAATTAAATTTCGTTGGGAAGATGATGAAGATACCGACTATTACTTCGAACTTCGTATACAAGTAGATGATATAACGAAAGATGTATCTCTTATGGTGACAGATTTTGCCGAAGAAGACGAAATTGAAGAAGGAAAAATGCTATGGGATAATATGGTATCTAATCTAAAACATATCTTAGGGTCTACCTAATCAACACAAAGAATAAGTATCTTTGCGCCGTCTTATTCTAAAGGCGGTTTTTTTTTATGATTAATTACAACGGCAATATCATTTCTGAAACAAATTACCCCAATTCAGTTTCCAATAGAGGACTGCATTATGGAGATGCTGTTTTCGAAACCATTAAAGTATCAGCAGGTAAAATCCTATTTTGGGAGGATCACTATTTTAGATTGATGGCCTCTATGAGGATCATGCGCATGGAAATTCCGATGAGCTTTACGTTAGAGTTTCTCGCCGCAGAAATAATGAAAACCCTAGAGAAGCAACTAGAAACATCTCATGCCTATCGTGTAAAACTCTTGGTTTGGAGAAGATGGGGAGGGAAATATACACCAAGTTCTAATGACGTTGATTATCTAATAGTTGCCGAATCATTGGAAAACCCTTTCTATGTTCTTTCTGAAGATCCTTATGAAGTAGAGCTTTTTAAAGACCATTATGTGAATGCTGGACTATTATCTACTATAAAGTCTAACAATCGAGCCGTGAATATATTAGGGAGCATATTTGCCAAAGAAAATGATTATCAAAACTGTTTGTTACTCAATGATAAAAAACAAGTGATAGAAGCATTGCAAGGCAATTTGTTTTTGGTGAATGGTTACAAGATAAAAACAGCGCCGCTTACAGATGGTTGTTTGAATGGAATCCTTAGAAAACAGCTTATTTCAATCATAGGACAATTACCAGACTATATTCTTGAAGAAACCTCTATCTCGCCTTTTGAGCTTCAGAAGGCTGATGAGATGTTTATTACAAATACAATAGTTGGAATTCAACCTATAACAAAGTATAGAAAAAAAGAGTACGAGACTAAAGTTGCAAAGGATTTACTAGGAAAATTGAATGTAAAAGCCAGATTGGCCTAATTAAGGTGTGGATTTTCGGGAGCGTTGGACCACAACATATAATCACCTCCAAATTCGATCATTTTTTCTTTCCAGAAGTTTTCACAACAACCACCAATAATATCATTTTTCGCATCATTTTTGGTCACTACCCAGCTTTCTACTTCCAGTTCTTCTTCCAGTTGTTCACTGGACCAACCAGAATAACCTAAGAAAAATTGAATTTGACTATCACAAAGTTCATTGTTTTGTAGCATGCCCAATATGGTGTTGAAATCACCACCCCAGTAAATACCATTAGAAATTTCTATACTGTTTGGGATTAATTCGGGAACACGGTGGATGAAATAAAGGTTGTCCTGTTCTACAGGGCCTCCATTGTAAACCTTTAAACTTGAATCCACTTCAGGTAAAAAATCACGCAGACAATATTCCAATGGCTTATTGAGAATAAATCCGACAGATCCATTCTCATTATGCTCGGCTAACAATACTACAGATCTGTTAAAGGACACATCTCCAATAATTGAGGGTTCGGCCACGAGCAAAACACCCTTGGTTGGTTTAAGGCCAATCATTACATGTGATTTAGTCAATTAAAGCTAAGTAATAATTTGATAATATGCAATTGTTTTGAGTTTTCTTATTTTTTTGCAATAAAAAACCCTGTCCACTAGGGACAGGGTTCTATTCATTATAAAACTATAATGTGATTAGTTTACACTACCGGATAAATCTGCACCTGCTTTGAATTTTACAACATTCTTAGCAGCGATTTGAATAGTTTTTCCTGTTTGTGGGTTTCTTCCTTCTCTTGCAGCTCTTTTAGACACTGACCAAGAACCGAATCCTACTAAAGATACTCTGTTTCCTTTTTTAAGGGATCCTTCAACATTACCTAAGAAAGACTCTAACGCCTTTTTTGCAGCTGCTTTAGTGATTCCGGCTTCTTCTGCCATTCCGTCAATTAAATCTGATTTGTTCATAGTTTACTTTTTAAAATTAATTGTTGGTTAAACTTTTAATAATTGCCCTACAAATTTAGTCGGATTATCCATCCATGCAAGTAATGACGGGGTAAATCAACGTTTTTGTTGATAACTTGAAAGCTTTGTTAATAAAGATGGGGTATTTTAATCGGATTTTAACGAAATCAGTGATAACAAGGGTTTACGAGAAATAAGCTCCTTCATCAAATTCAAAACCATTCAAAAGGTCACTAACCTGCATTTTTCGTTTCCCTGGAATTTGCATTTCCTTAATATATAGGTATCCACTTTGCGTTGCTACCTTAAGCTTTCTTTTTTCTATTATAATTTTACCATTATTCTCAGAATGTGCTTCTTCTACCATTTCACAATCATAGATTTTCACTTTCATCTCGGCACTTTTATTAATGAGCACAGTCCATGCTGCTGGATAGGGAGAAAGCCCTCTTATAAATGAATCGATACGTGTTAATGGCAATGACCAATCTATCTGTGTGTTTTCTGAAGTTAGTTTTGGAGCTTCTTTAAATACTAGGTTTTTGGGTTGCGCTTTTGGAATGGCCAAACCTTTAGATATCATTACCAAGGTTTTTACCACTAAATTGCTTCCAAGCTCCATAAGCTTATCATGAAGGGTTCCTGCTGTTTCTCGAGCGTCAATGGCTATTCGTTCTGAAGCAATGATGGCTCCTGTATCAATTTTTTCATCAATAAAAAAGGTGGTAGCACCCGTTTCATGTTCTCCATTTATAACGGCCCAATTTATAGGGGCAGCACCTCGGTATTCAGGTAGGAGGGAAGCGTGAAGGTTAAAAGTTCCGAATTCGGGCAATGACCAAACTACTTTTGGTAGCATTCTAAAGGCTACAACAACTTGCAGGTTTGCTTCTAGCGACTTCAGTTCCTCTAAGAACTCTGGGGCTTTTAAGTTGGTAGGTTGTAAAACCGGTAATCCTTGTGATATGGCATACTCCTTAACAGCAGACTGTCGTAATTTGCGACCACGACCAGCAGGTTTATCTGGGGCAGTAATAACCCCAACCACATTATAGCCTTCTTCAATCATTTTTCGTAACACTCCCACGGCAAAATGTGGGGTACCCATAAATATAATTTGGAGTTCTTTCAAAGATGTTGGTTTTATATCGATTATTTACAGAAGTATTGGTTTACAGCATTCAACTGAATTTTTTTTGCATCTAATAACAAAGCTATGGCATTCAACACGTCCTTTTCTGCAAAATTAAGGTTTTTCAAAAGGCTTCGGGAGTCATGAGGTGTTTCTTTTAAAAGACTCAAAATTGTATCGCAAATCACAGAAATATCTGACGATTTTTTAACATTGTTGCTTCTACAGACAGAACATCTTCCGCAAGGTGTATCTAAGGACTCTCCAAAATAGTGGGTCATTTGTAATTGTCTGCACGTACTATTGTTTTCTATATATTGAAGTACAGAGGCAAGTTGCTGCTTCTTTTTTTCCTTTTGTGATTCTATTTCACTTCGCAGGGGATTTAATGTTTTTTCATCTTCTCTTGGAACCAAAAACGTAATGGAGGCATCTGTTTCAAAGAGTTGTAACTCTAGAAGGCTTCTGTCTGCCATTTCTTTTAGGATAGAAATGACTTTTGCTTTGGGCATCGATAGTTTTTTTGCTACCATATCCAAATTTAAAGGAGTGGGAGTATTAAAAACCCCTCCATACATACGCAAGATGGTCTTTCCTATTAGAGAAAAGGATATGTGATTGTCAAATTCTTGCAAAAGAACTTCAGAGGTGACCAAAAACCTAATGATGGATTTCCTGCCAAATTCTTTTTGTAGGCTCAGTACCCCCAATCTATCAAGAATGTTCATACCATGATAGGTACTTGCTGGATGTAGTTTGTAGGTTTGGCAGAATTGTGTAAAATTAAATTGATGGCTTGTAAATTCCCCTTCACCATATGAAATTTGAAAATAGTTACTCAATGTTCGATATAGCTTCTTAACATCTGCAAATGTTGGCTGCGATTCCACAAATTGTCGCTCCGCTAACTTTTTGTCTTCTTCACCCCATAAAATTATGGCATAAGATGGTTTTCCATCCCTTCCAGCACGCCCAGCTTCTTGGAAATAACTTTCCAAACTCTCTGGTAGTTGTATATGGATAACATAGCGAACTGCTCCATGATCTATCCCCATTCCAAAAGCATTAGTGGCTACCATAGTAGAAAATTCTCCATTCTTCCATGCATGCAATCGCTTGTTCTTTTCTTCTGTGGGCAAACCACCATGAAAAAAAGTAGCAGATATGCCCAAGTGCTCAAGGCGTAAAGATATTTTTTCTGATAAGGCCCTACTCCTTACATAAACAATGGCAGATTCTTCTATATCTTTCAGAAATTGCTCCATTCTATACATTTTATCCTGCTCCTGTATTACATGGTATGCAAGATTGTCTCTTGCAAATGAACTCCTATAGATGGTAGGGGTTTTTAGTTCGAGTTGTGCAATGGTATCTTCCAGTAACTTTTGGGTTGCTGTTGCAGTTAGTGCTACAAAAGGGACATTGGGGTGGATTTCTCTGATGATCTTGATATTGTTATATGAAGGTCGAAAATCATTGCCCCATTGCGAAATGCAATGTGCTTCATCTATCGCAATTAAATTTACGGGCATCCTTCTTATTGCATCCTGAACAATTTCCTGCTGAAGCCTTTCTGGAGAAAGATATAGGAACTTATAATTCCCATAACATGCATTTTCTAACAAGGTGTTTAGCTCTGAAAAAGAAATCCCTCCGGGGATTTGCAAAGCTTTGATTCCCTTTTCATTAAGTCCCTTTATTTGATCTGCCATGAGGGCAACCAAAGGAGAAATAACAATGGAAATCCCATCCATAAGTATGGAAGGAATCTGAAAACAAATAGATTTACCGCCACCTGTAGGTAGAAGAGCAACTGTATCGTTGCCATCCATTATATTTTTGATAATGGCTTCCTGTTGCGGACGGAAGTTTTGGTGCCTCCAATACTTTTTTAGTATGTCAATCGGCGTATTCAAAATCAGACCGATAGTTTAGAAAAGATAAAATTGATTCGGTTTTCAATGGTATCCTTCGGAACTGTAATTGGGTTGTGTCCAAAATAGGTGTAGCGTTCTTCTAGATGGTCGTGAAGTCTGATGGCTTCTTCAAAATTTTCGAAACGTCCTTCATCCGTTCCAAAGATTTCTTTCCAGGGTGGTAAGATGAAAACCGCATCATAGGGAATGCTATTGCATGCATCTGTAAAATAGGAATCGTATTCCTGATCAAAAAAATCCATATAGGCTAAGACATCAGCGACTCCCCTGTCAAAAAATATGTAGTTTTCATCAGATACAAGTGAAGCTTCAAACTGTGCTTGGCGACCGTGCAACAACCTTTTGTTGAATTGCAAGGAGTCATCTGCAAAGACAATAGGATTGGATAGAATTTCTTCATCAGATTTATTTTCTACTTCCTCCATGGTAAATTCTCGGATAATTTCTGGGTAGCATTCATACCCCATGAACTTTAAATGTTCTATGAGAGCAGTTTTGCCTGTGGCAGGCCCGCCAGTTATTACAATTCTTTTTGTTTTCAATAGTTGTCTCAAATTTATGGTACAAATATCGGAACAATTTATTGATACTGAAAAGTGTATCTTTGCATTCATTTTTTAGGATATAGCAATGAAAAACGAGGAAAAATCCAAAGAGTTCTACGATCGTTTACGAACCCAACTACAAGATGATACTAACTGGCCATCGCCATATATGTTCAAATTTATTGTTCCAGCTGTTGCAGAAAAGATTGCAGAAATCAAAGCTGTTTTTGGTGGAACAAATGCAGACATACAAACAAGGGATTCTTCCAAAGGGACATACACAAGCGTATCTATAAGAGTTACTATGGAATCACCAGATGCCGTGATCGAAAAATATTTGGAAGTTTCCAAAGTAGAGGGTGTCATTTCCCTATAATTTTAGTATTTTGCAAACGTTATACTTCAAAGAAGATACTTCCTTAAACTTATTTCATTTTGATTGAAAATTTAGAATACAATACAGAGCGTGTACATTTAATTATACCCGAATACGGACGGCATATACAGAAAATGGTAGATCATGCCATTTCCTTAGAAGATAAAGAAGCTCGAAATAAATGCGTTAAAAGTATTATTTCAGTGATGGGGAACTTGAATCCTCATTTACGTGATGTGCCAGATTTTCAGCACAAGCTTTGGGATCAATTATTCATCATTTCAGATTTTAATCTAGATGTAGATTCTCCATACCCGAAACCTTCCCGTGAAGAATTGGCAGAACGCCCCGAACATTTGGGATATCCACAAAACTATCCTAAGTACCGTTTTTATGGTAACAATATTAAGAGGATGATTGATGTGGCAAATAGTTGGGAAGATGGAGATATGAAAGATGCATTGGTTTTAACCATTGCCAATCATATGAAAAAGTCTTTCCTTAACTGGAACAAAGATACCGTAGAGGATAGTGTGATTTTTCAACATTTGGTTGAACTTTCTGATGGAAAAATCAACCTACATGATAGTAATGAAGATCTTTCAGATTCTGTGCAATTGCTTAAAAGTAAGAAGCGATTTACCAAGCAGAACAATACTAATAAAGGGAAGAACAAGAACCGAACACGCAAACGCTTCTAAACCTAATCCGCACTACATAGGCTTATGGGAACTTTTCAAATTGAAGGTGGTCACTCTCTAAAAGGGGAAATCCATCCACAAGGGGCCAAAAATGAGGCCCTTCAAATACTTTGTGCAGTATTATTAACTTCAGAAGAGGTTATTATTGAAAATATTCCCGATATCCGGGATGTAAATAAACTAATCACCATCTTAGGAAATCTAGGGGTTAAGATTCAAAAACTTGGAAAAGGGAAATACGCCTTTAAGAGTGATGATATTAATTTAGATTATCTAGAATCTGAACTTTTTAAACAGGAGGGGAGCTCTTTACGAGGATCAATCATGATTGTTGGTCCACTTTTGGCTCGCTTTGGAAAGGGATATATTCCAAGACCAGGAGGAGATAAGATTGGACGTAGAAGATTAGATACCCATTTTGAAGGTTTTATAAGATTGGGTGCAACATTTCGATACAATAAAGAAGAGCGTTTTTACGGTGTGGATGCACCAAATGGACTCACTGGAACCAATATGCTATTGGATCAGGCTTCGGTTACTGGAACAGCCAATATTGTAATGGCAGCAGTACTTGCAAAGGGTACCACAACCATTTATAATGCCGCTTGCGAACCTTATCTGCAACAATTATGTAAGATGCTTAATTCCATGGGAGCTAACATTAGCGGAGTGGGATCCAATTTACTTACCATTGAGGGAGTTGAAAGCCTAGGAGGATGTCATCATCGAGTGTTGCCCGATATGATAGAGATAGGAAGTTGGATTGGTTTGGCAGCCATGACACGAAGTGAGATTACGATTAAAAATGTGAGTTGGGAAAACCTTGGGTTAATTCCTGATACTTTCAGAAAGTTGGGTATTACCTTGGAAAAGAAAGGAGACGATATCTATATCCCTGCTCAGGATGGATATGAAATACAAGGCTATATAGATGGTTCTACCTTAACGGTAGCAGATGCACCTTGGCCCGGATTTACTCCAGATTTATTGAGCATTGTTTTGGTGGTTTGTACACAAGCAAAAGGAAGTGTGCTAATACATCAGAAAATGTTTGAGAGTCGTTTGTTCTTTGTTGACAAGTTGATAGATATGGGAGCCCGTATTATTCTTTGCGATCCGCATAGAGCCACTGTTATGGGTCATAATTTTGAGTCGCAATTAAAAGCTACTACCATGGTATCTCCAGATATTCGTGCTGGGATATCACTATTGATCGCTGCTCTTTCAGCGAAAGGAACCAGCGTAATTCACAATATAGAACAGATTGATCGTGGATATGAAAATATAGACGAACGTTTACGTGCTATTGGTGCAAAGATTACTAGAATCGATTAAGAACCCATTTTAAAATAAAAACAAAAAGGCGCTTAAAGCGCCTTTTTGTTTTTATTGATTTCATCTTGAAGCTTTCTTCTCAGTTGTTGTTCCCGTTCCAAAGCTCGCTGTCTGTGTGCTTCAAACTCAGACTCGGTTTCAGAAAGTTTTACGTTGGCCTCTTTGGTAATGGTATTACTGCTCTTGAATTTGTAAAACAAAAAGACTCCTATCAACACCAAAATCCCAATAATAGACCACATAGTGGTTTTATATGTCGATTTTTTTATAAGTGAACCAAAGAGTTCAATACCATCTTCTTTACTTTTGGAAGTGGCCAATTCACCTTGAAGGCTAGCAACATTTTCAGTCAAGGTAGTAATTTCTCCAGCTTGCTGATTGATGGTTCCTTGAGCAGTCTCAAGGTTTTTTTCAATGAGAGCGATACTATCTTGAACATTTTTACGAAGATTATTCAGCTTGTAAATTTTTACAACCTTGTAATCCTCATATCGATTGGATTTATCAATCACATCTGTAAACTGATTTTCCAAAGTATTTTGAGCCTCTTGTGCAAAAGTGGGGACAAAGCACAGGCATAAGGCAATACGAAACAATAGAGTATAAATTTTCATAGTGTAAGGGTGGTTTGTTATGACAAAAGTAACCACAAATTGGGAGAAAAATTGTACGCCTATGGTGTTACTTCTGTTAAATGTTACTTAACAGTCTCCAATTCATTAATGGATTGATAACTCAATGCACCTGAGGGACATTTATGGATTTGCTCAATAATTTTTCCTGTAGGCGCACCATCTAGATCAACCCAAGGAATTACTGAAGACCTAAAGACTTCTGAAAGTCCAGCACAACAAGTTCCTGCATGAATACATTTTTTGGGCTCGTAGGTTACAGAAATCTCATGGTTACGAAAAGTGTTTTCTTCGATACTCATAGTAGGTTAAGATTAGGGGCTTCATGTTTATACAACGTAAAAACATCGATAAATATATGTAAATAACCGATAAAAAGACAAATAACGGAAAAAACTTACAAATTTTAACCAAGATGAGCTTTATAGGTTGCTAAACAACGTTCTCTGGCTTCTTTATGGTCTACCATGACTTCTGGATAGCTTGGAGTATCTATTTCTGGGATCCATTTTTTTATGTAGTTTTTGTCTTTGTCAAACTTTTCTATTTGCGTGATTGGGTTAAAAATCCTGAAGTATGGCGCAGCATCTACACCACTTCCTGAGGCCCATTGCCAATTGCCTACATTACTGGCCATTTCGTAATCCAGCAATTTTTCAGCAAAATAGGCTTCTCCCCAACGCCAATCTATAAGAAGGTGTTTACATAGAAAGCTAGCAACCAACATACGGACCCTGTTGTGCATGTATCCCGTAGCATTGAGTTCCCGCATACCCGCATCTACTAATGGGAAGCCTGTTTTTCCTTGCTTCCATTTTTCAAATTCTTCTTCTTTATTTCTCCATACAATGCAGTCATAGGCAGGCTTAAACGCCTTGGTTACAGTGTGGGGAAAGTGCCAGAGGATTTGTATGAAAAACTCACGCCAGATCAATTCTTGCCAGAATATTTCATTCTTTTCAGCAATGGCTTTGGCCACAACCTCACGTATGCTAACTGTACCAAAACGTAAATGTGGGCCTAGATGTGAGGTCCCATTTACAGCAGGAAAATTTCTTTGAGCTTCATATTGTTGAATAAGCGATGGAGTGATTTGATAATTAGGAACGGTTATGGAAGACTTTTCAAACCCGATATCCTCCAAGGATAGGAATGGAAGATTATCTGCCAATAATAAATTCTCAAAATAAGGATTTGGATCGTAGCTTTTTAAAATGTATTGATTTTGAAATTGATGTTTCCATTTCTTCATATATGGTGTATAAACCACATACGGGGTTCCATCATCTTTGACAATATCATCCTTTTCAAAAATTACCTGATCTTGGTAAGTGTGAAATCCTACATCTCTTTTTGCAAGGAAATCTTTAATTTTAGTATCCCTATCCCTTGCATATGGCTCATAATCCCTATTGGTAATAACATGCGCTATTTGGTATGTATTTTCAATTTGTTGAAAGGCCTCTATGGGACTTCCATAATAAACTGCGATACCGCTCCCCAATTTCATCAATTGAGTGTTTATAGCGTTCAGGGTGTTATGAATAAAGCTAACCCTGCTATCATCTTTGGGTAGGGTATCTAGTATTTCCGTATCAAAAATAAATATAGGCAGTACAGGGTTTTTACCTTGCAATGCTTTATAGAACCCTACATTGTCATGAAGACGGAGATCTCTTCGGAACCAAAAAATGTTTACGTGTTGTTTGGTCATTTCAGTACTCCAAAAAGTTTGATGAGTTTGTTCTTCCGGTATTCGAAGATCTGTGTTAGTTTGGGTTTTACAAGGATAGGATGTATCCACTGTCCCAATATTCCGAAGGGAACTTTATAGTCTACAATATCTTCCATTTCAACACCACCATCAATTTTATGAATAAAATGTTTGTGATGCCAAAGGGAGTAAGGACCAAAACGCTGTTCGTCTACAAAGTAAGTTCCTTCTTTTACTTGGGTAATTTCGGTAACCCATTTTGTTTTTATTCCTAAAACAGGGGTGACGATGTATTGAATGATCTGGCCAGCGTACATAGGTCTATCTGCTCCTGTAAGAATTTCGAACCCCATATAGTCAGGTGTAATGACTTTTAGGTTTTTGGGATCAGACAAAAAATCCCATGCTTCCTTTACAGAAATGGGTAGCTTTTGCTTAGAATGGATTGTATAAATCTTCAAAATGTACGATTAAGTCATAAAAGTACACTTTGTTTATGATTAATTCAAAAAGATTAAACAAAATTAACAACTATTTTCGAAGTGTTGTCACCCTTTTGTTCATTTGAAACAAGCGATATAATTCCTCGCTTATTCCCTTTTTTTTCCTTTTTCTCAATCTGAAGATATTCTTTAAGTAACGTAGCATATTTCCTTTTTGTGTAAATATACGAAGGAATTTTCTTCAAATCAATTGCTAAAGTAAAGATTTACAGTTATTTAACAATTATCGTCACAACAGTTGTCGTCTTTCACCAATTTACAGCTGATCACCGCTAAAATCGCACCGATTATCGGTGCAGCAAGATAAAGCCATAGATGTTCTAAGTGCCCACTTACTACTGCTGGAGCCAATGATCTTGCAGGATTCATAGAAGCTCCAGTGATGGGACCTGCAAAAAGGGCCTCTAATAAAACAATTCCACCAATGGCAATTCCAGCTATTACACCAATTTCTTTAGAGCCGGTAGATACATTGATAATAACCAGCATTAAAAAGAAGGTGAGTAGTACTTCAAAAATGAAAACACGAAGCACGTCTATTTGGGGGAGGGTAGTTCCCAGGAGATCATTATCAGGAAAAAGGAAAAGTAACAATCCACTAGCAGCAAAAGCTCCAATGACTTGAGAAATACAATAAGCAGGGACTTCTTTCCATGGAAATTTTTTGGCGTAGGCAAAGGCAATGGTAACAGCCGGGTTAATATGAGCACCACTTATATCTCCAAATGCGTAGATCATTCCCATGACAATAAGTCCAAAGGTTACGGCTATGCCTAAATGGGTCACGGTCCCTCCTGTAAATTCGTTGATAACTATTGCTCCGGTACCGCAAAAAACAAGTGCAAATGTACCTATGGCCTCGGCGATGTATTGTTTCGTTTTCACACTGCAAATGTAAGATACTAGCGGAAATCTATTTTATGTTTTTGTTAACTATTAAAATCGGGTCATGTTGTACCTTCGTGAAAATCAATATAACCATTAATAAAACTACAATGAAAAAATTAGTCCTTTTCGTATGTGCTGGCCTTATGGCTTTTGCAGCAACAGCACAAGTTAAGACCCCAGCACCAAGTACGAGCCAAAAAGTAGAACAACAAGTTGGTTTAACAGACGTGACTTTGGAATACTCTAGACCTTCAATGAAAGGAAGAACCATTTTCGGTGGATTGGTACCTTACGGAAAACTATGGAGAACCGGAGCTAATAAAAATACAGCAATTACTTTTAGTGACGATGTAATGATAGGTGGTAAGGACGTTAAAGCTGGTACCTATGCTATCTTTACTAAGCCTAGTGCCAAAAGTTGGGAAGTGATATTTTACAGCGATGCAGAGAACTGGGGAACTCCTCAAAAATGGGATGACAGCAAAGTAGCTGCAAGTGTTTCTGCTCAAGTTTATCCAATGCCTATGTCTGTAGAAACGTTTACCATGTCTTTTGATGACATAAAAAACGATTCTGCTAATCTAGGTATGATCTGGGAAAATGCCTATGTAGGTGTGCCAATTAAATTCCATACAGATAAAGCAGTTACAGCTAGTATTGAAAATGTGATGAATGGACCTTCAGACAGAGATTACTATCAAGCGGCTGTATATTACCTTGAAGCAGGTAAGGATATTGGTAAAGCTAAGATGTGGATTGAAAAAGCGATTGAAATGCGCGAAAAGCCAGCTTTCTGGTACCACAGACAGCAATCTTTAATCTACGCAAAAGCTGGAGAAAAGAAAGCAGCCATTAAAGCAGCTAAAAAATCATTGGCCTTAGCCAAAGAAGCTGGAAACAATGACTATGTTGCACTCAACACTAAATCTTTGGAAGTTTGGGAAGGACCAAACAACATGTCAGAGAAATAGAAAATATCACTGAAAAAGAATTATCTAGCGCCCTTCATTTGAAGGGCGTTTTTATTGTAAAATGGCTTTTAATTCATTGCGGTATTGCGAAGGACTTTTACCAGTATATTCCTTGAATTTTTTATTGAAATGTGAGAAGTTGTTAAAGCCGCATTCATAACATATCATCGTAATACTTAATTGTCCTTCCGAAAGTAATTTGCAGGCATGTACCAAGCGATATTCATTCACGAACTGGGTAAATGTTTTTCCGGTTTTGTTTTTAAAATAACGACTAAAGGCTTGTTCACTCATATTGATAAGATCGGCTACTTCAGCTAGAGGGATGGGGCGGGTAAACTCGTTTCGCACCAAGGAGTAAATTAGATCCAATCGTTGTGTATCCTGGGGTTTGGATTCTATGGTTATATGGTCTACGTTTAGAAGCATATAATCTTGGCTAACCGCCATCTCTTTCAATATTTTCAAGAAGGAAAGTATTCTCTCAAAAGGATCAAGATCTAACAATTGTTCAATCTTAGGACCCAACTGATCTCTCGTTTCAGAATGAAATACAATACCCTGCTGGCTTCGTAGAAACAATTGTCTAATGTCATTCATCTCAGGGACTTGAAAGAAGTCATTTCCCAAAAAATCTTCTTTTATATGAATGACCACTTCACTTTTATTTCCGGTAAGTCGATTGGTAAACCCAAAATGTGGGAGGTTGGAACCAATAAAGATAAGGTCGCCATTATTGTAATATGATATATGATTTCCTATGTGCCTTTTACCATTTCCACCGTTTACATACACAATTTCCATTTCGGGATGAAAATGCCATTTAGGAGCAAATTCATTGCATTCCTCCTTATAATTATGGACTTTAATTGAACTTCCAAACTCAGGGGAGATAGATTCTAGAACGGGACTTTTAAGCGCTTTCATAGCTGCAAAATTAAACACCCATTAGATAGATGATTGATTCAAAATTAACCAAAATATATGGTATTTTAACTTTTTTTAGTTTATAGGTGGTTTTTTATGATAAAAAAGAACATAAAATAGTCTTTTTACTGGATGTAGGACTTATGTTTAGACCGCATCTTTGCATGGTAATATTTAAACACTTACGTTATGAAAACAGTTAAAAGAATTTTTGTAGTAATTGCAATGATGAGCACAATGGTTATGAATGCCAATAATATCAAGATAATTTCTGGAGAGGGCGCGAACATTACCATTGTTGAAGAAAACAAGACAGTGCAAGTCTCTATCCTAAATACCCAAAGTGAATCCTATAGCTTATTTATTTACAGTGATACGGGTGATTTGGTATTTGAAGGAACCCTAGGGAACGGTATTAGCTTGGGTAAGGTATTCGATTTTGAGAATGCTGTGCATGGTAATTATAAATTTAAATTTGTTTCCAGCAATGGAAACTCATATTTGTACAATATTAGAACTGGTTCAAAGTTTTAATTCAAATTTGTTAATGTTGATTGTTGTAAAAAGGATGGCTTTAGTCATCCTTTTAATTTATAAAATAGGTGAGCCGACCCCAAAAGGAATCGGCTCATGCTGCTTTTTTATTCTCAGTAAAAATTTAACGCAACAAAACCCGTTGAAAGCCAACCTTGTTATCGACACTGGTTACTTTAAGTAAGTAACTTCCCGTAGGAAATGCCGAAAGGTCCATACTATCCAACTGATCTCCCTCTTTCGAAATGAGTTCTCTGCCTTCTATGGAGTAGAGCTGTATTAGAGAAATAGATTCCTCAGATTTTATATGTATTATAGATGAAGCAGGGTTTGGATACACAGTAAATTCTCCTGCTAGAGTTTCAAAAATGCCCAAAGTAGGATTGTATTTGCTTACACCTCCCCAAGTACCAAACCACATATTGCCTTCGTCATCTTCGATAATGGATCGTACATGGTCTTCAATAAGTCCGTCTAGGGTGGTAAGGGAACTCCATTCGGTACCATTATAAACTGAGATCCCAAAATTGGTACCGAAATAGAGGTTCCCATTACTGTCCTCTGCAATAGCACGTACATTGTTACCAGTAAGACCATCGGCTACGGTAAAAGTGGTAAAGTCAGAACCATTGTACATATCCAGTCCTACGTTATCATAGTTGCCAAACCAAAGATTATCATTACTATCTTCAAAGATTACATAGATATGGTTGGAGGATAATCCATCATCAGTAGTGATTTGGGAAAAAGTAGAGGTATCATAAAAAACGGCCCCCAAATTATCTCCCACTCCTCCAAACCAGAAGTTGCCGTCCTTATCTTGAATTTGGGTAAGATATTGACCAGCTGGCATTCCTTGAGTTGGGTCTAAAGATACCCAGTGAATACCATCGTATTTTGTAACACCACCGAAATGGCAGAACCATAAATAGTTATCCTTATCTTCAAGAATATGATAGACGTTATCGCCAAAAAGGCCATCAATCATAGTGTAAGTGGTCCAATCTGAACCATCGAACTTGGATACTCCAGAATTTATGGATCCGAACCAGTAGTTGCCCTCTGAATGCTGATAAACCGAAAAGATAGCGTTGCTTACTGCTCCGTCATCAACACTATAAGAGGTCCAGTTGGTTCCATCAAAAGAACCAATACCTGCGGAAGTATCGAAACCCCAATCTCCAAACCAAAAATTTCCATCGGAGTCTTGGATCATAGAAGAGATAAACCCTTCTATTAAACCATCTTCTTCTGTATAATTGGTCCAAGCCTGAGCGTATATTGTACAGCTACATAAAATAGCCATACTAAATGTGTTGAAAAGTAATTTTTTCATGACTTAGAGTTTTAATGGTTAACTGGCTGGTTATCAGTTTTCATCTCTAAGTTATGCTCGATAATTCCAAGAAAAAAGAAGTAGAACGCTCGATTTATAAATAAAAGAAAGCCCCAAATTTTGAGACACTCCTTAGTTTGTAAATGACTAGTTCGAAGAAAATGGAGCCTTGAAATGCCCCTTTATTACTATTAAAATCAGTAAAAGCTAGATATATGCCTAATTAGCCGATGGGATATGCCCATCATTTTTAGGTATCAAAACTTGTAATAATATAGCAATACCCATAACCAAAGCACAACCCAAAAGATTGAGCCATAGGTAGGGTAATATATCTATCCACCAGATATATACGATAGCTGCTTGTGTAATTATGGCAGCGATAAAGGTTGCTTTACTCTTCACAAACTTCACAAAAAAGGCTAAAAGGAATACACCAAGGATATTTCCGTAGAAGATTGACCCAATAATATTTACCAATTCTATCAAATTTTCGAATAGGTTAGCAACACAAGCAACCAAAATGGCAATAATACCCCAGAGTAGAGTAAACCACTTACTCATTCTTAGATAATGCTTCTCATCACGTCCTTGTCTATTTCTCTTGTATAGATCAATGGCAGTTGTAGAGCCTAGGGCATTCAATTCGCTAGCAGTTGAAGACATGGCAGCACTCAATATGGCTGCCAGAAGCAAACCTATGAGCCCAATGGGTAAATTGTTTAAAATGAAATGGATAAATACATAATCTTTGTCATTTGTCTCTGCTTGCGGATTGGCAAGTTTAATTATGTCCTTAGCCCGGTCTCGAAGCACTACCTCCTGTGTGTTGATTTCTTTCAATTGCGTAGCTAAAACATCTTTTTCGGTATCAGTAGTGGTATTAATAAAATTAAGATGCAAGGTTTCTTTATCCTTTTCCAGAATTTCCTTTTCTGCCTGAAGATCCAAGTATTCGGCTGCATATTCGCTATTCAATACATCTTCTTCGGCTGCAGGATTAAAGTTTAGGGGAGAACTGTTGAATTGATAAAATACAAATACCATGATCCCAATAAACAGAATGAAGAATTGCATGGGTATTTTAAGCAATCCGTTCATGATCATACCCATCTGGCTTTCTTTAACGGATTTTCCAGAAAGATAACGCTGTACCTGACTCTGATCGGTACCAAAATAAGACAGCATCAGGAAAGTACCTCCAATAAGACCTGTCCAGACGGTATACCTATTTTCCAAATCGAAAGAAAAATCCAACACCTTCATCTTATCATTTACACCAGCAATATCAAGGGCGTTGCCAAAAGATACATCCAATGGCATTAAATTCAGAATTAATAAAAAGGCAATGAACAACCCTCCAAAAATGACTCCCATTTGCTGCTTTTGGGTAATGTTTACAGCTTTGGTTCCACCACTTACGGTATAAATCACTACTAAAATTCCAATGATGATATTTAGATATATCAAATTCCAACCCAATACAGCTGAAAGTATGATAGAAGGAGCGAAGATGGTAATCCCTGCCGCCAATCCTCTTTGAATTAAAAAGAATATAGCGGTTAGAGTTCGTGTTTTGAGATCGAATCTACTTTCTAGGTATTCGTAGGCGGTAAATACTTTTAGCTTATGATACAGCGGAATAAATACGAGGCAAATAATGACCATGGCAATAGGAAGTCCAAAATAAAATTGAACAAAGCCCATACCGCTATGAAATGCCTGCCCAGGGGTAGAGAGGAAGGTAATGGCACTGGCTTGTGTAGCCATAACGCTTAACCCAATGGTCCACCAATTGGCTTGATTTCCGCCTTTTAAATAATCGGAAACACTTTTGCTTCCCCGTGTCTTGTACATACCGAACCCAACTATAAATAGAAGGGTCCCGATTAAAATAATCCAATCAATAAAGCTCATACTAACTGTAGCTTTTGGTTATTAAGTAAAAGAGAATAATGTAGAGAAGGTTGGCAACCAATACTATGGTATAGCTCTTCTTCCAGAGTAATGGGGTAGTGGTTTCTTTTTTCATTACTGTCCAAGGGATAATAGATTTGCGAACAATCGATACGCACCAGAAACACCTGCGGGTAATTCCCTAAAGAAGCTTAGTCCTGTATATACGTAATGTCCTTTTCCGTGTTTGGCTACCAATAAAGAACCTTTGGTTTCTGGATAATCTTTATCATGCATTGCCAAAAGTGGAGTGAATTCCTCTCCCCACTCGTTTGGAAAATATAATCCACGCTCCTGGACCCATCCTTCAAAATCTAGTTTTGTGATCTTATTGGGAGAATTCAGGGCTGGGTGATTGGGATCTAGAATAGATACGTCAGAATATTCATCGGTTACCCGATCCCTTGACAATTTTAAGTGGAAAGGCGCAATCTTATCGGTGACCAATCTACGGTTCGTATTGTATTGCAACAAAAGTGTACCTCCATCTGCAACATAGTTATTTAAAATATCTTGCTTAAAAGCCAGTTCTGGAACAGTATTGTATGCTCGTATCCCTACAACAATGGCATCAAAATTTTTAAGTAATTCTGATGAAATATTTGCTGGTTCCAACGTAGTGACTTTATATCCAATTTGCTCAAGGCTCTCAGGAATAGCATCTCCAGCTCCTTTTATATAACCAATATTTTCGCCTTTCTTTTCAATAGGAATACGAGCTACTTTCGCTTGGGAAGGTATTAATACACTTTGAAAAGGGATGTGATCATAATCTATGGTGATCAACTCTTTGGTATGGAAGGTATCTCCTAATTGCACTAACGGTTTTATATAACCTTCACTTTGGTCTTTAGGGGGTGTTACTTTAAAGGTAAGGGTTTGGGTGGCTCCTTTTGCACTTAAAGAATACACTTGAGAAGCAGGTTCTACAATCCATCCTTTTGGGTGTTGAAGGGTTACAGACCCCGTAATACTTTCCCTGCCAGCTTTTACAATTACTGGAATTTCACGGGTTTCTTCTGAAGAGAAAATAAGTACTTTTTCGGGAATAGAAGAAGTAACAGCAGGAAGTACTTCAAAAGGCCTATATACTTCTCCCTTCACAGGATCGTTGAATTTGTAAATGATGTTTTTGGTAATCTTAATTTGTGTTCCAGCAATAGTAAGATTAAAATGAACGGGGAAATTCATGTCCCGTTCTGGTTTTCCAATCAATTCTTTGTTATCTACCCGATACATTCCTAAAGACCCTTGTTGTTTTAACCAATAAGGAGCACTGCTTTCTATTACGTTGAATGTGTTTTCAACACTCTCCATGGTGTGTTTGGTATTGTCTTGAAGTGGTGTAGCTACCAGTTGACTGGGAAACGAAATAACAGGTGAACTTATACTATTAAGGCTAACAGGGGTATTTGACCTATTGATTGCTTCTACGGTTACTTTTACATTTCCTTTAGGAGCAGTACTTTGTTGGTCTGCTACAGCTTCTAAATAAAGGCCGGCACACTGCTCTATCAACGCAATGATTTCATCCGTTTTTATGGCTTTCCAATGCGAATCCTTTAAATTCTGAATAAGACTGTATGCGGCTACTAACTTAGGAACACTGGCTGCGGGATTTCTGAAATCAAAATCTTTTTCCACGGCATAGAGGATATCACCAATGGCTTTTCCTCCTTCCAATCGGGACCAGGTAGTATTGATGCCATCAAAAATATTGGTCTTGTCTTTTGGCATGTCACCTTTCAGGTATTCCAAGTATTCTATTTGGCCACCTCTGGTTCCTGTGCTTCCAAATCCTTGAGATTTATGCATACTTCGGCTTAAGGAAGCGATCTCTCCATTAGATAATCCTAAGTCAGGATAATAACTTCCTGTTTCAACTTCCAAAATGTTGGTTTTATCTGCCTTTGCAAAATTTTCACGACTACCATAAAACCACCAAGAGGTATTAAAAAATAATCGTTTGGGTTGCCATGCTCCGTACATTTTTGCAGATTCTGGATATTGGGAAGCATCTCCTATCAAATCAAAAGTTTCAAAACTCAACATGGCCGATGAGGTATGATGCCCATGGGTACTTCCGGGAGTTCTGTGATTAAAACGATTAACAATGATGTCTGGCTTCCATTTCCGAATAGCCCTAACCACATCACTTACTACTTCTTCACGGTTCCAAATGGCCAACGTCTCATCTGGATGTTTGGAATATCCAAAATCGTTGGCTCTTGTAAATAATTGGCTTCCACCATCTGTAGCTCTTGCTTGCAATAATTCTTGGGTTCTTATGACGCCTAACAATTCTCTAATCTCTGGACCAATTAAATTTTGACCTCCATCCCCTCGTGTAAGTGAAAGATACGCAGTTCGTGCTTTTACATCATTAGACAAATAAGAAATAAGCCTAGTGTTTTCATCATCGGGATGTGCTGCTACGTAGAGTGCAGACCCAATGAAGTTAAGCTTTTGGAGATTATGATAAATTTCTGATGCTGTTGGTTTCTCAGGGCGTTGTGCGTGCAACTGAAAAAAAGAAAATAGAACCAATAGAAGGAGTGATGGTATTTTTTTATAAGCCACTGGGTTGTCTTTTTGGTGTGTCTCAAAGATATTGAAATTTGAAACCCTTGAATCAGGCTTTAGTTTTCTTTAACATTATACAAAAAGAAACCGCCTTGGTATTCACCGGACCAAGGCGGATTAAACTTAACCTCTTTTGTAATAGGGCAGAAAAGTTTGAGGTTAAATTTTTTCAAAGGTCAGGAAGTCTGTGCCTCCATTCCCACCACTAACATCGGTAAGTTCAATTTTAGTATTGCTGATGGACACAATGTCCCAATCGTCATTCAGATCTTCAAAGTCATTGGTGTCTGGAACCGGGAAAAAGATATTGAAATCATCATCATCCGTACTATCGCTATCTCCACTGGAAGAAGAGTTGCTATCATCATCTTCTACAGACCATGTTCCATTCATGGTAGTGCTTCCGTTGGTAGCGGTTAGGGTTCCGTCTGTATTAAACCGAAAGGTATACCCGTTAAAGTCATTGGTCTCATCGGAGTCTGTATCCCAGAAATAAGTGACTTGCCAGTCGCCACTTTGGGCGATTTGTTTTACTTGATCCACACTAGAAGTGCTGGATGTATCTTGACTGTTTGTGTTTGGGGTATCTTCTTTTGAGCATGAGGTTGCCAATCCCATAAAGATTCCAAGTATTAGTATGGCGCTCCATTTTAGTTTCATGTTATTTAGATTTATTGTTTTTCAAAAATTAAGATATCGGTACCACCGCCACCGCCACTGACGTCCTGTAGTTCAACCATGGTGTCACTTACAGAAATCACGTCCCAGTCATCATTGAACTCTTCGAACGGAATGGCAGTACCAAAGTTCAATACTAGGTTGTTATCAGAGTTTTGGGCTTGCCATGTACCGTTGTTTGTGTTTGAACCATTTTGGGCAACTACGGTTCCGTCTGTATTAAAATCTACAGTATAACCGGTATAATCATTAGTTTCGTCATCTCCGTCATCTGAGTAGAGACCAACAAACCATGTACCGTCGGCTAGGATATCTGAAAGATCAGATCCACCACCTCCAGAGGGTTCTCTTTCAAAAGTGAGGAAGTCCTCAGAGCCATCACCGCTCACATCTTTTAAGCGGATGATGTCTTGAGTTACTTCTAACACATCCCAGTCATCTGCCAACTCATCTAATGGAGTTCCATTTCCAAAGTTGAGGTTCAATTCTAAATCGGTCTCATCACCTGCTGAAGTATCCCAAATTCCATTAGTTACTTGTGTACCATTATCTGCAGTTCCTGTACCATCTGTACTAAAATTGAATACGTAGTCTGCAAAATCTGAGGTTTCATCTTCATCATCGAAGAAGTAAGTGATATACCAGTCTCCAGTGGTTAGAGCTGCCACAAGGTCACCATCATCGGGTCCACCGCCCACATCATCACAATCACTTTCAAATTCCAATCGATCATCGCCTAATCGAAGGTCGAAGCTAAACCCGTCTCCATCAGTTTCTTCTTCGATTTCATGTAAGATCCATGGATCGTTAAAGTCAGTTAGGTTTGGAATGTTTAATTCGAATTCAATTCCTTCTGAGGTCTCAGAGATTTCCCAAGTACCGGAGAAGTTATCGCTTCCACTTTCTACAGATACAGTTCCATCTTCGTTAAAGTTGAACAGATATCCTACGTACTGGTCTTCCAGATCCTGATCATCTCTTTCCAATTTGTCTACCATCCATTCGTTACAATCTGTAATGAGGCTTTCAAGATCCTCGACAGTGCAGGTCTCACAATCATCATCGTCTGGATCATTGTCATCGTCTTCATCACAATCATCTGCGGCATCTTCAATTACATCCTCCAATTCATCAAAGTCATTGATCTGTTGGGTAGTACCGTCAGACAGAATAACCGTAATTGGAAATTGGAACACAATGATAAGGTTATCATCAATATCGTCTACAAAATCAAATAGTTCTTCATCACTATTAAAAACTACGGTATCAATTTGTTCGTTGTTCTGGTTAAAAATATTGGCTGTAATGGGGTATTGGAAGTCAATACATTCTATATCGTCATCAGGAGAATTGTCTGGCCCACATTGCAACGCAGCTGCATTAAGCTCTGCTTGGCTATTAATAACGGTGGTTGAGTAATCTTCATGCACAATGGTAATAGGGAAATTGATTTCTAATGTGTCTGTGTCATCCGGAAACTCATCAAAAATTATTTCTACTTGGTCTACGTCGTCTTCATTGGTAATGATTACCTCAATTCCATTGGCAACTACAGTTACTGGAAGTTGAATGTCGAAACAGCTCGCACCGTCTATAATATTATCGTACGAACCATCGTTGGTTACAGTGTTTTGAATTAATGTTTTTACGTTGGCATTGGCACCAAGTATTTGGTTGGGGTCTTCTTGCACGAATTGGGTTTCTTCGGTTCTACAAGAAAAAAGTAGTGTGATAGCGAAGAGTGCTAGTAAAGATTTTTTTAATGTTGATTTCATAGCTTTAGTATTAGTTAACATTTTTTGCTAGGTTTACTATAATAACAACTCATTTATAAAAACTCCTGAAATTTTTTTGATTTTTTTATTTATTAACTTTCGCTCATAAAACAAACACCTTTGACCAAGAACATAAACGAAGACATTTGCCGCGAAAGCGTTTTTTCAAAAGTTTACGAGAAATATGCAAAAGACGTACATGATTTTCTCTATTATAAATATGGAGAACAATTTAATCCTAGTGATAAAGCACAGGAAGCTTTTATAAAATTATGGGAGAATTGCGCCAAGGTTACTTGGGAAACAGCAAAGTCTTTTTTATTTACAGTTGGTAATAATATGATGTTGAATGAAATAAAGCATCAAAAGGTGGTACTTCGCCATAGGCAATTGAAACCTAAAGAGTATACCAACGAAGATCCGGAGTTTGTGCTTCGCCAACAAGAATTCCTAAAACAATACGAAGCGGCCCTTTCCAAATTAACCGAAGAACAGCGTGTGGCTTTTACTTTAAATAAGGTTGAAGGAAAGAAACACAGTGAAATTGCCGAAATTTTAGGAGTTACCCAAAAAGTGGTTGAATACCGTATTTACAGTGCGTTCAATAAATTAAAAAGTGAATTGAAAGGATTTAAACTAAAATAATTCAGGAGTTTTAAGGAGAAGGTTGTTATATAGTTGAGAAAGTATTTTTATGGATAAAGACTACTTAATAGAAAAATGGTTAAAGGACGATCTTACAGGCGAGGAACCGCAAGGCGTTTGAAGCACTGGAAGATTATGATCTAAATACGGCCATTATAGATAATGCCAAGCATTTTAAGGCTTCCCATTTTTCGGAAGCTGTAGATTACGAGACCTTTAAAAAACGATTGCCTACAAAGAAATCCAATAGTCCGGTTCGCTGGATGACCCCTTTTATGCGTATTGCAGCTGTATTGGTTGTTGGGTTAGGACTTTATTTCCTATTCTTTTCAAACAATGTAAATACAATTAGCACCTTAGCTTCCGAAAAAACCACCATAGAATTACCGGATAGCTCTGAAGTAATCCTTAATGCACTTTCAACTTTAAGCTATAGCGAAACTAAATGGAATAGTAAGCGTGAAGTTTCACTGGAAGGAGAAGCCTTTTTTAAGGTGGCAAAAGGAAAGGTATTTGATGTCCTTACCGAAGATGGAGTGGTGACTGTGGTGGGAACCCAATTCAATGTAAAACAGCGAGATAATTATTTTGAAGTAAAATGTTACGAAGGTATTGTACGTGTTACTGCTGGTGAAACAGTTAAAGAACTTACGGTGGGTGATTCCTTCCGATTAATGAATGGTACTTCAAATTTCTTTGAAACATCCTATCTGCAACCGCAATGGACCAAAAATGTAAGTAGTTTTAAGGCGGTTCCATTTAGTGAAGTAATTGCAGAATTGGAGCGACAGTACAATGTGACCGTTGTCATATCTAATACAGGATTTAATCCCGAATTTACGGGCGGTTTTGTACATGACAATTTGGAGAATGCATTAAAATCCATTGCACAGCCCTTAGAATTAACCTACACCATAGAATCTAATAATACAGTGAGGCTGGAAAAACGTGAATAGTAGCAAGTCAGGCTTTTTACTAATCTTTTTATTTTGGGCAGGATGTTTTTGGGGATGGACCCAAGAATCCATGCCTTTGGTGCAGGTATTGGGGCAACTGGAAAGCCGCTACTCTTGTACTTTTAATTATGCTGAGAGAACGGTAGGGGATATTTTTATTGAAGCCCCAGATCCAAATCTTTCATTGGTACAATCCGTAGCTTCTTTGGAAGAACAAACAGGACTTATTTTTGAAGTGTTGGAAAACAATTTTATTTCCATAAAACAAAGCCCTGAGCTTTCGTTATGTGGTTATGTGTTGGATAAAGATACCTTAGAACCCTTAGAGGGGGCTACGATTCAAATAGAAGGCGCTTCTGTCATTACAGATGACAAGGGATATTTTAAAATTGAAGTACGTCATTCTGGGGTACTCGTAAAAATTCGTTACCTCAGTTACAAGACTTTGGAAAGGGATTTTAAGTACTTTAAAACCAACGTATGCGATGCAGTGTACCTTGTTCCCAACGTAGAACAGCTTACTGAGGTAATCCTATCCAATTACTTGGTGAAGGGTATTAATAAATTGAATACCGGTGATTTCCAGATCAATGTTGAGAAATTTGGATTGCTTCCCGGACTTATAGAACCTGATGTATTGCAGGCAGTACAATCTTTTCCAGGGATACAGAGTATTAATGAAACTGTTTCCAATATCAATATTAGGGGAGGAACCCATGACCAAAACCTCATTCTTTGGGACGATATAAAGATGTATAAGACGGGTCATTTTTTTGGATTGATATCTGCGTTTAATCCTCAAATAACACAAAAAGTAACGCTTCGTAAAAATGGAACCCCTGTAGATTACTCAGATGGCGTATCTGGAACCATTGCTATGCAAACCGAAGAACAAGTAAATACCCAATGGAAAGGAAATTTAGGAGCAAACTTAATTGATGTTAGCGGATTCTTGGATATGCCCATAGGAAGCAAGTCCTCACTTCAAGTTGCTGGACGGAAATCCATTAGTGATTTGTGGGCCACACCAACGTATGAGGCCTATTTTGAAAGGATAGCCCAAAATACAGAAGTATCCAACAATGCAGATTCTGTAGTAAACACAGATCAAACCTTCGATTTTTACGATGTTTCATTGCGTTGGCTCTATCAAATAAGTGATAAAGACCTTTTGCGATTAAATTTCATTGTGATGGACAATCAATTGGCGTTTGATGAAAATGCAGTGGTTTCGGGAGTAGAAGCCACACGACAAAGTAGTGTGAATCAGAATAACTTGGCGGGGGGTCTTTTTTACCAACGGACCTGGAGCGATGTTTTTAAAACCACCTTTCAGATCTATGAAAGTGATTACAAACTACGTGCTACAAATGCCAATTTATTGTTGACGCAGCGGTTCTTGCAAGAAAACAAAGTGTCTGAAACGGGAATACGGGTAAAAGGGAGTTACCAACTTAATGATCGATGGACAGGGCATATGGGATACCAAATCATAGAAACCAAAGTTACTAACTTGGATGATGTTGATCTTCCGTTATTTCGATCCCTGATTTCTGAAGTAGTCCGTTCGCATAGTGGATTTTTACAAGGTGATTACCAATCTAGAGATCAAAATACACGGTTACAGGTTGGATTTCGATATAATTATCTGGATAAATTCAAGAAGAGTTTATATGAACCCAGATTTGCACTAACCCAAAAATTTGCAGATTATTTTAGTGTGGAACTCTTAGGGGAGATGAAGCATCAAGTTACTTCGCAGATTATCAATTTTCAGAATGACTTTTTGGGGGTAGAAAAAAGACGGTGGCAATTGGCCAATGATACAGATATCCCTGTGCTTGAAAGCAAACAGGTGGCTCTCGGATTTAATTATTCCCAGAAAGGTTGGTTGTTAAGTGCCGAAGGATATTACAAACAAGTAGACGGTATAACCACCCAAAGCCAAGGGTTTCAGGATCGGTATGAATTTGTAAAATCTGCAGGAAATTATGAAGTAACCGGGTTGGATTTTCTAATGCGAAAACAATTTAGAGATGCTAATTTCTGGCTTAGTTATTCGTACATGGACAATGTGTATACTTTCGAAAACCTGCAAGCGGAATCTTTTCCCAGCAATCTAGATATCACCCATGCTATTAACGGAGGGGTTAGTTATACCTATAAAAACTTCAAGGTATCTACCGGTATTAATTGGAGAACCGGAAAACCCATTACCGAGCCTGTAGTGGGAAGTGAAGTAAGTAATGGCGCTGTGAACTACGCTCCATCCAACTCGTCCAATTTAGACGATTATTTGCGTTGGGATGCTTCGGCTATGTATGATTTGGACCTGAACAAAACCCGATGGCAGTTTGGGGTATCGGTTTGGAATCTACTGGATCAAAACAACGAAATTAACCGTTATTTCCGTGTAAATGATTTGAACCAAGCGCAACAGTTTAATCAAACTTCTTTGGGTATTACGACCAATGCTTCGATTCGGTGTTATTTTTAGGTTATAAACCCAACGAATCCCGTAAGAATAAGTGTTTATTAGAGTTTTGTCCCCAATAGGCAGTTTTAATTCTTTTCATTTTTTCGGCCTTGGTTGTCAATCCATTAGGATGGGTTTCTTGCCAAGCTTCAATGGTATAGGGAAAATCACTGTTAAACTGAATGGAAAGCTCCCTATTTAACTCCCCGTAGGAAACTGTATACGTAGACATACCATCATTTTGGGTAAGTGTTCCAGTGGCTTTTGCAGGAACCATTTTTTGATGACTCATCCGCGCAAACTCAAAACTGGGTAAGATTTCAAAACTACCTGTAGGTAGTTCTTCAGGACTGATGCGTATGAGATTCCATAATTCGTTCTCTAACCACACCGTGGGTAATTTTAGTTGTTGATCTGCTTCTCCTTCAAAATAGGAGTGCCCTTCTATTTCATAACCGTTTCTATTATTGAGCTGTACATAGATGTGTCCACACCATTCCTGCATAGAATGTGACACTTTTATAGCGTGACTTTGTTCTTGAACAGGACTGAAGGTACTGGTCATGACAGAATAGGGATAAATACCCGTAAGGTACTTTTTGGTATTGTTCAACTTTAAAACGGGTACATTGGATGCAGCAGAGCGATCTGCTTTTACTTGTACGGATGGGAGAAAATCTTCAGTAACAAAAATATTAACAGAAGTTCCTTCCCGCAGTTCACCATAGCGTTCCTGAGATAGTTGGTACGAAGTGATTTCTGCAGCACCGGCATACCAATAGTCTTTGAATTCTTGCGATATAGTTCTCGTTTTTGAGGTAGTGATTTCAGAATTTATCGGAGTATCGGAGAGGGCTAATGTATTGTCTTTCTTGTTAGAATTGCAAGAAAGTAATAGAATCATCAAAAAAAATAAGGCTGGAGTTTTGGAAGCATATTTCATGACAGAATATTTTCCATAAAGGTACGTCATACCGCGTTATTGCCAATCTCCATTAACGTTTTGTAAACAAGGCGGGTAGGCAATCCCATAACATTAAAAAAGCATCCTTCTATTTTATCGATGGCAATGTATCCCAACCAGTCCTGTATACCATAGCTTCCTGCTTTATCATAAGGTTGGTAGGATTCTAAATAGTAATCAATTTCTTCTTCGGTAAGGGTTTTAAACCATACTTGGGTTCTGTCATTTACTGTTTTCTGAAAATCCTTCCCAGTAAAACATACAGAAGTAAACACTTCGTGAGCACTTCCACTTAATTCAAACAACATTCTTTTGGCATCCTCCTTATCTTTTGGTTTGCCTATGGCTATTCCATCTTTCCAAACAATGGTGTCACTGGTTACCACAATATCCTTTTCTTCAATATCTGTAAATACAGAAGCTTTTAATTGGGCCAGATAGTCGGTAATTTCACTTTGCTGTAATGATTTGGGGTATATTTCTTCTACTTCGCGAACATTGATCATGAAGTCTACATCCAAGAGTTTGAAGAAATTCTGTCTTCTTGGTGATCCGGAAGCAAGTATGATATTATAGTCTTTTAGTTTAGCTCTTAGCATAAAATCCACTAGGTTAATTTATTTTTTAATTCTTCTTTAATCTTAGAAAACCATTCCTCTTTTAAGATGCTCAATACAATACTACTTCGTCGCCCATCAGGCGCTGTACAGTTGTTTCTAAGAATACCTTCTGGTGTACAACCAATACTTTTCATAGCTGCAATGCTCCTTGTATTGTTGGCATCGGCACGAAACTCTACACGCTCTACATGCAAATTCTCGAAAGCAAATTGTAGCAAGAGGAATTTACAGTGTTTGTTGAGCCCTGTTCCTTGAAATTCTTTTCCATACCAAGTATATCCTAATTGCACCGTTTTGTGGTGGGGTTGGATATCATAAAACCGCGTACTACCAGCATAGCGTTGGGTTTTCTTGTCGAAAACAATAAAAGGGTAGGAGTCACCAATCTTCTTCTTCTCTATGGCAAAGTCTACATAGTATTTAAGGTTTTCTTCACCAGCTCCAGAAACCAAGGAGTAGGTCCATAACTCAGGCTCATATATTGAAAAAGGGAGTAAATGTGCAATGTCTTTCGGTTCTAACGGACGCAACAATACACGATCATTTTCTAAAATATATTCTTGGGAAGTATTGAAATTCATACGGGCATAAAAGATTTTGCAAATAATGGTAGGGAACAAATACCCAGTAACATGATTATTTTAAGTAACAATGACAAAAATGAAAAATCTATTTTTGATTTGGCATTCCAAGCTTTAATACAGAAAAATAGGAGGGGAGCAGCTATCAGGAATATAAAATAAAAAGATAGCCATTTGTAAATGTACAATAGATCATACGTAAACCACAGTGTATTTAAAAATCCCAAAACCCCCAATACAAATACAATATAGGTGGTCCGTTTTCTACCAAAAGTAATGGGCAATGAGTTTCGTCCTCCATTTTTATCACCATCAATATCCTGAATATCTTTCACGATTTCTCGAATAAGATTTATATAAAACGCAAACCCAGCATACAGTAGCACAATTTTGGAAGCTTTTATCTGAAGCGTCATCTCATCAGTATCAATAGCAGGGTAAATATCGAACAAAATCAATACAACAAGACTCATAGCTACTAGGAATGAGATAAGAACATTTCCTACCAATACCATTGATTTTACATGTGTTGCATAAATATACAATAAGGCAGAAATAGCAATGAATACAGCGGTTAACCCAGCATGTTCTATGGTATTTGCCAAATAGAAACCCAAACCAACACCAACCACATTCAATATGATATAAAAATTGTAAGCGGTTTTTTCAGGGATGAGTCGCCAAACAATCATTTTATCTGGCTTGTTGATTCTATCTACCACTTCATCAAAGATATCGTTAACTACATTTCCTGCACCTGCTATGGCAACAGTGATGATAACCAATAGCGCAAACTGTAGATTTCCTAATTGAGTTTTCACGTTCCAAGCTTCAAAAAGGCCATACTTAATGAGGCATTGTACTAGGACAATGAGTAATAAATTTATGGGTCTAAGGAGTTTTAAATAGGCCATAAAACCTTTTTCTAATCATAACGGGCACTAGCATCACCATTGCTTATCCAGTTTCCTTGTACTTTTAGAACCTGCTCTACAATATCCCGTACGGCTCCTTCGCCTCCTTTTTTGTGTGAAATGTATTTGCTAATGGTTTTAATTTCTGGAACGGCATCTTGTGGACAACAGGGGAGGCCTACCATTTTCATTGCAGCTAAATCTGGGACATCATCTCCCATATAAATTACATTTTCAGCTTTTATGTTGTTTGTTGAGAAGTAATCTTGCAATAATTCTACTTTATGTTTGGCACCCAAATGAATATCCTTAATTCCCAAACCTTCCAACCGCTTCCTAACCCCTTCATTGGTTCCCCCGCTTATTACACAAATATGGTAATTATGATCTATAGCAGTTTTAAGTGCAAAGCCATCTTTTACATTCATAGTTCGGAATAGCTCTCCTTCTGTGTTGATAAGGATGGATGCATCTGTTAGGACGCCATCCACATCGAAAACAAAAGTGGTGATATGTTGTAGGTATTCTTTATAGCTTTTTTCCATGTTTTTTTGAAATGGATTTAGTAAGTATCCTGTATAATTTCCGATATTCTCTGTCCCCAATCAACTGTATGTGTTTGTCTATGGTTTTTTTGTCTTTTCGTTTTGCGGGACCTGTTTGCGCTTCACCGGGAGAAAGGGTTTGTACTTTTAATGCCGTTTCCTTAATCAAGGGCTTTAGCAAGTTAAAATCGATATCATTTTTGTCTAGAAATGTTTCTGAAAGATGATATAAGTGGTTGGTGAAATTGTTTACAAATACAGCAGCCAAGTGCAGCTTGGATCGTTCTTCTGTATTAATTTCCACCACTTTTTCTGAAATCATAAGTCCGAGGGACTTAAGTAAATTCAGATCCTCTTCATACACTGCCTCACAACAGATAGGAATCTCCTTAAAATTGACTTCGTGGTCTTTGGAAAAAGTCTGTAACGGATAAAACACCCCTTTTCTATTTTCTTCAGATAAGGCTTCCATAGAAACACTACCGGAGGTGTGTACGACCAAACGATTGGAAAAGGTGAGTTTTTCAGAAATTTTTGCAATTGAATCATCAGGAACGGCAATGATATAAATATCTGCTTCCTTTAGATCATCCAAATCACGAGTGGTTGGAGTATCATCTAAATCTAGAATTTCACTCCTACTAACAATTTGGACGACACTAGCGCGGCTTACACTTTCGAAAGCACGATATAAGTGCTGTCCTACATTTCCAAAACCGATGATAACCACAGTAACCATATAGCGAAGGTATACTTTTTAGAGGATTTAACGATGGATTTTTCTGTTGATGATTTCTATTTCTCCTTGCTGTTCTAACTGCTTGGTAGCCCTTATTACAGTTTCTACACGTAACCCAGTAAGATTTGCAATCTGTTGGCGGGTTAAATCCACTTCATAACTATCTCCATCTCCATACTTGGATTTTAGAAAATCGACCAAAGTTAAGATCCGATGTTCTGGCGAATGCATGGATATTTCCTTCAAAATCATCGCTTTATAGCTAAGACGCTTGGATAACATGGACATAAACTGTAATTGCAACTCAAAATGGTCTTTCAATAACTGCAAGAACTGTTTTTTGGGTACCACCATGAGTATACTATCCTTGGTAGCAACAGCAGATGCTGGATATGGAAAATTACCAAACAACGGAGGTTCTCCAAAACTTTCCCCGTCTTGGAATTCTCCCTGTACAAATTCCTTTCCATTTTCATGAAGATTGTACATACGAACACTCCCCTGTTTAATTTGATAATAATTGCGGGCTTCAGATCCTACTGAAAAAACCAAATCCTTTTCATGATAGCTAATGGTGTTTGCCCCATATGTAAAGAGCAATTCTTCAGAAATAAGTGGGTTTATGATTTCACTCATAAAAGGAAGGAGGAGTTATGCGATTAATTTGTACAAAAATAAAGAAAACTATAATGATCGCTACATTCATTAAAAAACTGGAAGATGAGTTCAGTCATAATTATTACATGTACATACCTCTTACCATTATCTTACAGAGTTGTGTAGGTTCCATTGCTGCGATGTTTATCTTGTACCAAGGAACCAACTGGATTTCTGGATTGCAACTCACTTTGTGTACCGTACTTTGTATGGGATACAACGCTGCTATTTTGGCCCAAGCCAACAGAAAATTTGGATTTTGGCTTCTTATGGTAAGCCTTATCCTGAATTCCGTATTAATTATGATTAATTTAGTGCTCTAATGAGAGAAATAACTACAAGGGAAGATGTGATGCTACTGGTCCGTACTTTTTATGAAAAAGTACAAAAGGATACATTGTTAGGTCCTATTTTTAACACTGCCATACCAGATTGGGAAGAACATTACGAACGATTGACAGATTTTTGGGAGACCAATCTTTTCTTCAGAAAAAAATACAAGGGTAATCCCATGCAAAAACATATTGATGTGGACCGGGATAATGACGGAAGTATCAACGAAATGCACTTTGGGGTGTGGTTAAACCTATGGTTTGAGACCTTGGATCAGCTTTTTGAAGGAGAAGCAGCTCAGATAGCAAAAAACAGAGCGCGTAATATGGGAACCTTTATTCATTTAAAGATATTTGAAGCTAGGACCCAAAGAAATGCAACTTCCTAACATACCTTAACAAATGGGAGTAGTTAATGTAAAGTCAAATACCTAAATTTGCACAAAATTTTCCACATGCAAAAGAAACTTGCAGCCCTCCTTTTTTCTACACGACTTACGGCTATTTTATTCATTGTTTTTGCTGCTGCCATGGCAGTAGGGACTTTTTTAGATGCTTCTTATGATCGTCCACCTTCCAATTTTGCAAGGGAATGGATTTTTAATGCATGGTGGTTTGAGGCTATCATGGTTTTCTTTGTCATCAATTTTGTGGGAAATATTTCCAGATATAGACTTTTTCGGAAAGAACAATGGGCCACACTATTGTTGCATGTATCTTTTATCTTAATTATCATAGGTGCTTTTGTAACCCGCTACATAGGCTATGAAGGAAGTATGGTTATAAGGGAAGGCGCTACGGAGAACAGTTTCCTTTCAGAAAAAACCTATCTCAATGTTTTTATAGATGGAGATTATAAGATAAATGGCGTTCCTCAAAGAAGACAGTTACCATTAGAAGAATTACGCCTCAGTGAGCGTTTGGATAATGATTTTAACATAAAGACAGATTATAATAAGCAACCCGTCACTATTAATTATAAAAAGTTCATTTCCAATGCGGAAGAAGGTTTGGTTCCCTCAGATGGAGGTGAAGCGTATCTTAAGATTGTAGAATCTGGTGATGGAAACCGACATGATCACTGGGTGAAGGTAGGTGAGGTAGTAAATATTCACAATGTACTTTTTGCTGTAAATAAAGAGACTGTAGGTGCCATTAATATCACTGTTACTGAAAATGATGAGTATACCATAAACTCGCCTTTTGATGGTAACTATATGCGCATGGCCGATCAGTTTCGTGGAGAAGTGGTTGCAGATAGTGTACAACCATTGAATTTGCGTTCCCTGTATCAAATGGCCAATATGGCTTTCGTTTTTCCCGAACCGCTTACCTATGGAGAGTACAAAGCGGTAAAAGCCGAAGAAGGAGAAGAAACTGGACAAGATGCTTTGGTATTGGAAATAACTTCCGAAGGTGAAACAAAGGAAGTGGAATTGATGGGAGGGCAATATGTATACTCAGACCCAAAAATGGTAGAAATTGCTGGTTTAAAGGTTTACCTAGCTTACGGTTCTATAAGACATGAATTGCCGTTTAGTATTACGCTCAATGATTTTATTGCCGATAAATATCCGGGAACCGAAAAGGCCTATTCAGCATTCCGAAGCAAAGTGACTGTAAACAATAGTGATTCAGACTTTTTTGACTACGATATTTTTATGAATCACGTATTGGATCATCAGGGATATCGCTTTTTTCAAGCCTCTTTCAGTCCTGACGAAAAAGGAACGGTACTTTCTGTGAACAAGGACCTTTGGGGAACTTGGATTACCTACATTGGGTATTTCTTACTCTATATTGGTCTTATGGCCATATTATTTGATCCTAGAAGCCGTTTTGGAGATCTTAAAAAAAATGTTGGATAAGGTAAAGGCTAAAAAAGCAAAACTTACCACGCTTGTCTTATTGCTTTTAACTTTTTCGGTAAATGCTCAAGACACTCATGCATCTATGAGAGCTACTGAGGCACAGATAGACTCTATCATACAAGCCAATGCTGTTTCTAAAGAACATGCTGCCAAATTTGGGAATTTGGTCATACAGGATAATGGCCGAATGAAGCCCCTGAATACTTTTGCAAGCGAATTGTTGCGCAAAATAAGTGGGAAGGATGAGTTTAATGGAATGGATGCCAACCAAGTTTTTCTTTCTATGACAGAATTAACCAGGGTTTGGTATGAAACCCCTGTTCTTAAATTGGATTGGCGAAATGATAGTATTAAAACTATCTCGGAGTTCCCAAAGATGCCTCTAAGGCTTCCTTATTGGATCTTTTTGATGAACGTGGAAATAATAAATTAGGCCCTTATCTAGAAACGGCCACCTCTAAGACCAACCCCAATCAGTTTGAAAAAGATTTCATTAAGCTCTATGAAAAATCAGCCTTGTTGAGTCAAGCATTGAGTGGAAGTATCTTGAAAGTTTTCCCAGTACCAGCAGATGAAAACAATCAATGGGTTTCCTTTCCCGAACTTCGGGAACATCAATTTACGGGCATGGATTCTCTGTATGCCAGAAATATCCTGCCATTGTATTTAGAAAGTCTTCAAAAGGCAAGAGTAAGTTCAGATTACACTAAAGCCAATGAGTTTTTGGGAAGTATTACCAATTTTCAGAAAAAACATGGTAGTGCTGTATTGCTTTCTGAAAAGAAGGTGAAAACGGAAGTGTTGTACAATAAAATTGATCTATTTAATAGGCTTTATCATTATTTCATAATGTTTGGCGCCTTTATGTTCATATTTATCATATTCCAAATATTTAATGACAATAAGCCCTTACAATGGTTAATCCTTATTTGTAAGATTAGTATATGGATCCTTTTCTTGTTAATGACGGCAGGATTAATTGTTAGATGGTACATAAGTGGTCACGCACCATGGAGTGATGCCTACGAGAGCGTGATTTACGTAAGCTGGGCAACCTGCTTCTTTGGGCTTGCTTTTGGTCGCAAAAGTGATCTTACTATTGCAGCTACTGCTTTTGTGGTTTCTATGTTGTTATGGGTAGCACATATGAGTTGGTTAGACCCTTCTATAGCAAACCTTCAGCCCGTTTTAGATAGTTATTGGCTTATGATCCATGTAGCTGTTATTGTAGCAAGTTATGGTCCTTTTACCTTAGGAATGATCCTTGGGGCAGTTGCTCTTATATTAATGTTACTTACCAATTCCAAAAACAAGGTTAAAATGGATCTGAATATTAAAGAGATCACAATTATCACTGAAATGGCGCTTACGGTGGGATTGGTCATGCTTACTATTGGTAATTTCTTAGGAGGACAATGGGCTAATGAAAGTTGGGGAAGATATTGGGGATGGGACCCAAAAGAAACTTGGGCGCTTATTAGTATCATGGTCTATGCTTTTGTAATCCATGCAAGATTGGTGCCTGGACTACGTGGAAAATGGTTGTTTAATGTACTGGCTATTTTTGCCTATGCTTCGATTATGATGACCTATTTTGGAGTAAATTTTTACCTTACGGGACTGCATTCATACGCAAGTGGGGATGTTCCTGTTACACCAAAATTCGTGTACTATATTCTAACCTTCTTTGTGGTATTGAGTACCCTCTCTTATTTTCAGCATAAGAAACACTATGTATCCATAAAAAAAGGATAGTATTTTCAACTATCCTTTTCTCGCCATAAAAAATTAAACAAAATTTGTTGGTTGGGGATTCTATTTAGGTGTTTAATTATAAATATAATCGGGTTGCGCATCTACCATTCGGTAATCCTGCTGTATTTGTTCACTGATTTCAAGTTTTTCATAAAGCTCCTTTATAAGGTCTTCCACATCGTGCTCAGTGGTTTTTAGCTTACGTGCAATTTTTGTGTTCTCTTTTCCTTCAGAAATGTATTGCAGTAACTTTATTTCAAGTCCATCTAAGTCGTAATGCATGATTAGGTTTTCTAAATACACATCTTCTACCATCTTTTCAGTTTTCTTTCTAGTGGTTAAGGCTTCTTGTCTTTTCAAGAAAATACGCATTTCAGCTTGTCGTAATTGATTTTCTTCTTTTATAGACTGCAAACGATACATGATAGCATAAGTAAGGATAAGCATTTCTGCAATCGCCGCAGCTTTAATATGTGTGGTCTGGGTAGATAAGAATTCTATGCCCATAGGACGCAACACAAAATAATCTACAGAAAATAATAGCGGAACGAAGGAAGCAATGACAAAGAACTTTGCATAATTCTTTTTGCTGAAAAGATATACTCCAGTTAAGAAATACATCCCCATGATTCCGAACAATAAGGTATTAGTGCTTTGGTTAAAGGCTTCATTTCCTGTGGTCCATGCAAATGTTAATAGTAAGCCTGCTACAAGCAATAGGGAGATACTAAAAAACTTTAGTTTTGGTACGAGTTCTTTTAACGTAAGATATTTTTCGGCAAATAATACACTAAATCCTGTAGCAATATATAATAGCAGGGTCTGTACATTTATAAGATTGGATGTTGCTTCAATTCCCAGAATGGAGAAAAGGCCGTCGCTATAGAACAATAAAGTGGACATTCCTGTAAGTGCCGCCGCATAATACAGATACGTTTTTTCTTCGAAAAGAAAGAAACACACCAAATTTAACAGGATCAACATCAATGTAAAACCATAATACATTCCTTGTCTAAACAGGGTAGGGCCATTTAGGGAAGCCATTTCTTGGGTTGAGAAATTGATTTTTTTAGTGTCGATTGTAGCACCTCCACCACTTGAATTATTTTTGTAGGAAAATTCTGAATAACCAAAAAAATTGTCAGAAGGGGCAAAATCATCGGAGTAATAGTTAAGACCTTGGTTTGGGTCGGTAATAAGATGGTTCATAAAGTGTGCATTAGACTCGTTGAACTCCATACCTAGATTGGTTCCAAGTATCTTATTATCAATGCTTTTTATGCTGATGGTTTCTGCCTTTACCACATTTTTGTGCACCTTCTTTTTGGCAAAAGTGTAGGTGCAAATAGATAGAAAAAGGAGCAATAAAACGGACCTCATAGTAAGTAGGTTTTATAAATTTGGGTACTCCAATATACACAAAAATTACATTTCAACTAATATTTTTGCATTTAATCGATAAAATTGAAAAAATTTTGATCAAAATGTATGGTAATATTAACATCATAAAATGCAAAAAGACCACAATTTGCGGCCTTTTTTATCATAAAGTGTTGATTTTTAGATTTCTCCAACCATATCTTCAGGTTTTACCCAAGCATCAAACTCATCTGCGGTTAAATATCCTAGATTTATTGCTTCTTCTTTTAAAGTAGTTCCATTCTTATGAGCTGTATTTGCAATTTCAGCTGCTTTGTAATATCCAATTTTAGTATTCAAGGCGGTTACCAACATCAATGAATTGTCCAATAATTTTTTGATAACCTCGTGATTGGGTTCTATCCCCTGTGCACAATTTAAATCAAAGGATACACAAGCGTCTCCAATAAGTTGGGCAGACTGTATAATGTTGGCTGCCATAACGGGTTTAAAGACATTCAATTCATAATGACCTTGCATGCCACCAACACTAATGGCCACATCATTACCCATTACTTGGGCACATACCATGGTAAGGGCTTCACATTGCGTTGGGTTTACCTTGCCTGGCATAATAGAAGATCCCGGTTCGTTAGCTGGAATGATAATTTCACCAATCCCACTTCTGGGACCACTGGCCAACATTCGGATATCATTGGCAATTTTATTTAAAGAAACGGCCAACTGCTTTAATGCTCCGTGGGATTCTACTATGGCATCGTGTGCCGCAAGAGCTTCAAACTTATTCTCAGCACTTACAAACGGCAAATTTGTAAAATCTGCAATGTACTGAGCCACTTTTGGGGCATAACCCTTTGGGGTATTAATACCCGTACCTACCGCAGTTCCTCCTAATGCCAGTTCGCTTAAGTGTGCCAACGTATTTTCCAAAGCTTTTATTCCATGTGCCAATTGGGAAGCATAACCACCAAATTCTTGTCCTAGCGTAAGGGGAGTAGCATCCATTAAATGAGTCCTACCTATCTTTACACAAGTTTTAAATTCTTCAGACTTTTTTAGTAGAGTTGCATGAAGTTGCTTTACTCCAGGAATAGTTACTTCTACTATTTTTTTATAGGCAGCAATGTGCATTCCTGTTGGGAATGTATCGTTAGATGACTGTGATTTGTTTACATCATCATTGGGTTGCAAAGTTTTTTCACCCTCTCCAATCACTTTTCCTGCTAACTGGTGTGCTCTGTTGGCAACAACCTCATTAACATTCATATTACTTTGAGTTCCGCTACCGGTTTGCCAAATTACCAATGGAAATTGATCGTCGTGCTTACCGGCTAATATTTCATCACATACAGAAGCAATTAAGTCTCTTTTCTCTTCCGGGAGTACACCTAAGTCACAATTGGTATAGGCTGCTGCCTTCTTTAGATAGGCAAACCCGTATACCACTTCAAGCGGCATCGATGCAGGAGCACCTATCTTGAAGTTATTTCTGGAACGTTCTGTTTGCGCGCCCCATAATTTGTCGGCAGGCACTTTTACCTCGCCCATGGTGTCTTTTTCTATTCTGTAGCTCATATCTATGGATTTCTGAAATACGGTGCAAAATTACGATTTTAAGAGGGAAGATGGAAAGAAGTGAGCAATAGATTATGTGGGTTTTTTGTTCATAACTTGAATAGTTTTTGCAAGTAGATGTTTTAAGATTGGTTTTTTCATTTTATCTTTGCAAAAACAAAATAGGTAACTCATGTTCGACTTTCAACAATATTTAGGATTTCTAGCTTTCTTAACAATCTTGACCATTGGATTCTGGTTGATGATTTTCCTAATCTCCTTTATTCCTTATTGGATTGGTGGAGCCCTCATTGAGAACATGAAATTAAAGCGCGAAGCAAAGCAAAAAGAAAATCAAGGGAATTAAGTCCCCGTCAATAATAGATGTAAGGGAGGTCTTTAAAAAGATCTCCTTTTTTTATGGCTTGCCTTCAAATCCTTCACCATCAAAATTCCCACCATTTCCACGACCTCTCTGACGTTGTTTCTTTTGATTGAATCTGTAAGTAAACGATAGTGTAAACTGACGTTCTCTCCATTGGAATTCACTTTCAGTAGTAAAATTGTCAGTTTCAGTAAATGAATTCCGTTTTCTAGAATTTAAAAGATCACTAACATTAAAACCAATGGTTCCATTATCATTGATAATGTCTTTGCTTAAGGCTAAACTAAGAGAGAGGATTCCCTCAGTCTCTGTTTGGGCATTATTTCTAGGACCACGATAAAAGGCATTGGTTTGCCAATCTATTTTGGCTGGGAGGGTTACTTTGGCACTCCCACGGGCAAACCAACTGGTATTTTCGGTACCATAATCTACATCATTAAAGCTTCCTTCGGTTTCAAATCTAAAAATGTTGAAACTTCCATTAAAGCGCAACCATTTTATAGGATTGTATAAAATGGCAGCTTCCCCACCTATACGTTTATTGGTAGAAAGGTTAATAGGAAGCGTCCTGATAATAGGAATTCCGTTGGGAGTGACTTCCCCGGTATCCTCACGAACCCGCTCAAAAGCATCAGTTTCATATTGATAGTAGACAGAAGCCGTTAGCGTTAGCTTTCGCCCCCAGCGTTTTAGATAGCCCAAATCAAAAGCATTGGAATAGGCTGGATTCAACCCCGGATTCCCTTGAAACACATTGGCTTCACTGGATCGGGAAGGGAAGGGGTTCAAAAACCAGAAACGCGGTCTGTTAATCCTTCTATTGTACCCAAGAGAGATATTTTCACGTTCCCCAATTTCATACACCAGATTTACTGTAGGAAAGAGACCCAAGAAGTCTTTGTCAAAATTAATATTGAAATCATCATTGGTCGTGATATCTTCACCTGTCACTTCTCCTTTTAGTACCGTAGACTCCATTCGCAGTCCTAAAAGGAATGAGAATTTTCCAAATTTATTACCATACTGGGTATACAATGCTTGTACGTTCTGTGTAAAATCGAATAGATTGCTTAAGCTATCATTTCGTACAAAAACCCCTCCTACTGTTGCTTGTTCTTCGAGTATGTAATCTGTTAAAGTGTTTTCAAAACGACCCCTGTATCCTGCTTCAAATTGGGCATTTTCTCCTATGGGCAATACATAATCAGCTTGTGCCAAGTATTCGGTTTCATCTTGCTTTTGTACAATATTCTCTGATGGTAATATGACATTCTCTGGGAAAGTATTGTTTTCCTCTATCAAGGATTTTTCGGTTTCATCTCCACTTTCATACTGAAAATCGACAGTAAGTTTGTGGCCATTTGGGTTAAAATCATTTACATAATTAAGTGATACCTGAAAATTGGTGTCGTCTTCCCCTTCCGTTTCAATTCGGTCCCTAGAAATAGCCAAGGTATTGTCAACATCAAATTCATCGGTAATATTGGTTGTGGTACTTTCATTATCACCCAATCTATAAAAAGCTGAGGCTGTAATGGATGAATTCTTGGTCAAGAAATATTCAATTCCCAAATTGGTATTAAATCCTTTCCGTAAACGATCGTAATCTCGATTTTCTACAACCACGGGATTCTCTAAATCATTGAAATAGCGGTTTTCAAAGAAAGCATTTCCGGGAGTTTCTTGATATCTGACCCCAGTAGTATTGAATATATTGAACTTGTCTGTTCGTATATTGATATTTCCAGTGGCGCTACTTCCTAGGGGATATCTGAAATTGGTCTGAATAGATCCATTGAGGCCTAACGTCTTTTCTTTTCTTAGAATAATATTTAGAATACCGGCAGTACCTTCTGCATCATACCTTGCCGAAGGGGAAGTAATCACTTCTACGCGTTCAATGGCTTCAGCAGGCAATTGGCGCAGGGCGTCTGTTGACCCAAAGCCAGCAATTGCCGAAGGTTTCCCGTTAATAAGAATACGTACATTCTCATTTCCACGAAGGGAAATGGCACCATCCACATCTACCGTGACTGAAGGGACATTGTCTAACGCATCACTTACAGTAGCTCCGCTGGTGGTAAGATCCTTACCTATGGTATATACCTTTTTGTCCAATCTAATTTGAACCTCTGTAGTTTCTGCCCTAACCACGACTTCGTCCAAGCTTTCCGTATCTAAGGAAAGTAAGACATTAGGAAGTTTTGTAGATGTAAACAATCGCTGATTTTCGAGGGTTTCGGTTTTATAGGAAATAAACTCAAACCGAACGGAATACATACCAGCAGGAACTTCGATACTGTATTTCCCTTTAGCATCAGTAATCCCTCCAGAAACAACTGTTTGGTTTTTATTGACTAGGGCAATGGTGGCAAACTCCAACGGAGAACCAGAATCTTTATCTAAAACAGTTCCATATACAGTTATAGGCTCAGAATTTCCTCTTGGGCCATTGTTTTGCTGTCCCCAAAGCACACTAGCAAAAGAAATTGCTAGCAGTAAAGTGATTAATTTCATGGTGGTTTTTCCTTCTTAGACCACGAAAATAAGGCTGGGTTTAATAGCTATTTGCCAAGCTTTTGTTAAATGTTTTAGAGGATGTCTAACACACTTTCTGGAGGACGACCCAAGGCTGCTTTTCCATCTTTTAGAACGATGGGTCTTTCTATAAGTTTTGGGTTTTCTACCATAGCGGCAATGATCTGATTATCTGTTAGTTCTTTGCCTTTGTAACGTTCTTTCCAAATGGATTCGTTCTTTCTTACAAGAGCTAGGGGTGTAATTCCCAAACGCTTAATGATATCTGATAATTCCTTTTTTGAAGGAGTATTTTCTAAATAGAGGACAATTTCTAATTTTTCTCCTTTACTTTCTAAAAGCTGTAGGGTTTCTCTAGATTTACTACAGCGTGGGTTATGGTATATAGTTGTCATTATTCTTCTGTTTTCTTAGGTGTTTTTTTTGATCAGAAATTAATTTTACATCAATGTTTCCTTTACATGATGTTAGTTTTTGATGCTTTCTAACTCTTTTGAATAATCATATTGAAGATCATCGTGCAGCCCCGATATTTTCTTTTCAATCAAGGCAATTTGTCGTTCATATAAATTCATCATCGTTCGGCTTGATTTTATAGAAGGGGAGAAACTTCTCAGTTTATGGCAAAAATGAAGTAATAATTCTACTTCTGTTTCTTTTTCATTGGAATATCTGATGTATTTTTTGGTTTCCCTTAGAATCTTCCGAATGCTCTTTTTTACATAGTAAAAGCTATTGGTATTAATACTCTCAAAGCCCTCATCCATTTGTTCTTTGACTGTATAAATGTAGCCGGCCTCATCTTCACTTTCGAATAAGAGATAGGTAAGAAGCTCTTTATTTTCTTTTTTGAAACGAGCCAGTCGCAAGCATAACGTTTCTAGTTCATCTGATGAACGGAATTTTAATTCCTTTTTTAATTGGGCAACAGTAGCAGCTTTCAAATTTGATATTGAGTTTCTTTATGAATTCTTATAAATACAACTTTTAGGTGTAAGTTTTGGCAATAATTTGATTGGTTTCTTCTAAGGATTTAAATACCTTAAACGTTTTCCCTTGGGTTCTTTGTGCTCCCATAGCATTGCCATATTGAGCTGCCTTTATATGATCGTTGGGATCTTTCAATAGGCTAAAAGCAATTCCACCAGCAAAAGAATCTCCGCAACCAGTAGTATCTACTACATGCGAAACATGCACAGAAGGAACAAAGTTTTCTTGAAGTTGTCCATTATGTAAGGTATACACCATAACGCCTCGTGAATCGAGGGTAACATATAAAGCTTTTAGACCATGTTCAAGACAGTGTTTTGCAAAGTTGGGAAGTTCAGATTCTTCAATTTCTTTGTTTTCTTTCAAATCTTTGAGCTCATATTCATTCTGAAACCAACTACAATTGGCTTCTTCTAGATTCATCTTCAAAACGTCGATATACGGAAGCCACAAGTCGCGGTCTACCCAAAACTTAGTGACTCTTTTTCCTCGTACGGTCAATGCCGTAGTAGGCCCATGAGCATCAAATACAATATTGGCATTAGAGTTTTCCTTAATATAACGAAGGGTTTCCAAGGGAACTTCAAAATCAGTTACAGGAACGCATACAAAAACTTCACAATCCAAATAATCCTTTACATCATCTGGCCCGATGGGTTTCATGAAGGCAGTTTGCGTTTCTTTTCGATTGTTCTGATCCTTGAATTTTAATTGAATCACATCCCCTTGATCTGCTTCAGACGAAATAGCTTGGGTCTTTATATTGTGATAGGGACTGAATAATGAAATAATTGCTTCTTTGTCCTGTTTGCGAACATGGGTAATAGGAATGATTTCATCAGTTGCACTCATTAAATTGGACAAAGCAATAGCGGTATGCGTAGCACAACCATATTTTTGAATGATTTCTTTGTGATGGGTAATGATATAATCTCGTGGTATAGGCCCTAGAACAGCAACTTTATGATTCATAATGAAATGTAAGCAAATTATAGCATAACTCCCAACTCCTTTAAACGAACTTCCAAACCATCAGCATCTGTAAAGTGAATTCCTTTAATGCCCACTGCTTCACAACCATCAATATTTTTTTCACTATCGTCTATAAATACAGCTTCTTCACGGTTAATATTGTAACGGGAAAGAATAAGTTCATAGATTTCAGGAAAGGGTTTCCTCATACCTTCATCACCACTTACCAAAATACCTTCAAACCATTCTAGCCAAGGAAATTTGGCAATAGCCTTAGGCCAGGTTTCTCCACTCCAATTGGTAAGGGCATAGACCCGATAATTAGGGTTGTCTACCAAACTTTTTAAAATAGATAGGGTGTCATCATGCGCATATCCAAGCATTTCTTCCCATCTCCCGTAATACATTTCTATAAGTTCTTTATGTTCAGGAAAAAGGGCAATACGATCTTCCGTGGCTTTAGCAAGTGGATAACCGGCATCTTGGTTTACATTCCAATCCCAAGCACAGATATGGTTAAGAAACCAATCCATTTTGGCACGGTTTCCCCTAAACTCTTTGAGATATACGTATTCTGGGTTCCAATCAATGAGTACACCACCCAGATCGAAGATTATGGTCGAAATTTGTTTCATGAATTATACACGTGTTAGTTTGCGAATTATAGATTCGTGCTGCGGGAATTTTGAAAGCAAAATTTCCCGCGAAGGCATTTCAAAATCATCAAAATCAAATCCAGGAGCCACGGTGCACCCTACAAAAGAAAAATGGCCTTTATCTTCAACTTCTGCACCAAACCAGTAGCCGCCTGGTACCGTAAATTGTGGCACTTCTCCTTGGGCAATATTCCTACCTATTTCAACTTTTTTATATTCTCCTTCGGGTGAAATCATGTGTAATAATAACGTAGCACCGTCATAAAAATGCCATTGTTCATCTTGAATTATTCTGTGAAAGGCCGAAAAGTTTCCTTTGGTAAGCAGGAAATAAATACTCGTAGCATAATTTCGGGCTCCTGAATAATCCGTACCTAACTGAGATGCAGGGATGGTTTTTGGGTTGCGGTATGTTTCCTTAAAATAACCTCCTTCGGGATGTGGTTGTAGTTGTAGGTGTTGAATAATATCTGTTGCCAAATTCATACTCGAAGATACTAGTTTGGAAATAAACTCTTATCCAATCCAGGTACAATTCGCAATGCATTTTTGTAATACACCTTTTTAAGAACATCATCTGGTAAATCCATTCCGTACATAGCCCAAAATGCATGGTATTTTTTGTGGTAGGGAAAATATTCATCATCGCTTTCCAGTACGCGGAAATAGGTTGGGAACTCTTCGGGTTTCCAACTATCCTTTCCAAACAAGATACGATCTTGGTATTTTATGAAAAACTCCCTAGCGGTTCGTGGTTGCCTTCCCAATTCGGCAATGATAGCACCAATACCCACATTCATGTTTGGAATTTCATCCAATAATTTACCCAAAGTTCCCAAATCATTTGCAAACCAACCCATATGGGCGTTTATAAAGATTGTCTTTGGATGTTTTTTAAACATTCGGTGTTGTTCGGTAATCAACTGTTCCCAAGGTGCTGGATTGTTAGCCCCACGCTTTCTTCTAGGTCTCAATTTCAATTCTAACCAGCGTTCGTTGTCACCATCAAAATCGTCCCAAAAAGGTTTGGGGTCTGCTGTATGTATGAGTACAGGAATACCCAATTCACCACATTTTGCCCAAATGGGATCCAAGCGAGGGTCATCTACGGTGACCCTATTGCCATTAACGTCTTCATAGCGTAAACCTAGGCTTTTATATATTTTGAGTCCACGGGCTCCATTATTGCAATCTTCTTCCAATTGCGTTACTGTTTTTTCAATCCATCCATCACCCCCAACTCCATCAAAATCAATATTGGCAAAAACCACAAAACGGTTGGGATAATTGTTTTTAATGTTTGCAACACTTCGCTGTAGGTTTTCTCCAGACCGACCACTTAAGTTTACCATAATCCCCATATTTAAGGTATCCATAGCCGCAACTACTGGACCTAGGTCCTGATCAGCCATTCGGTATTGGTGTCCATGAATATCTATAAAGGGAAATTTAGCTTTTAAAACGGTTGCGCCTTCAACGACTAGGGTAGAGGTTGGATTGTATTCTTCAAAAGTAAGATCTTGAGATAAAGCTAATTGAATGCTAACAATGCATAGAATGAGAACTAAAATGGAAGGTTTCATGAATTGGAATTGATTTAGGATTTAAAAATATAAAGACCCTTAGAGCAGCAAAAGTTATTTGGGATAGGTTTAACATTGACACCGTGCTTTGAAGATTAAAAACACAATCTATATTACCACAAGGTAGGATTTACCAGGAGTTGTGTGTAATTAAAAATGACTTTTATCTAAACTCAGGCAACCACTTATATAATATTCACGTCTTTATATCTATAGTAGTTCTATGAACTTTAACAAATCAAAAAACGTTAAACTATGTCATCAGAAAAAAACACTATAAATCAAATAGAAAAGATTGGAGCAATTTCGGGCATCCTTTCAATTATCTTTTACTTTAGCGCAGCTATATTGACCACTATTCCTGACGCAATCAGTAGATTACTGGGATTCACTTTTCCATTATTATGGATTATTGCCTTTATGGGGCTTTACAGGTTTTTGAGAAAGAAATCCCGTACGTCTTCACTTGAAATAGCTTATATATTTGGAATAATTGGAGCTGCTATTGCGTGTTCTTTTATAGTTGTTCAGCAAGCTAATATTATGTGGCATGATGCTGCCATGGAAGCAGCAACATCTGAAGAAACAAAATCTCTATTAAATGCATCATTCATAGGGGCGAACAGAGTACAGGCAGGACTGGATGTTGCTTTTGATATTTTCATAACTATTTCATGGCTTTTATTTGGGCTTAACATTGCACAAAACTCCAGTTTTAATAAAATATTAGGATGGACAGGCAGTTTAATAGCACTAGGGTTATTGATATTAAATTTAATTGCCTTCCCAAACACACCAGCAGAATCTGGATTATTTGATTTAGGCCCTTTTTTAGGACTATGGTCTTTAGTAATATTTATTTGGTTTTTTGTAGTATTATATAAGAAGAAAAACTACACACAACAACGTATATAGCCCATTGCCAAAATTGCAAATCATCATTTTCATAAACAGCGACATACCTAATTTCTGAATTCAGGATACTTATAATTCATTACTGCTCTCTTCTTGTCCCATCATCATTAAATAGGCTTTTAAGAAACCGTTGATCTCACCATCTAACACAGCATCGGTGTTTCCTGTTTCGTGTGCTGTACGGACGTCTTTTACCAATTTATAGGGATGTAAAACATAGTTCCGTATTTGAGAACCCCATTCTATGGCCATTTTTCCATCTTCAATTTCGGCGCGTTGTGCTTGTTGCTTTCGTAATTCTATTTCGTAGAGTTGCGATTTTAGCATCTGCATGGCAGTAGCACGGTTATCATGTTGTGATCTCGAATTGGAACAGGAGATTTGTATCCCCGTGGGTTTGTGAAACAACTGCACCTTGGTTTCCACCTTGTTTACATTTTGTCCCCCAGCGCCACTGGAACGTGCTGTAGTAATCTCAATGTCAGCTGGATTTATTTCCACTTCAATACTATCATCTGCCATAGGGTATACATACACACTTACAAAACTGGTATGTCTTTTGGCATTGCTGTCAAAAGGAGAGATACGTACCAAACGGTGTACTCCATTTTCCCCTTTTAGCCAACCAAAGGCAAATTCGCCTTCAATTTCTAAGGTTACTGTTTTTATTCCTGCAACATCTCCGGGTTGAAAGTTAAGTTCCTTGACTTTAAAGCCTTGCTTTTCTGCCCACATAAGATACATGCGCATAAGCATCTGGGCCCAATCACAGCTTTCGGTACCTCCGGCACCTGCTGTAATTTGTAGAACTGCAGAAAGATCATCACCTTCTTCGCTCAACATATTACGGAATTCTAGGGCTTCTATAGCTTCTAGGGCTTTGTCATAGCTAGCGGTAAGTGTTTCGGCATCACCTTCGCCTTCCTTCAGGAATTCATACATGACTTCGGTATCATCTGTAAGAGATACCCCTTTTTCATAGTCTTCGACCCATTTCTTTTTGTTTCGGAGTTGCTTCATAAAAGCTTCCGCTTCCTGTGGGTTGTTCCAAAAGTTGGGGTCGAAGGTTTTCTCTTCGTCGTTGGTGATTTCTATACGTTTGCCATCAACGTCAAAGATACCTCCTTAACGCATCCAGGCGATTTCTAAGATCTTTTAATTGATCTGTTGTTATCATTGGTAGAATTTTGCTGTAAAATTAGAATTAAAATCTTCAAGCAGAAATTAATTTCAAGATTATTTAGTAGTTTAGGGCTTTCCCCAATTCAATTCATAAAATTATGTATAAACGTATCATCCTACTGCTGTTTATTTTTGGAGCTCATGCTACATTTGCTCAATTTTTAGAGGGAAAGAAACAGCTAGAAAGCTTTAAGGGCTTTTTCAATTTTCATTATGCGGAAGAAGAAGGCTTCATATATCTGGAAGTTCCTTCAGACCGATTAGATTTCGAATTTCTTTATGTTCATTCACTCCGTACAGGATTAGGGTCCAATGACATTGGTTTGGATAGAGGTCAATTGGGAGGTGAATCTGTGGTGAAATTTGTGAAGGCAGGGAATAAATTACTTCTCATGCAACCTAATTTGCAATACCGAGCTATTACAGATAATGAACTGGAACGTAAATCTGTATCTGAAGCTTTTGCTACTTCGGTTTTATTTGGGTTTCCCATTAAAGAAACTAAGGATGGTAATCATATCATTGATCTAACCCCTTTTTTGATGCAAGATACCCATGGGGTGGCGAGAAAACTAAAACAGATGAAGGAAGGGACTTATAAATTGGATAAAACCCGAAATGCCATTTGGATGGAACGGACCAAAGCCTTTCCTAAAAACTGCGAGTTTGAAGCAATGCTTACGTATGTAGGACAACCTACCGGAAGGAGATTGCCTACGGTTGCTCCTGATGTATATTCAGTTTCGGTGGTACAACACCACAGTTTTGTGGAATTGCCAGATGATGCTTATCAACCTAGGGAATTTGATACCAGAAGCGGATCCTATCCTTTAACGTACTTAGATTATAGTACTCCTATATGGGAACCGATAAAGAAAAGATATATCACACGTCACCGATTGGAAAAGAAAAACCCAACGGCAGCAGTTAGTGAGGCTAAAGAACCTATTATTTACTATTTAGATCCTGGCACCCCAGAGCCTATACGTTCGGCTTTATTAGAAGGGGCCAGCTGGTGGAATCAAGCCTTTGAAGCCATTGGATATAAAGATGCCTTTCAAGTAAAGCTCTTGCCTGAGGGAGCAGATCCTATGGATGTTAGATACAACGTGATCCAGTGGGTACATAGATCTACCCGAGGATGGAGTTATGGAGGAGGGGTTACTGATCCTAGAACGGGTGAGATCATTAAAGGGCATGTAAGCTTGGGGAGTTTACGGATTCGTCAAGATTTTATGATTGCTCAGGCATTGATGAATGCTCCTTTTAAGGCAAATGATGTTAACTACCAGCCTATGTTAGAAATGGCTTTGGCTCGGATTCGTCAATTATCGGCCCATGAAGTTGGTCATACCTTGGGATTTGCTCACAACTTTGCCGCCAGTACCAATAATAGAGCAAGTGTCATGGATTACCCACATCCACAGGTTACTTTAAAAAATGGACAAATCGATTTTTCCAATGCTTATGATACAGGTATCGGAGAATGGGATAAGGTAACGGTTGCCTACAGCTATAGTGATGTTCCTACGGGAGTGTCAGAAAAAGTACATCTTAATGCTATTTTGGAAGGTGCTTTTGCCAATGGATTGCGTTACATTACTGATAGTGATGCCAGAGCGCAATCTGGAGCACATGGTAAGGCTCATTTATGGGACAATGGAAGTGATCCTTCAGAAGAATTGAACCGTGTATTGGACCTTCGTAAAACTGCTATCACCAATTTTTCAAAAGACAATATACGGATAGGAGATCCTTATACAGTATTAGAAGATGTATTTGTTCCATTGTATTTTTTTCATAGATATCAAACCGAAGCAGCAGTAAAAGCTATTGGGGGTATGGAATATGACTATTTGGTAAAAGGATATAATGGGGTTGGACCAGAATACCTTTCCAAAAAACATCAGCAAAATGCCCTTGATGCCATTTTAAGAACCCTTCATGTAAAAACATTAGCCATTCCCGAACATAAATTGCAATTGTTTCCTCCTAGAGCTTTTGGATATGGGCGGAGTAGAGAATCATTCAAAAGTAAAACAGGAGTTGCCTTTGATGCTTTAGGGGCAGCAGCTACAGCATCAGAAACCACTTTGAGATTGTTGTTGAATACCGAACGAGCTAACAGATTGATACAACAAAAGGCTTTATACCCTAAGAACCTTGGTTTGGAAGAGGTGCAGTTAAGCCTTTTGGACGCTGTTTTTGTAGGGAAAAAAGGGAGTGATTATGAAAAAGAGGTACAGCGAACGATTCAATATACAAGTTTACAGTATTTAATGCGTCTTATGACTGATTCTAAAAGTAACGCACAAGTAAGATCAATTACCCAAGAAACCATTAAACAAATAAAGCGGTTATTTAATAACGACCCCAATCAATACAATAGATATCTTGTCTCAGAAATAGATGCTTTTTTGAAAGCACCTACAAAATTCAAGGTAAAGATAGCCCCTCAAATTCCTGATGGAAGTCCCATAGGAAGTTGGCAATGCTATTGGTTTGGCAATGAAGACTATCCATTGGAACGGGAAAAACCTTAAATTTGCTATTATTTTTAACCTCTAACCTAACTTTATGAGATATATTATATTTTTTCTATGCATGATGAGTTCTGTTGCTTTACAGGCACAAAACGACAAAGGACATGTTAAAAATCTAACCGATGAATTCACTCAAAAATTACAAGAAAGGGGAATTCGGGACTATTCGGTATCACAACATTTTTGCTCTGGGAGAATAGAGATGTTTAAAATAGACGGTAAGGTCTGTACTTCTAAAGATACCTATATAGAGGTTTATGTGTTGTGGAAAGAAGATGGACAGTCTTTTCTGAAGAAAATTGATAATTGTGGTTTGTTTCATTCTGTCATCCTTCCAGATAACTCCCTATATGACTTTTTTCAGACCAATAGTGGTGTAATGATGACCGAAAGGGTAAAAAATTACCGCAGCGAAAATTATACAGGAACCCCACAATCCCGAAAAAACACACAACCTTGTTTTAGAAGTATCCATCTAGATGATGATGGAAAATCATACGGTACCTACTTCAATTTATTTGACATTGGTAACAACTCTGATAGTGGAAAGAATCTGAATTACGAGTACAATCAACAATTGAAAATTGTTCAATTCGATGCTCTTCTAAGTGAAGAGATTGGCCGTCATCAATTCAACAGAATATAATTAATTATTCAGCAATAGGATTCTCCGTACAATGATCATAGACTTACGAAGTGATACTGTAACGAAACCAACAGCAGAAATGTTGGAATTTATGTCACGCGCCGAGGTAGGTGATGACGTTTATAAAGAAGATCCCACGGTAAACGAATTGGAAGATCGATTGGCGAATTTGTTTGGTATGGATCAAGGTTTGTTTTTTCCTTCCGGGAGTATGGCAAACCAAGCCGCTATAAAATTGCATACTCAACCAGGAGAACAGCTTATCTGCGATAAATGGGCCCATGTATTTAATTACGAAGGAGGCGGAGCTTCTTTTAACAGTGGTGTTTCCTGTAAATTAATTGATGGTGATAGAGGTATGATCAATGCCAATGAAGTAGAAGCGTCCATTAACCCACCTGATTTTTACCACAGCCCATTAACTACGATGGTGGCAGTAGAAAATACGACCAATAAAGGAGGGGGGGCTTGTTATGAATTTTCAGAATTGGAAAAGATTAAAACCGTTTGCGATATCCATGGTCTTAAATATCATATGGATGGAGCTCGTATCATGAATGCCCTAGTAGCAAAAAACGAAGATCCTTCTACCTATGGAAGAATCTTTGACACCATATCCATTTGTTTAAGTAAAGGCTTAGGCGCTCCACTAGGTACGGTATTACTAGGCACTAATGAATCTATGGCCAATGCTATGCGGGTTCGTAAAGTACTGGGTGGGGGAATGCGTCAGGTAGGCTATGTAGCTGCTGCCGGTATTTATGCACTGGATCATCATATAGAACGATTGGCAGAAGATCATCAAAAAGCTTTAGAAATTGCCTTGGTGTTAAAAGGTCAGGACTATATAAAGGATGTGGAGCCCACAGAAACAAATATTGTAATATTCTATTTGGAGAATCATGTAAATGAAGAAAAATTCATGAACTATCTCTTAGAGCAAAACATTAAAATAAGTAATATGGGGCATGGCAAATTGCGTGTTGTGACCCATTTGGATTATACCCAACAAATGCATGAATATTTTCTGGAAATACTAAGTGATTACCAACCATAACCATAAAAAAAGGCTCCTATTTAGGAGCCTTTTTTTATCTCAAATAGTAAATATATTTACTATACTTCTTTAACTTCTGCATCTGGAGCATTGTTTCTCACAGAATCGATACCATTTTCCATTCCAGACTCCCCGGCATACATTTGACTACTACCAATGATCTGTCCGTTGGTTGATTTTAAGTTGAAATGGAATTTTCCATTTTTTGCAGTTTTTCTTTCCCAACAGTTATCGTCGGAACAGTTTGTCTTAACGGAATCAATTCCGTTCATAGCTCCCGCTTTGGAAGCATACATTTGGCTAGATAAAATCACTTGGCCGTTAGCTGCCTTTAATACAAAATGAAATTTATCACCGCTTTTCTTTAATTCGAACATATTTCTTGATTTAGTAGTTAAACTTTGTTATGATCCATAAATATCTTAAAAAAACCTGTTCCAAACAATTTTGAAACCTTCTTTTTAACCTATTAATAGGAATACTTTTTTGATGAGGTCAAAGCTATAGCTATTCATTCACATTTTGTCTAAAAAGGAAAACACCTGATCGAAAATAGGGGGCATTTAGGCGAAAAGCAAAGTTAATTTGCTATATTTAAGAGGCTTACTGCATAATTTTAGCACAGTTTTTAAACTAAAACATCAACAACAATGAAAAAATCTATTCTATTTGTCATTGCATGCTTTGTATTTACTTATGCAAACGCGCAAGACTTACCAACAAATCCAGAACCCGGTAAATGTTACGTACGTTGTGTAACACCAGACGTTTGGGTAAACCAAGATGTGACTGTACAAGTGTCACCTGCTTACAAAAAGTTAACAGTAGTCCCAGCTGTGTACAAAAATGAAACTATAACTGTAGAGTCTAAGGTTCCTTCACAGGACCTAAGAGTGGTTCCTGCAGCGTATGGAACTGAATCTTTCAGTATTGAAACCAAAGAAGCTTCTCAGCGATTGGTTAAGATTCCATCTCAAAAAACCAACGATACTGAAACGGTGGTTGTGAGTGAGGCTAGTTACAGTCTTCGAGTAGTACCAGCAGTTTATGAAAACCGTACGTTCGAAGTAGTTGTACAACCTGCTTACCAGAAAGTAGAGATTGTTCCCGCAGTGTACGAAACCAGAGACGTGGTTATCACTACCAAAGAACCATCTCAAAAATTGGAAGTAATTCCTGCTGAGTATGGAACTGAAACAGTAACCTATGTAAAGAGAGAATATGGTTCAACCATAAGAACTACTCCTGCAAGTTTTACTCCTGATTTCGAATCTATCGAAACTAAACCAAAAACTGCTCGTTGGGAAATGAGTGAGACACCAGCTGCCGAATGTGCATCTAGTGATCCTAACGATTGTAGATACTGGTGTTATAAAGGAATTCCAGCAGAGTTTACTACAGTGAACGTTCAACGATTGGCTGCAGATGCTTCTTTCGCAAAAAGTTCTGACTGTGACAAGAACGGTGGTGCCGGTGTTTGTGGACAAGAGACTTACACAAAGACTGTATTATTGAAACCAGCGAGTACACGTACTATTGACATTCCTGGTGCTACAAAAACGGTTAAGAAAACCGTAATGGTGACTCCACCAACTACAAGAGTAATTGATATTCCAGCGGTTACTAAAACAATGACTCGTAAAGTAATGGTAACTCCACCAACTACAGAGCGTATTGAAATTCCTGCGGTTACAAAAACCGTTAAGAAGTCTATTTACTCTAACGAGAGTACTCGTACTGAAACTATTCCTTCAGAGTCTAAAACGTATACTAAAACTGTTATGAAGACTCCTCCGTCTACTGTAGCTGTTCCTGTTAGTGGTGCTAATAAGACATTAACAGTTACTAAACTTGTTTCTGATGCTAGAGTAGAAGAAGTTACTGTTCCTGCTGTAAACAAAACCGTTACAAAAGAAGTGCTTCAGTCTAAAGGTGGATTAACTACTTGGAAAGAAGTAGAGTGTGCTTTAGTTGAGTACCAAGCTCTTCCAATTAACTGGAACTTGGGTAGTGCTACGCTTACTTCTCAGGCCAAGAGTCTTATCGACACTCGTTTAATGCCTGTATTGGCTCAGAATCCAGGGGTGAAATTAGAAATTGCTTCTCATACAGATTCTAGAGGTAGTAAGCCTTCTAACCAAGACCTATCTGAAAGAAGAGCACAAGCAGTAGTGCGTTACCTTCAGTCTAAGGGAATCAACAACAGTTTATTGGTTGCCAATGGATTTGGAGAAAACCGCTTGAAGAACAGATGTTCTGATGGAGTATCTTGTACTGAAAGAGAACATGCTGTTAACCGTAGAACTGAATTTAGATTGATTAACAACTAAGACATTCAATACGTTAACCGTCAACTTTTTAAAGAATTCCCAAAATATTTGGGAATTCTTTTTTTTTTGGCATCTTTGGCACAAATAATGGTAGGCTATATAAAACCATTCTTCATGAAAAAACTTTTTGTATTCTTTGCTTTGGTTAGTTTTTCAATAACTGGATTTTCTCAGAATGAGAATACGGGTCTTCATTGGATATACAATTTAGATGAAGCAAAGGAAGTATCAAAAAAAGAAAACAAGCCCATACTTATTTACTTTACGGGGAGTGATTGGTGTCCACCTTGCAAAGGACTTAAAACTGATTTTTTTGATACTGAGGCATTCGCCGAAAGAGCCCATAGTATGGTTTTGGTTATGATAGACTACCCACGTAGAATGGATATTATCACTGAAGAGCAAAAGACTTATAACAAAACCATTATTGATAAGTACAATAAAGACGGTTCCTTCCCAAAGTTGGTGATGACTAACAGTAAAGGGAAATCACTGGGAGCCCTTTCGGGATACAGTTCTTACAATACCTATAAGGATACCAGCCACCACTTTGATTTTGTAGACAAACACCTAGTTGGATATCATTAATTTATTTGAATAAGTCCATGCCCGGAATGTTGGGCATTCCTTCTTTAGCAACCGCTGCAATTTCGGTTTCATGTACTTGAGTAGCTTTTTCAATGGCTCTATTTAAGGTAAGAACAAGATAATCTTCCAATTGCTCCTTATCGTCCAGCAAACTGTTATCTATTTCAATAGACTTTATGGCTCTATTAGCTGTAAGAGTTACCTTAAGAAGGTTATCAGAGCTATTTTCATCAATAAGGACAGAGTCCAACCTTTTTTTTGTTGCTTCTACTTTTTCCTGGGTTTCTTTCAACTTACCCATCATTCCCATAAGATCTCCAAACATAATATGAATTTTAGATTTAATGCAAATTTACTATTTTGGTATTCTTAACCCCATAAAATTTCAAATGAAAAAGATCATTTTCGTTTCATTTCTATCTCTTATTTTTGCAGCTTCCTGCAAAGAAAAAGAAACGACTAACATACCTATGGATATTATACCTCCTAAAGCCGATAAAATTGCTAAAAATCTTGAAAAACATGGAGACGTAAGAGTCGATAATTATTATTGGCTCAATGACAAGGAGAATGAAGAGGTTATAGATTATCTAGAGCGCGAGAATGACTATTATAATAAGATGACTGCGCATACCAAACAATTTCAGGGTGATCTTTTTCAGGAAATGAAAAGCAGGATTAAAGAAGACGACGAGTCGGTTCCTTATTTCTACAACGGTTACTACTACATCACACGTTATGAAACAGGAAAGGATTATCCTATATACTCCCGTAAAAAAGATTCCTTAGAGGCCAAAGAGGAAATTCTCTTCAATGTTAATGATATGGCTAAAGAGTATTCTTATTACAACCTAAGGGGAATAAATGTAAGTCCAGATAACAAATGGGTTGCCTATGGAGTGGATACTTTGAGTCGTAGAAAGTATACCATTTATATCAAAAACCTAGAAACTGGTGAAATTCTAGATGAAACCATTTCCCTTACCACAGGTAGTTCTACATGGGCTAATGATAATAAAACACTCTTTTTTACCAGAAAAGACGAGGTCACTCTTCGTGCCCATCGGATTTTTAAACATGTTAGAGGTGCAAATAGCGACCAAGACACACTTGTTTACGAGGAGAAAGATGAAACTTTCGGAACGTACATTTACAAAACCAAAAGCAATAAATATCTGATTATTGGTAGTTTTAGCACCCTAACGTCTGAGTTCAGGATTTTGGATGCAAATCGTCCAGAAGGAGAATTTCAGGTCTTTCAGCCAAGAACACGAGGGTTAGAATACAGTATTTTTCATTTTGAAGATCATTTCTACATTGTAACCAATAAAGACAAGGCGACCAATTTCAAATTGATGAAAACTTCTGAAAAGACGACAGGAATGGACTCTTGGGAAGAAGTTATTGGTCATCGTGAAGACGTGCTCTTGCAGGACATCGAAATTTTTAAAGAATATTTGGTGGTTGAAGAACGAAGAAATGGACTCAATGAAATACGCATCAAACGTTGGGATGATACGTTAGATTATTACCTTCCTTTTAATAATGAAACCTATACAGCGTATCCTATTCAGAATATAGAATTCGATACCCAAATCCTTCGTTATAGCTACAATTCCTTAACCACACCCGCTTCTGTGATCGATTTCCACATGCAAACCAAAGAAAAGGAAGTGAAAAAAGAAGTTGAGGTACTGGGAGGAAAATTTGATAAAGAAAATTATGAATCCAAAAGACTTTGGGCAACTGCCGAAGACGGTGTTAAGGTTCCAGTTTCTTTGGTGTATAAGAAAGGCATAAAGCTCAATGGTAAAAACCCATTATTTCAATATGCCTATGGCTCTTACGGTTCTACCATTGATCCATATTTTTCTACGGTACGATTAAGCTTACTGGACCGCGGGTTTATTTTCGCTATTGCTCATGTTAGAGGAGGACAATACCTGGGGAGGCAATGGTATGAAGATGGCAAACTCCTTAAAAAGAAAAATACATTTACAGATTTTGTGGATGTTTCCAAATTCCTTATTACCGAAAAATATACCTCTCCAGAGCACTTATACGCCTCAGGAGGTTCAGCAGGAGGACTTTTAATGGGTGCTATAGTTAACATGGCTCCAGAGCTCTATAACGGTGTTGTGGCGGCTGTTCCCTTTGTAGATGTGGTGACTACGATGTTGGATGATGATATTCCATTAACCACTGGAGAATACGATGAGTGGGGAAATCCAAATGACGAAGTTTACTATAACTACATGAAGTCGTATTCACCTTATGATAATGTAGAAACAAAAAAATATACCAACATTTTGGTTACTACAGGTTTACATGATTCTCAAGTGCAATATTGGGAACCTGCCAAATGGGTAGCCAAATTACGAGAGATGAAGCAAGGAGATGATATTTTATTATTGCATACCAATATGGATGCAGGTCATGGAGGTGCTTCTGGGCGTTTTGAAGCTTTAAAGGAAGTAGCTATGGATTATGCCTTTATTCTGGATATGGAAGGAATAAGAAAGTAATTCAAAAATTTGCAGTAACTTTGTCCCGATTTAAAAGAGAGGTAATACCTTGATTTTTAATTAAAATACCTTTTATGAAGAACATACAAGCCCAAGATAGTGTGCTGGCCCTTATAGGTAATACGCCTTTAATTAAATTAAACCGCATCACTTCACAAATGGCCGGAAACTTTTATGCAAAAGTAGAGGCCTTTAATCCGGGGCATTCAGCAAAAGACAGGATAGCATTGTATATCTTGGAAGAAGCTGAAAAGAAGGGTCTTTTAAAACCGGGTGATACCATTATTGAAACCACTAGTGGTAATACAGGTTTCAGTATTGCCATGGTAAGTATATTGAAAGGTTATAAATGTATTTTGGCAGTAAGTTCTAAATCTTCACCAGACAAAATAGATATGCTAAAGACCATGGGGGCAGAAGTTCATGTATGTCCAGCCCATGTGCCTGCAGACGATCCAAGGTCTTATTACGAAGTAGCCAAAACATTACACAAGCAAACACCTGGTTCTATTTATATTAACCAATACTTTAATGAGCTTAATATAGACGCTCATTATCACAGTACTGGTCCCGAAATTTGGGAACAGACCCAAGGACAAATAACGCACTTAGTGGCCTGCAGTGGTACAGGAGGAACCATCTCCGGAACTGCTCGATTTTTGAAAGAACAAAACCCTGAAGTAAAGGTTTTGGGAATTGATGCCTATGGAAGTGTGATTCAGAAGTTTCATGAGACACGGGAATTGGATAAGGATGAAATTTATCCGTACCGTATTGAAGGATTGGGTAAGAATTTAATTCCTTCTGCTACAGATTTTGATAGTATTGATTCGTTTACCAAGGTTACGGATGAAGAGAGTGCCCTTATGGCTCGCCAATTGGCAAAAACCGAAGGTCTTTTCTTAGGATATACCAGTGGTGCAGCAATGCAGGGGATAAAGCAATTGAGTGAAGAGGGTGTTTTTGATAAAGACAGTGTTGTGGTAGTTATTTTTCCAGACCACGGTTCCCGATATATGAGTAAGGTATACAACGATGATTGGATGCGCCAGCAAGGCTTTATGGATGCAGAAGAGGAGCTGAAAGCGCAATCTACTCAGGTCGTTCAATAGATTATAAAAAATAGATAATGAACCGCCACTATTTGTTGGCGGTTTTTTTATGCCTAGCTATGAATGCTGTTGATTTCTTTCTCACTTTAGAATATGGCTATACTACATAAAATACTTACTTTTGCATCTTGTATTTGAATTAAATGGATATTGATGAGAGACTTATTCGATAAGATATACAAAGACAAAGGTCCGTTAGGAAAATGGGCAGAACAAGCAGAAGGCTACTTTGTTTTCCCTAAACTAGAAGGGCCTATTAGCAACCGAATGAAGTTCCAAGGAAAAGAAGTGATTACTTGGAGTGTTAATGATTATTTGGGCTTGGCTAACCATCCAGAAGTACGTAAAGTAGATGCAGAAGCAGCTGCTCAATACGGTTCGGCCTATCCTATGGGTGCCCGAATGATGAGTGGTCATACAGATCTTCACGAGCAATTGCAAAACGAATTGGCTGCCTTTGTACACAAAGAAGCGGCTTATTTATTGAACTTTGGATATCAGGGAATGGTTTCTACCATTGATGCTTTGGTTTCTAAGGACGATGTCATTGTATATGATGTTGATGCACATGCGTGTATTATAGATGGTGTTCGTTTACATTTAGGACAACGCTTTACCTATAAGCACAACGATATGGAAAGTATCGAGAAAAACCTAAAACGTGCGGAGAAAGTAGCAGAAAAGACTGGAGGAGGAATTTTATTGATCTCTGAGGGTGTTTTTGGAATGCGTGGTGAACAAGGAAAACTAAAGGAAATTGTAGCCCTTAAGAAAAAATATAACTTCAGACTCTTTGTAGACGATGCCCATGGTTTTGGAACCCTAGGAAAAACTGGTGCAGGAGCAGGAGAGGAGCAAGGCGTGCAAGACGATATTGATGTATACTTTGCCACATTTGCCAAGTCTATGGCGAGTACAGGAGCCTTTATTGCTGGTGATGAAGAGATCATGAATTACCTAAAGTATAATCTACGATCTCAAATGTTTGCAAAATCCTTGCAAATGCAGTTGGTGATAGGTGCTTTAAAGCGTTTGGACATGATGCGTTCCAGTACTGAGTTTAAAGACAAGCTTTGGGAGAATGTAAATGCCCTACAAGGAGGATTGCGCGAACGTGGTTTCGACTTGGGAACTACCAAAAGTTGTGTGACTCCAGTATACCTTAAAGGAAGTATTCCAGAAGCAATGGCTTTGGTAAAGGATCTACGTGAAAATTATGGAGTGTTTACGTCCATTGTGGTATATCCAGTAATTCCTAAAGGATTAATCTTGTTACGCATGATTCCTACGGCTTCTCATACCATGGAAGACATTCAGGTAACGCTTGATGCCTTTTCAGGTATTCGTGAGCGATTGGAAAACGGAACTTACAAAAGACTTTCTGCCCATGTAGCAGCAGCTATGGGAGAGTAGATCTTTTATAACAAATAATATAAAGCCACCTTATAAGAGGTGGCTTTTTTGTTTAGGCTCTATTAGCTGTATTTGATTTCTCCGTATTTTCCATATACCATACCGTTAGTAACGGTTAAAGCTGATATACTATCCTTTCACGAGTTTACTAATATTAGTCTTATAAAGACTTCCTATAGGAATAATAGCATCTGCAATGATTATTCTATTCCCTTCAATAGCGTTGATCTGCTCTTTGGCAACAACAAATGATTTATGAACCTGAATAAAATGTTCAGAAGAGAGTATGTTCAACATATCAGAAATTTTCTCCCTAACCAATATTTTATTGTCCTTTGTAACTACTTTGGAATAATTTCCAGCGGCTTCTGCATATAGTATTTCATCCACTTTTACTTGAATATATTTCTTGTCACTATAAAGAAACACATGTCCTTTTTTAACTTGTGGTACTTCCTGAATGATTTTTTGGCTACTTTCTTTAGGCTTAACAGTTTTATTAACTGCTTTTAAAAACCGTTCAAAACTAAAAGGCTTTAAAAGATAATCTACTATCTCCAATTCATAACCTTCCAGAGCAAATTCTTTGTAAGCTGTTGTTACAATAACCTTAGGTGGATTAGTAAGGGTTTTTAAAAAATCAAACCCTTTAAGTTTTGGCATGTTTAAATCTAAAAAAATTAAATCTACCGTGTCCTCTCTCAAATAATCTAAAGCTTCTAATGCATCATAACAATGTTTCATTAATTGCATATTAGAAGTCATATCACAATATCCCTTTATAATTTCATGAGCCATATGCTCATCATCTATGATCAGATATTTAATCATTTTTGAATTTGTAAGTGAGCTTTAAAAATTGAATTGGTATCAGTAAATATAAGCTTATGCTTTTTTGGATACGCCAACTCTAGCCTACGTTTTAAGTTTTTTATGCCTATTCCCTTTTTTTCAGGACGTTCATTAGCATCAAAATTATTTTCTATTTTAAAATCAATGGTATCATTTCCTGAAGTTAAGCAGATGTTCACAAAGGCATCTTCTCTTAAATTTTCAACGCCATGTTTAAAGGCATTTTCTACTAAAATGATAAACAATAAAGGCATTACTTCGGTTTTCTCATCTTCAATATTAGTATCGAATTCAATGTGGATACTTTTATGATAGCGCATTTTATGTAATTCGATATAGTTTTTTAAATACAATATTTCTTCTTCAAGTTTTACCGACTTTTTTTCTCCTTCATAAATACTGTAACGCATTAAATCTGATAGTTTTAAAATAAGGGATTTGGATTTTTCCGTATCAACACCAACCAAGCCATATATATTGTTGAGCATGTTAAAGAAGAAATGTGGATTTACCTGACTTTGTAAATGCAACAACTCGTTTTTGGTTTTTTCATTTTTTAATTTGAGTACAGATTTGAGCTGCATGATTACCCAAATGATACCAATAACTAGAAGAATAGCGTAATATATTACTATAATAATAGCCAAAGCATCTGGATAATCACCAAGAAACAATACCGAATCTTTTTGAAGAACAATGATCTCGTAGGCAGTTATTCCCAATGGAATTGCAATAGTTATTAAAACTATAATTTTTACTACCAACCAATTATTCCTTTTTAGAATTGAAATCATACTACAAAACTAGTAGAACCAAATTAATGCATAACAAAATGTGATGAACCTTCTTTCTTCGGGTTCGTATACTTATAAAAACGTGATAAAGCACCTTTGCAATCACAAATGCGCTGACATCACTAAAACAGCAATATTGATCACAAAAATTTAAGCAAGGATTGTGTTGATCATACTTTCGCAGAAGCTAAAAAGCAAACAGGAATTCTAAAAAATAATCAAAATGAAAAAACGATTTTTTCGCTATTTAAAACACATATTCATTACGTTTTTTGTACTAGCCATTAGTGCTATTTTATTTGGACTGTATCACGGAGCAAGCGCAAGTTATGGACACAATCCTAAAAGATTGGCTTTTGATGGCGAAGGCCCTTACGCCTTCTATAAAAACGATAGCACATTAAATATCAATTATATAAGAGGCAATAAAGAAGATGGTTTTTATTTAGATCAGAAAGATGTTTCAGTAAAGAATCCTATTGCTGTTAGTGCATTTTTTCCTTTAGATTCAACAAGTTTCAATTTTACATTAAAGTCCAATTTTGAAATACCCAAAACCGTTTATAATGATGACAATAAGATCTTGGCAATTTCAGATATTGAAAGTGGCTACAAAACCTTCCGAGAATTTTTAATTGAAAATCAAGTTATTGACCAAAACTTAAACTGGACTTTTGGCAAAGGACATTTGGTATTGGTTGGTGATTTTGTTGACAGGGGCTTCTCTACAACACAAGTACTTTGGTTTATTTACAAATTAGAGCAAGAAGCCCAAAAACAAGGTGGTCAAGTTCATTTTATTATAGGAAATCATGAGTTAAAAAATATGTATGGCGACTATGAAGCCGCATCGCTTAAATATACTTTTGTATCATCTATTTTAGGTAAAACCCAATCTAATTTATACGATTCAAATTCGGTTTTAGGCAAATGGTTGGCTAGTAAAAATGTGATTGAATCTATTAACGGTAACCTTTTTGCTCATGGCGGCTTGCATCCAGATATTGCGGATATTGACATGTCTTTAGAAGAGATTAATCACCTTTTGAGAGCTAGCTATTATACAGCGCCTTATCCAAAAGTCAACAAAGATGAAACAGATGTACTGCTTTCATCTAAAACAGGTATTTGCTGGTACCGTGGTTACTTTAAAGATGATTTAACACAAGAAGACGTTAACAAACCCTTAGATAAATTTAATGCCAAAGCAGTTATTGTGGGGCATACACTTCAATCAAAAGTAAAAAGCCATTACAATGGAAGAGTCATAGCAATTGATGTAGCTCACCCAAAAGATTATCATAAAAACTGGCCTAGTAAAAAATCTGAAGGGTTGTTTATAGAGGATGATATCTTTTATAGGGTTTTTGACAATGGAGAGAAAGAAAAACTATAGCAAACACCAACGATGTGTATAATTCATTATGTCTGATTTTTTTCCTACATGAAGTCCTCATAGCATAACAAAGAGTTAATTCCTTTTGCTATCTTAGAGTTGCGTAACATTATATGCATAACATGTTTGCAGTCATTATCAAATAGTCTACATGAACTTCATTGAGGAACTAGTAAAAAAGTACGAGGGTACATATTCTGAAGAATCAAATAGAGGGATTAATTTTCCAAGTGGTCACTATACTTTTCACCCTCAAAAAGGAATTGTAGAAATTGATGGGACTAAAATATCACTTAGTATCAATGCGGTTGGAGGAGCAGCACAAACAACAGAGCCCTACCGAATAATACTCTATTTAGATAAAGATTATAATACAAAACTGGAAATATTTCCAAAGACAAATCTAAAAAAGCTATTAGAGTTTATCATACCTAGTAATGGGTTAGAACTCCCCAAACAAATCAAAAAACAGTTTAGTTTTAAAGGAAACATGCCTTTGATGCAAGAGCTTCTTTCTGACAGATCATTTTGTGAAAATATTACAGGGGAAAAGGTATATATAATGATTAGAAAAAAACACCCAAAAAGCATTATGTTAACTCCTGCACATGGTATTGCTGACCTTCAGCAATTTGAGAAGTTTTTATTAATACTGAAGCAAATTGAATCCAAAATTAAAAGCAGTGCCTAACAAAGCAGATAATTTATGATATAACAGAGAACAGTGGTACTTCCTAATTTTACTATATTTAGTATCCATAAAGGTGATTTAACAACACAGCTAGCACATACATGAATGAGGCTTCCTTACCAAGAATTTATCTTTACAAACAAATTGTAGAAGCAAAATTGTATATCGATGCTAATTTCAGGGAAGATATCTCTCTAGAAAGCATAGCCAGTCAAGCCTGTTTTTCCAAATTTCACTTTCATCGCACCTTTAAAGAATGTTACAACAAAACACCGTTGGAGTATTTAACATATCTCAGACTCCATGAGGCCAAATTAGCATTGTCTAAGGGGATTTCTACCAAAGAAGTGTGTTATTCCGTAGGTTTTAAAAGTGTAAGTTCTTTTATTAAACTTTTCAAAAAAAGAACACATATGACACCTTCTGTATATGCTAAAATGAAAATCAATCAAAAAGAGAAAAAAACCTTGCAGCCCTTGCATTATATACCCTCTGACTTTGCAGAATACTTAGGTTGGAAAAGTGGATAGTATTTAAAAAGCAAGATTCAACAATTCCATAATCAATAGACTTGTTTTCTTTGTGTTAAACAAACACCATCATGATCAGTAAACTTTCGCATGCCAGTGTTTTTGTTCTTGACCAAGAAAGAGCGCGGGATTTTTACGTTAACAAGTTGGGCTTTGCTATTGTCATGGACGTCCCTGTGGGTGACAAAGGAAGTTGGTTAACCGTAAGGCCACAAGACCAGGAAGAGCTGGAAATCACCCTAATTCCAATCAATACAGGATTGATGTTTGTGGGCGAAATAGCAGCACAACTCACCAAATTGGTGGAAAAAGGAGCCTTTGGCTTTGGCATTTTTGAATGTAAAGACATTTATGCCACCTATGAAGAACTGAAAGGAAAAGGGGTGGAATTCATCAAAGAACCCAAACCCGGTGTCTCAGGAATAGAAGCCATGTTTAAAGATGACTCTGGCAATTGGTTTTCACTCATTCAAAAAGTAAATAAATGACAGCAGCTACCAAATTATACGACCAACTCATTGCAGCCAACCCAACCATAGAAAGAAAGGGTAAAACAACTCCCTATACCTCTATAAATGGACATATGTTTTCGTTTTTGTCTAAAGAAGGAGAGATGGGGTTAAGGCTTTCAGAAAACGATAGGGAAGATTTCATACAAAATTTTAAAGCCCGTCTAATGGAACAACATGGACGGGTAATGAAGGAATATGTTGCTGTTCCAGATGCTTTGTTGCAAGACACGGACCAACTCTCCGAATATTTACAGAAAAGCTTACAATACGTATCTGGATTAAAGCCAAAGCCAACCAAAAAGAAAAAGTAGGACTATGAAATACACCTGTTCGGTTCATATAGATTTACCCATAGATAAAGTAGTAGCACTTTGGGAAGACGAAAGTAATTTTAAAGAATGGCAAGATGGGTTTGAACGTATTGAACCTATAAGTGGAATTCCCAATGAAAAAGGAGCAAAGGCAAAAATTATTCTAAATGGCAAAAGACGAATTGAACTGTTGGAAACCATCCTCTCGGTAGATCTACCCAACGAAAAAGTAGCGCTCTATGAACACAGTCATATGACAAATACCCAAAAGACCTGTTTTAAGGCCATTAATGAACACAAGACACAATATATATCTGAAGTAGAATACATCAAGTTTAACGGGTTTATGATAAAGCTAATGGCAAAACTATTTCCGGGTAAATTTAAAGACCAGAGCCAAAAATGGATGAATCAATTTAAAGTATTTGCAGAGAGAGAAAGCCAACCATAAACAAATATCGTTTTTTTTGTATCTTTTCGGTAAATACTCCTATCTATGGGAGTTAAAAATAATTTATAAAGCGATGCCAATAGATGGAACATACGGTAGGTTAAGTGCTCACAACCAAAGATTTAAAGAGTTGCGTCGTAAAAAGTTGGAGCGTAGGGAAAATAAAATTTGGCGAAATCGCTTAAAAAATACCCAAAGAAACGAAAGTAACGATGAACAGAATCTTGAATCCATGGATCCTGAGAAATTGGAAACCATCAAAAATGAAATTCGGAAAAAAGCTAAAACACAACTAAAGAAAGAGTTCTATATGTTCACGCTGTCACTCCTGCTGGCTTGCGTATTATTTTACTTTTTACTCTTTTAGTGATCAGATCAAAAACGACACAACTGTCTGTATAGTTCATTACTTACAACCTAATTATCTTTAAATAGGACATAAATCAAAGTCTTTTTAAAGAAAATTTGCACTTTTTTCACAATTTATTGTACAATGTTGCCATCCTTCCACAATACATTTGGTAACAATTAATCATAAAATGAACAGCAATGAAAAAGAGCACCTTAATTCTTTGTACCCTTTTAGCAATGGTAGGTCTAACGGCTTGTGATTTTTTTACAGAAAACAAAGCAGAGACAGCAACGTCAGAAACATTGAGCAGTGAGGAAATTGCTAGTAATACACCAATACTGGAAAAGGGTAAAATGAAAATCTTTTCAGATTTTATCTACGATGTAGGCCCAAGGTTTAACCCTATTAAAAAGAAAGACTTAGATACAATTAGATCTTTCAGTGATCTTATTGGAGAGGATCATGCCCAACGTATTACCACTTATAAATCTCTGAGCGTTGTTGTAATAGAGGGGGATAAGCGAGCCGATACATGGGGAATGGGAAATACGGGCGATTTTACACCCACTCAGTTAGAACTCTTACAATCGTTCAATTATTCTACCAATCTCTTGATTCGGGCAGATTACATAGAAAGGAATACCGAGACTGGCCAAGTAGTAGAAAACCATGACCATTGGACTCCGTATCTTACCATTGTCCCTGAAAAACAGGCTACCTATGTAGAAGGTAAGGAAGCCCTAAAAAAATACCTCAAAGATCATAGTGAAGCAGCTAGGGCACATGTAGACCCTGAAAAATTACAACCAGCTAAGTTGTTTTTTACAGTAACCAAAGACGGGACTATAGAAAATACCAAACTAGATAGACCTTCAGGTTATCCCAACGTAGATAAAGTAATGATTCAACTTATTACCAAAACACAAGGGTTGTGGGTGCCAGCAGAAAATACCAAAGGCGAAAAAGTAGATCAGGAATTAGTAGTTTCCTTTGGTTTAATGGGATGTTAAGTGCTTTGAACAACCCATCCATAAAAAAACCATCTCACAATGAGATGGTTTTTTTATGGATTTATACTTCCAGCCAACTATGCACTCGTATAAAGTCGATAGATTGTCTATATTTGAGTATATAAGAATGCAGTGCCAGATCTCAAAACATTTTGCTTTACAGAGACACTAATTTAATATACCAACTATGAGCGATACAAGCCATCATGACGAGCGCATCGCAAAAATGACGTTTGCCTCCGTATATCCGCATTATGTAACCAAAGTTGAAAAAAAAGACAGAACTCAAGAAGAATTGAATCAGGTCATAAAATGGCTTACGGGTTATGACGAAAAGAAACTGCAAGCACTTATTGCGGAAAAGGCAACCTTCGAGGCTTTCTTTAATAACGCCTCCCTAAATCCCAATGCCCAGCTCATTAAAGGCGTTATTTGTGGTTATCGGGTAGAGGAAATAAAAAATACCTTAACCCAGCAAGTACGATACCTAGACAAGTTGGTGGACGAATTGGCCAAAGGTCGTAAAATGGAAAAGATTTTACGAACCCCTTAAAATAGAACCTAAATATGATACGAAAACATGTTGAAAACGATCTTGACCAGATTATGAAAGTATGGTATGAATCTTCAACATGGGCACATCCATTTTTAAATTCAGAATTTGTTGAAAAGGTAAAGTCTGATATGCGGAGTATGTACATTCCAAACTCTGAAACTTGGGTCTATGAAAGTGATGCAAAGGTAGTTGGCTTCATTAGCATGATAGGAGAGGAAATTGGCGGTCTGTTTGTTCTACAGGAATACCATTCTAAAGGCATTGAGACACAATTGGTGAATTTTGTAAGGGAGTTTCATGACAAACTTGAAGTGGAGGTATTTAAAAGAAACAAGATAGGACGGTCTTTTTATAATAAGTATGGATTTACCCCTTATAAAGAGTTTATGCACGAACCGAGTGGAGAAGTGGTCTTACGATTAAGGACATGAGTAATTAGACCAGTATATAGTAATAAGAGACGCCTTTTAAATAAGTGTTTATTCAAAATCGTTGAGCGTAATTTTATATGGATTCAAATTTAAAAACAAGACTACGTAGCAAGTTATTCCGTCATCTAGACGGAATTGTCATTGCCCCCACAGCTTACACTTTAAAAAAACACGGAGTAACCAATTATTTATTGCAACACAAAAAAGTAGCACTAAATGATCTTACAAAAAAATTTAACGCCAATGAAGGGTATTTAAATGTAGCCTTGAGAGGGCTTTGTTCTCAAGGATGGTTGGTTCAGTACATAGATAATGAAAACAATTCCGTCAGCTATGAAACCAACGAAGCATCAGAAATAGCTTTCCACTATTTCAATTTGTACGAAGATGTTGCGGACTTATTGAAAATATCTGAAAATTACCATCCCAGAAAATTTGAGATAGAACCATTTTTAAAGTTAGAACGTATTTACAAAAAGTACAGGGATAATTATGGTATTAAGTTATCTGAAAACGAATTTCAAAGAAAAATCGAGGAACAGATTTTAACCCATATAGAAGGAATCATCGTAGGTCCTACCATAGTGCATTTAGGTATCACCGGGATGTTTCACAAATACTTCATGGAGTCTAGATTTAGACCCGAAGAATTTCATGAGAATCACGAAGACTTTACCAGATTACTGAACATCTTGGCCGAGTTGGGCTGGTTCAATGTGAAGAATGGTTCTTATGGGTTCAATGATTTCGGACTGTTTTTTGCCAAAAGGGCCAGTGCCTATGGAGTCACCGTTTCTTACATTCCTACCCTTAGAAAACTGGACGATCTCCTATTTGGCAACCCTCTCATACTTAAAAACTTGAAACCTGGGTCTGAAGAAGCCCATGTAGATAGAGAAATGAATGTATGGGGTAGTGGGGGAGCCCACAGTACCTATTTTAAGGTGGTGGACGAAATCATCATCGATCTTTTCAATAAACCCATTGCAGAACAACCCAAAGGCGTCTTAGATATGGGATGCGGTAATGGAGCGTTTTTACAACATTTGTTTTCCGTAATAGAAAACCACACTTACCGAGGTACTGTTTTAGATGAATACCCCTTAATGGTCATTGGGGTAGACTATAACAAGGCTGCATTAAAAGTATCCAGATCAAGACTTATCCAAGCCGACATATGGGCCAAGATTATTTGGGGAGATATAGGGAACCCAACACAGTTGGCAGAAGACCTTAAAAACGATTACGACATTCAATTAGAAGACTTACTCAATGTAAGAACCTTTTTAGACCATAACAGGATTTGGGAAGAACCCCAAACCCGTTCCCCTGAAATTAGTTCTTCCACAGGAGCCTATGCCTATGAAGGTAAACGAATAGAGAACAATTTGGTAGCAGCATCTCTAAAAGAACATATTAAAAAATGGACGCCCTATGTAGGCAAATTTGGTTTGCTGCTTATAGAATTGCATACAGTAGATCCAGCTTTGGTTGCCAAAAATATAGGCAAAACAGCAGCTACTGCCTATGACTTAACACATGGGTATTCTGACCAATACATTTTGGAAACCGAAGAATTTATGAAAGTAATTCAGGAAGCGGGCTTAGCGCCAGATATGAATAAATTCAGGAAATTTCCAAATTCAGACCTAGCAACCGTATCCATAAGTTTGTTTAAATCTGAAGAAGTAACTCCATAACCACTGGTTTTAATAAGCTTTGACGATTTTATGGCAATACCTTAATCAATATGAATAGGCAGGAAGCTTCACCACTTTTCATATCTAAAATTGAAGACAACAATAAAACAAATTGAAATCATGAAAAACGTAGCAATAACTTTAATTGGAGCCCTGTTTTTTCTTTATTCATGTCAAAACGAAATGAAAAAGGAGCGTTCTGATGAAAAGAGTACTGTAAATGAAACCAGTGATGTAGCAGAGCACAACAATACAACGGAAATTAATTTTCATACTCCAGATAGCATTCAGATTTTTGGAGATTTATATAAGAATGATACAAAAGAAAACACAATTATTCTCTTTCATCAAGGCGGTTCCAATGCTAGGGGAGAATATGCAACCATTATCCCCAGATTGGTTGAAGAAGGATTCAATGTATTAGCTATAGACCAAAGAGTTGGCGGACAAATATATGGAAGCTTCAACAGAACACTTGCCAATATACCCACCAACAGTTTTAATGATGGTTATGGCTACTGCGATGCTTATAATAACCTTGAGAGTGCTTTGGATTATATGATTGATTCTGGATTTACAGGAAACAAAATTATTTGGGGAAGCAGTTATAGCGCATCTCTTGCCATTCAGTTGGCAAACCGTAGACAAGATGATGTAGCTGGTGTATTAGCATTTTCGCCTGCTACTGGCGGATCTATGAAAGAATGTCTTCCAGACCCATATTTTGAATCATTAAAGCGACCTCTCCTATTGTTAAGACCCCCTAATGAAATGGAGAATGAAGGTCCAAAATTACAATTAGAATTAGCAAAAAAATACAATCACCAAACATATGTTGCCCAATACGGCGTACATGGTTCATCAATGCTTGTTAAAGAAAGAGTAGGCCATGATGTTGAAGAAACATGGAAAGTGGTTTATGCATTTCTTAATGAGATTGGTAAAGAATAACTATTGACACTTATTTTACTTTTTTTTGACATTTTTTCTTCTTCGTTGGTTTAGTTTTATTGAAAAATGAAATCATCATGAAGAAAATGAAGTACTTGTTTTTAATCATTTTAACTGCTGTGTCAACTTCATGCAATTCTCAAGAAAGGAAGAAAAACACTATTGAATTGGGAAGTTCTTTTAAACAAGATAAAGCTTTACAGATTGGAGAATACGTTACAGGTGTATTTGAAGATTCCAACGGGCATTTTTGGTTTGGAACAATTCAAAAGGGAATTGCACGATATGATGGAAATAATTTAAAATACTTTACAAAGAAAGAAGGATTACCTTCAAATAGGGTGACAAGTGTAATTGAAGATGACAAAGGCAATTTTTGGTTTAATACAGATGAAGGATTGTTACAATATGACGGGAGAACTTTTACTAATTTCCCTGTGAAAAAAGATGACTTTTACAGTAATATGGTTAGTCAATTATTTATTGACAGTAAAGGCAGATTTTGGGTAGGTACTTGGGGAGGGGTATATAAATTTGATGGTAAGAGTTTTACTCATTTCCCGCTTCCTTACCCAAAAATTACAACCCAAATTAATGAGGATACCAAAAACTGGATAACTGATATAAAAGAAGACACAGAAGGAAATATTTGGTTTGCCCGAGATGGCTACGGAGTTTGCAAATATGATGGAAAATCTTTTACCCATTTTCTGAAAAAAGATGGACTACATTCTAACAATGTTATTGAAATAGAATTTGATAAGGCAGGGAACATTTGGTTTGGAACAAGGGTGGCCGAAAAAGACAATGCTGATCCCAATCAACGAACGGGTAATGGTGGGGTTAATTTCTACAATGGAAAAACTTTCAAATCTTTTCCTGAAATATTAGGTTTCAACAAAGGAGATGTTTTTGAAATATTCAGAGATCAATCAGATAATATATGGATAAGTACTACAAACGAAGGGGTTTATAAATTTAATGGTACAGAATTTATAAACTATAATGTGCCTATTTCTATTATGAATATGAAACAAGACAAAAAAGGGAATGTATGGTTAGGAGGCGCAGGAGGTTTGTACAAAATTAATCTGAACAATGAAATTATTAACGTGACTGTGAATGGACCTTGGGAATAAAAACTAACTGCAACTCTGTAAAAATTGATTGCTAGATTAGCTGATTAATCAACGAAACTATTCTTATATGAGACTGTTGTGTAATTTAAAAGAAACCATACTTGGGTAGTTAACAAAATTAAAAGCTTGGAGTAGGGACTATACATAACTCATTGTAATGCAATCTACCAATCAAAACCAAAATTACTTATCTTTAAGATTCCTCATAAAAAGCGAAATAGCAATAAGTTGTAAGTTATGCTAGATTTCGATGATTTTGTAAAGAACAATCCCGCTTTCAGAAAGTTTGAAGTAGATACGCTGTTATTTATGGCCTATGACTGCCCTCTGGAAGGTTCTCCTATAGATTATTGGGTAGACAGGAACTATTTCTGCTATGTCATACGTGGTGGTGCCAGATGGAAAACACCACACGGTGAATATATACTACAGGTGGGCGATGCTGCATTTCTAAAAAATGGAGCCCACCGGGTTTTTAAAATCTTGGATGGCGATTTCTGTGCCCTTCTCATTTTTGCCCCAGATGATTTTATACGGTCGGTCATGAAAGACGATATCAGAATAGGCAATACGTCTTCTCAAAACCATCGTGAGGATTCGGTCATTCCCTTGCAACTTAACCAAAGCCTGCATGATTACTTTACAGGAGTATTGCATTATTTTTCTGAATCGCAACCCCCTGCAAAGAGCTTGCTTCGTATCAAATTCAAAGAATTGATCATTAATCTGATAACAAGCGGTAATAACCCAATACTTACCAGTTATTTCAATACACTGGCAAAAAGCTCTAAAAAAGCCCTCAGGCCCATTATGGAGGAACATTTTATATTCAACCTAAAACTTACCGATTTTGCCAAATTGAGTGGTAGGAGCCTAGCTACCTTTAAACGTGATTTCCAAAAGACCTTTCTAACCTCGCCTGGTAAATGGCTTAGAAACAAACGTTTGTCCTATAGCAAATACCTGTTAGAAACCTCTACCTGTACCGTAAGTGAAATTGCATTTAAATCAGGTTTTGAAAACACCTCACATTTCATAAAGGTCTATAAAGAAAAGTACAAGCATTCTCCTTTACAGCATAGAAAATCCCTTCAAACACAGTAAGCTGTCTCATGTATAAATGAGCTAAATAGAACATTTTTTGAATTGGAGGGCAAATTTATTTTTCACTTCGTTCTTTATCTTTATCCAAACTATGGAAACGTAAATAATGAAGTTAAAAAGATACCGACAGACCAATTCTTGGGTCTTACGCCTGTTCCTTGTAGTGTTTATATCCGTGCTGTTGGGATGCCAACCCCAAAAGATTGATCCTAACAACTACGATTCGCGTTTGGCAATCTCTTGGAACCAACTCATTATGGATATGGCCATAAAGGAAGACGGGTTATTAACCCTTAAGGGCGTACGTACGGAAGCCATGATGTTTCTGGCCATGCATGATGCATTAAATGCTATAGTCCCTAACTATTCCTCTTATGGATATACTTTAGAACAGCCTGAAGCAGATCCTATGGCTGCTGCGGCACAAGCTGCTTTTCAGGTAGCTATAGATCAGTTCCCAGATAATCATGCAGCATTACAAACTGAATTGAATACATGGTTGGATACCATTCCAGATAGTGATGCCAAAGAAGTTGGAATCGCTTTGGGAAAAGCAACCGCGAAGAAGATATTGGAAGCCCGTACTCATGATAAGTATAATGGAGAGGCAGCGTATACGTGGCATCCCATGGCTCCGGGTGTCTATGCAGAGTTCAATGAACACAGCGGAACACCGGAAGGGTTTATTTTTGGAGCAGGCTGGGCAGCAGCCCAACCTTTTATACTTAATAGTCAAGATCAGTTTAGATCGCCACCACCACCGCCCATTAACAGTGCGGCTTATACCCAAGCCTTTAACGAGGTGAAGACCTACGGAAGCACAGCAAGTGCTGTAAGATCTTCAGATCAAGCACACCTTGCCATGTGGTGGAAGGATTTTGTAGAAAATTCACACAATAGATTGGCTCGTGAATTAGTACAGAAGGAAGAGTTAAATTTATGGGAGGCCACGAGAACTTTTGCTTTACTGAATATGACGGTGTACGATGCGTATATTAATGTGTTCAACAATAAATTCCATTACAACCATTGGAGACCGTATACAGCAATTCGTTGGGCGGCCAATGATGACAATCCTGATACTGAACCCGATCCGGAATGGAACAATCTACATCAGCATACCTATGCATTTCCTTCGTATCCTTCGGCTCATGGCACAGCTAGTTCTGCGGCTATGAGTGTATTGGCAAATACTTTAGGAACGGGAGATACCTACGCATTTACCATGCAAACAGATGAGGTGGACAGCGCAGGTCCTTTTTCAGAAAAATAAAGATGGAACCTCCTACGCGGTCCTTTGGTTCCTTTTCAGAAGCGGGATTAGAAGCATCCCTATCCCGAGTGTATTTGGGTATTCATTTTCGGTATGATTCTGAAGAAGGACACCGTTTGGGTAATGCCATTGGCGACTACGCCAATAACAATTTCCTTACGTTGCAAGTGGTAGAGGAATAACAATTTCTATTCCTTTAGGACATTTAGAAGCCGCTTCTTGCCATACACTATGAAAACATAAATTCACAACGGCCATGCAGTAAGACATTTAATAGCCTTTTCTACGTTATTGTACAAATAACAGATCGTTATGTGTAATAATGTTTGTATTTTGAAAGATGTTTTAGTGACAGGAAGTTGGCATTAATACTCAAAATTGAACTCAAAAGCAGGAAAATGAAAAGATTAAAATTACTAACTGTACTATTCTTAATCACAGCAACCCTAAGTTGGAAATCAGATACTACAAGTTGTAAGAATAGTATTTACATATTAAATCAAGTTAAAGGAAAGTATGATGTTAATCACCATTGGGATGAGTCAGAAATAAAACTACACATACAAGAACCACGGGTAGGCAATCCTCAACGACATACCAAACTGTTTCTTAAAAATTCAAATGATTATTTTGAAATGGAAAGATTTAGAGAAGATGGAATTGTTAAAAGAATACTTATGGGAAATGGAGAAAGTAAAATATTTCTTAATGGTGAATCAGAACTTTCTGAAACAATTATAAGTCAATATAAACTCAACGTAGAAAGGAGCAAAAATCACAAAAAATTCTATCAATTAATGTATGGTTTGCCAATGTCATTAACAGAAAATCTTTGGCAAGGAATAGAACCAGCTCAAAAGACAGAATATGAAGATATGGATGTTTATAGGGTTAATGTAGAATTGAAAGAAGAAATGATAAGTAAGCATTGGACATTAATTATTGGGGTAGAAACATATGAATTATTAGCAATAGAATTTAATCATCCAGAAGATCCTGAAAATGGAGGAGAGGTTATAAAATTTGAAAGTGAAATAGAGATAAAAGGAATGAAACTTCCTAGAATTAGGAATTGGTATACAAAAAACACCAATGAATATTTAGGGACAGATATTATAGTTGAAGAATTAAAATAAAGACAGTCATCGGCAGAAAATAAATGTGAATCCCCGTTAATAATTAGTACGCTAGTTTGCCTATATCGTCATATTTAAAAACATTATTTGCCAATTGGGAAAATGTATAAACTCAATCTTAACTTATCAGGAACCTTTTATAGCTCCTTCTTAAACGTACTTAGTTTCTTATGTTGTTCGGGGCGCCTATAATCTTTCCATAACAATTCTACGGCGGTGTTTCCCATGAGTTCGGGGTTAGTTTTGTGAGTCTAAATACCATCAGCCCTATATTTTTAACTAATTTATTAGTTTGAACTAAATCTTTAGTTATATTTGAAAAAAATTAAGGATGCATCATATAAAAATAGTATGGGTTATAGGTCTGTACCTACTTGTTCCACAAATTACAAATGCACAAACAGATCAAAACATCCAGTTTTTACATAAAATCGGGGTTTTAGATAGTGTATATTCCAAGAATCTACATGAACACCATAAATTCTATGTACAACTTCCAACCAATTACAACCCAGCACAAAACCGAAAATACCCTGTAGTATATGTATTGGATGGAGAAGTATTCTTACCAACTGTTAATAATGTTCTCAGCTTTTACAGTGGTGGCTTTATGCCAGAGATGGTTATTGTAGGTGTTTCTAATGATGCTAATAGAATACGTGATTTGACAACTTCAAAAGTAACAGAGCTTTATGGAATGCCGTTTCATGATGAGAGTGGAGGAGCAGATGATTTTAGTAAGTTTATAGAAACTGAACTAATTCCTTTTGTAGAAGATAAATACCCTGTCACAAATTTTAGAACATTGATTGGGCACTCCTATGGAGGCTTATTCACGATTTATACATTACTTAATAATCCTCAATTATTTTCCAATTATTTGGCCATTGACCCAAGTCTTGATTGGGACAACCAACAATTATTAATTAAAGCACAAGAAAAGCTTACAAGTCAGGATTATAAAGGAAAATCATTGTTTATGTCTTTAGGCGGACAATTGCATATGCAAAATCCAGAAGTAACTATAGATAATGTAATGCAAGACACTTCAGACTTTACTTTGTTTGCACGCTCTAATATTACATTATCAGACATCATAAAGAAAAACAAACAAAATGAGTTGGCTTTTGAATGGAAGTTTTATCCCAGGGATTTACATGGTACTATTTCATTTCCGTCCATAATGGACGGCCTTATTGCTATCTTTCAATGGTACCAAATGGAACATACAGATAAGTTTAATTCACCCACTACGTCAAAGGAAGAATTGTTTGATATAGTAAACTATCGTGCAGAAAAACTTAAAAAGCATTTCAAATATGCTTTTCCGCCGTATCCCGAAGACCTATTCAATGCGCTTGGTTATATGAGTATGGATATGGAGCAAATGGAAAAGGCGAAAATGTTCTTTCAATTTGCCCTAGAATTTTATCCAACCAGTGCAAATGCCTACGACTCTATGGCTGATTACTATGAGAGGAATAATGATCGTGATAATGCAATAAAGTTTGTTACCCAAGCTTATAACATAAGTGGTAATGATTACCATAAAGAACGAATGGAGGTACTGAAAAAAAATAATGAAAGCCCATAGGGTTCATGTATAACAAACCAATATGTCAAATAACTCTATAGGACGTCTTACAATTCCTTCTTAAACGTACTTCGTTCTTTATGCTGTACTGGGCTATAATCCTTCCATAACAGCTGTACCGCAGTGTTTTCTATGAGTTCTGGGTTGGTTTCTACGGTATCAATTCCTTTGGAGTTAAAGAGGTATTGCATTTCCTCAAAGATAATGGCCGTAACCCCTTTTCCTTGGTATTCAGGGTCTATCCCAATGAGATAAAAAGCAGCCAGATCGTTTTTCTTTTGGGCCTGTAGTATATGCCACCAACCTGTAGGCATCAGCTTTCCATTCGCTTTTTTAAGGGCTTTACTAAAGGATGGCATCACTACTGAGAAGGCAATGAGCTTCCCATCTTGATCTTGGATGCAGGTGATATAATCTGGATGTATAAAACTAAAATACTTTTCCTTATAGTAATCTATCTGGTATTGCTGTATGGGTACAAAGGTCTGCAGTGTATTGTAGGTATTGTTAAGTAATCCAAACATGGCATCTACATAAGGGAGTATTTCTTTTTTGTTTTTAAAACGAATGACCGATAGGCCGTAACGTTTTTTAATAATCCCAGAAAACTTGGCCACCTTCTCTTTAATGGAGGGAGGAATGCTCAAGCGGTATTCTACCCAGGTAGCCTGTTTCTCATAGCCCAATTGCTCAAAATGCTGAGCGTAGTAGGGGTAATGATACCAAGTGATCATGGTATTCATTTCCTCATACCCTTTGGTTAATATACCTGCCTTTTCCATATTAGAGAAACCTACAGGACCTTCTATATACTCCAGCTGGCGTTCACGGCCAGTTTCGTAGGCTTTTTCCAATAAGGCTTTGGTTACTTCAATATCATCAATGACATCAAACCAACCAAAACGCACCTTTTTCTTTTGTTGTTCTTCAATTTCCAAACGGTTGATAATCACCGCGATTCGTCCCGCTACTTTTCCATCCTTGTACGCTAAATAATATGACGCTTCTGCATTTTTAAACACGGGGTTTTTGGAAGAATCCAAGGTCTCAAGCTCGTCTTTTATTAATGGGGGAACCCAATACTTACAATCTTTGTAAAGGGAAAATGGAAAGGTTACAAATTGTTTAAGTTGTTTTGGGCTGGTTACTCGTATTACTTCAATCATAGGCATTATCTATTTCAATCCTTCATCGCCACCATCATCATCGGTATCAATACTATCTTTCCGCTTTTTATCTTTTCTTAATTGTTTTTTCTTCTTCTTAAGATCCTTGTTTTTCTCTTTCTCGGCACGTTTGGCCTCTCTACCTGCTTTTCCTTTTTCTTCAATAAACTCATCATCTCCATGCATATCGAAACGGTAAGCAACACCAACTCTTCCATAGAAAAGGGAAGGAGTGTCCTTAAAGTTAATGGATAACGAAAGATCTACATGTAAATCCTCAGTAATCAGGGCAGCAGCACCACCCCGTAAGATGTTATCTGCATAGAAATCACTCTTAAAGCCTTGATTTTCTAAAAATACCGAAAAATAAGCATTGGTAGAGTGGGTAAGTGTTAGGATATAACCATACGACGGATAATCTGTCGCAATACGGTCTGCAATGATATTGGTAACAAATACAAAGCCACCAATTAGGTTATTTTGGGTAGACAGTACCACCTTAGGGCTTATAGAACTTTCCTGCTCTGGGGTAAAGGGATTGTCTGCAAAATCGAAATTAGCTCCTGCATAAATGGACACCGCAGGAATTAAATCGGACCACTGAAATCTATTGTTCTTTTTCCAGCTCAATAAATTAGGACCTTCCAACACCTTTTTCTTATAAGGATCATAAACAAGGTACTTGGCTCCTAGGGTATTGCTTCTAAAATTACTTTCGGTAAATTCAAAAGGATTTACACTTCTACTGTCGGTAATTTTACTTCGCTGAAAGATTCCAATAAGACTTACCTCCAGTTCTTCCTTGAAAAAACCATAACGGGCACTGTAGTCCCATGCAAAAGCATTGGTTTCGGTTTGTAGTAGGTTGTGTTTTTCCTTACCTATAGAAATACCACTCTCAAACTGTAATACATTTTTACCTACCGAAAAGGCTCCCTGAGAGACTCCGGGCCGGTTGGTATTAATCATTTCTGTGTATTGAGCCATCACACTTAAAGGGCATAAAAGTGTAATAAAGAGTAAGTTTCGTAGGATGCGCATGGCCGTTTGGTTTGGATCAAAGATATAAGAATTTATCATTTATTTAATAGTAGTTTTTCGTCTTTTTACAATGCTTTCAGTACTTTTGGGAATCCTAATTTATACTATGATTTCCTTTTTGAAAACGATCTTAATTATCCTCTTGGTATATTTTGGCCTCAAGTTTTTATTTCGCTTGTTGGCACCCTATGCCATGCGCTATATTACAAAAAAGGCAGCCGAAAGGTTTGGGAATGCATTTGGGCAAGGCCCTTTCGATGCTTCTACCGCATCTTATGGACAGTCCTCAAACACCGCTCCCAAGAAAGATATTCCCAAATCCAATGGTAAAGTGGTGGGGGAGTATGTTGATTTCGAAGAGATTGACTAACAATCCAAGAAAGCTTTCTGTCTATGTGCAATTGCTTGATCTTAATACAAGCTATCTAGCATATTTTTTATAATTTCCCTCGATCTTAATTTCATACGTATGCAGTTCAATTTTAAACGACTGATTCCCCATGCGATCGTCTTGGTGTTGTTTATCGTCGCGTCTCTGGCCTATTTTCATCCTGTGCTTAAAGGTCAGGCTATTTTTCAGAGCGATATCGTGCAATACACGGGGATGGCAAAACAGCAAAATGATTTTAGAAAGAAAACTGGAGAAGAAACCTATTGGACCAACAGTGCGTTTGGAGGGATGCCTACCTATCAATTAGGTGCCAAGTACCCCCATAACTACATCAAGAAACTGGATCTTACACTACGTTTTTTACCAAGACCAGCAGATTATCTATTTCTGTATTTCATAGGAATGTACATTTTATTTCTGGTGCTGAAAGTCGATTATAAATTAGCCTTTTTGGGTGCATTGGCCTTTGGTTTTTCTACCTATCTCATTATAATTTTAGGTGTGGGGCACAATGCAAAAGCCCATGCCATTGCTTATATGCCCTTGGTATTAAGCGGCATAGTGCTCACGTTTAGGGGCAAATACCTGGCTGGTTTCTTACTTACTACCGTAGCTATGGGATTGGAGCTTTTGGCCAATCACTTCCAGATGACCTATTATTTACTCCTTCTAGTCGTTTGTTTGGGAGTGGCGTATCTGGTAGATGCCTATAGAAAGAAAATGCTTCCGCATTACTTTAAGGCATTGGGTGTAATGGCCCTAGGAGTATTATTGGCCTTAGGTCTTAATGCTACCAACATTCTTGCCACTAAGGAATATGCCGCCACTTCTACTCGTGGGAAAAGTGAAATTTCCATAAAGCCAGATGGTAGTATTAAAGAAGGAAGCAACGGACTCAGCTACGAATACATTACAGAATATAGCTACGGAAAACTGGAAAGCTTTAACCTGCTAATCCCAAACTTTATGGGAGGTGGTTCCAGTGATGGATTCCCAGAAGATTCTGCAGCAGCAGAACAACTTATGAAAGAAGCAGGTGCTACAAGACAGCAGGCCCATCAATTCCTAAACGAGCAAATTCCCATGTATTGGGGAGACCAAACCATTGTCGCTGCACCAGCCTATATAGGAGCCGTTATTGTATTTTTAGCAGTACTAGCGTTATTCTTGGTGCGTGGACGATTAAAATGGTGGATTGTTGCTGGGTTCTTACTAAGCTTATTACTTTCTTGGGGACGTAATTTTTCGTTTCTCACGGAGTTCTTTATAGATTATGTGCCGCTATACAATAAGTTTAGGGCGGTTTCGTCCATACAAGTTATTATTGAATTGATTCTTCCATTACTAGCAGTAGTTGGACTCCATCAATTTTTTAATGATTTTCATGAAAAAGCAGCCAAAAAGAAAGCACTTATTTATGCAGGATCTATTGTAGGTGGATTGGTATTACTCTTAATAATCTTTAGTTCTGCCGTTGGGTTTACAAGCCCGTATGATAGTTTAATCATAGAACAAATGGGAGTGCCCTTTATGGACGCTGTTAGGGAAGATCGCGCTTCAGTGATGGTAACAGATGCTTTGCGTTCTTTATTGTTGATATTAGTGACTGTTGGGATCCTTTGGTTGGTATTTTCAAAGAAGATCAAGGAAGTTTACGCTATAGGAGCATTGGTATTGTTGGTGGTGTTTGATCTGGTTGGGATAGGACAACGCTATGTAAATGCTGATAGTTTTGTGAATTCCAAAATCATGGAACGCCCATTTGCTCCTAGTTCTGCCGATACGGAAATCTTAAAAGATGACGGACATTATCGCGTGTATGACGCCAGCCGAAATGCCTTCAATAGTGGACAGGCCAGCTATTTTCACAATGCCCTAGGAGGATATCATGCAGCCAAACCGGGCCGTATGCAAGACATTGCAGATTTCTATCTGGACAATGTAGATCCAAACGTTCTAAATATGCTGAATGTAAAATACATCATCATTCCTGATAAAGAAGGGAATTTACAAGTACAGCAAAACCCTTTTGTCAATGGACCTGCATGGTTTGTAGAGAATGTATTGCCAGCTAATAATGCCAACGAAGAAATTTTGCTATTGGATAGCTTAGATACTCGAAAAACAGCAGTACTCCACACCGATTTCTTAGCGAAGATCCCAACCAAGAATATTCAGCGGGATAGTACGGCAACAATAGATCTAGCTAGTTTTGCTCCCAATAAATTGGTCTATGAAACAGCTACAAAAACAGACCAATTGGCCGTATTTTCAGAAATATACTATCCACAGGGTTGGAATGCTTACATAGATGGTAATCCGGCAGAGTACTTCCGTGCAAATTACACGTTACGAGCTATGGTAGTACCCAGTGGTATCCATCAGATTGAATTCAAGTTTGAACCCAAAGTAGTGAAGAAAGGAAGTAGCATTGCATTGGCAAGTAGCATCCTGTTCTTCCTGATAATCTTGGGAGGACTTTTTCTCCAATTTAGAAAACAGAAAGCCGCAAACGATAACGATTGATGAAACGTGTACTCATTATCTGCTATTATTGGCCTCCAGCGGGAGGTCCAGGAGTACAGCGTTGGCTAAAGTTTGTTAGTTATTTTAAGGAGTTTGGTATAGACCCCGTAGTCTTTGTGCCAGAAAATGCTCATTATCCTTTGCAGGATAAAAGTTTTGTAGGTGAAGTGCCAGCAGATATCCAAGTAGTGTCATTTCCTATTAAAGAACCCTATCGTTTTGCCAAATGGTTTTCTAAAAAGAAAACACAGCAGATTAGTAGCGGGATTATTTCTGAAAAGAGCCCTTCAAGATTAGAAAAGTTCTTATTGTATGTGCGGGGTAACTTGTTTATTCCTGATGCTCGGGTAGGTTGGGTAAAGCCTTCTGTTAAGTATCTGAAGAAATTTCTGCCCGAAAACAACATTGACACGATTATAACTACTGGGCCTCCACATAGCTTGCATCTCATAGGAATGCAGTTGTCTGAAGCATTGAACATAAAATGGATAGCCGATTTTCGGGACCCATGGACTACGATTCATTATCATAAATCACTTCAACTTTCAAAAAAATCTGAAGCAAAACACAAAGCCTTAGAAAAACAAGTCTTGAATGCAGCAGATAGAGTAGTGGTGACCAGTTGGAACACTCAGAAGGAATTTTCGGCCATTACCTCCAAACCCATTGATGTGATTACGAATGGTTATGATACCAAGGAAGTGATTCATCGTATTCCCGATTCAAAATTCAGTATTGTACACGTGGGCTCGTTGCTAAGCAATAGAAATCCACAGGTGTTATGGAACGTATTGGCAGAGTTGGTGTCAGAAAATGAAGCATTCAAAAATGCATTGCAAATAAAACTTGTAGGTGTAGTGGGGGAAGAAATACGTGAATCCATTACAAATCAGGGCTTGATGATGTTTACTGAGATTCCTGGTTACGTGTCACATACAGAAGCCCTTCAGTTACAACACAATGCACAAGTCTTGTTATTGGTAGAAATGGATAGGGAAGAGACGAAAGCCATTATTCCCGGGAAACTATTTGAATACCTTAGGGCTGAGCGTCCAATTCTTGCCTTGGGACCAAATGGGAGTGATATTAAGAAAGTCTTGGATGAGACTGGAACAGGACACTATTTTGGATACCAAGATGCGCAAGATTTAAAACAGGAGTTACTTCAGTGTTTTGATGATTACGAGCATAGCACCTTAACAGGAGGATCTCAAGGGATCGAAAAATATAGTAGGAGAGAACTTACCCAAAAAATGGCAGCTTTAATAAAAGCTATATAAAAATCGAAACCCCCAATCTGCCGAAGCATCCTGAGGGTTTCTCACTAACCAACCAAAAAATTTTTACAATCCGCGTCCTCTTCTTGGAGCAGAACCTCTCGATCTAGATGAAGAACTCTTTTTGTTCACAGTTCCTCTAGAACGATTGGGTGTACTTTTCTTATAACTTCCTCCTCTAGACGTATTCGTCGTTCTTTTTTTGGAGGGAGCTCCTCTTTCTACAGAAGTGGACTTTCTCTTGTTAGAAGTTGTCCCTCGTTCTACAGAGGTATTATTTCTTTTTGTAGACGATCTTTTTACATTTCTACCTGTCTGGCTTCCGGAACGCTGTGTTCTGGTTTGTGTCCTATTTTTTGCCACTTCTCCTCTTCGTGAAGTAGGTCTTGTGGTTGTAGAATTTCTTTTGGTATTGTCTCCACGGCTTACCGTTCCTCTACGATCTCCACGAGTGGTAGAGCGAGATGTATTTTGGTTTCCTCTGGCAACATTACCTCGACTTTGCGTAGAAGTTCCTCGTCTGTTTACATCACCCCTTTGGGTATTACCCCTTCCATTTCTAGCCACTGCAGTATTTCTTCTGTTGGGGTTGTAATCCCTGTTAGTGGCAGTTCTTCCGTTTCTATAGTGAATTCTACTTCCAGGGCGGTGAAAGTCCCGTCTTCCATTTATGTAAGATCTGTGACCTGATCTATAGTACTTTCTATGGTAAGAATAACTATAACGAACTGGGGTGTAGTAACGTCTGTATGGATAGTCATAAACTACACAGCTTGCATAGTAAGGACGTGCATAATATACGTGCCATGGGCGGTATACATAAGTTCTATAGAATGGGCTAATATATCCTGTGCAATAGTCAAAATATCCATAGCTGTTATAAAAGACCCTAAGTCCTCCAACACGAACAATGCGACGATCGTTGTAACGAATTTCTACATCTCCAGCCTGAACAATACGTCCGTAATGATCGTAATAGATAGGGATACCTTCTATTTGAATAACTGCACCATAATCATCATACTGTACATAGGCATCGTAATCGTAACCAGAATTAAAGGAAACGCTTACTCCGGGAACATTTACATTTACGCTCACATTGAGGTCACGATCTCCTAGGTATACGAAGTCGAATTGACCGTCGGGGAATACAGAGAACTCAACGCCACCTTCTACGAAGATGTAAGATTTCCCATCGTAATAATTTCCGAAGGTTTCTACAGTAGCTGTTTCTGTAGCTTTCGCAGTGAAGCTAATCATAAACAATCCTAATAAGAGTGCTGTTACTTTTTTCATGATCTTAGATTTTAAAGGTTGTACTTGCCATTATATTTTGGTTGGGCGTGTACAATTAATAAGTATACAACCACCGTGCCAAAAATTGAATTCCTAGAATTCATGGGCTTTTGTAAAAGAAGAAACCCTCCTTCGCTCTAGTTGAACTCGGGAGGGTTATTCAAAAAAACTAACCAACCAAAAACTTTTATATTATAGATTATCTTATTTACTTCTGTATCTACGACCTTCCCAAACTTCATCATCCCAATCATTATTCCAGTCATCGTCGTTGTCATTATATGAATACCAATCATCGTGCCAAACTTGTCTGTTGTGTCTGTTTATGCGTCCGTGGGTATTTCTGATATTACCGAAATGATTGTATTCTATCGTCATTCCACCTACCTGTACCATAAAACCTCTTTGGTGATAGATAGGAATGCTACCAATCTGTTTTACTTTACCATTTCGTTTATAACCAATACAGATATTATTGATCCCGATAACGTTTCCATAGTGATCTGTTTTAATACGGAGGTTTTGATTGTAAAAACCACCTCGTCTTCCGCGTCTGTTGTTTACATTTCTGTTGTATACAACGTTGCGGTTTCTTCGACCATATCGGTACGGAGTAGTAGTGCAATTGGCAGCTTCGAATTCGAAGGTACCGTCTGTGAATACCTCAAAGAGAACACCATTTTCTACAAAACGTACGGATTGCGAATTGTAATAGCGATGTTTTTTCCCTTTGTTAATCTTGGTGTGACCGCCATGTTGCTGAGCCACAAGCTGTGTAGTCATTCCTCCTAGGAATAGAGCTACAAGTAATAGTACTTTTCTCATAATGACTATATTTTGGGTGAGTCACACAATAAGCGGTGTGACATACGCTATTTGGTTAGTGAGAAACCAATAGCCATGCCAAAAATGCAACTAGTTTATTATGAGTATTTTACAGGGTGTTTAGAAAATCACCTGAAGGGTCTTTTGATACTTATTTCCAATTTTTAGTTGTAGAAAATAGACTCCTTTTGGAATTTCGATACCTGCAAAAAGTACTTTCTGAATTCCATTTGGATTGGGATTGTAAAACAGGTCTGTAACTTTTACTCCTCTCATATCGTAGAGTGTAAGACTGGCCTCTTGACTACCATCTGTTGTAAATTGTGCGTAGGAATGTTGTTGTATAGGATTTGACGAAACTCCAAATGCATGAGCATCTTGTGTAAGATCTTCTACAGATAGTACCTGTAGGTCTACAAAAATAACATCACTAAAAATTGGAATTGCCAAGGTGTTGGTGGCTTGATTTATGCCTATATCTGCTGGAGAATTAATAGCGGGAGTGGTTACAACTTCAGAAACCGAAAAATCACTGTTGTATTTGGTAATCCTATCTGGGCTCCAAGAGGATACATAATAATTTCCTTGGCTATCATCATCTATACCATCTATTTGTCCCACATTGGTGCTGGTTACATCACTTACCATATTGTTAGTAAGATCTACGGCTTTTACCAGAGCTGGGTTTGTCCATGTCACAAAGAGTAATCTATTATTGGCTCCATCATATACGATACCGTTAGGCTGTTGTCCTGTATTGCTTACAATTTCTGTTACTACGGGATTGTTCAGATCGCTTACATCGATCGCAAATATTTTATTGGAAGAGAAACCCGTTGCATAGAGGGTATTGTTTCCGTCGTTGGTCATTCCATTTAAGAATGTCGCGCCTGGAACGGATACATCCATCACTTCATTTTCGGTGGTTAAGTCGTATCCTTTAACACCATCTGCTACCGAAACAAAAGCTGTATTACCTAAAACTTCCAAACCCAATTGGGCGGGTCCGGTTCCAAAAAAGGTTAGGTTGCCGTTACCATCATCAGCAATCATTCTACTGCCATTGGATACGAGCCATTGGTCGTTTACAGGATCGTATTCCACGCTTTCGGCATTGGTATAGGTTTGCGCATTGCTTAACTGAATAATGAAGGCAAAAAAGATAAGGGGGAGTATTGATTTCATAGCATGTGTTTTTTTGAAGTTTACGTAAAGCTATAAAACACAGTAGCTGAAATACTATTTTATGATAAATTTATTAGATGTAATGATCTTGTTTTCAGAAAACAACTGATAGAAATACAAACCTGAAGCGTATTCTGAGTTATTGATTGTAATTTGGTCAGTGGTTATTGCCACCTCTTTTACAAGCCTTTCCGAAACATCAAAGACTTTTATGAAATCAATTCCAAGTTCTGCAGGAAATTGCAAGATGGCAGTACTTGTGATGGGATTGGGCAATAAAGAAATCTTTTTTTGGTAATAGGTATCGGTACCTAAGACATTTTCACATTCGGTATAATCATTGAAAAACGTAGTTACTCCATTTTTCTTAAAGCACGCTAGATGAATGGGGGACTTAAAATGCCCATAACCTCCACCAGTAATAGACCGTGTAGATCCAATTCCTTCAATCCACCGCTCCCTTAAATCAGGAATTATAGGAAAATCTCCATGAAAAGCCCTAAGATCTAAGACTAATCTGTTTTCACCCGCAATAAATTCGGTGGATATGGATAACACTCTTAGGTTATCAATTAAGATATTGGCACCTAATCTACATGGATTTGCAGCATATGCATCTATGAATAATCGATCATCAACCTCTAAATTGAAATTGATAACCATACTTTCTGATTGATCAAAATTTAAGCGATAAACGACTCCGTTTTCCTCACGCCAACGGCAATCAGTAAGCATATCACCTTTCCATACCTTGTAATATTCGTTTCCATTAATGATTTCGGTACCATCAATATATAGATCTCTAAAGTACCCATCACTGAAATCGGTATCAAAATGAACACCCCATCTATGATCTTCTTGAAGCATTGGAATATAATCTTGAGCGCTTAGAGTACCAACGCCAAGTCCTAAAAGAACACATAGATAAAGCTTCGTCATGCTCTAATTTACGATAAATCGCTGAGTTGCTATAAAACCACCTTGAGAGAATAACTGATAGAAATACAAGCCCGAAGTATATTCTGAGCCATGAATTGTGACGTGATCGCTATCTGTGGAGATCTCTTTTACCAACCTTCCAGTCATATCATAAACTTTCACCAAGTCTATACTGCCTTCTTGCGGTAATTGTAAGGTAGAAGTATTGGTTACTGGATTTGGATGGAGAACCACTTCAGAAAGCTCAAAATCTTCAACACCTAGGATAATGCATTCGTTATAATCGTTAAAATAATTGATGATTCCTTGATGGGTAAAACAGGTTAGTTCAGAGTTTGAATCAAAACCATTTCCATTGGGATGAAACCCAAAAAGACTTCCAACGCCTTCTATCCAGGTATCAATTGAAATCCCAGAGTCTTCGAATTCCAAGACCCTCCGATCTTGACCAGCTATGAATTGAATGCTCTTGTTAACCACCGTCATAGATTCTACATATGTATCATGAATAAGCCTGCAATCATTTCCATTATAAGTTAAGTCTACCACCTCTCCAATTTCCAAGGAAAAATCGTAGATCAGATATTCTTGGCCATCACCGGGCTCGTATCCATAAACTTTCCCATTTTCTTCACGAAACTTGCAATAGCCCCCATCTATGTTGTAATAGGTGATATCGTTAATGATTTCTTCTCCATTTACTTGAAATGTATGTGTATAGGCATTCCCTGTAAAACCATCATAGGTAACAACGTTCCATGAATTCCCTTCTTGGAGCATTGGAATATAATCTTGAGAGTAGGAAAAATGAATAATGGTAAATAATAAAACGGTAAGTAATGTTCTTTTCATAGCAAAATAGGTTTAGCAATTCCTTAAAATTACATAAAAATATTGCTGATGTTAAGAAAGAACGTTAAAAATACGTCTTGATTTATGAATCTATAACTTCTCCCGTAAGTACCCAGCTGTATAAGATTCTTTGCTCTTAGCTACTTCCTCGGGGGTTCCTTGAGCAATGACCTGGCCTCCTTTTTCACCACCTTCTTTTCCAAGGTCAATAATATGATCAGCGCATTTCACCAAGTCTAGGTTGTGCTCAACAACAATGACCGTATGCCCTTTATCCAGCAGTGCATAAAACGAAGACAATAGTTTTTGGATATCATGGAAGTGCAAGCCTGTAGTAGGTTCATCAAAAATAAACAAGGCCTTTTCTTTGGAAATACCTTTTACAAGAAAAGAAGCCAATTTAATTCGTTGGGCTTCTCCTCCAGAAAGGGTAGAAGAACTCTGTCCCAACTGTACATAGCCCAAACCAACATCCTGAAGCGGTTGTAGCTTATTGGTGATTTTCTTTTCTTGGTGTAACTGAAAAAAAGCAATAGCGTCATCTACCGTCATGGATAGGATATCGTGAATGTTTTTGTCATGAAACGTTACTTCTAGGATTTCCTTTTTAAAACGTCGTCCTTTACACGTATCACATTCCAAATGCACATCGGCCATAAACTGCATTTCTATCGTGACTTCTCCTTCTCCTTTACAGGTTTCACAACGCCCACCATCTACATTAAAACTGAAATGCTTGGCTTTGTATCCACGAATGTCGCTTACCTTTTGTGAGGCAAATAAATTCCGAATGTCATCGTAGGCTTTTATATAGGTAACAGGATTGGACCTACTGGAGCGACCAATAGGGTTCTGATCAATAAACTCCACACTTTTTATAGAGTCAAAATTCCCTTTCAATTCTGTGAATTGCCCAGGCTTTTCGCCATATCCACCAATTTGTCTTAGTAATGCAGGATACAAAATCTTTTTTACCAAAGTACTCTTTCCACTCCCAGAAACCCCAGTAACAGCGGTAAAAGCTCCCATAGGAAAGATAACATCAATGTTTTTAAGGTTGTTGTGCCTCGCTCCTATAAGTTCGAGAATATTTTGTGAAGTCCGTCGTGTGGATGGTACTTCTATCTTTAGGTCACCATTAAGGTATTTGGCAGTTAAAGAATCACTTTTTAGGATATCATCGTAACTACCAGTAGCTACAATTTCTCCACCAAAGGTTCCAGCTTCAGGCCCTATATCGATAATTTCATCAGCTGCCTTCATAATCTCTTCGTCGTGTTCTACCACGATAACCGTATTTCCTAAATCCCGAAGGGACCGGAGTACACTAACAAGTCGTTCTGTGTCTTTGGGGTGTAGTCCAATACTGGGTTCGTCCAGAATATACATGGAACCTACCAGGCTACTTCCCAGCGAAGTGGCTAAATTAATTCGCTGGGATTCCCCTCCGGATAGAGTGTTGCTCTTCCTGTTAAGGGTTAAGTAGCCCAAACCTACATCCATTAAAAAACGGAGTCGGTTATTGATTTCAATGAGTAGGCGCTTTGAAACTTTTTGCTCGTATGCATTCAGTTCCAAATGTTTGAAAAATTTCGCAACTTCTGTCAAAGGTAATTCTACCAATTCTTGAATGCCTTTCTTGTTAATGGTTACATAGCCAGCTTCTGGACGCAATCGTCTTCCAAAACAAGTGCTGCAACGGGTTTTTCCCCGATAGCGTGAAAGCATGACCCTATTTTGTATTTTATAGCTTTTAGACTCTAGAAAAGCGAAGAAATCGTTGAGTCCTTCAAAATGTTCGTTCCCTTCCCAAATCAATCTTCTTTGAGCCTCTGTAAGTTCAAACCAAGGTTTGTGAATAGGAAAATCGAATTTATAGGCACTGTTTACCAACTGATCCCTATACCAGCCCATACTATCACCCCGCCAAGGGAAAATAGCATTTTCATAAATGGAAAGTGCTGTATTGGGCACTACCAGATCCTCATCAATACCAATGACATCTCCATAACCTTCGCAGGTAGGGCAGGCTCCGTAAGGATTGTTGAAACTAAACAGGTGTACGTTGGGTTCCATAAAGGTGATTCCGTCCATTTCGAAACGGTTATTGAATTCCTTTATGCTTCCATCAGAAAGCTGTTCTATATATAAGACACCCTTTCCTTCAAAAAAGGCCATTTCTACCGCATCAGCCAATCGATTGAAAAAATCTTCATCATTCTTGGTAATGACACGGTCTACAACTAGTTGCAGGTCTTTGGGCAAAGATGATTTCAGTTCGTCTATACGGAGCACGGTATCGTCCATCTTTACTCGGGCATACCCTTGTTGTGCTAATGCTTGAATTTTGTGTTCCATGCTTCGCCCTTCTTCTAAATGAATAGGGGATAGAAGCAATAGTTTTTCTCCTTCTGGAAAAGATTTTATGAAGTTGATGACATCAGTAACACGATCTTTCTTTACTTCTTCACCAGAAATGGGGGAGAAGGTTTTTCCAATACGGGTATATAGTAATTTTAGGTAATCGTAGATTTCTGTGGAGGTTCCTACGGTAGATCTAGGATTGGTGGCATTCACCTTTTGTTCTATGGCTATGGCTGGAGCAATCCCTTTAATGGCATCTACCTTGGGCTTGTTGAGTCTTCCTAAAAATTGACGTGCATAGGAGGAAAGACTTTCTACATAACGACGTTGTCCTTCGGCATATAAGGTATCAAAGGCTAGTGATGATTTCCCACTTCCCGAAAGCCCAGTTACAACCACCAATTTATTGCGGGGTATGGATACGGTAATGTTCTTAAGGTTATGCAATTTTGCTCCTTGAATAAGGATCTCCTTCTTGGTATCTACGGCCGTTTTTTGCAATTTCTAAAAAATAATTTTGTGAGAATTTTGCAAAGATACCACTTCCTTTTTAAGATTGTAATGTTGAGGGTATTATATTTTTTTTGGCAAAAAACTGACTTTTTTTTGCATTTCTGAAATGATTGTTGTTATATTTACCCCAAGAACACAAAAACGTTGCCTATAGCATATTATTACTTTTTTAAATAAACATTAAGACTAAACAACCAAATAGTTGTTTATTTTAAAAAGAATGATATGAAAAATACCAACACTCCAGATGGGATCTTAGTGTCCCAATATATGAAAGGTAGCGAATCTGCACTTTGTGAACTTATTACCAAACACAAACAACGAATTTATAGTTTTATCTATTCAAAGGTATTTGATCGTGATGTAGCTGAAGATATTTTTCAGGATACATTCATTAAAGTAATTAAGACCCTAAAACGTGGGGCTTACAATGAAGAAGGAAAATTTTTGCCATGGGTAATGCGTATTGCCCATAACTTAGTTATTGATCATTTCCGAAAGAACAACCGGATGCCGAAATTCGAAAATAATGACGATTTCAATATTTTTTCGGTGCTTTCTGATGGCTCTTTAAATGCTGAAAAGCAATTGGTTAAGGAACAGGTTGAAAGCGATGTTCGCCGCCTTATCCAAGAACTGCCAGAAGACCAGAAAGAGGTACTGGTTATGCGTATGTACAAGGAAATGAGCTTTAAAGAAATTAGTGAGCAAACTGGTGTAAGTATCAATACAGCACTGGGAAGAATGCGTTATGCACTCATTAATTTGAGGAAAGTTATTGATAAACACAATATTATCTTAACTAATTGATACAATAAAGTATAATAGCCTTCGTTATTTAGGAAACAGCAACCTCAAAATAACGTTCTATGGCAAAATTGTACTCTGAAACCTCACGTAGGGAGCGCGTGAATGAAAACCTGACTCCAAAAGAAGAAACCATTAGATTTCTTCTGGATTACTCGAAGGCTTTAAGTGTTATAGATTATAATAAAATGAAGTTTGAAGCACTTCTAAACTAAACTTTGGAAAACCCCGGATAGATCGTCTGGGGTTTTTTTTATGTCTTTTTCTTTCCTTGCTTTTTTTTGATTCTCATTACGATAAGAATTACCTTAGCATTCAACCCTTCTTTAGCGTAAGGCATTGAATGTAGAAAAGTTACATCCCGAAATCAATAAGGTATACTTTATCCAAAAGCATACCCTCATACATGTTTTATCGGGTAAAGGCAATATTCAAGTAGATTTTAAAAATTATTCAGACTGGCAGGAAAAAGCTATTTTTCTTGAAAAAGGACAGTATATCAAGTTTTTGTCTGACGATTTCTTGGTACGGCAAATCACATTTTCTGAAGAAGATAAATTTTACAATAACGAAGTCCGGGTATTATTTAAACACCTCATATCATTAGGCTATATAAACCTTATGGAATGCGATGATTGTAGGGATTTTTTGTCAGAAACGGTGCTTTCTAAGGGTACTGCCAATATTATTGATGTTTCTTCAAAACAATGGTACTGGCAAAACCCCTTCAATGCCAATAGGGAAGAATACCAGATTATTTTCGACACCAAAGACATCATAGACAAAGAATTTGCCAACGGTTTAACATCTAACGATCTGGTTTCTCTAATTAATGATAGTGGATATAGCGCGCAGGCACTTATTAAGAATAGAGTAGGACTTACTGTAAAAAATCTGATGGGGGCCAAACGACTTACAGAAAGTAAAAAAGAGATTGCTTTTACCGATAAAAGCATCCAAGAGGTGTCCTATGATTTGGGGTATAATGATCCAGCCTATTTTAATCGCTCTTTTAAAAAGGCAACCGGACAAACCCCGAAGGAATTTCGGGAGGATTTCGATTATGAAAACCGAGACCTTTTTTTGCAGAACCTTTTCGAGCTTCTCAAAATGTACCATACAAATGAGCGTTCCTTAGCATTTTATGCAGATCAATTCAATCTTTCTATTAAGACCTTATCCAAGAAGGTGAGAACCAAAATGAATACTACCATGGGGCAATTAATCAGGGCCGAACTGCTTCATACCGCCAAGCAATTGCTACTGAATGGAGAGACAGTAACAACTGTTTCACAACGGCTTAGTTTTGAAGAACCCAACCACTTTTCTAGCTTTTTTAAATATTACTTAGGAATAACCCCAAGTGAGTTCCAGTCTAAAAAGTTCCATAAGTAGCTCTTTTTTTGTAGTCCTTTACCACCTTATCAGCTCCATCTTTGCAGTGTAATAATTTTTAAAACTGTAAATGATGAATATCAAAGATCAAGTAACTAAAATGGACAGCATAGTTAGCCAAGGAGCTATTGTAGATGCTGTAAAGGAATTTTTTGCTGAGAATGCCATTACTTCCGATTATGGAAATGGAGGAACTACCGGTAAGGCAGAAATGATTGCAAAAATGGAAGGCTTTGCTGGCGCTATTGCCAACGTAAATGGAATTACCCATCACCATTCTATAGTTGATGGAAATGTGTCTGCATCTGAGTTCACTTTCAATTTCGACATGAAAGACGGTAGTCAAATTTATTGGCACGAAATCATTCGTAGGGTCTGGAATGACGAAGGTAAAGTAGTTCAGGAAGAATACTTTAACGCAGCTTAAACCGAGTAATAATTTTCAAAAAAACAAAGAAATGAAAACCATAAAATCCATAATCGTTATTGCCGTATTTTTACTGGCAACAACTGTCTCGGCTCAAGATAACAAAGCCAATAACATAGACAATAGCAACATTGCATTACAAGGATATAGTCCTGTATCTTATCTGGATCTTAATCTAGCACAAAAAGGAGATAAGCGTTTTAAATCTGAATACCAGAAAGTGGTATACTATTTTACAACGGGAGAGCAAAAAGCAACGTTTGATAAGAACCCCAAGAAATACCTGCCACAATATGGTGGTTTCTGTGCCTTTGGAATATATGCCGGAGCCAAGTTTAGGGTAGATCCCAACAAATTTTTGGTAAAAGATGGAACATACTACCTTTTCCTTAACAATGTTGAGTTGGATGCTAAACAACTGTGGTTGGCAGAAAACAATCATACAAAGCTTCGTAGTACGGCTAATAAGAATTGGGAAAAACTAGGCAAGACCCATAACTAAACAGTGATTAGGTTAAAACCCCAGAGGAGTCCTCTGGGGTTTTTTATATCTAGCTTTAAGACTATTTTTTGAAGATAGGAGGGATCATTAGGTATTAATTTTTATAATTAAATAAAATTCAGGTAGTTCTGATTAAAAACAGGAAAAACCCCGTTGAAATTTTCAATACAAAAGCATACATTAGCATTATAAGTAAACCTTTGTTAATCAGTACCTTTATGTGACGTAAGGGTGTAATATTTCCGTTTATGGATTCATTAGAAAATATACGACAGCCCAATGATGATGAGATATTAGAAGAAGGCTTTTTTTTAGTTATGGAGGAGTTTGAACACTCTATGGCTGCTTTGCAACTACAAGACCTTCAGACCTCACAGCAATCGTTATTTAAGGCAAAAAACGTCTACAATCAGGTAATTTCCATTACCAATGAACCTTCCGTTGTTGGGGTCTTCAATATTCCTATAAACTTTATTGAGGTTTCCGTAAAGCTCCTTAAATCCACATTCCTGACCATGGAGGAACGGTACGAGTCTTCTTTAAAAACTATTGATGAGGCTAAGGAAACCATTGAACTGACTACCGCATTATACAGTAAGATAAGTGATGAAGCTTTAGGAGAACTAGGTGAAGTGTTGCCAATGTTCAAAGGTTTGTTCTATTTTTTCGAAGCAGTAATCGATGCGGCCCGTATTGGGTGCGAAGCGTCCATTAAGAGAAAAGAAGGACGGTTTGTAGATGAAATAGAAACGTTACAGGCACAAGCTGATCGTTACAAACAAATTAGTTTAGGTACTTGGCCTTCAGAAGCTAATCAGTTATATGTTGGTATGATTTCTATGCTCAATCGTTTTGCGGAAATCAATGAGAAGAAAATTGAAAAGATTAAGGAGAAGCGAAAGGAAATTCAGTTCATGCCCGCCATTGGGAAGGAAGTTTTTATCGTACATGGACACGATAAAGTGATATTGGGGGAACTCAAAGAAATTTTACAGAAAGAATTTGGCCTAGAACCTATTATTCTGAATAAGCAACCCGATAGAGGAGATACGGTGATAGAGAAGTTTGAGAACTATGCACGTCACTGTGCCTTTGCTTTTGTAATCTTAACACCTGATGATTTTGTGGAGAACAATGGCCAGGAATATTACCAAGGAAGACCCAATGCCCTATATGAGTTGGGTTGGTTCTGCGGTCGTCTGGGTAGAAAGAAAGTTCGTATCCTACGGAAAAAAGATACCAATCTTCCTTCAGATTTGGGAGGCATCGTTACCATCGATTTTAACGATTCCCTAGAAGAAGTCTTTCGGGACATCCGTATGGAACTTCAGGATCAAGGACTTATTGAAGGTTAAGTCTCTTCATTTCAGATAGATTAAAAGTGAGTCTAGCATTGGCTAGACCCACTTAATACTTTTTTATAAATGCTTTATTTTTTTTGATTGACTGTCCAGTTATAATTGATTTTTCTCTTTAGATATTCATGTAATGGTTCCAGGCCAATTTCTTTCCTGCGCTTATCCACATATTCAGGATCTTTAATTGGAAATGGTTCAAGCGTTCGCTCAGGTGTATACCGAAACTGCATTCCATACCATTGTAGCTTACCATCATTAACGAGTATCCTATCTTGTATTTTGGCATATTCCATACAACTTCCTTCGCCTTCTAAGCATGACTGTTTTATCTCATCTATGTACAGTTTTCTGACAGCATCATCTTCATGATGATTAATGACCAATAAAAGCGCATCTGCTGCTAGATTACCCACTTTAGAGTAGGTGGGCCAGCCATATTCTTTGATAAGTTGTTTCATGACGCGATAATTATCAGCTCCAATTTGCTTTTTGTAGGCTCCTAGCGGATAGTACCATAGGGGAGCAAAGCCTTGCGCCATATATTGACCACGAGCCTGTTTTATGTAATAATCCAACGCTTGGTCTTTAATGATAATCCTCAATAACTGTTTGGCATAATCTGGTTGCTGAAGCTTCCCTTTGTTTTCTTGATACTTCTTTAGCTGATTGGCTTCCATTTCCTCCCACCGCGTATCATCAATTAAAGCATATAGGTCAGAATCTGCCAGTGCCCATAAAGTGGTATCATTTTTTAACGCAATGTTTAAATAGTGGTAAGCACTATCTTTTTGATAGGTCAATGCATATGCACAGGCAAGATTATAGGTGTTTTTCCAATTTTGTGGTGACGTATGGTACGTTTTTTTATAAGCAGTTATTGCAGCTTCTAATTTTCCATCTTCCCGTAAGGAATCACCATTTGGTACTGAATTTTGAGCTATACAGAAATGACTCATCAATCCCCAAAAGAATACGTTTAATAATAACTTCATTGTCTTTAGGATTTGATGGTTTTTTTATTGAAAGTCCCTCTAAGAATTTTGCAAACCATAAAAAGGCAAATACCTAATACAGGTGTGATAAGTGCATAAGAAACGCCCTGAAATATGAGGTTTGGCGCAATACCTCCGCTTTTTCCTATGAAATAGAAACTATGCATTAACCCTAATAATAATGACAATAGGGCTGATAAGATGATCCAAAATGCAGCCGCGTTAATTTTTGAGTTTTGGTCATTTACCAAATCCCAATTTTCTGTTTTTATGGCTTTCAGCTTTTTAACAAAATGATTAATAGCCAAGACCATAAAAATGATAAAAAGAATAATGAATTTTAAATCTCCGCTTGTCATGAATTCAACAAAAGGCATTCTCATAATGATATAGTTTTAAGTTATGGCTCAAAAGTAGAAACTGGATGGATTGACTGATTTTTTTTGCGATAAACACCCTTTTTTATAGGAGATTTAGCCGTTTTTTAAATTCAGAATCACACGTTTACCAAACCCCTTGTTAAATAGGTTATCCACCTCAGAATAGTAGAATATTCTTTATAGAACACCATCGTTAGATATAACAAAGAGGTATTGCGTATACAAATCATAGACATAACTTCTTTAAAACCAGATTCATCCTATTTTATATAGCGTTGTGAAGTATATTTAGTAGGTAATTCTATATAAAACCACAGGTTATGGGTGTTTTTGCAGATAATAAAAAAGGAAATAAAAGTTTAAGAGCTACCAATATTTCATCTCAAAAGTCCAGCAAAGGAGCATCTGTTTTTCAGTTTATAGATAATAGGCCTGAAGCTATTGCACAAAGAAAGTTACGTGATAAGGCAAACAACTATGCTATGAATCAACAACCTGTGCAAAGAAAAATAAAATCTGTAAATGATTCTTCCCATGATCCATTACCTGCAAAATTTACAAACGCAATTGCCAATTTTATCAATGTAGTACAAGCCAATGATAGTTTGAACTTTTTGTCGAAACTTCCAGAACACAAAGTGTTAATGAACATAATAGTGTTAGATAATATAGGTAATGCTGAGGGCTATACGGATATAAAAATAAAGGGGTCTGGAAAGATTAAAACCAAATTTAAAAGTGCAGGATCAGATTTAGGTGAATTAAGAGCATTATTAAGAAGGGGCACTCCAAAATTCATAAAAATTGAGATACAGATAAGTTATGATGTACTGAACAGTGAGTCCGAACCCTATATAGCCAGCGTACTGGCTCATGAGGTTGGAACACATTTAGCTCCGTATGCAAGGGTCATAGAAAAAGTAGCCAATCAGAAAAAGTTATCAGGCGGTGAAACAAGAGTTATTGAAACTGCCCATGGAACAAATCATGAGCAAGTAGATCATAGAGCCTTACATAATGGTTATTTAAAAGCAAATTGGTCACCGTTTTATCAAAAACCAATGTACCGAGAACTTGTAGATGCCTTGGCTAAAACACATTATACTACCCCCGGTGATTTTCAAGCAATATGGAAGGCATATGTAGATGATGTAGCTAGATACGATACTGAAAGAGGTAAACCAAAAGCAAAAAACAAATCTGCACAGCTTGCTTTTTACCAAGAGTACGAAAGCTATAGACAAGGTAAAAACAGATACCCAGTTTTAAAGAAACTTGCTGCCAATAAAGGACTTAGTGTTGCAGTAATCATAGGTATACTTCTTATCATGTTCTTAATGTTTCAAGTAGGTAATATGGTCTTGGTAAGTAGAAATGCCAGTTTACCTAAATAAGTATTTACTAAACAATCTATTTTAAGTTTGTAAAGCCTCCCCTCCAGTAATTTCCTAAGTCCGTATAATCCCTCTCATGAATGTTAAATACTGTAACATTTCTCTAAATTCTCGGTCTTTTTAGGAAAGCAGACCTGATGAAAACTATATGGATATTCGTACTCGTGGCGATAGGCTTTGCCTCGTGTCAAAAAAAAGCCACAAATAATAACTCCCTTAATGGGGTTTGGGAATCCATAGGATCTGGTTGGGTCCTTCACATAGAGGACAGCACACAATATACCTTTTACGATATCACTTCCATTTCTTGTTTGCCTAGCAGACAGGCTGATCTTTCAGAAATACAATCTTCCCTTTCCTTTACCAATGATACTCTTTCTCTCCTAAAAGGCGTGATGACCTATCAATTTACAAGAGCTGAAGAGTTACCAGAGCTATGTACGGAAATCCCTTCTGAAGTAGAAAGAATAAACCCCCTGTTCAATTTTGATGTCTTTGCACAAACGGTAAAAGAACATTACGCTTTTATGAAACTGAACAATATCAACTGGCAGACATTGGCCCAACAGCAACGGGCAAAACTGAGCGAAGAGTCGTCTGCCGCAGAGCTGTATACCGTACTCGAAGAAACTTTGGAGCTCCTTAAAGACAACCATGCCTACCTAGAAGCCGCGGACGAAGTTTATGAAGCCCTAGAACAACTCACCGCCAAAGAAGAAACCAAATCTGATGAAGATTTGCCAGAATACGGCGATTTTCAAGTAGCCAATGCCGTAGCCAAAAACCATTTTAAAGAAGATCTTACCAAAGATTCTTGGCTTATGAAATGGGGAACCCTGCAAGACAGTATTGGCTATATCATTGTGAAGGCCATGTGGCTATATGCTGATTTGGAAATCCCGGAAGAAGAAATTGAGGCCAAAGGATTTGTAGATGCCTATGTAGACACTTTTCATAGTATGGACGAAGGAGATTATATTGAAAAAGAAGTAGTAGGGGTAAGCCGTATTTTGGATTCCGTCATGAACGATCTCAAGAACACCAAACAGATCGTAATAGATCAGCGGTTTAATGGTGGGGGACAAGATGCCGTGAGTTTCGAAATTTTACGACGTTTCAATACAGAGAGGCGGCAGGTGGTTAAGACCCGCCTAAAGGTAGGAGATGGCTATTCGCCCATGCAAACCCTGTATCTAGAAGCACATCCCAATGCTTATACAAACCCAGTCTATGTATTAACCTCTCAGCAAACGGGAAGTGCTGCCGAAGCATTCTCTATATGCTCTATGGCAATTCCAAATGTAAAACGGATTGGAGCCCATACCCAAGGAGCGCTTTCTACCGCTCTGGAAAAAGCATTGCCCAATGGTTGGGTTTTTTCTATTTCCAATGAAATTTATATGGACACTCAGGCCAATTCTTATGAAAACATAGGTGTTCCCGTAGACTATGAGTTGCAATATCCTAATGATCGGCAAACCTTCTTTAGATCTGTAATAGATGATCTGGAAGGGGATAAACAAGGTGTTTTGAAGGCTATGGAAGCATTACAGAAACAAGAGTAGTTGAGTGGTGCTTTCATCTTACGGCTATAGTTATTGGTAATTATTTTGTCATTTTCTTCTTTTTGTAAATAATAAAATTATTAATTAGCACTCTTATTTTTTCCGCTTCTTCTCATACTCTGCAATCACGCTTTTCCGTCCAATGGTTTTGGTAATAATGTCCTTTTCCAGATCCCAACCACGGGCAGGGGAGTATTGACGTCCATACCAAATGATTTGTAGATGTAAATCATTCCATAAATGCTCTGGGAACAACCGCTTGGCGTCCCTTTCGGTCTGTACCACATTTTTACCGTTGCTAAAGCCCCAACGGTACATGAGACGGTGAATATGTGTGTCTACAGGGAAAGCAGGAATACCAAAGGCCTGACTTACCACTACGCTGGCTGTTTTATGGCCAACGGCAGGCAGCTCTTCCAAGAGTTCCATTTCCTGAGGCACCTGACCATTGTATTTATCAATCAAGATTTGAGACAAGCCATGAATCCCTTTAGATTTCATGGGAGATAACCCAACAGGTTTAATGATCTCCCTAATTTCTTCTACCGTTAACTTTACCATATCGTACGGATTATCAGCCACCTCAAAAAGTAACGGAGTAATCTGGTTAACGCGTACGTCTGTACTTTGTGCAGACATCAATACTGCAATGAGTAAGGTATATGGGTCTTTATGATCTAGTGGAATCGGGATTTGTGGGTATATTTTTTGTAACGTATCAATAACGAAATCTACCTTTTCCTGCTTGGTCATTTTTAATGTAATTTTAAGGACTGTTTTTAAAACAAAATTCTAGCTTTGCTAAAACCATCAACTACAAAAATACATCAATGAATACACTTAAAGAAGGAGACAAGGTTCCAAATTTTACAGCGATAGACCAACATGGAAACACCCATACACTTTCTGACTATCGAGGAAAGAAACTAGTGGTTTTTTTCTATCCGGCAGCCAACACACCTACTTGTACAGTAGAGGCTTGTAACATCCGGGATCATTACCAGGAATTACAGGATGCAGGGTTCGAAATTTTAGGGGTCAGTGCAGATACACAACGCAAACAAAGCAATTTCAGTAAGAAATTCGATTTTCAATATCCACTATTGGCCGACACCGAAAAAGAAGTAATCAATGCCTTTGGCGTTTGGGGTCTCAAGAAATTTATGGGACGCGAGTATGATGGTATACACCGTAAAACCTTCGTTATTAATGAAGAAGGTGTGGTAACACGAGTTATTGATAAAGTTAAAAGTAAAGAGCACGCAGCTCAGATACTGGAAGCCTAACTAGGCACTTTTTCTTTGTCTTCCTTACAGCTGAACAGGTGTTTGCTCTTAATGATTTCGGCAACACCTTTTGGGAGCATATCTTCCCATCCAGGTTCACCCTTCTCAATCATACTAAGTACACGACGTGAGAAGATGTTTAGGACCTCCGGATTAAAGTCTTCAATATCCACTACCTTACCATTGTATTTAAAGAACTTATAGAGTTCCTTCATACGTGGATGTACCTTTAGGTTATCACTGGTAACATAAGTGCCATCTGCATTACGCATAGGGTAGAGGTATACCTTAAGATCCTTAAAAAACAACTTTCCGAAAGCTTCCAAAATACCTCCACTTAAATGACGGTAGTATTTTTCATCAAAGATATCTACCAGGTTATTTACCCCCATCGTTAATCCCATACGGTTACGGGTATAATTGGAGAAATATTCTACCAGTTTATAGTATTCCTGAAAGTTAGAGATCATTACTGTGTACCCTAGAGAACAGAGTAGGCGTGCACGGTCCATGAAATCCTGCTCATCAATTTCCCCTTCGGCACGAAGGTTAGATAAGGTAATTTCAAAAATGGTGAGGGTCTTGTCCTTGTCCACTCGGTTTTCCTTCAGGAACATTTCATAAGACTTCTCAAACATGTCAATATTCACCTTGGTCACGGGACGGAAACTTCCTCGTAAGGCCAATACGTTCTTTTTATAAAGAATACGGGCAGGAAGGATGTTGTTTCCATCAGGGCCAAAGATAATGGCTTCGGTCATTCCATTTTTAATGAGTTGAAGACTCATTAAGCGGTTGTCCACATTCTCAAACTTAGGTCCAGAGAAGTTTATGGTATCAATCTCTATCTTGTCCTTATCAATATGATCATATAAATAACGCAACAGTTTTCTAGGCTGATCGTGCTTGTAGAAAGCTCCGTATACAAGGTTTACCCCTAAAATACCTAAGGTTTGTTGTTGCAGTACCGCTTCATTTTCTTTGAAACGAATATGAAGAACGATCTCGCTATATTCCTCATCTGGTTTGGTCTGGAATTTAATTCCAAGCCAACCATGCCCCTTGTATTTCTTAGCAAAATCTATAGTAGCCACAGTATTGGCGTAGGCAAAGAACATCTTGTTGGGATGGTTTTCTCTGTCTATTCGCTCTTCAATAAGGTTGATTTCGTGCGAAATCATTTTCTTTAGTCGGGATTCGGTCACATAACGACCGTCCTTTTCTACACCATAAATGGCGTCACTAAAGTCCTTATCATAAGCAGAAATGGTTTTAGCAATAGTTCCAGAAGCACCTCCAGCTCTAAAGAAATTACGTACAGTTTCCTGACCAGCCCCAATTTCAGCAAAAGTTCCGTAAATGTTTTCGTTCAGATTAATTCGTAGGGCCTTGTCTTTAACGGAAGGAATTGTTTCGAATTCCTTATCTCCTGGAATGATTTCTGGCATAGCAATAGATTCTTTTTCCTCGTACTACAAAGGTAGCAAAACCCATAGGCAAACAAAAAAAATACTGTTATTTTTGTGTGAATGAAATCGCCGCTCACCGTCACATTTTTAGGCACAGGAACCTCGCAAGGTATTCCGGTCATTGGGAGTGATCATCCAGTATGCCATAGCACCGACCCTAAAGATCAACGTTTACGGGTATCGGTACTGCTACAATGGGATGATCATACCATAGTAATTGACTGTGGTCCTGATTTTAGACAGCAAATGCTCAGAGAACAAATAAACCAATTGCATGCGGTTTTGTTAACCCACGAACACAACGACCATGTGGCTGGCATTGATGACATTAGACCATTCTATTTTAGACAAGGAGATATTCCATTTTATGGGCACCCGCGTGTGTTTGCTGCATTACACAAGCGTTATGAATACATTTTTGAAGTAGAAAACAAATATCCCGGGGCACCTACCATACAAGAACATACCATTTCTAAAGATAGATCGTTTCTAGTATTGGGAAAAGAGGTAATTCCTATTGAAGTACATCACGGAGAGCTGCCTGTATTGGGCTTTCGCATAGATGGCTTTACGTACCTTACCGATGTAAAGACCATTGCAGAAGAAGAATTGGAAAAGGTAAAAGGCACAGATGTTTTGGTGCTGAATGCCTTACGGGAAGAGCCACACCGTACACACTTGAATTTGGAAGAAGCTTTGGCTATGGTTGAAAAAATAAAACCCAAGAAGGCTTATTTTACACATATAAGCCACAAAATGGGCTTTCATGCCGAAGTAGAGGCAAGATTGCCTGACAATGTTCATTTGGCCTATGATACCCTACAAATAACCTTATAAACACCTACTATGAAGTCTAAGATATTTATGTACCTGTTTTTGTTTTCGATGCTTTTGGTGCTTTTTATGTACATGAACCAAAAATCCATTTATGAAAATCAGGAAAAGACCATAACCTCCCTTAACAAACAAATGGAAAAACAAACCGATTCTATTGCTTCATTAACTGAAGCCGTAGATGAGTTGGGGTATTTTAAATTACAGGGTAATGATAATGCCATGACCTATTTGGAAAACCTAGAGTTGAATTCTGTTGATGTTGAAAATGATGTTAGGGAGTTAATTTTGGAAAAGAACCTTGAAAAAGGAGGGAACCCCTTGGTAGATTACGAAGGTTATGGAGAGTTTCGTATCAATAACATGAAGTTTTTAAACCATCGTTGGATACAAGCAGAATTTACTGATGGCAGTACTTGGGGTGAGATAATCATTGAGTTTTTCTACGATCACAATATGCAATTGGAACTTACACCTATCTCTACGGTGTTGTATCCTAAATAAATTATTGCTTCTTTAGCCAGTCTCTAAACTCATAAAAATTCTGGGGAGCCACTCCGTGTCCTACGGGAAATTCTGAATAATGACAATCAATCCCCAAATCCTTTAAGAAAGGTTGGGTGTTTTGGGCCCAATCTACAGGGATGACCATGTCTACACTTCCGTGAGAACTGTAGATGTTTAGATGGGAGAAGTCATTACTTTTATACCCTTCTTTCAAGATACCTTCGTTTACATATCCGCTTAGACCTATAATGTTCTTCACTTTTTCAGGATAACTCAATCCGGTAGCTAGACTCAAAATGGTTCCCTGACTAAAACCCAATAGTGTTACATTCTTGCTGTTTACGGGATATTTGTTGCAGATTTCATCAATCACCTTGGCAATTAGATCCCGCGATTCTATAGCCTGTTCATCATCACTGAATTTACCATCGTTAGCATCAAAATAAATATTGTACCAAGCATTTCCGTAGGGTTGCATGACAATGGGAGCCTTGAGCGAGATAATGGCATATTCTGAAGGTAACTCTGACGCAAATGAAAACAAGTCGTTTTCATCACTACCATAACCATGGAGCATGATGATAACGGGTGCATTTTCAGATAGGGAACTGGGACGGTAATTGTGTTCTAAGGAAAGTGTTTTTTTCATAGCCTATAAAAAAAGATGCCGCAAGGTACAACCCTCACGGCATTTGCAAAAGTATTTATAAGTTGTTTATCCAATCCCTTTAAACCATTGTTGAAATTGCTCTCCAACAACTGGAGTTAGTTTTTTTTCACCTTGGATAGCACCAATAAATGAAAGTACCCATAATATTAACATAAGGACATTGACAATATAGGGAACAAAAGGAACGCTTACAATATAGAAAAGGACTCCAAATCCAATGCTTAGAATTAACAATCCGAGCATCTGGCGTATGTAGAAGGAAGCAAATTCTTCTTTCTTACTGCCGTTCATAACAATAGCTATGATAAAACCAATAATCCATAAGTGTGCTACAATGGCGGTTGTTTTTCCATTGTCTGATGTAGAATTTGACATAGTAAAAGGTGTTTAAGGTTAGTGTTAACTTGTTCCTAAAGATAACGTATCTAATCCAAAAATGTAAACCACGTCTGAAATTTCTCACTTAAATAAGGAATGCCTTTCTTTTGTTTAAGTATTGCCATAAGAAAACAAAAGATCCACAAACACATAGCAGACCAGTAAATGTAAAACCCTATAGTATAGCTCTGTAGAGCTATTGATGTAAATAATAAGATTAATAAGCCAAACATATTTTTAATATGCCAAGTAGTAAACTCATCCTTATCATCTTTGTTCAAAAAATAAGCAATGATGGTCCCAAGAAACGTACAGTAGGCAATAATAGCTTTTGTGTGTGTGGAAACATTATTCATTGATCACCGATTGGTTTTTGTTTAGAATGCCGTATACATTTCCATTCATGGGATAGCCTATCAAAGAAGCATTTTTAGAAGTAGAAAGGATACTTTCCTCAGAGAAAACCCATTCGCCTTTAGGGCTAAACAGTGTCAGGTTGGCTTTCTGTCCTTCTTCAATAGAGTGTTGTGTTATACCAAATGCTTTCTTAAGCCCTGTGAGTCCTTGTATGGCTGTTTCCAGATTGGTTACAGTAAGCAAAGCTCCAAAACAGCTTTCAAGCCCAATACTTCCGTAGAAAGCATGATCAAACTCAGTACGTTTGTGTTCTATGTCAATAGGGTTATGATCACTGGTAACTCCATCTATAGTTCCCTCTGCAAGCCCTTTTAATAAAGCTTTTCTATCTTTTTGAGTGCGAAGGGGTGGTAATAACTTATAACTGGTATCAAAGCTGTCCAGAACATCATCAGTTAAACAGAGATTGTGAATAGCTACGCTACAGGTTACCTCAAGTCCTTTCTTTTTGGCTTCTTTAATTAGTTTTACACTTTTCTCGGTAGAAATGGTAGGTATATGTAGTTTTCCTCCCGTGTATTCCAGTAAGTAGAGATCACGGGTAATCTGAAGCTCTTCTGAAAGAGATGGAATTCCCTTCAACCCCAATCTGGTACTGTTTTCTTCTTCGTTTACCACTCCTTTTAGTGCTATGGATTTTTCAAAAGGGAAGGATTGTACCAATCCATCAAAGTTTTGAGCGTACTGTAAAGCAATTTTCAGCAGGTTCGCATTTTGGACAGGTTTCTTATAGTCGTAGAAGGAAATGGCTCCTTCACTATGCATATCGTATAACTCAGCTAAATCTACTCCTTCGCTTTTTGTTGAAAGTGCTCCCACCGGATATACAGAAACAGGACTGGAAAAAGCTTTTGTCTTTAGGAACTTAACCAATGATTTGCTGTCAGTTATCGGGTTGGTGTTGGCATTTACTGCCACTGCGGTATAACCACTTTGGGCTGCTGTTTTAAGGCCGTTTTCTAGCGTTTCGCGTTCTTCATACCCAGGCTCACCAAAACTCACGCTAGGGTCAAACCATCCTTGGGAAATATGAAGGTTTTTGAAAGTAACAGTTGTGCTTTTGGTATTGGATATTGAAGCTGCTATTTTCTGAATGACACCATCTTTAATGTGGACATCCCGCTTTTTGCCGTGGTGCTTGCTCGCAGGATCTATAATAGTGGCCGATTTTAGGAGTATATCCATACGTTAGTTCTTCATGAATTTTAAGATCAACATTTCTGCCAATAGAAACACTAGGGCAAAAATAACAAACCATTTCCAAAAAGAGTTGATTTTGTTGTCAGAAGCTATAGTGTCGAATAACTGGGATATGGAGGTATGGCTTTGCACACCTTCCCAATCTGCTATATCACCATAACGCAAACTACTTTCTTCCCTTGGATAATTGTAAGCGACATATTCTAGGAACTCTGTTCCTTTTTCTGCTCTATAATTGCTAGCTATGGCTGGATTGTCTGTTGTTGTGATTTCTACACTATTTGCTTTGGTTTGTTGCAATGGAATAAACCCGCTAAGACTATCCTTTAGTTGTACTATTTCGTCTTGAGTCAACTTCACTGGGATGGCATAGGTGTTTTTCTTTCCTATTTCATAGTACAGTTCGGGAAGTGGAAGACTTTGCTGCGCCATGTTTATAAGCGTAGGAACAATTAATGGAGAGCTTTTAAAATTGGAATTGTTACCGGCAAAGGCAGCTGTTGCTAAATAATTTTTTCCTTGTTGAAGCAGGAAGGGTTTCCCGTCTTCAAAACTAAGCAGGGGAGTAGCATTGCTTCGGGTTTCTAAAAAGGAATTGACCTTTGGGAATTGAAAGTTGGTCACTTGTTTTTCAAAAACATTGACATACAAAGGATGTGAGAAATTGATTTTTGAAATGTTCTTTTCGGTAGTTACTTCCGAAGTAAAATTTCCTATGCCCAATCCATTCAGTAAGGTGTTATAAGCGCTTAGATCACTATTTACAGATGGAATTATGAAAAGACTACCGCCTCCATCGCTAAAGGCTTTTAAACTATTTATTAAAGATAAGGGAAGACTTTCCAGCTCATTTAAGATAATGAAGTCTTGGTTTGGAATCTCATTATAATTAACCGCGTCATGACTTTGTTGTACATACTCATAATTCGTTTGGTTGAAGAGGCGCTGTAAGAAGCTAGGATCTTCTTGATTAATGGAAAGTACCTTTATTTTTTTAGGACTATTGATGCCGAAGTAAAGACTGTTATCGTAAAGTAGGTCTGCATCGGTAATACGTAACTCCCCTTGGAACCCATCTATATTTTCAATGGTAAAGCTCACTGTGTTGCTTTTGCTACTGGAAAAGTCAACAGCAGTTTTAGCAATCAATGACTGCTGGCTGAGTAATGAAACGGGGAAGTTTTCAGGAACTTCACCTTCAGCAGATACTTGCACATCCAACTGTATCGTATTACCAGTTACATTGCTTATGTATGCGGTGTCTATGGAAACATTATTGGTGGTCACGGGACGCAAGGCAACCACATCTGTGGTAACACCCTCTTTAGGTGCCGGGAAGGCAGATGCATCCTGAAGATCGGTAATTAAAATCAATCGTTTGTTTGCATTGCCGTTGGATGAAAACAACTGATTGGCTTTTAAGAGTACTTCGTCCAGTGTTAATTGTGAGTGTGAAGCTGGAACAGAAAGAATATCACCTTTAAAGTTGCTTTGTGATACATTCTTTCTGGTGTCGGTATTGGTAAACCAGCTCAGTTTATCATCACCGTTCAACAATTCATACAGTTCTTGTTTGGCACGAGCCAATAAAGGTCCATTGGCTCCTTTGGCTTGCATGCTGAAGGAGTTATCTAGATAGAGCACCGTTTCTTTTTCGGCAGTAAGAGCCGTTTTAGACGCGGTAAAAGGTTGTGCAAAGGCAAGGATGATACAGGCTAGTGCAAATAGGCGCATGAGTAAGGTGAGCCATTTTTTAAGCCGGGAACTTTTTCGGGTCTGTAACGTTACTTTTTTCAAAAAAGCCACATTGGTAAATGCTACTTTTTGAAATCTACGTAATTGAAAGAGGTGAATTAAAATAGGAATAAGAAGCAGAAGTAAAGCGTAAAGTAGTTCCGGATGTTTAAACTGCATTCCTTTTAAATTGGCGTCAAAGATATGAAATGGAATGTAAAAATAAACGCTTCCCAATTGGAAAGCGTTAAAATCTTTGTAAAAGACTGTTTAAGTCTTCTTTAATTTAATCTTGGGTTTTTCTTCAACAGGAGAATCTTCGCCACCACCGCCTCCAAATAATAGAGGGGTACTGGTGTAGGTAGTTCCAAAATTGACAGCGGCATAATATACTTGATCTACAGCACTATTCAATTCTTCGTCTGAAAGAGGGCTTAATGGGTGAATGAAGACAGACCACATAATATCGTTGGACAGGGCATATTTAACATCGAGCGCTGTATGAAAATTAGCAGCCAGACAGTCTAATAATACTTCTTTGTCCAACTTGATTACATCTATAATGGGAGCAATGATTCGCATACGGTCATTGGTTTCATCGGTAATAACCATCATGGGCAATTCGTTATAGACCATTTGCCATCTGCCAGAAATTCCTTCAATGGAATCTACCTTTTCGGAGAGAAGGGTTTCCATCCGATCGTTGTTCATTTGCGCATAAGTAATGGAAGATAGGAGTAGGGCGAAAATTATAAAAGCGCGTTTCATATAGAACTATTTAAGATGTAGTCGGTAGAATATGGGATTACTAACAAAAGAGATTTTAGGCTAGAAGGCAAATTCTATAACAACTATTACTATTTTTACTAGATTGTTAATGAATCCAATTTCAACCAAGACATGGCAGCTAAAATTAAATGGAACTCTGACCGAATACTCAGTCTCTCAGCTATGATGATTAGCTTTATCACGTTGGTCATATTCATCTACCAAACCAATTTAATGAGTAGGCAAAACCATTTGTCTATTTTACCATATTTATCCCTTACCACCTCCAACAGTCCTGTTGATAACCGCTTTAGTTTATCACTGGAAAATCATGGTGTGGGGCCAGCAATTATTGAAAGCATTACCATGAAACATCAAGGCGAATCCTATGATTTGGCAGATTTTAATAACGAAGTGTTTACGTTCCTTAAAGCTAAGGTTCCTACATTGGATAGCATCACGGTCATATCTTATTCCACTTTAGATAAGGGGATGGCCATACCTGTTAATATTTCGTACAGCGTTATGGAAGTCAAGAATTCTCAAAAGGACTATTTATTACTGAGAAATAGTTTGAAGAATTTGTTGGACGATGGATTGTCTTTTGAAATCGTTTATAAATCCATTCAAAATGAACGATGGGTAATTTCAAACAATACTAAAGGACCCGAAAGGTTGGATTAAAAAGCTTTAGAAAGGAATTGTTTTTGAATATCGATTTGATATAACCTGAGATGCTCTAGGAATTGAAATAATTACTGCTCTTGCTTAAATAGTCAACTATTTCATTAACCTTTTGTAGAAAACCTGAGGTAAGTTCTCCCTCCTCTTTTTCTAAAACTTTGTATAGTAGCTCACGGCGCTTGAGCGGGTTTGCAGTGAGTGTAATGATTTTTTGAATGATTGCTTTTAAAATTCCAATTTTCTCTATGGCTTCATCATAGTTAGTCCATTCTAAAGGATTAAGTCCAAAGTCTTTCCAAATCTCCCATGTTGCTAATTTTGTTCGACATTCTGCTTCAACTAGTACCAATGCACAACTAAGAGATAAAAGGCTTTTCTGGTCAATACTTAAATCTGGAATTGTGTGTTGGGAAGGATCTAGACGTAAAGCAGTTAAAAGGTTTGTTTGTTCCTGTTTAGTGCCTTTTGGTAAAAGAAGATATCTGAGATAAGCCGTAGATCTTCTAAACCTCAGAACACGCATAATGTCATATTCTGCAAATTTTAATTTTGGAGATGGAGCTGGATGAGCAACAACCAATTTACCTGTTTCAGGATTGAAAGTTAAGACCTTACAGCCAGCTGCCAAATGACGGGATCGTGCAGAATTGTATATAAGGCAGATATCTGGGATATCGGTCTGTGTAACAATAATAAGTGTTTTGGTGGAGCTAGAAATATATCCGGACCAACCAGTGCCATCCTCTGCATATCCTCTGGAATCTGCCCAAGTACAACATACAGATTCAAGATTGCCGGTTTTGTACTTAGTATTAATATGATCGTAAAATTGTTTGGCTTTTGCATACCATGTCAAGCTCAACATTTTTTGAGTAGAATAGACCCACATTCCACATTCGCCATTTAATGGTTCCGTATCATTGATTTTCTTGATAATAGATTTTGGTTCAGGAAGTTTGGAAAGATCACCGTAATCATAAATGGGGTCTGTATGTAAGGTTTCTTCTGTTGGAATAACTTCGGAAGGGCTAATTGCCCAGCCTCTGTTTTTTATATAAGGCAAGGGGATATGTCCACCAATCAAGTCCATGCCATCGCTTTCTATAAGGCCCATAAGGGGCAGTTCGCTAAGGAGTTTTGAAATAATGGGGAGATCTTCACTATGTGTAGTTAACAACTCTGTTGAGTTAATGGCTTCCAATCCATGTATTTTTAACGCACCTATTAGTTGATCACTTATACTTGCCCAAGTACAAAGGCTTTTGTAGATGGATAATGGTTCAGCCCAAGAAGGGGTAAGCTCTGTTATTGAGTTTCGGATACCACCAGATACTTCTAGGAAACACCATCCCCTCGACAGATAACCTTCGTTATCTGCAAGTACAACCGTGGTGGCATGTTCTTGTATTTTATTTAGCAACTGTAACTCTCGCTCAAAATCTTTCTGCTCCACTTCTGTTCTTGGTGACTGGTACATAGAAGCATAATCATACCAAATTAACACGTCATCGAAGAAACGGTTAAGCATGTTATTAACCACTTCTGTTCTTTCAATATTTGTGGTTTTTTGTAGATACTCTTCTTCTGTGGTACAAAGAATTGCGACATCGAAAACTTCCTTTGCCCAATTTGTTATAGGTATTTCGTTTAAGAAGTTAGGATGAAACTGTAAAAGGAATTGTTTAATTATCTCAGGAAGGCCAGAACCACTTCGGTTGGTATTTTCCTTCTCAATAATACAAGAAACGAGTGAAAGCTCCAGTCCAACTTTCAGTGCTTTTAATTGACGATCTGTTGGATCTGGTTCTAATAGGTCTTCCCAACGATGTGAGATGAATAAGAGCAACTTCCCTTTTTTTGCATCTATTAGGTGTTGTGGGGGAATATCTTGTCGTCTTGGAATTCTTTTCCATGTAAGCAAAGTACTCCAACTAATCCATTTCCCTTGCCCTCCGCTAAATAAGTTAGCACGCTTTTCGGGACGTTGCCCTTCCCTAATCCCAAATCCAGTTTTTACGTAATAGTTACCAGATTTAATTAGGGTTCGTGACATTCCATATTTGCCATAAATACCATTCTTATTCTCATGCGGTATGTTTGCAAATGGATGTATATTTGGATCATTCTGTCCATTGAATTTTTTTTCAAGCGATAATGCAAACCCTTTAGCTACCCAAGGTTGTGCTCGATTGAAATCATTACTTCTCCTTGTACTGTAAATTGCAAGTTCTCTAGAAGCAAGGTCATCTTTTGAAATTTGTTGGATTCTAAGTGCAGCATCACTCGCAGTCCAGAAGTCAGGGTCTTTATCAACACCCATAAGACTACTTAGTGACTCGATAGAATATTTTGTTTTTTCTTCAGAATCAGTTGTCCAGTGAGGAGGGAGGCAATAGAACTCGGTATAACCTTCTGGGTTTGTATGTTTGTCAACCTTCCATTTGTGGTAATTAAAATGATTGGATTCTTCCATATACAATTCATTTTGGCGGTTGGGTCTGTGCTTGCTAATTGAGCTAACTACACAAATATATAGAATAAATACTGCATTAATTTACCATAAAAAAGCTTTGATTGACTATAAAATAAATTGGGAGATCTATTCAATACCGTAAGCATCTATCAAATTCATAGAGGTAATTTCAAACAATACGAAAGGACCCGAAAGGTTGGACTAAAATTTTTCGAAAACCCCTAATCCAAAAAGGGCAAAATCATACTTCACAGGATCCAAAGGATCTAGTTTTCGCAACGCTGTATCTAGTTCGATGAGGGCCTTGCCATCATTTTGTTTTCGCTTTAAAAGCCCCAGTTTTCGAGCTACATTGCCTGAATGAACATCTAGGGGGCAGGAGAGTTGTGATGGTTTTATAGACTTCCAAATGCCAAAATCCACTTGCGTATTATTGGGTCGCACCATCCATCTTAAATACATATTCAATCGTTTGGCGGCACTGTTCTTTAAGGGATCACTCACATGCTTTTCGGTCCGTTGTTGGTGGGGCAATTCGAAAAAGTCCTTTTTAAATAATGACAAAGCATGCTGTAGTGAGTGTTCTTTGGCATGAGATGAAATCACGGTTTCCAATCCGCCTTTGTATTGATAAAGGTGTTGAAGTGCTTGTATGAAGTAGCTAAGGTCTTCGCCATTAAAGGTACGATGCACAAAATGGGAGAAGGAGTCAAGATCCCCTTCAGTATGATTCATGATAAAGTCATAAGGAGCATTCTCCATAAGTTCTACAAGGCGGTATCCGTTATTAATAATGCTCTTTCGGTTTCCCCAAGCAATGGTTGCAACTAAAAAAGCAATGATCTCTATATCTTCTTTTTTCTTGAATAAGTGAGGAATCTGTATGGGATCTGTATCTATAAACGATGGGCTGTTGTACAGCACAACTTTTTCGTCTAGAAATTCTTTAAGTTCTTTTGGGTTCACCTCTTAAGAAACAATAAGGCCATCTTGCATGACCAATTTACGATCTGCCATTTCTGCAAGTTCTTCGTTGTGGGTTACAATGACAATGGTGTGTCCAAACTCGTCCCTAAGTTTGAAGAATAGATTATGTAGTCGTTCAGCGCTTTCGGTATCTAGATTCCCACTGGGTTCATCGGCAAGAATGACCAAGGGATGGTTCATTAACGCTCGTGCCACAGCAACTCGTTGTTGTTCTCCTCCCGAAAGTTCATTGGGTTTATGATCCGTTCTATGGTCCAACCCCAAAAAGCTCAATAACTCTTTGGCTCTTTCCTCGGCTTTATCTTTTGCTGTTTTTTTAATGAATGCAGGAATACAAACATTTTCCAAGGCTGTAAATTCTGGCAATAGTTGGTGGAACTGAAAAATGAAACCCAAATGTTCATTCCTAAATTTGGCCAGAGCCTTTCTGTTCAATTGAGCTACTTGGATACCATTAATGCTAAGACTTCCTTCTGAAGCAGTATCTAACGTTCCCAAAATTTGCAACAAGGTGGTTTTTCCAGCTCCAGATGCTCCTACGATAGAAACGATCTCGCCTTTTTTTATTTCTATATCCACGCCTTTCAGTACATGGAGATCACCATAATATTTATGAATGTTCTTTGCAGAGATCATACCTAACAATAATGTGTGAAAATACTACTTTCCGAAGGATCTACAAAGCTGCATTGTCTTTATTGAAGAGGTATTTTACATTGTTGTAATCTATAAAATATGTTACCCGTAAAGAAACCGTATGCTGTGTGGGTTCATTAAATAGGTTGCTTAAGCTTTCAGTATAGCTTAGGGTGGACTGTTCATCTTGTTTAAAGATCTGATTTCTGTACAAGAAAGTTGCTTCACTACCTGGAGCAAAACGCCAACGGAAACTAAGATCCAAATTCCAGATATTGAAGTTTCTATTTGGGTCATTTGCCGTGGTGTCATAATCTGTTACTGACCTACTGCCATCTTCATTTAGTGTCCAAAACACGTCATCGCTGTAATCAGCAACACTCCAAAAATTTCTAAAGCGAAGATCGATGGCTTTGTAAGGATCGAAATTATAACTGGCAGTGATTTCGTTTTCCAAACTGGTTATATCTCTTTGACCAAAGAATATATTTTCATCATTATTATCTATCCAACCAAAGAGGTTGTTTCGCAATGAAAGGTCAGTAGAAAAAATAACAAGGAACTTATCCGAAAAGCGATATCGTGGTGAAATGTCCATGAAATACTGTATTTGAGGCCCGTCAAATGCTTGACGGTGTCCCACACCAATATCATAAGCAAATTTCTTTCTGTAGTCTGAAGAACACCACAAACGACCTCCCAAATTCTTGGGAAATTCTACAAACCGACCTGCAACACGCGGTTCAAAATAATCTTTTATTTTGCTATTGTAGCCCAAAAAGCCACCAAAGGCAAAACGACTTTTAAGTACAAAAAACCAATTGGTATTTATACTGTTTCCAGTTTCTACATTGGGTTTATATAGCCTTCTGTGTCTTACGGTAACTCCAATGTTATAATTGTTGAAAACCTTGGTAGGCTCAAAGATTTGATACCATGCCCCTGCTACAAAATTGTTGAAATTGTTTCTAAAGTTAAGTCCAAGATCATTAATGTCAAAGGTTGTATTTGCAAAATCGTGCCCTACACGGTATCGAAACTTCCCTTTTATTTTGAATATATCCAACTCTGATTGAAATCCAGGTTGCCATCCGTCTGCTCTATGTACATTGCTCATAATGGCCCTCCCTGAGGTTCGGAAATTGTTGCCTTTATCAGCTACATCAAACACGAAGGCAGAAGTATTGGCGTCCCTAAAATGCCCGTCTCTTGTTACATTGGTGTTAATGATAGAGATAGAGGAATTCCCATTAAATTGTTGATCCAATACAAATATGTTATAATTGGCCAAAGGCTCTACCAAGACATCCCTAACATTCCCTGAAATGGTATCCGTTACCTTGGCATAGGTTTTTTCGGTTACAGCATTAAAAAAGCCTATTCCCAGTTTGTCTTTGGTTCTTCCTGAAATTTTCAAGGCATTAATCAGGTTTACTTTAGATGGATACTCTGAAACCTCCTCATTCTCCTCCAAATCCCCCACATCTCCTGATGGGCCATTTCCTACCCGTCTGGAAAAGAAAACACGTCCTTTGTTAAAGAGGTCAATCCCTTCCGTAAAAAATTGGCGTTGTTCGGAGAAGGTTTGTTCAAAAGGGCCAAGGTTTAACCGTACTTCATCAAAAGCAGCTTGTCCAAAATCTGGAATAAGCGTAGCATCTAACGTAAAACTATCACTAAGTCCATATTTAATATCCATTCCGGCTGTAAAATCTGTTTCTGTCTTCCCGTCAAAAGAAGTAACCACACCCTGTGCAAAAGGGAAGAGGGTAAGGCGTACTGGCGGATCAATGTTGCTAACGCCGGTAACATTACCACTGTATTGTGATTCGGTTCCTTGTGAGTTATCTATAAAGTTCCAGGTATGGGTTTCATTTTTTGTAACAAGACGGCGGTAAAAGTTAACCCCCCAATCCTGTACATCCACTTCCGGGAAACGAAGTGCGTTATAAGGAATTTTATATTCGGCATACCAACCTTTATCATCCTTAGAGACACGGCATTCAAAAACCACATTGTAACTAAAATCGAAATTGTTTTGGGTAGCCAGCGCATCTCCAATGGTACCAGCGCTGGTCACAAAGAAGTGGGTTTCATTAATCCCGTCATTATAGGTGTTTAATGCAATCGCAAAATGGTCAGCCTGTACAAATACCTCATCGCGTTGTGAAAATTGGCTCAGAATGCTAGACGGGTCTGGATCAAACATATAAGCGGCAACATAGACAGCTTTATCATCATAGGCCATTTTCACTTCGGTTTTATAGTCAGCATCTACTGTTCCGTCGTTACCGGGTTGGTACATATTAAAATCACTATAAGCTGGTAATGATTGCCAGACTGCATCGTCTAATTGTCCATCTATTTTAGGAGGGTTTGCTATTCGTTTGGCTTCCAGTGTCTTCTTATCTTGTGAAAATGTGATGGTCGTTACAAGAAATAACGAAAGAAGAACGAAAAGATATTTCATATATTGGTAGTAAGCTGTTAGTGAATTTGAAAGTAAAAGTAAAGGACTCTCAAGAGGCGCGATATTAATGAAAAGTTAAATACACAGGAGAATGTTAAATCCGAGATATTTTAACATTAACTTTGGATAATCTTCATGAAAAAGACAGAACAAATTGTATTCGCAGGCGGGTGTTTTTGGTGCACCGAAGCCGTTTTCCAAATAATTGAAGGAGTAGAAGAAGTTGTTTCCGGGTATACTGGAGGAACAATTAAGAACCCAGCATATCGAGAAGTATGCTCGGGTAGAACAGGTCATGCCGAAGGCATTTTAATTACCTTTAACCCAGATTTGGTAAGTTCTCAAACTTTATTGGAAGTGTTTTTTGCAACACACGATCCCACAACAATGAACCGACAAGGGAATGATGTGGGAACACAGTACCGAAGTGAGATTTTTTACACTACAGAATTACAGAAAAAGGCAGCTGAGGATTTTATAGCTTTGCTAACAAGCAATAAGGTGTATAAAGACCCCATTGTGACGCAGGTAACACCTTTGGATGTTTTTTACAAAGCCGAAGAAGATCATCAAAATTATTACAACGATAATTCACAACAACCGTACTGTAGTTTTATAATTACTCCAAAAGTTGAGAAGATTAAAAAATATTATTCAGAAAAATTAAAAACGAATTAATGGGATCATATCGTTTCTTTGAAGAATACACAGAAAAGGTTACCGATAACCTGAAAGATAATTATTCAGAAATTTTAAAAGGAGTAGGAGAGGATGTAGAACGGGAAGGTATTGTAAAGACACCAGAACGTGCTGCCAAGGCTATTCAGTTTCTTACATCTGGACATTGCCAAGATCCTGCCGCCATACTTAAAGGTGCTATGTTTGCTGAAGACTATAATGATATGGTTATTGTTAAGGATATAGAACTCTATTCCTTATGTGAACATCACATTCTACCATTCTTTGGGAAAGCACACATAGCGTATATTCCTGATGGATATATTGTAGGGTTGAGTAAGATCCCTAGGGTTGTAGATGTCTTTGCTAGACGCCTGCAAGTTCAGGAACGATTAACCCATGACATACTAGAATGCATTAACGATACGTTAAAACCTAAGGGAGTGGCAGTTGTTATTGAAGCTTCCCATATGTGTATGATGATGCGTGGAGTACAAAAGCAGAATAGTGTAACCACTACTTCTGGATTTAGAGGGCAGTTTGAGAAGATTGAAACCCGAAATGAATTCTTGAAATTGATCAGTACAGACTTGTCCTAAAATTTGGCAAGCTTCTTGCTTAGTATGTAACGGACCAAAAACCAGCTTACAAGATGAAAAAAGAAAAATATAAATTATTGCGAAAAGGGATTCTTTACGATTTAGTGGGAGCCGCAACTATCTTTGTTCCAGTAGTAGGACCATTTTTAGATATCCTCTGGGCCCCATTTGCCGCAAAGAAAATGAGTGAGATGTATGAAGGAAATACTGGTAAGATTGCTTCGGTAATTGTATTCCTAGAAGAGATTCTCCCTTTTACCGATTTCATTCCAACATTTACCCTTATGTGGTTATACACGTTTGTGTTAGCAAAAACAGATAAACCTGTACAAACCATTGAAGTTGAAATAAACGAATAAAAAAAAGCCCCGAACTCCGGGGCTTTTTCTTTATAACAATACTTTGGCGTACATATTAATACTCCTTCCTACATTGGGTATGCCATCACCTTTAAGCCGGGATAAGTAAAAAACTGGAAATTGGTAGGGAGTATTTTTGAGTGATTATTCTAAAAAAATGATTTTGTAATGCTGTACATTCGTTTTATCTTATTTTAGTAAAAATCCCAAACCCATACCTCGGAGCATTTTCTTTTCGAAGTTCCAAAAAAACGAAAATTCTCCAAATAACCACCCAAAGAATACCAACAATACTTGGTAAATAGGGAAGATTATGAGAATTCTAACAGGCCAATAGATATACCAGCCCATCTCTTTGGTAATCCTTATAGTATCTGTTAATGGTCCTGCAAATTTTGCTGAAGTACTCCCAGTAATAGCGAAAACGATAAAAATAACTGTAAGCTGCCAGTTGGTGGTGATACCCCAACGCTCTTTGAGTTTCTTCATATTACCCTCTTCTTACACCACGACTTCCAATAAAATACTGATCATATCGTTGTTGGAAATAGAGGAAATAATTGTACAAAAGGTAATTTACTTCGTACCCATAATCAATATTGAACTCATAGTTAATTTCCTGTTGGTACAAATTTCTATCGTACTGTTGAAAATTCATCACTCGGCGGTTGTATTCTAAGACAAACTGTTGGTTTTTACGTTCTAAGAAATCTTGTCCATAATAACCTCTGGGTTGTTGTGTAACCAACCAAGAATTGAATCCAGGTTCAATAATTAGGATTTCGTATTCCAGCTCTTCGTTTGCAATTTTAACGGTATCATTGGTTGCATCTGCGACATCGGTAGAATCCTTCTGAACAACTGATTTAGAACTATCGCAACTTGCAAAAGCTAGAATACAAATAAGGATGATTGCAAAATACTTCATAGCTCATGATTTAAGTTATAAATTTACAAAAACACCAGTGTTTAAGCTTTTTTTTAACTGGGTTTAACAAAAAATGTGCCTTAAACGATGTCTAAGGCACATAGGTATATTTTAAGGTTCTTGGGTTTATCGTCCTCCAAAGAGTCCTCCAAGCAGGCCACCTAGGCCTCCTTTCTTTTTATTTCCACCGCCTAATACCATACCGGCAACATCATCCAAGATACTACCATCATTATCTCCATCTAAGATAGATTCTATCAAGCTTTGTTGTTTTGGTTGTGCACTTCCACCTCCCATGAGGCCTCCTAAAAGATCGCCAATACCAGATTGCGAACTTACGTTTTGTTGTCTTTGTTGCTTTCCTAAGAAACCTAATAGGATAGGAGCAGCAACTTGTAAAATTTGCATTACAGAACCGGAATCCATTCCTGATTTATTGGAAAGCGCACTGGCTACATTATTTTGAGAACCTCCAAGAACATGGCCTAAAATCCCCATTCCATCATCTTTTACGGATTGATCTACACCTCCGCCAAAGAGTCCTCCAAGATTATCTAAAATACTTCCGTCATGTTTTCCATTAAGGGCACCCAACAGTCCCTCTGCACCATCTGGGGTGGAAGCATTGCGCTTCATAGCCCCCATTAAAATTGGAAGTCCCATTTGCAATACTGAAGCTGTTTTATCAGCGGGTTGATTGGTTTCATTACTTACGCCACTGATAATCTGGCGTCCAAGGTCACTATTCAATAAATCTAATAATCCTGACATCTTTTACATTTTTGGTTATTTCCTACAAGGTACTAAAAGTTAAGAACAAATTAGCTTAGCAAAGAAATAATTTGGCTTGCTAATTCAGTACCAATACGGTCTTGAGCTTCTTTGGTAGCCGCTCCAATATGTGGGCTTAAAGATACTTTCCCATTCATTAAAACCTTAATTGCAGGTGTTGGTTCAGCTTCAAAAACATCAAGGCCTGCAAAAGATAGTTTACCATCTTCTAGTGCATCCAATAAAGCAACTTCATCTATGACACCTCCACGAGCAGCATTGATAAGCGCCGCACCAGGTTTCATTTGTTCAAGTTCTGCTTTTCCAATAACATATTCTTTTTGTGCAGGTACATGCAGGGTTATGAAATCACTTTCTGCCAAGAGTGTAGAAAGTTCTGTATGCTCAAAAGAAAAAGAGACTTGTTGTCCGTCAAAGAAATTGACAGAAACATGGGCTTTTTCTACATAGGTATCGCTGTAGATTACTCTCATACCTACGCCCAATGCAATTTTAGCTACTTCTTGGCCTATGCGTCCAAAACCAATAATCCCCATGGTTTTTCCACGTAGTTCCATACCACTGGCATAGCTTTTCTTTAAATCCTTGAACTTGGTATCTCCTTCCAAAGGCATATTTCGGTTGGCATCGTACAAAAAGCGAACCCCTCCGTACAAATGAGCAAATACCAATTCGGCAACAGATGCAGAAGAAGCGGCTGGCGTATTGATTACGTGTAGGCCTTTTTCACGGGCATATGCCACATCTATGTTATCCATACCAACACCACCACGCCCAATCAATCTTAGGCTAGGGCAGGCATCTATAATGTCCTTTCTTACTTTGGTTGCACTTCGCACCAAAATACCTGTAATTTCTTGCTCATTTATATAGTTAATCAACTGTTCTTGAGCTACCTTCGTTGTAATCACTTCAAAACCACCTTGACTTAAGGCATCTATTCCACTTTGAGAGATTCCGTCGTTTGCGAGGATTTTCATATATCTATTTTGAATAATTTATTATGATTGTTTTTCGAATTCTTGCATCACATCCACTAATACCTGAACGCTTTCCAGAGGCAATGCATTGTACATAGATGCGCGGTAACCACCTACACTTCTATGCCCATTAAGGCCATTGATTCCCGCTTCTTTCCAAAGACTGTCAAACAAGGATCCATCTACTCCTTCCGCAACATTGAAAGTTGCGTTCATGTTAGAGCGGTCTTCTTTAGCAGCAAAACCAACAAATAATGGGTTACGATCAATTTCATTGTATAATAGAGTCGCTTTGGCATCATTCACTTTTTCTATAGCAGGAATACCCCCCAAATCCTTTAACCACTGTAATGTAAGCATAGAAACATATACAGCAAATACGGAAGGGGTATTGAACATACTATCCTTACCAATGTGAACCTGATAATCTAACATAGAAGGGATGACACGATCTACTTTTCCTAAAACGTCTTCTTTTATGATTACTAATGTAGTACCGGCAGGTCCCATATTCTTTTGTGCTCCAGCATAGATTATATCGAATTTTGAAAAATCCAGTTGACGCGAAAAAATATCACTACTCATATCACACACCAAAGGAACATTCACCTGTGGGAAATCCTTCATTTGGGTTCCAAAAATGGTATTGTTACTCGTGCAGTGAAAATAATCTGCATCGCTAGGCACTTCATATCCTTTTGGAATGTAATTGAAATTAGCATCTTTAGAGGAAGCTACTTCAACCAATTCTCCAAACAGCTTTGCTTCTTTAATGGCCTTGCTGGACCAAGTTCCCGTATTGAGGTATGCTGCTTTGGATTGCAATAAATTATAGGCAACCATTAAGAATTCTAAGCTAGCTCCACCCTGTAGAAACAATGCTTTGTAGCCTTTGCCCTGGAGTCCCAAATGCTCTAATGCCAAGGACTGAGCAGTTTCCATAACTGACACGAAATCTTTACTTCTATGAGAAATCTCAATTAAGGAAAGATCCAAGTTATTAAAATTGGCAACGGCTTCGGAGGCTTTCTGCAATACTTCCTGTGGTAAAATACAAGGACCAGCGCTAAAATTATGTTTATTCACAATAGGGTGATTTTTAAAGGTGATTCTGTTTTAAATTTTTGAAGTTACAAAGATGGTAAATATGGAAGTAAAAGAGGTTAAAAAAACAACAAATTATTAAGGCAATGTCAACAAAATTAGGCTTTTGAAAGCTTCTGAATTTTTAATGCAAAATTTTACGAATTTGAAAATTTTCAGCTCAATTCCAAAAGGAATTTTAGGGTGTCCACACCATCTGCGTAGTCCCATAGCTGAGGAACCTGCGCTTCACCAAAAGAAATTTCGGCTTCCATCCCACTATTGGCAACAACACACTGGATGTCTTCAGCATGGTTCAAAAGGTGATTTTGTAAGGTTTTCAGGTCCTTGTATCGTTCGTAGAAAACAACCGAAATAGGAGAGGAGAACTGGGTGTCTTCTTTCAGCAACATGAATTCGTTGTCCAACAAGTCTATATCACTCATTAAATAGACCGCTTTGTTGTAGTCATAGTTATTAATGTACTTGTCATTGTTAATGATTTCTTTCCAAGAATACATTCCGTTAAAGAAATGGTCTAAATTATAATCTTCGGGAAGGTATATTTTAGAAACATTACGACAGCCCAAACCAAAATACTGAAATACATCGTTTGCCAGTGCTTCCATTTCCTCTTTGGATTCTTTTCCAGTTAGTACTGCTACTGAATTTCGGTTTTTACGGATAATATTGGGGTACTTCCCAAAATAATAATCGAAATAACGAGCGGTATTGTTACTTCCCGTAGCAATAACGGCATCGAATCCTTCCAGCTTAGCTTCCGTAAACTGAATATATGATTCAAATTCTGGAGCTATATCTATGAGTTTCTTGGCAAGGAAGGGTAGTAATATCTTATCATTGGAAGATAACTTGGCCAATACCTTATGACCACTTAATAATACCGAAATGAAATCATGAAACCCAACCAATGGAATGTTACCAGCCATTACAATAGCTACTGTTTTTGAAGGCGTTTCTTCTGAAAAGGAATAAGAACTAGTCCATGTTTCTAGGTTTTCTTGTGTAAGGGCATTCCCCCAATTTTTCAAAGCAAAAGTTAGATTGTCTGGAGTAAACCAGCTATTGTGGGCTTTGGCCTGTTGTTGTACAGGGTGCTCACTATCTTGTGACCATTGTGATAGAAACTGACCTAACTGGACAAATGCGTTAATTCTTTGTTGTAAATGCATAAGGTGTTTGGAGAAGCCCTTTTTCGGTGTTAAATTTGCACAAAGTTAGAAAAAGAAATTGCTATGGCCATTATCATCACAGACGAATGTATTAATTGCGGAGCTTGCGAGCCAGAATGCCCTAACACTGCCATTTATGAAGGTGCGGACGATTGGCGCTATGCTGATGGTACAGATCTGGAAGGGAATTTGGTTTTGCCCAACGGAAAGTCTGTAGATGCCAATGAAACCCAAGAGCCCATTAGCGATGAAATCTACTACATTGTACCAGATAAGTGTACAGAATGTAAAGGGTTTCATGAAGAACCACAATGTGCTGCAGTCTGTCCTGTAGATTGCTGTGTCCCAGATGAAGATCACGTAGAAAGCGAAGAAACCTTGCTAGGAAAGCAGGCGTTTATGCATTTTAAATAAACTGTATTCATTTAATAATAAAAACTCCCACCTAAGTGGGAGCTATATTTTCTATATAAAAGTTGCTAAATTAGTCCCAAAGACTTCCTACTGCTGATGACCATCCAGCTGCAAAAGCAACGCTTCCGGCTATTGCCACATTAGCCCCGGGAACTGTAAGACCAACTCCTACAGCCATAAAATATCCAGCAGCACCTGCCACATCATTTCGTATTGCTTTCTTCCACCAAGGGATTCTAAATGAATCACTACAAGGCGCCAATCCTAGGCCACCAAGTTCAACAGGTGTCCACAATTGGGCAGATTTTCTGGCCACGCTTATTGAAGTCATCATAAAACTCCAATCATAACAATCCAAATTCGTACTGACATCATTTTGTAAGTCAGATAAACCCATGATAAGACTTGAATAATCGTTGCTTTGCTCAATTAAATTAAGAAGTTGATTGTAATAATTCACAGTCAATCTATTGTTAAATTGATGCGCATAATCCTCAACCACGAAAGATGGAATGGGTTCCTCTGTCATTTCTTTAATTTGATTGTCATCAAATTCACCTTTTCCCAATGTTCTGTATGTGACCATTGCATCTTCAATGAAATCTGGAGAATTGCAATCTAATTGCCCTAACCAATCTATTACGTATTCGTTGTGTTTTTCACCAATGAGATTGATTTCCGCTATCGAGAATGAACCGCAGCCTCTGTCAGACAAATTGAGGTGATCATTAGATACATTGGCCTTACTATCAAGTTTGCTTTCTGAAGTACAATTAACAACTACTAGGCTTAAAAGAAATAAATAAATGACTTTTTTCATACTAAAAATATTAAGTGATACCTACTCTATTATAGCTTTTCGGTTACCGCTATTATGAGTAAGAGAACAAAAGGATTTTTTGTTACCCATTAAATACGGACAAGAAAAAAGCAATATCTGGTTACAACCCCATTTCGAGAAATGACATAGGAGTGAATGTTTAATCATAAACCCTATTATCATGAAGCACTTAGTATTTGTAATTATTGCGTTGTTTGCCTTTCAAACCTGCAGAAGCATAGCTATTTGAGAAGATCAAGAAAAAAAGTAAAAACCAAAAAAGAACAAAAGGAAAATGAAACTATTGATGAAGGCATTGAAATAACAATTGGAACAATGTGTAAAAGACTATGACAAGTTTCGATAAGTGCTTCTAATTATCGGAAGGCCAAATGGCCGGAAAAGGGGAGGTATCCCTCCCCTTTTCTTATTTTGAAGGATACAATAATCATTTATAAATTGAGTTCGCCAGACATTCACATAATCGCCATAAGGTTGTGAATTTTGGAAAGTTTTAAGTATGAATTCAATACGGTAAATGGATTGCTAGTGAATTCATAGTGTCAGAAAACCATTTTTTGTACCTTAGAGCATGCCCATTTGGTTACATACACTTATTTGGATCGTGGGGATCTATATTGTAATTAGTATTCTGTTGTATTACCTTCAGGAATATTTCCTTTTCAAACCCGAAAAATTGCCTCAAGAGTTTCAGTTTGCTTATGAAAATCAAGTTGTGGAAGAATACAATGTGGAAACCCGGGACGGAGCTATAATTAATGGACTTCATTTTAAATCTGAGAACCCAAGAGGTGTTGTATTATATCTAAAAGGAAATTCCAAAAGCATTAAAGGATGGGGAAAGTTTGCGGTCGATTTTACCCGACATCATTATGATGTGATTATGGTAGACTATCGTGGATTTGGGAAAAGCACAGGAAGACGTACCCAAAAAGGGATAAAGCACGATCTACAGTACATTTACAATAAGATACGCGAGCGTGTTCGAGAAGATTATATCATTCTATATGGCCGTTCCTTGGGTTCTGGTTTTGCTACCAAATTGGCTTCTACCAATAACCCCAAAATGCTTATACTGGATGCTCCCTATTATAGCTTGACCAAGGTTACTAAACGTTACATTCCTTTTATGCCGCTCTCTTTAATACTTCGTTTCCCCATGCCTACCTATAAATGGCTAAAATATGTGAATTGCCCTGTACATATTATTCATGGTACCAACGATAAATTGATTCCTTTTAAAAGCAGTGTGAAACTTTCCAAAATTAAACCCAAGCTTACCAGACTATGGCCTGTGATTGGAGGAGGGCATAAGAACCTCAATAATTTTGAAAGTTACCATAGAATGCTTGAGGAAATCATTCATTTTAAAAAAGCGGAAATTGATCTGGAAACCACCAGCCATAGAGTCATCCATTCGTCCAAAAAAGTAAAATGAAACGATTGAAGAAGATTTTATGGGCAGTAATTAGCCTATATGTTTTGATAACGATACTTATGTTCTTATTTCAGGAAAAACTTATTTTTTTGCCCACTACCTTGCCCCAGGAATATCAATACACTTTCAATCAGGATTTTGAGGAGTTCTTTTTAAAGACTGAAGATGGTGCACGATTGAATGCCCTTCACTTTAAAGTGAAAAACCCTAAAGGAATTATTCTCTATTTTCATGGCAATGCAGGCGATCTTTCCCGTTGGGGTAAAATCACTTCCTATTTTGCAACCTATGATTATGATGTATTGGTTATGGATTATCGTACCTATGGAAAGAGTACAGGGAAGTTGTCTGAGCTTATGTTATACAAAGATGCAACCTTGTTTTATGATAAGGCCAAACAATGGTATTCTGAGGATAAAATTGTGGTCTATGGCCGTTCTTTGGGAACTACCTTTGCTACTCATGTGGCTTCACAGAACAACCCCCAAAAACTGATTTTGGAAAGTCCTTTTTATGGATTACAGGAACTTGCAAAGGAGCGGTATTGGTTTCTTCCCGTTGGAAGCTTACTTCGTTATAGATTTCCTACTTGGGAGTACGCACAAATGGTTACATGTCCCATAACGATTTTGCATGGTACCGAAGACAACGTTGTTCCCTACCACAGTGGGAAGCAATTACACGAAACCCTCCCAAAGGACCAAGCAAACTTGATAACCATATTAGGAGGGTCTCATAATAATCTGATTGACTTTTCAGTCTATCATGAAGCAATTCAAAAAGAATTGCAGGTTGATTAATTGTCTATTTTTTCTTTCGCTTTTTTGCTTTCAGCAGCAGCTTTTCTTTTTTCAGTAGTAACAGCTTTTTTAGTATCTGCTGATTTTTTAGCATCTTTTAAAGTTGCTGTTTTAAGGGTAGCAGCTTTCTTTTCGGCTTTCGCTTTCTTTTCTACTTTCACCTTCTTTTCTACTTTTGCTGCTTTTCTTTCTGCCTTTTCAGTAGCTTTATCTTGTGCTTGCATAGACATGGCAAAAACCAATGCACATGCGGTTAACAATATTTTCTTCATAAAATGTTATTTATAATGATTTAATTACGTTAGTACCTTCTCAAAGATACCCTTTTTAAGGAAAAAAACTAATTCCTTTTTTTGCGTTGTAGTTTTCCAACACCTTTCCCTCTGCGTTCCAGTTTTTTACGATTGGCTTTCAAAGCTTCTTGCCGCTCCTTTTCTTGTTTTTCCAATAACTTTTTCTGAGCTTCAGCCTTAGCTAGCGCTTCTTCTTTGGATCGTTTTAGTTCTTCTTCCTGTTTTTTCTTTCGCTCGGCAATAAGGGCTTCGTTTTGAGCATCGACTTTGGTTTCATCTACCAAAACCTTTTCTTCGTTGATGGCTTTAGAGTCTTCAGAAAAAAACTGGTTCTCCTCTTCGTTTCCTTCAACCACAACAGCTCCTTTTTCACCTTCAACCGTTTCCACTTCTTGGACACTTACTTGGCTTCCTTCTTTTTTAACTACTCTTTTTACCGTTTTTACTTCCGTAATAGTCTTGTTTTCTTGAGCAATAGTGCTTCCCAAGGCGCCAATAATTAAGAGTAGGATTAGCGTATAGTTTTTCATAATAACTTCATTTAGTTCATAAGGGGTACTGTAAAATTAATGAATATTGACCATTTTATGACAAAGAGATGGGAAATTGACCAATTCTTTGGTCGAAAACGTATATTTGCACTCCTAAAAATGAAAACCGAATGAAAGCAGGAATTGTAGGCCTACCCAACGTAGGGAAATCCACACTTTTTAATTGTTTGTCCAATGCCAAAGCGCAAAGTGCCAATTTTCCGTTTTGTACTATAGAACCAAATATTGGCGTGGTGAATGTACCGGATAATCGTTTGGTGAAACTGGAAGAGTTGGTGGATCCAGAACGGGTTATTCCAGCAACTGTAGAAATCGTTGATATTGCTGGTCTGGTAAAAGGAGCCAGTAAAGGAGAAGGACTTGGGAATCAATTTTTGGGAAACATTCGGGAGACAGATGCAATTCTGCACGTACTTCGTTGCTTTGACAATGATAATATTGTACATGTAGATGGAAGTGTTGATCCGGTTCGCGATAAAGAAACCATTGATATTGAATTGCAGTTGAAAGATCTGGAAACTGTTGAAAAACGTATTGAAAAGGTATTTCGTGCTGCCCGAACAGGAAACAAGGAAGCACAAAAAGAACTGGAAGCTTTGGAAAAAGTAAAAGCTAGTTTGGAAAGTGGTGTTTCGGTTCGTGCTATAGACCTTACTGAAAAGGAACGTGAAGAGTATATAGATCAGTTACAGTTTATTACAGATAAGCCAGTTATGTACGTATGCAATGTAGATGAAGCGGCCGCTGCAACTGGAAATGCCTATGTGGATAAGGTTAAAGAGACTGTTGCCAATGAAAATGCAGAAGTTTTGATCTTGGCAGTGGGTACGGAAGCTGACATTACCGAATTGGACACTTTTGAAGAACGCCAAATGTTTTTAGAAGACCTTGGGTTGGAAGAACCCGGTTCTGCAAAATTGATTCGTGGAGCTTACAAACTACTCAATCTACAAACGTATTTCACGGCTGGTGTAAAAGAAGTGCGTGCTTGGACCGTATCTGTAGGAGCTACAGCACCACAAGCAGCAGGAGTTATTCATACGGATTTTGAAAAAGGTTTTATTCGTGCAGAAGTTATTAAGTACGATGATTTTGAACAATATGGAAGTGAAGCCAAAGTACGAGAGGCAGGTAAGTTAGGTGTAGAAGGGAAGGAGTACATTGTGCAGGATGGTGATGTGATGCACTTCCGATTTAACGTATAACGTTATTGAATTTTTTAGAATACATTGCAAGTATAGAAATTACCCCAACCCATTTTGGAGGAAAACCCCTTTGCTGAATTAGAATCTGTTACACCTAAGGCAAAACGCTGGGTTGTTGTTATTGAAAAAATAATTGCGGGATTGCTCATTGCTTACGGACTTCTACTTATTGTGAGTATCATTTCTGTACTGGGGATGTCATACCATAAAGATTACCTTCCAGAAAATTCCGAATCAAGTTTACGATTTTACATTATTAACTATGTATTTCAAATAGTATATTCTATCCTAACCATCTATGCAGGGGTATTACTGATGTTTAAAAAGAGGTTGGGGTGGATATTTGCTTTGGCTATTTTTTCTTTAGCCATAGTCTTTATATTGCAAGTCTACTTCACAAATACCTTCTCAAGCGATGCTTCTTTTATAGCTGTAGGACTATTTATACTAGCCATTCCGTGCATCCCATTATACTTGCTTGTTAGGAATGAAATGATCAAGCGGCACCAGATTAAGCGGCGTGATTTCGGAATAGCGGGAGCTATTTTTATCTTACTCTTATTGCTGAGGTTTTTAAGCTTAATTATTAACTAATAGATGCTTATATCTCTGTAAACGTATCTGCCATGTAGTAGAAAGTTTCCTTGTATTTGTCTTTGTATTCAGACAAGGTCCATTCCATGATCATATAAACACTTTCACGGCCTTCAACAAAAGTTAGCACATAGAAGATATCGTAATCTACTTCAGGAACACGGGCGGTAAACTCTACTTGCTCTGCATTAAGCCCATTGATGGTTACTTTTTTCGGGGTGGTTTCAGAAACGATTTCCATTCCTTCGGTAAAGTAATCCATCTGAACATTTCTATAATTCCCGGCAATAGATTGTGCCTCGTCATAACGTCCCAATTCTTTGAAAACATCCACAAAATCACTTTTGTCTTCATCTATAATAGCAATGTAGGTTTCCTTGAAAACATTCTGAAACTGAAGAGAGGCATCCTGATTGAGCCCAGTTGCCTTTTTCATGTATTTTGGAACCGATATTTGGTATTGCTGTAATGCAGATTCTGCCTGAAATTCAGATGGGTCAATGTCACCACCATCCTTGCCTCCCATATTTCCACAAGAGGTCAACAATAAAAACAGCGAAAAAACGGTTGAAATAGCACTGATTCTTTTCATGAATTGATAAGTTTTTTTGTTGTAGAACCAAGGTATATAAATTTAATCATATGGCAACGGTCAGAGCCTCATTTTCTTAACAATTTGATGCAATAATTGTTAATTACTTTACCTCAATTCGGTTTCAGATTTTGCATCATAATTTTATATTAGCCTTCATTCAACCCACCTTATGTCGCAGACGCAGTATACCGAAGATAATATACGTTCCCTAGACTGGAAAGAGCACATCCGTATGCGTCCCGGAATGTATATTGGAAAGTTGGGAGATGGTTCTTCCCCAGATGATGGAATCTATATTCTTTTGAAAGAAGTCATCGATAACTGTATCGATGAATTTGTAATGGGTGCTGGAAAGACCATAGAAATCCGAATCAAAGACAAAGAAGTACGGGTTCGTGATTTTGGCCGTGGAATTCCCTTAGGAAAAGTAGTAGATGTAGTTTCCAAAATGAATACAGGAGGAAAGTACGATAGTCGTGCTTTTAAAAAATCTGTAGGACTCAACGGAGTAGGTACTAAAGCAGTAAATGCTCTTTCTACCTTTTTTAAAGTAGAATCCGTACGAGAAGGTAAGTTAAAAAGTGCCGAATTTGAATCAGGAGAGCTTACCAATGATGGTGCTATTGAAGAATCATCAAAACGGAAAGGAACCAAAGTTACCTTCATTCCAGATGAAAGCATATTCAAAAACTACAAGTTCCGAACGGAATATGTAGGCAAAATGCTGAAAAATTATGTCTATCTAAATCCTGGACTCACCATTGATTTTAATGGGGAAAAGTTTTTTAGTGAAAATGGATTGAAAGATCTTCTAGAAGACAACATGTCTCAAGAAGACATGTTGTATCCCGTAATTCATTTGCGTGGCAATGATATAGAAATTGCGATTACCCATAGCAGGACACAATACAGTGAAGAGTACCATAGCTTCGTAAACGGGCAGAATACCACCCAAGGGGGAACCCATCAAGCTGCTTTTAGAGAAAGCATTGTAAAAACTATTCGTGAGTTTTACGGACGGAACTATGATGCAAGTGATGTTAGAAAATCTATTGTGGGAGCCATCAGTATCAAGGTGATGGAACCCGTCTTTGAGAGTCAGACAAAAACCAAACTGGGTTCTACTGAGATGGGAGGCGGATTGCCTACCGTTCGTACCCATATCAACGATTTTATAAAAACCCAACTGGATAATTACCTGCATAAGAATCCTGAAATTGCAGAGAAGATTCAGAAGAAAATAGTTCAGGCCGAAAAAGAACGAAAGGAGCTAAGCGGTATCCGTAAATTAGCAAGGGAACGCGCCAAGAAAGCGAGCTTGCACAACAAAAAACTACGAGATTGTCGGGTACATTTGGGCGATACCAAAAACCAACGCAGTCTGGAAACTACACTTTTCATTACGGAGGGAGATTCTGCAAGTGGTAGCATTACCAAAAGCCGGGATGTGAATACACAGGCGGTTTTCAGTTTAAAAGGAAAACCATTGAATAGCTATGGACTTTCTAAAAAGATTGTTTACGAAAACGAAGAATTCAATCTGTTGCAGGCAGCACTTAATATAGAAGACTCCCTAGAAGACCTTCGTTATAACAATATTGTGATTGCCACGGATGCTGATGTGGACGGAATGCACATTCGCTTACTGTTGATTACATTTTTCCTTCAGTTTTTCCCAGAAGTCATTAAAGAAGGGCATTTGTACATCTTGCAAACACCATTGTTCCGAGTTAGAAACAAGAAGGAAACCATTTATTGCTATTCTGAGGAAGAGCGTATTAATGCCATTGCAAAACTAAAACCCAAGCCAGAGATTACCCGATTTAAGGGATTGGGGGAAATTTCGCCAGATGAATTCCAACATTTTATTGGAGAAGACATTCGTCTGGACCCGGTGATGTTAGACAAGACCATGAGCATTGAAGAATTGTTGAAATTCTATATGGGTAAGAACACTCCAGAACGTCAGGAATTTATTATTGATAACTTGAAGGTGGAGTTGGATAAGATAGAAGAATAATATAGATACATTAAAATGTTGCCCTTTGCATAGTCCGAGGGTCTTTTTATGAATACGGATAACGAACATAACGAAGAAGAGCTAAACCCAGAAGAAATCACTCCGCAAAACGAGGAAGAAACTGTAATGGATGAGGGTGATTCTGGCGAAACCATAACACGGGTCACAGGAATGTACCGTGATTGGTTCTTGGATTACGCTAGTTATGTAATCCTAGAGCGTGCTGTACCAGCCATAGAAGATGGTTTTAAGCCCGTACAGCGCCGTATCATGCATTCTATGAAGGATTTGGACGATGGACGCTACAATAAGGTAGCAAACATTGTAGGGCATACCATGCAGTACCATCCACATGGAGACGCAAGTATTGGTGATGCCATGGTACAGATTGGGCAGAAAGATTTATTAATAGATACTCAGGGAAACTGGGGAAATATACTAACTGGAGACCGCGCAGCAGCTTCCAGATACATTGAAGCAAGACTTTCTAAGTTTGCATTGGATGTAGTATACAATCCAAAAATTACCCATTGGCAAGCATCCTACGACGGGCGTAAGAAAGAGCCAATCAATTTACCAGTGATGTTCCCATTGCTTCTGGCACAGGGGGCAGAAGGTATTGCTGTGGGACTTTCTACAAAAGTATTGCCTCACAATTTTATTGAATTGATTGATGCTTCCATAAAGCATTTACAAGGAAAGCGTTTTCAATTAGTGCCAGACTTTCCAACAGGAGGAATTGTAGACGTTACCAATTATAATGATGGACTACGTGGAGGAAAGATTAGAAGCAGGGCACGAATTAACCAACTGGATAAATCTACCTTGGTAATTACCGAAATCCCTTTTGCTACCACCACCACTTCGTTAATTGACTCTATTCTTAAAGCCAATGACAAAGGAAAAATCAAGGTTAAAAAGATTGAGGATAATACAGCGGCAGACGTAGAGATTTTGGTACATCTACCCAGTGGAATTTCACCTGATAAGACCATTGATGCCTTGTATGCCTTTACAAGTTGTGAGTCATCTATTTCACCATTAGGGTGTGTTATTGAAGATAACAAACCCTTATTTATTGGAGTTACCGATATGCTAAGGAGATCTACCGAGCGTACGGTAGAACTTCTGAAAAGCGAGCTAGAAATTCAACTTAACGAACTCGAGGAGCAATGGCATTTTGCTTCGCTTGAGCGTATTTTTATTGAAAATAGAATCTATCGTGATATTGAAGAAGAAGAAACCTGGGAAGGAGTGATTTCTGCAATAGATAAAGGGTTGAAGCCTCATGTAAAACATTTAAAACGAGCTGTAACAGAAGAAGATATTGTTCGGCTTACTGAAATTCGGATTAAGCGAATCTCTAAGTTCGATATTGATAAGGCACAACAAAAAATTGACGCTTTAGAAGATGGCATTGCCCAAGTAAAGCATCATTTAGATCATCTCATTGAATACTCCATTGACTACTTCAAGCGATTGAAGAAAGATTATGGAGCTGGAAAGGAACGAAAAAGTGAAATTCGTGTATTCGATGATATCCAGAAGACCAAGGTGGTTATTAGAAATACCAAACTCTACGTAAATAGAGAAGAAGGTTTTGTGGGTACCAGCATGCGTCGTGAGGAATATGTCACAGATTGTAGTGATATAGACGACATCATTGTATTTACCCAAGAAGGAAAAATGATGGTGACCAAGGTAGATACCAAAACCTTTATTGGGAAAGGAATAATTCATGTAGCCGTCTTTAAGAAAAAGGATAAGCGTACTACTTACAATATTATTTATAAGGATGGAACCCGTGGAGCTACCTACGTAAAGCGATTTAACGTAACCTCCATTACCAGGGACAAGGAATATGATCTCACTCAAGGAAACAAAGGCAGTAAACTCTTATATTTTACAGCCAATCCTAATGGAGAAGCAGAGATTGTAACTGTGTTGTTACGCCAAAGCGGAAGTATCAAAAAATTGAAATGGGATCTGGACTTTGCCGATATTATGGTGAAGGGACGAGCCTCCAAAGGAAATATTGTCACCAAATATCCTGTGAAGCGTATCGAGCTGAAAGAGAAGGGGTTGTCAACATTGAAACCTCGAAAAATCTGGTTCGACGATACGGTGCAACGACTTAACTTGGACGGAAGAGGAGAGTTGTTAGGCGAATTTAAAAGTGAAGACCGTCTTCTTGTGATAAAACAAACGGAATGGTTAAAACGGCTATTCCTGAAGTAACCATGCACTTTGATGATGATATGATCGTATTGGAAAAGTGGAACCCCAAGAAACCACTTTCGGCTATTTACTGGGAAGGAGAAAAGGAACTTTTCTATGTAAAACGTTTCCTGATCGAAACCCCAGACAGGGAAGAAAGCATCATTACAGATCATCCCAAATCCTATTTGGAGTGTATTTTTACCGCACATCGTCCCATGGCTGAGGTTGTCTTTGTAAAAGAACGCGGTAAAGACAGAAAAGACAACATAGAAGTGAATCTTGAAGAGTTATAGCGATTAAAGGGATTTCTGCTATGGGAAATCAGTTGACCAAAGACAAGGTGCTGGAAATTAACTCTTTAGATCCATTACCGTATGAAGAGCCGGAAGCGATTCCAGCAGAAGAAATGGAAGTGATAGAAGAGGAAGTCTCGCCAACTGCAAAAAATGGCGGCGATACACCACAAGCCCCAAAATCTGAAACACCTACAGATAATAATGATAATGTAGACCCTTCATCTGATGACGAAGGACAGATTACCTTATTTTAGAGATGAAAAATTTCATTGACGAATTCAAGAATTTTGCCGTAAAAGGTAATATGGTGGACATGGCCATAGGGATCATTATTGGTACCAGCTTTTAATAATGTCATCAACGTTATTGTAAAAAAAATAGCGATACCTCCACTGTCACTACTTACCGATGGTGTAAACTTCAGAAACAAAAAGTTTATTCTTCGCGAAGCGGCAGAAGGAATAGAAGAAGTAGCCATAGCCTATGGTGAGCTTTTTGAAGCGCTTATAGATTTTGTGATCATTGCATTCACCATTTTTGTGGTGGTAAAAATGATGAATCGCTTTAAATCTAAAGCAGAAGATCCTAAGAATGCAACCGTAGAAACCCCTAAGGATATTGAGTTATTGGCCAATATTGAACAATTATTGGAAGAGCAGAATGCGTTACTTAAAAAGCAGAAGTAGCGATTAGAAATTCAATTTTAGGGAACTGTAACACTATCCTTCAAGAATAAAGTAGGGTTCTCCGCTACAAATTTCTCCAATATTTTAAAGAAATCTAGAATTACTTCCTTGTCGTTGTTCACATTAATGGTGACCAAGCGTACAAATTCATCACTACCAAAAGATCCGTAGCCAACCAGTAATTGGGAATGCTCATACAAGAAGGTACAAAGTTCGTTTGCAGGAATCCCTTTGTAATTAAAACAAACTGAAATGGAATTGTCAATGCTAAAATCTTGATAATCTGGATGTTCTCTAACATATTCTCTGGCAATGTCTGCCAATTCAAACTGTTTGTTCACCATTTGTTCCAGTCCGCTAGTACCCACACTTTTCCATAGAGTCCAGAATTTTAATGCATCATTACGGCGTCCACACTGTAAAGAGGTTTTCCCCAAATTGAAATCGTCATGATCTGTTTGGTACAGATAACTCGCATCGTTGGAGAAACTGTCGTATAAGTGTTTTTTATCCTTTACCACCAATAAAGAGCAGGTAAGGGGAGTTCCCATCATTTTGTGAGCATTAAGACTAAAAGAATCTACTTTTTCCAATCCTTTCAATAAATGGATGTATTTTTTACTGAAAATAACAGATCCACAATAAGCCCCATCTAAGTGGAGCCAAATTCCATACTTTTTGCAGATATCTGCAATGACATCTATAGCATCAAAAGCACCCAACACCGTAGTTCCGGCGGTAGCATTTACCAAGGTTGGCACATAACCATCCTCCAAATCTTTGGATATTGCGGCTTCCAGCGCACTAATATCCATACGTCCTTTATCATCAGAAGCAATAGTACGTACCTGATTACGCCCAATACCACTAAATGCAGCATTTTTGTGCGTGCTATAGTGAGATTCAGCAGAAGTATATACTGTCATATTATTGGTAACCCCCAAATTACGGGCCTCTTCCTGTTTGGAATCACGAGCCATGAGAAGTCCCATAAAATTGGTCATAGATCCGCCAGAAGCAAAGGTTCCTCCCGCATTTTCATCCCATCCTATGATATCACATACTTCGCGCAATACCATTTTTTCCACACCAATCATAGGACCAGCTGCCTTGTAGGTATACATGCTGTTATTAAGGATAACCGCCAATAGATCTCCTAAAATTGCTTTGTCGTTACGCCCACCAAATAATTGATTAAAAAAAAGCATTGGTAGCCGTTCTAGGAGCCTTAAATACTAAATCCTGCAATACATCTTCTAGATCTTCTTCAGAAATGGGATGCTCGTTCAGACCTAGGTCCATACGCTCAAAAAGCGTTGCAGAGGGGACAAACTCTGCCACGGGATGGGTAGCCTCATCTTCCAATAAGTTCTGAACAATTTTCTGAAATAGCTCTAAGGATTTCTTCATAGTAATAAATCTAACTATTTTACTTTAATAGCGGTTCCTTTTTGTTTGTTTGATTCCCCTACAATAGCATATTCAAAGGTATAGCTGTTATTTTCGGTAGATAGAATCTTAATATGTACCGCCTTTTTCTCGGCTTGATTTTTCGGGTTTACCTTCTTTACAATGTACTCGCAGTCATTAATCCAACGAATGGCAGACGTATCGGTTTTACCTCTAAAATAATCTATCTCAATAGAATCATTTCGCACAAAAGTAGTCGTTTCAATTTCAGTTCCTATCAACGCTTCAAACGTAAATGTTCCAGTTTTGAATTGTGAACAGTCTCTTTCTGTTGAAAAACAACTAGTTAGTAATAAAAGAAGGGAAATTGTAAAAAAATGCCGCATATTGGGTTTTATGCAAATTTCTGAAATATTAGGCAGATGATCGCTATTTATATGCTTTAAAACTTCCGTCTTTGTAAAAAATCACAATTTGATCGATTTCAGAGTCATTTTTCTGCATTTCTGATTTTACAACATAAGCATCAGACTTATCATGAATAATTTCTGGGTCCAACTTTTTTGAAACAGTCTCTTGTTCCTGAAAAAGATTTTGAGGTTGTGCCACTTCTTTTTTTGAAACAAGATCTTGAGAGGTGGAAGGGAAGTTGCCTTTGCCATTTAATAACCAGTATAATTCTACCTCTGGAAATTCTTCCAGAACTTTCATGACAAATTCCAAACTGGGTTTGTTTCTACCCGAAAGTAAATGCGAAATAGTGGAGCGGTTAAAGGTGATTTTTTCAGAAAAAGCAGTAGCCGATAATCCATAAAAATCTAGGATTTTTTGCAACCTTTTCGAAAAATCCACAGTGTTTACCATTGTAACTTATAAAATTAATATTATTAGTTACAAATGTAATCAAGAGCTGGTACAACAACAAGTTACATTTGTAAACAATCATTAAATTAATTAAATAATTACTTTCAATAATTGAATTTAAGTTATTGATATAAAGCTAATTGATTAATAATTATAATTAAATTGTTAAAATTGTAAATACATTTGTAAACTTGAAAGCCCCTTTGTTTACAACAATCAACAGATTGATGTGAATTTATTGATTACAACTGTAAACTCTTATATGTTTACTTTTGTAAACGGTAATTATAAGTATGGAAATTGAAACTTGGTATTCGGGTCATTCAGAGGCACAATTAAAAGGTCGATATGTTCATTCAGAACAACTCGAAAGTCTCTTGAAATCCTATCGTAGAAAAATCAAAATTGAAGAAATTGGAGCATCAGTTTTAGGTGTGAAAATTAAATCCATGACCATTGGTAACGGACCCAAAAAAATATTGGCTTGGTCTCAAATGCACGGAAATGAATCTACAACGACCAAAGCATTATTTGATTTTTTTAAGTTTTTGACGCAAACCGAATATTATCAGGAAGCAATATCTCGGTTTTTAAAAGAATATACCTTTTGTGCCATCCCTATCTTAAACCCAGATGGTGCAAAGGCATATACGCGAGAAAATGCCAATGACATTGATTTAAATAGGGATGCAAAAAACCTGACGCAGCCTGAAAGCAACACCCTTCGTGATTTATTCAATTCTTTTAAGCCTACGCTATGCTTAAATCTTCATGATCAACGTACTTTGTATAGCTTACCTACCGGTAAGAGCGCTACGGTATCCTTTTTGGCTCCTGCTGCCAATTCTGCTAGAAGTATAACAAAGTCCCGTAGTGTAGCTATGGAGCACATTGATACGATGGCTACAGTACTTTCTACCTTGATTCCTGGACAAATTGGAAGGTATGATGATGCTTTTAATGATAATTGCGTAGGAGATATGTTTCAATACTTGGAGGTACCTACAATTTTGTTTGAAGCGGGTCATTTTCCGGGGGATTATGAGAGAGAGGTCACTCGTAAATATATATTTTACGCCTATTTGGCTTTGTTTGATTTATATCCAGGCCAAAATGAAATTAAGGATAGGGTTACTTACAATTCCATACCCCAAAATGAGAAATATTTTCGAGATATTATGATTCGAAATGCTCGATTTGAAGGTTCTGATGGTTTACAATCTATAGCGATTCAGTTTGAAGAACAATTAAAAGACGGTAAGATTCTATTGGTTCCAATGGTGGATAATATGGGTGATTTATCTAATTATTTGGGTCATAAAGAATTAGACGTGGCTGGAGCCAATATATTGCTGAATTCTCACGAAAACGTTTTCGTAGGTGAGAAAGTTTCAACAATTGTTGATAAAAACGCAGTTATTCGGGTTTTTTTCAAAGATTCCGTCGATTTTTTTTAGGGAAAAGGATTATTTTTGCCAAGACAACGTAGACTTATGGCTAAATTTAAATTAGATGAAACAGATCACCATATCTTAGATATGTTGATTGAAAACACGCGAACACCATTTACCGATATTGCAAAAAAACTTCAAATTTCTGCAGGTACTGTTCACGTTAGGGTAAAAAAGATGGAAGAAGCTGGAATTATTATTGGTTCTTCGCTCACCGTTGATTACAAAAAACTTGGATATTCCTTCATTGCATATGTAGGGGTGTTTTTACAAAAGACTTCACAGACTCAATTTGTATTGGAACGTATTAATGAAATTCCTTTTGTGACCGTAGCGCATGTGACTACAGGAAAATTCAATATTTTCTGTAAAATAAGAGCTCGAGACACTAGTCATGCCAAGGAAATCATCTATCTAATAGATGATATTGATGGTGTTACACGTACAGAAACAATGATATCATTAGAAGAAAGCATTAACGACAAAAAACGATTAATGCATTCTATCTTTCACGAAATACAATAACTGATTGTTAAATAATTAATAAGCCCCTCGCTTAAAAAGAAGCTTGGGGTTTTTTATTTTTGGATACCATTCAATCAAAACCATATGACACCAGGAATAGATTACAACAATTACTACGAACGATATATCTCATTAACCAAGGAAGGTTCAATAGCACAGCTATTAGAAGACGGTATGTCTGCAACGAAAACCTTTTTTGAGGATATACCACAAGATAAGCATGATTATCATTATGAAGAAGGGAAATGGACTCCCAAGGAGGTTTTGTTGCACATTGTTGATACGGAACGTGTTTTTGCATATAGAGCATTGCAGTTTGCTAGATCTGAAAATGCAGTTATAAAAGGTTTTGATCAAGATGAGTTTGCCAATAATGCGAAACCTGTAACTCGTTCCATGGAAGATTTATTAGATGAGTATACAGCGGTGCGTCAATCTACGTTATTGATGGCAAAAAGTTTTTCAGACGACACACTAAAACGTAGGGGAGAAGCCAGTAATTCTCCATTGTCTGTCATGGCAGCGCTATCCATTATATGTGGTCACGAAATACATCACACCAATGTTATAAAGGAGCGCTATTTGTAAAAATCTGTGACTAGTCTTCTTCCAGGGTTTTTTCGGGGAGATCACTTACAGGTTTGTCATAATCAGACTCTGCATAATCTTCTAAGTCAAAACTAGCCATAGAGTTTACTAAGCTGGAACTTACCTTTACAAGATAGATGGTGCTTTCTGTTCTAACCTCAACTGCTTCCACAGTCTGATTCTTTGCATTTTTGAAAACAATAATATGTTTGTCATCATACCCATCGGGGTATTTTTCGACGAGTAATGAAAGAATTTCTGGGGTTAATTTTTTATAATCAACAATTACTCTTTTCATTTTTTTTAGGTGATGGTTGACGGAACATTAAAGATAATAAGGAAACGCCTAAAAATGAAAATTACTGTAAAAATTAAATGCCTCGTAAATAAGGTCATTGGACACTGTGCAATTCAATTGGTGATTTCCTATGTCCTTCAAAAGTACAAATTGAATGGCTCCGTGTGAGTTCTTCTTATCGAAGATTAACAATTTAATAATCTCGTCAATCTCTTGCCTTGAAAATGATTCTTTTGCATAATGTTCTCCAATAAATTTGGTTACTTTCTGCAAGCTTCTTTCGGGGAAATCAAGCTGTTTATGCGAAATGTAAGTAGCCAGAACCATTCCGATGGCAATAGCTTCGCCATGAAGTAACGTTCTTCGTTCCTGAGAACTTAGGCAGAATGATTCAATGGCATGCCCCAGTGTGTGTCCATAATTCAGGGTTTTTCGCAATCCTTTTTCCAAAGGATCTTCAGTGATCACTTTGTTTTTAATAAGGATAGAATCCCAAATGACATCTTCTAGGTGATCTTTTTTGTCATGGCTCATTTGCATCACCATATCCAAATAGGTTTCAGAATGAATTAACCCATGTTTTATCATTTCGGCCATTCCGCTCTTAAATTCGGGTTTGGGCAATGTTTCCAAAAAGCGAATATCCACAAGAACGGCATGAGGGTTTTTAATGATCCCAACTTGATTTTTAAGACTACCTAGGTCTACACCATTTTTGCCCCCTACCGCAGCATCTACCATGGATAATAGGGAAGTGGGTATGTTAATGAACTCTATACCTCGTTGATAGGTACAGGCCACAAACCCTCCCAGATCAGTCACTACACCTCCACCTACATTGATGATGAGACTCTTACGATCGGCTCCTAATCGAGAGAGTTCTTCCCATAAAACAGTACAGGTTTGTATGTTTTTATGAACTTCTCCAGCAGGTATGGAAAGAAATTTAAAGGATGGAGTCACGTTTATCTTTTCCTTGAACATGGGTAAACAGTGTTCTTGGGTGTGAAAATCGGTTAGAACAAATACACTAGATGGGTTTAGTTCTTGAATTTCTTGCGCCAAAGTTTCCCAACCTTGTTGTCCAAAATATACGGATCCTCTGTCCTTGATAATTTTTTTCTGCATAACAAAAAATAGGGCCTTATGAGATGTCAAATCTAAGTATATTTGTGAGGATATTTATATTTAAATGACAACAAAACGACTTTTCGACAATACGGAAATTGCTTTTAAGCTAAAGAATGATTCCCAATTGGAACGCGCTTATTTTTTATTCAAAATGATTTCCAAAGAACCATTGGTGCGCATTGGTACTGCCGCCACCAAATTTGCCCTAAATATCAACCTACCTGTAGAAGGATTAATTCGTTCTACTGTGTTCGACCATTTTTGTGGGGGAGTGAGTGAAGAAGACTGCATGCCTGTAGTTGCTAGCCTAAAGGAAGCCGATGTGCATTCGGTTTTGGATTATTCAGTAGAAGGAAAAGAAGAGGAAGCGCAGTTTGATGCTACAATGGAAAAGGTTATTGAGTTGACTTATTTCGCAAAAGAAAAGAATACCATGCCATTTTCGGTTTTTAAGCCTACCGGATTGGGAAGATTTGAAATTTGGAGAAAAATCACTGAGAAAGAAGCCCTAACAGAATCCGAACAACAAGAATGGGAACGTATAGTTAATCGATACGATAAAATATGTAAGATTGCTCATGATTGTGACATAGCACTGCTTATTGATGGTGAAGAAACATGGATGCAGGATGCGGCAGACGAACTTTGCGAGAAAATGATGGAAAAATACAATACGGAAAAACCCATTGTTTTCAATACACTACAATGCTATCGTTGGGATCGTTTGGAATACCTAAAAGAACTTCATAAGAAAGCTAAGGCAAAAGGTTATAAGCTTGGCTTTAAAGTGGTTCGAGGGGCTTATATGGAAAAAGAGCATGAACGTGCAGCAGAAAAAGGATATCCTACACCCATTTGTGAAAATAAGCAGGCTACTGATGATCATTTTAATAGTGTGGTGAATTACATGCTGGATCACTTGAATGATATTTCACTCTTTTTGGGTTCTCATAATGAAAAGAGTACGTATCTGGCTATGGAGATTATAGACGCAAAGGGTTTTCTTAGAAACGACCCAAGGGTTTGGTTTGGACAACTCTACGGAATGAGTGACCACATTAGCTATAACCTTGCAGCCGCAGGTTATAATGTGGCAAAATACATTCCTTTTGGCCCCGTAAAAGATGTAATGCCATATCTTATAAGAAGAGCAGAGGAAAATACCTCCGTTGCTGGGCAGACCAGTAGGGAATTAGATTTACTAAAGCGTGAGAAAATACGTAGGGGGCTTTAGTTTATTGGGTCATTACACGTACTGCCAATTGCTCGCTTCCTTTTTCGAATAAACGAATGATGTATTCTTCAGTACGTTCATTGGTTTTTCCAAAATTGTACTGAACTAAGCAACGCAACAAGACGGGTCTATCGTTATTTGATGTACGGTTTCCGAGATATTTGGCATTTACTTGCCAAACTCCTTTCTGTCCACCGGCTATTTCAAATTCTTTGTGTAAGTAGCCTTTTAATTGCTCATCACGAAGTCTGTCGGCATTTTCAATAGTGTGTTTCCAGGATACAAATTCTCGAGATGGACTAATGAAGATAAGCTCGAAATCTGCGTCCCATTCACTCCAATCAAAAACAATTCGAGCCTCCAAAGGTTCTTTTTTAAGATGGGAGACCGCAATCTTACTTAATTCTAATGACTCTTTGTGTTTGGCTACTAGGTTTCGGATTTCTTGATCTGCAGTTTTTTGTAAAGGGCCAAAATCAAGATTGGGGTTTAATTCTCCTTTGGTGATTCCTAAAAGCAGATCTAATGCGGCTTGTAAATTTCCGTTATTGGCCTGTGCTTTTGCCAAGTCCATATATGATTGGATGCGATCTGGATGTACTTCCAACATGGCTTTCGCAAAATCTAATTCCATGTCGTAGTATTTCTTTTCCTTGGCTTTTAACAACATGGCTTTCATAGCTCCTATGTCTTCAGAATGTTTTTCCAGCACTGCATATCCCACAGTTTTAGCTATTCCTTTGTTTTTTGAGCTGAAGAAATCGAATAAATCAACAAAATAATTGGGATCATCCTGAAAAGCCTCTCGCTGCTCTAAATAATGATTGTAGGCGGCATCAACATTAGATTGTTGCTCAAGAGATTTGAGATATGTTTTTGTATATGTAGGTGGAGGACTTGCTGTACCTTGATAGGTAGTTATCTTTTTTTGGACCTTACCCTCTTTACGTCTGTCTTCAGCCTCATCCATAGCGGCTTTTGATTTGGTTTTGATAAGGATGACCCCGCCGGAACCTTCAGAGCCATATTGATTGGTAGCTGCAAACCCTTTCAATACAGTAATATCTGCAATGTTATTAACGTCAATGAAATTGGAAAGCTCTGCTCGGGTACCTGATGTAGGTCTTGTAATAGATTTTGGTACGGGAACACCATCAATTAATATCAATGGGTGTTGAGCCCATAATGTAGAGTTTGCCTGTCTTATTTTTGCAACACTGATTTCGGTTGCGTATCCATCACCAACTCCAGAGATTTTTCCATTAAGCGCAGAAGACATATTTCCCCCTCCAGTGTTCATTTCCTCTGCAGAAACCGATTGTACGGCATATCCCAAACTTTTTTTATCGACTCTGTTATAGCCAATGTTTACTAGTTTTTCTTCCTTCTCACGTTTGTTTTTTAATAGGACTTCATCTAATTGAACCCCTTGGTGCCTTACCCAGACATTTAAGCTTTTATTTTGTGTGATTACTTGTTCTATAGGGGGCAAACCAGAAACTTCAACAACCAATACATCTCCTGGGGTTGCTTCTATTTTGAAAGCTCCGTCTGGAGTGGGAGAGACCTTAGATTCTGAATCTTTTACACCTATAGAGACCATTTCCATGGCTAATTCTTTGCCATAGACATTTCCATAGTATACATTAGAATCATCGATGTTTTTTTCTAACGTAGGTGATAAGTTGATCAACCGGCCCTTGTTTGATAATGCTAAGAACTGAAGGTTTTTTAAGTCGTGCTCTGCTTTGCTATTTACTACATACAGTTTGTTGCCAAGCACCGGAATATCTTTTTCTATGTTTTCAAATCCATCTGTGAACAGAAAGGTAGTGCCATCTTTATGAGCTTGGGTTAGGGTGTGGTATCCGGAGGCTCCATCATAAGTAACATCTTTTAACTCTTGTTTGGCTTCATCCCAATTACCCGCTGTTATAGAAAAATCTTTGGAAGTAGCTTGTATGCCGTTAAATAAAATAAGTCTTGCAGAGGCCTCAGGATATTTTGCAAAGTATTTATCCAAAAATCCAAATTCCTTATCTAAGGATCGTTCTTCCATAGATAGGGAGGTGTCCCAAGCAATAGTGACTTTTTCCTGAGAGAAAGCAGAAAGGGTTCCAAGAAGGAATACGGTGTATAGCAGTTTTTTTAGCATTTCTAAGAGGGTTTTATTAGACCTATTAAAGATAATCAGAATTATAGTTGTTTGGACCAACTGTTCCGACGGTTTAAGAACGACGGTATCTTTTAATTTCTCACAAACCGGGCTTATAATCAATGGGTAAAGTATTGCCAATACGTTCTAGAGAGAGATGTCCTTCAAAAAGTAAGTCTTTGGGAGAAATGTAATTTCCATCGGAAAAAACGATCAATGGCGTGCCCATGTTCAATTTTGTGACGTGTGTTTGTTCATTCTTGCGTTTGTATTCTAAGAGGAAATTTCGCTTAAAAGTAACAAGGTAAACGTCATTTTTTGGAAGAATACTGAAGACTCTTTTCTCAATAATGGGTATGGCATTGTGATATAAGTAAAAACCTTCTTCCTTGAGGGTATTGCGAACAAGTGCCCTTAAAAAATGGGTGGCGGAACCCTTGAACTCATCCCGCCGACTCTCTTTAAATCGGTTCATTGCCACGGGATTAGAGGTAACATCTTTGTAAAAGCTTGTTCCTTCATAGTATACATATTGACAATTGGGGTTTTTTCGGGAAGGGTTGTCGTATTTAGCTTCAAAATTACTGAGTGAGTATTCTATTTCATACCCCAACAGGTTGTTGCGTATTTTTATGGGAACCTTTGCAGATGCTTTTAAGGTCTTGTTAGACTCTTGAAACCACAAATCGATATCATCTTCATTCACAATAAGACACAAGTTTCCAGCACGATTTGGCCCTAAAAATTGTCTTTTAAATTCCCGAAGCTTTTTTTCATGAGACCAAGAATCAGCCCGAATGACAATTTCATCTAAATCATCGGGTTTTTGTTTTAGAACTACTTCAATCTTTTTTAAACTATATGGCGTACTAATGGTTACTGTAGTGTATCCTAGATAACTGATGGCTAATGAAGCTTTGATCTCTGTGTCTGTCTCTATAGTGAATTTGCCATTTTCATCACTAAGCGTACCTATAGTCGTACCATTTAAATAGACACTAGCACCAAATAAAGGATTGCCATTGGTGGTGTCGTATACATATCCTTGAATGGTTTGTGCCGAGATTTTGGGCACCAATAGCAGTATGGCAATAAAAGGAAATAGATTCTTTAGCATGCTGATTGGATTTCCTTAAAAATACTAAAGATTGACATGAAGGAGCTTCGTTTGTTAACTATACTTCCGAAGATTTAAGAATGAAGACTGATTTTTTATTTGGAATCCTTGATGAGAATATCATGTACTTTGGCCTTGGTTTGGCAATTTTCAACCTTGATTTCCAACCATTTTTCAGAAGCTTCTCCTCTAATAACGTAAACGTTGCAAGAATCACTTTCAGTGTCACTTTCAGAAAAAATAACACTTCCATCTTCCAAGAGTGTAGAAATGGCAGCAGTATCCAACTGCTTTCGTGCCAATTCTTGAAGTACATTTTCTGAAAAAACCCGTTCCTTAAGACGGATGTTTTTCAAGACTCTGGCATTGGGTAGGTAGTCCATTTCACAAGAAGCGCCACTTCCGCCAATAAAAAAATAGAGAAAACAGAGTCCTAAAATAACTCCACCAAAATAAAAGACAAAACGCTTAAGCAAAGACATGGAAAACCAGTATGTAAAATGTGTGTGTTAAAAAATGAGCAAGTTAGGATCACTGTACGGCAAATCGAACCAATCCGCAACTGCTTTGTTCGTTAAAATTCCGTGGTAAAAGTACAAACCATTTTTTAAACCAGCATCCATTCTAATAGCTTCTTCCAGTCCTCCGCATTCGGCTATTTCTAAAAGATAGGGCGTGAAGATATTACTTAAAGAAACCGAGGCCGATTTTGGATAACGGGCAGGAATGTTGGGTACTCCATAATGTAGGACACCGTGTTTAATGACAGTGGGGGCGTTGTGCGAAGTCATTTCTGTAGTTTCAAAACAACCTCCCATATCCACACTTACATCGATAATAACTGCTCCTTTCTTCATACATTCTACCATTGCTTCAGTTACAATTACTGGAGAACGGTGTTTGCCTCGAACGGCACCAATGGCAACATCACAACGGCGAAGGGCTTTTAATAGGTTTTTTGGCTGAATGGTAGATGTATATAGCGTTTGCCCAACTTTAGATTGTATTCTTCGCAATTTGGTAATAGAATTATCGAACACCTTAACATTGGCTCCTAACCCTAAGGCTGCACGTACTGCATACTGTCCTACCGTTCCAGCGCCAATAACAACCACTTCTACTGGAGGGACACCGCTTATATTTCCAAACAACACTCCATTTCCGGTTTGGGAATCGACCATTAATTCTGAAGCAATAAGAACTGATGCCGTTCCTGCAATTTCACTCAGGGATTTCACAGCCGGATAGCTACCGTCTTCATCCTTAATAAACTCGAAGGCCAAAGCAGTGATCTTTTTCTTGGCCAAGGCTTCAAAATATTCCTTTTTCTGCTTCTTAAGTTGTAGGGCAGATATAAGCACTGTTTTTGGGTTGATCTGTTCCAGCTCAGAAAGGGTAGGGGGTTCTACTTTTAATAGAATGGGGCATCCCAATACTTTTTTGGTGTCTTCAGAAAGTTGTGCTCCCGCTTCACTATATTTTTTGTCGCTATACCCCGCTTCTTCACCTGCTCCGGACTCGATGAGTACTTGATGTCCATTAGCTACTAGCGCAGCAACAGCATCTGGGGTAAGGCAGATACGTTGTTCTTGAAAATGAATTTCTTTGGGAATACCAATGACGAGATCGCTTTTTTCATGTGCAATTTCCAAGGTCTCTTCCTGAGGAAGCAATTGTGCTTTGGTAAAAGGCGATTTTGGTTGCGACATACATGGCAGGTGTTAGTTGCACCAAGTTACACAATAAATTTGAAAATTAGGAAAAGTATAACGCGCTAAATCTTTCATCAAATTATTGTCATTCCGAACACGGCATCTCCCTCTTTAAGCCAACATGCAAAGCATGGGTTCGGAATGACAAATAAAAATTGAAATTTCAATAATTAAGACAAACATCGCTTGTATCTGTCGTAGTTGCAACAGTTGTTGATGACGATTCAAGAATTATCAAAGATTATTTTCTAATACCAGCACCAGTATGCGATTGCATTGGTTTGAAGATCAATATTTTATAGTATCTGTGCAATTGTTTGGATTTTATTCAGTTTGAGTTCTAAAGAATCTCTAATTTTGACCAAAATGAAAAATTGCTACTCGGTTATATGTTAAAAATTGTATATATCACCCTCTCTTTTTATTTTGTTCTTGTCGGGGTTCAAGCACAGGAAATAAATCAATCCTATCTTAATAAAATAGATGATGAGTCTTTATTGAAAGTTTTTGATGAAGTACGACCAGATACCATAAAAATGGAGATGGTTGCTAGAGTTTATTTAGAACGAGCAAGAAGAGAAGGAGATACCATAAAAATGGCAAGGGGATACGATCGACTTGCTAGAATATTTTCTCCTAAGAAGAATATTTTTTTTGCAGATAGTATTATTGAGCTTACTAAAAAAATAGACAATATTACATATCCTGGTCTTGCGTATTTAATGAAAGGGGTCAACTATGAATTGATGGAAAATATTGAATTGGAATATGAAAATTTTCTAATGGCCTATTCTTTTGCAATGAAACGGAATAATATTACTCATAAAGTTTTCGTCTTAGACAGAATGGCTACTACACAGGCTACCTTTGGGGATAAAAATAGAGCACTTCTATTACAAAAAGAGAGGGATTCAATAGTAAACACCAAAGAGTTTTACGACGAAAATTTTGAAGAAACACGTGAAGAAAATAGGGATATGGCAATGCAATATTATGTAAATGAAAAAATCCTCTCTCAAAGATGTTTTGTTTATTGTTATTTAATGCTTAAAAAGTATGATAAGGCAAAATCTCATTTAGATAGTCTAAAGCAACATTTGGATCTATTTGTTGATGGGTATAGCTATAAGTGGCATAAAATGTGGTTTTTAGATGCTTCTATGGAACTAAATTATTATTCAAGGAATTTTAAAAGTGCGTTAGAATATTCAGACTCTATAGTTACTACTTTTGATAGAGAAGAAGTAACAAATTCAAGTTTTAAAAATATTTTTCTTTTCAAAGGTTTGTCATGGATAGGTCTTAAGGAACAACAAAAAGGAATAGAACATTTACTAAAAGCTGATTCCATATTTAAATTAGACACTATTGATGTTAACTTGGTTAATGATCGTTTACTTTATGAAAAACTGAATACATACTATGATGGTGCTCAAAGAAGAAAGAAGAAAATTGAGTTTTTAAATAGGCTGATCTATTTTGACAGCATCCATAAACGAAACTATGCATATTTTGAACCCAAATACATACGGGAAATTGAGACGCCACGTCTACTGGAAGAGAAACAGCATCTCATAGATTCCTTAGAGGAAAAAGACAAGCGCAATAAGGCTTTGGTATTGGGGGCTGGAATATTACTCTTTACTGCGTTGGGCTTTCTGGGCTATTACTATCGAAGGCAAAAATTATTCAGAAAAAGATTTGAAGCCTTGGTAAATAATGAAGTTTCGAAGCAGCACGCTCTGCCAATAGAAGGTAATGAGACTTCTTTAGATATTTCACCAGAGATTGTATCTCATATCATGGAAGGCTTAGAGAAATTTGAAAGAGACAAAAAATTCACTAATCCAACATTGAATCTCAATGTTTTGGCCAAGGAAATGGATACCAACTCCAACTATTTGTCAAGAGTGGTCAATTATAAAATGGGGAAAGGCTTTTCAAGCTATATCAATGACCTGCGTCTGGAATACTGCATTGGTCATTTGCTACCCCAAGAACTCTACAGAAAATTCACTATCAAGGCAATTGCCGAAGAATGTGGGTACAAGAATGCAGAATCCTTTTCCAGGGGCTTCTTTAAGAAATACGGAATCTATCCGTCTTATTATATCAAGAATATTGATAAAGTATCAAAGGCAGAATAAATGGGGAGGTCATTGAAAATAAAGCTGTTTTCACTTCTTTTTTTGTTCCATTTTGGAATGAAAGCACAAGATTTTAGTCAAAGCTATTTAAATGGGTTGGAAGATGAAGAACTCCTAACGCTATTTGATGAAATGGAAAGTGATACCCTGAAACAGGAGAAGATCGCTAGGGTTTATCTAGAACGCGGAAGAAGAGAAGGAGACACCATAAAGATGGCAAGGGCTTATGAGCGATTGGCTTTGATTTTTCATAAAGAAAGAAATATTTCATTTTCAGATAGTGTCATTGAATTGACCAAGAACATTAACAATATTACATATCCGGCACAAGGATATTTAATCCGTGGATATAATAAAGATCATAATGAATATGAGCCTTATCTAGCTTTTAATGATTATTTAAAAGCATATGAGATAGCAAAAGATCGAGGTAATATACCACAACAAACGTATTTAATGGATCGGTTGATATTCCTTCAGGGGGAATGGGGAGATATGCAAAAAGCACTGGAGTTGCAAAAGAAACGGCATGCTTTAATGAAAAAGAATCATCTTGAAGACATAACTAAATCAACACGCGAAAGTAAAAGGGAGAACGTAAAAAATTTTCAGGTGAAGGATGAAATCATATCCTATGAATGTTTTGTGTTTTGCTATCTAGGGATGCAAAAAATGGACTCTGCCCGTATCTATATTCAAAAGGTTTTTGAAAAAATGGAAACCTATGAGGCTCATGACAAATTGCGTGATGTAGCTTGGGGTTTAGATGCATTGATGGAGGTTGAGTATCATACAGGTAATTACGAAAAAGTTATCGAGTTGGGTGATTCTATATCTTCTATAGAATCACCAGAACTGTCTTTGTATTATATAAAAAATCCAAATTTATTTCAAGGTCTAGCCTATCTTGAAATGGGGCAGTCTGATAAAGCATTGGCTCATTTATCAGTTGCAGATTCTATACTAAGGATAGAAGGTGTGAATTCTTTAATTCAATCTGACCGTTTACTGTATAAGGGTTTGTTCGAGGCTTATAAGGAGAAAGGAGATGCAGGGAAACAGATTGAATATTTGGATAAAATTATTGGATTGGACAGTGTGATTAAGAAGAATTATCTGGAATTTGAACCGAAACATATCCGCGAATTTGAGACACCATTACTGTTGGAGGAGAAGCAACAGCTTATTAATTCTTTAGAAAAAAAAGATAAACGCAACAATAAGATACTAATAGGAGGAGCTTCCCTTTTTGTAGTAACCTTGGTATTCTTGGGCTATTACTATAGAAGGCAGCGGCTTTTTAAGAAACGATTTGAAGCTTTGGTACAAGCAGGTAAAGTTCAGACAACACCTATTCCAGTGACCCAAGATATTGGTGCCTTGGATATTTCAGAAGAGGTTGTGTCACAAATCATGAAGCAATTATCTGTATTTGAAGAGAAGCAGCAGTATATAAACCCGAAATTGTCATTAAATGAATTGGCCAAGATTTTCAATACCAATTCCAGTTATCTTTCCCGTATAGTTAATTACAAGAAAGGCAAAGGATTTTCAGATTACATCAATGATCTGCGTTTGGAATACTGTATCAATGATTTATTGACACAGGAGATGTATAGAAAATTCACTATCAAGGCAATTGCCGAAGAATGCGGGTACAAAAGTGGAGAGTCTTTTTCCAGAATCTTTTTTAAGAAGTACGGTATCTATCCGTCTTATTATATCAAGGAAATAGAAAAGAAAAGGAGGGAAGCCTAGTTAAATAGATCCTTGATCTGTTGCCAAACTGATCTGTTTTGTCCTAATTCTTCTTCAAAGGATTTTAAATCGGCTCCACGCACTTTGGCAAAGAGTTTTGCTCTAATTAGGTATACAAATGGAACTATCACCATCATCAGAGGAATAATGTAATAAATTTCCAATTCGTCCATGTTATAATTTTGATTAATCACACCCCATAATTGGAAAGAATACATTGCAATAGGTACCAAAATAATCCAGTGCCACCAATGCCTACAAGTAAAAAACCAAATTAAAAGTAATAATAATGGGACAGCTTTACCTACAAAATACCATGCCAAATGGGCCATGGATGCATATCCTGTAGTAAGTGTAAAAAAATAAGTTTCCCAAACTTGGGAGTCGCCTGGGAATATATCATAAGAATAGAAAACGAAAGGGGTTAATGCAATAACAAGTACAATTAACCCCCCTATGAATAAAGATTTTTTATCCGTTTTGTAGAATATCTGGTCTTTCGATTTGTTGATCTGTTTGTTCATCTTCGATGTTCTCGGGAGTACAAGAAACAAATAAGAAGGCTCCTAAGATTGCAACGATAAATAGGTAGTTTTTGAATTTCATAATACTAGTTTTTGTGAGGTTTATATTACAAACCTATCACGAAAAAAAACAAGTATTTCAAAAGACTTCGCCGTATTTTGATAAGTTTACCCTAAGGCAAAAAAATTCCTCTTCATTAATGTGATAAATGGGGGCAAACATTATAAAGTAGGCAAAGAATTTATGTAATCGCTGCAAGTCTTATTTCACCGGCAAAATGTTTAAAGTTCTACTTCCGTTTTTATTTTTGGTTAGTTCTATCATTGTTGTTACTTCTGGTAAGAGCGATTCAACCTTTTCAGGCCATTCCACAAAATTCCAATGTCCAGAATCGAAATAATCTTCAATTCCTATATCCAAGGCTTCTTCCTCATCTTCCAAGCGGTAAAAATCGAAGTGATATAATTTGTCCTCGTTGAGGGCGTATTCATTTACAATAGAGAAGGTTGGGCTGCTTATGGTGTCTTGCACCCCTAATTTTTTGGCTAATTCCTTGATCAGTGTAGTTTTACCAACTCCCATTTCCCCATAGAATAAAAGGGTTTTGGAAGGGCTGTTGGTTAAAACCATACCAGCTATTTCTGGTAATTCCTGTAATGTAAAAGTACGTTTCATGATCTAAGGGCTGAAACAAATATAAAAATATTTCCGACTATCTGCCTAAATTGCCGTTTAAATGTATGAAAATCAGTAAATTCTTACAAATAATTTATTTTGGAGATAATACTGCGAAGGGAATTACCATTTCTTCTAGGGAAACTCCACCATGCTGGTAGGTATTCCTGTAATAACTTACATAATGGTTGTAGTTATTAGGGTAGGCAAAGAACAGGTCTCCTTTGGCAAAGATGAACGAACTACTCATATTAATACTGGGGAGATGGATGGTACTAGGGTTTTTGGCTGCCAAAACATCACGGTCTTCATAGGTAAGACTCTTACCTGTTTTGTATCGTAAATTAAGACTGGTGTTCTTATCGCCAATGACTTTAGATGGATTCTTTACGTTGATAGTACCATGATCTGTCGTGATAATCAATTGAAACCCTAATTGGGAAGCTTGTTGTATGATTTCCATCAATGGAGAGTTCTTAAACCAACTTTCGGTGAGGGATCGGTAGGATTTATCTGTAGAGGCCAATTCCTTGATCACTTCCATCTCTGTCTTGGCATGGGATAACATATCTACAAAATTGTATACAATAACCGTAAGATCTTCGTTCTTGTGGCTTTTGAAGTTTTCAGAAAGGCGTTTCCCTTGTTTTAAACTAGAGATTTTATGGTAACTCCAATCCAAATTAAGACCTAAACGTTTTAACTGGGCTCCCAGAAAATCTTTTTCGTACATGTTCTTTCCACCTTCATCTGTATCATTTAACCACCAATTGGGGTGCAACTTTTGCATATCACTTGGCATAAGCCCGGAGAAAATAGCATTTCTTGCATATTGGGTTGCGGTAGGAAGAATACTGTAAAACAATTCTTCTTGTTGTTTTTTATACGTATTGTTCAAATAAGGCTCAAAGGCTTTCCACTGGTCGTAGCGGAGGTTGTCTACTACAACAAGCAGGGTTTGCTTATTGGTTAGCCTAGGAACAATTCTTTCTTTGAATAGTGTGTGAGACATTACAGGGGCATCACTAGAGTTTCCAAACCAATCTGGGTAGTTCTTATCAATAAACTTGCAGAACTGTGTATTGGCTTCCAGTTTTTGGGATTCTAAAATTTCGAACATTCCAGAATCTTCAATGTTTTCCAATTCCAGTTCCCAATACACCAATTTTTGATAGAGCTCTGCCCACTCTTCATGAGAGTTCACCATGGATAGGTCCATGGCAATCTTTCTAAATTCCTGTTGGTAATTTGAAGTTGTTTTCTCAGAAACCAATCGGGTGTTATCTAGGGTTTTCTTTAAACTCAGCAATATCTGGTGTGGATTCACTGGTTTTATGAGATAATCTGCAATTTTAGAACCAATGGCTTCCTCCATGATGTATTCCTCTTCACTTTTTGTGATCATGACTACAGGAAGAGTAGCTTGTCGTTCTTTAATTTCAGAGAGCGTTTCCAATCCTGTAAGCCCAGGCATGTTTTCGTCCAGGAATACGATATCGAAATTATCATTGTCAATTTCCTGAAGTGCTTCTGTACCACTCTGTGCTGTGGTTACATTGTAATTACGTCCTTCCAGAAATAGAATGTGGGGTTTCAATAGGTCAATTTCGTCGTCTACCCAAAGTACTTTTATCTCGCTCATATATGTATATTTGTTTTGAAATTAAGAATGGTAAGCTGCCAGTGCAGTGATACTATAACATCAAAAATACTTCCATAGTATTTTATAGTGTCGTTACAGGTTATTAATTAAAAGTTAAAGTTTGAAATTTAAGAATAAACTCAAGATTGTAAACGACCCTATCTATGGTTTTATTACCATTCCCAATCCGCTGGTTTTCGAATTGATAGAGCACCCTTACTTTCAGCGTTTACGGCGTATTACTCAAATGGGGATGTCCTATCTGGTCTATCCGGGAGCGCAACATACCAGATTCCATCATGCTTTGGGGGCCATGTTCCTTATGCAGCGTGCGGTACAGGTGCTTCGATCCAAGAATATTGAAATATCCGAAAAAGAAGAGGAAGCATTATATATAGCCATTCTCCTTCATGATATAGGTCATGGTCCCTTTTCTCATGCCATGGAGCATAGCATTGTAGATAATGTTGGGCATGAAGAGATCTCGCTTCTATTCATGAATGAACTGAATCGTCAATTCAATGGGCAATTGGATTTGGCCATTACAATTTTCAAAAATGAATATTCCCGAAAGTTTCTTCATCAACTTATCTCCAGTCAGCTAGATATGGATCGTCTGGATTACTTACGTCGTGATAGTTTCTATACGGGGGTGAGTGAAGGAAATGTAAATTCACAACGATTAATCACCATGCTCAACGTAAAGGACGATGCCTTGGTGGTGGAAGAAAAAGGAATTTATTCTGTTGAGAAATTTATTATTGCCCGTAGGTTGATGTATTGGCAGGTCTACCTGCATAAAACAAGTTTGGTAGCAGAGCAGCTTTTGTTGCATTTATTGAAACGTGCTAAAGAGTTGGTACAATTAGGACATGATCTTCCGGCAAGTAAAGCCTTGTCTTATTTTTTGAAGGGAACTGTTTCGTTGGAGAATTTTTCGATCGAAGTTTTGAACACTTTTTCAAAGTTGGATGATTATGATATTATCTCTGCCATGAAAAGTTGGAGTTATTCTGAAGATCTTGTATTGTCTGAACTTTCCAACATGCTGTTGAATCGTAAACTGCTTAAGATTAAATTAAAAAAGAAGCCTATTTCTGCCAGTAAACTACAAGAAAAGTTAGATGATGTTATGAAAGAACACAACCTTTCCAAACATGAGGCATCTTATTTTGTGTTCCAAGGGAGCATAAGCAATCAAGCCTACCGAATGGATAAGGATACCATTAACCTTATTAAAAACAACGGAAGGGTAGTAGATGTGGCCAAGGCCAGTGATCAATTAAATATTGAGGCTTTGTCAAAAAGGGTAGTAAAATATTATATATGCTATCCTAAAAACGATTAGCATTGCTTTTTTTATATTTGCAACACTCAAAATCTAAAATGAAATTTACAGCCAACCAAATAGCAGGGATACTTGAAGGAGAAGTAGAAGGAAATGAAGCAGTAGAGGTTTCAAAACTGGCTAAAATTGAAGAGGGGACTCAAGGGAGTCTTACTTTTTTGGCAAATCCAAAATACAAACCTTTCATCTATACCACAGATGCATCTATAACTATTGTAGACAAAGACTTTGTGGCTGAGAGTCCTATAAAAACAACCCTGATAAGAGTTGAAGATGCTTACAAAGCATTTTCCCAACTGTTAGAATACTACAATCAGGTAAAAATGAACAAGACTGGTATTGAACAACCGGTTTTTATTGCAGAATCTGCTTCTTATACAGAAGATATATATATAGGAGCATTCAGTTACTTAGGGGAAAATGTGGTCATAGGTAAAAATGCCAAGATTTATCCCAATGTATATATTGGTGATAATGTTACCATTGGTGATAATGTGGTGGTATTTGCAGGTTCTAAGATATATTCAGAATCAATCATAGGTAACAATTGTGTTATCCATAGTGGAGCCATTATTGGAGCAGATGGTTTTGGTTTTGCTCCTAATGAAAAAGGGGAGTTTCAAAAAGTACCCCAAACTGGAAATGTCATCATAGAAGATCATGTGGACGTGGGTGCTGGAACTACCATAGATAGAGCTACGTTAGGTTCTACCGTCATTAGGACCGGTGTTAAACTGGACAACCAAATACAAATAGCTCATAATGTAGAAATTGGCAGGAATACTGCCATTGCAGCCCAAACAGGAATTGCAGGTTCTACCAAAATCGGAGAAAACTGCCTAATAGGTGGTCAAGTAGGTATCGTAGGGCATATCACCATTGGCAACAATGTAAGGATACAGGCACAAAGCGGTATTGGGAGAAATGTAAAGGACAACGAAGTATTGCAAGGTTCACCAGCACTTAACTATGGTGATTATAATAAGAGCTACGTATATTTTAAGAATTTACCTAAAATAGTAGGTCGACTAAACAACCTAGAAAAAAATAATGGCGATGACTAATTGCGTAGTAAAACAACGCACCATTAAAGAAGAAGTTTCACTCACAGGAGTAGGGCTTCATACAGGAAAAGAGGTGACAATTACCTTTAAGCCTGCACCAGAAAACTATGGTTATGCTTTTGTGCGGGTAGACTTAGAAGGAAGCCCAGTGATAGAAGCAGATGCTAATTATGTGGTAAACACCCAGCGTGGAACCAATTTGGAAAAACGAGGGGTTAAAATTCAAACATCGGAGCATGTACTGGCTGCGCTTGTGGGAATGGAAGTTGACAATTGCATGATAGAGTTGAATGCTTCAGAGCCTCCCATCATGGATGGATCTTCCAAATTTTTTGTAGAAGCCATAGAAAAAGCAGGAATTGTAGAACAAGAAACGCCTCGAGAAGAATACGTGGTGGACGAAGTGATTTCCTATACAGATGAAGAGTCTGGTAGTGAGATAACGATCATTCCTTCAGATGAATATCAGGTAACTACCATGGTAGATTTTGGCACAAAAGTTCTTGGAACTCAAAATGCCTCCCTAAAACACTTATCTGATTTTAAGGATGAAATATCTGATTCTAGAACCTTTAGTTTTCTTCATGAAATTGAAATGCTTCTGGAACACGGTCTTATAAAAGGTGGAGATCTCAATAATGCTATTGTCTATGTAGATAAAGAATTGAGCGATGAGACCATGGAACGCTTACGTCATGCCTTTAAAAAAGATAAAATTTCGGTAAAACCGAATGGAATATTGGACAACCTTACATTGCACTATCCCAATGAGGCAGCACGACATAAGCTGTTGGATGTAATTGGTGATCTGGCATTGGTAGGAACTCGTGTTCGTGGAAAGGTTATAGCTAACAAACCGGGACATTATGTAAATACTCAATTTGCCAAAAAGCTCTCTAAGATTATTAAGATTGAAAAAAGGAACAAAATTCCAAAATTCGATATTACTAAGACACCAGTAAAGGATGTTAACCAAATTATGGCTATGCTTCCGCACAGACCACCATTTTTATTGGTAGATAAAATCCTAGAACTTAGTGATAGCCATGTAGTAGGATTGAAGAATGTTACTATGAACGAGCCTTATTTTGTAGGCCATTTCCCGGGAGCTCCAGTGATGCCTGGAGTGCTCATAGTGGAAGCTATGGCACAAACAGGAGGGATCCTGGCCTTAAGTACCGTGCCAGACCCTGAAAACTATTTGACCTTTTTCATGAAGATCAATAATGTAAAATTTAAACAACAAGTAAACCCTGGCGACACTTTGGTATTTAAGCTAGAACTTATTACTCCCATCCGTCGTGGTATTGTGCACATGAAGGGCAATGCCTATGCCAATGATAGATTGGTAACTGAAGCTGAACTTATGGCACAAATCGTAAAAACCAAAAATAACTAGATGAATCAACCATTAGCCTACGTACACCCAGGAGCAAAAATTGCCAAGAACGTTGTCATAGAACCTTTCACAACTATACATAACAATGTAGTAATTGGGGAAGGTACATGGATTGGTTCTAACGTTACTATCATGGAGGGTGCCCGTATTGGGAAGAATTGTAACATTTTTCCTGGAGCCGTAATTTCTGCCATTCCACAGGACCTTAAATTTCAAGACGAAGAAACCATTGCAGAGATTGGTGATAATACTACCATTCGTGAATACGTAACGGTAAATCGAGGAACGGTAGACAGGGGAAAAACAGTGATAGGAAATAATTGTTTGATTATGGCCTATTGTCATATTGCTCACGATTGCATTGTTGGAGACAACTGCATATTTTCTAACAACAGTACCCTAGCTGGACATATTACTGTAGGGGATTTTGTTGTTTTGGCTGGTATGACTGCAGTACACCAATTCTGTATGATAGGAAATCATGCCTTTGTAACGGGTGGTTCTTTGGTACGTAAAGATGTTCCACCTTATGTAAAGGCGGCACGTGAACCTCTTTCCTATGTAGGAATTAACTCTATTGGATTACGCCGAAGAGGATATCAGACCGAAAAAATTAGTGAAATACAGAATATTTACAGAATTCTGTATCAAAAGAGTTACAACAATTCACAAGCAGCCCAAATTATTGAGGCAGAAATGGAAGCTACACCAGAGAGGGATGAAATCCTTCAATTTATCAAGAATTCCAAGCGAGGAATCATGAAGGGATACTTTCAGAATTAAAAATATTTTCAATTCAAGAAATACCAATTAAGAAATGGCAAATACATCAGATATTAGAAAGGGGCTTTGTATTAAATACAGCAACGATATTTATAAAATCATAGAGTTTTTACATGTAAAACCTGGAAAAGGTCCTGCATTTGTACGTACCAAACTAAAGAGTGTTACCACAGGTAAGGTAATAGATAATACCTTTTCTGCAGGACATAAAATTGAAGACGTTCGTGTAGAAACGCATAAATTCCAGTATTTATATAATGAAGGAGATACCTATCATTTTATGAATACAGATGATTATTCACAAATTCAACTTCAAGTAGATACCTTGGACCGTCCAGATCTTATGAAGGAAGGAGAAGTGGTAACAGTAGTTATTAATACAGAAGATAGCATGCCACTTTCTGTAGAAATGCCCGCATCGGTAGTATTGGAAGTAACAGCTACTGAACCTGGTGTAAAAGGAAATACGGCAACAAATGCTACTAAGCCTGCAACTGTAGAAACAGGCGCAAGGATAAATGTACCCCTCTTTATTAATGAAGGTGATAAAATAAAAATAGAGACCGAAAAAGGAACCTATCAAGAACGGATCAAAGCATAAGGCAAAATTTAAAGTCCCATCCCAAGTAAATGAGATGGGATTTTTTATATTTGGTTATTAATCCATAACAATGAAATTTTCGAAACCACAGACGCTCTCAGCCATTGCCGAAATTATTGGCAGCAAGTTTGTTGGAGATGCAAATTTTCCTGTATTGGGCATGAATGAAATTCATGTTGTTGAACCGGGAGATATTGTGTTTGTGGATCATCCCAAATATTACGATAAAGCATTAGAATCTGCTGCAACGATTGTACTTATTAACAAAGTAGTAGATTGTCCAAAAGGGAAAGCATTACTTATATCTGATGACCCTTTCAGGGATTTCAATAAATTAACAGACCATTTTAATCCCTTTGAGCAGGCAAGGGCGGTTATTGCCGATTCTGCCGAAATTGGAATTCATACCATCATTCAACCCAATGTATTCATTGGAAACAACGTAAAAATAGGATCAGATTGTATAATTCATTCCAACGTTGCTATATATGATAATACAGTTATTGGGAATCATGTTACCATACATGCGGGAACCGTTTTGGGAGCAGATGCTTTTTACTATAAAAATCGCCCAGAATTTTTCGATAAACTGAAAAGCGGAGGAAATGTAGTGATAGCAGATCATGTTGATATTGGAGCTCTGTGTACTATAGATAGCGGTGTATCAGGATCTACCATTATTGGAGAAGGTTCTAAATTGGATAACCAAGTACATGTGGGGCATGATTCCAGAATTGGAAAACGGTGTCTCATAGCTTCCCAAGTTGGTATTGCAGGTTGTGTAGTAATTGAAGACCAAGTAACCATTTGGGGACAGGTAGGAATCACCAGTGGAATCACCATTGGAGCCAAAGCGGTAATTTCGGCTCAGAGTGGTGTGAGTAAGTCCTTAGAAGGTGGTAAATCATATTTTGGGACTCCAGCAGATGAATTCAGAAAGAAATACAAAGAAATCGCATCCATTCGTTTAATCCCGGATATAATCGAAAAATTAGATAAATTAGAATGAGCAAGTCAGCTAAAGAAGTAGTAAGAAATTTCTTCTTATCTAGAGTCCTTACAGATACCAGTATTTTAGAAACCTATTTTCATCCAGAAGTAGTTCTTATTTGGAACAGTTCTGATGGACTTTCCATTTTGCATTACGATGATTTGGCCAATTTTTTCAAGGAAATTAGCCGTACCTATAAGGACCTTAGGGTTGAGGTAAGTCACCTATTGGCAGACGGAGCACATGTAACGGTTCGGTACAAGTACTATATCCGTACCATTGAGAATCCTGATGAAGAATTAGGCATTGCTCATTTCATTTCAATTTGGGAGGTAAAGGATGGGAAACTGTATCGAGGGCATACGGTGAGTCAGCCGGTAAGTGATAAAGATGATACTACAGAATCCTATCATAAGGTTAAAGTCTAAATTCCTTTTTTAAAAAAGGATAATAAATTACCTTTGCACATCTTAAAATTCAACCGTAAAAAAATCACTGATGAGTGTATTAGTAAATAAAAATTCGAAGATCATTGTACAAGGCTTCACAGGAAGTGAAGGAACGTTCCATGCCGGACAAATGATTGAGTACGGAACCAATGTAGTAGGAGGGGTAACTCCAGGAAAAGGAGGACAAACCCATTTGGACAAACCTGTTTTTAACACCGTAGAAGAAGCTGTAGAGAAAGTAGGAGCAGATACAACTATTATCTTCGTACCACCAGCATTTGCCGCAGATGCCATTATGGAAGCTGCCAATGCAGGAATTAAAGTGATCATTACTATTACAGAAGGAATTCCTGTGGCTGATATGATAAAGGCTGCAGATTATATAAAAGATAAAGACTGTCGTTTGGTAGGACCCAACTGCCCAGGAGTGATTACTCCAGAAGAAGCCAAGGTTGGAATTATGCCTGGGTTTGTTTTCAAAAAAGGAAAAGTTGGAATCGTTTCAAAATCAGGGACGTTAACTTATGAAGCAGCAGACCAAGTAGTAAAACAAGGATTGGGAATCACGACTGCTATTGGTATAGGTGGAGATCCAATCATTGGTACCACTACCAAAGAAGCAGTTGAATTGTTGATTAACGACGAGGAAACAGAAGCTGTGGTTATGATAGGTGAGATTGGAGGACAATTGGAAGCAGATGCTGCCAAATGGTATAAAGAAAGTGGTAGTAATAAACCTGTGGTAGGATTTATTGCAGGAGAAACAGCACCAGCAGGTAGAACCATGGGACATGCAGGAGCTATTGTTGGAGGAAGCGATGATACTGCCCAAGCCAAAAAGAAGATCATGAGAGAATGTGGTATACATGTAGTAGATTCTCCAGCTGAAATTGGAAAAAAAGTAGCTGAAGTTTTAGCATAAACTTTAGGTAAATAATAACACAAAGGCCCTGTATATAATCACAGGGCTTTTTTTATCTTTGGAAGGAAGCAAACAGCATACAATAACAACACTAACATAACCCAATATGAAATTACTTGAAGGAAAAACGGCTATTATCACAGGAGGTAGTAGAGGTATCGGTAAAGGAATCGTGGAAGTATTTGCCAAAAATGGAGCAAACATAGCATTCACCTATAATTCGTCTCAAGAAGCAGCAGAAGCCATTGCAACAGAGGCTAGCAAAGAAGGTGTGAAGGTGAAAGCTTACAAGAGTAATGCCGCTAGTTTTGATGAGGCACAGGAATTGGCAGCAGAAGTAGTAAAAGAATTTGGAAGCATAGATATCCTTATCAATAACGCTGGGATTACCAAAGACAATCTTTTGATGCGAATTTCTGAAGAAGATTTCGATAAAGTAATCGAGGTAAACTTAAAGTCCGTATTCAATATGACCAAAGCTGTGCAGCGAACCATGCTAAAGCAGCGTAAAGGCTCTATCATTAACATGAGTTCTGTAGTTGGGTTAAAAGGAAATGCAGGACAAACCAATTATGCGGCATCTAAAGCAGGAATACTTGGGTTTACAAAGTCAGTAGCACTTGAGCTAGGTTCAAGGGATATTCGTTGCAATGCTATTGCCCCTGGATTTATAGAAACTGAGATGACCGGTAAATTAGATGAGGCAACCGTACAAGGGTGGAGGGAAGCTATTCCACTAAAGCGAGGAGGAACACCAGAAGATATTGCCAATGCCTGTGTATTCTTAGGAAGTGATCTTTCTGGTTATGTTACAGGACAAGTATTGAATGTAGACGGAGGGATGTTGACATAAGATTTACGGCTGCTATTTCCTATAGAAAGTAAGTAGCAAAACGAATTAAGGATTGATAGCAGAAACCATACTATACATAGTAATTTCGGTAGTGATAGCACTTGCTTTGGTGCTTTTCATGTATGGTTATAAGTCTAAGTATACCAAACGATTGCGTTTACTTTTTGGAATGCTTCGTTTCATTACATTGCTATGCCTGTTTCTGCTCTTAATCAACCCAAAATTTAAGAACAATACCTATACGGTAGAAAAGCCAAAACTGACTGTATTGGTAGATAATTCCTCTTCGGTAGTTGAATTGGAGAGAGCACAAGAAGTTCGGGATTTTGTATCTGGTCTTCAATCGCATTCCGGTCTTAATGAAAAGTTTGATCTAGGTTTCTATACTTTCGGGAGTGATATTGATGAAATGGACTCGCTTTCATTTTCAGAAAAGAAAACCCATATCTCCAAAGCCCTTAAAACCAGTAATGAAATTTTCGGCAATGAATTGGCGCCAACACTACTCATTACTGATGGAAATCAAACCTTGGGGCAGGATTACGAGTTCTTGGGTAATTCTTATGACAATCAGATTTTCCCTGTAGTAGTTGGAGATTCTACAGCCTATGTAGATTTAAAGATTGAGCAGTTAAATACCAATCGATATTCTTTTTTAAAAAATCAGTTCCCAATAGAAGCCGTATTGGTCTATAGCGGAAGCGATCCAGTAACCACACGATTTACAATTTCCAAATCTGGTGCGTCGGTTTTTTCACAAAACCTGAATTTTTCAAAAACCAATAATACCCAAACCGTAAACCTTACATTACCAGCAGGGAGTGTAGGACTGCAACGCTATTATGCTCAAATCACACCCTTAGATGAGGAAAAGAATAAGGTGAATAACGGTAAAGCTTTTGCAGTAGAGGTCATAGATCAATCTACCAATGTATTGATTGTAAGCGATATACTTCATCCTGACATGGGGTTACTGAAGAAGTCTATTGAGAGCAATGAACAGCGTAAAGTTACTTTTGCAAAACCTTCAGAAGCTGTAAGCTTGCTGAATGATCACCAGTTGATCGTTTTGTTTCAGCCCAATCGAAAATTTGCAACGGTCTATAGTGAAATAGATAAGTTGAAAAAGAATACATGGACTTTTACAGGAACGGAAACCGATTGGAATTTCCTGAACCTTGCCCAAAGTAATTTTAGGAAAGAGGCAACCAATCAGAGCGAAAATGTATCAGGTCAACTCAATCCCAACTATGGGGCTTTTGCATTAGACGATATTGGTTTTGAAGACTTTCCACCCATGATTACTGAGTTTGGGGAGTTAAACATTACCGTACAACACGAAGTGGTATTACAACAATCCATCAATGGTTTCTCTACAGGATCCCCACTTTTTGCATCTATGGATATTAATGGTAAGCGTGATGCTATATGGGATGCACAAGGGCTTTGGAAATGGAGAGCACAATCCTATTTAGCAAACTCCAGTTTTGAGGAATTCGATGAATTTATAGGGAGAATGGTACAATACCTAGCCTCCAATAAGCGAAGAAGTAGATTGGAAGTTACTGCCGAAACTTTTTACTACAACAACAATCCCTTATTGATTTCGGCACAATATTTTGACAAAAACTTTGTGTTCGACAACAGGGCTCAACTAACAATTACAGTCAACCATAAAGAAACAGAGGAACGTACACAATTCCCCATGTTGCTAAAAAATAATTACTATGAGGTAGATTTAAACAGTTTACCGGCTGGAGACTACAGTTATACGGTTTCTGTTAAGGATGAGGGAGTAGCCAGAAGTGGTAGTTTTACATTGTTGGACTTCAATGTAGAGCAACAATTTTTGAATGCCAACGTAACAAAGTTGACCCGATTAGCGACCCATACGGGTGGAAATGTGTTTTTCTTGAACCAGAACGAAGGAGTTATTAATGAGCTACTGGCTAACGATACATTTAAGTCAATTCAGAAAGCCGAACAAAAAGTAGTACCTTTAATTGATTGGAAATACCTGTTAGCTATTATGGTATTGACCCTTTCCTTAGAATGGTTTATTCGAAAATACAACGGACTTATATAAAATTAAATAACCAAAAACATACATTATGGACAAATTACCTAAAATAGGGGTGCCACTTATTATCATTCTTGTACTCACTATTATCGTATTGGCAAAATCTGCCGTAACCATAGATGCTGGTCATGCCGCAGTACTTTATGAAACTTTAGGCGATGGAGTAGATCCAGATAAACAACCACTAGGACCAGGATTTCACATTATTGCTCCTTGGAACAGGGTGATTGACTATGAAACACGTCAACAACAATTATTTGAAGAAATGCGTGTGCTTTCTTCTAATGGATTGGAAATCCAGATTGATGCAACGGCTTGGTATGAACCAGTGGTTTCAGATTTAGGAAAGCTACACAATACTAAAGGGGTAGATTATTTGGATCGAATCATTAAACCCGCAATTAGAAGTGCGGCACGTAGTGTTGTAGGACGTTATACGCCAGAACAATTATATTCAAGTAAGCGTGATGCCATTCAAGATGAAATCTTTGAAGAAACCAAGAATATTGTTGAAGATCAACACATTCAACTCAATGGTATTTTGATTAGAGATGTTACACTGCCTCCTACCATTAAAGATGCTATTGAGCGTAAACTAAAACAGGAGCAAGAATCTCTAGAGTATGAATTTCGTTTGGTTACTGCCGCCAAAGAGGCTGAAAAAGTTATCATCGAAGCTCAAGGTAAAGCAGATGCTAACAGGATTTTAAGCGCTTCCTTAACAGATAAAATCCTTCAAGACAAAGGAATTGAAGCAACTATAAAGCTTTCCGAATCACCTAATAGTAAGGTCATAGTTATTGGTTCAGGTGATGGTGGATTACCTTTGATTTTGGGAAATAACTAAAAAGAGGTTACCAATGTTATGAAAGCGGAAGCAATCTTCCGCTTTTTTTATTTTCTATATTTGAACTATGAAAATCATCATCATTAACGGCCCTAATCTTAATTTACTTGGAAAAAGAGAACAAAACATCTATGGAGATCTTTCTTTTGAAGAGTTTTTTAAACAGTTAAGTGATAAAAACCCTCAAGTAGAACTGTCGCATTTTCAATCTAATATTGAAGGTGAATTGATTGACAAAATACAAGAAGTAGGCTTTTCATATGATGGTATTATCCTGAACGCTGCTGCCTACACACACACCTCTGTGGGAATAGGGGATGCCGTTAAAGCCATTACAACACCAGTTGTAGAAGTGCATATCTCCAATACATTTGCTAGGGAAGAGTTTAGGCATCAATCCTATATCTCTGCAGGTGCCAAAGGAGTTATACTTGGCTTTGGATTGCAGAGCTATGAATTGGCCATACAAAGCTTCATTTCAGGATAATTTTTCCGAAGACTATGAAACGATTTGCCGTACTTCTTACTTTTTTCCTTGCAGCCTCTTTGTCTTTATGTGCCCAAGCAGATGTGGGTGTAAGGGGCGGAGCTAATCTCACTTTTTTTAACGAAAACCAAGAACAGTTTGGGCAGAATGCCAACGCAGAAGTTGGCTATTTTTTTGGTTTTTTTGTTGATGTTACCATATCGGATTACTTTCATATTCAACCAGAGGCCTTATATACAGGAGTGGGTGAATTCAAGTTCATAAATGTGCCTATTTATGCGAAATACTATGTGGCTAATAGTGTTAGTTTAGCCGTTGGGCCTAGTCTGAATTATTTTTTCGATTTCTTCATAAATAAGTTCAAAGTAAGAGGTGATATTAGTGCAGCCTATCATTTTTCAGAATCGGTCGAAACGAATTTAAAATACACCCTTGGTTTTGAAGAATTATCTCCCAATGTGCTATTTCTGGGAGTGGGAATTAAATTATAAAAAGAAAAATGCGACTCCAATTCGGGTCGCATTTTTTTGAATTATTATTGATTACTCTATAGATGAATCACTTCATCATACGCATCGGCAACAGCCTCCATCACCGCCTCACTCATGGTTGGATGCGGATGAATGGCCTTTAATACTTCATGTCCTGTGGTTTCAAGTTTTCTACCCAGTACAGCTTCAGCAATCATATCGGTAACACCAGCACCAATCATATGACATCCTAACCATTCACCATACTTAGCGTCAAAAATAACTTTTACAAAACCATCTTTAGCTCCAGAGGCACTTGCTTTACCACTGGCTGAGAAAGGAAATTTACCGACTTTTAATTCATATCCAGCTTCTTTTGCCTGCTTTTCGGTCATACCAACACTGGCAATCTCAGGAGATGTATAAGTACACCCAGGAATATTTCCGTAATCAATAGCTTCTACATGCATTCCGGCAATTTTTTCTACACAAGTAATTCCTTCAGCAGAAGCAACGTGGGCTAGGGCAGGGCCAGGAGTAACATCACCAATGGCATAGTAACCTGGAATGTTAGTTTGGTACCAATCATTGACCATGATCTTACCTCTATCTTGTACAATACCTACATCTTCCAATCCAATCCCTTCAATATTGGTTTGGATTCCTACGGCAGAAAGAACGATATCAGCTTCTATTACTTCTTCCCCTTTCTTGGTCTTTACAGTAGCTTTTACCCCTTTCCCAGAAGTATCTACACTCAATACTTCAGAATTGGTCATGACTTTAATTCCTGACTTTTTGAAGATACGTTCAAACTGTTTGGAAACTTCCTCATCTTCCAATGGCACTAGATTAGGCAGATATTCAACAATAGTCACTTCAGTTCCCATGGAGTTGTAGAAGTTAGAGAATTCTACACCAATAGCACCACTTCCCACAACGATCATACTTTTTGGTTGTTTGGGTAGTGTCATGGCTTCACGATATCCAATCACTTTCTTACCATCTTGCGGAAGGCTGGGTAATGCTCTAGATCGTGCTCCTGTAGCAATAACAACATGATCGGCACTATATTCGGTACCATCTACTTCTACTTTCTTACCGGGCTTTAATTTTCCAAAACCATTAATCACGTCAATCTTGTTCTTCTTCATTAAGAATTGAACCCCCTTACTCATTCCATCGGCTACACCACGACTTCGTTCGATCACCTTTCCAAAATCTTTATCGACATCCTTAACGGTAAGTCCATAATCTTCTGCATGTTTCAAATATTCGAAAACCTGAGCGCTTTTTAATAAGGCTTTGGTAGGGATACAACCCCAGTTAAGGCAGACACCTCCTAAGCTTTCTTTTTCTACAATAGCGGTCTTAAAACCTAATTGAGAGGCACGTATAGCGGTTACATATCCACCTGGGCCACTTCCTAAAACGATGATATCATATTTGCTCATAAGAGTACGGGTATTGACTTGTTTTTTGAAGTAGCGAATTTACGAAATAATTAGGCACTGCGAAAAGCAAATAACAAAAACAGAAGAAGTGTTTTTGATCTAAAGAAATCTATAGTGCTCCTTATGTCTTCAGCACTTAATTACATAAAAGAAATTGAAATTTCATGAATTTTCACAAGCCTTGACACTTCTTTTGCAAATTTTTGACATTTCGGTGTTTAGACCCATTTAGTTTTACGAAAAAATAAAAACATCATGAAAAAAAGTATTTTTACAATCATTCTTATTGCAATTATTTCAACCAACATCTATGCCCAGAAAGAAATGCTACTGGATGTTGACCAAAGCAGGGTTCATTGGATGGGTTCCAATTTCTTGGGTTTTGGTAATCATCATGGATTGGTTACATTCAAAAATGGTCACCTCATAATTGAAAATGATAAAATAGCAGGAGGAGAGTTTATCATTGACATGAACACCATTGCCAATATAGATGGCGGCTATAATAATGACCTTGTAGATCATTTAAAAAACAAGGACTTTTTCCATATCACTAATCACCCCACGGCAAAACTTGTTATTAAAGAAGTGTACTATGATAATGCAAATCGCGCACAGATGAAAGCCGATCTTACTATTAAGGGTATTACAAGATCTATTAGTTATGAAGCAGATCTTGATTATGAACGCAAGGAACTGGCAACCACCTTTAGCATAGATCGTACCCAATGGGACGTTACGTATGCATCCAATTTGGTGACAAGTATAAAGGAAAAGATGATTTCTAACGAAATCTACTTTAAGGTTCAACTTCGTTTTAAATAGACAATATGATGAAAAATATGATTACGCTGTTTATTGTTTGTTATTCAACAATAATGATAGGTCAAAAAAAGGAGTATGTACGGGTCTTGGAGGCAGATAGTACTTGGTCTAAAGAAATCTTTCCTTTCCCGATTCATTTTGCACCTGAAATTAATTTTGAAGGGTATGAAGACGCACAATTCCCTATAGGTTGGGGGAAACCTGAAAGCCCTGAATTCTGGTCCTATCTTTTTGCTTGGAACATAAATCATTCTGGCAAGTTTTCTGAACAGGAACTGGAGACCAATCTCACGTATTACTTTGATGGGTTAATGAAGGTAGTTAATGATGACAAGGAATTAACGGTTCCGCCTAGTACAGTATTAATCTTAAAAGTAGATCGCATTACCCATGGGTCTGACTATTTAGGAAAGGTTAGGGTATATGATGCTTTTCGAACCAAAGAAATGATCACTTTGCAACTTCGTGTGGATGTTCATCCATGCGAAAATCAAGATAAATCTATCGTTGTATTCCGTTTTTCACCAAAAGGATTTGATGATGATATATGGAAGCTGCTTCAGGAGGTGACGCTTAAACCAAACTCCTGTGAACTCTAATATATTGACTAAACTTGTATATAAAAGAAATGCCAGGTCGTTCACTCATTGTAAAGACCTGGCATAAAAGATTTGGGAATTTTTTCGTCTTACATTCCAATTAAAACATATCCTCTTTGTGTCTTACGGTAATGTTTTCCATTCCATTTATAGTAACGTTTTTCCTTTAATCACCACCACAGAATGGTTTTTAGGTGCTTTATCAACAATGACTACATTACGTTGGGGTGTGGTTTGTACTACACGCGTGGCACAGGAAGTGGTTGCGAACAATACTATGGCGAGTAGAAATAATAACTTTTTCATGAGAGTTGTATTAAGAGTTACACTCCTTGGACTGAAAAAGTTCTGTATGGTTTAATCTATTCTTTGTTGAAATCTACCGAAAGTGAATTTACACAATACCGCTGTCCCGTAGCTGTAGGGCCATCATTAAAAACGTGTCCTAAATGACTTCCACAGGTGGCGCAAAGAATTTCAGTACGAATCATACCGTGCGAAGTGTCACGAATGTATTCTACGGCACCTTCTATGGAATCGTCAAAAGAAGGCCATCCACAACCACTTTCAAACTTGCTATTACTTTCAAAAAGGGGCGTGTGGCAAGCGCCACACGCATAACTTCCTTTATCAAAATTTAAATTGTAAGCACCTGTAAAGGGGCGTTCGGTTCCTTTTTCACGAAGAATGCGATAACGTTCAGGGCCCAATTCGGCCAGCCATTCTTCTTCGGTCTTATGTATGGGATAATTATTTTTCATCTATTTCTCCTACAAATATAAGGGCAGCTCCATTTATACAATGTCTTTTTCCTGTGGTTTCCCTTGGGCCATCATTAAAAACATGACCTAAGTGACCTCCGCAAGTAGCGCAGTGTTCTTCGGTACGGGCATAACCCAATTTATAGTCTACATCATATTCTACATTGCCTTCTATAGCACGATCAAAACTGGGCCAACCAGTTCCGCTATCAAACTTATGTTTGGTTTCAAACAGAGGTGTATTGCAAGCGGCACAATGGAAAACGCCTTCTCCTTTAAAGTAATTGAAATTACTGGTAAATGGACGCTCTGTTCCAGCTTCCCGTAAAATATGGAATTGCATATCGGTAAGTTGGGCTTTCCATTCTGCTTCCGTTTTATTGACGGGAATACTTTTTCTGTTTTTTCTGTTTGTGCTTTGGTATTACAGCTTAGTAAAAATACACAAGCTACAAGAAGGCAAATTTGTTTCATGATTAATGTTAGTTTCCTATAAATTCAACATTGGCAGCACGCTCCAATTGATCCATGGTAAGACCAGCGTCTCCAAATTCAGATGGAACTACTGCGATACGGAAAGTTTGGTCGTTTGTAAACCCATTTCCTAACGTTGTTAAATCTACATCTCCCTGAAGGAACAACAAAACATCTAAAAATGAATGGTTGAATGTATATTGAAAAGAACCACCTGTATCTAAATAAATAGTTTGAGGTAGGGGGGTCCATATATCAAGGGTCCCACCGTTTCCATCGGAAACCACATCTTCCAACCAGTATACCAGTATAACATCACTTTCAAATACTTCAATACTTGATGGAATGGTAACTAATTGTCTAAAATCATTACCTGTCGTAAAATCTACGGTGGCTTCAAAAACCTTTCCTAGAATATTGATACCTGGTTCGCCTTGAGGTCCCGGAGGTCCTGGATCTCCTTCACAGGCGGTAAAAACAAATGTACTAACAATGGCGAGGAGGAAAACTATTTTTTTCATATCTATATATTTTTTGATGGTAATTTCGAATCAAAAGTCGTTCCATTTTATATATTGGCCTACTCTTTGATTAAATATTTTTAATTAAAAAAGTAAAATTATATGGCTATATTTAGGCTGAAAAATCAACGTACTATGATAAACATTAAACAATTTGTATCTCTGCTGGCAGTTTTTGTTTTTATAACCAGCTGTAGCACAAATCCTTTTACAGGGAAGAAAACTCTGGCTTTGGTTCCAAATTCGCAATTATTCCCCATGGCTTTTCAACAATATGATCAGTTTTTGTCTGAGAATAATGTGGTAACTGGGACTTCAGAAGCACAAATGATCACTAATATTGGTCAAAAAATATCTGTTGCTTCCGAGCGTTGGCTTACTGCAAATGGATATGCGGGTTATTTAAAGGACTACAAATGGGAATACAATTTGGTAAACGATCCAACAGTGAATGCATGGTGTATGCCAGGAGGCAAAATCGTTTTTTATACTGGAATTCTTCCTATTGCTGATGGAGAAGCTGGAATTGCAGCGATCATGGGGCATGAGGTAGCTCACGCTCTGGCCAACCATGGACAACAAAGAATGAGTGCTGGGCAACTTCAGGCACTAGGTGCTGTGGCTGGAAATGTGGCCTTGAGCAAGGACCCTAAAAACCAACAAATTTTCAATCAAGCATATGGAATAGGAAGTACCGTAGGAGTAATGCTTCCGTTTAATAGAAATCACGAAAGTGAGGCAGATAAAATTGGTTTAACCTTAATGGCAATTGCAGGTTATGACCCTATTGAAGCAGCCGAACTATGGAAGCGTATGAAGGCTAATTCAGGAGGGCAAGCCCCACCAGAGTTTTTAAGTACACACCCTTCCAGTGATACCCGTATTAACAACATCACTCAATGGGCGCCAGAAGCAAAAGCCGAGGCCAGAAAATTTGGCGTAACCACTTTTAAAAGATAAATCTAACAAAACCATAAAAAGCTGCTGTATGGCAGCTTTTTTTATTTAAGTATGGCAACACAACTACCTAAGGGAAGCAGAAAATTATTAAATGCATGGGCCTTTTATGATTGGGCCAACTCCGTATACAGTTTGGTGATAGCATCTGCTGTTTTTCCACTTTTTTATGGAGCTCTATTTAGAAGTGCCGAGATCGAAGAAATTGAAGTGTTTGGAATAATGCTTCGAAGAAGTCCCCTTATTTTTTATACAACAGCAATTGCATTTGCTATTGTTTCCATCATTTCTCCCATACTGTCGGGTATTGCCGACTATGTAGGAAATAAGAAGTTTTTCCTGAAGTTTTTCTGTTATATGGGAGCCTTGAGTACGATAGCTCTTTTTTGGTTCAGTTTAGAACATATTTATTTCGGCCTGCTCTGTTATCTATTGGGATTGGTTGGTTTTTGGGGAAGTATTGTGTTTTATAACTCATACCTTCCAGATATAGCACACCCAGAGCAACACGATAAGATTAGTGCCAAAGGGTATGCAATGGGGTACGTAGGGAGTGTGTTATTGCTTGTGTTATGTCTAGGAATGATCCTGGGATATGAAGTTTTTGGTTTTGAAAGCGAAGCTCTTCCAACTAAGTTATCCTTTGTGCTAACAGGTGTATGGTGGATTGCTTTTAGCCAATACACCTATAAATACTTACCTAAAGGAAATAAAGCAGATGGTCCATTAACCAAGCAGGTTCTGTTTAATGGGTTTCAGGAGTTGAAAAAGATTTGGAAGGATTTGGGGGGACAACTCAGGTTAAAACGTTATCTCATAGCCTTTTTTGTATATAGTATGGCCGTACAGACTGTTATGTTGGCCGCTGCATATTTTGGTGAACAGGAATTGGAGTGGGGAAGTGATAGCGAACGAACTACAGGACTTATTACAAGTATATTATTAATTCAGCTTATTGCTGTGGTAGGGGCTATCCTTATGGCCCGTCTTTCAGAACGTATTGGAAATATAAAGGCATTGGTTTATGTAAATATATTTTGGATTTTTATCTGTGCCTACGCCTACTTTATAACCACCCCAATGGAGTTTTATATTGCTGCAGTATTGGTTGGTTTGGTAATGGGTGGCATTCAAGCTCTTTCCAGATCTACCTATTCAAAATTTTTACCAGAAACGGAAGACACCACGTCGTATTTCAGTTTTTATGATGTTTCTGAAAAAATCGGGATTATTATAGGGATGTTCCTGTATGGTTTTGTGGAACAATTAACGGGTAGTATGCGATATTCGATTGTTTTTCTCATTATTTTCTTTGTATTGGGTGTTATTTTGTTATTTCGGGTACCCAGAAATCAAAAAGATTAAACAATTTTTCTTTATGTTTGCGTTTAATACCTAAGCAAACTACTTACTTATGAAAAGGATACAACTACTCAACTGGATGCTTGTTGCCCTATTAGCATTTGGTTTTACTGCCTGTGACAATGAACCGCTTGAAGGTCAATTTGTTTCTGAAGAGGAAGGAAATACGGCTGAAGAAGGCCAGTTTATTGCTACCGTTGGGGCCGATGAATTTGTTGCGGATATTGTAAACGCAACTTATGTAACATCTACCGATATTATTTTAATCAATGGTGTGAAATCCAATGGTGAGGTAATAACCCTAAGTGTGGGAACTCCTGCGGTCGGTATTTTTAGCCTTACTGCCACAAATGCAACTCCTAATAGTGGAACTTACTTCCCAGTAGAAGGAAATTTTTATTTTACGGAAGGCATTAATGGAGGGACAGGACAGTTGGAAATTACTGAGTTTGATCAGGACGCACAAACAGTTTCGGGAACATTCAGCTTTCTAGGAGTTCGCGAACAATTGGATGCCAATGGAGATCCCGTATTGGATAGCTCAGGAAACCCATTGTATGAATCCAGAACTATCTCCGATGGTGCTTTCAATA